>CAWGKW010000003.1:0-120731 GCA_963823275.1 uncultured Solirubrobacterales bacterium | reverse complement strand
ACGGGCTGATCCCGGGCGGCACTTCCTCCTGGCGGATATAGCATAAACTGCTATAGTCACGCCATGAACGAACGTGGCCAATTGCTGAGCGAGGTGATGTCTGAGACCGGCACCAGCCAATCAGAGCTGTCGCGAGTGAGCGGCGTCCACCAGCCGAGCATCAGTCAGATGCTCTCCGGCAGGATCGAGATGAGCGACGAGCAGCTCGACCGGCTGCTGTCGTCCATGGGGCGGCGCCTGGAGGTGGTGCGGCGCCCCGTGGTTCCCAGTCTCACTCGTTCTGAGCGGAGCTCTTGGCGACTTCACCGCCAGCTCTCGACGTCACTCGATCGCTCTCGGCTGGAGGAGTGGCGGCCAACCCTGACTCACAACCTGAGTCGCCTGCGGCAAGGCGTGCGCGGCCAGCCGCACGAGCGGAACCTGGAGCGCTGGGAATCGCTCATCGAGACCGGTGACGTCCCCGGTCTCCATCGTGTTCTCACGGGACTGGATCGAGGCTCGATCGAAATGCGAGAGGTCAGCCCCTTCGGCGGCCTGCTCTCGTCCGGTGAGCGCCGCGCGGTTCTCGAGGAGGGCTGATGCGACGCGACCAGCTCGAGCACGCCATCCGCGCTGCGACCCGGAAGCGGCTGGCGTCCCGTCCTAGGGCAGAGGAACGCCGCTCGGGGTTTTCCGAAGCGTGCCAAAGAAGTACCGGGAAGTCCGGAGGATCCTTGCCATTAACGGGTGGCGCGTCGCGCGTCAGCGTGGTTCGCATGAGATGTGGGTCCACCCGGATTCGATCAATGTCGTGGTCGTCGCCGGCAAAGGGAGCAACACGGTGCCAGTTGGCACCGTGGCTAACATTCGAAAGCGGAGCGGACTTAAGGAGCTGCGATGAGCGAGTACGTCGTCATCTACGAGCAGGCTGAGGACGGAGGGTGGGGTGCCTACCTGCCCGACCTTCCCGGCGTCGTCGCCCTGGGTGAAAGCCGAGAGCAGGTCGAGGAGAGGATCACCGAGGCCGTCGCGTTCTACCTCGAGGAGACGGGACAGACCGGGCTCCCCCAGGAACCTGCATCCGCCGCCGGCACGATCTCGATCTGAGTTCGCAGCCGACTGAGCGCCCTTCTCGGGAGAGGGGGCGCGCAAGGGGTCGGCGGGATTGACTCGGTGTGGCTGCCGCGTCCGAAGTCGAGAGGTCGACATACAACGTATGTACAATGGACACACCATGGAAACTCCAGTTCGAAAGTCACAGGCAAAGACCCAGCGGGTCAACCTGCGGATCGACGAAGAGGATCGGCGGCTTTTCGACGAGGCTGCGTCGGAGCAGGATGAGTCCCTGACTCAGTTCCTGGTCGAGAGCGGCAGGGAGCGGGCCGAGCGCACGCTGGCCGACAGGACCAGCTTCGTCGTCGATGACGAACGCTGGCGAGCGATTGAAGCCGCGATGGACCGGCCGGCGGAGGTCAAGCCGGAGCTGGTCAAGCTGTTCGATCGTCCCCGACCTGAGTAGCTCCTCGGTGAGGCAGGGGAAGACGTCCGTATGGCACCGGTTCCCCGTTACAGCGATCCCGAGAGGCTCAGCGCGGGCCACGTTCTCGCCGGCTTCGACTGCGGGGAAAGCTCACTCAACCTTTGGCTGGGACAGCATGCCCGCGCCGCAGGCGGCGCGAACTCCGCCAGGACCTACGTGGTCACCGACAACGAGATCGGACGGGTCGTCGGCTATCACGCGCTTGCACTCGGCTCGATCAGCCACGAGGAGGCGACCGAGCGAGCCGCCAAGGGAATGCCTCGGCACCCGATCCCTGCAGTCGTGCTGGCTCGCCTCGCGGTCGACAGGACGGCCCAGGGCCGGGGCGTTGGGGCGTTCCTGCTCAAGGATGCGATGAGGCGAGCGATCGCCGTTTCGGACGAGGCCGCTGCTCGTCTGATGCTCGCCCACGCCTTAACTGTCGCGGCGCGTGGGTTCTACGAGCATTTCGGTTTCGAGGAGTCCCCGTCAGATCCGATGAACATGCAGCTGCTCGTCAAGGACATCGAGGCGTCGCTGGCCGCTTAAGATCCGCCCAAGCTACGGCTGAGGGCTCAGGGTCCGGGAAGTTGCCCGGACACGTTCCCCAGACGCCGCGATCGGCGTTGCGGGCCTTGGACTGCTGGCGCCGGTAGCTGCCGAGGCGGTCGAAGGGCCGGTCGAAGACGTAGACCTCGGCCCAGCCCCGGTGGACCTGCTTGCGGCCCAGGTCGGAGCCCTTCAGTTCGACGTATCGGAGCAGGCGGTCATAGATGTCCCTGTTGTCCTGGCTGCGGTCACGGACCAGGCGGACCCGATCGCCGGTCTTCAGCATCTGGTTCATGGAGGCGCTGGCCTGATCGCCGCCGCAGTCCTTGACGGGGTAGACCTCGGGGGTGTCGATGCCGATGAAGCGGACCGGCTGGGTCTCGCCGTGGAGGCTGACGTTGATCGTGTCGCCGTCGGTCACCGAGACGACCGACGCCGTCTTCGACTGGCGCTGGCTGTCACCGCGCTGTCCGGTCGCGATGGCTGACGGTCCCCCGACCACGATCGATCCAATCGCCGCTGCCGCGATTGCAGACGCCGGCAGCAGCCTCTTCAGGGCAGTCAATCCCCATCCCCCTTCGTGGTTCGGTGAAATCGACGAGGGACCCTAGTCGAGTCGGTGGAAGTCGCTCCGGCCCCTGCAGGTGCACCTCCGGCGGCGGGGGCACTGGCGTCCCGCGGGATTGACTCGGCATGGCCGATTTCCATTCATCAGTGATGCGATATGATCGCTTCATGAAGCGAACCACCGTCATGCTCCCCGATGAGACCCTCGCCCGGCTTCGGCAGGAGTCGCGGATGCGCGGTGTGTCGGTGGCCGAGATCGTCCGCGATGCCGTCGAGCGCCATCTGGCCGAACCCGAGGCCCCGGTCAAGCGGCGACTCGGCTTCATCGGCATCGGAATGTCGGATGACCCGGATATCGCAGAGAACGTCGACAAGTACTTCGCTGAGGCGATGAAGGAACGCTGGGGTTGAATGCTGGTCTTCGATGCCGGGCCGCTCTTCGCCGCCGCGGCCACGAACGATCGCTGCCATGAGCGTTGCGCCGAGTCTGCTCGCGAACGCGCCCGGCCCGCTGGTCGTGCCGACACTCGTGATCGCCGAGGTCGCCCATCTGCTCGAAACCGCGAATCGGTCCTGCAGCCGAGCGCACCTTCATCGCCTCACTGGAGACGGGCGAGTTGTTCGCCGAGCCGGTCGAGCCCGCCGATTGGAGGCGGATCGTCGAGCTGCTGGACGAGTACGCGGACCTCGGTCTCGGGACCGTGGACGCTTCGGTGATCGCGGCGTGTGAAAGGCTCGGGGTCACCGAGCTCGCCACGCTGGATCGGCGCCACTTCTCCGTCGTCAGGCCCCGGCATTGCGAGGCGCTGACGCTGCTGCCGGATTAGGCGCCAGACGTCGCGGCCGGCGAGGAGCGGTCAGCGCATGCACATCGCGTAGACGTTGACTCCGAGGTTCTGGCCGGAGTAGTTGTTGACCTTCACCTTCCAGCCGTTGTCGGGGATCCCGTCGCCGTCGCCGAAGTCGTCGGGGTAGGAGGAGACGATCTGGCTGGCATCAGGCGATCCGCTGGTCGCGACGCCGCCGCCGACCACACGAAGATTGCTCTTGCATTTGGCCCGCGGCGAGAGGGTACCGCCGGCCGGAACGACGTCGCGGAACTTGACGGTCGCCATTCCCCCGGCGCTCTTGCAGACGTAATCGGCGGTCATCGCTCCGATGCCGCCGGCCGAGTCGAAGCCGCGGACCGTCCACTGCGATCCGGAGGGATACATGGAGCTGAGGAAGCCGCCGGTCGTCGCGACGAAGCCTCCCCCGCCGGGCAGGCGGCAAGGGCCCGAGTGATGCGGTCGGGTCGCGGGTGTCCATCGACAACCATGGTGGGTGTGCCCTGATCGGCGCTCTTCTACCCTGGCGGGGTGGACTTCGCGTTTCCGAGAATCGCTCTGGTCGCGCTCGCCGTCTGTGCCGGGCTGCTTGGTGTCGCCGCGTCCGCTCCGGCGGCCGGTGGGATCGTCGAACGGGATGTCTCGGGATCGGCTGGGAGCGATTCGTCGGGTTTCTGGACGCCACGGCGGATTCGCTCGGCCCCCCCACTGCCGCTGCCAATGCGGGCCGGGGCCGGCGGGATCCGTGTCGACCCCGCCGCCGGCGACGAGGGCGCGGCGGGCGGCGGCCTTGAGGCCTCGCGCACCCGGGCGCCTCAACCACCTTCGCGGGGTGTGGTCAGGCCTGACGGTCCGCCGCCTCCGTTCACTTCGGCTCCCATCCCCGCCGACGAGGTGAGCGCGTTCCCGGAGCGGGCGAATGGTCGTCTTGTGGGCCGCTTCAAGGGGTTCGGCTCGTACTCCTGTTCGGCGACGGTGGTCGACACGCCGAGCAACAGCGTCATCCTCACCGCGGCCCACTGCGTCTACGAGCGCGGGCGAGGGTTCGCAAGCCACCTGCGATTCGTCCCCGCCTACGCCGACGGGGCTCGCCCGTTCGGGGCCTGGGGCGGTCGCGACGTGGTGATCAACCAGCAGTGGTTCAAGTCGGAGAACCTCAACTTCGACTACGCGGCCGTGCGGCTCGACCGCTCACACGGCCCGATCGGCGGCGCCGTCGGCGAGCTCGGCCTCGCCTGGGGGCAACCTCGGAAGCAGAGGTACAGGGCGATCGGCTACCCGAGCAACCTCGGAGGGACCGAGCTGATGTGGGGATGCAAGGCGCCGTTTGCCGGCACCGACTTCAACGACCGGGCGCCGGGCAGGCCCGCCTCGGGGATCGGCTGCGACATGCGCAACGGCGCGAGCGGCGGCGGGTGGACGATCGCCAGTCGCTCGGGAGACCGGTACCTCAACTCGGTCACCAGCTTCGGCTACAAGAAGCTCAAGAAGGTGATCTTCGGGCCCTATCTGACCAAGAAGGTGCTGAAGATCGTCGACGCGGCCAGCGAGGGCTGACAGCAGGGTTCCGTTGGCTCTGGACCGGGGCTGAGCGGGGCACCCTTCCCTTCCCCGGGGTTATCGGGGCATGGCGATCCTCGTCGAACCGATGGATGGGGCCGAGCTCGACCGGCTGATCACCGCGCTGCTGAACGCGACCGGGGCGGTCCACCAGGTCGTCGAGGCGGAACTCTGCGATCCCGACATCGACGGCCTCGAGGTGATCAGCCGCAGCGCCGAGCGGCTACGGGCGATGCTCGCGGTGATCGCCGAGCACCACGACGACCGGGAACTGGCCGTGATCACCGAGTTCCTGGCGATCGCGACGATGTTGATCGCCGAGGAATGCGGCTTCGCGGACGCCTTCCGGATCGAGGACGGGAACGGCGAATCGGTAGGTCTCGACGATGAGCATGCAGATTGGGTGTAGGCATGCGAGTTGCTAGTCTGAGGCCGATGAAGACGATCCAGATCCGCAACATGTCCGACGAAACCCACGCCGAGCTGCGCCTGCGGGCCGCAAGGCCGGTATGTCCCTGTCTGACTACGCGTTGGCCGAGCTGGAGCGCAAGACAGTCGAAGCCGCCGCATCGCAGAAGTCCTCAAACGCGCTCGCAACCGATCGGGCGGGGCTGACAGTCAGGAGATCGTGGACACTATCCGCGAGAGCGCGACGATCCGGACTGATCGATGATCGTCGTCGATGCGTCCGCGGCGTTCGACGCCATCATCGGTCGCGATCTGCATGACGGGGTCGCGGATCGGCTGACGCAGGAGGACGACCTGGCCGCGCCGTACCTGATCGATATCGAGGTCCTCAATGCGCTTCGCCGATCGGTGCTCACGGGTCGTCTGACCGCCGATCGTGCTTCCGACGCGCTCGATGACTTCGCCGATCTCGCGCTCGATCCGGTTTCCGCATGAGCCGTTCATCGACCGGATCTGGGAGCTCCGAAATGACCTGAGTGCCTACGACGCGGCCTACCTGGCGCTGGCCGAGGCGATCTCGATCCCGCTGATCACCTGCGACGCAGGCCTGGCGACGGTAGCCCGGCGGACGGTCGATGTCGAGCTCCTTCCCGCCGCAGGCCGACTGACCGTTCGCGGCTGCCGAACGCGCAGAGACGTCCCCGGCGGCCGGAACTGACAACTCGCGAGACCGGGGCGCTTCGGCTCAGCTCGACTCGCTGACCTCGTAGCCTGCCGCCTCGAGCTCGGCGGTGAGCTGGGCGATGTGCTCGGGGCCTCGGGTCTCGAGCACGAGGTCGACGGAGGTCTGGCTCAGGTCGAGGTCGGCGAGGTCGCGGACGTGGGAGACCTCGAGGATGTTGACCCCGCCCTCGGCGATCGCGCGGAGGAGCTCGGCGAGGCCGCCGGGGGTGTCGGCGACCCGGGTGGAGATGCGGACGCGGCGGCTCTCGAGGATCTCGTGGCGGTTGATCGCCGCGGCGAGCAGGCGCGGGTCGACGTTGCCGCCGGAGAGGATCGCGGCGGTGGCTCCCCTCGGTGCTGGTTGGACGACCCCGGCCATCAGCGCGGCGACGGCGACCGCCCCGGCGCCCTCGGTGACGAGCTTGGTCCGTTCGGCGAGCAGGACCATGGCCTCGACGATCGCCTCGTCGTCGACGGTGACCATCCCATCGAGCCAGCGGTCGAGCAGGGGCAGCGTGACCTTGCCGGGTCGTTTGATCGCGATGCCGTCGGCGATCGTGTGAGCGACCGGGATCCCGACGGGGTGGCCGGCTTCGAGTGAGCCGGCGATCGTGTCGCAGCCGGCCGCCTGGACACCGACCACCTCGGTATCGGGGGCCTGCAGCTTGATCGCCAGGGCCACGCCGCTGGCGAGCCCTCCCCCGCCGACCGGCACGAAGACCCGCTTCAGCCCCTCGACCTGCTCGGCGAGCTCGAGGCCGACTCCGGCCTGGCCGCTGATCACGTCGGGGTCGTCGAAGGGGTGGACGAAGAGGAGGCTCTCGGCCTCGGCGGCATCACGAGCGAGCCCGATGCACTCGTCGACGGAGTCGCCGCCGCGGACGACATCCCCGCCGAACGCCTCGACGGCCTGAACCTTGCCGATCGAGGCGGTAGTCGGCATGTAGACCCGGCAGGGCAACTCGACGCTGCGGGCAGCGTAGGCGAGCGACTGGGCGTGGTTGCCGGCGCTCCCGGCGACGACGCCTCGGACCTCGACGGTCTTCACCGACCGCAGCTTTGCCAACGCGCCGCGGAGCTTGAACGAGCCGGTCCGCTGGAGGTTCTCGGCCTTGAGCACGATCTCCCCGCCGATCTCGCGGCTGAGGCTGCGGGAGGTCATCGTCGGGGTCTCGCGGACGAGCGGGCGCGAGGCGGCGAGGACCGCTCGCAGCTCCTCGATGGACGGCTCGAACGGGTCGTCGGCCCCGCCGTCCATCTACGTGTGCGAGGAGAGGTGGACGATCGCCGCGATCTCGACGCTCGCGCCGAGTGGCAACGCCGAGACGCCGACCATCGCGCGAGCCGGGGGGTCGGCCGTGAACGCCTCCGCGTAGGCGGCGTTGATCTCGGGCCCGGAGGCCAGATCGGTGGTGTAGACGTTGACCATCAACGCCTGCGCCAAAGTCGTCCCGGCGGCGGCGCAGACGACCTCGAGGTTCTGCAGACAGCGCGCTGTCTGCTCGCCCGGACCGGCCTCGATCAGCCTGCCGGTGTCGGGGTCGATCGGCACCTGCCCGGCGCAGTAGAGAACGCCATCGTGGACAGTGGCGTGGGAGTAGGGGCCGGCGGCCTCGGGCGCGCCGATTGCTTCGATCGTCTTACGGTCGCTCATCCGTGGTTCCTTTCGGTGCCGCGTCTTACCGCCGCCTCGTGGATCGGGACACGGCTCGATGATCCCACCCAGGCTGCTGTCAGCGTCGAGCGGTCACTCCAGCGTCTTGTATCGGATCCGTTCCAGACTTGACACATCCAGTGCCCCACACGTGAGCTCTGTCCCTCTAGCGTCCGGTGGGTCTCGGTGAACATACCTTGTTGACAAACGACTACACCACGCTCTATCCTCAGTGAGCCGCCCGCGACACCCGAAGAAAGAGCTCGAGGGAGCCTTGCGTGCGGCAGAGCGGAGTGGTTGGACTGTGGAGACGAAAAGCAAGGGGCGGGGGCATGCGTGGGGCAGGATCAGATCCCCGGATGGTGAGATCATGATCCGCCTCGATGGCACCCCGCGAAACCCCGGGGACGTGGCCCGGGACATCACACGGGCGGTTCGGCGCCTGGAGAGGAACCGGCCATGACTGGACGCGCGCATCAGTTCGACCTGGCGCTTGACGTCAATGCCGATCCCGAGAGCTACCTGAACGAGGTCGCCGAAACCCTGATCAATGCGGGCTGCGATGACGCCACCTTCAGCGTGCGCCACGGCGTCCCCCATGCGGAGTTCACGCGAGAGGCCGACGATTTCGCGAGCGCCGTCATCTCAGCCCTCAAGGACATCCGGTCGGTCGAAGGTGTCAGCGTTGTGAGGGTTGAGGTTGAGCAGCTGGTTACCGCCAGCGAGATCGCCCGGCGGCTTGGACGATCGCGACAGAGCGTGCAGCAGTTGATCGCTGGTACGCGCGGGCCCGGGGGATTCCCAGAGCCAGTCGACTGGGTCCTCGGAGCTCGGCTCTGGTCCTGGCTCGCGGTCGAGGCCTGGACGGGCGAGGCGGGAGGTGCATCGCCCACCTCAACCCCGGCCGACAGCGAGTTTGTCGCCGCCCTCAATGGCGCCCTCCAGATGAGGCGCCACATCGATCGGATGGACGAACCTGAGCGGAGGGAAGCGGTGACCGCGGTGGCCGCCGGCTCGTGGAAGGAGAGGCCTCAGGCAAAGGGCGTCTTCGAAGGACCCGGCGACCTCGCCGAGGAGTCTGACAGGTACCTCGGTAGGACCGGCTTCGGCGATTCGGCCTAGCGCTCGGCGCCAGCGATGTCGCCACTGAGCCCTACGCGACGCGGATCGGTTCCGTGGGCAGGCGGGCGTTGAGCAGCCCCGCGATCGCCACGAACGCGGCCATCGCGAGGAAGGCCGCATCCCCGTTGCCGTCCGAGAGCATCGCACCGAAGAGCGGGATCAGCGCGATCGGGATGGCGCTCCCGAACGCGGTCATCAGCGCGATCGGTTCGGCCGGCTCCTGCGGCCAGAGTCGTTGCGCGGCCACGATCATCACCGCGTAGGGAAGGGCGAAGCCGGCCGCGATCGCGACGACGGCCGGGAGGGCGACCGCAAACGACTGATCGAAGGCGATCGCCGCGATTCCGAACGCCGCGAGCATCGGCGCCAGACCGGCGAGGATCCACCCCGGGACGCCGGCGGCATCGAGACGCGCGCCGGCGAAGCGCAGCGCCCCCGAGGCGGCGAAGAGGACGAAGCCCAGCGCGCCGGCCAGTGCGAGCTGCATGCCGCCTTGGACGGAGAGGAAGTGGACGAGCCAGGCGCCCAGCGTCAGGGGGGCGGCGAACATCGCGATGAACAGGAGCGCAAGCCGATAGACCGAGGGGCTCCCGACCGCGGCCTTCAGGAAGCCGCCGCCCGCCAGCTCCATCGCGACGGTGTGGTTGCGGCGGAGAACCGCCAGGGCCGAGAATCCCATCGCGGCCGAGACGAGAAAGCCGACCCGCCAATCGACGTCGAGGTCGGCGAGCACGCTTCCGGAAGCGAGGCCGAGGGCGATGCCCATCTGAAACGAGCCCCCGAACACGCCGACCCCCTTGACGCCCCCGACCTCGCGGGCGAAGACGGGGCCGAGGGTGGCGATGACGCCGAAGCCAACGCCGGCGATCAGGCGCCCCGCCGCGAGCACGTAGAAGCCCGGGCTGATCGCCAGGATCAGGCAGCCGACCCCGATCAGCATGCAGCTGACCCGCAGACCGTGGACTACCCCGGTCCGCTCGGCCAGCCTCGGGCCGATCGCGAGGCCGGCGAGCGTCCCAAGGTAGAAGATCGTCCCCGAGATCAGCCCGACGCTGGTCAGCGAGAGGTCGAAGTCAGCGGCGAGCTCGGGAACGATCGGCCCGACGTTGCCGGCCCCCCAGGCGCTGCCGGCGCTGAACAGGAAGATCGCGAGGGCGTCCCGGCGCTGGAGAGTTCCGGCCATCTGCTCCCGGACCCTACGGACGGTGGAGGTCGGCGGCGTGCGGAGCTACTGGCCCTGTGAGGCCCAGTGGGCCTCGGCCTCGGCCTCCATCACGGCCAGGCGGGTGTAGTAGTCGGGGAACTCGTTCAGGTGGGCGCGGGCGATCTTCGCGGTCACGGTCGCGTCGTCGTCGGTCACGTTCGTCTCGATGTCGCGGGTGCCGTGCTCGAGCTCGACGTCCATCCCCATCCGGAACTGCTCGACGTCGAACGGCGAGGCCGACCAGTCGATTCCGATCGACTCGCCGGCCGCCCTGGCCTGCTCGGTGGTGAAGCTCGCTTCTCCGCTCATCGGCTCAAGGCTACCGCCATCCGGCGCCTCCGCGGTCAGGGGAAGACGATCTGGCCGGTGCTCTGATCGGTCAGCGTGATCGCCAGGGCCGGGCAGGCCTCGGCGGCGGCCATCAGCTCCTCGTCGGTGCCGGTGCCGATCACGACCGCGGTCTCGCCGAGGGCGAAGACGCCGGGCGCGATGTCGACGCAGTCGCCGTGGGCGCTGCAGCCGCCTTCGTCGATGGTGGGTATGAGGGTCATCCGATCATCTCCTTCGTGGGTGCTTCGTGGGTCTCGGTCGGTTGAAGGTCGTGGTGGTGGGCGGCGTCGATCAGCCTGCGCATCGCGGCCAGCTCGCGGGGGCGGCCGACCGACAGGGCCGCGACCGGGCGGCTCTCGCGGTGGTAGAGGACCGAGAAATCGCGGTCGCCGGGCTCGCCGCTGATCCGGATCTCGTCGGCGCCGGGAGCGTGGCCGGCGTACTGGATCCGCAGCCCGTACTGGTCGCTCCAGAAGCTCGGGAGGGGAGCCGGCCGGGCCTCACCGCCGAGCATCGCCGTCGCCGCGGCGACCCCCTGACGGCTGGCGGCGTCCCAGTGCTCGGTCCGCGCGTAATCGCCGAGCCGGTGGTCAAACGGTCGCGAGACGTCGCCGGCCGCATAGACGTTGGGGAGCGAGGTGCGTCCGCGGACGTCGGTGCGGATGCCGTCGGTCTCGAGGCCGGTGCCGGCGAGCCACTCGGCCGCCGGAGAGACGCCGACGCCGACCACGACCGCGTCGCAGTCGATCCGCTCGCCGTCGGCGAGCTCGAGCTGCTCGACCCGGCCGTTGCCGTGGGCTGAAGCAACCTGCGTCGACAGCAGCACCCGGCAGCCCTCCTCGCGGTGCATGTCGACAAGCCAGCGGCCGACGTCGGCACCGAGCACCGCGGCGAGCGGAAGCTCGAGCGCCTCGACGATCGTCACCTCGAGACCCTGGGCGCGGGCGGTCGAGGCGACCTCCTGGCCGATGAATCCGGCGCCGACGATCACCAGGTGAGCGCCGGGGCGGGTCTCCGAGCGCAGCCGCCGGGCGTCCTCGATCGTGCGCAGCGCGAACGCGTTGCTGAAACCGTCGAACATCGGCAACGACCGGGCGCTCGCGCCGGTGGCGATCAGCAGGTCGTCGTAGGCGAGGGTGCTGCCGTCGTCGAGCTCCAGCCACCGCGCCGCCGGATCGAGCCCGAAGGCGCGGCGGCCGAGGATCAGCTCGACCTCGTTGTCTGCATACCAATCGGGGGCGCGGAAACGGACCTCCTCGGCATCGAGGTCGCCGGCGAGAATCCCCTTCGACAGCGGTGGGCGGTCGTAGGGTGCCTCATGCTCGGCGCAGACGATCCGCACCGGCGCGTCGTAGCCGCGAGCGCGCAGGGTCTCCGCACAACGCTGGGCGGCGAGCCCGCCACCGGCGATCACGACTCCGGCGCTCATGCCTCCACCTCGGTGCCGGGCTGGCCGATCCGGGCCGGCTGCTGCTGCCTCGGAAGCGCCGAGCGGGCCCGGCGCTTCCGTCTCATCGGCTCGGTCACCCGGATCGCGAAGAGGACCGCGATCGTCGGCGCGGTGATCAGCAGCCACGCTCGAAGCCAGGGCGTCGAGGCGTCGGTGCCGGCTCCGAGCACGTGGGCGACGGACATGGCGTAGACGACGATCGTCAGCCGGTGAGCCTTGCGCCAGAGGCGCGGGCCGATGCTCTTGCGGACGTAGAACGTGAGCCCGAGGGCCGCGGCCAGATAGCCGGCGCCGATGCCGAGGCCCGTCCAGAGCGGCCGATATTCGATCGCGCCGGGGATCAGGACACCGGTGACTCCGGGGTGCAGGAACGCATCGCCCATCAGGGTGACGCCGTGAATGACGATCGCGAACATTCCGGCGAGAGCCAGCTGCTCGTGCAGGGCGACCATCGTCTTGGCGCGGCCGGGCTTGCGCATGATCCGCCCCGACATCATCAGCCCCAAGATCACCGACCCGCTGATCAGGGCGAGCGCGACCAGTCCCGAGGCACGACTCGCGATCCACCAGAGGTGGTCTGTGAGCGTG
The DNA here is from genome assembly GCA_963823275.1 of uncultured Solirubrobacterales bacterium. Taxonomy (GTDB): domain Bacteria; phylum Actinomycetota; class Thermoleophilia; order Solirubrobacterales; family 70-9; genus RHKX01. Next base: position 108,251 of record CAWGKW010000003.1, on the reverse strand, counting down.
GGGGTCATGCCGCCACCCCACTCCGGCTCGCCAGCATCCCGGCGGGGATCGTGACGGTCATGTGCGGGCTGGCGTCGATCGGCCCGACCGGCTCGGCCTCGCCGTCCTCGTGGACGATCAGGCCGCCGTGGCGCGCCAGGATTCGCCGAGCGCCGACGGGGCCGGAGAGCAGTGCCGCCTTGGCGAAGGTCTCAGCCTCCACCCCGGTCGGCGCGATTGCCGTCGCTCCGACCAGGCCGGTCCAGGCCGGTCCACCGGTCGAGGGGTCGATCAGGTGATGGGCGAAGTGCCCATCCCAATGACGCCAGACCCGGACGTTGAGCCCGGAGGTTGCGACCGCGCCGCCGTCGATGCGAAGGCGCAGATCGTGCTCGCCGGTCAGCGGATGCTCGGCCAGGATCTCGAACGGCCCCGAGTCGAGACCGCCGACCCGGAGGTCGCCGCCGCAGTTGACCACGAAGCGCCGATGGTGGGAGAGCCGCTCGGCGAGCAGGTCGGCGGCGAGCCCCTTGCCGATCCCGCCGCTATCGATGCGCACACCGGGCGGGCGGCGGATGACGCCGACCTGCTCGTCGACCTCGATCTGCGCCCAGCGCCGGTCGGGGTTCGGACGCGCCGGAGCGCGCCCCGGAGCGAGCAGGAGGGCCTCTTGGAGCCTGGCAGGCGTCGAGCCCTCACGGGACTCCACATAGCCCGCCGCCTCGATCTCACCGATCAGGGTTGGGTCGACGAGGCCGTCGGTGGCGCGGGCGGCGCGAACCGCCGCGTCGACTGCATCCCGCAGAAGCGGGGAGCTCGGCACCGCCTCCCGAGGGTCGGCGTTGAGCCTGCAGAGCTCGCTCTCGGGACGGAACCGGGAGAGGGACTGCTCGAAGTGCTCGATGAAGTCCCTCGACTTCCGGATGGCGTCCTCGGGCTCATCGGCCCCGGGTCCCGGCTCGCCGATGATCAGGCGAATCTCGGACCCCATCGCCCTGAATGTGACGTCGGCGGTGCTCATGATGTCGCCGTCACGGGGGCGGGGGCGGGAGCCGGAGCGGGAGCCGCCACCGGGGCGGGGGCCGGAGCACTGGTCGAAACCGGCGCCGGAGCGGATCCGCTCGACGTGGTTGCAGACGAGACCGGCACCGCGGTGCTGCTGATCGCCGGCTTCGGCGGGTGATGGACGACCTTGGTCTTGATGATCTTTCGGTTGATCACCGGTCGTGCGGCCTTGGCCTCGGCCTTGGTCGCGGCGACCGGGTATGAGCCCAGCGCCGGATCGTTGCCCGAGGTCAGCTGAAAGGACAGGAACTCGAACAGCACGGCGAAGGTCGCAATCGACAGCATCATCGTCGGCAGAAACCGCGGGCCACGCCTGGGCCTCACGACGCCTGGGACCGTGGCCGCCTCCGGGCGCCCCGAGGGGCGCCCGGTGATGGCGACGGCTGCCGGGTTCGAGCCGTCTGCTCTCTGGGGAGGCAGGTCGGTCATGGCAGCCGCCTGTCGTCCTGGCCTTCGCTCTCGTGCTCGGACCCACCGTCGTCGGACCCACCGTCGTCGCTCTCGTAGGAGCCGGAGCCGCCCGCGCTCGATCCGCCGCCGCTCGTGTGAGTGGAAACGGGCTGGGAGGAGGACGGCGCGCTCACCGGCGTCGCCGCGGGGGCCGGCGCAGGGGCCGGAGCCGGGGCGGGTGCCGAGTACGAGGTGCTCGGGGCCGCGGCCGGACTCGAGGACGCGGCCGGAGCGGCAGAGCCCGCAGCGGCGGCCTTACCCTTGGGATGCACGTTGACCGTGCGATGGACGACCTGGGTGTGAACCTTGGGCTTCTGGGCCTCGGCGCTCGGCGATGACGCCGATGCCGGCGCCCCGTCGTTGGAGCCGAGCGCGTATCCCGCCAGGCCACCGAGGCCGAGGACCGTCGCCCCGGCCGCAATTCTCATTCTCATATTCGCCACCATCAGTGCTCTCCTTTGTTCGGTACAAGTGATCGCCAGCGAGTCTGCGGAGGGGCCGGGAAGCGGTCGTCAAGCTCCGGGTAAAGACTTGGACAAGCTTTCCGGCGCCCCTGGATGAGGCGTAGAACGCCGACTACAGTGGCTCCCATGGCGAGCGGCACCAGCGGCGTGATCCTCTTCGTCGAGGACGAGGAGTCGATCTCCACGCCCTTCGCCCGCGCCCTCGAACGGGAGGGCTTCGAGGCGGTGGTCGCGGGGACCGCGGCCGAGGCGCTGGAGCTGGCGGAGCGGATCGAACCGGACCTGGTCCTCCTCGACCTGACGCTTCCCGACGGCGACGGCCGCGACATCTGCCGGGCGATCCGGCGCGACTCCGACGTGCCGATCGTGATGCTGACCGCCCGCGGCAGCGAGCTCGACCGGGTGGTCGGACTCGAGATGGGCGCCGACGACTACGTGGTCAAACCGTTCAGCGGGGCCGAGGTGATCTCGCGCATCCGCGCGGTCCTGAGGCGGAGCCAACCGGGTGGAGCGCGGTTCGAGCAGGCGTTCACGGTCGGTGATCTGGAGCTCGACGTCGCCGGTCGCATCGCCCGCCTCGACGGGGAGGAGCTGGCGCTGACCCGCAAGGAGTTCGACCTGCTGGCTGAGCTGGCCCGCAACGCCGGGCGGGTGGTCACCCGCGAGGACCTGATGTCGCGGGTCTGGGACGTCAACTGGTTCGGCTCGACGAAGACGCTCGACGTGCACATCGGCGGCCTGCGTCGCAAGCTCGGCGACGATCCCGCCGAGCCGCGCCACATCGAGACGGTGCGCGGGGTCGGGTTCCGCTTCGCCGCCCCGGCGGGCCAAGCGGACTGAGGGCTGAGCTGATGACCCTGCGCCGGACCCTCCTGCTCGCCGTCGCCTACGTGCTGCTGCTGGCCGTGATCGCCTTCGGCGTGCCGCTGGCGATCAGCCTCCGCGACCGGGTCGACGCCGAGGTTCGCGGCCAGGCGCAGAGCCAGGCGGACCTGCTCGCGGCGAGCGCGCCCGAGCTGCTCGGGCCGGCCAATCGCGCCACCCTGGACCGGCTCGCCGAAACCTCGGCCGAGTCGGTCCGCGGCCGGGTCGTCGTCGTTGACGCCAGCGGCACGCTGATCGCCGACAGCGCCGGCAATCGCGAGGACGGTGCCGATTTCTCGACCCGCCCGGAGATCGACGCCGCCCTTGGTGGCAGCCCGTATCAGGAGACCCGCTACAGCGAGACGCTCTCCACCGACATCCTCGCGACGGCGGTCCCGATCCTCCACAACGGTGTCGTGATCGGCGCGGTGAGGGTCACTCAGAGCGTCGATGCCGTCAACAGCGCCGTCCGCCGCTCGCTGATCGGGATCGTCCTGCTCGGCCTCGCCGTCCTCGCCCTCGGCGTGGTCGCGGGCGCCCTGATCGCGCAGCGCATCGCCCGTCCGATCCGGCGCCTGGCGGACTCCGCCGATGCGGTTGCCGCCGGCGACCTCGAATCGCGGGCCCCGGTCGAGGGCACTACCGAACAACGCTCGCTCGCTCGCAGCTTCAACGAGATGACCGGCCGGGTCGGCCGGATGATCGACAGCCAACGAGAGTTCGTCGCCGATTCCTCCCACCAGCTCCGCACGCCTCTGACCGGCCTGCGGTTGCAGCTCGAGGAGATCCAGCACCTGAGCCGGAGCCCTGAGGAACGGGAGGCGGCGGACGCCGCGCTGCACGAGGTCGACCGGCTCGCGGCGATCGTCGAGGAGCTGCTCGTGCTGAGCCGGGCCGGTGAGCACGAGCTCCCGGCCGAGGACATCCCCCTCCGGCTGACGGCCGACCGGGCAGCGAAGCGGTGGCGGCGGGCGGCCGACGCGAAGGATCTGCAGCTCGTGCGGCGCTCGGTCGGAGCCGGTGGCTTCGCCCGCTGCGCCGGCGCCGACCTCGATCGGGCGCTTGACTCGCTGGTCGAGAACGCGGTGCTCTACTCCCCGCCCGGGGGCGATGTGGAGATCGTCGACGGCCCGGGCTCGGTGCTAGTGCTCGATCGGGGACCCGGGCTGGCGGCGGGGGAGGAGGAGACGGTTCTCGAGCGCTTCTACCGCGGCCGTGCCGGGCGTCTCGGCCCCGAGGGGACCGGCCTCGGGCTGCCGATCGCAAGCGAGCTCGCCGGCCAATGGGGCGGCTCGGTCTCGATCAGCAATCGTGAGGGTGGCGGCGCCGCGGCGGAGTTGGCCATCCCCGGGCCGAAGCGTTCGAGGCCGCGGGAGCCGGCGCTGTGAGCCCGCGGAGGACCTCGACCCTGCAGTTGACGGTGCTCGCCCTCCTCGGGGTGGCGATCGCGCTCGCGGTCGGCATCGCCGCCGCCAAGGTGACCAGCCAGCAGATCGGGCTCTCCTCGGAGCCCCTGCGGGCCGGAGAGGCATTGGCGCCCGCGGGCGGCGGGGGATCCGGGAGCGGAGGCCGCACCAAGGGTAACGGTGTGCCGGGTGGTGGCAGCTCCGACCGCGGCGGAGGCGGCGGAGGCACCGCCACCACGGCGCCGCCGACCTCGACCACCGCTCCCCCACCCACGACGACGACCAGCGTCCCGCCGCCGCCCACAGTCCCGCCCGCCGATTCCGGGGCCGGTGAGGAAGGTGGATCCGATGACGACTGAGAGCCCTGCCTGGGACGTAGTCGCTCACGTCGGGACCCGTGGTTGCTACGGACGCCGCCCGGGGACGTCGTTGGGAGGATCCAGCCCGTGAACCGCATCAAGAGTTGGGCCTCGGGCTCGAAGATCCGAATCGGACTGCTGATCCTGGTCGGCGGATTTCTGCTGATCCAGCTCGTTCCCTACGGCCGCGACCACTCCAACCCGCCGGTCACCAGGCAGGCGCAGTTCGACAGCCCACGGACCGAGCAGCTGGTCAGCGATGCCTGCGACGCCTGCCACTCCAACCTCACCACCTGGCCGCTCGACAGCAACGTCGCGCCGTTCTCGTGGTTGATCCAGCGCGATGTCGAGGAGGGCCGCGGGATCCTCAACTTCTCCGAGTGGGACCGCCCCCAGGCCGAGGCCGGAGATGTCGGTGAGGTGATCAGCGCGGGCGAGATGCCGCCGCTTCAGTACAAGCTCCTCCACTCCAGCGCCCGCCTCTCCGATACCGAGAAGCAGGACCTGATCGACGGCCTGGCCCGCACCTACCAGCAGGACCCACCGGGGCCGTAGCTCGGGCCGTTTCGGGCGTGGTCGCTTGAATCGGCTGGATTCCTTGACGGAATCGGCACATCCTGGTTACATCACGTATCAGGAAGTGATGTAACTTGGCCCGGATGAAGAGGCTGCAGATCTCGTTGGAGCCCGAACTCGACCGGGAGCTCGGTCGTGCCGCGACGTCTGAGGGGGTGTCGAAGGCGGAGATCGTGCGGAGGTGTCTGCGGGATGGAATTGATTCACTGCCCCCGCTCGAGGAGGACCCCATCTTCGACATCATCGGAGCGTTTTCGGGCCCGGGTGGAAACGACGCCGAGAACCATGACGAGATCATCTACAGGTCGGAATGGTCTTCGTAGACACTTCGTTTCTGTTCGCTCTCGCAGACCTTCGGGATCGGCAACACCAGAAAGCGGATCTGTTGCAGCGGGAGATTGTCGGGGAGGCCCTCTACACGACGAACCACGTCGCCGGTGAGTGCTGGACGCTCGTCAACCGAAGGCTGGGACACGGAGCTGCCATCCGAGTGCTCAACGCGATCCGGAACAGTCCCCGCTACCGAGTTCTCGAGGTCGCTTCCGAAGTCGAGGAACGCGCATTCGACTGGCTGCTCCGCCACGACGAGCGCGAGTATTCCTTCGTCGACGCGGTCAGCTTCGAGGTGATGCGCGAGCGTGGGATCGACATCGCCCTCGCCTTCGACGACGACTTCGAGGCCGCCGGATTCCGCACGCTGCGGCCGTGAGATTTGCCCTGCGCCGCGGTCCCTCCTAGGCTCGCCGGAGTGACCGTGACCAACTCCCAGGAAGCGTTGCTCGACGCCGGGCCGGCCTCCGGTGATCCGTTCGAGGGCGAGGTCCAGGTCGAGTTCTTCCGCTTCGTCAGCGAGGACGGCGCCTTCGCGGTGGCCGAGGTGACGCTCGCCGACGGGACCGCTATGCCGGCCGTCGGGCCGCTCGCCCACCTCGAGGAGGAGGAACGGGCGCTCCTGATCGGCACCGTCGAACACCACTCCCGCCACGGCCTGCAGATCAGCGCGCGGGAGGCGCAGCCGCTGGACCCGGTCGGGGCCGAGGGCGCGCGCCGCTACCTGCGCTCGCTGCCGGGGATCGGCCGCAAGCGGGCGGAGGAGCTGGTGGCCGAGCATGGAGACGAGATCTTCGACGTGATCGACCGCGATCCGGAGGGTGTCTTCGGATCGTTGCGGGGGGTGGGCCCGGTGACCGCCTCCAAGGCGGCCGACGAATGGACCGAGCGGCGGGCCGAGCGCAGGCTCTACACCCTGCTCGCCCCATACGGATTGGCCCGCCACGTCGGCGAGGTGATCGCCCTTCATGGATCGGCGGCCAGCGAGATGGTGCTCGAGGACCCGTACTCACTGACCGAGATCGCCGGCATCGGGTTCCACGGCGCCGACCGGCTCGCGGTCGACAACGGGGTCGAGCCGGGAGGGCGGTCGAGGACCAGGGCCGCCGCGATCCACGCCCTGCGGGAGGCCGAGGGCCGGGGCCACACCCATCTGCCGAAGGCGGAGCTGATCGCGGCGATCCGCGAGCTGCTCGGGACCGAGCCGTCGTTCGCCCACCTCGAGAGCGCCGAGGGGATCGAGATCGAGGACGGGCTGATCTACCGCGAATGGACCCACCGGGCCGAGCGCTGGCTCGCCGCGGCACTGGCGGGGATGGCACGCTCGGAGCCGGCGTGGAGCAAGCCGCCGCTGCCCGGCGAGATGGGGGATCTCACCGATCAGCAGGAGGAGGCGGTCACGAACGCCCTGACCCGGAGGCTCTCGGTGATCACCGGCGGGCCCGGCACCGGCAAGACCCATCTGACCCACGCGCTGACGCTGATGGCCGAGACGCGGGACCTGAAGATCCGCCTCCTGGCCCCGACCGGGCGGGCGGCGAGGCGGCTCACCGAGGCGACCGAGGGGGCGCCCGCCTCCACGATCCACAAGGCGCTCGAGTGGATTCCGGGCGAGATCCCCGGCAAGGACGAGGACTCGCCGATCGACGCCGACCTCGTGATCGTCGACGAGGCCTCGATGCTGTCGCTGGAGATCTGCCGTCACCTGATCGCCGGGATCGCGGCGAAGACCCACCTCGTGCTGATCGGCGACGTCGACCAACTCCCCCCCGTCGGGCCCGGCAAGCCCTTCTGCGAGCTGATCGAGGCGGAGATCGCGCCGACCGTGCGACTCGAGCACGTCTTCCGTCAGGCGCGCCGCTCGATGATCGTCGGCGCGGCGCACTCGATCCGGGTCGGCGAGGCGCCACGACGGGAGCCGAGGACCGGCGGCGCCGACGAGGAGATCCACGACTTCTTCCGCCACAGTCGCTCGACCGCCGACGCGCTGGCCGAGGACGTGATCACGATGGCCACCGAGCGGATCCCGGCGGAGTTCGGCTTCGACCCGGTCCGGCAGGTGCAGATCCTCTCCCCCATGTACCGCGGCCCGCTCGGGATCGACGCCCTCCACGCGCGGATGCGCGACGTGCTCTGCGGCTCGGCCGAGCGCGTGCTCGAGGGGCGCTTTCGGATCGGTGAGAAGGTGATCACCACCCGCGGGATTCCCGAGTTGCAGATCACCAACGGGACGATCTTCGTGATCGACTCCGTCGACGATACGCGCTCCGAGCTCCGGCTCGAGACCGACCTCGGCGACTTCATCGCCCTGCCCTTCCGCGAGGCGCGATCGCTGCGGGGAGCGTTCTGCACCTCCGTCCACAAGGCGCAGGGAATCGAGGTGCCGGCGGTGATCGTCTGCCTCCATTCCAGCCACGCCCCCCAACTGCTCTCCCGCAACCTCCTCTACACCGCGATCACCCGCGCTCAGAAGCTCTGCATCCTCGCCGGCGACGACCGCGCGATCGCCCGCGCCCTCCGCAACACCGACGCCACCGACCGCCACTCCCGCCTCGGCGAGCGGATGGTGGCGTAGTGCGGCGCGATTGGGGTGAATGTGAGAGGCTTGGGACCATGAGTTCACGAGTCGCGAAGGGCAGACCGGCAAGGGTTGCAGCCTTCGCCCTGGCCGCCGCCGCCGTCTCCCTCTCGGCAGCCGCCGCCCAGGTACCGGCGGCCGGAAAGACCACCCCCTCTGAGCTGAACGTGTTCGCCACCTCGCAGATCGACCCTGGGACCGTGGTCGGCTTCGGCACCGTGATCACCGAGGAAGAGCGGTGCCTCGCCAACCGACAGGTCAAGCTCATCGTGAAGAGCCCAGAGGGCTCGACTGTGTTCGACCTGGCTCGCACCTCCAAGAACGGCGGCTGGCTCGTTCGCGGCGACAGCAGCGCCTTCATCGGCTTCACCGCGGCGGTCTACAAGCTGGCGCCCCGCACCGTCGAGGTGAACGGCAAGCAGCTGACCTGCGGCAAGGACAAGCAGGGAGTTCTGTGAGCCGGCGCCCCCTCCTGATCGGGCTGGCGGCCGCCGCCGCCCTGACCGCGTGTCTCGCCCCGGCCGCGCAGGCCGGGAGCGCGGTGAAGGCTCCGACCGAACTGGCGATCTACACGGTCACCTCCTCGCCGGACGAGCTCTTCGTCCTCGGTGAGCTGAGATCGGAGGATCCACGGTGCGTGGGGAACCGGCGCGTCTCGATCAGCTACGAACGTGGGGCCGGCGGCTTGATCCCGATCGACACCGCTCGCACCTCCGACAACGGAGGTTGGCTCGGCGTCCGCGACTCAGCCGAGGTGACCAGCGCGGGACCGTTCACGAAGGCCGTCGTCAGCGCGCCGAAACGCAAGGTCAAGATCTCCAAGCGGAAGACGCTCGTCTGTCAGGGCACGACCATCGACTACCCGTTCACCGACTGAGCGTTCGCGGCGCTCGATCCACGAGGTGTGGGGCTCACCAGAGGGTCCCGCGCGGGTCGTAGTCCCGCAGCGCCCGATCCCGGGTCAGGAGGGTCGAGCCGCTCGCCCGGGCAGTGGCGTAGACGAAGCGATCCGCGGGATCTCCGGGGAACTCGGCCGAGTCGAGCATTCCCGCGGCGGTGGCGACCTGCGGGCCGAGCGGCAAGGCCTGGACGCCGGGGCGGGCGAGTGCCTGGCGGATCCACCGCTCGACTGGACGATCGATCGCGATCCGGCCCTTGCCGATCAGCATCGCGACCTCCCAGCAGGAAATCGCGGAGATGCCGATGCTCTCGGCCGCCTCGATCGCCCTGGCGGCGGGGACGCTGAGTCGCTTTGAGTCCGCCACCCACCAGATCCATGCATGGGTGTCGAGGACGACCTTCAATCGTCGGCATCCCAGGGCTGATCGATCGGCCTGATCAGCTCGTCATCGCTGACCAGCTGGGTGACGGTGCCGGCGAGCGAAGCCTCGGGGTGGACGGGCGTGACGAGAGCGACGGGCCTGCCGCGCTTGGTGATCGTCAGCTCCGAGCCCGAGTCGGATACCTCGTCGAGCAAGGCCAGGCATCGCGCCTTGAACTGGGTTGCCGTCACCTTCATGACCCTGGTCATCTTACCAGGGTCACTAGGTCAGTTAGTTCGAGTCGGCCGAGACGTCGTCGGGGTCGCGGGCGACCATGACCAGCAACATCGCGCCGAGGAACCAGGGGATGTAGAGGTAGAACCAGTGCTCCAGGGTGATCTCGACGCCGATGATCAGGGCGGCGCTGAGGGCGGCGATCTGAATCAGCGTTCGCCGCCAGGGAAAGAACGCGACCGCGATCCCGAGCGCGACGACGCCGATCTTGATCGCGGCCTGGAGCCAGCCGAGGTCGGTCTGGCCCCAGATGCTGAAGGGGCTCTCGCGGTCGATCTGGGTCTTGACGGTGCGCTCGTAGAAGTCGGCGAGGCCGGGGTCGACGGCCGGATGGGCGAGCAGGAGCGCGGCGAAGAATGCGAATCCGGCGATGAACAGGCCGAGTGGCTTGAGCAGGGCCCGGCGGTCCTCGCGGGTGCGGATCCGGATTCCGCGGTTCCCGGCCGCATACAGCGGGAATAGCGGCAGCGGGGCGAACTTGGCCAGCGAGGCGACCGCGAGCAGGCCGCCGCGGGCGATCGGACTAGCGAACGCGACCAGGCTCCAGACCAGCAGCGCGCTGATCAGCTCGTCGTTGGAGTTGCCCTGCATCGTGAACGTCGTATAGGGGTAGGCGACCCAGGCGAAGACGAGGGTGAGGCCGACCACGTTGCCCTCCCGATCGGGAAACCAGGAGGCGAGCCGGCGGCGGATGCGACCGCCCCGCTGGGAGGGCTCGTCATCCCCACGGGAGGCTCCGCGGCGACGGACGAGCGCCAGCCCGAGAGCGAACAGGCCGGTGATCGTGGCCAGATCGAAGAAGATCGTGGCGGCGTGGGCGGCCTGTAGGTCGTCCCAGGAACCGCTCCAGGGGAAGATCTGCTCGAAGGGGACGTAGGCGAAGTAGTTGGCCGGGCCATAGGTGTCGCCGGTCGGATTGTCCTCGGGGAAGGAGTCGTCGTAGATCGGCTGGGCGTCGGTGATCTTGTCGGCGCCGATCACGCCGGCGTAGCCGACGTCGATCACCCCCGAGTCGAACAGGTTTCCGGCCAGACGCAGGATCAGCAGAGCGACCACGGCCGTCGTCATCAGCCAGACGGGCATGCTGGGCCGCAATCCCTCCCCCGCCCCGCCGTCGCGGCCGTGGCCGCGGAAGCCGACCCAGAGCATGCGGATCAGCAGGTAGGCGAGCGGCGGGTACTGAAGCGGCACGGAGACCCCGATCTCGGCCGCGTTGAAGAATGCCTGGCTGATCCCGAAGCTGAGCAGGACCGCGAGGTCGAGGTGGACCCACTTGCGCCAGCGACGGAAGTCCCAGAGCCCGAGCAGGAAGATCAGCGCGAGCGGGATCCAGACGTAGGGGGCGTTGAGGATATGGCCGAACTGCCCCGACTTGCCGCGGGCCATCGGCCAGTTGGTCGCCGAGCCGGTCCATGACTCGGTCGCCTCACCGGTCTCGCCGTCCACGATGACCAGATTGACCTTGTCGCCGTCCAGGTAGTACCCCACCTCCCAGACCCGGACCGCCTCGGCGCTGATCGACGCGGTCAGCTGGTCGCTCGAGGTCAGTTCGTCCTTGCGGGCGATGATCTTGGGGTCCTGGTCGGCTGCCTCGAGTGCCTGCTCGGGGGTGATCGTGTAGTCGGCGGGCCTGTCGGGGTAGCCGCTGGGGACCGCGGTCAGGCCGCCGGAGGCGGGTATCTCCACCTCGGACTCGGTTGCCGGAGGGGGGCTCGTGCCCGACCCCGCGGTGCCCGACGCCGCCGCCGCGGCGGCGGCGAGTCCCAGGCCGAGCAGCACCGCGACCAGGGCGGCGCAGACGATCGACCCCCGGCGTCTCACGCCGAGCGGGGGCACCCCAAGGCGCCTATTGCCCTGTCTCCGGCCCCGACTTCGGCTTGTCGCGCGCGACGTCGGCCGCGGCCTTTGCCTTGTCCGACACCGAGCCCTTGCCCGCGGTGGCGGCCTTCATCCGGGTCGCCTTGTCCTTGAGCATCTCGGTGCCGCCATGCTGGTCGACGAGGTCCTTGGCCTTCTTGGCCCGATCAGAGAGTTTCTTGAAATTCACCATGCCCTAACTATGGCAGCCGCGCGGCTGGGCTCAACGGTCGAAGGTCCAGAGCTTGTTGCCGATGAAGTTGACGGGCATCGCCACCGCGACGGCGATCGCCTGGCTCGGCAGCTCGGCCAGGCCGGCTGAGGAGACGAGCAGCTCGAGAACCGCGAGGTTCACGCCCAGCCCGACCAGGCTGACGGTGAAGAACCGAGCGGCCTGAAAGCCGGCATGGGATTCAGCCGAGCCCTGCCGGCGGAACGTCCAGTGGCGGTTGAGCAGGAAGTTGTTGGTGACCGCGACGATGAACGCACCGATCGCGGCGAGCAGGTGGTTGAGCCCGGTCAGCTCGGTCAGCAGCGAGAAGACGATCAGGTTGACGACGTAGCCGCTCCCGCCGACGACGGCGAAGTGAAACAGCTGCAGCCAGTTGCCGGGCTTCCTCGTCCCGAGGTGGACCCGGCGGATGACCGCCCACGCCCGGTTGGCGGCCGCCTCCCAACGGGTCGGGGGCATATTCAGGTCGGCCGGCACGCTGCGATCCTAGATCTCCAGGCCGAAATGGCCCTCGACCAGTGCGTAGACGTCGCTGATCGCCCACTGCTCCCGTTCGGGCCGCTCGCCGTCGAGGCCGACCGTGAGCAGGGTCCCCAGCGAGTCGGTTGCCAGCAGCGACCCGTGACTGCCGCCGGGAATGTGGTCGCCTCCCCCCCAGTCCACGCACTCCCAATCGGGTGCGAGGCTGACGAGGATGTCGGCTGCGTTGGGGTTTCGGAGGGCGGCCCAGAGGCGTGAGAGAGCGTCGGGGTAGTCGTCGGCGACGAGCAGTCCGTCCTCGATCCGGCCGCCGAGCGCGTTGGGATCGCCATCGACCGTCCAGCTCCGACCGCGGCGATCGCGGACGTCGCCGGCGGGATCGGCGTGAAAGCGGAGCTCGCTGCCGGCGCCGCGCACGTGTGCCCGTCCCCGATCGTCGCCGAGCCAGGCGACCAGGTCCACGGCCTCGACCTCGAGCTCGAGGTGAGCTCGGACGTCGGCGGCCAGGGAGGCGTGGCGACTGCCCTGGGGAAGGATCCAGACCCCGGCACCCCGCCCGCTCGGGCCGACCGCGAGCTCGTCCTCGCTCGAGAGCTCCGCGTTCGGTTGCAGGATCTGCCAGCGCCCGGCCAGGTCCTCCTGCAGATTGATCGGCTGGTCCACCGCGCTCTGAGCATGGTCGGCGACGACGATCACGCCGTTGAGGGCGAGAAACGGGTCGATGCCGCCGTGAGCGTCGACGAGCTCGGCGAGGGCGTCGTCGGCGAGGGCGATCGACTCCTGGGTCCCGTAGGGGCCGTCGCGGTGGGAGTAGTAGTCGTTGTCGGGCAGGGAGAAGAGCAGGAAGTCGTAGAGATCCTCGGCGACGAGGATGCGGGCGGCCGCGGCGGAGTAGGCGTCGCGGGTGGCGGGCCGGGCGAAGGTCGGTTTGGCGTCGACCTTCTGAGAGGAGTAGAGCTCACCGTAGAAGAGCTGCTCCGGTCCCCAGACCGCGTGGTGGAACTTGGCTGCGCTGGCGAAGCGCTTGAGCAGCCCCTCGAGCCCGACCTCATGGCGGGTGCGGCCGCGGTAGATCAGAAACGGCGTGCCGGCGGTTCGCAGGCCGGCGTCGGCGAGGCGCTCGAACAGGGTCAGGGTCTCGTGATTGAGATGCCCCATGTTGAGGTTGTAGACGGTGTCGTAGAGCGAGCGAAAGAGGCCGAACGCGCGGGTGGCCTCGAACGACGAGCCGTACTCGACGTAGCGTTGCTCGGCGCGGAGGTACCAGTTCATACCCGGGATCAGGTGGCGGTCGGGTCGTGCCCCGGTGCAGATCTCCGACGTGCAGACGGGCGTCACCGACGGGAAGGAGGAGACGCAGTCGCCGACCAGCTCCCCGCGATCGATCAGCTTCTTGAACGTCGGCGCGTCGCCGGCCTCGACCGCGCGCAGGAGCATGTCGCAGCGGAGCGAGTCGACGACGACCAGGACGAGCTTTCGAGGGGAGGGCGGCACTGGAGGAGTCCTGAGGTTTGCAGAACCCGGCCCCTGCGCGGTTGCGCGCCGGCGGCGGATTCGCGATCATCGGCGCGATGGCAAGCGTCGATCGTCTTCAGCTCGAAGCCGGACTCGCCCACGTCGGCGCAGCCCCCACCGACGTTGGGCGGCTGGAGCTGCTCGTGGCGCGCCCGGCGGAGGAGGAGCGGGAGCTACCCGCCAGGAGCTCGCTCGAGACCGACGTCGGCCTCGTCGGCGACATGTGGTCGCGACGGCCGAACTCCGGCACCGAGGATGGCGGACCGGACCCGGAGGCACAGGTGACCGTGATGAACGCCCGCGCCGCCGCGCTGTTCTCCGGCAGCGAGGATCATCTCGACTGGGCGGCGGCGGGCGATCAGCTCTACGTGGATCTCGACCTCAGCAAGGACAACCTGCCGACCGGCGCTCGATTCGCGGTCGGCGACGCGATCCTCGAGGTGACCGCAGAGCCGCACCTCGGCTGCGGCAAGTTCTCCCGTCGCTTCGGCGTCGACGCGCTGAAGACCGTCAACTCCGCCGTGGGCCGGGAGATGCGCCTGCGGGGCGTCAACACGAAGGTTGTGAAACCGGGCGAGGTTTCGGTGGGCGCCGAGGTCCGCAAACTCGGCTGAGGCCTACCTGAGGATTCGCAGGCCCTCGTACTTCTCGTCGGCCTTGCGGCGGCGGGCGAGGGCGAGGTAGGCGAGCGCTGCTACCGCGAGGAGAGACACGGGCGGAACGAACAGAGAGACGGCGGCGAGAACGATGCCGGCGGCGGCGAAGGCGATGATGAGGACGTTGGCGGCATCCGCCTCCCTGCTGCCTGGCTCGTTGCCCCTGGCGCGGGCGATCGCGCCCTCGAGCACTCCGTAGGAGACGATCGCGGCGAGGGCGGCGGCGAGGGCCCCGAGCGCGAGCCCCGGCCAGGCGGTGTAGCCGGATTCAGCGAGCGAGGCGGCGCAGACTATTGCTCCGATCGCGGCCAGGACGGCGATCGTGGGATAGCGGAGCGACGGCCTGCCGCGGGCCACCATCACGACGACCACGAGGGCCAGAAGCGTGATCAGAAACCAGGTGGCGGCGAGGAAGTCGTAGTCGGTGCCGTCGGGATGGATGCCGGCGTCCAGGGATCCCATCATCGCGATGAAGAGCGCCGCGAGCGGCCCGCCGATCCCGACGGCGAGGGCGAGCCCCAGGCCCTGGCAGATCGCCATGAAGAGGTCCATCGCCCGGGCAGGCTAGTTCATCTCGATCCGATCCAGGCGCCCTTCCGGGGGTCCTGTAGGAAACTTGGTCGATGGATCCCGCCCGACCGAGCGATGAACAGGCCGCCTCGAGGCCCCACCGGCGCTCCCACAGCACCTCCTCCGATGTCGCCCGCTACGCCGGGCTCTTCGCCCAGCGCACCCGGGTGATGCGCTCCTCGGCGATGCGCGACCTGATGGAGATCACCTCTCGGCCGGAGGTGATCTCGCTTGCCGGCGGCTTCCCGGACACCTCGACCTTCCCCCCTGAGTCGTTCGCCGCCCAGATGACGAGGATCGCTCAGGAGAACAGCGCCAGGGCGCTCCAATACGGGCCCACCGAGGGCTTCGAGGAGACCCGCGCGGTGATCTGCAACGTGATGGCCGCGGAGGACATGGGCCCCGACCCCGACGACATCGTCGTCACCTCCGGCGGTCAGCAGGCGCTCGATCTGATCTGTAAGACGCTGCTCGATCCCGGCGACGTCGTGATCGCGGAGGGCCCCACCTACCCGGGCGCCGTTCCCGTCTTCTGCTCTTATGAGGCCGATACCCGGCAGGTTGCGATGGACGAGGACGGGATGCGGATCGACGCCCTCGAGGAGCTGCTGGCGGCACTCGATCGGGAGGGGCGGCGACCGAAGTTCATCTACTCGGTGCCCACCTTTCAGAACCCAGGTGGCGTGACGCTTTCGCTCGAGCGCCGGCAACGCCTGATCGAGATCGCCCGTGAGCGGGAGATCCTCCTCGTCGAGGACAACCCCTATGGCCTCCTCCGTTACGAGGGGGCTCCATTGCCGACCCTCTACGCGCTCGACGGGGGCGACTACGTCCTCTACATGGGGACCTTCTCGAAGATCCTCTCCCCCGGGATCAGGGTCGGCTGGGTCTGCGCTCCGCCGCCGATTCGCGCGAAGCTCGTGCTCGGCAAGCAGGCGGCCGACCTCTGCACTTCCACGCTGAGCCAGTTCTTCGTCCGCGAGTACTTCGGGGAGGGGCGCTGGCGCGACTACATCGATGAGTTGACGCGCGTCTACCGGGTTCGCCGCGACGCGATGCTGGAGGCGCTCGAGGTCCACTTCCCGCGGCAGGCGACCTGGTCGGCGCCCGCTGGTGGACTGTTCGTCTGGGCGACGATGCCCGACTACATCAACACGACCGACCTGCTCGCCAAGGCGCTGCGCGAGAACGTTGCCTTCGTCCCCGGCGAGGCCGCGTTCGTCGACGGCCGCGGCAGCGGCTCGATGCGACTCAACTTCTCCGCGCAGACTGCGGATGAGATCACCGAGGGCATCCGCCGGATCGGCGCCGTGGTCGGCGAGCAGGTCGACCTCTACGAGACGATGACCGGGACCCACGAGATCGTCGTACCGCCTGAACCGGATCCTCCCGGCGAGGTCCTGCCCTTCCATCGCCGGCCGGCGGCCGGCCCAGCCTCATGAAGGTCGCGGTTCTGAAGGGCGGGCGATCCCTCGAGCGGGCGATCTCGCTGCAGTCGGGGGCCCGGGTCGAGGATGCCGCCGCGGCGCTGGGCCATCAGGTCGTCCCGATCGACGCCGACGATCGTCTCGTCAGCAGGCTCAAATCCGAGCGACCCGACGTCGCCTTCATCGCCCTGCACGGCCCCGGGGGCGAGGACGGGACCGTCCAATCGCTGCTCGAGCTGCTCGGAATCCCCTACACGGGGCCGGGGGTCGCTGCCAGCGTGCTCTGCATGGACAAGGTCCAGTCCAAGCACCGGATGCGCGCGGCGGGGATCCCGACGCCCGACTGGGTCGCCTTCGGAGCGGCGGCGTTTCGTGAGCTCGGGGTGGCCGATGCATTCTCTGAGATCGAATCGAGGCTGGGGCTGCCCCTGGTGGTCAAACCCGCCGGGCAGGGATCGGCGCTCGGGGTCCGCTTCGCCGGCACGGCCGCCGAGATACCCGCCGCGCTCGTCGCCGCGCTCAGCTACGACGATCGGGTGCTGATCGAGCGCCATGTCGACGGTGCCGAGCTGGCGGTCTCGATCCTCGACGGCGAGGCGCTGCCGATCGTCGAGGCGATCCCCGAGGAGGCCGACGCGTTCAACTACGAGGCCCGCTACGAGATCGGCCGGACTCGCTACGTCTGCCCCGCGGAGATCAGCGCCGAGCAGACCAACGCGGTCAACGAGGTCGCCCTGCGAACCTGGTCGGCCCTCGGCTGCGCGGGATTCGCCCGCGTCGACGTGATCCTCGGGAGCGGGCAGCGGGGTCCCCAGGTGCTCGAGGTCAACTCGATTCCCGGACTCACCGACACCTCCCTGCTCCCGATGGCGGCGGAGGCCGCGGGGATCGGCTTCGAGCGCTTCGTGGAGCGCGCCCTCGAGCTGGCACTTCGCTGAGAAAACCCACGAGTACCCGAGGCCCAGCGGTCGGCTACTTCTCGACCTTGATCTTCTTCGACGCCTTGGCCCGCTCGGAGCCGTTGCAGTAGGCGGTCTGGCCTGAGGCGACGTACTTCGTCGAGCAGCCATCGTCGTCGGTGAGCGTGACGGTGACCTTGTACCTGCCCTTGCGCCCGTAGGTGTGGGTGACCCTGGGTCGCATCGTGAATGTCCTCTCGCCGTCGCCGAACCTCCAGGCGTACTCGACGACATCGCCATCGTCGCTGGACTTCTTGGCGCTCAGCTTGACCGCCCTTCCGACCTTGACCTTCCGCTTCGCCTTCAGCTTGGCCTTCGGCGGCTGAGCCGGCGTCAGCGCGACCGATTGGAAGTCACCCGGGGCGCTGAACAACGACAGCACGATCGGGGCCGGGACTCCACCCTCCTCGAACCCGAAGACGCCGAGGCCGAAGTTGGTGCCGCTGACCGCAAACATCGTTTCACCCGATGCCGTGAACGACAGCGCGGCCGGATTCGTGGGACCGGCGTAGACGCTGCCCGGCAGGGCGGTCAGGTCGCCGTCTGATTCGATCGCGAAGCCGCTGATCGTGTCGCTGTTGTAGTTGGCGGTGTAGAGACTGAGGCCGTCGGGAGAGATCGCCATGCCGAAGGGATTGGCACCGTCGGCAGGGTACGGCGAATCCGCCAGCTCGGCCAGGCCGCCTCCGGAGGCGATCGAGTATGCGTGGATGAAGGCCGGGGAGCCGCGGTCGGCCACGTACAGATGCTTACCGTCAGGTGAGACCGACAGCGCGTAGGGCTCTAGGCCCGTCTCCACAGGGCCGCCGGCAATCTCGTTCAGCTTTCCCCCGGAGCCGACCTTGAAGATGGTGATGAAGCCCGACCCCGGCGAGCCGGTGTTCGTGCCGGCGCTGAACAGGAGCTTGCCGGACGGGCTGATCGCCAGGCCGTTGGGGGCGGGGGCGAAGCCCGGCGAGGTGGACGTCGAACTGGTCGGCACTGGGGAGCCATCCGAATCCAGATCGAACCCGAAGACGCGGTTCGCATCAGGCGCGGAGACGAAGAGGTTCTTTCCGTCCGGTGTGACCACCGGTGAGATCCCGGTGCCCGCCGCGTAGTCCACCGGCGCCCCGGGGACGGGGACGAGCCCTCCCCCCTTTTCGACCTCGTACCCATAGAGCCTTCCATCACTCGTACCCGCGGCGTAGAGGAACTTGCCTCCGGGGCTGACCGCGACACCCTCGAGGCTGGCGGAACCCGTAACCAAGGCCTGCAACGGGTCGATGTCACCGGATCGATCGACATTCGCCTGGACGATCGACCCGCTGACGTAGTTGCTGATGAAGATCCGCTGATCGGCGCCGGCGCCGGGGGCCGCAAGCAGACCGAGGACCAGCAGCAGGCCGGCCCACCCAAGAAGGTATCCGCCACGACGGATCATGAGGTCGGCGGCTCGTCCTCGCCGTCGGCGAAGTCCTCGGGCGTGACCTCGTCGAGGAAGTCCTTGAACTTCTCCACGACCTCCTCCTGATCCTCGACCTCGTGCTCGAACTCGATCGAGGATTCCTCGATGACCTCCTCCGCCGCGAAGATCGGGGCCTCGCAGCGGACTGCGAGCGCGAGCGCGTCGGAGGGCCGCGAGTCGATCTCGACCTCGGCCCCGTCGATCGACAGGGTGATCGTCGCGTAGAAGGTGTTGTCGCGAAGCTCGGTGACGGAGACCCGTTCGCACTTGGCGTCGATGTTGTCCAGGACGTCGGCGATCAGGTCGTGGGTCATCGGCCGCGGAGTGCTGGCGCCCTGGAGCTTCATCAGGATCGCCGCCGCCTCGGGATGGCCGATCCAGATCGGGAGAAAGCGGTTGCCGTCGGTCGTCTTCAACAACACGATTGGCTGCTTGCCGACCATGTCGAAACTGACGCCGTAGATCTGCATCTGTTGCAAGTGGGCGATCCTGGATTCGAACCAGGGACCTCGTCCTTATCAGAGACGCGCTCTAACCAACTGAGCTAATCGCCCGCGAGCGCGCATTCTAGATGACTGTCTGGCCGCCGGGCGGGGCTCACTTGCGGCGCAGCGACTTCGCGAGCCTGAGTGCCTCGTCGAGGTCGGCGAAGCGGATCTGAGCGGTCAGGCCCCGGGGTCCGGAGCGGACTCGGACGTCGTGACCGAGCGCTCGCTCGAGGGCGTCCTCGGCCCTGCCGACCGCGGCCTCCTCGTCGGGGTGGAGCCTCCGAGGCTTGGGCTTCGGAGCGCCGGTCTCACCCTTGGCCCGGCGCTCCGTCTCCCGCACCGACCAGCCGCCGGCAACCGCCCGTCGGGCAAGTGCGCGGCGCTCCTCCTGTCCCTTGGCGGCGAGCAGAGCGCGGCCATGGCCCTCGCTCAGCTCTCCCGACTCGAGCATCGTCACCACCTGGTCGGGCAGATCGAGAAGTCGGATCAGGTTGGAGACGGCCGAGCGGCTGCGACCGACGCGGCGGGCGACCTCCTCCTTGCTCAGGTCGAGTCCATCGACCAGCTCGGCACACGCCCGAGCCTCCTCGATCGGGTTCAGATCCTCCCGCGCCATGTTCTCAACTAGCGCTATTTGCAGGCGTTTTGTCTCATCTTCGGTTCGGAGGATCGCGGGGACGGTGGCCAGCCCGGCCTTTTGAGCGGCTCGCCAGCGGCGCTCTCCGGCGATCAGCTCGTAGCGGCCGTCGCTGAGCGGGAGGACGACGAGCGGCTGGACGACTCCGCTCTCGATGATCGACTCGGCGAGGCGATCGAGCGCGTCGTCGTCGAAGGACTTTCGGGGCTGGGAGGCATTGGGGCGGATCAGCTCAACCGGGACGTCGCGGTAGGACGGCTCGTCGAGCTCATGGGACTCAGGCAGGATCGCCGCCAGGCCCCTGCCCATCCCGGGCGCTCGGCCGGTCTTCCTAGCCACGGGACAGCACCTCCGCGGCGAGGGCCCGATACGCGACGGCTCCGCGCGATTCGGGAGCGTGGGCGATCACGGGCAGGCCGAAGCTCGGCGCCTCCGCGAGGCGGACGCTGCGCGGGATGACCGTCGCGAGGACGAGGTCGGTGAAGTGGTCTTTCAGTTCATGCTCCACGTCTTGGGATAGGCGGGTTCGATCGTCGGCCATGGTGATCGCGATCCCGGTCAGAACCAGCGAGGGGTTGAGCTGACGCCTGACCGTCTGCAGCGTGTCGAGGAACTGCACCAGCCCCTCCAGCGCAAGGTACTCGGCCTGAACCGGCACGATCACACGGTCCGCAGCGGCGAGCGCGTTGACGGTGATCGGGCCGAGGGAGGGCGGGCAGTCGAGGAAGGTGGCTGCAAAGCGCTCACGGACGGGTCCGAGGCCGTCGCGAAGGCGGTACTCGGAGTCCTCGAGTCTCGGCAGCTCCACCGAGGCGCCGGCAAGGTCGCGGTTGGCCGGGACGACCCAGAGGTTGTCGGCATCGGTCGGCCGGGCCGCCTCGGCGATCGAAACCTCCCCGCAGAGGGTGTCGTAGGTGGAAGGCCTCGCCTCGCGGTCGAGCCCCAGCGTCACGGTGGCGTTGCACTGCGGGTCGAGATCGACGACCAGCGTCTGCCTGCCCGTTTCCGCGATGCAGGCAGCCAGGTTGACGGTGGTGGTGGTCTTCCCCACCCCACCCTTCTGATTCGCGATCGCGTAGACGTAGCCCATCTGCTGCCTTCTCCCCTGGAACCCCGGCGACTCTAGATCACGCCCCGCGGGCGCTTCTTCGCCATCCCGGCGCGGCGCGGAAGATCGGCCGGCGTCGGGCCCGATTTCCGCAACAGGTAGAGGTGCCGGTTCTTGCTGCCCGGGTAGGGATCGGCCGTTCGGACATCGGTCAACTCCATCGCGAGCCGGGGGGCCCCGCGTTCAAGTTCGGCCTCCTCGTCCGGATCCCTCCTTCCCTTCCAGGCGACCAGCACGCCGCCGTCGGCGAGCAGCGGTGATGCGAGTTCGGCGAGGGTGCTCAGGCGGGCGACGGCGCGGGCCGTCACGGCATCGTAGCCCTCGCGTCCGGCGCCGCCGGCCCAGTCCTCGGCACGGTCGTTTACCGCATGAGCATTGGTGATTCCCCCCCTCCTTGCGGCTCGCTCGATGAACTCCGACTTACGGGTATTCGACTCGATCAGGTCGACACGGGCGTCGGGGAGCATCGCCGCGAGAACCAGCCCGGGGAAGCCTGCGCCCGACCCGACGTCGGCGATCCTGGACGCCGAGCGAAGCTCGTCGAAGCCCAGTCCGCTGAGGCTGTCGGCGACGTGGATCCGCCAGGCGGGCTCGGGATCGACGACTGAACTGGGCGCCGACTCGGCGCTGCCGAGGAGCATCACGACCGGCTTCAGAGCCTTCCGGGCGGAGCTGGTCAGCTCCGGCTGGGGCAGGGGCTCGCTCAATCGGCCCAATCAGTCGGTGATCAGCGGCGCGACGACGATCCTGCGCTCAGGCTCGTCGCCCTCGCTGTAGGTCTCGACGTCGCTGCGTTCCTTGAGGACCTCGTGGACCATGCGACGCTCGCTCGCCGACATCGGCTCGAGGCGAACCGGCTCGTCGTTGCGAGTGGCGCGTTCGGCGGCAATGACAGCCTCCTCCTCAAGCAGGATCCGTCGGCGCTCCCGATACCCGGCCGCGTCGAGCGTGACCCGCTTGCGGTCGGTGACCCCGAGCGAGGCAGCCCGGTAGCAGAGGAGTTGGAGGGCGTCGAGGGTCTGCCCGCGGCGACCGATCAGGATCCCGAGCTCGTCGGGGCCGTCGATCTCGGCGAGGATCTCCTCATCGGTCTCGCTGATCTCGACCTCCGCGTCGAGGTCGATCTCGTCCAGCACTCGATCAACGATCGCGCGGACGCGCTCAGCCGGCTCCTCCGGGAGCTCGTCGGTCTCGGTCATCTCTGCCTCCCACTCTTCTTCTTCTTCTTACGGGGCGGGGGGGGTGGAGGCCGCGCGGCCTCGACCTCCTCCGGAGTCGGCTTCTTCATCGGCCCCATCAGCGAATGCACCACCTGCTGCTGTCCCAGCGTCCAGAGGTTGGTGGAGATCCAATAGACCGAGAGCGCGGCCTCGAACTGGAGCACGAACGGCGCAAAGAGGAAGGGGAGACCGTAGATGATGTATTTCTGCGGTCCCTCCATCCCCTGGCCGCGAACCGACATCGCCAGGCCCGAGCCGAGCTGGGTGACGATGAAGAGGATGACGAGCACCGCCGCCACCCAGCCCTCGGGGGGGACGATCAGGTTCGGGATGAACAGCCAGCCCTCGGGCGGGGCCGCCTCGACATCCATCTGGAAGCTGTCGCTCTTGAGCATGTAATAGAGCGAGATGAAGACCGGGATCTGGAGGACCAGGGGCAGGCAGGAGGCGAGCGGATTGATCTCGTTCTCCTGGTAGAACTTCATCATCTCCTGCTGCTGGCGCTGTTTGTCGTCCTTGAACTTCGCCTGGATCGCCTTGATGTGGGGCTGCAGCTCCTGCATCGCCCGCATCGAGCGGATCTGCTTGAGCGAGAGCGGCAGGATCGCGAGGCGGACGACGAATACGAGGGCGACGATCGACGGACCCCACCCGAGATGAAGGGTGTCGTGGAAGAACAGGATGATCTGCTCGGGTATGTCGGTGAAGAGCGACGCGAGTGGGAGGGTCATTTGAGGTTCTCTCTGAAGCTGGCCGGGTTACGCGGTGTGGCTGTGCGGAACAGGGTGCGCTCGGAGACCGGGTCCAGGCCTCCGCGGCTGAAGGGATTGCATCGTAGGACGCGCCAAGCGGCCAGGATCATGCCGCGAAACGCCCCGAGCTCGCGTACCGACTCCTCGGCATACGCCGAACAGGTCGGGTAATAGCGGCAGCGCTGGCCCAGCGCGGGGGACAGAAACCGCCTGTAGGCGCGGATCGGGAGCAGCGCGAGGGTCGCGAACAAGCCCGGCCGACGTTCGGCCTGCGTTTCACGTGCAACGCTCGAATCGGACCCATCGACCGTTTCACGTGCAACGCCGCTCATCGGTCACCGGTCTCGTCGAGCAGCTCGGCCAGGCTCGCGGTCAATCCGGGGGTCCCCTCCCGATCGATCAGCTCGGCGATGCCGCTGCGACCGACGAGCACGAAGTCAAAACCCGGGGGAAGGCGATCGGAGAGCCCCCAGAAGGCCTCCCGCATGGCGCGCTTGACCTTGTTGCGCTCGGTGGCTCCCCCGACCTTGCGGCCGACGGACACGCCGAGGCGCACATCCTCGCCCGCCTCGCCGCCACCGCGGGGAAACGCGTAGAGCACAACGTGACGGTTCGCATGGGAGCGTCCATCCCGGTAGGCACGGTCGAAGTCGCCACTGCGAGAGAGGCGACCCCGTTTGCGACCCTCGCCTCCCGGCTTGGACACCATCTAGACCGTGAGGCGCTTGCGGCCCTTGCGGCGACGGCGACGGATGATCTCGCGGCCGTGCCGCGTCCTCATCCGAGCACGAAAGCCGTGCGCGCGGGCGCGCTTTCTCTTCTTTGGCTGCCAGGTTCGCTTCATTCTCGAGTCTCTCCGGGTGCCCGCAGGATGGGTGCGGGTGGTGCAGGGTCGCGGAGTATAGGGGCCAGGCTCCGATGGTTATGACGCGATTTGCGGAGTTGGGCCGGTGACCTCCCCTCACCCGGCCGCGGCGGACCTATGATCGCCCGGGAGCGCCGCCTCGGCTTCACGCCGACCGGCGGCTCGTCCCCTTAGCCAGAGACGCAGGTACCGACCGACTTTGAACGACAACTCCACACAAGAGCTGACGACGATCTGGAACGGGGTCCGCGAGGAGCTGCGCGGGACCCTGCCGCAATCCGCCTTCGAGAACTGGCTCGAGCCCCTTCGTGCCGTCGGCGTGCAGGGGAGCCGCCTCTATGTCTCCGGGCCGGACCGCGTCAGGGACTGGTTCCAGCGCCGCTACGGTGCCGCGGCGACCGAGGCCCTGCGCCGCCGGGCCCCCGGCTTCACCGAGATCGCCTTCACCGATGCGCCGAGCGGCGCGGCCGACACCGAGGACGGGGCCGGCTTCAGCGATCCGATTCCCGCCGGCCTCGCGGCCGGGCTCGACTTCGACCGCTTCGTGATCGGCTCCGGCAACCGCTTCGCCCACTCCGCGGCGCTCTCGGTGGCGGAGTCTCCCGGTGAGTCATACAACCCCCTCTTCCTCTACGGCGCGCCCGGCCTCGGCAAGACGCACCTACTCGTCTCGATCGCCAACTACCTGCGTCGCCAGCGTCCCGACCTCCCCGTCGCCTACACGACCGCTGAGCGCTTCACCTCGGAGTTCGTCACCTCCCTGCGGGGCGACGGCAGGCCGACGGAGCGGTTCAAGAAGCGCTACCGCGGCGTCGGCGCTCTGCTGATCGACGACGTCCAGTTCCTCGAGGGCAAGGCCCGGACCGAGGATGAGTTCTTCCACACCTTCAACGAGCTCTACGCTCAGGGCAGCCAGATCGTGCTCTCGAGCGATCGGCCCCCGGAGGCGATGGGCCGCCTGAGCGAGCGGATGCGAGATCGCTTCGCGTGGGGCCTGACGGTCGAGCTCCAGGGGCCCGACCCGGCGACTCGAATCGCGCTGCTCAAGCGGCTTGCGTCCGAACACGGCATCCCCGTTCCCGACCTCGAGGTGCTCCAGCAGATCGCCCACTCGGCACCGGAGAACCTGAGGCGCCTCGAGGGCGCGCTGACCAGGGTCACGGCGTTCGCCTCGATGCTCGGCGAGGTGCCAAGCGTCGATCTGGTTCGCAGGGCCCTCGGTACACGCGCCGAGCATGACGGCGACCCCGCCGAGGCGCCGCTCCGGCCGGCCGAACAGGAGCTCGAGCGAATCCAGAGGGCCGTCTGCGACGTACTTCACCTCTCTCGTGCCGACATGAGATCTCCTCGCCGGGCCCCCAACCTCGTCCGTGGTCGCCAGCTCGCGATGTACGTCGCCCGCAATCGGACCGACCTCTCCCTCGCCGAGATCGCCCGCGGCTTCGACCGCGACCACTCGACCGTGCTGCATTCGATCCGCAGGGTTGAGCGGGATCTCGAGCCCGGCTCCGATATCCACAGGGCGCTGGAGCGAGTTCACCAGAAGCTCCACATCGCCGGGGATCCCGAGTGAGGGCCGGGGCGCCGTCCACGATCCCGGGCTTCTCAACAAGGAAACCCACAACCCGCGATCGCGCTCGACATAAGCGATCCGCACGTTCTGAAAGGGTTTCCACACCCCTAACATCAACTGAGACGATCAGAAGAGGATGTAGATGGAACTGAAAGCCGAACGCGACCCGCTGCTCGACGGCCTCCAGACTGCTGCCAGAGCACTCTCCACCCGCAACACGTTGCCATCCCTCGGGGGGATCATGCTCGTGTCGGACGCCGGCAAGGCCGTCGCCAGGGCGACCGACGGCGAGCTTGCGATCACCGTCGAACTCGACGCCGCCGTTGACGGCGACGGGCAGATTCTGCTCCCCGGCCGGCTGCTGGCGGACGTCTCGCGGGCGTTGCCGCAGGGCACCGTCAACCTCAGCGAGCGAAAGGACAAGGGCGACGTCGAGCTGACCGCCGGCACGGCGAACTTCCACCTGCGGCTGCTTGATTCCGAGGATTTCCCACGCCTGCCGGAGCTGGGCGACGACGTGCTGAAGATGCCGGCGGACGCCCTGGCGGAGACGGTCGATCGCGTCGCCCGTGCGGCCTCGCGGGACGAGGTCCGTCCGATCCTGACCGGGATCATGGTCAGCGTCGAGGAGTCGACCCTGACGATGGTCGCAACCGACTCCTACCGCTTGAGCGTCAAGCGGACCGAGTTGGAGGGCCCGGCCCCAACCGCGTTCGAGGCCAACGTCCCGGCTCGCGCCATGCGGGAGCTTGCCCGGGTCGTCTCCCAGAACGGTGTCGAGGAGGTCGAAATCGCGTTGCCCGGCAACCAGATCGTCTTCCGGGCCGGGAACGTGACGCTCTCCTCGCGACTGATCGAGGGCCAGTTCCCGAGCTATCGCCAACTGCTCCCCGATGCGTTCGACCATGACGTGCGCCTGCCGCGGTCGGAGCTGCTCGATGTGACGCGTCGGATCCGGTACCTGGCGCAGCGAAACGCGCCTCTGAAGCTGGCGTTCGAGGAAGGCCAGCTCACGGTCGCGGCGGAGACCCCCGAGATCGGGGATGCGTCGGAGTCGATGCCGTGCGCGTTCAGCGGCGAGGCGATGGAGATCGCCTTCAACCCGCAGTTCTTCATCGAGGGCATCGAGAGCGTCGAGACCGAGGAATTGGTCCTCAGACTGACTTCGCCGTTGCGTCCGGGTCTCCTGCAGCCGGCCGGCTCGGAGGACTTCAGCTACCTGGTGATGCCGATCCGCCTGACCGTCTAGGCGGGGAGGCGCCCTGATGTCGGAATGAGGGTCGCGCGCGTCGATCCGCTCTCGTTCCGCAACCTCGCAGACGCCGAGATCGAGCTCGGTCCGGGGCTGACCGTCCTCCACGGTCCGAACGGAGCCGGCAAGACGAACCTCCTGGAGGCGGTGTTCTTCGCGCTCACCGGCCGCTCATGCCGTACGAGGCGGGAGCGCGAGATGATCGCCTTCGGGGCGGACCTGGCTCGCGTCGAGGTTGCGCTGGTGCCCGACGAGGGGGAGGCCGTCGAGCCGATCCGGATGTTGGCGTCGATTTCGAGCGGGGAGGCGCGCCGCCGGCTGGTCGACGGGGCTCCGGCTCAGGCGGGCGACGATCGCAGGAGGCCGGCGATCAGCGTCTTCATGCCCGACCGGCTCGCCCTGGTCAAGGGACCGCCGAGCCCACGCCGAGCCCACCTCGACCGGCTCGCCGGCGCCCTCTGGCCCGCCCGAGCCGACCTGCCCCGCGAGTACGCGCAGGCCCTCTCGCAGCGCAACAGCCTGCTGGCGCGGATTCGCCGAGGCGGTAACCCGGAGGCGCTCGTCGCCTGGGACCGGGCGCTGGCGGAACGCGCCGTGCCGCTGACCGAGTCGCGGGCGGAGGCTGCCGCGCAGCTGCTCGAGCCGTTCGCGGCCGCCGGCGACGAGCTCGGGCTGGCGGGCGGTGCCGAGATCGCCTACAGGCCACGTACCGGCGACCTCGAGATCGACGGGATCATGGCCGAGCTCGCGGACCGGCGAGCGGGAGATGTCGCCCGCGGGTTCACCGGCTTCGGGCCCCACCGCGACGATGTCGAGCTCTCCTTCGGCGGTCGCTCGCTGCGGCGCTACGGCTCCCAGGGCCAGCAGCGTCTGGGACTGCTGGCGTTGCTGTTCGCCGAGCGCGAAGCGCTGCGCTCGGCCCGTCGCCAGCTTCCGCTGCTCCTGCTCGACGACGTGATGAGCGAGCTCGACCCAGATCGACGCGCACGCCTCGTCGCGATGCTCGAGGGTGGTGGACAGGCTCTGATCACCGCGACCGACCTCGATCACGTCCCGGCGACCGCGGCGACCGCGCTCGCGATCGGCGGCGGGGTCGCGACCGCGGTGGGGGAGGCCGCTTGAGCCCCGGCCAGGGATCCAAACGGGGGGACGGCGGAGACGGGCCGCGGAAGCTCGGAGGCGCGTTCGAGCGGATCGTCAGCGAGCGGGCTCCGCAGACCCTGCTCGCCGAGGTCCAGGCCGCCTGGCCGGGAGTCTGCGGCCCGCAGATCGCCGCTCGGGCGGAGCCGGTGGCCGAGCGGGAGGGAAGGGTCACGATCGCCTGTGAGAGCGGCCCGTGGGCTCAGGAACTGGAGCTGATGGGGGACCAGTTGAAGGAGCGCATCGACGCCGCGATCGGAGCCGAACGGGTGACCAGATTGCGGTTTACCGCCGATCTCGCCCGACATCGCTGACTTTCGGCGCACTTGCGTTATTGAATAGTGCCTTTTTGCAGGTATTTTGTGTGACACTCCCGCAACGGCAGAAGTCCCTGCGTGGTATCCTTATGTCAACCGACCGGCGCCCCCTGCAACGGCTTCTCACTCCACCGGAGAGGCCCTTGCGTTACAGGCTCACCGCGGCGAAATCGCCGCCGCCGGGCGCGGCATGATGGACATACACCCGAACGGGAAGGAACGAGTGGAGGACAACGCGAACGCGAAGGGGAAAGACGGCGTCGAGGGCACCTACGGCGCCGACGACATCACCGTCCTGGAGGGGCTCGAGGCGGTGCGCAAGCGTCCCGGCATGTACATCGGCTCGACCGGTGTCCGCGGCCTCCATCACCTCGTCTACGAGGTCGTCGACAACTCCGTCGACGAGGCCCTCGCGGGCCATTGCGACTCGGTTCAGGTGACGATCCACCCCGATAACTCGGTGACCGTCGTCGACAACGGTCGCGGCATCCCGGTCGGAATGCTGGAGAAGGAGGGCAGGCCGGCGGCCGAGGTCGTCCTCACCGTCCTGCACGCCGGCGGCAAGTTCGGCGACGGCGGTGGTTACAAGGTCTCCGGCGGCCTCCACGGCGTCGGCGTCTCGGTCGTCAACGCGCTCTCGGAGCGCCTGCACCTCGAGATCCACCGCGAGGGGAACGTCTACAACCAGGACTACGAGCGCGGCAAGCCCCAGAACGAACTGACGAAGGGCGCCAAGAGCTCGATCACGGGGACGACGATCAGCTTCCTGCCCGACTCCGACATCTTCGACGAGTTCGAATAT
Source organism: uncultured Solirubrobacterales bacterium (assembly GCA_963823275.1). Taxonomy (GTDB): domain Bacteria; phylum Actinomycetota; class Thermoleophilia; order Solirubrobacterales; family 70-9; genus RHKX01. Next base: position 79,327 of record CAWGKW010000003.1, on the reverse strand, counting down.
GACTTCGCGACCCTGGCCGAGCGGATGCGCGAGACCGCCTTCCTGACCAAGGGGCTGCGGATCACGCTCACCGACGAGCGCGGCGAGGGCCACAGCGAGGAGTTCTACGCCGAGGGCGGCCTGATCGACTTCGTCGCTCACCTCAACGCATCCAAGGACGCCCTGCACAAGAAGACGATCTTCATCGAGGGGGAGACCGACGACGGGGCGCTCGAGGTGGCGATGCAGTGGAACACGGGCTATCAGGAGTCGCTGTTCTCGTTCGCCAACAACATCAACACCCACGAGGGCGGCTCTCACCTCTCCGGCTTCCGCTCGGCGCTGACCAGAACGTTGAACGCCTACGCCCGCGAAAAGGGCATGCTCAAGGAGAAGGATCCGAACCTCTCCGGCGACGACGTCCGCGAGGGCCTGACGGCGGTCGTCTCGGTGAAGCTCCAGGACCCGCAGTTCGAGGGCCAGACGAAGACGAAGCTGGGCAACCCGCCGATCGAGGGCTTCGTGCAGACGATCGTCAACCGCCAGCTCGCCGAGTTTCTCGAGGAGAACCCCGCCGATGGCAGGCGGATCGTGCTCAAGTCGATCGACTCGGCGCGAGCTCGGGCCGCCGCCCGCAAGGCCCGCGATCTGACCCGCCGTAAGTCGGCGCTCGAGAACTCGACCCTGCCGGGCAAGCTCGCCGACTGCAGCGTTCGGGATCCGAGCCTGACCGAGCTGTTCATCGTCGAGGGCGACTCGGCCGGCGGCTCGGCCAAGCAGGCTCGCGACCGCTCCACGCAGGCGGTGCTGCCGCTGTTCGGCAAGATCATCAACGTCGAGAAGAACCGGATCGACAAGGTCCTCGCCAACGATGCGGTGCAGAACCTGATCACGGCGATCGGGACCGGCGTGCACGAGGAGTTCGACATCACCGAGGCCCGGTACCACAAGCTCGTGATCACGACCGACGCCGACGTCGACGGCGCCCACATCCGGACGCTGATCCTGACGTTCTTCTTCCGCCAGATGCCGGAGCTGATCGAGCACGGCTTCGTCTACATCGCCAAGCCGCCGCTGTACCGGGCGAAGAGCGGCCGTAACGAGCTCTATCTGGAGAAGGAGTCCGAGCTCGAGTCGTTCCTGCTCCGCGACAAGCTCGAGAAGTTCGAGCTCACCGACCTCGAGGGCAACGTCTCGAAGATGACGCAGGCCAAGTGGCAGCGCTTCAACCGGTCGTTCAAGGAGTACGAGGGTTGGGTCAGCTCGATGCAGGCCGGCTACGGCCACGACCGCGTCCGCTTCCTGAGCGAGTCGCAGATCCTCGATTCGGGCGCGGCGAGCCTCGCCGGGGTCCGGCAGTTGATGGAGTCCGACGATCCCGAGGGAGAGCCCTACGAGACCGAGCTGATCAACGCCACCGAGGAGGAGTTGGAGGTCAAGGCGATCCACCGCAAGTCGGGCCTCGCCCGCACCCACCATCTTCCGGCGGCGCTGTTCACGTCAAACGAATACCGCAAGCTGGTCGAGGTCCACGCCTCGCTGCTCAAGCAGGTCGGCACCCCCCCGATCAGGGTCAGCCTCGGGGACCGCAAGAAGGAGGCCGATTCCTTCGGCGAGCTCCGCATGGCGATCCTCGATCTGGCCAAGCACGGGGTGACGCTGCAGCGATTCAAGGGACTGGGGGAGATGAACGCCGAGCAGCTCCGGGTGACCACGATGGCGCCGGAGTCCCGGACCCTGTTGCAGGTGACGATCGACGACGCGGCGATGGCCGAGCGCACCTTCAGCGACCTGATGGGCGACAAGGTCGAGCCACGCAAGGAGTTCATCACCAGCAACGCCCGCGACGTGGACGTGCTCGATGTCTAGCCCCGCCTGCCCGCCCCCGTACTCGCACGCACATTCGAACTGGAGTTGATCGTTTAGATGGAAGGTTCCGCAGAAGTACTCGGCGGCGGCAACGTGGAGATCCGCGAGATCTCCACCGAGATGCGCACCGCCTACCTCGACTACGCGATGAGCGTGATCGTCGGCCGCGCGTTGCCCGACGTCCGCGACGGGCTCAAGCCCGTCCACCGACGGGTGCTCTACGCGATGCACGACCTCGGCCTGCAGCCGAACCGCCCCTACCGCAAGTCCGCCTTCATCGTCGGCGAGGTGATGGGCAAGTATCACCCCCACGGCGACCAGTCGATCTACGACACGCTGGTCCGGATGGCGCAGGAGTTCTCGCTCCGCGCACCGCTGGTCGACGGCCAGGGGAACTTCGGCTCGATCGACGACGATCCGCCGGCGGCGATGCGGTACACGGAGGCCCGCCTCGCCCGGCTCGCCACGGAGATGCTCCGCGACATCGAGGCGGAGACCGTCGACTTCGGTCCCAACTACGACGAGTCGTCGGCGGAGCCGCTGGTCCTGCCCGCGCGGTTCCCGAACCTGCTGGTCAACGGCTCCTCCGGGATCGCGGTCGGGATGGCGACGAACATCCCGCCGCACAACCTCGGCGAGGTGATCGGCGCGGTTCAGGCCTACATCGAGGATCCCGAGATCGACGTCGAGGGCCTGATGGCTCACGTCAAGGGTCCCGACTTCCCCGGCGGCGGCACGATCATGGGCTCCGCGGGCATCCGCGATGCCTATCGCTCGGGCCGTGGGTCGGTGCGGGTGCGGGCGAAGGCCCACATCGAGCCGATCAAGAGCGGCAAGGAGGCGATCATCGTCTCCGAGCTGCCGTTCACGGTCAAGAAGGGCGGCGACGGCGGTCTGATCACGAAGATCGCCGACCTCGTTCGCGACAAGAAGATCACCGAGGTCTCCGACCTCCGAGACGAATCTGATCGCTCCGGCATGCGCCTGGTGATCGAGCTGAAGCGGGATGCGATCCCGAAGGTCGCGCTGAGCAAGCTCTACAAGCACACCCAGATGCAGGCGAGCTTCGGGGTCAACATGGTCGCCCTCGTCGACAACGTGCCTCGGACCCTCTCCCTGAAGGAGATGATCCACCACTACGTCGGCCATCAGCGTGAGGTGATCATCCGCCGCACGCAGTACCAGCTGCGCCAGGCCGAAGCCCGAGCTCACGTCCTCGAGGGCATCCTGATCGCGCTCGACAACCTCGACGCGGTGATCGCCCTGATCCGTGGCTCGGCCAACCCCGACGATGCTCGCGCCGGCCTGATCGAGAAGTTCGAGCTGACCGACATCCAGGCCCAGGCGATCCTCGACATGCGACTCCAGCGCCTGACCGCGCTCGAGTCCGACAAGGTCCGCGCCGAACATGCCGAGTTGATGGAGACGATCGGCGAGCTGCGGACGATCCTCGGCGACGAGAAGCGGATCGACGCTCTGATCAGCGAGGAGCTCGCCGAGCTGGGCGAGCGCTACGCCGACCCCCGGCGCACCGACATCACCTTCGCCGAGGGCGAGGTCGACATCGAGGACATGATCGCCGATCAGCAGATGGTGATCTCGCTGACGGCGTCGGGCTACGCCAAGCGGCTGCCGCTGGCCACCTACCGCCAGCAGCATCGGGGCGGCAAGGGGGTGACCGGCATGAACCTGAAGGAGGGCGACTACATCGAGCACCTCCACATCTGCTCGACCCACGACTTCCTGCTGTTCTTCACAAACCGCGGCAAGGTCTACAGGCTCAAGGTCTACGAGCTGCCCGAGGGTGCCCGGACGGCGCGAGGCAAGGCGCTCGTCAACGTGCTGCCCCTGCGCGACGGCGAACGGGTGATGGCCGTGATCCCGACCCGCGACTTCACCGAGGGCAAGTACCTGGCGTTCGCGACCGCCAACGGGCAGATCAAGAAGACCGAGTTCCTCAAGTACAACACGCCGATCCGCGCCGATGGGATCATCGCGATCAAGGTCCGCGACGACGACGAGCTCGTGCAGGTGCGGATGACCTCGGGCGAGGACGACATCCTGATGGTCTCTCGCTCCGGCAAGGCATCGCGTTTCAGCGAGCAGAAGGTCAGGGCGATGGCCCGAGACACGACCGGCGTTCAGGGCATGAACGTCTCCGACAAGGTCGACGGCACGCCCAACCGGGTCCTGGCGATGGACATCGCCAGGCCGGAGGCCGAGGTGTTCGTCGTCACCGAGAACGGCTACGGCAAGCGAACCCCGATCGAGGACTACCCGGTCAAGGGCCGTGGGACGAAGGGCAACCTGACCGCGAAGCTGACCGAGAGGAAGGGCGGCCTGGCCGGCGCGATGATCGTGCGCGAGCACCAGGACCTGCTGTTCATCTCCGTCAACGGCATGGTTCAGCGCACCTCCGTGAAGGGCATCTCCACGATGGGGCGTGCGACGCAGGGCGTCAAGGTGATGAACATCGCCGACGACGACCGGGTCAGCGCGGTCGCGCTCGTCGTCGAGCCGCAGGAGGCGGAGGATCTGCCCGAGGGCGAGGCGCTTCCGCTGGAGGAGCTCGACGCCGGCGAGGCGCCGATCGCGGACGCGGCCGAGGCGCCTGAAGGGGTGGCCGACGACGACGATTTGGCCCCCGAGGAAGCCCCCGAGGCCGACGTTCCCGAGGCCGATGGGTAGCCCCTCTCCTGCCCGACTGGCCGGTTTGCTTGAATCACCGGACCAGAGAAAGGAGGTGGTCCGAAATTGAATGACATGATTGTTGGGACTCTGGAGGTGACGGGCCGCTAGGCGGCACGCGGGCCGCCCGGCGAATACCACCCGGGCACCGGCGGGTTGAGCGAGATCGGATCTTGTCCCGTCTGATCGAAGATCGCGGACCCGCTTGCTCCGCACCTGTGAGAGGCCGCCGCAGCCCCGTGCTGTGAGCGGCCTCTCGCTTTTCTCGCTCGTGGAGCCCGCCTCAGGTGCGGCCCGAGTACCTGCGGCACTGCTACTTTCGGAGGCCGCCAGGGTTTGGGCGAATGAACATGCAGCCGACTTTCCGAAAGCCCCTCGCCCTCCCGGCAGCCCTGGCCCTGCTGTTTGCGGCCCTGCTCCCCGCCGCCGCGATCGCCGATGGCGAGCGGGTCGTCAGCGATCCGAAGTTCGACAACGTGGCCCTCTCGCGAAACGGACGCCTCGACATCGTCGAAGCCAGTGCCGTCCGCAAGGGCACGGAGATCAAGCACGCGGTCAGGATGCGGGCGAAGCTGAAGGCCGGTCGCAGCAAGGAGCGCCCGGGGATCCTGATCAACACCAAGGGAGGCTCCCGCGGCGCCTACGAGTACATCGTGTTCGGCTCGACGATCTTCAAGGTCCCGAGGAAGGGGCAGCCGAAGCCGATCGGCGAAAGCGTCCTGCGTTCGTCCAAGCGCACGTGGACGTTCAGCTTCGATGCCGCCGAGATCCCCGACCTCCCGACTCCCTACGGCTGGGCGGCGATCACCCAGAAGGGGAACGGGATCGCCGACGTTGCTCCTGACAGGGGGTACGTGAACTCACCCCGTTAGGCGCCTTGCGGGGCCGGCGCGGCTCAGGCGGCCTGAGCCAGAGGGGAGAGGTATCGCTCCCAGATCTTCGGGGGGGTGGGGGCGGCCACGCGGATGAACACGTTCGGGCCCGGGGGACGTGGGGTCGTCCTGGGGTGCATCTGGATCTCGCGGGGGAGCCGGTTGCCCTTGCGGCGGTTGCAGGGGGCGCAGGAGGCGACGATGTTCTCCCAGACCGACTCGCCCCCGCGGCTACGGGGGATCACGTGGTCGACGGTCAGCCCGGCCCTCTCGCTGCCGCAGTACTGGCAGGTCCACGCGTCGCGGGCGAGGACCGCCTTGCGGGTGATCCTGCGTCGATGGACGTCGCGAGGGATCCGCACGTAGGTGACGAGGCGGATCACGACGGGCCGCTCGAGCTGGAGCCGCTCCGAGCGCACCGCGATCTCCCCGGCCTCCACCATCTCGGCCTTCGACTTGAGCAGCAGGACCGTCGCCCGGCGGACGTTGCAGACGTGGATCGGCTCATAGGTGGCGTTGAGGACCAGCACCCGCCCGCCGATCGCCCTCCCAGCCGTCGGGCCATCCGGGACCCGAGCCCGCCGGCCGGGTGCGTGCGCCACGCTCATTGGCGCAGGATTCTATCCACGCACGCCAACAGCAAAGGGGGCTCGAGGCGCCGGTCAGCCCCCGGCCCACCACGATTGACGATTCATAAGCGCTGAGCTCGCAGGATTCGTCAGTCGGCGGCGGGGAGCGGGGGAGGGCCGCCGACCTGGTAGCTGCCGAGTATGCGGACGGTCTCCGCCCGGCCTCGGAGAGCGTCGATCCCCTCGGCGACGATGCCGCGGTCGGCGCGGCCGTCGAGGTCGAGGAAGAAGAGGTAGCTGCCGAGCCCGGCGCTGCGGCGGGGTCGCGACTCGATCCTGGTCATGTTGATCGCCCGGTCGGAGAGCACCGCCAGAGCCTCGACGAGGGCACCGGGATGATCGTCGCCGAGCTCGAAGAAGACGAGGGTCGTGCGCCAGGCCGCGTCGGGATCCTCCGGGGGAAGGTCGCCTCCGGCTGGGGCGAGCCAGGCGAAGCGGGTCACGTTGCCGCTCGCATCCTCGACGTCCTCCCGCAGGATCACCCCGCCGTATGCGAGCGCCGCCGCGGACGAACCGAGCGCCGCCCAGGGCCTCGGCGGGTTTGCCTCGGCGACGCGGCGAACCGCCTCGGAGGTGCTGTTGACCGGCTCGATCGAGGCGCCAGGTAGGTGATCGCGCAGGAATCCGGCGCACTGGGCGCTCGCCTGCGGATGGGAGAGCACCGTCTCGATCCGGTCGAGGTCGATCTCGGCACCGGCAATCAGCATCTGGTGAACGTCATGGTCGAACTCGCCGACGATCCGCACCACGTCGGTGTCGAACGCGAGCGCGTCGAGGGTCGGCCGCACCGTGCCCTCGATCGAGTTCTCGAACGGAACGAGGGCTCGCTCGGCCGCCCCGGCCTCGACCGCCTCGACCGCCGCATGGATCGTCGGCACCGCCACCGGCTCGTAGGCCGCATCGCCGGCGGCGAGCCTGAGCGCCTCCTCCGAGAAGGAACCGGCGGGACCGAGGTAGGCGACCTTCATGTCCTCACCCCGCCGGGCCCGGCGGACCGGTACCCGACCGCGCCTGCTCCATGGCCGCGAGCTCCTCGGGCGAGAGGTCGAGGATGGAGCGTCCGGCAATGACCGGCTTCGCGTACACGCGCGCCTGATCACGCTGCAGGATGGCCGAGATCAGAACGCCGTTGTCGAGGTCGTCAAGCAGCGCCACGGTGCTCGATTGCCGGCCGCTCGTCTCGTTGAAGGCGTCGTAGCGGAGCACCGCGGTCCTGCTGACGGAGGCGTCGAGGCGACCCTCGGCGGCGGCGAGGCGTGCGGCGGTCCGCGACGTCTCCTCAGCCAGCGCCACCCGCATCCCGTCGACGGTCCGGGCCAGCGCGGCGGCGTGGCCAACGAGGTCGAGGGAACGATCGCCGAGAACCGTCGTCTGGTCGGCCCGCAACCGCCGCACCCTGACCATCAACACGACGCACATCAGCAGGGCCAACAGGGCAATGCCCCCCGCCCCCAGCGCCACCAATCCAACCGTCGAGTCGAGCTCCTTCACGCGCCCAAGACTACGACCCGACGGGGAGGCCGGGGTTCCGGTCGACAGCCCCCTCGCTCGATCGAAGGCCTGGTCCCCGAAGCCCTAGAACGTGATGGTGTAGGAGGCCTTGTTGTTGTCGGCGACCTGCTCGCAGCCGACGGTGGCGACGTCGACGTCGATGGCGACGCTCTCGCCGGCCTTCGGCTCCGGTGACAGCGGGATGGTCACGGTCTGAGTCTCGCCGGCGGCGATGGAGTCGATGGTTCCACTCTCGGAGATACCGCTGTCGGAGCTGACGTCGACGTTGATACCGCTCTCGTCGGCCTCGCCCTGGTTCTGGACCGCGATCTCGAGCTCGTTGTCGCCGGCGACGGCCGTGACCGAGCCACCGTTGATGAGGGCCGTGCCCGAAGGCATCAGCAACGAGCTTCCGTCGACGAGGCCGAGGCCGTGGCTGAGGCCGTCGTCCTGACAGGCGGCATCGCTGGCGGTGCCGCCTGTGGCGACGCCCCCGAGTGCAGCCGCGGTCACGGCGGGATCGAGGTAGTCGGGCTCGTCGGGCAGGAACTGGCTGCTGGGGACGCCCCCGTCGATGACCACCTCCTGGTCGATCAGGGCAGCCTCGATCTGGTCCTGGGCGCGGGCGTAGAGGATGTCGCTGGCGGAGAAGACCTTCATCTGCGTGTAGATCGACTGGCCCGCCTTGTCGGCTGCCTTACCGCCGGCGCTCAGGTTCGGCAGCTGCGCCGAGATCCCCTCGAGCGCGTCGTGGCGAAGCTCGTAGGAGAGGACGACCTGCTCCTGCGCGCCGCTGATGTCGCCGGGCGCGTCCAGGCCCTCGGCGCGGTCGAGCAGGGCCTGGGAGGTGCCGAGATCGCCGGCCACCTCGGTATCGAAGCCGACGTCGCCGGCCGAACCGGCGTCCTTGTTCTGGAAGCGGTCGAAGAAGCTGCTGCTCAGCTGCTCGGTCTCCGCGGTGATCGAGCTGAGGTCGCTGACGTAGTTCTCGTAGCCGCGGTCCTTGCGCGCGTCGAGGCAGCCGCGGAATGCGATCACGATCAGGATCAGGAAGACGATGGCGCCGAGCGCGAGCCCGGCCTGGCGAGCGCGAGCCTGCTGGCGGCTGGCCGGCGGGCGGATATGGCTGCCGGTCGTCCCGTGGCCGCCGGACACAGGTCCGCCGCCGGCTCTCGCCGGTTCTCTCTCATCCCCAGGAGGGGGACGGTCGGGTGGGTCGTCGTCGAAAAAGTCCACAGCTTCCGGGCCTTTCGCCACAGGCAGTATGACCCCTGCTTCGGGCGGGACGGCGTGAGCCGGCGACCCTGCAAGCGATCGGGAAACCCGCCCCCCGCGCAGGAGCGGGACCGGCGGCGGCGAAAGCCTCGCCGTGGTCGAAGGCGAACGCGTATTGGGCCGGTTCACGATCGGCGAAAGGATCGGTGGCGGTGGCCATGGGACGGTCCACCGCGCCTGGGACGAGCGGCTCTGCCGCTGGGTTGCCGTCAAGGCCGTCGAGGGGGAGGGCGCCGGCCGGATCATGCGCGAGGCCCACGCCGCCGCCCGCCTCAACCACCCGGGCATAGTCACGCTGTACGAGCTCGGCAGCAACAACGGCATCGCCTACCTCGTCAGTGAGCTCGTCGACGGCCCGAATCTGCGCGAGCTGGCGGCCCGTGCCGAGGTCTCCGATCGCGACGTGGCAGAGCTCGGCGCCGAACTCTGCGCAGCCCTCACCCACGCTCATCAGTCGGGTGTGGTTCATCGCGACCTCAAGCCCGACAACGTCCTCGTGCGCTCCACCCGCAACCGCATCGTCAAGGGCCGTCCTGCCCAGCGTGCGCTGCTCGCCGACTTCGGCATCGCGACGCTCGAGGACGGACCGTCGCTGACCGCGACCGGGCAGGTCGTCGGCACCCTCGCCTACATGTCGCCCGAGCAGGCCGCCGGCGCGGACGTCGGCCCGCCCTCCGACGTCTACTCGCTGGCGCTGACGCTGTACGAGCTCTGGGCCGGGTTCAACCCCGTGGTGCGGATCAGTCCGGCGGCCACCGCCCGCGCGATCGGCGAACCGCTGGAGAGCCTCTCCGAGGCGCGTCCGGAGCTCCCGGCAGCGCTCTGCGCGGCGATCGACGCCTGCCTGGAGCCCGATCCCGATGACCGGCCCGAGCTGGCGGACCTGCGCGATCACCTTCTCGGGGTGCGCGGCGCGCTCCATCCCGACCGCGCGGTCCCCGCGCCGGCGGAGGCTCTCGGGGTCGCCACCCTGCCCCCCGGTCTCCCGGCCCGCCCGTTCGCGATCCTGCTCGGCGTCGGCGCGGCCGCGATGCTCGGGGCCCTTGCGGGTCTGCCCGGACTGGCGATAGTGCTCGCCGCTCTGATCGCCCCCGCCGCTCTGCTGCTGCCGAGGCGCCGGGTCCGCGTCTGGCTGCTGCCGGCGCTCGCCCCCGTCCTCGGCCTGATCGGCGCGGCTCCCGCGTTCCTGGCGGTTGCGGCCCGGGCCCAACGAGCCGAGGAGCGCGCGGCACTCGCCGGCCTCGCCTGGATCTGGACGCTGCTCGTGGGCGAACTGCTGGGTCGGGGCATCGGCGTGCCGATCGGCTCCGACGGCGGCGCCGTCACCGACTGGGCCTCCTCTGGCCCGACCACCATCGATCAGCTGCTCGTCCCGATGCTCTCGCCGACGGCGATCGCGGTTGGTCTGACATGGGTCGGCGGGGCCGTGCTCCTCGGCATGCTGCTCGATGTCGCCTCGCCGGCGGGAGCCGCCGTCGGCGGGTTGATCTGGGCCGGTGGGATCGCCGCCCTGCTGGGCGCGGCCGGTGAGGGGGCCGTGCCGACTCCGTTGCTCGCTCCGGCGTTGCTGGCCGGCGTCGGCTGGGCGATCTGGGACCGCGCAGGTCGCCCGGAACTGCGACCGCAGCGGAGCCCCGCCCGGCGGCCCCACCGGGGCGAGACCGCCCGCCGGGAGCCGGAAATCCCCCATGGACCTCGCAATCCGGCGGCGTCGCCGCTCCCCGATGAGCGCATCCGGGCCCGCCGTACGGCGACAAAGCACGTGCGGGCAGCACTCCATGGCGTCGGTTCGCAGGCCGGGTTGCCCTAGGATTGACCCCGATATTCGGGTCCCGGACGGGTGCGGCCGTGACTCAGGATCAATCTTGCCATGAGCGTATTACGCAATCTCGAAGCGAGGATCGAGGGCCTCGTCGAAGGTGTGTTCAGTCGCGCCTTCAGCTCCCAGGTCCAGCCTGTGGAGATCGCCCGCAAGCTCGCCAAGGAGATGGACTCCCACAAGACCGCCTCCGTCTCGCAGACCTATGCGCCCAACAGCTACACCGTCTGGCTCTCCCCCGAGGATCACGAGCGCCTCGAGGGCTACGCCCGCTCGCTCTCTCAGGAGCTGTCGGCCTACCTGCTCGAGCACGCCCGCCGCCAGGACTACGCGCTGCTGACCCGCCCTGAGGTGATGATCGAGACCGACGAGCGCCTGCGGCTCGGCGAGTTCGGAATCCAGCCCCGTCTGGTCAAACCGCCGGTTCGTCAGGGCGAGACCGGCGAGCAGGGCCAACACGGCCACACGATGGTCTACTCGGCGCCGGCCAAGCAGAAGGAACCGCGCGGCAGCCACCGGCAGGCCGCACCGCTGACGCAGACCAAGGCGATCGTCTCCTTTCAGGATCGCCGCTACGTGCTCGACGGACCGATCGCGGCACTCGGGCGCTCGCGCGAGTGCGACTGCGTGATCGACGACCAGAACGTCTCTCGCCGCCATGCCGAGCTGCGGCGCGGCACCTCGGGCGACTGGCAGATCGTCGACCTCGGTTCGACGAACGGCGTCAAGGTCAACGGCCGCCGCATCGACACCTCGCGGCTGGCGCCCGGCGACGAGGTCTCCCTCGGTACGGTCTCGTTCATCTTCGACATCGAGCAGTGAGCTTGATCGGCCCTCGAGGAAGCATCGACGAAGCGACCCGCGATGGACGCTGAACCCGCCGCGGTCGCGCTCAAGTTCGCCTTCCTCGGCGTCCTCTACCTGTTCCTGCTGGTGATCGCGCGCAGCGCGCTCAAGGATCTGCGCGGCAGCCGCGCCGTCGCGGGACCCGACGACGGGACCGGCATGCATGCGATCCAGGGCGGCCGGGTCGCCGCTACCGACGCGACGCTCGTGGCCGTCCAGGGCGGTGGGTTGACCCCCGGCGAGCGGATCGACCTGTTCGGCGGGGTCACGATCGGCCGCTCCGACCAGGCCGACGTCCGGATCGACGACCGCTTCTCCTCCGGGATCCACTGCCGGGTGCACACCCGCGGCAACGTCTACCTGGTCGAGGACATGGACTCGACCAACGGCACCTACCTGAACGGCGGTGAGCTGCGCGGGGAGGCGCCGCTGACCGACATGGACGAGATCCAGATCGGCGACACGGTGCTGCGCTTCGAGCTGACCCTCGACGAGGACATGGGCTGATGCTGCAGATCGCCGAGGCCGTCCAGCTCACCGACACCGGCCGTCAGAGGGAGGCCAACGAGGACTCCTACTTCTCGCGGGCGCCGCTCTTCGCCGTCGCCGACGGCATGGGCGGAGCACAGGCCGGCGAGGTCGCCTCGCGGATGGCCGTCGAGGCCTTCCAGCGGGTCTCCGAGGAGACCGCCGGCTCGCCGGAGGAGCTGCTGCGGGCGACGGCCCAGGAGGCCAACCGGGAGATCTTCGACCTCGCCCAGGGCGATACCTCGCGGTCGGGGATGGGGACGACCCTGACCGCCGCGCTGGTTCACGGTGATGAGATCAGCTTCGGGCACGTCGGCGACAGTCGCGCCTACGTCTTCCGCGATCGCAAGCTGAAGCAGATCACCAACGACCACTCACTCGTCGAGGAGCTGAGAAGGCAGGGCAAGCTGACCAAGGACCAGGCCGCCGAGCACCCCCAGAGGTCGGTGATCACCCGAGCCCTCGGCCCCGAGCCCCAGGTGCAGGTCGACACGATGACCTTCAGCTCCCGACCGGGCGACGTCTTCCTGCTCTGCTCCGACGGGCTGACGACGATGCTCGACGACGAGGACGTCGCGGCCATCCTCGACGCCGACGACAACCTGGCGATGGTGGCTCGCCGGCTGATTCGCGCAGCCAACGACCGCGGCGGGCGGGACAACATCACCGTTGTCCTCTTTCGCCTCGAGAGCGCCGACGAGACCGCCGGCCAAGAAGGCGAGACGCTCGTCGGGCCGAGCGCGGAGGCCGCGGGCCTGAGCGCCGAGGCGGTTCGCGCCGGAGTCGCAGCGACCGGAGGGGCGGCATCCGCAGCCCCCTCCTCCGCCGAGCGTCAAGCCCCGCCTCCCCCTCGCAGGCGCCCGGCCCGCGCGACGCCGCCTCCTCCAGGCCGCAGGTGGCCGAGGCGCGTGGCCAAGACCCTCGCCTCTGGGGTCGTGATCGCTGCGATCGGCCTGGCCGCTGTCTACGGCGCTCGGCAGATCTGGTTTCTGGGGACCAACGACGCCAATCAGATCGCGCTCTTCCGCGGGTTGCCCTACGAGCTGCCGTTCGGACTCGCGCTCTACTCCGAGCAGCTCAGCAGCGACGTCGAGCTCGCCGCGCTACCCGAGACCCGTCGAGCCGTGGTCATCGACCACGAGCTGCGCTCCCGCGACGATGCCATCTCGCTACTCGACGATCTCGAGAGCGCCGCGGCGACGACTCCCCCGCAGCCGCCGGAGGGCGGCGGGGGCGGCCAGACGGGCGGAGGCGGCGGGGTCAAGCAGCCCGGTGGGAACGGGAGCGGCGGCAAGCCAGGGGGCAACGGCGGGGGTTCCAATGGAACCGGCAAGCCCGGCGGGGGCGCGCCGCAGGGAACCGGGGGTAACGGTTGAGCGCTCGCAACCGCGAGCTGCTTGGGCTGATTCCCGTCGCCGGACTGCTGATTGCGGGCTTCGCCGCCGTCTTCGTGGTCCGCGGCGATCAGGTCGCCGATCTCTCGCTGATCTTCGGCGCCTATTTCTTCGCGATCTGTCTCGCCGCGCACCTGTTCCTGCGCTTCCGGCTGCCGAACGCCGACCCGTACCTCTTTCCCCTGGTCGCCCTGCTGGCCGCCATCGGGTTGGTGATGCTCTACCGGATCGACGAGAGCCTGGCCCGCGATCAGGCCAACTGGTTCGTGGTCGGGCTGATCCTCTTCGTGCTCACGATCACGTTTCTCAAGGACTACCACGTGCTCGAGCGCTACCGGTACCTGATCGTGATCGCCGGGCTCGTCCTGCTGCTGCTGCCCAGGGCCCCGCTGATCGGCTCGCAGATCAACGGGGCCTACCTGGGGGTCAAGATCGGCCCGCTGGCCTTCCAGCCGGCGGAGTTCGGAAAGCTCGCGATCGTCATCTTCCTGGCCAGCTACCTGCGCGAGCACCGCGAGGTCCTGGTCGTGGGGGCCAAGAAGTTCGCCGGGTTGACATTCCCGCCGCTCAAGCACCTCGGGCCGATGCTGGTCGTCTGGGGGGCGGCGATGGTGATGCTGGTATTCATCCGCGACCTGGGCAGCTCGCTGATGTTCTTCGGCGCCTTTCTGGCGCTGATCTACGTCGCCACCAACCGGATCTCGTTCGTGGTCATCGGACTCGCGATGTTCTCTCGTCGGGGCCTGGTTCTTCGCCTCGACCGTCGGCCACGTCGGCGACCGCATAGACACCTGGCTCGACCCCTATGCCGACGGCGGCGACACCGGCTTTCAGGTACTCCAGTCGATGTTCGCCCAGGCCGACGGAGGCCTCTTCGGCAAGGGCATCGGCGAGTCCCTGGTCTGGGCCCCCGGAGTCAAGGAGGAGGTCGGGCGCACCCTGATCCCGCAGGTGCAGACCGACTTCATCTACGCGCTGATCGTCAACGAGCTGGGCCTGTTCGGCGGCTGCGGCGTGATCACCATCTATGCGTTGATCGCCGCCCGTGGGTTCAAGATCGCCTCGATCGCCCGCGACGGCTTCTCCAAGCTTCTGGCCGCGGGGCTGACCGCGGTCTTCGCCCTGCAGGCATTCGTGATCATCGGCGGGGTGATCAGGGTGATCCCGCTGACCGGCGTCACCCTGCCGCTGATCAGCTACGGCGGCAGCTCGGTGCTCGCGAACTTCGTCCTCGTCGCCCTGTTGCTGCTGATCTCCGATCGGGCCCGGCGCCCGGAGCCGGGGGCGGCTTCATGAACGTCCCGATCAAACGGCTGCTCGCCGTCGCCCTGATCCTCTTCGGCCTGCTGGTTGGCTTCACCAGCAAGTGGGCCGTCTTCGATGCCGAGGAGCTGGAGGGAAAGACCGAGAACAAGCGACCGCTGTTCGAGGCGCAGCAGATCAAGCGCGGCAAGATCACCACCTCCGACGGTGAGGTGATCGCCAACAGCAACCAGGAGGGCGAGAACGAGTCGACCCGTTACGTCCGCAATTACCCGCTCGGGAGCCTCTTCGGCAATCCGGTCGGCTACAGCTTCATCACCCAGGGCAACTCGGGGCTCGAGCAGTCGGAGAACGCCGTGCTCACCGGCGAGGAGAACGAGTTCACGTCGATCCTCGACCAGATCCGCGGCCGGCAGCAGCAGGGCAGCGACATCGTCACGACCCTGGATGCCGGCGCTCAGCGCGTCGCCGCCGACCAGCTCGCCGGTCGCCCCGGCGCGGTCGTCGCGATCGAGCCCAAGACGGGTGCCGTCCGGGTGATGCAGAGCACCCCCGGCTTCGATCCCGAACCAGATCCCGGAGGAAATCAACGCCTTCAACGAGGAAGGGTCGGGCTCGCCGCTGCTCAACCGGGCGATTCAATCGACCTACCCACCCGGCTCGACGATGAAGGTCGTGACGGCCGCGGCCGCGCTCGACTCCGGTGCCGTGGCGGCCGACGAGCCGATCGACGCCCCGTCGCCGATGACCTTCAGCGGGGTGCCGCTCGCCAATGACTTCGATCAGAGCTTCTCGGGGTTGACGATGGAGCCGGCCCTGACGGATTCCGTCAACACCTACTTCGCCCAGGTCGGAGAGCGGGTCGGCGCCGACACTCTGCTCGACTACATGCGCCGGTTCGGCTTCGAGAAGGACCCCGAGGTCGAGCTGCCGGACACGCAGAAGGCGCCGAGCGGGGTCTACAACTCCGACGGGAAGCTCGTCGACGAGGGCTTCGACATCGCTCGCGTCGCGATCGGCCAGGGCGGCGAGGAGGGTCAGCTGCTGGCGACCGTCACCCAGATGGCCGAGGTGGCCGCGACGATCGCCAACGGCGGGACGCTGATGAAGCCGACGCTGGTTGAGCAGATCGTCGACCCCGACGGCCGCGTCACCGGGGAACTCGATCCCGAGCAGCAGAGCGAGGTCGTGAGCCCCGAAACTGCGTCCCAGCTGACCACCATGATGACGAGCGTGGTCGAAGAGGGAACCGCATCTGGATTGACGCTGGGCGGAACCTCGTTTGCGGGCAAGACGGGCACCGCGGAGATCAACATTCCCGAGGACATCGCACAACCCTGGTTCATCGCCTTCGCCCCGGTCGAGGATCCCCAGATCGCGATCGCCGTCACGGTCGAGCGCTGTACGGGATGTTTCGGAGGTGACACGGCCGGGCCGATCGCGACCGCGGTGATGGGGGAGCTGCTCGGCGGATGAGGCTCGAAGCGGGAATGCTCGTGGACGGCCGCTACCGGCTGATCAGCCGGATCGGCTCGGGCGGGATGGCCGACGTCTGGCGCGCCCACGATTCCGAGTTGAGCCGCGACGTGGCGCTGAAGCTGCTGCACCAGAACTTCGCCCGCGACAGGGAGTTCGTCGAACGCTTCCGCCGCGAGGCCTCGGCCGCGGCGGGGCTCCAGCACCCGAACGTGGTCAGCGTCTATGACCGCGGCACCTTCGAGGACACCTATTACATCTCGATGGAGCTGGTCGAGGGCTCGTCGCTGCGCGACCTGATCAACCAGGGCCTCAGTGTCGAGGAGGCGATCGAGGTCACCCGGCAGATGCTCTCCGCAGTGAGCTTCGCCAACGACCGCGGGATCGTCCACCGCGATCTGAAGCCGCTCAACGTTCTGATCGACCGCTCGGGCAGGGTTCGGGTGGCCGACTTCGGCATCGCCCGCGCCGGCGGCTCGGAGATCACCAGGACCGGATCGGTGATGGGCACCGCGCAGTACCTGAGCCCCGAGCAGGCGCAGGGGATGGAGGTGACCGCCGCATCCGACATCTACTCGGTCGGGATCATCCTGTTCGAGATGCTCTGCGGGCGCGTTCCCTTCGACGGGGAGAACGCGGTGGCGATTGCGATGAAACAGGTCGGCGAGGATCCGCCGCTGCCGAGCTCGATCAACCCCAAGGTCAGCCCGGCGCTCGATGCGATCGTGCTCAAGGCCCTCGCCAAGGATCCGGCGATGCGCTTCTCCTCAGCCGCCGAGATGTCCGCCGCGCTCGACGCCGCCGAGGCCGATCCCGACTTCGCCCCCAACACCGGTCAGCTTGCCGCGATGGTCGCCGAGAAGGAGGGGATGTCGCGGCGCAGGAAGTGGCTGATCGCCGGGCTGATCGCGCTGCTGATCGCCGGTGGTGCCCTCGCGTTCTTTCTGACCAGGCCGGAGATGGTCGGGGTTCCGGACGTCACGGGCCAGCCCGAGACCGAGGCGACGATCACCCTTCAGGACGCCGGCTTCGAGGTCACGGCCGAACGGGTCGTCAACGACATCCCGGAGGGGGAGGTCATCGAACAGGACCCGAGCGCCGAGACCGAGGCGGAGAGGGGCTCGACGGTGACGATCACCGTCAGCCTCGGCCCGGGCACGGTCGAGGTGCCGAGGGTGGCGGGCCTGTCGGTGCCGGACGCCAAACGGGCGCTCCGCGACCGAGGCTTCGAGCCCGATGTCGAGAAACGCAGCTCGGCATCGGTGCCGAAGGGCAAGGTGATCGGCTCCGATCCCTCCCAGGGCACCAGCCTCGAGGCGGGCTCGATCGTGACGCTGATCGCCTCCACCGGCGTCAAGACCGAGGTCGTGCCCAACGTCCTCGGGCTCGACCGTGTGACCGCCACCTCCCAGCTGCGCAAGGCTGGGTTCGTGGTCAACGCCAACCCGCGCAATTCCGACGAGCCCGAGGATCAGGTGCTGGAGCAGGACCCGTCCGCCGGGGAGGAGGTCGAGGTCGGCTCGGAGGTGACGATCACCTACTCCAGCGGGGTGGGCACGCTCACGCTCAGCGACTACGTCGGCCAGAAGCTCACCTACGCCCAGAACAAGCTCGGCGCCGCGGGCCTCTCGGTCTCGGTGATCAAACAGGACGTCACCGACTCATCCGACGACGGGATCGTGCTCGCTCAGGCACCCGCACCGGGAACCAGGCTCAGCCCCGGAGACCGGGTGACCCTGACCGTCGGCGACTACACCAAGCCCGACACCACCGATCCGGCCACCGACTCGACGACCACGACCCCGCGGCGGGCGTCGAGATGAGGGTCGCGGTGATCCGCGGTGGGCGCTCCAGCGAGCACCCCGTTTCCCTGCGCTCAGGTGCGGCGGTCGGCGAGGGTCTGCGCGCCGCCGGCCATGAGACGGCCGACATCGTGATCGAGCCCGACGGGCGTTGGATCCATGAGGGGCAGGAGCTCGAGCTGCGCGCCGCGGCCGGGCTGCTCGGCTGCGACGCCGCATTTCCGGTCCTGCACGGCCCGTTCGGCGAGGACGGCACCGTCCAGGGCCTGCTCGAGTGCCTCGACGTCCCCTACGTCGGACCGGGTGTGCTCGCGGCGGCGGTCACGATCGACAAGCTGATCTTCAAGCGGCTGCTGCGCGAACGCGGGATCGCGCAGGTCGATTTCTGCCAGGCCGGCCAGGACGGCTGGCGCGAGCGGACCGAGGCGCTCGGGCTGCCCGTTTGGGTCAAGCCCTCGCGACTCGGCTCCAGCGTCGGCATCCTCAAGGTCGCCGAGCCGGGCGGGATCGAGGCCGCTGTCGCATCCGCCCTCGAGCATGACCCCAGGGTGATCATCGAGGCCCATTGCGACGGGCTCGAGGTCGAGTGCTCGGTGATCGGCAACGATGAGCCCGAGACGTCGCTTCCGGGGCACGTCTCGATCGAAGCCGACTGGTACGACTACGCCGCCAAGTACGAGCCCGGTGGGATGGAGCTCGTCGTGCCGGCGCCGATCGGGGAGGCCGCGATCGCCCGGGTCCGCGAGCTGGCCGCCGAGGTCTACTCCTCCTGCGGCTGCACCGGCCTCGCCCGCTGCGACTTCTTCGTGATGGATGACGGCGAGGTCCTCGTCAACGAGCTCAACACGATCCCCGGGTTCACCGAGACCAGCGTGTTCGCCAAGCTCTTCGAGGCGACCGGCATCGACTATCCGGCGCTCTGCGACCGGCTGGTCCAGCTGGCGTTGGAGCGGCACTCGAAGGAGCGTTCGTACCGGTACTGAATTCGTGCGGGACGGGGCGGGGGAAGCCCACCCGGGACCACGCCTCCGGCGTTGATCTGGGACGGTCCCGTGCGGCCTCCCCCCGCCCCTTCAGCCGATCTGAGCGAGTCCCGCCCAGCTCTCACTGGACGGGGTGATGGGGCGCAGTCGAGCGGCCCGGAGGGCTGCGAGTCGCGCGGTTGGTCAATCCTTGGGAGGGCCACCGGGCTTCGCCCGGAGGCCCGGCGCAGTCGAGCAGGGCGGAGCCCTGCGAGTCGCGCGGTTATCTAGCTCAGGAGCCTGATGTCGTAGATCTCGGCGGGGGTCCCCGGCTCGACGCTGGTGATCCAGACCAGGAAGAAGCGGTTCGGCTCACTCGTGTTGAGGTCGACGACCTGTTTCTTCTCGGCCGTGATCTCCCCGGTCAGCGGGTCTCCCCAGCCCTCGATCTCGGTCGGCGCGGTGTTCAGGTTGGAGCCGTAGACCTCGTAGGTCCAGCCGCCGCCGCCGGTTTCGATCGCCATCTGGCTGGGGGTAACTGAGCTATCGGCGTCGACGTAGAGGCCGACACCGTCCTTTGGGACACCCTCGAGCCCGGCGGTGTAGTCCTCGGTCGTCCAAGGTGTGGAGGGGTTGCCGTCGATCGCCAGCTCGACCTCGTCGGAGTGCTCCTCCTCGTCCCCGCCGGAGCTGGTGGGATCGAAGTCCGTGGCTGAGCTGATCGCGATCGGCTCGCCGCCGTCGCTGTTCGGCGGAGCCTGTTCGGAGGGCCCCTCCTTGCCGGTCAGGGCGGCGATCGCGATCGCCGCGGCGGCCGCGCCGCCGAGCAGGGCGACGCCCGCCCAGGAGATTCGCCTTCGGGTGACGAGTCGCCGCCGCTTTTCGGGGACCGATTCCAGGACCGAGGTGGCCTCCCCGGTGGCCCCGCCGGCTCGCGCCACCTCGACCTCGAGCGCGCCCTCGAGGTCGCGGAGAAAGGCGTTCATGTCCCGGTAGCGGTCCTGGGGGTCCTTGGCGGTCGACTTCTCGATGGCCGCTGCGAGCGCGGCCGATGCGTCGGGCCGGCGCCGCTGGACGCTCGGCACGGTCTCGTTGACGTGCTTCATCGCGACCCCGACCTGGGTCTCGGCCTTGAACGGCACATCCCCGGTGAGCATCTCGTAGAGCAGGATCCCCAGCGAGTAGACATCGGTCCGGGCGTCGATCTCCTGGCCCATCGCCTGCTCGGGGGAGACGTAGTCGGTGGTGCCGAGGACCCGCCCGGTCGCGGTCAGACCATGGGACTCGAGCGAGAGGGCGATCCCGAAGTCCGTGATCTTGGCCCTGCCCTCGGCATCGATCAGGACGTTCTGCGGCTTCACGTCGCGATGGATCAGCCGGGCGACGTGGGCGGCCTGAAGGCCGCGGCCGATCTCGATCGCGTAGGCGGTCGCCTCGTCGAGCGGCAGTCGGCCGTCGGTCGCGATCCGTTGCTTCAGAGTCTGCCCGGGCACGTACTCGAAGACGATGTAGGGGCGGCCTTCGTCGGTGCCGGCGTCGATGACGCCGACGAGGTTCGGGTGGGAGAGCTGCGCGACCGCGCGGGCCTCTCGCCGGAACCGCTCGAGCTGGTCCTGCTGGTCGGAGATCTCCCGATGGAGGATCTTGACCGCGACCTTTCGACCCAGGGTCTCGTCGACCGCCAGGTAGACCATCGACATCCCGCCGCTTCCGAGCTTCGACTCCAGCCGATAGCGGTTGGAGAGCATCCTCCCGATCATCGCTTGGGTCATGTTTGATCGGTCCGGGGTGAAGTCATTACCCCGAGTATTTTGGATCATGGCCCTCGGTGCTTGCGGATGGGGGGTGGAGCGACAGCGAGCTTGCGTTTATCGAAGCCGGAATCGGGCCTTTGTGGCGCTCACGGGCGGCTCTGATTCCGGCGCCGCTTGCTTTCGAGGGTGAGGGTGAGGGCGGGGCCTAGATGCGGCTGACGACGCCGGCTTGATCGGTCACCCGGCCCACCCGCTGCGCCCCCGGGTGGTGACGGCGGAGAAGGGCCAGGGTCGCCGTCCAGGTCCCGCTCGGGGACCGTCACGCAGAAGCCGCAGCCCATGTTGAAGACCTCGTGCATCTCGCGATCGTCGATCGCCCCGACCTCGGCGATCAGGTCGAAGATCGGCTGGGCGGGAAGCGGGTCGTCGATCTCGTAGCCGACGCCCTCGCCGAGGCGGAGCAGGTTGTTGAGACCGTCTCCGGTGATGTGGGCGAGTCCGCGGACGTCGACATCGGAGGCGAGCAGCTCGAGGATCGCCCTGACGTAGATCTCGGTCGGCTCGAGCAGGATCTCGCCGAGCGGCCGGCCGAGGCGCTCGTCGGTCAGGGGGACATCGGCGAGGACGTTGCGGGCGAGCGTGTAGCCGTTGGAGTGGAGGCCGGAGGAGGGGAGGCCGATGACGACGTCACCCGCCTCGATCGATGCGCCGGTGACGATCCCGTCGAGCGGGACCAGCCCGATCGCGCTGCCGGCCAGCTCCAGGCCGTTGACGACGTCGCCGACCTGGGCGATCTCGCCTCCCGGGATCTCGATCCCCGACAGCTCGGCGCCGCGACGGAGGCCCTCGCCGATCGCCCCGCACTGGTCCGGGTCGGCGGTCGGGCAGAGGATGAAGTCGACCAGGGCGATCGGCTCCGCCCCGACGCAGATCAAATCGTTGACGTTCATCGCGATGCAGTCGATCCCGATGGTCTCGAACCGGCCGAGGCGCTCGGCGATCACCATCTTCGTCCCGACCCCGTCGGTCCCGAACGCAATCCCGGTGAGCCCATCGAGCCGCAGCACGCTCGCGTAGTGGCCGGGCAGCGGCACGACCCGGGACGTCTTGCCCGTGTCGATCCTCGACAGGTGGGCCACCAGTGCGTCGACGGCTGCATCGGCGCCGCTCTGGCTCACCCCCGCTCGCGTGTAGGCGTCCTGGCTCACTGGATCCCTCGGCTCATCGCTCCGGTTGATTCAACCGGAACCGGCGGTCGGGAGCCGTTCGGCGGCGGCTTCAACCCCAGTACCGCTGTTGGCTGCCGTGAGCCGAGACTCAGGTTCCCCCGCCGACTCAACCAACCTACCCGGGGCGCTTGAGCAGGATCAGACCGGCCAGGGCGGTGCGGTAGGCGGCGTAGGGCAAGAGACTGCGGTCGCGCTCGATCAGCTTGATCAGACCCTGAGAGGCGAGGGTGGAGGCGAACGCGACCCCGACCCCGACGGCGGTCGAGCGGGCGAGGGCGGGTTCGATCGGCCGGTGGCGCAGCTTCATCGCCTTGCGGGCGGCGGCGGCTGTGATCACCGGCAGGGCGACGGTGCGGGAGAGCAGGTTGGCCTGGGCCCGGCGAAAGCCCCGGGCGCGGGCGGCGGCGAGCGTGGAGCCGTTGCGGGAGACGCCCGGCGCCAGGGCGGCGGCCTGGGCCAGGCCGATCGCGAGGCCGTCAATGGGGGTCGCCTCGCCGGCGTTGCGCTCCCGGGGGGCGCGATCGGCGACGACCATCGCGATCGATCCGGCGATCAGGCCGAAGGCGGTGGCGCGGGGGCCGCCGAGACGGCGGTCGATCCACTCCTCGAGAGTCAGCCCGACGGCGACGGCGGGCAGAAACGAAAGTGCGATCACGGTCACGCGCCGGGCATCGAGGCGGCGGAGCTCGTCGGCGATCAGGCGGCGCTGGCCGATCAGGAGGGCCAGCGCGGCGCCCCCGTGGACGGCGACCTCGAAGGCCTTACGGTCCTCGGGGCTGACGTCGTCGAGGTCCCATCCCAGCAGCCACGGGACGATCCGCAGGTGGGCGGAGCTGGAGATCGGGAGCAACTCGGTAGGTCCCTGGACCGCCCCGAGAACGGCGGCACGGCCGACGCCGAGTCCCGCTCCGCTCACTCGCCCGGATCAGCCGTCTGAGCCGCCGCCGTCCCGCCGCCGGGTCCGCCGGCCCGTCGGCCGCGCCGGTAGCGGATGAGGAGGTATCCGGCCCCGATCACGATCAGCACGGCGACCGCGTAGTCGACGTAGTGGAGCTTGTCCTTCCATTCCTCCCAGTTGTCGCCCACCGAGCGCCCGAGCAGGGTCAGCCCCAGGACCCAGGGGATGCAACCGAGGAGGGTGAAGGTCGTGAACCTCCAGAACGGCATCTCCGCAACGCCCGCGGGGAGCGAGATGAAGGTTCGGACGATCGGCAGCATCCGGGTCCAGAAGACGGTGGCATCACCGTGGTCTCGGAACCAGCGGTCGGCCGTGGCCAGGTGCTTGGGGTTGATGTGGATGAGCCGGTTCTTCTCCAGCAGCTCCTCCCGTCCGTAGTAGCCCGCCCCCCAGGCGATCCAGGAGCCGACGAGATTGCCGAGCACGCCCGCGGCGACGGCCGCGAACAAGGTCATATCGCCCTCGCTCACCGCGAACCCGGCGAACAGCATCGTCGCCTCGCTCGGGATCGGGACGCAGGCGCTCTCGAAGGTCATCAGGATGAAGATCCCGGCGACGCCGACGGCGTCGACGACGTCGACCGCGAAGTTGACGATCGGATCGGTGATTGAGGCGATGATCAACTGGTGCGGCAAGGTCTTCCTGGGGCGGGTTGTGGGGTGCGGTGGAGGGCTTGCGCATCCCGCATCCGGCACGTCGCTAGCTTGACCGGGACTCTACCCTCTAGGCAATGAACCGCCTGCGTGCGCCGGTGCTCCGGCACCGCATCTTCCAGCTGGTGGCGGACGCGGCACTCGCGGCACTCGCCTACTACCTGGCCTTCGGGATCCGCTTCATCGATGAGCCGGGCGGTATCCCCGATCGCTACATCGACATGCTGACCGGGTCGATCGTCTTCGTCGCGATCGGCATGACCGTGATCTTCAGCCTGATGGGCCTGCACCAGAAGTGGTGGAGGTACTTCAACCTCGGCGATATCTGGGCCGTGCTTCGCGCCTGCGCCGTCGCCTCGGCGCTGCTGATCGCGGTCTTCGTGTTCGCCAAGCCGTTCTCGAGCCCGATGCCCCGCTCGGTCCTGATCTACGACTTCGTCTTCACCGTCGGCCTGCTGGTCACCGCCCGAAGCATCGCCCGCTTCTACTTCGTCGAGCGCCGGATGCGCAAGCACACGCGCCGCAAGGACGGCGACGTCCTCGTCGTCGGCGCCGGCTCGGGGGGGCAGATGGTCGTTCGCGAGCTCCGGCTCAACCCGGAGCTCGGCAAGCCGGTCGGCTTCATCGACGACGACGAGCGCAAGCTCGGCATGCGACTGCTCGGGCTCAAGGTCCTCGGCGGCACCGACGACCTGGGGGCGATCCTCGAGCGCGAAAAGCCCGCCGAGGTGGTGATCGCGATTCCCTCGGCGCCGGGCGCGGTTCGCGGCAAGGTCGTCTCCGAGTGCCGCGAGCGGGGAATCCGCGTCCGGACCCTGCCGACGGTCTTCGAGCTGTTGCGGGGCGGAGTGCAGCTCACCCGCCAGCTTCGCGAGGTCCAGGTTGAGGACGTGCTCGGCCGCGAGCCGGTCGTGATCGAACTCGATCGGGTCGGCGGCTACCTCAAGGACAAGATCGTCGTCGTGACCGGAGCCGGCGGCTCGATCGGCTCCGAGCTCTGCCGCCAGATCGCCCGCGTCGGTCCGCGCCTCCTGGTCCTCGTCGATCAGGCCGAGGACAACCTCTTTCTGATCGACCGCGAGCTGACCTACGAATGGCACTTCTCCAGGGTCGAGGCGGTGCTCGCCGACTGCAAGGATGGCGAACGGATGCTCGAGGTGATGGAGCGCTTTCACCCCGACGTCGTCTTCCACGCCGCCGCCTACAAGCACGTGCCGCTGATGGAGGCCAACCCCCTGGAGGCGGTCCGCAACAACGCGATGGCGACCCGAGTCGTCGCCGAGACCGCCGCGGTGTCGGGCGCGGAGCGCTTCGTCCTGATCTCGACCGACAAGGCGGTCAACGCCCGCACCGTGATGGGCGCCTCGAAGGCGATGGCCGAGTCGGTTGTCCAGAGCGCCGCATCCCGGCACCTCGGGACCCGATTCGTCTGCGTCCGATTCGGCAACGTGCTCGGCTCCTCGGGCAGCGTAGTGCCGATCTTCCGCGGGCAGATCGAGCGGGGCGGGCCCGTCACCGTCACCCACCCTGAGATGACCCGGTACTTCATGACGATCCCGGAGGCCGTGCAACTCGTGATCCGCGCCGCCGACCTCGGCGAGGACACCGGGGCCGGCGATGTCTTCGTGCTGGAGATGGGAGATCCGGTCAAGATCGTCGACCTGGCGCGCAACATGATCCGCCTGGCCGGCTACGAACCGGACGCCGATATCGCGATCGAGTTCACCGGCCCGAGGCCGGGCGAGCAGCTACACGAGCATCTCTTCGCCGACGGGGAGCACTCCGAGCCGACCGGGGCGCCGAGGATCGTTCGGGCGGTTCGCGAGCAGCCCCTGGAGCCCGCCAGGATCGAGGAGACGCTCGAAGAGCTGAGGCGACTGATCGGCAGCGGCGACGAGACCGACCTCGCCGACAGGGTCGTCGGAGTGATCAGCGAGGGCCTCGCTCCCGGCGGCGGCTCGAAGGCTCTATCCCAGTAAGGGCCTAAGATCACGCGCTGAGGATGGACCTTCTGAAGGAGATCGGTGCGATTCTCGGCTTCGTCGCCTTCGCGGGCCTGGCCGTGCTCGTCTTCATGACGTTTCAGCAGGCCCGCCATCTGCGCCGCCTGCGTGATTGGGCCGGGCGTTCCCCCGAGCGGGCCGAGGCCGAGGCCGATCGGGCGGCCGCCGCGGCTGGGGAGGCCACGGTGCCCTCGATCGGCGCCGATGGCGGCACCGGCGATGCTCCCGCTGCCGTCGACAAGGGACCGGGGCGGATGCAGCGTCTCCGCGGCGAGATCGCCTTCCGCTACGAGGAGCTCAACCGGCGCCTTCCGGTCAGCCCGGTGGTGCTGTTCGGCGGCCTCCTCGCCCTGGTCGTGGCGGCCGTGATTCTGACCGGCGGCTTCGGCCTGCTCGACTCCTCCGAGGATGGATCATCGGCCTCCACGGCAACCAAGCCCGCCGAGAAGCCCGTCGAGGTCGCGGTCCTCAACGGCACCGCTCCCGCCGAGGGCGAGGTCGGCGTCCCAGGTACGGCGAATGCGGCGAGCGAGTTCGTCAAGGACGCCGGCTTCAAGGTCGGCGAGGTCGGCGACGCCGGCCCCTTCCCCGCGACGACGATCATGTTCGAGGATGGCTTCAAGTCGGACGCCGCCGATCTCGCCGCCGATCTCGAGGACACCCTCGGGCCGATCGAGCCCGTGGCGATCACTCCCGAGGTCCAGGCGCTGGCCAAGGGCGCCGACCTGGTGTTGGTGGTCGGATTGGACGACCAGGGGCTGGCCGGATGAGCGCCTACGCCCCCTCCCGCCGATGCTCTCCGCGCTGACGATCCCGGCCGCGGCCGACTCCGTGCTCGGCCGGGATCTGCTCGAGCCGTTGGGCGGCATATCCGCCCTGCTGGCGATGGTGGGCATGATCATCCTCCTGCCCCTGTTCATCAGCCAGCGCCGCGAGATCGGCCGACTGGTCGAGTGGATGAACCGGGACCCGGAAGCGGGCACCCGCGAGTTCACCGCGATCGCGGCGACCGGCCCCGTCCCCGGAATGGCCCGCCGCGGCGGTCACTCTCCGGCCGCCGAGCGGGTCACCTCCGAGCGACCGGCGCTCGAACGGGTGGGCACCTCCGAGCAGCAGGCGCTGGCGCTCGAGCGGGCGCCGTTGTGGCGCCGGGTGATCGTGCGCGGGCCGCGACACCCGCTGGTCATCGCGCTGGTCGCGATCGCGGTGGCCGCGGGCATCTTCTTCGCGTTCGCGAACTTCCTCCGTCCCGGCGAGGAGGGCGGCAAGGGCGCTCCGATCGACCCGAGCACGGTCAGCGTCGTCGTCCTCAACGCCTCGACCTCCTCGGGGCTCGCGGGGGATCTGTCCGATCAGCTGACCAGGGGGACCTTCGACGTCGCCGGGACGAGTGTGGCCGCAGACGGGACCGAAAAGAGCGTCGTCAAGTACGCAACCCCCGCCAACCGCCGGGAGGCGAAGGCGGTCGCCAAGGCGCTGGGGATCTCCATTGTCGAGCCCTTCGATGCCGAGGCCGAGGCAGCGGCGAACGACGCGGATGTCGTCGTGATCGCCGGGGACGACATCGCCAAGGCATCGGGCGGCCAAGGCTGACCGGGGCCAGCCCGGGCCGGGGCTTGCGTGGCGCGACCCTCGGCGCCGTCCTGTTCGCCGCTCTGGTGCTGCTCTCGATCGGTGCGTTCGCGATCGAGCGCGCGGCCCGGTCCTCCGACGATCTCGTCAACACCGTGGTTCTGTCGCCGCAACTGGGGACCGACGGAGCGCGGATCGAGTTCACGCTGGCGGAGCCCGACGCAGACGTCGACGTCCTGATCATCGAGGGCGACGAGGGGAGCGAGGGCGCCCCCGTTCGCGTGCTCGAGGCGGGCGCCGACCTGCAGTCCGGGCCTCACGTCTACCGCTGGGACGGCCTCGACGATGCAGGTGGGCGGGCTCCCGCCGGCCTGTACGCGCTCGAGGTGCTGCTCGGCCAGCAGGATCGCGACGTCCGGCCGCCCGGACGGATCGAGATCCCCCAGAACGCCGAGTCGCCGAGCATCGGAGGCTGATGGACTCCCCGCTCCTCTGGCTCGGAACCGTCGCCTGCGCCTCGAGCGCGGCGCTCGGCCTGCTGCCGCTGTCTCACCGCACCCGTCTGACGGGCCTGACGGTCGGGTTGCTGGGGGCCCCGATCCTGATCGCCGCCGACAACTGGGGCGGCGACCGGCTCGCCGATCTGCGCGACCGCCCCTCGTTGTTGCTCGCCATCCTCGTCGCCGCGGCGATCGGGCTGGTCATCCTCGCGATCGTCTTTCGGCGTTGGCCCGTGCTGCTGGCTCCGGCCCTGGTCGCAGTCATGCCCTTTCGGATCCCCATCGACCTGGGCGGTGGCAGCTCGAACATCCTGATCCCCCTCTACGCGGTGATCGCCGCCGGCCTGCTGGCGGCGATCGTGACCGCCTGGCGCGGGCCCCCGCCCGCCGGTCCCTCCGCCGGGGAGGCCGGCGGAGGCAGGGGGTGGCTCGACTACATCGGGTACGCGCTCGCGGGCGTCGTCGTCCTCTACGCGCTCCAGGCAGGCTACGTCGACGACCTGACGCCCGCCCTTCAGAACGTCTGCTTCTTCCTCGCCCCGTTCGCCGCCCTCTACTACCTGATCGAGGGGGCGCGCTGGGACGCCGCCGCGCTCCGCGTGATCGTCGTGGTGCTGGCGGTCGAGGGTCTTCTGTTCGTCCTCGTCGGCGGCTTCCAGTACCTGACGGGTGAGCTGTTCTGGAACGACAAGGTGATCTCCGGAAACGAGGCGCACACCTACTTCCGCGTCAACTCGCTGTTCTGGGATCCGAACATCCTCGGCCGCTACCTGGTGGTGACGATGGTGACGATGGCCGCGGTGATCGCCTACGGCCGCAACCGTCGGGAGGCCCTCACCGCCGCCGCCGTCTTCGTAGCGCTTCTCGCCCTGCTGGTCTTCAGCTTCTCGCAGACGAGCACGATCTCCCTGTTCGCCGGTCTGATGGTTCTGATCGCGGCCCGCTGGGGGATGGGCTACGGGGTCGCCGCAGCACTCGCCACGATGCTCGCACTGGCGGCATCGATCGCCCTGGTCGCCGGGGGCGGCTTGAGCGGCGAGACGACGAGCGGCCGCGCCGGGCTGATTGACGGGGGGGTTGAGATCGCCGTCGATCATCCGCTGCTCGGGACCGGATCGGGTGGGTTCGCGCCGGAGTTCACGGAGCGCTTCTACGAGGGTGAGGGCTTTGCCGCAGAGAGCCACACTGAACCGGTCACCGTGGCCGCCGAGCAGGGAGTCGTCGGCCTGGTCGCCTACCTCGGGCTTCTCCTCGTCACGTTCGGAGCCCTGCTCTCCGCCACGGGGTTCGAGCTCCGTGACCGTGCTCGCGGGGCCCCCGTCGCAGCCGCCCTGCTGGCGATCTACTCCGTGATGTTCGTGCACACCCTCGGCTATGCGGCCTTCCTCGTCGACCCGATCACCTGGGTGGTGCTCGCGCTCGCGGCCTCCACTCTGGTCAGGGCGCCCAACCCGGCCTCCCGACGACAGTCGGCCTGATCGGAGGGGAGGGGAGGATGTTCGACTACCTTCGCCGCCTCGCCACCACAGGCGTGGCCTACACGGCAGCGAGCGTCGCCTCGAAGGTGCTCGCGGTCCTGCTGCTGCCGCTCTACACGAGCTACCTGACCCCGGCTGATTACGGACAGGCGGAGCTGCTCTTCTCGACCGTGGTCGCCGCCAGCATCATCATCCGCCTCGGCCTGATCGAGGCGCTCCTGCGCTTCTACTACCTGCCCGGTGAGCGTGCCGAGAAGGTGATCGCGACGGGCTTCGCCGCCCTGTTCTGGACGGCGACGGTCGGATCTCTGATCGCCCTGCCCTTTGCCGAGCAGATCGGCGAGGTGCTCAGCGGCGACCCGTTGCCTGCGAGCCTGGTCCGGATCGCGATCGGCGGCCTCTGGGTTCTGACTCTCTACGAGTACATGGTCACGCTGTTCCGCGTCGATGAGCGGGCGAAGACCTATTTCGCGTTCACGATCGGCAACGTCCTGCTGGCGATCCCGCTGACGATCCTCCTGGTCGTCGGGCTCGACGAGGGCGCCCAGGGGCTGCTGCTCGGCAGCTATCTGGCCGGGCTGCCGTTCCTGCTCCAGCGGATCTACGCCGAGCGAAGCCGGCTCTCGCTGCGCCCCGATCGGGAGCTGCTGGGCCGGATGTTCCGCTTCGGCCTGCCGACGATGCCGGCGGAGATGTCGATCTACTCGCTCGCCTTCATCGACCGGATCATCATCTCCCACTCGCTCGGGGCCACCCAGCTCGGGCTCTACGGGCTGGCGTTCAAGTTCAGCCAGGCGATCCAGGTCGTCGTCCGCGGCTTCCAGCTCGCCTGGCCGCCGCTGGCCTATTCGATCCGCGACGACGAGGAGGCGCGCCGCACCTACGCGGTCGTCGTCACCGCGTTCACGGCGCTCTGCGGGTTCATCGTCGTCGGGATGTGGCTCGAGGCCCGCTGGATCGTGCGCCTGCTCGCCGCCCCCGACTTCTTCGACAGCTACGAGGCGGTCGGCCCCTTGGCCCTCGGGGCCGCCCTCTACGGCGTCTACCTGGCGCTGGTGGTGATCCTCGGCCGTACCGGCAAGACCCAGTACAACTTCCCGGTCACGATCGTGGCGACGATCGCCAACGTGATCCTCAACCTGATCCTCGTCCCCGCCTGGGGGATCGTCGGGGCCGGCGTTGCGCTGATCGTCTCCTACCTGATCGTGATCGTCCTGATCTACGGCGTCAGCCGCAGGATCTTCCCGATCCCGTGGCAGTGGGGCAGGCTCGCGGTCGTGGTCGGGACGGCCACCGTCCTCGTCGCGGGTGGCGATCTGCTGCTGCCCACCGAGGGCGCCGTCGGATTCCTGACCCGAGCGCTGCTGTTCGCCCTCTATCCGGTGCTGCTCTGGTTCGGCGGCGCCATCAACGCCGGCGAGCGGGCCCAGGTCCGCGCCCTGATCAGCGAGGGCAACCTGCGCGAACGCCTCGCCGCCATGCGCGCCGAGCGGGCGACCGAGAGCGACGAGCAGGCTCGCGCCGAGGAGCTCTACGAACAGGAGATCCGCGACCGCGACCGTGGGGGCTTCTGAGGCTGCCGGGCCCGGGTCGGGGCGAGCCGCCGGGACCTATTGCAGCGGGGGAGCCTGAAAGGAGCGGTCCCGCCGTCCCTCCCCGACCTGGGCCTCTGCCCGCCATCGCCCGCTGCGGGTGGATCTGCGACCGGCCGACCGTTCAACGAGATGGCAGAAACCGGCTGTGGGAGCCGGTTATTGCCATCTCGCGAACGGGCTCTCGGTGGAGGGCAGCCGCCCAGGTCCGCCTCTCAGTTCGGATGGTCCTCGGCGAGCTCCCGGATTCCCTCGCCGGTGGGGCTCCAGGCCTTCTTCGCGTGGAGGAGGTACCAGCGCGGCTCGTGGTCGGGGAGGACCACGGCCGCGAGGGCGCGGGGGAGGTAGGAGAAGGCGGTCAGGGCGCGGACCGTGAACGCGGCGACCGAACCGTGGTGCTTGCGCATGTAGAGGTCGCGGTTGCGGTGGAACTCGACGATCCGGCGGCTTCCGGCCGCCCGGTCGCTGCTCAGCTGCTCGTGGTGGATCGCGCGGGCGCCGGGCACGTAGAGGGTGTGCATGCCGCTGTCGCCGAGGCGCTTGCAGAAGTCGGTCTCGTCGGAGTAGACGAAGAAGTCCTCGTCGAGCCAGTCGACCGCCTGGGCGGCGCTCCGCCGGACGAGCAGCGCCGCCGACTGGGCCCAGCCGACCCGTCTGATCTGCTCACCGCCACTCTGAGTGACCAGCCGGCGGTGCAGAAGGAGCGCCTGGGCGAGGGCGGTGCCGACGCCGGGCAGACGCCAGGCGCACGGCTGGGGAACCCCCGCCGGATCGATCAGCTGCGCCCCCGCCGCGCCGGCCTCGGGGTCGGAACGGAGCGCCTCGAGCAGCGCCTCGGCCGCGCCCGGGAGCAGCTCGGAGTCCTCGTTGAGCAGCAGGCAGTACTCGCCTTTGGCCGTCTGCATCAGCAGCGTGTCGTTGGCCGCCTTGCCCTGGCGACGCTCGGTGACGATCAGTCTCAGGTGGTCGCCGACATCCCGCTCGCGCTGCGCGATTTGCGCCACCAGGTCGACCGAACCGTCGTCGGAGTGGTTGTCGAGGACGAGGATCTCGTGCTCGACGCCGGCCGGATGGGTGGCCGCGATCGCGCGCAGGCAGTTGCCAAGGTGCTCGCGCCCGTTGGTGTTGACGACGCAGTAGGAGAGCTCCATCGGGACAATCGTCGCCCATGACGGCGCTTCGGGTCTCCCTCGTCGATCCCTCGGCGTTCACCCCGCCATACGACCGCTCGCTCGCGGCGGCGCTCGCGCGGGCCGGCGCCGACGTCGAATTGCTCACCAGCCGCTTCCTCTACGGCCCCGTCCCCGCCGCCGAGGGATACCGGGTAGAGGAGTGCTTCTACGGCCGCAGCACCGGGCTCGGGGCCGGGGTCGGGAGTCGGATGCGACTCCCACTGAAGGCCGTCGAGCACGTTCCCGGCATGCTCGCCGCTCACCGCCGCCTGGCCGTCGCCGATGTCGAGCACTGGCAGTGGACCACCTTCCCGCCCCTCGACCGACACCTGCTCGGCCGTCGGCCCGGCCACCCTCGGGTGATCACGCTCCACTACCCGCTACCGAGCCCCGGCGAGTCGCGCAAGCTCGCCGCTCAGCGTCGTTACCTCGCCGGCTTCGATGCCGTCGTCGCCCACACCGAGACCGCGGCAGCTCGCCTTCGCGACGAGGTCGGCCTCGATCCGGGGAAGGTCGAGGTGATCCCGCATGGACCGTTCGAATACCTGAGGCACCTGCCCGAGGAGGCCCCCCTGCCGATCGAGCTCGCCGGGGCGGAGGGGCCGGTGATCCTCTTCTTCGGCCTGCTCCGGCCCTACAAGGGAATCGACACCCTGCTGGAGGCTTTCGCCTCCGTCGAGGGAGCGGAGCTCTGGATCGCGGGAATGCCCCGGATGCCGCTCGGGCCGCTCGAGGATCTGGCCGGCCGCGCGCCGGGCCGGGTCCGGATCCTGCCGCGCTTCATCGCCGATCCCGAGATCCCCGCTCTGCTCCGGCGGGCCGATATCCTCGCTCTGCCCTACCGCGAGATCGAGCAGTCGGGCGTGCTCTACACCGGTCTCGCCTTCGGCAAGCCCATGGTCCTCGGCGACGTCGGCGGGTTCGCCGAGTTCGGCCGCCGCCACGGAGCAGCCCGGCTGGTTCCACCCGGAGATGCCGCCGCGCTCGCGTCGGTACTCAACGAGTTGGTCGCCGATCCCGCCGAGCGAGAAGCTCTCGCCGCGTCCGCCCGGGCGGCGGTCGCCGAGGGCTACGGCTGGGACTCGATCGCCGCGAGCACCCTTGCGCTCTACGAGCGCCTGGGCGCGGGCCCCGGCCTCGGCAGCCGATAATCCCTCCGGCATGGCAATCGCCAAGAAGATCTTCTGGGGCTCGGTGGCCGGGCTCGTTCACACTCACGTCACCTACCCGCTGACGCTCGCGGCGATCGAGCGTCTGCGCGGAGGGTCGAACGCCATGGCGCCCAGCGAGACCGCTGCCGACGCGGAGGACCCGAAGGTCTCGCTGATCATCGCCGCCTTCGACGAGGAGGACGTGATCGCCGACAAGGTGGCCGACGCCCTCGCCCTCGACTATCCACGCGATCGCCTCGAGCTGATCGTGGCCTCCGACGGCTCCTCCGATCGGACCGTCGAGCTCGCTCGCGAGGCCGGTGCCGACATGGTCCTCGACCTTCCCCGCGGGGGCAAGATGGCCGCCCAGAACGCCGCCGTCGAAAGCGCGGGGGGTGAGATCGTCGCCTTCAGCGATGCAAACTCGACCTGGGAGCCGGGCGCGCTCGCGGCACTCGCCGCCGCCTTCGCCGATCCCGAGGTCGGATTCGCCGCCGGCCGCGTGCACTTCGCCGACCCCGATGGGGACAACGAAGAGGGCGCCTACTGGCGCTACGAGATGCGAGTCCGCGAGATGGAGTCCCGGCTGGGGGGCATCACCGCCGGCAACGGCGGCATCTACGCGACCCGCCGCTCGGCCTACCGCTTCCTCGAGCCCTCCCGTAGCCATGACCTCTCCTTCCCCTTCGAGCTGCGCAAGGACGGCTGGCGATCGGTGGACGTCCCCGAGGCCTGCGCCCACGAGAAGATGGTGCCGACGATCGAGGGCGAGTTCGCCCGCAAGCGGCGGATGATGGTCGGCCTCTCCGACATCGTGATCGCCGACCGGATGTGGGATCCGCGCGGCTACGGGCTGCTCTTCGGCTACCAGATCCTCTCCCACCGCCTGCTTCGCTACGCGAGCCCTCTGCTCCACGTCGCCCTGTTCGCCTCCAACCTGCTGTTGCTCCGCCGGGGGCGCATCTACCGGCTTGCGTTGGCCAAGCAGGTCGGCCTGCTCGCCGCCGCGGCGATCGGGGATCGCGCCGCGGGTCCGCTGGGCCGCGTGACCCGGATCGCCCGCTACTACGTGCTCGTCACCGCATCGATCGCGCTCGGGTTCTGGGACCGCTGGCGAAACGGCCCGCCCGCGGCCTGGGAGAAGTCCGAGGGCACCCGTTGAGCAATCCCGATCCCGAGGCGATCGCGGCGTTCGCCCCCCCGCCCGGAGACGAGGAGCTCAGGGCCCGTCAGTCGCACGACCCCTTAGCGGCCGGCCCACGCGGCCTGCCGCGAGTCGTGGACGCCTTCGCCGCGGGAGTGGCGCTGCTCGTCCTCTCCCCGCTCCTCGTTGCGGCAATGATCGCCGTCCGTCTCGACAGCCGCGGGGGAGCGGTCTATCGGCAGCGCAGGGTCGGCCGCGGCGAGCGGGAGTTCGAGATGCTGAAGCTGCGCACGATGGCCGCCGGCAGCGACCCGATCGGCGCCGGGACAGCCGTCGGGGACGCCGATCCTCGCGTCACCCGGGTCGGACGGGTCCTGCGGCGCACGTCTCTCGACGAGGTCCCGAACCTGGTCAACGTCCTGCGCGGCGAGATGGCCCTCGTCGGCCCCCGCCCGACCATCCCGGCCCACCTCGGCTACCTGCATCCCCACCAGCATCGCCGCCACGCCGTCCGTCCCGGGATCACCGGGTGGGCCCAGGTCAACGGGCGGGTCGGGATCACCTGGGGCGAGCGGATCGAGCTCGACAACTGGTACGTCGAGAATCGCACGCCGGTGCTCGACCTGAAGATCCTCGGCCGGACCGTGACCGAGGTGATCGGCGGCCGGGGTCTCGATCCGGGATGACCGGGTCCCCCGGGTATCGTCCCCGCCGATGACGAACGAGCGTGGCTCCGAGGTCGCGGTCAGGATCAGGCCGTTCCGCCCCGATGACTGGGAGGCGGTCCACCGCTGGTTCAACAACCGCGAGGCGATCTCCTCGCTGATGGAGGTCCGGCCCTCCTTCGAGCCTGAGAACGCCAAGGGCTGGACGAACGCCGCCGCCGCGGCGGACGAGAACGCCGACGCCGAGGATCGAAAGTGGGCGATCGAGGTCGAGGGGATCAGCGAGCCCGTCGGCTTCACCGCGCTCTACGGGCTGTTCCGGCAGACGGCGCCCGAGCTCGGCGCCCTGATCGGTGACAACCCGGGTGCCAGGGGCGTCGGCCGCGAGGCGGAGCGGCTGACGGTCGCGAAGGCGTTCGAGGAGTTCGGCGCCCACCGCGTCTACGGCCGAATCCCGGCCTTCAACGGGCCCGCCAAGAAGGCCGTCGCCTGGCAGGGATGGCAGCGCGAGGGCACCATGCCCGGGCACATCCGCCGCCCCGACGGAACCCTGATCGACTGCGAGATCTGGGGCATCTCGGCGTCCGACTGGCGCGCGCGCTGGTCCGCCGAGGCCGACGGGGCCGAGGCAGAGGGCTAGAGATCCCCTCGGCCGAGCTGATCCCCGACGAGGGTGCGGCGGCCGTCGAAGCCGACGCCTTCTTCCGCAGCCGGGAGTTCCTCGGCGCCGAGGGCGTCACCCACACCCTCGTCGCCGACGACGGCAGGAGTCGGGCCTCCGTCCCGCTCGTCGTCAGGCCGATCCCCGACAGCGACCGGGTCGACGCGATCTCGCCCTATTCCTACCCGGGGGCCAGGGTCGAGGGCGGGCCCGTCGATCCTGCGGCGGTCGATCTCGGCGGAAGCGGCCTGGTCAGCGCGTTCATTCGCGATCGCCTCGGCGAGCCCCTCGCCTTCACCGGTGCCACCGATCGTTCGATCGTCCTCGTCTCCGATCCCACGCGGCCGCGCAAGTCGCGGATGAGCGACCGCCAGCAGATCCGCAAGAACGAGTCCGCCGGTTACGAGGTCTCGACCGTCGCAGGACCCGATGCGACCCCCGCCGACCTCGACGGCTTTCTCTCCGTCTACACCGAGACGATGCGGGTCGTCGAGGCCGCCGATGACTACTTCTTCGACGCCGCCTACTTCCGTGCGCTGCTGGCATCGCCGCTGACCTGGCTGATCACCGTGACCGGCCCCGACGGCGACTGCGCGGCCGCGGCCCTCACCGTCCGCAGCGACGGTTTCCTCCACTACTACCTGTCGGGAACCGCGGACGACCATCGCCGCCGGGCGCCCTCGAAGAACCTGATCGTGGCCGCGACCGACTTTGCCGAGGGGCTGGAGCTGCCGCTGAACCTGGGCGGGGGGGTCAAGCCCGGCGACGGCCTCGAGGAATTCAAGCGCGGGTTCGCCAACGCCGAGCTGCCGTTTCGCACCCATGAGCTGGTCTGCGACCCCGTGGCCTACGCCGAGCTGGCCGGTGACCGCACCGACGACGGCTTCTTCCCGCTGTACCGCAGGTGACCTCCGGCGACGACTCCGCTCCTCCGCAGGCCTGGCCCTCGGACGTCCCTAAGTCGACGGGGTCGTGGTCGTCGTCTCCTCGGTCGTCGGATCCTCGGGGGCCTGCTCGGCAGCCGTCTCCTTGGCGGTTGTGTCCTCGGGGTTGACCACGCAGTCGATGCTGTCGGTGGGGGTCACCTCTCCCGCCGAGCCGGGAAATGCCTGCAGCAGAGCGTCGGCGATCATCCTGCTGCGGGCCGCGTATCCGGGGGTCGTGAAGTGGATCCCGTCGGGGATGAACCAGACGTCCCTGACGTCGGAGGCCCAGTCGTAGATCCGCATGTTGGGGTACCGGTCGCAGGCCTCCAGGAGGGCGTCGTTCCATTGCTCCATGTTCGGCGCCGCGTACGGACCGCTCGCGACCTTCGACTTGACGTTGACCCAGAGGACCGGCTGGTCGCCGATCGTCGACATCATCGTGTCGATGCGCTCCGGCAGGCCGACCGCCGATCCCGCCGAGACGTTGGCGGTCTCGTTGGTGCCGAGCGCCAGGACCCAGCAGCCGTCGAACCCCTTGGCCCTCCAGGCCTGGGCGACATCGTTGGCGTTGGGCGCTCCCTCGAAGGTCTCGTAGATGGACCGCGCGCCCGAGACCTCGAGGTGCTGGGTGGTCGCGCCCACCCGGGCGTACTGCGCGGCGATCAGCTGTTTCGGATTCGGCAGGTACTCCGGAGACACGAGCCCCTCCGAGGTCGAGTCCCCGATGTGGACCACCGCGTCGCAGATGGTGCCGTCGGGCACGGGACCGGCGTCGGTCGATTCGAAGGTCTCCGCGACGCTGACGTTTCCGGGCGCGCTCGCCTGGCTCGGCCCGACTCCGACCCCCGCGAAGCCGGCAACGGCCGCCACGACGACGACGGCACTCCCGCCGAGAGCCGCCCAGCCCCCGCGGGTGATCGACTCACGATGCCACTGCCCGGCCCGCAGCTGGGCCCAGAGCCGCGCGAGGGCTCCGTGGCGGATCGGGTCCTCGACGAACTTCCACGAGAGCGCGGCGATCCCGATCGTCGCGGCGATCTGCAGCGACGCCCGCACGAGGTCGACCCCCTGAGCGCCCTCCGGCGTGGACAGGATGATGATCGGGAAATGCCACAGGTAGATGCCATAGGAGCGCTCGCCGATCCAGCGCATCGGACGGCACCCGACGATCGGCCCGAGCCGGGTGGCGGGATGGGCCATTGCGGCGACGGCCAGGACGGTCGCGACCGACAGGAGCAGGAACCCGCCGCGGTACAGGAACGGCGAGTACTCGTCCGCCTTCCAGAACATGACGCCGATGACGATCAGGCCGAGGACCCCCCCGGTGTCGATGACCCGCCGCGCCCCGGCGGCGATGTTCGCCCGCAGCAGCCGGCTCGGCCACACCGTCGCGAGCGCCGCTCCGACGAGGAGCTCGAGCGCCCTCGTGTCGGTGCCGTAGTAGACGCGCGAGGGGTCGAGACCGGGCCGGTAGAGGACGGCCATCAGGATTCCGGAGAGGAGCCCCAGCCCGAGGATCGTCGCCCCGAGCCGAAGCCGCACCCCGGTCGACGAACCGGCCTCCGGGATGAAGCGAACCCCGAGGATCATGCAGAAAGGGCCAGACGATGTAGAACTGCTCCTCGACCGAGAGCGACCAGAGGTGGTTCAGCGGCTCCGGCGTCGCGAACTGGGCGAAGTAGGAGACGTCGTGGAAGATCAGCCACCAGTTGTTGACGTAGAACGCGGCGGTGGCGGCCGCGGTCCTGAAGTCCGGGGGCTGGTGGGGACCGATCACCGTGACCCAGGCCATCACCACGACCAGCATCAGAAACAGCGCGGGCAGCAGCCGACGGGCGCGGGCGAGCCAGAAGGCGCCGAGCTTGATCCCGCCCTTGGCGACCTGCGCGAGCAGGAGGTCGGTGATCAGGTAGCCGCTCAGGGTGAAGAAGACGCCGACCCCGAGCAGTCCGCCGGG
This sequence comes from uncultured Solirubrobacterales bacterium, assembly GCA_963823275.1. Classification (GTDB taxonomy): domain Bacteria; phylum Actinomycetota; class Thermoleophilia; order Solirubrobacterales; family 70-9; genus RHKX01. Next base: position 41,019 of record CAWGKW010000003.1, on the reverse strand, counting down.
CGCCCAGCCGAAGCCCAGGTGGTAGGCGAGAACCGCAAGAACGGCGATGGCCCTGAGGCCATCGAGTCCCGGCATGTAGCGCGCGCCGCGCTTGATCGGTTCAGGCATCGTTCAGTCCCCCTGGGGCAAGTCATTAAAGCGGGCAGGGGGGTCGCCGCGGTACGCCGAGTTTGACTACGCTTCCCTCGATGGCGAGGCCCGACAACGAGAAGGCGGGGGACGAGTCCGCGGGAGAGGACTCGGGACGCCCGGGGAGGCGGTAGCCGAAGACCATCGGGGATGAGCAGCCGAGGGATCGCGAAGCAAGCTCGTCGCCCGGTCGTCGGGCCTCTGCTGTTCGCATGTGCGGGGGCCGTCGGCGGGTACGCGGTCGGTAACGGGACCGGGAAGGACCTCGACTCGCCGCCCGTGCCGCCGGCGAGCAGGCCGGCCGGACGAGCGGCGCCGCGACCGGCGAGGCCCTTGGTTACGCGATCGGGTTCGACGACGGACGGCGGACGGCCTTCGAGGACGCCTATCGCGACTCCGTTCAGGCCGCCTTCACGCAGCACCTTCGAGAACGACGCCCAGGCGATCCGGACCAGTAGCGACGTGACATCGTCGCGAGCCCGTGAGCCGCAGGTCGCATCACCCTCCTGCTCTGCGCGCGCTGCTCGTCGGCGCGGCGACGATCGGGGGCTACGCCCTGGGTTCCTCGGCAGCCCCGGACGCGAGGGACGCGGCGGTCGAGCGGAGAGAGTCGGCGCGAGACCGCCTTCTACGTCGCTCGAGTCGAAGGGCTCGGTCGGCGAATTGAGCCGGGGCCGCCGAGCCGGCGCTGCCATCGGCGAGCGACAGGGTCGCACGCTGGGCAACCGGCGCGGAACGCTCGCCGCCGCGAAGGCGGTGGTTCCGGAGGGCGAGGCCGAGGCTGTCGCGAGCGAGAGTCTGAACCTCGAGGGCTCCGGCGAGGTCCTGGTCATCGGCGACAGCCTCGAGGTCCTCACCTCCCCCTACCTGGACCAGTACCTGCCCTCCGTGCCGCTCACGGTCAACGCCGAGGGCGGCTACAACAGCTTTCAGCTCTTCGATCTGTTCCAGGAGAGCTACGACCCCGCGCAGTCCGTCATCGTCTTCGACGCCGGCACCAACGACAACCCCAACTACCCCGAGATTCTCGCCGGCAATCTCGATGCGGTCTCCGACATCGTCGGCGACCGTTGCATGGTCGTACCGACGATCCACGGCCTGAGCGTCGACGGGGTCGACTCCACCGGCAAGAACCGGGTCGTCGAGGACTTCGCCTCCTCCCGACCCGGCACCGAGGTTCCCGACTGGGCCAACGCCGTGGCAACCCATCCCGAGCTGATGCAGGCCGACGACCTCCATCCGATCGCCGAGGGGGCCGACCTTCGAGCGCGGTTGATCGCGCAGGGAGTCAGGGACTGCCTGAACTCCGACTCGAGCCTCTCGCTGGGGGGGTGATCCCGCAAACACCGCCGGGCCCACTTCGCGAGGGGGTGAAGCCGGCGCACCGAACCGATCGACGGCTCGGTCCTCAGCTCCCGTCCAACCGCGCTCGGACGTCCCGGCGGATTTTGGGGATCAGCTTGTTCATCCGGGCCCCCGCGCACTCGGTGTAATTGGTGGTGCCGTGGTTGAAGATCGGCTTGACCCTGATCGGGTCGCCCTTGGGGGTCTTCTGGCTCGACCCGCCGTCGGAGGTCAGGCGGGTGGAGCCGGTCGCCGAGATGCCGGTCAGGTCGAACTTCCAGGCGAGGTAGGTGACGATCCCCTTGCGGGTTGCCTGCGAGGGCTTGTCCTTGGAGTAGGTGCCGATGGAAGCGACCCCGGTCGTCTGGTCGTTGACGCCCTCGGCGTGAGCGCCGACCACCGGACGCGACATCCCCCCGGCGCGGCCCTGGTAGATGTTGCCGAAGCGGTCGACGAGGGCGTTGTAGCCGATGTCGTTCCAGCCGTTTCCGTTCCGGTGATAACGGCAGATCCCGAGCACGATTCCGGGCGCCTCGGCCTCGCTGTAGTCGTTGGTGCTGACCGTGTGGTGGACGACGCCGGCCTTGATCCTGCCCATCTTCGGCCTGGTGCGAGGCGCACACCCGCCCTGATCCTGTTTGGCGCCCCACTCCCGGCGGCTGACGAAGTCCGGCTCGGGGGAGGCGGCGGAGGCCTCGGGTACGCCGGCGAGCGACACCATCGCCGAGTTCACCCCGCCGCGGAGGTCGTTGATCAGCCCACCGGTGAACGTGGTGTCCCCGCTCACGTTGACGTAGTGGAGGTCGCCGCGAATCGGCACCCCCCGGCTGCGGATCTGAACCTGGTCGCTGCCACCGGTGTAGAGGGGGTCGCCGTTGTCCGTCTCGACCCAGCCGGTCCACACCCCGCCGTCGGTTCGGACCCGGAACTCGAGCGCATGCATCTGCCCGGCGATCCCGACCAGATCGAAGCGGTGAGGGGCCTCAACGGGGAGGCTGCGGTAGAGAACCGGCCCCTCGATCCCGTATCCGCCACGCCGATCGGCGATCCGAGCGGCCTCTGCGCCGGGCCGGCGGAGCTGCTCCGACGGCGGTACGGGCTGGGTGAAGTCCACCGCTTCGGGTCGGTAGAGCTGGGTCGAGAGCGCCGGCGCCACGGCCCAGACGAGGGCCGCGGAGGCCGCGATCAGAACTGCGAATGGGAGCCGCCGGAGGGACATCAACCGTGAGTACATCCTTACAAAGGCTCAACACCGGGATGAAGACGAAGTTCCGGATGCAAGCGGAGCCCACCGCCCCACCCAATCTCAACCTGACGCCCCTGCCGAGCGGCAACACCGCGCAACCCGACCGGACCGGACGCGCAGCGGAGCCCACCCAATCTCAACCTGACGCCCCTGCCGAGCGATAACACCGCGCAACCCGACCGGATCGGACGCGCAGCGGAGCCCACCCAATCTCAACCTGACGCCCCTGCCGAGCGGCAACACCGAGCCGCCCGGCCAGAGCGGACGCGCAGCGGAGCATCTGGCCGGAGTTATCTAGAAGGGGATTGCTTCGGGTCCCCGACCGCGGTAGGAATCGCGGAAGTCCTGGATCGCGTCGAGGGTCGTGTCGCCCTCGAACGTGTCGCAGGTCATCAACTGGGTCCAGGCGGTGACCGCGACCTCGTAGGGCATGTCGCCGTTGGGGAAGAGGACCATGCCGGGCCGGTCGGCGTCGAAGACACCCTTGAGGGCGAGCTGATTTTCCTCGGAGAGGTCCGGGCTGTACTGGATCTCGACCCGGCCGTGCTCGAGCGCGTGGATGAAGTTGCCGGGGCTCGGGGTCTCGAGAAAGGCTCCGTCGGCCAGCGCCACCGGGTAGTGGTCGCCGGACGTGGGTGGGTTGGTGGCGTAGTCGGGAAGCTCCTCGGACTTGGGGTCGAGGTGGGTGCTGCCCTCGTCTTTGAGGTCGAGCTGCAGCTCGCAACCTGCGGCATTGGCGGCGGCGGTGAGGTCGCCGAGCGCGATCTCAGGTGGCGGGGTGCCCTCGCGGTTGTCCACGGTGACGCCGTCGGGCACGACCCCGCCGAAATCGGTGTTGACGTTGTCGCCGGTGGCGGTGGTGCTGCCGCCGGCGGACTCGTCGTCCCCGCCGCCGCCGGTGACGGCGATCACGAGGCCGACGACGATCAGCAGGGCCAGCGCGCCGGCGACGACGTAGCCGATGATCAGGCGGCTGCGGCCGGAGGCCGAAGCCTGGCGCTCGGCGTCGACGCGCTCCTGGCGCAGGCGCTCCTTCTCTTCCTTGCGGCTTGCCACGGGCGCGGAATCTAGCGGACCCGTCCCCGCCGCATGGACGAGCGGCCGTTGATCGCCATGCCACCCCGCTCAGGGATAGAGTGCACCCATGGCGACGATCGAGACGGTCACCGGCGCAATCGAGGCCGACGAGCTCGGCACGACGCTGATCCACGAGCACCTGATGACCCGCGACGAGGCGGTCCATTTCCAGTGGCCGAACGCCCCGACCCTGGGCGGCGACCCGCCCGAAGCGGTCGAGCCCGGCGGCGAGTACCGGATGGCGGTCGAGGCCGCCGAGGCAGCGATCGAGCTCGGGGTCAGGTCGATCTGCGATCCAACCGCGATGTTCATCGGCCGCGACGTGGCGTTCATGGCCCGGGTCGCCGCCGAGACCGGCCTACAGGTCGTCCCCTGCACCGGCATCTACACCTACGACCACCTGCCGCCGTTCTTCATCTCTCGCAGCCCCGACCAGATCGCCGACATGTTCGTCGCCGACATCGAGGACGGGATTCAGGGAACCGAGATCAAGGCCGCCTTCATCAAGTGCGCGGCCGACGAGCCGGGCGTCACCGAGAACGTCGAGAAGGTCCACCGCGCGGCCGCCCGGGCCCATCTGCGCACCGGCGTCCCGATCATGGCCCACTCGCGGCCGGCCAGCGATACGGCCCCGCGGCAGATCGAGATATTCGAGGAGGAGGGCGCCGACCTCTCCCGCGTCCAGATCGCCCACTGCGGCGACAGTCCCGACGCCGACTACATCGAGCGGCTGCTGCAGAAGGGGATCTACGCCGGGCTCGACCGCTACGGGATCGAGATGTATCTCCCCTTCGATCAGCGTCAGGCCGTGACGGTGGCTCTGCTCGAGCGTGGATACGCCTCCCAGCTCTTCATCTCCGCCGACTCCTGCGCGACGATCGACTGGTTCCCGCCCGAGGTCGCCGCCCAGCTCGCCGAAGCCGGGATGGTCAAGGACTGGACGATCCGGATCGTCGCTGACAGGGTCATCCCCGAGCTGCGGGAGGCCGGGGTTTCGGAGGCGCAGTTCGAGACGATGCTCGTGGGCAACCCCGTCAGCTGGTTGACCGGCGCCTAGCTGGTGCCGCGGGCTGGCTGGCGAGGATCTCCCCGCCGGTTCGCTCCCAGGGCCGGCTCGCCCTGATCGCGCCGAGGATCGCCTTCACCGAGGTCGCCCGGTTGAGCACGAAGAAGTGGATGCCCGGCGCCCCGGCGGCGAGCAGCTGCTCGCATTGCAGAGACGCATAGGCGATCCCGAACGCGCGCTCCGCATCGGGGTCCCCGTCGAGCGCCGCGAGCTGGTCGTCGAGCCGCTCCGGGATCTTCGCGTCGCATACGCCGCAGAAACGGTGCAGGCCTTCGCGGGAGATGATCGGCAGGATCCCAGGGATGATCGGGACATCGATTCCGGCCTCCCGCACCTGCTCGACCCAGCTGAAGTAGACCGCGTTGTCGAAGAAGAGCTGACTGATCAGGAACTCGGCCCCCGCGTCGACCTTCTCGCGCAGGAAGGAGATGTCGGCCTCGGGGGTCCTCGGCCTCGGGGTGAACCTCGGGAAAACAGGAGGCGCCGATGCCGAACTCCGAGGTCGATTCGCGACCGCGGATGAACTCCGCGAGCTGGGCGGAGCTCTGCAGCCCGCCCGGCTCGGGGGTGAACGACCCCAGCTCCGCGAGGCGGATCGCCTCGGAGCGCGAGGATGTTCTCGATTCCCGCAGCGGCCAGCCGATCGAGAATCGACTCGATTCCCTCGATCTTCTCGCCGACCACACTCAGGTGGGCCATGGTCTCGATGCCGTAGTCGCGTTTGATCCGGGTCGTGATCTCGACCGTGCCGTCACGGGTCGAGCCGGCCGCCCCGTAGGTGACCGAGACGAAGCGCGGCTCGAGCCGATTCAGATCCTCGATGCTCTCGAACAGTTCCGCGACGCCCGCTTCGGTCTTCGGCGGGAAGAACTCGAATGAGAAGCATGGGTCGCCGCCGGCTTCGAGGAGTTCGGGGATGCGCATGGGTAAATCCTACGGGGTGGGCGGTGCCCATTAGGGTGGGCGCGTGAAGTTCGGGTTGTCAGATCTTTCCCACCGCCGAGACCATCCAACCGGCGGCTCTGGGCCGGCTCGCCGAGGGCCACGGCTTCGAGTCGCTCTGGTTCCCCGAGCACACCCACATTCCGGTCAGCCGCGAGACGCCCTATCCAGCGGGCGGCGATCTGCCGGACGAGTACAGGCGGATCTACGACCCGTTCATCGCCCTCACGGCGGCGGCTGCCGCGACCGAGCGACTGCTCATCGGGACCGGCATCTGCCTGATCGTCGAGCGCGACCCGATTACGACCGCAAAGCAGGTGGCGACGATCGACCGGGTCTCCGACGGCCGCTTCCTGTTCGGGGTCGGCGCCGGGTGGAATCGGGAGGAGATGGCCAATCATGGGACCGAACCGCGGACCCGATTCACCCTGATGCGCGAACGGCTCGAGGCGATGGTCGAGATCTGGACCAGAGAAGAGGCCTCCTACCACGGCCGCCATGTCGACTTCGACCCGATCTGGTCGTGGCCCAAGCCCGTCCAGCACCCCCATCCGCCGATCCTCGTCGGCGGCAACTCCGACGGCGCCCTCGACCGGGTCGTCGACCTGGCCGACGGCTGGATCCCCAATCCCGAGACTCGCCTCAGCGAGCTGGCGGGCCGGATCGGCGAGCTTCAGAACCGTGCCGCCACGGCCGGCAGGAACCGCGTGCCGGTCACCTTCTACGCGGTCAAGCCGGAGGCGGAAGCCCTGCGCCGCTACGCCGACGCGGGGGTCGATCGAGCCGTCTTCTACCTTCCCTCCGGGCCGCCGGAGCAGGTGGCCGAGTACGTCGGGTTCCTCGCAGCCCTGGCCGACGAGCATCGTCGTGGCTGAACCCGAGACGATCGCGACGATCGGCGCCGCGGCCGCCGAAAACGAGCGCGCGCGGGCGCTCAGCCCCGCCACGATCGCCGCGCTGGACGAAACGGGGATCTTCGCGGCGCTGGTTCCTGAGGATCTGGGAGGCGGCGAGGTCGAGCCGGCGGAGTTGATCGCCATGATCGAGGCGATAGCCGCCGCCGATGGGTCGGCCGGGTGGTGCGCCGCGATCGGAGCGACGGCCGGGCTGGTGGCGGCCTACCTGCCGACGGCGGTTGCCCGTCGCATGTTCGGCGAGCCGCCGGCCATCGCGGCGGGCATCTTCGCGCCGCGCGGCAAGCTGCGCCCGGCAGGCGGCGATCACGGTCTGCTTGGGCTCTCGGGGCGCTGGCCGCTGGGCAGTGGGATCGCTCACGCCGAGGTCGTCGGGCTCGGCTGCGTTCACCCCGAGCGCGGCCCGCTCTACGCCGTGGTGGCGCGCGAGCAGGTCGAGGTGATCGAGACCTGGGACTCGCTCGGGCTGCGAGCGACCGGGAGCCACGACGTCACCGTCACCGATATCGCCCTTCCCGCCGAGCAGGTCGTCGACCTCGCCGGCGGATCCCCCGTTTCGGCGGGGCCGCTCTTCGCCTTCCCGCTCTTCGGTCTGCTCGCGCTGTCCGTCTCAGCCGTCTGCACCGGCCTTGCCGCCGGGGCGCTCGGTGACATCCATGAGGTCGCAGCCGCCCGCAGGCCGGCCGGCAGCTCCCGCAGCCTCGCCGATCGCGGCACCACCCAGGAGGCGATCGCCGCCGCCGAGGCCTCGCTCCGCGCCGCCCGGGCCGGTGTGTCCGCGGCGGTCGCCGACGCGTGGGCCGTGGCCCAGGGCGGCGATCCGCTCGAGATCGAGCACCGACTCGGCCTCCGGCTCGCGGCGACCCATGCCGCCCGCACCGCCGTCGAAGTCGTCGATCTCACCCACCGTCTCAGCGGCTCCGGAGGGCTCTACGCGGGGATCGCCGAGCGGCGGCTTCGCGACGTCCACACCGCCGCCCAGCACATGATCGTCGCGCCGGCGACGTTCGAGCTCGCGGGCCGGATCATCCTCGGCCTCGAGCCCGATTCACCCCAGCTGTAGGGGGATGAATCCGACCGGATCCTCCGCTGCGCGTCGGCTTCGGCCGGGTCAATCCTTGTTCGCCAGTTGGCGGCGGAGGATCTTGCCGGCGGCGGACTTCGGGATCTGCTCGATCCGCTCGATCAGCCTGACCCTCTTCTGCGGTGAGACCTTCTCCGCCACGAACTCCATGATCTCCTCGTCGGTGACGTCGCCGGAGACGACGAGGAAGGCCTTGGGCAGCTCACCGGCCGCCTCGTCGGGGACTCCGATCACCGCGCAGTCGGCGATCGCAGGGTGGGTGATCAGAATCGCCTCGAGCTCGGCGGGCGGCACCTGGAACCCGTTGTACTTGATCAACTCCTTGAGCCGGTCGACGATCGAGTAGTAGCCGTCCTCGTCGATCTCGGCGACGTCGCCGGTGTGGAGCCAGCCATCGGAGTCGATCGTCAAGGCGGTCGCCTCCTCGTTGTTGAGGTAGCCGGCCATGACCTGGGGGCCACGGATCCACAGTTCCCCCCTCGTTCCGTCCTCCCCGGAGTCGGGATCGACCAGGCGGGACTCCGTACCCGGGACCGGAAGCCCGATGGAGCCGCCCTTGATCCGTTCCGGCTCGATCGGCGAGACATGCGTCACCGGGCTGGTCTCAGTCATGCCGTAGCCCTGGATCGTCGGCACGCCGAGGCGCGTCGATACCGCGTTGGAGAGCTCGGCACCGAGCGGGGCGGCGCCCGACATGATCAGTCGCAGGCTCGAGAAGTCCGCGTCCTCAACGGCCGGATGCTTGGCGAGGGCGAGAGCGATCGGAGGCACGACGTAGGCCAGGGTCACTCGATGCTCGCCGATCAGCCCGAGGAACTGGTCGAGGTCGAATCGCGGCATCGTGACCACCGTCGCTCCGCTGCGCAGCCCGAGGTTCATGATCACCGACTGCCCATAGATGTGGAAGAACGGAAGCACGCCGATCAGCACGTCCCCCTCGTCCAGGTCGAAGGTCTCGTTGATCTGCAGGACGTTGGCGATCAGGTTTCGGTGGGTCAGCATCACCCCCTTCGGCAGGCCGGTGGTCCCGCTCGAGTAGGGAAGCACCGCGAGGTCGGTGGCCGGATCGACGTCGATCTCGGGTGGGGGCGCGCCCTCGGCCAGAAGGTCGGCCAGGGTCGGATCGTCCCCCTCGGCCTCACCGACGACGACGATATCGGCGATCCCTGCGTGCTCGGCGGCGGCACGGGCCGTTTCGAGGAACTGCGCGACCGTGAAGATCATCCGCGCCCCCGAGTCGACGAGCTGGTGACCCAGCTCCTGGTGGGTGTAGAGCGGGTTTGCGGTGGTGTTCGTGGCGTTCGCGCGCACCACGCCCTGGAATACCACCGCGTACTCGGGGAGGTTGGGCATGTAGATCGCGACGACGTCGCCCTTGCCGATCCCCCTGGCCGCGAGCGCGCCGGCGAGCAGCTCGACGTCGCGGGCGAGTTCCGCAAACGTGATCGTCCGGTCGGTCGGCCCGTCGATCAAGGCGGGCTTGTCGCCCAGCTCGGCGGCCCTGGCCAGCGTGAAGGTGGCGAGATCCACGTCGGGGATCTCGGGCGCGGGGGGTACTGGGGCAACGGTCAAGGTCTCTCCTCCTAATCCGAAACGGTGCGGGGGCGACCCTACCGTGGACCGCCACGCTTGACAGATGTATTCCCCTTCCCTATATTTACAACTAGACAGTAGTGAAGCGGTGAAAGGTAACCCGAGTGAAGCTCCCCAGCCCAATCCCGATGGATCTTGCCGAGATGATCGCCACGCGCTTCCGCGTGATCGGCGATCCGAACCGGATCCGCATCCTCGATCAGCTCCGCGAAGGTGAGCTGTCGGTGACAGAGATCACCGAGCGGCTCGGCACGAGCCAGCAGAACGCCTCCAAGCATCTGGGCGTGCTTCACCAGGCGGGGATCGTGGACCGGCGCAAGGAGGGGACGAGCTCGCTCTACAGCGTCACCGACGACGCCGTCTACGAACTGTGCGAGCAGGTCTGCGGAGGCCTGCAGAGCCAACTTGCCGAACTGACCCAACTAGTGGAAGGATCACGATGAACAGCCAAACCACCTGCCAGACCTCATCCTGGAGCCGTGAGAGCCAGAGCCAGGGCCGCTGGCCGCTCGAGCGCGTCCTGTTCGCGATCGCCGGCACCGTCGTCCTGATCAGCGTCCTGCTGGCCGTTCTGGTCAGTGGATGGTTCCTGCTGCTGACCGCCTTCGTCGGCATCAACCAGTGGCTGTTCGTCCTCGTTCGGCGACTGCCCGATGTCTCTGATCCTGACCCGTGCCTTCCACCTGAAGCAGAGCCGTGAGCCCGATGACCTCCGTCACCGAGGAACGCCCGCCCGCGACCGAACCGCCCGTCCCGAACGGCGCCGAGCCCCGCCGCAGCGGCCCGATCGGCCGTCTCGGTCGCTGGGCCGCAACCCATTCACGCGCCGTCTTCATCGCCTGGGCCGTTCTGGCGTCGGTCTCGGCGTGCTCGCGCCGCGCGTCGAGACCGCGCTCTCGGGCGCCGGCTGGCAGGCGAACGGCTCGGAATCGGTCCAGGTCCGCGACCTCGTCCAGTCCGAGTTCGGCGGCCTCAACAGCACCGGTCTGATGGTCGTCGTCCACAGCCCCGATCAGACGGTCTCCTCGCCGGAGTTCCGCTCGACGGTCGAGCAGGTGAGCGCCGAGCTGCAGGCCGACGACCGCGATCGCCACCGTCGCCCCGCCACAGCCCGGGACGACGATCAGCGCCGATCGCCACACCGCCATCGTGATGGGCGGAGCCGCGGCCGACAGCAACGAGATGGTCAGGGCCGCCGATGACCTCAAGGAACCGATCACCGCCCTCGGCACCGATCAGGTGCAGGTCGCCGTGACCGGTGCCTCGGGAATGTGGTCGGACTTCAACGAGGCCAACCGCGAGGCGATGATGAAGTCGGAGATGATCAGCTGGCCGGTGACGCTGGCGATCCTCCTGCTCGCGTTCGGATCGATGGTGGCCGCCGGCCTCCCGCTGCTGCTGACGATCCTCGGCCTCGTCGCCTCGGCGGGCTCCCTCTTCCTGCTGACGCTGTTCACGCCGATCTCGATCTGGGCGATGAACTTCGCGCTGATGTTCGCCCTCGCCCTCGGGATCGACTACGCGCTCTTCATCGTCTACCGCTTCCGCGGGGCCCTGTTCGGCCAGCACGAGAATCCCGAGCAGGCCGTCGAGGAGACGATGGACACCGCCGGCAAGGCCGTCCTCTTCAGCGGCATCACCGTCCTGATCTCGCTGACCGCGGTGATGCTCGTCGACAGCCCCGCCTTCCGCTCGATGGCGGTCGGGATCATGCTCTCGGTCATCTTCGTGCTCGCCGCCACGCTGACCCTGCTGCCGGCGGTCGCTGGCGACGGCTCGGTACGAGGGTCGACAAGCTCGTCCCTGCCCTGGGTCCACTCCGGCGAGCACCGCTCGCCGCGATTCGCGGCCTGGGGCGAGTGGCTCTGGGCCCATCCCTGGCTGCCCGGCATCGCGACCGTCGCGGTCCTCGGAGCGCTGGCGATCCCGGTCCTCTCGCTGGACACCGGGATGCCGTCGATCAAGGTCGTGCCCGAAGAGCGACACCAGCCGGCGTGGGCTACGAGCTCGTTCAGTCGGAGTTCGGCCCGGGCGCTCCCGGCGCCCTTCAGGTCACCGCTCCGGCCGCCGACGCCGATCAGGTGGCCGCGACGCTGGCCGCCGATCCGGCGATCGCGCAGGTCACGCCGCCCCAGCCGGGCGCCTCGGGCGACGTCGTCCTGATCCAGGCCGTGCCCGCATCCGACCCCTCCTCGGGCGAGATCGGGCAGGCGATCGATCGCCTCCGCACCGACCTGCCCGCCGGCGCGATGGTCGGCGGTGCGGTTGCCGAGAACCACGATCTCGAGTCCGAGCTGGCGAGCAAGACTCCGCTGGTCATCGGCCTGGTCCTGGGCCTCGGATTCCTGCTCCTGCTGGTCGCGCTGCAGGCACCGCTGATCGCTGCGCTCGGCGTACTGACCAACCTGCTGGCCACGGGTGCGGCATTCGGCGTCGCCCAGCTGATCTTCCAAGAGGGTCATGGCTCCGGGCTGCTCGGGTTCGAATCTCAGGGCTTCCTCGATGCCTGGGGTCCGGTCTTCTTCTTCGCGATGATCTTCGCGATCAGCATGGATTACACGGTGTTCCTGCTCTCGAGCGCCAAGGAACACTGGGACCGGCTCACACGATCCGAAGGAGGCGATGGTCGGCGGCCTCGCTCACTCCGGCCGCGTGATCTTCGCCGCCGGGGCGGTGATGGTCGCGGTGTTCTTCACCTTCGCCCTGTCGGGTCCGCTGCCTCCGAAGGAGATGGGAATCATCCTCGGCGTCGCCGTCCTGCTCGATGCGCTGCTGGTCCGACTGCTGCTCGTCCCGGTCCTGCTGCGCCTCACCGGTCGGGCGGCGTGGTGGCTGCCCAGGTGGCTCGACCGGATCCTGCCGAACGTCAAGTTCGGTCATTGAGGTCCGCCGGGAGGACCTTCATGGCTGCTTCCTGAAGGACTACGAGCCCTCGGCCTGGCGAGTAAGGTGGGCCGGCGGTGGCCGTCAAGTACGCACTGAGTGGGAAGGTCGCGCTCGTCACCGGTGGAGCTCGCGGTATCGGGTTCGCGACCTCGGAGGAGCTCTCGCGACGTGGCGCGACGGTCGCAATCGTCGACCTCGATCCGGAGTCGGCGGAGCAGGCCGCGGAGTCGCTTCCAGGTCCCGGCGGTGGGCCTTGCTGCGGACGTCACCGACCGTGGCGCGATGCAGCAGGTCGTCGCTCAGGTTGTGGAGCGGTTCGGCGGGGTGGACGTCGTCGTCGCCAACGCCGGGATCGCATCTCGTGGCGCGACGACTCGATCTATGTCGGGGGAGGCCTTCGACCGCGTCCTCGACGTGAACCTGAACGGTGTCCACCGAACGGTGACGGCGCCGTTGCCGGAGATCATCAGTCGCCGCGGTCACGTCGTCGTCGTCGCCTCCGTCTACGCATTCGTCAACGGGCTCGGCGCAGCTCCCTACGCGATGTCGAAGGCCGGGGTCGAGCAGCTCGGCCGCGCCCTACGAGTCGAGCTCGCCCAGCACGGCGCCGGGCGCGAGCGTCGCCTACTTCGGTTTCATCGATACCTCGATGGTCCACCAGACCGTCGATGCAGATCCACTGGCCTCACGCTTCAGCGACACGGTCCCGGCCTTTCTGAACAAGCGGCTGCAACCCAGCGAGGCCGGCAGGGGGATCGTCGACGGGATCGAGAAACGGGCACCGCGGATCATCAGGCCGCGCCGCTGGGCCGCCTACTCCGCTCTGCGCGGGGTCATCAACCCGTTGCTGGACAGCCAGATGGTGCGGCACGTCGAGACCCAGGAGATCGCCCGCGAGCTCGACGGCCGCCACGACGAGGAGCAACCGACCACCGCTAGAACGCGCGACTCGCAGGGCTCCGCCCTGCTCGACTGCGCCGGGCCCGCGGCCCGGTGGCCCTCCCGAGGATCACCGCGCGACTCGCAGCCCTCCGGGCTGCTCGACTGCGCCGGGCCGCGGCAACCCGCCAGGATCGGTCGTGTCATTGGGTGCTCTGTGGCCATGCAAAGACACGACCGATGGGCCGGCCCAGGCCCGACTCACCTAGCTCAGCCGGTTGCGGACCTTCGCGACCGCGGGAACCGACGTTCGGCAGGCCCTTGCGATCGCTCTGTCGGGGCGGTCGGGGTCACGGCGGATCTCGAACTCGAGGGTGCCGGTCTTGCGCAGTTGGAGCAGCTGCTCCCGCGTCGCGCCGACGGCGTCCTCGCCCTCGGCTGCGGCGTCACCGGCGAGCACGCGTCGACACCCGAGGCAATAGAGCTCACCGTCGAGGTCGACCCAGTCGGCGGGAAGCCCGTGATGGTCACTGTCGGCCATGAAGCGCGCGGTGACGTCGCAGCGGACACAGGTCCAGGCGACTGTTTCGGCCGAGGTACTCAAACCAATTCGCGATCGCCGCGGAGCTCTCGGAGGTGCCGGGCGCGACCCATGCCGAGCGCAGCCGGGCGTCGCTCAGCTCGCAGGCCTGCTTCAGCTCGCGCAGCTTCGCTGGGCTGGTCATCGTCGGTCCGTAGGTCTTGGCCTTGTAGAGGTCGTAGCGCTCCTGCGCGTGGCGCGCCTCATCAGCAAGGTCGGAGGTCCGTTGCTTCCGCAAACGGGCCGTCTCGATGGCTGCTTTCATCGCGCGCCCGTCGCGGGCGAGCGGACAGCGGATACTGGTGCCATATCGCGTCCTTCGGGTAGGTGTCCCCGTTGGTGCCACCGGACTCGTTTGGAGCGGCAATGGCGATTCAGAGGCTCATCACAAGCTAACAGGCGCCCTTAAAGGGTCGGGATCGCGGCAGGGGCGAGCCGGCGCCGGTGGATGCCGAACGGTTGACCGGCTCCCGGCCTGGATGGGGAATCTCGCGCCCGGACGCGAAGCCGCTTCGCTAGGTTGGGCGCCGATGACCGAGCTGCCGGAAGCGCCCGGCCGACCGGACGGGAGGGCCTTGGCGGCGATCCGCGCGACGGTCGAGGGCCGGGTCCAGGCCGTCGGATTTCGTGACGCGACCGCCCGTCGAGCCCGTCAGCTCGGCGTCATGGGGTGGGTGCGGAACACCGGGGACGGCGCGGTCCTGGTTCACGCCGAGGGAGACGAGGCCGCAGTCGATCGGCTGGTGGCGTTTCTGCGCGAGGGTCCGCGGGCGGCGAGGGTGAGCGATGTCGCCCTGGAGCGAGTCAAGTGCGAGGGCCACGAGCAGTTCGCGATCCGGGGCGTGAGCGCCGGCAGGTTCGTGGTTCGCGAGCACGCGGCGGCCTCTCACCACTTCGATCTTCGTCTCGAGGTCGACGGGGTCATGCGCTCTTGGGCCGTTCCGAAGGGCCCGTCGCTGGACCCGGCCGTCAAGCGCATGGCCATCGAGGTGCCTGATCACGATCCGGCCGACGACCACTTCGAGGGCGTTCTCGGCGAGGGCCGGGCCATCGTCTGGGATCGCGGCGTCTACGAGCAGGGAGGGCGCGTCGCCTGGCCGGAGGCGCTGGAACGTGGCCACGCCGTCTTCGTCCTCCACGGAAGCAAGCTGCGCGGAGGGTTCGCCCTGCAGCGCACCGGGCGGAACGCGGAGCCGCGGTGGCTTCTGATCAAACGGCGCGATGAGGATGCGCGCCCCGGTTCGGACGTGGTCGCGGAGTCGCCGGGCTCGGTTCTGAGTGGACGGACGCTCGACCAGATCGACGGTTAGGCGAGCTCCTGGGTCAGAACCAGCGAGCCCGTCGGCTCGAGCCGAACTCGACCTTCTCGGCGACGAGCGCATCGGACGGTGCCTGAAAGGTGCCGGTCGGCTTGGGGCCACCGAGGAAGTCGACGTCCACGCGCCCCACGCGCCCGCTCCCGAACTCGATATAGCAGGAGCCGCGACCCTCGTAGCCGTCCGGTTCCCCGTTCCCGCGCACCGAGGCGATCACCGACTCGGCCACGACCCTGGCGGCGCCCTCGGCGAACACCCCGGCCTTGGGGACGCCAACGGTCGCGACGTCGCCGACCGCGTAGACGTTCGGGAACTTCGTCCGCAGGGTCCCCGAGTCGACGGGTATGTATCCGTCCTCTGCCATGCCGCTCGCCAGAACGACGTCCGGGGCCCGGTGCTTGGGGACGCCGAGAAAGAGGTCGTAGGGCATCTCGGCGCCGTCGTCGAGAACGGCAACACGGCGAGCTGGGTCGAGTGAGGCGATACGGCGGTCGGGAACGAAGTTGATGTCACGCTCGGCGAACGCCTCGACCAGGGCCGCCGAGGTATCGGGGGAAGGCGGGACGGGCGTCGGGAACGGGATCACGAACGAGATCTCGCAGACGTCCCTGATCCCCCGCTCGATCAGGTGGTCGTGGAGGAGCAGGCATGTCTCGCTCGGTGCCGGCGGGCATTTGAACGGGGCTCCGCAGACGCCGATGATCGCGCTGCCCCCGGAGAACGTCGGGATGACGCCGCCGGCCCGCTCGGCCCCGGCGACCGAATAGAACTCGTTGCCGCCCTCGGCGAGCCCCGGCGTCGCGTCCATGTCGTAGTCGGCTCCGAGCGCCACGACCAGGTGATCTGCCTCGTGGACGCCTGCGTCGGTGGTCACGACCCGCGATTCGGGATCGATCGCGGTGACCGTCTCCTGGACGAAGCGCACCCCGGGCTTGTCGATGTCGCGGTAGTGCATCCGGACCGCCTCGGGCGTCTCCCGCCCGAACATCAGGTCCAGCTTCGAGAAGCCGAAGACGAACGAATCGTTCTTGTCGATCAGGGTTACGTCGACGGCATCGCCGAGCGCATCCGAGAGCAGTGTGCAGAGTTCCAGGCCGCCGAAGCCGGCTCCGAGAACGACGACGCGAGTCTTCATGGGGCGAATGTATCGGCTGGGAGGCCCAAGAACGACGACGACCGGCTTCGGGGCCGGTCGTCGCTGCTCTTGGTGGTGGGGAGGCTGGTTACTTCTGGGCCTTGACCACGTCGCTGATGTCGCCGCCGCACTCGCTGGTCTTGGCGACCCGGGCGTAGAACTTGCCCTTGCGCTGGCCGGTGTTGCCGGTTGACCACATCGAGTCGGGACCGTTCGGCTGAGCGATGTCGCTGCCGATCTTGGTATCGACGTTGCGGTCGGGGGAGCTTCCCTCCAGCTTGAACAGGGTCACCTTGCGCCCGCTCTCGCAGCTCTGGTCAGAGCTGTGGACGTAGCCGAAGAAGTCGCCGCCGGACTGAGCCTGGATCGTCACCTCGGTCGGGGTCAGGTTGGCCGCCGACGCCTGAGTGGCGAGGGCTCCGCTGATCGCGATTGCCGTTACTGCCAGAAACATCTTGATCTTCATGTCTTTCACCTTTGGATTGGGCCACTCGGTCGTGGCGTTTGCTCGGTGGGTGAAGCATCGATCCGATCGCCCTCCGCCGATAGGCACCCAGGGCATGGGGGCCGGCCGCCCCCGTGGTGGTCTTCTTCACCCCTACGGGTGGTCGCACCCGGGAGCGATGCGGGGAGCTAGGGTTCCCCTCATGGGGATCACACGCCGGCGGCTGCTTCGCAACGGACTCGGCGCCGGCCTGGTGCTTGCGACCGGCGCCCCCCGGGCGCTGCCGGCCCTCGCAACGGAGGCCGCCCGCCCGGTCGCGCCCGCCTACGCGCAGGGCTTCCGCTCGCTCACCGACGAGATCCGCCTGCCCGACGTCCCGGTCGACGGCCGCCTGCCGGCCTGGCTGGAGGGGGTGCTCCTGCGCAACGGGCCCGCGCTATTTGAGATCGGCGAGCAGAAGTTCAAGCACTGGTTCGACGGGCTGGCGATGTTGCACGGATTCGCCTTCGCGAACGGCCGCGTCTCCTACGCCAACCGCTTCCTCCGATCCAGCGCCTACACCGCCTGGCAGCGCGAGGGCGTCATCAAGTACTCGGAGTTCGGGACCGACCCCGACCCCGATCCGTGCCGAGTGATGTTCAGCGGCGTCTCCACCCTGCCCCTGCTGGGGAGGATCCCGAACGCCAACGTCTCGATCGAGCAGCTCGCCGAGCGCTTCGTGGCCCACACCGAGCTGCCCGTGCCGGTGCGGTTCGACGAGGACAGCCTGCGGACGCTTGGGGTCGATGTTCCGATGCCGAACGGCCGCCTTGGAACCGCTCATCCCCATCATGACCCGCGTACGGGTGAGCGCTTCAGCTACGAGGTCGAGCTGATCCCGCCGAGCGGTCTGCGAATCGTCAGCGAGCGGCGCGGCGTCCGCCGTGAGCTTGCCTTCATCCCCCAGGATCGGGCGGGGTACCTCCACTCCTTCGCGTTGACCGATCGCTACGTCGTCGTTCACACCCAGCCGTGGGAGTTCGACCTCGCCAAGTTCCTCGCGCCAGGTCGGGGCCCGATCGCGACCAACTACGTCTGGGACGGCTCGAAGCCCTCACAGATCCTGCTCGTCGACCGCGAGCGCGGCGGTGTCGCGGCGACGTTCGAGCTTGAACCCGAGTTCGTCTTTCACCACATCAACGCCTTCGACGACGGCGACAGGGTCGTGCTCGACGTCTGCGCCCATCGCGACAGCTCCATCGTCGACGCGATGTATCTGAAGAAGATAAGAAGGGATGGCTCGCGCGTCCCGCAGGCGACGGCCCGGCGGCTGACCATCCAGCCGGGCAGCTCACGCGTCCGACAGCGCGATCTGGCCGAGGGAAACTTCGAGCTGCCGCGCATCGACTACGAGACGGTCAACGGCAGGCCCTACCGTTACGCATACGGCGTCGGGGTGCGCCATCCGCGCACGAGCGGCTTCATCGACCGGATCGCCAAGCTCGACGTCAAGCGCGGCGAGCAGATCCATTGGCAGGACCGCGGCGCCTACCCGGGCGAGCCGGTGTTCGTCCGGCGCCCCGGCGGCCGCCGCGAGGACGACGGAGTTCTGCTTTCGGTGGTGCTCGACGCCTCCCGGCGCACCTCATATCTGCTGGTGCTGGACGCGCGGGACATGTCGGAGCTCGCGCGCGCCGCCGTGCCCCACCACATCCCGTTCGGCTTCCACGGGCTGCACTCCGCACGCGGCTGACTTACGCCTGTCGATGCCGCGGCAGAACGCCGAAGCGCCCAACGACGCTCGCTACGAGCGTCTTGGGTTCAGGCGGGTGGGGGAGCTCGCGTTTCCGGAAACCGACCACGCCGTGGCGACCATGTGGCGAGAGGGCGGCACCTAGCCCCCCAGCGCCGTTTCCAGAGCTGACAGCTGGGTCCCGTCGAACTCGCCGCCCCCCTGCCATTCGATCAGCCCACCCTGGCTGATCACCACGAGGGCGATCGCCTCCGTCCCGTCGAGCCCGAGCGCGTCCACCACACGTCCAACGTCGGTGTATGTGGTCAGCGTCCGGGCCCGCGCATCCGGGTCGGCGATGCCGCGGGTCATCCCGCCGTCGATGAACCACCGCAGCGGCGACCACGCGCTGGAGATCGTCGGCAGCTCGTAGACGCGGACTCCTGGCAGGCGCCGCTCGAGTTCGAGCAGCGGCGGTAGCCACCCGTCGACTGCCCGTTGCTGGGAGCGATGAAATGCGACCACCACCACGCTCCGCTCGGTCTCGAGCTCCCCGGGGAGACGGTAGGTACGGCCATCGAGCCCGCGCGCCTCAATCTCGGGGAACCGTCTTTCCGCAGCTTCGATCATGCTCCTCATCTTGCCTGAAATCACGCCCCACTCCGTCCAGCTGCCGCTTGCTCGTTGACTTCGACAATGCATAGCCGTAGGTTCCAGCGGCATAGCGAGAGGCAGATGACGAGCCCAGGCTCGAGCGAGGGCTCACGGCGCCGCAGCCTGCGAGGTGCCCTCGTCGTCGCGGCGTTGCTGAGCCTGCTGCTCGCAGCGAGTGCCCTGGCGGCTGTCGGAGGACTGACCCAGAAGCCCGGCACCGCCGGCTGCATCTCCGAGACCGGCACCGCCGGGGCCTGCGCCGACGGCACCGCGCTCGACTTCGCACGCTCGGTGACGGTCTCCCCTGACGGCGCCAACGCCTACGTCGCCTCTGAGAACAGCAGCGCCGTCACGATCTTCGACCGCAACCCGACCACCGGAGCCCTGACCCAGAAGCCCGGCACCGCCGGCTGCATCTCCGAGACCGGCACCGCCGGAGCCTGCGTCGACGGCACCGCCCTCGACGGCGCACGGTCGGTGACGATCTCCCCCGACGGGACCAGCGCCTACGTCGCCTCTCAGCGCACCGATGCCGTAGCGATCTTCGACCGCAACACGACCACCGGCGCCCTGACCCAGAAGCCGGCACCGCCGGCTGCATCTCCGAGACCGGCAGCGCCGGAGCCTGCATCGACGGCACCGCCCTCACGGCGCAAGCTCGGTGACGATCTCCCCCGACGGCACCAACGCCTACGTCGCCTCCGAGTTCAGCGACGCCGTCGCGATCTTCGACCGCGACGCGCCGCCGCAGACGACGATCGGCTCCGGGCCGACACGGTCTGACCAACGACAACACTCCGACCTTTACCTTCTCCTCCAGCGACGCCGGCTCGACGTTCGAGTGCAAGGTCGACGGTGGCCCCTTCGATCCGTGCTCAGGCCCGGGTGCCAGCCACACAACCTTTCCCCTGCTCGACGGCCCCCATCAGTTCCAGGTCCGAGCCACCGATCCAGCCGCCAACACCGACCCGACGCCCGCGACCCAGGCGTTCACCGTCGACACCGCCGCCCCCGAGACCACGATCACCAAGAAGCCGAAGGCCAAGCTCAAGACCAAGAAGAAGTCAGCCAAGGTCAAGGTCTCCTTCAAGTCCGAGGCGGGCGCGACCTTGGATTGTCAACTGGACAAGGCTGACTTCAAGCCCTGCTCATCACCGTTCAAGGTCAAGGCCAAGGCCAAGGGCGGCAAGGGCAAGAAGCACACGATCTCGATTCAGGCCACCGATGAGGCCGGCAACGTCGGAGACCCCGCCGTCGTCAAGTTCACGGTGATCAAGAAGGGTTGAGCTCCAGCCGCTTGCAGGCGGGATGGAGCCAAGCTCAGGCGAGGTCGAACCGGTCGAGGTTCATCACCTTGACCCAGGCTGCGACGAAGTCGCTGACGAACTTCTGCCGCGCGTCGTCGCTCGCGTACACCTCCGCGAGCGCGCGCAATTCGGAGTTCGAGCCGAAGACGAGATCGACGCGGCTGCCGGTCCACTGGGGATCGGCGCCGGCATGGCGGGCCTCGAAGGTGTCCGGGTCCTCCGCCGCTGACTTCCACGTCGTTTCCAGGTCGAGCAGGTTGACGAAGAAGTCGTTTGTCAACGACTCGGGCGTCGAGGTCAAGACACCCAGCGGGGACTGCCCGTGATTGACCCCCAGGACGCGCAGCCCACCGAGGAGGACGGTCATCTCGGGTGCCGTCAACGTCAGCAGGTTCGCACGGTCGATCAGGAGATACTCGGCGGGCAGTCGGCCCTCCCCCTCGAGGTAGTTGCGGAACCCGTCCGCGGTCGGCTCGAGCGCGCCGAAGGACTCGACGTCGGTCTGCTCCTGCGACGCATCCGTGCGTCCCGCAGTGAAGGGGACCTCGACGGCATGGCCGGCGTTCCTCGCCGCCTGCTCGACCGCGGCGCAGCCACCGAGCACGATCAGGTCGGCGAGTGAGACCTTCTTCCCTCCGGTCTGCGAGCCGTTGAAGGACTCCTGGATCTCCTCGAGGGTGCTGAGCACCGTCGCCAGCTCGTCCGGCTCGTTGATCGCCCAGCCGCGCTGCGGTTCGAGGCGGATGCGGGCTCCGTTGGCGCCGCCGCGCTTGTCGCTGCCCCGGAAGGTCGAGGCCGACGCCCACGCGGTGGAGACCAGTCGGGAGACGGGAAGTTCCGAGGCCAGGATCCGCTCCTTCAGTGTGGCGACCTCCGCGGCCCCGATCAGCTCGTGGTCGACGGCGGGGACGGGGTCCTGCCAGAGCAGCTCCTCCTTCGGGACCTCGGGGCCGAGGTAGCGCGAGATCGGCCCCATGTCGCGGTGCGTCAGCTTGAACCAGGCCCGGACGAACGCGTCCGCGAGCTCGTCCGGGTGCTCGAGAAAGCGCCGCGAGATCGGCTCGTAGACGGGATCGAGACGGAGCGCGAGGTCCGTCGTCAGCATCGTCGGGGCGTGGGTCGCCGACGGATCGAACGCGTCCGGCACGGTGTCCGACCCGGCCCCGTCCCTCGGCTTCCACTGCGACGCTCCAGCCGGGCTCTTGACGAGCTCCCACTCGTAGCCGAACAGGATCTCGAGGTAGGCGTTGTCCCACGCCACCGGAGAGTTCGTCCACGCGCCCTCGAGTCCGCTCGTGATCGAGTCGCCGTTGACGCCGCTGCCGTAGGAGTTCTTCCAGCCGAGGCCCTGCTCCTCCAGCGGAGCGGCCTCCGGCTCGGGTCCGACGAACTCGTCTGGGTCGGCGGCACCATGGGTCTTGCCGAATGCGTGCCCGCCGGCGATCAGGGCGACCGTCTCCTCGTCGTTCATCGCCATCCGGCGGAACGTCTCACGGATGTCGACGGCCGCGGCGAGCGGATCCGGGTTGCCGTCCGGACCCTCGGGGTTCACGTAGATGAGGCCCATCTGGACGGCGGCGAGGGGGTTCTCGAGGTCCCGGCGGCCGGTGTAGCGCTCATCGCCCAGCCAGGTGGTCTCGGAGCCCCAGTAGACGTCCTCGTCGGGCTCCCAGACGTCCTCTCGACCGCCGCCGAATCCGAAGGTCTCAAGGCCCATCGACTCCAGGGCGACGTTGCCGGCGAGGACCATCAGGTCAGCCCACGAGAGCTTGCGTCCGTACTTGCTCTTGACCGGCCAGAGCAGCCGGCGCGCCTTGTCGAGGTTCGCGTTGTCGGGCCAGCTGTTGAGAGGCGCGAAGCGCTGCTGGCCGGCCCCGGCTCCGCCGCGGCCGTCGCCGATGCGGTAGGTGCCGGCGCTGTGCCACGCCATCCGGATCATCAGCGGGCCGTAGTGCCCGTAGTCGGCCGGCCACCAGTCCTGAGAGGTCGTCAGCACCTCCTCGATGTCCTTCTTGACGGCGTCGAGGTCGAGGGACTCGAACTCCTCGCGCGTAGTCGAATCCATCGCCCATGGGGTCGGCACTGCGGGGTTCTTCGCGAGGATCTTGAGGTTGAGCCGGTCCGGCCACCAGTCCTGGTTGCCGCCGCTCCCGGTCAGGTGCGGGGCACGTTCGTGCACGACCGGGCAGCCGCCGTCCCCCTCCTCGTTCATCTCTCCAACAACGGCATCGGGACTGTCAGACATGGGGATCCTTTCGGGGTTCAGGGGCTTGATCGGAAGTGGTCGTGTTCGAGCATTCGGGACATAGGCCCCGGTGGACGACCTCGCACTCGTCGATCGCGTAGCCGTGATCGTCGGACGCAGTCAGGCAGGGTGCGGTGCCGACGGCGCAATCGACGTCTGCAATGGCGCCGCACGATCGGCACACGAGGTGGTGATGGTTGTCTCCGACCCGCGACTCGTAGCGCGCCACGGAGCCCGGCGGCTGGATGTGTCGCACCAGGCCCGCGCCGGCCAGTGCCTGAAGCACGTTGTAGACGGTCTGGTGAGACACCTCGCCGAGGTCTCTCACGCACGATGCCGCTGATCGAATTCGTGTCGGCATGCGGATGGTCGTACACCGCGTTCAGCACCGCCAAACGCGGACGGGTCACGCGGAGATCGGTCCCACGCAACATGTCTTCGAATTCCGCAGTCGTCGGCACCGCCCGGACACTACCGCTTTCTGGAATCGATCAAAGGTAGCCGCCGGAATACCCTTAAGGCCGCTCAGTGGGGCGGATTGAGGTCGCTATGCAGACTCAACCCGCTCCACTGGCTGCTCGAAGCGGCGGCCTCCTCAGTCGCCCAGCATGAGCTTCCTGCCGATCCACTCGAACGCGCGGGTCGGCAGGAATCGGCGCAGCAGCACGGTCGAGCGCTCACCGGTGCTGCCCGAGGTCACCCGCCGCGGCGGGCGGCGGGCGCTGACGACCCCCGCGATCGTCTCGGCGACGACCTCGGGCCCGACCGCCGTCGCGCTCGTCGCGGACCATGATTTCGATTGCCCGGCGGTATGCGTCGCCGTAGGGCTCGCGGTCGGCGCCGCGGACCTCGACTCGCCCGTCGGTGAAACCGGAGCTGATGTTGCCGGGCTCGACGAGCGTCACGTGCATGCCGAAGGGCGCGACCTCGTAGGCCAGCGCCTCGCTCCAGCCCTCGATCGCGAACTTGCTTGCCGTGTAGTAGGCCTGGAACGGGATCGCGAAGACCCCGGCGAGCGAGCTCACGTTGACGAGTAGTCCGTTGCCGGAAGCCCGCAACGCCGGAAGCGCCTCTCGGGTCACCCGCACCGCGCCCCAGAGGTTCGTCTCCATCTGGCCACGCGCGTCGTCCAGCGGCGTGGTCTCGACCGGCCCGGCAAGCCCGAACCCGGCCGCGTTCACCACGACGTCCAGGCGACCGTGCTCGGCGAGCAGATCCGCGACTCCCGCGCGCACTGAGGCGTCGTCGTCGACGTCCATCACGCCGGCGTGGACGCCGGCGGGCGCCTTCCCGCGCCGGCTCACGCCAACCACCGTGTGGCCCCGCCCGGCGAGCAGCTGTGCCGTCGCCGCTCCGATCCCCGACGATGCGCCCGTGACCAGAACGACCGGGCGTTGGACCGCTGCCCGGCGCCCCGGCTTTCGACTCACCACCTCAGCGCCGGCCGCTCAAACCAGCGGGCACGGCGACTGGAGCCGAACTTGACCTTCTCGGCGACGAGCCGCATCGGAAGGGGTGTGGAAGGCGCTGGACATGACCGAACCGTCGAGAGCTCCAGCCCGCCGAAGCCGGCACCGAGAACGACGACCCAGGTCTTCATTGGGTGAATATCCGTCGCCGCGGCACGAAACTGCCGGTGGACGACTGTCACCTAGCCGGACTCGAACCGGCCACCCCGGTGTCCGTTGACTGCGCCAGGGCTGTGCCGTAGATTCAACGGGATGGCGAGCAGCAGTTGACGAACCCAGACTCGACTGAGGTTTCACGACGACGCAGCTTGCGAGGTGCGCTCGTCGTCGCCGCGTCGCTGAGCCTGCTGCTCGCCGCGAGTGCCCTGGCGGCTGTCGGAGGACTGACCCAGAAGCCCGGCACCGCCGGCTGCATCTCCGAGACCGGCAGCGCCGGAGCCTGCGTCGACGGCAACGCCCTCGACAACGCAGTCTCGGTCACGATCTCCCCCGACGGCGCCAACGCCTACGTCGCCTCCGTCAACAGCAACGCCGTCGCGATCTTCGACCGCAACACCACCACCGGTGCCCTGACCCAGAAGGCCGGCACCGCCGGCTGCATCTCCGAGACGGCTCCGCCGGAGCCTGCATCGACGGCAAGGCCCTCTTCGGCGCATCCTCGGTCACGATCTCCCCCGACGGCGCCAACGCCTACGTCGCCTCCGAGCTAACAGCGACGCCGTCGCGATCTTCGACCGCAACACGACCACCGGAGCCCTGACCCAGAAGCCCGGCACCGCCGGCTGCATCTCCGAGACCGGTAGCGCCGGAGCCTGCGTCGACGGCATCGCCCTCGACGACGCATGCTCGGTCACGATCTCCCCCGACGGCGCCAACGCCTACGTCGCCTCCGACATCAGCAACGCCGTGGCGATCTTCGACCGCAACCCCACCACCGGAGCCCTGACCCAGAAGCCCGGCACCGCCGGCTGCATCTCCGAGACGGGCACCGCCGGAGCCTGCGTCGACGGCACCGCCCTCGACCGCGCAATCTCAGTCACGATCTCCCCCGACGGCACCAGCGCCTACGTCGCCTCCGTCATCAGCGACGCCGTCGCGATCTTCGACCGCAACCCCACCACCGGCGCCCTGACCCAGAAGCCCGGCACCGCCGGCTGCATCTCCGAGACCGGCAGCGCCGGAGCCTGCGTCGACGGCATCGCCCTCGACGGCGCAAACTCGTCACCGTCTCCCCCGACGGCGCCAACGCCTACGTCGCCTCCCAGAGCAGCGGTGCCGTCGCGGTCTTCGACCGCAACCCCACCACCGGAGCCCTGACCCAGAAGCCCGCCACCGCCGGCTGCATCTCCGAGAACGGAACCGCTGGAGCCTGCGTCGACGCCACCGCCCTCGGCGCCGCGGCGGCGGTCACGATCTCCCCCGACGGCACCAGCGCCTACGTCGCCTCCTTCCTCAGCAACGCCGTCGCGATCTTCGACCGCAACCCCACCACCGGCGCCCTGACCCAGAAGGCCGGCACCGCCGGCTGCATCTCCGAGACCGGCAGCGCCGGAGCCTGCAGTCGACGGCACCGCCCTCAACTACGCAAACTCGGTGACGATCTCCCCCGACGGCGCCAACGCCTACGTCGCCTCCACCACCAGCGACGCCGTCACGATCTTCGACCGCGACACCCCGCCGCAGACGACGATCGACTCCGGCCCGACCGGCGTCACCAACGACAACACCCCGACCTTCACCTTTTCCTCCAGCGAGGCCGGCTCGAGCTTCGAGTGCAAGGTCGACGGGGGCACCTTCGATCCCTGCTCAGGCCCTGGGACAGCAACACGACCTTCGCCCTGGCCGACGGCCCCCACCAGTTCCAGGTCCGAGCCATCGATCCCGCCTCCAACACCGACCCGACTCCCGCGACCCAGGCGTTCACCGTCGACACCACTCCTCCCGACACCACGATCACCAAGAAGCCGAAGAGCAAGATCAAGACGAAGAAGAAGACGGCCAAGGTCAAGGTCTCCTTCAGCTCCGAGGCCGGAGCGACCTTCGAGTGCAGCTCGACAAGGCCGACTTCAAGCCCTGCTCCTCGCCGTTCAGCGTCAAGGCCAAGTCCAAGGGCGGCAAGGGCAAGAAGCACACGATCTCGATTCAGGCGACCGATGAGGCGGGCAACGTCGGAGACCCGGCGATCGTCAAGTTCACGGTGATCAAGAAGGGGTAGCCGCCAGACGGCCGCCGGGAGTGGAGCTAGCCGGGCTCGAACCGGCGACCTCCTGGGTGCGATGCGGGATAGCTTCCAGAGGCGCCAGGCCGGACATTCGGCTCTAGCAAGCGAAGTCAGCGTGACTGAGTCGCTGGGACTCTCCGACCCGGATACGTGTGGATGCACGAGTCTCGCAGGGCACCAGAACGCGGCTGGTGCCCAATCGAACGCCGAGGTCCGTCGAGCCGAAGCAACGGTCGTGAGTCTTAGGTGGGCTGGGACGGACTCCCCGAGGCTAAGCTGATCTTGAAGCTCGTGACCAGCGCTCCTCAGCCACCTGACTTTATCTATTGGGAGGACGGCGTCTCGGCAAACCAGGCTCTTGCATTGGCGGCTCTACCCGAGTTGAATGAGAAGAGGCTCCAGACGATCGTTGCGAGGGAGCGACACCTCCAGGAAGGCCTTGCGCTGCTGCGTGATTGGGCTGATGGTCGAACAGACGATGCGCTCTTGGGTTCTGCGCAGACACACCAGTTGGCGAAACGCATTAAGGGCTAGAGCATGGAAACGAGCAAAGAAACCTCTGAAACGGCGTCCGACGCCGTGATCGAGCGCCGACGGCCGAGGGATCCTGATTCCGCCCGGTTTCTTCGTGATCTGGGTACTCCCGAGGAGCTGATCGGCCCGGTCGCCTCCTACGAAGAGTGCCGCAGGTCCTACGCCGAGATGCGAGCCTTCTTCGCTCGGGCCTGATTGGCCTGTGATCACGGGCTCTACCTAACTGGGGTTGGAACGACAGCGTGGTATCAGAGCACCGCCACGAACCCAGCAACGAGCAGCGGCAATATCTCCGATGGCTCCTCGATAGTGATCGAGTCCTTCGCCACGGTGACGAATGGCGGCACCTACAACGCCCTGGCCTCGGATGGCAAGAGCTTGTCCGGGACCTTCATCGCCCGCGGAGGGTTTCAGGGCGACAACTGCGTCTTCAGCGTCTCGGCCATATCCGGCTGAGGCGCGGTTGCGCTGGTTCGCGAGGGATAGCGACAGAGCGTTCCGGTATCTCACAGGGGCGGTTCCGCGGAACCGCCGTTGAGTGGAGCTAGCCGGGCTCGAGCCGGCGACCTCCTGGGTGCGATGCGGGGAGGTACTGGGGTGTCCGGGTCAGGGAATCGGCTCTAGCAAGCGGTTCGTGTTCCGAGGGCTCGCCCGCCGCTTCAGCGCGGATACTCGTGAATTGGTGGGATTGGGTTGGACTTGGGCACCAGGAAGGGGTTTGGTGCCCAATGGATCGTCGGTGATAGGCGCCACCCCCGTATGTGGCCGTCGGGCGCGCGCCGAGCGTCGGCCGTAGGATCGGCGCCCAACCGAGAAATGAGAGGAACCCATGGGACTGCTGCGAAACCGCGATGACGCGCCGGAGGGCCGACGCTTTCAGATGCACGAGAAGCTCGTCTCGATCGGCGACGACTCCTGGATCGAGGATGACCAGGGCGAGCGCGTCTTCAAGGTGGACGGCAAGGCGCTGCGAGCCCGCAACACCTTCATCCTCGAAGACCTCGCCGGCGACGAGGTGGCGAAGATCAGGGAGAAGAAGCTCAGCGTCCGCGACAAGATGAAGATCGAGCGCGACGGCGACACGATCGCGACCGTCCACAAGGCGCTGGTCGGAATCCGTGATCGTTTCGCGATCGACATCGAGAACGGCGAGGACCTGAAGGCCCACGGCAACGTGCTCCAGCACGAGTACGAGATCGAGCGCGACGGCGACACGGTCGCGACGGTGTCGAAGAAGTGGTTCCGGGTGCGCGACACCTATGGGGTCGAGATCGCCCAAGGTGAGGACGAGGCTCTGCTCCTGGCCCTCACCGTTGCGATCGACGACATGGCCCGCGGCTGAGAATTACGCATACAAACGAAAGGACGAAATCGTGGCTAAGGACTTCAAGGGCAAGATCACCCTCGACATCCGCGACTCCGTCCCCGACTGGGAGCCGTTCCTGCCGCCGAAGGCGCTCGACGGAGCGCCGAATGTCCTGCTGATCTCCTGGGACGACGTCGGCTACGGGACGATGGACCTCTTCGGCGGGCCGGTCGAGTGCCCGAACATGCGGCGGATCGCCGAGGTCGGCGTCCGCTACTCGAACTTCCACACGACGGCGCTCTGCTCCCCGACGCGCGCTTCGCTGCTCAACGGCCGCAACGCGACCTCGAACGGAATGGCGACGATCGCCGAGTTCGGAGCAGGATTCCCCGGGATCTCGGCTCGGATCCCGTTCGAGAACGGGATGATCTCGGAGGTGCTGGCCGAGGAGGGCTACAGCACCTACTGCATCGGCAAGTGGCACCTGACGCCCGGGGACGAGACGACGCTCGCCTCCTACAAGGGCCGCTGGCCGCTGGGAAGGGGGTTCGAGCGGTTCTACGGCTTCCTCCCCGGCGAGACCAACAGCTGGTATCCCGACCTCGTCTACGACAACCACCAGATCGACCCGCCGGGCCTGCCCGAGGACGGCTACCATGCCTCCGAGGACTTCGCCGACCGCGCGATCGAGTTCATCCGCGACGCGCGGCAGATCGATCCCGCCAAGCCGTTCTTCATGTACTTCGCCTCGCAGGCGGGGCACGCGCCGCACCACGCGCCGCAGGAATGGATCGACAGGTACAAGGGCCGCTTCGATCAGGGGTACGAGGCGATCCGCGAGGAGATCCTCGCCCGCCAGAAGGAGATCGGGCTGCTGCCGCCCGAGACGGAGCTCTCGGAGATCAACCCGCACGGCGAGCCGGACGTCACCGGCCCGGACGGCCAGCCCTGGCCGCAGCTCGACACGGTCCGGCCCTGGGACTCGCTGAGCGCCGACGAGCAGCGTCTGTTCTCGCGCATGGCCGAGGTCTACGCGGCCTACCTCTCATACACGGACTCCGAGATCGGCCGGCTGCTTGACTACCTCGAGGAGTCCGACCAGCTCGAGAACACCCTCATCGCGGTCGTCTCCGACAACGGCGGTAGCGGCGAGGGCGGGCCCAACGGCACCTTCAACGAGTGGCGGTTCTTCAACGGGGTCCCCACCGGACCGACGTCACGCTGCCCCACATCGATGAACTCGGCG
Organism: uncultured Solirubrobacterales bacterium; assembly: GCA_963823275.1. Classification (GTDB taxonomy): domain Bacteria; phylum Actinomycetota; class Thermoleophilia; order Solirubrobacterales; family 70-9; genus RHKX01. Next base: position 11,690 of record CAWGKW010000003.1, on the reverse strand, counting down.
GCCCGCAGTCCTATAACCACTACAACACCGGGTGGGCCTGGGCGTTCGACACCCCGTTCCCCTACTGGAAGCGCTGGGCCGGATACGAGGGCGGGGTCGCCGACATGTGCTTCCTTGCCTGGCCGGCGAGGATCAAGCCGCAGTCGGAGCCTCGGGATCAGTACGTCCATGCGGTTGATGTCGTCCCCACGATTTACGAACTCCTGGAGATCGAGCCGCCCGAGGTACTCAAGGGCTACCCGCAGAACCCGATCGAGGGCGAGAGCTTCGCTGCCTCGCTCACCGATCCGGAGGCGCCCGGCAAGGAGACGCAGTTCTACGCGATGCTCGGTCAGCGCGCGATCTATCACGAGGGCTGGCTCGCCTGCACGCTGCACCCGCCGCTGAGCGGCTGGGGCAAGTTCGAGCAGGACACGTGGGAGCTCTACGACCTCGACCAAGGACCGCGCCCAGTCCACCAACGTGGCCGACCAGCACCCGGAAAGGCTGAAGCAGCTCGAGCAGCTCTGGTTCTACTACGCCGGGATCTACAAGGGACTGCCGCTCGACGACCGGTCGGCCCTCGAGCAGACGCTGGCCGAGCGGCCGCATGCGGGCAAGGACCGCGAGCAGTACATCTACTTCCCGGACACCGCCGACGTCCCGGAGGAGGGCGGCGTGCGGATCACCGGACGCTCCTACAAGATCGCCGCCGGGGTCGAGATCGGCTCAGGCGAGGCGAAGGGAGTCCTCTTCGCGCACGGCGGAGTGGCCGGGGGGCACAGCCTCTATGTCAAGGACGGCAGGCTCCGGTACACGTTCAACTGGGTCGGGAGCGTCCTGCAGGAGGTGGTGAGCGACCGCGAAGTGACCCCGGGCGAGCACGTCTACGTGGCGGAGTTCAGCGTGAAGGGCAAGAGCGAGGACCCCACGATGCCGGGCTTCGCGGGGACCCTCAAGCTGTACGAGGACGGCGAGCAGGTCGGGGCGGAGGAGATCGTCACGCAGCCCGGGGTCTTCTGCCTGGTCGGCGACGGCATCTGCGTCGGACGCGACAGCGCCTCGCCGGTGACGCCCGACTACAAGGCGCCGTTCCGCTTCACTGGTGGGGAGATCGAGAAGGTCGTCGTCGACGTCTCCGGCGAGCCCTACATCGATCACGAAGCGCAGGTCGCGGCCTGGTTCATGCGCGACTGACGCTGCTTACCCGAGACAGAGGCATCTGGTTGGGCTGCGAATCCCGCCTTCCTCGAGTGGAGCTAGCCGGGCTCGAACCGGCGACCTCCTGGGTGCGATGCGGGGAGGTGTTGGGGCGTCTGAGGCCGGGAATCCGGCTCTAGCAAGCGGTTCGTGGTCTGGGGGCTCAACCGAGGCTCCGGCGCGGATACCCGTGGATTACCGGGGATTGGGTTTGATTTGGGCACCAGAACGGGGTAGGTGCCCAATGAAATCGTCAGTGAGCGGCGCCCTAGTAATGGCCGAGTTGGCCGTTGTCCGGCCAGATTCCGTCAGCGCCGGGCATATCCAGTCGATCGGTCAGCGGCCTACGCCACTCAGGCGTGTCCGTCGGCTCACCCCAGTAATCGGTGACCTTCACCGCTTGGCCATCTTCAAGCTCTCCAATTGTCACGTTCCGGTACAGACGCCCGTCGCCGTAATTGCAGGTCCACTCGACCACGATTGCGTCGTCGAGCTGCAGGCGCCTACCGACTTCCAGCGTGAGCTCCGGGAAGTTGCCCTCCACATCGGCGACTAGCTTGCTCGTTCGTACAATCTCGCCCATCTGCGGCCACTGGCGCACTACGTCGTCAGCCAATGGCACCCCGAGGATGTAAGCCACCCGGGTTGCACCGTCGGACTCTTCGTTTGCGTTCATTCGGAACCCCGTTCCTCACCAACGTCGTTGCGGGCAAGGCGATCGCCCTGCCTCAGACGCAGTATGGCGCGGCGACCTTGAGAAGACCGGCTGTGCCGTTGCCAGTTCGTGGGCTTCTTACCGGTCCCGAGTTGCCCCCCCTTCGGGCTTGCGGGAGTGGAGCTAGCCGGGCTCGAACCGGCGACCTCCTGGGTGCGATGCGGGGAGGTGTTGGGGCGTCCGAGGCCGGGAACCGGCTCTAGCAAGCGGTTCGTGTTCCGTGGGCTCCCTCGGCGGTTGGAGCGGATACCCGTGGATTACCTGGGATTGGGTTGGATTTCGGCACCAGGACGCGGCTGGTCCAGCTCGCGCTGATGTGGATTATCCTGGGCGCCGTTGGTCGGGACGACGGCGACGACCGCGCCGTCGCCGTGGTCCTCGCGCACGCCGATCCGGTCGTGCAGGCGCTTCAGCGGCAGGGGCGACCACCAGTTCCAGCTGCCCAGGAGCGCCATCAGCGACGGCACGAGCAGCCCGCGCACGATGAACGCGTCGACCAGGACGGCGAACGCCGCGCCGAGGCCGATCTGCTTGAGGAACTGCAGGTCGGACGTCAGGAACGAGCCGATCGCGACGGCGAGCAGGATCGCCGCCGCCGTCAGCAGCCGGCCGGTGCGCTGCAGGCCGCGCGTGACGGCCTCCCTGTCGCTGAGGCCGCGGCGGTGTCCCTCGACGATCCGCGAGAGCAGCAGCACGCCGTAGTCCGTCGTCAGGGCGAACACGAGCGCCATCAGGACGAGGAAGTCCCCGGTCTCGATCCCGCCCTCGTTCGTGAACCCGAGCAGGTCGGTGAAGCGCCCGTCCTGGAAGACGAGCACGAGCACCCCCGTGGTCGCGGCCGCGGTGAGCGTGTTCATCAGCAGCGTCTTGACGGGCAGGACGACCGAGCCGGTCATGAGCCACAGGACGATGAGCGTCCCGCCGCCGAGGATCAGCAGTGCGAGCGGCAGGCTGCCGCCGATGCTCGTCTGCTGGTCGGCGAACGACGCGGCCTCGCCGCCGACGTACGCGGTCGCCGGCGCCGGGACTGCGCGGACGTCGCTCAGGACGCGCTGCGCAGGCGGCCGGACGGCCTCGCCTGCGGCCGACAGGTCGATCTGCCAGGCGCCGTCGCCGATCGGGCGTGGGGCGCTGACGTTCTGCACGCCGTCGACGGCGGCGAGCCGTTCGGCGTAGTCCTCGACAAGGGGCTTCGCCTCACGCGGCGCCTCGACCGCGACGAACATGCCGGAGCTGTCCGTGGCGGGGTACTCCCGCTCGAGTGCGTCGTGGACGACCCGCGCGCTCTGGCTCGCCGGCAGGACGCTCGCGTCGACGCCCGTCCACTGCGTGCGCAGCGACGGCACGGCGAGCAGTAGAAGTGCGCCCGCCGTGACGGCCGCGACGATGCCCGGGCGGCGCATGACGCCGTGGGCGACGCGCGACCAGATGCCGGTGTCGCTCGCCGCGGCGGTGGCACCGGCGCGGCGGGTGACGATCTTCGGGCCCCAGAACGCGAGCATGACGGGGACGACGGTGAGCGCGGCGACGGCCGCGGCGAGCGCGACGAGCACGCCGCCGACGCCCATCGACACGATGAAGTCGATGTCGAACACGAGCAGCGCGGACAGCGACACGGCGACGGTGACGGCGCTGAAGAGCACCGTGCGGCCCGCGCCGGTGACGGTGCGCCGCAGCGCGCCGGCGTTCGCCCCGTCGCGCTCGGCCTCCTCGCGGTAGCGGGCGATGAGGAACAGCGCGTAGTCCAACGCCAGGCCGAGGCCGAGCGCGAACATGAGGTTCAGGGCGAAGACCTGCACGTCGTAGAAGACGACGACGACGCGCAGCGCGAGGAACGCGAACAGCAGCGTCACGAGCGCGGTCGAGAGCGGGACGAGCGCGGAGCGGATGCTGCCGAACAGCAGGAACGCGAGCAGCGCGAGAATCGGGAAGGCGAGCATCTCGGCCATCGAGAGGTCCTCCCCGGCCTGCTCGCCGATCTGCGTCCCGGCGATCGTGCCGCCGCCGAGCGCGACGGTCTTCTGCTGCTCGAACGCGGTGATCAGGCGCGAGCCGACCGCGTCCTCGTCGGCACCGGAGCGCACGTAGGCGGTGACGATCGCCGAGGAGCCGTCGGCGGCTACGCGCGGGTCGCCGGCCGCGGCCGATGGGCCCGCGACGTCGCGGAGGTCGGGATCGGCCTTCAGCGTGCGCTGGACCTCGGCGACCGCGGCGCGGCCGCCGGAGGAGGTGACGCCGCCGGACGGGGTGACGAGCGCGACGACGCCGGGCGACGCTCCCGCGCCGGTGGCCTGCTCGACGAGTGCGTCGGCGCGCTGGCTGGAGGAGCCGCCGACGACCGGGCCGTCGCCGGAGATGAGGAGCCCGGCGACCGGGCCGCCGACGACGCCGGCGATCAGGACCGCGGCGACGAGGAGGGCGAGGGAGCGCCGCGGACGGCGGGAGATGGCGGTGGAAAGGCGGGTGAGCATCAGGTTCTCCAGGAGGTCTGAGTGAGTGGGCGGGCGGTCATGTCGTCTCCTTTGTAATGTACAATGTACGTCATGGCGCGTAACGTACAGCGTACATCCACCGATGTCAAGGGGACCGCCAAGAAGGCGGGCGCATCAGGCGCGCCGCGGAAGCGACGCCCCCGCAACTCGCTCAGTCAGGACGCGATTCTCGACGCGGCCGAGGAGCTGGCCGCCCAGGGCTTTGAGGCTGTGACGATGCGCAGCGTGGCCGCCGAGCTCGGTTCGGCGCCGATGGCGCTCTACAACCACTTCGCCACGAAGGATCTGCTCGTCGATGCGCTCCTGGACCGCGTGCTCAGCCGCTTCGAGTCCCCGCCCACCAGTGACGACTGGGTGGAGGATCTGCGCCGCTTCACCCTCGCGCACCGCCGTGTCCTGAACGATCATCCGTGGGCGGTCGCCCCGCTCTTCATCCAGCCGAATCCAGGCTTCAGCTCGGTGCGCATCGGCGAACTCGGACTGGAGATCCTGTGCCGCGGGGGTCTCAGCACCACCGATGCGGTGGCCGCGTTCGGGGGCCTGATCGCCCTGAACTACGGATGGGCTTCGTTCACCACCGCACGCGATTTCGACCCCAACGGACGCGGGGCCGAAGTCGCCGCACTCCTGAAGACGCTCCCCGTCGCCGACTACCCACTCACCGTCTCCGCCGCCGACGACTTCGGCGCCTACGGAAGCGACGCCCACTACAAGTTCGCCCTCGACCAAGTGCTGATCGGCCTCCGCGAGACAGCCTGCCCCTCGGCCCCGACCTGACCCAGCCCTACGCACTGTCGGCACCAAGATCACGCTTTGAGCCAGCCCGCGAGAAAAGGTGCGCTCAGGCCCCCACATCCTCGGCCGGTGCTCGTCTGGTGTCGAGCGTCTGGTTCTGCCCGTCTCACTTACACTCGCGGCGATGAGCATCAGAGCAGCGATCGCGACCGGGGGGGTCATCGGCCTCATCGTGGGCATCGCAATGAGCGTGACGACCGACATCCCGCTTGCACCCGAGGCGGGGTTGGCGCTCGGCGCGATGATCGGCTGGCTCTCACAACGCGAGAGCGCCTGAGACCGGTTCGGCTGGCATGGGCACCGACACCGTTGCGGGACTGCTGCTGATCGCTCTACCTGTCGCGTTCAACACCGCTTTCGGCCTATTGGCAGCGCGTTTCGACTACCCGGACATCCTGCGTCGACCCACCAGTGAGGTGCTCGCGCAATTCCGAGACGGCGGCACCTCGCTGATCTTGCTGTGGTGGAGCTTCGCCATGACCGCGGTGCTCCTCGCCCCGTTAGTCGTTCTGCTGTCGAGCACAATCGATGATGCCGACGGCACGCTGCTGGCGGTGACCACCACGATCGGCGTGCTAGCCGCCATCGTTCAGTTCCTCGGACTCGTGCGCTGGCCATTCCTCGTCCCGTACCTGGCCCGCGAAGATGCCGACCCCACTGCAAGCCCGGCACGACGAGACGCGATCGATGTCGTCTTCCAGTCGTTTAACCGGTATCTGGGAGTTGCCGTCGGCGAGCACCTCGGGTACGCGCTGACCGGGGCCTGGACCACGCTCACAGGCGTAGCGATGACACAGAGCTCGGCCGTCCCATCATGGCTTGGGGTCGCTGGGATCGGCGTCGGCGCCGTCCTGGTTATCTGTTCCCTGGAGTTCGTCGGGCGGGGAGAGACTGACGGCTGGAGCCTCGCTGCGGGCCTGACGCCTCCCACCTACGTCGCGTGGTCGCTATGGCTCGCGGTCACAGGCGTGGCGCTGCTCACCTGAGCTCACGCCGACTCCGAGGAGCGGCGACGTGTGTGGTGGCTGCGGTCGTTCGTCACTCCGGCCGGCCGGCGCAAATCGGCAAACGGCTTGGCCTCTGACGTTCCCGGAGTGGAGCTAGCCGGGCTCGAACCGGCGACCTCCTGGGTGCGATGCGGGGAGGTGTTGGGAGGTCAGGGGCCAGGGAATCCGCTCTAGCAAGAGGTTCGTGGTTGCCTGTCTCGCCAAGCGCTCCAGTTCGGTACGTGGCGCCGACAGCGGCCGACCGTTGATCTATCAAGTTCGAACTGATCTCGGGCCCATCTACTGGGGTTCGAATTGTCGATGGTGCGAATCCGGTTGCCTCGATACGAGGATAGAGCCCTTTGATTAGCTGTCGACGGGAGCGAGTTCGGCTTCGATCTCGTGGATTGCCTGAGCAGGGAGCCCGATCGCCTCGGCGTGTTCGCAAACGCGCTCGGGGTTGGCGGCCTCATAGACGCAATAGGCCGTTAGCCCCTCGTCGGTGCGAACCACGTGGGTGTGCAGCCAGCCGATATCGGGGAAGCGTTCTTCGCGGACCCGGGTTGCGCGCTCGACCACCTCATCGAGTTGCTCACGGGTGACATCGCCTACGGCGCGCTCGATCAGGTATCGGGGCATGCAACGAGTGTGACAGTTCGCCGGCCGCACCCTCAAACGCTCGCTCAAACGCCTGCCGGGTTTGATCGTTGCGTCAGCTACCAAAGGAGACTCGATGCCGTACGTAAACGCAAAGGTCATCGCCGACGTGCTCACCCCGGATCAGAAGATCGAGGTGGCGCAGGGGATCACGGAAGCGTTCGTTGCCGTTGCCGGTGAACCGGTTCGCGGCGTCACGATGGTCACGATCGAAGAGGTCGACAGTGGCGCCTGGATGATGGGCGGCGATGCCTTGACCACCGAGGGCGTGCAGGATCTACTCGCGGGTGAGCCGACCCCGGCCGGCTAACCAGGGCGGGGGGATCGATCGGCGCACCGTCCAACCGGAAGTACGATCAGCTGGACTCTTGAAACTCAGGATCCACCTGTTGGGAGTACCCCGGATTGAGCACGATGGTGCGCCGGTCCCTTCGCCGCGGGGGAATAAGGCCTGGGGGCTGCTTGCCTATCTCGTCCTCGGCGAGGGCAGCATGTCCCGCAGCCAGCTCGCGGGACTTCTCTTTCCGGAAGCATCTGATCCGCTCGCAGCGCTGCGCTGGAGCCTTGTCGAGCTGCGGCGATCCCTCGGTGAGTCAAAGCAGTCCCTAGGTGGCGACCCTTTGGCTCTCGTGCTTGGTCCGGAGGCGTGGATTGATGTGTTGGCGCTGACCGGGGAGACGCTTCCCTTGGACACCGATCTGGCCGAGGGCGAGCTGCTCGAAGGCATGCACTTCGCTTCGGCGCCGGATTTCGAGACCTGGGTCTCCGTGCAGCGTGCCTATCTGGGCGGTGTCTGTCAGGCCTCCCTCAGGGAGGCGGCACTGGCTCTCCGGGCATCGGGCGAGCATGTCGAGGCGAGTGCGCTGGCACGTCGCGCCGTAGCCATCGACCCGCTCGATCAGGCCTGTCAGGAGGTGCTGCTCCGATCGCTGCGTAGCAGTGACGGCCCGGTCGTCGCCAAGGCTCAGCTCGACGCCAGCGCGGCGCTCCTGCGGCGGGAGCTCGGCCGTGAACCGGGGCCAGAGCTTGCGCTGGCGGTCGGCGGAGAAGCGGATCCCAGGCACGCAGCTGTCGGCGACCCCCAACTTGCCCGCGACCAGCTCAACGCAGGTCGCACAGCGATCGATGCCGGGGCAGTGGAGCCAGGCATCGAGTGCCTGCGCTTGGCGTCCGCGGAGGCGGCCCTCGTCGAGGATCCCGAGTTGCAGGCTGCTTGTCTGGCCGAACTCGGGACGGCACTGGTCCATGCGCTCCGCGGTCGCGACGAAGAGGGTTCGGCGATCCTGCACGAGGCCCTTGCGGTCGCCGAGGAAGCCGACGAGCGCCCGATCGCTGTCGCCGCCCTGCGGGAGCTTGGATATGTCGATGTTCAGGCGGGCCGCAATGCCTCGGCAGGTCGGTGGCTTGCCCAGGCACTTCGTCTGTCGCATGGGGATGGCGAGCGTGCTGGAGTGCTCGGCTTGCGGGGCATGCTGCTTTCCGATCGCGCTCACTACGACGCGGCTCTGCAGCTGCTCTGGGAGTCAGTCGAAGGTGCCCGGCGCAGCGGGGCGGCGCGGCAGGCTGCGTTTTCGCTCTCGCTGATCGGCCGGGTACACCTTCTTCGTGACGATCTCGAGCCGGCGACCTCAGCGGTGCACAGCTCTCTGACGCTGGCTACCGATGAGCGGTGGCAATCGTTCCTTCCATGGCCCGAAACACTCGCCGGGGAGATCGCGATCCGCGAGGGTCGCTACGAAGAGGCCGAGGATCGTCTCGCCCACGCCTTCAGGCTGAGTTGCTCGCTCGCGGATCCGTGCTGGGAGGGGGCTGCCGCGCGTGCGACCGCGTTGCTTCAGGTTGAGCTTGGAGACTCTCCGAAGGCGCGGGAGTGGCTGGCCGATGCACGAAAGCGGGTCAACCGAGTATCCGACCCGTACCAATGGATGCACGGGTACGTACTCGACGCGAGCGCCGATCTAGCCGTCCATACCGGCAATTCGCAGGCGCGTGAGACAACCCTGAGCCTCGGAAAGCTGGCGGCGCGATCTGGCATGCGGGAGTTCACCGTCCGGGCACACGCCTATCGCGCTCAGCTTGGCGACCGCGGCGCGCTCGGGGCCGCACGCGGTCTTGCCGCTGCCATCGATAACCCGGCGCTCGACGACTTGCTCATCGAAACCGCTCGGAGCTGACCGAACCGCCAAGACTCCTCACGGAGCTGTGTTTGCATTCCCCCGTCCTATCTCCGATCCCCCCAGCAGTTGAGGACGTCGGCGACGCCAGTTTGGAGCTCCCGATTGGGCACCAACGCAGACTTTCGGCAGTGAGGCTCGGAGCGTCAGCCGACCGGCGCGGATCGGAAAACGGCTTGGCTTCTGAGGTTCCGGGAGTGGAGTAGCCGGGCTCGAACCGGCGACCTCCTGGGTGCGATGCGAGCAGGCGTTGAGGTGTCTGAAGCCCGGGATCTGGCTCTAGCAAGCGGTTCGCGGTCAGACCGCTCGCCTGATGATCCAACGCGGATACCCGTGGATTACCGGGGATTGGGTTGGATTTGGTCACCAGAACGGGGTTGGTGCCCAATCGCAGACCCAACTCAAGCGAAGGGACGCCGGGGGTCGCGCCCCTTATGACCGGCGGGTAAGGTCGGTATGTGGAAGCGACACTGACGGTTCTGTTCACCGATGCGGTGGCCTCCACGGAGGCCCTTGCTCGGCTGGGCGATGAGCGCTTCGGCGGCGTCCAAGAGTCGCACCTGGATCTGCTCCGCAACGCTGTCGACACACACGGCGGCCGGGAGATCAAGAGTCTCGGCGATGGCCTGATGGTCGAGTTCACCGGGGCCGCGGATGCACTGGCGACTGCCGTCTCGATGCAGCAGGCCGTCGAGGCACACGCGCGCGGCGGCGAGGAAAGCCTGCCGCTGCGCGTCGGGGTCTCCTCGGGTGACGTGACCGTGGCCGACGACGGCGACCTGCACGGGACGGCGGTCGTCGAGGCGGCGCGTCTGTGCGCGGCCGCCGCCGCCGGGCAGATCCTCGGGACCGAGACGGTTCGCGTGCTTGCCGGATCACGCGGTGGCCACGCCTACACCTCACTAGGGCCGATCGAGCTCAAGGGCCTGGCGGAACCGGTTGGGGCCGTCGAGGTCGGCTGGGCTCCCCTGGCGGAGGCCGGCGGCCTCGCGCCGGTGCCGCTGCCGCCGAGGCTCGCGTTCGAGTCGGCTTATTCGTTCGTCGGTCGGGCGGCCGAGGTCGAGCGCCTCGACGGGCTCTGGCGGCAGGTGGTTGGTGGTGTCCGCGTCGCCTTGCTGGCCGGTGAACCGGGGGCGGGTAAGACGCGGCTCGCTCAGGAGATTGCCGCCCGCGCTCATGAGCAGGGCGCGCTGGTCCTCTTCGGCCGCGTCGACGAGGATCTCGCGGTCGCCTACCAACCGTTCGCCGAGGCGCTGCGCCACTACCTGGTGAGCGTCGATGAGGCGACGCGCGAGCGGGTGCTCGAGTTGCGCGGTGGGGTGCTTGCCAGGCTTGTGCCCGAGCTGGTCGAGGAGGTGCCCGAGGGACAGATCGAGGCGTGGGCGATCTTCGAGGGCCTCGTCGACTGGCTCTCGATGGAGTCCGCGGATCGGCCTGTGGTGCTGGTGCTCGACGACATCCACTGGGCTCCGAAGCCAACGCTGCAGGCGCTGATGCACCTGGTTCGCAGCGAGCGACTCTCCCGGCTGCTGATCGTCGGCACCTACCGCGACACGGAACTGGACCGAAGGCACCCGCTCGCCGACATGCTGGCCGATCTACGCCGCATCGATGGGGTGGAGCGGGTCGCGGTCCGCGGCCTCGATCCCGATGGAGTCGCTGCTTTCGTGCAGGCCATGCGCGGCGACGCGATGGACGAGGACTCGAGGGAGCTCGTCGAGCTGATCAGCGAACAGACGCAGGGCAACCCGTTCTTCGTCGGGCAGGTCCTGCGCAACCTCGCGGAGTCCGGTGCGATCGAGCAGGTCGAGGGGCGCTGGGTTCGCGCCGAGGGCGTGGGGCAGTTCGTCGTCCCCGAGGGTGTGCGCGAGGTCGTCGGACGCAGGGTCTCGCGGCTCTCCCAGCAGGCGGGAGACCTGCTTACGGTCGCCGCCGTGACCGGGCCGCAGTTCGACGTAGCGATCGTCGCCGAGGTGGCCGAGCAGCCGATGGGCGAGGCGCTCGACAGCCTCGATGAGGCACTGAGCGCCCGGCTGGTGCTGGAGAGCGGCTCGCCCGGCCGGCTGCGATTCGCGCACGCACTCGTGCGGCAGACCTTGGAGGACGAGCTTTCCACCATGCGCCGCCTGCACACCCACCAGCAGATCGGTCTGGCCTTGGAGCGACGCTTCGGCGAGGCCCAGAGCGCAGTCGCCGATCTTGCCCACCACTTCGCGGAGGCGGCGGCACTCGGGGAGGGCGAGCGCGCCGCTCGTTACGCCGAGCGCGCCGCCGCGCAGGCTTTCGGCCGCGCCGCACCGGAACAGGCGGCTGATTTGCTCGAGCAGGCGCTGGAACTGCTCCCCGTCGAGACCGACCCCGACGGTCTGTGGCGCGAGCGCCTCTACGCGCAGCTCATCCCGTGCCTTTGGGTGATGTTCGACCTCGAGCGGATCGAGGAGCTCAGCCGCGGGTGGCTGGAGCTCGCGCGTGAGCTCGGCGACGACGTGATGTTGCTGAACGTCGTGCCATGGGTGATCGACTCGTTTACTTGGGTCCGCCCGCCTGAGACCGAGGACTTCGAGCTGATCGCCAAGGCGCTGGCCGTCGACGCTTGGAGCCTCGAACTGAGCGGGCGTCGCCGCCTGTCGCTGCGCCGGACCTGGCGCGATCTTGACGCAGCGAGCTTGCGAGCGTGGCTGGTTGGGAATCT
>CAWGKW010000002.1:1280000-1345672 GCA_963823275.1 uncultured Solirubrobacterales bacterium | reverse complement strand
GTGGCTGAGCCCTGCTGCTACCACCACCTGCTGCTGCTGCTGCTGCTGCCGCCGGGACTGGGTTACTGCCGCCGCCGCTGCTGCTGCTGCTGCTGCTGCTGGCAGCAGGGCGGGCTGCTGTTCCGTCCCCAGGCAGCACAGAAAAGGGACTGATATCCTCACTGCGGCCCTCCCCACCTGCTCCTCCCTGCTGCTGCTGCTGCTGCTGCAAGCTCAGCCCCTGCAGCTGCTGCTGCGCCGCAGCCACCCCGCCCGCCGCTGCTGCCGCTGCCCCCATCTGCGACCCTGCTGCTGCTCCTGCGGCGGCGGGTGTCACCGGGGGCGGCGGCTGGTGTCTGCTGCCACTGCTGCTGCTGCTGCCGTACAGTCGTGCTGCAAATTCATCGTAGTCGTCGACACGCCACGGCCTCCTGCTGAGCCGCTGACGAGCCTGCAGGAAACAGCAGCAGCAGCAGCAGCAGCAGCAGCAGCAGCAGCGCAGCAGCGGCAGAAAGAGCAGCAGCATTCAAGGTTGTGTCAGGCAGGAGACAGCAGCGCAGGCGCGACTGAGAAGCACACAGGCCCAGCTCGCTTGATACAGAGCGCTCCCCCCCCCCACACCAAGTCCCAGCCTTGCAGCTCAGGGCCCAACCTGACAGGCACAACACGCACCGCCACCGCCACCACCACCACCACCAGCAGCAGCACCCCCACTAGCCCCCCCCCACCTCTGCAAACATGTCTAGTATGGTGCCGTTGGTGTAGAGCTCCACACACGCCTTGGCACCCCAGTCAAATATGTTGCCAGCAAGGATGCCCTGCAGGTGCAGGGGGGGGGAGGGGAGAGAAACACACACACAATAAAGGCACACAAACGCCAGCCTCAGCTCAAGACCCGCCTTCTGTGTGCACCCTCATCCAGTCATGCGTCGTGCACACAATCAGGCATCTGGTCTGTCAATCACAATGCACAATGTACGTGAGCAGGCATTGCGAGTAAGAGGTCAGGCTGTTCCCTCACCTGCACCAGTGCCAGCAGTCGCTCCCGCCTGTCCATTGCATCCAACTCAGCCAGCAGATCAGGCAGCACCTGGCAACAGCACGACACAGCACAGCATGCCACAGCATGGCACAGCATGTCAGCACGGCCTGCTACATGCCTGCGACACTCTGAGACCCCGCTACGTACAAAGGTCACACACTTCTTGTCCTTGTCCAGCCTCACACAAACAACAATCACAGTCACACCTTCCAAACCCCTAAGAGGTCCACACCACCTTAGCTCGACAGGGGGCGCAGGAGGGGGCGGGAGGGGGGAGGGCTAGTACTCTCACCTGCAGTGGGAGGCCGTTCTCCTTGTCCATGTCCAGTCTCACACACAACACAATAACAGTCACACAATAATGCACCCTCCAACCCCCCCTCCTCACCCTTTACCTGCAGTGCCAAGGTGTGCTCTTTGTCCTTGTCCAACCTCACACACACACACACAAATCACACAACAAAACCGCACACAGCTACAACCTTCACACCCCTAAAACCTGTAGTGCCAGGCTGTTCTCCTCGTCCTTGTCCAGCCTCACACACAATAACCACAGTCACAAATTACCCCCACATCTCACTCTTTTCCTGCAGTGCCAATCATTCTTTACCTGCAGTGCCAGGCTGTTCTCCTTGTCCTTGTCCAGCCTGTACACGTCGCTGAACCCAAACTCCCAGCACTTCCCCACGCATCTCAAACAGGTCTGACAGACCCAGCTTGCCATAAGCACCAGGGTCCTGGTTGGGGGGAGGGGAGGGGGGAGAGGAGGGAAGGGGGCAGGGGAGGGGGCATCTCGAACAGGTCTGACAGACCCAGCGTGCCGTACGCACCAGGGTCCTGGTTGGTGTTTGGGGGGGAGGTGAAGGCGGGGGGCAGCTTACACACGGGGGGGGGGGAATTCACACGACGAGTGAACGGTAAAGACCCAGCTTGCCATACGCACCAGGGTCCTTTGGGGGAGGGGGGGGGGGGCGAGACAGGGGGTGATTCATATGAGGAGTGAAATGGAAAGGGGGCAATTCAGTAGTATATTTACTACGTACAAAGCTTCACGTGAGGCTGATTCAGGCTCCTGTGCCTGAGTCCTGGTGGTGGCGGTGTTTGTCGTTGAAGGGAGCCAGTGGCTAAGCATACCACACATGTTTGTGCCCACAGGTCTGCACAACACTGTGTGCTGGCTGTCAGCTTTGACAGCCTGTCAGCCAGCATACAGTGTTGTGCGCACGTTGAGCAAACAAACACGGTACTGAACTAGTTTGTTATGTCGACACACCACCCCCAGCAGCAGCAGCAGCAGCAGCAGCCGCAGCCGCAGCAGCAGCAACACTTAGCACCCTCTCACCTCTCACCTGCCGCAGCTTCTGGATGTGTGCGGTGAAGGCGCGTGCAAAAGCTGCTGCGCGCCTAACAGCGCCCTGACCACCCCCCTCACTCTTGATGGCCTTGTCAACCACAGTGGGCACCTGCCAGGGTGCAGGGCGCCTAACAGCGCCCTGACCACCCCCCTCACTCTTGATGGCCTTGTCAACCACAGTGGGCACCTGCCAGGGTGCAGGGGAGAAACACACAAAAACAGACACGTGAAACAAGGCAGCCAGAGGGAGGCTGTTGATGCTGACAGCAAAGTCTTGGTGACAGAAACAGGCCAAGGCACACTTGCAGAATGAGGAGGCAGCAGCAGCAGCAAGAGAGTCCACGCTATTGCGGCACGCTGTGGCAGCTGACGAGCTGTGCGTCCGAGTGTGCCCTGCGGGTAGTTGGGGGGTGAGTTCGCACCGCCGACGATCCACCCGGCTGGCGGCAAAGGCCTTGGCCGGATCGCAGTCGGCGACATGAACCAGGATGACTTGCCGGATCTGGTCGTCACGCATTTCTCATCCGACAACGTCTCCATCCTGATGGCACGGGCAGGTGGTGGTTTCAGCGCACCGTTGCTCGAACCGGCTGGAGACGCCCCTCTTGACCTGGCTCTCGCGGACTTCAACCTGGATGGCAGGCTCGACCTCGCCGTCGCGAGTGTCTTGGGGGACATCGTATCGTTGCTGCTCGGGCAGGGCGATGGAGCTACTGCCGCCGATTCAGGTGACGGCGGGCGGAAACCCACGAGAAATCGTGGCGGAGGACCTCGACAACGACCTGATTCCGGACCTTGTCCTGCTCCAGCAAGGTATCAGCCTGCTCCGCGGGGTCGGCGACGGAACGTTCGCTGCATGGCCGTCGATCTCCTCGCCGAACGGATCTTATCTCGCGGCTTCCGACCTGGACGGGGACGGCATCACGGATTTATTGGTGGCTGAGCAGAACTTTCTGATGGCTTGGAAGGGTGAGGGAGGTGGTGCTTTCATCGCGTCCGCCACGTGGGATCTGTGGAATCTCGGTTTCTTTGGAACGAGCGGCCGTCTCACCGTCGAGGACATCGACCTGGACGGTGCTCCCGACGTCGTGATGCCCTCTTACTCCACGGGCACCGTGTCCATCGTCCTGCACCCTGGCAGTGAGATTCCAGCGGTGCCGCTGCGTTTCGCGGGCGGCTACCGGCCGATCGCGGCCGAGGTCTCCGATGTGGATGGCGATGGGCTCCCCGATGTCGTCACACTGAGTCAGGTCGGGACCCAGCTCTTCGGGAACACCGCGATCCTGAGCCAGCGCTGACCGATGCAGCCAGCAGGCTTCTAAGGCAGTCGCTCCCGGTGTTGGCCTGATGTGCCCAGGCGAGGTGCGTGATCTCCGAGTCGGCGGGCGGCGGCGGGCGCTGCCACACGGGAGTGGGGGTGCAGGTGGATCGGTCGAGCCCTCGTCGGCCGAAAGGCAGTGTGCGCGTAAAGGGCTCGCCTCGCAGCGCCGGGTGTCGTGCATGGCATTGCAGCTGGCCGCGCGAATCGTGGAAGCCCCGCGGAGAGGCACGAGACTCCTCCGACCCAGGGTGCTGGACGGGTGCTTGCCGAGGTCGAGAACGACCCGCTCCAGATGACATGTTGGCGGGGTCCCCGGTCAGGATGATCGACGGAAATCAGCTCTACGAGCACGTCTTCGGCCATGTCCCGATCGGGACGATCGACTCGGCCTGGTTCCTGTTTCTCATGCACCCCCGCTTCCATGCGAGCTCGAAGTGGACGAAGCGTGCCTTCGACCTCGCGGTCGGCTCACTCTCGGCAATCCTCGCTCTGCCGTTCATCGCCCTCGGGGCGATCGCGATCAAGATCGGCGACCGGGGGCCGATCTTCTACCGGCAGACCCGGGTGGGCGAGCGAGGCCAGGAGTTCGAGATCCTGAAGCTGCGAACCATGAGGAGTGGCTCACAGGAACAGGGGGCGAGATGGTCGGGTGCCGGTGACTCGCGGGTGACAGCGGTCGGTCGGGTCCTGCGACGGCTGCACGTAGACGAACTTCCCCAGCTGTTCAACGTCCTGCGGGGGGAGATGACCCTCGTCGGCCCGCGCCCGGAGCAGCCACAGATCACGGCTGATCTGGAGGCGATCTTCCCCCATTACTCGAGGCGCCTATTGGTCAAGCCGGGGGTCACCGGATGGGCTCAGGTGCGCTGTGGATATGCCGGATCCGAGCTGGGCACAGCCTGGAAGCTCTGCCACGACCTCTTCTACCTCAAGCACAGATCGCTGCTGATCGACATCCTGATCATCCTTGAGACAACGGTCATAGCGGCTCGGGACTCTCATCGTCAGATGCGGGCACCCCAGCCCAGCTTCCTCCTTCGGGAAAGCGAGACGTTGCCGCAGCGGTTGGAGATCCCGATCGACAACTGAAGAATCGTGGCGACCTCCGATCGAGGTCCCAGCATCGGGGCGGGCGGGCTCTAGGGATTGCCGAGGATCCGGTCGACGATCGGGTCCGGGTTCTCGATACCGAAACGGTTCCTCAGCTCCGATGCGATCGCCGCCGGGTCGGTGTCGTTGGCGGCCAGGCGGGTGGCATGCAGGATCGCATCGAAGGGAATCTCAGGTTGCTGGGCCTGCGAAGGCTCGGGGTCCGGCTCCGCCGCGGCATCGTTACCCGGGTAGGCGACGGGAGCCCTGGGCACCGAAGGCGCCGCCGAGCCGGCGAACCCTCCCGCCCTCACCGCCGCCTGGGACGGATCATAGTTGGGGTCCTGCCGGCCAACTACGGTCGATTCGGACGGGCCGAGGGGCTGGCCCAACGGCAGCGACGGACCAGGGGGGGCGGCGCTCGGAAAGGTGTCGGTCATTGCCGACTGCTCGAGCTTGTCGGTGACTGAATGAATCGCGTCCTCGAGCGCTCGCACCATCTGCTCGGAGTGGTCGCGAACGTTGGCGGCGTGACGGACGAGATCGTCGGTCAACTCCGAGATCAACCCGACCCGCTCGGCGGTGAGCCGATCCGCCTTGCGCTGCGCCTCGGCGAGGTGACGCCGGGCCTGCTCCTCGGCGTCGTAGCGGATCGCCTCGGCGGCGCGCTCGGCGGCGTCGATGACCGTCTGTACCTGCTCGGTCATCCGCTGCATCGTCGCCTGGACTCCGGGAGAGGGGCCGGGAGCCGAGCCTGCGGTCCAACGAATGGGCGGATTCGCCGGGTCGGTCGGGTCCTGGGGGTTGTAGTCGCTGATCGTAGTCTCCTCCGGGATCGTCAGCTGCGATTCTAGAGCGGTCGCTGAGGTGCGTCGGCTCCGGCGGCGCCGCTGGTTTCGATCCTGAAAGTGACCTCGCGGGTCTCGGCCAGCTTGATCTCGACCGTGCGGCGGATCCCGGCCGGCCACGGCGGGATGCTGAAGTCCGCTTCGCGTGCGACCTCGACGAGCCGCATGCTGGTCACCGCCATGGCCTCGGCCATCGTGGCGTATGCGGACTCGATCCGCTGCCGGCGGACCTCGATCTGCCGCTGCAGGTCCGCCAGGCGGTCGAGGCGCGCACCGGTCAGGGCCCGGTCGGCCTCGCCGGCGAGCTCCGACAGCTCGACTGCCCGACTCTGGGCCTGACCCAGGATGCGGTCGGCTTCGCCGCGGCTGGCGACCATCGATGCCCGGATCTGCTCGCTGGGCTTGATTGCCACGGGTGCATCTTAGGAACCCGGCGGGCGTAAAGAACTCGCAACCTCCGGACGGTCATCCGGCGGGGGTGGAAGTTTGACGCCCCCGTTGGTGATAGACGGTAGTCCACGTGGGTGAATCGGGAGAGACAATGGATCAGGAAGGCGATGCAGAGCGCCGGATCGCCCGGGCGCGCTCTGCGATCGGAAAGAGCTTTGAGGAGTTGATCGCCAGGGGCCAGTCGGGTGGACGGCCGCCCCCGACTTCCCGCTCCGGCTCGCGGCGGCCCCCGCTCCCGCCCCCGGATATAGACGTTGCGCCCGAGCGGCCGGTTTCACCGCCCGTGCCATCCCCGACGCCGAGCCCCTCCGCCTCCGACCCCGCGAGCCTCGATGAGATCGCAGCTGTGGTCGAGCGTCGCGTGTTCGCGTCGATCGACGGCCGGGTGCGCGCCGCCGAACGACGCCTTGAGCTCCAGGCGGAGGCGGTCGAGGCGGCGCTCGGAGAGGAGGTGGCCGGATTTCGCCGGGCGGCGGAACAGGTCGAGGGGGTCACGGGGTCTCCCGCACCCTCCGGCGATGAGGGTGCGGTTCTCGAGGCCCGGTTCGCGGCTTCCGAGGCAGCGTTGCGCTCCCGCCTCGAGGTGGCAGTCGACGAACGCGCCGGGGAGCAGGATAGACGGATGCGCGAGGAGGCCGACGCCCATCGCAAGCGCATCAACGAGGAACTTGCCGCGGCATTGCAGGGGACCGCGACGGAGCTGAGGCGCCAACTCGATGCCGAGCGCGAGGGTACCCGTCGTGAGTTCGCCGAAACCGTCCGAGACGAGGTTGCCGGAGCGGTGGAGGGTCTTGACCGGCATCGCTCGGCCGCCGTCCGCGAGGCCCGGGAGGCGGCTGAGGCAGTGGCCGCGAGCCGTCTCGGCGAGGTGCAGGCTCAGATCAAGAGGCAGCTCGAGGCCTCCCAGGCCGAGGGCCGGCAGAGCCTCGAGCGGGGCCTCGGCGATGCGCAGTCCCGGGTGCGTGAGATGTTGGAGGAGTTCCGCGGCGAGCAGGAAAGGGCTGGATCCGCCCAGCAGGCCGAGATCCGGCGTCGAACCGAGGCTCGCGTCGACGAGGTCGCGGGGGAGCTCGCAGAGCGCGTCGAACGCGAGGTGAGCCGGAAGCTCGCCGACGCCCGGGGCGATCTCGAGCGCGCCAACGACCAGGCGGCGGAGCGGGTATGGGGGGAGGTGACTCTTGGGGTGGAGGCGGCCGTCAACCGCGAGGTGGCCAAGGGCGAGGCGCGCCTCGCGGCCGCTTCCCAGCGCATCGACCTGATTGCCGATGAGAAGGTGTCTGCGGGAATCGCGGCGGCCGAGAAGCGGCTGGCTGACATGCAGGCCGCCCGCCTGGCCGAGTCCCAGGGGATCATCGTCCAGCAGGTCGAGTCCCTCGGTACGGAGCTCTCGGAGGGGTTTGCCGACAAGGCGCGGGAGAGCGCAGCCAGTGCGGCCGCGCAGGCGGGCGGGCTGGCCATGGGAGCGATCTCTCGCGACGTCGAGGCGGCGATCGAGACGGCCGGCCGCGGTGCGCGCGCCGAGATCGACGGCGTGGCCCGCGAGGCGGCTCAGGAAGCGGTCTCGGACGAGATGGAGCGGGTCAAGATCGAACTCGGGAAGGCGGCCTCCGCCGGCGTCGAAGTCCACGTGAGAGCGTTCAAGGACGAGCTTACGACCGTCAGCTACCGGGACCACAGCCGCCGAGCCGAGGCCGCGGCAACGGCGCAGCTCGCCGGTTCGCTCGACGCGCTCAAAGCGCAGAGGAATGCTCTCGCGGCGGATCTCGCCGAGGTCGCCTCCGCGGAGCGTGCGGGGCTGGCGGCGGAGCGGGCCGGGATCGAGGCGGAGTTGGCCCAGTCGGTGGCGGCGGCCCGGGCGGAGTTGGATCGGAGGGTGGTCGAGCTCCGCGCCGGCGCGGAGGCCTCGGTATCGAGGCGGGTCGAGGAATCGATATCGAACGAGTTCGAGAGCCGCGCTGCCGATCTCGACCGGCGACTGGACGCGCTCGCGACCCGCCACGAGGCGGAGTTCTCCAGACGGTTCGCGGCAGCGGCCTCCGACGCCGAGGCGAGGCTCGCCGCAGTCCAGAACGCTCAGGATCGCGAGGAGCGGATCAGGACGCGGATCGACGCCGCCAAGCGCGAGGCGAGCCAGCGGGTTCGGGAGGCCGAGCAGCAGCTCGTTGATGTGCTCGCGAGAATCGACATGGCCCAGTCGAGGTAGCCGCGGTACTCGGGCGAAGGCTCCGCAAAACGCGGACATCAGGTCTTGTGGAGTTGGAAAACGAAGGGTTGACATCCACCCCTCTTGCCATAGTGGCCCGGTGAGCACGACGGCCACACAGCAGGCAGCGCACCTCCACGTCCACAGCGAGTACTCGCTGCTCGACGGCGCCAACAAGATCGACGCGATGGCCGCACGCGCCGCCGAGCTCGGCATGCCGGCTCTCGGACTCACCGACCATGGCGTGATGAACGGTGCGGTCGAGCTCTTTCAGGCCTGCGGAAAGCACGGCGTCAAGCCGATCATGGGCCTCGAGGCCTACCTGGTCGACGACATCGAGGAGATCAAGCAGAAGACAAAATGGGAGCGCAACCATCTGACGCTTTTGGCCGGAAACGAGACCGGTTTCAAGAACCTCGTCAAGCTCAGCTCCGCCGGCTTCCTCGAGGGCTTCGCCCGCGGCAAGGCCAACGTCGATCCGAAGCTGCTCGATCGCTACTCGGAGGGCGTGATCGCGCTCACCGGCTGCCTGGCCTCTCGCTTCTGCCGCCGGCTGGTCGAGGATCGCCCCGACGACGCCCGGGCTCACGTCGACGACCTGCTGCAGATCTTCGGGGCCGACGACGTCTACTTTGAACTCCAGGTCAACGGGATCCCCGAGCAGGACAAGGCGAACGAGGGCATCGCTCGGGTGGCGGGTGAGCTTGGCAAGCCCCTGGTGGGCACCGCCGACGTCCACTACCTGCGTCGCGAGGACTACCGCAACCACGCCGCTCTGCTCTGCGTTCAGACGAAGTCGACGCTCGAGCAGCCGAAGATGAGCTTCGACACCAACGAGTTCTACCTGAAGACCGCCGAGGAGATGAACGCCGCCTTCGCGCCCTGGCCGGAGGCGATCCCGAACACGCTCGAGATCGCCGAGCGCTGCAACGTCGAGATTCAGCTGGGCGAGCTGTTGCTGCCGAGGTTCCCGACGCCCGACGGATCGGAGCCCGAGGTGATGCTGCGGCGGGTCGCCGAGGAGGGCCTGCGCCGCCGTTACGGGGACCCGCCACCCGCCGCCGCGGTCGAACGGCTCGAGTTCGAGCTGGGCGTGATCGAGGACATGGGGTTTCCCTCCTACTTCCTGATCGTCTGGGACTTCGTTCGCTACGCCAAGGAGAACGGGGTCGCGGTCGGCCCCGGCCGTGGCTCGGCCGCGGGGTCGATCGTCGCCTACAGCCTCGGCATCACCGATCTCGATCCGCTCGAGAACGATCTGCTCTTCGAGCGCTTTCTGAACCCGGCCCGCAAGTCGATGCCCGACATCGATATCGACTTCTCGGTCCGCGGTCGCGAACGGGTGATCCGCTACGTGACCGAGAAGTACGGTCGCGAGTCCGTCGCCCAGATCGTCACCTTCGGCACGATGGCCCCGCGCGCCGCGACCCGCGACGCCGCCCGGGTGCTCGGCTTCGACTACGGGGCGGGCGACCGGATCGCGAAGCTGATCCCGGAGCCGATCATGGGCCGCAGCCCCAGCTTCAAGGAGTGCCTCAAGGACGGATCCGATCTGAGGAAGGCCTACGACTCCGAGCCCGACACCCGCCAGATCGTCGATACCGCGAAGGGCCTCGAGGGAATCGTTCGCAACCACTCCATTCACGCCGCCGCGGTGGTGATCGCCGACCGGCCCTTGCAGGAGGTGGTGCCGCTGCAGCTCGCCGAGGATCGCGGTGCGGCCAAGGACGGTGAGCGCTCCTACAAGATCGTCACCCAGTACTCGATGGTTCCGGTCGAGCAGATCGGCCTGTTGAAGATGGATTTCCTCGGCCTGCGGAACCTCGATGTGATCGAGGACGCCGTCGAGATAATCCAGCGTTCGCGGGGGGTGGAGGTCGACGTCGAGAACCTGCCCCTCGACGACGCCAAGACCTACGAGATGCTGACCGCCGGGGACTCCATCGGTGTCTTTCAGCTCGAATCCGAGGGGATGCGGGACGCCCTCCGTCAGGTCAAGCCGACCGAGTTCGGCGACATCGTCGCGCTCGTCTCCCTCTACCGGCCGGGAGCGATGCGCTTCATCGCCGACTACGCCCGGGGCAAGCGGGATCCGGACTCGGTTCGCTTCCAGGACGAGCGCCTGCGACCGATCACCGAGGCGACCTACGGCTGCTGCATCTACCAGGAACAACTGATGGAGATCGCCAAGCAGATCGCCGGCTTCAGCCCCGCCAAGGCTGACGACCTGCGCAAGGCGATCGGCAAGAAGAAGCGCGAGATGATGGCGACGATGGAGGTGGAGTTCCTGGAAGGAAGCGCAACGTCTGGAACCGATCTCTCCGTCGCCAGGGACCTCTGGTCGCTGATGACCGCTGCCGCCGACTACTCCTTCAACCGCTCCCACGCCGCCTGCTACGCGCTGATCGCCTACCGGACCGCCTATCTGAAGGCCAACTTCCCGGCTGAGTACATGGCCGCCGTGATCAGCTCGGTGATGTCGACCAAGGACAAGGTCCCGTTCTTCGTCAATCGCTGCGAGGAGATGGGGATCGAGGTGCTGCCGCCCGACGTCAACGAATCCGATCACGGCTTCGTCGTCAGCGGCAACAACATCCGCTTCGGGCTGGACGCCGTCAAGAACGTCGGCCACTCAGCGGTCGAGGCGATCCTCAGGGCCAGGGAGGAACGTCGCTTCGATTCGCTCTGGGACTTCTGTGAGCGGGTCGACGCCAGAGCGGTCAACAAGCGGGCGACCGAGTGTCTGATCAAGTGCGGAGGCCTCGACTCGACCGAGGCGACGCGGAAGGCGATGCTGACCGCGCTGCCGCAGGCCCAGTCCGCCGGTCAGAAGTCACAGGAGGACGCCCAGCGCGGACAGGCGTCGATCTTCGCTCTCGACGAGGACGCCGGCGGCGCCGGGCTCCGCTCCCAGCACCCGCCGATCCTCGGTGAGGAGTTCGAGCAGCGCGAGCTGCTGGCGATGGAGAAGGAGACGATGGGGACGTTCCTCTCCGACCATCCACTCTCGCAGGTGCGTGAGGCGCTCCGGGTTCGCGCCGATTGCACGCTCGCCGAGCTCGTCAAGAAGCCCGACGGCGCTCAGGTGACGGTCGGCGGCATCGTCGCGGAGGCGAAGAAGATCAGGACCAAGACGGGCGCCAACATGATGTTCGCGACGCTCGACGACCTCGAGGGCAGGGTCGAGATGATCATCTTCGCCAAGACCCTGGAGTCGAACGAGGGCCTGATCGACACCGATGCGGTCCTGTTGGTTCGGGGTCGGGTCGACCGCAAGGATCGGGGTGAGATCAAGCTGGTCGTGTTCGATGCGGAGCCGTTCGAGCCGTCCAGCGACGAGGTCGAGACCGCCAGGGAGAGGATCCGAGAGCTCGCCGAGCCGGTCCGCTTCCCGCTGCATCTCGATGCCGCCAAATACGACCCGTCGATCATCGAAGAGCTCAAGTCGGTCTTCTCGAACTTTCCCGGCGAGGCCGAGGTCGTTCTCGAGATGAGGACGCGCGAGGGCGTGCGCAAGCTCCGCTTCGGAAGCGAGTATCGGGTCGACGCGTCGGTCGGCCTCCGGGCCGAGATCGAGGAGCTCCTGGGCCAGCCACCGATGGCTGCTTGAGAGCTCCGAACTGCGCCCCTTCTTTAGGGCGCCGATCTAGAATCACAGGATGGGTTTTGCCCGTACAGCTGAGCTCGCCTCACCCTCCGGTGAGTGCCGCAGCTGCAGGACCTTCTGCGACAAGCTGATCGAGCCGCGCGACTGCTTGAGGATGCGCTGCCCGAACCTCTGGAGCTACGTGGACGGGCCCACGGGGCGCCGTTTCATGGGCTGCGTGCAGAAGGTGTTCGGAGCCGAGATCGACATCACCGGCTTCGAGGCGGCCGAAAGAAACGGTGGCTTCGGGGGCATCAAGATGACCGGGGATCCGCTCCCGCAATGCCAGTTCCGGGTCGAGCCCGCGTTCGAGGGCGACGGGCCGGCGCACACCTGCCTCAACCCCTCCTTCTTCGACATCGGGGATCCCGCTGAGTTCGATCTGCGCTCGGGCCTACGCCTCGCGTCTTGACAGGCCCTCGACGCGCAATTCCCTAGCGCGCTGCACCTCGTCGAAGTCCGATCCCTTCCTGTCGGGCCCGGGTGTCTCGAGCACGGCCGGCAGATGCTCGAAGCGCGGCTCCGACAGGAATGTGGCGATCCCTCGCGCCCCCATCTCGCCCTGGCCGACGTTGGCGTGCCTGTCGCGATTGGCACCCTGGGGGACGGCGCTGTCGTTGACGTGAAGCGAGCGCAGGCGGTCGAGTCCGACCTGTCGGTCGAGGTCGTCGACAACCGCTGAGAGGGCATCGGGCTCAACGATGTCGAAGCCGCTTGCGAACAGGTGACAGCTGTCGATGCAGACCCCGATCCGCTCACCGGCGCCCGCCGATTCCACGAGCTGCGACAGCTCGTCGAAGTCGCGGCCGAGGGGCCCGGTTGTACCTGCCGTGTTCTCGAACAGCACCGGGCACGATTCGGTCTCCGCCAGCGCCTCGCGAACCAGCTCGCCGGAGCGGGCCACCGCCTCGTGGAGGGGGTCCCTCTTGCGCGAGCCGGCATGAAGCACGACCCCGTCGGCGTCGATTGCGTCGCCGAGACGGAGAGCGTGGGTGAGGGAGGCGAGGGACTTCGCGCTGATCTCCGGATCGGGGCTCGCGGTGTTGATCAGATAGACCGCGTGGATCACGGTCGAACCGAGGGGGGAGGCCTCGAACGCGTCGTTGAAGGCGGCGAAGTCTTCGGGTCCGAACTTGGTCGGCCGCCAGGCCCTCGGGCTCTGGTGAAAGATCTGGATCGCCTCGCAGCCGCGCTTCGTGCCGCGCTCGACGGCGGTGGCCAGACCGCCCGCTGTGGAAACATGCGCCCCGATCAGCATGGAAGATTCCCTTCGAGTTCGATTCGCCCCCTCGCCGACCGGCGCGCTTCACATCGGCGGCGCGCGGACGGCACTGTACAACTGGTTGGCGGCGCGAGGGACGGGCGGAACCCTCGTCCTGCGGATCGAGGACACCGACCGTGAGCGCTCGACGCCTGAGAACGTCCAGCAGATCCTCGACGCGCTTCGCTGGCTCGAGCTGGACTGGGACGAGGGGCCGATCAGCCAACTCGAGCGAGCCCCCCGCCACGAGGAGCGCCTGGCGGAGCTGATCGCATCCGGGGCCGCCTATCGGGATACCGCCACCGGCGCCGACGTGCAGGAGTTCCGCAAGCTGAACCCGGGAGTGGGCTATCGCGGTCAGGCGGTTCAGGGCACCGGCGCGGCGGGCGCGGCGATCAGGTTGCGCGTGCCCGACGCGGGCGAGACCGTCGTGTCCGACGCGATCCGCGGTGAGATCAAGTTCCAGAACCGCCTTCAGGACGACCCCGTGATCGCCCGTGCGGACGGGTCGGTCCTCTACAACTTCGCGGTCGCCGTCGATGACGCCGACATGGCGATCACCGACGTGATCCGAGGTGACGATCATCTCTCCAATACCCCAAGCAGCTGCTGGTGCTCGCCGCGCTCGGAGAGCCCGCCCCCCGCTACGCGCATCTGCCGCTTCTGCACGGTCCCGACGGCAAGAAGCTCTCCAAGCGTCACGGCGCCGCGTCGGTCCAGGAGCTGCGGGAGGCGGGGTATCTGCCGGCCGCCCTTCGCAACTACATCGCCCTGCTCGGCTGGGGTACCGACGACGACGAGACCATCCTGAGCACGGCGGAGCTGGTCGAGCGTTTCAGGATCGACCGGGTCGGCAGGGCGGCGGCGATATTCGACGAGAAGAAGCTGCGCTGGCTCAACGGACGTTACATGCGCGAGCAGCCGCTGGCCGACTACGAGGCGCAGCTCATCGCTCATCTCGAGCGGTCCGATCCGGAGGCCGGGAGGGCGTTCCTCGCCGCCGACCCCGAGGCGCGGGCGGAAGCCTGCGCAATCGTTCGCGACAAGGCCCAGAGTATCGTCGAGATCTGGCCGCTCATCTCGTTTCTGTTCGTCGACCCGGAGATCGATGGAGGCGACGAGAAGGCGTGGCGCAAGGTGATGAAGCCCGGCACCGACGA
Organism: uncultured Solirubrobacterales bacterium; assembly: GCA_963823275.1. Taxonomy (GTDB): domain Bacteria; phylum Actinomycetota; class Thermoleophilia; order Solirubrobacterales; family 70-9; genus RHKX01. The sequence goes on along the minus strand of CAWGKW010000002.1, from coordinate 1,331,319 downwards.
GATCCTTCGCAGGGCCGCGGCGGTGATCGCCGATGTGGAGCCCTTCGACGCCGAGACGCTAGAGCGCGAATTGCGGTCGCTGATCGAGGCCTCGGACCTCTCAGCCAACAGGGTTCTGCAGCCGATCCGGGTGGCGATCAGCGGTTCGACCATCTCGCCGGGCATCTTCGAGTCGCTCGCGGCGCTGGGCAGGGAACGGTCGCTCGAGCGCGTCGTTCGGGCGGTCGCGCGACTGGGTGCAACAACCGTGGCCGAAGACGCCCACCCGGACTAACGCGAAGGGCCCGATCTGCCGATTGGGGTGGGGACGACGCCGGGAGTGGCTCCGGATGAGCCGTACGCGCGTCGCCTTCCAATCATGGCCACGGCAGCGAAAACATCCACGAAGGCCCCTGCGGGAAGCCAGGGCAAGGGCGGCCAGAGGCTGGCCGCGGCCTTCGAGGCCGTCAGCCGGATGCCGGCCCTCGAGGAGTCGGTCAATCGGGTTGTCAAGGCAGCCTCACAGGAGAGTTCCTCGGTGACCGAGATCACCGAATTGGTCGAGAGCGACACGGCGATGGCGATCGCAGTCATGCGGTCGGCCAACAACGGGGGCGGTCCGAGCGGACGGGTATCCAACGTTCCCGACGCAATCGAAGCCCTTACGCCCGCCGGGATCAGGGCCGTGGCGACCTCGCTGCCGACCTACGACCTCTTTCAGTCCTCAGCCTCCTGGGCCAGCCTGCCGGAACGTTTTCGCCGCCACGCCGTCGCCACCAGGCACGCGGCCGAGAACCTCGCGGCCCTCGCAGACGTGCCCGGACGCGACGAGCTGGCCACCGCCGCACTGCTTCACGACGTCGGTCAGCTCGTGCTGGTCAGGCTCTACCCCGGTTACGAGGCGATCCTCGCCGACCGGATGACCACCCCCGAGCAGCGCGCCCAGATCGAGCGACGCGAGTTCGGGATGGACCACACGATCGTCGGCGGCGTCCTGGCCCGGCGCTGGGGCCTGCCGGCGGTGATCGCCGGCGCGATCGAACGCCACCATTCCGAGTCAGCCGACGGCCTTGCCGCCGCGGTGCGCCTCAGCGACCTCGTGGCTCATCATGCAGCGGGCGACACGATCTCCGCCGATGCGATGGGCAACGCGGCACAGGCCTGCGGGCTCACCGAGGTCCGCCTGCACCAACTCGTCTACGAGTTTCCCTACGCGCGGGCGCCGCGCCAGCGCCGCGGCGAGCCCTGTCCGCTGTCGCGTCGCGAGGTCGATGCGCTCCGCGGGCTGGCCGAGGGCAAGGTCTACAAGGAGATCGCCGAGGAGATGGGCCTCTCCGCCAGCACCGTGCGAACCCACCTCCACAACGTCTACCGCAAGATCGGGGCCGCAGACAGGGCACAGGCGGTCCTCGTCGCCCGCGAGCGCGGCTGGGTCTAGCCGGGCGGCGCGGTGTCAGTCGATGAGGCCGCTTCTCAGGGCTATCGCCACCGCGTGGGCTCGATCGCGAGCGCCGAGGCGGGGGAGGCTCGCCTTCGCATGGGTCCGAACGGTCTCGGCGCTGAGACCGAGTCGGTTGGCCGCCTTGTCGGTTGAGAGGCCGTCGGCGAACATCTGCAGGATCTGACGTTGCCTCGGAGTGACGTTCGGCTGGGAGCCGCGGGCCCGTTCAACATCGGGGTCGATGAAGGAGTCGAATCCGAGCACGGCGTCGACGGCTGACCTCATCGTGCTCGGCGAAGAACGCTTGCTCACGTAGGCCGACGCTCCGGCATCGAGCGCCTCGACGATCGCGTGGCGGTCGACGCGACCGCCGTGGGCGACGACGCCGAGGCTGGGCTGCTGGTCGAGGAGCTCGCGGATGGTCGTCGTCCCCGATGGAGCGTTCCTGCCGGCGGATCGCATTTCGATGATTGCAACCTCGAAGTGGCCGACGCTGTTGAGAAGGTCCACGGCGCCCCGACCGTCGGCGAGTTCCTCGAAGTCCCAGGAGGGCTCGAGCAATCGTCTGATCCCCAGCCTGACGACAGGATGGGAATCGATGATCATGCAGCTGCGATCGGTTCCCATCGTTTCCTACCTGCCCCCTCCGGACGAGCTCGGGAGGCGATCCTATCGGAGCAGCCGCCGTCCGATCCGCTACAACCCGGACGCGATGATCTCAGTCACGGCAAAGTCCCGCTACGCCGTCGTCGGCATGGCGGAGCTCGCCCGCAACAGCGGCAAGCCGGTCCCGATTGCCACCGTCGCGGAGCGTCGCGACATCCCCGTTCAGTTCCTCGAGCAGCTCTTCTCGACCCTTCGCCGGGCCGGCCTGCTCGTATCCCAGCGGGGCGTCAAGGGGGGCTACCGGCTCGCTCGCGATGCCGATCAGATCACCGTACTCGAGGTCGTTCAGGCTCTCGACGGCAAGCTCGGCGAGGAGGGCCGCGAGGCCGGCGGCATCTGGGCGGACGGCGTGCTCTCGCTGCGCTCCGTCTTCGAGCGCGCGACGATCGCCGACGTCGCCCGCCGCGAGGAGGCCGAAAGCGGTGGAGGCATGTACTACATCTAGGACTTGAAGCTGGATGACGGTTTCGTCCTCCTGGGGTCGTTGCCGCCGGCAGGCGAGTCGTGCCGCCCTCAATCGCGAGACGGGTGCCGGCCGCCGGGGGCGAGGATGGCGACGCCGAGCGCGGCGCTGAGCACCGATCCGGTGAGGATTCCGATCTTGGCGCTGTCGATCAGGAGCGGATCGTCGAACGCGAGCGCGGCGATGAAGAGGGAAACCGTGAATCCGATTCCTGCGAGCGCCGCGATCCCGATGACGCTGCGCATTCCGACGCCCTCGGGAAGTGCTCCCAGCTTGAGTCGGACCGCGAGGGCGGTGGCGGCGGAGATCCCGACCACCTTGCCGACGAAGAGGCCGACGACAACCGCGACCGCGACCCGCAGCCCGTCGCCCTCGCCGACGGCGTCGCCGCCGATCACGACGCCGGCGTTGGCGAGCGCGAAGAGCGGCAGGACGAGGAAGCTCGTCCAGGGGTGGATCCGCTCCTCGAGTTCCTCGATCACCTGATGGCCGTTGATCGGCTTGGCCGGGGTCAGGAAGGCCAGGGCGACACCGGCGATCGTCGCGTGCACGCCCGACTCGAGGGTGGCGATCCAAACGAGCACGCCGACGAGCACATAGGCCGCGATCCGGCTGACCCCCAGCCGCTGCATGACGATCACGAGGCCGAGCAGCCCCATCGCGCCCGCCAGCCACGGGAGGGAGAGGTCGGAGGTGTAGACGACGGCGATCACCAGGATCGCGGCGACGTCGTCGACGACGGCGATCGTGACCAGAAAGAGCTTGGCACCGACCCCGACCCGGTCGCCGAGCAAGGCCAGGGCCGCAATCGCGAAGGCCGCGTCGGTCGCCATCGGGATCCCCCAGCCGCCACTCCCCGAGGTCCCGCTGCTCACAGCCAGAAAGAGGAGCACGGGAACGATCACCCCGCCCGCGGCGGCGATCACCGGCAGCGCTGCTTGGCGCGGCTTGCGAAGGTCGCCGTGGACGACCTCCCGCTTGATCTCGAGTGAGATCAGGAAGAAGAACAGCGTCATCAAGCCGTCGCTGATCCAATGTCCGAGATCCTCGTCGATCGTGAAGTCCCCGATACCGATCGCGAGCTCGGTGTTCCAGACGGACTCGTAGCCATCGATGCCAAGGATGTTCACCCAGAGCAGCGCGATCACCGATCCCGCGAGCAGGGCGAAGCCGCCGCCCGCCTCCTCCCGGAGGAACTCGGTCATCGGGTCCAATGCCCGTTTGGCGCGCTTGGGGCGAAGGCCCTTGCTCATCGGGCTGAAGGTACAGCCTGCAATGGCTCGCCAACGGGCCTTACTCGGCCCCGATGGTCGCTACCGTTGTGCTATGGCCTCACGAGCTCATGCACGGCCGACGCTGCAGATCGCCGCGGAGGCCTCTGCGGTGGTCGGCGATACGCCGATGGTCATCCTGCGGCGGGTGGGCGCCGGCCTCGGGGCCGAACTCGTCGGCAAGCTCGAGTGGTTCAATCCCGGCGGATCGATCAAGGATCGGATCGGCGTTGCGATGATTGACGCGGCCGAGGCCGAGGGCCGGATCGAACCCGGACGAACCGTCATCGTCGAGCCGACCTCGGGCAACACGGGCATCGCCCTGGCGATGGTCTGCGCGGCCCGCGGGTACAGGTGCATCCTCACCCTTCCCGAGGGGATGAGCAGGGAGCGCTCGGCGATGCTCCGAAGCTACGGCGCGATCGTCCGCGAGACCCCCTCGATGGGAGGTATGAACGAGTCTGTGGACCTCGCGCGGGAGATCGCGGCAGAGCATGAGAATGCCTACACCCCCCAGCAGTTCGACAATCCGGCCAATCCCGAGGTTCACCGCAGGACCACGGCCGAGGAGATCTGGCGCGACACCGGCGGTGAGGTCGACGCGATCGTCTGCGGCGTCGGCACGGGCGGGACGATCAGCGGCATCGGTCAGGCGCTCAAGGAGCGTAGGCCCGACCTCTATGTGCTCGGGGTCGAGCCGGCGGCCTCACCGGTGCTCTCGGGAGGCGAGCCCGGCCCGCACAAGATCCAGGGGATCGGGCCGGGCTTCGTGCCCGGCGTTCTCGATCGCTCGGTGATCGACGAGATCATCCCGGTCGAGGACGAATCCGCGATCGACACCGCCGCCCTGGCCGCGACCCGCGAGGGGCTGCTGATCGGGATCTCCGCCGGCGCAGCCCTTCACGGTGCGATCGAGCTCGGCAGCCGCCCCGAGATGAACGGGAAGCGAATCGTGATCGTCTTCGCCGACGCGGGCGAGCGCTACATGTCGTTGCCGTTTTTCGGGGGTTGACGGGGGTGTTCGGCATGGGGACGTTCAAGCGGGTGATGAAGGAGGTCAGAGACGACGTCAACACCGCCCGCGACCGCGATCCTGCCGCCCGCGATGTCAGCTTCTTCGGCATCCTCTCCTCCTGGGGAGGCGTGCAGGCGATCCTCGCCCATCGCGTGGCCCACGCCTTCCACCAGAACGGGGCCTCGCTCGTCCCCCGGGTGATCGTCTACGCGACACGAGCGCTGACCGGGATCGAGATCCATCCCGGGGCCAGGATCGGCGGCGAGTTCTTCATCGACCACGGCTCCGGGGTCGTGATCGGCGAAACGGCGGAGATCGGCTCTCGAGTCACGATCTACCAGGGCGTGACGCTCGGAGGGACGGGCTTTCAGCGCGGCAAGCGCCATCCGACGATCGAGGACAACGTGACGATCGGCTCGGGCGCCAAGCTGCTCGGCCCGATCACGGTCGGGCACGGCTCGAAGGTGGGGGCGAACACCGTCGTCGTCACCGATGTCCCCGAGCGGGCGACGGTGGTCGGTAATCCTGGCCACATCGTCCGGGTCGACGGCCGTAAGCCGGAGGGACCCGACACCGACTGGATCCACCTTCCCGACCCCGTCGCCGACGCGATCAAGAAGCTCTCGGAGCGTCTCACCGAGATCGAGCGGCGCCTCGAATCGCTCGACGGCGAGGCGCCCGAGGCCGAGGTCCGGGAGCTGCGTCCCAAACGGGGTCCGACGACCGCCGGCGGCTAGTGGAGAATGCCGGCCAGATGCTCCGCTCCGCCTCCGCTCTGGCCGGGGCCGGGTACGCCTTCGAGGTGACTATCCTCGGCGGGAGATGGACCAACCGACCTACGACGCCTTCGACGAGCTCCCTGCAGCCTCCGGCGCGCCGATCAGCCCGGGAGCGACCGCGGTCGAGAGCCTCCTTTCCGGCCTCAATCCTGCTCAGGCCGAGGCCGTCCAGCACGGCGAGGGTCCGTTGCTGGTCCTGGCCGGAGCCGGGTCGGGCAAGACCCGGGTCCTGACCCACCGGGTCGCCTATCTGCTGGCGACCGGCATGGCCCGCCCGAGCGAAATCCTGGCGATCACGTTCACCAACAAGGCGGCGGGGGAGATGAGGGAGCGCGTGGGCGCCCTGACCGGGGCCGCCGCCCGGGTCATGTGGGTGATGACCTTCCACTCCGCCTGCGCTCGGATCCTCCGTCAGCACGCCGATCGGCTCGCCTACAAGCGAGGCTTCACGATCTACGACGAGGCCGACTCGCGGCGGATGGTCAAGCGCTGCATGGGCGAGCTCGAGATCGACCCGAAGCGGTTTCCCCCGCGGTCGATAAAGGCCCAGATCTCGGGCGCCAAGAACCGACTTCGGGATGCCGAGACCGTGCGCGAGGAGCAGGGGTCGTTCTTCGAGGCCACCGTCGCCGATGTCTACGAGCTCTACGAGAAGCGAATGCACACCGCCAACGCGATGGACTTCGACGATCTTCTCCTCCGTACCGTCAACCTGTTCGAGCTCTTCGCCGACCTGCGCGAGCGCTACGCCCGCAACTTCCGCCACGTACTCGTCGACGAGTACCAGGACACCAACCGCGTCCAGTATCGGCTGCTGCAGCTGCTGACCGGCGAGCACGGGAACCTGTTCGTCGTCGGTGACGAATCCCAGTCGGTCTACGGCTTCCGAGCCGCCGACATCCGAAACATCCTCGACTTCGAGCGCGACTTCCCGGCGGCGGCGACCGTCAAGCTCGAGCAGAACTACCGCTCGACCGGCACGATCCTCGACGCCGCCAACGGATTGATCTCGCACAACCGCGATCGGCTCGACAAGAACCTCTGGACGGACGCGGGCCGCGGCGCACCGGTGACGATCGCAGAGCTCTCCGACGAGCATGAGGAGGCGCGCTGGATCGCCGGTGAGATCGATCGGCTCGTCGACGAGCAGGAGATCGGCCGCGACGACGTCGCGATCTTCTATCGGACCAATGCCCAGAGCCGGGTGCTGGAGGACACGCTCGTTCGCTTCGACGTTCCCTACCAGGTGATCGGCGGGACGAAGTTCTACGAGCGGGCCGAGATCCGCGACGCGATCGCCTATCTCAGCGTCCTCGCCAACCCCGATGACAGCATCTCGCTCTCGCGGATCCTCAACTCGCCTCGACGCGGCATCGGCAACACCTCCGAGGGCCGCCTGCTCGGCTGGGCGAACACCACCGGGGTCACTCCCCTGCAGGCCGTTGCCTCCGCCGACTCGGTGCCCGGTCTCGGAGCCGCCGCGAAGAAGGCGATCGGCCGCTTCGCCGAGCTGATCGCGAGTCTCACCGAGCGGGCCGAGCGGCGTGGCGGCGTGGCCGAGCTGCTCGAGTCGACCCTGTCGGAGTCGGGCTACATCGAGGCGCTCGAAGCCGAGCGTACGATCGAGGCGGAGGGGCGGATCGAGAACCTGCAGGAGCTGGTCGGGATGGCCGCCGAGTTCGACCTCAACCGCGAGCTCGAGGGGGAGAGCGAGTTGGCTCCGCTGGAGGAGTTCCTCGAGCAGATTTCGCTGATCAACGAGCAGGACAAGCTCGTCGAGGACGCGACAAAGGTCACCCTGATGACACTCCACAATGCAAAGGGCCTCGAGTACAAGGCCGTCTTCATGATCGGCTGCGAGGACGGGGTGTTTCCGCACTCGCGCTCGATTGACGAGGGCAATCTCGAGGAGGAGCGCCGCCTCTGCTACGTCGGGCTGACCCGTGCCCGGGAGTTCCTGACCTTGACCTACGCCCGCCGCCGGAGCCTCTTCGGCTCACAGGGCGCCGGCATCCCCTCCCGGTTCCTCGGCGAGATCCCGGCGCAGCTCGTCGAGCGTCACGCCTCGGTTTCCTCGGCGACCGGCTGGGGCACCGGCGGAGGCTTCGGTGCCGGCTCCGCGGGCGGGTTCTCCGGCAACTTCGGCGCCGAGGGGGCGAGGGGATTGAACGAGGGGCCGGGATCCGGCCCGGCCCTTCAGCTGACCGTGGGCGACGACGTCGTGCACGCATCTTTCGGTGAGGGTGTCGTGACGGCCGTCGAGCCCGGCAACGTGGTCGTGGTCCGCTTCCGCGGTGCCGGGGGCGACCGCAAGCTGATGGCCGATTACGCCCCCATTCAAAAGGCGTCTTAGTGGGGGCGGAGCTCCTCGACGGCAGGGCGATCGCCCTCGCCCTCCGCGAGCGGGTCAGAGACGTCGTCGCCGCCACGATTGCGGCAGGAGGGCGGGCGCCGGGCCTGGCCACGGTGCTGGTCGGCGACGACCCCGCCTCCCACGTCTACGTCGGGAGCAAACGCCGCGCCTGCGAGGAGGCCGGGATCCGCTCGATTCACCGCGAGCTGCCCGCGGTGATCCCTCAGGCCGAGCTGGTCGAGCTCGTCGCGGCCCTCGACGCCGATCCCGGCGTCGACGGGATCCTCGTGCAGCTGCCGCTTCCCGAGGGTCTCGACTCCGATCCCGTGCTCGCCGAGATCTCGCCACACAAGGACGTCGACGGCCTGACCCCCACGAACGCCGGGCTGCTGGCTCAGGGCCGGATCGGCATCTCCGAGGCGCTCGAAATCGGCCCCGGTGCCGGAACGGTGCTTGGCCTGATCCCCTGCACCCCTGCCGGGGTTGTGGAGATTCTGCACCGCTCAGGCGTCGAGCTGAGCGGCGCCGAGGCGGTCGTCGTCGGGCGCTCGAACCTCGTCGGTCGGCCGTTGTCGAGCCTGCTGGTGGGGGCCGACGCGACCGTGACCGTCTGTCATTCGCGGACCCGTGATCTGGCGGGCGTCTGCCGTCGGGCGGACGTCCTGATCGCCGCGGTCGGGCGCCCCGAGATGGTCAAGGGCGACTGGGTGAAACCCGGCGCCACCGTGATCGACGTCGGCATGAACAGGACCGATTCCGGCTTGGTCGGCGACGTCGAGTTCGCGACCGCCGCGGAAGTGGCGGGCAGGATCACGCCGGTCCCGGGAGGGGTCGGTCCGATGACGATCGCGATGCTGCTCGCCAATACGGTGCGAGCCGCTCGGTCGGCCGTTTCCGGCTGATCGCGGGTATAGGCTCCAGTCGAGTTTCGGAGAGCGGCCCGCCGGGCTGACAGATCGGAGGAGAGACAGTGGACACAGGCAGACTCGGAAGGGGGGAGACGATAGCCGCGGTTTCGGGCCTCGCTCTCTTCGTGATCATGTTCATCTTCAAGTGGTTCGGGGTCGACTTCGGCGATCAGTCACTTGGGCTCGGCGTCGGCTTCGATGCGTCCTCCAACGCCTGGAACTCGCTGGAGTGGATCCGCTGGGTTCTGTTGATCACCGCCATCGTCGCGATCGGCGGGGCGCTGATGACCGCCAACGCTCAGAGCGTCAACACACCGGTGGCGATCAGCGCGATCACCGCGGGCCTCGGGATCTTCAGCGTGCTGCTGATCCTGTTCCGGATCATCGACCCGCCGAGTTCAGGGGACATTCCCGACGGGTTCGACATCAGCATCTCCCGGAAGATCGGGGTCTTCCTCGGCCTGATTGCGGCCGGGGGTATCGCATACGGCGGCTGGAAGGCGATGGAGGAGGAGGGGACCTCCTTCCAACACCAGGCCGACCAGGTCCAGAACCGCGGCGGCGGCGAGCCCCCGCCTCCGCCTCCACCTCCGCCGGCGGCCTGAGGGCCGAGGCGGAGCAACGTTTCCGGCGGCCGCCCAGCCAGCAACTGCGCGGCCGCCGGCGCTTCGGCGCCAGCCAAGGCGGCGGGCGCCTTCCGCTCCTACAATGCGGCGTCCATGATCGACCGTGAGCAGGTTCTCCATATCGCGCGTCTTGCGCGTCTCCGCCTGACCGAGGAGGAGGTCGAACGGATGTCGGCTGAGCTGTCCGGCATCCTCGAGCACGTCGAGACGCTTGCGGAGCTCGACCTCCACGGGGTGGCTCCGACCTCCCATGTCGTGGCCCTCGAGAACGTCTGGCGCCCAGATGTCCCATCCCCGAGCCTCGACCGGGAGACGGCTCTGGCAGGCGCTCCCGACAGCGCTTCGGATTCCTTCCGCGTTCCATCCCCGCAGGCGTGAGCGATCCGCGCGGCCTGACGGTCGCCGAGGGACTCGGTGAGATCGCGGAGGGCAACCTCTCCGCCGACGAATGGTTCTCCGCCTACCAGGAGACCCCGGACGAACTTGGGGCCTACCTCTGGCGTCCTGAGACCGCCGAGTCGGCGCCCTACCGCGGGACCAGCGGCGATGCCCGCGGCCCTCGGGCCCTCGAGGGAGTTCCGGTCGCCATCAAGGACATCTTCTGCATCGAGGGCCTGCCGGCGACCGCCGGCTCGAGAATCCTCGAGACCTACGTTCCTCCGTACACGGCCACCGCGGTGGAGCGACTGCTCGACTCCGGCGCCAGGGTTCTGGGGAAGACGAACATGGATGAGTTCGCGATGGGGTCCTCGAACGAGAACTCGGCCTTCGGACCCGTCCGCAACCCCTGGGATCGCGATCGCGTACCGGGCGGCTCCTCGGGCGGCTCGGCAGCGGTCGTCTCCGGCGGGCTCGCTCCGTGTTCGATCGGTACCGACACGGGGGGCTCGATCCGCCAGCCCGCCGCGCTCTGTGGGGTCGTCGGGATGAAACCGACCTATGGGGCGATCTCACGCTCCGGGATGATCGCGTTCGCCTCCTCGCTGGATCAGTGCGGGCCGTTCACCCGCGACGTCCGCGATTCGGCCCTGATGCTGAACGCGATGGTCGGGCGCGATCCTCGCGATTCGACCTCGCTGGGGGTTCCCGCCGGAATCGAGATTCCGAGCCGAGAGGACCTGTCGGGGCTGCGTATCGGGGTACCACGTGAGCTCAGCAGCGACGCCGAGGGCATCGAGGAAGGTGTCAGGGAGGTCTTTGAGCGCAACATCCGGCTCTGTGAGGAACTCGGTGCCGAGGTCGCGGAGACCACCCTGCCGAGCGCCCGTCACGGCATCTCCGCCTACTACGTGCTCGCGCCGGCGGAGGCTTCGGCGAACCTCGCCCGCTACGACGGCGTGCGCTTCGGGATGCGCGAGGAGGCCGGCTCGCTTGATGAGATGTACGAGCTGACGCGCGCCGCCGGCTTCGGGCCCGAGGTCAAGCGCCGGATCATGCTCGGCACCTATGCGCTCTCGTCGGGTTTCTATGACGCCTACTACTGGAGCGCTCAGAAGGTCCGGACGCTGATCGCCCAGGACTTCGCCGCGGCGTTCGGGGACTTCGATCTGCTGATCACCCCGACGTCGCCGACCGTGGCCTTCGAACTCGGTGCCAGGGCTGCCGACCCATTCTCGATGTACATGTCCGACTACTGCACGGTCCCGATGTCGCTCGCCGGCATCCCGGCAATCTCGATCCCCTCGGGGATGGCAGCTCCCGGCGACGGGGGGCCCGGGCTTCCCGAGCTGCCCGTCGGCCTGCAGATCGCGGGCCCGGCGTTCAGCGAGTCGCTGATTCTCGATGCGGCCCACGCCATCGAGGCCGCGGTGGGCTTCGACAACTCCCCCAGGCTCCCGGGGAATCGTTGAGGAGAATCGGCCACCGATGAGCGATCGCAAGCCGCCGAAACCGGACCTGATCCCGACGATCGGGCTCGAAATCCATGTCCAGCTGCAGACCAAGACGAAGATGTTCTGCGGCTGCGAGCTGGAGTTCGGCGCCGAGCCGAACACCCACACATGCCCCGTCTGCCTGGGACACCCCGGCACCCTCCCCGTCCTCAACGAGCAGGCGATCGACTTCGCGATCCGGATCGCCGTCGCACTCGGTTGCGACATCGCTCCCCGGTCGATCTTTCACCGCAAGAACTACTTCTACCCCGACCTGCCCAAGGGCTACCAGATCAGTCAGTACGACGTGCCGCTCGGCAGCGACGGCCGGCTGGGCGAGGTCCGGATCCATCGGGTCCACATGGAGGAGGACGCCGCAAAGCTGAGCCACGTCGGCGACTCCGGGCGAATCCATGGCTCAGGTGCCTCGCTGGTGGACTTCAACCGCGGTGGGACCCCACTGGTCGAGATCGTCACCGAGCCCGACATCGACGATCCGGCGAAGGCCCGCGAGTGGCTGGCGCTGCTGCGCACGACCCTGCGTCAGCTCGGCGTCTCCGACGTGAACATGGATGAGGGCAGCCTGCGATGTGACGCCAACGTCTCGATCCGGCCGGCGGGCGCCGAGGCGCTCGGCACCAAGACCGAGCTGAAGAACATGAACAGCTTTCGCTTCCTCGAGCGCGGGGTCGAAGCCGAGATCGCCCGCCAGCGCGGCATCATCGCGGCGGGGGGAGCAGTCGAGCAGCAGACGCTGCATTTCGACCCCGCCAACGGCACGCTCACCCCGCTGCGTTCGAAGGAGTACGCCCATGACTATCGCTACTTCCCCGAGCCCGATCTGGTGCCCGTGGTTCCCGCCCCGGAGGACATCGAGGCTGCGCGCGCCGACCTGCCCGAACTCCCCGAACAGCGCCGCGAACGCTACGTCGAGGAGCTCGGGCTCAACTCCGAGGCCGCCCACCTGCTGGCCTTCGACACCGAGCTCGCCGGGTTCTTCGAGCGGGCCGTGGCGGCCGGCGGGGACGACGAGGCCGTCGCGATCGCCAACTGGGTGACCGGCGATCTCGTCGCTGCCGCTCGGGACGCCGGGGCCGCCGGTCCAGCCGAGACTGCGGCCACCCCGGAGGCGGTCGCCGCCCTCGTGGGCCTGATCACGGCCAAGCAGGTCAACCGCGGTGGCGCCCGCGAGGTGCTCAACGTGATGGTCGGTGAGGGTGGCGATCCAGCCGAGATCGTCGAACGCCTCGACCTCGGTGCGAGCAGCGACGCAGGCGAGCTCGAGGCCGTCGTCGACCGGGCAATCGAAGCGCAGCCCGACGCCGCGGCCAAGGTCAGGGCGGGGGAGGGCAAGGCGATCGGCGCGCTCGTCGGAGCGGTCATGAAGGAGACCCGCGGCCGCGCCGACGGCGGCGAGGTCACGCGCATCATCCGGGAGCGCCTCGACCTCTGAGCGGCGGCGCGCAGGGCACTTTGTAACGAGAAGTTACAAGCTGCAACAATGGCGGCGTGGCACACAACGTCGTCATCGCCGGTGGGGGGTTTGCAGGAGCGAACGCCGCCCGCGAGCTCGAGCGGCTGCTCCCGAAGCAGTCGACCCGGTTGATCCTGGTCAACGACGTCAACTTCCTCCTGTACACGCCGCTGCTGCCCGAGGCCGCCGCTGGAACGCTCGAGCCCCGCCACGTCGTCACCCCGCTGCGTGACCTGCTCAGACGCACCTACCTGAGGATCGGCGCGATCAGCGCCCACGATCCTGCCGCCCGCACGGTCGAGCTGACCGGCCACGAGGGCGATGTCGAGGAGCTGCCATACGACCAGCTGCTGCTCGCGTTCGGCTCCGTCAGCCGCTCCCTCCCGGTGCCCGGCCTCGATCAGCATGCGATCGGCTTCAAGAGCCTCGCCGACGCGATCTGGCTCCGCAACCACATGGTCGAGACGCTGGAGCAGGCCAACGCGACCGAGGATCCGGCCCGCCGCGAGGAGCTCCTAACCTACGTCTTCGTCGGCGGCGGCTACGCCGGCCTGGAGGCGGTTGCCGAGCTGCAGGACTTCGCCGTCGACGCGATCCAGCGGTACCCGCGAGCGCGGCTGCAGGGAATGCGCTGGATCCTGGTCGAGGCGGCCCCGCGGGTTCTGCCCGAGATCGATGAGAGCCTCGCCGACTATGCGGTCCGCGAGCTGCGCGGGAGGGGCATGGACATCCGGCTGGAGACCACGCTGACGAAGGTCGCCGCCGACTCCGTCGAGCTCTCGACCGGCGAGCGGATCGGCGCCCGGACGGTTGTTTGGACGGCCGGAGTCTCCGCCCACCCGAGCCTGCGGATGATGAACGTGCCGCTCGATGACCGGGGCCGCGTTCCCGTCGACGACCATCTCGTCGTCGAGGGCATGAACGGGGTCTTCGCCGCGGGCGATTGCGCGGCCGTCCCCAATCCTGAGGGCGGCCTCTGCCCGCCGACCGCTCAGCACGCCATCCGTCAGGCTCACATCGCCGCTCGCAACATCGGCGCCAACCTCGGCGTCGGTCAGCCCGAACGATTCACCTACCGCAGCCGGGGTGCCTTCGTCAACCTCGGCCGCTACAAGGCGGTTGCAAGCATGCCCGGCGGCATCACCCTGTCCGGCTTCCCGGCGTGGTGGGCGGCCCGGACCTACCACGTCAGCCAGATCCCCGGCCTGACGCGCAAGCTCAGGGCAGTCGCCGACTGGACCGTCGGCCTTCCCTTCCGCCGCGACACCGCCGAGGTCGGCTCGATCGGCCACCCTCGCCCCCTCCGCGACGAGGTCTACGAGAAGGGCGGGTCACACCGACCGCTCGGGTAGGCGCCCGGCTGGAACCAGCGAGGTGGCTGCGGACGTGGGTCGCTTTGAGCGCGCCAGGGGAGCTCGAAACGACCCACCCCGCGAGGGGACCCGCGGTCGACGACTCCCGCCTGGAGCGCCGACCGCCGTCTACTCTTGACCGATGGCGTTCCTGGTCATCCTCTTCTGCTTCGGCCTGGCGACCGGCCTGATCGGCAGGGCGAAGGGATCGAGCTTCTTCATCTGGTTCACCGTGGGCTTCTTCATCCCGGGGCTGGGGTTGGTCGCCGTGATCGCGTCGCGGCGAGAGCAGGCGGAGCCGGAACGACGCTGCCCACGCTGCGGTGCCATCCACAAGCTCTACGTGCAGGTCTGCAACAAATGCGGAGAGGACATGTATCTCCCGGACCCGGCCGAGGTGCGTCAGGGGCCGGATCTGCGGGCGTCGCGGCCGGGCTGACGGCCACGCAATTCCCGCTCAGGGCGGAGGGATCTGGCTGGTAAGCTTGTATGCAGCCGCGAGTCGACCTAGCCGAAGGTCGGTCGCGGCATTCGTAACCTTTGACCAGATCACGAACCGGAGGTAATCTCGATGCGCGCTGCTGACGCACTCTGCGAGGCTCTCAAGGCCGAGGGTGTCAGGCACGTATTCGGGATTCCCGGGGGCGCGAGCCTGCCGCTATACGACGCGCTCTACGACGCCGATTTCGAGCACGTGCAGGTGCGCCACGAACAGTGCGCCGGCCACTCGGCCGAGGGCTACGCGAAGGCGACCGGCGAGGTCGGTGTCGCGTTCGCGACCTCGGGCCCCGGGGCGACGAACCTGATCACCGCGATCGCCGATGCCCACATGGATTCGGTGCCGACGGTGTTCATCACGGGCCAGGTCCGCACGGATCTGATCGGAACCGACGGCTTCCAGGAGGCCGACGTCACCGGAATCACGCTGCCGATCGTCAAGCACTCGTTCCTGGTCACCGACCCGGCGCAGATCCCCGACTACATCCACAAGGCGTTCCACATCGCCAAGACCGGACGCCCCGGTCCCGTTCTCGTGGACATCCCACGGGACCTTTCGGAGCTGGAGATCGACTACGAGCCGATCACCGGTATCCCGAAGCTGCCCGGCTACCAGCCCAACACCGAGGGCAACATCAAGCAGATCCGGATCGCGGCCAAGGCCCTCGCGAACTCGAAGCGGCCGATCCTCTACACGGGCGGCGGTGTCATCAACGCTGGAGCTTCCGAGGAGCTGCGGGAGCTGGCGGCATCCGACAACCTCCCCGTCACGAGCACGCTGATGGGCCTCGGCGCCTTCCCCGCCCCCCATGAGCAATGGCTCGGCATGCTCGGAATGCACGGCACGAGGACGGCCAACTACGCCATGGACGAGGCTGATCTGATCGTCGCGATCGGGGCCCGCTTTGACGACCGGATCACCGGCAAGCTGAGCGAGTTCGCTCCCGCGGCGAAGTTCGTGCACATCGATATCGATCCGGCGGAGATCTCCAAGAACGTCCCCGCGCACATCCCGATCGTCGGCGACATCAAGAACGTCCTGCCCAAGCTGACCGGTGAATACCGGGCCCTCGGAGCGGAGCGCTCCCGCCTCGACGACTGGTGGCAGCGCATTCACGGCTGGCAGGAGCAGTACCCGCTTCAGTACGAGGATTCGACCGACCAGGAGATCAAGCCGCAGTTCATGGTCGAGGAGATGTACAGGGCCACCGGTGGCGACGCGATCATCACCTCCGACGTCGGCCAACACCAGATGTGGGCGGCGCAGTACTACCACTTCGCCAAGCCCAATCGGTGGCTCAACTCCGGCGGCCTCGGCACGATGGGCTTCGGCCTCCCCTCGGCCATCGGCGCCCAGGTTGCGCTGCCCGACCAGCAGGTCGTCTGCCTCGCGGGCGACGGCAGCCTGGTCATGGTCTGCCAGGAGTTCGCCACGGCCGCGGCCTACAACCTCCCGGTCAAGGTGTTTCTGATGAACAACGGCTACTACGGCATGGTGCGCCAGTGGCAGGAGCTGTTCTGGGAGGAGCGTTACAAGTCCGTCGAAATGGGCCCCAGCCCCGACTGGGTCAAGCTCGCAGAGGCCTTCGGATGGACGGGGATGCTCTGCGACCACAAGGACGAGCTTCCGGGCGCGATGAGGACGGCGCTCGAGACCGACGGACCGGTCCTGCTGGACGTGCGGGTGAGCCAGACCGAGAACTGCTACCCGATGATCCCGGCCGGCGCCGCCGCTCGGGACATGGTTGGTTAGGCGAAAGGACCCCGATGGCGGACTCAGAAGCGACGAACCTCCTCGATCTCGATGATCTGCGCGCCTCGAACCGGCTGACCGGTCGGCGGCACCTGCTCTCACTGCTGGTCGAGAATCGACCTGGCGTCCTGGCGCGGATCGCCGGACTGTTCAGCCGCCGCGGGTTCAACATCGACACCCTGGCGGTCGGCCCGACCGAGGATCCCGACATCTCGCGGGTCACGTTGACCGTCGACGGGGCGATCCATCCGATCGATCAGGTGACCAAGCAGCTGCACAAGCTCGTCAACGTGATCAAGATCAGGGACATGGAGCCGAACACCGCCGTCGCTCGCGAGATGGCGTTGTTCCGGGTCAGTGCCGCCGCCGACAACCGCGCCGAGATCATCGAGTTCGCACAGATCTTCCGCGCTCATATCGTCGACGTCTCGCGCCGTTCGATCACCGTCGAGGTGACCGGAACGACCGAGAAGATCGATTCCTTCGAGCGGATGGTCCGCCCCCACGGCCTGATCGAGATGGCCCGCACGGGTGAGGTCGCGATCGTCCGGGCGCGTCCGGAAAGCTGACCCTCACCGTCGATACGGCCCGGCTCCTCGACTCGATCGGGGAGCTCGTCGAGCGGGCGTTGCGGGGTCCCGAGCGACGCCTGGTCAGTGCGACCGTGGAGGTCGAGGAGATGGACCCCTGCGCGGTCGCGTTCGCCTCTCGGCGTGCCGATGACCGCTGGTTCTGCTGGGAGGAGCCGGATCGCGACGACTTCGCAATCGCGACCCTCGGCAGTGCTCTTGACCTGGTCTCCCGCGGTCCGGATCGCTTCACCGACCTGCGCTCTGACACTGCGGCGCTGATCCGACGACGGCTCGCGTCCGAGCCCTCCGACCTGCCGGCGGGCGCGGGCCCCCTCTGGGTCGGCGGAATGGCCTTCTCCGAGCAGTCTCCGCCGGGTGGCGTCTGGTCGTCGCTACCCCCGGCCCTGCTGACGATGCCCGAGGTGCTGATCGTCCGCTCCGCCGGTCGGCATCTGCTGACCGTCTGCGCGATCGTCGGTCCCGGCACCGACGCTGATGCGTCGGCCGAGGCGTTGAGGGCGCGCCTCGCCTCCCTGCGCGAGTTCCCGCTGCCGCCGCTCGATCCAGCCCCCGAGGGGCCGGTTCAGGTGGCCTCGGCCAGACCCCCGGCGAGCTACGAGGCCGCCGTCTCCGAGGCCGTCCGTGCGATCCGCAACGGCCGCGTCGAGAAGCTCGTGCTCGCCCGCGAGGTGCGGGTCACGGTTCCCTCGGCCCACTCGCCCGCATCGCTCTTCGGCGCCCTGCGTGAGTCCTTCAGCACCTGCTTCTGCTTCTGCGTCGGGACGCCCGAGGCGGCATTCGTCGGCGCCAGCCCCGAGCTGCTCGTCAGGCGCAGCGGTGCGGTGGCCGCCACCGTCGCCCTCGCCGGCTCCGCCCGCCGCAGCGCGGACCCAGCGGTCGATGACCACCTCGGCGAGCAGCTCCTGCACAGCGCCAAGGATCGGATCGAGCACTCGATCGTTTCGAGGCGGATCGAGCGCCGGCTTGCGCCGATCTCGGTCTGGGTCGAGAGCGCGCCGGAACCGATCGTGATCAAGGTGGCCAACATCCAGCATCTGGCCACCCCGATCCACGCCCATCTGGCGGAGTCGCACTCCGTGCTCGAGTTGACGGAGCTGTTGCACCCAACGCCGGCCGTCGGCGCCGAGCCGCGCGGTGAGGATGGTGAGCTGCTGATCGCCGAGCTCGAGCGCCTCGATCGGGGCTGGTACGCCGGCCCGGTCGGCTGGATGGACGCCGTTGACGACGGCGAGTTCTGCGTCGCCCTGCGCTCTGCGCTGCTGCGAGATCGGACGGCCCACCTCTATGCCGGGGCCGGGATCGTCGGCGACTCCGATCCCGCCTCGGAGCTGGCCGAGACCGAGATCAAGCTCGACGCCCTACTGCCGCTGCTGGCTGGCTGAGGCTCTACGATCGCGCCGATGCGCGATGGAGGACTCATGGGGAGGGGAAGGGCGGCGATTCGCATTCCGGCTGTCCTGGCGGCGACGATGGTCATTGCGATGGCGTCGGCCGGAGCCGCAGACGCGGCCATCTGGTACGCCGAGCCGGATGGAGACGGGGTCGATCCCTGTCTCCGCTCGGATCCCTGCGCGATCGACGACGCGCTCGGCAACGCACCCCCGGGCAGCAAGATCGCCGCGCTCGCCGGGACCTATGACGTCGACGCGGCCGGCCTGGACGTCCAGGATGGGAAGATCCTTCAGGGACCCTGGAGCGGTCCACCGGCCATGGTCGTCGGCGACGGGACCGCCGGCCCGGCGGTCACCGCGACGGGGGCCGGCACGCGCGTCACCGATCTGACGATCGAGCAATCCGGCTTCGGTATCGGCATCGAGATCGGCGGCGGTGCGCTCGGCGACCGGCTCGACTCGTCGACCTCCGGCGCGGGAGCAGCGTGTGCCCCCATCATCGGCGGCCTGCTCAGGGACTCGATCTGCACGGCCCACGGTGGCGGCAACGGTGTGCTGATCGAAGAGGACACGGCCGTCGCGGGCGAGGTGGAGATCGTCAACGTCACAGCGGTGACCGAGGGTGACGGTCTGATTGCCGGCGCGATGCTCGTCCGGGCATCGGGAGGCGCGGACATCGACGTCATGGCGACGAATGTGATCGCCCGTTCACTCGGGGCCGCGCCCGACGTGGCGGCGGGAGCACTGATCGGCCCCTCGAGCGCCAACGTCGCCATGGCGAACTCCAGCTACGGGACGGCGATCGTCGCCAGCGGGGACGCCACGATCACCCCGACGGGAGCCAACGGCAACCAGATCGAGAGCCCCATCTTCACCGACGCGGCCGGAGGCGATTTCTCCGAGGCGGCGGGCTCCCCGACCATCGACGCCGGAACCTCAGCCGCACCTTCGCTCGGTCTACTCGACCTCCTCAGGACCGTGAGGGTCGGCCAGACAGCACCCGATATCGGCGCCTACGAGTTTGTGCCCCCGCCGGATACGAGAGCCCCGAACGTCAGCATCGTCAGCGCTCCGAAGGGGAAGCTGAAGACCAAGCAGCGTTACGTCGATGTCAGCTTCGAGCTCGCCGCCGACGAGCCGGACGTGACCTTCGAATGCCGGATGGATCTCCTCCCGGCCGAGCCGTGCACCTCACCGGTGTCCTATCGCCTGCGGGCCACCAGGGGGGTCGGCACGACCTATCTGCTCACCGTCCGCGCGACCGATTCAGCGGGTAACCGGAGCGGCAAGGCGATTCGCCAGGTGCAGGTCATCCGCAAGAAGAAGGGCTGAGCCCCTCCCGCCTCAGACGCTGAGCGCGGCCTCGACCGCAGCGTAGATCCGTCGGTGCAGAGCGACATTGCCGGAGCGATCGACCCGGATGTGCGCCAGAACCCGGTCGTGGGAGGCGACGTCGGCGAGGTCCGCCGTGGTTTCGACCTCGAGGTAGGGGAAATCGAACAGCCCGGCGACCCGTTTGAGATCCAGGGTGGAAGGGGTCGTGAACAGCCTGGAGAAGCGGGCCGACTCGACCTGCTCGGCCTGCGGCAGGAAATCGAAGATGCCACCCCCGCCGTTGTCGATGACAACGATCCGCAACGGCGAGTCGAACGCTGCGGCAACCGCGAGCCCGCCCAGGTCGTGGGCGAGCGCGAGGTCGCCGAGCACGACCCAGGTCGGCTCCCCGCTCGCGAGAGCAATTCCCGATCCGGTGGCGATCAGACCGTCGATCCCGTTCGCGCCTCGATTGGCATGGAAGGTCACGTCCGCCGGGCCGCCGCGCAGGAAGGCCTCGGCGTCGCGGATCGGCATGCTGGAGGCGAGAAGGACTCGCTCCCCGTCGCCGTACGCCTCGCCGAGGAGACGCTGGATGGAGGGCTCGCTGAGCCCCACCTCCTCCGCCGTACTGACGTCGATCGCCGCCTGGGCCGCCCGCTCGGCATCGACCCAGCGTCCTCGCCATCCCCGCTCACCCAGGGCAACCCGCGAGCAGAGCCCCGCGACGACGGAGTGTGCCTCGGCGCGGACGAACGCACCCGCTCGCCTGGTCGGCTCGTTCCATCTGCCCGGCGGGTCGATGACGATCTGATCGACCCCCGTCTCGGCCAACCAGGTCCTCAGGGCCTTGCTCGTCGGCATGTCGCCGAAGCGAAGCACGAGGTCGGGGGCAAGGCCCTCGGGCCGGCAGCGGGCGATCACGTCGTAGGAGGCGATGACGGCGCCGCGGTCATGAGCGCCGAAGCGCATCTGGGAGGTCGGCTCGGCGAGAATCGGATAATCGATCGTCTCGCTGAGCTCGGCGAGCGCGGTCGAGATCCGGCCGTCGGCGAGCCGGCCGGCGACGATGATCCCCCGCTCGGCCCTCTCCACCGCCCGCGAGAGAGAGTCGAGCAGCTCTCCGCCCGGCTCGACGACCGGCGATCGTGGCCGTCAGCGGACGCCCGCCCGCCCGACCCTCGACCGCGAGTGCCTCCGATGCGGTCAGGTCCTCCGGTGAGGACTCCGGACCGAGAGGATCCCGCCACGAGAGGTTCAGGTGCACCGGGCCGCGCCCCGATACCGCCTCGCCGAACGCGCGACACGCCACCGAACGCAGGTGCAGGAGGCCGGCGTCGTCGGCGTCGTGGGTCCCCACCTCGCAGAACCAGCGGGCGGCCGACCCGTACAGGGCGATCTGATCGATGGTCTGTCCGGCACCGATCCCGCGAAGCTCGGGCGGTCGGTCGGAGGTGAGCACGATCAGGGGCACCCCCGCCTGGTCGGCCTCGACGACCGCCGGATGGAGGTTGGCGGCCGCGGATCCGCTGGTGCAGGCGACGATCGTCGGGGAGCCGGTGGCAAGCGCCGCGCCCAGCGCCGCGAATCCGGAGGCCCGCTCGTCGAGGATCACGCTCAGGGCGACGGAGGGCTCGCGATCCAGCGCCAATGCGATCGGGCTCGACCGGGAGCCGGGGGAGAGGAACGCGCGCCGGACTCCGCAGCGGGTCAGCTCCTCGACGAGAGCGGAGGCGAGAGCGGTGTTTCTGTTCGTGGTGTCGATCATCTGAGCCGCAGGCGTTCGATCGCGTCCTCGTCGACGTCGACCCCGAGCCCCGGGCGGTCCCCGATCTCGATGCTGGGCCCGCGCAGGAAGCCGTCGTCGGCCACATTGTCGGTGAAGAGCGCGGATGTGGCCAGCCCGTGGGCAAGGCCGGTTGCGAACTCCCGGGGCGGCAAGGCCTGGACAGCGTGCGCCCCCGCGGCGACCCCGAGGGCGCTGTCGAGCGCACTCGAGAGGTAGCTTGGGACCACAGCGGCGATCGCCAGCGCCGCGCGTGCGCCTCGCCACCTTCGCCAGCTTCAGCGTCGCCGCGTCCATCGCCGCGCCGGCGATCGCATGCTCCGCCTCGGCGAGGTCGTGACGCTCTCATCGGCGACGATCGGCACAGCGTGAGTGGGCCCGGACCAACGCCAGCTCCTCGATTGTCGGGCAGGGCTGCTCGGCCAGCTCGATCTCGAGCGGCTCGAGTCGGTGGAGCTGCTCGATCGCCCTCTCCGGGCTCCAGGCTCCGTTGGCGTCGATCCGCAGCCCGACGTCGGGACCGCAGGCAGCGCGGATCGCCCGCACCCGCTCCTGATCGGCGCCGGTTCCGACCTTCACCTTCAGGGTCGCGAATCCCGCCCGCACCATTTCCCCGGCCGCCTCGGCGGCGAGCGCGGGCGAATCCGCACCCAGGGTGCCGTTACAGCGCACAGGACGGCTCGAGGGAGCTCCCAGGAGCTTCCAGGCGGGCAGGTCCTCCAGTTTCCCGACCAGGTCGAGGAGGGCGATGTCAAGGGCGCTCAGGGCCTGTGCGCCGGCCCCCGCATCGCGGCAGAGACCGATCGCAGAGGTGATCGCGCCCACGGGATCCTCACCGATGGGGAGCCCGGCGAGCGTCGGACCGCAGATTCCCTCGAGATCCGACCGGATCGAGGCCAGATCCGATCCGCCGCGGAGGCTCATCGGCACGGCGTCGCCATACCCCGTCGCCCCGTCCTCGTCCCGGATCCGGATGATCAACATCTCGCGGCGGTCCAGGGCGCCGGTCGCCGTCAGATACCGGCGTCGGAACGGGAGGCCGATCGGGACGCTCTCCAGCGATGCGATTCGCGTGGGCATGGCCGTCCGCTCAGATCAGCAGGCCGACTGAAACGAGGAGCGCGTAGGCGCCGAGCAGGGCCCCGGTTCCGGCCAGGGCTCCATTGAGCGCCGGGCCGTCGGTTCGTTCCCGCACCGCTCGCACGGGCATCGCCGCCAGGGGGATCGTCAGCAGTCCCAGCAATCCCCAGGCCGAGCCGTTCCCGGCGAGCAGGGCCACCGGCAACATCACGTAGGAGACGGCGATCATCCCGACGAACAACTCGCGGCTGCGCCGGCGGCCGATCCGCACCGCCAGCGTGCGCTTTCCCGCCCGCCGATCGGTGTCGATGTCGCGAACGTTGTTGACGACCAGTATCGCTGCCGAGAGCAGGCCGATCGGGATCGACAGCAGCACCGGCAGGGCGAGAAGGTCCTCCAGTTGAACGTAGTAGGAGCCGTTGACGGCGACCAGGCCGAAGAAGACGAAGACGAAGACCTCCCCGAGCCCCTCGTATCCGTAGGGCCGCGGCCCACCCGTGTAGAGCACGCCCGCGAGGATCGAGAGGGCGCCGATCGCGATGATCTCCGGGCCGACCTGCGCAACGAGGTACAGACCGGCAAGGCCCGCCACTGCGAAGGCGACCCAGGCCGCGTTCAGGACCCGCCGGGGCGCAACCAGCCCCGCGGCGGTCACCCGAACCGGACCGAGGCGGTCGACGGTGTCGGCGCCGCGCTTGGCGTCGGAGTAGTCGTTGGCGAGGTTCGTGCCGATCTGGATGAAGACCGCCCCGATCATGGCCGCCACGAAACGACCCCAATGAAAGCTCTCGGCCCCGTCGGCGAATGCCGCCCAGGCCGCCGCGCTCCCGACGAACACCGGGGCGAGGGCCGCCGGCAGGGTCCGCGGGCGGGCGGCCATCGCCCACGTGCGCAGTCCGCTCAAGGCTTCAGAGCCTCACGGTCGCCTGGGGAACTTCGAGAAGTCCGGGGGCCGGCGCTCCTGGTAGGCGTTCCGGCCCTCCTGGCCCTCCTCGCTCATGTAGAAGAGCAGTGTGGCGTCGTGGGAGAGCTGCTGAAGTCCCGTGAGCCCGTCCTCGGCGGCGTTGAAGCTCGACTTGAGCAGCCGCAGCGACAGCGGCGACAGGTAGCTCATCTCCCGGCACCATGCGACGGTCTCGCGTTCGAGATCGGCGGTCGGGACCACGGCGTTGACCAGGCCCATGTTGAGAGCCTCCTCGGCGTCGTAGAGTCGGCACAACAGCCAGATCTCCTTGGCGCGCTTGGCGCCGATCTGGCGGGCGAGCAGGCCGGCGCCGAAACCGCCGTCGAAGCTGCCGACCCGCGGTCCGGTCTGGCCGAACCTCGCGTTGTCGGCGGCGACGGTCAGATCGCAGACGAGATGAAGGATGTGGCCACCGCCGACCGCGTAACCGGCGACGGCAGCGATGATCGGCTTGGGCGTCCGCCTGATCTGGACGTGGAGATCGCCGACGTCGAGCCGGCCGACGCCCTGGCTGGCAACCTCGTCGGAGCCGATGTAGCCATCGTCGCCGCGGATCTTCTGATCGCCGCCGGAGCAGAAGGCCTGATCCCCCGCCCCGGTCAGGATGATCGAGCCGACATCGAGGTCGTCGCGCGCCTTGGTGAAGGCATCGCGAAGCTCGGCCAGGGTGGAGGGGCGGAACGCGTTACGACGCTCGGGACGGTTGATCGTGATCCTCGCGATCCCATCGGCCTTGTCGTAGAGAATATCCTCGTAGTCCCCCGCGCTCTCCCAGCCGATCGGGGCGTAGAGGGCCTCTTCTGGTGGAGCATCCTTGTGGCGTTCGGGCATCGTCTCGCAGTCTTCGGAGGGGGCCGGGCGGAACCGGCGTAACGTTGTCGGCAACGATAACCAGCCGGCGATCGCGGCCGGTCTCTCCCGATGCAAGACACACCCACCGACTGGCTGGATCACAGCGCCCGCACCCATCCGGACACGATCGCCCTGATCGACGCCGGCGAGCGGCTCAGCTACGCCGCTCTGAGGGAGGGGGCCGGCGCCGTTGCCGCCGCCCTGGCCGACTCGGGGGTCGGGATCGGCGACCCGGTGGCGATCGACATGCCGGCCGGCGTTCCCCATGCCGTCGCGATGCATGGAGCGATCCTGGCGGGGGCGGTCGTCCAGTCGATGCCGGCGAGGGGCCGCGACGGGATCGACGTCGCGCCGGGATCGATGTTCGTCGACGCGGGCTGGGTGGGCGAGGCCCGAGGCCGCGCGGGCAGGTGGCCATCCGTCCGCAGACGGCCCGGCGAGCCCCTGACTCGGGTGCTCAGCAGCGGCACGTCCGGCGAGCCGAAACCGATCGAGCTGACCGTTGCCAACCATCTGTGGAGCGCCCTCGGCAGCGCGCTGAACCTCGGCGTCGAGCGCGACGATCGCTGGCTCTGCTGCCTGCCCCTCAATCACGTCGGCGGGTTGACGATCCTGCTTCGCTCGGCCATCTACGGGACGGGGGCGGTCATCCACGGCGGCTTTCAGGTCGATCGCGTTGCGTCCGCGCTGGCTGCGAACGAGGTCAGCGTGGCCTCGCTGGTCCCGACCCAGCTCGTCCGTCTGCTCGACGCGGATGCCCGTATCGACCGCCCGCGGCTCCTGCTGTTGGGCGGGGGGCCGCTCCCACGCGACGTGCTCGCCGAGGCCCTGGGGCGGGGAGCGACGGTCGTTCAGACCTACGGGTTGACCGAGGCCTGCTCTCAGGTCTGCACCCTGGCACCTGGCGAGGCCCGCGATCGTGCCGGGTCCGCGGGGCGGCCGTTGCCGGGGATCGAGGTCAGGATCGAGGGGGAGGAGATCCTCGTCCGGGGACCGACCGTGGCGCCTGGAACCGTGGCGAGCGATGGCTGGTTGCACACCGGGGATCTCGGCAGGATGGACGAGGATGGCTACCTCTGGGTCGAGGGCAGACGGGGAGATTTGATCGTCACCGGCGGGGAGAACGTCAGGCCCCAGCGGGTCGAGGATGCGCTTCGATCTCACCCCGGCGTCATGGATGCCGGGGTGGCCGGCCGGGATGACAGGGAATGGGGCCAGGCCGTGATCGCCTTCGTGGTCGGGGCACCAGATCAGCACCCGGGAGAGGCCGAACTGATCGCCCACGCGAGAGCGACGCTGGCCGCGCACGAGGTTCCGAAGCGGATCGAGTTCGTCGACGCCCTTCCCCGGACCGACTCGGGCAAGCTCCTGCGGCGCGAGCTCACCTAGCGCTGGCGCGCTCTACGTGTAGGCTGCCGCGCCGAACTGAAACCGCCGCAAACAGGCACCCCACTGCGGACCCAATGCGATTGAACGGAAGGGCCAGATGAGCCACGACAGCACGATGATCTACGAGGACGACGTCTCCCTCGAGCCGCTCGCGGGCAAGACGGTCGCGATCCTCGGTTATGGCTCCCAGGGCCACGCGCACGCCCTCAACCTGAAGGAGTCGGGCGTCGATGTCGTCGTCGGGCTCCGCCCGGATTCGTCGAGTCGCGTCGACGCCGAGGGTGCAGGGCTCGAGGTCCTCGACGTCGCGGAGGCCGCGAGTCGCGGCGACGTCGTGATGATCCTGCTGCCGGACGAGAAGCAGGCCGAGATCTGGCTCTCGGACATCGCCGACGGGATCGCTCCCGGCAACCTGCTGATGTTCGCCCACGGCTTCGCGATCAACTTCGATCAGATCGATCCGCCCCCGGGTGTCGACGTCGGACTCGTCGCGCCTAAGGGTCCCGGCCACCTCGTCCGGCGTCAGTACGAGATCGGTCGTGGGGTGCCCTGCCTGATGGCCGTCCACGCCGACGAGACGGGCGCCGCCCGCGACCTCGTTCTCGCCTACGCAAAGGGCATCGGCGGCACCCGGGCCGGCGTCATCGAGACCACGTTCAAGGACGAGGTCGAGACCGATCTCTTCGGCGAGCAGGCCGTGCTCTGCGGCGGCACCAGCGAGCTGGTCCAGGCCGGCTTCGAGACCCTGGTCGAAGCGGGCTACGACCCCCGCCTGGCCTACTTCGAGTGCATGCACGAGCTCAAGCTGATCGTCGACCTGATGTACGAGAAGGGCCTGCAGGGGATGCGAGACTCGATCTCCAACACCGCCGAGTACGGCGACATGACGCGCGGGCCGAAGGTGATCACCGACGAGACCCGCGCCGCCATGAAGCAGATTCTCGCCGACATCCAGTCGGGTGAGTTCGCGCGCGAGTGGATCGCCGAGAACCGCGCCGGCGGCGAGAACTTCGACCGGATGCGCTCCGAGGCCAAGGGCAAGCAGATCGAGCAGGTCGGGGGCGAGCTGCGCTCGATGATGGCCTGGATCGACGAGTAGATCGCACGTGTTCGGCGCATCTCGCAACCTGCTCGCACTCCCGCTGGCCCTCGCGGCGGCGATCGCGCTGGCCGGCTGCGGCGACTCAGGTGACTCCTCGACCGCAACCGTGACGACGACGGTCACCGACTCGGCCGCGGCCACCGACGCGACGACCGACACGGAGCCGACGACCGACGAGGGCGAGGGGCTCCCTCCGGCCGACATCGAAGTGGCCGAGCTGACCGGATTCACCTCGCCGAGCGGAAACATCGGCTGCTACATCGACAGAGAATCGGTTCGCTGCGACATCGGCAAGCGGGACTGGGACCCGCCGGCACGTCCGGCGAGCTGCAACGAGAACGTCGACTACGGACAGGGGATTCAGCTCCCCGCCGGAGGTGCGCCTGAGTTCGTCTGCGCGGGAGACACCGCGCTCGGCGGCGGTGATCCATTGCCCTACGGCCAGTCGATAGCCGCCGGCCTGCTTCGCTGCGAGAGTGCGGAAGCGGGGATGTCCTGTCGAGACATCGAGACCGGCCGCGGCTTCTCCCTGTCGATTCAGAGCTACGAGTTGTTTTAGATAACTCCGAGCAGATGCTCCGCTGCGCGTCCGCTCTGCTCGGCCGGCGCGGTGTTGCCGCTCGGCAAGGGCGTCAGGTGTTGGTGGGTGGGTGGGGGCTCCGCTGCGCGTCCGCTTTGGCCGGGCGGCGCGGTGTGCAGTTCGTTGGCGGATTTCCGTTGGATGTCAGTGGTAATCGACCACTGAACTGAAACGTCGCTCGGCAGGGGCGTCAGGTCGTTGGATGACTCCGAGCAGATGCTCCGCTTCGCGTCCGCTCTGCTCGGGCGGCGCGGTGTTGCCGCTCGGCAAGGGCGTCAGTCCGCGGCCTCGTCGTCGCCCGGCCTGCGGCCGTCGCGGCCGACGTATCCGCCCTTGCCGCCGGCGCAGATGTAGACGGCGTCACCCTCGCCGACGTTCTTGACGCTGCGGTGTACGGGTGCGTCAACGCGTGCCATCCCGCCCGGTCCGAGCCGGTGGGAGCTGCCGTCGCCGAAGGTGATCTCGATCTCCCCGGCGTGGACGAAGTAGAGCTCCTCCTGGGTGTCGTGAAAATGAATCCCGGTCTCGTAGCCGGGCGGCATCACGATCGCGTTGACGCCGAATGCCTCGACTCCCAGCTCCTTGCGGATCTTGCGGAACCCGTAGCCCTCGCCGAGGTCGTCGAGCGAGGCGACGGTCCAACCGTCGCCGCTGGTCACCGAACTGCCGTCGCCCATGGCTCAGCTCGCCGGCGGCGCGGCCGGCGGCGGTGTCACGGTCTCGGTCACGGTCTCGGCCTGACCGAACTCCGGTGGCGAGGCACCCGCCTGGAGCCCGGGTGGGGGAGCGGCTGTTTCCATGCTCTCCCACACCTTGTTCAGCTCGGACTGCATGTAGCCGTACGCGGCCAGGCCGAGGAACGGGATCAGAAAACCTCCCGCGATCAGTCCGAGCACGACCCAGCCGCTCTCGGTGCGCTCCCCGAGCACGACCTCCTGGGCCCGCTGCAGCCGGCCGTTGCCGTTGTAGAGCGAGAAGATCGGCGGGAAGATGAGCAGGAATCCCGGAAACCAGGCGGCGAGCGACATGCCCGCACTGTCGCCGAGACCCTCGGCGTTCCGCGCCCTGCCGAGGTCCACCATCTCGCGGTTCACCTGGTACCACCAGTAGAACGCGTAGATACCCAGGGTGATCAGCATCAGGACGGGAACCGCCACCGGGTGACGGATCTTCGCGGGTCGGGTCGAATCGATCATCACGGTCGCGGCCATGCTTGAAACTCCAGATCTGTCCGGGGCAGTACACGCGGGAACCTACACCCGTCGCGGGACGGCGGGAAGGCCGCTCCCCGAATCGCGGGGCACGCCACCCCAACCCGTAATCTGTCGCCCTCCGCGACAACGATCTACGAACTGAGGAGCCCGGTGGCCGATATCTACCCGAAGCAGTACCTGATGACCGCCGGTCCGACGCCGCTGCCGCCGGCCGTCTCGCAGGTGATGGCGGAGCCGATTCTCTACCACCGGGCCCCGGCCTTCGTGGAGATCTACGAGCGGGTCCTGAGCCGCCTGCCTGAGATCTTCCGTACTGCCAACGACGTGCTCTGCTTCGCCTCGACCGGCTCCGGTGCTCTCGAGTCCGCGGTCGCCAATCTGACCCGTCCGGGCGAGCCGGCTCTGGTCGCATCCTGCGGCAAGTTCGGCGAGCGCTGGGCTGAGCTCTGCGAGGCGTTCGGGACCGATCTGAACCACCTTCAGTTCGAGTGGGGAGAGAAGGTCGACCCGGCTCGGCTCGACGAGGCATTGGCGGCGATGGCGGTCAAGCCGACGGTCGTATTCACGACGCAGTCGGAGACCTCGACCGGCGTCGTCAATGACATCCAGGCCCTTGCCGAAGTCGCCCGTGACCATGACGTGCTGCTCTGCGTCGACGCCGTCTCCGGCCTCGGCGCGGCCGACCTCTGCCAGGACGAGTGGGGTGTGGACGTCGTCGTCTCGGGCTCGCAGAAGTCACTGATGTGCCCCCCGGGGCTGGGGTTCGCCTCGGTCTCCCAGCGGGCGCTCGACCTTGCTGCGGCCGGTCCGGGGGGGCGCTACTACTTCGACTGGAACAGGACGGCGAGCGGGCAACGGAAATCGCCGCCGGATTCACCGTTCACCACCGCTGTGACTCATTTCCGCGGCCTCGACGTCGCGCTCGAGCAGATCCTCACCGAGGGTCTCGACAACGTCTTCGAGCGACACGCAATCCTCGCCCGAGCTGCCCGTGCCGGAATCGCGGGCCTCGGGCTGGAGCGCTTCGGCCCCGACGATCCGGATGCCAACGTGGTCACCGCGGCGCGGCTACCCGAGGGCATCGACGGCGTCAGCGTCCCCAAGATCATGCGCGACACCTATGGCGTCACCGCGGCGGGCGGACAGGGCCACCTGAAGGGCAAGATCGTCCGGATCGCTCATTGCGGCTATTACGGCGCCTTCGACATCGTGATCGCGCTCAGCGCGCTCGAGATGGCCCTGCGCGACTGCGGCCATGAGGTCGAGTCAGCCGCGGGCGTGGCTGCCGCCCAGAGAGTGTTCAGCGAGGCCGGCTCCCCGGCCCCGGTCGGCTGATGAGCGACCGTCCCAGGGTCCTGGTCAAGGAGAGGATCGCCGACGCGGGCGTGGACCTGCTGCGGGAGAAGTTCGACGTCGAGGTCGGCACCGATTGGCCCGACGGCGAGCTCGAGGAGAGAATCGGCGAGTTCGACGCGATTCTGATCCGCTCGGCGACCAAGATGACCGCTGAGCTGATCGCGAAGGCGATCAGGCTGCGAGCGATCGGACGCGCGGGCACCGGCGTCGACAACGTCGACATCGGTGCGGCGACCAAGCGCGGAATCATCGTCGCCAATGCGCCCGAGTCGAACTCGGTGGCCGCCGCCGAGCACACCCTGGCCCTGGCCCTGGCCCTCTTCCGCAACGTCCCGCAGGCCCATGCCACGCTGGCCGACGGTGAGTGGGCCCGGTCCCGCTTCGGCGGTAACGAGCTCTACACCAAGACCCTGGGAGTGATCGGCTTCGGGCGGATCGGACAACTGGTTGCTCGTCGCGCCCAGGCCTTCGACATGAACGTCGTCGCCTTCGACAAGTTCGTCTCCGCCGAGCGCTTCAAGGAACTCGGCGTCGAGGGTGTGGATGACATCGACGAGCTCTATCGGCGCGCGGATCTGATCACGATCCACCTGCCGAAGACCCCGGAGACGATCAACTGGATCGACGCGGAGGCGCTGGCGAAGATGAAGGACGGGGTGCGGATCGTCAACTGCGCCCGCGGGGAGCTGATCGATCTCGAGGCCCTCGAGGCGGCTCTGGAGAGCGGCAAGATCGGCGGGGCGGCGCTCGACGTCTTCCCGACCGAGCCGATGACAGACCATCCGATCTTCCGGCGCGAGGACGTCGTCGTCACGCCTCACCTCGGCGCATCAACAGCCGAGGCCCAGGACCGCGCCGGGATCGTCACCGCTGAGCAGGTGTCGGCGGCGCTGACCGGCGGCGTCGTCAGCAACGCCGTCAACATCCCCGCCGTCCGTCCCGAGACGATGGAAGCGCTGGCACCGTTCGTGCCGCTCTGCGAGAAGCTCGGGCGCCTGGCGCAGGGCCTCGGTAGCGGTTCGATCGAGCGGGTCGAGGTCGAGGTCCGCGGCCGTCTCGCCGAACACGACACCAGGTTGCTGGCCATCTCGACTCTGGTCGGGATTCTCGCCGGTCACACCGAGGAGCCCGTCAACCTGGTCAACGCGCCGACCGTCGCCGAGGCCCGCGGCATCGACCTGGTCGAGACCACCGATACCGTCTCACCCGACTTCACGGAGCTGATCACGGTCCGGATCACGACAGGTGGAGAGACCGTTGAGGTCGCGGGCACCGGAGTCGGCCCCCGCAACGACCCCTATCTGGTCCGCGCCTGGGGTCAGGACTTCTACCTGCCCTTCGCCGACCACATCGTCGTCTTCCGCTACACCGACAAGCCGGGCATGATCGGGCTCGTGGGCTCGACCTTCGGCGAACATGGCGCCAACATCGTCTCGGCTGCCGTCGGCGCCGAGGGGGAGGTGCCGGAAGCGGTGATGGCTCTGACCACCGATGCGCCCGTTCCCGCCTCCGTCGTCGAGGAGATAGCCGCCCGGGAGGACTTCCACGCCGGCAAAGCCGTCGACTTCTAGGTCGGCGGACCGGCGGGCAGGTCGAGCCGGGTAGGCTCGCGACGATGCGAGCAGTCGTCATCACTCGACACGGGGCGCCGGAGGTCCTCGAGGTCCAAGGACGGCCCGACCCGCAGGTCGCAGCCGGCGAGGTGCGGATCGAGGTCCGGGCGGCGGGGATCAACTTCGCCGACCTGCTTGCCCGAACGGGCATGTACCCGGACGCGCCCAAGGTTCCGTCCGTCGTCGGCTACGAGGTCGCCGGCCTGGTCGAGTCGGTGGGGGAGGGGGTGACCTCCGTCTCCGTCGGCGACCGGGTCATGGCCGGCACGAGGTTCGGCGGCTACGCGGAACTGGTCACCGTGGGCGAGCAGGACGTGCTGAATCTCCCCGAAGCGCTGAGCTTCGAACAGGGCGCCGCGGTCCCCGTCAACTACGCGACGGCCTACGCCGGAATCGTTCTGATGGGCGGGCTGCGCGAAGGCGACCGACTGCTGATCCACGCCGCGGCCGGGGGGGTCGGGATATCGGCGACCCAGATCGCGCGAGCACGGGGGGCCGAGATATTCGGGACGGCGTCGGCCTCAAAGCACGATGCGATCCGCGCTCAGGGCGTCACCCACGCGATCGACTATCGCAACGATGACTTCGAGGTCGAGATCAACCGGATAACCGACGGCGAGGGCATCGACATCGCCTTCGACGCGATCGGTCCGACCAGCTTCCGCCGGGACTACCGCCTGTTGCGCCCGGGAGGTCGACTCATCTGTTACGGGTTGAGCGAGGTTCAGACCGGCGAGGGCCGCAACATCCGGGGCGCCTTGAAGGGCCTCGCCGCGATGACCACGGCGACCATGCCGTGGTGGAAGAGCCTGGGGATCATGAGCGAGAACAAGGGCGTATTCGGTCTCAACATGCTCGCCTGGTGGGATCGGGAGGGCAGCCTGAACCGGGTGATCGAGCCCCTCACCGAGGACCTCGCCGCCGGTCGGATCGTGCCTGTCGTCGCCGAGGCGTTCCCCTTCGATCGGGCCGATGACGCTCACCGGTTCATCCACGAGCGGCGCAACATCGGCAAGGTCGTGCTCGTGCCGTGACCGCTTTCTGCCGATAGCCCAAAGCGATGATCGAGATCGCCAGTTTCGGCAGCTTCTTCGATGAGCACATCGTCGACGCCAACAAGCTGCCCGCGTTCATCTACCTGATCGCCTTCCTCGGCACCTTCGCGTTCATTCGGACGAGCGCCCACATGATCCGGGCTCAGGTCAGCTGGTGGCCCGGGAACGTCGAGGTGGGAGGCACCCACATCCACCACCTGGTCTGGGGGATCCTGCTGCTGATGATCGCCGGCTGGGTCGGCATCGTGATCGCGCCGGAGCCGCCCGGCAGGGAGATCGTCGCGGCCGTCTTCGGGATCGGTACCGGCCTGACCCTGGACGAGTTCGCCCTCTGGCTCGAGCTCAAGGACGTCTACTGGTCGGCTGATGGCAGAAAGTCGATCGATGCCGTGATCGTCGCCGGGATCATCGCCAGCTTCGGCGTGCTGGGCTTCACGATCTGGGTCGACGCCGCCGATGACGTGCAGCTTGCCGCCCACGCGGCCATCGGCTTCTTCGGCGTCGGCAACCTCCTGTTCGGGCTCGTCAACTGTTCGAAGGAGAAGTTCGGCGTCGCCCTGCTCGGACTCGTGGTCCCCCTGCTTTCGCTGGTCGGCGCCCTGAGGCTGGGTCGCCCAACCTCACCCTGGGCTCGCCTCTTCTACCGCAGCGACAGGAAGAGGCGGCGCGCCGAGGAGCGGTTCGCGGGCAGGAGCATGTTCGAGCCCCCACACGTCCCCTCGATGCGTCACGTCAGGGCGACGGCAGGCTCTCCGCCCTCGTCCTCTCCGACCTCTGCAGGTTCTTCTGAGTCACCCTGAAGGACGTTGAAGACCACGGCGATTGACGCGGCCACGGGAATCGCGATCAGCGCACCGAGGATGCCCGAGATCTGAGCTCCCGCGAACAAGACGAGGATGGCGATCAGCGGGTTGACCTTGACGGCCCGTCCGTAGAGCATGGGCTGCACGATCCGATCCTGCAGCTGCTGGAACAGGATGAACGCAACCAGCCAGATCAACACGGCATCCGGGAATGAGTGCAACGAGGCGACGACGGCCACGACGAGACCGCCGATCGTCAACCCGATGAGCGGGACCAGGTCGAGGATCGCGACCAGGATCGCCAGCGGGACCGCCAGATCGACGCCCAGGAGCTCGAGCATTCCCCAGGTGAACAAACCGGCCACGATCGCGAGCGAGAGGTTCACGGTCACGTAGCCCTTGACCACCCCGTAGACGCCGGCGGAAATGAGCCGCCCACGGCGCTCCCGTTCGCCGCCGAGCCAGGTCAGGAAACGGTCGAGCAGCCCCGGACCCTCGAGCAGCAGGAAGAAGGCGAGCACGAGAACGGTGATCAGGCTGACCAGGTGCTTGAGCAGCCCGACCGTGAAGGTCTCCAGCTCACCGGCCGCCGTCGAGAACTCCCCCGGCAGCTGGGAGACCTGTGACTTCAGGGTCGAGGTCAGGCCGTACTGCTCGTTGAGTTCGCGGAACTGCTCGTTGTTGTTCGCCCATTCCTCGGCATCCCTGACGTAGCCGGGGCCGACCACCCCGACCTGCTCGACCTCGTCGATCATCGGTGGGATCACGTTGAGGATCAGGAACCCGAGCGCCAGGAACCCGAGCACGAAGGTCAGGGCGATGGCCAGCGGGCGAGGCATGCTCTTGCCCCTGACGTGAATCCGCTGGATCGCCTCGGCAGCGGGAGCAAGGACGAGTGCGAGGAAGACGGCCGTGACCAACCATCTGATCGTGGTGTCGACCTTGATGACGATCAGTCCCAGGAGAACGGCGCCCGCCGCCGTCAGGATCGCCACGGCGACGATCCGGAAGACGGCCCGGGAATCGATCTGGGTCGCGTTCATCTCTGCCTCATGGCGTCAGGCCTCATCGGTGTTTGGAACTGTTCACCGTCTTCGCTAGAGTCCCTGCCCGATGACCTTTCGGCCGACCAGCCTCGCGCTTCTCCTTCTCCTCCCCCTCCGGGGGGTATAGCGCTGGGCGGCGCGTCAGCCGCAAGAGAACAGGACATCGAACCACTGAGAGAGAAGGAGTCAGCGAATGAGCGCTGATCGCAACACGGATATCGGATCAGACGACGCCGCCCGATACGAGCGCGTCGAGATCTTCGACACGACGCTGCGGGACGGCGAGCAATCCCCAGGGATCTCGCTGAACACCCACGAGAAGGTCGAGATTGCCAACCAGCTCGCACGACTCGGGGTGGACGTGATCGAGGCGGGCTTCCCGATCACCTCCCCCGGCGACTTCGAGGCGGTCCAGGCGATCGCCAGAACCGTCGACGGTCCTGTGGTCTGTGGTCTCGCGCGGACTCAGAAGGGCGATATCGACGCGGCATGGGGCGCCGTCCGGGAGTCCGCGAGACCTCGGATTCACACGTTCATCTCGACCTCCGACATCCACATCGAGCACCAGCTGCGAACCGACCGCGAGGACGTCAAGGGCCAGGCGAAGGCAGCGGTGGCCCACGCGCGCGAGCTCTGCGAGGACGTCGAGTTCTCGCCCATGGACGCGACCCGGGCGGAGCTGGAGTTCACCGCGGAGGTCTGCGGCATCGCGATCGCCGAGGGTGCCGGTGTGATCAATGTCCCCGACACCGTGGGCTACACGACTCCCGAGGAGTACACCGCCTTTCTGGGCAGGCTCTACGAGCTCCTGCCCGAGCTGGCGGACGTCCGTCTCTCGGTCCACTGCCACGACGATCTGGGTCTCGCCGTCGCGAACTCGTTCGCCGGGGTGACGGCGGGCGCGCGGCAGGTCGAATGCGCCGTCAACGGGATCGGCGAGCGGGCCGGCAACTGCGCGCTCGAGGAGATCGTGATGCTCTTGCGGACGAGGCGCGCCGATCACGGCTTCGACACGGCACTCGAGACGACCGAGCTGGCGCGAACAAGTCGCATGGTCTCGCGGTTCACCGGCTACGTGGTGCAGCCGAACAAGGCCATCATCGGCCGCAACGCATTCGCACACGAGTCGGGAATCCACCAGGACGGCGTGCTCAAGGAGCGGACGACGTTCGAGATCATGGACGCCCGCGACGTCGGCTTCGACTCCAACCAGATCGTGCTCGGCAAGCACTCGGGGCGTCACGCGCTCAAGGACGCGCTGCAGCAGTTGGGCTTCGTGGTTGAGGGAAATGCTCTCAATCAGGCCTTCAAACGGTTCAAGGCGTTGGCCGACAAGAAGAAGCAGGTCACCTCCCTCGACCTGGAGGCGATCGTCTCCGACGAGATGCGCGATTCATCGCAGAAGTACGAGCTGGCGTGGTTCGCCGTCGAGGCGGGAACCGGCCGCGATCCGCTGGCCAGAGTCGGCGTCACGACGCCCGCCGGCGAGGAGGTCAGCGGCGAATCGGGCGGAGACGGCCCCGTGGACGCCGTCTTCGGCGCCATCCAGAAGGCCGTCGGCACCCGCTGCGATCTCAACCGGTTCTCGGTGTCGGCGGTCGGCGAGGGCGACGACGCGCTCGGTGAGGTGACCGTGATGCTACGGGCCCACGGCCGCCTGGCGAGCGGTCAGGGGGTCTCCACGGACATCATCGAGGCATCGGCACAGGCCTACGTGCGAGCGCTCGCCAACGCCCTGGACGGCGCGGCGGTTCGTGAGGCCGAGTCGTTGGTCGCGGATGCGGCCTCGACGGCCTCACCGTTCCCGCCCGGCCCATAGACTCCCCGCTAGTGGGCGCACTCGACGGCAAGATCGCGGCGGTCACCGGCGCTTCGTCGGGGATCGGCGAGGCCACGGCCATGGCCCTTCTCGCCGAGGGCGCAACCGTGTCGCTCGCAGCGCGGCGGAGGGACCGGATCGAGGATCTTGCGGCTCGGATCGAGGCCGATGGCGGCAGGGCACTCGCGATCGAGACCGATATCACCGACGAGTCCCAGGCGAACTCGTTCATCGAGCGGACCAACGAGGAACTCGGCGGACTTGACATCCTCGTCAACAACGCCGGCCTGATGCTGCTCGGCCCGGTCGCCGGGGCCCCGACCGAGCAGTGGAGGCAGATGATCGACGTCAACCTGCTGGGCCTCCTGTACTGCACCCACGCCGCCCTGCCGATCATGGGAACGGCCGGCAGCGGCGACATCGTCAACGTCGCCTCAGTCGCCGGACGCATCGCCGCGGCCGGCAGCGGCGTCTACAACATGACCAAGTGGGGGGTCGTCGGCTTCTCCGAGGCGCTTCGTCAGGAGTGCTCGCGAGCCGGGGTTCGCGTCACCGCGATCGAGCCCGGCTGGGTCGACACCGAGCTGCAGGGCCACAACGAACATCCGATGGTCGTTGAGCGCATGAACAAGCTGATCGAGACGATCGACAAGATCCTCGAACCCGAGGACATCGCCCGTGCAATCACGTTCGCGGTGACCCAGCCACAGCACGTCAGCATCAACGAGATGCTGATCCGCCCGACGACCTCGTCGCGCTGACCCCGCGAGAGGGGTCGCGGGGGAGAGGCCTCCCGGGCGTTTCGCGGACGTGGGTCGGCCTGAGCGCACCAGGGGTGTGCAGAACGACCCACGTCCACCGGGGCTGGAGAGGCTTTGACCGAAATCAGGACGTTTGTATGTGATACCGTACAGGCCCGATGAGCCCAGCGAACGACCTACGAGCGCTCATCCCGGGCCCAGCATGACCTCAGCCACCGCCGACACGCGCAAGAGCCTCAGTCCCAGGCCCCCGGAGGTCGGCGTGGTTCGCTGGTCGATCCGGCCGAGGTCGGCAAGCGCGTGAAGGCCCTGCGGGAGGCGATGGGACTGTCGTTGCGGGATCTGTCCGAGCGCTGCGATGTCGGCTCGGCGACCCTCTCGCAGGTCGAGCGCGGCGAGAGCAGCCCGACCCTCGCGGTTGCCGCCCGGATTGCCGACGGTCTCGAGTTGACCCTCTCCCAGTTGCTGCGCATCGACGAGAGCCGCCATGTCGTCGTCGTGCGCCGCGGCAGCGGCCGCACCAGCAGCCGGCCGGGTCACGAGATCGAGGAACTGACGCCGCCGCTGCCCGGCCAGCGGGCCGACGTCTCTCGCCACCGCCTCGCGGCAGGCGCGTCAACTGGAGGAGCGGGCGATCCGCCGATCCACGAGCCCGGCAGCCGCGAGACCGTCGTCGTCCTCGCGGGAACGGTCGAGCTGACCGTCGACGGCGAGGTCCACGCACTCGGCTCCGGTGACAGTGCCACCTTCGACGCCGATCTTCCCCACCACCTTCACAACCCCGATGCGGCGGAGGCCGAGATCCTGGCCGTGATCGCCGCCGGGCTGCGACGAAGCTGACCGAACCTGGGATGGGCAACCGATGAACGCACCGACACACGAGGAGCCGACGATGACCCCACAGACGATGTTCGACAAGATCTGGCAGCGCCACGAGGTCGCCGACAACCTGATCTACATCGACCTCCATCTCGTCCACGAGGTCACCTCTCCACAGGCCTTCGACGGGCTTCGCCTCGCCGGTCGCAAGGTGCGCAGACCGGACCGGACCCTCGCCACCGCGGACCACAACGTCCCCACCGACGACACGCCGGTCGCGCGGATGATCGCCGACGAGCTCTCCCGCAAGCAGGTCGAGGCGCTGGAGGCGAACTGCGAGGAGTTCGGCGTGCCGCTGTATTCCCTGGGCTCGAACCGCCGTGGGATCGTCCACGTGATCGGCCCGGAGCTCGGGATCACCCAACCCGGGATGACGATCGTCTGCGGCGATTCGCACACCGCCACCCATGGTGCCTTCGGCGCGCTCGCATTCGGGATCGGCACGTCCGAGGTCGAGCACGTGCTCGCGACCCAGACGCTGGTCCAGAGCCGCCCGAAGACGATGCGGATCAACTACGCAGGGGAGCTTGCGGAAGGGGTGAGCGCCAAGGACATGATCCTGGCGACGATCGGCCGCCTGGGAACCGGTGGCATGGTCGGCTACGTGGTCGAGTTCGCCGGCGAGACCGTTCGCGGCCTCTCGATGGAGGGGCGGATGACGATGTGCAACATGACCATCGAGGGCGGCGGCCGCGCCGGCATGATCGCCCCCGACGAGACCACGTTCGACTACGTCCGGGCCCGACCGGGCGCGCCCGCCGATCTACGATGCGGCCGTCGCCGACTGGCGCGGGCTCCGCATCCGACGAGGGTGCGGAGTTCGACACCGAGATCGACATCGACGCCTCGACGCTCTCGCCGATGGTGACCTGGGGCACGAATCCGGGGATGGTGACCGAGGTCGCGTCGCGCGTGCCCGACCCGTCGACCCTCGAGGGTCCGGTCGACGGTGAGACCGCCGAGCGGGCGCTGACCTACATGGCGCTCGAGCCGGGGACGCCGATCACCGAGATCGCCCTCGATCGCGTGTTCATCGGATCCTGCACGAACTCCCGGATCGAGGACCTGCGTGCCGCCGCCTCGATGGTCGAGGGTCGCAGGTGGCGTCGACGGTTCGCGCGATGGTCGTGCCCGGCTCCGAGCAGGTGCGTCGCGCACGCCGAGGAGGAGGGCCTGCACGAGATCTTCCGCGGCGCCGGCTTCGAGTGGCGCGCCTCCGGCTGTTCGATGTGTCTGGGAATGAACCCCGACATCCTGATCGAGGGTGAGCGCTGCGCGTCGACCTCGAACCGTAACTTCGAGGGGCGGCAGGGCAAGGGGGGCAGAACCCACCTGGTCAGCCCGCGAATGGCCGCAGCGGCGGCGATCGAGGGTCATTTCGTCGATATCCGAGAATGGCAGCAAGCCGAGACGAGCGATGGAGGTAACTCATGAATCCCGTGGAGGTCATCGAGGGGAGGGTCACGTTCCTGGACCGATCCGACGTCGATACCGACCAGATAATCCCCAAGCAGTTCCTGAAGCGGATCGAGCGGACGGGTTTCGGCGAGTTCGTGTTCTACGACTGGATCCGCGACGGTGAGATCGAGCTCGAGCCGAACCCGGTTCTGGTCTCGGGCCCGAACTTCGGCTCGGGCTCCTCGCGCGAGCATGCCGTCTGGGCCCTGACCGACTACGGATTCCGGGCCGTGATCGCGCCGTCGTTCTCGGACATCTTCTACTCGAACTCGACCAAGAACGGGTTCCTTCCGGTCGTGCTCTCCCGTGAGCATTGCCGGGGGATCGCCGAGGCCGGCATGGTCCGGATCGACCTCGACGATCAGACCGTCGACTACGCCGGCGGCGTGATCCGATTCGAGATCGAGGAGGAGATCAAACACAGGCTGCTCGGCGGCCACGACGAGATCTCGGTGACCCTGCAGTCGGTCGACGCCATCGACTCCTACGAGGAATCCCATCCGGCCGTGGGCGCGGCGACCACGTCGCTGTGAGCAGGGACTGGGACGCCGGCACCTACGATCGCGTTTCGAAGCCCCAGCAGGAGTGGGCCGCCGCCGTCATCGACCGGTTGGCTCTGAGGGGGGCGAGACCGTCCTCGACGCCGGCTGCGGCAGCGGCCGCGTGACCCAGATGCTGCTCGACCGGCTCCCTCACGGCCGAGTCGTCGCCGTCGACGGCTCGGCGGCGATGGTCTCCGAGGCGCGCACGGTCCTGGATCCAGATCGGACCACGTTGATTCACGCCGACCTGACGGACCTGGAGGTGGACGACGCCGTCGACGCCGTCTTCAGTAACGCGGTCTTCCATTGGATCCTCGAACATGACCGCCTGTTCGCTTCGCTCTCAGACGTGCTCAGGCCCGGCGGACGGCTGGAGGCCCAGTGCGGCGGCGAGGGCAACGTCGCCCGGTTCTACGCGACGGTTCACGAGGTGGCGGCCGAGGGTCGCTTCGCCGATCTGCCGGCGGACTTCGAGCCGCACAACTTCCCCGGCCCCGACGAGACGAGCACCCTCCTCGCCACGCATGGCTTCGACGAGGTCGAGTGCGGCCTCGTTCCGCGCCCGGTGCATCCACCCGAGGCGCGGGAGTTCATTCGCACCGCCTGCCTGGGGCCCCACCTGGATCTGTTGCCGGCGGACCGCCGCGCCGAGTTCCTCGATGCGGTCATGGAGCGGCTGGGAGGGGACCCCGAGCTCGACTACGTGCGTCTGAACATCTCGGCGCGAAAAAGGGCGGCCCCGGCTTCCTGACGAAACCGGGGCCGCCCCAATCCACTCGGTCGACTGAACTCGTCGACCGAGCCGGCCTAGCCCGCTGCCTGCAGGGACTTGACGGCCTGATCGGCTGCCTGCTGGCAGATGCCGAGCGCGGTCTGACCTGCGTCGCCACCGGCGCTTTCGGCCTGGGTGGCGCACTGCTCGAAGGCATCGCGTGCCTGCGCGCATGCCGTTTCCCCGGCGGCCTCGGCCGGAGTGCCCGAGATCGCGTCGATGCATGCGTTGTAGACGTCATCGGCGCTGGCGCTGCCCGAGGAGTCGTCGGTCGACATGCTCGTCTCATCTCCTGAGACGGTGGTCGACGCGTCGGAGTCCTCGACGGTCACATCCGTGGTGCTCGTATCGTCGCTGCCGCCACAACCGGCAGCGAGCACGCCGACGGCGAGCACGCCCACCACCAGCAGAATCCATGCGTTCTTCCTCATTCTCTTCCTCCATTGGGGTCCTGGGACGAATCCGACCTGAAACCCGAGCCGGGTCGCCGCAGCCTAACCGGCGGGGTAGCCGTAAGCGATACGGTGCCGCGAGCGCGATGGGCCAACGAGCAAGAACTCCGAGGATCGCCGTTCTGGCGGGCGACGGGATCGGTCCCGAGATCGTCGCCGCCGCGCGGCTGCTCCTCGATCGGCTCGGGGCCTTCACATACGACGAGCAGCTGATCGGGGGGATCTCCATCGACGAGCTCGGGAGCCCTCTGACCGACGCGGCGCTCGAAGCGTGCAGGGCCGCCGACGCGGTGCTGCTCGGCGCGGTCGGTGGTCCGAGGTGGGATACGACCGACCCCGGCGCTCCGCGTCCCGAGCAGGGGCTGCTGGGCCTGCGCAAGGGCCTCGGGCTGTACGCCAACCTGCGACCGGTCAAGCCGCTGGCGGCATTGATCGAAGCGAGCCCCCTGCGTCGCGAGCGGATCGAGGGAACCGATCTGCTGGTCGTGCGCGAGCTCACGGGGGGCATCTACTTCGGCAGAAAGGACAGGCAGCCGGATTCGGCCCTCGACGAGTGCGTCTACACCCGGCGCGGAGGTGGCGCGGATCGCCCGAACCGCATTCGAGGCCGCCGGCCGCCGCGCCGGCGAGGGTGGCGGTGGGCGCGTCACCTCGGTCGACAAGGCGAACGTGCTGGAGACCTCGCGTCTGTGGCGTGAGGTGGTGAGCGATCTCGCCGGCGACTATCCGAATGTCGAGCTGGACCACCTGCTGGTCGACAACGCGGCCATGCAACTGGTCTCCGACCCCTCTCAATTCGACGTGATCGTGACCGAGAACATGTTCGGTGACATCCTCAGCGACGAGGCGGCGATGATCACCGGATCGCTCGGGATGCTGCCGTCCGCGAGCCTCGGCGACGACGGCCCCGGTGTCTTCGAGCCGGTTCACGGATCCGCCCCCGACATCGCCGGACAGGGCATCGCGAACCCGCTCGCGACGTTCCTGTCGGTCGCCATGATGTTGCGACACGGCCTCGCCGACGGCGCCGGGGCCGATCGGATCGAGGCCGCGGTCGAGCGGGCGCTCGGCGGGGGCTTGCGCACCGCCGACCTGTTCACGGGCGCCGGCGACGAGCGGCAG
Source organism: uncultured Solirubrobacterales bacterium (assembly GCA_963823275.1). Taxonomy (GTDB): domain Bacteria; phylum Actinomycetota; class Thermoleophilia; order Solirubrobacterales; family 70-9; genus RHKX01. The sequence goes on along the minus strand of CAWGKW010000002.1, from coordinate 1,288,927 downwards.
GTTGGGACGGTGGAGATGACCGAAGCCGTGATCTCGGCGCTCTGAGCTTCGACAGCCGCGACCTCATCCGCAATAATCGCCCCTCGCGACGCAAGCAAAGGAGGATCACGTGGAAAAGGCTGAGACGATCTGGATGAACGGTGAGTTCGTCGCCTGGGACGACGCCAAGGTCCACGTGCTCAGCCACGGCCTCCACTACGGAACCGGTGTATTCGAGGGCATCCGCGCGTACGAGACCGAGACCGGGACCGCGGTGTTCCGCCATCGCGACCACCTCTCCCGACTGCTCAAATCCGCGGAGCTCTACTACCTCCCGATGCCCTACGGGATCGAGGAAATGCGCTCGGCGACGAACGAGTTGATCCGTCGCAACGGCCTCGCCTCCTGCTACATCCGGCCGATCGCGTTTCGGGGCTACGGGGAGATGGGGTTGTTCGCCAACTCACCGGTCGAGGTGACGATCGCAACCTGGCCGTGGGGCGCCTACCTGGGTGAGGAGGGCAAGCAGAGCGGCATCACGGCGAAGGTCTCGTCGTGGCGCCGGATCTCCGCCGACGGGCTGATCCCCCACGCCAAGGCGTCGGGCCAGTACCTGAACTCGATCCTGGCGAAGACCGAGGCCCACAATGCGGGCTACGAGGAGGCGATCCTGCTCGACCAGCGCGGGATGGTCTGCGAGGGGTCCGGGGAGAACATCTTCGTCGTTCGCGAGGGGGAGATCCTGACCCCACCACATACGGCTGCGATCCTCGACGGGGTCAACCGGCGCTCGGTGATCCAGATCGCCGAGGACCTGGGCTACCGCGTGGTCGAGCGCGACATCGGGCGGTCCGAGCTGTACCTGGCGGAGGAGATCTTCCTCACCGGGACGGCAGCCGAACTCGTGCCGGTGCGCGAGATCGACGACCACCCGATCAAGGCGCCCGGTGAGATCACCAAGGTGATCGCCGCCAAGTTCGACGATGCCCTGCACGGTCGCGCTCCCGAGTACGCGGAATGGTTGGATCCGGTGGACGAACCGAGTAAGGTCGTCTCCTGATGCGATTCGCGCCCGAAACCGTGCCGACGCCGGCACGCCGCCGAATTATCGGCTCCGCAGCCGCCTAGCGGTCGCGGAGCCCTGCCGTCGAGGCAGGAGAGCAGTGGACCGGCGCCGTAATCGATCGGTGCCGGCTCCGATCACTGACCGGTCACCGGGTACCGACCAACGAGAAGGATCCATTCCCTTGAGCGAGGTTCAGCTTTACGACACCACCCTGCGCGACGGCATGCAGGGACAGGGCATGTCGCTGTCGGCCCCTGAGAAGGTCCGGGTCGTCGAGGCGCTCGATCGCCTCGGAATCCAGTTCATCGAGGCCGGGTTCCCCGACTCCAACCCGAAGGACCTGGAGTTGTTCGAGCTCCTGAAGACCGTGCCGCTCGAGCAGGCGACGATCTGCGCGTTCGGCATGACCCGACGGCGAGACCGGGAAGCGGCCGACGATCCCGGCCTCGGGGCGCTCGTCGGCTGCTTCGCCCCGGTGGTCACGCTGGTCGGCAAGACGTGGTCGCTGCATCTGGACAAGGTGACCAAGGTCTCGCGTCAGGAGAACCTGGCGATGATCGCGGACTCGGTTCGTTTCTGCGCGGAGGCAGGCAAGCGCGTGATCTACGACCCCGAGCACTTCTTCGACGGCTGGCGCGCCGATCCGGACTACGCGATCGAATGTCTCCACGCCGCCGTCGACGCCGGAGCCGAGAACGTGACCCTCTGCGACACGAACGGCTCCAGCCTCCCGCACCAGATCGAGGAAGCGACCTCTGCCGCCGTCGCCGCCCTGGCGGAGTGGGGAGCAACGGCGAGCGTCGGCATTCACACCCACAACGACGCCGAGTGCGGCGTCGCCAACTCGCTGGCGGCGGTGCGGGCCGGCGCGACCCTCGTTCAGGGCACGATGAACGGATACGGAGAGCGGACCGGAAACGCCAATCTGGTCTCGATCCTGCCGGCCCTGCAGCTGAAGATGGGCTACGGATGCGTCGAGTCCGAGCGCCTCGAGCTGCTCACGGAGACCGCCCATCTGGTCGACGAGATCTGCAACCTGGCCCCCGATCCCTCTCAGCCCTACGTGGGCCGAAACGCGTTTGCTCACAAGGGGGGAATGCACGCGGCGGGGGTCGAGGCGGACGCAAGGACGTTCGAGCACATGGACCCTCACGCGGTCGGCAACAACCGCGACATTCTGATCTCCGAGCTCGCCGGCCGCGGGTCGGTGGTTGCGCGCGCCGCGCGCGCCGGAATCGAGCTGGACGACGATGCCGTGCGGCGCTCGATCGAGAAGATCAAGGAGCGCGAGCATCGTGGCTACTCATACGAGGCGGCCGATGCGTCGTTCGAGCTGCTCCTGCGTCACGAGGGAGGCAGCTACGAGCCCCTGTTCCGGCTGGAGAGCTTCCGGGTCGTGACCGAGAAGCGGGCCGACGGCCTGGTCGAGACCGAGGCAACGATCAAGCTCTGGATCGGCGAGGAGCGCTACATCCGCACCGCCGAGGGCAACGGTCCCGTCAACGCCCTCGATCGGGCGCTGCGGGCGGCGATCACCGAGCGGCACCCGGAGGTCGCCGAGGTCGAGTTGACCAACTTCAAGGTCAGGATCCTCGACGAGCACCACGGCACCGCTTCGGTGACCCGCGTTCTGCTCGACTCCTCCGACGGGTCACGCTCATGGAGTTCGCTGGGCGTATCCGAGAACGTGATCGAAGCTTCGTGGGAGGCGCTTGTCGACTCGCTCGAGTATGCGTTCCAGCCGATCCGGGAAGCGCGGTAAGCGTGGATCGCATCCCGCTCGCCCGGCCGGTCCTGGGGTCCCGTGAGGAGGAGTTGGTGCTCGAGGTGCTGCGGTCGGGGATGCTCTCGCTCGGACCCATGCTGCCGAGATTCGAGGCTGACTTCGCAGCCCGCATCGGCGTTGAAGCGGAGTCTGCCGTCGCGGTCTCGAGCGGGACCGCCGCGCTGCACCTGGCCGTGCGCGAGCTCGGCTGGGGCGCCGGCGATGAGGTGATCACCACGCCGCTCAGCTTCATCGCGTCGTCCAACTGCCTGCTGTTCGAGGACGCCTCGCCGGTGTTCTGCGACGTCGATCCGGCCACGCTGACAGTTGATCCCGCGGCCCTCGCGGCGGCGGTCGGCGATGCCACCGTCGGCATCCTGCCGGTCCACATCTTCGGCTTTCCGGCTGCCATGGAAGAGCTCGAGGAGAATCGCCGCCCGGCAGGGGCTCGGCGTGATCGAGGACGCCGCCGAGGCTCTCGGCACCGTGTACTCCGACGGCCGCCAGGCCGGCACACGCGGCAACCCCTCCGTCTTTGCCTTCTACGCCAACAAGCAGATGACGACGGGTGAGGGGGGCATGTTGGTGGCCGGTGGCCCCGAGGCGGCCGCGATCGCTCGCAGCGAGCGGAATCAGGGCCGGGCCCCGGGGATGAAGTTCATGGACCACGAGCGACTCGGGTTCAACTACCGGTTGACCGACATCCAGGCGGCGCTCGGGATCGCGCAGCTCGAGCGTCTCGACGCGATGCTCGAGTCCCGAGCCGCCATCGCCGCCGACTACTCCGCCCGGTTTGCCGCGATCGAGGCGGCTGAGCCGGGCGCCGGCGACCCCGACGACCTGATCCTGCCGCTGGCCGACCGAGGGGCCGAGCGCCGCAGCTGGTTCGTCTACATCCTGCGGCTGCCGAAGGCGGTCGATCGCGACGGGGTGATCGCCGAGCTCGACCGTCGAGGGATCGACGCCCGCCCCTATCTGCCGTGTATTCACCTGTTCGGGTTCTACCGCGATAAGTTCGGCATCCGGGAGGGCCAGTTGCCCGTCGCCGAGGACTTCTCACGTCGCTCCCTGGCCCTGCCGTTCTACCCGGGGTTGCCCGAGGCCTCGATCGATCGGGTCGTCGCCGAGCTCTCCGACATCCTCGGCCGTGTGCCGAGCTGATCGCTCCCGTTCATAGACTGCTGGCATGTCTCGCTTCGAGCAGGAACCCGATCCCGTCTTCTGGGAGCTCAACGCATCGCTGAGCTTCGACCGCAGGCTGGCGCCATACGACATCCGCCAGTCGCGTGCTCACGCTCGCGCGCTGCTCGGGGCGGGCGTCCTCGATCAGGGCGAACTCGATCAGCTGATCGCGGGCCTCGACCAGGTCGAGGATGAGGTCGAATCGGGTCGGTTCCCGTTCGATCCCCGTGATGAGGACATCCATATGGCGATCGAGCGGCGGCTGACTGAGATCGTCGGGAGGGCCGGGGGCAAGATCCACACCGGTCGTTCTCGCAATGACCAGGTCGCGACCGATCTTGCGCTTTACGTCGGCGAGCGCGCGGGGGTCGGCAGGGATCTGATCGGCCACTGCCTGCGGGAGATCCTCGAGCTCGCCGGCGAGCACCGCGACGTGCGCCTGCCCGGCTACACCCACCTCCAGCGCGCTCAGCCGGTCTCGCTGAGCCATCATCTTCTCGCCTGGTTCTGGATGCTGAGGAGGGACGTTGATCGATTCGATGCGGCCGGCCGGGCCGCCGGCCTGATGCCGCTCGGCTCCGGCGCGCTCGCCGGCCTCAACTGGGACATCGACCGGGTGTCGGTGGCCTCCGAGCTGGGCTTCGACGGCATCGTCGAGAATTCGATCGACGGGGTCTCCAACCGCGACTTCGCCCTTGACTACCTCGGCGCGGCATCCCTCTGCGCCACCCACCTGTCCAGGATCGGAGCGGAGATCGTCCTCTGGTCCACGAGCGAGTTCGGCTTCTGTAGACCCGCCGAGGAGTTCTCGTCGGGCTCGTCGATCATGCCCCAGAAGATGAACCCCGACGCCGCCGAGTTGCTCCGCGCCAAGGCGCCGAGGGTGCTGGCGGCCCAGGCGACACTGGCCGGCGTCCTGCACGGTCTCCCGCTTGCCTACAGCAAGGATCTGCAGGAGGACAAGGAACCCCTTTTCGACGCCGCTGACACGATCGAGCTCTGCCTGCGAGCGCTTGCCGGAATGCTTCCCGGTATCCGCTTCGACCGTGAGCGGATGGCCGAGGCGGCCTCCGACGAGATGGCGGCCGCAACCGACGTCGCGGACCTGCTCGTTCGCCGGGGGCTGCCGTTCCGGGAGGCCCACGGGGTCGTCGGCGGCCTCGTCCGCCACGCCCTAGATCAGGGGGTCGACCTCTCCGACATCCCCGCTGAGGAGCTGGCCGGATTCTCCGAGCTGCTCGACGGGGAGTACTACGAGGTGCTCGCCGAGGGCTCCTGGCTGGACTCGAAGCTCTCGCGCGGGGGAACGTCGGCTTCGGCCGTCGACAAGCAGCTCGAGCTCGCGGTTGCGAGCCTCCACTCACTGAGATGACGCCGAGCCGGGCGAAGCGTTCCACCGGTGCGGCGCTGGCGGTCCCGTTCTTCGATCGGCCCCCGCGGGAGGTGGCCGTCGACCTGATCGGCTGCACGCTGCTTCACGGCGGCGTCGGCGGTCTCATCGTCGAGACGGAGGCCTACGAGCGAGACGACCCGGCCTGCCACGCATACGCGGGCCGGACGCCGAGAAACGCGCCGCTCTTCGGTCCCCCGGCCCGTGCCTACGTCTACACCTGTTACGGGATCCATTCGATGTTCAACATCGTGACCGACGCCCAGGAGGTGGCGGCAGCCGTCCTGATCCGGGCGCTTGAGCCGACGCGCGGCCTCGCGGCGATGCGAGAGCGACGCGGGGGCTCCGGGGACGACCGCACGCTCTGCTCGGGCCCGGGAAAGCTCTGTGAGGCCCTCGCGATCGAGCCCTCGGCCTCAGGCATCGAGCGCGATCGAGGCCCCCCTATCGGTCCTGAGCCGCCCCGCTCCTGAGCGGGTCGAGGTCGTGGCCGGGCCACGGATCGGGCTGACGAAAGCTGCGGATCTCCCCTGGAGATACTGTCTCGGCGGCAGCCGCTACCTCTCTCGACCCGCGGGGTGAAGGGAGCCCCTCGCTTCGTTGCCGAGGGGGCTACGGAGAGGTTCCGCCGCCGGCGGACGTACCGCCGCCGGTGTCGACCGGAGCCGGTGGTGCGGCCGGCGTCGGCGCGGGCTCCGGCGTCGGCGCGGGCTCGGGGGCGACCGGCTCGGGAGCGACCGGCGTCGTCGGCGTGACCGGCGCAACATAGGTGTCCGTGGTCGCGTCGGTGGCGACGGTGTCCTCGCCGGCCTCACGCGATGCCTGGAGGGCGTCCCACGCGGTGACGACCTCGTTCCAGATCAGCGCCGGGATCGTTCCTCCGTCGACCGGCAGGCCGCCGAACTCGGTCGTCATCGGGGTCGAGCCGTCAGGGTAGCCCACCCAGACCGCGACGGTGATGTCCTCGTTGGCCCCGACGAACCAGGCATCGGCGTTGTTGTCGGTGGTACCCGTCTTGCCCCAGATGTAGTCGTCGCCGACCTGGGCCCTCTCGCCGGTGCCGCTAGTGACGACGGTGTGAAGGATGTCGGTTGCCGTCTGCGCGACCGTCGGGTCGATCACCTGCTCGGCGACCTTCTCGTTCTCTCCGCTGCCTCCCAGGTTGTCTGGCGCGAGCTCGTCCTGGTCGTTGGTCACCTTGTCGATCGCGACGGGCCCCTCACCGTTGCCACGGCTCGCCTCCGTACCGCTGACGCGAGCGCCGCCGTTGGCGAGCGTGTTGTAGGCGTAGGCCATCTCGAGCGGGGTGACGCCGTTCTCCAGCCCGCCCAGGATCAGGGCGGGGTTGTTGTCGAGCTTCGAGGAGATGCCCAGATCGCCCGCGGTCTTGACGATGTCGTTCAGTCCGACCTCGAGGCCCAGCTGCGCGTAGACCGAGTTGTCGGAGTAGGTCGTTGCGGTGGCGATCGAGGCGCTGCCGAGGTAGTTGTCGTCGTAGTTGCTGACGCGGAACAGATCGGTGACCGTCTTCAGCTTGCCGTTCTTGCCCTTCACCTGCGCCTCGAACGGAAGGGCCTGGGGTGCGGACTCGAACACCTCGTCGGGCGAGTGGCCCTCGCGCAGCGCGGTGACCAGGGTGAAGGGCTTGAACGAGGAGCCGGGCTGACGCTGCCCGTTGGTGGCGAGGTTGAACGGGCTCGCGGAGAAGTCCTGGCCGCCCACCATCGCCAACACCTCGCCGCTCCCGTTGTCGATCGCGACGACCGCGGAGGTCGGTCCGAGGCCGGAGAGGTTGTCGGATACGGCCTGGTTGGCGGCATTCTGGAAATCGAGATCGAGCGTCGACTTGATCTGGAGCCCGCCGCCGAACGCCTGCCCGGCACCGTACTTGTCGACGACTTGCTGGCGCAACCAGTCGGTGAAGTAGGGGGCCTCCGATTCCTCCGTCGGCGGGCTGATCTCCCCCTTGGTGGGAACCGGTGAATCGAGCAGGGCCTGGAAGTCCTCGTCGCTGACCTCGAGCACGCCCTGATCGCGCATCTTCTCCAGGACGACGTTGCGCTGGGCCGCCGAATCGATTGGATTGGCGCGAGGGTCGTAGGCGGTCGGTGAGGAGATCAGCGCGGCCAGGAGAGCGGCCTCCTGGGGCTCCAGGACCGCTGCGCATCGGTCGTTCGGATCTCCACAGCCGGGATGTGCGGTCCCGAAATAGGTCCGCGCGGCGGCCTCCACTCCGTAGGCGCCGTTGCCGAAGTAGATGTTGTTGAGGTAGTTGGTGAGGATCTTGTCCTTCGACCACTGCCGTTCGATCTGGTAGGCGAGCGCCGCCTCACGCAGTTTCTGCAACACCGTACGACTGCCCTGTGCCTCGAGCGCGTTCTTGACGAACTGCTGGGTGATGGTGGAGCCGCCCTGCACGGCCCCGCCGGCGATGATGTCCTGCTGCAGCGCTCGGGCGATGCCGAGGAAGTCGATCCCGCGGTGCTCGTAGAAGCGCTCGTCCTCGATCGCGACGACGGCCTGCTTGATGTTGGGAGAGATCTCGTCGGACTCGAGCAGGATGCGCTTCTCGTTACCGGTCAGAGTGGTCAGCACCGTCCCGTCGTTGGAGTAGACGATCGAGTTCTGCGCCCGGTCGTACTGGGCGCGGGCCTCGAGGTCGGGGAGGTCCTGAGCGACCGCCATCATCACGCCGAAGACCCAGGAGACCAGCGCCAGGAGGCCGAGGCCGAGAAAGACGATCACGATCCGCAGCTTCTTGATCCGCGGTTTGGGTTCGCCCTCCTCATCGCGAAGGCGCCAGCCGTTGCCCTCGCGCAGGCTCCTCAGACGAGCCCCGATGCCGCGACCTGACTCCCGCCTCTCCGCCCTGCGCTCCGCGCGCTTGCGCTTGCGCTCGCGTGCACGTTCGCGGGCCTGTTCCTTGGCGAGCTCGCGCGGGCTCAGATCCCCATTGCTCGGAGCCCCGGAGCTCGGAGCGCTGTCTGGCGCCGCGGCTTCGTCGGCGCCCGCGCCGGGCTCGACTTGATCCTCGCCGTTGGTGTCTTTGCTTGAGGGCATGGGAGAGGTGGGCCGGGGGGCTCAGCGCGAATCCGTGGGGCGATTGATCCGACCGGCGCGGTCGCCCGCGCGATTCACCGTGGGGTGCAGTTGGTCGGTACGTCCCACCTGCGCTTCCGTGCGCCCCCGGGCGACGCGTGAGTCTAGCATTGCGCCGATGCCGGAATCCGACCCCGAGGGCACCGAAGCGATCGCAGAGCTGACGCTCGGGTCGGTCGATGTGCTGCCCGCGGGAGAGCTCGAACGGCGGCTCGAGCGGGGCCGGCCGCTCCGGGTGAAGCTCGGGATCGACCCGACGGCGCCGGACATACATCTCGGCCATGTCGTCGTGCTCGAAAAGCTCCGCCAGTTCCAGGCCGCCGGCCACGTGGCCGTGATGATCATCGGCGACTACACCGCCCGAGTCGGCGATCCGAGCGGCCGGTCGGCACTTCGGCCGGCGCTCACCCCCGAGGAGATCGCCGCGAACGCGCAGACCTTCCAGG
>CAWGKW010000002.1:0-1275000 GCA_963823275.1 uncultured Solirubrobacterales bacterium | reverse complement strand
CGGGTAGACGAAGCTGTGAAGCTAAGCCCCGGTAAACGGCGGCCGTAACTATAACGGTCCTAAGGTAGCGAAATTCCTTGTCGGGTAAGTTCCGACCTGCACGAATGGCGCAACGAGTTGGACGCTGTCTCAACGAGGGGCTCGGTGAAATTAAAGTCTCGGTGAAGATGCCGAGTACCCGTGGCTAGACGGAAAGACCCCGTGAACCTTTACTGCAACTTGATATTGAAGTCTGGTGCTTCTCGCTCAGGATAGGTGGGAGGCTTCGACCTGGCGACTTCGGTCGTCAGTGAGCCAACCTTGAGATACCACCCTTGGTGTTCTGGGCTTCTAACACATCGCCGTAATCCGGGATGTGAACAGTGTCAGGTGGGCAGTTTGACTGGGGCGGTCGCCTCCTAAAGTGTAACGGAGGCGCCCAAAGGTTCCCTCAGCACGGTCGGAAATCGTGCGAAGAGTGTAAACGCAACAAGGGAGCTTGACTGCGAGACCGACGGGTCGAGCAGGAACGAAAGTTGGGGTTAGTGATCCGGCAGTAGCAAGTGGAAGTGCTGTCGCTCAACGGATAAAAGGTACTCCGGGGATAACAGGCTTATCGAGCCCAAGAGTCCACATCGACGGCTCGGTTTGGCACCTCGATGTCGGCTCGTCGCATCCTGGGGCTGTAGTAGGTCCCAAGGGTTGGGCTGTTCGCCCATTAAAGCGGTACGCGAGCTGGGTTCAGAACGTCGTGAGACAGTTCGGTCCCTATCTGCCATGGGCGTTGGAGAATTGAGAGGAGTCATCCTTAGTACGAGAGGACCGGGATGAACGGGCCGCTGGTGTACCTGCTGTCCTGCCAAGGGCATCGCAGGTTAGCTACGCCCGGATTGGATAACCGCTGAAGGCATCTAAGCGGGAAGCCAACCTCGAGATGAATTCTCCCATTCCTATAAGGAAGTAAGACCCCTGATAGACCATCAGGTTGATAGGCCGACTGTGTAATCGCAGCGATGCGTGTAGCAGATCGGTACTAATGGGTCGAGGTCTTGACGTTTTTCTTTTTTACCTCGTTGGCCTGCGTGCAGTTTTCAAGCCTCGCCGGATGGCGGGGCAGCTCATCGCCCTCGGGCCGATGGCTGCCTCCGCGGGCTCTACCGTTTTCGGTGGCAATAGCGAGGGGGACACACCTCTTCCCATTCCGAACAGAGCCGTTAAGCCCTTCAGCGCCGATGGTACTTGGTGGGAAACCGCCTGGGAGAGTAGGTCGCCGCCGGTCCTTGCCGAAACGAACTCGACCCACGCAGCCTCAGGGCGGCGTGGGTCTTGGTCGTTCCAGGGCCGGTTATCCGGCGCCGATCGGCGGTCAGGGGAATAGCTGTTGGAGCTCATCGCTCCCCGGGATGTCTCCGAGCCCTGGGATCTGGAGGTCCGTGTAGCCACCGAGCCGCTCGATCAGCCCCTGGACCGAATCGTCGTCTGAGAGGGCCTGCAGGCCGCTGATCGCCGGCCCGACGGGGGCATAGCGTGCGACCTGCCGGAGGATCGATTCCTCCAGGCCGTCGATCCTGCCGGCTGCCGCCGCGTCGTCGACGGCCCGCTCGCAGGCCGGCCCTGACCGCGTCGTCGACGGCGTCGGAGTCGATGTCGTTGGCCGCGGCGAAAGCTGCGGTCGACTCCTCGTCCGCCAGTGCGAGAGTGAGCTCCTCACGGCTGACGTGCAGCTCGCACGCGGCGCCGTCGAGACCCGAGAGCGCGATCCCCTCGAAGACTCCCCGTTCGTCGAGGACGCTCTGGTCTCGGGTCTCGCAGGGATCCTCGGTCCCTGCCGGCTCGTAGCCGCCGCCGCCGAAGGCGATGTAGACGCCGATCAGTCCGATCGATGCGGCCAGAGCCGCTAGTGGCGCTCTGCTGCGTTCACCCATCGGGCGCCTCCGTCTGCGGTTCCCAGCCGTGCGATCGGGATCAAGGCGAGCGCGGCCAGCGCCGCGGCGGCCAGGAATGGCCAGCTGAACGCGCTGGTGGCCGCCCTTTCCAGCTGATCGTCGATGTCTACCTCGAGTGCCGCGAAGGCTTCCTGATCATCGGTGGAGGCCTCGACGTCGTCGAATGCCGGTCCGATCTCGGGCAGACGGCCGTCCGCGAGGTCGATCTGCCCGGCGAGCGCCGCGGCCAGCGAGGCCTTCGTATCCGCGGGGAGCGGGGCGTCGAGGAGCAGGGCGGTGGTCGAAGCGGTCGCGGCCTCCTGCTGGGCCGTGAGTTGCGCCGAGAGCAGGGGGGCGAGGATCACGATGCCGACCACGATCCCGGCATGGCGGGCGGCGATCGTCGCAGCAGCGCGCGAGCCGTCGGGATCATGCCCGCCGATCGCCGCGATCGTGAGGACGGGAAGCGCCAGTGCCAGCCCGATCCCGATCAGAAGCTGTGGCTGGAGCGTCAGAGCCCAGGATGCGCCCGGAAGGACGCCCAGCGCCGCCAGGCCGCCCACGACCGCGATTCCCCCGGCCAGGGCCGCAGAACCCGGCGGCCCGGCGCGTCGGGCGACCCATCGGGCGGCGAAAGCGGCAAGCGGAATCGCCGAAACGGTCGCGGCGGCGGCGATCGGCGACATTCCCCATCCCTCGGTGAGAAGCACCACGAGCAGGAAGAGGGCGCCGGTGAGTCCGGCCGAGAGCAGGGCAAGTCCGACCTCGGGCCGCAGATCGAACGACGCGGTCGGACCGGGCTCGGGGGGTTCCGGGCGAGGCATCGTGGCGATCGGGATCAACAGCAGCAACGGGATCTGCAAGTAGAAGATGGACTGCCAATCGAGCAGCTGCGTGAGGACGCCGCCGAGTGCCGGCCCGATCGCGATCCCCACGGTCGCTGCGGCACCCCAGATCGGCGCCGCGCGCTCGTGGGTCCCATGAAGGCGGGCGAGGGATTCGATCGCGCAGGCGACCACGAGCGCGCCGCCGGCCGCCTGCAGTACACGGGCGCCGATCAGGGACGCCTCGTTTCCGGAGGCGGCGCAGCCGATCGATGCGGCGACGAAGATCCCCAGCCCGGCTGACCACCCCGACCGGGGGTGTTTGCGAGCGATTCTCACCGCCGGCAGGATCAACAGCGCGAGCACGACGTTGAAGGCCGTCAGCACCCAGGAGACTCCGCTGACCGTCGCGTCGAACTCCCGCAGAATGCTCGGCAGGGCCAGGGTGACGATCGACGAGTCCGCCAGCACCACGCCGACGGTCAGCGCGAAGCAGACCTCGATCGAACGTGTCGGTCGCGCTGACATGCTCGCGGAGGATCGCAGGGGTGTCGTTCGGAAGCTGCCTAGGATTGATCGATGCCCTCCGCAAACGTGACGAGCGCTGATGACCTCGCGGCCGCGATGGCCGTCATCAGGGACCTTTCATGCGGCATCGGTGGGCGCCGCCCGACCGGGCCTGGGGAGCACCGGGCGGCCGAGTTGCTTCTCGCCACGCTCGGCTCTCACGGGATTCGAGGCCGCCTCGAGCAGTTCGCGGGCTATTCGAGCTTCGCCCAGCCGTTTGCGGTCCTGTTGTCGCTTGCGGTCGCCCCGACCCTCCTCCCGCGCACCCTCAGGCGAACCAGGACCGTGATGGCGGTTACCGCCGCGGTGGGATTGATCAGTGAGGGGTCCTTGCTGAGGGCGCCGCTGACGAAGTTCTTGTCTCGGCGCGGCAGCCGAAACGTCGTGGCCGAGATCGAGGCGTCCGGGGAAGCCGAGCGGACTCTCTGTCTCGTCGCGCACATGGACACCTCCCGCAGCGGGCTCCTGTTTCATCCCCGGGTCGTCGGGTGGATGCCTGGCTGGATCAGCGCCAACAGCCTGCTCGTCCTGGCGGCCGCCGCTCTGGAGCCGTTCGCGCACCGTTCGCGCACCGTTCGATCGATCCTCGCAGCCGCCCGCGCCGTGCTCTTCGCGGGGCTCGGGGTGCTCGCGGAGCGGGAGATCCGCGGCGTCGACGTCCCCGGCGCCAACGACAACGCCTCCGGGTGCGGGGTCGTCTGCTCGCTCGCAGCCCGGATCGCGGCCGAGCCGCTGGCTTCGACCAGGGTCGTCGTCCTGATCACCGGCTGTGAGGAATCGGGGACGCTGGGCGCGAGGGCGTTTCGCGATTCCCACGACACCGATGGCTGGATGTTTCTCAACTTCGACAACGTGGGCGGCCCCGGCAGCCTCCGCTTCCTGCGCCGGGAGGGCGTGATCGCCAAGTGGGACGCCGATCAGGGCATGATCGCCGCCGCGAGCGAGGTGGCCACGCGCCGGGCGGACCTGCGGATGGCGGCCGAGGACTCCCCGGCCGGTCTGACCTACGACAGCAGCCCGATCCACGCCGCCGGGGGCAGGGCGATGACGATCAGCGTCCAGGATGGCTTCATTCCCGACCTGCATCGGCCGACGGACGTCTACGAGAACGTCGATCCCGACGGGGTTCGACGCACGCTCGAGGCTGGGGCGGAACTCGTCGCCGCGATCGATCGGGGCGACGCGGACTGAGATCGGAGTCGCTCAGTCGCGAGCGCTGCCGGCCGTCGCGCAACGCGCCGGCCATTGCCACTCACAACCCGGGCGACGCGACTGCCGAGGGGCCTCCCAAGCGTCACGGGACTCTCTCCGAGTCCTGCGCTTGCTCCCCTCGCAGCCGGCCATCGCCGTGCTCACCTGCTCGTCGCACGCGAGGCCGTACTGGCCCAGCGTCAGCAGGTCGATCGCCAAGTCGATCCGATCGGCGACCCGGTTGATCGCCGTGGCGCCGAATGCCCGTCCCGGATGACGGAGGCGCCTCTGTGTCTGTGTTGCTTCGTTCATTGGCGGGGAAGATAGGAGGGGTTCCGGACGTACACATGTTCGTGCAAGGAAAGTTGCAGCCGAGGTCGTCATTACCTGCCACGACGTCCGAAGGAGTGGGCGATGGGGAGGACCGCGTCCAGGTCGCTGAGATCCCGGGGCGTCTGCGTCGCTTTCTCCGCTGACCGCTCGATCGTGTGGACATCGGCAAGTGGGATGTCCGGACGCTCGATCTGATCGACGGCGGTCGCGACGACGTTGATCACGCCCTCCCGCCGTTCGAGATGCCCTGCGATCGTGATCAGCGAGGCGGTGCGAACGGTCAGCCGATGGCGCTCGTAGACCGGTGGCGTGACGATCACGTTGGCGACCCCCGTCTCGTCCTCGACCAGCAGGAACATCACCCCCTTGGCGGTCGCCGGTCGCTGGCGAGCGACGAGAAGCCCCGCGACCACGAGCCGGCTCCCGTCGCTGATCCGCTCGAGCGCCGCGCAGGTGACCGTGCGGGGGTCAAGACCGCCGCGCAGCAACGTCACCGGGTGTTGGTCAAGCGCGATTCCGTAGGCGCCGTAGTCAGCTGTGACCTGCTCCCAGGGCGTCTGCTCGGGCAGGCTGGGGGCGCTCGGCACCGCGAGCGGGAGCGAGAGCTGCTCTCCCTCCGGGCGGCGGACCGATCCCCGTGCGATCCCGAGGCGCCAGAGCGGCACCCGGCGTCGATCTCCGGCGCCGGCCAGCTCACCGCAGGCGCCGGCCCAGGCGAGCAGCTCGAGTCCCTCCCGCCCGGCGCCCGATCGCGAGGCCAGCTCGCCAAGCTCCCCATACGGGCCGTCCCGAAGCCGCTCGGCGACGACTGCCTCGGCGTCCCGGTCGGAGAGGCCCCTTACGTAGCCGAGGCCGATCCTGACCGCGAGCGCCGCCTCCTCGTCGCCCGTTCGCTCGACCAGGCACAGGACCTCGCTCCGGTTCACGTCGGGCCCCAGCACCTCGATGCCGCGCCGCTGCGCCTCGTGGACCAGCGCGTCGGGGGGGTAGAAGCCCATCGGCTGCTCGTTGAGCAGCGAGCAGAGGAACTCCGGCCCGTAGTGGACGCGGAGCCAGGTCGACTGATAGGCGAGCAGCCCGAATGCCGCCGCGTGCGACTTCGGAAAGCCGAAGCCCGAGAAGCCGTGGATCTGGCCGAAGACGCGCTCGGCAACCTCCGGATCGACTCCCCTGGCGATCGCCCCCTCGAGGAAGCGGTCGCGGTGTGAATGCATCGCCTCCTCCGAGCGCTTGCGGCTCATCGCCCGGCGCAGTCCCTCCGCCTCTCCGGAGCTGAAGCCGGCCAGCGCCATGGCGACCTGGATCACCTGATCCTGGAAGACGATCGCCCCGAGCGTGTCGGCAAGGATGGGGGCGAGGCTCGGATGCTCGTAGGGGATCTCGTAGTCGGGGTTCTCCCGCAGTCGCTTCCTGCGCTCCAGGTACGGATGGACCGCGCCGCCCTGGATCGGGCCGGGGCGGACGATCGCGACCTGGACCGTCAGGTCCTCGATGTTCTCGGGCCGGGAACGGGGCAGCATCTGCATCTGGGCGCGGCTCTCGATCTGGAAGACGCCGGTCGTCTCGGCGGAGCGGATCCGCCGATAGACCTCGGGGTCGTCGAGCGGGATCCGGGAGAGGTCGATCCGCTCCGAGCGGACCCTGGCGATCTCGGTGACGGTGCGCTCGACGGCGGACAGCATCCCGAGGCCCAACAGATCAATTTTCAGGAACCCGGCGTCGGCGCAGGAGTCCTTGTCCCACTGAGCGATCTGCCGGCCCTCCATCGCAGCGGGCACGACCGGGCAGAGATCGGTCAGCGGCTGAGTCGAGAGCACCATGCCGCCGGGGTGCTGAGAGGGGTGGCGGGGGAGGCCGTAGGCGTCGGAGAGCAGCTTCTGCAGGGATTGCCATCGCGGCGAGGTGCCGTCGATCTGCGCCTCCTCGTAGTGGCTCGCCGATCTCGCCGCCCGCTCGATCTCCCCGGGCGGCAACCCCAGGACCTTGCCGAAATCCCGAATGGCCCCCTTCGACCGGTAGGTGGGAAAGGCGGCGACCAGGGCCGATCGATCGGCCCCGTAACGCTTGTGAATCCGCGGGATCAGCCGTTCACGGATGTCGCGGGGAAAATCGAGATCGATGTCTGGGGCGTCCGTGATCTCGTCGTTGAGGAAGCGCCCGAGAAACAGGCCGGCCTTGATCGGGTCGACGTGTGAGAGGCCGGTCAGATAGCAGACGACCGAGCTGACGCTCGAGCCCCGGCCCCGGCCCGGAGGCAGCAGGGCCCGGGCGCTGTCGGGTCCGCGGACCTCGACCGCGACCTCGCGGGCGAGCTCGAGCAGGTCGCGATGGAGCAGAAAGAAGCCGGAGAGCTTCAACCCCGAGATCAGGTCCAGCTCCTGTTCCAGCCGCCGCTCGGCCTCGGGTCGTTCCGGCGTACCGTCGTAGCGCTCGCCGAACCTGGCACGGCAGGCCTCGGCGAGCCTGCGGTCCGCGGTTCCGTCCTCGGCCCCGGGATAGCTGTAGCCGAGATCCGTGGTCAGGTCGAAGTGGAGCCGCTCGGCCAGGCGCGCGCTCTCGATCACGGCCTCGGGATGGTCACTGAAGCGCCCCGCCGCCCGGGCTGGGTCGATCAGCGTCGCCGAGCCGTTGCCCCGCCGCCCGGGCTCGGTCGACTCCAGTGTCCCCCCGAGCCGGACCGCGACCAGCGCGTCCTGCAGGGCCGCCCGGCTGCGTTCGTGTGCGTGGACGTTGCCGGTCGCAACGCAGGGGACGCCCAGGGCCTCGGCGAGGTCGGCCAGCCGGCGGTTGCGGGAGCGATCCCCGCGCCAGAGCGGCCGCTGGATCTCAACCCGGAAACGGTCGGGGCCGAAGGCTCTCAGCAGATCACGTCCGAGGCGCTCGGCCTCCGCATGCTCGCCACGGGAGATCCTGCCGGCGAGGGCACCGTCGCGGGCGCAGCCGGAGAGGCAGATCAATCCGTCGGCATGGCGTCTGAGGTCGGCCTCCGTGACGCAGGGCGGCAGCGGCAGGCGATCGTCGCGGGTCCCCTCGTGAGCGAGGGTCAGCAGTCGACACAGGTTGCGGTATCCGGTCGCGTCCTCGACCAGCAGGGTCAGGTGGAAGGCCCCCGGTGGACAGCTGCCCCGGAAGCCGGGGAGTGGGGAGGGGTGGCCAACCGGATCTCTCCCCGCGGGAGCCGTGAGCACGGTCAGCTCGGTGCCGGTGATCGGTCTCACCCCCTGCGCATGGCAGGCCTGGGCGAACTCCATCGACCCCCAGAGCCCGTCATGGTCGGTCAGGGCCATCTCCCGGTAGCCGAGCTCGGCCGCCCGGAGGGCCAGCTCGTCGGGGCTGGAAGCTCCATCGAGGAACGAGAACGCGGAATGAGCATGTAGCTCGACGTAGCTCATCGCTGCTCGAACCAGCGCCTGGTCTCGAGGTCGCAGAAGACGACCGAACAGCGACCGCCAGCGAGCACGAGATCGAGGTAGTGGCGCCGCAGGGGGGAGCCCGACCACCAGCGATCCTCGACCAGCCACTGCTCACGAACGAACTCGACCCTGCGCCCGGCTACCAGCAGCGGCCGAGCCGCCGGCCCGCTGACCGCGATCGGTCGCGGGGTATAGGGGTTGGCCGGCTGGGAGCTCAAGAGCCCGTTTCGCCGGCCTCGCTCGGATGATTGAAGGGGGCGAGGGTCGCCCAGCGCTCGGGAACCCGCGAGTCCGGATCGACGTCGAGCACGCGCAGCACCGAATCCCGCCCCGCGGCTGCCCTCACCTGCTTGACCGCCTCCCCGATGCGCTCGCGACGGCGTTCGGCCGGATCCTCGCCGAGCACGGGCTGTGAGCCGCCGGCCGGGGCGAGCTCGACCGCTCTGAGCGCGAGGGCCGTGGCCGGGGCCGTCAGCTCTTCAAGCCGTGGCGCGAGGGCCAACCGCAGGCGATCAGCGGAACTGCTGGCGCTGCGCATCGCCGCCTTCACGCCCCAGCTGCCCCCGCCGGCCAGCCGCGCCTCGAGGCTGAGCGAGCGAATCGCCCGTCCCTTCCGCCGCGGATCACCGAGCAGGCGTTCGATCAGGAGATCCAGCGCGCGGTCGAGCTGGGTTCCGTAGGCGGCCTCGGGTAATCCGATCGCCTGGATCAGATCCTCGTGGGGTACCCGCGGCCGCAGCGGGGTGTCGAGTCCGGAGGCGAGATCGTGCGCGTGCAGGCCGAGGGCGCCGAAGCGATCGGCGACCGCGATCCGGGGCAGTCCCGCCAGGTCGCCGAGGGTCGCGACCCCGAGGCGCTCCAGGGTGACGACCAGACGCCCGGCGCGGGCGCTCCCCGGTCCGAACCGATCGTGGAGCGGGCCGTCGAGAAGGTCGATCGGCAGCGGGGCGAGGAAGTCGCGCTCACCGCCCGCAGCGATCACCCGGATCCCTCGCCGCCCCCTGCCACGCGCGGTACCGGCGGCGGCTCGGGCGCAGAATCGCGTCGCTGCGGCCGCGACCCGCGCTGGGACCCCGACCGCCCGCCCGGCCTTCGCGAGCACGTCCTCCCGACGCGGCCCCCAGAGCCCCCGGAGACCGTCGACCTCGAAGAACGCTTCACCGCAGCGGCCGCTCTCGACCTCAGCGCCAACGCCCTCCAGTTTCCGCAGGATCCTTTCCCAGGCATGCTCCGTGTGGCTCGGGTCGGGGGGGACGAGGACCAGCTGCGGGCATCGTCCCAGCGCCTCGGAGATCGGCATTCCGGCACGGATTCCGAATGCCTCGGCCGCACCGCTGGCCTCCCCTACGGCCTGCTCCCGGCCGGGCTGTGGGGCCAGGGCGATCGGCTCTGTCAGCATCCCCCGTCGACCACCCACCGCGGCGAGCAGGGAGAAACGGGGAATGAAAATAGATCCGACGGTCATCAGTGAGGGCACAACTCTAAGCGAACGTATGTTCGCTCACCGGTCAAGTCTTTGCAAGGGGGTCCTCATCGCCCTCTGCTCGATCGTGCTGGCAAGCTGCGGAGGCGGCGACTCCGCCGTCACCGTCGCTGCCGGCGGACCCGACACCTCGGAGGCCGACCCCGCCGATGTCGAGGTGATCGAGAGTTGGGCCGGCGCGCTCGCCAACGGCGAGGTCGAAGCGGCGGCCGAATACTTCGCGATCCCGAGCACCGCCGAGAACGGGTCACTCCTGACCAAGATCGACTCCCGGGCCGACGCGATCGCCTTCAACGAGTCGCTGCCCTGTGGCGGCGAGGTCGTCTCGGCCCAGACCGCAGGAGACTTCACCACCGCGACTTTCGAGCTATCCGATCGACCCGGCGGCAACTGCGGCGCGGGCGTCGGCGGAACCGCCTCGACCTCCTTTCAGATCGAGGACGGCATGATCATCGAGTGGCGCCGGATCGACGGCCTGCCGCCGGCGGGCGAGGATCAGAGCGGCGGCACGGAGGTCTGAGTCCCGAAAGCTCCCTCGTTGGGTGGGAGGCCGGCCCGATGGCGGCTTTCAACCGTATTAGGGTTGTTTCCGGCCATCGGGCCGAGAGGCGGCCGGCGGGCCTCCCGATTCCGACGGAGCGGGTGCGGATTCCCCGGCAAAGCCGAGGATCAGCTTCGCGGTCTGCCCAGGAGCCTCCACGTGCGGTGAGTGGCCCACGCCGTCGATCACCTTGGTGATCGCCCCGGGAACGGCGTGGAACTCCTCGGCGACCACCTCCGCATCGAGGATCTGGTCCTCGCTGCCGTCGATGAACAACAGCGGGACACCGGTCTCACCGAGCCGTGACGAGAGTGACTGCTCCTCCAGATAAGCGGTGGCCGCGTCGGGCGTCTTGCTGAAGGAGTCGTAGGTCATCGCCCGGTTGTCGTCGACGACCCGGTTCGGGTCCCCCGGGAAGACGTCGCTGACTTCGACCCCCGGGGCGAAGCCCGATTGATAGGCGGACCTGATCATCGAGTCGATCCGCAGACGCCACGTCGCCTGCCCGATCACGGGCGTCCCGAGGATCTTCTCGGCGAAGGGGAGGGTGGACTCATCGGGCTCCGAGGGGGTGCCGATCAGCACGACCCGATCGACGAGCTCGCTGGCGGTCCCGGCCAGCGAGGTGGCGACCAACGCGCCGAGCGAGTGTCCGACCACGGTCGCACCCCGGACGCCGAGTGCGTTCAGCGCCTCGGCCACCGCGGCGCCCTGAGCGTCGATCTCGTAGCCGCTCCGGGGCTTCTCCGAACCGCCGTGACCGACCAGATCGATCCTGATCACCCGGTGGGTCTCGTTCAGAGCGGGGAGGATCGGATTCCACCACTGCGAGGAACAGGCGAAGCCATGCAGCAGGACGATCGGAGCGCCCTCGGGGCCGGGTCCCGTCGCGGGGCTGTCGAAGACCTGCAGGTCCGCGGATGAGACCGCCACGATCTCGCCGCCGTCGGCGGTCACCTCCGCCTGCTCGGTCTGGTTGTTCAGCACGAAGGCGTTGACGATCCCGATGCCGGCCAGGATCAAGATCACGATCAGGGCGATTCTCAGTCCGCGTCGCATCGTCAGGCCCCCTCCGCCCGCACCTGAGCGGACGTGATTCCGAGCGGCTCCGCATTGGCCTCGAGAGCATCGATGACGACGGCTATGTGCTCGGCCTCGTCCACGCCCAGCTCCTCGATTCCGCGGGCGATCTGGTCCCGGTCGACCTTGGCTGCGAAGGAGGGCTGCTTCAACTTCTTGCGGACGGACTTCACCTTCATGCCCTCGATCCCGGTTGGCCGAATCAGGGCGCATGCGGTGACGAAGCCCGAGAGTTCGTCGACCGCAAACAGGGTCCGCGACAGCCTGCTGTCCCTGGGGACCCCGAGGTATTCAGCGTGGCCGGCGACGGCGTCGATCACCTCAGGGGGGTACCCGAGGCGCTCGAGCTCCTCCATCCCCATCCTTGGGTGACCGGTGCCGGGGTCGGGGTACCGCTCGTAGTCGAGGTCGTGAACGAGGCCGGTCACGGCGTACAGCTCCTCGTCCTCACCCCAGATTCGGGCATAGGCCCGCATCGACGCCTCGACCGCGAGGGCGTGCTTGCGCAGGGAGTCGCTGGAGGTCCACTCGCAAAGCAATTCCCAGGCCGCTTCGCGGGCGGGCTCGTTCATCGTGGGCTCGCTCACCGTCGTCTACCCTAGCCAAGCTTTGGAGAAGTTCGTTATTCAAGGTGGCGCTCCCCTGAGCGGGGAGATCGTCGCCGCCGGCAACAAGAACGCGGCCCTGCCGATCCTCGCGGCCTGCCTGTTGACCGAGGAGGATGTCGTGCTTCGCAACGTGCCGCAGATTCGCGACACGCAGGCGCAGATCGCGATCCTGGCGAAACTGGGGGTCGAGGTCGAGTGGCTGGGCGACAACGAAGTCCGGCTACGCGCCGAGAACATCGCCTCGACGGTCGTCGATGAGGAGCTCGCCGCGCGGATTCGTGCCTCGTTCCTGCTGGCCGGCCCGCTGCTTGCCCGCTTCGGCGAGGTGACGATGCCCCCTCCCGGGGGCGACACGATCGGCCGCCGCCGGCTCGATCCGCACCTCGACGCCTTCCGTGACCTCGGCGCCACCGTGGCGGGGGAGCGGATGATCGAGTTGCGGGCACCGTCAGGCATGCAGCCGTGCTCCATCTTCATGGACGAACCATCGGTCATGGGCACCGAGAACGCGATGCTCGCCGCGGCGCTGACCCCCGGCGAGACCGTGATCGCAAATGCTGCCTGCGAGCCCCACGTTCAGGATCTGGCCCATCTTCTGGCCAAGATGGGCGCCCGGATCGACGGCATCGGGTCCAACGTGCTGACGGTGCACGGCCGGGACCGGCTGGGCGGGGCCGACCACGAGATCGGCCCCGACCACATCGAGATCGGCAGCTTCATGGCCCTCGCCGCGGCGACCGGCGGAGACCTGCGGATTCGCGACGTCGAACCCGGCGACCTGCTGATGATCAGGCGCCAGTTCCAGCGCCTCGGCCTCGAGAGCCTGATCGAGGGTCGGGATCTCCTGGTCCCGCCCGATCAGCGGCTGGCGATGCGGGACGACATGGGTGATGCGATCGCGAAGATCGACGACGGCCCGTGGCCCGCGTTCCCGGCCGACCTCACGTCGATCGCCCTGGCCCTCGCCACCCAGGCCGACGGCACGATCCTGATCTTCGAGAAGATGTTCGAGAACCGGCTGTTCTTCACCGACAAGCTCGTTTCGATGGGTGCCCGCATCACCCTCTGCGACCCTCACAGGGCGATCGTCAACGGGCCGAGCAAGCTCCACGGTGAGCGCCTCGAGAGCCCCGACATCCGCGCCGGAATGGCGATGCTGATTGCGGCCCTGGCAGCCGAGGGCACCTCCGAGATCGGCAACATCGTCCAGATCGACCGCGGCTACGAGCGGATCGACGAGCGGCTGCGAGACCTCGGCGCCAGGATCGAGCGCGTAGCCACCGAGCCCATTGCGGCCTCGGCGTAGAACGCCACCCGGAGCAGCGATGAGGCACCCACTTCCCACCGGCACCCGAGATGTACTCGCCCAGGAGATGGGTGAGCTGCGTGCCATCGAGTCGAC
This sequence comes from uncultured Solirubrobacterales bacterium, assembly GCA_963823275.1. GTDB lineage: Bacteria > Actinomycetota > Thermoleophilia > Solirubrobacterales > 70-9 > RHKX01. The sequence continues at coordinate 1,261,654 of CAWGKW010000002.1, read as the reverse complement.
GCTGCTCGATCTCTTCCGCCGGCGCGGCTACGGGGAGGTCGCCACCCCGACGATCGAGTACCAGGAGGTGATCGCCCAGGGCGAGGGTCCCGAGGGAACCGCCACCTACCGCTTCCTCGACGAGACCGGATCGGAGCTCGCCCTCCGCAGCGACATGACGGTGCCGATCGCCCGCATGGTCGCAGGACGCTTCGCCGGCGAGGAGGGACCGTTTCGGCTGGCCTACTCGGGGAGCGTCCACCGCCGCGTGCGGCCGCAGCGCGGGCAGCTTCGGGAGTTTCGTCAGATCGGGGTCGAACTCGTCGGCTCGGAGGCCCCCGATGGCACGATCGAGCTGATCGAGCTCCTCGTCGCGTCCCTTGACGCCATCGGTCTCGGCAGCGCCGTGATCGGCCTCGGTGACGCCGATCTCTTCCGCCAGGTACTGGACGAGTTCGAGGTCGGGGGCAGGGCGCGCGATCGCATCCTCGAGTGTCTGGCCGCCCACGACCTGGTTGCGATCGAGGCTGAGGCGGGCGATCTGGCCGACCTCGGGGATGGCGAGCGGGCCACCATCGTCGCGCTCGGGAATCTGCGTGGCGGGGCCGAGGTCCTCGGGCAGGCGCGGGCCATCGGGGGGCCCGCGATCGAGCGCGCTTCCGCCCGGCTCGCCGAGACGTTCGAGGGCCTGGAGGCCGCGGGGATCGCAGATCGGGTCCAGGTCGACTTCGGGTTGCTCCGCGACCTCGGCTACTACACGGGTGCGATTCTCGAGGTCTACGACCCGGCCGTCGGCCACGCGATCGGCGGTGGCGGTCGATACGACGCATTGCTCGGTCGCTTCGGCAGGCCGCTCCCGGCCGCCGGCTTCGCCCTCTATCTCGAGCGGCTGCACATCGCGCAGGCCGCCGAACAGGAGGCCGCAGGCTGATGATGCAGAACGTCCGCAAGCGCTCCAACGGAGGGGCCCTAACCCTGGCGCTGGCACGTGGCTCGCTGTTCGACGGCTGCCTGGGCATGCTGGATCGGGCGGGCTTCGACACCTCCCAGCCGCGCAGCGAGTCGCGTTCGCTGATCTTCGAGCTCGACGGCTTGACGGTCGTCACCGTTCGCCCCTCCGACGTTCCCACCTACGTCGAGTCGGGGGCGGCCGATCTCGGCGTCACCGGCAAGGACGTATTGACAGAACAGCGCGATCGTGCCGTCTACGAGCTCGCCGACCTGGGATTCGGACGCTGCCGAATGGCGCTTGCCGCACGCGCCGGGCGGGACGACCTCGAACGGGCGGAGAGGCGCCTCGGGGTGATGCGGATCGCGACCAAGTACCCACGGACGGCGGTGGACTACTTCGAGCGTATGGGCAGGCAGGCCGAGGTGATCGAGGTCAAGGGATCGGTTGAGCTGGCCCCGCTGGTCGGCTTGGCCGACGGCATCGTCGATCTCGTCGACACCGGTCGAACCCTCGATGAGAACGGGCTCGAGATCGTCGATCAGATATCCATCTGCACCGCTCGCCTGGTCGCCAATCGCGTTGCCCACAAGCTGCGGGTCGACGAGCTCGACGCGATGGTCGATCGCCTGCGCGGGGCCACCGGGTGAGAGTTGAGGTCAGAGACTGGGACGGACGCGACGCCACCGGATTCGCCGCCTCCCTGCGAGCGGAGGGCCGGGATACGGCCGCCATCGCGGCTGCGGTGGCCGCGACGGTCCAACAGGTCCGAGATCGGGGAGACACCGCGCTGGCGGAGTTGAGTGAACGCTTCGACGGTGTCGCCGCGAGCTCGCTCCGGGTCGACGCAGAGGCGATCGAGCGGGCCGTGGGTTCGATCACGGGCGAGCTCCGGGAGGCGCTCGAGCTGAGCGTCGCCAACGTCCGGGCGGTCGCCGAAGCACAGATCACCACCTACGGCGTTCCCGAGCTGCAGCACGGACAGCGCATCAGCGTTGGGGAGGTGGCAGTCCGATCAGCCGGGATCTACGCGCCCGGCGGACGGGCTCCATATCCGTCGAGCGTGATCATGGGTGTCGTGCCGGCCCGGGTCGCCGGCGTCGAGCGCGTGGTGGTGGCCTCGCCTCCGAATGCAACTGGACGCCCCGACGATGCGATCCTCGCGGCCGCATCGATCTCCGGCGTCGACGAGGTCTACGCGATCGGGGGAGCGCAGGCGATCGCAGCACTCGCCTACGGCACGGAGTCGATCGCCGCGGTCGACGTGATCGCCGGCCCGGGCAGCCCCTGGGTTCAGGAGGCCAAGCTGCAGTGCTCCCGGGTGGTCGGGATCGACGGGTACGCGGGTCCGTCGGAGCTGATGGTGATCTGCGAGGCGGATGCGCCGATCGAGTGGATCGCCCTCGACATCTGCGCCCAGGCCGAGCACGGCGACGACGGCCTGCTGGTGGCGATCTCCACCGACGCGACCACGCTCGAAGCCCTCGCAGATGCCATCCAGCGACTGGCCGGCGAGCGTGAGAGCGTCGCCGACGCCCTGGCGAGCCTGGTCCTGGCGAACCGGATCGAGTCGGCGATCGAACTGGCCCAGGCCCTCGCGCCCGAGCACCTGGAGCTGATCAGCGCGAATGCGGCGGAGCTGGCGCCCGATCTGACCACTGCCGGATGCGTGTTCGTCGGCGAGCGTTCGGCGACCGCGTTCGGCGACTATGCCGCCGGCTCCAACCACGTGCTCCCCACGGGGGGCGCTGGTCGTTTCAGCGGCCCGCTCGGCCCGGGCAACTTCCGTCGCCGGGTCAGCCGCGTCGAGCTGGGAGCCGAATCGGCCGCGGCATTGGGGGGGACCGTGGATACGATCGCCCGCGCCGAGGGGTTCCCGGTGCACGGCGAGTCCGCGCTCGCGCGCAGGAACGACCCCCGAAAGGGGGAATAGTTCAGCCCATGGCCTCGCGCAGAGCAACGATCGAGCGACGCACCAACGAGACCACGATCAACCTGTCGATCGATCTCGACGGAGGGTCCGTCAGCGCCTCGACCCGGGTGGGGTTTCTCGATCACATGCTCGAGCTGGTGGGGCGCCACGGACGGCTCGGACTCACCGTCGAGGCGAACGGCGACCTCGAGACCGGCTCTCACCACACCGTCGAGGACGTTGGCATCGCGTTCGGCCAGGCGCTGGATCAGGCGCTCGGCGACCGGGCACAGATCACGCGATACGCGCACGTCGAGCTACCGATGGACGAGTCGCTGGCGAGCTGCTCGATCGACATCTCCGGCCGTCCGTATTGCCATTTCCACTCCGACCTGCCCCCCGTCTCGATCGCCGGCTTCGAGGCTGAGCTGACCGAGGAGTTCTTCCGCGCGGTGGCGGCGAACGCAAAGCTGACCCTGCACCTGTCCAACCCCTACGGGTCGAACGCCCACCACATGATCGAGGCGTGCTTCAAGGCGTTCGCGAGGGCCCTCAGGGTGGCGGTCGCAATCGATCCAGACGAGCAGGGAGTCCCGTCGACCAAGGGGACGCTGACGTCCTGACCGTGGTGTCGGGACCCGGTCTTCGGCAACCCCGGGCGCAACTTCCGATGCTCGGATGTGCTTACTCTCCCTGAGATGAAGCCCTCACCCGAGTACAGCTCAGAACCTCCCCCGGGAGGAGTCGCCGGAACCCGCCTGGCCAAGGTCGTCGTCGCCCTGCTCGCGACCTTCGCCCTCGCGCTGCCCACCTCAGGCGCGAGCGCCAAGGTCCCCGCTGATTTCTTCGGGATCTTCGCCGAGGGACCAATCGAGAAGGACTTCAAGGACATGGGCGACGCCGGCTTCGGCACCTACCGGGTGCCGATCAACTGGAGCAGCATCCAGCAGACCCGTGATGGCGACTATGCCTGGGGACAGTCTGACTACGGCATCTACAACGCAGCCAAGAACGGCATGCGGCCGGTGCCCGTCGTCTACGGTACGCCGCGCTTCGTTCACAAGCCCGCCGACGGCCTCTACCCACCGACGAGCAAGGCCGATCTGAGGGAGTGGAAGGACTTCACCCAGGCCCTCGCCGCTCGCTACAGCCCCAACGGCGACTACTTCGATGCGGTACCTGAGATCGATCAGCTCCCGGTCAAGACCTGGATCCTCTGGAACGAGCAAAACTCGAAGAGCAACTGGCTCCCCAAGGCCGATCCACGCGAGTACGCCAGGGTGGTCGAAAACGGCGCGGAGGGGATCTCGAAGGTCGACCCCAAGGCCGAGATCGTCCTCGGCGGGATGTACGGGTACCCCCGCGATCCGAAATCGATGAAGGCGGCCAAGTACCTGAAGAAGCTCTACGGCGTGGACGGCATCGAGAAGCACTTCGACGCCGTCAACGCCCATCCCTACGGACCCGACGTCGCCTCGGTCAAGAGCCAGGTGGGGGACCTGCTCTCGGTGATGAGCAAGGCCGGCGACGGCAGGGCCGGGATGTATCTCGGTGAGCTCGGCTGGGCTTCGACGGGGCCTTCCCGGAGCGAATCGGTCGTCGGCCGGAAGGGGCAGGCCAAGCGGCTCCGCGACGGCTTGAACCTGCTGGTCAAGAAGCGGAATGCGTGGAACCTCGGCGGCGTCTTCGTCTACGTGTGGCGGGATTTCCCGGATGGGCAGCTCGCCTGTCTGTGGTGTGCGGGCGCGGGCCTGGTCGAGGAGGACGGCAAGGCCAAGCCCGCCCTCGACGCAGTCCAGAAGGTCATGGCCAAGCACGGCTGACCGCCTCAGGCCGGGACGTCCCCGGTGCCTAACATGGCGGGTGTGGGTCCCCTCGGAGCGCAGATAACCATCGCCGACTACGGCATGGGCAACCTCCGCTCGGTCGCCAAGGCGATCGAGCACGTTGGGGCGAGGGTCGAGGTCAGCTCCGATCCGGCCGCCCTGCGTTCGGCCACGGCCCTCGTCCTGCCCGGCGTCGGTGCGTTCGCGGAGGCGATGCGCGAGATCGATCGACGAGACATGGCCGCGCCGATTCGCGACCGCGCAGCTGCCGGCATCCCGCTGCTGGGGATCTGTCTTGGGATGCAGCTGCTGTTCGAGTCCTCGACTGAACGCGGCGGCGCCGCGGGGCTGGGTCTGCTCGAAGGGCACGTGACGGCCCTCGAGGCACAGGGTCGGAAGCTGCCGCACATCGGCTGGTCCCCACTTCACATCGATCGAGCCTCACCGCTGCTCACGGGCGTAACCGAGGGCGAGCCCTTCTACTTCGTCCACTCGTTCGCGGCGCGCCCGGAGCCGGACGAGCTGATCGCCTCCGCCGAGCACGGCGAGCGCTTTGCGGCGATCGTCGGGCGCGGAAACGTCCTCGGGACTCAGTTTCATCCCGAGAAGTCGAGCGCGGCCGGCCTGGCCATGCTGGGCAACTTCGCGGCGATGGCTTCCGGGGCTCGATCGATCCCGTGCTGACCCTCTACCCGGCAATCGATATCCGCGAGGGCCGCGCGGTTCGCCTCCTTCAGGGCGACTACGAGCGCGAGACCCGCTACGACGCCGACCCCGTCGATGCCGCCCGGCGGTGGGTCGATGGGGGAGCTTCGATCGTCCATGTGGTCGACCTCGACGGCGCGCGCGCCGGTACTCCGGTCAACCTGAAGGTCGTCGCTCGGATCGCTGAGGCCGTCCACGTCCCGGTCCAGCTCGGCGGAGGTCTGCGTGATCGCGACGCGGTCGATGATGCCTTCTCCGCCGGCGCCACGAGGGCCGTCCTCGGGACCAGCGGCCAGCGCGATCCCGCGCTCATGTCCAGCCTCGCCGAGGCCTACGGCGATCGGATCGTGGCCTCGGTCGACGCTCGCGGCGCTCACGTCGCAGTCGAAGGCTGGGAGCAGGCCACCTCGACGACGGTCGAGGATGCAATCCGCGATCTCGGCGGGCGGGGCGTCAGGCGCTTCGTCTATACGCCCGTGGAAGTCGACGGCACCCTGCAGGGCCCGGGCCTGTCGGGCCTGGGGCCGATTCTCGCCGCCTGTGAGGCGAATGCGTGTGAGCTGATCTACTCGGGTGGCGTCGGTACCCTCGAGGATCTCGCCGCCCTCGCGTCCATCGGGGCGGGGGGCCTCAAGGGCGTGATCGTGGGCAGGGCGCTCTATGAACGTCGGTTCACAGTGGCCGAGGCGCTGGAGGCGCTGGCCTACCGAGACACCGAACGAAGTGAGGATGAGAGATGGGAATCATGAGCGCGGCCGGCCGCGGAGCCGGGAAATGGAGCATCTGGGGGCGGATCATCGCGGTCGCCGAGCTCGCCCTGATCGCCAAGCGGCATCTCGACAAACTCGAGCCCGGCGAGGTCGGCGAGCTGCGGAGGCTGCTGGTCAAGTCGAAGGGGCGGCCCGGGAACCTCAGCGCGCGCGAGCGCGCGCGAATCCAGGAGCTCGCGACCAAGCTCGAGCCCGGCGCCTTCGCCAAGGACGCCGCCTCGAGCTTCGTGCCGTTCAGGAAGTCCAAGAGCTGATCCGGGCGCCACGCCCGTACGCTTCGATCGTGCCCCTGAAGCGCCTGATCCCATGCCTGGACGTCGACGACGGCCGCGTCGTCAAGGGCACCAACTTCGTCGACATCCGGGACGCGGGAGACCCCGTGGCGCTCGCGGCCCGCTACGACGCCGAGGGCGCCGATGAGCTCATCTTCCTCGACATCACCGCCTCCCACGAGGACAGGGATACGATCGTCGCCCTCGCCCGACGGACCGCCGACGAGGTCTTCATCCCGTTCACGATCGGCGGCGGGATCCGTTCGGTGGCCGACGCCCAGGCGGTCCTCGACGCCGGCGCCGACAAGGTCGCGGTCAACTCCGCCGCGCTGGCCAGACCCGAGCTGATCGATGAGCTCGCCGAAGTGTTCGGCGCCCAATGCGTCGTCGTCGCGATCGACGCTCGAGCGGTGCCCGGCTCCGGCTCACTCTGGGACGTCTACGTCGCCGGGGGCCGTCGGCGGGTCGAGGACCGCGACGCGGTCGGCTGGGCCGCCGAGGCAGCGGAGCGCGGAGCGGGGGAGATCATGCTGACGAGCATGGACCGGGACGGCACGAGCGACGGCTTCGACCTGGAGCTCACCCGTGCCGTCTCCGACGAGATCCCGATTCCGGTGATCGCCTCGGGCGGGGTCGGCGAGCTGACGCACCTCGCCGAGGGCATCACCGAGGGCGGCGCCGACGCGGTTCTCGCCGCCTCGATCTTCCACTACGGCCGCCACACGATCGCCGAGGCCAAGCAGGCGATGGCCGACGCCGGGGTGGACGTGAGGATGACCGGCTGACGCCGGCGGAGGCCCCAGGCCGCTGGGCCGGCCGCGGGGGTGGGTCGCACCGAGCGCACCAGGGGGAGCTCAGAACGACCCACGTCCGAAGAAGGTCCCTCGGCCGGCCACACCCACCGGCCCACCGGCCTCGCGACCCCCTTTCCGGAACTACCCCGTGGACGAGGGCTGGTCGCCCGTCTGCTGACCCTCCTGTGCCTTCTGCTGGTTCCGCTTGCGCGCCGCCTTGCGCGCCGCCCTCTGCTCGGCCGGTGGGACGATTCCCTTCTGGCCCTTCTTCGTCTCGTACTTGTAGTTGCCGACCTCGATCGGCTCGAACGCGACGACGGTGACACCCCCGGTCAGGTAAAGCGTCTGACCGTCGGAGACGACGGGGCCGTACTCGCCGTCGTCGTAGCTGAAGACACGCCGGCCGGTGCCGAGATCCAGGCCGATCGTCGAGTTGCCGCTGAAGGTGGAGACGTAGACGACATCGCCGACGACCGTTGCCGGACCGGAGATCTGGCCGCCCGACGCCTCGGCCCACCTCTGTTCGCCTGACTTGGCGTCGACCGCGTAGACGTTGCGGTCGTGGGAACCGAAGTAGACGGTCGGTCCGGTGCCCTTGGTGTCGGCGGCGGCGACGCCCGAGTAGACGTAGTCACCGGCGGAGAACGTCCAGGCGATCTCTCCGGTCTTCGCGTCGAAGCTGTAGGCGCGGTTGTCGACGTCGCCGGCGTAGACGCGACCGAAGGCGACCGCGGCCGTCGAGTAGAAGCGGCCGGACCCGGCGATGCCGGTCCCGAGGTCCGACGTCTGCCAGACCAGTCGGCCGTCGCTGGCGCGGACGGCGTTCATCTTGCCCCCGTAGTCGCCGACGAACAGGGTGCCGTCGTCGAGGGCGGGGGCGGCCTTCACCGAGCCGCCGAGGGTCGTCTCCCAGATCGTCGATCCGTCCTTGACATCGAGCGCATAGAACTGGCCTGCCTCATCACCGAAGTACATCCGGCCTCGGATCACGAGGGGGGAGGACTCGGCCCGAGCTGCCAACGGCTTGCGCCAGAGCACCTTGCCGTCCCTCGCCCGGACCGCCAACGCCTCGCCCGGCTCGAGGCTGACGCTGTAGAGGACGCCCTTGTAGTAGGCGGGGGATGACGCGTTCAGAGAGGACAGCCGCTTCTTCCAGACCACCTTGCCCGTCCTCGCGTCCAGCGCCACGTAGACACCGTCGTTGTCGATGAAGTAGAGCCGATTCTCGACGACTATGGGTGGGAACTCGATCAGCTCGCCGCCCTTGTACTTCCACACCTTGCGGAAGGGGGGCCGGACCACCGGGGCGTCGAGGAACTTGCTGCGGCCGACGTCGTATCCGAACCGCGGCCAGGTTACGGTGCTCTTCTTCTTCGGCGCCTTCGATTCCTGTTTGCCGGCACCTTCGGAACGGCTGAACGCTGCGTCGGGGTTGGAAACGTCCTCGGGGCGTTTGAACAGGGCAAACGCGGCAGCGACGACGGTGATCGACAGGGCGATCACGGCTGCAAGCGCTACGGCCCGCTCGGCGCCGGTCATGGCGCGCCAGATGGTCAGGATCCGGTTCATCTGCCGAACGCAGCATCCTACGGAGCGATGAACTCCGACAAGAGCATGACCTCCGCGATCGAACGGCTGCGTCTCGGACGGCTGGGAGCGGCGCTACGCGGTACCGAGGCGTACCTGGTCGGCGGCGCGGCGCGGTCGCTGATCAGCGGATCGGACCCCGACGGCGACATCGACATCGCCATCGACGGGGATCTCGATGCGCTGCTCGAGAGTCTGGAGGGCGATGGCTCGCGCCGCCATGATCGGTTCACCACCGCGACCGTGCCGCTCGATCACGATCGGCACGCGGATCTTGCTCGGACGCGCACCGAGACCTACCCCCGCCCGGGCGCGCTCCCCGTGGTTGCGCCGGCGACGATCGGGGAGGATCTCGCCCGGCGAGATTTCTCCATCAACGCGATCGCGATCGGGCTGGATCCGCCCCATCGGGTCCTCGATCCCTTCGGCGGGGCCGCGGACCTGGCCTCCGGGAGGCTTCGCGTCCTGCACCCGGATTCGTTCAACGACGACCCGACCAGGGCGATCCGCGCCGCTCGCTACTGCGCGCGGCTCCGGCTCCGGCCCGATGAGGAGACGACTGCTCTGCTCACGAGCGCCGACCTGACGCTCGTCACCGCCGACCGCCGGGGAGCCGAGCTCGCCAGACTCGCAGGCGAGACCGATGCCGCCGCGGGATTCGGCCTGCTCTCGGAGTGGGGGGTTCTCCCGCTATCCGAACGATCCGTGGGGTTGATTGCCGCGATCGATCCGGTCCTGAGCACCCCCGCGTGGCGCGGTGAGCGGTGGGCACGGGAGGCGGCGATCCTGCTGGCGGCTGATGACGGGGAGGAGACGGCGGCGGCCCTGGCCCTTGCCGACGAGCACCCCGCCCGTCCTGCCGATGCCGTCGCGATGGCGACCGGCGTCCGGCCGGCGGCGCTCCTCCTCGCCGCGGCCGCGGGCGCCGATTGGGTGGACGGCTACATGGGCGAATGGCGTTGGGTCAAGCTCGAGATCGACGGACACGACCTGATCGCCGCCGGGATCGAGCCGGGGCCCAGGGTGGGTGCGGGCCTCAAGGGCGCCCTCGATCGCAAGCTGAACGGCGAGCTTGAAACGGGTAGAGACCACGAGCTGGCGGCCGCCCTGAAGATCGCCCGCGGGGCGATCTGAGATCTTCCAGGGATGCGCTGGAAAGATCACGGGGGGATTCGCTGGCTTGAGGCCGACCTGCCCGGCGCTCGTGTCGCCTTCTCGACCCGCCTCGGAGGTGTCAGCGAAGGACCATTCGAGAGCCTCAATCTCGGCGTGCTCACCGACGACCGAGTCGAATCGGTGATCGAGAACCGCCGCCGGCTCACGGCCGCGCTTTCGCTCGATCCGGAGAACGTCGTCATCGGCCGCCAGGTCCACGGCGCGGGGGTCGCAGTCCATCGGGGCCCTCAGGATCCCAATCACTGGGTTGCGCCAGGGCCGGAGCCGCCGTCCGTCGACGGCCACGCCCTCGGCCGACCTGGGCTCGCAGCCGTGGTGTTCGTCGCCGACTGCCTGCCGATCGCCGTGGCCGGCGAGGATGGGATCGTGATGCTTCACGGCGGCTGGCGCGGGCTCGCGGGTGGAATCGTCGGGACCGGTGTGGCGCAGGTAGCCGGCTCTGCGGCCGTGATCGGACCCGGGATCGGACCCTGTTGCTACGAGGTCGGCGAGGAGGTCCTGGCGGAGTTCTCCCCGCTGGGAATCGGGGGCGGGGAGAGGCGCATGCTCGACCTCAAGGCGGCCGCCCGTGCCCTGCTCGGGCGGGCCGGGGTGACCGAGATCGAAGATGCCGAGATCTGCACGTCGTGCAACCAGGATCTGTTCTTCTCACACCGCGGCGGCGGGCCGGAGACGGGCCGGCAGGCGGGGATCGCCTGGATCGACGGACGATGTCAGCCTGATGGTTGAGCCGTTCCGAAACATCGATCCCAGTCGGGTGGCCGGCAGGCTCGCAGAGGTCAGGGCGGACCTGCCGACCTCGACCGAGGTTCTCGTCGCCAGCAAGTACGTGCCCTGCGACGAGATGGGAGCGCTGGCCGATGCCGGGATCGAGCTGGTCGGCGAGAACCGGCTCGGGGACCTCGAGCAGAAGCGTGAGCGCTGGGGATCCTCCTTCGAATGGGACTTCATCGGGAACCTGCAGAGCCGCAAGGTCAAGGATGTCCTCCCGCTGGTGCGGTTGATCCATTCGGTGTACTCCGACAGCGTGATGACCCAGCTGGGACGCCACGGCGACGAGCGGACGGAGGTTCTGATCCAGGTCAACGTGGCCGGCGAGGAGGGTAAGGGCGGGGTGGGCCCCGATGAACTCGGCGCAGCGCTCGAGCGCTGCCCGGTCCGGGTGGTCGGTCTTTCGACGATGCCGCCCTTCACCGAGAACCCCGAGGACTCCCGACCGCACTTCGCCCGCCTCGCCGAGCTCGCCGCCGAGCACGGCCTCGATCGCCTCTCGATGGGAACCAGCCAGGATTGGCGGGTGGCAGCCGCCGAAGGCGCCACGACGATCAGGCTCGGCAGCACGCTGTTTCGCTGACATCCCGCGCTGCAAGCGGCTTGTCAGGTCGTCGTTCACATCCCGCAGGCAGCGGGCAGCCGTCATACTTGGCGAAGGAGATCGCCCCACCGGGGCGAAGAGACGCGCACTATGGCCGTACGCGACACATGGAACAGAGCCCTCGTCTACTTCGGCCTCGCCGAGGATCACGACTACCGCTACGACGACGAGGTCGACCCCTACGAGCCCGACACGATCAGCGACGAGGCCGTTTCCTCGGGGCCTCCCTCTCGCCGCAATCGTGGTTCGCACTCCGGCTCGAATGTGCGTCGGTTGCGCCGCGAGGAACCCCCCGCCGACGACATCGACGACATCTTCGCCGACGACGCTGCCCCCCGCAGACGTCGCAACCTTCGTCCCGTTTCCGACGGTGGGGCTGACGTCCAGGTCCATTTCGTCACCCCGCGGAACTTCAACGACGCCCAGGAGATTGCGGACCGCTTCAAGCAGAACGTCCCGGTGATCCTCAACCTACAGTCGACCAGCGCCGATCTCTCGAAGCGACTGATCGACTTCGGCTCGGGCCTCACCTACGCGCTCGACGGTGGGATGCAGAAGATCGCCGACAAGACCTTCATGTTGACCCCGGCCAACGTCGAGGTTTCAGCCGAGGAGAAGGCCCGCCTGGTCGAGAAGGGTTTCTTCAACCAGTCCTGATCTAGTCTTGGGGCCGATGAACGTCGGTTTCGCAGGATCGGGAAACATGGCCGCCGCGCTTGCGCGGGGCTGGGCTCAGGCGGCGATCCGCCCGGATTCGATGCTGTTCACGGACACGGGCTCCGGCCGCGCCCAGCGCCTGGCCGACGAGATCGGCGGTGAGCACGTCGCCTCGATCGAGGACATGGCCGACCGCTCCGACCTCGTCGTCCTCGCTGTCAAGCCCGCCGCACTCGATCAGGTGGCGCCTAGTATCGCCGGGCGGGCGAGGGGCGTGATCTCGGTGCTCGGCGCGACGCCTCTGAAACGGCTGGCACCGGTGCTGGCGCCGACGCCGGTCGTGCGAACGATGCCGAACCTGGCGGTCGAGGTCGGCCGCGGCGTGATCTGCCATACCTCGCCGGGGGACCCGGACCGCGCCGGCGTCATCGGAGAGGCCCTGACCCTGCTCGGAGCGATCGGAACGCTCTTCGAGATCAACGAGAGCGAACTGGACCCAGCCACCGCGGTGATGGGCTGCGCTCCCGCTTACATCGCGCTCGCGGTTGAGGCGCTGATCGAAGCAGGGATCGAGGCGGGTCTCGACCCTGAATTGAGCGCCCAGCTGGTCAGCGAGGCGGCGGCCGGCGTCGGCCACCACCTCCTGACCCGCGAGCCGGCGTCGATCCGAGAGGCGATCGCCTCTCCGGGCGGCAGCACCGAGGCCGGACTCGCGGAGCTGGCGGAGCGAGACGTCGCTGCGGCGTTCAGAGCGGCGGTCGGCGCCTCCCTGGAGCGCATGGCGGGTGTGCGATGAGCACCCTTGCGGCCTCGATCGACCGCAACGACGTCGCCGCCTTCGTCGACAACCTCTTCCTCGTCTACATCATCCTGATCATCTCGTCGATCGCGATCTCGTGGGTGATCAGCTTCCGCGGCTCGCTCCCCTACAACACCCCCGTGAGAGCCGTAGCCGGTTTCATCGAGGAGACGACGTCCCCGTATCTGAATGCGTTCCGCCGATTTCTGCCTCCGATCGGGGCCGGGGGAATGGCACTCGACCTCAGCCCGATGATTGGCCTGATTCTGCTCTTCGTGGTGCAGGCGATCGTCGTCGGCCTGATCCGCGGGTGAAGGCTCCCGGCCCCGGATTCGGCCGCGCGGCGGCGGTGGCGATCCTCACGCTCGCGCTCGACCAGGTCAGCAAGGCTGTGATCCGTGGTCAGGTGGCGCCGGGGGAGCGGGTGGATGTCTTCGGCGGGATCGAGATCGTTCGCGTCGCCAACCGCGGGATCGCCTTCGGCCTGCTCGACGATGCCGGATCACTCGTTCTCGTGCTGGCGGCGCTGGCGTTCGCCTCGTTGCTGGCGATGTTCCTCGCGGCCTCAGACCGGCGTGGGCTCTGGCTTCCGATTGGGCTGCTCGCCGGCGGCGCGGTCGGCAACCTGATCGACCGGATCCACGAAGGGGCGGTCACCGACTTCATCGACCTCGGCTCCTGGCCGGCCTTCAACGTCGCCGACATCGCCATCACCCTCGGCGTGGTGATCCTCGTCTGGATGTATGCATTCGGTACTGAGCCCGAACACGAATCGCGACCGGAGTCGGGCCCGGGCGAGCCGCCTCGACCGGAACCGGAATCCCGGTGAAGCCCCGGCCCGTCGTGGTCTGGGAGGACGAACATCTTGCCGTCGTCGACAAGCCGGCCGGGCTGATCGTCCATCCGGCGCCCGGCAACCCCGGCCCCTCTCTGGTCGAGGCTCTCGGCGGGCTCCCGGGAGGTGGTGAGGATCCACAACGACCGGGGATAGTGCACCGGCTCGACAAGGACACGTCCGGGCTGCTGGTCGTCGCCCGCGAGCCCGCTGCCCACAAGGCGCTGAGCGCGATGATCGCCGCCCGCGAGGTGTCCCGAGAGTACGTCGCGCTCGTCGACGGGTGTCCGTCGTCGCGCACGGGGAAGATCGATGCTCCGCTCGGCCGCGACCATCGCTCCCCCGAACGCGTCATCGTCGGTGGACGTCGGCCGCGTCCCGCGGTGACCCATTTCGAGGTTTGCGAACGGCTCCCGCGAGAGGCGCTGCTCGACGTCCGGCTCGAGACGGGGCGCACTCATCAGATCCGGGCCCATCTTCAGGCCATCGGCAGCCCGATCGTCGGCGATCCCCAATACGGCTCACCCGGGTCGGTCGGTCGGTACGGCCTCCAACGGCAGTTCCTGCACTCCCGCCGACTCGCATTCGAGCACCCGATGGGCAAGGGGCCACTCGAGTTCGAGAGCGACCTTCCCGATGACCTCGCACGGGCCCTGGCGCTGGCGCGAGCGGCCTGAGCCAGCCGTTCGCTCGCGCGGCCACCTCTCGGGGGAGGCGAGGAGGGCCATCGGGCTCTGTCCGGAGTCGCGCGGTTGCCTCTCGCTCGGTCAACTAGAATCTCCACCTCACCAAGGCGGTCGCCGTTGCGATCGCGGGCCCTGCCCGGCGCCAGTCGGGTCCCCGCGCCAGCACCACCGACCGGAATCGCATCGAAACAAGGGAAATCAATGACTGAAACGACTGCCGATACCGGCATCAAAGAGCTGCTCGAATCGGGTGTTCACTTCGGACACCAGACGAGGCGATGGGATCCATCGATGCGCCGCTACATCCACGGCGAGCGCGACGGAATTCACATCATCGACCTCCTTCAGACCGAGGAGCTGCTGATCAAGGCCCGCGACTTCTGCGCCGAGGTGGCCGGTCGCGGAGGCACGATCCTCTTCGTCGGCACCAAGAAGCAGGCGCGAGACTCGATCGAGGAGTGGGCCGAGAAGTGCGGCATGCCGTACGTCAGCCGTCGCTGGCTGGGTGGGCTGCTGACGAACTTCGGAACGATCTCCAAACGGATCAAGCGACTGCACGAGCTCACCGAGCTCGAGTCCGGCGGGCAGCTGGCCCTGCTGCCGACCAAGGAGCGCATGGCCCGCGAGGCCGAGCTGAAGAAGCTCGAGTTCAACCTCGGCGGCGTACGCGACATGCAGCGCCCGCCCGATGCGGTCTTCGTGATCGATCTCGGCGCCGAGGAGATCGCCGTCAACGAGGCGGTGCGACTCGATATTCCGATCGTCGCGATCGTGGACACCAACTGCAATCCGCGTCCGATCGAGTACGTGATCCCCGGCAACGACGATGCCATTCGCTCCTGCGAGCGGATCGTCAGCACGCTCGGCGAGGCGATCCTCAGCTCGGCAACCGTCTACCGGCAGGCCGAGGAGGCCCGCCGGGCCCGCGAGGAGGAAGAGCGGAAGAAGCGGGAGGAGGAGCAGCGGAAGAAGCGCGAGGAGGAGGAGGCCAGAAAGGCCGCCGAGGCCGCCGCCAAGGCCGAGGCCGACGCCGCCGCACGGGCGGCGAACGAGGAACAGACGAAGGCGAGCACGGCGCAGGTGCCGCCGAAGACCGAGCCCAAGGAGCCGAAGCCCAAACCCGCCAAGCCCGATCCAACGCCCGCGAAGACGGCCGAAGAGCCCAAGGCGGCGCCGGTTGAGACGGACTCCGCGCCCGAGCCTGACAAGGCACCCGCCGCGGGCGGCGCGGCCGAAGGTGGTGCCAAGTGAGCGCGACTGAGATCAAGGCAGCGGACGTGAAGGCGCTGCGCGAGCGAACCGGGGCGGCGATGATGGACTGCAAGGCGGCACTATCGGAGGCCGGGGGCGATCTGGACAAGGCGATCGAGGTTCTGCGGGTCAGGGGGCAGGCTTCGGCGGCCAAGCGCAGCGGCCGGTCGACGAGCGAGGGAATCGTCAGCTCCTACGTGCACGCGACCGGCCGGATCGGCGTTCTGGTCGAAATCCAGTGCGAGACCGACTTCGTCGCCCGTAACGACGACTTCAAGGCCTTCGCCAACGAGATCGCCCTCCACATCGCTGCCTCGGGGCCTCGCTACGTATCCGCCGACCAGGTCCCCGCCGAGGAGGAAGCCGCCGAGCGCGCCGTCTTCGAGCAGAAGGCCGCCGAGGAGGGCAAGCCCGAGAACGTCCGCGAGCGGATAGTCGAGGGGCAGCTCGCCAAGTGGCGCAAGGAGATCGCGCTGCTCGACCAGCCTCACGTCAATGCCGACAAGCATGAGGGCAAGACGATCGAGCAGCTTCGGGAGGAGGCATCGGCGAAGACCGGCGAGAACATCCGGATCGCCCGCTTCGCCCGCTTCGAAGTCGGAGCGGAGGCCTAGTCCCGCGCGGGGCGGGTCGGCTCAAGATGGGATCGGAGAACGGATCGGAAAGGGTCTTCGACCGGGTCATGTTGAAGCTCTCGGGTGAGGCTCTGATGGGCGAACTCGAGTACGGGACAGACCATGACCGGGTCCAGCGAATCGCCACCCAGGTCTCCGAGGTTCGCGAGACCGGGATCGAGATCGCGATCGTCGTCGGCGCCGGCAACATCTATCGCGGGCTGCAGGGCGCCGCCGCCGGGATGGATCGCGCGACCGCCGACTACATGGGAATGCTCGCGACCGTTCTCAACGCGCTCACCCTTCAGGACGCGCTCGAAAAACAGGGCACCTACACACGGGTGATGTCGGCGATCGAGGTCAAGGAGGTCGCCGAGCCCTACATCCGTCGTCGGGCGATGCGGCATCTCGAGAAGGGCCGGGTCGTGATCTTCGCGGCCGGCACCGGCAACCCCTTCTTCACCACTGACACCGCGGCATCGTTGCGGGCGCTCGAGATCCACGCCGAGGCGATCCTGATGGCCAAGCACGGCGTTGAGGGGGTCTACGACGCCGATCCTGCCGAGGTCCCCGAGGCCAAGTTCCTTCCTCAGATCACGCACCGGCAGGCGATCGAGCGTGAGCTCAGGGTGATGGACTCGACTGCGCTCTCGCTCTGCATGGACAACGACCTGCCGATCTACGTCTTCAACATGGCGGACGAAGCGAACATAGATAGGATCGTTCGCGGGGAGCGAGTCGGCACCCTGGTCTCATCCCAGCGAGAGGAAAGCGCGCCTTGAACGAGTTGATCGACGAGTTGCTCAGCGACGCCGGCGAGCGGATGGAGAAGTCCGTCGGCTCCACGCGGAACGAGCTCGCGACGGTCCGCACCGGCCGCGCCTCACCACACCTGCTGGATCGGATCGTCGTCGACTATTACGGAACCGACACCCCGCTCAACCAGCTTTCGAACATCGCCGCCGCCGACGCTCGGCTGCTGACGGTGACCCCCTACGACAAGGGCGCGCTGGGTGCGATCGAAAAGGCGATCAACGAGTCCGATGTCGGCTTGACCCCGAACAACGACGGCAACGTCGTCAGGTTGCAGATCCCGGAGATGACCGAGGAGCGTCGCCGCGACATGGTCAAGGTTGTTCACGGAGTCGCCGAGGAGGGCCGGATCGCGATCCGCAACGTTCGCCGCGACGTGATCGGCGACCTGCGCGAGATGAAGAAGGAGGGCGACGCCGGCGAGGACGATGAACGCCGAGCCGAGGCCGATCTTCAGAAGCTCACCGACAAGGCGGTCGGAGAGATCGATGCTCTGCTCAAGGGCAAGGAAGAGGAGATCCTGACCGTCTAGATGGCTGGTCCGGTGCCTCCCGGCGGCGCACGCGCAACCTGCGTCGCGATCATCATGGACGGCAACGGGCGCTGGGCGACCGAACGGGGCCTGCCGGTGCTCGAGGGCCATCGTCGCGGCGCCATGGCGATGAAGCAGACCGTCAAGGATGCCGTCGCCCTCGGCATCACCGAGCTGACCGTGTACGCGTTCTCGACCGAGAACTGGTCCCGGCCGGAGGACGAGGTCACCGGCTTGATGGAGATGTTCGCCGAGCTGATCTTCTCCGAGACCCCCGAGCTCAGCGCCGAGGGGGTCAGGATGCGATTCGTCGGCCGGCGTCGAGGCGTTTCTGCCCCTCTGCTGAAACAGATGGAGTGGGCCGAGGAGGAGACCCGCGGGAACACCAGGATGACTCTGTTCGTAGCCTTCAACTACGGGGGCCGGGCGGAGATCCTCGATGCCGCCGAAGGGTACGAGGGGGGCGGGGAGGGGGAATTCGCGAAGCTCCTCTACGTCCCTGAGATGAGCGATCCGGAGCTGGTGATCCGGACAAGCGGCGAGCAGCGTCTTTCCAACTTCCTGCTCTGGCAGAGCGCCTACTCGGAGTTGCTGTTCAGCGACTGCCTGTGGCCGGACTTCGACCGTGAGGACCTCGAGGAGGCCCTGGCGGAATACACGTCGCGACGCCGACGGTTCGGGGCGCGCGAATAGGAGCCGGTTGACAGGGCAAGGCGAGCTGTTACGATATATCGCGTTAGTACGAACACGAAATACGAAAGGTTCAACATGTACTCACGCAGATATGACGCACAACGACACCACCGACCGCGTCACCACCATCACCGCAGCGGCGGATCGTCACGACGTGGTCGCGGCGGACCGCGAGCTCGCCGCGGCGATGTCCGCGCGGCCACCCTCGCCCTGCTTGGCGAGCGGCCGATGCACGGCTACGAGATGATCAAGGAGATCGAGGAGCGCAGTGGCGGCTATTGGAAGCCAAGCGCCGGCTCGATCTACCCGACGCTGCAACTGCTCGAGGAGCAGGGCCTGATCGTCGGCGAGGACGCCGATGGCAAGCGGCTGTTCTCGCTCACCGACGAGGGCAGGGCCGCGGTTGAAGAGCGCCAGCAGGAGGCTGACGCTCTCCCCTGGGAGCAGGTGCGCTCCGGCGCTCCGGCGGAGGTCGTGCAGCTCGGCCGCTCCGCCCACCAGCTCCGAGCGGCGATCGGCCAGGCGTTCCACGCCGCGGACGAGAGCCAGCGCGGCCGGATCCGCGAGTTGCTCGACGAGACGCGTCGAGGCATCTACGGAATCCTCGCCGAGAAGGAGTAGAACAGCCGGGCGGCGTCGGCGGTGCAGATGCACCGATCCCGGCGCCGTGGCCCCGGCCTCCGCGAGTAGGCTCGCGGGGATGGACTTTCCCCCACGACCAGGCGCGTCGCATCCGCGGCGGGAGAAAGCGGCGGGAGAGGCCGCCGAGGGGGGCGTCGAAGCCCTGGGCCATGACTCCGAGACCGGCGAGCACCGCTGGGACGACCTGGGTCTCGGCGACGAGCAGGTCCCCGCGGAATCCGCGGAACCCGCCCCCGGCCCGGCCTCCGCACCTCGCGGCCGCCGCCCGCGACGCACCCGCCCCCGCAGGCAGCGCCGAGGCGGCCGCCGCTCCGAGACCCTGGCCCGACTCCTCTGGGCGATCCCGTGGATCCTGTTCGCGGTGGTCATCGTCGTCGCCGGCGGCGGCGTATTCGCCCTGGCGATGGTCGGCCTCGCATGGGCCGCGCAGATCGAGTTCTTTCGAATGACGGCGCGCTCACGTCCATTCCAGGCGGCGGCGTTCCTCGCCACCCTCGGCATGGTTGCGGCCGCGTTCTTCGGCAGCTCGTTCCAGATCCTGCTCGCCCTCCTCGCGATGTTCCCGGTGATGCTGATCTTCGCCCTGCTGCGACCGACGCTGACCAACGTGACCTGGTCGATGGCCGTCACCGTCCTCGCCGCCGTCTGGATCGGACTGCCCTTCGCCCACGCGGTGCTGCTGAGAGAGCTCCCGCTGCATGGCGGGGCGCTGCTCGTCGATGTCCTCGTCGCGACCTTCTTCACCGACACCTTCGCCTACCTCGGCGGCCGGATGTTCGGACGGCGCCCCCTGGCCCCTCAGGTTTCCCCCAACAAGACGATCGAAGGCCTGCTGATCGGCATCGTCGGAGGCGTTCTCGGCTTCTGGATCGCCGGTCTCTACCAGGACTGGCTCTCGGGCCCGCAGGCGCTTGCTGTTCGGTCTCTGCATCGCACTCCTGGCCCCGCTGGGCGACCTCTTCGAATCCGCGATCAAGCGCGACCTCGACGTCAAGGACACCGGGCGGATGCTCGGCCCTCACGGCGGCCTCCTCGATCGCCTCGATGCGGTCCTGTTCACGATCGTCGCCGGCTACTACCTGTCGCTGGCGATCGTCTACTAGGGATGACTCCGAGCAGATGCTCCGCTGCGCGTCCGCTCTGCTCGGGCGGCCCGGTGTGTATCGCTCGGCAAGGGCGTCAGGTTGTCGGTGGGCGATGCTCCGCTGCGCGTCCGCTCTGCTCGGGCGCGCGGTGTCGTCGCTCGGCAGGCGGGTGAAGTCCCTCGCGAGGCGGCGCCGATCGCCAACTCCCGCCGCCAGGATCCTTCACGGCCTCCCTAATATCTTCCCGATGAGCGACCTCAGTCCCCAGAGCCCACGGCAGGAGTCCACATACGAGCTCTACACGCGTGGGGTCGAGCTACTGGAGAACGGTGATTTCGAGGCCGCCACCGTGCCGCTGGGCAAGGTCGCCTCGCGGGAGCCGGAGAAGTCCTCGGTCCGGGAGGCGCTCGGCCGGGCGCTGTTTCGGGCTCGCCGCTTCAACGAGGCCGCGGCTGAGTTCGAGGCGGTAGTCGAGAGGTATCCGACCAACGACTTCGCTCACTTCTGCCTCGGCCGCGCCCTCGAGCTGAGCGGCGAGCGGGAGGGCGCGATGCGTCATCTCGCGCTTGCGGCCAACCTGCGACCCGACCGCGAGGATTACCGTGCATACAGGCAGCGCCTGCGCGCGTCTTAGGCATCGGTGCGGGCGCTGGTCCAGAGGGTCCGCTCGGCGTCGGTGAGCATCGACGGGTCGGTCGTCGCCTCGATCGGGCCGGGGTTGCTGGTGCTGCTCGGAGTGGCCGCGGGGGACGGAGAGGGGGAGGCGCGCCGGATCGCACGCAAGGTCGCCTCGCTGCGGATCTTCGACGACGAGGAGGGGCGGATGTCAGAGCCGCTGAACGAAAGGGGGGTTCTCTGCGTCAGCCAGTTCACGCTCTACGGCGATGTCAGCAGGGGAACGCGGCCCAGTTTCAGCGGGGCGGCGCGGCCCCAGGCGGCGGAACCGTTGTACGACCTGGTCTGCGAAGAGCTGGGGGCTGAGCGCGGCAGGTTCGGGGCCAGAATGGAGGTCGCGCTCATCAACGACGGCCCGGTGACCCTCCTGATCGACGTCTGAGCACCGCGAGCGGTCGCGGCTGCGGGCCGATCGATGTTGATCGACGATTGGCGGCGGCTATAATCGCCGTTCACCTTTATCCGCATTCGAATCCGTTGCGAGAGGTGGGCCTGCGGCCCGCCTTTTTTTCGGCCTCGAACCGGGGGTCGGTGAGCCCGATGAGCCCAAAGGACACTCAACCAGATGGAAATCACAGAGAGCCAGATCGCAGCGACCATCGCGGAGCTCGACCCCTCGGTCGAGCTGATCGCGATCGAGTCACCTGCCCGTGAATCGCTGCGGCTCTACATCGACCACCCCGACGGCGTCGGTCTGGAGCTCTGTGAGCAGGTGACACTGCAGGTTCGTGACCTCCTCGCCGACTACGCGCTCGAGGTCTCCTCTCCCGGCCTGGACCGCCCCCTGACCAAGCCCGAGCACTACCAGCAGTTCATCGGCCGGACGGCGAGGATGAGGACGACCGAGCCGATCGACGGGCGCCGAAACTTCACCGGACGCCTGATCGCCGCCGATGCGGAGGCGGTCAGCATTGAGTCCGACGGGGGAGATGCCGAGATCCCATTCGGCCTCGTCAGCCGTTCCAACCTTGTCCCAGAGTTGTCGGAGGTGCAATCGTGACCCGCGAGATCGTCGATGCCATCAAGGTGTTGGAGCAGGAGAAGGGCCTCGATTCAGAGACCCTCATGGCGGCGCTCGAGGACGCGTTGCTCTCCGCCTACAAGAAGCAGCCGGGGGCGGCCAAGTACGCGCGCGTCGACCTTGACCGCGAAACCGCCGATTTCCGGGTTTTCGAGCTGATCCTGCCTGCCGAGCTCGAGGAGAAGCTGCTGGCCGAGGTCGTCGAGAGCCAGGAACCCGAGATCGACCCGGCGACCGGCGCGCTCAAGGAGCCCGAGGACCCCGAGCTGGATCCCGAGATCCTCGCTCCCTACGAGGATCAGATCGAATCGATCGACGTCACTCCCGAGAACTTCGGGCGGATCGCCGCCCAGACGGCCAAGCAGGTCGTCCTGCAGCGAATCCGCGAGGCCGAGCGGATGATGATGTACGAGGAGTTCCAGGACCGCGTCGGCGAGCTGATCACCGGAATCATCCAACAGTCCGACAACCGCTACACGCTGGTTCAGCTCCGCGATCGGGTCGAGGCCCTGCTGCCGCGGTCCGAGCAGATCTACAGCGAGCGATACGACCATGGGATGCGGATCAAGGCCGTGATCACCGAGGTCTCGGCCGACGGCAAGGGCCCGAGCGTCGTCGTCTCCCGCAAGGACCCGGAGCTGATCAAGAAGCTCTTCGCGCTCGAGGTTCCCGAGATCGCCGACGAGCTCGTCGAGGTCGTCGGGGTCGCCCGCGAGCCGGGATTCCGCTCGAAGATCGCGGTCGTCTCCCATGCCGACGGCGTCGACCCGGTCGGTGCCTGCGTCGGCCCGAGGGGCTCGCGCGTGCGGATGGTCGTCTCGGAGTTGCGCGGCGAGAAGATCGACATCATCCCCTACAACGAGGAGCCCGCCCGGTTCGTCGCCAAGGCGCTGTCGCCGGCTCGCGTCCGTGAGGTGCTCGTCGACGACGAAGCCCGCCAGGCAACCGTGATCGTGCCCGACGATCAGCTCTCGCTGGCGATCGGCCGCGAGGGCCAGAACGCACGTCTGGCCGCCAAGCTGACCGGATGGCGCGTCGACATCGTGGGCGAGAGCGAGTTCGCCGAGCAGGCCGACGAGGAAGAGGGCTTCGAGAACGAGGAGGAGGCTTTCGACGGACGCTGCTCCGCCGTGCTCTCGGCCGGACGTCGCTGCCCCAACGCGGCCCTTCCGAACTCGCGCTACTGCGGACTGCCGACTCATCAGGCGCTCGCGCGTCTCAGTACCCATCAGGTCACCGTCCTCACTTCGCTGAGCCAGGACGAGATCGCGGTACTGGCCAAACCCGATGCCTCCGAGGACGAGACCGGGCCGATCGTGGCCCGCGCAGAGGAGGCGTTCGCCCAGATCGAGGCCGATCCGACGGCCTTGGCCGAGGCCGAGATCGAGGAGGTCGTCGACGAGGCGATCGCCGAGGTCGCGCTCGAGGACGCCGTTGCCGAGGTCGCTGGGGAAGAGGCGATCGAGGATGCCATGGTCGAAGCCGTCGTCGAGGCCGCGATCGAGGCCGAGGTCGAGGCCGAGATCGAGGAGGCGGCCGAGGAGGCGATCATCGAAGAGGTCTTCGAGGATGCGGTCGGGAAGACGGCTGAGGAAGCGGTCGTCGAGGAGCCGATGGAGGAGATCGTCGCCGAGGTGGTCGCTGAGGCGGTCGCTGAGGACATCCCGGCCACCGAAAGAGGTCGTCGAGGAGGCTGAGGAGCTGACCGAAGCCGCCGCTGACGCGAAGAGGTCGCTGATGATCCCGAGAAGGGCTCGGAGGCGTAAGCGAGGACGAGATGGCGAAGCAGCGCGTTCATGAGATAGCGAAGGCGCTCGGGCTCGAGAGTTCCCGGGTGATCGAAGCCCTGAAGGCCTCCGGCGTCGAGGTCAAGACCGCTTCGTCCAGCGTCGACCAAGCGACCGCGCTCAAGGCGCTGGCGGCGGCCGGCGCTCTGCCGAAGAAGAAGCCGGGGACCGCCGCCACCGCCCCAAAGCGTCCGTCCGCACCGGTCAAGCGCCCTCCTGCCGCGGCAGCCCAGAGCGGGGACTCCGGCAAGAAGCGCCGCCGCGTCGTGATCGATTCGCAGGCGGCCCGCCGCGACCACATGTCGCAGGGCCCGACGCAACGGCCGCCGCGGAGGCGTGGACGCCGTCGCCGGCCCGCGTTCGACGAGTCGCCTGAACTGAAGACGCTGAGCACTGAGGGCCAGGAGGCCCTGAAGGTCAACTCCGGGGCGACCGTTCGCGAGGTCTCTGAGACCCTCGGAGTCAGCAGCGCCGAGATCATCAAGAAGCTGATGGCCCAGGGTGAAATGGCAACACTGACGCAGACTCTCACCGACGACACGGTCGAGCTGCTCGCGAGCGAGTTCGAGCAGGAGGTCGAGATCATCCACGCCGGCGAAGAGCTCGACGACGAGCCCGCCTTCGAAGATGATGCCGCCGACCTCGTGCTCCGGCCCCCGGTCGTGACCGTGATGGGACACGTGGACCACGGCAAGACCTCGCTTCTCGATGCGATCCGGACGACCGAGGTGGCAGCCGGTGAGGCCGGTGGGATCACTCAGCACATCGGCGCCTACCAGGTCCACCAGGAAGGTCGCACGATCACCTTCCTCGACACCCCCGGCCACCAGGCGTTCACAGCGATGCGGGCCCGCGGCGCCAAGGTCACGGACGTCGCGATCGTCGTCGTCGCCGCCGACGACGGAGTCATGCCTCAGACCGTCGAGGCGATCGACCACGCGAAGGCAGCCGACGTTCCGGTGATGATCGCCGTCAACAAGATCGACAAGGAGGGTTCCACGCCGGACAAGGTCCGCGGGGAGCTCGCCAACATGGGCCTGCAGCCCGAGGACTGGGGCGGGGAGACCGTCTACTGCGACGTCTCCGCCAAGACCCACGAGGGCCTCGAGAACCTGCTCCACATGATCCTGCTCGTCACCGAGCTCGAGGATCTGAAGGCCAACCCCGACACCGCCGCCTCCGGCACCGTCATCGAGTCCCACCTCGACCCGGGCCGGGGATCGGTGGTCACGATCCTGGTTCAACGCGGGACGCTCAATGTGGGCGATTCGATCGTGGCCGGCTCCCAGTGGGGCAGGGTGCGGGCGATGCACGACTTCACCGGGCAGCGAATCGAATCGGCCGGACCGGGTGATCCCGTCGAGGTGCTCGGCTTCGACGGCGTCGGCGAGGCCGGCGAGCGGGCCCAGGTCGTCGAGAACGATCGTCGCGCGCGCCAGCTGGCCGGCGAACGCTCGATCCGGCTCAAGACCGAGGCTCAAGCCCGGCGCAACGCCCGCAGGATCACCCTCGAAGACGTCTTCTCCAAGGCCAAGAAGGGCGAGATCAAGCAGATCAACCTGCTCGTCAAGGCCGACGTCTCAGGCTCGCTGGAGGCGCTCCAGGACGAGATCGCGAAGCTGCCTCAGGACGAGGTCGCGGTGGACATCGTCCACGCCGCCGCCGGCGGGATCAACGAATCCGACGTGATGCTTGCCGCCGCCTCCGACGCGATCGTGATCGGATTCAACGTCAGGCCGCTGGCCGACGCCAAGCGCGCTGCCGCGGTTGAGGGTGTCGAGATCCGGACCTACTCGGTCATCTACAAGATCACCGAGGAGCTGCGAGCGGCGATGGAGGGCATGCTCGAACCCGACCAGGTGGAGAGGTCGCTGGGCGAGGCCGAGATCCTCGAGCTCTTCAAGGCCTCCAAGATAGGCACGATCGCGGGGTCGCGCGTTACCGAGGGAAGGATCACCCGCGATGCCGAGGCGCGGCTCGTCCGCGAGGGCACCGTCGTCTGGACGGGCCGGGTCAAGTCGCTGCGGCGATTCAAGGACGACGTCCGCGAGGTCGAGGAGGGACAGGAATGCGGGATCACGCTCGACGGCTTCCAGGATGTGAAGGTCGGGGACGTGCTCGAGGTCTTCGAGACCACGCAGGTGGAGAAGACCCTCGAATAACCGGGCCCCCATTCCCGCGGCCGTCTGCCGCAGGCCTCCCGGCTATAGTCGGCGCTGATGTCCGGAACGCGAATGCGACGCGTCGACGGGGTCATGCGCGAGGTGATTGGAGCGACGATCGGGGGCGAGCTGCAGGACCCTCGGATTGGATTCGTGACCGTCACCGCAGTCAAGACAAGCTCCGACCTGAGAACCGCTCAGGTGCACGTCAGCGTGCTCGGCTCCGATGATGAGAAGGAAGCGACGATGAGGGCGCTCCGGGCCGCTCACGGGGTGATCCAGAAGGCGATCGCGACGCAGTTGCGGATGAAGCGGACTCCGAGCCTGACCTTCGTCTACGACGATTCGATCGAACGTGCGGACCGCCTGACGAGGATGATGGACTCTTGAGCGCCGGCGTCAACACGACGAGCCCCGAGCTCACGATCGCGACGAACCAGGTGATCGACGAACTCCGCGACGGCGAGCGGTTCCTGATCACCACCCACGAGGGCCCCGACGGCGACGCGCTCGGATCGACGCTGGCGCTCCACCAGGCATTGGGTCAGCTCGGCAAGGATTCGGTGATGTTTCTCGCCGAGAAGGAGTTCCCGCTTCCGGTCGAGTATCGCTTCCTACCGCTTCAAGAGGTCTTCCACGAGGCCCCGGCCGACCTCTCCGACCGGACCGTGATCTTCCTCGATTGCGGCAACATCGACCGGATGCCGGTCCAGTGGCTTCGCGACGGCAAGCGCATGCTCAACATCGACCACCATCACGACAACACCCGCTTCGCAGACGTCAACCTGGTCGACGTCGAGGCGTCCTCGACGGCGGAGATCATCTTCGAGATCTGCAAGCGGCTCGGCGTCGAGCTGACCGATTCGATCGCCCAATCCCTCTACGTCGGCCTGATCACCGACACCGGGATGTTCATGTACGAGAACACCGACGCTCGGACCCATCGCGTCGCCGCCGAGCTGATCGAGTCCGGAGTCGATGTGAATGGAACCTTCCGCCGTCTCTATGAGCGGGTTCCGGAGGCCAAGCTGAAGCTGATCGCCCGTGCCCTCGGCCGGATCGACAGGCGACTGAACGGGGCGCTCTCGACGACCTACCTATCCGCCGAGGACTACGCGGTCACCGGCGCGGACGAGACGATGACCGAAGGAATCATAGATTTCATCCGTGGAATCGAGGGAACATCGGTGGCCGCGGTCGTTCGCGACAAGCCCGACAGCCAGCGCGAGGCACGGAAGGTCAGCCTTCGATCGACCGACGGCTCGGTTGACGTCTCCGTGATCGCTCGCAAGGAAGGTGGTGGCGGCCATCGTCGCGCGGCCGGATTCTCGACCGACCAGAGCTACGACGAGTTGGTCGAGTTCCTCAGCGACGAGACCCGCGCCGGGCTTGGCTGAGATCGGCCGATCCACAGCAGCGGGCGGTTTCATCTGCAGCGACAAGCCGGCCGGCGTCACCTCCCATGACGTGGTCGCCCGTTACCGGCGTGAGCTCGGCCTGAAGACCGGTCACGCGGGCACGCTCGACCCGTTCGCAACCGGTCTGCTCGTGATCCTGCTCGGGGCCGCCACCCGCCTGCAGCGCTACGTGCTCGGCCTGCCCAAGACCTACGTCGCAACCGCGCGGCTGGGGTGGACTTCGAGCACCGGCGACCCCGACGGCGAACTGACCGAGACCGGCCGCGTCCCAGCCGTCGACCACCTCGGCCTCCCGACCGGCACGATCACGCAGACGGTGCCGATGACATCCGCCGTCCGGGTCGACGGTGAGCGGCTCTACAAGAAGGCCCGCCGCGGGGAGGAGGTGGAACGGCCCGCACGCGAGGTCGAGATCCACCGGGCCGAGCTGATCGGGACCGGGGAGGGGACCGCGACATTCGAGATCGAATGCTCGGCCGGGACCTACATCCGGACCCTGATCGAGGAGCTCGACGACGCCTACTGCGAATCGCTCCGACGGATCGCGATCGGCGACCTGCGCCTGCCCGACGGCGACGACCCGGAATCGATCAGGCCGATCGAGGAGCCTGGTCGGCCACCTGCCGAGCATCACCCTCGATCCGGAGGCCGAACGCCTCGTCCGAAACGGCGTCAGGATCCCCGCCCCCGATCAGCCTCATCCGGCCTGGAAGGGCCGATCAGCCTCCTCTTCGATGGCCACGTGATCGCGATCGCGCGCGCGATCGACGGGGTGCTGCGCACCGAAGTCGTGCTGCCCTCCTCGGCGACGTGATTGAGTAATGACGCGCAGCGCGCATTCGAGATGAACATCACGGTCACACAACTCAACGAAGCCGCCCCCCGGCCACGGAAGATCGCCATCGGCAGCTTCGACGGCGTCCACGTCGGCCACCGCAAGGTGATCGACGGCTCAGACACCGTGCTCACCTTCGAGCCGCATCCGCTCTCGGTCATCCACCCGGAGGCGGCTCCGAAGCTGATCATGCCCTTTCCGGTGAAGCGCGACGTGATCGAGGGGCTGGGCGTCGACGAGTTGGTCGTGATCCCGTTCGACCGGGAGTTCTCGTCGATCGCCCCCGAGGAGTTCTGCTCGCGCATCCTCGTCGAACAGCTCGGTGCCGAGCAGGTCCGGGTGGGGGAGAACTTCCGCTTCGGCAAGAAGGCCAAGGGAACCCCCGAGATGCTGGCCTCGCGAGCCGAGTTCGACACGACCGTCGTGCCGCTCGTCGAAGTCGGCGCCGAGACCGTCTCCTCGACCCGGATCAGGGCGCTGGTCGCCGCCGGGGACGTCGTCGCGCGCCCAGCGCTGCCTTGGATCTCCGTTCATGTTCGAGGGCGAGGTCGTCGCGGGAGATCGACGCGGTCGTACGCTCGGCTTCCCGACCGCCAACATCGTTCCCGACGAGCATTACCTCTACCCGGGCCACGGGATCTACGCGGCCTTTGCCAACGGCCTGCCGGCGGCGGTCAACGTCGGTGTCCGCCCGACGTTCGAGAGCGGCCGCGGCGTCCTGATCGAGACGCACATCATCGATCACGACGAGGACCTGTACGGCAAGGCGCTGCGGGTGGCGTTCGTCAAGCGGCTCCGGGGTGAAAAGCGATTCAACGGGGTCGAGGAACTGGTCGAGCAGATGCAACGCGACATCGAGGATGCCCGGGAGGTCTGTGCTACCTTCTCGCGTCCCTGAGGCGCCCAACGAACGCGGTCGCGCCCCTTATGCTTGAGAGAGAGTCATGTCGCTGACCAAGGAACAGAAGACCGAGCTGGTCGACAAGTACGGCCGCGACGGCACCGACACCGGATCCACCGAGGTCCAGGTCGCGCTCTTGACCGCGCGGATCAACGAGCTCACCGAGCACCTCCGCACCCACAGCAAAGATCATCACTCCCGTCGCGGTCTGCTGATGCTCGTCGGCCGCCGCCGCCGCCTGCTGCGCTACCTGGAACGGACCGACCTCGAGCGCTACCGCGCCCTGGTCGCCGAGCTCGGCCTGCGCCGCTGACCGACCAGGCCATCGGCCCGGAGCCAGAGTGATCGAGCCGGGATCCAAGGCACCCGACTTCACCCTCGACGACCAGGACGGGAACCCGGTCTCGCTGAGCCGATTTCGTCGGGCGCAAGCTCGTGCTCGCCTTCTACCCACTCGACTTCAGCCCGGTCTGCACCGATCAGCTCTCGATCTATCAGGAGGTGCTCGAGGAGATCGATGGCCACGGGGCCTCGCTGGTCGGGGTGAGCATCGACTCCGCTCCATGCCACCTCGCATTCCGGGAGAGGCTGCATGCGACGATCCCGCTGCTGGCCGATTTTCATCCCAAGGGCGTCGTCTGCAGGGCCTACGGCGCATACCTGCCCGAGTACGGGTCATTCGAACCGCTCGCTCGTGCTGGTCGACGGCGACGGCATCGTGCTCTGGTCCCACGCGACGGCCACGCCGCTGGAGATCCCGGGCGCGAACCTGATCTTCGACGCCCTCGACGCGGCCGCCTGAGCGGGCCGATGCCGGCAGCTTCCTCACTCGGGAGCGCCGCGGTTCCCGAACGCGGCCCCGACGACCACGTGCGGGGCAGCGGCGCCGCGGTGACCGTCTATCTCGATCTCGCCTGCCCGCGCTGCGCGGGCATGTGGGCGGAGATCAGCAGCCTGCCGTTGGAGATCTGCGTACGCCATTTCCCGGTCGCCGCCAAGCGCCCGCGGACGCCCGCCCTTCATGCCGCCGCCGAGGCCGTTTCGCTGCAGTCCGAGGACGGTTTCTGGGAGTTCTGGGACTCGCTGCTGAGCGACCGGGCCCATGTCGACGACCCACACCTGTGGGAGCGGGTCCGTGGGCTCGGCCTGGATCTCGATCGCTTTCAGCTGGATCGCAGCAGCGATTCGGTTGCCGCTCGCGTCCGTCGCGACTTCCGCAGCGGCATCAGGGCCGGGATCACGGCGACGCCGGCTGGATTCGCCGCCGGGAAGCCACTGGCCGATGACCTGCCGGCGGCCCTGAGATCGCTCTGCTGATCGCGCGGACCAGGCAACGCAGCGATCGGCGGCATCTGTACTCTCCCGCCGGATAAATCAATCCGAATCATTCGGGTCGTCACCTCGCGGGTCCCAGATTCCCGCGCCGCACACGGAAGCGACGGCCCCGGAAGGAAAAACGAATAGATGACTATGTTTGACGTTAAGAGCGTCTCCGTGGAGATCGGCGGGGAAGAGATCTCCTTCGAGACCGGCAAGCTCGCCCGCCAGGCGAGCGGCGCAGTCGTCGTCCGCAGCGGCGACACGATGGTCCTTTGCACCGCGACGATGGGCAACCTCCGCGACGTGGACTTCCTCCCCCTGACGGTGGATGTCGAGGAGCGGCACTACGCCGTCGGCAAGATTCCCGGCTCCTACTTCCGCCGCGAGGCTCGCGCCGGTGAGAAGGCGACCCTCACCGCCCGGATGATCGACCGCCCGCTGCGGCCGTTCTTCCCGAAGGGCTGGCACCATGAGACGCAGCTCGTCTCGACGCCGCTCTCAGTCGATCACGTTCATCCCTACGACATCCTCGCCATGAACGGCGCTTCGGCCGCGCTGGCGATCTCGCCGGTGCCGGTCGCCGAGCACGTCGGCGCGGTCCGGGTCGGCAAGCTCGACGGCGACTTCGTCGTCAATCCGCCTGAGGAGCAGCACGAGAACCTCGAGATGGACCTGATCGTCTCCGGCTCCAAGGACGCGATCCTGATGGTCGAATGCGGTGCCGACAACGTCACCGAGGCCGAGGTGCTTGACGCGCTTGACATCGCTCATGCCGAGATCAAGAAGCTCGTCGGCGCGATGGAGGACCTGCAGTCGAAGGCCGGCAAGGAGAAGGTCAGCGTCGAGGCTCCGACGATCGACGAGGCTCTGCTCGCACGGATCGCCGACACCCATCAGACGGCGATCGACGAGGCGACCAGCGTCCCCGAGAAGCTCGCTCGCCAGGAGGCGATCGAGTCGATCAAGGACGCGGTGCTGGCTCAGTACGCACCGGACACCGGTGACGAGGAGGCCGACGGCGCCCGTCAAAGCGAGGTCTCGACCGCGTTCAACGCGATCGAGAAGTCGACGATCCGCAAGCGAATCGCGGTCGACAAGAAGCGTCCCGACGGTCGCGCTCAGGACGAGATCCGTCCGATCGAGACCGAGGTCGACATCTCGCCCCGAGTGCACGGCTCGGCGCTGTTCACCCGCGGCGAGACGCAGATCCTCTCCAACGTGGCGCTCGGCACCACCCGGATGGACATGCGGCTCGACAACCTCGGCCTGCAGGAGACCAAGACGTTCTTCCACCACTACAACTTCCCGCCCTACTCGGTCGGCGAAGCCGGGTTCATGCGTGGTCCGAAGCGTCGAGACATCGGTCACGGTGCGCTCGCCGAGCGAGCCCTGCAGCCGACGATCCCGAGCGTCGAGGACTTCCCCTACGTGACCAGGGTCGTCTCGGAGACGCTGGAGTCCAACGGCTCCTCGTCGATGGGTTCGGTCTGTGCCTCCTCGATGGCCCTGCAGGCAGCGGGGGTCCCGGTCTCAGCGCCGGTCGCCGGCGTCGCCATGGGCCTGATCAAGGAGGACGAGCACGTGATCGTCCTGACCGACATCGCCGGCGTCGAGGATCACCTCGGCGATATGGACTTCAAGGTCGCCGGCACCGAGGAGGGCATCAATGCCCTGCAGATGGACATCAAGATCACCGGAGTGACCTTCGACATCCTGCGCGAGGCGCTGGAGCAGGCCCGACAGGGCCGACTCTTCATCCTCGGCAAGATGGCCGAGTCCATCGACGGACCGCGTGATCAGCTCAGCCCGACCGCCCCGCGGATCGAGTCGATCAAGATCGACCCGGAGAAGATCGGTGCCGTCATC
Source organism: uncultured Solirubrobacterales bacterium (assembly GCA_963823275.1). GTDB lineage: Bacteria > Actinomycetota > Thermoleophilia > Solirubrobacterales > 70-9 > RHKX01. Next base: position 1,229,717 of record CAWGKW010000002.1, on the reverse strand, counting down.
GGCAAGGGCGGCGAGACCATCCGCGGCCTGTCGGAGGAGTTCGAGGCCCAGATCGACGTCGAGGACGACGGCACGATCCGTGTCTACGCCGCCAACGGCGAGCTCGTCGAGGCCTGCATCGCCCAGATCAGCGCCATGACCCGCGAGGCCGAGGTCGGCGATACGTTCAATGGCAAGGTCGTGAAGACCACGACCTTCGGCGCGTTCGTCGAGCTCGTCAAGGGCACCGACGGCCTCCTGCACATCTCGGCGGTCAAGCCGGGTGAGCGGGTCGACACCGTCGAGGACGTGCTCAACGCGGGCGACGAGCTGAACGTGACCGTGGTCGAGGTCGACCGCGAGCGCGGTCGGATCGGTCTGCGCCGCTCCGACGACCCGCAGGTCGCCGGCAAGACGAAGGACGAGCTCGCGGCCGTCGGCAGCGGCGACCGTGGCCCACGCGGCGGCGGTGGCGGCGATCGCGGTGGACGCGGAGGTCGCGATCGCGGCGGACGCGGCGGCGAGCGCCGTCGGCGCGACTAGTCCGAGGAGTAGCTGAATGACCCTTCCCGAAGGTGTCGAGCTGACCGAACTCGACGGCGGCCTCAAGGTCGTCACCGAGACCGTGGCCTCGGTCCGGTCGGTCGCCCTCGGGCTCTGGGTCAAGACGGGATCACGCGATGAGACGCCGGCCCAGGCCGGCGTCTCGCACTTCCTCGAGCACCTGCTCTTCAAGGGGACCGACCGGTACTCCGCGATTGAGATCTCCGAGTACTTCGACGCGCTCGGAGCCGCCACCAACGCGGCGACGAGCAAGGAGACCACCCAGCTCTACTCCCGCTTTCTCGATGAGCACACCGAGAAGGCCCTCGACCTGCTCGCCGAGATGTTCCTGAAGCCCACCTTCCCCGACATCGACTCCGAGCGCCAGGTCGTGATCGAGGAGATCGCGATGTACGAGGACGAGCCCTCCGACCGTGTCCACGACGTCCTCAGCGATGCGATCTACGGCGACACTCCGCTCGGCCGCCGCATCCTCGGTACGGCGGACGTGATCGGCAACGTGCCGATCCCGGACATCTCCGCCTACCACCGGGCCCGCTACGTGAGCTCGAACATGGTCGTGTCCGCCTCCGGCAGCCTCGACCACGCTCGCATCATCGAGTTGGTCAACCAGTACTTTCAGCCCGCCGAGGGCGCGGTTGAGCCATCGAACGGCGGCCCGCCGGAGCCGGGCGGCCGGCTGCGCTTCTACCCGAAGGAGACCGAGCAGTACCACATCTGCTTCGGTGCTCCGGGCATCAGCCGCAGCGACGACCGGCGCTACGCCCTCAACGTAATGGACACGATCTTCGGCGGCTCCAGCTCATCACGCCTCTTCCGCGAGGTCCGCGAGAAACGGGGACTCGCCTACTCGGTCGGCTCCTACTCCTCGCAGTTCGCCGATCAGGGCACGGTCGCCATGTACGTCGGCACCCGCGAGGACAACGTCGCCGAGGCCTGCGAGATCATCGGCCGCGAACTCGCCTCGCTCCGCGCCGACGGCGTCAGCGCCGATGAACTCGAGCGAGCCAAGGAACATGTCAAGGGGCGGACGGTCCTGGTCATGGAGTCGACCTCCGCCCGGATGAGCCGCAACGGAAACGCGGCCCTCTTCGATCTGCCGATCCTCGGCATCGACGAGATCATCGCCAAGATCGACGCGGTCACCGTCGAAGACGTGGCCGCACTCGCCGACGAGCTCTACGCCCCCGAGAACATCTCGGCGGCCTGCATCGGTGCCGACGAGGACCGCTTCCGCAAGGCCGTGGCCCCCGTCAGCCACGCGCTGACCGCCTAGCCGGGGCGAGCGGTCAGAAACCGGCTCGCCCAGCCGGTTTCTGACGCCTCGCACTCAGCGGAAGCGGACGAGGGCGAAGTCCGAGCCGAGCGGGCCGAGGCCAAGGCCCGCTGCGAGGACGCGCGAGAGGGCGTCGGTGGCGATTTCACGGACCCCCTCGACGCCGGCACCGACAGGCGCCACGATCGTGCCGCCGGCACCGAAGGACCGGTCCAGCCCGCCGCTCGAGCTGAGGCGGGCCAGCGGCCGGATCCACGCGGCCGAGAGGAACCGGCGATCAGCAACCGGCCGCGCCGATCGATTGCGATGGCCTCGTAGGAATCCTCGCCGGCCTTCCCGAACTGGATAATCCCTCCGCCCGCGAAGGACTGGTCGAGCGAGCCGTCGGAGTTGAAGCGGATGAGCGTGGGACGAAAGCCCCGCGGCCCGGTCGCCGCGCCGAGCACGACGATTCCGTTGTCGGCATCGATCGCGGCGTCTTAGGAGGCGCTGATCCGTCGCCCGAGAAGCCGGGATCGGGGGCGCCGCTCGGGAGATGCTTCGCGAACGCGAAGCCGGCAACGTGTGGCCTGCTCGGATCCGCGAGATCCCCGAACCCGGCGACGACGATGCCGCCGTCCGGCCCGATATCGACGGCGTTGGCACCATCCTCGCCCATGGTGAAGTCGGTCAGGGCGATCCCGCCGGCCCCGAAGGCCGGATCGAGAAAGTGGGAGGGGACGGTCGCCGGCGCCCACTCGGCACCGTGCATTGCGACGAGACCTGCGGCGACCACCGCGACGACGCCCAGACGGGTGCGGGTCCGTACCCGGTTCATCGTATGCTGACGCCGCATGCCTGCCCCGATCCTAGTTGCAGTCGCCGGAGCGGCGGGCCGGATGGGCGCAACGGTCTGCGATGCCATCGAGGCGGCCGACGGCCTCGAGCTCAGCGGCCGCGCCGACCCGACGCTGGGGACCGAACTCGGCGACGTGCTCGATGCTGCCGACGTCGTCGTCGACTTCACCGTCCCCGATCAGGCGCTCCCGAATGCCCACAAGTGCCTGCATGCCGGCGTCAGCGTGGTCGTGGGGACGACCGGATTCGATCTCGAGAAGCTGCGTAAGTGCGCGACCGACCATTGGAGCGGGGGAGAGGGAGGGCGGGCCTTCGTCGCACCCAACTTCGCGATCGGTGCCGTCTTGATGATGGAGGTGGGCCAGCGCGTGGCTGAGTTCATGCCCGAGGTGGAGATCATCGAACTCCACCACGACGGGAAACTCGACAAGCCCTCCGGGACGGCGGCGCGCACGGCCGAGCTGCTCGAGGCCGCCGGCGCGAACGTTCACCAGCCGATCCACTCGGTCAGACTTCCGGGCTTGGTCGCGCACCAGGAGCTCGTTTTCGGGGGAGAGGGTCAGACGCTCACGATCCGCCACGACTCGATCGACCGCAGCTCCTTCATGCCCGGCGTGGTGCTGGCATGCAGTCGCGTCGGCTCGCTGCCCGACCCGTTGACGGTCGGGCTCGAAGCTCTACTGTAAGCCCCGCACACCGACGAAGGAAGAGGAACCTTGAGCGACGATCTTGCACGTATGGACGCGACCGCGCAGGCCGAGATGGTCAGCTCCGGCGAAGCGACGCCCGCGGAGCTGATCGACGCCGCCATCGGGCGCGCCGAGCGGGTGAATCCCGAGATCAACGCGATCATCCACGACCTCTCGACATCGGCTCGCGAGAAGGCTGCGGGCGACCTGCCCGATGGACCCTTCAAGGGCGTTCCCTTTCTGCTCAAGGACCTTGGAGCGGCCAACGCCGGCGAACCACTCAACATGGGCATGCAGGTTCTCAAGGACGCGAACTTCCACTCTCCCATCGATACGACGCTTGCCGAGCGCTTCCGCGCGGCCGGCCTGATCACGATGGGCAAGACCAACACACCCGAGCTCGGAATCGTGGCCACGACCGAGCCCAAGGCCTGGGGAGCCACCCGCAACCCCTGGGACACCTCCCGCTCGCCGGGCGGCTCGAGCGGCGGCTCGGCAGCCGCCGTGGCCGCTGGAATCGTGCCGATGGCCCACGCCAACGACGGGGGCGGCTCGATTCGGATCCCCGCATCCCACAACGGCCTCGTCGGTCTCAAGCCGACCCGGCAGCGGACCAGCGAAGGCCCGATGATCGGCGACAACATGTCGGGCGTCACCGTCGAGCTCTGCGTCTCCCGCTCCGTCCGCGACACGGCCCGACTGCTTGACGCGGTGCACGGCGCCGCGCCCGGAGACCCCTACGTTGCGCCCGCTCCGTTGCGCCCATACGTCGAGGAGCTCACCGATGAGAGCGGAGGCCTGCGGGTCGGCATCATGACCAAGCCGGCCGTCGAGGGCGTCGACGTGGCGACCGACTGCCTGGAGGCCGTGAGCAAGGCCGCGAAGCTGATCGAATCGCTCGGGCACAACGTCGACGAGGGTTCGTTCCTCGACGTGCTCCCCGACGGTGGCGACGGCCCCGACATCGAGGACAGCTTCCTGACCAGATGGGCGGCCGGGCAGGCCGCGACGCTCGCGCAGCTCGGAATGCTGCTGGGCCGGCCGATAACCGAGAACGACGTCGAGCCGCTGACCTGGACGATGGCTCAGATCGGCCACGAGCGGGACGGCGGTCGCTACCTGATGGACGTCGGCATCCACCACATGGTCACGCGGGTGATCGGCGGTTGGTTCGCCTCGGCCGGCTACGACCTGCTGCTGACGCCGACGACGGCCGAGGTTGCACCGATGCTGGGTGAGATCGACACCGCGGCCGACAACCCGATGGACGCCTTCACCCGCTGCCTTCCGCTCGGCGCCTTCACGGCGATCTTCAACATCACCGGTCAGCCAGCCGTCTCGGTGCCCGTTCACTGGACCGAGGACGGGGTGCCCGTGGGCGTACAGCTCGTCGCGCCGTTCGGCCGCGAGGATCTGTGCCTGCGGTTGGCCGCCCAACTCGAGCGCGCCGCCCCCTGGGCGGACCGCACCCCGCCGGTCTTCGCGGGCTAGATGATCCGGCCCGACGCCAACTTGGCCGCATGAGTGAGTTCAGCGGCGTCCTGACCGCGATGGCCACGCCGTTCGACGGCGACGGCGAGGTCGACTTCGCCGCCGCGGCGGGATTGGCAACCTTCCTGCTCGATCACGGCTCCGACGGACTGGTCGTCGCCGGCAGCACCGGCGAGGCCGCGACCCTCAACGACGTCGAGCAGATCGACCTTCTCAGGGCGGTCCGCGCGGAGGTCGGGGAGGCGACGTTGCTGATCTGCGGCACGGGAACCAACGACACGCGCCACTCGGTCGCGTTGACGCAGGCCGCCGACGCCGCCGGGGCCGACGCGATGCTGGTCGTCACCCCGTACTACAACAAGCCGAACCCGGCCGGCATGCGCGCCCACGTCGAGGCCGTGGCCGCAAGCACCGACAAGCCGATCATCCTCTACAACATCCCGAGCCGGACGGTCATCAACGTCCCGCCCGACCAACTCGCCGATCTCGCCACAATCGACAACGTCCGCGCCGTCAAGCAGGCAAACGACGACGATCTCGGCCCGATCGAGGGTCTCGAGGTCCTGGCGGGCAACGACGACGTCTTCCTGCGCTGTCTCGAGCTCGGCGGGCCCGGCGGAATCTGCGTCGCCTCCCACATCGTCGGACCGCAGATGGCCGAGATCCACAACCTCTTCAACGCCGGAGAAGCTGCAGCGGCCAGGGAGCTCAACGCCTCCCTGGAGCCGCTGTTCGAAGCCCTCACGGTGACCACCAATCCAATTCCAATCAAGGGAGCACTCCAAATGCTTGGTATCTGTTCAGAACGAATGCGGCTGCCGATGGTGCCGCTCGACGACGCCCAGCGGGCCGTCGTTCGCGACGCCCTCGTCCAGCTCGACCTCGAGGTGGTCGCGTGAGCGGCAAGCTTCGGATCCTGCCGCTCGGCGGGCTCGGCGAGATCGGCAAGAACATGACCGTGATCGAGTACGGCGGCAAGATCGTGATCGTCGACACGGGGCTGATGTTTCCGACCGCCGAGATGCTTGGGATCGACCTCGTCCTGCCCGATTTCTCCTACCTGCGAGGCAGGCTCGATGACATCGAGGCGATCGTGCTCACCCACGGACACGAGGACCACGTCGGGGCGCTTCCCTACGTACTCCGCGAGATCGGAATCCCGCCGGCCATCTACGGCGGGCGGCTGACGATCGGCATGGTCCGTTCGAAGCTCGAGGAGCACAAGCTGCGCGACGTCCCTCTGCGGGACCTCGAACCGGGCACGATCGAGAAGGCCGGGGCGTTCGGGATCGAGATGATCCATATGTCCCATTCGATTCCGGACGCCTGCGCCGTCGCCATCCATACCGACCTCGGCCGGATCCTGCTCACCGGCGACTACAAGTTCGACCAGACGCCGGTCGACGGTAACCCGGCCGACTTCGCCCGTCTCGCCGCGCTCGGCGCCGAGGGCCTGCTCTGCCTCTGCGGCGACTCGACCAACGCCGATCGGCCCGGTGTCGCCACCTCCGAATCGAGCGTCGGACCGGCGCTGCTGGAGACCTTCGCCCGCGCCGACGGGCGGATCATCGTCACCTGCTTCGCCTCCAACGTCCACCGCGTCCAGCAGGTCGTGGACGCGGCGGATGTGCTCGGTCGCAAGGTCGCCCTGGTCGGTCGCTCGATGCGCAAGAACTTCAACATCGCCTCCAACCTGGGGATCGCGAACGCTCCCCAGGGGCTCTTGATCCAGCCGCGAGAGATCGAGGACTACCCCGATGAGGAGGTCGTGGCGATCTCGACGGGAAGCCAGGGGGAGCCGCTGTCGGCGCTTCGTCGCATGGCTCACGGCGAACACCGCGATGTCCAGCTGCACTCCGGCGACACCGTGGTCTTCTCGGCGACCCCGGTTCCGGGCAACGAACGCTCAGTCAACGAGACGATCGACCGGATCTTCGAGATCGGTGCGCGCGTGATCACTGCTGCCGATGCTCCGATCCACGCCTCCGGCCACGGCTATCAGGAGGACATGAAGCTGATGCTCAACCTGACAAGGCCGAAGTACGTGATGCCCATTCACGGCGACTTCAAGCGCCTGCGCCTCCATGCCGGCCTCGCGGAATCCGTCGGGGTCGAGTCCGACCGGATCTTCCAGTCACGAAACGGCGTACCGCTCGAGATCGACGCCAAGGGCGCTCGGCTCGGCGACGACGTCGGGGCGGGGATGATCTTCGTCGACGGGTTGGAGCTCGGCGAGCCCGACGATGCCGCGCTGCGGGACCGTCGCACCCTGTCCGCCGACGGCTTGGTCATCGTCGTCGCGACCGTCTCGATCGAGGACGGCGAGGTTGCCGCCGACCCGGAGATCTCTTTTCGTGGAGTGCCCTTTCAGGGTGAAGAGGACAGCGACCGCCTGCTGGTGGAGCTTGCTGACGTCGTCGAGGACAAGCTCGAGGACGCCCTGCGCGGCAAGACCCGCGAGCCGTCGCTGATCCGCCAGGACGTTCACGATGTGGTCGCCAGCTTCGTCTTCAAGCGCCTGAAGCGCCGCCCGATGGTGCTGCCCGTCGTCATCGAGGTCTGAGTAACTCCGAGCAGATGCTCCGCTTCGCGTCCGCTCTGCTCGGGCGGCGCGGTGTTACCGCTCGGCAAGGGCGTCAGTGAACCATGGGGTGGGCATCTTGGGTTTTGGCGTGGCGCGGAGCCCGCTGCGCGAGGAAGAGGCCGGCGAAGCGGCCTTCAGGCCGTGAGCCGGCCGATGACAAGTCGCAGCGGCCTCCGCGGCCGCCAAAAAAGTGGCCCGCCGGACCAGGGAGGGGGTCCGACGGGCCGAATTGGCTCAGGCTGGCCAATCAATGCCGTCACGATCGAAATTGGGGGAGGATCGTGACGGGCTTTGTCTCGTCCACGGGGAATACTCGACCCCCGGTCTAAACGAACTCTCAAGGTTCCTCAAGAGTTCGCTCAAGCTCTCCCAGGAGCCTCCAGCGGTACCTCGATTTCGAATCGGGCGCCGCCGGATTCGCTCGCTCCCGCGGTGACCGTGCCGCCGTGAGCGGCCGCCACCGCCCTGACGATTGAGAGGCCCAGCCCGGTCCCGGTCCCGTTCCGCGACGCCCTGTCGGCGGGCCCCTGACCGCGGGCGAAGCGGTCGAAGACCAGCGTCTCCATGCCCTCGGGGAGCCCGGGACCGTCGTCGCTGACCCGCAGGTGCGCCATCCCCGACTCCTCGCTCAGGGCGACGTCGATCTTCGTTCCATCGGGCGTGTGACGGATCGCGTTCTCCAGCAGGTTGAGAACCATCCGGTGGAGTTCGTCGGGGCTGCCTGCAACCGGGGCCGACTCGACGAGGTTGCTGGCGAAGGTGTGGCCGGCGGAGACCGGAGCGACCTCCTCGAGGGCCTCCGCCGTGATCGACGCCAGATCGCATTCGAGCCTCTGGCCGAGTCGACCGGCGTCGGCGCGGGCGAGAAGCAGGAGATCCCCGACGAGGCGATTCATCCGCTTCGAGCTGCGCAGCGCCGAGGCAACGGCCGCGACCTCGTCCTCGTCGGCCGGGTCGCCGCCGCCAGCGAGAGACTCGTCGAGCAGCTCGAGGTTGGCGAGAATGCTGGTCAGGGGGGTCCGCAGCTCGTGGGAGGCGTCGGCGACGAACTCCCGCTGGCGGTTGATGGTGCTCTCGGTCTCCGATCGGGCCGCATCGAGCTCGCGCAGCATCTGGTCGAGGGTTCGTGCCAGCTCGGCGACTTCGTCGTCGCTCTGCGGCTCGGGGATCCGGCGGGATGGATCGCGCGTGGCGGCGATGTCCCCGGCGGCGGCCGTCAGCGCGGCGATCGGGCGCATCGCCCGATTGGCGACGGCCATCCCGGCGAGCCCGGCGAGCAGCGTGCCGACCGCGGCACCGCCGATCAGAAAGATCCAGAGCCGTCCGACCGTGTCGTCGACCGCCGACTTGGGCCTCGCGTACTGAAGGTAGATCTCGCTGAACATCAGGTCACTGCGAAAGATCTGCGCGCTGGCGACGTCAAGGGATCCGACCGATGTGACCGTTCCCGGCTGCGGCGGTCCGAAGCCCGCTGGGCCGGAGCTGCCGAAGTTCACCGATTCGCCCTCCTGATTGACGATGCGGATCTGAGCGTCGTTGGTGAGGGCGATCTCGGTCAGATTCGGATCGACCATCTGGCCCCTCGCGCTCAGGTCCACTGCGTTTGCGAGGGCGGCGGCATTGGCCTGCAGGTCGTTTTCGAAATCCGCGTACAGCCGGTTGCTGACGAGGCGGCCGACCACCGCCGCGAACCCGATCAAAATCACCGCCGTCAACACGGCAGATACGATCGCGATCCGGACCCGCACCGGCAAACGACGCGATCGGGCGTAGAGCCCCTTGACCCAGGAGATCGGGTTGGGCGGGGTCATCGCCCGCTCACACCCTGACCACGTACCCCGCACCCCTCTTGGTGTGCAGGATCCGGTCCTCTCCTCCCTCTTCGAGCTTGCGCCGAAGGTTGCTGATGAACACGTCGATCGTGTTGGTCATCGACGTCGGGTCGTACCCCCAGACCTCCTCGAGCAGGCGCTCGCGCGAGATCACGAGGCGCTCGTTCCTCATCAGGAACTCGAGCAGCTCGAACTCCCGATTCGTGAGATCGAGAGCGCGCTCCCCACGCGAGACCTCTCGGGTTCCAGGGTTGAGAACGAGGTCGCCGACCGTCAACGATGCGGTACCACGCGGCGGGCGGCGGCGCAGCAGCGCCCGCATCCGGGCGAGCAGCTCGGTCCGCTCGAAGGGCTTGACCAGATAATCGTCTGCGCCCGCATCGAGCCCTTCGACCCTGTTACCGGTATCGGAGCGGGCGGTGAGGATGAGGATCGGGACGTCGCCGTCGGCCCGGAGCCGGCGGCAGACCTCGACCCCGTCGAGCCGCGGCAGACCGAGATCGAGGATGACCAGGTCGGGTATGAACTCCGCCGCCATCGTCAGGGCTTCCTCGCCGTCGCCGGCCGTGCGGACCTCGTGGCCCTCCTGGCGCAGGGAGCGGCGCAGAACGTCGGCTATGTCCTCGTCATCTTCGACGACGAGAACCCGTCCGATCAGGTTGTCCGCTTCGGTCATCGGCCCAATTCTAAAGATCGGTCGGATCGGCATGAGGCACCCGGCCGGAGTCATGCAGGCAAGCGCGCGCAGGGGTCGGCGGCGCAGCGTCGAAGGGGTCGGCAGATGTCAACAAAGCCACTCCTGCGCCCGAAGGCGCGTAAGAAGCCTTCCTCGAAGCAGAGGAAGAAGCCGGTCGCGCGAAGAACCCCGACGCCCAAGCCGGCTCCACGTGAGCTGGAGCAGCGTCATCTCGACCTGATCGGGCTCGGGCTGCTTGCCGCTGCCCTCTATCTGGGCTTCGTGCTCTACGCCGGCTGGGACGGTGGGCTCGGCGGCTCCGGACTCGAGGTCGCGCTCACCTGGACGGGGGGAGCGGTCTCCTACGCCATGCCGATGCTGCTCGCGGGCTGTGGGCTCGCGCTGGTCATCAAGCCCTTGATCCGATACCCGGGAGCGATCAACGCCGGCGCGATCCTGCTCGTCGCCGGCCTGTTGCTCGCCTTCGCCGCCGAGACGGCCGGCCTCGGCCCCGACTCTCCGTCGCGCGGGGAGCTCTTCGATCCCGATTACTTCACCGCGCACGGGGGGGCGCTCGGAGAATCCCTCTACTGGGCCTCGACGACGCTGTTTCAGCGCGTCGGCGCCCACATCATCGCGGTGCTGATGATCCTCAGCGGCATCCTGCTGCTCAGCGGCCGTCCCCTGGTGAGCCTGCTCAGCTCCGGGGCTGATGCCGTGGGCCGGGCCCGCGCCGCGACGGGTGAGATGGCGCGCACAGCCAGGGCGAAGCGGCAGCTGGGAGGGGATGGATTCCACGTCGGGGACGGCTGGAGCACCGAGCACTTCCCCGGTGAGGCCGGCGCCGACGAAGAGGCCCTGACGTCGCCGATCGGCAATGAGGCGGAGACCAACGAGTTCGACTTCGAGGGGGATGCCGGCGATGGCCGGGACGAGGCTGAGACGGATATCGACCACGCCTTCGACGACGACGGGTTCGTCGAGGGCGAGGAACACGAGCCGGAGATCCTGCCTGCCGCCGTCCCGGTCGAGACGGGGAACATCGAGATCTCACGGACACCGCTCGGTGCCAAGCGCGGAGGGATCACCGAATCGGAGGAGCTCGACTACCGAGTGCCGCCGCCGAAGCTGCTGCGGCGCGGAAACGACGACAAGGACCGCGGGCCGGATCGCCGCGAGATGGAGAAGACCGCCCGAGCCCTGCTCGAGGTGCTCAGCCACTTCAAGATCGAGGCGAAGCTGATCGGGACCGTCACCGGCCCACACGTCAGCCGCTACGAGCTGCAGCTCGCGCCGGGGACGAAGGTCGGCAAGATCGCCCAGCTGAAGGATGACCTGGCCTATGCACTGGCCTCGACCGACATCCGGATCCTCGCGCCGATCCCCGGCAAGAAGGCCGTCGGAGTCGAGGTTCCGAACGCGCGCCGCAAGATGGTCCGGCTCGGCGACATCTACGGCGGTCGCCCCGATGGCGCCTCGCCGTTGCTCTCGTGGCTCGGCAAGGACATCTCCGGGCAGGCCGTCTCGATGGACCTGGCGAAGATGCCCCACGTGCTGGTCGCCGGCACCACCGGGTCGGGTAAGTCGGGGTCGGTCAACGCGATCCTGACCTCGATGCTGCTGCACGCCTCGCCCAACGAGCTCCGGCTTGTGCTGGTCGACCCCAAGCAGGTCGAGCTGAACCACTACGACTCGGTTCCCCACCTGCTTACGCCGGTCGTCACCAACGCCCGGGTGGCCTCCAACGTGCTCGAGAACCTGGTCGCCGAGATGGAGTCCCGCTACACCGTCATGGGCAAGGCCCGGGGCCGCAACCTCGAGGAGCTGAACAAGATCCGAGTCAAGCGGGGCGAGGCACCGCTACCCCACATCCTCTGCGTGATCGACGAGCTCGCCGATCTGATGATGGTCGCCCCCGGAGAGGTCGAGGACTCGATCATCCGCCTCGCCCAGAAGTCGCGAGCGGTCGGCATCCACCTGTTGCTCGCGACCCAGCGTCCGTCCACCGACGTGATCACCGGCACGATCAAGGTCAACATCCCCGCCCGGATCGGCTTCTCGGTCGCCTCGCAGGTCGACTCGCGCGTCATCCTCGATCAGGGCGGCGCGGAGTCGTTGCTCGGCCAGGGGGACATGCTGTTCCGCCCGGTCGGCTCCTCCAAGCTCCAGCGCGTCCAGGGAGCGTTCGTGACCGAGGAGGAGATCGCGAAGGTGGTCGCCTTCTGGGCCAGGCAGGGCGAGCCCAACTTCGATCAGGACCTGCTCGTCGAGAAGCCCGCCGTCGACGTCGACGGCGACGGCGGGGGTGAGTTCTCCCCCAACGAGGACGACCTGCTCGCCGACGCGATCCAGATCTGCGTGGAGACGGAGACGGCCTCCGTCTCGATGATTCAGCGTCGGCTCCGCGTCGGCTATACCCGCGCCGGACGGTTGATCGACATGCTGGAGCGCCGCGGGGTCATCTCCGGTTACGAGGGTTCCAAACCGCGCCAGGTCCTGATCACGGCCGCGGACGTTCCGCGGATACTCGCCGGATCGGGCGCCTCGCCTCCGGACGGTCCTGAGACCGAAGGCGCGGGCCTCGAAACAGTCCCGAGCTGAACGGCTCGCTCATGAGGGCCGGGTCCCCGGGCTCGTGACCCCGCAATACTGAGGCGCCGATGGGCCGCTACGACGAACCGACCGGGCCGGGAATCGGCGCCACCCTCAAGGATGCCCGCCGAAGAATCGGCATGGACATCAAGGAGGCCGAGGAACGGACCAAGATCCGGACCCGGTATCTGCGCGCCCTCGAGGCGGAGGACTGGGAGGTTCTGCCGGCTCCGGCCTACGTCAGGGGCTTTCTGCGCGTCTATGGACAGATTCTCGGGCTCGACGGCGAAATGCTCGCCGATCGATACCGGCGGAGCTACGAGGAGCCCGCTGCGGCCCAGAGCCGCGCCGCGGAGCCGGTCCTGGGTAACCGCCGGGGGCCTGGTCGGGCCTCGTCGCGTCCCCCCTCCCGCAGCGGCTGGATCGTCGTCGTCGGGGCGGTGATCGTGGTGCTCCTCGTTGTCCTGGCGATCCTGGGGCTGACATCGGGCGGGTCCGACGAACGGACCGGGGCGGGCAAGAACGCCGCTCTGAGCAAGACGGAGAGCGCCAAGCCGGACGCAGGGGGCGAGCGGAGCGGCGGACTCGAGCCCGTCGACCTCAGCATCGAGCCGCTCAGTTCGGTGCGGATCTGCCTGGTCGGCGGCTCCCGCGACGCGCTGGTCGATTCCCAGGTGCTGACGGAGGGTGCGGTCGAGGAATTCAGCGGCGAGAAGACCTACCGGCTGGACCTCGCCGGAGGCGGTACCGTCAGACTCACGGTCGGAGCTGACGAGCAGAAGCTCAAGGCCTCCGACGACGCCAGCTTCCAGGCCGATGCCAACGGGATCTCCGAAATCAGCTACGCAGGTCCAAACTGCCCATGAGCCGGACGAGCGCAGATGAGTCTTAGGGCGGGAATCGTCGTGACCGGAACCGAGGTCCTGACCGGAAAGGTCACCGATCGCAACGGTCCCTGGGTGTCGGAGCGGCTCTTCGAGCTGGGCTGTGAGGTCGCCAACATCGTCTGCGTCGGCGACCGGCCTGAGGACCTTCATGGGTCACTGGAGTTCCTGCGCTCCGCCGGGATCGAGCTGATCGTGACCACGGGAGGTTTGGGCCCGACCGCCGACGACCTGACCGCCGAGGTGGTCGCCCGGTTCAGCGAGCGCGAGATGATTCTCGATGAGGCGATGGAGAAACGGATCGCCGAGATCGTCGCCGGCTTCGCCCGACGGATGAAATTCGACCCCGAGGGCCTGCGCGACGGAACGAGGAAGCAGGCGATGGTCCCCGAGGGGGCGATCGCGCTCGATCCGGCGGGTACCGCGCCCGGCCTGGTCGTCGAGGCCGGTGAATCGGTGGTGATCGTGCTTCCGGGACCGCCTCGCGAACTGCAGGCCATGTGGCCGGCAGCGGTTGCCTCGCCCCCGGTCGCTGGGCGCCTGCAGCAGGCTGAGAGCTACGCGGTCGAAACGATGAAGATGTTCGGGATACCGGAGTCGACGCTGGCCAAGACCCTGCGAGAGATCGAGCGCGACATCGACCTGTCCGCGCTCGAGATAACCACCTGCCTGCGACGCGGTGCGGAGCTCGAGATCGACGTGCGCCACCGGGAGCAGGACGAGGGGCTCAGGGACTCGCTCTTCGTCGCAATCCGGGAGCGCCACGGGAAGTTCATCTACACCGAGCGCGGCGAGAGCATCGACGAGCTGGTGGCGAGCCTGATCGCGGGTCAGCGGATCGCCCTGGGGGAGTCCTGCACGGGTGGCGGGTTGGCGGCCCGGCTGACGGAGCTGCCGGGCGCCTCCGCATATTTCGCGGGCGGAGTCGTCGCCTACTCGAACCGTGCCAAGATCGACCTCCTCGGGGTCGATGAGGGTCTGATCGACGAGTTCGGTGCGGTTTCGCCCGAGATTGCCGAGGCGTTGGCTCGTGGGGCCATGGAGCGGTTCGGGGCCGACATCGGGGTCGGGATCACCGGCGTGGCCGGGCCCGACGGCGGCACCGAGGAGAAGCCGGTCGGCTACGTCTGCATCTGCGTCGTCCACATCGACGGCCGGATGCTGGCTCGCGATCCGAAGCTGCCGGGGAGGCGAAGCGACGTGCGTGACCGATCCGCCAGCGTCGCCATGCACATGATCAGGCGCCTGCTGCTGGACGAGGACCTGCCGGTCTGAGCCCTCGCCGACCACGCATCGGCTGGGACGGTCAGGACGAGTAGAGGTTCATCATTCCCTCGAGCAGGGTCTCGGGTGCCTCCTCGGGGAGCCAGTGCCCCGCATCCTCGACCACGACGAGTCTCATCTCGGGGGCGTTGTCCTCGAAGCCGCCCTGCGCGTCGGGCCGGACACCGGGTCGGCGACGCCGACGAAGAGCAGAGCCGGCATCTCGCAGTCGCTCGTCGTCGAAGCCACCGGAGGCGAGTCTGGCGAAGCTCCCTGGTCAGGAACGAGCGATAGATGCCGACGCACGCCGCCGCCCGGTCGGGCTCGCTCCACTGCGATACGAACTCGTTCGAGCTCGGCGTCGGACCAGGTCCGCTCCGGATGGGCGGCGCTGCGCTGGAAGACCGCGCGCGTGAAGCCCGGGCGATCGCCTGACGACCTGGCCTCCGACCACCGGAGACGCGATCAGCATCATGTAGGCGAGCCGCTTGGCGTCTTCAGCGTCGCTCCGATCCCGCGCTCGGGCTTGACCCAGGGATGACTGATACCGGCGGCCGCGAAGTGGGAGACCCGATCGGGTGCGCTGAAGCAGACGAGGAAGCCCGTGAAGGCGCCCCAGTCGTGGCCGGCGAGCCGAACGCGGTCGAGTCCGAGGACGTCCAGCAGCGCGACCACGTCGGCGGCCAATCGGGCCTTCTCGTAGGCTGCCCCGGGGCGCGTCGGTCCAGCCGAAGCCCCGCAGGTCCGGGCAGTAGACGCGGTAGCGCTCGCTGAGCGGGCCGATCAGCCTGCGCCACGCATACCAGTGCTGCGGCCAGCCGTGGAGCAGAACCAGCGGCTCGGCGTCCGCGGGGCCGGCGACGCGACGTGCATGCGCAGGCCGGCGACGTCGACGTAGTCGTGGGTCACGCCCTCGACTTCAGGGAGTGGTCGCAGTGTCGGCGAAGGCGAGGTCATCCCGCTGGCCAATCGCTGCGGTCCCGGAGTTCCGCGAACGCATCGTCGGAGGACGCCCGATCCGCCAACGACGGGTCGGCCTCCAGTGCCCGCTGAAGTTCGGTGGTGGCCTGGTCGGCCTCACCCAACTGTGCGTGGCAGAAGGCGAGCCGGTACCTCAGGATGCCGGAGTCGAGGTGGTCGCCACCTTCTTCGTTCAGCGTCTCGGCGGCGGCAGTCCAATCGCCACGAGCCATGGCCGGGCGCGCGAGGTAGATCGGCTCCCACGGCAGCGTGTGGTAGGAGCGGTCCGCCCAGCCGCCGACGGCGAGGACCACCGTGTTCGCCTCCAGTGCAGCTCCGCATCGGCGGAGGTCGGGATCGGATACGAAGACGGCAGTTCCGGCATCGACGTCGATCTGCTCGGCCCCGACCGCCAGACGGACCCTGCCACGCACGACGAAGTAGATCTCCTCCTGGCCGGTCGATTCGACGTGATCCTCCACGACGACGTCGCCGGCCGCAGCCCCGCGGAAGGCATTGACGCCGAACGCGTTGACGCCGAGCCGCCGCCGAACCGGAATCCAGTCCAAACCGTTGCCGAGGTCAACGCCTTCGGCCGAGTCGATCGCCAGCAGTTCATAGCCGGAATCGTGCCTTCCCATCGGGTTATCGTCTCAGGTCAGGTGAGATGAAGGTCCCGTGGTGCTTCAGGCACAGAATCGGCACTGTGGGCCTCACATCCGTGCGTTCATGTCCTCTAGCGTCCTGGCCATGAAGGAGAGCGGCCTACCGCGGCCTTCGGGCCGGCCCCGGGGACCGCACATACGTTCGTTTCCGTCCGGAAGGCACTCTAGCTTTGTGCACTCCGGTTCCGGGGAGATTCCCACCGGCACCCTGGCCGATTCGACTGCCGTCATGAGCGGCGGATGAGGAGATTTCAACATGGCAGCATCAAACAAGCCCACACCCATCGAGGCGGGCTCGAAGGACGCGAAGGCGAAGGACGCCGCCCTCAAGGCGGCCGTCACGCAGATCGAGCGCGAGTTCGGCGCCGGCTCGGTGATGAAGCTCGGCAGCAAGACCGTGATGGATGTCGAGGCGATCCCGACCGGTGCCCTGACGCTCGACCTCGCGCTTGGGGTCGGCGGCGTCCCCAAGGGCAGGATCGTTGAGATCTTCGGCCCGGAGTCCTCCGGTAAGACCACGCTCGTCTACCACATCATCGCCCAGTGCCAGGCCCGTGGCGGCGTCTGCGCGTTCGTCGACGCCGAACACGCGATCGATCCGGTTTACGCCAGGCGGATCGGCGTGGACACCGATGAGCTGCTGATCTCTCAGCCCGACTACGGCGAGCAGGCGCTTGAGATCGTCGATGTGCTGACGCGCTCCGGCGCCGTCGATCTCGTGGCGATCGACTCGGTTGCCGCGCTGACCCCGCGGGTCGAGCTCGAGGGCCAGATGGGGGAGGTACAGGTCGGCCTGCAGGCGCGGCTGATGTCGCAGGCACTGCGCAAGCTCGCCGGCAACCTCAACCGGGCGAACACGGTCTGCATCTTCACCAACCAGATTCGCGAGAAGATCGGTGTCAGCTTCGGCAGCCCGGAGACGCAACCGGGTGGGCGAGCGCTCAAGTTCTACTCATCCCAGCGCCTCGACCTGCGACGCATCGAGACCCTCAAGGAGGGCACCGAGGCGGTCGGCAACAGGGTTCGGGTCAAGGTCGTCAAGAACAAGGTGGCGGCCCCGTTCAAGCTCGCCGAGTTCGACGTCGAGTACGGCGTCGGTATCTCCAACGAAAGCTGCCTGCTGGATCTCGGCGTCGAGCACGACATCGTGACCAAGTCGGGTTCCTTCTTCTCCTACGGCGAGACCCGCCTCGGGCAGGGCAAGAACAATTCGAAGCAGTTCCTGACCGAGAACCCCGACATGGCCGACGAGATCGAGGAAAAGATCTACGCAGCGCTCGGCGTCAAGCGGGCACCCGGGCCGACCCGGACCCCGGCGCACGAGATCGCCGCAGCTCCCGAGCCGGCCGCGTCCGACCCCGAGGCCGCGTAGGAACCGGGTCAGGGAGCGTCCCAGCGGTCAGGGAGCTGTGCGTGGACCGGGAGGTTGAATCGGCATTGACCAAGGCCATCGGCGCGCTACGGCGCCGGGAGCGAACGATCGCTGAGCTGCACGCGTGGCTACTCGACCGCGGGGTCGGCGCCGAAGTGGCGGGCGAGGCGATCGCCGAGCTGGTCGAGGTCGGTGAACTCGACGACAGGCGCTTCGCCTTCGCCTTCGCCGACGACAAGCGGGAGCTCGCCGGCTGGGGCGGCGAGAGGATAGAGGCCACCCTGCTCGATCGCGGCATCGGTCGGGAGCTTGCCCAGATGGCCGCAGCCGAACCGCGGGAGAGCGAGCTCGAGCGAGCGAGCGAGCTGGCGCGCTCGCGGGGCGAGGACCTCGGCGACGAGCGCGCCAGGGCCCGGGTGCTCGCGTTTCTGACCCGCCGGGGGTACGAGTACGAGACTGCCTACGACGCGATCCGGCGGGCCGGCAGAGCGGAGTCCTCCGCGGCCTGACGAAGTTCGGTCCGACGCTGACGCTTTACCATCGACTGGGTGATGGAGCGCCGGGGCCGGAGAAAACTCGCAAGGGATGCGCGGCCGGCAGAGTCCCCCGTCGTCGCAACCGAGTC
The DNA here is from genome assembly GCA_963823275.1 of uncultured Solirubrobacterales bacterium. GTDB lineage: Bacteria > Actinomycetota > Thermoleophilia > Solirubrobacterales > 70-9 > RHKX01. Next base: position 1,211,428 of record CAWGKW010000002.1, on the reverse strand, counting down.
CGCGGCGGCGCTCACCCCACCGGCGCCGGTGGGGCCGGTTGGCTCGAGCGGCGACCTGACGACCCCCGATCTGCAGGCGCGGCGCGAGGAGATCGCCAGGCTGCAGGAGCGCGCGCTCCACGACGCGGAGGCCGCGCGGCTGAAGCTTGCTGAGCTCGAGCGTCGCGAGCGAGCGCTGGCCGATCGGGAGCGGAACCTCGAGGGACAGGTCGAGGAGCTGAAGCGCCAGAAGCAGGTGCAGCGCAAGGAGCTCGAGCGGCTCTCCGGGTTGACGGTGACCCAGGCCAAGCAGATGCTGATCGCCGATGTCGAGCACGACGCCCGCCGTCAGGCCGGCAGAGTCCTGCTTCAGATCGAGGAGGAGACGAAGCGCGATGCCGATCGACGTGCTCGCAACATTCTCTCGATCGCGATGGGGAGGCTCGCCGGCACCCACGCCAGCGAGACGACGACCCGCCTGATCGAATTGCCGAGCGAGGAGATGAAGGGGCGGATCATCGGCCGCGAGGGACGCAACATCAGGGCGATCGAGTCGCTGACGGGGGTGGACCTGATCATCGACGAGACCCCGAACGCGGTCGTGATCTCGAGCTTCGACGGCGTTCGCCGTGAGATCGCCCGGCTGATGCTCGAGCGCCTGATCGCCGACGGGCGCATTCAGCCCGCGACGATCGAGGAGGCCTACGCGAAGGCCAAGGCGGATGTCGAGGCCATGATGGTGGCGGAGGGGGAGAGGGCGGAGCTGGAGGCCGGCGTGCACGGCATCGAGCCCGAGTTGCTCGAGGTTCTCGGCAGGCTGCGCTTCCGGACCTCCTACGGCCAGAACGTCCTCGATCACCTGATCGAGGCTTCGAAGATCGCCGGCTCGATCGCCGCTGAGCTCGGGGTCTCGGTCGAGACGGCCAAGCGTGCAACCCTCCTGCACGACCTCGGCAAGGCGGTCAGCCACGAGGTCGAGGGCTCACACGCCCAGGTCGGCGCATCGATGGCACGCCGCAACGGTGAGAGCGATGCGGTCGCCCACGCAATCGAGGCCCACCACAACGAGGTGTCGCCGAAGACGGTCGAGGCCGTGATCGTGCAGATTGCCGATGCCGTCTCGGGCGCTCGGCCCGGCGCTCGAGGTGAGGCGCTGGAGCACTACGTGACACGACTTCGGGACCTCGAGGAGATCGCCGGCCGCCACCCCGGAGTGAGCAAGGTCTACGCGGTGCGCGCCGGCCGCGAGGTGCGCCTGGTGGTCGATCCCGGCGTCGTCGACGACGAGGAAGCGGCGGTGATCGCCCGGCGCGCGGCAAAGGCCGTCGAGGACGAACTCGAGTATCCCGGCCGGATCAAGATCACCGTGGTCAGAGAGAGCCGGTCGACGGCGTTCGCCGAATGATCACCGGGTCGCTCCGCCGCCACGGCGGTCGATAGGATCGCGGACGCAATGGAGCACTCACTCTTCTACATAGCCGGCGGCGCGCTTATCGTGATCGCTCTACTGCTGTCGCTGTTCGGCATGCGCAGCGACAAGTTCCCCTCCGGCCCCCTTTTCAAGGGCGGGATCCTGCTGGTCACCCTGCTCGTTGCCGGGACCGCCTATGGCGCGGTTGAGCTCGCCCAGGAGGAGCAGGCCGATCGCCGCGAGGAGGCCAACAAGGAGGCGGACCTCGAAGAGCAGCAGCAGAACGTCGAAAACCAGCAGGTCGGCAGCGCTCCCGCCCCTGCACCGGCGGACCAAGGTGCCTCCCAGATCGATGGGGCGACGGTTTTCGTCGACTCCGGCTGCGGGAGCTGCCATATGCTGGCCGACCTCGGCGCCGACGCGCAGGGCGCCATCGGGCCGAACCTGGACGAGGGTCTCGCCGACATGGACGAGGCGGCCATCGAGCAGGCAATCGTCAATCCTGGAGCCGAGGTCCCGCAGGGCTACTCCGACGGGGTCATGCCCGCCGACTACAAGAGCCAGTTGACCCCGGATGAGCTCACCGCTCTGGTCACCTACCTCTGGGAGACCGCCGGCCTCAAGAAGTGAACCCGGAGCGCCCGCGCCTGGGGCGCAGAACCCGTCGACCCGGCTAGGCTGAGGCGAATGGCCGGGCGTTACCACGTGACCACCTTCGGGTGTCAGATGAACGAGCACGACTCCGAGCGGATGAAGGGGATGCTCACCTCGATCGGGTACGCCGAGGCGGAGTCGCGGTCCGACGCCGACCTGATCCTCTTCAACACCTGCTCGATCCGCGAATCGGCGGACAGCCGCTTCCTGGCCCATCTCGGCGAGGCGAAGCGCCTCAAGGGGGAGCGCGAGGACGTAGTCGTGGGGGTGGGCGGTTGCTGGGCGCAGTCCGTCAAGGAAGAGGTCTTCGAGCGCTTCCCATTCGTGGATGTGGCGTTCGGGCCGGGGCAGATCCACAAGCTGGCGGAGTTCTTGACCAGCGATTCGCTGTCGGCGCAGGGCTTCTTCGAGTTCGAGGAGTTCGCCGGGCATCTGCCCGCCCAGCGCGAGCGACCGTTTCAGGCCTGGCTGCAGATCTCTCAGGGCTGCAACTGCGCCTGCTCCTACTGCATCGTCCCCTCGACCCGTGGCAGGGAGTCGAGCCGTCCGCACGCCGAGCTGCTGGCCGAGGTCAACCACCTCGCCCAGGACGGGGTACGCGAGGTGACCCTGCTCGGCCAGAACGTCAACAGCTACGGCAGGGACCTGCGCAAGGACGGGAACCTGACCTTCGCGGAGCTCCTGCGGGCCGTCGACGGAATCGACGGAATCGAGCGGATCCGCTACACCAGCCCCCATCCCAAGGATATGAAGGAGGACGTGATCGCCGTCCACGCCGAGTGCGCCTCGGTATGCGAGCACATTCACCTCCCCCTGCAGTCGGGCTCCAGCCGCATCCTCAAGTCGATGCGCAGGACCTACGACCGGACCCGGTACCTCGATCGGGTTGCGCTGATCCGCGAGCACGTTCCCGACGCGGCGATCACGACCGACATCATCGTCGGCTTCCCAGGCGAGACGGAGCGGGATTTCGCCGAGACGCTGGAGGTGGTGGAGGAGGTCGGCTACGACGGCGCCTTCACGTTCGTCTTCAGTCCACGGCGAGGCACCGAGGCGGCGAACCTGGACGGCATGGTTGCTCCACCCGATCAAGAAGGAGAGGATGGGTCGCCTCGTCGAGGTGGTCCAGCGGCGCGCCAAGGAGCGCTCGCAGCGCTTCGTCGGTCGGAATGTCGACGTTCTGGTCGAGGGGCCGAGCCGAACCGATCCGAGTCGCCTGCGAGGAAGGAGCCGCCACAACAAGGCGGTCAACTTCGAGGGAACCGCCCAGCCCGGCGAGTTCGTCGAGGTCCAGGTCGAGTCGGCTTCCTCGATGACCCTGCTCGGCTCCGAGGTCCTCCTCTCTCGCGCCGGCTGAGGCGCAGGGGCGGTGACCGCGAGGCCGGTGATCGCGATCTTCGGCCCGACCGGGGTCGGCAAGACGGCGATCGCGATAGAGCTCGCGGCTCTGCTCCGCGAGCGCGGCGATGACCCGGTTGCGGTCTCCTGCGACGCGATCCAGGTCTATCGCGGACTCGAGGTGCTGAGCGGGGCGGCCGACGCCGATGAGCGACGCCGCCTCGAGCATCGCCTGGTCGGGATGATCGGCATCGAGGAGGAGTTCAGCGCCGGGCGCTTCGCCGAGATGGCTCGCGCGGAGATCGACGCGCTGATCGCCGCTGGACGCACCCCGATCGTCGTCGGCGGCACCGGCCTCTACATGCGGGCGGCCCTCGCCGATCTCGAGCTTCGCCCGCCGGTGCCCGCGGAGGTCCGAACGCTGGTCGAGGCCCAGATCACGGAGTTCGGCCCCGCCGCCCTGCACGCCGAACTCGACCCGGACGTCGGCGCGCGGATCCATCCGAACGATCCAAAGCGGGTCGCGCGGGCGTTGGAGCTGCAGCGAGTCGGACTGGACCCGCCGGAGCGCGGCACCGGAGCTCTGGACAGCCCACCTTCGCCATCCGACGGCTCTGATCGGCATCGTCGTCGACCGCAGCGCCCTGGCCGACCGAATCGACCGCCGGGTCGATGCGATGGTCGGCGCCGGCGCGCGAGACGAGGCGATGGAGGCCCTCGAGGCGGGCGCGTCGCGAACCGCCGGCTCGGCGCTCGGCTTCGACGATCTGATCGCTGGGGACATCGAGGCCGTCAAAGCCGCCCATCGCCGCTACGCGAGGAGACAGATGACGTGGCTGCGGAAGATGGATGGGGTCGAGGTGATCGATCGAACCGACCTCGACGACCGGGAGGCCGCAGAGAGGGCTCTTGGCGCTATCGCCCGCTGAGCGTTGCAGCCCGCTCGCGATCGTCCATGACATGGTCGATCAGCCCGTACTCCTTTGCCTTCTCGGCCGAGAAGAAGCGATCCCGCTCCATGTCCTCGTTGATCTGAGCGATGTCCTGGCCGGTGTGCTTGGCGTAGAGCTCTTCGAGCGTCTTGCGGATCGAGAGCGTCTCGCTCGCGTGGATCTCGATGTCGCTGGACTGACCCTGGAAGCCGCCGGATGGCTGGTGGTTGAGGATCCGCGAATTGGGCAACGCCATGCGCTTCCCCGGGGTGCCGCCGGTGAGGATCAGCGAGCCCATCGACATCGCGACGCCGAAGCAGATCGTCTGCACGTCGCAATGGACGAACTGCATCGTGTCGTAGATCGCCAGGCCCGCGTAGACGACTCCGCCCGGCGAGTTGATGTACAGCGAGATGTCCTTGTCGGGATCCTCGGACTCGAGGTGGAGGAGCTGGGCGACGATCAGATTCGCCACCTGATCGTCGATCTCGGTACCCAGGACGACGATCCGCTCGGAGAGCAGGCGGGAGTAGATGTCGAAGGATCGCTCGCCACGGGCGGATTGCTCGACCACCATCGGGACCATCGGCATGCTGAAACCTCCTGTTTGAAGTGCGAGAGACTGGTAGCGGGGACTCCGCAGGCTAGCTGGCCCCATCCGCGGCGACGGCGCGGGCTGAGGAAGTAGGGGTGGGAGAGGCATACTTCGCGCCGATGCAATTCGCGAAGTGGCAGGCCCTCGGCAACGACTACATCGTGCTCGAGGCCGAGGACGTTCCATTCGAGCTCACCGCTCGGCGCGTGCGGGCGATCTGCGAGGCCCACTTCGGATGTCACTCAGACGGCATCCTGCTGCTCTCCAGGCCCGCCGATCCCCAAGCTCACGTGGCTGACCTGCGGATCTTCAACCCCGACGGCTCCGAGGCCGAGCTCTCCGGCAACGGGGTAAGGGAGGCGGTTCTCCACCTTCGGGCAGCGGGCTGGACCGATCTCGACACCTTCACGATCCTGACCGCCGCCGGCGAGATCACGCCGACCCTGACCGGTCCGCAGTCGGCCCGGGTCGCCATGGGCCGGGCGGCGACCTTCTCCAAGGACTTCCCCGGCGGCCCGGCGGACGGGCGGGGAACGATCGACGTCGCCGGAGTGGAGCGTGAGTTCCAGCACGTCTCGATCGGCAACCCGCAATGCGCGATCGAGATCGACGAAGGCCTCGAGGATCTGGACCTGCGCAGCGCTCGGGCCCGGGATCGAGGGCGCGGCGATCTTTCCGAACCGATCCAACGTCAGCTTCTGGCATGCGGACGGTTCCCGTGTCAGGGCCAGGATCTACGAGCGGGGGGTGGGGGAGACCCTCTCATCCGGTACCGGGGCGAGCGGGGCCGCGGTCGCGGCGCACCTGCGCGGGGCCGCGAGCCCGATCGAGGTGGTTCTCGACGGCGGCGTACTCGAGGTCGAGGTCGCGGGCGATCTCGAGGTCCATCTGACCGGGACCGCCGAGCCGGTCTTCAGCGGCGAGTTCACGGCCGCGTTTCTCAACCGGGTCGCCGGGCTCTAGGCGCTCGACCTCGTCAAGCACTCCGAAGCTGACGCCGGTCAGCTCCTCGGACGACCGCCCAGAGGCGCTTGGCGTCCTCGCCGTCGGCGGCCCGCCCGGTCCTTCCAACCCGCTTGGGATGACCGCGCATCTCCTGGAACCCATCGGGGCCGAAGAAGTCATCGCCGGCGACGTCGGGGGCCGTGGCCGCGTAGAGCGAGGGGAGCGCACCGTCGGCATCGCCCTGGGCGAACAGCAGGTTGCCGACCTTCATGAACGGCTTGAGCAACGCGCCCGCAGACCCCAGGCCGACGCCCGAGGTCTGCAGGTTCGTGGCAGCGAATCCGGGGTGGGAGGAGGCCGCGATCAGGTCGGTCCCGGCGGCCTCCGCTCGGCGCGAAAGCTCCGATGTGAACAGGAGGTTGGCCAGCTTCGAGCGTCCGTAGGCAGGCCAGCGGGAGTAGCTCCGCTCCCAGTTGAGATCGTCGAAGTCCATCTTCCCCATGCGATGGGCGATGCTGCTCACGTTCACGACCCGGGGTGCGTCGGATGCGAGCAGCTTGTCCAGCAGCCCCGCGGTGAGCGCGAAATGCCCGAGGTGGTTGGTTCCGAATTGAAGCTCGAAGCCGTCGGCCGTCTTTCGATGCGGGGGAGCCATGACCCCGGCGTTATTGACGAGAACGTCCAGGGGCCCTGACCGAGACGAAACCTCAGCGGCCGCCGTTGCCACGGACTCCAGGCTCGAGAGGTCGAGCGCGACGATCTCCAGGTCCGCCTCCGGGTGGGAGGCCTTGATCTCGGTTCTGGCCGCCTCGGCCTTTGCGGCGTCGCGACAGGCCATCAGCACCGATGCCCCGGCGCCGGACAGGGCCTTCGCAGTCTGCAGGCCCGAGGCCGCTGTTGGCGCCGGTCACGAGGATCGCTCTACCGGTCTGATCGGGGATGTCGGCGACGGTCCACCTGGTTGCTGTTGCGCTCATCGGGGCTCCTCGGTTTCGCTCATGGACCACCAAGCCTAGATACCCTGGTTGCCGCACCCCAGCACGCCATCCGATCATCCTGAGAGGAGACTCCGCTCACCTTGGCCCTCACCGACCCCTCCAAGCGTCTCCAGGCGATCCCGCCCTACATGTTCGCCGAGCTCGAGCGCAAGGTCGCCGACAGGCGCGCGGCCGGGATCGACGTGATCAGCCTCGGAATCGGTGATCCCGACATGCCGACCTACCCCCACGTGGTCGAGGCGATGCAGGCGGCGGTAGCCGACAGCGGCAATCAGAAGTACCCCTCCAACCGGGGCCGAGCGGAGTTCCGCAATGCCCTGGCGGGCTTCTACCGGAGCAGATTCGGCGTTGAGATCGACCCCGAGGCCGAGGTGATCCCGGCGATCGGAGCCAAGGAGTGCATCTACAACATCTGCTTCGCCTTCCTCGACCCGGGAGACGTCGCGCTCGCGTCCGATCCGGGCTACCCCGTCTACACCGGCGGCCCCGTGCTCGCCGGGGCGGAGGTCGGGGCCCTGCCGCTGCTTCCGGAGCTGGGGTTCGCACCCGATCTCGATGCGGTCGACCCGGAGATGCTGAGGCGCGCTCGCCTGCTGTTCCTCAACTACCCGAACAACCCCACCGGCGCGATCGTGCCCGACGGCCTGTTCGAGCGGGTCGTGGAGCTCGCCAACGAGCACGAGATCCTCGTCGTCCACGACAACGCCTACTCGGAGACGACCTACGACGGCTACGTGGCCCCGAGCTTCCTACAGACGCCCGGCGCCAAGGACGTTGGCGTCGAGGTCTTCAGCCTCTCGAAGGGCTACAACATGACCGGCTGGCGCTGCGCCGCGATTCTCGGCAACGCCGAGGCGATCCAGACGTATTGGCGGCTCAAGACGAACGTCGACTCGGGCCTGTTCGAGGCCGTCCAGCTGGCAGGCGTCGCGGCGCTGGAGGGACCGCCGGGGCCGTTGGAGGAGATGAACGCCATCTATACCCGTCGCCGGGATCTGGTGGTCGACGCGCTACGCGGGATCGGCGTCGACGTCGAGTCCCCCAAGGGCACCATCTACGTCTGGGCCCCCGTGCCGGAGGGTTACACATCGACCTCATTCTGCGAGCACGTGCTCGAGCGGGCGGCCGTCGTGATCTCTCCGGGCTCGATGTACGGACCGAGCGGTGAGGGCTTTTTCCGAATCTCATTGACGACGGCCGATGGGCGCCTGACGGAGGCGGTCGAGCGGATGCGGGAGCATCTGAGCTGAGCTGATTTGAACGCGGCGCCGATCAGATACGTTCGCAGCCAGGACGGCGCCCATATCGCCTATCGGACCGTCGGCTCGGGCGAGCAGGACTACTGCATCATCCTGCCGAGCCTCGGCACGATCGAGGTTCTCGATGAGCCCCCGGCCAGGCGGATGGTCGACGGGTTCGCCAAGCACTCGCGCCTGATCTCCTTCGACCGCCGTGGTGCGGGTCTCTCCGATCCGGTGGCCGAGCCGGCGACGCTCGAGGAGCAGATGGCCGACGTGATCGCCGTCCTGAACGTCTGCGGATGCGACCGGGTGGTGATCGAGGCTCAGGCGGAGGCGGCGATGCTGGCGGTCATGTTCGCCGCCACCCATCCCGAGCGCGTCAGCCACCTGATCCTGATGCACCCGATGGCGCGGATGACGGCCGCTCCGGGCTATGAATGGGCCTGGGCGGACGAGGAGACCCGCGAGCGGGATTTCGTTCGGCCGATGCTCGCGCGCTGGGGGACCGGGGAGAACGGCGCCCAGAACTCGCCGGTCCTCGCCAGCTCGAGTCCCGAGTTCGTCGACTGGTGGGGTCGCTGGGAGCGCCTCTCGTCCTCGCCGGGCACGATGGAGAAGCGAATGGGCCTGATCGGAAAGATGGACGTGCGCGAGATCCTGCCGCGTGTGCAGGCTCCGACCCTGGTCCTGGATCGCCCGCAGGCTCGCTCACTCGACTCTCGTCACGCCAAGTACTTCGCCGAGCACATCCCCGGGGCGACATTCATGGAGCTGCCGGGACGCGACGCGATCTCGTTCGGCGACGATTTCGAGGCGTACATGGACGCCGTCGAGGAGTTCAGCACGGGGGCGGTCACGGCCAGACGCCAGGAGCGCGCGCTGGCCACCGTCATGTTCACCGACATAGTGGGCTCGACCAAGCTCGCCGCCGAACTCGGCGACCGCCGCTGGCGGGAGACGCTGGAGCGCCATGATCAGCTGACCCGCGAGCTCGTCGGCGCCTACGGTGGCGTCGCCGTCAAGTCGACCGGCGACGGCTTCCTCGCGACCTTCGACGGCCCGGCCAGAGCCGTGCGCTGCGCGAAGACGATCGGTCAGCGCCTCGGCGACCTCGGAATCCAGCTTCGCACCGGTCTGCATACCGGCGAGATCGAGGTGATCGGTTCCGACGTCGGCGGGATGGCCGTCCACATCGGCGCCCGGATCGGCTCGGTGGGGGAGCCGGGCGAGGTCATCGCCTCCTCGACGGTCCGCGACCTGGTCGTCGGCTCCGGGATCGAGTTCGACCCCCGAGGAGCACACTCGCTCAAGGGCGTCCCGGGAGAGTGGAACCTCTTCTCCGTCGCTTCGATCTGACCGGGATCGCGGCGGCCTTTTCGAATCGGCACGGCTGCTCCTACACTTGTCGGGTGGCCTCCGGAGAGAACGAAGAGCAGGCCCGATCGCGCAACGGCACGGTCGAGGCCGGCGTGCGAAACCCCCGAGCGCGGCAGCGGGCCGTCGCGATCGGCGTCCTCACCGGCTTACCCGGCGAGGACCTCGAGCTGGCCGAGCTGCGTGAGTTGCTCCGCACGGCCGGCGTCGCGACCGAGAGCCGGATGGTCCAACAACGATCCGAGCCCGATCCCGACCGGTATTTCGGACGCGGAAAGCTGGAGGAGCTCGAGGCGGAGATCAAGCGCGTCGGAGCCAATCTGATCGCCTGTGATGACGAGCTCGCGCCGCGGCAGGAGCGAAACCTGGAGAGCGCCCTCGGCGTACCCGTCATCGACCGCACCGCCGTGATCCTCGACATCTTCGCCGACCACGCCCACAGCGCCGAGGGCAAGCTTCAGGTCGAGCTGGCCCAGCTCGAGTACAACCTCGCTCGCATGCGGGGGCTGTGGACCCACCTCGAGCGCCTCGGCGCCGGCCGCATGGACGGCGGCATCGGAACCAGGGGCCCTGGCGAGTCGCAGATCGAGACCGACCGGCGCCTCGCCCGCGATCGAATCTCGGCCCTGCGCCGCGAGCTTCGGGTGGTCGAGCGGAGCCGAGAGACGATGCGGGCCGAGCGCGACCGCTCGGCGATCCCCACCGTCGCCCTCGCCGGCTACACCAACGCGGGCAAGTCGACCCTCTTGAATGCGATCACCGGCGCCGGGGTCGGTGTGGGTGATCGCCTCTTCCACACGCTCGATCCGACGACACGCTCCTACGAACACGCGGGACGCAGGTACCTCCTGACCGACACGGTGGGGTTCATCCGCAAGCTCCCCCATCAGCTAGTCGACGCGTTCAAGGCGACGCTCGAGGAGACAACGCTCGCCGACCTGATCGTCCACGTCGTCGACGGCTCCGAGCCTCCGCCGGCCCGGGCGACCGCCATGGCAGCCGTCGATTCCGTGCTCGAGGAGATCGGGGCGGGCGAGACGCCACGTGTCCTCGTCTTCAACAAGCTCGACCTGCTGAGCGACGAACAGCGCCGCGATCTCCTGGTCGGTGAGCGGGGAGCGGTCGGCGTTTCCGCCGTCAGCGGGGAGGGGGTGGGGGCGCTTCTCGACGCGATCGAGGAGGCCTTTGCGGAGACCCTGCAGCCGATGGAGCTGCTGATCCCCTACGACCATGGAGCGATCCTCAGCGAACTGCACGCCATCGCCGGCCAGGTCGAACGCGACGATCGCGCGGACGGGGTCCTGGTTCGCGCTCGCGTCCCCCGCAGTCACTCGCATCGGTTCGCCGGTTATTCGGTCAACGGGACGTCGGCAGCCTGAGTCCGTCGCCGGAGGTCGGTTGCGCCCGTGGAGCTGAGGGTGACGGCTTCTGGAGCCGGGTGCGTCGATGCCCTCGCGAGCCAACGGCGGGGATGCGGGCCTCGACCTCCGCGCAGCTGAACCGGCCCTGATCGGACCGGCCGAGCGGGCGTCGATCGGCACCGGCGTGGCAGTCGAGATCCCGACCGGTCACGCCGGGCTGGTGCTGCCCCGCTCGGGCCTGGCCCTCAAACACGGTATCTCGATGGTGAACGCTCCGGGCCTGGTCGATTGCGGCTATCGGGGTGAGTTGCGGGTGCTGCTTCTCAACACCGATCGAGAGCACCCCTTCGAGGTCGAGCCCGGGGACCGGATCGCCCAGCTCCTGCTGGTCCCCTTCGCCACCGCGACGCCCGTTCAGGTCGCCGAGCTGTCGGAGACCGAGCGGGGAACCGGCGGCTTCGGCTCGAGCGGCGTCGGCTAGCGCCCGGCCGCGTAGGCCTCGCCCAGCGCCTGGCACTGGGCCCTGCTGAGAACGTCCGGGCAGCCGGGATCCTTGCCGACATCGTCGCCCTTGGCCGCATCCATCGCGGCCGCCAGATCCCTGCACTCAGACCGAGAGAGGGACGCGGGGCAGGCGGGTTTGGATCCACTTCCATCCGCCGCCGAAAGGGCGTCGACCAGGTCCTCGCATTCCACCGCGGTCAGGTCGCCGGGGCACGAACCCCCGTCGGAGCCGGAGGTCGATGTGGAATCTCCACCCGCTCCGCCGGGCGACGACGAGTTGCCCGCATCCGGCTCACCGTCACCCGTTGGAGCCGGGCCGCCGTCCTCGCCGGCTTTGGCTTTGCTCGAGATGCCTGCGGGGTCGCTGGTCGGTTCGGCGACCCCGGCTCCCGTGGTGGTCGAAGTGGTCTGGGCCGAAGCCGAGGTCGAAGCGGTCGGTTCGGACCCCTCTCCGCAACCGGATCCGATCATGACAACCGCCAGCAGCAGCACAGCGGGAACCGGCGCGTACGCGCGGCGGGATCGGGTCGCCGGGATCACAATTCGACAGTAGCAGTGGCCCCATCCCGGTTTCGGCTAGCTTGCGGCGCCATGCACTGCGAGAACTGCGGGGGGAGGCTGAGTGAGGCCGCACGATTCTGCGGCAGCTGCGGCGCACCGGTGGCGGGTACCGAGCAGCCGCCCACGTCTGCGCCGCGGACCTGGCGAGAGCGACTCTCGGCCGTAATCGGACGTTCCCGACGGGAGCGGATGCTGGCCGCCGGCACCGGGTTGGCGGCGATCATCGCGATCGTCGCCTTCGCCGTCCTCGATACCCCCGACGAACCGCCGACGCAGGATGCCTTCACCAGGGAGGCCGACGCCCAGTGTGTCGCAGCCAAACAGCAGGTCGCAGCTGCCGGGGCCGAGGCCGCGGCAGACTCGAAGGCAGGCGCTCAGTCGCGATACGTGGTGGCGACCCTCGCAGCGGTGACGGAATGGAAGCTGGCCTTCGAGTCCCTGGAGCCGACCCCGGGACACGCGGAACAGGCGCAGGCGCTCGACGACGCATTGCTTGCCGTGATCGTCGAGCTCGGTGCCCTCTCGCGCCAGAGCCGGGTAGGTTCGCAGGCCGAGATCTCCGCCCAGGCCGCCGCAACCGACGAGGCGACGGCGTCGCTCGAGACTGCGATATCCGACCTCGGGCTTGCCGAGTGTCCGACCACCTCCCTGGACACCGCTCCCCGGCCGGGCTGATCCTGCCGTGGCGCGACCCTTCGAACTTGCATTCGTCCGCCTGATGTGATCTGATCGCGCTCAATTGGACGGTTTCGTCCAGCGTTCGCGACAAGGAAGAGAGATTCAGATGAAGAGGCGATACGCCCTGTTCGGAATGACGGCATTGCTCGCGGTCGCCCTCGCGGTCCCGGCTCTCGGTGGGCCGGGCAACCCCGTTGCCGATACCTTCGCCAGTGCCAAGAGCACGGCCAAGAAGGCACTGAAGAAGGCCAAAGAGGCCAACAAGGCGGCGAAGGCGGCTCAGTCCACCGCCGACGACGCCCAGAACTCAGCGGACGGCGCCCAGAACTCAGCGGACGCCGCGCAGGCAGCCGCCGATACGGCGCAGACCACTGCCGACAACGCGAGCACAGCCGCGGCCGCGGCTCAGACAACCGCCGATTCGAAGTTCGGCACCACCGACGCGGTATTCGGCACCACCAGCCCTAGCGACAGCAACGCCACGAAGCTGGTGGTGGCGGACTGTCCCGGCAGTTCATCACCGACCGGTGGCGGCTTCGCCCTCGCGGGGGCGGGCTCCAACGACGTCACGGCGACGATCAACACCGTCTACCTGGGCGGATGGATCGCTCAGGCTCAGGAGATCGGCGCTGGCACCGCCTCGAACTGGAGCATGCAGGCGAACGTCACTTGCATCTCGCCCTGAGGTTGGATGAGGGAATCTGAGGACGAGGGAGGCCGCTCGCAAGGGCGGTCTCTTTCGTCGTGGATCCTTCCGACGGCGGTCGTCCTCGCCGCCCTCCTGATCCGCGTCCTCGCAATTGGCGTCGACGGAGCATACGAGCCTCGCCATGACGCATACGACTACGACCGCCACGCCCGCTCGATTTCGGCCGGCGACGGCTTTCCCGAGTCGGATTACGTCCCCGACGGCGGACCGAGCGCTCTGCGTGGTCCCGCCTATCCGTTCGCCCTCGGCGCCGTCTACGCGGTCAGCGGCGACAGCATCACGGCCGGGCGAATGTTCGGGGCCTTGCTGGGGGCGCTCACCGTGCTTCTCCTCTACCTGCTGACCAGACGGATCTGGGGGCCGCGCATAGCCCTGATCGCCGCCTCGCTCGCAGCCGCCTTCCCGCCGCTCATCTTGATCAGCACCGAGCTCTACTCCGAGAACCTCTTCATCCCGCTGTTGCTCGGCGCCGTCCTCGCCGTCGTCCGCTACCGCGAGAGTTCGGCGATCCGGTGGGCCGCCCTGGCGGGCGTCCTTGCGGGCCTGGCCGCCCTCACGCGCGGTCCCGGCGTGATCGCGCTGCTTCCGCTGATCCTCGGCCTGTGGATGATCCGCCCCCGCCTCGGTATCCGTGCCCTGGTCGGCCCGCTGACGGCGATCGCGTGCGCCGTGTTGGTGATCGCGCCGTGGACGGCCCGCAACGCCGTCGAGTTCGGCCGCCTGATCCCGATCGCCACCAGTACTGGCTTCGGCCTCGCCGGCACCTACAACGAGGATTCCCTTAACGACCCTTCTGCGACCGCCGCCTGGCGGACGCCTGCGATCGCTGATGAGTATGCCCCCCTGTTTCGGACGGCCGGCGTCGACGAGGGCACCCTGGACGCGACCCTGCGGCGGGAGTCCGTCTCCTTCGTCGCCGATCACCCTGGATACGCCGTCGAAGCGATGCTCAACAACGCCCTCCGGCTGGCGTATCTGAAAAGCGATTCGGTCGTCGCATTCGGACAGGAGATCGACGAGACGGGGATCGGCAACCGTGGGACCACCACGGAGGTGGCCGCCTTCGTGCTGGCGTTCGTGCTCGCCGCCGTCGGGTTACTCGCGATCGCGGCTGGCCGGAGGAATCCGGAGCTGCCCGAGACCGGGAGAATGCCCGCTGTGCACGCCGGACCGATCTTCCTGTGGCTCGTACCGATGGCGCTGATCCTCGTCGCGCTGCCGGTGGCGGGCCTGCCACGGTACCGGGTGCCGGCCGACCCGTTCCTCCTGATCCTCGCCGCGATCGGGCTTGCCTGGCTCCGGGACCGCCGCAGCATTAGGCGCCTCGCCGTCGCGGCCGGAGTACTGATCGCCGTCGCCGCGATCGGCGGCTGCGGAGATGGCGATGGGTCGGCTTCGACGCCTGCGTCAGGTTCCGCTCCGGTCGAGTCTCCGGGCGCCGACCCTGAGGCCAAGGCCGCCTACATCGAGCGGGCCGATCGAATCTGCGCTCAGGCGCTCGCTGATGCCGAAGATCTCGTCGGGAGCGGCGATCTCCCGATGGCCTCCGCCGATGCGCTCGAGCTGACGACAAAGGGGCTGATTGCGCCCGGGATCGAGATCCGTGCCCGGCAGTCGGAACGGTTGCGGGCCCTGGAGATCCCGGGTGACGACGAGAACCTCGATCGCTTCCTGGGGCTCTTCGACTCGATCGAGGAGCTCTCTCGGCAGCGCCTTCGTGCCGGACTCGCCGGCGATGCAGACGAATCCCAGGATCTCGAGCGGCTCCTGGGGACGCTGGCCGCCGAACAACAGGAGGCCGCGAAGGCATACGGCTTCGACGATTGCTCGAAGGACGTGATCGGAGAGGCATTCCGTTGAGCGCGGGCCCCGGCGCGTCTGGGGGGCCGGCACCCAGACATCCGCGCTTCGAGCTCACCGACGGCCTGCGCGGGATTGCGGCGGCGGCCGTGATCGTCATCCATGTCGCGATCTTCACGCTGCCGTTGACCGGCAGCCTGCTCGATCGGGCGATCATCCGCCTCGACGTCGCCTTCGCGGTCTTCTTCGTCCTCTCGGCGTTTCTGCTCTACCGGCCGATGATCGCCCATCGGACGGGGGGAGCCCGACCGCCGAACGTTCGCGGCTACCTGACCCGCCGCGGGCTGCGCATCTACCCGGCCTACTGGGTCGCGTTGACGGTGCTGGCGATCTTCCCGGGCCTGCTCGGCGTCTTCGGCTCCGACTGGCTCGGCTTCTACTCGCTGGCCGGAAATCTCGACGATCCCTTCACCAACCCCGAGTGCAACGGCTACGTGTTCCGCTGTGGGTTGCCGCAGACCTGGAGCCTGACGGCAGAGGTGACCTTCTACCTGGTTCTGCCGCTCTACGCCCTGCTCACCGCGCGACTCGCCCGCGGCCGAAGCCGTCGACGGTGGGTGACGCTGGAGCTTGGGCTCCTCGCCCTGATCGGGATCGTCTCAGCGGCGCTCAGCGTCGCCCCCTTCGACCTCCGCTTCGACACCTGGTTTCGCTTCAGCTTCCTCGGCAACATGATCTGGATCGGACTGGGGCTGGGGCTGGCGGTGGTCTCCGTCGCCTTCGCGGAGCGCAGGCCGCAGCGTCACCTCGCCACGCTCGCCGACCGACCGACGCTGTGTTGGGCGGCCGCCCTGGGCGTCTGGCTGGTGCTGGTCCTGACGCTCCCGGCCGAGCCCTACATCGTCGCAAGGGAGACGGACCTCGAGTTTCTCGCTTCCTACTTCGGGTTCGCCGTGATCTCGGGGTTGATCATGATCCCCGTCGTCTTCACCGGTACCGGGAACGGCCTTCCGCACCGACTGCTCGGGCTGGGATGGATCTCCTGGTTCGGCTCGATCGCGTTCGGGGTCTTTCTCTGGCACGTGACGATCGCCTACAACCTGGGGAGCGGGGCGATCGGCGCCGGGTTCTGGGTCACGCTCATCGGCACCGTGATCATCACGACGATCGTGGCAGCCACCAGCTACTACCTGATCGAGCGCCCGCTGATGAAGCGGCGCGGCTTCCCGCAACGACGCTGAGAGCGAACGCGCAGTCGAGCGGCGCGGAGCGCTGCGAGTCGCGCAGTTACCTCTGCGCCGCCTTGAGGGCGTCAGCGTGGGCTGCGTCCTCGAGCCGGTCGTCGAGCGGCTCGAGCTCGGGCCTCCGGCCCTCGCGGCGTCCAATCGCTCGGACGATCAGCTCATCGGCGAGCCAGGAGTTCTTCGGCAGCAATGGGCCGTGGAGGTAGGTGCCGATCAGGTTGTTGCGAACGATTCCCTCGAGGCCGTCCTTACCATTGTTGCCATGACCGTGGAGAACCCGTCCGAGCGGGCTTCCGGTCTCTCCGATGTAGGTACGGCCGCCGTGGTTTTCGAAGCCGGCCAGGACCCGCGGGCCCGTTCCCAGGTCAACCTCGATCGCCACGTTGCCGATCAGGCGCTCGCCGGGCTCCCGCACGGTGTGCAGGTCGGCGATTCCCAGGCCCTCGATCCGCTCGGTGCCCAGTTGGTAGGAGGACCCGAGGAGTTGGTAGCCGCCACAGACCGCCAGCGCGGCTGCGCCGCCCTCCACCGCCCGTTCGATCGCGTCGCGCTTGCTGGCGAGCATGTCGGCCGCCACCATGATCTGGTCGCGATCCTGGCCGCCGCCGATGTAGATCAGATCGTGATCGTCGGGATCGAAGGTCTCCCCAGGGCCTGAGGATGCGTAGCTGAAGCCGATTCCCCTCCATTCGCAGCGGTGCTGCAGAAAGAGCACGTTTCCGCGGTCGGCATAGATGTTCATCTGCTCCGGATAGAGCGCGATCAGCCGCAGCTCAGACATCGGAGCGCTCCATTATCGCCACGACCGAATCCTCATACCGCTCCGTGCTCGGAATCCGCTCGCCGCTGACGATCTGCATCCCGGCGTCAATCGCATCCCGCTCGAGCGCCGCCAACGTGAAGCGATCCAACGTGATCGAGTTCGGCTCTTCGCTGAGCTCGCCATCGGGCGCGACGAGTTGGCGCAGCCGCCGCATCCGGATCGAGTCCCCGTCGATGCGGATCTCGGTCGGCAGGCTCGAGAAGACCCAACCATCGACCTCGCGCACGTCGGGGATCGGCTCGGGCCGAGCCGTCCCGAGCGGCAGGGGCTCATTCAGCACGGCGGCGCAGAAGCGTCCGGCGGCGGCCAGGCTTCCGGCGATCCCCGCCAGCGCTCGCCGCCGGCCCGACTCGCCTCCGAGGATGTGGAGAAGCTGCATCGGAGCGAGGATCAACGGGTAGGAGCCCGGCAGCTCGAGCGATCGCACGTCGCCGCAGACGGTCTCGACCTCCAACCCCCGGTCCGCGGCGCGATCGGAGAGAGCCGCGAGCAACGCCGGATCGCTGTCGACCGCGGTCACGGCATGTCCGGAGGCGGCGAGGTGCAGTGACACCCGCCCGGTGCCCGCCCCGAGGTCAACCACCCCGCCGGGATGTTCGCGCGCCAGTCGCTCCCAGAGGCGGAGGTCGGCCGCGTATGAGCCGTTTTCAGCGTCATGCCAGGCGGTGGCGTCAGCTCTCGCTCCCGCATCGACCGGGGCCTGGCGACGGCCCGCGCTCATCGCCAGAACTCCGAGACCAGGCCGCGTTTGGAGAGCAGGGTGCGAAGCTCGATCAGGGCCGTGTAGGTGGGCATCGCGAAGAGTCGGCCGGGGGAATCGGCCAGCGCCCGGTCTAGCGCCGCCTCGACTCCCTCGACGACCTCGATCCGATCGGTCGGCCAGCCCGCGTACTTCAGCCGGAGAGCGATCTCCGATGCTCTCGAGCCGGTGCACCAGACCCGCCGGGCCGAGGCAGCCAGCAACTCGAAGTCGGCATCCCAGATCCAGGAGACGTCCCGGCCGTCGGCGATCCGGTCGTTGAGCGCGATCCAGAGATCGAGCTGGGTGCCGACCCGGAGAGCCTCGAGCTGGAGGGTCCGGAGGACCTCGTTGGCGCCGGCCGGATTCTTGATCAGGAGGATCGAAAGCGTTCCGCTGCCGATCGAGATGGTCTCCACCCGCCCGAACGCCGCCCGCACCGACTGCAGGCCGCTGCGGATCTGCGGCTGAGCGACCCCGAGCCTTCCCGCGGCCGCGATCGCGGCGATCGCGTTGTAGACGTTGTAGAGGCCGGGCAGCGGGAGCTCGATCTCCAGTCGGCCCGCGGGGGTCTGGACCCGAAAGGCCGAACCCGTGATCCCTCGCAGCTCGATGTCGGTCGCGTAAACGTCGGGGGCCGGTCGGTCCGCTCCGCAGCTCGGACACGAGTAGTGGCCGAGATGGCCCACGAAGGCACGCTCGTAGCGATACGGCGAACCGCAGCGGCGGCAGTGCTTGGCATCGAAGGCGTGCTGGAGCTCCGCAACGGCCTGGGTCGGGTCCTCGATGCCGAAGAACGTGACGCCCTCGCGCCGACGCAGGTCCCGATCCCTGCCGAGGTCGGCGATCAGGGGATCGTCGGCGTTGAGCACGAGCCCGGTGGAGCCCTCACGAAGGGAGATCACCTCGGCCCACTCGTCGGCGAGCTTCTCGAGCTCGCCGTAGCGGTCGAGCTGATCGCGGAAGAGGTTGCCGAGGACGAGCAGGGTGGGGGAGAGCTGCTCGACGACCTGCGGCAACCAGGCCTCGTCGACCTCGAACAGCCCCTCCTCACCCCGCTGCTCGAGCAGCGCGGTGGCGACCCCCCAGGCCATGTTGGAGCCGGCGCGATTGTGGATCGGATCCCGACCCGCCGCATTGAGGGCGGAGGCGAGCATTCCGGCGGTGGTGGTCTTGCCGTTCGTTGCACTGATCACCGTTCGCTCGCCGTGGAGTCCGGAGCCGAGGCGGCTGATGGCATCGGGGGCGGTCCGCAGAAGGACCCGACCGGGCAGAGTGGTGCCACCGCCCCGGCCCGTGCTCCGGCTCAGCGCGCCGATCGCCCGGGCAAGGGCGATCTTGGCGGCGAAGAGGCCGGCTCCCCGCTTCTCGCCGCCCTCCTGTGGAGCGGCCGCGCTCACGTTTCCACGGGGGCGATCAGCTCGAGCGCCCCCGCCAACACCGTGATCCTCGCCGGCAGCGCGGCGATCAGATCGCCGTCGGCGTAGACGTCGAACGGCCGGTCGGCCTCGACCTCGACGACCCGACCCCGCCGGACCTGGACCTCGGGGTTGTCGATGTGTTTGCCCTTGAAGACGTCGGGGATGCCGGCGAGGAAGCGGCGCTTCGGCATCGCGGAGGTCGTGACGACATCGAGCTCACCGTCGTCGAGCTGCGCATCGGGGGCAACGTACATGCCACCGCCGTAGGCCTTCGAGTTCGCGACCATCACCGAGTAGCCGGTCATCGCGACTGCTTCGCCGTCCACGGTCACGGTGAACCTGGCCGGCTTCCACTGCCAGAGAGCCTTCAGCGCGGCGTAGGCGTAGACGGGCGCTCCTCGGACGAAGCTCGTCTCGTTCGCGATCCGGTTCGCGTCGGAGTCGAAGCCGCAGCTGGCGATGCAGAGGAAGCGCTCGCCGTTGACCTCGCCGACGTCGATCCGTCGCCGGTTGTCCGTGGCGAGGACCGCGACGGCCGCGTCGGGGTCTGTGGGGATGCCGACGACCCTGGCGAGGTCGTTGCCGCGCCCCCCGGGAATCACCCCCAGAGGAGTGTCGGTCCCGGCGAGCACCCCGCCGACCCTGCCGATCAGCCCGTCGCCGCTGACCACGACCGGGATCTCGCCCTGCTCAACCGCCAGCCGGGCCGCCCGGCAACCGTGGTCGATCCCGGTCGTCATCACGACCCGATGGTGCATCGTTCGCCGGTCCAGCGCCGCTCGGATATCCGGCAGGCGATTGAGAGCGCGTCCGGCGCCGGCTGAGGGGTTGACCAGCAGCGCATACCGGGGCTCGTCTCCGGCCATCGACATCACTCAGTCGCCCTTGCGCGCGACGAAGTAGGAACCGCGGCCGATCCGGCCCGCCTTGACCAGCGTCATCCCATGGCGCCTGAACCCGCGCTCGAGGACCGCGTCGGGGGTGAAGAACGGCGTCTGCTCGCCGGAGCTGGCGGCGACGATGACGTGCCCGCTGTGTCGCAATACGCGGGAGATCTCGCCGAAGAACGGGGGCATGTTGAGCAGGGTGACGAGATCGAACCCGCCGTCGTCGTAGGGGAGGGCCGCGGCGTCGGCCACGCGAAACGCCACCCGACCCTCGGGGTCGAGACCGACCTTGGCCTTCGCCTTGCGGATCATCTCCTCGGAGACATCCACCCCGCGCACGGAAGCGTGCGGGAACTCGCGCGCGACGAACAGGGCGGCTACGCCCGTTCCGGTGCCTACATCGAGCGCACGCTCGGGACGGCGATCGATCTTGGTCACCGCCACCGCCAGGGGCGCGAGGTGGTCGACACCGGGAGCACCCGTGCGCTCATCCCAGGTGGGCGCACGATCGTCGAAGTAGGAGGTCATCGGCCGCTTCAGTACCGGCCATAGCCACGGCGCATGGGCGACGGTGGCATTCAGTGCACGCCCGATCAGCCTGACCCGGATGGGCGGACCTCCACCCTCATCGTTGGAACGGGGATTCATGCTCACCGGGCCATGATCGCAATCCGCCAACACGTTAGGCTGCCGCGCGTGCTCAAACGAATCCCGCTGATCATCGCTTCCGCCGTCGCCGGCGCGACGTGTGTGGCATTTCTCGCCTCCTGTGGCGGCGACGAGAGCACCACCGCCGACTCCTCGACCGAGGCTCGATGCGAAACGGTCGACGCACCGGACCCGAAGCCCGACCCCGAGCTGGCCGCCCCCAAGGCCGACGCCCCAACCGCCGACGGCGTCAGATTCGATACGAGCTGCGGCAGCTTCACGGTCACCTTCGACGACCGCGCGCCGAAGACAGCGGCCTCCTTCCAGTACCTGGCCGAGGAGGGATTGTTCGACGGCACCGTCTTCCATCGGGTCGTTCCCGGCTTCGTCATCCAGGGCGGCGACCCGCTCGGCAGCGATCCGCAGCTGGCGGGTACCGGCGGCCCCGGCTACAGCATCGACGAGAAGCCGCCGTCGGACCTTGCCTACACGAAGGGCATCGTCGCCATGGCCAAGAGCGAGGTGGAGCCGCCCGGGCGTTCGGGGAGCCAGTTCTATGTGGTCACCGGAGCCGACGCCGGCCTGCCGGCCGACTACGCACTCGTCGGCGAGGTCACCGACGGGCTCGAGACGGTCGAGGCCATCGACGCGCTCGGCACCCCCGGATCCGACGGCCCCCCGAGCATGCCCGTGGTGATCAACTCGGCGACCCCAGAGGGCTGAACGATGGCGAAGCTGAAGGTTGGCGAAAGAGCACCGGATTTCACCCTTCCGTGGACTGGCGATGCCGACTTCACGCTCAGCGAGCGGCGTGGCCGGTGGGTCATCCTGGCCTTCTACCCGGGCGATTTCACCCCGACCTGCACCAAGCAGTTCTGCAACTACCGCGACGGACGGGAACAGATCGACGAGCTTGATGCCGACGTGGTCGGGATCTCCCCCCAGGATGTCGCCTCTCACGAAGAGTTCATCACCGAGCACGGGCTGACGGTCCCACTGGCCGCCGACGTCGACAAGGGGGTGGCCCGCGACTACGGCGTCCTCGCCCCGGGCGGCGGGTTCGTCAGGCGAGCCGTCTTCGTCATCGACCCCGAGGGCAACCTCCGCTACCGCAAGGTGGCGCTCGTCGGGCTCGGATTCGAGGACACGGGCGATCTCCGCTCGGCCCTCGACGAGGCGCGGTCCGCGCCCGCGGCTTGACCGCCACAGGGTTCGAGGTCGAAAACGGCGGGATCATCCTGCGCGGAGCTCGCGAGGGGGAGGGGTATCCGATCGTTCTCGCCCACGGACTGACCGCCCACCGCGATCTCGTCGTTCACGGCTCACGGACGCTGCCACGGGCCGGATACGAGCTGATCCGCTACGACGCACGTGGACACGGCGAGAGCGAGCGGGGCCCGAGCGGGGAATACGATTACGAACGGCTCGCCGACGATCTCGGCGCCGTCGTTGACGCCGCGGCAGGCAACGGGCGGCGGCCGTTCCTCGCCGGACACTCGATGGGAGCCCACACGATCGTCAACCTGGCGCTGCGCGATACCTCCCGATTCGCGGGATTGGTGCTGATCGGCCCGGCCAGTCTCGGCATCCCGCTCGATGCGAGCTCATTGGCCGAATGGGACGCCCTCGCCGGCGGGCTCGAGCGGGGCGGGGTCGACGGCTTCATCGCCGCCTACGAGGAGGGGATGAACCCCGACTGGCACGACACGCTCGTTCGGATCGCTCGTGATCGGCTCGAACGCCACCGTGACCTCGACGCGGTCGCCGAGGCGATCCACGAGGTCCCGCGCTCGTTGCCCTTCGAGGGGATCGGCGAGCTCGAGGCGCTGGCGGTACCGACCCTCGTGGTGGCCAGCCACGACGAATCTGATCCCGGCCACCCGTTCGCCGTGGCCGAGGCCTGGACGGCCGCGATCCCGAGCGCGACCCTCGTCAGCGAGAGGGAGGGCGAGAGCCCGCTCGCCTGGCAGGGGGGGAGGCTCTCGAGGGAGATCGCCGCGTTCTGTGGCGCCGTTCAGCGATCCGAAAGCCGGTAGACGAACCTCAGGCCCGACCAGGTTTCATCGATCGCGCAGATCTTGTTGTCGACGAGCCCCGCGGCGAGCCCGATCTCGCGGACCACGCCTTCGCTGACGTCGGTCTCGACTCCCGATGCCCGCTTCGGCCAGGCGATCCACAGCCCGCAGGCCGGTTCCATCGCTCTCATCAGCGCCGGCATGCCCCTCTCCAGCGCCGCCCGCCGGGTGTGAAAGGCGACGATGACGTCGAGCGGCCCGCGAACGGCACGCTTGATCGTCACGCCCTCGGGAAGGGGGATGAGCAACTTCCCGAAGCCGGCGGGGGCGGAGGAGAACGCGATCCGGCCGCCGGGCTTGACCCCAAGTTTCCCTGCGAGCGGTGTCCTCGAGTAGCCGGCCATCCGGTAACCGTATTCTTCCCTCGATGAGTGAGGAATACGGAAGCCCTGTCCACTACACCGCGATCGAGCGGGGTACCACCGTCTACGACAGCGCCGGCGAGCCCGTCGGCAAGGTCAGGCGGGTCGAGGACAACTTCACCGAGCACATCCTCGACGGTTTCGAGATCACCGACAACGAGGGGACGACCCGCTTCGTCGATGCCCCGGAGGTGGCGCGGACCTTCGAGGGCGCCGTGACGCTCGCGATCACCGCCGCCGAGCTGCCTGAGATGGCAAAGCCGGTGCAGGCCAAGGGCCCGATTCCGAGCCCCAAGCCGGGTGGGTTCCTCTCCAGGCTGCTCGGCCGGTAGGGCGCGAGGACCGGACGCGCAATCGGAGCCGGCCGCTACGTCGGCCAGTCCGCGAACCTGCTCCGCTCGAGCTCCCTGATCTCGCCGATCGTGCTCCACTCGCGCTTGCCCAAGCGAGCCAGGGGACGAAGCAGGCGGATCTCCGGGTGACCGTCGATCAGGACCGATTCGTCGATGCTGATCAGGACGACGGTCCCGAACACGACGACCGAAGCTCCGAAGTCCTCGGTCCCGCGAAGAACGCACTCGATCGCCACCGGTGATTCGGCGACACGGGGAGGCCTCACCCTGAGACTCGGCTCCCGGTCGACCCCGACCTCGGCGAACTCGTCCCGATCCGGGGGGAAGTCGGTCGCCGAGGCGTTCACCTGCTCGAACAGTTGCTCGGGGGCGAGATTGACGACGAACTCCCCGGTCCCCAGGACGTTCGTAAGGGTGTCCTTCCGGCCCACCGACGTGAACTGGACGACCGGCGGATCGGCTGAGGAGACCGTGAAGAAGGAGTGGGGAGCGAGATTGTCGATCCCGTCGGCGGATGTCGAGGAGACCCAGGCAATCGGGCGCGGGACAACGACCGAGTTGAGCAACCGATAGAGGCCCCGGGGGTCTTCAGATGGGGCGAAGTCGACGCGCGTCATCGGGCTGAGAAGGGATCGAGGGGGCCGGGACCCACCGACCCCCTCGATGAAACCAAGCCGGCTGCCGTGATCAGAGCGCGGAGTTGGCCCCGCCGCCGAGGTCGAAGAACAGAGTGCTCGCAACCAGGGCGGAGATCGGCATGAACAGCGCCAGAACCAGAATGGCGACGATCACCGCGCCGACGACTCCGCCGATCGCCGCTCCGATGATTCCGGCGATCAGGGCCGCCGCGAGCATGATCAGGAAGACGACGACGAGGACGCCGAAGACGGTCCAGGTCTGTCCCCTGACGAGCTCATAGCTCCGCCCGAATGCCTCGATCGGGCCGCGGCCCTCGGCGACGATCGCGGGGGCGCCGACCGACCAGATCGTCATCAGGATCAGCCCGGGAATGATCAGGAAGATGAATCCGATACCGATCGCAAAGCCCGAGAGGATGCCGAAGACGACCAGCGATCCGATCGCCGGAGTGGCGGCCGAGACCAGCTCGCCGACCGACTGATCGCGCCGACCGTCCCGCACGTCCTGGACGAGCTTGACGACGAAGCCGGTGTAGATCGCGGTGGCCACCAATTGAAGGATCCAGGCGACCAGTTGAAGGAACGCCCCGCCCTCGTTGTTGAGAAACCCGTTGATCAAGCCGAAGATGACCGCCACCGCGAGCCCGGTGATCACGAGGACTCCAAGGTTCGAGGTGTAGAGCCCGAGCGCGTCGTTGATCACCTTGCCGACGGAGATGGGCTGAGAACCTCCTGAGGTCGGTGGTGGTGGTGCGGGGGCCGGGGGTGGTGTTGCTGCTTCCATGCGCCGCAACCTACTCCGAATGGGAAAACCGCGCAGGACGCCGCACCCCCGGCGGGCATCCGCATCTGCCGACGCCGATAGATTGGCCGGCGTGGGCGAACGTCACGCCAGATTCCCGCGTCGCAAGCTCGCGATCGTGACCTGCATGGACTGCCGGATCAATCCGCTCGTCACCGCGGGGCTCGAGATCGGGGAGGCGCACATCATCCGCAATGCCGGGGGGGTGGTGACGACGGACGTTCGTCGATCGCTCGCGCTGTCGCAGCGGGCACACAGCACCCACGAGGTCTGGATCGTGATGCACACCGACTGCGGCGTGCTCGGCCTCGACGACGGCGCCTTTCTCGACCAGATCGAGGACGAGGTTGGGATGAGGCCGGACTGGGTGCCGGGCGGGTTCGAATCGCTCGACCGCGGCGTCCGTGAGGGGGTTGAGCGCGTCCGCACCGATCCGGCCCTGATCTCCTCGGTGGTCCGGGGGTTCATCCTCGACATCGGGTCGGGGGAGATGACCGAGGTCGTCGGAGCCTGAAGGCAGGTTCGCCGAGGAAGACGCGGCCCGACCCACCGCGCAATCGATAGCTTGTGGCGATGGCCACGAAACGCGTATCGCCAGTCGATGCGGTCTGGCTCGTCCTCGAGGGACGAGATACACCCATGCACGTCGGTGGGCTGTTCGAGTTCACGAAGCCGCCCGGGGCGCCGCCGGATTTCGTCGGCCGTGAGCTGGAGCGAATGCGAGCCGAGCGCAGTATCCCCCGGCCCTGGAATCTGAAGCCGATCCAGGCTCCCCTGCTCGGTCCGCGGCTGCCCCTGATGAGGGAGGACAACGACATCGACCTGGACCACCACGTACGGCATTCCGCGCTGCCGCGGCCGGGAGGCCAGCGTGAGCTCGGAATCCTGGTCTCCCGCCTGCACGGCAACCAGCTCGATCTCCGTCGCCCCCTGTGGGAGCTGCACCTGATCGAGGGGCTCGGTGAGAACGGTTTCGCGATGTACCTGAAGATGCATCACTCGCTGATCGATGGAGTCAGCGCCATGGGACTGATCCTGAGGACGTTCTCGACCGATCCCGAGGCCAATGACACCCCGGCCTTCTGGAGCGTCGGCGAGGGGCCCAAGCGCGCGGGGAGGACCGCCGGGCCGGAAGCCGAGCAGTCGGCTGAGGATCCACTCTCCAGCGCGATCGGCGCAGCGCGCGGGGGAGTGGCGGCGCTGGGTGGTTTGAGCAGGGCGGCTCTCCAGCTGGGCAGCGCCCGACTAAGTGACGAGGGCCATCTCGCAGCTCCCTACAACGCCCCCGATTCAGCTCTCGGCGGCCATCTCGGCGGCCAGAGGCGATTCGCCACCCAGCAGTGCGACCTGGAGCTCCTGAAGCGGTTGGCCGCGGCGGGGGAGGGGACGCTCAACGACATCGTCCTCTACCTGAGCTCGACGGCGCTCCGCAGCTACCTCCGTGAGCACGGTTCCCTGCCCTCGCGATCGCTGACCGCAGGCGTTCCGGTCAGCCTGCGGGAGGCCGGCGATCAGAGTGCGGGCACCGCCGTCGGGATCGTGGTGACCGAGCTCGCCACCAACCACGCGGATCCGCTGGGGAGGCTTCGCGCCATTCAGGGCTCCATGGGTGAAGCGAAGGATCACCTCAGCGTCCTGCCGAGGTCGGCCAAGACGCCGTACACGTTGCTCGTCAACGGGCCCTGGCTGGTCGGCCTCATGGCGGGCCTGGGTGGTCGGATGCCGGTGCCGTTCAACGTGACCATCTCCAACGTACCCGGGCCGCCCGAGACCCTCTACTTCAACGGTGCGAAGCTCGACCGGATCTCGCCGCTGTCACTGCTGCTGCACGGCTCGGCGCTCAACATCACCTGCCTGAGCTATGCGGGGACGCTGAACTTCGGGTTCACCGGCGCGCGCGACACGCTGCCCCAGTTGCAGCGCCTTTCGACCTACATGGAAGACGCCGTCGACGAGCTCAGCGAGCTGCTGCTCTGACGGAACTTCGCCCCGCGGGCGACGGCCCCGGCCCCGGCCGCAGGTCGGCGATCCGCCGATCAGCAGATGGCCACCCGGTCGTGCAGGGTCATCAGTCGGCCGTCGACCAGCTCCGCCGTCGCCTCGACGTCAGATCGCCGCTCCTTGCGCAACAGCCGGGCGGGGAGACGGCGCTCGAAGGGTTCGCTGCCGTCCGCGCCGGCGTCCCTGCCGTTGACCGTGAACGTCACACCGATCAACCGGCTCTGGGCCGCACTACGGACCCCGTAGTCGAAATCGCCGGCCGGCCGGCAACGGCGCCCATCCCGACGAATCCGCCGAGGAAGCCTCGCCTTGATCGCGGGCTCGGCCCGGCAGCTCTTGCCGGCGCAGTTGCGGAGGGCCGCAAGGCGTTCGACGAGCGCCGCCTCCGCCTCGGCGAAGTCGGGACTGCCATGGAGGTTGGTGAGCTCGTAGGGGTCGTTGCGGAGGTCATAGAGCTCGACCTCGCCGGCCGCGTTCTCGACCAGCTTGTACCTGCTCGTGCGAATCGCGGAGTACTCGGTTCCGCGAGGCTCCCCGTCGTCTCCATCGGGTGACTGCTGCTCCAGGAGCAGCTCGCGACCGTGGAAGCGATCGGGATGGCGTGCGAAGGGAAGCAGCGACCTCCCGTCCTGCGGGAGATCCGCGGTGGCGCCGGCGGCATCGAGGATCGTCGGCGAGAGATCCGCGTTGATCGTGATGTCGCCGATCTCCGAGCCACGGGGGATACCCGGGCCGCGCATGAGCAGGGGAACTCGAACCGCTTCCTCGTAGACCTGGTTCTTGCCCGCCGGAATCCTGTGCTCACCATGGAAGAAGCCGTTGTCGGACGTGTAGATGACGAGGGTGTTCTTAAGCTCCCCGGAGGCCCTCAGGGCCTCCACGACCCGCTCGGCGCCGTCGTCGACGCCCATCACGGACTCGCCACGGCAGCGGTAGTTGCGGGTTGCGTTGCTGAGGTCCTTGGCCGAGAGCGGATCCCGCCCGGCGATCGCGGCGGGCTTATCGGAGACGTCGGTCTCGTTGAAGTTCGGCGGCTGGGGAAGGGGGGTGGACTCCAGCGAGCCGGCACGATCGACGGGCGGCTTCGCGGTTCCGTCGCAGCGGCTCTGCGGCTGATCGGCGGGTTGATTGGGGCCCCCGCCGTGCGGCGCCAGGTAGGAGACCGACAGGTAGAAGGGTTGCCTGCTCGGCGCCCTTTGCGTGATTATGTCAACCGCCTTATCGGTATAGACGTCGCTGTTGTAGCTGTCGGGATTGGCGGGCGAGTCGGGATCCTCGTTGACCGATCCGTAGGTCCTCAACCCACCCTCCTCGAGTAACTGGTAGCCGTAGTACATGTAGGTGCGTTTCGAACCGTGCCACTCCGACCAGCCCGGGGGCACTCCGACCGGGCTGCTCTCGTAGCCGTTCATCAGCTTGCCGATGTGAGCTGTGTAGTAGCCGGCGCCCTGCAACCAGACGGGCAGCGTCCGGCTCGTGTCGAGTTGGCCGAAGCCGCCGAGCGGCGGGCCATTGCCGAGCACACCGTGGTTGTGGGCGTACTGACCGGTCTGCATCGTCGCTCGTGAGGGGCAGCAGAGCGGCCAGTTGGTCATGTTGGTCTCGAACTCGGCGCCCGCGTTGCCGATCAGCCTCCGCACCTGCGGCATGAACCGCATCTCCTCGACCGTCTGGTCGTCGGAGAGCAGCAGGACCACGTTCGGCTGCTCCTGCTCGGCCCCGGCGGCCGCGGCCTCCTCGAGCGGCGTCCGGGCTGACGCCACCGCCGCGATCGCGACCACCGTGACGAGGACCGCCAGCGAAGTTCTCCCAACAGCTCCCACTGCACACCCAACCCGCTTCCGCCGCGGAAGTAGCGGTGCCGGGCCGGAGCGCACCTCCAGCGTCGGCGAGCCGGCTCAAACGCCGATTCAACGCACGATAAGATGGATTATGTATACCCGCCGGGTGGATGGCCGCGCGTCCGCCTCGGGACCGCGGCCTCTCGAGCCCACCGACCGGGGACGGGTGAGGTCATGGTGGCGCCGGCATAGGGATCTTGTGAGCGATTTAGTAGCGCTTTGCAAGCGCTCTGTATAAGCAGGGGCTGTGTCCGCTCTCGTCCGGGGGAAAATCGCGCCCGTCGTGCTGCTCTGTGCGGCGCTCGTCGTCGTGCTCGCGATCTTCGGGTCGACCCGCGGCATCGCCGACCGCGGCCCGGCCGTCGATCGCGCCGATATGACGCTCGGGAACGGCAGCGCGAAGGGCGGCTCGCTCGTCGAGGGCGCCTCCGGCTCGCGGCCGAACATCCTCCTGATCATCACCGACGATCAGGAGAAGACCTCGATGCGGACGATGTCGCAGACGCTCGGGCTGTTCAAGCGTCAGGGAGTCGACTTCAGCCACGGGTACGCCACAACGCCGCTCTGCTGCCCTTCGCGGGCATCGATCTACTCCGGCCTCTACGCCCACAATCACAAGATCATCACCAACAACCCGAACAAGCAGTTCGGCAGCACCTACCTCCCGGAGAACACCTTTCCCGCCAGGCTCCAGGAGGCCGGCTACTTCACCGGACTGTTCGGCAAGTACCTGAACAACTGGGACAAGCTGGTCGAGGGAAAGGCGGGCTTCGACAAGTTCAAGGACGACTACAAGGGGACCGAGAAGGATCGCGCGCAGCGTGGGCTCGCCGACCTGATCACCGCTCGCCGCGGCAGTCGCTTCGTTCAGGCGCGGGAGAACGACGACGAGACGCCCTGGATGATGACGCTTTCGCTGCGCTCCCCGCACACTCCGCTCGAGCCGGCTGAGCGCTACGCGGATGCCGATGTCCCGCCGTTCAGGCCGCCGATCTCGTTCAACGAGACGGACCTGTC
Source organism: uncultured Solirubrobacterales bacterium (assembly GCA_963823275.1). Lineage (GTDB taxonomy): Bacteria > Actinomycetota > Thermoleophilia > Solirubrobacterales > 70-9 > RHKX01. The sequence continues at coordinate 1,181,497 of CAWGKW010000002.1, read as the reverse complement.
CGACAAGCCGCCCTATCTGGCCGACAAGCGCCACGACAAGACCCTGGGTTACATAACGAAGCGCTTCCACCGCTACGAGCAGACCCTGCTCACCGCCGACGACGCGATCGCCGGGGTATTCAGGACGCTCGAGGAGACCGATGAAGATCGTGACACCCTCGCCGTCTTCATATCCGACAACGGCTTCCTGTTCGGAGCCCACGGCGTGCTCGGCAAGGTCTTTCCCTACCAGGAGGCGACCAACATCCCGATGTACATGCGCTGGCCGGCCGCGCTCGGCAAGCAGGCCCAGCTCGATACTCGAATGGTCGCCAACATCGACCTCGCCCCCACCTTCTACGACGTCGCCGGCATCGATCCCGGCTACCAGGCGGACGGCAGGTCGCTGTTCGACGTCGACAACGATCGCGACTACCTGCTCACCGAGTCGGTCAGGTGGGCGGCCGTCCAGGACCAGCGCGGCTCGTTGATCGAGACCAGGGACCCCGACGGCGGCGAGCCGTTCGTGGAGGCCTACGACTGGAACCTCGACCCCGGCGAGATGGACGGCGAACCACGGCTGAGCACCCCGGCGGCTCAGTTGCGCTTCGACGAGATGAGCGCGGCACTCGACATCGCGCGCAACTGCTCCGGCGCGTCCTGTCCCTGAGACTCCCGCCTCAGTTGAGGCTGGGGTTCAGTTGAGGCTGGGGTCGTCGGGCATCCGCGCGACCAGCGCGTACTCGCCGCCCTTGCGCTCGAGCACATCGCTCCAGAGCGTCGCGGGGTCGTCGGGGAAGATCTCGGGGGGAATCGGCGGCTCGACGATCCAGGCCTCCTCCTCGATCTCGGCCTCGAGCTGTCCCGGCCCCCAGCCCGAGAAGCCGGCATAGACGCGCCCGCGGCGCACCGCCTCCGGAAGCTCCTCGAGGTCGGTCGATGCCGAAACCAGTCCGACGTCGGCGACCACGATCCAGGCGGCCTTGTCGGGATCGGTGAACTCCCCCAGCACCACCAGCGATTCGGGCTGGACCGGACCGCCGACGAAGATCGGCTCCGCGATCGCGATCGAGGCGAGCTCCGGGAGGACCTCCTCGACCTCGGCGTCCGCGGGCCGGTTCAGGACGATGCCCATCGCACCGTCCTCGCCGTGCTCGGTGATCAACACGACCGAGCGGACGAAGTTCGGATCCTCCAACGCCGGCGAGGCGACGAGGAGCTTGCCGCGAAACGATTCCACCCGGGCAGGCTAGCGCGCCGCACCGGCTCTCTAAGCTAAGGGGCATGGTCCACGATGTCGAAGAAGCGACTTTTCAGCAGCAGGTGATCGACCGTTCGCACGAGGTCCCCGTGGTCGTGGACTTCTGGGCCGAGTGGTGCGGACCCTGCCGACAGCTCGGCCCGGCCCTCGAGGCCGAGACGGCAAAGCGGGACGGCGAGGTCGACCTGGCGAAGGTCGACGTCGATTCCAACCAGGGCCTATCGGCAAGGTTTGGGGTTCAGGGAATCCCCGCCGTCAAGGCGTTCAGGGACGGGGTCGTCGCCGCCGAGTTCACCGGGGCGATCCCACCCGCTCAGGTCGCGGCCTTCTTCGACGGCCTCGCTCCCTCAGAGGCCGACCGGCTCGCCGGCGCCGGCGACGAGGCCTCACTGCGCAGGGCGCTGGAGCTCGACCCGACGCAATCGGAGGCTGCGATCAAGCTGGCCCGCCTGTTGATCGCCGGCGGCGATGGCGCCGGCGCAACCGCAGTGCTCGAGCCCTTCGAATCCGACTTCACGGCATCAGGCCTGATCGCCCGCCTCGAGCTGGGTGACGGAGGCGCCGCCCAGCCCGCCCTCGAGGCATGGGACTCGGGCGACATCGAGGGCGCCCTCGAGCTGCTCCAGAGCGAGATCTCGGCCTCTGATGATCCCGACCGGACCGATCTCCTGCGGCGGGTGATGGTCGCCATCTTCACCGAGCTCGGGCCCGCGAGCGAGCTGGCGCGCGATCATCGCCGCCGGCTCGCGCTCGCCATCACCTGAGCGCCCGGCCCGTGCCCGAGATCGGTGGAGTCGGCCTGCTCACCGCCCTGTTCGCGGGGATGGTCTCGTTCTTCTCGCCCTGCGTTCTTCCCCTGGTACCGGGCTACCTGTCAGCCGTGACCGGTGTTGCGGCGGCCGATCTCGACTCGGTGAGCTGGCGCCGGGTCGTCCCCCCCGCCCTGACCTTCATCGCCAGCTTCTCGGTGATCTTCATCCTGCTCGGCCTGACCGCCGTGGGCCTGACCCAGTCGCTGCGCCAGAACCAGGACACCCTCGACAAGATCGCCGGAACCCTGATCATCCTGATGGGCGTCCTGTTCGTCGCCCAGCTGTTCGTCGTCAGGCTCAACCGGGAGTGGCGAATGGACGCGCTGATGGAACGGGCCGGCAGCGGCGGGCCGATGATTGCCGGAGCCGCCTTCGCGATCGCCTGGACCCCCTGCATCGGGCCGACGCTGGCCGCGATCCTGACCCTCGCGGGCTCGACCGGCTCGGTCCTCGAGGGAGGGCTGATGCTCGCCGTCTATTCGGCCGGCCTCGGCATCCCGTTCCTGCTCACGGCGATCGGGTTCGCCCGGATGACGACCGCCTTCAGCTTCGTCAGGCGCCATTACCCGGCGATCATGGCCACCGGTGGCGTCGTCTTGATCTTCATGGGCGTGCTCGTCTTCACCGGCGAGCTGACCCGCCTCAACATCGAGGCCCAGCAGGCCCTCGACGGCCTCGGGATCAACTTCTTCAACGAGGTGTGAGTGGCCCGATCGGCGTGGCCGGCCGAGGGCATGCTTCGAAATCGGTCGTGTGATCGTGTTCCCTCAGGGGTAGCAATGACACGACCGACGGCCCAGCCTCGCCGATCTCGCCTCGGGGTCCGTCCTCGCAGACGCTGATCCGCGGGTGGCGCGGGCGCGGGTCGACACCCGAGCGTCAGCGAGCGGTGCGTCCTAGCTGGGGTCGCCGGTGCGGACCGGGACCGGAACCTCGACCGGGGTACCGACCTCGGCCGGCTCGCCGATCGCCTCCGTCTCCTCGATGCCCGCCCCGTCGAGGTCCCGGGAGCAGACGATGCGGAAGCGGCCGGTGCCGATCTCGGCGTCGGGAACGATCGGGAGTCCACGGATCTCCTCCCATCCGAGCCGCTCGGCCTCGAACGGGTTCATCCGAACCTCGGCTGCCGGGAACGGACAGCCGGAGTTGTGCTGGTCGATCGCCTTTGAGATCGCCCCAAGGTTCTTCCCCTCCGCGCTCACGGGCCCAAGGTACCAGCGAGCGTCGCCGACGGCGAACTTCGTCCCCGGCGGGAGCTAGCATCGATCCATGCCGAGCGAACGTCTGTACGGGGACCCGTCGAGTTGGGAGCACGCCGTTGCCCACGTGGACATGGACGCCTTCTACGTCTCCGTGGAGCTGCTGAGCAGGCCCGAGCTTCGGGGGAAACCCGTGATCGTGGGCCCGATCGATCCGAACTCGAGAGGGGTGGTGATGACAGCCTCCTATGAGGCTCGGAAGTTCGGCGTCCACTCGGCGCTACCGATCGCCGTCGCCAGGCGACGGTGTCCCCAGGCGGTGGTGATCCCGCGCAACATGGACCGATACCGGAGAACCTCCGCTCAGGTCATGGAGATCTTCCATCGATACAGCGACCTGGTCGAGGTCGTCGGCATGGACGAGGCCTACCTCGACCTCAGCGATTCTCCCGCCCCGAAGACCCGTGCCCGCCAGATCAAGCGGGATGTCCTGGCCCGAACCGGGCTGAACTGCTCGATCGGCGTCGGCCCGAACCGGCTGATCGCGAAGATCGCCTCCGACCTCGACAAGCCGGATGGCCTGTGCGTGCTGCCGCGCGAGCGCTTTCTCGAGGTCGTCGGCGATCGACCGGCGCGGATCATCCCCGGCGTCGGGCCGCGCACCGAGGAGCGTTTGAACGCCCTCGAGATCAAGACCGTCGCCGATCTGGCGGGAGCACCCGAGATGAGCCTCGCGGCCATCCTCGGCCCCAAGCACGCACGATCGTTGGGTCGCCGTGCCTGCGGTTTCGGCAGCTCCGAGATCGCCGTGGAGCGCGAGCGCAAGTCCGAGAGCCGCGAGCACACCTTCGCCAGCGATCAATCGGACCCGACGATGATGCGACGGGAGGTCTCGAAGATGGCGCGGACCGTGGCCGAGCATCTCGGCAAGCAGGAGATCCGCGGCCGCACGGTGACCCTGAAGATCCGGCTCGCCCCGTTCCGCACCTTCACCCGCTCCCGAACCCTGACTGATGCGACCGCCGACCCCGGCGAGGTCGAGGCCTCGGCGCTGGCGCTGTTTGATGCCTTCGAGCGCGACGCGCCGGTTCGGCTGCTCGGGGTGGGGATGTCGAACCTGATCCGGGCCGGCGAGGACGCGGCGGGCCCCGCCGGCGCCGCCGCGGATGCGACGACGGAGACGGGGCCCGTTCAGCTGGCGCTCGGCTGAGCGAGACCGCTCGCCGGCGGGCCGAACGGCCTAGCGGTCGACCAGGATCGTTCCGACGCCACCGAAGCCGAGCTTGTTTCTCAACGCCTCGGTGAGATCGAACTCACGGCCCGCGATGTAGGGGCCGCGATCGATGACCCTCGCCGTGGCCTCTCGGCCGTGGTAGCGGATGGTCAGCTTCGTGCCGCAGGGCAGGGTCTTGTGGGCGACGCCGATGGTCGACGCGGTCAGGGTGCCGCCGCAGGCGACGCCGTTGCCGTAAAGCCCGGGCCCGTAGTAGGAGGCCTCGGCGGGTCTGTACACCGAGACTCGTCCCGCCTTGGCCTTGCTGCCGGCGGCGATCAGGTTGCCGGCCGCGCGGACCCTAACCTTCGACGTGCCCGCAGAGCGAGGCTTCCACTTCGCAGCGAAGGCCCCCGACCTGTCGGTCCAGACACGCAGCCGATCGCCGGCCACCTGAACCGTGACCTTGCGCCGCGTGCCCGCCGGTGAGACGTGACCGCTGATCGCCACGGCCTGTCCGACCCTGGCGTTTCTCTCCACTCGCGCCCTGGTGATCGAGCGGACCCTGACCTTCTTGGGGCTCGTCTTGCGGCCATCGGCGCTGACCGCGCGAAAGCGGCCACTGCGCTCGACCTCGATCCGCTCGCTGAAGCGGCCGGATCGGGCCGCTCGCGTGCGGCGGGCGTCGCGCCAGAGATCGGCTCCGAACGCCTTGAACTGGATTCTCACCGATTGGGTGGTGGCCGGGGCTGGGGACTCGGGCTGAGGCTCGCCGGCCGGACTCGAGACCGTGGCAGCGGGCCGGAAGCGGCCGCGGAGAGTGACCTTGCCGTTCGGCTTGACCGTCTTGCTGCTCGCGGCGAAGGCTGCCGGGCCACCCTGGCCCTGAGCGCCGGATGCCGTGCCAGCCGAGATTCCAATCGTCAATGCGGTTGCGGGCAACAGCAACAGTGCTGCGACCCTCCCCCGCCAATCGCGGAAGCGTCTCATCTTCGATCCTCGCTTTCGCCGCCTACGGGGTTAGCTGACGGGCTCGCGGCCGATCCGAGTCACTCGGGTCAGGCGCTACGGGTCGATCACGACCCGATTCGCCCCTGCCGGTTCGATCTGTGCGTCCGGCCAGTGGGTCCCCCGCTCCCGGCCGTTTGATTTTCAGGGCCGTGGATTGAGCGGTCTGTGTTGCTTGTCGATCTATCTGGTTCCACCAACCCTAGGCGGGGCGAACGCATGTATGTGTGGGTCCGGTCACAGTCTTCACAGAGGTGAAAGGATGTGTGCATGAACCTCGATCGCCTCACCGGCCTTGACGCATCCTTTCTGCATCTCGAGCGCGATGGCGCCCACATGCATGTTGCCTCGACGATGATCTTCGAGGGCCCGCCGCCGGACTTCGACGAGTTCCGCGAGCACCTCAGCTCAAGGCTGCATCTCGTGCCCCGCTTCCGCCAGAAGCTTCGCTTCGTGCCGCTCGATCAGGGCCGACCCGTCTGGGTCGACGATCCGCACCTCAACCTCGACTACCACGTCAGGCACACCGCCCTCCCCGCGCCGGGCGACGAGGAGCAGCTGCGGACGTTCGCAGCGCGCGCCTTCTCTCAGGGCCTCGATCGCTCGAAGCCGCTCTGGGAGATGTGGGTCGTCGACGGGCTGTCCGACGACCGGTTCGCGATCTTCTGCAAGAGCCACCACTGCCTCGTCGACGGAGTGTCGGGGGTTGACATAACGACGGTGCTCTTCGACGCCGAGGCCGTCCCCGCCCCCGCGGACGCCGCCCCTGAGTGGCTGCCCCGCCCCGAACCGAGCTCGCTCGAGCTCCTGGGCACAGCCGTGACCGAGCGAATCACCCAACCCGCCGAGGTGATCCGCGGTGCCCGCGCCCTGATCCGGCGCCCGATGAAGGCGCTGGGCGCGATCCGCCACGCGATCGGCGCCACCGGGGCGATCGCGGGCAAGGGCCTCTCAGCGCCCGACTCGCCCCTCAACGTCGACATCGGCCCGCATCGACGCTTCGCCTGGGTGCGAGGCGATCTTGCTGATCTGAGGCGAATCAAGGACACGTACGGAGGCACCGTCAACGATGTCGTCCTGACCGTCGTCTCAGGAGCCCTGGGCAGACACCTGCGCTCCCTCGGCCACAGCACCGACGAGCTGGTACTCAAAGCCATGGTCCCGGTGAGCATCCGGGCCGCCGACCAGCATGGCGCTCTCGGCAACCAGGTGACGGCGATGATGGCGCCGCTGCCGGTCTGGTGCGAGGATCCGATCGAGCGGCTCGGTCTGGTCCGCAGGTCGATGGGCAACCTGAAGAACTCCAAACAGGCCGTCGGCGCGAACCTGCTGACGGAGATGACGGACTTCGCCCCGCCCACGATCGTCTCCCAAGCGGCCCGCCTGCAGTCGCGGCAGCGCTTCTTCAATCTGGTGGTCACCAACGTGCCCGGGCCGCAGTTCCCGCTCTACCTGCTCGGCAGGCGGCTCCTCGACATCTTCCCGATGGTGCCGCTGGCGAAGCGGCAGGCGGCCTGCGTGGGGATCATGAGCTACGACGGCGGCATCAACTTCGGGCTGATCGGTGACTACGAGGGCATGCCGGCGCTGGGAGGACTCGCAGCCGATCTCGAGGAGGAGCTGACCGAGCTCGCCGCGATGGCGCCGAACCTGGACTCCAACGGCTCCTCGCCAGTCGAGCGCTCCCGCTCCGCCAGCACTCCCTAGCTCCTAGGTTCCCTCGGGCCGGTTGCTGGAGCCGCGCATGCGCAGCCCCAGCAACGGATAGACGGCGGTCGAGAGCACGGCCGCCCCGACGAGGGCGGCTGCCGTCGTCGTTCGCATCTGGCCCTCGGAGACCGCGATCGTCGTGATCGCGACGACGAGCGGCAGCTCGGTGGCGCTGAAGAAGGCCAGCGCGGCCCGATCGCGGAAGTCGAGGACGCTGCGGTAGAGAAGCATCGCCGGAACGCCCCGCACGATCAGGAACGTGACGAAGAAGATCGGAACCAGGACCGCCCGCGCGGGATCGGCGGTCAGCGCGCTCATGTCGAACTCGATGCCACTGGCGACGAAGAAGAACGGGATCAAGAAGCCGTATCCGACGGCGCTCAACTTCGACTCCAGGATCGCCACCTCACGCCCCCTGAGCGCCAGGCGAACGATGATCCCGGCGACGAACCCCCCGAGCAAAAGGTCGAGCCCGAGATCGGAGGCCAGATAGGCCAGCGAGAAGATCAGCACGACCGCGAGTCGGATCGGGAGCTGAGAGCTGGTCTCTATCGCCGCCTCGAACTGCCCCCAGCCGGTGCCGACCCAGCGTACGGCGAGCAGTGCAGCCGCCACGGCAAGCGCGATGAACAGCAGTAGGACGGATGCGCTGGTGAGCGGTTTGTCGGTGGAGAAGAGAAACGTGACCAGCAGGATCGGACCGAACTCACCGACCGCGCCGGCCCCGAGCAGGTAGGTCCCGAAGCGCGTCTTCAGTTGATCGGCATCATCGAGGATCGGGATCAGGGTGCCGATTGCCGTGGTCGCCATCGCCGAGCCGGTGAATATCAGCGAGAGGACCACGCCGCCGAGCGCCAAGAGGCCGCCGATCGAATAGGCGAGGACCAGCGAGATCGCCCAGCCCACCGCGGCGAGCTTGAGCGGCGCCCCGCGGATCCGCTCGAAGTCGATCTCGTAGCCGGCGAAGAAGAACAGCATGCCGAGCCCGAGATTGGCGAAGAACTTGATGAAGTCGTCGGGCTCGACCAGGCCGAGCACGTCCGGGCCGATCAGAATCCCCAAGACCAGCTCGAGGACGACGACCGGGACGACCACTCGACGCCCGCCGAAGGTGACCGCGGTGGCCGCCACGGCGGCCGTGAGGACGACGATCAGGAAGCCGCCCGCGTCGACTGTCAGCATGGGCTCGCGGCCCTTCCAGGCGACACGGAGGGGGTTCGATCGGACCCATTCATCGACATCAGTTCCGCAACCTAGCCGGAACCGGTGCCTTAACCTCGGCCGGATGAGGAACCGCACACGAAGCCTGTCGGCGGTGGCGCTGCCGGTGCTCGCGCTCACGCTGGCGATCGGCGCCCAGGCCGGCCCATCTACACCGGCGAGCGCTCTCAAGCCCGCCTCTGGAGGCGTTCCCGAGCCGCAGGCCGACTTCGACCCGATCCCGTATGGCAAGGACCGCAAGCGGCAGATGGCCAACTATTCCAATCGCCACTACGGCAAGCGGACCTGGCGTCTCGGGCGCCCGAACGTCATCGTCCTTCATTACACGGCCACCTCGACCTATGCACCGGTCTGGAACACCTTCGCCGCCAACTCCCCCGCGCTGGGCGAGCGACCGGGAGTCTGCTCGCAGTACGTGATCGAAAAGGACGGCACGATCCACCAGCTGACGCGCCTCTACGTCCGCTGTCGTCACACCGTCGGGCTCAACCATCAGGCGATCGGGATCGAGATGGTCCAGGAGAGCCTCGTCGGAAAGCACTCGGCCGACAAGGCAATCCTCGACCGCCGGCGGCAGATCCTGTCCGCGACCAAGCTCACGGCCTGGCTCAAGCAGCGATACCGAATCAGCATGGATGATGTGATCGGCCACGCGATGGCCAATGGATCGCGCCGCTTCAAGGATCTCGAAGGCTGGAGGAACGACCATGTCGACTGGCTGAAGAGCGACGTGCGGAAGTTCCGCAAGTTGGTCTCGAAGGTCATCCGCGAACACCGATGAGCACCTTGCGAATGCCTGGGGGCAGACAACTGCCCGAGGCGTTGCAGCTGGCAGAGCCCCGTCGCAGCTTCGGCCTGGTGCTCGCGGCGATCGTCGTCGCGACGATCTTTCAGCTCGCCGCACCATCCGGCAACGGAGCGCGTTTGATCGCGATCATCCTGCAGGGGTCGGTGATCCTGCTCGCCCTGCGCGCCGCCGGCTTCCATCGGCACATCGTCCGAGTCGCGGCCCTGGCGCTGATCGTGCTGATCGCGATCGTCACAGCGGCCCTGTTCGGTCTTGACGAGATCCACCCGGCCGCCCCACGGCTACTGACGCTGGTTCTGATCCTGTTGACGCCGATGGCCATCGTGGCCGGGGTCGTCCGCGAGCTCCGCGAGGACCGCCGGGTCACCGTTCAGACCATCTACTGCGGCCTCTCCCTCTACCTGCTGTTGGGCATGGCCTTCGCATTCCTCTTCGGCGCCATCGAGGACATCGGCGGCGAGAACTTCTTCAACAACGACATCCCCGGGACGACCAACGATTTCCTCTACTTCAGCATGGCGACGCTCACGACCACCGGCTACGGGGACTTCAGCGCCGCCACCGACTTCGGCCGGGCGATGTCGGTGACCGAGGCCCTGATCGGGCAGATGTACCTGGTCACCGTCCTCGCCGTGATCGTCGCCAACGTCAGCCGTTCGCGGTAGCCCGGCGCTCCACGCCCCGGGCCGTTGGAGTCCGGCCTCGCGGGTGTGCGAAGATCGACATCGTGATGGAGAGGGTCAAGGAATACGCCACCTGCCCGCTGTGCGAGGCGACCTGCGGCCTGGAGATCGAACTCGAAGGGACCGAGGTCATGAAGGTCAGGGGCGATGCTGACGACGTCTTCAGCCGGGGCTTCATCTGTCCCAAGGGCGCCAGCATCGGTGAGCTCCATTCCGACCCCGACCGCCTGGCCACACCGATGATTCGCCGCGACGGTGAGCTCGTCCCGGGGAGCTGGGACGAGGCGTTCGCGGAGATCGAGGCCCGTCTGGCCCCGATCAGGGAGGCCGGCGATCGCAACGCCACGGCGGTCTATCTCGGCAACCCGAACGCCCACACCCTGGACGGGACGATCTACCTGCGGGCCATGATCAAGGCGATCGGGACCCGCAACATCTTCAGCGCGACGAGTGTCGACCAGCTCCCCAAGCAGATCTCCTGCGGACTCATGTTCGGCTCCGGGCTGTCGATCCCGATCCCCGACATCGACCGGACCGACTACCTGCTGATCCTCGGCGCCAATCCGCTTGCCTCCAACGGGTCCCTGATGACCGCCCCCGACTTTCGCGGCCGGTTGAAGGCGATCCGCGACCGCGGCGGCCGAGTGGTAGTCATCGACCCTCGCCGAACCCGAACCGCAGAGGTCGCCGACGCCCACCACCCGATCAGGCCGGGCCGCGACGCCCACTTTCTCGCCGCGCTGATCCACACGTTGGTTGAGGAGGACCTCGTCGATCTCGGCGAGGTGGTCGAGTTCGTCGCCGATGTCGATCTTCTGGGCGAGGCCGTCGCGCCCTTCTCACCCGAGGCCGTCGCCCCGGTCTGCGGCATCGCCGCCCCGGAGATCCGCCGGATCGCCCGCGACCTCGCGGCGGCCCCGAGCGCCGCCGTCTACGCGCGGATCGGGACGACGACGCAGGAGTTCGGAACGCTTGCGAGCTGGCTGGTCGACGTCCTCAACACCGTCACCGGCAACCTCGACCGCCCGGGCGGCGTGATGTTCCCGCTGGCCGCAGCGGGGCAGACGAACTCGACCGGCGCAGAGGGCCGGGGTCGCGGCTTCAAGATGGGTCGATGGGGTTCCCGCGTACGGGGGATGGAGGAGGCATTCGGGGAGCTTCCGGTCGCCTGTCTTGCGGAGGAGATCACCACGCCCGGAGAGGGTCGGATCAGGGCCCTGGTGACGGTTGCCGGCAACCCGCTGCTCTCGACCCCGAACTCGGGCAGGTTGAGCGAGGCCTTCGAATCGCTGGAGTTCCTGGTCTCGATCGACTGCTACCTGAACGAGACGAGCTCCAGGGCGGACGTCGTCCTTCCCGTCCGCTCCCCGCTGGAGCGATCGCACTACGACCTCGCCTTCTACCAGCTGTCGGTTCGCAACATCGCCAACTTCAGTCCTCCCATCCTGCCCGCCGATCCGGCGATCGAGCCGGAGTGGAGGACGATGCTGCGGCTCACGGGCCTGGTCGCCGGAGCGGGCCCGAATGCCGACGTCGACGCGCTCGACGACATGGTCGCGCTCGAGATGGCCAGGCGGGAGACGGTCACGGAGGGCTCCCCCGCGTTCGGGATGGAGCCCGAGGACGTCGTCGCCACCCTCGGCGAGCGCCGCGGGCCCGACCGGGTGCTCGACCTGATGCTTCGCTGCGGCGCCTACGGTGCCGGGATCGGCGATCGCCCCGGCAGGGGAAACGGGACGGCCCTCTCGCTGGACCTGCTCGAGCAGAACCCCCACGGCATCGATCTCGGGCCCCTCGAGCCTCGCCTGCCGGAGATGCTCCGCACCGACAGCGGCAGGGTCGAACTCTGCCCGCCGGCGTTGCTGGGGGACCTCGATCGGCTCGCGGAGTCGCTCGCCCGCAAGCGCGACGAGTTCGTCCTGATCGGGCGCCGGGACCTGCGCTCGAACAACTCCTGGATGCACAACCTCCCCCATCTCGTCCGCGGCAAGGCTCGCTGCACGATGCATGTCAACCCCCGTGACGCGGAGCGCCTCGGACTGATCGAGGGCGGTGAGGCGGCGGTCAGCTCACGGGCGGGCGATCTCGTCGTCCCGGTGGAGGTGACCGACGCGATCATGGAGGGCGTCGTCTCGATTCCCCACGGCTGGGGTCATGACGCCGACGGGGCCAGGCTTGAGGTCGCAGGGCAGCGGCCCGGGGTCAACTCCAATCTGCTCGCCGATGAACAGCTCGTCGACGCCCTCTCGGGCAATGCCGTGCTCAACGGCATCCCCGTGGCCGTGAAGCCCGCCTGAACCCGCTCAGACTCCGGCTCAGCCGCCGAGGCTGAGCTTGTAGCCGGAGCCGTCCGACTTATAGACGCGGCGGCCCTTCTTGTCGAAGCGCTTGCTGCGACCGTCGACGTTGGCGACGACCGCGGTGATCCGGTCGAACTTACCCGGATCATCGAGGGTCACCTGGCCCTTTCGGCCCTTGGGCAGATAGACGACCTCTCTGGTCAGGATGCCGGGCTCGGCGCCCTCCCGGCCGACGAGGGCGATCGTGCTGCGAGTGCCCTTCTCCGCCTTCACCTTCAGGGTGGCCGACGGCGACATGGTCGGCTGCACGTCGTAGAGGCGGTAGGAGGTGTTGTCGAAGTCGTCCTTGATCGTCTTGGCGCCGACCGTGCCCGATCGCTTCACGTCCGGGTAGACGGCGGCGTCAGGGAAGGACGAGCTCGATCGCCACTCGGCCGTCTCCGCGAAGAATTGCCCCAGCTCCTCGCCGAACGTCGTCCCGCCGGCGTTCCTGATCGCCTTGGTGTAGGCGTCGACGGCGAAGCTCTTCTCCGACGGCGAGACCTCCCAGGTTTTGCGAACGACGTCGTCGCCGAACTTGTAGCTGAGCCAGTGATTCCAGACCGCCTCCGCGTAGATCTTGATGCTCGATCCCGTCATCGGCACCTGCGGCTTCTTCGCGAGCGCCGGGAGGTAGTTGAGGTAGTCGTTGATCGCCGGGTAGACCTTCTCCTCCGCCCAGGTGGCGGTGTCCTCGAACAGCCAGACGTCCTGGAAGACGTCGTAGTTGAACTGAAGGATGTGGTTGTACTCGTGGGCGACCGTCACCTGCATCGACTCGATCGGCGGGGTCGGGAAACCGACGTAGTTGTTGTCGAGGACGAGGTAGGCGTACCGCTTGCCCCCCTTCTGGCCGGGATCGGTGGATGCGTAGCCGTAGAGGTTCTTGCCGAGGTCGGTGATGTAGACGTCGACCTGGCCGTCCTTGCCGACGCCGTTTCGGGAGCCCTTGGTGCCGTCGGACTTCGCGTTTTTCCAGCCCAGCGCGGTGTTCTCGACCGCGTAGCTCAGGGCCATCGCATTGAGGACCTCGGTCAGGAACGCGTTCGAGACCGGCGCGTTCGCGGCCTTGTCGGTCCAGTGCACGCAGAACTGGGTGTCGCAGATCGGCGAGCCGGGCGCCTCCTTGCCGAAGTAGCCCCTGTCGTTCTTGTCGGTCGGCCGGTTCAGAAAGGCTCGCGCCTGCCGCCTGTCGGCGCCACTCAGGGCGGGGAGCGCGACCGCGAGGTCGCGCAGGGCGATCGTCGCCTCGCGGCTCCCGGCGCTCGTACCGGTCCCGGCCGAGAGCGGGGTCGCGAACGCGTCACGAACGTTCTCCAGCGCCCGCAGGGCAGATGCCTCGGAGACCCTCGGGGCGGACCCGGCGGCGGCTGTGGAAGCCGAGCCCGCGACGAGCGCGCAGGCGATGAAGATGGTCATGAGGACGGGGCGGCGCAATTGATTCCTTCCGTGGTTGGCCGGAGCAAGGTAGCAGCGGCTACGGCTCCATAACCCCGGTGGGCGCCCTCAGTAGCGGTATGGGGAGATAATCGTCTGATGCACGAGGCGCGGGACAACCTTCGGCTGGCGCTGGCCCAGCTCAATCCTACGGTCGGCGACATCGACGCAAACGCCGCGCTGGCAGCCGAGGCGATCGGCAGGGCGCGAACCGCCGGGGCCGATCTCGTCGTCCTGCCGGAACTGATGATCAGCGGCTACCCGCCCGAGGACCTGTTGTTGAAGCGACACTTCCTCGACGCCTGCGAGGAGGCTCTGGAGGCTCTGGCCCTCCAGGTCGAGGGGATCGTCGCGATGGTGGGCTGCCCGATTCGCGACGTCGCCCTTCACAACGGCCTTGCAGTACTCGCAGGGGGCCGGATCGTGACCCGGTATCGCAAGGTCCACCTCCCCAATTACGGCGTCTTCGACGAGCGTCGCTACTTCGATCCTGGGCCCGTCGGCGAGCTGATCGAGCTCAACGGAATCCTGATCGGGCTGACGATCTGCGAGGACATCTGGCTGGCCGGTCCGCCCAGCTCAGACGAAGCCGCAAGCGGCGCCGGGTTGATCGTCAACGCTTCGGCGTCTCCCTACCACCGTGCGAAGGGTCCGGAGCGCGAGGCGATGGTGGCCGAGCGGGCCCGCGAGAACGGGGTCCCGATCGCACTCTGCAACATGGTCGGCGGTCAGGACGAGCTCGTCTTCGATGGACACAGCTTCGTCGTCGACGGTGCCGGGAGGACGATCGCCCGAGCCGCGCAGTTCGAGGAGGAGATGCTGCTCTGTGACCTCGACCTCGAGCCCGGGACCCCACCCATGGGAGCGACCGCACCGACGGCCGCGAAGCTCAGCACCGATCCGCCGAAGCGAGCGGCGCTGCCCACCCGGATCACCGCGCTGAAGACCGATGCCGACGAGGTCTACGCCGCCCTGGTGACGGGAGTGGGCGACTACGCGTCCAAGAACGGCTTCGAGCATGCGGTGCTGGGGCTCTCCGGTGGGATCGACTCGGCCCTGGTCGCGCTGATCGCGGTCGACGCGCTGGGGGCCGACCGGGTCAACTGCGTGATCATGCCCTCCCCACACTCCAGCTCCGAGACGCAGAGCGACGCCCGGCTGATCGCCGACAACCTCCACTGTCGAGCGATCGAGTTCGCGATCGCCCCCGTCATGGAGGCCTTCGAGGCCCTCCTGCAGCCTCACTTCGAAGGGACGGAGCCGGGGATCGCCGAGGAGAACCTGCAGGCGCGGATCCGCGGCACCCTGGTGATGGCCCTCTCCAACAAGTTCGGCTGGCTGCCGCTCAGCACCGGCAACAAGTCGGAGATGTCGGTCGGCTACGCGACTCTCTACGGCGACATGGCGGGCGGCTTCGCCGTGATCAAGGATGTCCCCAAGCTGCTCGTCTACGAGCTCGTCAACAACCGCAACGCCAGTTCCGAGCACGAGCTGATCCCAGCCTCCGCGATCCAACGGCCCCCCTCCGCCGAGCTCCGCCCCGATCAGAAGGACATCGACTCACTGCCCCCCTACGAGCTCCTCGATCCTGCCCTCGCCGCCTACATCGAGGGTGACGGAAGTCGCGCCGACCTGATCGCCGCCGGGCTCGATCAGGCCGACGCTCTACGCGTGGCCGGTCTGGTCGATCGGGCCGAGTACAAGCGTCGTCAGGCCCCGCCGGGGGTGAAGATCACGACGAAGGCGTTCGGCCGGGATCGACGCCTACCGATCACGAACCTCTTCCGAGGGTAGGTGAACGCCCCTCGGCGGGCGCCCAACGAGAGCGTCAGCGGGGATCCGGCATCGGCCGGACGGCGATGATCAGGCGGGAGGTCGCGCAGAGGCGTCCCTCGTCGTCGGTCATCTCCACGTCCCAGACCCAGCTCGTCCGCCCCCGGTGCAGAGCCCGGGCGCGGGCGTGGATCGTGCCGGCGAAGACCGGCCGCAGGAAGATCGACTCGTTCGCCTGCCCCAGCGCCGTCATCTGCGGAGCCACGGCCTGAAAGGTGGCCCGCGAGCTGAGCGATTCCGCCAGCGCCGCATAGGCGCCGCCGTGGACCACCCCCAGCGGCTGTCTGACGCCGTCGTGGACCAACATGCGGGCCGTCGCGATCGTCTGGCCGTCGAACTCGAAGCCCTCGATGCCGAGGACCTGGGCGAGCGATCCCTCGGGGACGGGTTCGGGGCCGGCAGACATCGGCGGAGCCTAGATGACGGCCCCGGCGACGGCCCGCGCGCAGCAGCTGCGGCGGCCGCCGCCCGGGTTGCATAGGCTTTCGCGATGCCATTGCAAGGCGATCAACGGGCACTCCTCCAACTCCTCTGTGAGCGCGGGCAGAGCTACGAGGACATTTCCGGCCTGCTGGACGTGCCGGCCGACGAGGTTCGAGGCCGGGCGCGGACGGCGCTTTCGGAGATCGGCGGCGCCGACCCGGATTCCGATGTCGCCCTGACCGATTTCCTGCTCGGCCAGGCCGATCCGATCGGACGGGCGGATGCAGTCCGCTTCCTCCAGGGAGACCCCGAATCCCTCGATCTCGCGCGTCGCATCCAGGAGGGGCTGGGCGAGATCGCTCCGGGCGCCAAGCAGCCGAAGCTGCCCGAGCCTCGCGGCAAGCGCCGTCGCGCTGCGCTCCCGGACTCGAGCGAATCATCCGCAACGCCGGTTCCGCGGCCCGCCGCTTCCGAAGCCGGTGGCGACGGCCGGAGCGGGCAGACCAAGTTGATCGCCGCGCTCGTCGCACTCGGGCTGATCCTGGTCTTCGCGATCCTGGCGATTGCGGGAGTCTTCTCCGGTGGGGAGGACGATTCGAGCTCCTCATCGCCGCCGGCGGCGTCGACCACCGGCGACGGCACCGTGGCAGCCGACGACAACATCACCACGGTTCCCCTGAAGCCGACATCCGGAAGCGGCGTCGCCGGTCAGGCGGTGTTCGGCCTCGCCTCCGACCAGCAGCTCTACGTCGATCTCGACGTTCAGGGCCTCGATCCGGGGCTGGTCGACGGTCAGTCCTATCTCGTCTGGCTGATGGTCGGCGACAGCGCCGGCTATCCCATCGACAGCCTCCAGCCCGACGAGAACGGAGGGTTCTCGAGCAGGCTCGTCGTGCCCACCCCGATCGCCGTCGCCGTCGGCAACCAGGCACAGTCGGTCCGCATCTCCCAGACGTCGGTCGCCAAGCTTCAGGCGAAGATCAGGCAGGCGGCGGAGCAGAAGGTCCCGATCCTGCCGTTCGTGGGAATCGAGCTCGCATCAGGCGACATTCCCCTGGTCAAGCGGACCCAGGGCCAGCAGGGGGGCTGAACCCCACCAGTTTGCCGGGGTTCATGATCCCGGCCGGGTCGAGACGGGACTTGACTCCGAGCAGAGCCTCGATCCCGAGCTCGCCGATCTCCGACCGCATGTAGGGAGCGTGATCCCGCCCCACGGCGTGGTGATGGGTGATCGTGCCGCCGGTCGCGACTATCGCACTGCAGGCAGCGGCCTTCAACGCCGCCCATTGCTCGATCTCCGACCCGCTGCGAGCCGGAGTCAGGAACGTGAAGTAGAGGGATGCTCCGTCCCGGTAGGCGTGCGAGACGTGACACATGACGATTCCCGAACCGCCACCCTCCCCACCGATGGTCTCGTGAAGGGCCTTTCGGACAGTCGCGTAGAGCTCGCCGAGGCGGGAGTGGGTGTGTGAGGTCTCGAGCGTCTCGACCAGGATCCCCTGATCGATGAGCGCGTCACGTAGGTACGGACCGTCGTATCGCCCCTGCTCCCAAGAGCTGCCGGGTGAGGCCCCGAGCGTGACCGCCCCACCCTTGCGAAGCAGGCGCCGGGAGAGCTCACGACGGCGCTCGACGCTCTCCCGCTCGCCCTCCCAGCCGACGATCAGGATGCACCCCTCGGTTCGCCCCCTCAGCCTCAGGTACGCCTCGAGCCCGGCTCGTTTGAGCCCGGCCAGACCGGAGAGCGCGAGCGACACCTCCGTCTCGTCCCGATCGGATAGACGAATCAGATCCGGCAGCGCTCCCTCCTGGGCGAGGCTGCGGATGATCGTCGTTCCCGTCTCGAAGCTCGGCGCGAACCAACCCTCGTAGACCCTGCGCTCGGGATTCGGCCTGATCCGGACGCCGACCTCGGTGATCACCCCGAAGATTCCCTCGGAGCCGAGAGCGAGCTCCCGCAGGGAGGGCCCAGCCGCCGTATGAGGCGTCGAGAGAGTCTTCATGACGCCGACCGGAGTGGTGAGCTCGATCGCCGTTGCAACCGCGTCAAATCGCCCGTAGCCGGTCGAGGCCTGGCCCGCCGAGCGGGTCGCGGCGAATCCGCCGATCGTCGCGTAGCGATAGGACTGCGGGAAGTGCCCGAGGGTGAAGCCCTCGGCGTTCAGGGCAGCCTCGGCCTCGGGGCCACGCAGCCCGGGACCCAACCGGGCCGTCATCGAGATCGGGTCGACCGAGACGCCGCGAAGCGCGGCCAGATCCAGCGAGACGAGCCGTTCGAACTCACCCCGCTCCGGGTCGACCCCACCAACGACGCTCGTCCCCCCACCGAACGGCACAACCGCGATCCGCTCCTGCGCGCAGGCCGCGAGCACAGCCGCGACCGACCGGGAATCGGGCGGCGCGAGCACGGCATCGGGCGCCCGGCCGATTCGCCCGGCCCGCATCCGGATCAGGTCGGGATAGCCCTTGCCGGCGGCATGGCGGATCCGATCCTCGTCGCTCGCGCTCACCGCCGCCGCACCCCCGGCCGCGGCCACGACCGACTCTGGCAACGGGGCGGCCGCTTCGACCTCCACCGACTCCAGCGGCACGCGGGCGAGGCCCTCGCCGGAGCCGATGCGCTCATTCAGCATCGTCCGGGCATCAGCCCCGAGCTCCGGCGTCATGCCTTCCTCGCCCCAGCGGTCGAATGCCGTATCGCGTCTCAGCATCTCCCTGGTCGCGCTCACACCGTTCCCCGATCCCCGCTGATCGCTCGCTCGATCCCGTCGAGCGCCTGATTGAGCGTCCTTCCCGTCGCGCGCCTCATCATCACTGAGCCCAGCCGCGACAACCCCCGCAGCTGCCGCCGACCCTCGACCGTCACCGTGGTCGCGCCGGCGGGACCCTTCGCAGCCTCGCCGAGCCGGACCTCGAGTTCAGCCTCGCGCAGGAACCCCTCAAACGGCGTCCCCTCCAGTTGCTGGCTCCAGACGATCCGCTCTCGGGCGGTTGAGGCCGTGCAGCGAAAGTCCGCCCGCACGGTTCGACCCTTGCTCGTCTTCAGCACCTGGGTGAAGCGGCTGCGACGGGACCCGGGGGAACCCTCGACATCCTCGACCCTGCTCGTCTCCGGCCACCACCGGGGCAGGTTGTAGGGGTCGGAGACCAGACCCCAGACCCTCTCCACGCTAGCGCCGACCACGCGGCTGCGGGCGACTCTCGGCATCCGGCCGCGCTCCTCAGCCGCGGAGGCGTCTGAGATCGCGAACCAGCAGCAGGTGCTTGAGCTGGGTGCAGGTTGCGGCCAGGCTCTCGAGGCTCTCGACGGCCTCCTCACGGCGGGCGGCGCTCCGCGAGCGCAGCGAGGGGGCCATCACCTGCTCGAGCAGAGATGACTCGCGATCGGCGGAGGATCGGAAGACGCGCAGATTGCGGCCGCCGACGCCGAACCGGGCGAGCTCGGTCGCCGCGCGGACGATCTCCACGTCGGTCTCGTCGAAGACCTTCGACCCCTTGCGCTGCTTGGGCTCCACGATCCCGAACTCCTCGAGCTCGCGGATCAGCTCGGCGGAGGCCCCGGTCTGTTCGAGGACTTCGTCGTGGGCCATCCACTCGTCGGGCTCCTCGAGCGTCATCGCCCGACGAGTGGACCCGGCGCGGACGCCACGGTCGCCGCCGATCTTCCCTGCGGCCAGCTCCTGACGAATCACCCGGAGCGGCAGGAACTCGTCCCGTTGCATCCTCAGGATCGCCCGCAGCTGTTCGACATCGGCCTGGCTGTAGAGCCTGTAGCCGCCGCGCGTCCGTCGCGGGGTGAGCAGCTTCTGGTCCTCGAGGTAGCGAATCTTGGAGATCGAGATATCGTCGAACTCCTGTCCGAGCACCTTGCAGACGGCGCCGATGGTCAGCGCCTTGCGGGGTCGTGAGTCCCGCGTCTCGCTGCTCCGGGCGGTCGCGGGCTTGGTCGTCACGTCCATCAGCTCAGCGCTCCAGGTAGCTGAGCTTGAACTTGCCCACCTGGATCTCGTCGCCATCGTCGAGCAGGTGGGATTCGATCCGATGGCGGTTCACGTAGGTGCCGTTGAGCGAGCCGAGGTCGTCGATGTAGAGACCGTCACGACGGCGCACCAAGAGCGCGTGATTGCGTGAAACGGTGACGTCGTCGAGGAAGATCGGGGCGTCGGGAGTGCGGCCGATGCTCATCCGCTCCTGGTTGACGGCGAAGCTCTCCCCCGCCCGGCCACCGCCGGAGCGGATCACGAGCGCGGCGCCCTCCTCCTCGACCATCTCCTCGATGTCGACGGGCTGGAAGTCGCCGGTCTCGGCGATCTTGTAGGTCAGCGTCGAGGGCTCGTCGGCGCCATCGGGACGGCCGAGGTAGGCGCCGCACTTCTGACAGTAGTTGGCGCCCTCATCGTTGACGAAACCGCATTCATGGCAGTGCAGCGCCATCGGTCGTCTAGATCCTGTCGTCTCCGACGGTCCGTCCGGCGAGGATGTCGGAGAGCTTTTCGACATCCGCCCCGCTGATCAGCGCATCGCCCGACTCCCGGTTGGTCCGCAGCCGGTTGACGAGCTCGGCGCGAAGGATGTCGATCTTGCCGTGCAGCATCCTGCGGCGGTATGAAACCTCCCGCTCGTCACGGGTGAGCTCATCGATCATCTCCTTCAGCTCCTGGTCATTCATCGCGCCGATATCGGGAAACGTCTCTTCCATCAACTCACCCCAACCTTCTTGTCCGTCTCGGGAACTTGCCTGGCCGAAGGGGCCGGCGGGAATCGATTATAGGCCGGATACCCAAAGGGTCAATCAGAACTTGAAGGTTGAACGCCCGACTGCATCGATCCGCCCGCAGCCGCGGGGTCGGTGGCGGCATCGGACTCCGGTTCGCCGCGACGCTCACGGGCCTGCCGCATCGCGTCCCGCACGTAGAGGACCGTCGCGAGGATCGCCAGTCCGACTCCGAAGCAGAACCCGATCTGGATGATCAGCCAGTCGACCACCATCGACCAGAAGATCCCGCCCATGATCAGGAATACGGCGATCCGCCCGAACCAGGTGATCTCCAGGTCGGCCCCGTGCCGGAGGCCGTAGCGGGCCAGTCCCAGGGTCGTGACCTCGCGCAATACGAGCAGGGCGATCGCCGCTCGAGGCAGCAGCTCGAAGTTCCAGCAGACGGCGGCGCCGGCGAGAATCGTGAGCCTGTCGACGACCGGATCGAGGAGCGCGCCGAGCCGGCTGTACTGGCCGGTCGCCCGCGCGACGAACCCGTCGAGCAGGTCGCCGAGGGCGATCGCCAAGAAGATCAGTGCGGCGAGCGGGTCCCGCCCGTCGCCGGAGTTGAAGGCGATCACCAGGAACACCGGGATCGCCGCCAACCGGACGTAGCAGATCAGGTTGGGCAGCGTGAACGGACGCAGGGGCTGGCCGGCCCGGGTCTGCGGCGGCTCAGGACCGGAACGGTCGAGCCCGAGCAGGCGGCGGCGCGAGAGGCTGCGGCGCTTGCCCTCCTCGGCCACTTCCTAGGGCCCTTCGCCGATTCCCTCGAGGATCGCGAGAGCTCGATCGGGGGCCTCGGCCAGCGGGATCCGCTCGTCCTCACCGCTGGATCGGAGACGGGCTTCGACGACGCCGTCGGCCAGCCCCCGCTTGCCGATCGTGAGCCGCAACGGGCAGCCGATCAGCTCGGCGTCGGTCAGCTTCTCCCCGGTGCCGGCGGCGGACCTGTCGTCGAGCAGCGTCTCGATCCCAGCCGCATTGAAGGCTTCGTAGAGCGAATCCGCAGCCTCGGCGACCTCGTCGCCCCCCTTGCCGAGCGCGCAGACATGGACCTGCCACGGGGCGATCGACGGGGGCCAGCAGATACCCATCTCATCGGCGCGCTGCTCGACTGCCGCAGCGACGATCCGGGCGGGACCGATGCCGTAGCTGCCCATCACGATCGCCCGTTCGACGCCGTCTGGATCCAGATACGTGGCGCCGAGCGGCTCCGAGTAACGGGTTCCCAGCTTGAAGATGTTGCCGACCTCGATCGCAGCCTCGATCACGATCGGGTCACCGCTGGGCGTCAGATCCCCCGCCTCCACCGTGCGAACGTCGCAGGTCTCGTAGGTGAAATCGCGACCCGGCTCGACGCCGATCAGATGGGCGTCGGGTCGATTCGCTCCGGCGACCAGGCCACCACCGCTGATCGCGGCGTCCATCAGGATGCGAACGGTGGCGCCGACGGGGCCGATGAATCCGACCGGGCCGACCGAATCCTCGATCTCCTCCGGCCCGGCGGGCCGCGATGGCGCACCGAGGTGATTGGCGAGCTTGATCTCGTTGAGGCGATGGTCACCTCGGATCAGGACCATGACGAGCCCCTCGCCCTCGACGACCACGGGCATCGCCTTGATCAGGGCGCCGGCGGGCACACCGAGCGCTGCGGCGACCTCGTCGACGGTGGTCAAACCGGGCGTAGGCGCCTCCCGCGGTTCATCGAGGGCGGGCGGCAGCGTCACCGGCTGGGGCAGGGCGCTGGCGACCTCGACGTTGGCCGCGTACCCGGGAGCCAGGGCGACCTCGTTCTCGCCGGCCTCGCACGGCGCCATGTACTCATGAGCACCCGAGCCGCCCATCATTCCGACGTCTGATTCGACCGAATACCAACGCAGGCCGCAGCGCTCGAAGATCCGCCCATAGGCCCCGGCCTGCAGCTCGTAGCTCCGAGCCAGACCCTCCTCGTCGCGGTCGAACGAATAGGCATCCTTCATGGTGAATTCGCGGGTCCTCAGGATCCCGGCACGGGGGCGCGGCTCATCGCGCTCCTTGGTCTGCAGGTGGTAGAGCATCAGCGGCAGGTCGCGATAGGAGCGGACGTCCTTGGCGACGTGAGCGGTGACGGCCTCCTCGTGGGTCATCGCCAAGACCAGGTCGGAGTCCTTGCGGTCCCGGAGCTTGAAGAGCTCGTCGATCTCGTATCGACCGGTGCGCCGCCAGGGATCCGCCGGCTGGAGCACCGGCATCAGCATCTCATGGCAGCCGATCCCATCCATCTCCTCGCGGATGATCCGCTCGACCTTCTTGACGCTGCGGTATCCGGCGGGCATCCACGTCCAGATCCCGGCTCCGAGCTGACGCACCAGTCCAGCCCTGACCATCAGCTTGTGCGAGCGCGCCTCGGCATCGGCCGGGGCGTCCTTGAGCGTGGGCAACAGGTAGTTGGATAGGCGGGTCATCTGATGGGTGTCTCGTCGGTCCTGTTGGTAGTACTGAGTTCGTGGTGCTGAGCCGAGCGCTACCAGGCGTCGATCTCGTAGGCGAGCCAGGTCGAGGACTCCGCTCCGATCCCATCGTAGAGGCGCTGAGCCGTCGCGTTGTCGGGCGCCGTCTCCCAGACGAGCTTGGCTGCCCCGCGCTTGCGGCACAGTCCGCGGCAATGCTCGATCAGGGCACGGCCGACGCCCGATCCCCGCGTCTCCGGCACGACGTAGAGATCGTTGAGGACGCCGATCCGAGAGGCATCCAGCGTCTGCCAGGTCCAGAACACGGTGGCGAAGCCGAGCGGGGTCCCGGATTCGCCACGGGCGATCAGTTGCTCGCCTTCAGCGGGATCGTCGATCAACGCCCGCGAGAGCGCCACCAGGCGATCGTCTCGGGGATCGACCTCGTAGAAATCGCAGTAGGCCCTCATCATCGGCATCAGCGCGGGCAGGTCGACGACGCCGACCCGATCGATCCGCACCGGGCTCTCGCTCTTGCCATCTCCCACCCCTCACACTCTATGGGGGTCGGAGATCGACCGACTGAACTGCATCGAGCTCGGAATTGCGGCTAAGTCATGGGGACGGACTCAGCCCGACCTGATCACGATCGAGGACTTCGATTCTCCTACGTCGATCCGGATTCTCAGAGCGGCTAACCCCGGTTACATGCCCAGTGTCCGGCGCTCGCCAAGCCTGACTAGCGGCTCAGCCATCGCCACCTTCGCCGATTGCGCGAACGCCTGACGTGCCGCGCAGCTTCAGTTGGGCTGCGCGAATCGTCGGGTTCGATCATGGACTCGCTGCCCGGATTGCGGTCAACGTCAAGCACGCTTGGGTCCGGGGGCCGTTCGATTCGACGCTCAACTCGATCGAGGATGCGGCTCAAGCGACCCATGGCGAGGAACCTAGCCGCTGAGTCGATCCGCCGCTAGCCGCGTTGCCCCGGGGCAGGCGCCGACGCTTGGGGCCTGGCTATCCGTATATGGGCCCTGGGACTGCGAACGTCAGGTCCGGGTGAAGCGGCGGCTGGCCGTCGGCGAAGCCTCTTCGCCGAGCTCGACCTTCTTGCCCTTCGGCCGGACCGGCTTCAGGTAGGGCTCGCCGTTTCCGGGAGCCGTGATGTCCTCGCCGCTCTCCGCCGCGGCCTTCTCCATCGCCGCGAGCCTCTCCGGCGTCAGGTCGCCGGCGTTTTCCTCTTCGATCCTTCGCAGCCACTCGGCGCCCTCGGCCGCCTCGCTCTGATCGACCTCGATCTCGCCTCCCCGCCCCAGCGACTTGTCGATCTCCTCAAACAGCGCATCGACCAGCTGCTCTTGGGGAATCTTCCGCAGGGGCTTGCCGTGGGCGAAGATCAGACCCTCGTCCTTGGCCCCGGTGATCCCGAAGTCGGCGTGCGAAGCCTCACCGATCCCGTTGACCGCACAACCGAGCACAGCGACCTCCACCGGCTCCGAGTAGGACTCGAGGCGCTGCTCGATCTCGGCTACCACCGTGTCCATGTCGAACTGCAGACGGCCACAGGTCGGGCAGGCGATCAGTACCGGCCCGCGCTCGCGCAGGTGCAGGGCCTTGAGAATCTCCCAGGCGACCTTGACCTCCTCCTCGGCGTGAAAGGTCGAGAGGCTGATCCGGATCGTGTCCCCGATGTCGTCGGCGAGCAGGGTCCCGAGCCCGACCGCGGACTTCAGCGCGCCGGTCCACTTCGTCCCCGCCTCGGTGATCCCGAGATGAATCGGATAGGGGACCTTTTCCGAGAGCAGACGGTTGGCGGCAATTGTGTTCGGCACGTTGGTCGACTTGATCGAGACCTTGAAATCAGTGAAGTCGAGGCCCTCCATCAGCGCGACGAACTCCGCGGCCGCCGCGACCAGGGCCTCGACCGGTGCCTCGCGCTCGAGCTCGTGGAGATGCTTGGGAAGAGATCCCGAATTGACCCCGATCCGCATCGGCACGTTGTGCTCGGTCGCCTTGAGCGCGACCTCCGCCACCTTGTCGCGGCCCCCGATATTGCCCGGGTTGAGCCGGATGCAATGAGCGCCGGCGTCGATGGCCTTGAGCGCGAGGGTGTGGTTGAAGTGGATGTCGGCGATCACCGGGATCGGCGACTCCTTGACGATCGTGCGCAGCGCGTCGACGTCCTTCTCCCGCGGCACGGCGACGCGAACCAGATCGGCGCCCGCGTCGGCCACGGTGCGGATCTGCTCCATCGTCGCGGCCAGGTTTGCAGTCTCGGTCTTGGTCATCGTCTGGACCGCGACCGGGGCCCCTCCCCCGATCGGCACCCCGCCGACGAATATCTGACGCTTGGAAGCCATGGCTACAGGCTACCGACGCCCGGCCGCCGGATCGCGGCGGTCAGCGCGCGCGACGCAATTGGAGCAGTTCGCCGCCGAACGTGGTGACGAAGAGGCTCCCCTTGGGGAACCGACCCTTGCCGCGAGCGAAGGCGAGGTCACTGGGTCCGCTGGGGAACGGGTCCCGCTGCATCAGCACGCAGGCGTCCTCGGGTCCGCTCACCCTCCAAACCTCTCCCGAGCCGTTGGCCGCCGCGTACAGGTTGTCGTCGGCATCCCTGGTCAGACCGTCGAGAAACGCCCCCGCCTCCGCCGGCGCCGTGAACCAGGGCTTCGCGGCTGCCGGGTTTGCAAGCGGGATCCGCTGGATCGTCGGGGCGGCGGTGAAGGTCTGGTTGGCGAACAGAAACCGCTTGCTGCTGTCGACGATCAACCCGTTGGGACTATCCATCGGGACCCAGCCCAGCTCGACCGCGCCTCCGAAGATCCGGTCGATCCCGGTGCCGAAGTCGGTCGAGGCGAAGACTTGACCATCCGGACCCCTGGTGACGCCGTTCGCCATCTGCAGCCCGTCCACCCAGACGCTCGTCTTCCCTGTCCTGGGGTCGACCAGCAAGAGGCCCGCCTCCGGGTTCTCCTCGCCGTCGGCCGCCTGGGCGATGCTGTCGCCGTAGCCGACGAGAACATCTCCATCACGGCGGAAGATGATTCCGCCGGGGGCGTCGATCCCCTCGGCAACGACCCTCGGGTCAGCGCCCGACCGCGGGATCATCAGCAGCTCTCCCCGGGTCGAGTCGGTGAAGTAGAGCCTGCCGTCTCGGTCAAAGGCGACCGACTCGAACCTGGTGGCGTCGGAGTAGGCGATCCGAACGTCGGGCTGAGTCGGGCAGGCGTCGAGGGCGAATGCCACCGAGGCTGTCGAAAGCAGACCCATCGAGGTCACGGCGACCGCCAGGAGGAGCCGGATCGAGTTGATTCGCATGGGCCGGAGTATCCAACAATCGACGACGCGTCGTCCGGGCGGGACGGGGTGTGGACAGGGCCATGATCGGCCGGTACGGTTACGGAGTGAGGAGAAGGACCGGATTGACCGCCGCCATCGGCATCGTGCTGATCGCGATGCTCGCCCCCCCGGCCGCCTCGGCGAACTTCCACCTGACGAAGATCAGCGAGGTCTACCCGGGAACCCTCCTATGCCCAGACTGCGCGTTCGTCGAGCTTCAGGCCTATTCGGACGGTCAGAACGTGGTCAGCGGTCACAGCGTCGTGTTCTACGACAAGAACGGTGCGGTGACCCACACCGCCACCATGAACGCCAACGTGCCGAACGCCGAGACGCAGCGGACGATCGTGATCGCCGACCTGTTTCCGCCCGACGCGGTCAGCGCGGACTTCACGAGCAACATGGGCACGCTGATCGTCCCCAGCGGTGGCGCCGCGTGCTTCGACGCGCTCGACTGCGTCGCCTGGGGCGACATCACGCCGGCGGGACTCGCCGGCCTCCCCAGTCCGGCGGGGTCGCCCGTCTCGCCGAGCGGGATCACCGACACCAACTCGATCGTCAGGAGCATTGCCCCAGGGTGCGCAACCCTCCTCGAGGCGAGTGACGACACCGACGACTCGGCCACCGACTTCTCACTCACCAATGACCCGAATCCACGGCCGAACTCGGTCACGCCCACCGAGGTAGCCTGCAGCGTCCCGGCCCCCGATACCGTGATCGACAAGGGCCCGAAGAAGAAGATCAAGGCCGCCAAGGCGAAGTTCAGGTTCTCGTCGCCGGACGCCGGGGCGAGCTTCGAGTGCAGGCTCGACGGTAAGCCCTACAAACCGTGTGCCTCCCCGCTGAAGCTGAAGCGGATCAAACGTGGCAAGCACGTCTTCAGCGTTCGGGCGGTGCTCGCCGGGACGTCCGACCCCAGCCCGGCCGACCTACAGGTTCAAGCGCAAGCGCAGCTAGCTGCCGCCCGCCGCGCGGGTGGCGCCTGGGCCGGACGAGATCGTGGCTGTCCTCGATCAGGTCGCGGATCAGCTCGTCGGGGGCGTCGCCGCCGAGCGTCACCGTGATCCAGTGACGCTTGTTCAGGTGATATCCCGCGACGACCGACTCGTGAGTCGACCGGAGACCCGTCGCGACCTCCGGATCGCTCTTGACGCTGACCCGAAGCCGCTCCGCTCCCAGCCCCGAGAGGGCGAAGATCTTGCCACCGACCTTGAAGACCGATGTCTCGGGTCCGAACGGGAACGTCTCCGACGCTCCGGGCATCGACAGGCACAGGTCTCGAAGCTCGGCGGGGGTCATCGGGCCACGAACTGTGACACGAGGCGGGCGCTCTATCCTGCGCCGTTCCCATGGCAACCTCAGCCCCTTCCGAATACATCTACTCGATGCACGGGGTCTCGCGGACCCACCCGCCGGACAAGCAGGTACTGACCGACATCTCGCTGAGCTTCTACCCCGGCGCGAAGATCGGGGTCCTCGGCTACAACGGCGCCGGCAAGTCGACGCTGCTGCGGATCATGGCCGGGGTCGATACCGACTACCGCGGAGAGGCGCAGATCCACCCGAACGCCACCGTCGGCATGCTCGAGCAGGAGCCTCATCTCGATGAGTCCAAGGACGTGCGCGGCAACGTCGAGGACGGCGTCGGCGAGCTGCGGGACATGATGAACCGCTTCAACGAGCTGGCCGCGAACTACTCCGACGAGACCGCTGACGAATTCGCCCGCCTGCAGGACCGGATCGACGCCGCCGACGCCTGGAACCTGGACACGATTCTCGAGACCGCGATGGACGCCCTTCGCCTGCCTCCCGCCGAGGCCGATGTGAGCAACCTCTCCGGCGGTGAGCGTCGCCGGGTCGCCCTCTGCAGGCTGCTGCTCAGCGCGCCCGACCTGCTGCTGCTCGACGAGCCGACCAACCACCTCGACGCGGAATCGGTGGCCTGGCTCGAGGGGCACCTCGAGGACTACAAGGGCACGATCGTCGCGGTCACCCACGACCGGTACTTCCTCGACAACGTCGCCGGCTGGATCCTCGAGCTGGATCGCGGCAAGGGCATTCCGTTCAAGGGCAACTACTCCTCCTGGCTCGAGCAGAAGCAGGAGCGCCTCTCCCACGAGGAGCGCAAGGAGACGGCTCGGCAGCGAACCCTCGCGGCCGAGCTCGAATGGGTGCGTGAGAACCCGAAGGGGCGACGCAAGAAGTCGAAGGCCCGCCTCACCCGCTACGAGGAACTGCTCGCCGAGGAGAAGAACGTCAGGCTCGACTCGGTTCAGATCCACATCCCGGCGGGTCCGCGACTGGGCAGTGTCGTCGTCGAGGCCGAGGGGCTCTCGAAGGGCTTCGGGGATCGACTGCTGATCGAGGATCTCTCCTTCGCCCTCCCACCGGCGGGGATCATCGGCGTGATCGGCCCCAACGGCGCCGGCAAGACGACGCTGTTTCGGATGATCGTCGGCGACGAGGAGCCGGACTCGGGCTCCCTGCGGGTCGGCGAGACCGTCAAGATCGCCTACGTCGATCAGTCCCGCGACGCGCTCGATCCCGAGAAGACCGCGTGGGAGGAGATCTCCGGAGGCCTCGACGAGATCGAGGTCGGCGAGCGCAAGATGAACTCACGTGCCTACGCCAGCGGCTTCAACTTCAAGGGCTCCGATCAGCAGCGCAAGGTCGGCGCGCTGTCGGGCGGCGAGCGCAACCGCCTCCACCTGGCGAAGCTCCTGCGCTCCGGCGGGAACCTGCTGCTGCTCGACGAGCCCACCAACGATCTCGATGTCGACACCCTGCGGGCGCTCGAGGAGGCGCTGCTCTCCTTCGCCGGTTGCGCGGTCGTGATCTCCCACGATCGCTGGTTCCTCGATCGGGTTGCCACCCACGTGCTCGCGTTCGAGGGTGACTCACAGGTCCGGTTCTTCGAGGGCAACTTCGACGCCTATGAGGAGAACCGTCACGAGCGCCTCGGGGCCGCCGCCGATCGCCCTCACCGGGTCACCTACAAGAAGCTCACCCGCTGACGATCCGCTCGACCGCCTCACCGACGTCGTCGGTGATCGCGACCAGCTCGTCGAACGGCGGATCGGCGGCTGCGGCCATGCGCACCACGACCTCGTGAACGCCGGACGAGCGGAAGTGCTCGCGACCGAAGAACACCATGGGAGCGCGCCGGGCGGGCTCCGAGTACGTGTTCACGGCCAGGTCCTGAAACACCTCCTGAACGGTTCCAGCCCCACCGGGCGCGAATAGGATCCCGGCCCCGGCCACCCGCAAGAGGCCGTCCTCGCGGATCGAGTTGGCGAAGTACTTGGCGATGTGAGAGGCGAAGCGCCCGACGGGCTCGTGGTCGTAGAGCCACGTGGGGATCGCGAGGCTGATTCCCCCGGGCCGATCGGCATGCAGGCGGTGGACTGCCTCCGCCCTCGATTCGTACTCGGGATCGTGGACCGTCGGTGCAGCCGACAGCTGCTCGATGGCCGGGTCGATCGATCGCGAGTCTCCGCTGCAAGTCAGGAACGCCCCGAGATTCCCCGCCTCCATGATCCCCGGCCCACCTCCCGTCGCGATCGTGAAGCCCGCTTCGGTCAGCCCGTAGGCGACCTCGACGATCCGGCGGTAGATCTCGGCGTCGCGCCGGGTCGCGTGGCCTCCCATGACTCCGACCATTCGCCGAGGGGCATCGTCCTCCGGCAGCACCAGCTCCCAGATCGCGTCCGACATCGCCGTATCGTGGAGACGCTGGGCGATCGCCTCGATCGGCCGATCGGGATCGGGGTCGCCGGTGTGGCCGCTGGAGCGCTCGACGTAGTCCTGAACCGCCGCGTCTATCCCGCCGCCGACGAGCTCGTCGTAGGTGTAGAGGTGGGGCGGGTAGATGCGAAAGGGCCGGCCCTCCCCGAGGTCCGGAATCACCACCGCGCCGCTTCGCTGCAGGGCCAGTGCCGAGGCGGCGTCCGGAGCCCGGCAGCCGATGAAGAAGGCCCCGCGTACGTCGGCGGAAGACCAATCCACCGAGGCCTCGCCCAGATCGACTCCCTGGATGACCGCTCGGCGCAGGTGACCGCGCTCGCGCATGTGGATCGCCAGCTCCTCCGGGGTCTCGATCTCAATCATTCGCAGCATCTAGACGACCTCGAAGGCGACCGATCTCCGCCCGATGTCGACGGACCGGAGTACCGCAGTGACCTCGGTTCCCGGTTCCGGACACGCCCCCTCGACCCGCGCCCGGACCGCCGGTTCGATCAGCTGCAGGGTTCCATCGTCGATGACCAGCGCCTGAAAGCGCTCACCCTCCCGGCCGCTCAGGACCAGCGCCTCGACCAGATCGACGACCCCGCGCTCGACGGCCGACGCCCGGCGGTCGCTGAGCTGCATCAGCTCGGGCAGCGCCGCCAGGCCCTTGCGAACCCAGCCTGGCGGCTGCGACCCCTCCGCGGCCGCCAGGCAGCACTCGGAGACGTAGCGGTCCTGCAGGCGCCGCAGGGGTGCTGTTGCGTGCGCGTAATCGGCGGCGATCGAAAAATGAAACCGCTCCGACCGCGCGACCGGGGGGTTGCCGTCGAACGCCTCGTAGCGCGCTCCGCGACCGATCCCCGCCGCCTCCTGCATCAGCGCCGCCTGCCTGGGCTCCCGGGGGTCCAGGGTGCGGATGAAGGCGCCGTAGCCAAGCCCCTGGGGCCACTCCACTCCAAGCGCCCGCGCCTGCAGCCGAAACCGCTGCAACGACGCCTCCTCCGGGGCCTCCTGAATCCGCAGGATGCCGGTGCCCGCGTCCAGCATCAGCCGCGCGGCCGCCATCCCGGTCAGCAGCGAGATCTGCGCGTTGTGGTCCTCGCTCGGAAGTGGTGCCCGGTACCCGGTCGTCCAGCCTCCGTCCCCGTCGGCGACGACCTCCTGCTCGGGGAGTCTCAGGCTCACCCCTCCCCGCTCGCGCTCGAGCGCCGCCCTCAGCACGCCGACTTCGGCGAGCGGTCCGGCGAGCTCCGGTGGGATGTCGGCGTAGTTGTGCTGCGCGGTGCTCCTGACCTCCGCCCGCCTCACCTCGACCCCAACCTGCTCGCCGGAGCCATCGAGCTCGATCGTCCAGAGGATTGCCGAGCGCCACTCGTTCGCCAGCAGGCTGCCGGACCCCTCCGACAGCGACGGCGGGTACAGGGGCACCTTCGCCTCCGGCGCATAGACGGTCACCCCCCTCGAGTGCGCCTCGGCATCGAGCGGAGAGCCGGCGTCGACCAGGGCGCCGACGTCGGCGATCGCGTAGCTGACCCGGAAGCCCC
Source organism: uncultured Solirubrobacterales bacterium (assembly GCA_963823275.1). Classification (GTDB taxonomy): domain Bacteria; phylum Actinomycetota; class Thermoleophilia; order Solirubrobacterales; family 70-9; genus RHKX01. Next base: position 1,149,774 of record CAWGKW010000002.1, on the reverse strand, counting down.
CCTCGGTCCGCTCGATGTGGAGCGCCTGGTCGAGATCCCGGGCGCCCGGTGGGTCGATGGTCACGAAGGGGAGGTCGACCCGCTCGCGCCCGTCGGAGGCGGGTGCGGTCCGCTCGGCCGCCGCCACGACGTCGGCGGGAAACCCCTCGGAGACCCCGGCCTCACGAAGGACCGCCTCGACCCGAGGCCGCAGCTCCGAGCTGCTCAGATGGAAGCGACGCCGCGGCACCGACCGACCCTACCCATCACGACACTCCCGCAATCGCGCGATCGGCACCCGCGAGGTGCCGAGGACCGAGCGCCGCCGGGCGACCCCCCTACTTGGCGTAGAGCGCCTCGATCTCGGCGTCGTACTTCTCGCCGATCGGCTTCCGCTTCAACTTCATCGTCGGCGTCAGCTCGTCGCCGCCCGGCATCCACTCCTCCGGGAGCAGCTTGAACTTCTTTATCTGCTCGACCCTGGACATCTTCGCGTTGGCGACATCCACAGCGTCCTGGACGGCCGCGAGTACCTCCTCGTGCTCGACCAGCGAAGCGACGTCCTCGAACTCGATCCCCTGCTGAGCGGCCCAGGTTGGGGCGTACTCGGCGTCGAGGACGACCAGCGCGACGTTGTAGGGCCGGGCGTCGCCGATCGCCACCGCCTGACCGATCAACGGGCTCGCGGACTTCAGGTGCGCCTCGATCGAGGCCGGCGACATGTTCTTGCCGGCGGCGTTGATGATCAGCTCCTTCTTGCGATCGACGATCTTCAGGTAGCCGTCCTCGTCGATCTCGCCGATGTCGCCGGTGACCAGCCACCCCTCCTCGTCGATCGTCTCAGCGGTCTTGTCCGGCAGGTTGCGGTAGCCGGCCATGATCAGGCTGCCCCGGACCTGCACCTCGCCGTCCTCGGCGAGACGAATGTCGACCCCCGGAAGCGGCGGGCCGACCGTCCCCAGCTTGACCTTGCCGGGCGGGTTGACCGTCGCCGCCCCACAGGTCTCAGACATCCCCCAGAGCTCGGACACCGGGATCCCGATCGCGTGGAAGAACTCCAGCACCTCGACAGGGGTGGGCGCGGCACCGACGTTGACGGCGGCGAGCTGGTCGAGCCCGAGGTGGACCCGCAATCCGGCGAACATCTGCTCCTCCATCGCGGCGGCGGCGGCGGCGATCTCGGCTGGGACCGGCTCCCCCGCCTGTTCGAGGCGGACCTTCTGGATCGCGGCCTGCATGCCCTGCTGGGCCGGTTCGCGCTGTTCCTCGGGCAGGTTCGCGAGCATCGTCTCGAGCCCCGCCTTGAGCTTCTCCCAGACCCGCGGCACGGCGAAGAACCAGGTCGGCCGCACGGTCGGCAGGAAGTCGATGATCGTCCTCGGGTCGGGACAGATCGAGACCGTCCCGCCCTTGGTCAGCGGCAGGTAGTAGTGCGCGCCCCGCTCGGCGATGTGAGCGGCCGGCAGCCACGAGATGATCTTGCCGCCCTCCTCCGGGAAATGGATCAGGTCGTCGACGCCCGAAACCAGGCCGAGCAGGTTGCGATGGGTGAGCTCGACGCCCTTGGGAGGACCGGTGGTGCCGGAGGTGTAGATCAACGTCAGCAGATCGTCGAGCTGGACCTCGTCGGCAGCGGCGTCGTCGTCGAAGTCCGGATCGGTGGCGATCAGGTCCTCGAAGCTCATCGTCCCGCCGTCGCCGTCGAGCACGATCAGATGCTCCAGGTCCGGTAGGTCCCCGCGGGCCTTCTCGAAGACCTCGAGGAACGACTTCTCAACGATCGCGACCTTGGCGCCGGCGTCGCCGACGACGTAGGTGATCTGCTCGGGCGAGGCCGTCTGGTAGATCGAGAAGGGCACCCCGCCGAGGGTCACCACTCCGAGGTCGATCGGAAAGAACTCGATCCGGTTGTTGAGCATCAGCGCGACCGTGTCGCCCTTGCCGACCCCGATTGCGGCAAGTCCGCCGGCGACGGCCCGGGCCCGCTCACGGAGCTCGTTCCAGCTGACGCGCTCATCCCCCTGGATCAACGCGTCGCCGTCGCCGAGGCGAGCAACGGTCTCGTGAAATGCCTTCGGAAAGCTCGAAACGGGCGGCTCTACGCCGGGTCCGCCGCTCGTGTACCGCTCAGCCGTCGTCGCTTCCATCCTCATTGCCCTCCTCAGGGGTTCCCAGGGGTTGGGCCGAAAACTAGCGCAACCAAGCCCTCGAGCCTCTCAGGGCGTCAGCGAACGTTGAAACCCTCGCCGGTGAGGCGGCCGATGTCGTTCTCCAGGCCGATCACGAAGAGAACCAGAACGAGCGCGAAGCCCACCACCCCGGAGCGCTCCATGATTCGCAGCGGGACCGGCTTGCCTCGGACCTTCTCGACCAGCGCCCAGAAGATGTGGCCGCCGTCGAGGGGCAGGAACGGGAGCAGGTTGATCAGGCCGAGCGAGAGGCTGATCACCGCGAGCACCCCGATCGCCTGGCGGGTGTCGAACTCGAAGCTCTGCCTGGTCACCTCCGTGGCGCCGACGACGCCCGAGATCTGATCGCGCGCCTCGGCATCGAAGATCCGAGAGAAGACCTGAGCGGTCTGGCTGGTCACGTACCAGAGGCGATCGATGGCGAAGCTGGCACCTTCCCCGGCCGAGACGGTCTCCCGCTCCGCCTCGTAGCCGAATCCGATCACCATGCGCGGCTCGATGGCGGGCGCCCCCGGCACCTCCTCGGGCGTGTCGTAGACGGGCTTCACGCTGACGACCAGCGGCTCGCCGTCGCGGATCACCCTGACCACGGCGGGAGTCGAGGCGACGCAGCCGTCGATCGGAGTCCCCTCGCACTCATGCGTCGCCACCTGAGCGCGAACCGCATCGGCGAGCTCCTGCGGGGGCAGATCACCCACGTTCTCACCGTCGATGGAGACCAGCTCATCGCCCGGCTGCAGGACCTTCGCCGCGGGGAGGTCCTCGCTGACGGTTCCGACCCGGTTCGTCGGACCGGTGTCGAGCCCGAAGCCGACCGCCAGGACGAAGAAGAGGACCAGCGCCAGCGCGATGTTGACGAACGGGCCGGCCGCGATCACCACGATGCGCTTCCAGACCGGTTGTCTGTAGTAGGCGCGGTCGACGACCTCCGGGGGGATCTCCTCCTCCGGGTTCATGCCCGTGATCTTGACGAAGCCTCCGAGCGGGATCGCGCCGATTCCGTACTCCGTCTCCCCCCGGGTGATCGAGACGAGCTTCGGTGGGAAGAAGAGAAAGAACCGCTCGACCCGCATCCCCACGGCTTTGGCCGCCGTGAAGTGCCCCGCCTCGTGGACGACCACGAGGAACGCGAACCCGGAGATCGCCAACACCCAGCTCATCGGAGAACGCTCCCGTTGCCGGCGGCCTGACGAGACGCTTCGCCGAGCTCGGCCGCGGCGCGCTCGCGGGCCTCGAGGTCGCATTCGAAGAGGTCGGCGAAGTGGGTCGCGGGCGGAGCGGACACCGTCTCGAGCACGCGCTCCACCAGCGCCGGAATACCGGCGAACGGCAGCGAGCCCGCCAGGAAAGCCTCGACGGCGACCTCGTTCGCAGCGTTGAGCACGCACGGCGCCATGCCGCCGGCCTCGCCGGCCTCGCGAGCAAGGCGCAGGCAGGGAAAGAGCTCGGTGTCGGGAGCCTCGAACGTGAGCTCGCCGATCTCGGCGAGGTTCAGGCGCTCCACGGGGAGGTCGATCCGCTCCGGACCATGGAGGGCATATGCGATCGGCACGCGCATGTCGGGATGGCCGAGGTGGGCGGTCGTCGAGCCGTCGACGAGGCTGATCAACGAGTGGATCAGAGACTGCGGGTGGACGACGACATCGATCCGCTCGTAGGGGACCGCGAAGAGGTGATGGGCTTCGATCAGCTCCAGGCCCTTGTTCATCAGTGTCGCCGAGTCGATCGTGATCTTGCCGCCCATCTCCCAGGTGGGATGCGCGAGCGCCTCCTCCCTGGTCACATCGCCCAAGTCCGTTCGGCCGCGGAACGGACCCCCGGATGCGGTCAGGACGAGGCGATCGACCACTCCCGGCCGCTCCGCTGCGATCAGCTGGAAGAGCGCCGAGTGTTCGGAGTCCACGGGCAGGATCCGGGTCTCGCTCGCCTCGGCGAGAGCCATCACGAGTTCGCCTCCGACCACGAGGCTCTCCTTGTTCGCCAGCGCCAGCTCGATCCCCTCGCTGAGGGTGACGATGGTCGGGCCCAGCCCGGCGGATCCGACGATTGCGTTGAGCACGACGTCGGGCTCGAGGCGAAGGATCAGATCGCGGATGCCCTGATCGCCGCCGAGCACCTCGCCGCTCCAGCCCGATGCCCGCGCGGCCTCGGCGGCCGCCGGATCGGCCAGGGCGACCGTCCGAACCGAGTTGGCTTCGGCCTGTGCGAGCAGGCTCTCCCAGCTGCGATCCGCCGTCAAGCCGGCGACCCGCAGATCGGGTGAACGCCCGATCACGTCGATGGCCTGCTCGCCGATCGACCCGGTCGAGCCGAGAATCAGTACGTCGTTCACCCCAGGAAGTGTAGGAACGGGAGGCAATCGGCAGGCTGACCGGCCGCCGAGCGCCCCAAGGCCGCCGCTAACGGCCCCTCCTGATCCGGGCCACCTGGTCGAGAATCGCGTCGGCCACGATCCGCTTCGACGCCCTCCCGATCTCGGTCACGTCGTCGCTTTCGACGATGGTCACCTCGTTCTCGACGGCCTCGAAGCCGATCGAGGCGTCGGAGACGTCGTTGACGACGATCGCATCGAGGCCCTTGCGCTCGAGCTTGCCGCGCGCACGGGCGACGAACTCGCCCCCATGCTCGGCGGCGAACCCGACGAGCACCTGCCCGTCGCGGCGATGGGAGGCCAACCCGGCCAGCACGTCCTCGGTCGGCTCGAGGTCGAGCTGCATCCCACCGGAGCCCTCGCGAACGATCTTGGTGTCGTGGATCTCCACCGGCCGGAAGTCCGCGACGGCAGCGGCCATCAGCAGTACATCGGCCCGCTCGAACTCGGCCCTGGTTGCGGCGGCGAGCTCGGCGGAGCTGACCAGGTCGATCCGCTCGATTCCCGGAGTTGTCGGCTGGGTCACGTTCGCCGCGACCAGGGTCACCTCGGCCCCCCGCGCCGCCGCGGCCTCCGCCAGCGCCACCCCCATGCGTCCGCTCGAGCGATTGCCGATGAACCGCACCGGGTCGATCGCCTCCCGCGTCCCTCCGGCGGTCACGAGCACCCGCGCCCCGGCGAGGTCGCCGTCGGCCACTTCGCCGAGTCGAGCCTCGATCGCCCCCATGATCTGCGCCGGCTCCGGCATCCGTCCCCGGCCGTGCTCACCGCGCGAGGCGAGGGGGCCGACCGCCGGCTCCATCACCTCGACCCCCCGCTCGCGCAGGAGAGCGACGTTGGCCCGGGTCGCCTCGGCCTCCCACATATGCCCGTTCATCGCCGGAGCGAGTACGCGGGGAGCGCTGCAGGCCAGAAATGAGGTCGTCAGCAGTGAGTCGCAGATGCCGGCGGCCAGCTTGGCGACGGTGTTGGCCGAGGCCGGCGCAACCACGAAGACATCGGCGTTCTCGGCCAGGGCGACGTGGGAGATCGGGTCGTGCTCGGGAGGAGTGTCCCCCGGGTAGACGCCCCCCAGCGGGTCGCGGGTGAACTCGTCGGTGAGCACCGGAGCCCCGACGATGCCCTCGAAGGTCGCCGCGCCGACGAATCGCCGCGCCGATTCGGTCATCGTCACCCGCACGCCGTGACCGGCCAAAGTGGCGAGGCGAGCGAGTTCGACGGCCTTGTAAGCGGCGATGCCGCCGCTGACGCCGATCAGGATTCTTGCCACGGCTGCCTCCGTGTGGGACGGCCCGCGGTCGATGACCGACGGGACGGGGAAGGGCGGCTAGTGCCGGTACTCGTAGTTGATCTTGCCGGCGGCCAGCTCCTCGAGCGCGATCGTCAGGTAGTTGTCGCTGTTGGCCTCGACCATCGGCGGGGTGTGCTCCTCGTAAGTGCCCTCCCCGAGCGCGCGGTAGTAGCTGTTCAGCTGCCTGGCCCGCTTCGCGGCGACGACGACGGCCGTGTAGTGGGAGTCGGTGCGATCCATCAGTTTGTCTACTCGGGGCTTGACCATGGCCGGGAGTCTAGGGCACGAGCGGCGGATCCTCCCGGGAACGCACGATCGACGCCAGCTCGGCCGCCGCCCGATCCACCTCGTCGTTGACGACGGTGTGCGGGAACTCCCCCCGTGCGGCAAGCTCCTCCTCCGCCACCCGCAGGCGTGACTCGATCGTCTCCTCATCGTCGGTCCCCCGCGCCTCGAGACGCCTCCGCAGATCGGAAGGATCCGGCGGGGCGATGAAGATCTGAACGGCCTCCGGCATGCTCTCTCGCACCTGCCGCGCGCCCTGCAGCTCGATCTCGAGGACCACCGGCGCGCCCCGCTCATTGCGCTCGTCGACCTCGGAGCGCAGCGTCCCGTATCTGTTGCCGCTGTAGGTGGCGTGCTCGATGAACTCGCCCTCGCCGACCCGGCGCTCGAACTCATCGACGGCGAGGAAGTGGTAGTCGACCCCGGGCTCCTCCCCTGCGCGCGGACTCCGCGTCGTTGCCGAGGTCGACAGCTCGAGCTCTGGGACGAGCTCACGTAGTGCGCGGATCAGGGTTCCCTTGCCCACCCCGGAGGGTCCTGTGATGACGAATACCGCCGACATGCCGGCCGATTGTTACCGCTGCGGCGGCGTTGAGTCGTCGCCGGCTTCAGCGGCGGCGAAGCAGGGCGACGAGCTCCGAGCGCTGCCGCTCGGAGAGGCCGCCGATCGTCTTCGAGGGAGACACCCGGCATTGATTGAGAATCCGGTTCACCTTGACCCGGCCGTACTTGGGCACCGCCAGCATCATGTCGAAGACCTTCGCCGTCTCGAGAAACTCCGGTGGGTTCAGCAGCAGACCCTCGATCTGGACCTTGCCGGCCTTCAGATCTCGCTTCAGCTGCGCCCGCCGGGTGCGAATCTCGTTGGCCGCTTCCAGCGCTCTCATGCGCTGGTCGTGGCTGCGGGCCGGGACGGGGGTGGAGGTCGCTGAAACGGAGGACATCGGGCGCGGCGATCATATACACGGCTCGACCATGCGTGAGCGCTTTTCACCGGTTTCTCGCCGAATTCAGCTCAAGCTCAGGTCGAGGTTGAGCTCGCCCGCCGCGCCCTGATGAGGCCTTTTCCCCTTCTTTGCGGAGATCCGCCCAGCTCACGCTCCCGCGGCGCCGAGGGGGGCGAGCTCCGCGAGTTCGCCCCGGATTCGATCGGCGGCGAGCGGATCACGGAAGCTGGCGGTCCCGACCGCCACCGCCGTGGCCCCGACGCCGAGCAGGGCCGCGGCATGGCTGCCGTGCTCGACGCCACCCATTCCGACCACCGGGATCTCGACCGCCGAGACGACGTCGGAGACCTGTTTCAGGGCGATCGTGCGGACCGCGGGTCCCGACAGGCCGCCGCTGCCGGCGCCGAGCCAGGGCGTGCCGTCAGCGAGCAGCGGGGCGGCCTTGAGCGTGTTGATCAGCGAGACCGCGTCGGCTCCACCCTGCTCCGCGGCGAACGCGACGGCCGCCGGCTCGGCGACGTTGGGCGTCAGCTTCACGATCAGGGGCTTGGACGTCAACGGCCTCAGCGCCTCCAGCAGCGACTCCGTCTCGGCCGGCTGCTCGCCGACGATCAGCCCAGAATGGACGTTCGGGCAGGAGATGTTCAGCTCCAGGGCGGCGACCTCGGACCGCTCGGCAACGGCGGAGACCAGCGGGCCGAACTGCTCGACGCTGGTGGCCATCACCGAGACGATCAGTGGGACCGCCAGCTTCGCCAGCTCCGGTAGATCACCCTTCAGGAACCCGTCCAGGCCCTTGTTGGGCAGGCCGATCGAGTTGACCATCGCCGCCGGCTCCTCCCACAGGCGAGGCGGTGGGTTACCCACACGGGGGACCGGCGTGATCGTCTTCGACACGTAGGCGCTGAATGGGAACCGCTCCAGCACCGCATCTCCGAACGCGCGGCGAGCGGCGATCACGTCGAATGTCCCCGATGCGTTGATCAACGGGTGGGCCAGCTGCATCCCGCAGAGATCGATCCCCTCGGCCCCGGCTCCTCCAGCCGACACGCCGGCGCTCATCGGTGCCCCGCCCCCGCCACAAGCGCCGTCTCCAGTTCGGCGGCGCGAACGACTGGGCCGTCCACGCAGAGCCTCATGTAGCCGCCCCCACGCAGCGGAACCGCGCATCCGAAGCAGGCCCCGTAGCCGCAGGCCATCGGGGATTCCATCGCCAGCTCGGCCTCGACCCCGCGGGCCTCACACATCGCCCGCACGGCCTCCAGCATCGCCGGCGGCCCACAGGAGTAGACGACGGCGGTCCTCGCCGAGTCGCCCTCGAGCATCTTCGCCAGCAGGTCCGTCACGTAGCCGCGATGGCCGACGTGGCCGTCTTCGCTGGCCAACCGGACCTCCGAGCAGCGGAACAGCTCCATCCCCCCCGAGTGCTCCTCGTCGCGGAATCCGAGCAGCGACCGCTCCGGGATCCCGCGAGCCGCCAGGGTGCGGCGCCAGAGCGCCAGCGGGGCCAGACCGATGCCGCCGCCCACGAGGATCGCACCCGCCGCCTCTTCGTTGAGCTCCACGGGAGCCGAGAACGGACGACCGAGCGGGCCGGTCAGCAACAGCCCGTCGCCGGGCGCGAGGCCGGCGAGCTCGTGGGTCCCGGGGCCGACATCCTCGAGCAGGAACGACAGCAGCACCCCCTCCGCGTCCGACAGCGCCTCAGCGACCGAGAAGGCACGGGGCAGAAACGGCCGCTCCCCTCCCCCACCCCAGCCGTGTTCGGTGGCGAGCATGTAGAACTGCCCGGCGGCCGGCAATGGTCCCTGGGCGTCACGTGCGGTGACGATTCGGTACCCGCCGCTGATCTCGTTGGAGACGACCACGCTGCGCCGGCGGCCGAAAGGCGCCAGGACCCGTGCCGGCTCTCTCGCTTCCGCCCTCATCCGATCGCTACGAACCCTCGGCCAACGGCTGCGCGGTGCCGTGAAGCTCCTGCAGGCTTCGCACCTCGATCACCCCGCCCTCCTGCTCGGCGCCGATCGCCCGCGCGGCGGCGGAGGCTCCGGTCATCGTCGTCACGCAGGGGACCCCGCGTCGGATCGCCTCGCTGCGGATCTCGTTTCCGTCCGCGCGCGCTCCGGAGCCGGTCGGAGTGTTGATGATCAGGTCGACCTTGCCGCCCTCGATGTAGTCGACGACGTTCGGCGAGCCCTCGTGGAGCTTGTGGATCGTCTCGACGGGCACGCCCATCCGCGAGATTGCCTGCGCGGTGCCACCGGTGGCGACGATCTGGAAACCGAGGTCGCAGAACCGGGTCGCGAGCTGCGTCGCGGCGGCCTTGTCGCTGTCGGTCACCGTGATGAAGACCGTGCCCGAGCTGGGCAGCATCACCCCCGCGGCCGACTGCGCCTTCCCGAACGCGGCCGGGAAGTTCTCTGCGACGCCCATCACCTCTCCGGTGCTCTTCATCTCCGGCCCGAGGACGCTGTCGGAACCGCTGAAGCGCGAGAACGGCAGCACCGCCTCCTTGACCGAGACGTGGCCCCGCGGCATCGCCGGAACCTCCTGGTCGGCCAGCGCTTCTCCAAGCATCAGCCGGCATGCGATCTTCGCGATCGGGGCACCGATCGCCTTGCTCACGAACGGCACCGTCCGCGACGCGCGGGGGTTGGCCTCGATCACGTAGAGCTCACCGCCTGCGACCGCGTACTGGATGTTGATCAGCCCGATCACCCCGAGCTCGAGCGCCAGCGCCCGAGTCGTATCGGCGATCCGGCCCAGCATCTCCTCGCCGAGGCTCATCGGCGGCAGCACGCATGCCGAATCGCCCGAATGCACGCCCGCCTCCTCGACGTGCTGCATGACGCCGGCGAGCACGCAGTCGGTGCCGTCGGCGAGCGCGTCGACGTCGACCTCGATCGCATCCTCGAGGAAGCGGTCCAACAGCAGCGGATGCTCGCGATCGGCCTTCGCGTGCTTGCTCAGATAGGTCGCGAGATCGTCGGTCGAATAGCAGATCTCCATGGCGCGACCGCCGAGGACGTAGGAGGGCCGGACGAGCAGCGGGAACCCGACCTCGGCGGCGATCACCTTCGCCTCGCCGGAGCTGAGCGCGGTGCCGTAGGGAGGATGGGCGATTTCGAGCCGCTCGAGCATGGCCCCGAAACGCTTTCGGTCCTCGGCCAGGTCGATCGCGTCGACCGGAGTGCCGAGCAGGTTCACCCCGGCGTCCTCCAGCGTCTTCGCCAGCCGCAGGGGCGTCTGACCGCCGAACTGGACGATCACGCCCTCGGGCTGCTCCTGCTCGATCACCGCCAGCACATCGTCAACGGTCAGCGGCTCGAAGTAGAGGCGATCGGAGGTGTCGTAGTCGGTGGAAACGGTCTCGGGGTTGCAGTTGATCATGACGGCGTCGCGGCCCGACTCGCGGACCGTCATCGCGGCGTGCACGCAGCAGTAGTCGAACTCGATGCCCTGACCGATCCGGTTCGGTCCCGACCCGAGGATGATGACGCTGCCGCGATCGCCACGGCGCACCTCGCCGGCTGAGATCGGGCCGGCCTGGCCGGCGATCTGACCGCCACCGCGCTCATGGGTCGAGTAGTAGTAGGGCGTCTGAGCCTCGAACTCGGCCGCGCAGGTGTCGACCGACTTGTAGGTGCGCTCCAGGCCCTCGGTCCCGTCGCCCTCGGTGGCCAGCGACTGGAGCTCGTGGAGAAACCAACGGTCGATCGCCGTGTGGGCGTGCACCGCACCGATGCCGATCCCGCGGCGAAACGCCTCGAGCACCAGGTCGAAGCGATCGTCGGACGGGCTCTCGAGCCGCTCGAGCAGCTCCTCGTCGTCGGCCGGAAGATCGGCGGGGGCGTCCAGCTCGCGTGAACGCATCGCCTTCGCGAACGACTCGCGGAAGGTGCGGCCGATCGCCATCGCCTCGCCGACCGACTTCATGTGGGTCGTCAGGCGCCCCTCGCTACCCGGGAACTTCTCGAACGCGAAGCGCGGGATCTTGGTCACCACGTAGTCGATCGTCGGCTCGAACGCTGCCGGCGTGGCTCTGGTGATGTCGTTGGGAATCTCGTCCAGCGTGTAGCCGACCGCCAGGCGCGCTGCGATCTTCGCGATCGGGAACCCGGTCGCCTTCGAGGCCAGCGCCGACGACCGCGAGACCCGCGGGTTCATCTCGATCACGACGATCTCGCCGGATTCAGGGTCGACGCCGAACTGCACGTTGGAGCCGCCCGTCTCGACGCCGACGGCGCGAATCACCTTGATCGCCTGGTCGCGAAGCTCCTGATAGAGGGCGTCGCTGAGGCTCTGCGCCGGAGCCACCGTGACCGAGTCGCCGGTATGGACCCCCATCGGATCGATGTTCTCGATCGAGCAGACCACGATCACGTTGTCGTTTCGATCCCTCATCAGCTCGAGCTCGAACTCCCCCCAGCCCAGCACGGACTCCTCGACCAGCACCTGGTTGATCGGGCTGGCCGCGAGACCCTCGGAGATGATCTGGCGAAGCTCGACCTCGGTATGCGCGGCGCCGCCTCCCTGACCGCCCATGGTGAATGCCGGCCGGATGATCGCCGGCAGGGTCAGCGATCCGTCGGCCAGGGCCTGCTCGGCATCACCGACCGACTCGGCGATCAGCGACCACGGAACCCGCAGGCCGGCTGCCTCCATCGTCTGCCGGAAGACGTCGCGGTCCTCGGCCCTGTGGATCGCCTCGTAGTCAGCCCCGATCAGCTCGACGCCGAAGCGCTCCAGCGTGCCGTCGTCGTGCAGGTCCTTGGCCAGGTTGAGCGCCGTCTGCCCGCCGAGCGTCGGCAGCAGCGCGTCGGGCCGCTCGCGCTCGATGATCCGCGCGACGACCTCGGGGGTCAGAGGCTCGATGTAGGTCCGGTCGGCGAACTCGGGGTCGGTCATGATCGTCGCCGGGTTCGAGTTGACCAGCACGATCTCATAGCCCTCCTCACGCAGGATCTTGCAGGCCTGGGTCCCCGAGTAGTCGAACTCGGCCGCCTGCCCGATCACGATCGGCCCCGAGCCGATCAGGAGAATCTTGTGGATGTCATCGCGACGGGGCATCAGACGGAGCCTCCGATGCCGGCTTCCACCTGATCGGTCGAACGGACCTTCAGCTCCGGCATCAGCAGGTGCCTGCGGTGCGGTGATTCGTCGGCCGTCGGCCAGATCACTTCGCCAGCTCCAGGAAGCGATCGAAGAGGTGGCGGGCGTCGTGGGGGCCGGGGCCGGCCTCCGGGTGGTATTGGACGGTGCCGCCGGGGACATCGAGAAGCCGCAGCCCTTCGACGGTACGGTCGTAGAGGTTGATGTGGGAGAGCTCGGCCGCCCCGAAGTCGGTCTCCCAGCGGATCGGATCGTCGGTCTCCATCCGGGTCTCACCGCCGGGGCCGGCGACGGCGAACCCGTGATTCTGAGCGGTGATCTCGATCCTCCCGGTCGCCAGGTCCTTGACCGGATGGTTGGAGCCGCGGTGACCGAAGGGCAGCTTGAACGTCTCCAGGCCGACCGCCCTGCAGAGCAGCTGATGGCCCAGGCAGATCCCGAACACCGGGCGTTTACCGACGATCTCGCGGACGGTCGCGACGACGTAGTCGAGCGCGCCGGGATCACCCGGGCCGTTGGCCAGAAAGACGAGGTCGGGGTCGTGGGCGAGCACGTCCTCTGCCGACGAGTCGCAGGGAAGCAGCGTCACCCTGCAACCGCGATCGCGGAGCTGGCGGACGATCGAGAGCTTGATTCCGGTATCGATCCCAACGATGTGCGGGCCCTTTCCCTCGAGGGTGATCGGTTCGCTCGGGGTGACGGTGCGGGCGAAGTCGGCGCCCCTCATCGGCGGCTCCGCCTCGACCTTCAACAGGGCCTCGGGGGTGGGCATCGAGGCGGGGAAGATCCCGCCCCGCATTGCTCCGCGATCGCGGATGTGGCGGACCAGGGCCCGCGTGTCGACGCCACTGATCGCCGGCACGCCGCAGTCGTTCAGCCAGTCGAGCCAGCCACGCTCGGCCCGGACGGCGTCCTCGCCGTTCTTGGCCTCGCGCATGATCACCGCCCTCGCGTGGACCGAATCGGACTCCATCGCGTCTGCGCTGACTCCGTAGTTCCCGATCAGCGGGTACGTGAAGGTGATTATCTGGCCGGCGTAGCTCGGGTCGGTGACGGATTCCTGGTAGCCCGTCATGCCGGTGTTGAAGACGACCTCGCCCAGGGCGAGGCCGCCCTCAGGGTCGCCGGCGGTGGCGCCGCAGAGTTCGCCGTCGAGCCTCGAGCCGTCCTCGAGCAGTACGTAGCCCTCCGCCCGGCTCAAGGCGCGAGCTCCAGGACCAACCGCTGAACCGTCTTGAAGTCCTCCGTACCGGCCTCCCCGAGCAACTCGAAGAGCGCCGTCTCGACGCTCGTCGGCCAGGCCCCGGCCCGCTGTGCCTTCGCCAGCCCGAGATCGCGGTTCGAGCCGCTCCGCGACCCGATCGCATCGGTGACGACGTGGACCTCGATGCCCCGATCGAGGAGATCGAGGACGGTCTGGCTGACGCAGACGTGGGCCTCGATCCCGCAGACGATGGCCTGTTGACGATCGCCGAGGTCGAAGCCGGTTGCCGCCGCCGCCGAGAAGGCCGTCTTCGGCAGCGGGTCGATCCCCTCCGGCAGATACCTGGAGACCTCTTCGACGGTCGCCCCGAGGCCCTTCGGATACTGCTCGGTGACGATGATCGGCAGCCCGATCGCGTCGGCCCCCCGGACCATCGTCGCCGCCGCGGCCGCGATCTGGGCGAAGCCCGGAATCGCCTGGCGGAAACCCTCCTGAACATCGATAACGACCAGGGCGGCACGTCCGGGGTCGAGCTTCGGAGCGCTCATCCGGCGACCTTCATCGTGAACTCCCGGCGGCGGTAGGCGACCGATCCCGCGACGATCGTGATCATCGGGCGCGAGCGCAAACGCACCCCGGCGAAGCAGGAGTTCTCCGAGCGGCTCTCCCAGCCGTCGGAGCCCGCCTCCCACTCGGCCTCCAGGTCCACGAGGGCGATGTTCGCCTCCGCATCGGGCGCGAGCCGCGCCGGCTCGAGGTCGAACAACTCGGCGCCCGCACCCATGCGCTCAACGATCAGGCCGAGGTCGACGACGCCCGGCTGGACCAGCTCCGTATACAGGACCGAGAAGGCGGTCTCGAGGCCCGTAACCCCCATGTTGGCGACCTCGAACGGGACCTCCTTCTCATCTGAGGAGTGCGGAGCGTGGTCGGTGCCGATGCAGTCGACGACCCCCGACCTCAATGCCTCGATCAGCGCCTGACGGTCGTCCTCGGTTCGCAGCGGCGGGTTCATCTTGAATCTTGCGTCGAGGCTTCGCACCGCCTCGTCGGTCAGCACGAGATGGTGCGGGGTCAGCTCGGCGGTGAGCCGAGCTCCGGACTCCTTGGCGTACGCCACGGCCTCCACGGACGAGCGAGCCGACAGATGCTGGACGTGAGCGCGGGCGTTCTCGTAGAGACACAGGGCGCCGTCGCGAGCGATCATCGTCGACTCCGAGACGTCGGGAACGCCGGCGAGGCCGAGCGCCGCGGAAACTGCCCCCTCCGCCATCACCCCATCGGCTGTCAGCCCGGGGTCCTCCTCGTGAAGGAGGATCGTGCCGCCGACCAGGTGCTGGTACTGAAGGGCACGCCGCATCACGCCCGCATCGACGATCGGCATGCCGTCGTCGGAGAAGCCGAGCGCACCCGCATCGCGCAGGGCCGCCATCTCGGTCAGGTCCCTGCCTGCCATTCCCCGCGTGACCGTCGCGACGAAGCCGGTCGGCACCGTGGCCTCCAGCGCCGCTCGCTCTCGCAGGGCCGAGATGATCGCCGGGTCGTCGACGACGGGATCGGTGTTGGCCATCGCGACGATCCCGCAGTAGCCGCCCGCGGCCGCGGCCCGGGTCCCGGTCTCGATGTCCTCCCGGTACTCCTGACCCGGCGTGCGCAGGTGGACGTGAGGGTCGAAGAACGCCGGGAAAGCGTGCAGGCCCGCGGCATCGATCTCCTCGCACTCCCGATCGCCATCGGGAGGGGCGGCCGAGCCCGCGTCTGCGATCTCGGCAATCCGGCCGTCGCGGACGACGATGTCGCACTCGCGATCGAGCTCCGTTCGCGGGTCCAGCGCATGAGCTCCACGGATCAGCAGATCGCGACCGTCACATCCGCGCCAATCGAGGCTCCCGATCGTGTCCAGGCCGCCGGACTTGAGCCCCCCGGTCATGCCGGCTCTCCGATCGGGGCGCCCGCGGCGGATTCCGTGCGATCGCCGCCGATCCGGCTCAGCGGCCGCGGCCGCTCGCCCCCGGCCAGGATCTCGTAGAGGATCGCCATCCGGACGAGGAGGCCGCTCGCGACCTGAGCGGTGATCAGCGACGCCGGGCCGTCGATCACATCCGGGGACAGCTCGACTCCCCGGTTGACGGGTCCGGGGTGCATGACGAGCTGGCGGGCCCCGAGTCGGCGGGAGTTGACCTGGTAGTGAATCGCGTACTCGCGCAGCGAGGGGATGAAGCTCTCGCTCATTCGCTCGTTCTGCATCCGCAGTGCGTAGACCACGTCAGCCTCCGCCAGGTCGTCCAGCGTGTAGGAGACCTGGCATCCGAGCTCCTCGATCCCTCGGGGGATCAGCGTCGGCGGCCCGGCGACCGTCACCTCGGCGCCCATCGCGATGAACGCCCTGATGCACGACCGGGCCACGCGACTGTGGGCGACGTCGCCGACGATCCAGATTCGCTTGCCGTCAAGGAAGCCGATCCGATCGATCAGGGTGTAGACGTCGAGGAGGGCCTGGCTCGGATGCTCATGCTTGCCGTCGCCGGCGTTGATCACCGCGGCATCCGTCCAGCCGGCCACCATCGCAGCGGCGCCGGCCTCCGGGGAGCGGATCACGATCGCCTCCGGCTCGTAGGCCGAAAGCGTCGCGATCGTGTCGCGCAGCGACTCCCCCTTGTCCACCGACGAGCCGACCGACTTGACCGAGACGACATCTGCCGAGAGCCGCTTGGCCGCGAGCTCGAATGACGAACTCGTGCGCGTGCTGGACTCGTAGAAGAGGCTGACTATCGTGCGTCCGCGCAGCGTCGGCACCTTCTTGATGTCGCGGCGACCCACCTCGGCGAAGCTTCGGGCCCGGTCGCAGATCCTCTCGATGTCGGCTCGGTCGAGATCCTCGATCGAGAGTAGGTGTCTCATTGCGATTCCTCCCCGTTCGCGTTCGCGGCCCCGGTCGAGGCCGCCTCGCCGATCGCCACCTCGTCGGCGCCGTCGATCTCCTCGAGGCGGACGTAGACCCGCTCATCACGGGCGGTCGGCAGGTTCTTGCCGGTGTAGTCCGGGCGGATCGGCAGTTCCCGATGGCCGCGGTCGGCGAGGACGGCGAGCTGCACGCGCTGGGGTCGCCCGTAGTCGAAGAGCGCGTCGATCGCGGCCCGCACCGTCCGACCCGTGAAGAGGACATCGTCGACGAGGACGATGGTCCGTCCCGCGAGCTCGAAGTCGAGATGGGAAGCGTGGACGACCGGAGCGTCCGCCGGCTCCCGCCCGGGCAGGTCGTCGCGATAGAAGGAGATGTCGATGTCGCCCAGCGGGATGTCGCCGTCGGAGAGCTCGTTCAGGTGCTCCTGGAGGCGACGAGCGAGCACCGCGCCCCGCGTGTGGATGCCGACGATCGCGATCGCGGGGGACGAGTCCTCGCCGTCATCGCCACGGGTGCCGTCTCGGGGTTCGGCTCCGGCGTTCTTCTCGATGATCTCGTGCGCTATGCGCACCAGCGTCCGGCGTAGATCGTCCCGGTCGAGGACGACTCTCTCGCTCATGGGCGCCCCTTCCTGGCCTCGCTGGACCGGGTTAAAGGAAACGACAGGGAGAACCTATCAGGGCTGACCGGCGGTTCCGAGGAATCCGGCTACCCGCCGGACTTCTGGCCGGAACGTTTCACCTTGTATGCGACATCTTTGGCGACGCAGGTCGTGTACTTCTCGTCGTTCTTGCGGAACACGATCTCGAGATCGAACTCCCCCTTGAACTTGTGCCTGCCCCTGCGATCGCCCTTGACCTCGTACTTGTAGCGGCCGCTGTAGGTGCCGTCGGTCTCGAGATCGTTGCCCTGCTCGCGGAAGCCATCCTTGTTGGACCGGTCGAGTGGCCTGTCGAAGGAGACGTCCGCGGTGAACGGCTTGAACTGGCCGCTGCAGGTGGTCCTGGCCGAGAAGGCGCCGCGTTTGACGATCCCCTTGGCGTCGGTGACGAGCTTGATGTCGCGGCCCTGGCCGGTCAGGCCGCTGTAGGCGACTCCGTTGGGGCCGACGGCAAGGGCGGAGCCGGCTACCGGCGCGAGAGCTCCGAGCGCTGCGATCAGCACGATCAACCGGATTCGCCCGCTCCCCATGACGCTATTTCTATCGCGCCGGGCCGTCGCCGGCGCCGGTTCCCGCCTCTCGGGCGTCGCGGGAGCCGTTGGGGACCAGCTCCGGCCCGCCTCGCTCCGGCAGCGGGATCTCGATCAGGTCGAAGTCCCGCGGCGCAACCGTGTCGGGGAACACCCCCTGGGCCTCGGCGAGGATGTCGGGCACGAAGTGGCGTGAGGAGATGTGGACGAGGGCCAGCATCCGTACGCCCGCCGCGGCGGCGAGCTCGGCGGCCCCCAGCGAGGTCGAGTGTCCGGTTTCGGCGGCCCGTTCGGCCTCTGCGGCGGCAAAGCTCGAGTCGTGGATCAGCAACTCGGCGTTGTGAGCGGCGACCTCGGTCTCCTCACACGGCGAGGTATCGCCGGTGATCACGATTCTCCGGCCGGGCCGATCGGCCCCCATCACCTGTCCGGGCAGAACCGGGCCATCCCGGCCGGGGACCTCCTCCCCGCGCTGCAGGGCCCCGAACGCCGGACCGGGTTCGATGCCGAGCGCCGTCGCCGCCCCGGGGTCGAAGCGCCCGGGGCGGGGGCGCTCCGACAGCGCGTAGCCGTTGGCGACGATCCGATGTGAGACGTCGAACGGCTCGACCGCGTAGTCGCCGAAATCAACCGCCTCACCCCGGTTCAGCTCGACCAGCTGCAGGTCGTATCGGGGCCTTCCGATGATCCGCTCGATCGACCGGAACAGGCCGGTCAGGCCAGGGGGTCCGTAGATCGTCAGCGACTCGGCACGGTCCTGCATCTCATAGCTCTTGATCAAGCCGGGCAGTCCGAGGTAGTGGTCGGCGTGGAGATGTGTGATGAAGATGGCGTCGACCCCAATCAGGCCGGTCGAGCGCTGCATCTGGCGCTGGGTTCCCTCCCCGCAGTCGAACAGGAGGCGATCGCCGCCCCTGCGGACGAGCACGCTTGCCGTGTTGCGGCGAGCCGACGGCACCGAGCCGCCGGTCCCCAGGAAGATGACGTCGAGATCCATGGACGGCAGCGTATGTGGCTGAGTGGTCGGGGCCCTGGTCCGGCGCGCCGGACCAGGGCCCTCTATACCGTTCCGGCCATGAAGAAGTTGCCATTCGCATCCCTGCCCTTCCTGGTGGCCGTCCTGCTCACTCCGGCGACCGGCCTTGCGTCCCTGCCCAAGCCCGACAGCATCCTGATCGAGGTGCCGATCTCGATCGGCGGTGTCGTGCTGAAGCAGACGATCAACAACGCCGACCGGGCCTGGGGCGGGACCGGCGAGTGCGGCACCGGCACCGGCGTGCGCTCCTGCGTCTACGCGGGCAGCGATCAGCAGACCGGCGTCGCCACCGTCGACGCCGCCGTTCACAAGCAGGTGAGCTCCTTCGCCATCCAGGCCGGCCGGAGCGACGAAGGCGAGTACGTGTTCAAGGGACGCCTGCTCAACTTCGAGACCAAGCAGGGCCTCGGGCTCGGCGACAAGGGGCGGAAGATCCCGAAGGCCTACCCGGACGCGATCAAGACCGCCAACAACACCGGATACATCATCGAGGGCAGGGGCAGGTCGTACATGACGATCCAGACCCTCGATGGCAGGCACATCACCGCCATTTCGGTCGTCGACGGCAAGCATCAGGGGTGAGCGACCGGACAGCTTCAGGTACTGCCGGTACGAAGGCGGCACCCAGGGCTGAGGCCTAGACTCCCCCGTCCACGCGCCCGTAGCTCAGCTGGATAGAGCGCCGCCCTCCGGAGGCGGAGGTCGCAGGTTCGAATCCTGCCGGGCGCGCTCTGCGGCCTGCGTCGCCCGCCCGCGATCATCTTCCAATCGGTCGTGTGATCGTTACCCTGACGCGACAAAATGACACGCCCGATGGATCGTCCCTCGCCCTCTGGGCTTGAAGACCTCGCCGCACCGCCGCGGTGACGGCGTCTCGATCCGAGCGAATCGATACGCCGCCCTACGTGTTCCAGACTGAGCTGAGGGACGGAGGGGTGTTCGAAGGTGGGTACCCTGATCGGAGTCTTGAAGATCAAGTAGCGATCGCGAAGAGCGGCGCGAAGCGTTGAGAGGATCGACCGTGAGGGCTGAGGAGATGTTCGGGGTGCGTATGAGAGCGCTGATCCTGCCGCTGCTGGCGGGCCTGGCCGCGGCGATGCTGTGTGGCGCGAGCGGGGCCTCGGCCCAGAACCCTGGCTCCGCCGCGGCGGCCGGCTCGCAGAAGCCGAACATCGTCGTGATCGAGACCGACGATCAGATCATCAGCGACCTCCAGTACATGCCGACGGTCAAGCGGCAGATCATCAATCGCGGCACGAGCTTCGAGAACTTCTTCAACTCCTACCCGCTCTGCTGCCCCTCTCGCACGGCCTTCCTCACCGGCCAGTTCGCCCACAACCACCACGTGGAGAGCAACTTCGAGTCGAACGAGGGCGGCCACTACCAGTTCTCCTCCCTTCCCGGGCGGCTGAACCAGAGCAATTCGCTCGCCCCATGGTTGCAGGATGCCGGTTATCGGACGGCCCTGGTCGGCAAGTACCTGAACGAGTACGGGGCCAAGGACCGGACCGAGATCCCGCCCGGCTGGGACCACTGGGCGGCCCTGCTCGACAACTCGACCTACGACTACTTCAACTACGCGATGAACATCGACGGCAAGGTCAGGTTCTGGGGCGACCGCGACTACGCCGAATCGCAGCTCAACCTCGCCACCTGGGCCAACGAGGACCCACCGGAGTCGTTCCAGGAGTTGCTTGCGTTGTTCCAGAAGGCCTTCGTCCCCTACGACTACTTCGGGACGGCACGGCCAAAGGACTACTCGATGGACGTCAACGGCCGCTACGCAGCCGACTTCGTCGGGGACGCGGCGCCGAGGAAGAAGCCCTTCTTCCTCTGGTACACGCCGCCCGCGCCGCACGCTGAGGACACCAACCACGCCCAGGGCCTGCGGCCCGGGGCGCCGCAGCCCGATCCGCGACCGCCATACCGCTACCGGGACACCTTCGACGCCGTCGAGGTCCCGCAGACGCCGGCCTTCAACGAGGCAGACGTCTCCGACAAGGCCGCCAACATCCGCAACCTGCCGAAGCTGACCGACGCCCAGGTCGAGGAGATCGGCGACAACTACCGCGGGCGCCTCGGTGCCGTGCTCTCCGTCGACGACCAGGTCAAGCTGATCATCAAGCAGCTGCGGCGGGCCGGTGAGATGCGCAACACCTACATCGTTTACACCTCCGACAACGGCTACATGCAGGGCGACCACCGCCTGCGGAGCTCGAAGTTCCTCCCCTTCGAGCCCGGGATCAGGCTGCCCGCGGTGATCCGCGGGCCGGGCATCGAGGAGGGGGCGAATGTCACCGGAAACGCGATCGACGTCGACTGGACCTCGACGATCCTCGAGATGGCCGGCGCAAAGCCCGGCCGGACCATGGACGGCCTCTCGCTTCTACCCGCCGCTAAGGGAAGGAGGGACCTTCCCGACCGTGACGTGCCACTCGAGGCGCTCAAGCCGCTGTTCAAGTTCTACACGCCGATCACGGCCTTCGATCTCCCCTATTACGGGGTGCGGACCGACCGCTACAAGTTCATCCAGTGGTCGTTCGACGAGCGCGAGCTCTACGACCTGAAGACGGATCCCTTCGAGCTCGAGAACCTCGCCGGCAAACCGCAGTTCGCGGATCTCGAGGCAGACCTCGCGACCCGGGCGGAGGAGCTCAGCGACTGCGCCGGCGCCGACTGCCGCTGAGACCTGGCGACCTTACCGGCGGTGGACGGGACGGGCGGCGGCGGCGAACGCCGCGGTGGCCGGCATCGCCGCCAGCATTGTCGAGATGACCTTCACGGTGTTGTCCTGGCTTCCTGCATTGCCGTCTCCAGACGCTCCTTCAGGTCCATGTGCACCCCGCTGTCGGCAGCATCCCGGGTGGTTCCCCAGTTGACGTTCAGGAGGTTATGGAGCTCCGTGGGATCGCGCTGCAGGTCGTACATCTCGTACTCGCTCGGCCGCTCCCCGTTGGGGTCGAAGTAGAAGGCGTACTTGTGGGTGGCGGTCCTGATCGCCCGCACCCGGTTGGGCTGTCCGGGGGCCTCGGTGAGCGCCGTGGCGGCCTGATGGTCGTCATAGGTGAAGTGGACGGCGTCCTGGACCGTCGCGGCCGGCGACGAGTGCTCGAGCACCGGGCTGAGATCGACCGGCGAGCGCTCCACCCGCTCCCGCTCGGGCGATGCGTTGGCGGCCAGGATCGGGGCCAGGCTGCGACCGCGCAGGCCGACGTCGGGATCGACGCCGCCGGCGACGTCGAGCACTGTCGGCAGGATGTCGACGAGCGAGCCGAGGGCATCGGTCTCCTGCGGCGCCGGAAAGAGAACCGGGTTGGAGATCACGAGCGGCACGTTGATCGTCTCCTCGTAGGCGTTGAAGGCCTTCTGACGCAGACCGCCGTGTGAGAGGCCCATCTCGCCGTGGTCGGCGCAGCGGATGACGATCGTCCGCGATCGCAGCGAGTCGGGGTCGCCGGGATCGCCGAGGGCGTCGAGAATGCGGCCGATCTTGCGGTCGATCACCTGATGGAGGTAGGCGTAGAAGTTGACGTAGTCGAGCTGCTGGCGACGGTTCTTCAGCGGCCCCAGGTAGGCCGCCATCCCCATCCGCATCAGCGAGTGGACGGAGGGCTTGTCGCTCATGTCCTCGTCGACGGTCGGCGGCAGCAGGACGCCGAGGTCGCGAAACTCGTCGTTCGTGTAGCCGCCGCCGATGTGTTGGGCCGGATAGCCGAGCACGTCGTGGGGGTTGACGAGCGAGGCAACGAGACAGAAAGGCTTCTCCGAGGACCTCTTACCCAGCCAGTTCTCGATCTGGCGGGTGTAGACCTCGTCCCAGCCCTCCCCCTCCCCCGCGTTGCCGCCGCCGAAGTTCGCGGCCTTCGCGTTCTCGCCGGCATCCGGAGCCTCCCAGTCCATGAACCCGTAGTCGCGTTCGATCCGCTCGCCGTCGCGTTCGGTCCAGCCCAGCAGCTGCGGGTCCCCGCCGCCGAGCGGGTGCGTCAGATGCCACTTGCCCTTGTAGGCGACGTCATAGCCGCGCTCAGCCAGCAGCCGCGGGAGGTTCGGCATGTCGATCGGCAGCTCCGTTTCCCCTCCGGTGCTGGAGCCGATGCCGAAGGCACCGCGGGCGAACTGCTTCAGCACCCGGCGCGGCGGCGCCTCTCCCCCTCGCAGGATCTTCGACATCTCGGCCACGATCCCGGGCATGTTGCGCGGGTCGGGCTTCAGGTCGGCCGCCGTCAGGGTCAGCTTGACGCCATGCTCGGCCGGGTAACGACCGGTGAAGAGCGTCGCCCGGCTCGGCGAGCACATCGCGCTGTTGCAGAAACCGTTGTTGAAGCTGAGCCCGGTCCGAGCGAGCTCGGCGCCGTTGGGCATCAGCTCGCGGAGCCACCCCGGCTCGTCGGGCCAATGCCGCGGCTGACGCTGCTGATCGGTGATCAGCAGCAGGACGTTGGGACGAGCGGCGCTCACTAAGGTGCGCCCATCCAACCGGCCGCATAGCAGGGGTGCGTGCCGCAAGCCGGCTCGGGCGGATTGGTGATCTTCCCGTTCACGTCGATGAAGTTCGCGATCTGCTCACGCGCGAACGGCGACTCCTCGATGACCGTGTCATGTGGATCAACGCCGAAGCTGTCGTTCGGAGCGGTGTTCGTCAACGGCGGCGGGTCGGTGCCGAAAGTGCCAGGACCGACGGTACGCTTCGGGCCGATGTCCCAGATGTAGTACCCACTGCCGTCGGCGGCCGGGCCTGAGAGGTCCCCGAGCGTCTGCAGCCCGACGAACGGCGCGGTGTACTCCGGCTGCAGGCGATTGGAGTCGACCGCAGGTACCCGCAGGGGCGCTCCGATGGTCCGCGCCTCGACCTCGGTCTGCACGTTCGCGACCTGGTGGTCCCCGTAGGCCATCAGGATCAGGACCTTGTGTGCGGGGGTGCCGGGCAGCGGATCCGTCGTCATGTGGTTGGCGTAGCCGTTCGGCTCACCCCGGTCCCACATGGACTGGATCAGCGTCAGCAGCAGCGGCCGATCGGACTCGTCGGGGTAGCTCGGGTAGAGGATCAGCGAGTAATCCTCGAAATCGATGCTGCGGGTGAGCAACGTCGAGTAGTTCATCCCCGGCACATAGAGCACCGAGCGGGTGAAGTCGGTCGCCACCGCCGTGAGCGCTCCGCCGGCGATCCCGCCCTGGCTGTTGCCGTAGTAGAAGAGCGGCTTCGTCGTGTCGATCGGGCTGTCGCCCGCGAACTGGAAGGCCGGGTCGTCGGCGAAGCCGTCCGGGTGGATCATCGCCCGGCCGAGATAGAGGAAGTCGAGGAAGCCCTGCTGGAGGCGGTCCGGCAGCGGCTTGAAGTTCGACATGTCGCTGAGGGCCGGGATCGCGACGGGGACCACGTCCTCGTCCGCCATGCCGATCCAGTCGGCTGCGCAGATGATCACGCCGTTCTCATCGCCGAGCTGGCGCACGTTCTGGCTGCGCAGCGCCTCCTTGTACTCGCCGAACAGTCCGTGGCCGTAGAGGGAGGTCCGAAACGGCGCCTCCGAGGAGAGCTCGAAGACACCGGGCGATGTCTCGGTCACCGCCGAGCGCGGGATGTTGCACCCGAAGCGCGCGTCGTAGAAGCCGTTCTGAACGGGGTCGCCGTTGCCGTCGAGGTTCAGGACCGAACCGGGATCGCATGGCTGCCCGGGGCCGCCGGCGCCGTCGGGGTCGGTCATGAAGCAGGGAACCCTGACGGTGCCCTCGATCTGGCGGATGTCCTCGACGCCCCTCCCCGCCGGGGTCGGGTAGTCGGTGACGGCAGTGACGTTGAACTGCGGCGAGGTGCCGTCGACGCCGCCGTCGGTCAGATCCGTGTCGCCGAGGTCGGCGAAGGCCTGATCGCGCATCGACAGCATGCGGGAGGTGATGTTCTCGGTGCTGGCGACCGTGAAGTCCCAAGCCATGTAGAGGCTGCGGCGGCCGATCCCGGCTTCGTCGAGCTCGCCGAAGATCTGCTCGAAGTGATCCCGGCGATCCTCGATCGCATCGATTCCGGTCGGGACGCGGTCCCGGAAGAGCTGGAAGCCCGCCGGGGCGTCGACCGGCTCTCCCGCGGCGTCCTTCATCTTGCGAAGGGCGACCACGTAGCGGTGCCCGTCCTGGAGGTTCTTGCCGAAATGGATCAGCAGATCCGTCTCCCCGGGCGCCGAGGCATTGGAGTCCAGCTCCGACCAGATCAGCTGCCGCTTGCCGGTGACCGTGTCGATGACGACGATCGGCTGCTTCGCGTTGAACGATTCACCCATATCGGTGATCGCGACGGGGTCGGTCTGGGCGAATGCCGCAGGTGTGTCCATGCCGGGCACCCTGAGCACGATCGGCGCGCCGGGACTGAATCCGTCGCTGGTGTTGATCTCGGTGGGGTCGACCGGCGTGCCGCCCGCGTTCGTCGGCATCGAAGCTTCCTTCAGGTCGAGCCGGAGGCCGGTCTCGGTCGAGGCGTCCGCGCGGGTGTAGAAGTCGTTCGGGTAGGGGAACAGGCACTGCTCGCCGGGGGCGGAGATCGGATCGCATCGATCGGCGGTTTCGACCTCCACTCCGACGGGATCGGTGCCCATGCACTGCGCTGGATCCCGCTTCATCTTCGCCTTCTCTTTGATCGTGATCGTCTTCGCCCTGCGCTTGGCGGAGCCGGCGGTGCCCTGCTTGGCCTTGTAGGTGGCGGCGACCCGCAGGGTGGTGCCGAGGCAG
This sequence comes from uncultured Solirubrobacterales bacterium, assembly GCA_963823275.1. Taxonomy (GTDB): domain Bacteria; phylum Actinomycetota; class Thermoleophilia; order Solirubrobacterales; family 70-9; genus RHKX01. The sequence continues at coordinate 1,124,547 of CAWGKW010000002.1, read as the reverse complement.
CTGCGGACGAGCGACTGCCCCTTCGCGTTGATCGCGAGGTTGGCCAGAACCGTGTTTCCCCTACCGGCCTTGACCTTCTCGGTCTCGGCGATCCTGGACTTGTCGCCACCCTGCTTTACGGAGAGGTCGACCTTGACCTTCAGCGCCTGCTTCGACTTCGACGAGATGCCCACCTGAACCTTGCCCTTTGAGGTCAGCTGAGACTGTTCGGTGGTGAACAGCGAGACCTTCGGCTTGCCGGACTTCCCCGCCTTTCCAGCAGCGGCGGGGGCGGCAATCGCAAGCGACAGGACAAGCGCGGCGGTGCAATAGGCAACTACGCGAACGTTCCGGGCGATCTTGGTCAAGGTCTCTCCTCCATGGTCGTTCACCCCTCCTCCCCTGGGGGTTGGAAGACGATCCTATTGGCCTGGCTGACGAACCGTCAATGGGGAACGGCGAGGCGCCGAGCGATCCGCGGTGTGAGGATCAGAATCAGCCAGAAGAGCTGCGCGACGGTGATCGAGACCCAGGCGAGCGGGATCGATGCGAAGAAGACGAGTGGGCGCAACCAGCCGGCGATCGATTGCACGCGGATCTCATACGGATCGATCACTTCGGTCAGCCCCTCCCGCCAGGCGACCCGGTCGACGAGCGAGTCGGCGAGCGCCGCGAACCCGACGTTGAGGGCGTAGATCGCCACCGGAAGCGGCTGATTGTCGAAGTTGCCCAGCAAGGCAGTGGTGAACGGCATCAGGGCGATTAGCGAAAGCAGCAGCAGATTCGCGAACACCAGCCGGGGGGTGGCGCGGGTGAACCGCGACCAGGCAACGTGGTGCCCGTACCAGAAGAGGCCGATCACGAGGAACGCTATGAAGTAGGCCTGGATCGCCGGAAGCAGATCCCCGAGGGCGGTGTCGAGATCGCCGGGCTCCACGTCCGGCACCTCGATGTTCAACACCAGCAGGGTGATCGCGACCGCGAAGACACCGTCGCTGAATGCTCCGACCCGGTCGAGCTCGCGCCGGACGGCGTCCGGAGTCCGCTGGGAGAGGCCGTCCGATCGCACCGGGATCAGCTTGCCAGCACGATCGGACCCCAATCAGCTCACCGCCTGGCGAACACGACCTCGTCGGCCTGAATCTGAAGCTGGCCGAAGGAGCCCTCGAAGACGGGCCCCGATGCCGCCAGCATGTCGCCCGGCCGCGGCAGGGGGCGGGGCCGCAGCTCGGCCCTGACGTCGATCACTGAGATCCCCGGCCCGGTGATGCCCTCGTCGCTGACCAACACGAAATGGGCGTCGCCGTCCCCGTCGGGATCGACGCGCTCGACGTAGAGGATCTGCCCTGACGCGCGTTCGCAGTTCGCAGATCCGGCCGGGCAGGGGGGTGGGTCGAGGTCTGGGTTGCCGGGGCCATCGACCGTGACCTCCGCCCTCGGCTCCATGGAGTTGTCCCCGGAGTCCCCCTGATCGCCACAACCGGCGAGGAGGGCGAGCAGGGCGAGCAGGATGGCCGACTTCGATTGCAGGATGTCTAGACTCAATCATGCGTCCCCGGCGGCGCCGTCGAGCCAAACGAGAAACACCCCTCAGGAGTACCACCCTCTCAGCCATGCGGCACCTACTCCGCCCCCTTTTCGACCAGGTCGTGATCAAGGAGCTCGAGCCCGATCGCGTCCGACAGTCCGGCCTTGTCGTCCCGCCCGGAACCCGTGAGGCGCCTCCGCAACACGGGATCGTGGTGGCGATCGGCCCCGGGCTCGACTGGTGGGAGACCGCGGGAGTGAAGATGCCGGTTGGGGTCGGCGATCACGTCGTCTTCCCGGCGAGCGCCGGAGTCTGGGTCGAGGTCGAGGAGGAACGGCTACTGGTCTGCGGGGTCAACGAACTGCTCGGGGTCCTCGAGGAGATCGGTGCCTGTCCCTATTGCGAGGGCAAGGGGCTGCCCGACGGCGACGCATGCCCCGTCTGCGGCAGGACCGCCGAGACCAGCCATCCCGACTGAGGAGCGGTGAGCCGCAGGATCAAGTTGAGAGGGCTGACTCCTCCGAGGGCGCTGACGAAACGGCTGCTCACGGTCGGGCCGGTGCCACCCGAGTGGGGCGGCAAGCTGCGAGGAGGCGTCACCCGATTCAACGTCACCCTGCTCGAGGAGCTGCGAGCGCACCCTTGGCGCCACCGGATCGAGCCGATCGGCGTCCTGATTCCACCGCCCCAGCGGATCCATCGCCTGCTGGCGGAGAAACGGGCGCCGCTGCCGATCTTCATGCAGCCGGAGGGCGGCAGGCCACGGCGGTTCACACGACTACTGCTCGACGAGCAACGCCCTGACGTGGTGCTGATCAACAACATCGCGGCATTCAACGGCGCCCGGTACGCCCGCGTCCAGGCGGGGGTGGCACCGGATCTGCCAACCGTGGCCGTGGTCCACGAATGGCGCGCGATCTGGGCCAAGGACGAGGATGAGCAGGCCGAGCAGTACAGGGTCGCCGCCCAGGGCGCCCTGGACAGCGTCAGGGCCGTCGTCTTCCCCTCCGCGCACACGCGCGATCTCGGTACCGACCAGCTCGGGCTCGCTTATCCCGAGCGGGCGATCGTCATCGCCAACCCGCTGCAACCGGCCTTCGCCGATCCGGCGCTGACGGTCGACGGCAAGCGAGGCGGCATCGCGTTCGTCGGCTCCTTCAACGATCGCAAGAACCCGCAGGCGCTCTTGAAAGCGGCCGCGTCGATGCCCGGGGTCGAGCTGACGATGCAGGGCAGGGGTCCGCTTGAGGACGAACTCAGGGCCCTGACGGCCGAACTCGGGATCTCCGATCGCGTCAACTTCGCCCCCTATCTGAAGCAGAGCGAGCACCTCGATGCGGTCATCTCAGTGATGCGGTCGGCGGAGCTCCTCTGCCTGCCCTCGCGAAGTGAATCGTTTGCCCTGGTGATCGTCGAGGCGCTGGCGGCGGGAACGCCGGTGGCCGGCTACGGGCCGACCCTGACCGAGATCCGCGATCGACTCGGAATCGACATCGGCGAGCCGATCTTCGACCCCACCCCCGCGAACGTGGCCGCGGCGATCGAGGCGGTCCGGAGTCGCACCTGGGACCGGACGGCACTACGCCGGGCCGTGCTCGACGAGTTCTCGGCGCCCGTCATCGCCGGCAGCTACGCCGAGCTATTGCGCGACGTCAGCGACGGTTAGCGCGGTCGGCCGCGAGCTTGGCGCTGGGGCGGATCTCCGGGTTGGCGGCGTACCAGGCCAGGGTTCGTGACAGTCCCTCCTCGAGATCGACCCGAGGCCTCCAGCCGCACAGGTCCCGCAGCTTGCCGGCGTCCACGAACTGGCGGTCGATCTCACCCTCCGGGTTTCCCGAGCCGAGAATCTCGGGCTCGACTCCGGTCCCGGCGAGATGGGTGATCGTCTCCACGATCTCGAGCACGCTGTAGGGCCGTTCGCCTCCGGCGTTGAAGGCCTGACCCCGGACCTCGTCGCGGTCGAGCCGGTCGGCGATCGCCAGGTAGGCGGCGGCGGCATCCTCGACGTAGAGGAGATCGCGAACCGGTGAGCCATCCGAGCGCAGGACCGGGGCACGGCCGTCGAGCGCGGCGCAGACGGCCTCCGGGACCAACCGTGAGAAGTTGAGGTCGCCTCCCCCGTAGATATTGGCGAAGCGCGTCACCGCGACGGGTAGGCCGTAACTGGGCCAGTAGCAGCGGGCGATCAGGTCGGCGGCGGCCTTCGAGGCCTCGTAGGGCGCGGTCGGGCGCAATGCGAGGTCCTCGCGGTACGGAAGCTCCTCGTGGGCCCCGTAGGCCTTGTCTGAGGAGGCGGAGACGAACCGCTCCACCGCGCCCGCTCGGCTTGCCTCCAGCAAAGTCCAGGTACCCCGTACGTTGGTATCGAACGCGCCCGCCGGATCGGCCTGCACCGTGCCGACGATCGTCTCCGCCGCGAGGTGAAAGACCGTGTCGATCTCGTGCTCGGCCAGGATCCGCGCCAACAGGTCACCGTCGACGAGCGAACCCGTCTCCTCGACCACCCCGCCCTCCACGTCGAGGAGGGCCAGGGTGGAGGGTCGCTCGCGCGGAGTCCGCCGGTCCAAGGAGACGACCCGCATGCCGCGCTCGAGCAGCGCCCTGCACAGCCACGCCCCCACGAACCCTCGCCCTCCGGTGACGAGCGCGGTCCTCATCGGAGGGCCGCCGGCTCCCAGACCCTCCAGGGCGGCGAACCCTCATCCCAGAGGTCATTCAGCAGTACCGCGTCCTTGTAGGTGTCCATGCAGTCCCAGAAACCGCCGTGGCGGAACCCGCGAAGCTCGCCGTCCGCGGCGATCTGCTTCAGCGGCTCGAGCTCGAGCACGGAGTCCTCGTCAATGTAGTCCAGGGCCGAGGGCTCGAGAAAGAAGAAGCCTGCATTCACCCACTGCTCCATTCGGGGCTTCTCGACGAAACCACTGACCCTGTCGTCGGCCCCGACCATCGCAACCCCCCATTGGGAGTGGGGCCGGACCAGGCTCACGGTCGCCACAGCTCCATGAGAGCGGTGGAAGTCCAGGGCCTGACCGAGGTCGATATCGGCGACCCCGTCGGCGTAGGTGAGCGCGAACGTGCCCGCTCCGAGGTCGCTCGCGGCGAGAGCGACACGTCCCCCGGTCGGAGTTTCAACGCCGGTCTCCAGGCAGGTGACCTCGACGCCCTCGGGCCACCTCTCCGCAGCGCTGAAGTCCGCGATCATCTCGCCCCGGTAGCCGGTCAGCAGGACGAAGCGCCGGAACCCGTGGGCCGCATAGATCCTGATCACGTGCCAGACGATCGGATGGCCGCCGATCTCGACCAGCGCCTTCGGAATTGCGTGGGTCTTTTCCTGCAGGCGGGTGCCGCGACCGCCGCAGAGGATCGCCACGGTCTCGGCGCGCTCCGGCACGCCCCGGTCCGAGCTCAGCCGCCGGCGACAGCCGGCAGGATCGTCACCTCGGCGCCGTCGTCGATGGAGGTCTCGAGCCCGTCCTGGAAGCGGATGTCCTCGCCCGATACGTAGACGTTCACGAAACGGCGCAGGTCGCCGTCCTCGGTGATCCGCTCACGCAGGCCATCGTGTTTGTCGAAGACGGCATCAAGGGCGTCACCGACGGTTCCCGCCTCGACCTCGATCTCGCCCTCGCCGCCCGTCGCCGGTCGCAACTGGGCGGGAATCTTGACCTTTACTGGCATCTATCCACTGCTCCGTTCAGAGTTTCGTGCAAGTTAGCTGAGTGACTAGGCCGTGACCGTGCGGGGGCTGGGAACGATCTCGTTGAAGGAGTCGAGAGTCGGCTCGATCTCGTGCATCGAGAATCCCTCGCGGACGGCGTCGAGCGTCTTCAGGCCCTCGCCGGTGATGTAGACGACAACCCGATCCCCAGATCCCAGCTCACCCGCGTCGGCCAGCTTCGCCAGCGTCGCGGTGGTCACGCCGCCGGCGGTCTCGGTGAAGATTCCCGTCGTCTCGGCGAGCAGGCGGATGCCCGCCCGGATCTCGTCGTCGGTCACCGACTCGACCGAGCCACCGGTTGAACGGGCGAGGTCGAGCGCGTACGGGCCATCGGCGGGATTGCCGATTGCGAGGCTCTTGGCGATCGTGTCCGGGCGTACCGGTCGACATACCTCATGCCCGTCCGCGAATGCCGTCGCGACCGGGCCGCAACCGGCAGCCTGAGCACCGTGGAACGTCGGCAGCTTCCCCTCGACGAGGCCGAGATCGATCCACTCGCTGAAACCGCGGCCGATCTTGGTGAAGAGCGAACCGGAGGCGATGGGACAGACGACCTTGTCGGGCAGCCGCCAGCCGAGCTGCTCGACGGTCTCGTAGGCGAGCGTCTTGGAGCCCTCGGCGTAGTAGGGACGCATGTTGATGTTGACGAAGGCCCAGCCACGCTCCGACGCCAGCTCGGTGCAGAGGCGGTTGACGTCGTCGTAGTTCCCCTCGACTCCGACCAGCGTGGTCCCGTAGACGTCGGTCGCGAGCAGCTTCTGCTCCTCCAGGTTGGACGGCACGAAGACGAAGGAGTCGACCCCGGCGGCAGCGGCATGAGCGGCGACCGCGTTGGCGAGGTTGCCGGTCGAGGCACAGGCCACCGTGTCGAAGCCAAGCTCGAGCGCCTTCGCGAGGGCGACCGCGACGACCCGATCCTTGAAGCTGTGCGTCGGGTTTGCGGCGTCGTTCTTGATCCAGACCTCCCCCACCCCCAATCTCTCGGCGAGCCGATCGGCACGCACGAGCGGGGTCAGCCCCGGCTCGATCGCGCTGGCGGGCCGGCCCGTGAACGGCAGGAAGTCGGAGTAACGCCAGATCCCGTTGCTGCCGGCCTGGATCTTGCGCTTCAGCGACTCGGCGTCAGGGCCCGAGTGGTCGTAGGCGACCTCGAGCGGACCGAAGCACCGGTCGCAAACGTAGAGGGCCTCGAGCGGGTAGTCGGTCCCGCATTCCTTGCATCTGAGGGCTCTCACTGCCATTTCTCTTCACCTGTCCCATCTCGGTTGCCAACGAAAAAGACCCCTGCCTTGTGAGCAGAGGTCCGAGTGGGACTTCCACTCACATCTCCTCAGGTTGTTACGCCTGTTGGAATTGGCACCTTTCCCCTCGGACGTGAGTCCTTGGGGGGGTTGCCGGGGTTTCGTCGGGCCAGTTCCCTCCACCCCTCTGGATGTGCGCGGTCTATGTGGCGCGCAATATAGCAGCCGCCGCCGCCGCCGCCCGTAATCTGCAACGACGGTCCCGTAGTCTAGGAGCCCTGATGTACGCGAGCGACGCAATGGAAGAGACCGATGCCGAACCTTCCGAAACCGAGACTCCGGCGCACTTACCGCGCGACGGAGCCGGCGATCGCCGCGCCGTCGCTGCCTGCTGAGCCCAACGTCGAGATCGTCGAGGGGGCCGGTCTCCGCTGGGTCAACATGGAGCGCCCGACTCCGCTGGAGTGGAGCTGGCTGCAGGAGAACTTCGACTTCCACGCCCTCGACCTCGAGGACGTGGCCTCGCGGAACCAGCGGCCGAAGATCGACGAGTACCCCGAATACCTCTTCATCGTCCTGCACCTGCCCGTCTTCGACCCTTCGGTCGGTCGCCTCAACGTCGGCGAGCTCGACATGTTCGTCGGCCCCGACTTCGTGATCACTATCCCCAACCAGGAGCTGCAGCCCGTTGAGTACCTGTTCGAGCGCGCGCGCTCGAACGAGGGCTTCCGCGAGAAGGTCTTCTCGCGTGGGTCCGGCTATCTGCTCTACCGGATCGTCGACGACAGCTTCGACTACTGCTTTCCGATGCTGCGCAAGATCGGCAACAAGCTCGACGCGATCGAGGACGACATCTTCGAGGAGGAGCGCTCCGACGAGGTCGTCCGCGACATCTTCAAGGCCAAGCAGGAGATCATCAACTTCCGCAAGGTGATCCGCCCACAGCGGCCGGTGTTGCGCGACCTCGAGAACTACAAGCAGCGATTCCTCGCCCCCGACCTCGATCTCGAGATCTACTTCGACGACATCGTCGACGCCCACGAGCGGATCTGGGACATCCTCGAGAACTACAAAGAGGTGATCGAGGCGCTCGAGGAGACAAACGAGTCCGTGCTCAACCACCGGGTCAACGAGATTCTCCGCGTGCTCACGGCGATCAGCGTGATCGTCCTGCCGCTGACTCTGATCGCGAGCATCTGGGGGATGAACGTGGGCGTTCCGGGAGAGGGCGACACCTTCGATTTCTACCTGGTGATCGGCCTCATGGTCCTGATCCTGGTCGGAATGCTGGGCTACTTCAGGCGCAGGGACTGGCTCTGAGCGGGGGCGAGAGGCTCGCAGCAGGCGCCGATGACTAGGAGCCGGCCAGGAGCGCGACGACCACCGTCCCATGAGCCGTCCAGACGAGCGCCCGAGCCAGATCCGCCCTTCGCAGTCGCCTCAGCCGCGCGGCGGTGAAGCCCGCGCTGAGGGTCCGGTGGGCCGGCACCGCGGCGAACACCGTGAGGGCCCATGTCCCGGCGGCGAGGACTGCCCCCGTGATCGACAGCGTGACGAGATCGGCGGGCGGATCGATCGCCAACATCACCGAGCTGACCAGTTCCAAACCCATCGCCGGCAAGACGACCCAGGTCGTCCGTTTCGCATGCAGCTCGTGGTAGCGGGTGAAGGCGGCGTCCCCGACGGCCGCGAACAACGGGTAGTGGACGATGTCGACGAACCAGACCAAGCCAACCATGAAGAAGGTCGAGGCGGCGTTGGCGAGGAGGACCGCCTCCACGGCCGCGTTCAGCTGACCCGCAGCGTGCGCTTCATCGGGTCGTAGGCGAGCTCGCGCTTGTCGTCGGCGAGCGCGGCGAGCGCGGCATCCACCAACGCGTCGGGATCCTCCGGCTCGGGCATTCGCGGGGGCTCGCCGGCCAGTGCCCGATCGGCGAAGCCGGTCTCCATGTGCCCAGGCCGGATGTCGAGCACGACGGCGAGCCGGCGGCGCTGCTCGCGACGAAGCGCGGCAACGTACGCCGAGAGAGCAGCCTTCGACGCGGAGTAGGCGGCGATCCCGGCAGTCGGGAACTCGGCGACGACGGCGGAGAGGACCACGACGGCGCCGCCGTCGGAGAGCCGACTCAATGCCGCGGCGATCAGGGAGATCGGCCCGGCCGCGTTGACCGCCATCATCCTCGCCTCCACCGCCGGGTCGAGTTCGCCGCTCCTGCCGAAGGCCACCGCCCCGCTGGCGATGAGCAACCCATCGAGCCCCCCCAGCGACTCCTCGGCTGCCGCAAGTGCAGCATCACGTGAGGATTCGTCAGTGATCTCCAGCGGGATCGCCCTGGCATCGAGCTCCGCTGCCAGGTCCGCCAGCGCGCCAGCGTCGCGCGCGGTCAGCGCGACCCGCGCTCCGCGAGCGGACAGGGCACGCGCAAACCGCGACCCGAGTTCACCGGACGCCCCGACGACCAGAAACGACTTACCGTTCAACTCCATACGCGCACTCTAGGGAGGCGGGTTCGTCGGCCGGTCCGCTGCCGGAACCGCAACGGTCATTAGGATCAGTGGCCGAATGGCCAACCAGCGAATCTGGGCGCCTTGGCGCCTTCGTTACGTGAAGGACGCGAACAGATCAGACGAGTGCGTGTTCTGCGCGAAGCCCGAGGCGGGAGACGATCGCCAGGCTCTGATCGTGCACCGCGGCGACCGCTGCTTCGTGATCCTCAATCTCTACCCCTATACGAGCGGCCATCTGATGGTGATGCCATTCGAGCACATCGGGCGCCTGCAGGACATCGAGCCGGCGGTCACCGCCGAGATGATCGACCTCGCCCAGCGGGCGATGCGGAGGTTGGAAGAGGTCTACAGCCCCGAGGGCTTCAACGTCGGTCTCAATCAGGGCCGGGCCGCGGGCGCTGGGGTCGAAGGGCACATCCACCTGCACGTCGTTCCCAGATGGGCCGGCGACAACAACTACATGCCGGTTCTGGCGGACACGCGAGTTATGCCCCAGTCGCTGGAGGAGAGCTACGACGCCCTCGAAGGAGGCTTCACTTGAGCGCAGATCTGACCGGGGGGCCGGGTTCGGTTCCGGAGGGGATCTTCAAGGCATACGACGTCCGCGGCCTCTACGGAGAGCAGATGGACGGAGACACCGCCTACCTGATCGGCCGGGCGTTCGCCCGCGTTCTCGCCGACCTCCGCGGCAAGGCACCGGCGGAGTTGCGGGTCGGGGTCGGACGCGACATGCGATTGCAGGCGCCTGAGATGGCCGGGCGGCTGCGCGATGGCCTGATCGCCGAGGGAGCACATGTGCTCGACGCCGGCATGGTCGGCACCGAGATGCTCTATTTCATGGTCGGCGCGCGCGACCTCGACGGCGGGGCCATGGTCACGGCCTCTCACAACCCGAAGGCCTACACCGGGGTCAAGCTCGTTCGCGAGGGGGCACTGGCGCTCTCCGGAGACACCGGGATCACCGCGATCCGCGATCTGATCCTCGCCGGCCTTGCCGCCGCCCCCGGCGGCGGCCGGAGCGAGAACATCGATATCTCCAGCGAGTTTCGCCAGCGCGCTCTCTCCTTCATCGACGTTGACGCCCTGAGACCGCTGAAGGTCGTCGTCGACGGTGGCAACGGCATGGCCGGGGAGATGGTCGGACCGCTTCTCGACGCGTTCCCGATCGAGCTGATCTCGACCTACTGGACCCCCGACGGCAACTTTCCTGACCACGAGCCGAACCCGCTGCTGCCCGAGAACCGCGAATTCATCATCGAGCGGCTGCGCTCCGAGGGCGCGGACCTCGGCATCGCCTGGGACGGAGATGCCGATCGCTGCTTCTTCATCGACGACGAGGGCGTATTCGTCGATGGCGACTTCCTCACCGCGCTGCTCGCCGAGCTGGTGCTCGAAAAGACGCCCGGCGCCGACATTCTCTACGACGTCCGCGCCAGCCGTGCCGTTCCCGACACGGTCGCCGCGGCCGGAGGCACCGCCCACATCAACCGTGTCGGGCACGCGTTCATGAAGCGGGCGATGAAGGAGATCGGCGGAGAGTTCGCCGGGGAGGTGTCCGGCCACTACTACTTCCGCCAGTTCTACAACGCCGACTCCGGGACGATTCCGGCGCTGCTCGTCCTCGAGCTCCTATCGAAGTCGGGCCGCAAGCTTTCCGAGCTGGTCGGCGACCTGCGCTCGAAGTACTTCATCTCGGGCGAGATCAACTCCGAGGTCTCCGACCCTGAGGCGAAGATGAAGGAGATCGCCGCCGCTCACCCCGACGGCGAGATCGGCTGGCTCGACGGCGTCTCGGTCGACTACCCGGACTGGCATTTCAACGTCCGCCCCTCCAACACGGAGCCGCTGCTGCGACTCAACCTCGAGTCGCTGGTCTCGCGCGAGGACATGGAGTCGAAGCGCGACGAGGTGCTCGACTTGATCCGAGCATGAGCAGATTCGCAGCGCGCAACCACGCGGACGCGACCACCGTTCCGATGAGCGACGAGCGACCGCCGAAGAAGCGGATGCTGATCATCGTCAACCCCTATGCGACCACGGTCTCCGACCGGCTCAAGAACCTCGTCGTCTACGCGCTGCAGGGCAGGTACGAGGTCGAGGCCGTGGCGACCGAATCGCAGAACCACGCGACCGAGATCGGGCGTGAGGCCGTGGACGGCGGCTATGACATCGTCGTCGCCTTCGGCGGCGACGGCACGCTCAATGAGGTCGTCAACGGACTTGCAGGCACCGACATACCCGTGTCCGTTCTTCCCGGCGGCTCGACCAACGTCGTGGCCCGGTCGCTCGGGATTCCCAACGACGTGGTGGATGCAACCGAGCACCTGCTCAGCTGCGCCGACGACTTCAAACCCCGGCCGATCGACCTGGGCATCGCCAACGGGCGACGGTTCGTGTTCGCCTGCGGTGCCGGCCTCGATGCGACCGCCGCCCATCAGGTCGATGCCCACCCGACGATGAAGCACCGCTTCGGGCCCTATTACTACACGTGGGCAGCGGTCAAAAGCTTCTACGTCGACTACCTCCGCAACCCCGTTCAGATGAAGATCTCATGCCCGAGCGGCAACTCCGAGGGGGTCACCGCGATCTGCCAGAACACCGATCCGTTCACGTACTTCCGCGGCCGGGAGATCCGGATCTCCAAGAACGTCAGGATCGATGATGGAACGCTGTCGCTGGCCGTGCTGCATCGCGCGACCCAGCGGGACGTCCCCTTCATCGCACGCCGGGTGCTCGGGAAGCGCTCCAGCGCAGCCGATCACCGCCGCATCGATGTGTTCGACGGCATCACCGAGGCACGGATCGAATCGGGCTCCAAGGACGATCAGGGCGCCTGGCGCGAGTTCCCGGTTCAGCTCGACGGCGACCCCTTCGGCATGCACGGCGAGCTCGACCTCAGGGTTGACCCGGGCGCACTCCGGATCGTCGCCTAGATCCGTGGCCGACTGCACCTTCTGCGCAATCGCCTGCGGAGAGCTCGACGCCACGATCGTCGACCAGGACGAGCCGACGATCGCCTTCCTCGACCGCCGGCCGCTCTTCCCCGGCCACGTTCTGCTGATCCCGCGCACCCATCACGTGACGATCGAAGATCTCCCACCGGGCCTGATCGAGCCGCTGTTCGCCAACGCCCGCACCCTCGCAGGGGCGGTGCGAAGGGCGATGGGCGCCGAGGGCACCTTCGTCGCGCTCAACAACACGGTCAGCCAGAGCGTCCCCCATCTCCACGTCCACATCGTCCCCCGGGTCCGAAAGGACGGCCTCCGCGGCTTCTTCTGGCCGAGAAATCCATACGAGGACGATGCCGCCATGGAGGCAGCGGCCGCAGCGATCCGGGCCGAGCTGTTGAAGTCATGAGCCCGCGGGCCTGTCGCGGGGTGCGTCAGGGAGTGATGCGGTACGCGTCGAAGACCTGGTCGATCTGACGCAGCCGGGAGATCGCCGACTTGAGCTGGTTCGTATCGCCGACCTCGACGACGAAGCGGTTCTGGACCATCGGGAACTTGGTCGAACAGCGGGCCTCGATGATGTTGACGCCCGCCTCGGAGAAGGTCCGCGAAAGGTCTTCGAGCAGGCGGGTCCGGTCGTAGGCATCGATGGCGATCTCAACTCGATAGGAGGTGCGATTGTCACCCGCCCAGCTCACCGGAGTGAACCGGTCCGGCGACTTCATCAGCGCGTTCACGTTCTTGCAGTCGTCACGGTGGATCGTGATGCCCCGACCGAGTGAGACGTAGCCGACGATGCCGTCACCGGGCACCGGACGACAGCACTTGGCAAGTCGAACCATGACGTCGTCGACGCCCTCGACCTCGATGCCGAAGTCCGTGGCGTCCTGGGTCTTGCGCTCGCGGGCGTCACGACCGTCGAGGACGCCGCCCCGGACGGAGGCCTCCTCCTCGTCGGCGACGCCCTCGCCCTGCTTGAGCCGTTGCAGAACCTTGTTGACGACGGTCTTGGAGCTGATCTTTCCCTGCCCGAGCGCCACGTAGAAGTCATCGGCCTTGCGGAAGCCAACCTCGCGGATCACGTCGACGAGCAGGGGCGAGCCGGCCAGCCGCTGGGGAGGAAGCCCGCGCTTGCGAAGCGATTCGGAGAGCTCCTCGCGACCCTTCTTCTCGGCGTCCTCGCGCCGCTCCGACTTGAGGAACGCACGGATCTTGTTGCGGGCGCGGCTCGTCCGCACGAGGCCCAGCCAGTCACGGGACGGACCCCGCTCCCGCTTGGCGGTGAGGATCTCGACGATGTCGCCGCTGCGCAACGTGTAGTGCAGGGGGACGATCTTGGCGTTGACCTTGGCGCCGACGCAGCGGTGGCCGACGTCGGTGTGGACCGCGTAGGCGAAGTCGAGCGGTGTCGATCCGGCCGAGAGATTCTTGATCTCACCCTTGGGCGTGAAGACGAAGACCTCATCCTCGAAGAGGTCGACCTTGAGCGCCTCGAGGAACTCCTCGGGATCACCCTCGCCCTCCGCATCGAGCAGCTGGCGCAACCAGGTCATCTTGTCGCGCTCCGGATCGCGCTTCGATCGGCCCGCCCCCTCCTTGTAGATCACGTGAGCGGCAACGCCGTACTCGGCGAGCTCATGCATCTCCGCGGTGCGGATCTGGATCTCGAGCGGCTGGCCCTCCGGCCCGATTACCGTCGTGTGAAGGGTCTGGTAGAGGTTTCTCTTCGGGGTTGCGATGAAGTCCTTGAAGCGCCCGGGCAGAGGCTTCCAGAGCGCGTGGATGACGCCGATGGCGCCGTAGCAATCCTTGACCGAGCCGACGATCACGCGCATCGCCGTCAGGTCGTAGATCTCGTTGAACTCCTTGCCCTTCTTGGTCATCTTCGAGTAGATCGAGTAGAAGTGCTTGGCCCGGCCGGAGATCTCAGCCTCGATCCCCACGGCCGCCAGCTCGTCACTGAGAAACGCCCCCGCCTCGTTGACGTAGTCGGCCCGCTCAACCCGCTGCTGGCCGACCAGCTTCTTGATCTCGTCGTACTTGCGCGGATGGAGAACCTGGAAGGCCAGGTCTTCGAGCTCCCACTTGATGGCGTGGATTCCCAGGCGATGGGCCAGCGGAGCGTAGATCTCGAGCGTCTCGCGAGCCTTCGCGAGCTGCTTCTGCTTCGGCATCGCGCCGAGGGTCCGCATGTTGTGCAGCCGGTCGGCCAGCTTGATCAGGATGACCCGGACATCGGCGGCCATCGCCACCATCATCTTCCGGTAGTTCTCAGCCTGGCTCTCATCCCGACTCTCGAAGGTGATGCCGGTCAGCTTGGTGACGCCGTCGACCAGGTGGGAGACGTGCTTGCCGAAGCCGTTGGAAACCTCTGTGAGGCTGGCGCTCGTGTCCTCGACGGTGTCGTGGAGCAGCGCCGCGCAGAGGGTCTCGGTGTCGAGCCGCAGGCCGGCGCAGATCTTGGCCACCTCGACAGGATGGTTGATGAATTCCTCGCCCGAGCGCCGTCGCTGGTCGGCATGCCGCTCACAGGCGAAGACGAAGGCACGCTCGACCTCCTTGTGATCGACCGCTTCGCCGTTGCCTGAAGCATGCTCGCCGATCACCGCGAGCAGGTCGCCGAGCAGCTCCAGCTCGCGCTCGGTCAGATCTCGGGTGATCGCATCGACCGGGGCCGGATCGCGGGGGCCGCCGTTGCCGGCCGCCTCGACCCCGACGCGGATCCGACCCGACCCCTCCAGCGCAGGGCCGACCGCGGCGCCGTTGGCGTCGGGGGGATTGCCCGTCAGGGCTCCGCTCTCTGGCTCTGTAGGTATCTTCGACCCTCCTGGTGGGTGTCTGAACAGGCGCCGTAGGCACCAGATCGCTCCAATGCGGTCCGCTCAGAGGATACGACGCACAACAAGCGGGAATCTTCACCTTCGGCACCCTCCGCAAGCCCCAGCTCACGCAGCACCCGGACCGCACGCGCCGCCGCCTCGGCCGAGCGACCGTAGCGGCCCGATCCAGCCAGCAGCCTCCGCAGGTCCTCCCCCTCCACGGGCCCGGCGCTCAGGCCCCGGTAGATCTCGGCCAGCGGACCGCGAAGATCCCACTCCGCGTCCCAGCACAGCTCGGCGAGCTCGGCCGAGGGGCCCCAGCACAGATGGGCGTACCCGGCCCCCGTCGCCGAGGTAACGATCCGTTGGAGCCCGGCCTGACTCGGCGGATCGACCAGGACCAGATGCTGAAAGCCGTGAGCGGCGCCAGGTGCGCGAGCCAGCGACGCCCAGTCGGTGATCAGCAGATTGCAGGCGGCGTTCTCTCCACGAGCCTCGAGCTCACCCTCGGGGCATCGCAGGCAGACGCAGGAAGGCTCGGTCGCGCCCCCGATCGCACCCGGCTCCGACAGGGCGGAGCGCCTCGCCCCGTCAGCGGCTACGACGAGAACCCGCTCCCCGCTCGAGAGCAATTCGGCCATGCGAGCGGTCGCCGAAGTCCGGCGGACGTCGAGGACCTCCCTCGACGGGCGCGCGGAATCACCCGGGCTCGTCGCGGCCGCCGGGGCGTCCGGGACCGCCGCGAGCTCGGCGGCGAACCGCCGCCACCAGGCCTCCGCGACACCTGCGGGGCAGGCGTGTCCGCCGGCCCCGTCTCCGTGAGCCGGCGCCGGCTCACGGACGAACGCGTCGGCCAGCACAGCCCGGGGCTCGACGGCGCCGTTCCAGTGGTTGATCTCCAGCCGCACGGCGATGTCGTGCGGCGCTCGCTCGGCGGCCTCGAGCTTGCCGTTCGAATTGAAGGCGACCCCGCGAGCCGAGAGCGATCCGGTGCTGAGGTTGAAGCGCGCGTGTTTGCCCTCCTGCCCCATCGGCCGCACGTCGCCGACGCGGGCTCCGGGAACGAGCAACGTGACGCCGGGGTTGCCCTGACCGAACGGCGCGAGCGTCGCCAGCTGTTCGGCCACATCGAGGTCGAGCGACTCGGCGCCGACGAAGGCGTCGATCAGATCAGGCTCCCCGATCCCCTCCGCGGGTGCCACCGTTCTCGCGTGATCGGCCAGTGCGCTTCGGAGCGCGTCGATGCGCTCGGCGGGAAGCTCCAGCCCCGCCGCCGCCCTGTGGCCGCCATAACGCCCGAGCAGCTCAGAGCAGGAGTCGAGCCCTCCGAGCAGGTCGAAGCCCTCGACGCTTCGGCCCGAGCCCTTGGCCGTTCCATCCTCGGCGATCGAGAGCACGATCGCCGGTCGCTCGTGCCGCTCGACCAGCCTGGAGGCGACGATGCCCACCACGCCCGGATGCCAGCCCTCGCCCGCGGCCACGATCACCGGGGAGGACCGCTGATCCTCGGGTAGGGCGCGCAGTGCCGCCTCCGCCTCGCTGCTCACCTCACGCTCGGTCTCGCGTCGCTCATGGTTGGCGGCGTCGAGTTCGGCGGCGATGGCTTCGGCCCTGGCCGGGTCGTCGGTCAACATCAGCTCAACTCCGGCATCGGCGCGGTAGAGACGCCCGGCCGCATTCAGGCGCGGGCCCAGGCGGAAGGCGATGTCACCTTCGTCGATCCGCTCGGGCTCCACTCGGGAAATTGACATCAGGGCGAGCAGGCCGGGCCGGGGTGACCGGCGGATCTGCGCGAGGCCGCGCCGGACCAGAAAGCGATTCTCCCCGGTCAGCGGGACCAGGTCGGCGACGGTCGCGAGCGCGACCAGATCGAGATCGCGTATCCCGAGCGAGTCGTCGCCGGAGATCCGTCGCTCCAGCGCCTGGGCGAGCTTGCCTGCGACTGCGGCGCCGCAGAGGCTCTCGAACGGATAGTGGGAGACCTGCGGGTGGACGATCGGGCATCTCGGCAGGCTCTCGCCCGGTTGATGGTGATCGGTGACGATCACCTCGATCCCGGCGGCGCGGATCTGGTCGATCTCCGCCGTTGAGCCGATCCCGCAGTCGACGGTGACGAGCAGACCGGTGCCGCGCTCGCGCAGCCGATCGATCGAGCCGGTCCTCAGCCCGTAGCCGTCGGCGAGGCGATCGGGAATCAGCCAGTCGCAGTCCGCTCCCGCCCGGCGCAGGGCGCCGACCATGATCGATGTCGAGCAGATCCCGTCGACGTCGTAGTCGCCGTGGACGGTGATCGGGTTGCCGGCGGCGATCGATGCGCGGATCAGCTCGATCGCCTCGTCGATGCCCTCGAACAGCTCCGGATCGTGAGTCTCCTCAGCCTCGAGGAAGGCCCGGGCCGCTTCGACGGTTCGATGCCCTCGCCTGACGAGAGCGATCGCGACGGGGTCGGCGAGCTGCAGATCGTCGGCGATCCGGCGGGCCTCGCGGTAGTCGTAGGGCCTGGCTGTGTAGGGACTTGCGGGAGGGCTCGCGCTCACGCAGCCAGGCTTGCACCGTTCGAGGACGGAACCGGCCCGCGAAGCCGCAAATAGGGGGCTAAGCGTCGCCGTAGTGAGCGGGGTGGTGACGCGGGTCGCGCGACCCGATCGCGTAGAGGATCGAGAGGGCGATCAGACAGCCGGGGACGGCCGCGAAGAAGGTGAGGATGTCGGTCTGGCCAAGGCTGTCGCCCTGGGCGATCTGCCAGACGGCGCCGCTGACGATCGCGCCGGCAATCGCCGCCAGGAAGGCACCGACGATGCCGCCGACGAAGCGGTCGGGAACGAAGACGGTGAAATGCCAGAGCGCGACTCCGAGCGTGATCCAGACGAGCATCGCCATGGCTAGGGCCTCACCGGTTCCTTCCGTGCTTACGTTTGTGTTCCTGACGGCGACGGCGGGCCGCCAGACGGCGCTCGCGCTCGTTCATCTCAGACTCGGCTACCGCGGCCCCGGGCTCCGAGCCGTTCCCATCTTCCGGACCAGCGCCACGAGAGGGGGCGGCGACCGGAGGGGGACTCGCGGGCTCGACCTGACGGCCGTTGCCGCCGCCCTCGCCGTCGTCGCCGCCGAGATCGGGCTCGCCGCCGACCAGGGCCACCTCGTTGTCCTCGGGAAAGGCCGGCACCGCACCCATCTGCTCACGAATCCTCGCTGCGCGCGCCTGATAGGCGGGCTCGCGCTCCTTCCAGGCGATCAGAACCGGAGTGGCGATGAAGATCGAGGAGTACGTGCCCGAGAGGACCCCGACCATCATCGCGAAGGCGAAGTCGCTCAGGGTGTCGCCGCCGAGCACGAGAATCACGCCGATCAGGAACACCGTCGAGAGGCCGGTGATCAGCGATCGGGTCAGCACCTCGCTGAGCGAGCGGTTCGCGATCTGCGAGAACGTTGCCCGCGGCAGGCGCGGCACGTTCTCTCTTATTCGGTCAAAGACGATGATCGTGTCGTAGAGCGAGTATCCGAGAATCGTCAGGAAGGCGGCGACGGTGCCGCTCGTTACCTCCCTTCCCACCAGCGAGTACACGCCCGCGGTGATCAGGATGTCGTGGACCACGGCGATCATCACCGGAATCGCGTACTTCGGCTCGAATCGGAAGGCGACGTAGGCGGCGATCAGGAGGAGGGAGAACGCGATCGCATAACCGGCGCTGCGGGCGATCTGCTGGCCGAAGGTCGGACCGACCGACTGACTCTCGAAGCCGGTTTCCTCGCCCCCCTCGAAGCCGTAATCCACGCTGAGTTGGCGCTGGATGTTGCCGACCTCGTCGGGCGGGATCGTGCCCTGGATCTGGAATACGTTGGAGCCGAACTCGGGCTGATCGGCCTCCTGAACCTTGACCGCCTCGGGGTCGGCGACGCCGGCCTCGCCGAGCGAGGCGCGGACATCATCGACGCTGACGTCTTCGGCGAGGGCGACGTCGATCTTCGTCCCCGACTCGAAGTCGATGCCGAAGTTGAGCTGGGCCGTGGCGAACGACAGTGCACTGACGATGAGGATCAACCCCGATATCGAGAAGAACCATCGGCTCGCTCCGGCGAAGTCGAAATGCCAGGCGACGTGCTTTTCCCGAGCCCCCAGGAATGCGGGGGAACGCAGGATCGGACTGCGGCCGAGGAGTCCGAGGACGGCGCGGGTGAAGACGACCGCGGTCAGCAGCGAGACGATGGTGCCGACGCCGAGGGTGAACGCGAAGCCCTTCACACCCGCCGTCGCGAGGCCGAAGAGGATGAACGCGGTCAGCAGCGTGATCACGTTCGCATCGATGATCGTCGCGATCCCGCGCTTGTACCCCGTCGTGATCGACGAGATCATGGAGTGCCCCTTTCGGGACTCCTCCTTTATTCGCTCGAAGATGACGACGTTCGAGTCCGCGGCGACGCCGATCGTGAGGATCAGTCCGGCGATGCCCGGCAGCGTCAGCGTGATCGGGATCAGCTTCATCATCGCCAGGAAGAAGATCGCGTAGACCGCGAGGCCGGTGATCGCGATCGCACCGAGGAAGCGGTAGTAGAGGAGGAAGAAGATCGACACCAGCAGGAGGCCGATCAGGCCGGCCCTGAGGCCGTCGTCGAGAGCCTGCTGGCCGAGCGTCGCCGTGACCGTGCTCTGGCTGATCAGCTTGAGCTCGACCGGCAGGGCGCCGATCTTCAGGAAGGTGGCGAGGTCCTGGGCCTCCTGGAGCTGGAAGCTGCCGGATATCTGGGCCCCGGTGCGGCCGTCGATGCCCTGAGGGTTCTCGTTGTAGTCGATGATCGGCCGGGTGACGATCTTGCCGTCGAGGACGATCGCGAACGAGTACGGCTGGCCGAGGGAAGCCTGACCCCGCTCGGCGATCCGCTTCGTGATCTGCGCGAACGCGGCCCGCCCCTCGTCGGTGAAGTCGAAGGTGACGTTGGGCTGGTTGTTCTGGTCGAAGTTCTGCTCAGGGTTCTTGATGTCGTCGCCGGTCAACTCGGGACGGTCGCGGAGGACGAAGTAGCGCGGCGGGGCGTCGGGGCTGTCGACGTTCTCCTGGTCCTGGACCACGATGGTCCCCTGCGGGACGGTGAAGATCGTCTGATCGTCCTTGGGCAGAGCCTTGGCCTCGTCGGTCGAGAAGAGGTCGCGATTGTTCGTCTCGGGCCCGGCGACGAACTGGCGGCTCTTCTTCTCGAACAGGTAGAGCTCGGGGGCGGTGGTCGTGCAGACCTGGTCGCACTTGGTGTCCTGCTTGGAGGCGACCTCGACCGCGTCGTAGAGGCTCGTCGTCGACTGCTGGTTCAGGTTCGCGGGGGTGACCTCGTCGACGTTCGGGTCCAGGGCGACGACGTTCGGCTCGAAGTCGTAGAAGTAGAGCTTGGCCGTGTCCCCGACCTGCTCGATCGCCCGCTGGGTGTCCTGAACGTTCGGCAGGCTGATCTGCACCTGATCGGTGCCGAGCGGCGCAATCTCCGGCTCGGAGACGCCGAGGGCGTCAACGCGATCGCGGATGATCTCGATGGCCCGATCGATATCGGAGCTGTCGACGACCGGGTTGTCGGGGCTCGGGAGCCCCTGGTAGATCAGCTGGGTGCCGCCGCTCAGGTCGAGCCCGAGCTTGGTCGGCTTGGTCGCGATCACGTACAGCGACCCGGCCATTATGACCAGGATCGCGACGACGATTGAGATGTTGGTACGACGACTGCCCATGGGTTTACCCGAGCGGGTGCCGCGCCCTCTGCCTATTCCGGCGTGAGGACAAGCAGCATTCCGCCGTCATCATCGTAGGCCGGGAAGACGTCGGCCACCGCCTTGGCCGGCAAATCCCCTTCGGCGTTGACCGCAACCCGCTTGCCGAGCGAGCGCACGCCCCACTCGAGGGTCGTCTCGATCGGGTCCGCGACGCCGTCTTCGTCGGCGTCGGCGGTGCTGCCACCGTTGCCCGGGTCGATCCACTCGAGCCCAAGCACATCCTTGACGGGCCGACCGATCACGTCCTCGTCGGTCAGGCCGGTCAACTCGAAGCCACCGCGACCGACATCGAGTACGCGGCCCTTGCCGTCGCAGGTGAAGAAGGCGGCATCGGGGGCCGGGTAATAGTCGTCGAGCAGTTCGAAGAGGAAGCCGAAGCCGCACTTCGGGCAGCCCTTCGGGCGACCCGAGAGTCCGGCGGTCCGCTCGCCGCTCTGAACTCGGTTGCCGCAGTTGGGGCAGATGAAGAAGGGCACGAACGCAAGGCTAGTGAATCGGCGACGTCCGCCGCCCCGCTGGGACCACCCAAACTCCGCGGATCAGGCCTCAAAACAGGCTTGGAAGTCCGTCGGGCACCGGCAGGCCGAGGTGCTCGTAGCCACGCTCCGTCAGGACGCGCCCGCGCGGGGTCCGCTTGAGCATTCCCTGTTGGAGCAGGTAGGGCTCGTAGACGTCTTCGATCGTGTCCTGCTCCTCGTCGACCGCGGCCGCGAGGGTCGAGAGCCCAACCGGACCGCCCGCGAACTTGACCGCGATGGCACCCAGGATCGCCCGATCATGGCGGTCGAGGCCGCCTTCGTCGACCTCCAGCATCGCCAGGGCCGATGCGGCGATCTCAGAGGTGACGACGCCCTCGCCGTGGACCTCGGCGTAGTCGCGGACCCGCTTCAGCAGCCGGTTGGCTACGCGGGGCGTGCCCCGGGAGCGGGTGGCTATCTGGGCGGTCCCACCTGGCTCGATGCCCACGCCGAGGATGACTGCCGAGCGCTCGACGATCAGCGCGAGATCGGCTGGATCGTAGTGCTCGAGGCGGTGGCGAACGCCGAAGCGGTCGCGCAGCGGAGTCGTGAGCAACCCCGCCCGGGTGGTCGCTCCGACCAGGGTGAAGGCGGGCAGATCCAACGTCACCGTCCGAGCCCCGGCGCCCTGGCCGAGGACGACCGGCAACCGGCGGTCCTCCATTGCCGGATAGAGCGTTTCCTCGATCGCCCGGTTGAGACGGTGGATCTCGTCGATGAAGAAGACGCTCCCGGGCTCGAGCGTGGTCAGGAAGCTCGCGACATCCGCCTTACGCTCGAGCGCGGGGCCGGCGGTCTGCACCATCGGCACGTTCAGCTCGGAGGCGATG
The DNA here is from genome assembly GCA_963823275.1 of uncultured Solirubrobacterales bacterium. GTDB lineage: Bacteria > Actinomycetota > Thermoleophilia > Solirubrobacterales > 70-9 > RHKX01. Next base: position 1,102,706 of record CAWGKW010000002.1, on the reverse strand, counting down.
ATGTGGGCCAAGGAGGTCTTACCGAGGCCCGGCGGACCGGCCAGCAGGACGTGATCTAGAGGTTCCCCGCGGCGCCGGGCGGCCTCGATGAAGACTCCCAGCTGATCGGTGACCTGGCGCTGATTGACGAATTCCGAGAGCCTGGACGGCCGCAGGTTTTGATCGAGATCCTCGTCTCCGCCCTCGGCGCGCGCATCGGCGATCCGTGGCTCGGCATCGGCCTCGATTGCCGCCTCGTTCAGTGGAATTCTCTCTATCGCCATCGGCTACCGCTCAACAGCTTCGCCTACGCCGCGGCGCGACCGCTGCGGAGGGCGAATCCGACGATCTCCTCGGCGCTCTCACCCTCGGCGGTGGCGAGCAGGCGCTCGACCTCGATCGGCGTGTATCCGAGCCCGATCAGCCCCTCGCGAGCCTCCTCACGGGCGCTGCTCTCGACCGTCACCACCGACGCCGCCTCGTCCAGCTCACCGGCGACGCGCTCGCGAAGCTCGACGATGATCCGTTCGGCGGTCCGCTTGCCGATCCCGGGAACGGCCTGGAAGCGTTTGGCGTCGCCGGAGGCGAGGGCACGCAGCAGCTCGCTGACGGAACCCCCGGAGAGCACCGCCATCCCGACCTTCGGGCCGACCCCCGAAACCGAGGTGAGCGAGAGGAACAGCTCGCGCTCGTCCTCGGTCGCGAAGCCGTACAGGGCGAGGGAATCGTCGCGGGAGATCAGATGAGCATGCAGGGAGACCCTTTCCCCGACCGCGGGCACGGTTCGGAGGGTCTCCGAGGAGACGGCGAGTCGATAGCCGACCCCGCCGGCATCGACCACGACGTGATCGGGGCGACGGGAGAGAACTTCGCCTGTGACGGCTGCGATCATCCGACGGCGGCGACGGTCGGCGCACCGGCGGTCGCGTCCTCGTGGGCGTGGGCCGCGTGGCAGACGGCGACCGCGAGCGCGTCGGCAGCATGATCGGACGGGGGCTCGACCGGCAGATTGAGAAGGACGCCGACCATGTGCTTGACCTGGTCTTTCGCCGCCGAACCGCTACCGCAGACGGCGAGCTTGACCGACTGTGGCGTGTAGTCGAAGCAGGGGATCTCCCTCATCGCGGCGGCGAGCATGACCACGCCACGAGCCTGGCCGACGCCGATCGCGGAGTTGACGTTCTTGCCGAAGTAGATGCTCTCGAGGGCGAGCGAGTGCGGCTCGTGCCACTCGATCAGCTCGGCGATCGCCTCGTGGATCCGGCGCAGACGCTGCTCAGGGGTGATTCCCGCAGCAACCTCGACGGTGCCGCCGTCGATCGCGGTCATCCGCGAGCCAGCCACCCTGACAACACCGAATCCGGTGTTGGAGATGCCGGGATCGATGCCCATGACGATCCTCATGGGGAGACATTCTGTGCCCGGACCCGGATGCCTTCCCAGACGACCCGTCAGCTCACTGCTTTTTCCATCACGTCCTCGGACATGTCGAAGTTCGCGTGGACTGCGTCTACGTCGTCATGCTCGTCGAGGGCTTCGATCAGGTTGAGTAGCGTCCTCGCGTCCCCCTCCCCCACCTCAACGCTGTTCTTGGGATCCATGGCGATATCGGAGGACACGACTTCGACCCCGGCTCCATCCAGGGCGGCGCGCACGCTCGTCAACTCGCCGGGGGCGGTCAGCACCCGGAAGGTCCCGCCGTCGTCGACGACGTCCTCGGCGCCGGCGTCGATCGCGACCATCAGATCATCCTCGTCGTAGCGCTCGCCGTCGACGAGGATGACGCCGCGCTTCTCGAAGATCCAGGCGACGGAGTTCGGCTCGCCGAGGCTGCCGTTGTGGCGATCGAAGGCGTGGCGGATCTCCGAACCTGTCCGGTTGCGGTTGTCCGACATCGCGTCGACGAGGATCGCCACACCCCCGGGCCCGTAGCCCTCGTACACGATCCGCTCGACCGCGACCCCGTCGGATCCCTCGCCGGTTCCGCGTTCGATTGCCCGCTGGATGTTGTCCTTCGGCATCGACTGATCGCGGGCCTTCTGAATCGCCGTCGCCAATGTGGCGTTCCCGTCCGGATCCCCGCCACCCTCACGGGCCGCGACGGTGATCGCTCGCGCCAGCTTCGTGAAGAGCTTGCCCCGCTTCGCGTCGGTGGCCCCCTTCTTGTGCTTGATCGACGCCCACTTGGAGTGTCCGGACATGGCTTGATCTTAGAACCGGCGCACGCGGAGGCGAGATCCGCAATGCTGGTGGCGGTCGAGTACCGGCCGCAGAACGACGACGACCGAACCTACGGGGGGACGAGGTCCGGTCGCGTCGACACCCCTGTCAACGTCAGCTCACATTCCTGGGGAGCTCCCGCAAGCGTCCGAGGATGGTGCTGGCGTTTCGGGGATCTGCGCCCTGAAACAAGTGGGGGGCTGAAAAGTTGCGCCACTCCATCCGGGTTGCACGCCTCGTGCCGCCAGGCCTCAGACCACGAACCTGCCGTCCTGCTGCAGCAGCTCCCCGTCCATCGTGATGCTGCCGCCCTTGCGGAGGTCGCAGATCATGTCCCAGTGGATGGCGGAGCTGTTGACGCCGCCCGTCTCCGGATAGCTCTCACCGACCGCCAGGTGAACGGTGCCGCCGATCTTCTCGTCGAGCAGGATCTCGCCGGTTCCGGCGGTGATCCCGAAGTTCGTGCCGATCCCGAGCTCCCCGAGGCGGCGCGCGCCCTCGTCGGTGTCGAGCATCTCGATCAGGAAGTCCTCTCCTCGCTCCGCGCCGGCGTCGACGACCCTGCCCCCAGCGAAGCGGAAGTGAACCCCCGCGACCTCGCGGCCGGCGTAGCTGGCGGGCAGGTGAAAGGTGACCTCGCCCTCGGCGGAGTCCTCGACCGGCCCGGTGAAGAACTCGCCGTCGGGCATGTTGTACCTGCCGTCGGCGGGCTTGAAGTGACGCCCCGCAACGTTCAGCTTCAGGTCGGTTCCGGGTCCCTGGATATGAACCTCCTCGCGCCCCTCCGCCCACTCGGCGAGTCGGTACGTCTCCTCGGCCGCTCGCCTCCAGGCGGCCACCGGGTCCGGCTGATCGCAGAGGCAGGCGCGGTAGTAGAAGTCCTCGTAGTCGGAGAGGCTCATCGAGGCCTCCGAGGCATATGCGTTGGTTGGAAACAGCGTCACGTTCCAGCGCACGTCGCCGGCGGCGCTCCGCTCCATCATCTTCTGCATGTGGGGATGCATCGCCCTCTGGCGGCGGGTCTGGCGGTCCGGTGGCACGCTGGAGAGCTCGCGAACGTTCGTATCGGAGAGGATCCGGATGCGGGCGTCGGCCTCGTCGAAGGCCCATTTGTTCGGGGGCGAGACCCACTCGAGCTGAGCGTCGCTGGCGAGCCCGAAGAACGCCGACTGGGTTCCCTGGAGGGAGAGATCGAGGATGGGATGGGCCCCCGCTCGCAACGTCTCCTCGTAGAGCGCCTGAACGAGCGGCTCGGCAACCACGCCGCTGGAGATCACGAAGGTCTGGCCCTCCTGCAGCTCCAGCGAGTAACCGACGATCACCTTCGCCAGCCCCGCGATCCTCGGATCCCTCATCTCGTCTCCTCCATGGCGCGCTGCCGCGCGGCCGTAGCCATTGCCATCAACAGCGCGTGCACGCGCGAGTCCTCGGTCAGCTCGGGGTGGAACGCGCAGGCCAGGACCGCTCCCTCGCGGATCGCGACGGGATGACCGTCCCAGGACGCCAGCACCTCGACGCCGGCCCCGTGGGACTCGATCCACGGGGCGCGGATGAACGCCGCCCGGATCGGCTCCGGACCGATGCCGGAGTCGACGGAATCGAAGACGATGTCCGCTTCGAAGCTCTGCAGCTGGCGGCCGAACGCGTTGCGCCGAGCCACGGCATCGATCAACCCGAGATGCTCGCGGTCGCAGACGATCATCCCCGCGCAGGTCCCGAGAATCGGACGGCCGGCATCGAAGTGGGCGCGGATCGCCGGCTCGAGCCCGTCGCGCTCGATCGCCTTGGTGATCGTCGTGCTCTCCCCGCCGGGGATCACCAGCGCATCGAGGCCGATCAGATCGGCGGGGGTCCGGATCTCACCGGCCTCGGCGCCGAGCTCCTGGAGGATCCGAACGTGAGCGGCGAAATCGCCCTGGCTCGCCAGGACGCCGACCCGGAGGCGGTCGACTGCTCCGGCGGGCACTACCAGCCGCGTTGCTGCAGCAACTCGCCCTCGGCCGCGAGCTCGGCGATGTCGTCGCCCCGCATCGGCTCACCGAGGTCCGAGGAAGCCGCGAGAACGCGCTCGGGATCGTTGAAGTGGGTTGTTGCCTCGACCATTGCCTTCGCGGTTCGCTCAGGATCCTCGGACTTGAAGATGCCCGAGCCGACGAAGTTGCCCTCGGCACCGAGCTGCATCGTCAGCGACGCATCGGCGGGAGTGGCGATGCCGCCGGCGCAGAACATCGGCACCGGCAGGCGGCCGCGGTCGGCGACGTCTCGGACGATCTCCAGGGGCGCGCGCAGATCCTTGGCCTCGGCGGCCAGCTCGGACGACTCGAGGATGGAGAGCCTGCGGATGCCGCCGACGATCTGGCGCAGGTGACGGACGGCCTCGACGATATTGCCCGTCCCGGCCTCGCCCTTGGAGCGGATCATCGCTGCCCCCTCACCGATCCGACGCAGAGCCTCACTGAGGTCCGTGGCGCCGCAGACGAAGGGGGCATCGAACGCGAACTTGTCGATGTGGTTCGCCTCATCGGCGGGCGTGAGGACCTCCGACTCGTCGATGTAGTCGACTTCGAGGGCCTGCAGAACCTGTGCCTCGGCGAAATGGCCGATCCGGGCCTTGGCCATGACCGGGATCGTCACCGCGGCCTTGATCTCCTCGATCATCTGTGGGTTCGACATCCGCGCCACGCCGCCGTCACGCCGGATGTCGGAGGGGACGCGCTCCAGCGCCATCACCGCGCAGGCGCCGCAGGCCTCGGCCAGGCGAGCCTGCTCGGCGTCGGTGACGTCCATGATCAAGCCGCCCTTGAGCATTTCGGCAAGGCCCGTCTTGAGCCTGAATGTGGCGTGCTCTGCCATTGGTCAAATATAGAGGGAGTCGAGCTTTGGTCGGCTCCGGGGGGATGCGCGCACCGTTCGCCGGGGGGCTGCCTACTTGAGCTTGAAGGCGCGGATCCGGTCCTTGAAGGCGGCCTTGTCGCGGGCGTAGACGCCGTGGGCCAGCGCCTCGACCAGCGCCAGCAGCGCGGTCGTCGACCGGGTGTAGGAGGGCGAGTCCGACGACCAGTACAGCGTGTGCTCGGCGTGCTCTCCGACGTCGGAGAGCGTCGCGTCGGTGATCGCCATGGTGTGGGCACCGCGGTGGCGAGCGAGCTTCATCGCTCGGATCACCAACGGGTGGGCGCGGCCGGCGGAGAAGGCGACGACCAGCGTGTCCTCGTCCACGTTGCCGAGCCTCGTGATCGATTCCTGCCGCGGCTGCGTGATCGTCTCGGCGCGGATGTCGAGCAGGGCCAGCATGTGGCGAAGGTAGGAGGCGAAGAAGGCCATCTGATCCATCGCCACGATCACGACCCGATGAGCGGTGGCCAGCTCGCGCACGCAGAGCTCGACCGATTCACGGGTCAGTCCGCGGACCGTGCTCTCGATGTTCGCGTAGTCGGCCGCCAGTGAGGCCTCGAACTCGGTGTGGTCGAAGTCGAAGAGCGCTCCGCCGCCGCCGGAAGCGGCGCCGGGTGTCGCCACGGTCGCCCGGTACTCCTCGATCGCAGCCTGCTGCAGCTCCGGATAGCCGTCGAAGCCGAGGGCCTGTGAGAAGCGGACGACGGTCGAAGACGAGGTGTCGGCGCGCCGGGCGAGCTCCTCGGCGGTCTGGAAGGCCGCCTCCTCGAGGTGGTCGACTATGTAGCGAGCGACATCCTTCTGGGAGCGCGAGAACTCATCGAAGCGCTCCGTGATGTAGGTCGAGAGGGTCTTGCCGTTCGGGGTTCCGGTCGCGCCTGCGGCGCTGGATCCAGTTCGGCGGGGCTTGGACTTGGTTGCGGTCTTGCTCATCGGTGACCCCAGATTCGCCCCACCCCGCAGTTTCCCTTCCACCGATCCCCGAATCCTCGAGCCCCTCGAGCGCCTGTTAGCTTGCCGACGATGCCAGCCGTGACCGAGAGCGACTCAGCGACCGCCCCCGGCGGCGATCCCGGCTCCTGGGACCTCTCGGGCCTGATCGATCTCCGATCAGCCGGGATCACCAACGGGAGCGGAGACGATCGCGGCGCCGTCGATGCGTTGCTCCGGGAGGCCGACGAGCTTTCGGCGCGGTTCTCCTCCGATCTGGAGGGGAAGGTCGGTGAGCTCGATGGGCCCGGTCTGGTGAAGGCGATGCATCGCCTGGCGCGAATCTCCGATCTGGCCGGGCGGGCGCTCAACTACGCCCACCTCAGGTTCGCCGCCGACACCGAGGACCCGGCCATCGGAGCTCTCCTGCAGCGAGCCTCGGAGCGGGCCACTCAGATCCAGACGCGCCTCGTCTTCTTCGAACTCGAATGGGTCGAGATCGACGACGAACGAGCCGAGGAGCTGCTCGCCACCGACGGCCTGGACTTCTGCCGCCATCACCTGAGGATGGAACGGCGTTACCGCCCTCACCTGCTGACGGCTCCCGAGGAGCGCATCGTGACCGAGCTCTCGCTGACCGGCCGCGGAGCCTGGAGCCGTCTGTTCGACGAGCTCACGTCCGCGATTCGGGTCGACCTGCCGGAAGCCGACGAGCCGGTCGCGCTCGACGTCGCGCTGTCGGGCCTCTTCGACCCCGATCGGGAGCGGCGACGGACGGTTGCCGAGGCGGTCACCGCGGCCCTCGAGCCCGGGCTCCGGACCCGCGCCTATGCCTTCAACACCCTGCTCCAGGAGAAGGCGACGATGGACCGCCTGCGCTCCTATCCCCATTGGCTGGCGACCCGCAACCTCTCCAACGAGGCCTCCGATGAATCCGTTCAGGCGTTGGTCGAGGCGGTTCGCGGCCGTGGCGAACTGGCCCGACGCTGGTATCGGACCAAGGCCAAGCTGCTCGGGATCGAGCGCCTCGCCGACTACGACCGGATGGCGATAGTCGGTGCCGACGACGAGCAGATCGGCTGGGAAGAGGGTCGCCAGATCGTTCTCGAGACCTTCGAATCGGTCTCGCCCCGGATGGGCGAGATCGCCGGTCGCTTCATCGACGAGCGCTGGATCGACGTGCCGCCGCGACCCTCCAAGCGCGGCGGTGCCTTCAGCGCCTCGACCGTGCCGTCGGTCCATCCCTACGTGATGCTCAACTGGACCGACCGGCGGCGCGACGTGACCACGCTCGCCCATGAGCTCGGCCACGGGATCCACCAGTACCTCGCGGCCGAGCAGGGGATCTTCCATCAGAACACCCCGCTGACGGTTGCCGAGACGGCATCGGTCTTCGCCGAGGAGCTGGTCTTCGGGCGGCTGCTGGAGGGGGCCGCCGATCCACGCTCCCGCCTCAATCTGCTCGCCGAATCGATCGAGGGGCAGATCGCGACCGTCTTCCGGCAGATCGCGATGAACCAGTTCGAGGATCGCGTCCACACCGCCAGGCGCGACGAGGGTGAGCTATCGGTCGAGCGCTTCGGCGAGATCTGGACCGACGCCCAGGCCGAGCTGCTCGGGGACGCCGTCGAGGTGACCGACGGATACAGGTCCTGGTGGTCGTACGTCCCCCACTTCATCGGCTCTCCCGGCTACGTCTATGCGTATGCCTACGGTCAGCTCCTGGCCCTCTCCGTCTATCGGCTCTACCTCGAGCGCGGCGACGAGTTCGTCCCCGACTACCTCGAGATGCTCGCCTGCGGCGGTTCGCGGTCTCCGGAGGAGCTGGGCAGGATCGCGGGCGTCGACCTCGCCGATCCCGGCTTCTGGGATCGCGGGCTCGATCTGGTCGCCGAACAGCTCGACGCGGCCGAAGCGGCCGCCGAGCAGGTCCTCGCAGCCGGCCGGTAGACCGTCGAGCGGGGTTGCCCGCAGGACGGCGCCACCGATGCCCCTCGACGGCCTGCCCTTAGACGTATTGCCCGTGAAAGCCGAAGGGAATGTGGTGAGGAACCTTCGCCCGTGCGACCTCCTCGAGGGTCGAGGCGTCGAGCACGAGCAGAAACGACGTCCCGGCGTCGGTGTCCAAGACGACCGATAACAGAACACCGTCGCTCTCCCCGGGGCCCTCGGGGTCGGCGACGAACACCGGCTCGCCCGGGTAGCAGCCCGGCTCCACCCAGACCTCGCTGACGCGGCGCTCGACATCGACTGAGACGATCCGGTCGAGGTAGCCGGTTCCATCGGTGCCGACGCCCCAGACGTGTCGGTAGGGCCGCTCGTTACAGCGGCCATAGTTGATTCGCGGCAGGTCGATCGGCTCCTCGACGAGACGCTCGGATTCGACGGTCCTCGCCCCGGGCGAGATCGTGAATCGCGTCAGCCTCGGGGGCGGTATGGCTGCGCCGTTGCGGAGTTCCCCCAGGTAAAGGCTCTCGACGATCGTCGCGTCCTCGAATGCGCAGAGGTCGACGACCACCCCTCCATCCTCAGTCTCGTAGGCATTGACGTGATGGAACGCGAAACAGGCGTCGGTCTCGAATGGGCCCGTCGCCTCGCCGCTCGCCCGATCGACCAGCGTGAAGCGCGTCCCGAGCTCCGGCTTCCACCGGTAGTTCTCGATATAGGGACGGCCGGAGAACGCCAGCGCGAGCGGGTTGACCACGTAAGGGAACTCCGCCAGCACGATCCAGTTCTCAGTCAGACCGAACGAGTGCATGTAGGCCGGCTCCTTCGTCGGCGTCGACGAGATCACCTCGGCTCCGTCCGCATCGGCGTCGGGGGCGAGACGGAAGAACCGGTACTGGTTGCGCGGCCCGAGCTTTGCCGCGTAGTTCAGCATCCCCCCGGTCTCCCGATCCAGATGGGGATGGGCGGTGGTGAGCATGCCCGGCACCTCCCAGGCGACCCCGGCGGCGGTGAGGGTGTCGGGATCGAACTCGACCGGGATCGGAGTCTCGGTCATCGCCACGAACCGCTCACCCAGCTTGACCAGATTGACGTTGCCGTTGTCGGAGAGCTGCGGCTGAAACATCGACACGGCCCGTTTGAACAGCGAGCGGCAGGGGTCGGTCGCGAACTCCGAGTAGGTGATCTCGCCGGTCTCCTCGGCCGCTCGGTAGGCCTTGCTCTCGAGAAAGCGGTTGGCGTAGGAGACGCGGCCGTCCCCGAAGGCGAACCGATGCAGCATCGCGAAGCCGTCGAACCAGTGGTTCATGCTCCGCTCCCCAACCTCGAACTTCGCCGGCCCGGTCCTGAGCAGCGAGCCGTTCAGCCACGAGGGCATCCTGCCCTCGACGGGCAGGGAATCGATCCGAGTCTCGTCCTCGAGCGTCTCGAAGCCCAACTCAACTCCCATGACGGCCCTCCTCGCCTCGGCTTGAACGATGCGGCGAACTGTAGCTTCCCGTCTCCATGGAGCAACTCATTCAGATCATCGGGGCGATCCTGATCCTGGTCGCGTTCGCCGCCGCTCAGTTCGGCCGTCTCGATCAGCGTTCGGTCGCCTATCTGGTGCTGAACCTGATCGGCGCGGTGATCCTCGCCGTACTGGCGGCGATCGAGCAACAGTTCGGCTTTCTGCTCCTCGAGGGAGTGTGGTCGCTGGTGTCCCTCTGGTCGCTGGTCGAGGAACTGCGGGGCAGGCCGATCCTGGGCACCGGCACCGGGGGCGGCTAGCGCCTGCGGTGAACGACGCGGAAGGTGGTCTTGCGCAGCGGCCCGCGATCCCCGTTTGATGCGATCGCACGCACCCTGAAGGTGTGCTTGCCAACGCCCAGCCCGGAGTACTTCCTCGGCGAGCGACAGGATTTGAACGCTCTGGAGTCCAGCCGGCACTCGAAGCCGGCGGCCGCGGTCTTCGCCGCGAAGCGGAAGGTGACCTTCGCCTTCCCGCCCTTCTTGACCTCGACCTTGGAATCCGGGCGCCTGCTGAACCTGACCTCTGAGGTCTGGGATGCGGCGACCATGCGGGTGAAGAAATCCATGATCGCCTGGGTTTCCCCAGCCGTATCGGTCGGGGAGCCGACCGCCTGATTGATGCCAAGGTGGTCGTAGGGCGCCGCGAATACCGACGTCGACGGGTCCTGCCCCAGCGCCGCGGCCATCTCCTGCGTGTTCAGGACGCGGCCCGGTATCCGAGACTGGGTGACCAGAAAGAACTCGGGATCGGTGTCATCGGTGAAGTTGATCGGCGAAGCCAGCGCCCAGGTGTTGTCGATCGCGTTCTCCTCCGGGGTTGCGAACGCGCTGTAGAAGAGCGGCTTGCTCGAACCGGGAGCGTTGGCGACGCGTTCGGCGACGTCGTAGGCGTCGGTGTCGAGGGGCACCGTCCCGATCAGGTGCCGGGGATCCATGCCGTATGCCTGGACGTAACTTGGGTCGGTGGAGACCAGCGAGACGAGGTGAGCGCCGGCCGAGTGGCCGATCAGCAGGATCCGAGTCGGGTCGCCGCCGTACGTGGAGATGTTGCGATCGATCCAGGCGATCGCCTCGCCGACATCTTGGGGGTGAACCGGAAACCGGACGCGGGAGGCCGGGTACCTGAGGTCGATCGGGTCCGGCGAGAGCCGGTAGTTGAGGCTCGCGAAGACGTACCCTGCCCCCGTGAACAGGGCGACCTTGTCTGAGATCCGGCTCGATTTGTCGCCGTTTCGCCAGCCACCGCCATGGATGAAGACGACCACCGGGCGCGAGTCGGAGGCGGTCGAGCCGTCGGGCGTGTACAGGTCGAGCTGGTTCAGCGCCGGTGGATTCGGCGCCGGAGAGCCGTCGAGGTCGTAGTCGATGCCGGGATGGGCGGTCGCCGCTTCGGCCGCTGCAGGGCCCGACATGATCGCGGCAACCGCGGCCAGCAAGCCGATCGATCTCGGGACGAACGCACCCATCTGAAGAGATCAAACACGATTGCTCGCCAATGGTTTCGCCACGAACGATCCGCCTTGGCCCCGGGATGGCCGGCGGCGATGCAATTCCTGCTGCCATCTGGCACGCTGCGGGCCGCGAATGACCGATCTCAGCGAAAACGCCAAGCTCGCACTGGAGAGCCTGGAGACGAAGCCGGCCCTCAACACCCCGGCGCTGATCGCCCAGAACGAGGGCATCGAGAGGTCGGAGGCCGAGGAGGGCCTCGCCGAGCTGAAGGCGGCGGGGATCGTCAAGAACTCCGTCATGGGCTGGAAGCTCAAGCGGCCGACGGAGCAGTAGGCACCGGACAGCTCGAACCGTGCATCACCTCGCCCGATACGCCCACCGATGACCGGCGGGCTCAGGACGCTGAGGTCGGCAGCGTTGCCGTGAGGCGGGTCCCGCCCGTCTCCGCTGCACTGATCGCCAGCGCCCCATCCAGGAGCTTGATCCGCTCCCTCATCCCCAGCAATCCGAAGCCCCGCCTGTCGCCGCGCTCGTCGAGACCCCTGCCGTCGTCTTCGACGGTGATCGTGACCTCGCCGCCCCGCTCCTCGATCATCACCCGCGCACGAGTGGCATCGGCGTGCTTGACGACGTTGTTCAGCGCCTCCTGAACGGTTCTGTAGATCGTCGCCTCCAGCTCTGGCTCGGGCCTCGTCGGCCGCCGGCCCCCCTCGTACTCGAGATCGATGTCAAGCCCGATCTCCAGCCCGCCACGGATCCTCATCCCATCCACCAGCGCCTCGACGGCGGCGGCCACGCCGAGATCGTCGAGTGCCGCGGGTCTCAACTCGGTGATCAGGCCCTGGAGCCCCGCGATCACCCCCTCGACCTGATCGTTTGCCTGGCTCAATGCGGCGCGAGCCGCCTGCTCGTCATCGACCTGCAGAGCGCTGTCGAGCATCACATTCAACGCTCCGAGTTCCTGCAGCGTCTCGTCATGGAGCTCGCGCGCCCATCGCCGCCGCTCGCGCTCTGAGGACACGATCGAGAGCCTGAGCTTCTCATCCTCCATCGACTCGGTTGCGTAGATGGACGTCGAGGCGCTCGTCGCGAACGACTCCAGGGCAAGTACGTCGTCGGGGCTGAAGGCTGAATCGAACTCGAGGCGATGGAAGACCGCTAGCACGCCGACGTCCTCTCCCCCGGCCGTGAGCGGCACCAGGAGTCCCGAGCCGGCGTCGACTCCGAGCAGGAACTCGAAGCGCTCCATCCCGGGGGCGGAGAGGCGCTGGATCCGCCGCGCGCGAATCGCGTCTCGAATCGGGGATTCCTGCGGCGTCAGTGCCACGTCGACCAGATCACGGGAGACCTCACCGGCCACCTCCCCCACCCTGAGTTCGTCGTCGTGCAGAAGAAAGACGAGGCAGCTACTGCCATCGACGAGGGATCGACCGCGCTTGACGATGAGCTCGAGAACGCGCTGCAGGCTCGCCTGCCCTCCGACCTCGGTGCTGAGCGCGACCGTGGCCTCGAGGCCCCTGATGGCGCGCTCGAGCTCCACCCGTCGCCGCCTGCTCGTCTCGTGAGCGCGGGCGTTGTCAATCGCGACCGCGGCCCATTCGGCGAGCACCGCCAGGAGTCTCTCGTCCTCCTCATCGAAGGGGACTCCTCCAGCCTTCTCGGTCAGATAGAGGTTGCCGTACACCTCGCCGCGAATCCTCACGGGAACCCCCAGAAACGTCGACATCGCTGGATGCCCAGCCGGGAATCCGTAGGCATGAGGGTGGTCGCTGATCCGAGTCAGGCGCAGCGGCCTGGGGTTGCGGATCAGCTCACCGAGGATCCCATGCCCGCGGGGCAGCGGCCCGATTCGCCGCCTCGTCTCATCATCGACGCCGGCACTCAGGAACTCGCTGAGCCCGCTCTTTGCATCGTCGAGAATCCCCAGAGCGGCGTATTCGGCCCCGGTCAGCTCCCTGGCAGCCTCGAGCACCTCCCGGAGGACGATCTCGGGAACCTGGTGAGAGACCAACTTGCGACCCACGTCAAGGAGTCGCTCGAGTCGTCGTGCATCGATGCCGTCGTCGCTCACCTGAACTCCGCTCCCGACTCTAGCGCGCCCACCGCCCTCGATCGAGCGCTCGGGGGCTACGCTCAGCAGGAACTACCGATTCGATCACCGGCATCCCCCGGATGGATTGGTTCTCGCACACCCCTACCTTGATGATGTACAGGTCCGATCGGGAGAAGACATGGAACGCAAGATCATCATCGGCTACCACCCCGAACACGGCGGCTTCGACGCTGTTCAGCTGGGCCTGCTGTGTGCCGAGACGCTGAAGGCCAAGCCGATCGTCGTAACCGCCTTGCCGTGGCCGGATTACCTGGCCCCGGCGGAGGAGCTGCAGAAACAGCTCGACGCCGACATGCTGCCGAGATTCTCGGAAATGAGCGACGAGTTTCCTGAGCTCGAAGCCGAAACCCGTGCCATCGCCTATCGGTCGGGCGCTCGCGCGCTCCACGAGGTGGCCGATTCCGAGCACGCGGAGCTGATCGTGATCGGCTCAAGCCACCGCGGCCCGATCGGACGCACCTTCGCCGCCGGAGTCGGCGAATCGCTGCTGCACGGAGCGCCGTGCGCGCTCGCCATTGCGCCCCGGGGCTACGCCGAGCGCGAGCAACTTCGCTGCGAGCGGCTCGCGGTTGCCTTCGACGGATCACCGGAGTCGTGGTCGGCCCTGGAGACGGCGATCGGCCTAACGGAACGCCTGGGTGGAGACCTGACGATCCTCACCGTCGCCGACTACCTCAGCTACGGCTATACGACAACCTGGACGATCCTCACGGCCGGCGAGCTCGAGGACGCCGAGCGACGCGAGAAGCGCCGTCTCCTCGAGGCGGCCCTCGGACGTGTTCCCGACGATCTGCAGTGCGACGGCAGGGTCCTGGTCGGGAGCGCCGGAATCACGCTGGCCGAGGCGAGCCAGGAGTTCGATCTGATGGTCACCGGATCACGGGGCTACGGGCCGCTGCGCCGAACGCTCCTCGGGAGCACCACGCGGACGTTGATCGCCGGATCCGCATGCCCCGTGCTGGTTCTTCCTCGCGCCGTCGGAGCCGATCCGCTCGGCATCCGGACCGGCCACGCATCCGAGGCGACCAAGAAGGAGCGGGCGTCGGAGTCTCGATGACGACGGCGTCGGCCAGCTGACCAAGCCGAGAATCCAGGACCCTCGAGCGGGGCGGCTCCGACCCTGCGGTGGCGGGGCTCCTACTCCTCTTCGCCTGGGCCGGCCAGCTCCGCGAGCCACTGCTTGTGCTTGTCGACGTAGTCGGAGGGCAGGGTCACATTGAGCCGCTCGGCGATCTCGAGCCACCGCAGCGCGCCCTTGAAGTCCCCCTGCCGCGCGTCGAGATCTGCGAAGTCGAGCGAGAGCTCGAGGGCGGCGCGGTGCTCCACCTCGCTGTTGCCCTCCGAGGTCGGCGTGAGATCCTCCGTCAGCCCGATTGGATCCCCGGGCTCTCCACCCCCCCACTCGCGCGCGAGATAGGGAGCGAGCCGGGGCCCCGCGACCTTGACGGGCGGCCACCACAGAGGGCTCGTCGAAAGCTCGGCCTCAGCGTCCTCGTCGGCCTCGGAACGGAGGAATTGGGGCTCCCCGCCGGTCAGCAGCGCGGCACGGATCACCGGCTTGAAGGGCTTCTGCTCCACATCGACACCGGCGGCGGCCGCGATTCCCGCCGCCGCGACCTCGGCCTGCTGAGCGGCAAGGCCACCCTGTTTGATCGGAAACCAGCTCGCGTCGCCGGCAACCCAGACCGATCGGAGCCCCTCCACCCGCATCTCCGGGTCGCAGCTGACGAATCCGTGGAGCCCCTGCGGCAGACCGGGGATATCGGGGACCTCGAGCCCGGGAAGCGTGATCACCTCGTCGGCCTCGAATGCCTCGCCGTCCTCGCAGACGAGTAGGCCGTCCTCGAATCGGACCGCCGACCGACCCATATTCAGCTCGATTCCTGCGTCGGCGAGCAAGCCCGCAATCCGCTGGCTCGGTGCCTGCCCGAAGATCTCGAGCGGGCTCTGCTCCGCCGCCACCAGAGACAGAGAAACGGGTCGAGAGACACGATCGCGGAGCCACTCCGACGTCAGCAGGGCGAGCTCCAAAAGCGGCAGCGGCCAACGCACCTGCGCCGGCAGCGCGAAGATGATTCGATCCTTCTCGCCCGCCTCGATCTCCCCGAGGAGGCCTCGGAGCCATTCGACGTCCTGATACCCCCGGAAGGCGTGAGCGCCGGGAACCACCCCAGAGCGACGCACGCCGATCGTCAGAAGCAACGCGTCATAGAAGATCTCCTCACACGAGGCTGTGAGGACGCGTTGCTGCCCGCCCCAGATCTCGGCGAGCGAGTCGCGGCGGAGCTCGACGTTCTGTCGTTCGCAGAATTCGGCGAGATCGATGGCCTGTGCTTCGCCGCCCTCGAACGGCTTGGCGACCGAGAGGGCCTGGAGGCTGAAGCTGTCGTTGGGCGCGATCAGCTCAACGTCGACCGCGTCGGCGGCGATCGCCTGCAGCGCGAGGACCGCCTCGAGGGCCGCAACGCCCCCGCCGACGATCACGACCGTGAAGCGGCCGTCGACGGACTCGCCCGACGACATCGGGCGCGGTTGGGTCTCCCGCTCGGTTGCGGCGCCGGAACTCAACGTCGCAGCCCATACGGCGAGCGGGGGGCCAATCGATCTACCCCGCTACTTGCCCGCGGGGATTACCAGCACGGGACGCTTGGAGATGTGAAGCAGTCGATCGGGGACGCTGCCGAGCAGCAGACCCGAGATTCCGGACCTACCCTTCGCGCCCACCACGATCACGTCAGCGCCGGCGTCGTCGGCGATCGACTCGATCGAGTGAGCCGGACCCCCGAGGACGACCGAGGCAGTCTCCACCCGCGCCTCGACACCGTCGGCGGTGATGCGCTCCGCCTCACTCGTGATCGCGGCCTTGACCTCGCCCTCGTCGGCACGGACCGAGGGCATGTCGCCCTTCGCGGCAATCCGCTCGTCGACATGTGCGACCACGATGCTCCCGCCGCTCAACCGGGCGAGCTCAACCGCCGCCGGAATTGCAGCACTTGCGCTTTCCGAGCCGTCCAGCCCGATCACGATTGTCTTGAACACCTGATCTCCTTTGGGTCGATACCGAGCGGGCATGCCACAACTTGTGCCTCCCGTAACGTCGAACATATACGCAGAGGGGCCTGCCTTGCATCCGCCCGCACTACGGATTGCCCGATCAGGGCGCCTCGGTCCCCTCAGACGCTGAGGACCACGCTGATCAGCGCCATGAACAGTACGCCCACGGCCACGCCCAGCGAACCGCGGCCGGCATCCTCGTTGATTGCATCGGGCAGGAGCTGCATGATCACCAGGGCGAGCATCGCGCCGGCCGCGAAACCGAACGAGAGCGGAAGCAGTGCTTCGACCCGCTCGACGAACAGGTAGGCGATCACCGCGCCGATTGGTTGTGGCGAGCTGGACAGAACCGCAGCCCAGAACTGGTCGGAGCCGCTGCGACCGTTGATCGACATCGGGATCGCGACGCTCGTCCCCTCCGGGATGTTCTGCACAGCTATCGCGATCACGACGAAAAGTCCCAACCCGGCCGTCGAGGACGCGTAGGCCGTTCCGATTGCAAATCCCTCCGGCAGGCTGTGGGCGAAGAGGACCACGAAGACCAGGACCGAGGTCGTCGTGCCGCTCACGCCGATCTCACCCCGGTTGCGCAGCCATCGCCTCAGGATGACGAGCAGGACGACGCCGACGAGCACGCCGGCCATGACCTCCAGCGTCGGCCCCTCCCGGAGCCCGGGTATCAGCAGGCCGATGATTGCCGCGACCGTCATCACTCCGGCCGCGAACCCGACCATCACCGCGCGCCACCGCGCCGCCGGAACGCCGAGGGCGAACACGGGTATCGCCCCGACCCCGCTCGCGATCGCGGTCAGACTCGCGACGAAGATCAGCTCAAGCACCCGCCCTTCATAGAGCAACGCGCCTGGAGCTGCGTCCGTGTTCAGTACCGATGGGCTGCAGCGGGAATTCCCGATGCGCCTCCGGGCGCCTGCGGCGAACCTCTACCCGAGGCTGAAGCAATGGGTCCCGGAGGGTGCGCATGGTCGAGACGATCTCGGAAGGGCTGAGCAACGTGATCCCGGACGCGATGACCACGACGCGCCAGGCTGTGATCGTGGAGGCGGATGTGGATCAGACGTTCAGTGCGATCCGCGCCACGGATATGAGCTCCTCACGGGTCGTCGGCATGCTTTCCGCCGTTCGAGGTCTTCCCGTGAGGATCGGGAGTCGGCTTCGCGGACGGCCGCCGGAGCCGGCGATCTCTCACGCGACCATCTCCGACCTCGTCGGCTCCGGCTACTGGATCGTGCTCAGCGACCATCCGCCATATGAGCTCGTGCTCGGACTGGTGATGTGGGATGACCGAGTTCCCGAGAACGGCCTGACACACAGCTTGTTCAATGACCCGGGTCCGGGCTCGGTCAGGGTGGGTTGGAGCTTCACCGTTCAGCCCCTTGCCGACCACCGGAGCCTGCTGATCACCGAGACCAGAACGAATGCCACCGATGCGGCCGCGTCCCGCAGGTTCCGCCTCTACTGGAGGCTGATCTCGCCGTTCGCCGCCCTGACACGCGAACTGGTGCTCGACATGATCGCTGACCAGGCCTCCCTTTCCCGCTCGATCGATCGCCCGCCGACTAGGCTCCCGGCGTGAGCGAATCAGCGACCGAGACCCCCGACGCGATCTCGATCGTCCTCGCGGACGACCATGAGATCGTTCGCAGCGGGATCCGCATGGTGCTCGAGGCGCAACCCGACATGACCGTCGTCGCGGAGGCCGGCGACGGTGACGACGCCGTCCGATATGCGCTCGGCCACAAGCCGACGATCCTGGTGCTCGACATCAACATGCCCAGGGTCTCCGGGCTGGATGCGATCCCTCGCATCCAGGAGGCCTCCCCCGCCACCGCGATCATCGTCTTGACGATGCAGGCCGAACCGGCCTTCGCACGCCAGGCGCTGCAGAGCGGGGCGAAGGGCTACGTGGTCAAGCAGTCCGCCGCGAGTGAGCTGGTGGGAGCGATCCGGGCGGTGATCGCCGGCGACACCTACATCAACCCGAGCCTCGGAGCTCGACTTGCGGCCGAGCCGCCCCAGAGCGGACCCCCCGACCACCTGACCCCCCGTGAGACGGAGATCCTCGGCCTGCTGGCCCTCGGCTACACGAACCCCGAGATCGCCGACCGGCTCGTTCTCAGCGTCCGGACGGTCGAGACGCACAGGGCCAACGTCCAGCGCAAGTCGGGCGCCTCGACCCGCGCGGAGCTCGTCGCCTATGCCGTCGACAACGAGCTGATGCCGAACTAGGCTCCCGGCGAGGAGCGCGCGCCGATACGGTCCCCGCAATGTCTCCGCCCGCGCTCTTCACGACCGGCGACGGAACCAAGCTTGCCGCCGACCGCCTGCCTGGCGAGGGGGCAACCATCGTGCTGCTGCACGCCGGCGTTGCCGACCGTCGCTCGTGGAGCAAGGTGGCTTCCGACCTCAACGCCCGAGGCGCCGCGGTCGTCGCCTACGATCGGCGCGGCTTCGGCGGGACGCCGGGATCGGAGTCCCCCTTCGACGATCTCGGCGATCTGCTCGCAGTTCTCGACGCCGCAACCGACGCACCGGCGTGGCTGGTCGGCAACTCCCAGGGTGGGCTGATCGCGCTCGATCTGGCGCTGAGCAACCCCGAGCGAGTGGCCGGACTCGTCCTGCTCGCACCCGCGATCAGCGGCGCCCCCGAGGAGGACGACGATGAGCTGGACCCCGACACACTGCGGCTCGCCGAGGACATCGAACTGGCCGAGGCCTCGGGAGACCTGGATGCCACCAACAGATTGGAGGTCCGCCTCTGGCTCGACGGACCGGCCGGCCCCGACGGACGGGTGATCGGAGACGCCCGCTCACTGGCGTTGAACATGAACGCGATCGCCCTCGCATCCCCCCAGCCCGCCGAGTCAGCGCACGAGCCTAGGGATGCGTGGTCGCGCCTGGAGGAGATCGAAGCGCCCGCCACGGTCATCTGGGGCGATCTCGACATCCCCGTCGTCATTGACCGATGCCGCATCCTCGCCGGCCGCCTCGCAAACCTCGATGAGGCGGTCGAGATACCGGGCGTGGCCCACCTCCCCACGCTGGAGAAACCCGAGGCGGTGGCCGCCGTGATCGCCGAGGCGGTCAACGTCTAGACGGCCACCGTTCCTCCCTCGGTTGCGGGGAACTCTCTGCGGCTAGGAGACGTGAGTGCTCACGGACTTGGCCGCGGCGCACTTGCCGCCGGAGTTCAGGGTCCGCCCTTTCGTCTTGGCGTAGTAGTCACCGGCCGAGGGCTTGGCGGCGGCCACGCTCCACCTCCCGCTCGGCGCGGCGGTGGAATTGCCGACCGACCGATCGCTGCCGGGGCCCTTGCGGTAGACGACGACCTTGCGCCCGCCGACGCATCCGGCGTGGGAGCGCAGCTTGCCCGCGAAGGACCCGCCCGATGAGGGTGAGTAGCCGATTGACAGACTGGTTGGATAGCTGGGCCCGCCGAGCGCGACGTTGTTGGCGCCGAGCGCCAGCAACGCGACGAGCATGCCCACGAGAATTGAGCGTTTCATGATCCTCCTTGTTCGACAGAGTGAGAGCCCGACGGTAGGAGGCCGATAGCCAAGGAGAGGCAACCATTGAGCAAGGACTTGGCAAAGCCTTGCGCCCGGGGAGGCGAGCGATCCCCGGGTCCTACTCCATGCCGGGCCCTCGGCCCAACTCGGCCGCGATCTCGTCGGCCCACCGGTCAATCGCGGTCCATTCTCTGAAGTCGCCCTCCGGCGCGTCCTGGGCTTTGATCGCGATCCGCTCCAAGCGGCCCAGGGCATCGCGATCGAGCCGGCCGGCGAACGTCCTGAAATCTCGGGCCCGGCCAGCCAGCTCGGCGCCGACCAGCTCCTCGGGGAGGGGCGGCTCCGGTTCGGGGGGGTCGCCGATCGGGCCGACGCTGAACAGCCATACGTCCCGCGGTTCCGGTTCGGCGCCCAGGCGGGAGGCGAGGCTGCGCGCCGGCTTCAGCCAACGGCCCATGTAGATGGCGCTCCCGAGCACGATCGCCGACCCAGCCTCGAGCGCGCCCACCTGCTCGGCATCCTCGACGTGGGCATCGTGCCCACCGACCCTCAGCCGTTCTGCGATCGCCTCCCCGACCTCGCGGGTGGCATCGTGCTTGCTGGCGGTGACGACGGCGACGCGTGCGATGCTCGTCTCAACCTCCGAGGCGGAAGGGCGGGTAGCGGTCGGTGACCAGGACGAAGGCGTAACCGATGACGCGGTTGTGCCAGCGCAGTACACCCTCGACGTAGTTGAACAGCGACCGTGGATAGCTTCCGGTGAAGAGGATCGAGAACCAGGCGATCAGCACCGTAAACAGGACGCCGATGTCAAGGATGAGGAGCACGATGTAGTGCGGAATCGCGAGCAGCCACTTGACCAGCGGCAAGCCTCGGTCCAGATCCTCGCCGACGTCCGGATAGGGGAAATCGAGCGCCACCGCCTGCTGTTCCTCCGTCGATGGGTACCGATCATCCATCAGCAGCGCGTAAGCGGCCACTCGGTTGAGGAAGCGAAGCAGCTGCAGGTTCCAATCGAACCACCAGCGCGGATAGCGTCCGCGGAAGAGGATCATCAACAGGACGGGAAGGAAGAGGAGCCCGACGCCCGCCACCGCGACGTTGACTGAACCCTCCCCCGGCTCGGAGTACCCGGTCGAGTAGCCCACGAGCGCCCCGACCAGGATCATTATCGGGATGACGGTGAAGGGGCGGAAGAAGCTGGTCAGGCGATTGAGCGGACGGTCCGGGTACTCGACGGCGAACTGAACTGGGTAGGGATCCATGCTGCTCCTTCGGGTCGGTGAGAACGGGGGCCGGCCATGCCTCAGGCGGGAACGGGCGTGTCGGGACCCTCGCCCCACTCGTTGGGCGGCTTGCTGTCGGTCAGCGCGAAGATCAGCCAGACGACGAAGCCCACGAGCGGCACGAGCATGATCAGAATCCACCAGCCGCTGTGGCCCGCGTCGTGGAATCGCCGGACGAGGACGGCGATACTCGGGAGGATGAGGGCCAACCATGCGATGCCCGACAGGACGAAGACGGTGCCCAGGACCTGGTCGACCAGCGAGGCCGCCACGCTCACCAGCAGCGCGAAGAGGTACCACCACCAGTACGCGGAGCGCGACGAGCGGCCGCTGAAGGTCACGTACTTGGAGAATCCGTCGCTGATCGCTTCGCTGAATGACATGTAGGTGTCGCTCCCGTCCAGTGGTTGATGTCTGATGCCCTCGCCTCTTCGACGCCGAGCCGTTCGATCCTCCGCCCCTCCCCCATCTCGACGGGGCCCGCCAGGCGGCGCATGAACCTCGCGCATCGGCACCGGCGAGCCACGAAGAGCACCAAGAAGCCGAAGGGCAAGAGACACAAGATCTCGATCCGGGCCATCGACGACGCGCAACGTCAGCAAGCCCGCCGTCGTCAAGTTCAAGGTCATCAAGAAGGGATAGGGCGGGCCAGGTCCCGTTTCCATCCGCACCAGCGGATGATCAGGAGGCCCGGCCTCGAGCCTCGCCAAGGCCGGCTCCGCTAGTTTCCGCTCCAGCCGGACGCATGCGCCGGGGGCTGTGCAAACCGAAGGGGGATGAATGAGCTTTTCGGAGGCCGTCAGGTCTGGATTCGAACACTACGTGAGGTTCGATGGCCGAGCCTCTCGACCCGCGTTCTGGTGGTGGTTTCTCTTCTCGATCCTGGTCGCAATCGCCGTCAGCGCCCTGGACGGAACCATCTTCGAGGAAAGCATGCTGCTGACCCTCTTCGTCTGGGCGGTGCTGATCCTGCCGAGCCTCTCGGTCGCCATTCGGCGGCTGCACGACACCAACCGCAGCGGCTGGTGGATCCTGATCTCGCTCATACCGATCATCGGGTCCATAGTGCTGCTCGTCCTCTACCTGCAGGAGAGCGACCCCGGCGACAACAGCTACGGACCTCCGATGGCCGGGCTCGCCGAGTAGGCCGCACCCTCCCCCGCCGGCCCTTGGGGGAATGGGCCAACCCGATCTGCCGACGACGTCGCCCTCGCGTTTAGAGTCCGGGGCCGCGTGTATCGACCTGAACGACGAAGGAGTCCACGATGTCCGCACCAGACATGAGCGGCAAGGCGAGCGAGATCACCGACCCGCACCACCTGATCGAGCGAATCGCCTACCGCGACGAGCTGATGCTCGAGAACATCCACAAGGGGATGAAGAACGCCGAAGCCGAGATCGAGATCATGGTCGGACACAATGCCGCCGAGCTGCGCCAGCTGGCCAAGCTGATCGACTGAGCGCACGCGATGAGGGTCTGCATCGTTGGCGCCTCCGGGAAGCTCGGGCAGTACATGGTGGGCCACGCGCTTGACCGTGGCTACGAGGTGGTCGGTGTCTGCAGGGAGCAGAGCGTCAAGAAGCTCGATGCATTCAAGGGGCGCATCACCGTCTTTCCGGGAGCGACCGACGACCCCGATGTCGTCAGACAAGCGGTGGCGGGGTGCGACGGGGTGCTCGTGGTGCTTTGGCCGCGGGGAGTCCACAACTACTCGTCGGGAACGGCCCAGGCCGTGCTCGACTACGCAGAACCGGGGGCGCGGCTGGTGTTCTCCTGCGGATGGCACATCACACGCGACGGTCAGGACGTGTACTCGTGGAAGCTCCGGCTATCCCTGAAGCTGATGACTCCGCTCGTTCGGCTCGTTCGCTTCGCGGACATCGACGACCAGGTGGAGGCGTGCCGGCGGGTGTTTGCGAGCGACACGCGGTGGACCGTCGTGCGAGGGAGCGACCTTGAAGAGGGCGACAGTCAGGGCCTCCCCGTTTGGAGCCGCCACGTGGGCGACCCGATCCTCAAGAGCAACCTCACACGCCGCATAGATTTCGCGCTGTTCATGGTGGACGCCCTCGAGAACGACGATCTCGTCCACGAGGCCCCGGCGATCGTCGGCTGCCAGACCCCCTCGGCACTCGCTCACGTCGCCTGATCCCGCTGCGATGGGTCGGGCAACCTCAGTCTTGCTCGGCTTGCATGCGCACGACCAGGACCGGGCATGTGGAGTGGCGGATCACTTCTCGCGAGGTGCTGCCGAGAAGCTCGGCCACACGGCCGAGGCCGCGATCGCCGACCACGATCGCCACCGCGTCGCGCTCAGCCGCCAGCCCGAGGATGGTCTCTGCGACCGACACCTCACCCTCGACCGCCAGCGCCTCTGCCTCGAATCCCACCTGCCTGGCGATCTCCGCGCCATGCTTCGCGGTTCGGTTCGGCATCTCCATCATCGCTTTGTCGATCTCGTCAGGCGGGCTGACCGGCGGCATCGGCATTCCGCCCATGGCAACTGACGGCGACGACCCGAAGGTGGAAACGGGCCCCTGCTCCTCCTCCCACACGCTGACGACCAGCGCCCGACGCTGCTGGAGCACGGCCGCGGCCTCGCGCAAAGCATGTTCGGCGGTATCGGAGCCGTCGTAGGCGATCAGTACGGGACCGGCGGGCATCGCTCTCAATCATAGGCGTCTCGCCCGAACATTCCGGCTGCCGGTACTTCCCGCGCGTGGGCATTGCCTACGCGCGACTGCCTGCGCCTGACTGCGACGGGCGCGACCCGGAGGCGGCGAAACGCCGCGGCGACTGGATAATGAGCAGCAATGAGCGCGCTCCCAGAAGCTGTGCCGCTGGCGCTGGCAGCGGCGTTCGCCCCGGCGGCAATCCTGGTCCTGATCCTTCTGCTGGCGGCGGAGCACCCACGCCGACTCGTGTTCGCCTTTCTGGCCGGCGCGTCTGTGACCGTCGGAGCCATCGGCGTCGGGGGCCTGTTCCTGCTCACCGCCAGCGGGGCGACACAAGGCGACAGCAGGTCCGCCAGCGCCTCGGTCGATCTGGTGCTGGGAATCGCCCTCCTCGCGCTCGCCCTCTGGGCCTGGCGCCGAAGACGGCGCCCCCCGAGCGACCGGGACGAGCAGGCCCGGGGCGGCCGGTTGGCGGCGATCTCGCACCGGGCGTCTGCGAGCGTGAGGTGGGCGTTTGCGCTCGGGCTCCTGATGTATCTCGGCTCCCCCGCCTACATCGCGGCGATCAAGTCCATTGCGGACTCCGACGACTCGACCGCCAGTCAGCTGTTGGCGGTGCTCATCTGCGCGCTGTGCGTGCTGCTCTTCGTCGAGATCCCGGCGTTCGCGTTGCTGGTGCGCCCCGACGGGTTGAAGGCCACGCTCGAACGATTCACCGGCTGGCTCTCGGCCAACTCCTGGGCGCTCGTGGCCGTGTTGGCGGGGGCCGCCGGAGCTTGGCTGCTCGGCAGCGCCATCTCAGCCCTGGGCTAGCCATCTGAAGGCGACGTTCCCTGCTCGGCCTCCGGCGCGGTCACGATCGGCAGCAATCTTGCGGCAGCCCCGATCAGGAAGCTCAAGAAGGGCAAGCACAAGTTCCAGTTCCGGGCGACTGATGCGGTGGGCAACGTCGATCCCTCTCCGGCGAAGGACAAGTTCAGGGTCGCGGGCTGACCCCGTTCACGGCGTCGATGGCGGGCGCTGTCGAGCTGGGCACCGACCAGCCTGGCTGAGAATCGCGGTGGGCGATCTCTGGGAATCCGCCCTGGGTGGGCCGGTCAGCCGCAGCGAACCCTCAGACCCTCAACTGAAGTCCTCGGGAAGGATGGTCGGCTTGGTCTCGCCGTATAGCCATTGCTGAAAGTAGTCATCGAGCAGGGCGCGCTTCGCACTGGAGAGCCCACTCGCCTTCTTGGCCTCCGTGATGAACCTCTGAGTGCTGATGTTGCCGTACTCGAACTCACTTATCAGGTCAGTCGCGAGCGCGAAGAAACGTTGGTCACCGACGATCTGCCGGTATCCCTCGACGGTCATCGCGCCACGCTGGTAGGTCGGGAAGAAGACGAACAGATTGGCCGGATCGCCGTCGAGGATCGCCGGGGCAATCTCCCAATCCTCGGCCGGTGTGGTGGCGTAGAGGTCGTCGAAGATCACGGCCGGATCGTCCGCACCCTGGGTTTCGAAATCCCAATACCACTCGGTCCAGTTCGCCCAGCCCTCGTTGAACCAGATGTCCGCCCAGGTCGCGAGCGTGACGCTGTTACCGAACCACTGGTGTGCCAGCTCGTGAAGCTGTGTGCCGATGTTGATCGACGGATTGCCTAGCGTGAAGCTGCCCGAGTAGTGCGGCTTGCCCTGGACCTCGAGCGCGTAACCGACCCCGGTCGCGCGATCGGCTACCGCGCCGGTCGAGTCGAACGGATACGGCCCGTAGAGATCGCTGAGGTAGTTCACCTGTCCGGACGCCTGGTCGAGCGATGTCTGGATCGCGGCGGCCTGCGCCGCGGAGGCGCTGCTGTCGACGGCGTTGTAGACCGGCAGCGATCTTCCGGTCGAGGTTTCGGTCATGGACCCGACCGTGTAGTTGAAGTTGCCGACCGTTGCGGTCGTCAGATAGGTCGCGGTCGGATCGTCCTCGCGCCAGTGCCATGTGACCGTTCCGTCGCCGTTGTCCCTGGTGCCGACATTCTCACCGACGCCAAGCGCCGTCTTGCCCTGCGGAACTCGAATCAGCGTGTCGAAGGTTGCTTTGTCGGACGGGTAGTTGTTCGATGGGAACCAACTCTGGGCCCCGATCGGCTCGTTGACGACGAAGGCTCCGTCGCAGGTCTGAGGCGGGTTGAGCGGATAGCAGGCCGGGATCCAGCCTTCGATCGACGTGTCGGCGTCGGTGATCGGCTGAGGCGCTCCCGAGTACTTGACCTCCACCCTGAACTCGCGGCCGGCCTTGGGCCATCTCGACGGATGCGGGTTCACGACCAGCTTCATCGGCTGGGTGACATCCGGATTGGTGCTCAGCTGGGGAGTTGCATCGACCTGCTTGAAGGCGGCGGTGCGCCCGTCAACGGTCACGCCGGCAACGTCGAGCTCCTGGAAGTCGAGGCTGAACTGCCTGAGCTTCCTGTCAGCGATCGCATCGATGGTCGTCCTGGCCGAGTTGAACTCGTTCGCGACCGGGTCATAGTCCAGGTAGATCCGGTAATGGTCGACTTCATAGCCACCGTTGCCGATCTGCGGCAGCAGCGGGTCACCCAGCGATCGGGCGCCATCCGACGGCTTCCCCTGGCCCTGACCGCCAGGGGCGGCAACGCTGGCCGCCGGGAACGCCAACAGCACCAGCGCGACGGCAATTCCGGTGATCCGACCCTGAGCAATCATCTGTCGCCTCTCCCGTTGATGAATGAAATCTGCCGGTGACTATACGCCCGAGCGGCGATCGGGGGCACAGGCCGGCAGTCGGGAGCGGGTAGCCGTCTTGGCTCAATCGGTCCGTCGCCACGGTCGCCGGCGGCACCTTGCCGCACTTGGAATCGTTGAGGATCGAGGAAGAAAGCGATGACCGCCGGGTAGGTTCTCCGCGTGGTTTCACTTCGCCCGCTAAACGGCTCGAACCGGCAAGCCGTCGAGGCCTTGCGCGTATCGCCGAGCCAAGAGAAGTTCGTCGGCAGCGTCGCCGACTCGTTGCGCGAACCTGGAATGCTCAAACGAATCAGCGACATGCCCACCGGGACGATCGGCTTCGAGGCCATCGGTGAGGTCGAGGACGACGACTGGGAGGACGTGGTCGAGCCGGTCCTCCGGACCGAGATGGCCGAGGGCCACAAGATCCGGCTCCTCTACCTGCTCGGGGCCCAGGCGCGCGAGGTCGAGGGTGACGCGATGGGTGCCGACGCCGGGTTCCGCGCCCGCTATGCGACCAAGTTCGAACGCGTCGCGGGTGTGAGCGACGAGGACTGGATCCGCCCGGCGATGAGAGGGCTCTCGTTCCTGCTACCCGTCAAGGCGAGGGCGTTTCCCGGTCCACGAGCTGCCCGAGGCGAAGAGCTGGCTCGCTGACGAAGAGGTCTAGCGGAGCAACCGCCGGCTCACGATGGAAGAGAGGGAAGGGCCGCACCTCAGTTTCCTCGACCACCTTCCGCTTGCGCGGAAGGCGGCGGCCTTTGCGATGTCCCATCACCAGGGACAACGGCGCCTCGGTGACAACGCGGCTTACACGCTGCACCTCCTTGAGGTCGCCTCGAGCGGGGACCCGATTCGTTTCTCGCTGCGACGCACGGATCGTGGAGCGGACAGGACTCGCGAACTGCTCACAAGGTGCCTGCGCCTCAGGTTCTCTCTGCCTGTGAATTCGCTGAGCGGAGAGGGCGCAACCGGCTAGCGCCTATGGCTTCAGCTCGAAATACACACCGCTTTCCGCCGTCGAAACGTCCCCCGGGTCACCATTGGCGGCGTAGGCGCCAAGGGCAAAAGCCTGGATGCCGAGCCCCGCGACATCACCGGGTTCAAAGCTGAGGCCGCGTGCGGCTATGCATTGCGTCAGGTTCACCGTGAAGGTGAGCGTGTTCGAGGGATCCTGCGGCTGGTCGGCAGAAGAATCCCGGAACCCGCCCCAGCCGCTGTAGTAGTCGCCTTCCGGGAGAAGGGGCGCCTCCGGGGTCGGTGGCGCCAGGTTCGGGTCGCTTTCCGAGAGGCTGCCCTGCGGGCACCCGTGGTTGCCCGGCTGCTCCCCTTGCTTGAAGGGGAGGCGCGACTGCGCCAGGTAGGTGAGATTGCCCATGTCCATCCACTTGCCGTCGCCGACCTCGGTGTCGAGTCGGCTTCGCTGCGGGCGCCAGACCGAAAGCTCCACGACAACGTCGCCGTTGGCATCGGCTCGAACCGGCACCGTGCAGGGCTCCGCAGGGCAGGGGTCGGTCGCATAGGAGATGTTCGCCGAGTTCCCCTGGCCGTCGTCGTATCTCGAGTACACCGGTTGGGTCGAGAACGCGAACCCCACCGTCGTGGCCGACTGGGTCTCAACGCCGTTGACAGTCGAGTGAAGGACCAGCACGTCGCCCGTACCGATCTGATCGACCGTAGCGCCGTGGAAGATGCTTATTGCGCACCCCGATTCGCAGGACGAACCGCCGTCGTCGAGCGAGCCGAAGCCGTCCTTGTCAAGGTCGCAGCAATCGGGGAAGGGCGGGTGGGCAGACGGATCGGGGTCGTCGATGTTGGGGTCGAAAAGCCTGCCGGTGCCGCCGCGCGAGCAGTATGTAAGTCCGCCGCAATCGAGCTCACCCGAGCCGGGGTCAATTCCGATCCAGGCAACACCCAGCTTGCCCCAGTGTGCTTGGGCCGCCGCGATCCGCTCGTCCGTCGAGCCGCCGTTGGCGTTCGCAGGGGGGAACCCGTTGAGCGCCGTGCGAGCATCGATCTTGCTGCCGGTGGGGAATACGCCACCGACCTCGGATGCGCGCGCGCCGGTCGAGCGCGCGCCGGTCGAGCGCTCGCTGGCGTCGAGGTGCTTGTTGCCGTTGCGGTCGACGTCGAGCTGGTCGGCCACGCCGTCGAGGTCGAGGTCGCCGGGGGCGCCGCCCTTGGTCTTCTTCGACTTGACGAAGCCGAAGTTGCCAGCGCCGATCGGGACGCCCTTCTTGGCTCGGGCCTCGCGCTTTTTATCGATCCACTTCTTGCGGAGCTTGACCTTCGCGAAGCCCTTGCTGGGCTTGACTTCGACGTTGCCGAGCTTCGCGCCCGAGTAGACACCCTCGATCGCTCGCTTGCCGTGCTTTCTGGTGCCGACCACGATCGGGCCGGCGTATGTGCCGTCGGGGGCGCGCAGGTGCAGGGTCACCTTCTTCGCGGGTGGGCGAAGCCTGAACTTACCCTGCGGTGCCCGGTCGGTCTTGGCCTCGCCGTCCTTGGCGAGGGCGATCACGGTGTAGCCACCCTTGCTGAGCTTGCCGCTGATCTTCTTCGCGGCATCGGCGGTACCCGGAGCAGCCAGCACCAACAGGAAGGCGACGGTCGCCAGCAGAATCGCCGGCGCACTCGCCGGTGTACGGACTTTGTCTGGGCTCAGCATCGAACTCATCCGGGAAATGGAATCAACAACAGAGGCAGGTCTACAACGGTGCGGGCCACGTTCTCTGGCTGCGGAGAACTACTTAGGTACGCCGTAGAAGCGGCTGATAACCGCATGGACAAGCGGTCGCAGCGAGAACCGATACCCGACCCGATTCGTTTCTCGCTACGACGCACGAATCGTGGAGCGGACGCAGTTGTCCGCCGCTTGAGACGGTGCCCCGTCGCATGTGGCCCGGTTGTTATCTTCGGCCGGCGATGCCGCTCCGCGTGTCGATCGACCTCGGCTACCGGCCCGATCTCGGTGCCGATGAGCTGCTCGCAATCGTGAGGCAGGGGCTCGGCGAGCGCTACGGCGTGCACGGGAGCGGGCGGTTCCAAGTCTGGGACGTGATGGTCGAGGAGTCCCCAGAGGTCGGGGCGGCGATACAGATCCTGCAGGGGCGCCTCCGCAAGCGCACCCGGCTGCGGGTCTACGGCCTGGCGCCATCGATCGCTCTGCGCGGCGCCACACCGATCGGCCTCAAGCAGCAGGGGCAGCGATCCCGACCACTCGTGAAGGAGGTCGTGCGCTTCCTAGAGCAGAGCGAGGAACTCCGGCCGGGATGATTGGTCCGGCCGGCGGCTCCAAGCATGAACAAGCGGTAGATAGCAAGCGGTAGTAGCGAGAACCGATACCCGACCCGATTCGTCTCTCGCTGCGACGCACGGATAGTCGAGCGGGTGCGCTTGCCGATCTGACCCTGGGCCATCGCTCCTGATCGCAAACGGGAGCAGCCCGCTGCCGAGGTGCCCGGGTAAGCCAAGCCGTGGGTACTGTGGGCCCGATGGACGTCCCCGAGACCCATTACGCCCGCAGCGGCGATCTGCAGATCGCCTACCAGGCCGTGGGCGAGGGACCACTCGACGTCTTAGTGGTCCCGCCTTACCTGTCGAACATCGAGCTGTTCTGGGAGCTGCCGAGCTTCGCGCGTCTGTTCGGACAGCTCTCATCGTTTGCCCGGTTGATCCTGTTCGACCGGCGCGGGAGCGGGATGTCCGACGGGACCGCCGGCGCGACTCCGCTGGAGGAGACTCGGTGCGCAGTGATCGCCTCTACCCGCTTTGGCTGCTTTACGCGACAACCGGACTGCGCCGAGGTGAAGCTCTCGGCCTCCGCTGGCGCGACCTCGAGCTCGACGCCGCGACCATGGCAGTCACCAATGCGCGGGTCACGGTGGGCCACGAGATAGCCGACTCGCCGCCAAAATCCGGTCGTGGCCGTGCGGTGGCGCTGGACCCCTCCACCGTCGGCGCCCTCAGAGCTCACCGAAAAGACCAGGCCGCCGAGCAACTCGCCTACGGCCCCGGCTACGAGAAGGGCGGCTACGTTTTCACATGGCAGGACGGTCGGCCGCTTCACCCTGACTACGTGTCGAAGGCGTTTCAGGACGCCGTTGCAAGGATCGACGCGCAGCGAATCCGTTTGCATGACCTTCGCCATACGTGGGCGTCCTTGGCACTGCAAGCCGGCGTCAACCCGAAGGTCGTTTCAGAGCGGCTCGGACATGCAACGGTCGGGTTCACGCTGGACGTCTACTCGCACGTAATGCAGGAATGCAAGAGGACGCGGCAGCAACGGTCGCGGCTCTGGTCGTCGACTGAGCCGCCGAGGGGTTGCAGAATGGTTGCAGCCGCCCGTCTCGCCGCTTGTGGCAAGTCGCGAAACATGTTAATTAGCGGGGCTTTTGCGATGGGCCGGCCTGGACTCGAACCAGGGACCTACGGATTATGAGTGGCCTCGATGCCGCTCCGCCGGGCTCGCTAGGCACGGTTAGGCGCGCTCAGTTGCGCTCAGTTCGCCCCGAAATCGCCCGTTCGGGACACATTTCGCGACACACGCTTTGGCCCTCGAGATCCTCCCAGCGTTCTTGCCATATGCGATGCTGTTTCGGCATGGTGCGCGCCTTGTTGGACGACGTTCTCTCAGCGATCGGCCGGAGCGGCTTGGAGCCGGTGGCGCTGGACGGCGGGTGGACCAACCGCAACTACCGCGTGGGCGACCTGGTCGTGCGCCTGCCGGGGGCCGACACCGCCGTCTTGGGCATCGACCGGATCGCCGAGCAGGCGGCGACCGAGCAGGCGGCCGCGGCGGGCGTCGGCCCGGAGGTCGTGGCGTTCGTGCACGGCTGTCTGGTCACCCGGTTCCTGCCGGGCGAGCCCCTCGGCGCGGACGGCGTGCGTGCGCACCTGCCCGAGGTCACGGACGCGCTGCGGCGGGTGCACGCCGGGCCGGAGCTGCCGGCGGAGTTCAGCGGCCTCCGCGTCGTCGAGGCGTATCGCGACGCCGCGGGTGCGGTCCCCGACGACTACCACCGCGCGCACGCGCTGGCCGAGCGCATCGAGGCGCTGCTTCCGCGCGACGTCGTCCCGTGCCACCACGACCTGGTGCCCGAGAACCTCCTGTGGGATGGTCACTCGGTGCGGATCCTCGACTGGGAGTATGCGGGGATGGGCTACCGCTTCTTCGACCTCGGCAACCTCGCCGTCAACGCGGGCCTCGACGACGCGGCGGTCCTGGAGGCGTACTTCGGGACGGTGACCCCGGCGACGCTCGCGCGACTGCGGCTGATGCGGCTCATGGCGGACTTCCGCGAGGCGATGTGGGGCGTCCTGCAAGCGAAGGTGTCCGACCTCGACGAGGACTTCGCGGGCTACGCGCGCGAGCACTTCGACCGCCTCGGGGCGGCGATGGATTCGGCGCCAATCGATCAGTGGCTGGCCGATGCCGCGGCGTGAGCTGCGCCTGGCCGAGCTTGAACAATGGGCCGGGTAGGACTCGAACCTACGACCTGACGGATTATGAGTCCGCTGCTCTAACCAACTGAGCTACCGGCCCGGACTGGGAGATTTCGGCTTGCCTATGCGGATTCCTGCCGTAGTCGCCGGACGTGTGACGGGGGCGAATCGGGCTCAGAATCGCCTGCGTTGCCAATTGCTGCCCGATCAAGTGCCCGATCATAGGCTTCACGGGGGGTGCCGGTGAGCCGGTCAGGTCGCCTTGCCGCCTTCCGATCGACGCGGTACGTGAATCCGAAGTGCTCGTGCCTCCGGGTATAGGCTCGGGCGCACCCAATGGAGAGGTGGACCTATGTCCGCAGAAGAGAACAAGCAGTCAGCCAAGGATGGCTACGAGGCATTCGCAAGGGGTGACGCCGCAGGAGCGATGGCGAACATCTCCGATTCCGTCGAGTGGGTGGTCGGCGGGAACAGCGCCGTATCCGGCACCTACCACGGCAAGGAGGAGACCGGGAAGTTCTGGGGTCAGCTCGCGGAGAAGGGCTTCCAGAACAAGGCGACCGAGTACATCGCCGACGGCGACAAGGTCGCAGTCATGGTGGTGGGTGGCGCCGGTGGCGACGAGGCAGCCGGGGTAGACATCCTCACCTACGACGGCGAGGGGCAGCTCATCCACTTCGAGGCGTTCGGTGGCGAGGAGGTACTCGACCGCCTGTTCCCGAGGTAACGGGAATCGTTGGGGCAGCGGGCCCCGTCTCGCTGCCCCAACACCCATGACCCCGAGTGGCCGCTCCCCGGCAGGGTCGACGGGGTCCCACTGGCCTGCAGCGTGACCCCGTCGAGCCAAAAGGGGTACATTTCACGGGGTCTTAGGTATCCCTAACTAATGAGGACTGCATGTCACTGATCGAAACAGTTCTGCTGGCCGCGGTGGCGGGAGCGACCATCTTCGTCGGGCTGCCCGTCGGGCGCCTGCAGATGCTGAGCGAGCGGGCCCGGGTCGGGCTCGCGATGTTCTCCGTGGGCATCCTCGTCTTCCTGCTGGTCGACGTCCTGGGTCACGGCTTCGAGATTTCGGAGGACGCCGTCGCCGCCTACGACGCCGGCACCGGCAGCTTCGGCAACGCGCTGGAAATGGCCCTGCTGCTGGTCGGGGGGTTCGCGATCGGCAGCGCCGGCCTCGGCGTCGTCGAGCGCTGGATCCGGGCTCGGCGCCCCGCTCCCCAGCCGATCGCGGGCGGCGCAACGGACGTGCTCGCCATCGAGGACGCACGGCGACTGCTCCCTGAGCCCGACACCGCCGCCAAGCAGGCACTGCGCACCGGGTTGTTCGTGGC
The DNA here is from genome assembly GCA_963823275.1 of uncultured Solirubrobacterales bacterium. Lineage (GTDB taxonomy): Bacteria > Actinomycetota > Thermoleophilia > Solirubrobacterales > 70-9 > RHKX01. The sequence continues at coordinate 1,069,615 of CAWGKW010000002.1, read as the reverse complement.
GGCTGCGATCGGCGTCCACAACTTCGCCGAGGGCCTCGCGATCGGGGTCTCCGCTCAGATCGGGGAGATCAGTCTGGCCACGGTGCTGATCATCGGATTCGGGCTGCACAACGCCACCGAGGGCTTCGGCATCGTCGGACCGCTCGGTGACGTTCGCCCTTCCTGGCGCTGGCTTCTGCTCGCCGGACTGATCGCCGGAGGGCCGGTGGTCGTCGGCTCGGTCGTCGGCTATCAGGTGAGCTCCGAACCGCTCGAGCTGGCGTTCTATGCGGTGGCCGGCGGAGCGATCCTCTACGTGATCGGTGAGATCTGGCAGGGAATGCGCCGGTTCGGCCATCGCGAGTTCGGGCTGGCGCTGCTGGCCTGCGGATTCGCCGCCGGGGTCCTGACCGATCTGGTCGTCGTCTACGGCGGAGGGTGACCGCCGGGCTGAGCTCCGCTGTGAGCCCGGCGGACGGGGATAGGATCGTCGGCGGTGAGCACCCAACCGACGTCCAGCGATGACGAGGCCGCGCGGCCGGAGCTGACCGAACTCCGAAAGCGTAAGCGACAACTCGAGGACGAGGCGCGACCGGAAGCCGTTGCAAAGCGGCACGCCAAGGGCCTGCGAACCGCTCGTGAGAACCTCGCCGACCTCGTCGATCCCGGGAGCTTCGTCGAGTACGGCGGCTTGGCGATCGCCTCCCAGCGGGCCAGGCGTGAGGTGCAGGAGCTGATCGAGCGGACCCCTGCCGACGGCCTGATCGCCGGGACCGCTCGGGTCAACGGCGAGCAGTTCGGGGACGCCTCCGCCTGCGCGGTGCTCTCCTACGACTACATGGTCCTGGCGGGAACGCAGGGAGTGCAGGGACACCGCAAGAAGGACCGGATCTTCGAGCTGATCGAGCGGATGCGCCTGCCGACGGTGCTCTTCGCCGAGGGTGGCGGCGGTCGGCCCGGCGACACCGACTACCCGGTCGTCTCCGCGCTGGACACGCGCGCGTTCGCTCTCTGGGCGCGGATCTCAGGCGTGGCGCCGCGGATCGCGATCGTCGCCGGCCGCTGCTTCGCCGGCAATGCGGTACTCGCCGGCAGCTCCGACCTGATCGTGGCCACCGAGGACATCTCGCTCGGCATGGGCGGGCCGGCCATGGTCTCCGGGGGCGGGCTCGGCGACTTCGCCCCGGAGGAGATCGGGCCGATCGGCATGCAGTCGCCGAACGGGGTGGTCGACGTTCGGGTGGCCGACGAGGCCGAGGCGGTCGTCGTCACCAAGCGGCTGCTCTCCTACTTCCAGGGACCGCTGACGAAGTGGACCGACCCCGACCCGCGGCTGGCCAGGGACGTGGTCCCGGAGAGCCGGCGCCGCGCCTACGACGTCCACAGAGCGATCGACGCGCTCGCCGACGTGGGCTCGACCACCCACCTGCGCGAGGACTTCGCCAAGGGCATGGTCACGGCGCTGGCGCGGATCGAGGGGCGGGCGATCGGGATCGTCGCCAACAACCCGATGCAGATGGCCGGCGCGATCACGAGCGATGGCTCAGACAAGGCCGCCCGGTTCATGCAGCTCTGCGACGCCTACGAGATTCCGCTGCTCTCGCTGATCGACACGCCGGGAATGATGGTCGGCCCCGTGGCCGAGGCGACGGCGCTCGTCCGCCACTGCTCGCGGCTGTTCAACACCGGGGCGAACCTGCGGGTCCCGCTGATCGCCCTGATCCTGCGCAAGGCCTATGGGTTGGGTGCCCAGGCGATGGCCGGCGGTGGGCTGCACGAGCCGCTGCTGACCGTCGGCTGGCCGACCGCCGAGCTGGGTGCGATGGGGTTGGAGGGCGCGGTCCGGCTGGGCCTCAAGCGCGAGCTGGACGCGATTGCCGATCCCGAAGCGCGCGAGGAGCGGGTCCGGGAGATGACCGCCCATGCCCACGAGCACGCCAGGGGCCTGAACGCGGCGACGATCTTCGAGCTCGACGACGTGATCGATCCGGCCGACTCGCGGCGGCTGATCTCGGCGACGCTGGCGGCGGCCGGGGCGCGGCCGGGTGAACCGGGGTCGCGGCAGAATCGCCGCCCGGTCGACACCTGGTGAGCGGAGCCCCCCGCCTTGATCCGCCCGACTACTTGTTGGCCTTGGTCTTCAGCTTGGCCTCGAGCTTGTTGACCTGGTTGGTGAGCGTCTGCTGCTCGCTCTTCAGCTTCGAGATCTCGTTGGCCTGATCCTTGACCTGCTTGTTGAGGCGCGAGATCTCGTTGGCCTGCTTGGCCTGCGTGCTCTGAAGCTTCTTGCTTTCCTGCTTGGCCTGCTTGGCCTGCTTATTGATCTTCTGCGTAGCCGCGCTGGTCTGCCGCCGGTTCGCCCGTTGTTCCTTTGCCGCCTCCGACTTCTGCGATCCCACCTCGCCCTGGAGCGCGGCCACCTGCGTCTGGACCTCCTCCTTGACGGCGGCGCTGTCGGCGCTTGACGAGTCCTTCGCCGTCAGCGCGACAACGATCGCGACGATCGCGATCACCAGGGCCAGAACCGACCCCGCGATCAGCAGCTTCTCTCCCCGTTCACTCAACATCTATTGATCTCCAACCCCTAGAGCGCCGCCGTCTCGGCGGCGCGGTTTGCCCCAACGCCGATTCGATTTTGTTGCCGAACGGATTGATCGTCACCGAATGGTTCGCCGTCAATGGCTCTATCCCCCTGGTCGCGCCGGTTCAAAGGGAGAACCCCGAGATGGCATCCCCAATCAGCTTCGCGCCGATGATCAGGCAGATCACCGCCATGATCGCCGAGTTGTTCCGGCTCATGCGCTCCTTGAGCCGGTCGAGAATCGGCTTCGAGCGCTCCCCCATCGCGAAGTAGATCGCCACCGGGGCCGCGGCGCCGATCGTGGCGATCAGGATGAAGACCACCATCGCGACGGCCTGCGAGCCCGCCGCGGCCCCCGTCTGGGCGATCGCGGTGGCGCCCCCGACGGTCAGGATCAGGTTCTTGGGATTGATGGCCGAGAGTGCCACCCCGAGGGACGCAGAGCGACCTGGGGTGAAGTGATCGACGGACCTCATCCAGGATGGCATCTCCGGCTCCTCGCCCTCGGAGGGTCGCAATCGCCATTGCTTGGCCGATAGAACGAGGAGGGCGATCCCCAGCAACAGCTTCAGGACGTTGACCCAACCCGCCGAGCCGCTCGTACTCGCGTCGGCGCCGCTCGAGAGGACGAGGACCGCAGTGCCGACCAGCGTCAGGCCCGCCACCCACCCCGCGACGAACGCGGGGCCGTTGGTGCGTGCCCTCGGAGTCCCCAACATAAGGACCACGCCGATGATCGGAATCGGGCTGATCGCGATGCCGACCGCGAAGGCGAGAACCTGGCCGATTGCGTTCCCCATCCATCGGCACTGTATTGCGGCCGTCGGCTGCTCCCGAGCTGCCCGCGCCACGGCCGGATCGACATGATCGGCAGCTAGAGTCAGCCGCCATGGCGGAGCGGAGTTCAGCGGATACCGAGCGGACCACGCTCTCGGGCGAGCGCACCCTGCTCGCCTGGTGGCGAACCGGCCTGGCGGCAATCGCCGTTGGAATCGCCGTCGGCAGGCTCGTGCCGCAGTTGAACACGAGCGGCGAACTCTGGCCCTACACGGTCCTGGGAACGGGCTATGCCACTTTCGGGATCGCCATGATCATCTACGGGACGATCAGAGGCCGCGGCGTCGAGGCCGCGGCTAGGCAGGGCCAGATGAGCAACCCCAGCTCCGGCGCGACTTGGCTGATGGCGGCCGGCGCGGTCGCGCTCGGAATCGGGACACTCGGGCTGATCATCTTCGGATGAGCGGGCACGCGGGCCTACCGAACTCGCGCCAGAGCCTGCTCGGGATCTCCCACGAGGGCGACGAGGTCTGGCTGATCCGCGGGATCTCCCAGAAGCAGTACACCTGTCCCGGCTGCTACGGCGATGTGGAGATCGGTGAGGATCACGTGATCGCCCAGACGGTGATGAAGCTCGGCGGCACCGAGCATCGGCACTGGCACCGCGGCTGCGCGATTCGGATCCTGGAGCCGGGGCTGAGCAGGGTCAAGGCCGTGAACGCGCGCGAGTCGGGAAAGGCGAAGCTGCAGAGCCGCGGGAAGCGACCGGCCGGCAAACGGGGGCGACGGACGCCCCGGCGCTAGATGAGCGCCGAGGGTCGCACGTCACACTGAGCTGCATGGGGACGGAGACCGGAGGGAATGGAACGACCACCTGGGTTCTCGGCGACCAGCTCTCACACTCCAACCCAGCCCTCGTCGGCGTCGATCGAGTTCTGATCGTGGAATCGGAGGCGAAGCTCGGTGCACTCCCCTTCCACCGCCAGAAGCTGCACCTGGTCCTCTCAGCCATGCGCCACTTCGCGGCTGAGCTGCAAGCACGGGGAGTCGCCGTCGACCTGAGGCGGGCCCCAACCCTCGCGGCGGGCCTGGCCGCCCACCGCGAGACCTTCCACCCTGCCCGCGTCGGCGTGCTGGAGCCGAACTCCCGGGCCGCCCATGGCCTGATGCGTTCGCTCGACGTGGATCTGATCGAGGGAACGCTGTTTCTCACCCACCCCGAGGAGTTCATCGAGTGGGCGGACGGCCGCAAGCTGCTGCGAATGGAGGACTTCTACCGCGCCCAGCGTCGTCGCCACGGGATCCTGATGGATGGCGATCAGCCCGCCGGCGGGCGATGGAACTTCGATTCGGAGAACCGCAAGCCGCCGCCGAGCGCGCGGCGTCCCCCCCGGGCCTACAGGCCTCGCGAGGACGAGATCGACGCCGGTGTCCGAGCCGACCTCGATCGCCTCGGCCTCGAGATGTTCGGTGAGGACGGGCCTCGGATCTGGACCGCGACCCGCGCCGAGGCCAAGCGGGCACTTGCCCGATTCATCGAGACGCGGCTGGCTGATTTCGGGCCCTGGCAGGACGCGATGCTCGAAGGCGAGCCCTTCATGTGGCACTCGCTGATCTCCCCGGCCCTCAATCTCGGCCTGCTCCACCCGCTCGAATGCATCGAGGCCGCCGAACGGGCCTACCGCGAGGGTTCCGCCCCGATCGAATCGGTCGAGGGCTTCATCCGCCAGGTTCTCGGCTGGCGCGAGTACGTCTGGGGCATGTACTGGCTGGAGGACGACCACTGGCGGAAAGTCAACGCCCTGCGCGCGAACGAAGGCCTTCCCACAGCGCTCTGGAACGGCGATACGGACATGCGTTGCGTCTCGGAGGTCGTCAGCTCCCTGCGTCGGACCGGCTACTCCCACCACATCGAGCGCCTGATGATCCTGGGCAACCTGCTGCTTCTGACGGGGACCGATCCAACTGCGGCACTCGACTGGTTCCACGGTTCTTACGTCGATGCCTATGAATGGGTGATGGTGCCGAACGTACTGGGGATGGCGACCTACGCCGACGGCGGGCGGATGATGAGCAAGCCCTACGCGGCCGGCGGCCGTTACGTCGATCGAATGTCAGACCACTGCTCGAGCTGCCGCTTTCGCCCCGACCGCCGCACGGGACCCGAGGCATGCCCGTTCTCGGCCATGTATTGGGACTTCCTCGATCGCAATCGCGAGCGGCTGGCGGGCAACCACCGAATGCAGCTTCCGCTGCGGCAGCTCGGGCGGATCGACGAGGCAGAGCTTGGCGAGATCCGACGCCGAGCGCAAGACGCGAGGATCGAGCTGGGATGTGGCTGAAGCCGCGCCCTGCAAGCCAGGCGCGGGGGGGTTCAGCTCGGATCGGCGGAGTCGCCGCCGGCCTCGTCGATCGCGGCCTCTAGCTCCTGCTTGCTGAAGGCGCCCTCGATCACGGTCGAGACCCTGCCCTCGGTGTCGATCACGAACAGCCAGGGCTCCGAAGGGAGGCTGAAGTCCTCGACCTGCGGGCGCGGGCCCTTGTTGGGATCGTTGTCGTTGTAGATCTCCATGTGGATGAAGGCGGCGTCATCGGGGCGCTCGTTCTTGACCTCTTCGGCGATGTCGACGACGGGCCCGCAGACGCGGCTGGTGCAGAGGGCGGGGGTCGCGAACAGGAGGACGATCGGCTCCTTGCCGAGGGCGTCGGCATAGTCGACATCGTGCATCGAGCTCGGCGGCTGGCGGGTGTCGATCTTGGTCAGGTCACCGCCGACGTCATCAGCGGTGGGAGTGTGCATCGGCGGCGCCGGATCGCCTGGCTGCGGGATGTCGGGGAACTTGCCGACCACCGCGCTTGGCACGTTGGTGTAGGAGTAGCTGCCGTCATCCTCTCGGATCACCGCCATGATTCGCCACTCGCCGTCGCCGTCGAGGTCGACCTCTGACGTGTAGACGTTCGTGGCGGCGTCGGGGTCCTGAGAGGTCGTCTGGGAGGTGAACGCGGGCTGCGTCTCCAGGGAGTTGACGGAGGCGGGGAACGGCCCCACCGCCTCCCCGTTGGGCCGGGCGGCGTAGATCGCCACCTCAGCGTCGGGGACGTTGCCGTGATCGACGGTGAAGACGCCGAAGCCGTACCGGCTCTTGCCCTTGTGGAAGACCTGCTGGGTGGGGGCGACCACCAGCTCGCTCGGTGTGCCGGCCTGGGCGAGCTGTTCGAGGCTCTGTCCTTCGACGGCCGGGAAGTCGCTGGCGGCGGGCGTTGCGGTTGAAGCGGTGGCCGTCGAATCGTCGCCACCGCAGCCGCCCGTGATCAGCGCGAGGGCGATCGGAACGGCGAGGAGCGCAAGGGATGTGGGGCCGGGTCGAGTGGGCACGGCGAACAATCCTAGAGAAGCCGCTCCCTTTACTTGACAGTTAGGCTGCGTGCGTCGTCGACAGGCCGAAGAGGAGAGAGCATGGCGGAGAGGGCAGCACTTGTGACGGGGGGATCCAGCGGGATCGGTCTGGCGATCAGCCGGGCGCTGGCGGAGGACGGCTATGCGGTGACGGTATCCGCTCGCCGGCCCGACAAGCTCGAGGCGGCGGTCAGGGCGCTGGCCGACGACGGGCTCGAGGTCGCCGCCGCCGCCGCCAACGTCGCCTCCGAGGATGAGCTCAAGGCGCTCCTCGCCGGCCACAGGGAGCGCTACGGCCGCCTCGACGTCCTCGTCAACAACGCAGGCGTCGGAATCGGCAGCGCGATCGACGAGGTCGACACGAAGAAGATGGATATGCAGTTCGACGTCAATCTGCGCTCCTATGTGCTTGCGATGCGCGAGGCGATGCCGATGTTGCGTGAGGCCGGCGCCGAGCACGGCAAGGCGCTGATCGTCAATACCGCCTCGATAGCCGGTAAGGGCGGACAGGGCTGGCTTGCCGTCTACTCAGCGACGAAGGCCGGCGTGATCGGATTGAGCCAGGCGACGCAGATGGAGGTCGGGAAGGCCGGGATCCAGGTGACCGCGCTCTGCCCCGCATTCGTCGACACGCCGATGACCGAGTGGGTGCAGGGGCAGGTCAAGCCCGAGGAGATGATCCAGCCCGAGGATCTGGCCGAGACGGTCCGGCTGCTGCTGCGGACGTCGCGCCATTGCCTGATCCCGGAGGTCGTGTTCGCACGCCCGGGCGACGCCTCTGCCTTCGCCACCTGAGGGGCGCTGGAGAGTCGCGCCGCTAGGCGACGCTGGTCGGCTGCCCGGCCTCGGACCGGTGTCTGCGGCCGAGCCGGCGGATTCGAAAGGCGTGGCCGGGGCGCTCCGGCGGCTCGACCCTGGGCGCGGCATGGGTTGGCTGGGGCCGCATCGCGGGCGGGACGACGCCGGCCAGCGATACGTCGGCGATCAGGCTGCTCTCCAGAAGCGATACGAGAGTCAGGATCTCGCGCTTCGTAGCGGGGCGGGGCTCGCGGGCGTCGGTGTAGCGGTCCCAGGAGCGGGCGAAGCTTGCGAGGTCGGTGCGGCCACCGTTGCGGTGGGCGGCGAGCATCGGGCAGATGCCGCCGCTGGAGGAGTCGACGTAGGCGCCGACGATGATCGTGTTGTCGGCGATGCCCCGCAGCATTGCCTCGCGGCTCCCTCTCGGCATGGCCTCGACGGCGGTGCGGAGACGCTGACAGGCGTTGCGTGGGCGCTTGTTTGGCCGGAGGCGACTGAACATGCTGGTTTCGAGGATGCCGGTGAGATCGGCGCTGCGGATCGCGGCCGGCGGCGGGCGGCTGACATCTTGCAGAGGCGACGGTGAGGGTGCTGATCGGAGCCTTCGGCGACGCCGGCCATGCGTTCCCGGCGATCGCGCTGGGTCGGGAGATGGCCTCGAGGGGCCATGAGGCCGTGGTCGAGACGTGGGCGAGGTGGCGAGAGCCGGTCGAGGCGCTCGGGCTGCGCTTCGAGGCGGCCGAGGAGTACGTGGTGTTCCCACCCCCGCCCCCAGGGGAGGCGCCGGGGGCCGGCGACGCGGCGGTGGCGATGCTGCCGCTCGTGGAGGGCTTTGCTCCCGACGTCGTCGTCAGCGACGTCCTCACGCTCGCGCCCTCGCTGGCCGCCGAGCTCTGTGGCATCCCGCGGGCCACGCTGATCCCGCACCTCTACCCCGTCTACGAGCCGGGGATGCCCTTCTTCGGCGTCGGCATGACCCCGCCGCGGACGGCGCTTGGGCGACTCGGGTGGAGGGCCGCGCTACCCGTACTCGAGGCGGGGCTGAGGCGGGGCCGACGGGAGCTGAACGAGACGCGAGAGCGGATCGGCCTGGCTCCGCTGGAGCGCTTCCACGGCGGGATCAGCGAGAGCCTGGTGATCGTGGGCACCCTCCCCCAGCTCGAGTTTCCCCGCGACTGGCCCGCCGAGGCAGTGTTGACCGGGCCGCTGGAGTTCGAGCTGCCCCACCCCGACATCGAGCTGCCCGCGGGAGACGACCCGCTGGTCCTGGTGGCGTCGAGCACGGCGCAGGATCCTGAGTGCGATCTGATCAGACGCTGCTTTGACGGACTTGCCGGCGAACGGCTGCGCGTGGTGGCGACCACCAACGGTCATATGCCGAGCGTCCCAATCGAGGTCCCCGCCAACGGGACGCTCGTCGACTGGCTCTCCTACTCGCAGGTGATGGCCGCCGCCGACGTCGTCGTCTGCCACGGCGGCCACGGCACCGTCGCCCGGTCGCTCGGCCTCGGACGGCCGCTGTTGATCTCCCCTTCGGTCGGCGACATGGCCGAGAACGCCGAGCGGGTGCACTGGGCCGGCGCCGGGCTTACGGTGCCGAGCCGGCTGCGCAGCGGAGCGACGCTCAGGTGGGCGGTGCGGACCCTGATCGAGGACGACCGATACCGGCGGAGCGCCGAGGAGATCGCGGCGAGCGGGTGGGCGACGGGCGGGGCGGCGAGAGCGGCCGATGCCGTCGAGGGGCTCGTCTAGACATCGGTAGGGATCGGCTTCTACAATGAGCGAAAGGAGCGCTCGACGGGTGCTTCTTCATTCCCCGGTGATGTAACGGCAGCATCTTTCACTGTTAATGAAATCGTAGTGGTTCGAATCCACTCCGGGGAGCTTTTCAGGAGTTTGGTCACATTTCGGAGGCCTCCTCCGAGCCATCGGGAAGTCTGGTGACTCCGGCCTCCACCTCAACGTGACAGTTCGCGCAAAGCAATGCGCATTTCGCCGCCTCTTGCCGCGCCATCCGCAGGCTGATCGTGTAGCCCTTGCCGGAGACGCTGAACCGCTTGTTTCTCGGATCGATGTGGTGGAACTGAAGCGCTCCGATGCAGCGGTTGTACCCACAGATGAAGCAACCTCCGCCAGCCTCGTTCACGAGGATGCGTTTTACCTTACGCCTGCGCCGCGAGACCGCTTCCTGCCTGCAAAGTCGGCATCGCCATGCACCGCTGTTGTCCGCGAAGAACTCCGTCTCCCCATGGTGTCGGCAATTCCAAACACCTCGCGTCTCACCACTTCGAAGTTGTTCACTGCGACGAGCGTTCCGTACCTCGTGCGGAGCCGGGAGCTCGTACTTCGCGATCCAGTACCTCACGGAAGCGATACCCACCTCCAATTCCTTGGCGATCTGACCGAGTGTAAGTCCGTCCTTCACCAGAGATCGCAGTGGTTCAATCCTCAGGCCCTTTCCGGGCCGGAACTGCTGGGAGCCATTGGCAACCAACCCGTGCCGCTTGACCCAGTAGCCCACGGTCCCGGGGGCTTTGCCGACGACCCTCCCGATCTCGGGGAGAGACATGCCATCGCCCAGACACCGCTCGAGGAATGCCTTGTCGATGCCCGTTGCCATAGGGCAATGATGACCGCCGGTTCGGACGGAAATACGAACGTGTGTTCGGGTACCTGAAAGCTAGTTGACGGCGGAATCGACCGCAGCGATCAGGGCGTCGACGTCCTCTTCGCTCGTGTCCCAGGAGCACATCCAGCGGACCACGTTCGCGTCCTCGTCCCAGACGTAGAAGGGGTGGTCGGTCGGAAGGTCGCGGAGGAGGGCGTCGATCACCGGGCGCGGGAGCTCGGCGAAGACGCCGTTGGCCTGAACCGGGTGAACGACCTCGACGCCGTCGATGCCGGCGACTCCCGCGCCGAGACGGGCTGCCATGGCGTTGGCCGCTTCGGCGTTGCGACGCCAGAGCTCGCCGGGGCCGAGCAGTGCCTCGAACTGGGCGCTGAGGAAGCGCATCTTGGATGCGAGCTGCATCCCCTGCTTGCGGACGTACTCGAAGCCCCTGGCGAGGCCGGGATCGAGAAAGACGACGGCGTCGCCGAAGAGTCCGCCGTTCTTGGTCGCGCCGAGGGAGATCACATCGGCGTCGACGCCGACCGCGAGAGTGCCCAGCGGCACTTTGAGCGCCGCGGCGGCGTTGGCCAGCCGGGCACCGTCGACGTGCATCAGCATCCCCATGCCGTGAGCCTCGTCGGCCAGCCCACGTAGCTCGTCGACGGAATAGAGCGTCCCGACCTCGGTCGCCTGGGCGACGGAGACGAGGCGGGGCTGATTGTGATGTTGGTCTCCACGCCTGGCCTCCCAGCCACGCAGGCCTTCCGGGGTGAGCTTGCCGTGGTCGGGAACGGCACGCAGCAGCTTGACCCCCGCCCAGCGCTCGGGAGCGCCGCACTCGTCGACGTCGATATGGGCGCCCTCGACGCAGATGACCGCCTCGTGTGGCCGGGTCAGCGTGTCGATGGCCAGGACGTTGGCAGCGGTGCCGTTGAAGACCGGGAAACCCACGGCCTCCGGGCCGAAGTGCTCCCGAAAGAGCTCGTCGAGGCGGTCGGTCCAGGTGTCCTCACCGTAGGAGCCGGCGTGGTCGACGTTGGCCCGGGCGATCGCCTCCAACACCTCCGGATGAGCGCCGGAGTGGTTGTCGGAGGCGAAGCCCCTGGGGTCCGCTCCGGTCGCCTCGCCCGTGATCACGGATGAAGCGCCAGGCGCTGGCCGTTCATCCGCCCGGCCGCATCGGAGCACAGGTACACGAGCGCGTCGGCGATCTGCTCGGCTGGCGTGAAGCTCGGGTACTCCTTGTCGGGGTTGCGCTCCCGCATGGCCGGGGTGAGGATCGCGTTGATGACGACGATGTTCGCGGTCGCGCCGGTACCCGCGAACGAGTCTGCGAGCGCGAGCGTCCAGGACTCCGCCGCCGCCTTCGTCGCCGCGTAGGCGGCGTTGGTGCCCTCGGGGGCCTGCGCCTGCGTCGAGGAGATGACGGCGAACCGTCCGCGGCCGCTCGCGATCAGGGCGTCGTGAAAGGCGCGGGTCGCGTTCTGCAGCGTCCGCACGAGCAGGTCGTGGAGCCACTCGTAGTCGGCCATGTCGAAGGTTGCGATCGGCTCTCCCCCGCGCCAGCCCCCGACGAGGTGCAACATCCCGTCGACGTGGCCGAAGCGTTCGACCAGCGATTCGCACCAGGCAATGGCCGCGGCGGGCTCGAGCAGGTCGACCGCCTGCATGTCGAGGCGGTCCTCCGGAATCCCGAGACCCTCGACGGCGGCCTCGATCCGGTCGACGCCGATGTCGGCGAGCGCGAGCGTCGCGCCGGCCGTGGCGAACCGCTCCGCGACGAGGGGTCCGAGCCCGCCGCCGACGCCGGCGACGGCGATCACTCGTCCGTCCAGCTCGCCCATCAGCCAACCGCCGCTTCGGTCGGAGCGGATCGCTTGGGCCGCCCGTCCAGCGCAGGCTGGAGCTTCGGTGCCAGTTGCGTATAGAAGAGGCTGAGCGGGAACTCGTCGTCGCGCACGAGGTCGACGAGCTGCTTGGGCTCCTTGACCTCGGGCAGGTCACGGCGATCGGCAACCCACACCGAGCCCTCGGTCGGCGGGACGAATCCGGCGACGAGGTCGTGGGCGGCGATCCACTGCCCGAGCTTGGAGCGGTCGATGCCGGAGTGGTAGAGCTCACCGACGAGATCGCGGAGCCTGCCGACCCCCTCGGCGACCCTCCCCCACTCGATCACGAGCCGGTTGTCGGTCCAGTGCAGGTAGCCCTCGTGATGGAGGAACGCGAACAGCAGCTGCCCGCCGAGCCCGTCGTAGTTGCGGACGCGGCCGCCGGTCAACGGAAACCGGAAGAGCCGGTCGAAGAGGATCGCGTACTGGATGTGACGGGCGAGCGCGAAGCCCTCCGCCTCCAGCTTGACCGCCTCGCCGAACGCCGTCAGATCGCAGCGGAGCTCCTCCAGCGAGTACATCCAGTAGGGGCTCCGCTGGCGGATCATGAAGGGGTCGAAGGGCAGGTCGCCGCGCATGTGGGTCCGATCGTGGATCAGGTCCCAGGCGATGAACGCGTCCCGCGAAAGCTCCGGGGAGGCGAGCAGGCAGGCGGCGTCCGGAGGCAGATTGAGCCGCAGGATCTCCGCGGCGCTGCCGCCGACCCGGCGGAACCGCTCGGCCTCCCGATCGCAGAAGATCGCCCCGAAGTGAGCCGGCGGGCGCTCCTTGACCGCGAACGTCTCCGGGAACAGCACCGCACACTCGGAGTCGTAGCCGGAGGTGAAGTCGACGAACTCGACCGGGAGGAACTTGGCGTTGTCGTAGCGGCTCTCGAGCTCAACCGCCCAGCGCGGCCACGGGACCCGGACGATCAGCGCCTCGAAGCAGGTGTCGGGGGAGCCGTTCTGCTTGTACATCGGGAAGACGACGAGGTGCTCGATGCCGTCGCGGCGATCGCGCTCCGGCCTGAACGCCTCGATCGAGCGCCGAAAGTCCGGCGCCCCGAACCCCGCCTCCACCCATCCGTCGAGGTCCTCGCCAAGCGCGGCGATGTACTCGCTCTGGTGCGGGAAATGGCGCAGCAACGCCTCCGAGCCGTCCCTGATCTCGGCGACCAGCTCGCGAAGGCGGTCCTGGTCGGCATCTGCCGAGTCGACGGCGCCGTTCGGGCTCTGTTGGGCCCGGAGCTCCTCGGCTGCTTCGCGGACCCGCTTCCAGGCGGGATCGGCGGCCGCAGCGGACTCGATCGGCTCGCCCACCGCGCCGAACGCCGGCTCGGCGGCGTAGTAGGCGAGGTTGACCCAGAACGCCTCGTGGTCGAGCGCGCCGATGCAGTCATCGCCGAAGAGGTCGGAATCGGCGAGGACGACCACCCGACCGGAGCCATGGCTCGTCACCGCCGCGAGCGGTGCGGTCGCCGGCGCGGCGCTCGCCGAGGTCCGCGCGATCACCTGGGCGCCGTTCGCAAGCGCCAGCGTCCCGGAGCGGTAGAAGCAGGCTTCGCTGACGCCCGCGAGCGGGTCGGCGCCCGTCGCCCCGGGCGAATCGACCAGATCGGCGAGGATCCAGCTCGGCGCGTCACCGCGATGATGCTCGTAGTCCTGAACGGTCGTGTTCTCGATCTCGATCCCGAAGCGCGCGAGCAACTCGTTGAGGTTGTTGCCGTACTTCTCCTGCTCGGTCTCGCCGAGCACGATCAACCCGCCTCCACCCTCCACCCAGGAGGCGATCGCTTCGATCTCGGCGTCGCTGAGGCGCGGCTCGCCCTCACCCGTGGTCGACTCCCAGCGGGGGTCCGACGGATGGGCGATGACGAGGACGTCGGCGGTCCCCAGAAGGCCGGCGTCGATCGGCGCGGAGGCATTCGCCCGCACCTCGAAATCCCGGCGCTCGAGCGCCTCTGCGGCGCTCTTCAGGGAGGAGTCGGCAGGGTGGGTAGCCTGCATCCGCTCGGCGACCTCGGCGCGGATCGACCACGATTCCGAGTGGGCTTCATCGAAGACGATACGGGCTCGTTTGCTGTGCTCAGATGTGTCCATGTCCCTCCAAGTTAGCGCGCCTCGGGTGCCCGGAACCACGCCGAGTCCGCGCTGCTGGGCCGAGGCGATCTCGGTCAGGAGCGCACCTCGCTGCTTCTGCATCGTGACCCTCTCCTCGGGTCCGAGATTCTCGGCATGGCGCAACCCGCGATCAAGGCGGCTGACCTCGAGAAGCATCCAGCGGAACTCGAGGTTCTTGGCGGTGGGCGGCTCGCCCTCGAGTGCCTGCAGCCTGGAGATCGCGTTGATCAGCGCGGAGTCCGATTCCCCGAGGCCATCGAGCGGATCCTCGAGGTGGTCGCACAGCCTCTCCCACGTGGCGGCCAGGATCGGTGAGCTGAAGTGCTCCGAGCGTGAGGCGACCGATGTAGGCCGAGCCCAGATCGGGCTCGGCAGCCAAACAGAGAGCGAGCAGCTTCGCCTCCAGCCGCTCGTCCCTGGTCGGCTCACGCCGGGGCCGGGTCGGTCTGGGCTCCTCGGGCGATCGGGGCGCGGCCGGAGGCGGCCTGCCGGCCCCCGAGCGCATCCGGGTGGTCACCATCTCCGGCGGTGCATCGAGCCGATCGGCGATCTCGCGGACCATCTCCTGACGGGTGATCGTCTCCCCCATCCCGATCAGGACCGGGACCACCTCGTCCAGGGCCCGATCCCGCCCCGGCGGCGTCGAGAGATCGGCGTCTCCGAGGATCGCCCGAACGTGGAAGACGGCCAGATCGACCGCCCCTGAGAGCGCCTCCCGGAGCCGCCCGGAGCCCTCCTCCGACATCATCATCTCGGCCGGGTCCTCGCCCTCCGGCATCGCCGCGACCATCAGCCTGAGCCGACCGCTGCCGGCGACCCGCTGGGCCCTCAACATCGCCTCTCGGCCGGCCCGGTCGGCATCGAGGGCGAGCACGACCTCCTCGGCGTAGCCGCCGAGCAGCTTCAGCTGATCGGGAGTGATCGCCGTGCCCATCACCGCGACCGTCTCCTCCACCCCCGCTCCGTGCAGGGCGAGCACGTCGGTGTAGCCCTCGACCACGACCGCCCGACCGCCGCGTGCGATCGGCCCGCGGGCCCGATCGATCCCGTAGAGCGTGCGGCTCTTGCGATAGACCTCGCTCTCGGGCGAGTTCAGGTACTTGGGTTTGGCGTCGGGCCCCATGCCGCGGGCGCCGAACCCGACGACGCGACCGCGATGATCGCGAACCGGGAAGGCGATCCGCGCGCGGAACCGGTCGTAGTGGCTGCCGGGCTTGTTCTGGGAGCGCTGAATCAGTCCAGCGGCCAACAGCTCGTCGATCGAGTAGCCCGCGCGCTGGCCGCGGGTCAGCACCGAATCCCAGGCGCTCGGTGCGAAGCCGACCCCGAAGTTGCGCAGGACCTCCTCCCCCAGTCCGCGCTCCTCGATCAGGTAGGCGCGGGCCCTGGCGGCCTTCGGCGACTCCCAGAGGTAGGCCTCATAGAAGGCCGCCACGCGCTCCAGCGCCTCGCCGAGCCGACCGCGGCGCCGGCGGGCCTCCTCGGCCTGCGGGTCCTCGGCGTCGCGTTCGACCTCGACCCCGTAGCGCTCGGCGAGGGCCTCGACCGCATCGGGAAAGGTGAGTCCCTCCTTCTCCTGCACGAAGCGGATCGTGTCCCCGCCGGCCTCGCAGCCGAAGCAATAGTAGAAGCCGTCGCGCGGCTTGACCGAGAACGACGGCGTGCGCTCGTCGTGAAACGGACAGAGCCCGACGAATCGCTCACCCTGGCGGCGCAGATCGGTGTACGCCGAGACGACCTCGACGATGTCGGCCGACTCGCGAACGCGCTCGATCGTCTCGGGGGTGAAACGGCTCATCTACCCAAGAATGCCGTGCGCGCCAAACCTGCGCCCCCCCAACCTCCGGAAATCACCGGAAATCGCCGCAAGAACCGACGGAAGGGTCAGAGCCGCGACTCCTCCGGGAGCGCGAATCGGCGGAAGGTGGCGATGCAGAATCGGTCCGTCATGCCGGCCACGTAGTCGGTCACCTGCTGCAGCGGATCATCCCCCGGCCTCCCCGGCGACATCTGATCGGGGTGGGCGAGGTAGTGGTCGATGAGCGTCGTCAGCGTGAGCAGAACGCGCTCGTGCTCGGATCGGGCCGCCTCCCCGAGGTATACGCGCTCGAACATGAACTTCCGGAGCCGCAACATCGCTCCGCCCATCTCGTCACTCTGGACGATGTCGCCGCCATCGCGCGAATGCTCGACGATGTCGCGGACGAGCGCGTCGATCCGGGCCGAGCCGGTGGCACCGAGCCGGTCGATCTGCTCGGCCGGCAGGTCTCCCTCGGAGATCACCCCGGCCCTGACCGCATCGTCGATGTCGTGATTGATGTAGGCGACACGGTCGACGAGTCGGACGACGCGGCCCTCGAGCGTCGCCGGCCTCAGCGAGCCGGTGTGGTTGAGGATCCCGTCGCGGACCTGGTCGGTCAGGTTGAGGCCCTGCCCGTCGCGCTCGAGGTGCTCGACCAGGCGCAGCGAGTGCTCGTTGTGGCGGAAGCCGCTGCCGCCGCGCTCCTTGAGGGCATTGTCGAGGACCTCCTCGCCGATGTGGCCGAACGGCGGGTGGCCGAGATCGTGACCGAGGCCGATCGCCTCGGTCAGGTCCTCGTTCAGGCCGAGGGCACGTGAGACCGTGCGGGCGATGAAGCAGGTCTCGAGCGTGTGGGTCAAGCGCGTCCGGTAGTGATCTCCCTCGGGAGCGATGAAGACCTGGGTCTTGTGCTTGAGGCGCCGGAACGCCTTGGAATGAGCGATCCGATCACGATCGCGCTGAAACGGGGTCCGGACCGGGCTGTCGGGCTCCGGCTGCGCCCGGCGGGCCGGATAGGACCGCGTCGCCCGCTCCCAGAGGTAGGTCTCCTCGAGCGCCCGGATGCGCTGCTCGAACTCGGGAGCGTCGGCCGGCGGAGTCATCGGGTCCTCAGGCGACCGCGCGGAGGTTGACGTGAGCATGATGGGAGAGGGTGTCGCCGATCGCCCGCTCGACCTGACGGAGCGAGCTCTCGGTCGCGGCTGGAAGCTCGGCGATCGGCCGGCCGATCGCCGCGACCATGAAACGGTGGGCCTCGGAGGTGATCGGGAAGCCGCCCGCCTCGCAGGAGCCGCAGACCACCCCGCCGGCCGCTCCCGAGAACGAGACGATCCCCTCCCGCTCTCCGCAACGGGCGCAGGCGCCGAGCTCGGGCGAGAACCCGGCCGCGAGCGCCAGCTTGAGGCGGAACGCGAGGCCGACGGCCCGCGGGCCCGGCCCGCCGGCACCCTCGCCGCACGCGTAGTCGTCGAGCAGCGACAGGTAGCGACAGAGCAGCTTGTAGGCGGGACGGTTCGGCTCCGCCGAGTCGAGCAGGCGCAGGACCGCGTCACAGCCGCGCGCGGCGGAGTCGATCGCAGAGCCGTCGGAGCGCAGATGCGGGTAGCCGTCGACGGTCGATGCACCCGTGACCGTGCAGAGATCGCTGCGGCCCTCGTGCAGCATCAGATCGAGCCGGAAGAACGGCTCGAGCCGCCCGCCGAAGCGCGATTTGGGCCGTCGCGAACCCTTCGCGATCGCGTTGACCCGGCCGCGCTCGGCGGTGTAGAGGTGGAGGATCCGGTCCGCCTCACCGAAGCGGATGCTGCGCAGTACGACACCCTCTGTCTTGAAGCTTCCAGGCATGGCAATCCACCATCAAGGATGACGACCGATCCGGTCGGTCAGGGCCGGCCCCGCTTGCGGCGCCTGCGCAGGCGGACCTGACATCCCGGACAGAAGTAGGTCGACCGACCCGAGACCACGATCCGGCTGACTGGCCCCCCGCAGCGTGGGCATTCCCGGCCCGCCCGGGTGTGAACCAGGAACTCGTCCTGCATCGAGCCCTGCTCGCCTCGCGAGTCGCGGTAGTCGTCGATCGAGGCGCCCCCGTTGCGCAGGCCCTCCTCCAATGCCTCGACGATGCCCTCCCGCAGCGCCTCCCAGTGCTCCGGGCGCATCGAACCGGCCGGCGAGAGCGGGTGCAGCTCGGCCCGGTGGAGCGCCTCGTCGGCATAGATGTTGCCGATTCCGGCGATCCCCCTCTGGTCGAGCAGGAACGACTTGAGTGGGACCCTTCGGCCCTCGGCGATCCGGCCGATCAGCTCAGCGGTCATCTCACCTCCCAGCGGCTCAACCCCGATCCGGGAGTCGAGGTAGGGATCGAGCTCCCCGGCCGCCAGAAGGGACGCGTGGCCGAAGCGCCGAGGGTCGGTGAACTGCAGCAGCCGGCCGTCATCGAGCTCGATCTCCGCCCGCAGGTGGGAGGGGCCGCTCACGGAGTCGTACAGGCGATCGCCGCCGAGGCGCCGCGCCTCCTCCCCGCGCTCGGCAAGCAGCAGGTTGCCGGTCATCCGCAGGTGCATGACCAGAGTGGCCCCGTCGTCGAGGCCGACGAGCAGGTACTTGCCCCGTCGCCCAACGCTCTCGATTCGGCGGCCGAGCAGCCCAGCGGAGATCAGCGCCGAGGGCTCAGGCCGCGTCCAGCGTTCGTCGAGGACGGTCACGCCGACGATGGTGCGGCCCTCGAGTTCAGGCTCGAGTTGGCGGCGAATGGTCTCGACCTCGGGCAGCTCGGGCATCCGCCAGAGCCTAGATAACCCCGAGCAGATGCAGGGTGAGCGCTGCCACCGCCCCCCCGGTGGCGAGTTGATCACCGTATGGGTGATCAATCTGCCCAGCAGGGCCGGGGAGCGGTTCGACGGAGCGACCAATCCAACGTCAGGCGGCAGCCCCCTCGAGGGGCCGGTGACGCCCCTACGCCCTGGCCCTCGGATGTGCGTCGAAGTAGACCTCTTTGATCCGGTCCGCTGAGAGGTGCGTGTAGATCTGGGTCGTGGCGACGTCGGCGTGACCGAGCATCTCCTGGACCGATCGCAGGTCACACCCGCCTGAGAGCAGATGGGTGGCGAAGCTGTGGCGAAGGGTGTGCGGGCTCATCCGGTCGCCGAGGCCGACCCGCTTGGCGCGTCCCTGGATCACCTTGTAGAGCCCCTGCCTGGAGAGAGCGCCGCCGCGCTGATTGAGGAAGAGGGCACGGACGTCCGAGCCGCCGGCCATCTCACCGCGGCCGGAGCGGAGGTAGCGCTTGACGGCGGCGGTCGCCTCGCGACCGAGCGGAACGATCCGCTCCTTGGAGCCCTTTCCGTGGGCGCGGAGGAAACCGCGCTTGAGGTCGATCGAGCCGACCTCGAGCCCGGTCGTCTCAGATGCCCGCAGGCCGCAGCCGTACATGACCTCGAGGATCGCGCGATCGCGGAGGTCGGCCGGTTTGCTGCCGCTCACCGAGTCGACCAGGAGCTTCACCTCCGAGTAGCTCAGGACCTTCGGCAGGGAGCGGCCCTTGCGCGGTGGCCGGATGTCCGCCGTCGGATCGGATTCGATCAGCTCGGCGCGGCGCAGATGGCGGTAGAAGGAGCGCAGGCACGCGGTCTTGCGGTTGAGCGTGGCCGGGCCGCAGGGTGGCTTCTCCTCCCCTCCCGCCGCGAGCCCGGCAAGGAAGTCGGCGACGTCGGTGCCCTCGGCGTCGACCGGTCCCCTGCCGCGTGCGGAGAGGAACGCCCCGTACTGGAGGAGATCGGTGCGATAGGCACTCAGCGTGTTGCGAGAGAGCCCCCGCTCGAACTCGAGGTAGGCGAGGAAGTCAAGGAGCAACCCCTCAAAGCGGGCGTCGACGTCGGATTTCGCGATCGCGGCAGCGGCGGGCACGACCTCAGGTTTCGGCTGGGCGGCCGGACCCCTGCCGGTGCAACCAGGCACCCGCGGCATGGCGGGTCCGTTTCAGCGCCCGGCTGAGATCTCGGCGAGCGCCCCTCCGGCGGCCAGCGGGGCGGCGAAGAACAGGCGGTCCTCGCTCAGGTCCCGGCCCATCGTTCGCTGCGGAAGCCCGGACCCCGCATAGCCGGGGATGTCGACGGGGACCTCCCGCAGACGGTGAAACCCGCCCCGGGCCTCCTCGAGAATCGTGACCGGCTCGCCGGCTTCAGGTTGATCGGGCCAGAGATCGACGAGCCCGCGCGGTACGGGCACCTCCACACCGGCGAGCAGCAGCTCGAGGACCGAACGGGTGTGGTGGCTGAGGCCGAGATGCCGCGGCCGCGGGTCGGCGGCGGACATCCGCGGGGAAACGACCGTCGGCAGGCCGAGGGCCAGCGCGCTGTGAGCGGCCTCGAGCGCGGCCATCCCACCGTGGCCGTAGCGGGTCGACGAGCCGAGTATCCCCGGGCCGGGACCGACGATCACCGCGTCCCACTCCGAACCCTCGGCGGCGGCGTGCATCGCGCCGACGAGGCTGATCGCCTCGCGTTCACCGCCGTAGGAGGGAGAGGCGGTGATCGTCCCGGCGATCAGGCCGCGCTCGCGCAGCTCCCGCAGATCGCCCGACAGCGAGCCCGGCAGCCCGCCACCTGCCCCCTGGATGAAGCCGACCCGCTGCAGTCCCGATCGGGCGGCCGCCCACGCCGCCGGAGCGAGATGCCCGTGCAGCGGCAGGACGAGTACCGGCATCATCCTCGAGGGCAGCGCGACCGAGTCCGCCGGCAACTCCACCGGGTCGACCGCGTGCTGGATCGAGCTGTAGTTCAGCTTCATCACGTGGACCCCGGCCGGCGGGTGGCCGCCAACGAGGCCGCGCGTGAGGTTGACGTGAACGATGTCGTAGCCACCCGAGCCGAGTCCCAGGTCCAACGCGGCGGTGTTGACCACGACGTCGTCGCCGGCCTCGATCGGCCCGACCATGCTCACGTCGGCCCAGGCACGCCGGCGCTCGCCGTCGACGTCCACCGTGATCTCACCTCGGTCGGCCTCCAGGACGGTCCCGCGGCGAAGCTTCAACATCTCAGGAGGACCCCATCTCCTCGACGATCGCCGCGCATACGTCGAGCATCGCGACCAGCGCCTCGGAAGAGACCGACTCCTCTGAGGTGTGGTTGGCCTCGGTCCCGTTGGCCAGCAGGAGCGCGTCGAAGCCGGCGGCGCGGAGGGCGTTGACGTCGCTTCCGCCGCCGGTGGTGATCTCGACGGGCTCGATTCCGTGGCGTTCGAGCGCCGCCCGGGCGATCGCCAGGGGCCGTGAGCCGGGCTTGATCCGATAACCCCGGAAGTAGGTCTCGACGAGCAGGTCGACGTCGACCCCCGCCTCCCCGGCGGCCCACGAGCAGGCATCGACCATCCGCTGTGCCACCTGCTCGGCGCGGCCGGGATCGACCCCCCGCGCCTCGCCCTCCACCCGGCAGCGACCGGCGACGACGTTCGGGGCCGTGCCGCCGTCGATCACGCCGATGTTGGCGGATGTCTCGGAGTCGAGGCGCCCGAGATCCATCGTCGCGACTGCGGCCGTCGCTGCCGCGATCGCACTCCGGCCCGCCTCCGGGCGGATACCGGCGTGGGACTCGATCCCGCGGAACTCCGCGATCAGCTTCTTGTAGGTCGGGGCGGCGATGATCACCTCCCCGATCGGGGTCGCGTGATCGAGGACGTAACCGATCTCAGAACGCAGGGAATCGACTTCGAGGGCGTTGGCTCCGCGCAGGCCCTGCTCCTCGGCGACGGTGAACACCAGCTCGAGCCCCACGGGCCCCGGGTTCGCCGCCAGCCTGGCGCCAAGTTCCATCAACACCGTCACGGCCGCCTTGTTGTCGGCCCCGAGGATCGTGTCGCCGGCGGTCCGGAAGACACCGTCGTCGTCGACCACGATGATCGGCTCGGAATGCGGAACGGTATCCACGTGGGCGAAGAACGAGACCCACTCCTCCTCCCCGTTCCCTACGGCGGCGGGAATGTGGGCGATCAGATTGCCGGCCCCGGCACGGGCCGGCCCCGCGGCCTCGTCCTCGCTCACCTCGATCCCAAGATCGCCGAGCTCGGCGGCGATCGCGTCGGTGACGGCCCGCTCGCTTCCCGTCACGCTGGGGATCTCGCAGAGCCGGACGAACCGCTCTAGCAACCTGCTCTCGCTCACGACGGGCAGGCTAACGCGTGGCGCCCTGAGGGCCCCAGCTCAGCCTCGGGCCTCAGGCGTTGTGGCGGATGGTGATACCGCCCGGTTCGCCGGAGGTCTCTTCGCCTTCGTCCACGACGGGCTCGCGATCGGCAGCCAGGCGAGCGGCGGCGCCGACGAACTCCCGGAAGAGCGGCTCCGGTCTGGTCGGGCGGGAGTTGAACTCGGGGTGGAACTGGGAGGCGACGAAGAACGGATGCTCGGGAAGCTCGACGATCTCCACCAGACGCTCGTCCGGCGACGTCCCGCTCATCACCAGGCCCTCGTCCTCGAGCCGACGTCGCAGCATGTTGTTGACCTCGAAGCGATGCCTGTGCCGCTTGTAGATGACCGCTTCGCCGTCGTAGATCTCGCGCGCCCTGGTGCCCTCGTGGAGCTTCACCGGGTCGGCCCCGAGCCGCATCGTGCCGCCGAGGTCGGTGATCTCCTTCTGCTCGGGGAGCAGGTCGACCACCGGGTAGGGCGTCTCGGGATCGAACTCGGCGGAGTTCGCGCCATCCATGTCGCAGACGTGGCGGGCGTAGTCGACGACGGCCATCTGCATCCCGAGGCAGATGCCGAGGAACGGGATGCCGTGCTCGCGGGCGTAGCGGGAGGCGGCGATCTTGCCCTCGATGCCGCGTTCGCCGAAGCCCCCGGGGATCAGGATCCCGTCGGAGGAATCCAGCGTCTCGGTATCGAGATCCTCGGAGCTGACCAGGTCGACCTCGACGTTGACGCCGTGGTGCCAACCGCCGTGCTTGAGCGACTCGATCACCGACTTGTAGGCATCTTCGAGCTGCACGTACTTGCCGACCAGGGCGATCCGGACGGTTCCCTCGGCGGCATCGGCGCGACGGCAGAAATCCTCCCAGTCGCTGAGGTCGGGTGGGGGCGCCTCGATCCCGAAGTGATCGAGGATCAGATCGTCCATGCCCTCCGCCCGGAACGCGAGCGGCACCTTGTATGTGTTGTCGACGTCGCGAGCGGAGATCACAGCCTGCTCGGGCAGCGACCCGAACAAGGCGATCTTGCGGCGGATGTCGCGGTCGAGGCCGGATTCGGAGCGACAGAGGACGGCGTGAGGCTGAATCCCGATCCGGCGGAGCTCGTTGATCGAGTGCTGGGTGGGCTTCGTCTTCAGCTCGCCGGCGTGCCCGACGTAGGGCACCAGGGTCAGATGCAGGAACATCGCCCGCTTCGGGCCGAGGTCGGTGTAGAGCTGGCGGATCGCCTCCAGGAACGGCAGCGACTCGATGTCGCCGACGGTGCCGCCGATCTCGGTGATCACGAAGTCGACGGACTGGGCCTCAGCGACGATCAGGATCTTCTGCTTGATCTCGTCGGTGATGTGCGGGATCACCTGAACGGTGCCGCCCAGGTAGTCGCCGCGGCGCTCACGGGCGATCACCGTGTTGTAGATGTACCCGGCCGAGACGCTCGAGGCCCGGGAGGTGTTGTGGTCGGTGAAACGCTCGTAATGGCCGAGGTCGAGGTCGGTCTCGGCACCGTCCTCGGTGACGAAGACCTCGCCGTGCTGGAACGGGCTCATCGTCCCCGGGTCGACGTTGATGTAGGGGTCGAACTTCTGCAGCTGGACCCGAAAGCCCCGGGCGACGAGAAGACGGCCGATGGAGGCGGAGGCGATGCCCTTACCGAGGGCCGAAACGACACCACCGGTGACGAAGAGGAAGCGGGTTTCCCCTGCTGGCATCCGAACGCTCAAACCGGGATCCGAGTCTAGCCGTCGGCAGGACGGAAGTGAGGGACCGCGACGACCCATCCCCGGTAACTCCGCGTTTTGCGGAGACGATCAATCGGGCAGGCGGCCGATGCGATCCAGGGCACGCAGCGGCGGGATCCGATCGATCGCCACCGAGATCGAGCGGAACTCCCCGTAGACGGTCAGCAGGGCGACGACCACGAGGGCGATCAACCTCGCGTCGGCCCCCAGCGCGGCGAACAGTGCCACGCCGCCGACCGCACCGGCGAGGTTCGCCCCGGCGTCCCCGAGCATCGCCCGCTCCCCCAGCGTCAGCGCGGCACCGACGAGCAGCGGCCCGATGAAGATCCCGAGCAGCTCCAGGGGGAAGATCGTCCAGGCCCCGAGGCAGACCCCCACAAGCAGCAGCAGCAGCGCCTTCTCGACCCGGCCCGGGCGCAGGTCGAGCAGGTTGAAGAGATTCGTGGTCAGCAGAAGCAACGCGAGGTCGGCGAGGTAGCCGGGCCACTCTCGCCCGAGTCCGGAGACCGCGAACGCAGCGAGGCCGAACGCGCCGACGGCCTTGATCGCGCCGGTCGAGAGCTGCCCGGAGAGCACCGCGTGCGCATGGCCCCGCCAGCCGCGGGCGGTGTCGCCCGCCGATCCACGACCGAGCATGTCGTCGAGCAGGCCGAGCAGGGCGATGCCGAGCAGGTAGGCGGCCCAGCGCGAGAGGTCGGGCTCGAGCAGGCTCAGCTCAGCGCGATCGTTGAGCACCGCGAGCGGCACCAGGGCGATCAACGAGACCGATATCACCAGCGCCCCGGACGGGAAGGCCGCGACCCTGCCCCGCCAGTTCTCGCGGGTCAGCCCGGTCCGCAACATGTCCCTGGTCCACGGGGGCAGAAGCCAAGCCGCCAGCAGCGCCGAAACGACGAGGCCCGAGATCGTCACGGCGCCCCGGCCGTCGCCGGATCACGGGTGAAGTCGGGCAGATAGCTGCGCGCTCCCTCCTTGACCCCGAAGTTGCCCTCCAGTCCGTCGAGGGCGAAAACCGTGCTGACCTGTCCCGCGGGCAGATCGAGATCGTCGACCGTCGCGATCCCGGCGTCGATGAACGGCTGCAGGGCGCTCGGGTCCGTGGTCGTCAGCTCGACTCCCACGCTCGCGAATGCCCTCCTGTCGATGCCGCCGATCAGCGCGTCCTCGAAGGTCGTCGTCACCTCTCGCTCGTCGGGCTCGAGGTCAGCCGTATCGGCTCGCGCGAGGATCACCCGGTCGACCCCGCGCAGGCTGCCGGTGAACGTGGCGAAGAGGGTCGGCTTCAGCGCCTCGACGAGCGGCCCTCCACCGGCCAACTGCCCCCCGATTGCCGTCCCGAGGTCCGCGAGGGCTTCCGGGTCGCGGCGAATCGCGGCGAACCTGGGTGACAGGCCGGCCGCCAGTCCCTCGACATCGGGTGGCCGGGCGATCTCGGCCACCGAAGTGAGATCCCCGCCGGCGGTTTCAACCGCCTCGCGGGAGTCGGATGCGACCCCGTCGGGAACGTCCCCGAACTCGATCAATGCCACTCGCTGGCCCGCCAGCCGACCGGCAAGCACCGCGGGCAGGATCTGATCTCCGAACCGATTGCCACGGTCGAGCTGAGCCTCGAGCTCGTCGGCGCGATCCTCGGCCGCGCTCAGGTCCGCGCGGAGGCTGGTCTCGAGCTCCTCGGAGGCGCTGGAGACGACGTCGTCGGCGAGCCCGATGCCGATCAGGATCCCGACCGCGAGCGCGATGAAGACGGCTGCCAGGGAGGCAGCGTGGTAGCGACCGCTATAGCCCATGAGCCCGCAAGACTGGCAGGCGGCGAAGCGTCACGTTGTCTGCCGCGAGCGTGTACATGTCAGCCGCCGAGCGCATCACGGATCTTCAGCCAGAGCAGCTGGAAGACGTTGTCGAGGCCGGGCGAGGCGATGACGATGACCGCGATCAGGAGCACGAATGCGATCGCGAAGAGCGCCACCCCGATCCTCCCCATCCCGGGCCGGTAGAGCCGGCTGACGCCCTTGGCATCGATCAGGGTCTCCCCGACCCGCAGCCTGGTCAGGAACGTCGACGACATCCCCGCCCGGTTCTTGTCGAGAAACTCGATCAGGTTGAAGTGAGCGCCGACCATCACGATCAGCTCGGCGCCCCGCTCGTGGGCGAGCAGCATGGCCACGTCCTGGCTCGTGCCGGGCGCCGGGATGACCAGGTGGTCGAGATCGCTCGACTCGAGTCGCTCGCGGCCCGGAGCGCGGCCGTCGGGATAGGCGTGGACGATCAGCTCCGCCCCGCAGCGCAGAGCCCGGTCGGTGGCGCTGTCCATGTCGCCGAGGATCACGTCGGGCTTGAGGCCCGCCCCGAGGACGGCGTCGGCCCCCCCGTCGACGGCGATGATCAGCGGGCGGACATCGCGGATGTAGGCGTTGAGCGCCGCGAGGTCCTCGCGATAGGTCGGTCCGCGGACCACGATCAGGACGTGCCTGCCGTCGAAGCGGGTGCGGGTCGGCGGCAGATCGATCTCCCCGGAGAGCAGCCCGCTCTCCTCGCGCACGTGCTCGATCGTGTTGAGGGCGAACTCCGCGATCGCGGTATCGATGCGCTCGCGCTGCTCGGCGAGCCGACCCTCGAGTCGCTCGATCGATGGGCGTACTCCTTCAGCGATCCTCTGGCCGGAGAGCAGCACGTCGCCGTCATCCAACTCGACCACATCTCCGTTCGAGAGCGTGTCGAACAGAGGAGAGCCGTCTGCCTCGATCAGGACGATTCCGGCGCGAGCGAGGATCAGCGGACCGATGTTCGGATAGCGATCGGTCGAGAACCGGGCGACGTTGATCACCGCCGCCGCGCCCGAGACGGCGAGATCGTCGGCCGCGATCCGATCGAGGTCAGGGTGGTCGATGATGGCGATCTCACCGTGCTCGAGCCGCTTGACGAGATCCTTGGTCTTCTTGCCGAGGCGAACCGGCCCGACGACGACGCGAGTCGGATCGGTGGGGACGTCCGCCCGGGCGCGCCCGCCGAGCAGTCCGCGCAGCGTGCCGCCGGAGCTCATCCGCCGATTATGGGCCTAGGCGGCGGTCAGCAGTTCCCTGGCATGTCTGCTGGCAGCCTCATCTCCGGTGTCGGCCCCCAGCATGCGGACGATCTCGGCCAGCTGATCCTCACCGCAGACGGCCTCGACTCGGGCGACGGTCGCGGAGCCGCTGGACTCCTTCTCAACCCGGAAGTGAGTGGTCGCGAGCGATGCGATCTGGGCCAGATGGGTGATGCAGACGACCTGCCGGCCCTCGCCGAGCCCGCGCAGGCGCTCCCCCACCCGGCGCGCGACCTTGCCGCCCACTCCAGCATCGATCTCGTCGAAGACCACCGTCTCGACATCCCCTGCCGGGCCGAGGCCCGAGAGCGCCAGCATGACCCGGGAGAGCTCGCCGCCGGATGCGGCTTCGCTGAGCGGCGCGATCGGCATCCCGGGGTTGGTCGCAACCCGCAACTCGATCGTCTCCTGACCCGAGGAGGAGAAGCCGTCCGCGGCCGGTTCGAGGCCGACCTCGAGGCGGGCACCGTCCATCGCCAGCTCGGCGAGCTCAGCCGCCACCTGCCGTTCGAGCTTCGGCGCCGCCGCCGCCCGCGAACTCGAGAGCTTCCCGCCCAGCTTCGCGCGCTTCGCCTTCGCCTCCGTCAACGCGGCGGCCAGCTCGCCGCCGCGCTCGGATGCCCGCTCGAGACGGTCGAGCTCCGCCCGGCAGTGCTCGGCGTGGGAAAGGACCGCATCGACGCTGCCGCCATGCTTGCGGACAAGGCGATCGATCGCGTCGAGCCGGGCCTCCAGGTCCTCCAGCCGGCCCGGCTCGGCCTCGACCCCGTCGAGGTAGGTGCGAAGCTCCTGGGCGAGGTCGGTGAGCTCGACGCCCATGGCGACGGTGCGGGCGGCGAGCGCGTCGAGGGCCGGGTCGACGTTCCCGGAGCGGCCCAGGGCGCCCTCCGCCTCGGCGAGCAGGGCGGTGGCGCCACCGCCCTCCTCCCCGCCCGCGATCGCCATCAGCGCCGCGCCAGCTCCCTCCCGAAGGGATTCCACGTGGCGGAGGCGATCTCGCTCAACCTCGAGCGCCTGCTGCTCGTCGGCCTCGATCGCCGCGTCTTCGATCTCGCCGAGCTCGAATCGGAGCAGGTCGATGTCACGTTCGCGAGCGCCCTCCCTGGTGGCGAGCTCGTCGCGTTCGCGGGCGAGCGCGACGACGTGGCCGTGGGCGGCCCGGTAGGTGCCGCGGAGCTCCAGGTGGGAGCTGCCGGCGAAACCGTCGAGGATCTCGCTCTGGGCTGCGGCCAGGGTGAGCCTGCGGTGCTCGTGCTGGCCGTAGAAGGCGAGCAGACGCGACCCCAGAACCCTCAGATCGGCCGCCGACGCCGAACGACCGGCGATGAACGCCGAGGAGCGGCCGGACCCGGCCGACACGCGCCTGGCGAGGGCGACCTCCTCGCCCGGCGGGAGCCGCTCCGACAGCTCGCTCATCTCGGGGTCCTCGCGCAGCTCCTCGGGGATCTCAAACGTTCCCTCCACCCAGGCCTCCTCGGCACCGGGCCGGACCACACCGCTGCGCGGCCGACCGCCCATCAGGAGATCGAGCGAATGGGCGAGCACCGTCTTGCCGGCACCGGTCTCGCCGGTGATCACGTTCAGGCCGGGCCCGAAGCGCAGCTCGGCCCGCTCGATCAGAAGCAGGTTCTCGATTCGCAGCTCTCGAAGCATCCCCGGTGGGATACCAGCCGCCCCCGACAGACAATACGAATGCAGGTCAAAGCCCAGAGCGGGCTGCGAGCCCGCGGCCTCACCATCGGTCAGTGGGCCAGGCGACCGAACTTCTCCCTGATCCGCTTGTAGAAGGTGTCGCCCTCGAGCTGGGCCAGCAGGGCCAGCCCGTCCCGAAAGCCGACGACCACCTCCTCGCCGGGCCTGACCTCGCCGGTCTCGACCCCGTCGATGCCGACGTCGACACAATCACGCTCGCCGACGTTGGTCACGTGCAGGAAGTCGCCGGGGGCGACGACGAGCGCCCGCGCGGTCAGGGTGTGCGGGGCGATGAAGCTGACCACGTAACCCTCCACTCCCCAGGCGAGGATCGGGCCGTTGTTGGCAAGGTTGTAGCCGGTGGATCCGGCCGGGGTCGCGGCCACCAGACCGTCGCAGCGAACCCGGCCCACCTCACGGCCGCCGACGCTGTAGCTGAGCTCGGCGACCCTGTGATGGGGTCGCCGCGTGAAGGAGACGTCGTTGACCGCGATGTGCCTCTTCCCACCAACCTCAACGTCGAGCCCCGGCAGGGAGACGGTCTCGAAGTCGCCCGCGAGAGCGCGGGCGAGGCCCGTGTCGAGCTCCGAGGCCTCGGCCGCGGCGAGGAACCCGACCGTCCCGTAGTTGATCCCGAAAACGGGAACGCCGAGGGTCGCGTAGCGCCGCAGGGCGCGCAGGATCGTGCCATCGCCGCCGAGCGCAAGGCAGAGGTCGGCATCGGCCGGCAGCTCGTCGACGAACCGCACGCCCTCGAGCGAGCCACCGCGCTCGTTTCCCGGCGCCGGCTCGCGCTCGGTGACGACGAGCTCGAACCCGGCCTCCTCGGCGGCCCTGGCGGCGGCGATGATGCCGACATCGGTATTGCTCGGGCGGGAATGGGTGTAGACGGCGATCTTGGTCAACTCACCATCTCCTCGATCAGCGCAGTGGGGTCATCGGCTCCGTCCCCGCGGGCGAGCCGGACGAAGAACTCCTGATTGCCCTTGGGCCCGGGAACGCCCGCGGCCGCGACCCCGAGCAGGGCGAGCCCCAGTGAGTCGGCGGCGGCGACCACGCTGCCGACCGCCTCACGACGATCGTCGCTCGAGCGAACCACTCCCCCCTTACCCACCCGGCCCCGGCCGAGCTCGAACTGCGGTTTGACCATCGCCAACACCTCTGCATCATCGGCGATCGCGGCGGCGACCGGGTCGAGCACCTTGGCCAATGAGATGAAGCTGACGTCGATTACCGCGAGGGAGGCGAGATACGGCAGCTCGCCCGCCACCAGGTTGCGAGCGTTGAAGCCCTCGAAGACGATGACTCTGGGGTCATTTCGCAGCGCCCAATCCAGCTGCCCATGCCCGACGTCGAGAGCGATCACGCGGGCGGCGCCGCGCTGCAGCAGGCAGTCGGTGAAGCCCCCGGTCGAGGCGCCGACGTCGAGACAATCCAGACCCTCGACCTCCAGGCCGAACCGATCGATCGCCGCTTCGAGCTTGAGCCCGCCGCGGGAAGCGAACCTGCGCCCCTCTTCCATCTCCACCGCGATGTCGTCGGCGACGAGCTGACTCGGCTTCGACGCACGCTCTCCGCCGCGCCCGACCCGGACCAGGCCCGCCCGAATGGAGGTAGCCGCGGCGGTCCGAGACGGCGCCAGGCCGCGTTCGGTCAAGAGGTTGTCGAGGCGCACCCTGCTCATCACCGGAGACGGTAGCGGCCGCCGATCGAAGGGCGTGGAGACGAATCAGGATGTATGTGATCGGACTCACACACAAACCGGACAGGTGTTCGTATTCTGGATCCAAGCTTAAGGACCGGTTGGCCACCGCCACATATCGCGATGTCCCTGTAGCCGGTCCCTCTCAAAACACACAACTCTCCTCCCTGTACCCGAGAGCGCCCCACCAGTTGGGGCGCTTTCGCATTTCGGGCTCCGAGCGGGCCTCGCCGGGCGGCGCCGGCCTAGGCTTTCGCAGGGGTGCGCAGGGCGCTCAGGATCCGGTCGGCGACGGCCTCGCCGGTCAGGCCGACCTCCTTGCGAAGCAGCGAGGGCTTGCCGTGGGTGACGTAACGGTCGGGAAGGCCGATCCGCATGATCCGGGCGCGATCGGAGCCCAGCGAATCCTCGACATGCTCGAGCACCGCTGCGCCGAAGCCGCCCGGGAGGACGTTCTCCTCGATCGTGACCACGAGCTCGTGCTCGCCGGCGATCCGCTCGACGAGCTGCTCGTCGAGCGGCTTGGCGAAGCGGGCATCGGCGACGGTGGGCCGGAGACCATGCTCGGCGAGGATCGTGGCCGCGTCGTTGGCGACCTGGACCCCCCACCCGTAGCCGAGCAGGGCGATGCGCTCGCCCTCCTGGAGGATCTCGCCCTTGCCGATCTCGATCTCGCGCGGAGGCTCGGGGAGGGGCACGCCCTCGGCGGTGCCGCGCGGGTAGCGGAAGGCGATCGGACCGTCGTGGGCGAGCGCGGTCCGGAGCATGTTGACCAGCATCGCCTCGTCGCGAGGTGCCATCAGGACGACGTTCGGCAATGCGGCCGGAAGTAGGAGACGTCGAAGGCGCCGTGGTGAGTCGGCCCGTCGTCACCGACGAGACCGGCACGGTCCATCGCGAACACCACGTTGAGCTCCTGGAGGCAGACGTCGTGGACGATCTGGTCGAAGGCCCGCTGAAGGAAGGTCGAGTAGATCGCGCAGACGGGCTTGGCTCCCTGCAGGGCGAGGCCCGAGGCGAAGAGAACCGCGTCCTGCTCGGCGATGCCGACGTCGTAGTACTGGTCGGGCACGGCATCGGCGAGTTCGTTGAGCCCGGTGCCGCCGGCCATCGCTGCCGTGATGCCGATCACCCGTTTATCGCGCTTCGCCTCGGCGACGAGGGCCTTGGCGAAGACCGACGTGTAGGCCGGCGGGGCCGGCTTCGGAGCGGCGGCCTCGAGCTTCTCGGGAGCGATCGAGGCGGGAGCGTCCGACTCGGTGACCGGCACCAGCGCAGGCTTCGGCTTCGGGGGCGCGGGCCTGCGGTCGACGATCGAGCCCGGCTTGGCGGCGTGCCACTTCTCCATTCCCTCGAGGCCGCCGTCCTCAGCGGGGGCGAATCCACGGCCCTTGACCGTATGGATGTGGACGACGACCGGTCGCTGCGCCTCGAATGCCCGGCGCAGCGCCCAGCGCAGGTCGGCGACGTCGTGGCCGTCGACGACCCCCATGTAGGCGATCCCGAGCTCCTCGAACAGCAACCCCGGGGCCCAGTAGGCCTTGATCGCCGACTTGATCTCGGGGCCGAGTCGCTCGATTCGCGGACCGAGACCGAGGGGCAGCTTGGTCAGCCGATCCTCGACGTCCTCGCGGGCGTGGAACAGCCGGGGGTTGAGCCTGAAACGGTTGAAGTAGTGGGAGAGCGCGCCGACGTTGGGTGAGATCGACATGCCGTTGTCGTTCAACACGATCACCATCGGCGTCTCGAGGCCGCCGGCCTGCTGCAGCGCCTCGTAGGCGACCCCGCCGGTCAGCGCGCCGTCTCCGATCACCGCGACGACCTTGCCGTCGGCACCGATCCCGTGGCGCATCGCCTCCTTCAGGCCGACCCCGTAGCCGATCGAGGTCGAGGCGTGGCCGGCGCCCATGATGTCGTGCTGGGACTCGGGGATCGAACAGAACGGAGCGAGGCCGCCGTACTGGCGGATCGTCGAGAGG
This sequence comes from uncultured Solirubrobacterales bacterium, assembly GCA_963823275.1. Classification (GTDB taxonomy): domain Bacteria; phylum Actinomycetota; class Thermoleophilia; order Solirubrobacterales; family 70-9; genus RHKX01. The sequence goes on along the minus strand of CAWGKW010000002.1, from coordinate 1,037,306 downwards.
CGGTCCTTGCGACCGGTCAGGATCTTGTGTGGGTAGGACTGATGGCCGACGTCCCAGAGGATCTTGTCCCGCGGGGACTCCATCAGGCTGTGCAGGGCGACGGTCAGCTCGCAGGTGCCGAGGTTGGCGCCGAAATGCCCGCCGACCTCACCGATGGTGTCGATGATCAGCTCTCGGACCTCCTGCGCGACCTGCTGCAGCTGGGCGTCGTCGAGCTGGTGCAGATCGGCCGGTCCGTCGATGCGGTCCAGGAGATAGGGGATGTCTGTGCGGTCGCTGTCGCTCATCGCTTCGAGGTGCCGGGGGGCTGAAGGCGCTTCGGCCTCCCGATTGTCACAGGTTGCCCTTCCGGGGTGGGCCGCAAACGCCCCGATGAAAGAGACCCTGAATGAGTCGGGCCCGAGGCGATGACGCCCCGGACCCGATCCCGGTTCCGTCGCGGCGGTGGCCGCCGCGGCTCGGCCGCTTACGGAGCCGACGTCTCCTGGACTCCGAACGGCTCGAAGTCGTAGACGATGTTGTTGATCCGCAGGCCGTCGACCGAGCCTGCCCATGCGTTGTCACGACCCTTGCCGACGGCAACTGTGTAGATGGTCGAGTCGGGCGCGCCGTCATCGAGTGCATCCTGCATCTGAGCGAAGGTGCAGGTGGTCGTTTGGTTGCAGCCCGTCGCCGTGCCGGCGGCCCCGGTCAGAAACCAGAACCCGTCTGATCCGTCGGCCGCGTTGATGTAGCCGCTCCATTCATCGGCGGTCGAGTTGTCGGGAACGAATACCGCGGTCGAGAAGTTGCTGCCCGTCGCGGTGAGCTCCGGGTCCAACTCGATCTTGATCGAGGGCATGTTCGGGGTGGCCCGCGCGTTGTTCTCCCCCGTCGTGTAGACGTGGAACCCCAACGCGGTCACGCCACCGACGAAGTCGCCCACGAAGTCCGGTCTCATTGCCGAACGTCGCCTGCTCCGGGCCGGCCCCGGCCGACCCGCCGGCCCCGTCGACCGTCAGGCTCAACGAGCCGATGCCGAAGGGGGGTGCCTCCGCTCCCACGTAGGGACCCCCGCGAAGGGCCACCACCGGCGAACCGATGGTGTTTCTGTCGATCTGACCCCACTGCGGGTTGGTGTAGGTCGCCGGGGTTGCCGGCCCCACCGGTCCCTGGGCTCCGTCGGCTCCCGTCGCTCCGGTGTCTCCCGTGGCGCCCGTGAGCTTCGACTTCGTCTTCGCGGTGAAGTCCTTGACCTTGAGCGTCTTATCCTTGATCTTCTTGCTCGCCACCGAGTCGTTGGTCAGGCTCGAGCCTGGGATGGTGGCTGCCGCTACGGCCGTTCCGGCACATGCGACGACCAGCGCGACGATCGCGACTAGCATCGATCCGGAGGGCTTGAATCCTTTGACGTACTTCATGTACGTGCTCCAATCTGTCGGTTTGATCTCACCCGCCCACCGATCAGGACAAGAGAGACCAACCATCTCCCCCAAGGCTCAATCGAATGCCCGCTATTGCGGTGGACATCCGCTTAGTTACGGGCCGAACTCCTAAAGTTCTTCGCCCCAAGCGAGCCCGCGCCGAATACCGGCAGGCCCATCACAGACCGCTCCCTAGGTCGATCGCGTGGAGATGAAGTCCGCGATCTGGACGAGTGCGGCGACATCGCCACTCGCCGACTGCAGCGCCGAGATGGCCCCGCGATGCGACTCCCCGGCAAGGACACGAGCCCGGTCGAGCCCGTAGAGGCTGACGTAGGTGACCTTGCCGTGGCGCTCGTCGGACCCGCTCGGTTTGCCGAGCTGCTCGTCGCTGCCGGTGACGTCGAGGATGTCGTCCACGATCTGAAAGAGCAGTCCCAGCTCGGAGGCGAAACGGCGGTAGGGCGCCTGGACGGACTCGCTTCCGCCGGCGAGTGCGAGCGCCGCGCCGACGCTTGCGGATATCAGCCTTCCGGTCTTCAGCGTGTGCAGGAGCCGGAGCGAGTCCGGATCGTCACCGCCGCCGACGACATCGACGTACTGGCCCCCGACCATCCCGTCGACACCGGTGGCCGCGGCGATCTCCCTGACCGCGGCGAGCACGCGCTCGGGCTCGCCCCGCTGCTCGCAGGCAAGCCGGATCGCCTCGGCGAAGAGCGCATCGCCGGCGAGGATCGCAACGTCCTCGCCGTGCGCGACGTGGGAGGTCGGACGACCGCGGCGCAGGTCGTCGTCGTCCATCGCCGGTAGGTCGTCGTGAATCAGCGAGTAGGTGTGGATCAGCTCGAGCGCGGCAGCCGTGGGCAGGAGCTGCTCGGGCGGGAGGTCGAATGCCCTTGCCGTCGCCAGGCAGAGCACCGGCCTGATCCGCTTGCCGCCGGCGAGCAGCGAGTAGCGCATCGCCGCCTCGATCCCGGCGGTCTCGGCGCGCGGGGAGTAGGTCAGCCCGCTCAGGTAGCCCTCGACGAGGTCGCGGAGATCATCCGGGTAGGTGGACACGGGTCAGGAGTTCTCGAGGCCCCGCTCGGCCGCGGCTCGAGCGGCCTCAGCGGCGACCGCGCCGGCGTCGGCGGCGATCTTCGCGGCCTCTTGGGCAAGCGTCACCGCGACGGCGTCGGTCGTCTCGGGGTCGGCGAGCTCCGTCGCGATCCGCCCGAGCCGCTCGGCCGCCCCATTGAGGTCGGAGATGCCGTCAGGCGGGCTCATGCGCCTCCTCCGCGCCGACGCTCCTCGCCACGGCCGAGAGCACCCCGTTGACGAATCCCGGCGCCTCGGTCCCGCAGTAGCGGCGGGTGATCGAGACGGCCTCGTCGATCGAGACGGCGACCGGAATCTCCTCCCGATGGTGAATCTCGAACAGCGCGATCCTCATGATCCCACGCTCCAGCGGCGCGATCCGCTGGATCGTCCACCCGTGGGCGTTGGCGGAGATCTCGGCGTCGATCTCAGCCAGGTGAGCATCAGCTCCCTCGGCAAGCTCGCGCGTGAACGGCTTCGCCTCCGCCAGCAGATCCTCGAGCCGGCGCCCCGTGACGTCACGTTGATAGAGCGCGAAGGCGGCGTTGCGGCGTTGATCTGATCGGCGCACGCCCGAGAGGTTACGCGGCCCGGTGGCCGCTCATACTCAGGCGCGGGAGACGTACTCGCCGCTACGGGTGTCCACGCGGACCCGCTCGCCCTCTTCGATGAAGAGGGGAACCTCGATCGACACGCCCGTTTCGAGCGTCGCCGGCTTCGAGCCTCCGCCGGAGACCGTGTCGCCCTTGAGCCCCGGCTGGGTCTCGGTTATTTCAAGATCGACCGCGCTCGGGATCTGCACTCCCGAGGGCCGCTCGTCGACGAAGAGGACCTCGACCTCGTCGTTCGGCCTCACCCAGCGCATCGAGTCGGGGTCGAGGTCGTTCGGGAGCTCGATCTGGTCGTAGTTCTGGTTGTCCATGAAGACCTGAGCGTCACCGGAGTCGTAGAGGTATTGCATGCGACGCGTCTCGGTCCTGACCGGCCGGAACTTCTCCCCCGCCCGGAACGTCTTGTCGATCACCGAGCCGTCCTCCTGGCGCCGCAGCTTGGTCCGGACGAACGCTCCGCCCTTGCCGGGCTTGACGTGCTGGAACTCCATGATCCGGAAGACCTTGCCGTCGACCTCGATATGCGAGCCGTTCTTGAATTGCGCGGTGCTGATCACGAGCGGGAAGGTACACGGGAGCGCCCCAGCGGGCGGCTTCAGCCAGTGCTCGGCTCGGCGTTGCCGACGTCATCGGAGGCGTAACCGGCCAGCAGCTCCTGCTCCCGCTCCCGCTTCGGGAAGAATCGGAAGACGACGAAGGCGCCGATCAGGACCGCGACGATCCCGGCGATGTAGGCCCAGTGATCCCCCTGTAGGAACGCATCCCGGGCCCCGGCGATGATCTGGTCCTTGTATTGGGGGTACTGCGCGGCGGTGTCTGCGGCACTCGAAAACGACTTCTGCAGCTCGCTCTCGACCGCGTTGGAGACCTTGCTGGACTGGGGCGAGGCTGCGATCTCGCTCGATACCGCCGCCGCATAGCCCGCGGTCAGTACGGCCCCGAGGATCGACTGCATGATCGCGCCGCCGAGATCGCGCTGCAGGTCGGCGGTCGCCGACGCCATGCCGGCGCGGCTGCGTGGGACCGACCCGGTCAGCGAGTGTGAAGCGGGGGTACCGGCGAAGCCGATCCCGATGCCGATGAACGCGTACGCCAGCCCAACCTGCCAATAGGGGCTGGATTTCCCCCACAGCAGCAGCATCGTCAGGAAGGCGAGCAGGATGAACACGTACCCGAGCAGGAGCGTGAACCTGGCCCCCTTCGTCTCGACGAGGACGGCCGAGCGGGGAGCGATCACGACCATCAGCACGGCCGCCGGCAGGATCGAGGCGCCCGCGTCGAAGGTCGAGTAGTCGAGCACGTTCTGCAGGTATTGCTGACCGATGAACGCGGCAGCCATCAGCGAGCCGAAGACGATCACTCCAGCGAAGCCGGCGACCCAGAAGGTCGGCCGCGCGGCAACTTCGAGGTCATAGAGCGGCACCTCGACCCGCCGCTGGCGGATCACGAATCCGATCACGGCGGCCGCGGCGACGGCGAAGAGGCCGATCACCACGGCGCCCGCACCCGGCACCGCGGCGAAGTTGATCCCCAGAACGAGGGCGGCGATCATCAGGATCGAGAGCATGCCGCCGAGGTTGTCGACGGGCTCCGTCGTCTCGTGGACGTGGGATGGGATCAGGCGGATCGCCGCAAGCAGGGCGATCAGCGCCAGGGGCAGCGTGACGAGGAACACCGAACCCCAGTCGAAGCTCTCCAGGAGCGCTCCCGCAATCATCGGACCGAGGGCGGCGATGGCCCCGCCGATCGCCGACCAGAGTGCGATCGCCTTGGTCCGGTCGGGGCCCGACCAGAGGGCGGTGATCAACGCGAGGGTCGTCGGGAACGCCATGCCGGCGGCGAGGCCGCCGAGCAGACGGGCGACGAACAGGACCTCCACAGAGGGCGCAAACCCTGCCAGGAGCGATGCCGGGATCGTCAGCGACATCCCGAGCACGACCATGAGCTTGCGGCCGTGGCGGTCTCCGAGCGCCCCGAGGTAGAGGACCGAGGTCGCCAGCCCCAGCGAGTAGCCCACGGCAACGAGGTTCAGCTCAGTCTGGCTAGCGTCGAAGGCCTTGCCGATATCGGGCAGGGCCACGTTCGCCACCGAGAGGTTCAGGTTGGCGACCGCGGCGACGAGGATCAGGACGCCGAGCACCGCCCCAGCGCGCGCGGGCTTCGTCACCGGGCCTGTCTTGGTCGTCTCCGACATCGGCTACCCGCGACTGACGGGGACGTCAGCCTATTCCGGGGGGGTTGATCTCGTCCACGTAGAGATCGACGGCGGGCACGGCGCCGGGGGCCGCTGCGTAGGCGTCGAAGTCGGTCACGCCCTCTTCGACCAGGACGTCCTCGGCGAGGAAGAAGTTCCCGGTGCATTCCCGGCTCGAACGGGTGAGAACCGCGTGAGCTGAGTCGGACATGATCTCGGGCGTTCGCGAACGGGCCATGGCGGCATCGCCCCCGAGCAGGTTCTGAACGGCCGCGGTCGCGACCATGGTCCGGGGCCAGAGCGAGTTGAAGGCGATCCCGTCGGGGCGGAACTCCTCGGCCATACCGAGCGTGCAGAGGCTCATTCCGTACTTGGCGATCGTGTAGCCGACGTGGTCCTTCGCCCAACGGGGATCGAGGCTGAGTGGCGGCGACAGCGTCAACACATGCGGGTTCTCGGAGCGCTTCAGGTGCGGGATGCAGGTCTTGGAGACGACGAACGTGCCCCTGGTGTTGATGTCCTGCATCAGGTCGTAGCGCTTCATGTCCAGTTGCTCGGTGCCGACGAGGTTGATCGCGCTCGCGTTGTTGACGCAGATGTCGATCCCGCCGAACCGATCGACCGTCTCGTCCACGGCCTCGGCGACGCGACCCTCGTCACGGATGTCGCCCAGGATCGGGAGCGCCGAACCGCCGGCAGCCTCGATCTCGGCCGCGGCGGTGTGAATCGTTCCCTCCAGCTTCGGGTGAGGTTGATCGGTCTTCGCGATCAGGGCCACGTTCGCGCCGTCGCGAGCGGCGCGAAGCGCAATCGCGAGGCCGATGCCGCGGCTGCCGCCGCTGATCAGCATGGTCTTACCTTGGAGGCTGCGGGATTCAGTCATTGCGGGAACCTATCCGGTGTGGCAGCCCATCGCGATCCCGCGATGGGATCGCCCGCGTAGGATCACCCGTGTGCGAATCGCATCAACCTCACCCCTTCGAAGGGCACTGGCGACGGCCCTGCCGCATCGCCCCTTCGCGGTGGAGTTCTGGGACGGGAGCCGCGTCGGCTCAACCGACGGCACGGGGCCGACCTTCCGCGTGCGCTCGCCTCGCGCGATCGCTCAGGCGCTCCGCGCCCCCGGACAGCTCGGCATCGGCCGTGCCTACGTAGCCGGCGACCTCGAGGTCGATGACATCGACGAGGTCATCGACCTTCTGGAGGAATGGAGGCCGCCGGCTCTCAAGAGCGAGGCCAAGCTGAGGCTCATCGCCGCGGCGCTCGCCGCCAATGGCCTGACCCTCCCGCCGGCTTCGCCCGAGGCCGAGCTGCAGCCCCGTGGTACCCGCCGCTCCAGGGACCGCGACGCGCGCGCGGTGCGCCACCATTACGACCTACCGCCACGGTTCTTCTCCCTCTTCCTCGACCAGTCGATGACCTACAGCTGCGCGTTGTTCTCGCGCGGTGCGTCCTCGCTCGAGGAGGCGCAGGAGCAGAAGCTCGAACTCGTCTGCGCGAAGCTCGGCCTTGGCGATTCAGGCTTGGTTGCGGCCGCCGATGGGCGCGGGGACCGTATACGCGTTCTCGACATCGGCTGTGGGTGGGGCAGCTTCGCCACCCACGCGGCCGTCCACCACGGCGTCGAGGTCGTCGGGATCACGCTCTCGGAGCCGCAGGCGAGGGTGGCTCGCGAGCGGGCCGAGGCTGCGGGGGTCGATGACAGGGTCGAGATCCGGGTCATGGATTACCGCGACCTGGTCGGTGAACGATTCGATGCGATCGCGAGCATCGGCATGGTCGAGCACGTCGGCGTCGAGAGGATCGATCTCTACGCCGAGCGGCTGGCAGAGCTGCTGCCCACCGGCGGGCGACTGCTCAACCACGGGATCGCTCGCCTCCGCCACAGCGACCCGGCAGCGGGACCCTTCTCGGAGCGATACGTCTTTCCCGACGCTGACCCGGTGCACCTCTCCCGGGTGGAGCTGGCCCTGGAGCGGGCCGGGTTCGTCACCGAGCACGTGGAGGGCTTCGCCGAGGACTACGCCGAGACCCTGCGGCACTGGGCGCGGCGCCTCGATGACAACCTCGAGGAGGCGGTCCGGCTGGCGGGGCCCGAGCGCGTCCGGGTCTGGCGCCTCTATCTGCGCGCCGCCCGAAACGGCTTCGAGAGCGGATTCACCTCGATCTACCAGGTCAGGGCACGACGCTCCTGAGTCCGCTCGCCGTCTACTTCGGGTGGTGGCTGAGGTTCCTGGCGCCGTCCGCCGTCACCACGACCAGATCCTCGATCCTGATCCCGAACTCACCGGGCACGTAGACACCGGGCTCGACGGTCACCACATCGCCTGCCATCAACGTGTCCTCGGAGCGCTTTGAGAGGCGAGGCGCCTCGTGGACCTCGATCCCGACGCCGTGCCCGAGCCCGTGGCCGAAGCGATCGCCGTAGCCGCCGTCGGTGATCACGGCGCGAGCCACCGCATCGACGGCGCGACCCTGGGCGCCCTCCCGGATCGACTCGAGCCCGGCCAGCTGTGCGGCGAGGACCAGCTCGTAGGCCTGCCGCTGGACGGGGTCGGGGTCGCCCTCGACCAGGGTTCGGGTGCAATCGGAGCAATAGCCGCCGAATATGGCACCCATGTCGACGACCACGTACTCCCCGGCCTCGATCCTGCGGCCACCGGGAACCGCGTGCGGCAGAGCCCCGTTCTCGCCGGCGGCCACGATCGAGTGGAAGGCCGGATCCTCGGCACCGAGCTCCCGCATCCTCGCCTCGGCCGCGAGGGCGATCTCGCGCTCGGTCCGGCCCACCAATCCCCGCTCCTCGATGAACGCGTAGACCGCGTCGGTGATGCGCGACGCCTCGGCGATCAGCTCGATCTCGGCCTCGTCCTTGACGCGACGGAGGTCGGCCAGCAGGTCGTCGACGCCGACCAGCTCGACGTCCGCTCCGAGCAGCTCAATCAGCTTGGCATGGGACCTGACGCTCACCTTGGACTGGTCGATCCCGACCCGGCCTCCGAGCAGCGCGGCGATCGCGGGCAGCATCTCGGCGGTTGCGTCGACGATCTCGAACGACGCCGGGATCGAGTCGGCGGCGGTTGTCGTGTAGCGGGAGTCAGTGACGAACGATCGAGCGTCGGCCCCGACGATCGCGACGCCGCTGGACCCTCGGAAGCCGGTCAGCCAGGTGACGTCGGCCATCCCGTCGCGGCTGGAGTCGCCGGGCCGGACGAGGTCGCCGACGACCACGGCGTCCAGGCCGGCCGCGACCGCCGCGTCGGTCAACCTGTCGGCCCGCGACTCCGGCGCAGCGCTCAAAGCCCGAGCTCGCGAACGAGCACCTCGAGCCCCTCGCGGTACCCGTCGAGCCCCTTGCCGGAGATCTTCGCCGCGACGATCCCGTCGAAGACCGAGACCGAGCGCCAATCCTCACGACCCTCGACGTCGCTGATGTGCACCTCGACGGCGGGCTTGCCGGCGACCTCGAGGGCATCGCGAATCGCCCACGAGTAGTGCGACCAGGCGCCGGCGTTGATCAGCGCCGCATCGGCGGTGTCGGGGAGGCGGTGCAGGTACTCGCAGAACTCGCCCTCGTGATTGGTCTGGAAGAAGGAGATCGCCAGTCCGAGCTCACGCCCGAACTCGTGGATCCGGTACTCGAGCTCGCCGAGCGTTTCGGTGCCGTAGATCGCAGGATCGCGGCGGCCGAGCGTGTCGAGGTTGACGCCGTGCATGACGGCCACCCTGTTGTGCGCGCCACTCAACTGCTTCGAAGTTCCTCCACGGCACGGCGCAGGCTATCGGCATCGACGGGGCGCCCGAACTCAACCCTCCCCGGCTCCTCGATCAGGACGAAGCCGATGCCGTCGGCGGTCCGCTTCTTGTCCCTTCCGACCGCGTCGAGAACCGCATCGGCGTCGATTGCCGAATCGAGGCCGACCGGCAGGCCGGCTCGGAGCAGGAGATCCCCGACCTCGGCGCGCAACCCGTCCGCTCCGGAGAGCCGCAGCGCCGCCATCAGACCGATCGCGATCGCCTCCCCATGGCGGTAACGCGTGTATCCACTGGCAGCCTCGATCCCATGACCGACCGTGTGACCGAGGTTGAGCACGGCCCGCAGGCCGGACTCGCGTTCGTCGGCGGCAACGATGTCGAGCTTCGCCGCGGCGCAATCGAAGACGAATGAACCGGCGGCCTTCGGATCGAGGTGCTCGAGCCCCCGCACCCGCTCCCAGAGCGGGCCGCCGACGATCAGTGCGGTCTTCACGACCTCGGCGAACCCGGCTGAGAGTTCGGCCACGGGCAGGGTCCGAAGCGCCGCGGGATCGGTCAGCACGGCTGCTGGCTGGTGAAAGGCGCCGACGTAGTTCTTTCCCTCGGGGAGGTCGACGCCGGTCTTTCCCCCGTAGGCGGAGTCGACCTGGGCGACCAGTGTGGTCGGGACCTGAACCACCGGGATTCCGCGCTGGTAGACGGCTGCGCAGAAGCCGACGATATCCCCGGCGACGCCGCCGCCGAACGCCAGCAGCGCGTCCTCGCGGCGAACCCCCGCCCTCGCAAGCTCGGCCAGCAACTCCTCCGCGGCTCCGAGGCTCTTCACGTCCTCCCCGCCCCGCACGCCGATCGGCTCCGATCCCTCCACGGACGGCAGCAGCTCCGGGATCGCGGCATACGCGTCGCGGTCGGCGAGGCCGAACAGCCGCGCGCCCGGCCGCAGCGCCGGATCGACGCGGTCCAGCAACTTCGTCGAGCCGGGGCCGATCAGCGCGGGGTAGTCGCCCGATGACGTTCGTGCCCAGTACATCCGGACGTCGGGCGCGGATCTGAGCAGGTCGAGCCACGGCGCCGCCGCGGCTCCCGTCCGCTCGCCGCCGGACGGCAGGACGACGCGGCCACATGCCTCATACAACGGTTGGCGGGCCCCGTAGCGCCGGCGGAACCCATCCCGGTCGCGCGCGAGCGGGCGGTCGGTGCCGGTACAGCGCGCCCAGGCAACCTCCTCCTCGACCCGACACCAGGTGCTCACATGGGCGCCCAGGGCGGTGCGGACCCGCTCGCTCTCGACCGCCCCGCCCCCGAGTGCGATGACTGCGTTCGGGCGCTCAAGCGCGCCGAGCACGACCCGCTCCTCGAGTTCCCGGAACTGCGCCTCGCCCTGATCCCGGAAGAAGCCCGCGATCGATCCCCCCGGGATCTGCTCGGCGATCAGATGATCCGTGTCGACGTACTCCGTCCCGAGAGCGTGCGCCGCCGCCCGCGCGGCGGCCGACTTACCGGCACCCATGAAACCGATGAAGATGATGGATGGCTTGACCGAGTCGGGCACCGGGCAAGTATGGCGTCTATCGACCGGCGTTCGCGGGCGAAAGTCGTCGACCGCGAAGCCCGCCGCGGACGTGGGTCGCCCTGAGCTCCCCTGGTGAGCTCAAAACGACCCACGTCCCTGAGAACGCCCTCGGCGGGGTGCGCCAACCGCGAGCCCTAACCCTCGATGCGCGCCCGATAGGCGGCGATCGCAGCCTTCACATCGTCGATGTGGTCGCCGCCGAACTTCTCACGGTAGGCGCGAGCGAGGGTCAGGGCCAGCATCGCCTCGCCGACCACGCCGGCGGCGGGAACGACGGTGGAGTCGGTTCGCTCCTTGTGAGCCGCCTGCGGCTCCTTGGTGTGCACGTCGACCGAGCGCAGGGGCTTGGTCAGGGTGGATATCGGCTTGATCGCGACCTGGGCGATCAGCGTCTCGCCGTTGGTCATACCGCCCTCGATGCCCCCGGCGCGATTCGTCACACGGTAGAAGCCGCGGCCGGGTGAATGGAAGATCTCGTCGTGTGCCTCGGAGCCTGGGCTGGCGGCGACCTCCCAGGCGGGGCCGATGCTGACCCCCTTGACCGACTGGATCGACATCATCGCCTGGGCGATCCTGCCGTCGAGCTTCTCATCCCAGGAGACGTAGGACCCGAGGCCGGGGACCAGACCCCAGGCGCGGACCTCGAAGGTGCCTCCGAGGCTCTCGTTCTCCTTGCGCAGGCGGTTGATCTCCTCGACCATGGCCGCCGAGGCAGCTGGATCGAGGCAGCGGACGGGGTCGTCGTCGACCCGGTCGAAGTCGGCCGGCTCGAGGCCCTCCGGGGCGGGAGCGCCGACTACCGGCGATCCGGGTCACGTGGCTTCTGATCGTCACCCCCACCGCACCCAGGAACTGGCGCGCCAGGCCGCCGGCGGCGACGCGGGCGGCCGTCTCACGGGCGCTCGCCCGCTCGAGCACGTTGCGGGCGTCGTCGAACCCGTACTTGAGCAGTCCCGGAAGGTCGGCGTGACCGGGTCGTGGGAGATGAACCTCCTTGACGCCCTCCCCACCCTCCCAGGGCCCCATGCGCTCGATCCAGTTCTCGTAGTCGCGGTTGGCCACCAGCAGGGCGATCGGGCTGCCCATCGTGCGACCGTGCCGGATGCCGGAGCGGACCTCGGCGGAGTCCTTCTCGATCTTCATCCGACCGCCGCGGCCATGGCCGAGCTGACGACGAGCCATATCGCGATCGAGGGCCTCACGGTCGAGCTCCAGACCGGCGGGCATTCCCTCCACGATCGTGGTCAGGCCCGGACCGTGGGACTCCCCCGCGGTGACGAAATCAAAACGTGCCATACGACCCCAAGGCTATCCGCGCGGATGAGCGCACAGCACCCAGGCTCGCCGGCACCCGTTCACGGAGGCCGTGAGGGGCCCCGATCAGCCGGTCATCTCGGCGACGAACTGCGCGGTGGCGTTCGAAGCCTCGACCGCATCCCTGCCCAGGCCCTTGATGTCCTTGGAATCGACCTCGACCCGGTTGATCGCCAGCAGCTCCAGCTTGTAGGTCTTCGCCTTCGCCTCCGGGCCGTACTCGAAGAACTGCACGTCGCCCTTCTTCATCAGCAGGAACTGGCAGTTGTTGCGACCGGGGTCGCAGTTGCCGTCGCCCTCGGTCGAGATCACCGCGGGCGAGACGACGAAGGCCGCCTTGGTCGCCGCATAGTCGCCCGCGACGTACTGGACGATCGGGCGCTCGTTTCCGGGCAGGAACTCGAGCGACTCGACGTCGGTGAGGACCTTCGCCTTGCCGGGGATGCCGACGCGGACGTCGATCTGGATCTGGATGACCTTCGTCCCGCCGCCGGAGTTGCCGCCGCCCGAGCTCGTACCACCGGTGTCGGTCGTGGTCGTCGATGAGGTGTCCGTCGTGGTCGAGCCCGAGCTCGAGGTGCTCGTGCTGATCGTGTCGGTCGTCGTGCTCGTCGACCCGCCGCCGCCGGATCCACCCGATCCGTCGGCGCTCGCGGCCTTCTCGCCGGAACCGGAGCCGCCGGTCATCTGCTGCTTGAAGGGGTTGCGGGCGCCGAACTCGTCGAGGCGCTCGCGGTAATCGCGAAGCCCGGGCACCTCGGCGAGGACGACCGGATCGACCTCCTCGGAGCCCGTCATCGATGCCGGCGCCGCTCCCACAGGGGGTGCCACCGGAGCCGTGACCTCGGCGGAGCCGCCGCCGAGGAGGACCGGCACCGCGATGATCGCGACGACCAGGGCGATCGCGGGGATCAGCATGTTGCGATCTCGCAGGTCGCGCAGGGTCTCGCGGGCGAATTCGGAGATGCGATCGCTCATGGCGACACCGCCGCTGCTCCGGGAACGCTCGACGTCGAGGTCGGTGCCGAGGTCACGGTCGAAGTCGGATCAGCGGCGACCGTCGGGCCGGCCGGCGTCGCGCCGGCGGAGAGGCCCTGATCGGCGGGGACGATGTAGGTGTTGAGAGCCACGCTCGCCTGTACCAGGGGGAATCCGTGGATCGGGTCGCCCACCATCGCGAAGCCGTTGACGGTCATCAGCCGTCCGTTGACCTTCGGGGCCGCCCCGGAGTTGACGACCTCGACGCCCTTGTCGAGGGCCGCGAAGAAGTCGGCCATGTTGAAGAAGCTGCCGTTGAACCTGAGCTTGTAGGGCATCACCGGCAGACCGGCGGGACCGACGGTTGCTCCGATCGGAAGCGTGGATGCATCGGCCTCGGTGGGAGCGGCCGACACGGGCGCGCCCTCGCTGGCCGGCGCGGGGGCCGACTCCGCCCCATCGGTGGTCGCCGGCGGGGTCGTGGTCGCCGCCGGCGCCGGCTCGGCGGGAACGTCGCCGGAGTCGGCGAGCTCGAATGACCGGAACTGGACTCCGGAGTCGGCGCTGATGTCGGTCATGGCGAAGATCAGCGTCGCCTGGTCGCTGTCCTCGGGCACGGCTCCGCCGAGCGAGACGATCTCGCTGTAGTTGGAGCCGAAGGACTTGCGAGCGTCCTCGGCGGCGGCCACCTCGGTCTCGGCCGCCGAGACTCTGGACGTGAGGGTTTCGACCTGGGTGTCGAGCTCCCCGAGCTCCGCCCGCTTGGGCGAGATCACGAGCATGTAGAAGCCGATTACAAGGGCCAGGGCTGGCAGGACCAGGAGGATGGTGCGGTCGGTGCTCTTCATCTCTGCCTCAGCCTCCCGGGACCAGGTTCGCGGCCTTCTGGGCCTTGCTCTGAGCGTCCGCGACGCCCTGCTGTTCAGCCTGCTGCTCGGCCGAGACGGTCTGCTCGGTCGCCGGCGGCGGCGAGGTCGGCGTCACTGCCGCGGGGTCGACGACCACAGCGTCGAATGCGGCGACGAGCTGGAAGCTGGGCGCGGAGCGCGGGCAGGTGCCGGATGTGTCGGCGGCGGCGGTGTCGTCCTCCGCCTTGGCGTCGGTCGACTTGGCGGTAGTCGTCGACTTGATGCCGTTGGCCGCGGTGACCCGCGTGATTCCGTCGATGTCGTACATGGCGGCGATCAGTCGTGCGATGTCCGGCTGGGAGCGGGCGCAGCCGACGAGCTCGAGGGCTGGGCCGGGGATAGCGGTGCGCAGCCCGATGCCGGCGGAGTCATCGATCTGAACCTCGGGCGAGACCGTCCCGGTCAGGTTCGAGAGCCAGATCCCCTTCGGGATGACCACCGAGAGTTCACGAATGACCCGCTCCCAATCGAAGCGGCTCTTCGCCAGCGAGTCGATGGTCTGCACCCGCGCGTCCTTCATCTGCTGGAAGGAGACATAGGAGGAGAGGCTGTCGGCGCGTGCCTCGGTCTCCGTCGCCCGCGACTCCAGCGAGGCGACCTCGGTCTGCTTGTCGGTGACCTGATTGCCGAGCAGGACGACGGCACAGACGGCGAGGAGGATGGCAGGGCGAGACCGCCGACGATGAAGTAGACCGTCCGACCCTTGCGAGTCGGGGCGCTGCCGCCCCGTCGATCCTCCGGTGGAATCAGGTTGACCGGTCGCACGGCTACTGCTCCAGCGCCAGGCCGTAGGGAACGGTCAGACGGGCCGCAGAGGCGGCGTCAAGTCCGGAGAGCGCCGGGGGCTGCCCGACCCGCAGCGCGTAGCCGAGCTGGCGCTCGATCCGCTCGGGAACGCCGGGAATGACCGCGCCGGGGCCGCAGACGACGATCTCCTCGATCGAACGCGCGCCTTCCTGGGCACCGTAGAAGTTGATCGAGAGCGCGAGCTCGTCGGCCAGCTTCGGCGACGCCGTCCTCAAGCACGTCGCGAGCTCGCTGCAACCAGCGCCGGATCCCCGTCGATCGTCTCGAGCGGGGCCTCGACGCCGACATGATCGAGCCATTGGCGGGAATGCTCCAGCGTCAACTCCCGGCGTTCGGCGAGTCGCTGGGCGATGCCCTCGATGCCGAAGGGGGAGACGCGGGTGAAGAGACAGTCGCCGTTGCGGGCGACGACGAGGTTGGTGATGTCGCCAAGGCTGCAGAGCAGCTGCGCGGGGCCGCCGGACATCGACTCAGCTGCATCCCCCTGGTCGGCGCGATCCTCGTAGCTCGCCTGCGGGACCGGGGCGAGCGCCGAGTTGCTCCCGAGGGCCCTGATCAGGGCGAAGGCGGAGACATCGAGTCCGATCGGACGAAGGCCGGCGTCGCGCACGACCCGGGCGAGACCGCTGACCATCTCGCGGCGCGCGGCGACGACGACGACGTCCATCTTGCCGGCGCTCGTGAGCTCGGGATCGGAGCTGCACACCTGCCAGTCGAGCACGGCCTGATCCAGCGGCATCGGCATGTCCTCCTGGGCCTGGAAGCGAATCGCCGTCTCGAGTTCGCCCTTGTCCTCGATCCTCGGCAGGCGGAGGGTCCTGACGACCACTCGCTGGTTGGCGATCCCGAGGCGGACGTTCGCGGGAGAGCTTGTGCTCGGCGAAGAGATCCTTGATGGCAGCCGTCAACGCGGCGGGGTCTCCGACCTCGCCCTCGCGGCTTGCCCCGGCCGCCAGTGGCGCGATTCCGGAACGGCCGAGCCGGATGTCGCCGTTGACGATGACCTCGGTCGCGGCAACGCTCGCAGCCTCGATATCGAGGCCGACGACGGTCTTCGCCTTGCGGGAGCTGAACGTGGGGACGTCCATACGGGGCATCCATCGGCTGCACACGCCGTCCGCCTTGAATCTGCACGCGATTGCGGCGGAGGTCTTTCAGAGAGGCCCGATCAACCGTCGAAGAAGCTGTCGAGGTACCAGTCGACGATCTCGATCACCGGCGAGCAGCCCGACGACCCCGCCGAACGCGAGAAACGGGCCGAACGGGACCGCGGTCTTGCGGGCTTCGGCCCCCCTCCTGGCGATCAGGGCGACGCCGTAGATGGCGCCGGCGGCGAAACCCGATCAGCAGCGCCGGACCAACTGCCCGGCCCAGGTACAGACCCATCACGCCCGCGAGCTTGACGTCGCCCATGCCCATTCCCCTGGGGTGGGCGAGGGAGACCAAGCAGCAGTGCGCCGCCGCCGATGGCGGCCGCGATCAACCTGGCCGGCAACTGATGCGGGATCACCGAGGAGGGTCAGCAGCCACGGCCGCGACGGCCGCCGGCGCCAGCACCGCGTTGGGGATGATCCGGTGCTCGAGGTCGGTCAGGGTGATGATCGCCAGCACGAACAGGAAGACGCATCCGAGGACGACCTCGGCGGCTCCCTCGGACTCGAGTACCAGGTAGGCTGGCTGCGAAGCCCGCCCCGAGCGCCAGCTCGACCAGCGGGTAGCGAACCGGGATCGCCGCGTCGCAGTTGCGGCAACGCCCGCGCAGCAGCAACCAGGAGACCACCGGGACGTTGTCGTGGGCGGCGACGGTCGCCCCGCAGTCGTCGCAGCGCGAGCGACCGCCGATCGGTGACTCCCCCAGGGGTATCCGGTAGGCGATCACGCCGGCGAAGCTGCCCAAGACGAGGCCGAGCAGAGCGAGTAGGAGGGCGAAGATCAACACGAGGCCGGGAAGCTATCCGCAGGGTCGGCGGCTGGAGCGGCCCGGACGGGGCTCAGGGATCGAGCGTCTGCCGCTGCATGTGCCACGCCGACTCGACCGGGTCGAGGAAGTTCGGCGGAGCGAGATAGCGCAGGCGATCGTCGTAGTTGTAGTTCTTGGTGTAGCCGGAGACCGGCGTCGTCCCGCTGACGGTACCGACGGGTCCGCGGAACTTCTGCGAGATCGCACCGGTGACGGTCAGGTTCGCCATCGGCGCCCCGCAGTTGTAGTGATCGACGATGAACGAGTGCTGAATCGACAGCATCGCCGCGTCGATGCGCCGATTCGACTGCGAGACGGCATTGGTCCTGCCGCCGCAACTGCTGGAGGTCGTGTTGTTGTCGGGCGACAGCGGGTGGGCCACCCGGATGAAGTTGTTTGCAATCAGACCGAGCATTCCGTTCCCGCTGGGACTGCCCGAGCAGCTTCCCCGACAGAGGTTGCCGTCGATGATGACGTCGTTCTCGGCCGCGATCGTGACCTGGGAGCTGTAGCCGCCGGAGGCTGCTCTTGACGTAGACGTTGCCGCAGGAGGAGGTGGCCGGGTAGCTGGCGGTGAACGGTGAATAGGCGGAGCTGCAGGCGGAGCTGGTGCTGTTGGCGACGTAGATCACTCCGCTGCTGGGGACCGGAATGGTGCTCGTCGCCCCCGAGTTCTGCACCACGGTCATGTTCGCACCATCGAGCGTGATCTTGGTCTGCCCGGTGTAGATCTTCGCTCCCGGGACGTTACGCAGGCTGTCGTTGGTGCTCGGGGGGGTGAGAACCGGCGCGTTGGTCAGGTAGGTGCCATCGAAGACCGGACTGGCGGTGCAGCTTCCGGACGCCCGGTATCCCGTCGGCGGCGAGCTGACCTCGATCAGGTCGGATGGGCCTCGCCCGAAGGTCGGCGTCCCGCAGATATTGAGCTCGTCGTTGGTGTGCAACGGGCCGTTGATGAACTCGTTGGATGTGAAGACGATCTCCCGGCACGGAAGCGTGCTGGTGTTGCGGCCCTCGCGATAGAACCGTCTCGCACTGGGCGTAGGCCGTCGCGATGTCGGCCGAACTGTTGTAGGTGACCGGATCGGAGGTCTCGTACTGGGTGAAGTAGACGTAGTCGAGGAAGCTGGCCCGCTTGAACGAAGCGACGATCCTCTGCTCGGTGTCGCCCGCGTATCCCGTCGAGCGGACCCGGAACGTGCCGATGCTGTCGCCGCTCTGCTCGATCATGCTGCCGACCGGGTCGGAGGTGCTGCAGACGGACTTCCCCGTCGCCGGGATCAGCTCGATCGCGTAGCTGGCGCCGGTGCTGCCGGGGACGTTGCGCCGCTTGGCCGTGGAGCCGTCGTTGTTGACCGCGTTCGGGGTCGGGACCCCCGTGCACTTCGACCAGTAGCCGTTGTCGGCGTTGAGGTGGAACGAGTAGTCGGCGAGCCCGGCCTGTGCCGCCTCGTAGGCGCGCTTGTGGTCGATGTCCTTGTTGGTCAGGTTGACGTCGCCGTTCACCGCGGTGACCGTGGCCGCCATCGCCAGCGACACGACCAGCAACGCGAGCATCGCGGTCGCCAACGTGAAGCCGTCCTCAGCGGCTCGCACGGCGGCGGAGCCCTCGCAGATGTCGATCGATCAGCTGCACGGGAGACCCGCCTGATCGGTGTCCTCGTTGCTCGGTGAGAAGCGGACGAGCGCCGAGTTGGTCAGCTCGACCGGGGCGCCGACCTCGTCGGAGCTGCCGCTGCTCGAGGGCGAGACGGCCAGCGAGATATCCACCTTGACCGCGCGCGCAGCGTCGGTGGCGCTCAGCGGCGTGGTCAGCGGCGTGGCCGAGATCTGGCCGTTCTCGTAGGCGAAGTAGCTGAAGAGCGGGGTCGATCCGATCGTGCTGACCCGCTCGAGCAGGCGAAAGTCGGAGCTCGGCGTCGTCGAGAAGGTCCAGTCGGGAGCATCACCGCCGGTCGCCGCGTACGTGGTGTCGGTCAGGATTCCCCCCGCTGAGCGAGATCGTGCGCTTGACCGGGGTCGGCGAGACGTCCGAGCCGGTCGCGTGTACGAACGTGATCGCCTCTTCCGTGCTCCCGGCGAGGATCGGTGCGACCCCCGGCGAGACGCAGGTCGAGTGGAGCTCGTCCATGATCCGCTGGACCATCGGTCTGGCGATCTGATCGACCGCCACGCGCTCGGAGATCCGGCCGCTGCTGCGAGCCGTCGTGGTCACCAGGGTGACCACGCCGCCGAGCACCACGATGCCGACCACCATGCCGACGAGCAGTTCGATGATCGTGATCCCGCGCTCGTCGGAGACCGGACGACGCGCGTTCATGGGCATGTCCCCGAGGAGATACCGGCCGCGCCGCTGCCGAGGTAGATCGTCCTGACCGTATCGGTCGTCGTCGTCTGCACCGGGACGGCGGTGAGCGTGTTCTTGCGGAGTCGGGCCCGTGCGGTTCGCGCAGATGTCGTAGATGCCGTAGGGCAGACCAGGAGTGTCGAGCTTGCCCGAGGAGTTCGTCGTGTAGGTGCGCTTCACCGGCGTGCCGCTGACCGAGCACTGGGTGTCGGTGACCTTGACCGTGGCGTCGCTGAGCGGGCTGCCGGGCGAGCCGCTCGAGTTGCCGCGTCGCACCGTGAGATCGAGCGCCGGGAGCTGGATCTCCGCCGGGGTCGCCTGGTTGGAGATCACGCTGATGTCCGCCTTGGCGCCGGCGACCGCGGGAAGCCCGAGCTCGTCGGGGTCGGGGTTGTTCTCCGCGCAGCTTCCGGCGTAGACCGCGTCCGGCGAGGAGAACGGGAACAGCGACGTCGCCGCGAGTGTGGTGACGCGGGTGCCGACGGTCCCGTAGGTCGCGGCGTTGGTCATCCCGGTGTTGAATACGACGACCGTGTCCTGGGTCGTCGCCACGACGGTGCCGTCGATCCTCGTCTTGAAGGTGACGTTGATCGAGCCCGGCACGTCGTAGCGGAGGACGACGGTATTGGTGCTCTGGCCGACGACGCTGACGGTGACCGGGGCCGGGGGCTTGCCGTCGTCGTCGACGACCCCGGATGCCGTGCTCGGGGTCAGCGTGTAGTTGCCCTCGGGAAGGTCGGTGAAGAGGATGCAGCCGGTCGGGCCGGTCGGAGCCGCTGAACGATCCGGCGCCCGGTCCCGCTCAGCGGAATTCCCTCGAGGCCGTTTCCGGCCCCGTCGCGGACCACCACTGCCAGAGCGCCGGTGTCGTCGGAGAGTGAGCCGTTCGGCGGAGCGACGATGCTCTTGATCACCGTCGGCTCGCGGTCGCCGATCGACGGCCAGCTGACCGTCGAGGTGATGCTGATGTAGTCGGAGGTGTTGGATCCCTCGTCGCAGGAGGCGGTGCCGGTCGCATCGTTGACGAACTGCGCGGTCGAGTGAACCGTGTACTCGGCACCGCCGGCGTTCACGGTCGTCGTCTCGTCGATGTCGGCGAGCTCGGAGATCTGCAGCGACCGCAGCCGCGCCTGATCCTTCTGGGCGACCGCGTAGGACTCGGCGTGATGGCGCTGCTCGGCGGTGGTGCGGCCGGCGGACTCGAGCGCGCCGAAGGTGGCGATCATCACCAGGACGACCACCACGGCGGTCACCATCACCTCGATGATCGTGAAACCGGCCTCGGAGGCTGCGTCGACGCGTGGTGACGGAGTTGGGTTCTCAGTATTCATGCGCGACTAGGCACCATCGGCTCGCAGACGGGAGACCTTGAGCGCTGAAACTCCCTGCGCCGCTCCGAACCGCCAGGCGAACGAGCAGAGGCGGGCCGACGGCCCGCCTCTCTCGATCAACCTTGCGCTCATGGCGCTCGGATGGCTCCCTGGGTCCTAGCCCCAGAGTCCGTCGGACGGACATCCACCGTCACCGGTTGCGGTGCAGGTGTAGTCGAGGGTGCCGTCGGCGTTGCGGGTCAGCGTGAACGCATTCCCGGAATCCGAGTCACCGACGATCGTGTACGAGCCGGCTGCGCCGGTGATCGTAATGTCGGCAGCGAAATCGGTGATCGTCGGTTCGATGTCCGCAGATCGCCAATGGTGCTCGTGTTGTACGAGCCATCGTTGTCGACGGCGTAGGTCTCGTAGGCCGTCTGCACGGTCCGGACGTTCGCCTTTGCGTCAGAGTCGTAGCCCTTGTCACGCTGGCTGAAGAACGCGGGGATCGCGATCGCAGCCAGAATGCCCAGAATGAGCATGACGACGAGGAGCTCTACCAGGGTGAAACCTGACTCCTCATTGCGTCGCTCGCGGAACTTCTCCAGCATAGTTACCCTCCTCGGGTGTACTAAGTGGAGCCAGAGCCTGTCGCCAAGCCATTCGAGGTTCGAACCCCGGTGGTAACCCGGCTTACTCCCAAATCAACTTCAGATTTGGGAGCCCCGTGGCTTTGCGCCCCCACCTCACGATGAGTTTGCCTTTGCACCAGAGCCCTGGCTCAATTTCTATTACTCGCGTCCTATCGGCTACTGGGTGCGCAACCTTTAGCGCCGCTGAAGCGAAAAAGTCGCAGATTGTCTGAAGGCGGGCTCCCAGGCATGCCTGAGGACCAGCCCCCAGAGGCGGACCGCGACGTCTGATGGCAGCTCGGCGCCTGATCATCGTGCTCGTGGTGCTGTTGGCGATCTCGATCGTGGCGGCCTCGATCGCTCCCGATCGACGGGGCGGGTTGATCGGCGGCGATTCCACATCCACCTCCGCTTCGACGACCACGACCACGGCGACGAGCCCCCCAGCCCCCACCGGCGACGCCCTGATGGTCAGGATCGACGCCTCGACCGCCCGGCCCGAGACGGTCGAGGCGTTCGTCGGCGACCAACTCGAGCTCAACGTCGGGAGCGAGCGAGCCCGCGAGATCGAGATCGCCGACTTCGGCGTGACCGAAGTCGCCGCCCCCTACGCTCCCGCCGATTTCAGCCTCCTGCTGCGTGAGGCCGGCAGGCTCCCGATCACCGACGCCGACACCGGGCCAGATCCTCGGTCACCTGGTGATCAGAGAGCGCCCGGCGGACGGCGGCTAACCGATCGCCTCGGCGATCAGGACCACCGAGCCGAAGACGAACGCGAAGATCGTGATCGCACCCACCACTCGGGCGGGCGGACCACCGTGGACTCCAGTTTCGTGGACCGCGACGTGGCCCCTGCCGCGAGCGATCAGCCAGCGGTTGACCGGCACCGCAAAGACGAAGGCGACCGCGAGGGCGAACGACAGGCTCCCCCAGAACAGGAGGTCACCGAGGCCGGCGTGCAGCGCCCCCGGGATGACGACCATGATCAGGTTGTCGACGATCTCCATGGTCAGGATGCTGAACGTATCGGAGGCGAGTGCGATC
The DNA here is from genome assembly GCA_963823275.1 of uncultured Solirubrobacterales bacterium. Classification (GTDB taxonomy): domain Bacteria; phylum Actinomycetota; class Thermoleophilia; order Solirubrobacterales; family 70-9; genus RHKX01. The sequence continues at coordinate 1,015,392 of CAWGKW010000002.1, read as the reverse complement.
GGGACGACCGCGGCGACCGCGAACCCTGCCCGCAGCAGCGGCAGGCTGGTCAGCGAATAGCCGAAGAGGAACGCGAGTGCGATCGACAGGACGATCGTTCCGCCATTCGACATCCCCGCAGCTGTGCCGATCGCCATTCCGGCCACCTCACCGAGCGCGCACCCCGTGAGGCAGTGCAGGGTCGCCGAGATCGATACGGCGGTGAGGGCGGAGCCCTCGGTCGGCATCTCGTGGTGGTGCTGAGCGTGTCCGGGTCCGTCGGCTGTGGTCTCCATGGGGCCGACTCTAGCATACCCCGGGGGGGTATAGTCTCTTCAGACGAGGATCTGGGCGATCGCAGCGAGCCCGACGACGACGACAACTCCCCGCAGCCAGGGATCCGGCAGCCTCCGCCCCAGCCCGGCCCCGAGCAGGCCCCCAGCGGTCGAGCCGACGGCGATCAGCGCGGCCGGGAGCCAGGCGACGTCGGCGAGGAAGAGGAAGAGGATCGCCGCGACGAGGTTGGCGAGGCCGGCCAGGACCGCGCGAACCGCATTCACCGCGCGCAGGTCGCCGCCCAGCGAGCTGGCGAGGAGCCCGAACAGGAGGATCCCCTGCCCTGCCCCGAAGTAGCCGCCGTAGATGCCGGTCCCGAAGATGCCGCCGATCAGCAGCGGCCCGCCGTGGGGGCGATGGGTCGTCCGGCGTGCCGTGATCCACTTGGTGATTCGAGGCTGCAATACGACCAGCACCAGCGAGAGGGCGATCAGAACCGGCACGATCGCCTTGAACGCGCTCGCCGGGAGGACCAGCAGGAGGACCGCACCGACCACGGCGCCGCTCGCCGTCGCCGGTGCGAACCGCAGCAACCGCGGCCTGGTCCCCCTGAGCTCCTCCCGGTACCCCCAGGCGGAGCTGACCGCGCCCGGCACCAGGCCGATGTTGTTGGAGACGTTCGCGACCACGGGCGGATATCCGATCGCAAGCAGTACCGGAAAGGTGATCAGCGTCCCCGATCCGATCACGGCGTTGATCGTGCCGGCGCCGAATCCGGCGGCCACCACGGCGATGACCTCGAGCGGGGACAAGGACCGATCCTCGCTGATGCGGAACCAGGACGGCCCCCCGGGTCATCGTCAATCGACGAGGCCCGGCTACTGGATCTTGTCGTAGAGGCTGAAGATCGGCAGGTACATCGAGATCACGATGAAGCCCACGACGACGCCGACGAAGATGATCATGATCGGCTCGATCAGCGAGGTCAGGGCCTTGACCTTGGCGTCGACCTCGGCCTCGTAGAAGTCGGCGACCTTGCCGAGCATCTGCTCGAGCTGGCCGGTCTCCTCCCCGACCGAGACCATGTGGGTGACCATCGTCGGGAAGACTTCGGCGCGCCCGAGCGGCGCGGCGACCGTGCCGCCCTCACGCACCGATGCGTAGACGTCGTCCATGACCGCGGCGACCACTGCGTTGCCGGAGGTCTCGCCGGAAATCTGGATCGCCTGCAGGATCGGGACGCCTGCGGCCACGGTTCCGGAGAAGACGCGCGACCAGCGGGCGATCGCGACCTTCTGGATGACGTCGCCGACCTTGGCCGGCAGCTTCAGCTTGAACTTGTCCCACTGCATTCGCCCGCGTTCGGTCTTCTTCCACTGGAAGAAGGCGAAGAACAGCCCGGCTATCGCGGGAAACAGGATGTACCAGTAGTTGGTGAGCACGTCGGAGGCGGCGACCGTGATCTGAGTCATGAACGGCAGGGAAGCGTCCTCTCCCGAATCGGCTGCCATCTCCTCGAAGATGCCGGTGAAGACGGGAACGATGAAGGCGACGACGATCGACATCACGATGATCGCGAAGCCGAAGATGAGCATCGGGTACATCATCGCCGAGCGAACCTGGCGCCTCAGGGAGTCGAGCTTCTCGAGCTGGATCGCGACCATGTCGAGGGCCTGCTCGAGTCGACCCGAGCTCTCGCCGGCGCGCACCATGGATCGGTAGAGCGGGTCGAAGATGGCGGGGTTGCGCTCCATCGAGTCCCCGACCGAGCTTCCCGCCTCGACGTCCTTGCGGAGATCGACGATCGCGGCGGTGATCTTGTCGTCCTCGGTCTGGTCCTCAAGGGTGTACAACGACCGCAGCATCGGCATGCCGGAGGCGATCAGCGTCGCGAACTGGCGCGAGAAGACCGCGAGATCGCGCATGTTGACGCTCTGGAAGCGGTCGAGGAGCCCGTCGACTTTGATCGCCTCGCGCTTTTCGGAGACGTCGAGGACGATCAGCCCGCGCTGGCGGAGCTGTTCGGTCACCTGACCCTTCGAGGCGGCTTCGAGCTCTCCCCGCGAGGGCGTCCCGGCGACATCGATGGCGCGAAATGCGAATGTGCTCATCTACGGGGCTCCATCGGGTCGCTCAGACCGGTGATCCCAGGGTCGTCGCGGCGCCCTGGTACTGCTGCTGGGCGCCGTTGGATGCCGCGCCGCCCAGCAGGCGTCGCAGCTCCTCGGGGACGGCGGCGCGCTGCTCGGCGAGCTTGCCCGAGATGCGGCCCTGGCGAACAAGCTGAGCGAGGTGAGCGTCCATCGTCTGCATTCCGGTCGCGCCTGAGGTCTGGATCGCCGAGTAGATCTGATGGGTCTTGCCCTCTCGGATCAGGTTGCGGATCGCCGGGGTCGGGATCAGCACCTCGCATGCGCAGACGCGCCCTGATCCGTCGGCGGTCGGCAGCAGCTGCTGGGTGATGATCCCCTGCAGGGCGATCGAGAGCTGCATCCGAACCTGGTGCTGCTGCTCGGCGGGAAAGACGTCGATGATCCGGTCCACGGTCTGTGAGGTCGACTGGGTGTGCAGGGTCGCGAAGACCAGATGGCCGGTCTCGGCGGCCGTGAGGGCGGTGGAGATCGTCTCGAGGTCGCGCATCTCGCCGACGAGGATCACGTCGGGGTCCTGGCGCAACGCGGACTTGAGGGCGAGCGCGAAGTCGGGGGCGTCGGAGCCGATCTCGCGCTGGTTGACGATGCAGCGGCGGTGCGGGTGGAGAAACTCGATCGGATCCTCGATCGTGAGGATGTGCTCGCTGCGCTCGCGGTTGATCGAGTCGAGCATCGCCGCCAGCGAGGTCGTCTTGCCGGAGCCGGTCGGGCCCGTGACGAGCACGAACCCGCGGGGCTTGCGGGTGAAATCCTCGAGCACGGCCGGCAGCGCCAGCTCCTGCAGCGACTTGATCTCCTGCGGGATATGACGGAAGGCGGCGCTGATCGAACCGCGCTGGAAGAAGCAGTTGACACGAAAGCGGGCCACGTTCGGGATCGCGTAGGCGAAGTCGAGCTGCATGCTGTTCTCGAAGCGCTTGCGCTGGTCGTCGTTGAGGATCGAATAGACGATCTCGCGCGTCTGCTGGGGGGTCAGGACCTCGAGGTCATCGAGCGGCTGAATCTCACCTCGAACGCGGACGGCCGGGTGATAACCCGGCGTCAGGTGCACATCGGAGGCCCGCATCCGGACCATCCGAGTCAATACCTCGGCAAAATCGAAATCGCTCATCCCCGTCTATGTCGTCAGGGAGCCCCCATCGCTTGAGTCCGGGGCCTTCGCTGGCAGCTCCTGATCGAGATCCGCCCCCATTTCGTCGAGGTCGCCGCGGCGGTAGAGCATGAACTCGTGCACGCCGATCTGGCCCGCGGCGGCGACCGGAATCGCCAGCAGCGCGCCGACAACGCCGAGCAGGGTGCCGCCGAAGATCGCGGCGACGACGATCACGAACGGATCGAGCTGCACGGCACGGCTCTGGATCCGCGGCTGGATCACGTAGTTCTCGAACTGCTGGTAGGCGATCGCGAAGACGACCCAGATGATCGTCACGGTCGGGAAGTCGGTGAACACCGTCACCACGCCGACCAGGAAGGCGCCGATCGTGGCGCCGATCAGCGGGATCAGGTCGAGAACGGCGATGATCACCGCGAGCGCGAGGGGAGCGGGCACCCCGAGAATCTGCAGGACGATGAACGCGATCACGCCCGCAATCGTCGCCTGGGTGAGCGCTCCGCCCACGTAGCCCGAGACCGCGATCGCCATCCGGTCGAGGGCGCGCCCGATCGCCTCCGCCTCTTCCGGCTTGCGGGTCGAGAGAGCCGCCTCGGTCCACTGCCTCCCCCGGGAGACGAGAAAGACGCTCATCACGATGATCGTGAACAGGGCGAACATGGAGCCGACCAGGCCGGCGCCGAGGTCGGCCAGGGTGGCTGCGACGTTGTCGAGCGAACCGGCCGCGTTGTTGGCCAGGTCCTCGAGCTTGTTGACGAGGTCGTAGTCCTCGTTCAGACCCCTCAGCGTGTCGCTCCCCTGAACGGTGTCGTTGAGATCGGCGACGTAGCTCGGAAGATTGGAGAGCAGATCACTGGCCGCACGCACCGCCGGCGGAACCAGGATCACGCCGATCAGGATCGGGACCAGGATCAGACACAGGTAGACGATCGCGATCGCGGCCCCGCGACGCATCCGCCGCTCGAGGATGCTCACGGGAGCCGCGACCGAGACGGCGACGAAGGTGGCGACGAAGAGCCAGCCGATCGGAGTCCGCAGCAGGTAGACCAGATAGAGCGCCGCCGCGCTGGCGACGACCGTGGCGACGACTCGGAGGATCCCCCTCAGCGTGGGCTCGTGCTTTTGGACCACGAGGGCGTCGACCCCGGCGGCGGCCGATGATCGATCCTCCCCGCCGGGGGATGCGGGATAGTTCTCCATCCCCATGGATGCTAGGCCCGCGTCGGACGGTATTTCCGACCCACTGCAGACCCTTCGGCGCTCCGTCGTCGTGGTCGTCGTCGACGCGATCGTCCTGCTGATCCTCGCCCAGCTCCTCGACCGGTTCACGCTCGACGGAGTCGGCGCCGCGCTCGGGGCGGCGCTCCTGATCGGAGTCCTGAACGCCCTCGTCTTCCCCACCCTCGCCCGGCTGACGCTGCCGCTCAACGTGCTCACGCTCGGGCTCGCCGCGATCGTGATCAACGCGATTCTGATCGCCTTCGCCATCGATCTCGTTCCCGGTGCGGAGATCACCGGGCTCGCCGAGGCGATAGTCGTCACGATCGGACTGACGCTCGCGACCTCGGCCACGTCGTCCCTGCTCGCGATCGACGACGACGAGAGCTGGTATCGAAACGTCGTCCACAACCAGGGCCGGGGCGAGGGGCTGGTCCGCACGAACGTCCCCGGCGTCCTCTTTCTCGAGATCGACGGCCTCGCCCACGAGATCCTGCAGCGCGCGATCGCCGACGGGCGCACACCCAACATCGCGCGCTGGATCGAGGACGGCTCCCACCGCCTGCACCGCTGGGAGACCGACTGGTCCTCGCAGACCGGCGCCTGCCAGGCCGGGCTCCTACACGGCAACAACCATGACATGCCCGCCTTCCGCTGGTGGGAGAAGGAGCGCAACGCTCCGATCGTCACCAACCATCCGAAGGACGCGGTCGAGATCGAGCGGCGCCAGTCCGATGGCCATGGCCTGCTCTACGCCGATGGGGCGAGCCGGGCGAACATCCTCTCCGGCGATGCGACCCATTCGATGCTGACGATGAGCACGGTGCTGACGCGGCGCCGGCCGATCGGCCGCGACTACTCCGCCTACTTCGCCAGACCGTACGCGACCTTCAAGACGCTGAACGCCGTCATCGCCGAGTACTTCCGCGAGCGTCACGCCGCGATCCAGCAGCGCCGCCACGACGAGCTGCCGCGGATCGACCGCGACCGCAGGTACGGCCTCGTCCGCGCCTGGGCCACCGTGATCCAGCTCGACCTCCAGGTGGCCGCGGTGGTCGGCGACCTGTTGGCGGGTCGTCCCGTCGTCTACACGACCTTCCTCGCCTACGACGAGGTGGCCCATCACTCGGGGATCGAACGCAAGGACACCCTCGACGTCCTGACCAAGGTCGATCGCCAGATCGGGCGGATCGAGGGCGCCCTCGCGGTGGCCCCACGGCCCTACCGGCTCGTCGTCCTCGCCGATCATGGCCAGTCGCAGGGGGCGACATTCCTCCAGCGCTACGGCTACACCCTCCAGGACCTGGTCGAGAAGGCGTGCCACTCCGAGAGCTCCTACGGCGGCAGCGACGGGTCGGCGGAGGCGAGCGCCTACCTGGGCGCCAGCCTGACCGAGCTCGACCGCGAGCAGACTCCAGTCACCCGCGCGCTGAAGTCGACGGCCGAGCGGCTCGATATCGCTCATCCCGGGGGGGATGGCGACGGCACGGAGTCCGCGACCGACTCGCCCGACACCGACGGAGCCGACGAGCCACCCGAGCTCGCGGTGATGGCATCCGGGTGCCTCGGCCTGATCAGCTTCCCGCGCGAGCCCGGGAGGCTGACGCTGGAGCGGATCGAGGTCCTCTACCCGAACCTGATCGAGGAGCTGCGGGGCCACGAGGGCATCGGCTTCCTGCTCGTCGACTCCGAGCACGACGGGGCGCTGGCGATCGGCGCGAACGGCGTCAACCGGCTCGAGCGAGGGGAGATCCTCGGAGAGGACCCGCTCGGCCCGTTCGGCCCGAACGCCGCCCGGCACGTGCTCCGCACCCACACCTTCCCCCACTGCCCCGACATCGTCCTCAACAGCAGGATCTGGGAGGACCCGACGGAGGTGGCTGCCTTCGAGGAGCTGGTGGGCTCACACGGCGGCCTCGGCGGCTCCCAGAGCTACCCATTCGTACTGGCTCCGTCGGATCTGGAATGGCCCGCCGGAGAGGTGGTCGGCTCCGAGACGGTGCACAGGATCTTCAGGGGATGGCTGGCCGGGCTGGGGCAGGACGCCTACGCCGAGCCGGGCGAGGCCGAGCCGGCCGCTCAGGCCGCGAGCGAGGAGCCGGGCTCCAGCAGCTCCGCGCGGAGTACCGGGCGACAGCTCCCCGACCTGATCGCAGAAGCGCCTGGCGGGATCGCTTCGCGCGCCGGCACGCTTCATCGCCAGCCGCTCGTAGCTGCCCCAGTGGATCGGGATCGCGATCCGCGGGGCGATCAGCGCGGCGGCGCGGGCGGCCTCGTCGGGGTCGAGATGCCCGGGGCCGAGCCGAGGCCCCCAGCCGGCGACGGGCAGCAATGCGACGTCGACGTTGCCCACCTCGCCGATCGAATCGAAGAAACCGGTGTCGCCGGCGAAGTAGACGGAACCCGATGGGCCCCGGAGCACGTAGCCGAGCGCGGTCCCATCGCGGTGATGGGGCAACCGGCGACCGTCGTGATCGGCCCGCACGGCCTCGATCGTGACCGGCCCATGGCGGGCCGTCGTTCCCTCGATCAGCACCTCCGGCTCCAGGCCCGATGCGGTCACGGCCCGTCCGCCCGGCGCCGGGCAGAGCACCGGGGGAGTGCCCTCGACCATCCGCAGGGAAGGCACGTCGAGGTGGTCGTGGTGGGCGTGGGAGACGAGGACCAGGTCGATGTCTGACAGCTGCTCGAAGGTCACCTCGGGCGCGATGCGACGAAGGTGGAGGACCCGTGAGCGCAGCAACGGATCGGTCAACATCCGCAGGCCGTCCATCTCGATCAGCAGCGATGCATGCCCGAGGTAGGTGATCTGAATGGGCCCTGCGCCGTCCACCGTCGGGATTCTGACGGTTGCCGTGGCCCGTCGCGGATCCTCAGACCCGGGCAGGACACCTAGACCGCTACGCGCGCCACTTCCTCGATGCTCGTGACGCCCTGGGTGACCTTGGCCAGGCCGTCCTCGCGAAGGGTCAGCATCCCCTCGGTCCGGGCGAGGCGCGTGATCTCGGCCTGGGGGGCGTTGGCGACGGTCAGGTCCTTGAGGGCCTCCGACATCGTCATCACTGAGTAGATGCCGCTCCGGCCGCGGTAGCCGGTGGTGTTGCAGCGGCCGCACCCGACGGGCTCGTAGGCCTCGATGTCGGTGCCGACGCGAAAGCCGGCGACCTCGAGAGCGCCCTTGTCAAGCACTGTCCGGCGCTTGCACTCGGGGCAGAGCGTTCGGGCGAGGCGCTGGGCAACCACGCAGTCGACGGCGGACGCGGTCAGGAAGGACTCGATTCCCATCTTCTGCAGGCGGGTGATGGCGCTGGGAGCATCGTTGGTGTGCAGCGTGGTCAGGACCATGTGCCCGGTGAGGGCTGCCTCGATGGCGATCCGCGCCGTCTCGGGGTCGCGAATCTCGCCGACCATGATCACGTCGGGATCGGCGCGGAGGATGGAGCGGAGGCCGGTCGCGAAATCGAGGCCGGCCTTGCGGTTGACGCCCATCTGGTTGACACCGGGCATCTGGTACTCGACCGGGTCCTCGATCGTGATGATGTTCCTGTCGACGCTGTTGACCTCGCTCAGCGCCGAGTACAGCGTGGTCGACTTGCCGGAGCCGGTCGGTCCGGTGACGAGCACCGCGCCGTACGCCTGGTTGTAGGCCTCGGCGAAGCGCACCCGGGCCTCTCCGGTCAGGCCGAGCTCGTCCAGCGAACGGAGGGCCTGCGTCTTGTCGAGAATGCGGATGGTCGCACCCTCCCCCTTCTCGGTCGGGACGGTGACGACGCGGAGGTCGATCCGGCGGTCGTTGACGTTGACGGCGACGCGGCCGTCCTGGGGAACCCGCTTCTCGGAGATGTCGAGCTCGCTCATGATCTTGATCCTCGAGACGACGCCGGCGACCATGCGCTTCGGGACCCTCGCCACCTCGCTGAGCACACCGTCGATCCGGAAGCGAACTCGCATGTCGCGTTCCTCGACCTCGAAGTGCACGTCGGAGGCTCCCTCCGTGACCGCCTGGCCGAGGACCGAGTAGACGAGCTTGATGACGGGAGCGTCGTCGGCCGACTCCCGCATCTCGGTGACGTCGGCGGCGGAGAGTGAGACCTCCTCCTCGTCCTCGGAGACGGCCTCTGAGACGGCGCTCTCGAGTGAGTTGAGCCGGCTGATCAGATCCTCGATGTCGACCTCGGCCGCGACCGCGACCCGACACGTCAGGCCGGTCATCATCTGCACGTCGTCGACTGCGAGGACGTTGGCGGGGTCGGCCATCGCCAGCAGCAGCGTCTCGGAATCGATATAGCCGACCGGGACCGCGTGGAAGCGCCGCGCAGTCTGCACCGAGACCAGGTTGGCCGCGCCCATGTCGACGTGGTAGGTGTTCAGGTCGACGTGGTCGAGGCCGTAGCGCTCGGCGATCGCCCGCGCGAGCTGGTCGGCGCTCAGCACTCCCTGCTCGACCATCAGCGCCTCCGGGGAGCGACCCGCGGTGCGCGCCTCCGCGATGGCCTCGTCGACTCGATCGGGGGAGAGATAACCGAGCTCGACGACCACGTCGGTGATGAAGCGGCCGCTGTGGGACCGGGTCTGTGGGGGAGTCAGTCCGGGGGGGCCGCTCGGCACCGGTTCGGGGGCGAGAGCCTCGGTGCCCATGTGCGGCGGGGGGACCGCGCGCAGGTGGCTCGGGCGATCGGGTGGATCGCTCATCGCCGGTGCTCTCGAACTGCGTCTCGCATGATCTCTATTGGTGGCTCCAGGCCGGTCCAGATATGAAACGACTCCCCGCCCTGGTGGACCAGGACCTCGAGCCCGTCGACGAAGGTTACCCCGCCGTTCAAGCAAACTGCGGCAATTTCCGTCGGTTCGGACCCGTAGACCATGTCCACCACGACCAGGGGGTCGATCAACTGTTCGGCGCTCAGGCTCAGTGCCATTAGGTCGTCCCCGCTCGCGCGCGGCGCTGCACCCTCCCTTGCAAGGCCCACCGAGGTGGCGTTGACGAGCAGGTCGAAGCCCGTCAGATCCAGCATCTCGCCGCCCGGTGAAACCGGCAGGAGGGCGACCCCGATCTCCTCGGCGAGACGCACGGCCCTCTCGTTGGTCCGGTTTGCCACCGAGACCTCGGCCCCGGCCTGGGCCAGCGCCCAGGCCGACGATCGGGCCGCACCTCCCGCACCGAGAACCAGGGCCCGGCTCCCGCCGGGTTCGAACCCGGCCGGGAGCGCGGCAATCAGGCCGGGAGCGTCGGTGTTGTCGGCGATCATGCCCTTCTCGTCGAAGCTGAGGGTGTTCGCGGCTCCGATCTCCTCGACGGCATCGGAGCGCCGGTCGGCCAGGGCGAAGGCGGCCTCCTTGTGGGGGACCGTGACGTTGACGCCGACGAAACCGCTCCCCCAGAGCTCGTCAACTCCGGCTGCGAACTCCCCCGGGCCGAGGTCGATGGCCTCATATGACCACTCCCCCTCGAGCCCGAGCGCGGCGAACGCCGCCGTGTGCATGACGGGGGAGAGTGAATGGGCGACCGGGTGACCGACCACCGCGAGGCGATTCATCGCGCTTGCTGAGACGCGCGAGTAGCCATCAGCAATCCGTCGGTGGCCCGGTCTCGGCCGCGAGGGCCGCGTTGTACTCATCGGAGGCGGCAAGGAACTCGTCGTAGTCGGCGGTGAAGAAGTGCTCGCCGCAGGTGCCGTACTTGCCGACGTAGTAGAGGTAGTCGTCCTTCGACGGGTTCGCGGCCGCCTTCAGGGAATCGAGGCCGGGGTTTGCGATCGGCGTCGGCGGCAGTCCCTGGTTGAGTCGCGTGTTGTAGGGCGAATCGGTGGCCAGATCCGACTCGGTCAGCGCCTTGTCGAAGTTATCGAGGTCGTATCGCAGCGTGGCGTCGATGCCGAGCGGGATGCCCTGCGACAGCCGGTTGTAGATCACGGCCGCGACGATCGGCCGCTCCTCCGGAACCAACACCTCGCGCTCGATCATCGAGGCGATGGTCACGACGTCGTAGATCGTCAGGTTCTTCTTCTCGGCCTCCTTGAGATCGACCTCGGCGAGGTTCGAGTTGAAGGCGGAGAGCTGGTCCTTGATCAGCGCCGAGACCTTCGCGCCCTTCTCGAGCTCGTAGGTCGACGGAAAGAGAAAGCCCTCGAGGCTGGCGTCAGCCGGCGCGCCCTCCTTCTGGATGTCAAAGCCCTTCGGAGCGCTCGCGGTCTCCTTCTCGTAGTCGCCCTTCAGGCCCGCATCCTTGGCGACCTCGGCGATCTGCGACCGCGTGTAGCCCTCGGGAATCGTCAGGTCCTGCGTCTTCAGCGTCTGCGGCCCCTTGACCGCGGGCGCGGAATCCCCGCCTCCCCGGCTGGCGAGCACGACGAAGGCAACCATCGCCACGATCACAATCACCCCGATCGCGATCACAGCCGCGATCATGGTCCCTCGGCGTGAGCGTGGAGGCGGCGTCGAGGGCGGAGGCAATGGCGGGTAGTCGCCCGTCGCGAACGCCGTGCGCTCGGCCGGTACCTCCGGCGGTGGAGAGCCGTCCGCGTCCGGGTCGGCGAACCAGTCGTGGTCCTCGGTGACGGGCCTCGAGGGCTCCACGGGCGGCGGAGCGGGCGGCACCGCAGCGGCGTCGGCGGTGCGCCGTCCCGGTCGTCGGGGCATCAGGACGTCGGCCGCGACCCGGCCGGCGTCGGAGCCCCGGTCGGTCGGAGGTGCCGAGGATGCTTCGGGATCGGCGGAGGCCCCCGAGGGCGTTCCCTCGCCCGACGCCGGGCGCCGGAAGGGCGGCGGCTCCGCACCCTCGGTCGGGGCGTCGCTGCGACCCGCCCGCCCCCGCGTCTGCTCGATCGCCTCACGGCCCCTGCCGGCCGCGCCGTCGATCGCCCCGCTCACACGCGAGGCCAGCGACTTACGGCCGGAGCGCTCGCGACGCTTTGCCTCCCGCTGAAGACGGCGACGCTCGCGCTCGTAGGCCTCAGGGTCCTGAGACGAGAAGGGGTCCTCCATGGGTGGGTCCCCGCCGGGTTCGTCACTCATCGGCGAGCCTCCAATGCCAGTAGGTATGAGTCGAGAAGATGGGCGGCGGCGAGAGAGTCCTCGGCGGCGCGCGAGCCGCCGCGGCGCGACGCGGCGGCCATCTTCGTCGTCAGCCGCTCATCGTAGGTCTCGACGGGAACCTCGAGGAGCGCGGCGAGCTGATCGGAGAAGGCACGGGCCTCGAGGGCCTGCGCCCCCTCGGTGCCGTCCAGGCTGACCGGCAGGCCGACCAGAACCATCTCGACCCCGAGATCGTCGACGATCGCGATCACCGCCGCGGGATCGGGTGGGGAGATCGGATCGATCGGCCTGACGATCGTGCCGGTGGGATCTGAGACGGCGCACCCGCAGCGAGCGGAGCCGTGGTCGAGGGCGAGGATGCGCATCACCGGCTTCGTGGCTCCTGTCCGAGACCGTCCTCGATTGCGTTTAGCGCGGCTTCCAGGGCCTCGCCGATCCTTCCGGCATCGCGGCCCCCGGCCTGCGCCACCTCGGGCTTACCGCCACCTCCACCCCCAACTATGCCAGCCGCCTCACGAACGACGTCAGCCGCCGACAGGCCGCGCTCGATCGCCGCGGGCGCGAAGACTCCGACCAGCGAGACCTTCTCGCCGTCGGTCCCGGCGAGGACCACGGCGGCGTCGCCGAGGCGCGCCTTGATGTCGTGGGCGGCGCCGAGCAGGGCGCGGGCGTCGTCGACCTCGCCGAGCTCGCCGACGACGACCTTGACGCCTTCGATCAGCTCGGCTGAATCGATCAGCTCAGACGCCCGATTGCCGGCGGCCTCCGCCCCGCGCTCGGCCACGGCGGCCTCGAGATCTCGCAACCTGGCGACCATCTGCCCGGCTGCGGCGACAGGGTCCTTGCGACCGCCGAGAGCCTCACCGGCGCGGGCGAGCTCGTCGCTGCGCCGGCGAAACAGATCGATCGCCGCGGGACCGGTCACGGCTTCGATCCGTCGCACATTGGAGGCACTCGAACCCTCGGAGACGATCTCGAAGATGCCGATCTCGGCGGTGTTGGCCACGTGAGTTCCGCCGCAGAGCTCGCGGGAGACCTCCTCGACCTGCACCACCCGAACCCAATCGCCGTACTTCTCGCCGAAGAGCGCCATCGCCCCCAGGCGCTCGGCCTCGGCCCGGTCCATCTCGATCGCCCTGACGGCCGCGCTCGCCTTGATCCAACCGTTGACCCGGTCGCCTACCGCCTTCAACTCCTCGGGCGAGAGCCGGGCGCCATGGGTGAAGTCGAAGCGGAGCTTGTCCGGGCTCACCGCCGAGCCCGCCTGGCGGACGTGGGTGCCGAGCTGCTCGCGCAGGGCCGCGTGAAGCAGATGGGTCGCCGTGTGGTTACGCATCGTCGCGTGACGGTCGAAGTGCGCGACCGCGGCCTCGACGCGCGAGCCCGTCGCCGGGGTGTCGCCCTTGATCCGCAGCGCCTGATCGGTGCCGACCCGGTAGACGTCGACGACCTCGGCCTCGCCGCCCTCCCAGCGGAGCGAGCCGGAGTCGGCGACCTGGCCTCCGCCCTCCGCGTAGAAGGGGCTCTCCTCGAGCTTGACCAGGATCTGGCCCTCCTCGGGGGCGGGCCCCGTCGCCGCCACGCCCGTGCTCGCCAGCAGGTCCTCGTACCCCACGAACCGTGATTGCGGAGCCGAGGAGACGAAGCTGAGCACCAGCTCGTGGTCGCCGGTCTGCCCTCCACCGACCCCACGGGTGCGGGCGCGCTCGCGCTGGCGCTCCATCAGCTCCTCGAAGCCCTCATCGTCAACGCTGAGGCCGCGCTCGAGGACGAGCTCACGGGTCAGGTCGTAGGGGAATCCGTAGGTGTCGTGAAGCTCGAATGCGTCCTCGGCCGAGATCCAGGAGGTCCGGGACTCCTCGGCGCCGACGATCAGCCGGTCGAGCAACTGGCTGCCGCGATCGAGCGTACGCCCGAAGCTCTCCTCCTCGGTGTCGATCCAGCGCATGATCGTCTCGCGCTCCGCCACCAGCGCCGGGTTGACCGGGGCGAGCATCTCGATCGCCCGCTCGGCGAAGCGCCCGAGGTAGGGGGGCTCGAGGCCGAGGGTGCGACCCTGGTAGATCGCTCGGCGCATGATCCGACGCAGGACGTATCCGCGGCGCTCGTTGGAGGGAACGACCCCATCGGCGATCAGCTGCACCGAGCCGCGCACATGGTCGGCGATGATCCGCATCGCCCGCGTGGCGCCGGCGTCGTCGCCGTCGTATTGACGGCCGGAGAGCTCGGCGGCAAGATCGACGAGAGGCCGGAGCAGATCGGTGTCGAAGACCGAATCGACGCCCTGCTTGATCGCCGCCATCCGCTCGAGGCCGAGGCCCGTATCGATGTTCTTGTCCGGCAACTCGGCCAGGGCGCCGTCCTCGCCGAGGTCGTAGGCGGTGAACACCAGGTTCCAGTACTCGAGGAAGCGATCGCTGTCGTCACCCGGCAGGTCCTCGGGGGAACCGAACGCCTCGCCACGGTCGACGTAGAGCTCCGAACAGGGGCCGCACGGCCCCTTCGGTCCGGCCTGCCAGAAGTTCTCCGAGCGCGGCAGGGGGATGATCCGCTCCTCCGGGACGCCCTGCGCCCTCCAGATCTCGATCGCCTCGGTGTCGGGCCCGAGCCCCAACTCCTCGTCGCCGCCGAACACGGTGACCCAGAGATCCTCGGGGTCGAACCCGAAGGCCCCCAGCGAGAGCTCCCAGGCGAACGCGATCGCCTCCTCCTTGAAGTAGTCACCGAAGGCGAAGTTGCCGAGCATCTCGAAGCAGGTGAGGTGGCGCGCGGTGCTGCCGACCTCCTCGATGTCGGGCGTTCGGAAGCAACGCTGAGAGGACGTCAACCGGGGCGCCGGCGGGGCCTCGCGACCGAGGTAATACGGCTGGAAAGGCTGCATTCCGGCCGTCGTCAACAGCACGCTCGGATCGTCGGAGGCGGGGATCAGCGAAGCCGAGGGAACGCGCAGGTGGCCGCGCTCCTCGAAGAAGGACATGTACGTCTCTCGGATCGCATCAGAATTCACGGCGGCCAAGGCTACGCGACCCGGGCCCGTGGCCCAACGACGCCTCAAGCAGGACCCCTCCCCCAGGTGTCTAGGCGATGGTCCCGTGTCCGACGACCAGATCGCCGTCGCAGAGGACGGCGGTCTGCCCGGGCGCCGCTCCGCGTGCCGGCAGCTCGAGCTGGAGCTCGAGCCGATCGTGAAGACCGGCCTCGAGCGCCGTCTCAACCCGGCAAGCAAGAGGACGGGATCGGTAGCGCAGCCTGACCGCACCGACCCGGGCCGCGGGGCGATGCAAGACGGCGTCGCGAATCCCGACGCGGGTCGTCTGCAGCTGATCGGCCGGGCCGACGACGACCCGATTCGACCGCGCTTCGGTCGAGAGGACGTACAGCGGCTCCGGCGAGGCCAGGCCGATGCCCTTGCGCTGCCCCACCGTGAAGAGGTGGTGGCCCGGATGAGAGCCCAGGACCTCGCCCTCGGCATCGATGATCTCACCCTCTCGTTCCCGGAGTCCGCCATGGCGGGCGAGGAACCCGGCCTTGCCCTCGCCGGCGAGAAAGCACAGGTCCTGGCTCTCGGCCTTGTCGGCCACCGGCAGTCCGGCCCTGCGGGCGAGCTCGCGGACCCGCGGCTTGTCGATGTCGCCGAGCGGGAAGCGGAGGCGCCTCAGGGCATCCGGCGAGAGCCCGGCGAGCATGTAGGTCTGATCCTTGGCCGGATCGGCGGCGGCGGTCAGCAGGGCGCCGGCGCCATCGTCGGAGAGGCGCGCGTAGTGTCCGGTCGCCAATGCCTCCGCCCCTAGGCGGGCGGCGATCTCGATCATCGGCTCGATCCGCACCCGGCCGTTGCAGCGCACGCAGGGGTTGGGGGTGACCCCGGCCGCGTAACCCTCGAGGAAGGGCTCCACGACGCCGACCCGAAAGGCGTCGCGCAGGTCGATCGTGAGGTGCGGGATCCCCTGCGAGTGGGCCACCGAGCGCGCCGCGCGGACCGCGTCCGCCGAGCAGCAGCTCCGCTCGCCGTCGTTCGCCGGATCCGACCAGAGCTCGAGGGTGACGGCGAAGACGTCGGCCCCCCGCTCGAGTTCGCGCAGAGCGGCGACGGCGCTGTCGACACCGCCGCTGACCGCGACCAGCACCCGCTCGGTCCCATCTGCGGGTGGGTCGAGGATCCGCTCCGTTCCACTCGCCACGGCCACTCCCAGCGCCCGATGCAGAGCCTCCGCGGCGAGATCGGCAGCGTGCGCCCCCACCGGGCTCAGGCCTCCCAGCTCGGCCGAGATCGCCCCGGCGTCGATCAGAGCCGCCTCCCGGAGCCCCGCCCCGTCGGCCAGCTCGGCGACCGCCGACGACGCAGCCTGGGCGGCGGCGCATCCTGAGCCGGTCCGGCTGACGTCGGTGACCCGCCCGCCGTCGAGCCGCAGCGAGATCCCGATCAGGTCGCCGCAGGCGGCGCCGCCGGCGCTCCCACGGGCCGATCCGGGCAGGGGTTCCACAAGCCGCGATTCGTCATCGAGATAGGCCGCGAAGGCATCGGCGTCCACGGCTCAAAGGGTAGCCGGGGGAATTCCTTCGAGAAGAGCACTCAGCCGGCAGTTCAAGACCGCCGGGGGCGCTCAGGGGTAAGCGGGGACCTGCTTGCCCTTGTAGACCGCGTTGTCGACCGCCTGGTTGACGCTGCGGGCGCCGCGAAAGCCGTAGGAGACGGTGGCGGTCGGGACGGAACCGGTGAGCTTGCGCGGGCGGATCACGACGAGGGCGGGAACGCGGCTCACCGAGACGCCGGCGGTGACGCGAGAGTAGTCGGCGATGTCGCGGACGTTGACGATGAAGACCTCGACGTCGTTACGGGAGCGCAGGGCCTTCGTGTAGCTCTCGACCTTCCTGTCGGCGGCCCCCTTGGGGTCGATCACCAGCAGCGCGATCGTCTTGTTCTTGGCGAAGGCGACGAGGACCTCCTTGGGAAGTCCCTTCGACGGCAGCAGGCCGTCGGCCACGGTGCCGCCCCCTGCAGAGGATGGCGGGGCTGCGGTTGCCGGTGGGGTTGCGCCGGTCGTGGATGGTGTCGCCGGGGCGGGGGCAGGCGTCGCCGTAGGCGCTGCCGCAGCCGGGGTCGCGGTCGAGTCGGCCGTCGCCGTTGCGGCGGGATCGGTGGCCGTGGAGGCGGCGGGCTCGTCCTTTTTGAGAACCGACGTGAAGAGGATGAAGGCAAACGCGACGGCTGCGATGCCGAGCACCGCCATCTGGACCGTCGGATTCTCGTTGATGGCCTTCCTCATCGGGACTCACCATCAGAGAGATTGAGGATCATGGGCCCCAATTCGCCGGTGCCGCCCGGCTTCTGAACCCTGAAATACAGGGGGGAATCTGCCAGTACACCCACGGGCGCACCGGACAACGACTCCCTAGCCAATCGTGTTGGTTCACAATTAGGACGGCTGTCGAACGAACTCGAACCCATAAGGAAGCTACCACGGAGGTTCGACCGATCGGGGGAAAACCTTGAGCGCCTCGGACGATGGGCGCCTGCGTGCAATCAGGATTCGAAGGCCGCGAGGCCGACCTCGGGGTCGTCATCGACCCGCAGCGTGCGCAGAAGACCGGCCTCGAACTCGAGCGTCAGTGCGATCGGCGAGCTGTCGCCGACCTCGCCGCCCTCCCGCCAGACGTACTCGACCTCCCCCAGGATCAACACCGAATCGTCGCGCGTTCGTGCCGTGGCGATCGAGTAGACACGGTCCAGGTGCTCGTATTGCTTGTCGGCCCAAGCGGCGACCTGATCGGGTCCGGAGTAGGAGCTGCGCCCGGTCGTGAGCTCGATCTCGGGGTGAAGCAGCGGCTTGATCAAGGCCGGATCACGGGAGTTGATCGCGGCGATCGCAACCGCGGCCAGCTCTGCGCGGTCGGTGTCGGTCACGGTGCCGCGGGAGCCCGGACCGAGACGCCGAGCTCACGGAGCTGGCGCTCGTCGACGGGCGCCGGGGCGCCGGTCAGCGGGTCGCCGCCCGAGGCGGTCTTGGGAAAGGCGATCACGTCGCGAATCGACTCGGCGCCGGAGGCGAGCGCGCAGATCCTGTCCACTCCGTAGGCGATCCCGCCGTGCGGCGGCGCGCCGAAACGCAGCGCCTCGAGCAGAAACCCGAAGCGCGCCTCGGCCTCGGCAGCGTCGACGCCGAGCAGCGCGAGCACCCGCTGCTGCTCGTCGGCGTCGCTGATCCGGATCGAGCCGCCCCCGATCTCCATGCCGTTCCAGACGATGTCGTAGGCGCGAGCGCGGATCTCGCCCGGCTCGGAGGCCTCGAGGTCGCCCTCGAAGGAGGTGAACGGGTGATGCAAGGGGGTCCAGCGACCCTCCTCCTCGCTCCACTCGAGCAGCGGCCAGTCGACGATCCAACAGAGGGAGTTCGAATCCTCCGGGATCTCCCCCCAGCGCGCCGCAAGCCGGCTGCGCATCGAGCCGAGTACCTGGTTGGCGACGGCGGGCTCATCGGCGACGATGAGGAGCAGATCGCCCTCCTCGGCGTCGAGCTCCGCGTTCAGCTTCGCGAGCTCCCCTCCGGTCAGGAACTTGGCGGTCGGGGAGCGCCAACCCTCGCCCTCGCGGAACGCCCAGACGAGGCCCTTGGCGCCCAGCTCCTGAGCTTCGGAGATCAGGCCGTCGAGCTCGGAGCGGGCGAGTTCGCGCTTGCCGGCGTTCATCCCCTTGACGACGCCGCCCCCATCGATCGTGCCCCGGAAGACGCGGAAATCGGTCTCGCGAAGCACCTCGGAGAGTTCGACCAGCTCCATGCCGAAGCGCATGTCCGGCCGGTCGGTGCCGTAACGGGAGAGCGCATCGTCGTAGGAGATCCGCTGGATCGGCAACTCGACCACCACGCCGGCGGCGGCGAGCACATGGGAGAGCAGGCGTTCGTTGGCCTCGATCACATCGTCGGCGTCGACGAACGACATCTCGATGTCGAGCTGGGTGAAGTCGGGCTGACGGTCGGAGCGCAGGTCCTCGTCGCGGAAGCAGCGAGCCACCTGGTAGTAGCGCTCGAACCCGGAGACCATCAGCAGCTGCTTGAAGAGCTGCGGCGACTGCGGGAGCGCATAGAACGATCCCTGCTGAAGCCGGCTCGGGACGAGGAAGTCGCGAGCGCCCTCCGGAGTCGAGCGGGTCAGCACCGGCGTTTCGATCTCGATGAACCCGTCTCCGTCGAGCTGCTCACGCATCGCCCTGATCAGCTTCGCTCGCAGCTGGATCGTCTCGCGCATGTCCTCGCGACGGAGATCCAGGTAGCGATAGCGCAGCCGTGCCTCCTCACCGGCGGAGGCCCCGCCCCTGCCCTCGATCTCGAACGGGGGCGTCTCGGCGTCGGAGAGCAGGTCGGCCTCGGCGACCCTGATCTCGAATGCGCCGGTCGGGATGTCGGGGTTCACGGTCTCGGGCGAGCGATCGACGACGGGTCCGCTGACGCTGATCACGTCCTCCGGGCGCAGCTTGTGACCGAGCTGAAAGGCGGCGCCGGAGTCGTCAGGGTCGAAGACGAGTTGGACGATTCCGGTCCGGTCGCGGAGGTCGATGAAGACCAGCCCGCCGTGGTCGCGGCGCCGGTTGACCCAGCCCGCGAGCCTGATCTCGGAGTCGACGAGGTCGGAGCGCACCTGCCCGCACCAGGCATCTCGGTAGCGGTTGCCGCGCTGGACGGGGAACTCGGGGATCTCGAAGGAGGAACTCACGATCGGGCAGTGTCTCAGAGCCAGGTCAGCTCGCCGCGGCCGTCAGCTCGGCGACCAATGTCGCGAGGTCGGCGTCGCGCTGTTCGCCGCGGTCCATCTCGCGCAGCTTCGCCGAGCCGTCCGCCTCCAGAATCACCGCGTGGCGGGCTCCGCAGCGCCCCGCCTGCTTCATCTGGCCCTTGAGGCTGCGACCGGCGAGATCGAGATCCGCCCCGAGCCCGGCGGCGCGCAGCTCCTCGACGAGCGCGAAGGCCCGCTCCCTGCCCGTGGCCCCCTCCGCGGAGACGACGAAGGCGTCGATCCTGGCCGCCGTCGGCGAGTCCTTCATCGCCAGCAGGATCCGCTCGACCCCGGCAGCCCAACCTGCCGCGGGCGTCGGCGGTCCCCCCAACAGCTCGACCAGGCCGTCGTATCGCCCGCCGCCGCCGACGCCGGACTGAGCGCCGAGGCGATCGCAATCGAACTCGAAGACCGTGCGGTTGTAGTAGTCGAGGCCGCGGACGAGCGTTCCGTCGAGCCTGTATTCGACGCCGGCCGAATCAAGCAGGGCCCTAACCTCGTCGAAGTGCTCGGCGTCGGCGCCGGCGAGCCGGTCCAGCATTCGCGGAGCGTCCTCCATCACGGTGCGGGTCCCCGCATGGTCGGAGTCGAAGGCGCGCATCGGGTTGACGTCGATCCGGCTGCGGACGTCGTCGGAGAGCTCTCCCTCACGGCTGCGCAGGTACGTCCGCAGCTCCTCGCGATAGCCCCTGCGCGCTTCGGTCGATCCCAGCGAGGCGAGGCGAAGCTGGAGATCTTCGATTCCCAGATCCCGCATGATCCTGTCCGCCAGGACGATCAGCTCGGCGTCGGCGAGCGGCGAGTCGGAGCCGATCGCCTCGGCGCCGATCTGGTTGAACTGGCGGAAGCGACCCTCCTGGGGCCGCTCGTAGCGGAAGTAGGGGCCCTGATACCAGAGCTTCACCGGCTGCGGCAGCTTGTGCATGCCGTGTTCGACGTAGGCACGGCAGATCGGCGCCGTGCCCTCCGGCCGAAGCGTGATCGAGCGACCGCCCTGATCGGTGAACGTGAACATCTCCTTGCCGACGATGTCGGTGGAGTCCCCCACCCCGCGCTCGAAGAGCTCGGTGGCCTCGAATACGGGCGTCTCGATCCGGCCGTAACCGGCAGCGGCCAGCCTCGACGCGGTGGCGTTGGCGATCGCTGACCGCGCCGGCTCGTCGCCTGGGAGCACGTCGAAGGTGCCCTTGGGCGCCTGCTGCTTGGGTGGCTTCGGCTTCGCGGTCATGAGTGCGGATCCGACCTTAGAGGCTCAGAGCGCCATCGCGGGCAACTGAGCAACGACTACGAACTCGCCGGAATCTCGGCCAGAAACGGGTTCGACGCCAGCTCCCGCTCCAGCGTCGTCAGGCCCATGTGGCCGGGGTAGACGACGGTCTCGGGCGGATGGGCGTCGACCAGCAGCCGCAGGCTCTGGGCCAGGGTCGGCCAGTCGCCTCCCGGGAGGTCCACGCGTCCGACGGAGCCCTGGAAGAGGACGTCGCCGCTGATCAGCGCCGCCTCGCCGGGGATCGAGTAGGTCAGGTGCCCGATGCTGTGGCCGGGGGTGAAGAGCACGTCGATCTCGAAGCCGGCCAGCTCCAGCCGCTCACCGCCGGCGAGGGTCTCGTCGGCGTCGTAGCCCTCGTAGGGGCCGATTCCGGGGATCGGGGTGAAGGCCATGATGTCGGCGAGCATCGGGACCTCGAGGACCGGGCAGTAGACGGTGGCGCCGGTCTCACGGGCAACCGGGGCGACCGCGCCGACGTGGTCGACGTGGGTGTGGGTCAGCAGGATCGCCTCGACGTCGACCCCGAGCTCGTCGATCGCCGCCAGCAGCCGCGGAGCCTCGTCTCCCGGATCGACCACGACGGCCCTGTCGGATCCGTCGCGGCGGAGGATGTAGGTGTTCTCGGCGAACGGCCCGACGGTGAAGCTCCGAACGTCCATCCGGATCCTCAGTCGCCCTTCTGGCTCCGCTGCGCCTCGCGCTCCCGCTGCAGCTTCACCCTGCGGCGGTTGTAGAAGAACTGCTCCGTGTAGAAGCCGAGCGGGACGTAGACGATCGCGGCGATGATCGTCAGGGTGATCGCGCTGCCCATCGCTTGGCCGAACAGCAATGAGACGGGAAACAGAAGCGCCGCGAAGAGCAGGCCGCGCGTGATCGCCCCCTTCCAGGTCGGCGGTTGATCGCGCCGATCGATGCGGGGCCCGCTGCGCCCGCCCTTGCCACCGCCGCGACGGCTCTTCGCCTGGGCCATCGCCTCCTGGCGGCTCCGCGGCCGGCCGGCGGAACGGCGACTGACGCTCCCCGTCTGGGTGCCACGGTGCTTGCGCTGGCGGCGTTTTGCGTTGCCCGGCATGACTGGCGGCAGGGTAGTTGATCGGAGCCGGATGGCGACGCGCAGTCAGGCGCTGCGGAGCGCCAAGAGGCGGGGGTCAGCCACTCGTGGCGGCCAGGCGCGACTCGATCGTCCGCGTCCTCGGATCCTCGCCCGCGATCGGCACGTCGTCGGGATAGCCGGCAAGCGCCGCCTCGGGAATCAACCCGACGAGCTCGGCTGCGACCGGCCCGGTGCCGCGCGAGCCGGCCAGCCGCCGCGTGGCGTCCACGACCTCGGCCAGCGGGACCGCGATCGGATCGTGAACGTTGGTGGAGATCTGGATCCGCCCCGGCCCGAGCTCGATCGCGAGCGCCCTGACGCCGGCGGGGCCGCCGCCGGACTCCCGCAGGTCGGCGGCGATCGCACGCCCGGTCTCCAGGGACGTCCCCGGTTCGAGCTCGAGGTTGAAGGCGGCCAGCGGCGCCCGAGCGGTGACCAGCACCCCACCGGCGGTCGGGTGGGGCCGGTCGGGCCCGAAGTCGGGCGCGAGCTCGTCCTCGCTCATCCGGCGCCCGAGCTCGACGTGGCCGCCGCGCCGGAAGTAGGCTCGCTCCATCCGCTCCGGCGAGCTCGCGAGCTCGCCGTAGAGGAAGACCGGCAGCCCAATCGAGCCGAGCTGCTCAGCCGCCGCCGTCGCCACCTCGAGGGCGCGGGAGCGCAGCGACGGTTCGGGCCAGACGATCGGGCAGACGTCGAGCGACCCGATCCGCGGATGGGCGCCCTGCTGGCGGCTGATATCGATTCGCTCGATCGCAAGCCGGGCCAGCTCCATGAGCGCACGCAACAGCGGAGCGGCGTCGCCCGCCAACGTGTATACGGTGCGGTTGTGGACCGCGTCGGAGTGCTCGTCGAGCATGACCACCGGGTCGATGACGAAGCTCTCCCGGAGGTGGTCGATCACTCCATGCTCCGAGCCGTCGGAGACATTCGGGACGGCGAGCAATCGCTCGTCGGCAGATGGCGACAACGGGCCCAGAACTCAGACCAACAGCTCGCCGTCGCGAACGATCTCGGTTCCGTCGACCGAGACCACCGGCCGCATGACCACGCAGTCGAGATGCACCGGCACCTGGATCCTGCCCCCGATCGCCGCCGATGCGCCGAAGGCGACGTGAGCGGTCCCCAGCAGCTTCTCATCCTCGAGCACGTTGCCGGTCAGCTCGGCCCTCTCGTTGGTCCCGACACCGAGCTCGGCGATCGTCCGGCCCTCCTCGCCGTGGGCGGTGAGCAACTCGATCAGCGCCGCACCCTCGACGCCGCTCGCCTCCCTCAGCAGTCCGCCCTGGATCTTCAGGGTCACCGGAGCCGCCGGGATCCCGATCCCCGCGATCGTCCCGTCGACGACCAGGGTGCCCTCACAGGCGCGGTCGTCGGGTGAGATGAAGCCCTCGCCGCAGGGCAGGTTCCCGAAGGCCGAGGGGGCGGTCAGCTCGCCGGCATCCGGAATCGCCGTGCGGCCCTCGAGGCCGAGCCTGAGGTCGCTGCCGTTGGCGCACGTGATTCGGGCCTCGGTCCCCGCGTCGAGGATCTCGGCGATCATGTGACCGCGGCGCCTCAGCTCCTCCATGTCGGCGCTCATCACCCGGGCGAGCATCTCCTCTGTGACTCCCGGGAGGGTGGCGATCCGCGCTCCGGCCTCCGAGGCGGCCTTGCGGGAGGCCGTGTGGGAGAGCGACTGGACGGTCGGGGCGAGGACGACGTCAGCGGCCCTCATCGCCGCCGCCACCGTCGCGGGCGGTTCGGCCGCGTGGGAGTCGCGCTCGGCCATCAGGGCCAGCACCGCGTCGGCGCCGGCCCGACCGGCCTCCCCGCGCAGGCGCTCACCGAGGCCGAGCGTCGCGGGATTGCAGATCACCAGGACCTGCTCGCCTTCGCGGACTCCGAGGCAATCGTTGACCACGGCCGAGACGGCGCGCTCGAGATCGCTTTGCTGGTCCTCGGCACTCACCCTTCCGACCCTAACAAGGCGCGAGAGCCGTCCGGCCCCTTCCCTTCTACTCGGAGATCTCGGTCGGCTCGAGCCCGCCGCCGACGGGCGGCAGCGTGGGGCTGAGCTCCTCGGTGACGATCAGGAGGAAGAGGACCGCCACCACCAGACTGCTGACGACCAGCGCGGAGGCGCCGGCGAAGACGACTCCGATCCCCACGCAGGCGGCCGCCGCGACCGTCCGTATGGGGCTGACCGATCCGATCGCCCGGAACCTGATCAACGAGAGCGCCACCAGATAGAGGGCCGGGCCGCCGACCAATGCGATCAGTTCATTCGTCGGCAGGGCATCGCCCGGATGGTCGATCAGGAGCTCGTCACCGACCGCGGTGACGATGATCGCCGCGATTACGAAAACATGCATGTAGGTGTAGATGTCGCGCGCCAGCTCGGTGCGCCCACCGCTGCTCTCGAGGTGTCCCGCCATCCGATCGGCCGCGCGATTGAAGTAGAGCCACCAGAGCGCGGCGCTGCCGAGGAACGCGACGACGAGTGCCAGGATCGTCTCGGTCGTCGCGTCATCCGATGCGGTCGCACCCGTGATCACGATCGATTCGCCGAGGGCGATGATCACGAAGAGCTGAAAGCGCTCGGCGAAATGCTCGCTCGCGACGGTCCAGGCCTCCGGCCGCAGCCGCTCCATCCAGGGCACCCGATAGACGAAGAGCGGCGCCGAGTAGTCGATCAGCAAACCCGTCAGCCAGAGCAGCGTTCTCGCGGTGCCCTCGCCGGCAAGCGCGCCGCCGATCCAGAAGATCCCCGAGAAACAGAACCAGACGAGGATGTGGGCCGAGCGGGCCCGTTCATTGGACCCCGGCGTTCCCGAGGCGTAGGTGAGGAACGTCTGCCGACCGATGTGAATCCCGACGTAGGCGGCGGCGAAGAGCAGCGCCCGATCCTCCCAGGCGTAGGGGATCGCGACCGACATCAGCAAGCTGCCCAGCATCACGGCGATCACCATCAGTCGAACGGGCGGGGCGCTCGTGTCGAGCTCGTTGGCCGCCCAGGTCGTGTAGTTCCACGACCACCAGACGGCGGCAAGGATCACGGCTGCCTGACCGGCGCCCTCCCAGGTCAGGTGGTCGTCAAGCAGGAAGTGCGAGACCTGGGTGATTGCGAAGACGAAGACGAGGTCGTAGAAGAGTTCGAGCATCGAGGCTCGGGAATGCCCGTCGGCGTTCTCCTTGCGGCTGAAGCGCGGCATCGGCCCCGCAGAACCTATCTTCAGCGGCAGCTCGGCGGCGAGCGGTAACTTCCCCCCATGGCCCAGGCGTCATCTCAGCAGACCGTCTACTACGCGGCGATGAGCCTCGACGGCTTCATCGCCGAGCCCGAGGAGAAGCTCGAGTGGCTGACCGCCTTCGATGGGCCGGGCTACGGCGGCGAGGTGGCCGGCTCCGTCGAGGACGCCTATCCCGCATTCATGAAGGGGGTCGGCGCCCTCGTGATGGGGTCGAGGACCTATGAGTTCCTGCTCGGCGGGACCTGGCCATACGGCGACATGCCGGCCTGGGTCTTCACCCACCGACCCCTGCCGCTGATCGACGGTGCCGGCGGGCTTCGGTTCACGGCCGGCTCGGTCGCCGAGCCACATCCGGAGATGCTCGCGGCGGCCGGCGGCAAGGACCTGTGGGTGGTCGGCGGCGGCGACATCGCCTCTCAGTACGTCGAGGCCGGGCTGCTCGACCTGGTCCGGGTGACCGTGGTCCCGATCGTGCTCGGCGCCGGGCTGCCGCTGTTCGCCGAGGCCGTGCCGCCGATGAAGCTCCTTCACACCACGCCGTTCGACAACGGCATGGTCGAGCTGAGCTACGAGATCGTTCGCTGATGGGCCGGTCGATCAATCGGTAGTGCGATCGTGTCCCCTCAGAGGACCCAATGACACGACCGATGAGTCGAGGCCGGCCTCGACTGACTCGACGGACCGCCGCTCGAAATCACGCAGGCCGCTCGGAACGTCCAACTCCAGCGGATCTTCGGTGAACGACGGGTCGAGACCAGCCAGCTCCTCGGCGATCGCGAGGTTGCAGAACGGGAGGTGCTCGAGGCTGTAGCCGCCCTCGAGCGCGACCACGAGCCGACCCCCGCACAGCGCCGCTGCCAGGTCCATCGCCCGCCGCGTCAGCAGCCGAAAGCCCTCCGTGGTGACGCTCATCCGCCCGAGCGGGTCGGCCGCCGCCGGGTCCTGTCCGGCCGAGAGGATCAGCAGATCCGGATCGAAGCCGCGCACCGCAGGCTCGACGATCCGCTCGAACGCGAACCCGTAGCCCTGGTCGCCGGTTCCGGCCGGGAGCGGGATGTTGATCGTCGCCCCGACCCCCTCCCCCGCCCCCTGCCGATCGACCCCACCGGCACCGACCGGGTAGAGGTCGTCTTGGTGCAGCGAGATGAACAGAACCGACGGGTCCTCGTAGAAGATCGCCTCGGTCCCGTTGCCGTGGTGAACGTCCCAGTCGAGAATCGCGACCCGCTCGATGTCGTCGCGAAGCTGCGCGTGCCGGGCGGCGATCGCGACGTTGTTGAACAGGCAGAACCCAATCGGCTCGGTAGCCGTCGCGTGATGGCCAGGTGGCCGGACCAGCGCGAAGCCATTGTCCGCGCGGCCGTCAAGCACGGCATCGCTCACCGCCAGCACGTTCCCCGCCGCCAACAACGCCGGCTCCCACGAGTCAGGGCCGACGCGGGCTTCGGGTCCGACCCAGGCGTGCTCCCCGCGGGCGCAGGCGGTCTCGATTCCCTCGATCATCGCCGCCGCATGGACGAGCTCGAGCTCCTCGCGGGTGGCCGACCGCGCCTCGAGCGCGTGCAGCCTCTCCAGCACACGGGCCTGCTCCAGCACCGACATCGTCCGGGAGAGCCGCTCGCCCCGTTCGAAGTGAGGCACCTCGAGCCACGAAGCGGCGCGCTCGTCGAGGATCATCGACCCGTTGTCGTGGGCGAGACAACGATCGTCGTATGCGTAGGCGGTCGCCACGGTGTTCATTCTCCGGCGACTACCGGATACCATCCCGCGCCTCCCGCCGGAGTAGCTCAGTCGGTTAGAGCAGCGGAATCATAATCCGCGTGTCGGGAGTTCGAGTCTCTCCTCCGGCATCTCGCAGACCGCCTGCGCAAGCGGTTTGTGAGCCTCAGTTCCAAGCTGTGACTAGGCCGCGCGAAGACGCTGGCAACGTCTCTGGCAACAGCAGGATCTCGGCGTTCTCCCATACGAGAAGGATCGTAGAGACAGAGACGGCGTTCCTGGGGAGTGGAAGTTTGGGCAGGCATCGTGGGAGCAATGCAGGATCGGCTTGTGGGTCGCGGCGGACGAGACATCGGTGATGGTGGGTTGGAAGCGGGCCCGCAGCTGCGCGGTGGACTGCTGCCTCCGCCCCCTGCATTCGATCCGGAGGAGCGGGCGGAGGTGGCGCAGCTGTCCTTGTGGATCAAGCCCGCCGGCAGGGATTCCGTCTACGTCGAGATCGAGGGCTATGGCTACGACGGGGCGCTTCGCTTCGACTACGACCTGTGCGTGGACGACGACGCGACGGGGCAGCTGGGGCGCGAGCTGCTCACGCGTCTGATCAGCCGTGAGGTCGTCGCGCGAGTCGCGGCGGAACTTGGCGTGCCCTACGACCGCCGCTGACGCAGCTTCGCGGCTCTTCCGCCCTTCTCGTCGGCATCCTCGCCGCGCTTTCGCGCGCTCGTCCGCCGAGCTGCGAGGGGCGGAATCGCTCGCGGAAGCTGCTCCGCCGGGTCGTCGGACTGATAGCCCCTCGGCGGCAGCAGCGACCCATCAGGCGCCTTACGGACCACGATCCAGGGACCCGGGTCTTCGGGGAGGTCGAACTCGATCCGAATCTGCTCTGCGACCAGTAGCTCGGCCTGACGCAGCGAACACCCCCAGGCCCGGCTGAACCGCACCGGCCTGCGGCGGACGTTGGCCTTCTCGGCCAGGTCGGCCCCGCTCTTGCTCGCATACCGCGCGAGGTCCTTGGCCACATAACTCGCCGAACGACGGTCTCTCGACGGCAGAGAACGATCGACGGCGCGGATGTCGGCAATCCGCCCGAACCCCGCAGCGGATGCGAGCTTCACGAGATCCGCCTGGCGGATGTAACTACCCGTCTGGAGGACGTGCAGGTGAAGGGCGCCGCGCTGCTGCGTCTCGACGACAGCTGCGTATTGATCCAGGACGTTCATCCGCCTCAACTTGATCCGAAGGCGGTTCCACGCCTTGTAGAGGTCCGCAACCGACATCGCCCCTGCCGAGCCGTCTGTCAGCGTCATAAACCGGATGCGGCGGCCCTGGGCCCAGGCTCGATCCATCCCGATCTCGATCGCCAGCCGCGCGGCGGCCTTCTTCTTGTGAGCGCAGTGCGCCGAGCATCCCCAGGAGCCACACGGGATCTCGTAGGCGAGTCCCGTGCCTTTCGAGAAGGCGAAGGCGGGCGTCCGGACATTCGGGCAGCGGGAACCCTTGGCCGTGGCGACGGCCCGGCGCAGCTGATCGACCAGCGGACTCGGCTGGCCGGTCTGTTTTGTTTGGCATAAGGGCGCCTCGCTTCGCTCGGCTCCCTCAAGTGAAGACCGGCTGGCGGGAACGACCACACCGCCGACAGCACTCATCGCCACTCTCTACCTTCGACACTCACCCCGCGACCGTACGCCCGTGCCGAGGATCCAGCCGGGTTTTCGCTTAGCTCGCTTAGTCCGCCGGGGCGACGTCCGATGAGCGCGCGGCGGGCGGCGGGCGGTCAGCCTCCCGCAGTGCCGGCCAGATACTCCCCCAGGCCCGACAGCTGCGCGGGAAGCTCGTCCACGGACTCCTGTCGCAGGGGCTGGGCGTCCTCCTGCAACTTGATTTCTTGCGGTTCGTCGATCTCGCTGAGGTTGATCGAAACGTCGATTGCCCCATCGAAGGGCTCGCCTCCTTCGAGGCGATCACTCCATCTCAGGGCCAGCTCGCCCCGTCTCGGGACGTGATCTTCAGTTCCGACATAGAGATTGATCTCGGCCTCGTCGAAGAACTCGCCTATCCCGTCGAGCTCGGACCCGTCATCGAGCCCGAGGCCCGCAAGGAGGGGCGAGAGATCCGCCGCGATCTGCTCGACATCGGCGGCGCCGGAGATGTGTTCAACCTCGCTGCCTCCGATCTCCTCGGTGCCCTCCTTCGAGGCGTCGATGAACCAGCCGGAGAGATCGAGTGCCGACGGTGTCCCGCTCTCACTAGCCGTCGTGTGCGGCGCTGCGGCCAGCTGCTCAAAGCGGCGGACAACGTCAGGGTCGACTTCGTAGGTCTTGCCTCCGACCCGGAGCGTCGCCGCGCCCCCGCGGGCCGTGAGGGTGAACTCCGTGGGCGACTGAGGTGCGTCTCCGCCCCGCAGGCTTAGCGTCACCGTGAACTGAAGCTGTGGTGCCTCGCCTGCGTTCCGCACAAACGGTCCTTGCAGGCGAACGCTCTCCCCCTGCGAAAGCTCAGCGGCCGAGATGTCGAGACTCAGCGCAGCGTCCAGATCACCGCTAGACACTCCAGCCAACGCCGCCGAAGCGTCCTTGAGGACCGTCTGGGGATCCTCCGTGACGTCGTCCTCGCCGCCACAACCGACGAGAAGGGCGGCTGACAAGGCGGCTAAGGCCGCGGCCTGGAGCAGGTGGCGCACGAGCCCAGGATACGCCCGAAGGTTGAGGCCAAAGCCGGTCATCGAAGGTCACCCAACCTCGGGTCCCAGCTCCAGCCCCGGCCCGAGGTCGTCGTCGAGCAGATGGATGTAGGTGTCGAGGGTGAAGGCGGGCGAGTGGTGACCGAGGAAGCGCTGGACGCGCACAACGTTCGCGCCCCTGCCGAAGAGCAGCGAGGCGGCCGTGTGGCGAAAGGTGTGGAACCCGATCCAGGGAACTCCGACCTGCTCGCCCGCTGGCTTGAGCTGCCTCCGTCTGACGTTCTCAGCCCGGAGGGGCGCGCCGTTGGATGCGCTGAAGATCAGGTCGTCGGGATCGAGTGCCGCGGCCCTCGCGGCCAGTTTGTTCAGCAGGTCGGCGCTTAGAGGAATGCTCCGACGGGAGTGACGAGTCTTCGGCGGTTGAGGCTCGCCCCTGGTAAAGGCTCCGCCGGACCTTGAGACAGCCCTGGGCGAGGTCGAGGTCCCGCCGGCGCCAGGCGGTCGCTTCGGACCACCGGGCACCCGTGGCGGCGAGGGTTTCGAAGAAGAGGCGCCAGGCGGGATCGACCGTGCGCAGAAAGCTCCGCAGCTGCACGAGGGTTAGGGCCTTCGGCTCGTCCTCTTCGATCTCGTCTGGGCGTGGCACCACAGCCGACTGAAACGGATTGGAGGCAACCAGACCGTGCCGGACGGCGGCGTTGAAACAGAGGCGAACCGGGACGACGATCCGTTCCACGGTCCGGGCCGACAGCTGACGCTCTTGCTCCTCGGGGTCGAGCAGCCAGGCGATGAACGCGTCCGCATCGCGGGTGCCGATTGCGGCGAGTCTTGTGCGTCCGGAGAAGTAGCGGAAGGCATAGGCCTCCAGGTCGCGCCCGTAGTCCGACTTCGTGCGCGGACGGATGCCCTGCCGCTTGCCCTTGTAGCTCGCAAGCCACTCGCGCCCGTAGTCGTGGAAGGTGAGCTTGCCGGCCGGTGTGAACGCTCCGCTCGCTACCTCGCCCTCGCGCCGGCCTGCACCCGGGACGCGAGCCTACCGTTGCCCGACCCGGACTCCTCTCATGGAGGGACTGACGATGCCTGGGTCCAGCGTCCAGAAGGCTCATCAGGTCAGCGAAGACGATCGATCCCACCTTACGAGCCTATAGGGCTGGACTGCGGTGGTGCCCCAATCACAGCGGCCATCGTGGCCGCACTCCCTACCCCTTGCGGATCACCGTGAACTCGACGGTGGCCGCCCTGCCGACGTTGCCCGCCTGATCGGTGGCCCGGATCGAGATCGTGTGGATCTGAAGAAGGCCGGATGTCCGCCCTTTCCCATCATGTCCAAGGACTGGGGGCAGCGGCATGATTGCGACATCCACCGCCGGATCCGGGTGCCCGACTACCACGTCCCTGGCGCCACAACGGTGATCTGCGCGGCGTTGCCTATGAGCGGCTCCGTCGCTTCGGGCGAGGGCGAGCTTGGCGAGGTCGCGTGGCCAGGTGGCTGATTTCAGGATCCGCGCCCCGGCCCCCTGAGCCTGACCAGGCGCCGGACCGGCGTCGGATCGGGGTTGCCAACCGCGTCGACGGCTCGGACCGCAAGCCGGTGCCGACCGGGCGAGACATGCCGGACCACGAGCGGCGAGCGACACCTGCCGAGCCTCCTGCCGTCGATCGTGCAGCGGTAGCTCGAACGACGCTCGGTAGACCGGAAGCGCATCACGATCCGTCTCCGTTCCGCGTCCACGCCAAGCGAGCGCATCAACGTCTGCGGGGCCCTTGTGTCAACGTCGAACACACGCAGCGCCGAATCGGGATCGCGATTGCCCGCAGCGTCGGTGGACTTCGCCTCGAACAGGTGGAAGCCGTCCGCCAACCGCGGGGTCGTATGAGTGTTGCTGGGGCCGCTACAGGCGGCGAAACGCCCGCCGTCGACCCGGCATTCATACCCGAACCCGGCCCCCTGCGGCCCGAGCTCGAAGGTCGGGGTGTTGTCGGGGGTGTCGCGAGCCGGCCCGACGAGGATCTCGGTCAGGGGCGCCACCGTGTCGACCATGAACTGCCAAGTGGCCGGGGTTGAATCAGGGATGCCTCCCGGGCCGAGAGCGCGAACGGCGAATGTGTGGGTCCCGTCGCTGAGCGCCTGAGTCGTGTGCGTGTTCCCGGGGCCGCTGCACGATGCGAACGGAGCACCGTCGACGCCGCACTCGAAGGTTGAGCCGGGCTGATCGGAGACGAAGGTGAAGGTTGGAGTGGTGTCGTTTATGACACCGGGGCTGACGGAGATTGAGGTCTGCGGCGGTACCTGATTGGACGGGAAGATCTGGACCGTCGTTGTGGCCGTCAGACCTCGATCGTCGGTCGCCGTGAACGAGATCGAGATGTGGGACGGCGGTTGGTGTGAGGGGGCGGTAAAGGTGCCCCCGGCGACACCGAAGAAATCGCCTAACGGGTGCTGGTGACAGGCCACCTGACAATGCTCGATCCGCAGGCGCCAGTCGAGAGACGAGTCGGGCAGGGTTCCCTGCTCGGTGTCGTCGGCTTGGCCGCTGAAGTCGATCTGGTCGCCGCTGTTGTACTCGAGAGCGCTATCGGGTGCTGCCACCACCGGCACTGGCGGCGTGTCACCGGGATAGACGGTGAGTTGCCGGATGCTGGTGGCACCGCTGGGATCACTTACCCGGACACTCACCTTGCGGTTGACAGGGTTGGAATAGGTGCGGCTGGCGGTGGGGGTTGTGGCGTCGTCGAAGTTGCCGTCGCCATCGAGATCCCAGGCGTAGGTGAGTGGATCACCGTCTCCGTCGCTTGACCCAGAGGCGTCGAAGCCGACCGTGAGGGGCAGCGGTCCATACGGCGGGTTCGCGCTGAGCCGTGAGATTGGAGGCTGGTTACCCGAGGAGTACCCGATCCGGTGGATCGCGTTGTCGTAGACCGACGGGTAGTAGAGTGAGCCGTCGGGTCCGACCTCGATGTCGACCGGAGAGTCGAGCCCGGTGCCGAAGCTCTGAATGGTCGATGGGTCGGGAGCGCCGTCCGGTCCAGTGCGCATCGACCACATGCAGCCACGGGCCGCATCGGCCAAGAAGAGTGCGTCGTCGTAAGCGGCAGGGAAATCGACGCCATCGTAGAAGCGCACACCCGAGATCGCCGTGCCCGGGGCCGGGTCGCAGGGGTCGCTCGGGTAGTAGCTCTGTCCCTGGAGCATCGGAAACACGGGCGGGGTCACCGCGCCCGGCGAGTTGTAGAGGCCTTCGCAGAGGTTGAGGTTGAGTGCGTCGAACTCCCTATCGCGCCCGCTCCCCTCGTAGCAGGGCCAGCCGAAGTTCGTTGCGATGCTTGGGCTTTCGTGGATGACGTTGAGTTCATCCACGGCGCTCCAGCCGACGTCGCCCACCCAGAGCTCGTCGGTACCGGGTTGGAAATCCATCCGGAACGGATTGCGAAATCCGTACGCGTAGAGCCTGCGTGCGTTCGGGTCGGCTGAGGACGCGAGTGGGTTGTCGGGCAGACCGGCGCCCGTGTCGGGATCGACGCGGATGATCGAGCCGTCGAGGCTCTGTGGGTCGCCGGTGGTGAGGCGGTCCTGGGAACGGAGGGCGCCGCCTTCGGCGCTCGGCGGGTTCTGCGTGCCTCCCACACCCGTGGGGGGATCACCGCAGGGGTTGAGCGGTGATCCGAACTGCCCGTAGTCGGCATCGTTGTAACTCGCGCCGTCGCCACCCCCCGCCAGCAGCGCCCCCGTCGAGTCAAAGGCAATGTCACCCATCGAGTGGCTCGGGAACTGTTGGCACCAATCCTCGACCAGCACCCGCTCGTCGACCAACTGCTCACCGCTGACCCGAAGGCGAGAGAGCCTGCCGCTGACGACGCAACCGTCAAGCTCGGCGCCGGGTGGGTTAGGGCAGGTGTCGTAGCCATTCGGGTTGTCTGGCCAACGCGGAGCCGTACCGCCGATCTCGGCGTTGTATGTGTAGAGAACGTACACGTACGGCCGTGATGGAAACTGGGGATCGAGCTGCATTCCCAGCAATCCCCGGTCGCCATCGTTGAAAACCTCGGGACGAAGGTCGGCGAGGACGGCGGGGGTGGGATCGTTCAGGCCATCGAAGACATCGATGATCCCGCGCTTCTCGGCGACAAAGACCCTGCCGTCGCCAGCGAACCGAACCACCGTCGGCCCGGGGACACCGCTGATCACGGCGCTGTCCTGAAATCCCGGCGGGAGGGACAGGTTCGTCGGGGGCTCGCTGACGCTGAACGTGCGTTCGGCCGGCGACGGGTCCACATTGCCGGCGGAATCGACGGCGCGCACCTGGAAGGTGTGGGCGCCAGGGGCAAGCGGGTCGGTGGTGTGCTGCCCGCCGGGGTCGGTGCAGGGGGCGAATGGCTCCGAGTCCACGCGGCACTCGAAGTTAGAGCCGGGATCGTCCGAGGTGAAGCTGAAGGTTGGGGTTGGGTCGTCGGTGTTAGCGGGTGGACCGCTGGTGATCGTCGTCTCCGGCGGTTGCGTATCGGCCGCGGAGACAAGTCGGGTCCCGCCCGCGTCGGCCACGTAGAGGTCGTTGACGTTGTCATTGTCGCCGCCCACCAGGCCCTGGGTGGTCGCGAAGACGATGGCGTCGGCATCCGGCGTCAGCCCGGCCAGTATCGCTGTCCCCGTCTCGCCGGAGTCGGTCGCCCCAGTCGAGACCCTGGTGGTTACGCCGCCGGCGCGGGTGTACAGGTCGGCCCAGCCCCCGTCCCTGTCGTCGCTGGTCAGGTTCTGGTTCGTGGTGAATACGACCTTGGCGCCGTCGGTGGAGAGGCCTCCGAAGAATGAGTTGCCCAACGCCTGGTACCCGGCGTGTCCCGAAGCGGGCTGCGGCGCCGAGACGAGCTTGGTCGTGCTGCCGCCGCGCTCGTAGACATCGGCGCCGCCGGCGTTCATGTCCGGTGCGACCAGTGTTTCGTAGCTGTCGAAGAACGCCTTCGAGCCGTCGGCCGACGCGGCGGCGAAGCTGGGGGTGAAGTTGCCGTTACCTCCTGCAGGCCCGGTCGTGATCAGGGACGTATGGCCCCCGTAGCGGTCATAGGTGTCGAAGTCGAGATCCGTGTCGCCGGGTGCAAGCCGCTCGTATGTGGTGAAGAAGGCATGGCTGCCGTCGGCCGATGCGCCATTGAAAGCGAGCGCGCCACCGTAGCCACCCGCCCCTCCCTCGTTGACGCTGACCAGAACCGGACCACCGGCTCCGACCTCGTAGAGGTCGAGTGCCGCGTCGGTATCCGCGGCAGCCAGCGAGGCGGCGGTAGAAATGAAGTAGCGGCTGCCGTCGCCGCTGAAGCCACCCAAGGTCGGAGCCGCAGCTGCGGTGCCGCCGGCGACCAGTGTCGTCACGCCGCTGGATCTCAGGTAGAGGTCGGACGCCCCACCGTCGTTGTCGGCGGCGACAAGCGCCTCGGTGGTTGAAAACATGACCTGTCTGGCGTCCCGGGAGCCTCCCCGGAAGGTGGCCGCGGCCGCGGCGTTGCCACCGGCGGGGCCCGTCGAGCAGAAGGATGGTTGAGCCGCCGGTCCGCACGTAGAGGTCGCTCACGGCGTCGGTGTCGGCCGCTACGAGACGCTCCGCAGTGGCGAAGATGATCCGGCTGGCGTCCGGAGAGGCAAGCAGGAAGCTGGAGTTGAAAGCCCCGTTGCCGCCGGCGGCGCCGGTCGAGAGCAGGGTCGCGTCGCCCCCAGCGACCGAATAGAGGTCGCTGCTGGAGTCGGTATCGGCGGCCGCAAGCCGGGCCGTCGTCGAGACGACAACGGTACGGGCGTCGCGCGAGGCCGCCGCAAACGTTGCCCCGGGGGAGCCCGCGTCGATCTTGCTGACCTGGCCGGAGGAGTTGATGAAGACGTCGTTGGCGCTGTTGATGTCGCTGGGTAAAAGCGCCTCGTCGGAGTCGAAGACCACGGTGGACGCGTCGTCGGAGACAGCGTCGAACCTGATCGTCGCCGATGCCGTAGCCGATACCGCGAGCAGCGTTGCGGTCGCGGCGACCAACGCCCCCGAGACAAGCCTTCCAAATGGCCGTGATCGCCTAATCTGAACCCCCCCTGCTTCCCGCTCGGGAGCCCGGTCTGGCACCCAATGAAGCCCACCGAACGTATCATCGATCCAGCCCCGGTGCGGAGGCGTTTGCGGGGGCCGCCGACGGGGACTAGGTGCTGCAGACGGCGATGACCCTGCCGACGTTCGTCTTGCTGTTGTCGTAGTTATCGAGGTAGGCACCCCAGCCCTGGAAGTCTTCGGTCATCGGGAACAGGGAGTTGAGGGCTCCGTCGCGATGGCCAACGTTCATCCCGGCACCGCCTCCGAGGACCTGCGACCCGCCGGGACAGCGGGCGTCGAACTCGCCGCCCTCCTCGAGCGGAGCGATCGGGCCCGTCTTCGTGGTCACGTACTTGACCTTGGCCTTGCCGCACGTCGCCCAGGCGACGCCCTTGGTCTTCTCCGTCGCCCCGCTCTCGGTGTGCACGACGAACTTGTCGTCGGGGGCCTTGTCGGAGTCCTTGCCGTCGCCCGGCAGCAGGCCGATCAGGGTGCCCGCGCGCCCGCCCCCGGAGATCACATGAGTTCCGGAGGGGCAGGCGACCGTGGCCGTCGCGTCGTCGAACCGCGGGAACGTGAAGTTCTCGTGGACGTACTTCCAGGTCTGCTTCGAGCAGAGCGCGTAAGCCGCGGTCTCGAGGCCCCCACGGTTGGTCACGTCCACCTTCCAGCCGTCGTCCGGCGTGGAACCCTTGTCGCCGCCGTCGTAGGGATAGGACCCGGTCAACAGGATCCCCCCGAACCCGTTGAACGTGCCCATGCCGCCGGAGATCACGTTCATACCGGCCGGACACGGCGCCTTGATCGTCCCAGGCCCGGTGAAGGTGTCGTTGACCGTCACGTGCGTCGCGGCCCCTGCGGGAGAGGCGGCGATCGCGAGGAGAGCCGCAGTCGCGGCCAGGACCCCGGCGCAGTCTCGCTTGGTGACAATCCTCACGTGCGCCGTGGACCATACACCGAAATCGGGTTCTCGAAGTCCGCAACCGCTTGAGAGTGCTCACGAGTCGCAGGCGGCTCGTCGGCGAACGCCGTCCGGCAACGTTCGCTCAGATCAGATCCGTCTCGACCTCGATGCGGCCGCTCTTCGCCGCGTCGGCGAGCGCGCCGTAGTCGAGCTCGTTCTGATCCGCGTAGCGCTCGGAGAACTCGGCGATCGCGTTGTCGAACGCATCTCCCTTGCCCAGGTAGGCGCCGATCCCGATCCGATCACCCGAACGGGCGTGGGCACGGGCAAGCGTCCATCCGCAGACGCGACCGTAGATCTCCAGGCCCTCCGGCGGCAGCGTGTCGACATCGACGGATCGCTTGCCGTCCCAGAGCTGGCGCACATAGAAGTCCCGTTCCTTGCCGTCGAATCCGACCGCCGGGAGCCAGCCGAGCAGGATGTCGCTGGAGGCCTGCATCAGCCACTGGCCCTCGACCACCCGCTCGCCGTGATTACCGAACTCGCTCGCGCCGACGTAGGGTTCGAGCACCGAGGCCTCGGCCTCCTTCGCCTGCATGAAGAGCGGATCCTGCCCATCGCGGCCCATCATCAGCAACACCCAGGCGCGGGTCCCGACGCTGCCGACCCCGACGACCTTGCGGGCCATCTCCGACGAACCGGTAGCTGTCGAAGAGGTGGCGCCGGTCGCCCTTGAGGCTCTCGCGGTAATGACCGAGCATCTCGAGGATCCGCTGCTCGAGTTCCTGGCGCTGATCGTCGGAGACCAACTCCCGACCGGTACCAGCAGCGGCGGGTCGCTGATGATTCGGGGCTCGCCATCGACCACGTGCACGAGGCGATCGAACGCCCTGAGACTGTTCTTCTTCTCCGCCTTCGCCACATTCTTCCTCGCCGTCTTCAACGCCCTGTTTCCGGCGACCTTCGACAGGTCGGCCAAGAGCGTGTCTCGACGTCGAGGCGCGCGTACCAGACGTCGAGGTTTCGCATCGACGCGAATTCGCGCATCGCCTCGCGGTAGGTGCGGACGGTGATGAGCACGGCGGCACGCGTCTGCTGGGGGGTGAAGTCGCGATCGCGGCCGGCGATCGCGAAACTCGCCGCCAGGCGCTTGACGTCCCATTCCCAGGGTCCGGGCAGGGTCTCGTCGAAGTCGTTGACATCGATTACGAGGCGCCGATCGGGGGCGGCGAAGATCCCGAAGTTGGAAAGGTGGGCGTCTCCGCAGATCTGGGCCCGAAACCCGGACTGTGGGGTGCCGGCGAGGTCCGCGGCCATGATCGCGGCCGCCCCGCGAAAGAAGGTGAACGCCGAGACCAGCATCCGCCCGTAGCGGATCGGCACCAGCTCGGGGACCCGGCTCGTGGCCTGTCCCTCGAGCACCTCGACCGGATCCCTCCGGTTTCTCGCAGGCTCCCATCCCCCATGGCTGGAACGCGGCACCTTCTGCCGCGCCACCTTGCCGGCGGCCGCGCGCTCCTCAGCGGAGGTGGTGTTCAACGACGGTGGCGTGCTTGGGGAGGCCATGGTGAGGGTCCGTCGCCGGGAGCTCCCGCCGACCTGACAGAAGCATTGAACCGCAGATCCGCCGGTGGAGTCGGGCGGGGGACGAGTGGACCCTCACGGGGATCGAGGCACACTCGAATGCCGACGGCGAGCGGGGCCCCCGGATCACCGATGGCGCCGTGATCTATCCGGAGGCCCCGCCCGTTGTAATGAATGCCCGCAATATGAACTCATTCAAACCTCCCAAAGAGCGCCGGACCTCAACCAGCGTCCTCGTGATCGGCACCGGAGCGGCCGGCCTTCGCGCAGCCATCGAGCTCGCCGAATCCGGCAATCAGGTTCTCTGCGTAGCCAAGCGGCGACGCGACGATGCCCACACTTCGCTCGCGGCGGGTGGGATCAATGCGGCGCTTGCCACCATGGATCCGGAGGACACCCACCAACAGCACGCCGCCGACACGATCGCCGAGGCCTACGAGCTCGCCGACCCGAAAGTCGTCGAGCTCCTCACCCGGGAGGCGCCCACGGCAATCGACGACCTGGTGCGCTACGGCGCCGAGTTCGCCCGCGAGGACGACGGCAGACTCTCTCAGCGGTATTTCGGAGCGCACACCTATCGCCGTACCTGCTTTGCAGGCGACTACACGGGCCGCGAGATCCAGCGCACCCTGGTTCGCCGCGCGACCGAACTCGGCGTCCAGGTGCGCGATGACATCTACATAACCAGGCTGCTCGTTCACGACGGTCGCATCTTCGGCGCCTACGGCTTCGACGTCGACAGCGGAACGCGTGAGGTGCTCCTTGCCGACGCCGTCATCCTCGCCGCCGGAGGCCATACGCGAATCTGGCGCCGCTCGTCCTCACGCCGCGACGAGAACACCGGGGACGCCATGCGCCTCGCCGCTGACGCGGGCTGCCGTCTGCGCGATATGGAACTGGTCCAGTTCCACCCGACGGGGATGATCTGGCCCGAGGATTCGGCGGGGACGCTCGTGACCGAAGCGGTTCGGGGCGAGGGCGGAATCCTGCGCAATGCCGATGGTGAGCGCTTCATGGAGCGCTACGACCCCGAGCGCCTCGAGCTCTCGACCCGCGACCGCATTGCGCTCGCCAACTACACCGAGATCGCCGAAGGGCGCGGTACCGACGCCGGCGGGGTGCTGCTCGACATCTCCCACCTTGACCGCCAGGCGGTGCTCGACCGCCTCCCCCGGATGTACCGCCAGTTCATCGACCTTGCGATGCTCGACATCACCACCACCCCGATGGAGGTCGCGCCGACCGCGCATTACTCGATGGGCGGCGTGTGGGTGGAGGCCGAGACACACCGCACCGACGTCGAGGGCCTCTATGCCGTCGGCGAATGCGCCACCGGGCTGCACGGCGCCAACCGCCTGGGCGGCAACTCGCTCGTGGAGTGCATCGTCTTCGGCCGGATCGTGGGCGCCGAGGCGGCGCGCTGGTCGGCTTCGCTCGACATCCAGGTCCGCGACCGCTCGGCCATCACCGATGCGGCCGACGAGGTCTCCGAGCTGCTCGGCCAGCGCGGTGGTGATGAGTTCCCACGCCCCCTGCAGCGGGCGGTGCGCGATCTGATGAGCGAATGCGCCGGCGTCGTGCGCTCCGAGACAGGGCTGACCGAGGGACTCGAGCGCCTCGATGCGGTCGCCGCGCAGATCGCCACCATGGAGGTTCGCCCCGATATCGCGGGCTTCGACGACCTCGGCCATGCCTTCGACCTGAAGGGGTCGGTCCTCGCCGCTCGTGCGACGCTCGAGTGCGCACTCGAGCGCAGGGAGACACGCGGTGCCCACAACCGTTCCGACTTCCCTGAGCAGGATCCGGCGCTCACCGTCAACCTGCTCTGGCGCCCCGGCGAGCCCGTGGCCCGCGAGACCGTAGGCGAGCCATCCGCGGAGGTGGCGGCGCTCCTCGAAGGCAGGGACGAGATGGCCGTGAGCGGACGCCTGCTCGAGTAGTTCCGATTCGACCCGGTGCAGGCCATCGGCTCAGAGATGAACAACGCAACCCCTCCTTCCGCGGTGCCAGGCTCGATTGCCGACCGCATTCTTCGCAGCGTCTGATCGAAGCCCACACCCCGGTTGAGCCGGGTCCCGAGGCCACATCTGTGATCGCCGGCCCTGATAGGTTCGCGCGGCCATGGAACGACTCTCCCTAGGGGTCTTCGCGGGCTCCCGCAAGGAGCACGAGCGGCGGCTGCCGATTCATCCGCGGCATCTCGCCGACATCGACGCCGGCCTGCGCCGGCACATCTTCCTCGAGCATGGATACGGCGAGCGCTTCGGCCTCGCTGACTCAGACGTCGGGCCGCTGGTCGGCGGCCTGCGCTCTCATGACCAGCTGCTGGAGGAATGCGACGTGCTGCTGCTTCCCAAGCCGATGGCGGAGGACGTGGCGGAGATGCGGGAGGGGCAGGTTCTGTGGGGATGGCCCCACTGCGTCCAGGACGAGGCGATCACTCAGCTCGCCATCGATCGGAGGCTGACGCTGATCGCCTGGGAGGCGATGAACCACTGGGCCGAGGACGGATCGTTCGTCATCCACACCTTCCACAAGAACAACGAGCTCGCGGGGTACTGCTCGGTACTGCACGCGATGGAGTTGATCGGGATCACCGGGGAGTACGGGCGCCGGCTGCAGGCCGTGGTGATCAGCTTCGGGGCGACCGGGCGGGGTGCGGTGACGGCGCTCTCCGCCCTGGGCATTCAGGACGTCTCGTTGCTGACGCGCCGCTCGGTCGCAGCGGTCGCTGCCCCGATCCACTCGGTCGAGATGACCACCTTCGCTCGGGATCCCGATCACCCCAGCCAGACGCTCGAGCTCGACAGCCAGCACGAGTCGGTCGCGGAGTTTCTCGCCGAGCACGACATCATCGTCAACTGCGCCCTCCAGGACACCGACGCCCCCCTGATGTTCGTCATGAACGACGAGTTGCCGCTCTTCCGGCCCGGGAGCCTCTTCGTCGACGTTGCCTGCGACGCGGGAATGGGCTTCGAATGGGCACGGCCGACGTCGTTCGCGGATCCGATCTTCCCGATCGGCGACGGCCTCTCCTGTTACGCGGTCGATCACAGCCCGTCGTTTCTGTGGGACTCGGCCACGTGGGAGATCAGCCAGGCCCTGGTGCCCCACCTCGACACCGTCATCTCGGGCCCCCGTGCCTGGGAGGCCAGTGAGACCATCGGGCGGGCCATCGAGATCCGCGACGGCGTGATCCAGAATCCGAAGATCCTTTCGTTCCAGGGTCGGGCGGCCGAGTTCCCGCACGTCCGGGCCTGAGGGCGGTC
Organism: uncultured Solirubrobacterales bacterium; assembly: GCA_963823275.1. Lineage (GTDB taxonomy): Bacteria > Actinomycetota > Thermoleophilia > Solirubrobacterales > 70-9 > RHKX01. The sequence goes on along the minus strand of CAWGKW010000002.1, from coordinate 974,042 downwards.
TCGATCAGATTCGAACGGGCATTGACCGGGGGGCGCCCGAACTCCCTGGGGCGAACCGACGAGGTGATCGACGCGGTGCTCTGCGACCGCATCCGCCTCGAGGAGCTCTTCGACTGCCTCGGCAGCGACGACGAGCTCGTGCGAATGCGGGCGGGCGATGCCCTGGAGAAGGTATGCCGGGTTCAGCCCGGCTGGTTCGACCCCTACAGGCGGACGCTCTTCGAAGATGTCGCGAAGATCGATCAGGCCTCGGTGCAGTGGCACCTCGCCCAGATCCTGGGCCACCTGGATTTGAGCCCCGACGAGTACACGCTCGCAAAGCGGATCCTCAAGGGCAACCTCGAGCGCTCGCAGGACTGGATCGTCCTGAACGTCACCATGCAGCAGCTGTTCGAGTGGTCCAAGAGCGATCCCCGACTGCGCCGCTGGCTCGAACCGCAGCTGGAGCGGCTGAGCCACGACGAGCGCAGGTCGATCAGCAGGCGGGCGGGGAACCTGGCAGCCCTCCTCGCCGAGCGGTGAGACGAAGCCTCAGGTGGAGCCCATCGGCGTGTCCCACCGTGCTCGTTGCGGGGGCACTACGGATGCAATCGGACCGATCGAGGCGGAGACTGTCGGTGAACGGATCCACCCATGGATCCAGCGCCTGAGCAACGCCGCTCCTCGACCCGGCGCCCAGCTAACGGCGCCGGGTCCCGGGGCGGTCGAGCGTATGGGTCGTGAGCTGCGCGATCACCGTCCCCATCAGCGCACCGGCGACCACATCGCCGGGATAATGGACTCCGGTGTGCACGCGGGAGTAGGCAATGAGAGCGGCGAGCCCGCGCAGCGGGACGGCGGCCGGCGGGAACACGTGGCCGGCGCCCGTGGCGAACGCGAAGGCGGCCGCGGAGTGGCCGGACGGAAACGACGTCGAGGTGGGCATCCGCACGTGACGCGCAATCGGGACGTCCTCGGCGATTCGATCCGGCCGCGAACGGCGACTGAGCGGCTTGACGACAAGGTTGAAGAGGCTCGCCGCCACCCCCGTCGAGGCGATGCCCATGACGGCGGCGTGGCGCCCTCGGCTGCCCCCGATCGCGGCGAGCACGACCGACGACGCCAGCGAGAGGCGGGAGTAGTCGGCCGCTCGGGAGAGCCTCGCCATGGCGCGATCCAAAGTCGGAGTCGGGGTCTGCGCGATCGCCGCATACAGGGCGAGGTCGACCCGCTCGGCGTCCTCCAGCCAGCCGGCGGGGCCGCGCAACGGCACGGCGGGCTCCTCAGAAGGGGTATTCACGGGATAGTGATTCTATGAGCGCTCAGCGCAGTGCGGCAGCCGGCGCCATCCTCTTCGGTATCGCGGGACTGGGCCTGGCGGTCGCAATTGCGATCCAGGCGTTCCCCAACGGCTTGGTCGCCCTCCTCCTGGTCGCCGTCGCGCTGGTCGGCGCGTGGTACGGCGTCGTCGGCAGGTTGGCGGTCCGCATCGTCGGGTTCTCCGTCGCGTTCCTCGCGCTTGACGGGGCGATCCTGCTGCTGGTGGGCGACCACTTGCTGGAGGAGGTGCTGATGATCGCGGCGATCCTGATTGCCGGCGCCCTGATGCGAACCGCGTTCGGGGCTCGCGCCCACCTGCCGCCGGCGCCGGCGCCGCGGCGGGCGGTCCTGTTCTTCAACCCGCGATCCGGCGGCGGCAAGGCCGAGCGCTTCTCGCTGGCCGAGGAGGCCAGAGTCCGAGGAATCGAACCGATCGAGCTCGGGCCGGGCGATGATCTGAAGCGTCTGGTCCGCGACGCTGTCGCGGATGGCGCGGACGCTCTGGCGATGGCCGGGGGCGACGGCTCGCAGGCCGTCGTCGCGGAGATCGCCGCCGAGGCCGGCCTTCCGTACGCCTGCATCCCGGCCGGCACCCGAAACCACTTCGCCCTCGACCTCGGCGTCGATCGCGAGGATGTCGTCGGGGCCCTGGACGCATTCGTCGACGGCGGAGAGCGGCGCGTGGATCTGGCGGAGGTGAACGGCCGCACCTTCGTCAACAACGTCTCGTTGGGCGTCTACGCGGAGGCGGTCCAGCGCGAGAACTACCGTGACGCCAAGATCAGGACCCTGCTCGAGACGATGCCGGAGATGATGGGGCCCGATGGCGGCGGGCTGGACCTGCGGTGGACCGGCCCGGGTGGGCACGAGCACAGCTCGGGGCTCGCGATCCTGGTCTCCAACAACCGCTACCGGATGGGCCGTGCGGTCGGCTCGGGAACCCGCCCGCGGATCGACGATGGCCTCCTCGGGGTGACGATCGCCGGAGCGCCGACCGGTCGTGAGGACCGCCGCCGGCTGCAGAGACCCTGGCGCGAATGGAGCGCGACGGATTTCGAGGTCGACGCCGACCATCCGGTTCCGGCCGGCATCGACGGCGAGGCGGCGAAGCTCGAGCCCCCGCTCTGCTTCCGAATTCACCCCGGCGTCCTGCGGGTGCGGATCGCCCGCCGCCATCCCGGCGCCTCACCCTCGGCATTTCTCCCGGAGGGCTTCCGGCAGGGCGCTCGCGCGCTCGTCAGAATCGCCGCAGGGCTCGATCCCGTACCCAGTTCGGCCCGCGTTTCGCCCTCGGGTGACTCCGTACAACCCAACACAAAGGAGAGATGATGGACATCCTCAAGGTGAAGCAGAAGGAGCGCGTCAGCCGCGAGGAGGCCGCCGCTCGGATGCACGCGCTGGCGGACATGCTCGCGCGCCAGAACGAAGTCGAGTTCGAGCGCGACGGAATCCGGTTCAACGTTCACGTGCCCGACGAGGTCGAGCTCAAGATCGAGCTCGAGGTCGAGACCGACGAGCGCGAGCTGGAGATCGAGCTGACCTGGTAGCGGTTCGCGCGCGCTAAGCCCGGCCCGAGGTCGGCAGTCGCTCCCGCAGGAACGAGCGGAGATCGGGGCCCACGTCGGGGTCCAGCACGTTGAGAGCCGGGATCCCGACCAGCCTGTCGATCAGGGCGATGCCGGCGCTGGTGCTGGTCGCGCGGCCGCTGATCAGATCGGGGCGAGACCCGAACGCGTCGATCACCCCGACGACCGCGTACGGATCGGAGGCGCAGAGCACGGTTGCGCGGACGTTCTCGCCGAGCATGCTCACGGCGAGATCACCGTTGTAGGGCTCGAGCGGCGAGGCGCCGGCCTCGGCGACGACGACGTCCGCCTCAGCCGCCGCGAGCTTCGAGCAAAGGATCTCCATGACCGCGCCGTAATCGGCCTCCGCCACGACGGTCGACGGCAGCCCCGCGTCGACGAAGTCGAGGATGAAGTCCGCGCCGGCGTCCCTCATCGCGAGGATGTCGCGGTAGCGGCCCACGCCGGTCAGCTTCGCCCCGGCCACGCGCATTCCCATCTCCTTGAGCTCGCGGATGATCGCGACCGCTGCCACGGTCTTGCCGGCGTCCATGGAGGTGCCGATGATCAGCACCACGGGCGTCACGAGCGGGCGAGCGGGCACCGGCTCGACCGCGCCGCTCATCGTGCAGACCATCCCCTCGCGCGCCGCGTGCCCGAGATACTTGAGCCTGGCGATCGGAGGTGGCGGCACCGCGGCTGAGACCGAGGTGGACCTACCGAGTACTCCGGCCTGGGTGAGCGTCTCGAGGATCAGGTCGTCGCCGACGGCCCGCCAATCGCCGACCAGCGTCAAGGTGGCGGCCCTGACCCCGAGCGCTCCGATCAGGCGGTCCCCCGGCCTCATCTCCTCGAGGCCTCCCCCCGGAGGTTCGACGGGAAAGCTCGCAAGGCCCGTATCGAGCATCTCGCCGACGACGAAGTCGCCGGTCGCCCAGAGCTCGCGGGGGCGCGACTTCAGATCCGGAGGCCGGTTGACGAAGTCGCCACCCCGAGCGACGCTTCCGACGACGGTCCTGGCCGCGGCCATGCCTACTGCTCCAGCGGGGCGGCCAGCAGCAGGGCCAGCAGGGCGGCGCGCTCGGGCATCCGCTCGACGATCAGATGCTCATGGTCGGCATGGGCGCCGTCGCCGACCGCGCCGAGGCCGTCCAGCGTCGCGGTGTGGGCACTGGCGAGGTTGCCGTCTGAGGCACCGCCGACCAGGGCCTCATCGAGATCGAGCCCGAGCGCAGATGCGGCGACCCGAGCCTGTTCCCAGAGGGCGCGGTTGCGAGGGGTCCGCTCCAGCGGTGGCCGGCGAAAGCCTCCGTCGACCTCCAGCGAAACCCCCTCGGTGACCGGGGTCAAGCCGCGAATGTGCTCCTCGACCCGGGCCGCATCGTCGGCCGTGACCACGCGCGTCTCGACCTCGGCGACGACCTCGGGGGCGACCACGTTCGCCCGCAGGCCGCCATCGATCGTGCCGACGTTGACGGTGACCCCGGAGGCGGGATCGTTGAGCGCAAAGAGGCTCTGGATCTGATGGGAGACCTCGAGAATCGCGCTGCGACCGGCCTCGGGGTCGAGCCCGGCGTGGCTCGCCACTCCCTTGACCGTCACCGTGAACCTGCCGACGCCCTTGCGAGCCGTCTTCAGGCTGCCGTTCGGGCCGACGGAGGGCTCGAGCACGAACGCCCTGGCGGAGTCCCGAGCGAGGCGCAGGATGTGGACGCGGGACTCGGGGCTGCTCAGCTCCTCGTCGGCGTTGATCAACACGATCGGCGCGCAGGCGGGCGCCAGGTCCAGCTCGGCGAGTGCCCTGAGCGCGAACAGCATCTGCACGAGTCCGCCCTTCATATCGAATACCCCGGGCCCGAAGAGGGACCCGTCACGGATCTCGACCGGCATCTTCGCCAGCGTCCCAACGGGCCAGACCGTGTCGAGGTGACCGAGCAGAAGCTGGTGCGGCTCGGAATCGCCGGCACCGGGCTTGCGAGCGAGCAGGTGGTCTCCCCTGGCGTCTCCGGGCAGTCGTTCGGTTGCGAAGGCGAGCGCCTTCAGCTCACCCTCGAGGATCGAGAACGCCTCCGCCTGGGCGGCCCGATCATCGGACGGCGACTCCGCCCGGGCGAGGCGCTCAAGGAGCTCGGTCATCTCGCCCTCGTGATCGCGGAGCCAGTCGAGCAACGCCTGAGCCGCCGGATCGGACGGCTGGCGGTCGGCACCGGCCCGCTCCCGCTCGGCCAACTCAGATCCTCATGTTGACGTGGAAGGGAAACGAGTAGCTCTCCGAGACGCGGGCGAAGCGACCCGGGCTCAGGTAGGCCAACAGCGGCTGGTTGAAGATCCGATCCGCGTCGTCGTCGTCAGCCGCCCTCATCGCGTCACGATCGACGGCGGCGGCCACGATACGCCCGATGATCAGCGTGTTGCGCCCGAAGCCGTCAACGATGCGCTCGAGCTCGCACTCCAGCCAGAGATAGGAATCCTCAACCAACACCCCTTCGACCTCGCGCGCGGGGAAGGTCCGGATGCCGGCCAGGCCGGGCTTGGTGTTGTCGTCGGCCCGCGGAGACGCTGAGAGACTCGCCGCGACGATTCCATCCGGGCGGGGAAAGCTGACCGTGAACGCACCCGCTCGCTCAGCATTGCCCTGCGTCGCGTGCTCGGGGCTGCAGACGAAGCAGAAGTAGTTGTCCCAGCCGAGCGGCATGGCCATGTGCTTGGCGGCCAGATCGTGTCCGTCACCCTCCACGGTCCCGACGATCACCAGCGGCGCGATCGTGAAGAACCGGCTCCAGATGGGCCGCTCGACGGATAGGGGTATGGCTCGTTCGGCTGCGTCTTCCATGGGATCGCGCTCAGCGGTGCCTGCACGACGATCCTCGCATCGAGGGCCGTCAATCCCCTCGGCAGCCGCCCCCGATCCTGCTCAGTGGTCCCCCCGGGGTCACCCGTGGTTTTCACACCACCCTGATCGACCCGTTCCCGGCAGGAGCCGGTAGCTTGCGATCAGCAGCAGAACAGCGACGGAGAGTGGGTCGGCATTGGGAACTTCGACCGAGGGCACGGCGCCGGGCGCCGGACAACCCTACGAGAGCCGCGAGCGGACCAGCGCCGAGTTCGCCTCACACGTGAACCGGGGCAAGGTCCGGGCGCTGGAAGCGATCGGCGTCGACATCGTGATCGGCGAGCGCGAGGGAGCTCGCTTCCGCGATGCATTCTCCGATCGCTGGTACTGGAACTGCCATTGCAACGGCGGCGTCTTCAACCTCGGACATCGCAACCCACGGGTGATCGCCGCGGTCAAGGAGGGCCTCGACCACGTCGACGTCGGCAACCACCACCTCGTCAGCGGCTGGCGCGCCCGGCTGGCCGAGCAGCTCGCCGCCAGCACCGACGGGGCTCTCCCCTACGCCGTCTTCACGCCATCGGGCAGCGAGTCGGTCGACCTCGCGATCCGGCTGGCGCGCGCCACCACCGGGCGCCCTCAGATAGTCGCCGCGATCGGCGCCTACCACGGCCACAGCGGGTTCGCGCTCGCCGCCAGCGACCCGCGCTGGTTCGACCCCTTCGGCTTCCCCCCCGAGGGATTCGTCCACGTCCCCTACAACGATGCGGGGGCATTCAGAGACGCCATCGGATCCGAGACGGCCGCGGTGATTCTCGAGACGATCCCCGCCACGCTCGGGTTCCCGGCCCCGGAACCCGGGTACCTGGCCGAGGTAATCGAGGCGGCGCGCTCTGCCGGAGCGCTCGTGATCTTCGACGAGGTGCAGACGGGCCTCGGCCGCACCGGCACCAATTGGTACTTACCAACAGCAGGGGGTCGAGCCCGACATGCTGATCACGGGCAAGGGGCTTGGCGGCGGGGTCTATCCCGTCAGTGCCGTGCTCCTCCGCCCGGAACTGGAGGCGTTCTTCGACGAGAACCCGTTCGCCTACGTCTCGACCTTCGGCGGCGCCGAGATCGGTTGCGTCGCCGCCTCGGCGGTCATGGATGAGATCGCGGCCCCCGGGTTCCTCGCAGGAGTCGAGCGGCTCGGGGAGCGTTTCGAGCGAGCATTCGAGGGGATGCCGTTCGAGTTGCGCCGCTTCGGTTTGACGATGGGCCTCAAGTTCCCCGAGGAGCAGGGCGGTGTGCTCGCCTCCAGGCGGCTGATCGACGCCGGGGTGTTCGCGGTCTACGCCGAGCACGACCATTCGGTCACCCAGTTCAAGCCGCCGCTGATCGTCACCGAGGCCGAGGCCGACGAGATCGCGACCGAGGTCGCCGCCACCCTCGGATGAGCCTCGAGCCGTCCCTGCCCGACGCCGACCTGCGGGAGCTCGACGGACGGGTCGAGACCATCCTCTCCGCCGGGGAGGAGGAGAGCCTGCCGGTGCTCGGCTACGGCGAGATCTCACTCGTCCTCGGCTGGCCGACCGATCGACCGCGGTTCGCCTGCAAGCGAATGCCGATCTTCGACGAGGGGGCGCGTTTCGAGTCCTACAGGCGAACGCTCGAGGACTACGTGGAAGCGCTGCGGGCCGCGGGGACCGCGGTGGTCGAGACGCAGATGCGCGGCGTCGAGCGCGCCGACGGGACGGTCGCCGCCTACGTGGTGCAGCCGGTGCTGGCGGCGGCGACGCTGGCACCGTCCATCCTGGGGGACTGCGACCCCGACCTGGGGCACCCGCTGGTCACGGCGGTCGTCGACTCGGCGGCGGCGACCGTATCGCCCCGACTTGGCCTCGACGCCCAGCTCTCCAACTGGTCATGGGAGAACGAGGCACTGACCTACATCGACGTCTCGACACCGATGATCTGGGATGACGACGACCGTTCGCGGCTGGATCTCGAGCCCCTCGCGCAGGCCTATCCCGCAATCCTGCGATGGCCGCTGCGACGGTTCGTCGCCCCCGGGATTCTCGACGGCTATCGAGATCTGCGCAAGGTCTACCTCGACCTGACCGGCAACCTGCTCAAGGAGCGCCTCGACGTCTGGCTCCCGAACTTCCTGGCTCCGATAAACCGGCACCTCGAGGAGCCGCTGACGGAACGGGAGGTACATCGCTACTACCGATCCGATGCCCGCCTCTGGGCGACCCTGCTGTGGCTGAGGCGTCTCGACCGGGCGTGGCGAAGGCGAACCGGGCGCCCCTATCCGTTCCTGCTGCCCGGTCGGATCGAACGCTAGACGGGCCCAGGCCACCGGGTCGCGCAATCCAGTCCCGTACCGACCACGGATGACTCCCGCGAAGGGGCGTGAGAGAGTCTCGGCACGATGGATTCACCTGACGGAAAGCCGCATGAGCCTCCGTTCCGGTCCGGGGAGTCGCGGTCCGACGCGACGTTGGAAGCCGAGAGGCGTCGGCGGCCGAACGGCGAGGCGGTCGGGTCGGCCGCGATCCCACCCAGTGGCCTGCGGCTGCGTCTGGCGCGTCTCTATCTGAGCCGACTTCCGCGAGCCGGCATCAAGCGATAGGACCACCGCGCCGCCAAGACGGAGGCCCACGGACCACGGTCACGCTCTGCAACTGCCCCTACCGGGACGTCACCAGGGCGATCCCCGGTGGGATCACTTCGTTTCGGCTACCTTCACGGCATGCATGAAGCCGGGCGGAGGATGGGGCCGAGGGAGCGCCTGCCTGCAGCCATCATTGCCTGGCGAGCGGCCCATGCGCTCATTGCGCTCGGCTTTCTCAGTTCGATCGCGCATATCTGGTGGTGCGCGATCAGTGACCGCCGTGGTCCGTTGCTCCGGCCCGCAATCGGTGCCCTCGCGCTCGAGGCGGTGCTGGTGGCCGCCAACCAGGGAGACTGCCCGCTGGCCGCCCTCGGAGACCGGATCGGCGACCCCGTCCCGCTCTTCGAGCTGGCGCTGCCACCGCGTGCGGCGAAGCTTGCGGTCCCGGTTCTCGGCGGGGTCACGGCCGCGGGAGTCGCACTGCTGGCGATCCGCTCGCGTCGCCCCGGCAGCGAGACTGCGGCGGCCTGAGGCCTGCGTATCGGCCTGGATTCGCCCACGAACGGGTCATGCTGCGCTTCAGCCGGGGAGCCGCCGATCGAGAAACTCCACCGTCCGTCGCCACGCCAGGCTCGCAGCTTCGGGATCGAAGGCGTCGGGACGGTCCCACTCGAAGAACCAGTGTCCGGTGCCGGGGTATTGATGAAAGGCGGCGTCGCAGCCCGCAGCCCGCAGCTGGCGCCGCTGACGGGCGATGCTGGTCTGGCTGACGAAGGCGTCCGACTCGGCCAGATGGAACTGGAACGCCGAGCGACTGGCGGAGAAGTCGCCGCCACGCGTCGCGTAGAAGACTGCGGTCGCCGAGATCGGCAGGATCTCCGGCCGCGACTGCTTGGCCAGCCACAGGGCCCAGTGCCCACCCATCGAGAACCCGATCTGACCGACGGCTCCGGCTCCGTACTCGGATCGCGCGATCTCAGTCGCCGAAACGATCTGCCGCCACATCGGCGTTGAGCGCTTCCTGCCCCGGAGCGCGGCGGCCTCCTCAGCCGTCGAAGCCAAACTGCCGTCGTAGAGGTCGGGGGCCACCGCCGCATACCCCAGATCGGCCAGGTCGTCGCAGACGCCGGTCACCACCGGGGTCAACCCCCACCAGGCGTGCAGCACCACCACGGTCGCCCGAGCTCCCTCGGCCGGACCGACCAGGTACAGGTTCTCCGACCCGGCCGCACCGCGCTCTCGGGGACCTTGACCCGAACCCTTCGACACCCGACCTCCTCGCCGTTGGGCCAACCGACCCGTGGCCAAGCTCGGTTCGAGTGTAGCGGCGAGATCGTCGGGGCCGGACCCAGGTTTCCGGTCACGGCGCGTCGACAGCCCGGCCGACAGGTAGGCTCGCCCGAACCCGGCAGTGATGGCCCCACAGCCCCGCAGGAGGATGACCGTGATGATCGACCCGACCGAACGCTGGCCTCACGGCGAGAAGCCCGACTTCGCCGGCCTCCTCACCTTCGCCGGCCTCCCATACACGGAGGACCCGGGGGAGCTGGCCGGCGCCGACGCGGCGATCGTCGGAGCGCCGATGGACGATCTCGTCTCCGATCGTCCCGGGGCGCGCTTCGGCCCGCGCGCGATTCGGGCGGCGAGTTGTCCGGCCGGACCCCACCTCGAGGCCGGGATCGACGCGCTGGGCACCGAGCTGCAGGTGATCGACTTCGGTGATGCGCCGGTGTTGCCGGCCGACCCGATCGCATCTCACGAGGCCATCGAGCGGACGGTCACCGCGGTGGTCGAGGCGGGCGCGATTCCGATCGTGCTCGGGGGCGATCACTCGATCACCGAGCCCGACATCCGCGCCTGCTGTTCGGTGCACGGACCGGTCGGCCTGATCCACTTCGACACCCACACCGACACCGGCGCCGAGGTCTTCGGCGCCGAGATTTCCCACGGAAGCGTCATGTACCGGCTCGTCGAAGCCGAGCTGGTCGACCCCGGCCGCTACGTCCAGATCGGCTTGCGGGGCTTCTGGCCCGGCGAGAAGGAGTTCGCATGGCAGCGCGACCGGGGGGTCGTCTCCCACTTCATGCACGACGTCCGCGACCGCGGAATCAAGCCCGTGATCGCCGAGGCGATCGAGTCCGTGGGCCCGGGCCCGGTCTTCATCTCGGTCGATGTCGACGTGCTCGACCCCGCGTTCGCCCCCGGCACGGGGACACCGGAGCCGGGCGGGATGACCCCCGTCGACCTGCTCTGGGCCTGCCGTGAGGTCGCCGCCAACGTCGAGGTGATCGGCGCCGACGTCGTGGAGGTTCTCCCTGAACACGTCGGATCGAGGGACACGACCGCTCTGATCGCCGATCGCACCGTTCGCGAGATCCTCACGGGAGTGGCGATTCGACGGCGCCGGCTTTGAGCCCCCTGGTCGGAGGGCTCGCGGTGGGTCTCGCCGTCGGCTATCTGATGTCGCGCGAGACGATCTGCTTCAACGCGGGGATCAGGAGGGCGGCCTTCGAGCGGCGATCGAGAATCCTGCTGATCTTCGCCGTCGCCGTCGCCGTGCAGCTGCTTCTGCTGCCGTTGCTGATCGCCTTCGACGTGAAGCTGTTCAGCTCGCCCGGGTCCCTCCCGGCGATCGGCTTGTTCCCCGTGGCACAGGTGATCGGCGGGCTGGTATTCGGGGCGGGCATGGCACTTGCGGGCGGTTGCATCACGGGGATCCTCTGGAAATCGGGCGCCGGGTCGCTCGCCACCGCGATCGCGATCCTGGGATTCGCGGTCGGGGAGCTGCTCGTGCGCGGGGGGCCGCTCGAGGGCGTCGCCACCGATCTCGACGACGTCCTCGGCCCACCCTCCGAGCAGACCCTCTACGGGCTGCTGGGAGTCGGCTACGTCCCGATCGCGTTGATCCTGGGCGCGCTTGGCCTTGCCCTCCTCGCTCGAAGGTCGAGGGAGGCGCTGCGAGCCGGTGTGCTGCTCGGCGCGCTCGGGGCGATCGCCTGGGTCGTCGCCGGCTGGGCCGACTACTCCTACGGGCTCGGGTTCGTCGGCGTTCCGGCAACGACCAGGAACGCTCTCGAGAGCGGCGACCTCGGCGGACTGAACTTCGAGGTCTTCCTGGCGATCGGCGTCATCGCCGGGGGTGCCCTCGCAATCCGGGGACCGCTCCGATTCCCTGACCCGGCCCGCACCATGCGGGCGGCGCTGGGAGGCTTGGCGATGGGGGTCGGCGGCACGCTCGCGCATGGGTGCAACATCGGAAACGGGCTCACCGGGGTTCCGCTGCTGTCGCTGGGATCGATTCTCGCGATCTCGATGATGGCCGCCGGCGGGTTGCTCACGTGGCGCTACCTGCTCGCACCTCGCCCCCGAATCCGCGGCGCCGAGCGCCCTGAGCCGGCCTGGTAGCCGCCTCCGGCCGAACACCGGCCAGTGCAGAAGGATCCGACCGCCCCATCGATAAAGCTGACCCCGGTCCGTCGAGGGGCCGGCTCACCGGAAACGCATTCGAGTGTGTCGGTCCGGAGAAGACTCGAGAGGGAGAGAGCTTGAAGCTGGTGATCGGAATCGTTCGCCCCGAGCGGGCCAACGAGGTGCTGGAGGCTCTCTATCGCGCCAACGTACGCGGGGTCTCGATGAGCCGGGTCCAGGGTCACGGTGGAGAGCTCGACAAGGTCGAGACCTACCGGGGAACCACCGTGAAGATGGGGCTAGCGGAGAAGGTGCGATTCGAGATCGCCGTCTCCGAGGAGTTCGTCGACCCCGCGGTGGAGGCGCTCGCCGACGGCGCCAGGACGGGCAGGGTCGGCGACGGGAAGATCTTCGTCGTGCCACTCGATCGGGCCATCAGGATCCGAACGGGAGAGACCGGCCAGGGCGCGGTCACCCCCGTCGACGGGCAGGGGCAGGCGTGACCGGCCTCGATTCGACAATCGACACCGGCGATACGGCCTGGATGCTCGCGGCGACTGCGCTGGTGGTCCTGATGACCCCGGCGCTCGGGCTCTTCTACGCGGGCCTGGTGCGATCGAAGAACACCCTCAACACATTCATGATGTGCATCGCGGCGCTCGGGGTTGCGGTCGTGTCCTGGGCGATGATCGGCTACTCGTTCGCGTTCGCCGAAGGCAACTCGATCATCGGCGGCTTCGACTACGCCCTCCTGAACGGGGTCGACTTCAGCCCGCTCGAGGGTCAGAGCATCCCCCATCTCCTCTTCTTCGCATTCCAGGGGAGCTTCTGCGTGGTCACTGCGGCGCTGGTCTCGGGCGCGGTGGTCGAGCGCGTGCGATTCGCGCCGTTCATGGCCTTCATCGCGCTCTGGTCGATCTTCGTCTACCCGGTCCTGGCCCACTGGGTCTTCGGCGGCGGCTGGCTGGCTGACCTCGGCACGCTCGACTTCGCCGGAGGGGTCCCGGTCGAGATGGGCTCGGGTTTCTCGGCGCTCGCGGCCGCGCTCGTGGTCGGCGCGCGGAAGGACTACGGCCGCCAGGCCCTGCTTCCGCACAATTCGATCTACGTGCTGCTGGGAGCCGGATTGCTCTGGTTCGGCTGGTTCGGATTCAACGGCGGCAGCGGCCTCTCGGCGGGCAACTCGGGCGTGCTCGCGTTCACGAACACGTTCCTCTGCCCCGCCGGCGCCCTGGTCGTCTGGTTCACGCTCGACCTGCTTCGCGGAGGCAAGGTGACCGCGATCGGCGCGGCGACGGCGATCATCGTCGGCTGCGTCGGCATCACCCCGGCCGCGGGATTCATCAGTCCCGCCTGGGCGCTGGGGCTCGGCGCCCTGGCCGCGTTGCCGAGCTACGCCTTCATCGTCTGGCGGCCCCGAACCCGCGTCGACGAGACCCTCGACGTGCTCGCCGCCCACGGCATCGCGGGCATCACCGGGATCCTCTTCATCGGGTTCGCGGCGCAGTTGGCCTGGAATGGGGTCGAGGACGGTCTGCTCTACGGCAACGCCGCCCTACTGGGTCACCAGGCCGTGGCCGTTCTCGCGACCCCCGCCTACGCGTTTCTCGCGACCTTCCTGATCCTCCGTCTGGTGGGAGCGGCGATGCCGCTCAGGGCATCGGAGTACGAGGAGGCCCTGGGCATGGACGTCTCCCAGCACGGTGAGGAGGCCTACCTGACCGGCGAGGGCGCGATCCTGCTGACCGCCACCCCCGAGGAGGCCGAGCGGATCACGACGGCGAAGGCCTGAGCGGGCCCGTCGACCGCTACGGTCGGCCAACCTTGAGCGCCTCGATCCCATCAGAGCCGGATCACCGAGTGGCGGTGATCGGAGCCGGATTCGCCGGGCTCGCAGCAGCCGAGGCGATCGCTGCGGCCGGAGTCGAGGTCGTGGTGCTCGAGGCTCGCGGCCGGGTCGGCGGCCGGGTCTGGTCTGAGCGGCTGGCGAACGGCGGCCTGATCGAGCGAGGGGCCGAGTTCATCACGGGTGGATACGACGTGACCGAGGAGTTCGCCGGTCGGCTCGGGATCGAGCTCGACGGAATGGGTATTCACTACCCCGATCGAGACCTGGCCCCGGGGCCCGGCCCCGGGGCAGCCGTCCTCGCGCGGGCGGCTGAGGCCGTCGCGCAGCTCGCGAGCGCGGAGCCGAGGGCCTCGGCGCTCGATGTCTTTCGCCGAGCGATCGAGAGCGGCACCGTTCGTGAAGTGCTCGAGACCCGACTGCAGAGCGCTCTCGCCCACCCGCTGGCCGATCTGGACGCCAGCTACGCGGTGCATCTCCCCTACCTGGTCAAGTCGGCGGAGACGAGGCGGATGCGCGGCGGAAACCAGCGCCTGGCGACCGCGATCGCGGCGACCCTCGGCGAGCGGGTGCGGCTCGGATGTCCGGTGCGGGAGGTCCGTACCGAGGGTGGTGAGGTCCGGGTGCTCGGCGACGGCGTCGACGTCACCGCGTCCGCCTGTCTGGTCGCCGTCCCGGTCGCCCTCCTGCTCGACGGGATCAGCTTCGATCCGCCGATCGAGGAGGCCGCCGAACGAGCGATCGCCGCGATCCCGACCAGCAGGGCCGCCAAGCTCGCGGTCCCGCTCGCGACCCCCACCCCACACCGCGCCGTGATGTCGGGGCCGGACCGCTTCTGGGCATGGACGACTCCCTGCGACGAGGTCGGCGGGCGTACGGCCGGTGCCTGGGCCGGAGCCGGGCCGGTGCTCGAGAGCCTCCGGGTACGCGAGGGCGCCTCCGAGTGGCTGCGGCGGCTGCAGGACCTCTGGCCCGAGCTCGAACCCGAGGAGGACGGCGCCCTGCTCACCGTCTGGGAGGACGACCCATGGGCCCGCGGCGCCTACTCGGTGCTGCCGTCCGTGCCGGACGCGCGCGGCAGCGCAGCCGCGATGGGGAGCGGCGGGATCGTCTTCGCCGGCGAGCACACAGCGGAGCCGGAGTGGACCGGGACCATGGAGGGCGCCCTGCGCAGCGGCCTCCGCGCCGCGGGGGACGTCCTCGAGCTCGTCGGCCGCCGGTCCTGAACCGTGCCTCAGGGGAGGTCGACAGCCTAGGACGACCGTGCCGCCATCGGGGACGGCGACGGCCGTCTCGACCGGGATAGTTCCCCTCAGCACGACGGGGGAAGTCGCGATGTTCTCGCCGACCTGCAGGCGCGAGCGGTCGACCTCGGTGCCATTCACGAACAGCGCGCAGATCGCCTGTGCGCCGTCGTTGCCGGCGATCGGGTTGGGCTCGACCTGGGCCTTGCCGGAGAGCATGTAGTCGCCGCTATCGAGATCGGCGAGCGTCCGACGGTGACGAAGGTGCTCGGGTCGTCACCGACGGTGATCGCGGTCGAGTCGTGGAACGTGCGCGCCTGCGACGGCGCGATCACCCCGGCGGCGAGGTCACCCGCCTGGATCCCACCGTCTTTGATCTGCTTGCCCTCCACCGATCCGAACTCGCTTCATCGTTTCTCCCTCGGTTGTCGACGACTTCCCTCCGAAGCCGTGCAGGGTGCAGATGTGCTTGAAGGTACCTCGACGCCTGAGCTCGGCCTTCGGCGCCGACGAACCGCGACCGCTATCCGAACTCGAGTTCGGATCCGGGAGGATGGACCTGAGTACCGGCCGCGCCGCCGATCAGCCCGTCCAGATCCTCGAGCGCGCCGATCACGGCACGATTTCCCGTCCGCTCGACGAAGCGGCAGGCCGCCTCGACCTTCGGGCCCATCGATCCGCCCGCAAAACCCCGCTCCCGCAGCCAGTCGGAAGGCGCCTCAGAGACCGCACGCTGGCCCGGGCTCCCGAAGTCGAGATAGACGGCCTCGACGTCGGTCGCGAGGACGAGGACGTCGGCCCCCAGCCCGATCGCGAGCAGCGAGGAGGCGAGATCCTTGTCGATGACCGCCTCGACTCCCTCGTGCCCGCCGGCGACCTCGACGACCGGCACCCCCCCTCCGCCGACGCAGACGACGAGGAACCCGGATTCAACGAGCCGGCGGATGGCCGCGAGCTGGACGATCTCCTGCGGCTCCGGCGAGGGAACGACCCGGCGCCACTTGTCCCCGTCCGGTTTGACGGTCCACCCGCGCTGCTCGGCGAGCTCGTCCGCCTGTGACCTCTCGTAGACGGGTCCGATGAACTTCGAGGGCTCGGTGAAGGCCGGATCCCCGGCGTCGACCACGACTCGCGTGATCACGGCCACCGTGTGCTGATGGTCGATCGCGTTGTCGAGCTCGAGCTCGATCACGTAACCGATCTGGCCGCCGCTCTCGGCATCGAGGACGTCGAGCGGATAGGGATCGCCGTCCCGATAGGCGTCCTCCTTGAGGGCGAGCAGACCCACCTGCGGTCCATTCCCGTGGGTTACGACCAGGCGAGCCCGCTCCGACGCCGGACTGAGCATCCTGGCGGCAACCCTTGCCGCGGCATGCTGGTTGGCCGCGCTGGATTCCTCGCCCCGTCGCAGCAGCGCGTTGCCACCGAGTGCGACGACGACGAGTGGGTCGCCGGCGCCTTGGTCGGCGCTCAAGATGCTGGTTCCGGTTGTGGGGCGGGCGCGACGTCATGGCGTCGCAACCACGCACGGCGGAGCTCATCGCTTCCCCAGACGATCACGGGGAAGCAGGCCAGCAGCGCCAGCTCAGGTGGGCCGAGTGCGGTGGTCCCGAGTAGATCCTGCATGAAGGGAATGTAGATCAACGCGGCGGCGAACACGAGCGAGAATGCGAGCCCGCCAAGCAGCAGGGGGTTGGAGAAGACGCCGATCTCGCGCAACGAGGCCCGACTCGTACGAGTCGCAAAGAGCGTTCCGACCTGGCATGCGGTGATGCCGGCGAACGTCATCGTCGTGGCCATCACGTAGTCGTGATGAAGCGGCGTCCCCACTCCGGTGGCGTCGCCAAACGACCAGCCGGCGCGAAGCAGTACGAAGAGGAACCCACCGACCACCAACACGGCCTCGACCAACCCCAGCCAGATCCACGCCCGGACGAGCATGGCTCGCGTCAGGATGCCGGTCGTGCGGGGACGGGGCGGCTGGTCCATCAGCCCGGGCTCCGCGGGCTCGCGCCCGAGCGCCAGGGCGGGCAGCGTCTCCGTGCCGAGATCGATGGCGAGGATCTGCAATGCCGTCAGCGGCAGCGGTATGGACCCACCCGAGAGCGCGAACAGCAGAAACGGAATCATCTCCGGGGTGGCATGCGCGAAGATGTAGGTGACGAACTTGCGGATGTTCTCGTAGACGGTGCGACCCTCCTTGACCGCAGCCACGATCGAGGCGAAGTCGTCGTCGGTGAGCACCATGTCCGCGGACTCGCGGGCGACGTCGGTGCCCGATGCGCCCATGGCGATCCCGATGTCCGCTCGTCGCAAGGCGGGCGCGTCGTTGACCCCGTCGCCGGTCATCGCCACGGTGTGACCGTCGGCGCGGAGGGCATCGACCATGCGCAGCTTCGCCTCGGGTGAGCTGCGGGCGATGATCAACTTCGGCGCGCTCCGAAGCACCTCATCGAGGCCGGCGTCGCTCAGCGCGTCGAGCTCGGGCCCGGTCACGACCTGGGCGCTCTCGTCAACGATCCCCGCCTCCCGGGCGATCGCCCCCGCGGTGAGGCCGTCGTCGCCGGTGATCACGATGATCCTGATCCCGGCTCGACGGCAGTCGGCGACGGCGTCGGGCACGTGCGCTCGCAGGGGATCCCGCATGGCGATCAGCCCGAGGAAGCACAATCCCGATTCGGCCCTGTCCCTGTCGTCGGCGCGGCTCAGGGAGATGTCGGGTGCCGCTCGCGTTGCGAACCCGAGCACCCGCAGGCCGTCGGCCGCATATCGCTTGAACGCGCTTCGAACCGCCGCTGTGGCGTCGGCATCGAGCGGCGTCTCGCCGCCGCCGTCGACGCGAACCGTGGTGCAGCGCGCGAGCAGCTCGAGCGGCGCTCCCTTCGCGTGAATGCGCATTTCACCGCCATCCTCCGCGTCCAGGGTCGCCATTCGCTTCCGACGCGGGTCGAAGGCGAAGAGCCGCCGTCGATCGGCCTCGCGGTCGACCTGGAGCGCCGCGACGTCGACGCCGAGTCGTTCGGCCGCAACCAGCAACGCGGTCTCGCTCGGGTCGCCACTTCGCGCCGACGTCCCATCCTCGGCATGTGTCAGCGTCGCGTTGCTGCAGAGCACCGCGGTGGAGAGCAGCTCGGCCACCTCGCGCCCCACCGGCGGCGTCCCATCGACGACCTCGGTGACTGCTCCGTTCCGCCAGAGTGAGATCGCCGACATCCGGCCCTCCGTCAGCGTGCCGGTCTTGTCGGTGCAGATGACATCGGTGGAGCCGAGCGTCTCCACCGCGGTCAGCTTCTTGACGAGAGCTCGGCGCCTTGCCATATGGCGGACGCCGACCGCCAGCGCGAGCGTGATGGTCGGGAGGAGACCCTCGGGCACGTTGGCCACCAGCAGGCCGATCGCGAACACGCCCGAGTCGGCAAGGCTCAGCCCGGCGAGCAGGTGCCCAACGGCGAAGAAGGTGATCCCGAGGACGACGGCGACGAGCGCGATCAGCTCGGCGGCCCGATTCACCTGGCGCTGGAGTGGAGAGTCTTCGGCGACCACGGTCTGTGACAGCGCCGCGATCCGCCCCAACTGCGTATGCATGCCGGTGCCGTAGACGATGGCCCTTGCCTCGCCGCCCGTGCAGAGGGTCCCGGCGAAGACGAGGTCCTCGGCCTCCAGCGGCGTGCCTGCGGGGTGCGAGCGCTCGGAGCCGCGTGCGACGGGCTGTGACTCCCCGGTCAGCGGAGACATATCGACTTCGACGTCGCCCGCGATCAGGCGCGCATCGGCGGAGATCCGGTCTCCCTCCGCAAGCAGCAGCAGGTCACCCGGAACGAGGGTGGTCGCGTCGATCTCGGCCGGCGCGCCGCCCCGCCGCACGTGAACGGCCGGCGGCAACAGCTCGCGGAGTGCCTCGGTGGCGTGCTGGGCCTGGCGCTCCTGGGCGAACGCAAACGCAGCATTCAGCCCGATCACGATGACGATCGCTATCGCAAGGGCGAACACGCCCGTGACGAATGAGAGCAGCGCGGCGATCCAAAGCAGGAGCGCCAGGGGGTGGATGAGCTGGTCGAGCAGGCTGCGCCACCAGGCCGGGCCGCTCTCACGCCGGATCTCATTCGGCCCGAACTGGTCAAGGCGACGGGCGGCCTCCCGCTCGTCGAGCCCGTCGACCTCGGTGCGCAGCCCGGCGAGCAGCTGGGGAACGCCCTCCTCGGGGTCGACGTCCGGGACCTCGAAGGGGTCCTTCGACCGGGTCGTCACAGTCTCGCCCCGGGCCTCACGGCCGGAAGGTCACGCGAGGGTCGCGACCAGGACCGCCTTGATCGTGTGCAGTCGGTTCTCAGCCTGGTCGAAGACGATGCTCGCAGGGGAGCGGAATACGTCGTCGGAGACCTCCAGGCCCGTCGCCATGCCGGTGGCCTCGGCGATCTCGGCACCGACGGTCGTCTCGGCGTTGTGGAACGCGGGCAGGCAGTGCATGAACTTGACCTTGGGGTTGTCGGTCGCGGCGAGCAGCTCCGAGTTCACCTGGTAGGGAGCCAGGAGGTCGGCTCGCTCGGCCCACACCTCCTTCGGCTCACCCATCGAGACCCAGACATCGGTGTGGATGAAGTCGACCCCCGCCACCTCGGTGACGTCGGGGCTGATCGTGATCTGCGCGCCGGATACGGCGGCCAGCTTCTGCGCCAACTCAACCACGTCCTCGGGAGGACCCAACTCGGTCGGCGTGATCAACCGGACGTCGGAGCCGAGAAGCGCCCCCATGATCAGCAGGGACCGCCCCATGTTGAAGCGGCCGTCGCCGACGAACGCGTAGGCGATCTCGTCGTAGGGCTTGTTGGTCCGCTCGTGCATCGTCAGGAAATCGGCCAGCATCTGGGTGGGGTGCCACTCGTTGGTCAGCCCGTTGTAGACCGGGACACCGGCGTGGTGGGCGAGCTCCTCGATGTTCTCCTGCCCGGAGCCGCGGTACTCGATCCCGTCGAACATGCGCCCGAGCACCTGCGCGGTGTCGGCGATCGACTCCTTGTGACCCATTTGCGAGCCGGTCGGATCGAGGTAGGTGACGTGCGCTCCCTGATCGAAGGCAGCGACCTCGAAGGCGCAGCGGGTCCGGGTCGAGCTCTTCTCGAAGATCAACGCGATCTCCTTGCCGGTGAGCCGTTGCACCTCGTTGCCGGCGTATTTCGCCGTCTTCAGCGCCTGTGAGAGCGCCAGCAGGTGCAGCAGCTCATCGCGGCTGAAGTCGATCTCCTTGAGGAAGCTCCGGTTGCGCAGGTTGTACATGGCTAGTAGGCCGCCTCTCGTTCGATCGGGCAGGTCATGCAGTGGGAGCCCCCGCGACCACGACCGAGCTCGGAGCCGTCGATCGTGATCACCTCGATCCCCTCCTTGCGCAGCCTGGTGTTGGTGTCGACGTTGCGCTCGTAGGCGACGACGACGCCGGGCTCGAGACAGACGACGTTGTTGCCATCGTCCCATTGCTCGCGGGCCATCTCGGCGGAGTCTCCACCGGTCGGGATGACGCGGATCCCGTCGATCTCGAGTGCGTGCTCCAGGGCGTCGATGACGTTGCCCTTGAAGGGCTCGACCACCGGGAGTGAGCTCCTCTCCTCGCCCGGGCGAAGCGCCCAGATCTGAACGTCGTCGTTGACGACGGCCGGATACAGCGTCACCGCGTCCCGATCGACCATCGTGATCACCGTGTCGAGATGCATGTATGAGCGCGACGGCGGCAGCTTGACCGCGAGAACGAGCCTTGCGGCGTCGTGCTGGAAGAGGTTGCGGGCCAGGATTCCGACCGACTGCGGACTCGTCCGCTCGCCCATTCCGATCATCACGGCCCCGTTACCGATCGTCTCGACGTCACCTCCCTCGATCGTGCAGCGGCCCCAGTCCTGCTCGGCGCCGCCGAACCAGATGTTGACCCCGCCGTCGGCGCGGAACATCGGGTGGAACCGGTAGATGGCCTCCATGATGGCCGTCTCGGGACGGCGGGCCGGCTTGGTCATCGGGTTGATGGTCACGCCGTTGTAGATCCATGAGGAGGGATCGCGCTGGAAGAGGAAGTTGGGCAACGGCGGCAACACCATGTCCAGCGGCCCGGCGGAGCTCCAGAACAGGCCCGCCCCGCCTTCGAGATCCTCCTTCGTCATCCCACCGATCAGGAAGTCGGCGACCTCCTTGGCGGAGGCCGATGCCGCCCAGACGCGGCCGCTCCGGGCCAGGTACTGACCGACCTGGCGCTCGTCGAGGACCTGATCGAGGAGCCATTCCCTGCCGGCCGGCTCAGCCAGCGTCTCGGCGAGCAGATCCTCGGCATCGAAGACCTCCACCCCGCGCTCCTTCATCACCTCGACGAACGCCGCATGCTCGACCTTGGCCTCACGGACCCAGATCACGTCGTCGAAGAGCAGCTCCTCCGCGTTCTCGGGGGTCAGCCGTCGCTGCTCGAGCCCGGGCCGGTGGACGATCACCTTGCGAAGCTTGCCGACCTCTGAATGAACGCCTAACGACATGGTCTCTCCTTTCGATGCCGGCCGGGTCCGATCATCCGATCGCCGAGCCGATGAACATGAACGCCATGCTGAGCACCAGCAGGATCAGGAAATAGGGGATCGCGAACCGCAGATACCGGTCGTAGCCGATCTTCGAGAGGGTCAGTCCACCCATGATCACCACCGAGGTCGGGGTGATCAGATTCACCAGGCCCGACGCCGTCTGGTAGGCGGTGACCGAGAGCGACCTGGGCACGTCGGCGAAGTCCGCCAGGGGCCCGAGGATCGGCATCACCAGCGCCGCATGACCCGACGAGGACGGCACCAGGAAGGCGATCGGCAGGTTCACGAGGATCGCGACCGACGCGAAGACGCCGCCGCTGAGATCCGTCACGGCGCTCTCGGTCCAATGCAGGATGGTGTCGGTGATGTAGGTGTTCTTCATCACCACGGTCACCGCGCGGGCGAGGACGATGATCAGAGCCGCGCCGAGGAACTCGCCGGCGCCCATGATGATGGCGTCGACCGTTCCCTTCTCGCCGAGCCTGTCGATCAGCCCGATCACGATCGCCACGACGATGAACAGAACCGTCGCCTGCGCGAAGTAGAAGGAGTTGAAGACCGGCAGCGGGAAGTCGGCGCCGAAGATCGTGTCCCAGATGTCGGGCCACGGAATGAAGCCGTAGATCATGATCGCGAAGGCCGCGAAGAACAGGGTGAGGATCACCTTGTGGCGGCTCGTCAGCGGCTCGACGTCGCCGATCGCCTCGTCGGCCATCCGCAGCCCGCCGCTCTCCATCCCCTCGAGGCCCATCACCGACTTCGTGTTGTCGTTGCGGACGCGAAACGCGTAGCGAAGGACGAACAGGATCCCGACGGTCACCAGGACCACCCACATCGCCAGGCGCAGGCCGATCCCGTCACCGATCTCGATCCCGGCGGCGTCGGAGGCGACGCCGGTCGCGAACGGGTTGACAGTCGACGCGAGCACACCGGTGCCGGCGCCGAAGAAGATCATCGCGGCGCCCGTCATCCGATCGAATCCGAGCGCAAGCGCAAGTGGCACGAGTAACGCGAAGAAACCGAGCGTCTCCTCCCACATCCCCTCGGTCGTGCCGCCGATCGCGAAGACGAGCATGATCACGATGATCAGAGCCGCCGGCCGGTCCTTGAAGCGCAGCGCCAGCCGACCGATCCCCCGCTGGATCGCTCCGGTCTTCATCGTCACGCTGATGAACGCACCGATCGCGAGGACGAACAGGAAGATCTGCGCGGAGCCGTAGAGATAACCGCGGTTGTTGACCGAGACGAGTCCCTTGTCGTTCTCGATGCCGTAGAGGCCATCGGTGGGAGATGCCCAGAGGTCGCTGAACTGGTGCAGGATCGTCCGGTCCGAACACGGTTGCTTGCCGTCGACGTCGCCGCAGGACGGAAGCTCCTCATAGGAGGCGGGAAGGGGGCCGCCGGTCTTCGGGTCGAGTTCGTACTTGCCCGCGGGGATCACGAACGATGCGAGCCAGACGACGAGCAGGACGATGGCCAGCACGGTGAACGCGGTGGGGAATCGCTTCGGCTTGTTCTCCTCGGGCGGCTGACCGTCCTCGGCGGGCTCACTTGTCGGGGCCTGCTCGGATCCCTCGTCGCTCATTCTCATCCTCCCGGTAGGGCCCTGGCGGGCGTTCAAGCAACGGGACCAACCTATTTGCGGCTCCGCCGCCCGGCATCCGTGACGACTACCCAGGACGAATCGGCTGGATACCTAACCGCGTCGGGGGCGAACGGACCGGCTTCCCCTGGCGATCGGCCCCGTCTCTAGCGGGATTCTGCGGGTTCCGGCGGCGGGTCCGGTGGGAGCGGCCCGACGCGCAGCAGCCGCTCGACGATCTCATCGAGCTCCCCCTCGCGAGCGGCGATCAGGGCAGCCGCGGCAGCGGGGAGGGATCCGGTCAGCGCCGCCGCGCTGGCATCGTCAAGGGGGATCGACTCCTCCAGCGGCACCTGCATACGGAAGTAACGCGGCCCCTGGCCGGTCTCACCGGAGGTCGGTGGCTCGGCGCCGGGGACGTGGTTGAGAAGCATGTGGGCCCAGTGATCGGCGCCGTCGGAGGCGCCGTCGAGAACCGCCCCGAGTATCGGGGGATCGTCCCCGTGGGGAAGGATCCAGCCGAGCTTGCCCCACCGTCTCACCCGATCGGCCCCGTAGCCCTGCTCGTGAAGTCCCGTGCCGATCGAGACGACGAGCAGGTCCTCGATGCTCAATCGCCCCGGGCTCTCGGTCCGCTTCAGCGCCTCCGTGATCGCCGCGACCACGGGGTTGGCGGCGAAGACCCCACCGTCGATCAACGCTCGCCCGCCGAGCTCGTGGGACGGAAAGTAGGTCGGGGCGGCGGCGGTCGCGAGGGCGGCGTCGACGATGGGGTTGTTGCGGCTCTCCGACGGCGGGGCCGCCGGGCTCACCGCCTGCCTTGCCCGCCAGCGCTTGAAGAAGAACGGCTCGCGCCCGGTCATGTCGTAGGAGGGGATGACGACCTCGCGCAGAGCCTCGGCCAGCTCCGTCTCGCCGAGCCGCCTCCCAACCGCCGCCCGCAGCGGCTCCGATGAGTACTTCGGCCCCGTGAAGCCCCAGACGGTCCTGAGGCGCTGCCACAGCGTCCGGTCGAAGATCATCGGGCCGTCCTCGACGTAGAGGGCCGCGAGCTCGTCGGCGCTGACCCGCGGGCGATCGGGCCGGGCGGGATCGGGGGCGGTCAGGGCGAGCGCGATCAGCCCACCGGTCGAGGTTCCCGCGAACAGGTGGAAGTAGTCGGAGATTCGAGCGTCCTCCCCGGCCCGCATCTGCAGGCGCCTCTCGACGTCAGCGATGATCAGGGCCGGGATCAGGCCCCGGATTCCACCTCCGTCGACGGATAGGATCCGGAATCGGTCGGTCGGCTTCGGCTGCTCGGCGAGCGGCATCGTCTGATCGTACGCCCACCCGGCCTCGCGGTTCAGCCAGTGGCCGCCTTCCTGTACTTGCGGACGGCGAGGGGGGCGAAGATCGCGACCAGCGCCAGACACCAGACGACCGCGCCCCAGATGTTGTTTCCCGCCGGCGCCCCCAGCCACAGGGCCCGCATCGCGTCGACCACGATCGTGATCGGATTCACCTCGGCGAACTCCTGGAGTGCGGCCGGCATCGATTCGATCGGGACGAACGCCGAGGAGATGAACGTGATCGGGAAGATCAACGTGAATCCGATCCCGTTGGCCGCCTCCGGTGAAGAGACCGACATGCCGATCAGCGCGAAGATCCAGGAGAACGCGTAGCCGAAGAGCAGCAGGAGCCCGAAGCCCGCGGCGATCTCGGCGGCGTTCGTGCCGAAGGAGAATCCGATGATCAAGCCCGTGATCACGAGGATGACCACGGAGATCGAGTTCGTCACCACGTCCGCGAGGGTTCTCCCCGCGAGCACGGATGACCGCGAGGTCGGTAGCGACCGAAACCGATCGATCAGGCCCTTGGTCAGGTCCTCGGACAGCCCCAGGGCGGTCGCGAACCCACCGAAGGCGGTGTTCTGAACGATGATTCCAGGGATCAGGAAGTCGATGTAGGAGAAGCCCGGAGTTGAGATTGCCCCGCCGAAGACGAAGGCGAAGAGCAGCACGAACATGACGGGCTGAATCGTGAAACCGATCAGCAGGTCAGGTGAGCGGCGCAGGCGGACGACGTTACGCTCGGCCAGAACCAGGGTGTCGGGAACGAAGCGACTCATGCCGGGGCCTCCTCGCGTTCGGCGTCGGTTTGCTCGTCGGCCTCGCTGCTGATCTCGCGGCCGGTCAGCGTCAGGAAGACGTCGTCCAGCGTCGGCCTGCGGATCGCGACGTCGTCGGCGCCGAGGCCCCGCTGTTCGAGGCGGCGAGCTGCCTCCATGATCGTGCCCGCCTCCTTCAGCACGCTGACGCTGACCCGGTGACCCTCCACAAGAGGCTCGTCGCTCGACATCGGAGCCAGGGCGACGGCGGCGGCCGCGGTGGTCGACGGATCGGTCACGTGGACCTCGACCCGGACGCCACCCACCCTGTCCTTGAGCTGATCGGAGGTGCCGTCGGCGATCACCCTGCCGCTGTCGATCACCGCGATCCGGTCGGCCAGCCGATCGGCCTCGTCGAGGTACTGGGTGGTGAGCAGAACGGTGGTGCCGTCGGCGACGAGGCCCTCGATCGTCTCCCAGAGCTCGAGCCGGCTGCGCGGGTCGAGGCCGGTGGTCGGCTCGTCGAGGAAGAGCACCGGGGGGTGGGCGACCAGGGCGGCGGAGAGGTCGAGCCTCCGCCGCATGCCTCCGGAGTAGGTCCCGACGACCCGATCTCCAGCGTCGGAGAGCCCGAATCGATCGAGCAGCTCGCCCGCCCGGACCTTGGCGTCGACGCGCCGCATCCCATAGAGGCGGCCCACCATCACGAGGTTCTCGACGCCGGTCAGGTTCTCGTCGACGGCTGCATACTGGCCCGCCAGGCCAATCTTGGCCCGTAGGGATGGAGCATCCTCGACGACGTCGAGCCCGAGCACGCGGGCCGAACCGGCATCGGGGGCGAGCAACGTCGTGAGCACGCGCACCGCGGTCGTCTTGCCCGCGCCGTTGGGCCCGAGCACACCGAGAACCGTGCCCGCGGCTACCTCGAGATCAACGCCGTCGAGGGCGCGGACCTCCCCGAACGACTTGACCAGTCCGCTGACCTCGATCGCCAGCCCATTGCTGCTTAGCTCACCCACGTATCGCTCTCCTTGTCTTTTGCTTCTCACCCATCCGACCGGAGCGAGACCGGAAACTAGTCGCTACCGCGTTGGGCCGACCTCCGCGGCGGGCCGGAGAAGACGCCGCCGAGACCCGCGAAGTGTCAGAAACCGGCTGCTGCAGCCGGTTTCTGCCAACTCGAAATGGGGCTCAGGCGATCTTGACCGAGAGCTTGCCCGTGTTGGCACCGTCGAAGAGCATGTTGAGCGCCTCGGGCAGACGCTCGAAGCCCTCGATCACCGTCTCGAGCGCCTCGATCTTGCCCGCGGCCATGAGCCCGCCGATCTCGGCTCCCGCCTCAGGTGCCTGGTGGAAGTGATCGAGCACGATGAAGCCCTGGATCGTGGCCCGCTTGATCAGCACGTTGCCGATCGTCCTCGGACCCGGGGGC
This sequence comes from uncultured Solirubrobacterales bacterium, assembly GCA_963823275.1. GTDB lineage: Bacteria > Actinomycetota > Thermoleophilia > Solirubrobacterales > 70-9 > RHKX01. Next base: position 947,600 of record CAWGKW010000002.1, on the reverse strand, counting down.
AGATCGTCGGAGTTGTAGCCGGAGATCAGGCCGCAGAGGGCAACTCGAGCGTTCTGGTTGAGCCGGCCGATGACCAGCTCCATTATCTCGCCACCGACGTTCTCGAAGTCCACGTCGATTCCGTCGGGCGTCGCCTCGATCAGCTTCTGTCGCCAGTCTGCCGCCTTGTAGTCGACGGCGGCATCGAAGCCGAGCGCCTCGGTGAGCAGGGCGCACTTCTCCGGCCCCCCGGCGATTCCGACCACCCGGGCTCCGTAGGACTTCGCGAGCTGCCCGGCGATCGAGCCGACCGCGCCCGCGGCGGCGGAGACGACGACCGTCTCCCCCTCCTTCGGCTTGCCGATCTCGTGGATCCCGACCCAGGCCGTGAGCCCCGTCATCCCGAGGACGCCCAGGTAGGCGCTCGGGGATTCGACGCCAGGAACCTCGGTCACGGGCATCAGCGGAGCGGTATCGGAGGCGACGAACCACTCCTGCCATCCGATCAGGCCCTGCACCAGCTTCCCCACCTCGTAGGCGGGATGGTTGGACTTGACGACCCGGCCGAGACCCCCGGCGCGGACGACCTCGCCGATGCCGACCGGCGGCAGATAGGTGGGGGTGTCGTTCAGCCAGCCGCGGTTCGTCGGATCCACCGAGATGTACTCGGTACGGACCAGCGCCTCACCCTCGCCGATCTCGGGGACGGGCTCGGTTACGAGCTCGAACGTATCGGCGTCGACGCGTCCGGAGGGACGCTGGTGAAGCAGGTAGCGGCGGTTGCTCTCGGGCATCTGGTCGGCCTCTCTCCTCGGTGACGGGGAGACCAGCCTCTCACGACCGGGACCTCGCCGCCGAACCGGGTTCGGCTCAGGTCGCGCGTCGGCGTGACCGCTCCGCTACTGCTCGTAGCCCTCGACCGTGGACTCGTCGCGAACCGAGGTGTTGTCGGGGTCGAGGTTGAACTCCTCGTGGCTCTTGCGCTGCCGCAGCAAGTCCCAGCACTGATCAAGGTCGACCTTGATCCGGCTGAGGCGCTCGTGGCGTTCCTCGTCGGGGCCCTTTCCGGCGGCATCGTCCATCAGTCGATGCTCCTCGGCAACGAGCCGCTCGATCTGATCCTGAAGGGTGGCGTCATCCATCGCGTTCACCCTAGCGTGCGATCTGGTCGACCGGCCCGCAACGAGAACGGGCGGCCGAGTGCCGCCCGTTCGGAGGTCCGTTCGCACGGACTCAGTCCTGCTTGATGGCCTCGACATCGAGGGCCAGCTTGACCTTGTCGGCGACCACGGCGTTGCCGCTCCCAAGAGCCGCGTTGAACCTCATCCGGTAGGCGCTTCGGGAGATCTGCCCGGTGACTTCGAAGCCCGTTCGCTGCTCGTCCTGCATGCCGACATCGACCCCGCCGTGCTCAGCGTTGAGCTCGATCTCGTTGGTGACGCCGTGGATCGTCAGGTTGCCGACGATCCTGTAGTTCTCGTCGTCGACCGGCTCGATGCTCGTGGACTCGAAGGTGATCTCCGGGTAACCCTGCGCGTCGAAGAAGTCAGCCGAGCGGAGGTGCTCGTCGCGCTGCTTCTGGTTGGTGTCGATCGATGCCGCCCGGACGGCCCCGCGGGCGGTCAGCCCGCCGGCCTCGTCTACCACGAGGGATCCCTCGAAGTCGCGGAACTCGCCCCGCACCGTCGATACCCCCATGTGCTTGACGGCGAAGCCGACCTTGGTGTGGGCGTTGTCGACGGCCCAGGTGCCGGAGGGGATGGCCGTCTGGATTGTGGTGCTCATGTTTGACTCGCTTTCAGGGAGTGGGAAGGGGGGATGATTGTTGCTTGCGCAAATAACTTACCACAGAGAAGATTGCGGCCGCAACTATCTTCCGGAGGGTCAGCTTTGCTGCTGGAGCGGCTGCCGGACCCCTACCCTCAGCTGCCGAATGGCCGACTCGACCGCAAAGATGTCCGCGAAGCGAACGCCGCCTCGGCTGACGGAGGTTCGAAGCGTCGAGCGCCTGACGCCGCAGATGCTCCGGATCGTCGTCGGAGGCGCCGATCTGGCCGGCTTCGGTGCGGGTCCCTTCACCGATCACTACGTGAAGCTGCAGATCCCGCCGGCGGGGGCCACCTACTCGGCTCCGTTCGATCCAGGGGGGGTCAAGGCATCCCTGCCGCCCGATCAGTGGCCCACGATCCGCACCTTCTCGGTCCGCGACTGGAGCCCTGAGCGACTCGAGCTGACGATCGACTTCGTCATTCACGGCGGCGCCGGCGTCGCCGGTCCGTGGGCGGCCTCAGCCCGGCCGGGTGACAGGCTGCAACTGATCGGGCCGGGCGGCGCCTACGAGCCGGACCCAGACGCCGATTGGCACCTGATGGTCGGCGACGCCTGCGTGATCCCCGCCATCGCGGTCGCCCTGGAGAGGATTCCCGCGGGAGTTCCCGTCCACGTGATCGTCTCCGTCGACGGCCCCGAGGAGGAGCACCCGCTCGAGACACCGGGGGAGCTCGAGTTGGCCTGGATCCACCGCGACCCCGCCGTCGAGCTTGCAGCGGAGCCGCTGCTCGAGGCGGTCGAGAGCCTGAGCTTCCCGCGCGGCCGGGTTCACGCCTTCGTGCACGGTGAGGCGGGAGCGGTGCGGGCGGTTCACAGGCACCTCCTCGCTGAGCGGGGGGTACCGCAGCGGGACGTGTCTGCATCCGGCTACTGGAAGCGCCGCCGCACCGAGGAGGGCTGGCGCGAGGACAAGGCTGAATGGAAGCGCCAGGTCGAGGCGGACGTGCGGGGCGATACCGAGGGGTGAATCCGGTCGCACCCCGAGGAGGTGCGCTCAAGCCCCGGGACCCCTGGGAGTGAGGCGAGGTTGCGGCGAACCTGATCGGACCCATTACTCACCCCGAACAAGGAGGAACCTCCGATGACCACCACCCACCCCCCGACCCGTTCGCCGCTGACGGCGGCTGCCGGGTTACTGATGCTCGCCGTGCTGACGGTGCTGCTCGCGATTCCGACGAGCAGCCTCGCGCACGGGTCCGGCACGCAGAAGGCGAAGTTCGGTGCCGACCTGTCGGTACCGGGAATCGACGCGGTTGACGCGCCGCAGCCCTGCCCGACCCCCGGCGACTCCTGCACCCGGGTCCAGTCCTACTACGACGGACCCCCCCACGCCGGCCTGGTGCCGTTCGCACCGAAGGACGGAACGATCACCAAGATCCGGCTGATCGCGGACTCGCCCGGGAAGCTGCACCTGCAGCTTGCCAAGCGCGGCCTCGGCACCGATTCGAAGGTCACCCGCGAGGGGCCGACGATCAGGTACGAGGGCACCGGCTCCGTCGAGAAGTTCAAGGTCGAGGTACCGGTCAAGCACTACGAATGGCTGGCGTTCCGGTCCAAGCTCGCCGGCACTCTGACCTGCAGCCCGATGGCCGGCGAGGAACTCGTCTACCAGCCCGCGCTGATGCCGGGCGGCCCCTTCGCGGCGGCCTACACGACCGATCAGTGCACGCAGCTGATCGGGGCGACCATGAAGTACTAAGAAGGCCAGCACGGCCGCGCCTGAGATCGCCCGAGCCGCGATGGGGTTTCAGCCCGGCAAGTTCTGGTCTTGCGTGCCACCCCGACGAGATGGAAATGGGTCTCCCCGACGTGGTCGGGGAGACCCGGTTCCGCCCTCACCGCACCCATCGCAACCTTCGACTCGAATGCTCAAAACCGTCCCTGGCGTAACATCGACCTCGCCTTGATCGTCCTCGCGGATACAGCACTTGATCTGGCACGCTGGCAGTTCGCGTCGACCACGCTGTACCACTTCATCTTCGTACCGCTGACGCTCGGACTGGCGCCGATCGTCGCGATCATGCAGACCCTCTGGTATCGGCGGCGGGAGGAGAAGTGGCTGCAGCTCACGCGGTTCTTCGGGACGTTGATGCTGATCAACTTCGCGATCGGAGTCGCCACCGGGCTCGTGCAGGAGTTCCAGTTCGGGATGAACTGGTCGGCGTTCTCGAGGGTCGTCGGCGACGTCTTCGGCTCCCCCCTCGCGATCGAGGGCCTCGGCGCTTTCTTCCTCGAATCGACCTTCCTCGGCCTTTGGATCTTCGGCTGGAAGCGGCTCAGCCCGAAGCTTCACCTGGCGACGATCTACATGGTCTGGGCCGGTACATGGCTTTCGGCGTTCTTCATTCTCGCCGCCAACTCGTGGATGCAGCATCCGGTCGGCTACGAGATCGACGCGGCCACGGGCAACGCGCAGGCGACCAACATCTTCGACATCCTGTTTCAGACGTTCACCTGGTTCGCGGTCGGTCACGCTCTCCTCGCCGGCTTGATGACCGCAGGATTCCTCGTCCTGGGAGTCTCGATCTGGCAGATGCGACGCGGCAGGGATCCGCTCGTCTTCCGTGCCGCGGCGAAGTTGGCGATCATCATCGTCGTCCCGGTCTCGGTGTTGAACCTGACCGTCGGCAGCGAATTCGGCGTCGAGATCACGAACGTCCAGCCGATGAAGATCGCGGCGGCCGAGGCCCTGTGGGACACCGAGCAGCCGGCCGGCTTCACCCTGTTTCAGATCGGTGGATTCACCGAGGACGATCAGGACCCCTCCTTCAACATCTCGGTCCCTCGCGCGCTCTCGTTTCTGGCCACGAACTCACTCGACGGCAAGGTCGTGGGCATGAACGAACTGCAGGGCCAGTACGAGCAGCGGTACGGGCCCGGCGACTACGTGCCGAACGTCGCACTGGTCTTCTGGAGCATGCGCGCGATGGCCTACCTCGGCACCCTGTCGCTGCTGCTCGCACTGTGGGCCGCCTATCTGCTGCGCAGGGACCGGCTCGGCGAGTCGCGGTGGTTCGCCCGCGCCGCGGTCGCCGGCATCGCCCTTCCCTACGTCTCCAGCCTCTCGGGGTGGGTCCTGAGCGAGGCCGGACGACAGCCGTGGGTGGCCTTCGGCCTGCTCAAGACCGAGGACGCCGTCTCCCCGACGACGAGCGCCGGCATGGTTGCCGCAAGCCTCTCGATCTTCGTCGTCGTCTACGGCGGGCTGGCGGTGCTCGACTTCATGCTGATGCGCCGCTACGCGACCCTCGACCTGCCTGAGGCCGACCCACCCTCCGACCGATCTGACGATGCTGCGGTGGCCGCGGCGCCGGGGTACTGAGATGTCCCTGGAGACCGTCTGGTTCATCCTCATCTGCGTCCTTTGGACGGGGTACCTGGTGCTCGAGGGCTTCGACTTCGGCGTCGGCATGCTCGCGCCGTTCCTCGGCGGGGGCGACGAGGAATCTCGCAAGTCGGTGATGGACACGATCGGCCCGGTCTGGGACGGAAACGAGGTCTGGCTGATCACCGCGGGTGGAGCGACCTTCGCCGCCTTCCCGCAGTGGTACGCGACGATGTTCTCCGGCTTCTACGTCGCGCTGCTCGTCATCCTCGTCCTGCTGATCTTCAGGGTGATCTCCTTCGAGTGGCGCAACAAGGTCGACTCGAATCGCTGGCGATCGTTCTGGGCATGGACCAACTTCACCTGCTCGCTGCTCCTGCCGATCCTCTGGGGCATCGGGCTCTCCAACCTCCTCGCCGGCGTTCCGATCGACTCCGATTCGGAGTTCGCGGGCAGCTTCTGGTCCCTCTTCAGTCCCTACACCGTGTTCGCGGGGCTGGCCGTCGGCCTCCTCTGCCTCACGCACGGATCGACGTTCCTCGGTCTCCGGCTGCAGGGACCGCTTCGCGACCGAGCCCATCTGCTCGCCTCTCGGCTCTCCCCCTTTGCGGCGATCGCCGCAGCCGCGCTGCTCGCCTGGACGGTCGTGGTTGGGGCCGACGTCAACGACCGCGACCTCCTTCCCGGCGCCGCGGTCGCGGTCGCCGGGACGCTTGCGGCCTGCGCAGCCGTACCGCTGATCCGCTCGCGCCGCGAGGGACGCGCGTTCATCGCCACCGCGATCACGATCGCCGCCTGGGTCGTGACCCTGTTCACCGAGATGTACCCACGAGTGATGGTCGCTGCGCCTGATTTCGCCAACAGCCTGACGATCGACAACGCCTCCTCGGCCAACTACACGCTGACGGTCATGACCGTGGTCGCGGTCGTCCTGACCCCGGTGGTGATCCTCTACCAGGGGTGGACATACCACGTGTTCAAGGCGCGCCTTGGCAGGGCCGAGCCCGTCGATAGCCCGATCGACCTGCTGGCCGGCAGTGAGGGTCGACCGCCCGAATCGGCTGAGTAGGCCATGAGGGTGATCGACCGGCGCCTGATCGAGCGGGCGCCCGAAGTCAGGGGGATGCTCGCCGCCGACGCGGTCCTCGGATTGCTCGCGACGGCGATGGTGCTGGCCCAGGCGATCCTGATCGCGCGGGTCGCGGCGCGCGGATTCGAAGGTGCCGCGATCGCAGATCTGACCCCGGAGCTGATCGCGTTGGTGGCGGCGGTCTCGATCAGGGCCGCCGCGAGCTGGGGTTTCGAGATAGTCGGCCGCCGAGCCGCCACGACGGTCATGTCGACCCTGCGGATGGCCCTGCTCCGATCGCGGCTGCTCGGCGAAGGGGCCGCGGGCGGGAGGAGGGCCGATGCGGGCGAGGTCGCGGCGGCCGCGGTCGACGGCATCGACGCCCTGGAGGCGACCTTCGCGCGCTACATCCCCCAGGTCGTGCTCGCGATGACCGTCCCGATCGCCGTCCTCATCGTCGTCACCTCGATCGACCTGGTCTCCGCCGCGATCATGCTCATCACCCTGCCGCTGATTCCGATCTTCATGTGGCTGATCGGCAGGTTCACGGAGGCCCGAGCCCAGGAGCGCCTGAACGCGTTGAACCGTCTGGCGGGCCACTTCCTCGACGTCGTCAGGGGGCTACCGACGCTGCGGGCCTTCAACCGCGGAGCGATTCAGGCCGAGCGGATCGAGGCGGTCAGCGACGAGTATCGCCGGGCAACCATGGGGACGCTGCGGGTGGCGTTCCTTTCGGGGACGGTGCTCGAGCTGGCCGCGACCCTGGGCATCGCCCTGGTCGCCGTCACGGTCGGAGTTCGCCTCGTCGACGGCGGCATCGGGTTCGAGGCCGCTCTCACCGTCCTGCTGCTGGCGCCGGAGCTCTATCTGCCGCTGCGAAATCTCGGTGCCCAGTTCCACGCCAGCGCCGACGGCCGGGCCGTCGCCGATCAGTTGCTCGAGCTGATCGGCGATGAGGGCGAGCCCGATGCCTCGCGAAGGGGGGGCCTGACTCCGCTGAGCCCGGCGGTCGCCCCGATCCGACTGGTGGGCGCCGGCTTCGCCTACCCGAGCCGCGACGTTCCCGTGCTTTCCTCGGTCGACCTCGAGATCGCCCCTGGTGAGACCGTGGCCCTCGTCGGCCCGAGCGGCGCCGGCAAGAGCACGCTCGCGGCACTCGTCCTGGGCCTGCGAGTCACCGTCGTCGGGGCGGGTGCTGGCCGGGAACGTGGATCTCGCCCGATGCTCCATCGAGCAATGGCGACGCCTGCTCGCCTGGGTACCGCAATCACCGACGATCTTCCGCGCCACGATCGCCGACAACGTCCGGCTCGGCAGCCCGGGCGCGAGCGCCGACGCGGTTGCCGGCGCGCTGCGGCGCGCGGAGGCCGAGGAGTTCATCGGCCGTCTCCCCGATGGGTCGGGACGCTGGTCGGAGATGGCGGCCGGCCGTTGTCGGCGGGGGAACGGCAGCGGATCGGGCTCGCCCGCGCGTTCCTGCGGGATGCGCCGTTCGTGGTTCTCGACGAGCCGACCGCAAACCTCGACCCCGGCAACGCGGAGCGGATCGGCCGAGCGATCGAAGCGCTGTGCCGGGATCGCACGGCCCTGTTGATCGCCCATCGTCGCGGGCTTGCCCGGCTGGCCGATCGAGTGGTCGGACTCGAGGCGGGACGAATCACAACCGAGCCCGGGTGGGCGGGCTGATGAGCGATCGGGACGCCGAGCATGCGCGAGAGGGCACCGCGGACACCGTGCGACGCCTGGTCGAACTGGCTCCCGTCGGACGGCGCCGGTTCGCCGGTTCCGTCCTGCTCGGCGCGCTCGCGGTGGCCTTCGGGATCGCCCTGATGACGACCGCCGGCTATCTGATCTCACGAGCAGCCGAGATGCCGGAGATCCTCTCGCTGACGGTGGTCATCGTCGCGGTGCGGTTCTTCGGGATCGGCCGACCACTGGTCCGCTACCTCGACCGCCTGGTCTCCCACGACATGGCGTTCCGTGCGCTCGGTCGGCTGCGCTCGCGCTTCTACGAGCGGATCGAGCCCCTCGCCCCCGCACAACTGGAGGCCTTCCGTCACGGCGAGCTGCTGAGCCGGATGGTCGGAGACGTCGATGCCCTTCAGGGGCTCTACCTGAGGGGACTGGCGCCTCCACTGGCCGCAGCTCTGGTCGCCGCGGGGGCGATCGGCTTCACCGCCGTCTTCCTGCCGATCGCCGCGCTCATCCTTGCGGTCGGATTGCTGCTGGCCGGCGTTGGCGTGCCCACCCTCGCCGCGCTCATCCAGCGCACCAGCGGCGACCGCCAGCGCGCGGCACGCTCAGAGCTGACCGCCGACGTCGTCGAGTTCCTCCGCGGCACCCCCGAGCTGCTCGTCTACGGCGCGGCCGACAGCGCCTTCGAGCGCACCGCCGAGAGGGACCACGAGCTCGCCCGGCTGGCGCGTCGCGACGCATTCGTCGCCGGCGTTGCGGACGCCCTCTCGGTCCTGATCACCGGCGCGACCACCGCAGCCGTGCTGGCCTCCGCGGTTGCGGCCAACGGCGACGGCTCCCTCGACCGGCTGATGATCGCGACGCTGGCGCTGTTGACCATCTCCTCGTTCGAGGCCACCGCCCCCCTCCCGGAGGCGGCCCGGGAGCTCGGCTCCACGATCTCCGCCGGCAGGCGGGTGCTCGAGCTGACCGACACCGAGCCGGAGATCGTCGATCCACCCGACCCAGAGCCGGCGCCGGCCGACCCGTCGGTGGCCCTACGTCGCGTCACCGCCCGTTATCCGGGCTCGGCCGAACCGACCTTCGCCGATCTGGACCTCACGATCGGCGCCGGCGGTCGAGTCGCGTTACTCGGGGCGAGTGGAACCGGTAAGACCACGATCGTCTCGTTGCTTCTGCGGTTCCTCGACCCCGACAGCGGAAGCGTCGAGATCGGCGGAACCGACGTCCGGGCCCTCCGCCAGCACGACATCCGGTCGACGTTCACGCTGGCCGGGCAGGACGCCCACCTGTTCAGCTCGACGATCGCGGCGAATCTGAGGATCGCTCGCCCCGGTGCGGGCGACCCCGAGCTCTGGGCCGCGCTCGAGACGGCCCGGCTCGCCGAATGGGTCCACTCGCTCCCCGACGGCCTGGACACGTTCGTCGGCGAGGGCGGGCGCGAGCTCTCCGGGGGCCAGCGAGGAAGGTTGATCGTCGCCCGCGCGTTGCTCTCCCCCGCCCCGGTGCTGCTGCTCGACGAACCAACCGCCAACCTCGACCCACCGACCGCCGAACGGTTGATCGCAGACACATTCGCGGCCGCCGGGGAGCGCTCGATCCTGCTGATCACCCATCGCCCCGAGGGCCTCGAGCTCGTCGACACGGTGCTGAAGATCGAGGAGATCACCCGAGCCGGGTGATCGCGGCTCGATCGCGGGCCAATAACATGGCGCGAGAACCGAGCGCGCGCCGACGCCGAGCCGAACCAAGGAGAGCTGATGATGGCCGACGAGAACCGCACAATGCCCATGTCACGAATCACCGGACACGAATGGCTGCTGTCGGGCGCTCCTGACGATCAGATCCCGGCCAATGGCACCGAACCGCTGATCGCGAAGCGCATCATCGAGCAGGCGATCGTCCTCGACGGCATCCCCGAGCGCAACCTCGCCACCTTCGTGACGACCTTCATGGAGCCGGAGGCCCAGGAGATCATCGCCGAGAACCTGCACCGAAACTTCATCGATCACGCCGAGTACCCGGTCACCGCCGAGGTCGAGCAGCGCTGCATCCGGATGCTCGCCGGCCTCTACAACGCTCCCGGCGAGACGACCGGAGCCCGCACCCAGGGCTCATCGGAGGCGATCATGCTCGGTGCGCTGTCGCTGAAGTGGAAGTGGCGCGAGCGCCGCGAGGCGGCGGGCAAGACCGCGGACAAGCCGAACCTCGTCTTCGGCGGAGATGTCCACGTCGTCTGGGAGAAGTTCTGCCGCTACTTCGACGTCGAGCCGCGGATCGTGCCGCTGCAGGCGCACAAGTTCACGATCGGCCCCGACGACGTCGAGCCCCACGTCGACGAGAACACGATCGGCGTGGCGGCGGTCCTCGGAACGACCTTCACCGGACACTCCGACGACATCGGCGGGATCAACGATCTGCTGGTGGGAATGAAGAGCGAGAAGGGACTCGACGTGCCCCTGCATGTCGACGCAGCCAGCGGTGGGTTCGTCTGGCCCTTCCTCTACCCGCATACCGAATGGGACTTCCGGCTCGAGCAGGTCCGATCGATCAACGTCTCCGGCCACAAGTTCGGCATGGTCTACCCGGGGATCGGCTGGCTGATCTTCCGCGAGAAGTCCGACCTCGCCGAGGACCTCGTCTTCTACGAGAACTACCTCGGCAAGACCGACGCGACGTTCACGCTGAACTTCTCCACCGGCGCCTCGATGGTGCTCGCCCAGTACTACAACCTGATCCGCTTCGGTCACGACGGCTACACGTTCGTGATGGAGGTGATGAAGGAGAACTCCAGCTACCTCGCCAAGCGCCTGCAGGAGGTCGGTCCGTTCGAGATCATCGGCGCCGAGGAGGAGCAGCTGCCGCTCGTCGCCTTCCACCTCAAAGACGACGCCGACCTGCCGTACGACGAGTTCGACATCGCCTGGCAGGTCGCGGCCGAGAGGGGATGGATGCTGCCCGCCTACACGATGCCCCCGAAGGCCGAGAGCGTGAAGATGCTGCGGGCGCTGGTCAAGCTCAACCTGTCCCGGCCGCTCGTCGACGCCCTCGCCGACGACATCGCCGAGGCCTGCGCGACGCTCGAGAAGAAGGGCGGGGCCAGCAAGGCCGAGCGCAAGAAGATCAAGACCGGCGTCGGCTACTAGGCAGCGGGCGCCGGCGCCGGCGGGTCCGAGTGCCTGGGCAGCAGGAGTATCGCGCCGATCAGGAAGCACAGCCCGCCGAACGCGGTCGTGAAGTTGGCGGCACCGAGTGCCAGAACGTCACCGGTCGAGGGGACCACGAAGGAGGCGATCGCAGAGAGGCCGAAGGCGATGCTCCCGAGCAGGTTGGCCGCACCGATCCGCCATTCCCTGGTCCTCCTGCGCTTCCAGCCGTAGCTGCCGCTGGCGGAGACGTAGGCGAGGTAGCTCGAGACCAGAAAGCAGATCGACCCCCAGGCGTCGGGGGCCCAGACGAGACGGTCGACGGCCTTCGTGTCCAGCGAGTCCTGCATGGCCGAATAGGTGCTGAGGTTGAAGAGGAGCGTGCCCACGAACTGGATGGCGCCGGCCCACCAGTCCCTCGGTCCGCCGCCGACGACGCGCGTAGTGAGGAACTGCAGAAGCGCGGCGGCGGTGAAGAAGAGCGAGCCGACGAAGAACGTGATCCCATCGGCGGAGGAGCCCACGAGCTGCAGGTAGCCGGGGAACGGGCCGATCAGAAAGCACGTCGACCCGATCGCGAACAGCACGGCGATCCAACGGTCGGCGGTCCTCGCTGAGGCGTTCACCGGTTCAGCCTAAGGGGTGCCTGGCCATCGGGGCCGCGAGGTAGGCTGGCGCCGATGATCCGCGGAAAGCTGCGACGCCACCGCACCGGGGGCCGTTCCGAAACGGGCCCTGAAGACGAATCTCAGTTCATCGAGATCGATCCGGGTGAGCTCAGCGGCATCCTCGCGGTTCCCGATTGGCTGAGAAACGTCGGCTTGATGTCGTGGCTTCTGGTCGGCGTGCTGCTGTTCGTCAGCGGCCTGGTCTGGCTCCTCGCGCTGACCCAGGTGATCATGATCCCCGTGATCGTCGCGGGCATCGTCGCGACGGTCGGCTCGCCGATCATCGCCTGGCTCAACTCCCACGGCGTCCCCCGCGCTGCCGGCACCGCCCTGTTGATGCTCGCGATCGTTGCCCTGGGGGTCGGGGTGGGCGTGATGGTCGTCGTCGGCATCAGCGGCCAGGCCGACGAGATCAGCGGCCAGCTGACATCGGCCAAGGACACGGTCGGTAGCTGGCTGCAGGATCTCGGCCTCGATTCGTCCAAGGCCAACGAGGCGAAGGACAGCCTCGGCAAGGGCGCGAGCGACGGCGCCTCGGCGATGATCAGCGGGGTGCTCGGCGGCGTCGAGAAGCTCGCTTCGCTCGCCTTCTTTCTGGCGATGACGGTGCTGAGCCTGTTCTTTCTGCTCAAGGACGGCCCGATGATCCGCAACTGGGCGGAGGGGCACCTGGGCCTTCCCACTCCGGTCGCCAGGATCGTCACCCAGCGCACCATCGGCTCGATGCGCGGCTACTTCCTCGGGGTGACGATCATCGCCGCCTTCAACGCCGTCGTGGTCGGGATCGGGACGCTGATCCTCGGCGTGCCGCTGCTGGGCACGATCGTCGCCGTGACCTTCCTCGCCGGCTACATCCCCTACCTCGGCGCCTGGACCGCGGCGATCTTCTCGGTGCTGATCGCCCTCGGCAGCTCCGGAACCGATGCCGCCATCGGGATGATCGTCGTCCAGTTCCTTGCCAACGGACTGCTTCAGCAGACTCGTCCAGCCGTTCGCGATGGGTGCCGCCCTCGGGATCCACCCGCTCGCCGTCCTTATCGTCACGATCGCCGGCGGGGCGCTGTTCGGGACGGTCGGGTTGATCGTCGCCGCTCCGCTCGTCTCCGCGGCAACCAGGATCTCCGCCGACCTGGCTCGGGCGAGGGCTGAGGAGCGGAACGAGGTGGCGGATTCGACGAGGGCGGACGCGGGACCCGCGCCGGCGCCCGCCTAGCCTTGCGGAGAGCCCGCTTCGCCCTCTCTGCGGCTGCGTTCCTACTCGCCGGCTGCGGTTCCGCCGGTGACGTGGCGCCCTCCACTGTGAGCGCGTCGAGACCCGGGGACGTCACGAACCTGTACTTCACCGCCGGCGAGCAGCTGGAGAGGATGCCAACCCGGGCCAGCGACCCCACCGAAGCCACCCGGACGCTCCTCGGTGGGCCGCGCTCAACCGGCACCGACGATGCCGAGACCGAGATCCCCGCCGGGACCAGACTGAAGGGTGTGGAGATCAGCGACGGCACCGCAACGGTCAGGGTCTCGGAGCGATTCGGCGAGGGGATCCCGGCCGAGCCGGCGAGGAGGTCGCCGAACCAGGCGGCGGAGCTCGACGCACGGCTGGCGCAGGTGACCTTCACCCTCACGCAGTTCAGCGACGTGGAGCGCATCAGACTCGTCTCCGGCGGCGTCCCGGTCGGCGGGCTCCACTCGCGCTCCGACTTCGCCAAGCCCGAGCCGAGAGCGCCGAAGGGCAAGCTCGGGGACCCGCGGCCGAGGGGCAACTCGTCCGCGAGCGTCCGGTCGTTGCAGGAGCGGCTGGCGGAGCTCCGCTACCTGCCGATTGGAGCGGTCGACGGGGTCGACGGCTACCGCACGCGCCAGGCCGTGACCGCGTTCCAGGCCTGGGAGGGGCTGCAGCGGGACGGAATCGCCGGGCCCCGGACGGCGGCGGCGCTCGAGACCGCCAGGCGCCCGAGACCCAGGGGCGATGGGCCGTCCCGGCGGCTTGAGGTCTACCGGGACAGGGGCGTGACCCTCCTGGTCAAGGGGGGCCGGACGAAGCGGGCGGTGCACACGTCATCGGGGGCTCCCGGATACACGACGCCGGCCGGAACGTTCGAGGTCTTCCGCAAGGAGATCAACTCCTGGTCGGTGCCCTATCAAGTGTGGCTTCCGTTCGCCTCGTATTTCAATGCCGGGATCGCCTTCCACGCCTACCCGGACGTACCCCCATATCCGGCCTCCCACGGCTGCGTCCGCGTGCCGGAGCCGGAGGCCGAGCACCTCTATGCGTTCGCCCGCATCGGGACCACCGTGATCGTCCGGTGATCGGACCGGTCCCTAGCATCGTCCCCCACACCCCCAACCAAGTGAGGCTGAAGGCATGGAACACCTGAGCAACCACCATCGCAGCACCCTGCGTGAGGTCTTCGATCACCAGGCCACCGGCAACGTCGATTGGCGCAAGGTCCGCTCGCTGCTCGAGGCGGTCGGCACCGTCGAGGAGAAGCACGACGGCAAGCTCAAGGTGACCCTCGGTCCCGAGACCGAGGTCTTCCGCGAGCCCAGGCACAAGGAGCTCGACCGGCAGACCGTGGTCGACCTGCGGCGGATGCTCAGCGGGGCCGGCTACGGCCCGGACGCCACCGTGGCCGGCGACGAGCGGGACCGCGACCACGGAGACTCCCGCCGGGGTGAGCCGACCTGACGGGCCTACCCGAGAACTCGAAGGTCGCCGAGCGCAAGCCCGCGGTCCTCGCCAGGGCCATGCTCTGGGGACTGGGCTTCCTGGTCGTCGCCGGGGCATTCGGCTTCCTGCTGGGTGGTCTCTTCGGGGCCCTGGCAGCCGGAGCGTTCGGGTTTCTCGGAGGCTTCTTCATCTCCAGACCACTGATCGCCGCCGGCCACCTCGACCAGGATGGCCGATCGGCCGGCCCCGGCTAGGCCTCACCGCTCCGCGTGGTACCAGGGGAGCAGCAGGCGCTCGGCAACGACCACCAGGCCGAAGAGGGCGATGCCGATCAGGCCGAGCAGGAAGATCACGGCGAACATGGTGGCCGTCTCGGTGGCGTTGTTGAGGACCAGGATCAGGTAACCGAGGCCCTCGGAGCTGCCCACCCACTCCGCGAACACCGCGCCGATCACCGAGAGCGCTGCGGCGATCTTCAGACCGCTGAACAGGAAGGGCAGGGCCGCCGGGATCTGGGCGAAGCGCAGGCGCTGGCGCGGAGTGGCGTTGAGCGTGCGCATCAGGCGCAGCAGCTGCGGGTCGGCCGCCCGCAGGCCATCGATCATGTTGACCGCGATCGGGAAGAACGCGACGAGGGCGATGACCATCACCCTCGGTCGCAGGTCGAATCCAGTCCAGATCACGAAGATCGGGGCGACGGCGACGATCGGGATCATCTGCGAGGCGACGAGCCATGGATAGAGGGCGCGCTCGACGACCTTCGAGGACCTGACGAGGATCGCGAGCAGGATGCCGAGCACGATCGCCGCGGCGAAGCCCAGCAGGATCTCCGCGACGGTGATCCAGGTGTTGTCGATCAGCAGTTGCCGCTGATCCCAGCCGGCCTCAGCGATCTCGGTCGGTGACGGCAGCGACGACTCCGGCACGCCCGAGACGACGACGTAGATCTGCCACACGGCGAGCACCAGAATGGCGAACGCGATCGGAATCGCGATCCGGGCGAGCCTCGAGTCGGTCCACGAGGGACGATTGGCGGAGCTCACCGGCCGGCCTCCGCATCGGCGGCCGCCTGACGCAGGGGCTCGCTCAGGTGCCGCTTCAACTCCGCGAAGCGTGGAGCCACCGTGGTCGAGCCGATCTCGCGCGGCCTCGGCAGATCAACGTCGACACAAAGCGCGAATCGGCCGGGCCTGCCCGACATCAGATAGACCCGATCGGCGAGGAACAACGCCTCGTCGACGTCGTGGGTGACGAACAGGATCGTCTTCCGGTCGTCCTGCCAGATCCGCAGGAGCCATTGCTGCATCTCCTGGCGGGTGAGCGCGTCCAGGGCGCCGAACGGCTCGTCGAGGAGCAGCACCTCGCGGCCCGCCAGGAACGTTCGCAGCAGGGCCGCACGCTGGCGCATTCCGCCCGAGATCTGGGAGGGCCAGGCGTCCTCGAAGCCCGTCAGCCCGAAGCGAGGAAACTCCGAAAGGGCACGTTGCCTCGACTCATCACGGGTCATGCCGGCGAGCCGAGGCCCGAGCGCGGCGTTGTCGAGCACGGTGCTCCACGGCATCAGCAGATCGGCCTGCGGCATGTAGCCGATCCGCCCGAGCAGGTCCTCGGCGGGGCGGCCGTCGAGCTCGATCGAACCGCCGGTCGGTTGGTCGAGGCCCGCGAGCAGGTTGAACAGGGTCGATTTGCCGCAACCCGAAGGGCCGATGATCGCGACGAACTCGCCGGCGTCGACCTGGAGATCGATTCCCGCGAGCGCGTTGATCGGTGCGTCACCCGAGGACCCTCGGGGGAACACCTTGCTGAGCCCTTCGGTCCGCAGGCGCGCCGTCTGCCCCTCCACGCTACCCCGTACCTTCGACGAACCGGTTGGTCGAAAAGCGCGACGGGGCGATCGGCTCCTCGGCCAGACCGCCGTCGACCATGAACTCCGAGAGCCCCTCGAGGTCGCGGTTGCTGAAGGAGCCGAACGGGACTCCGTTCGCCCTGAGGAACGGCAGGTAGGCGTCCAGGGACCGGCGAGCGAACCCCTCGGGGATGGCCGGGTTCTCGGCCAGCAGCGCGTCGAGGCCGGCCCCCGGATCCTCGAGGACGTCCTGATAGCCCCTGATCGTCGCGCTGACGAATCCCAGCATCAGGTCGGGGTCGGCGGCAATCTGCTCCTCGGTCGAGAAGACGACGAGGCCCGGGTAGTCGAGTCCGCCGTACTCGTCGGGCGAGAAGGAGGTCGTCGGATAGCCGTCTACGTCCACCTGCACTCCGTCGGCGGGAATGAAGCCGGTGAAGGCATCGATGTTGCCGTTCTCGAGGTTGCCCACCCCGTTGAAGCCGATCGTGACGTCGTCGACCTTCGAGGGATCACCGCCGGCGGCATCGACCATGGCGTCCAGCAACGCTTGATCGGAGGGGACTCCGGTGAGGCCGACCGTCCGACCCTCGAGGTCCGCCGGCGAGGCGAGGCCGGACTCGGTCAGCGTGATCAGTCCGCCGAGCGGACGCTGCGCGATCGCCATGATCCCCTTCGCTCCCCGACCATCGGCGATCTGGGTGGCGACGTCGATGCCATCGGCGATCCCGAAGTCGGCCTTGCCGGCGTCGATCAGCTTCAGGGTGTCGGCCGTCGAGCTCGGCTCGACGATCTCGAGGTCGATGCCCTCATCCTCGTAGTAGCCCTGCGCCGCCGCCTCGTAGATCCCGGCGTGGACCGGGCCGGGCACGAAGTCGAGGACCAGCGTCGCGTCCCGAGCCTCCCCGGCGGTGGCGTCGACACCGGCGCTCGAGGCGCCGCCACACGCGGCGAGCCCGAGGCCGCCGACCAGCAGGGGAAGGGCCAATGCCCCGATCCACGATGGGCGCGATTTCGCTCGTCCGGTCACCGTCCTCGCGCACTGTAGGGCCAGGCGACCCGGCCCCCGGCCGTCGCCGAACCCAACCGGGGTCGACGCAGCTGGATCCGGGTCGGACCGCCCGGGGAGGGACCGGAGCCAACCGGGGGCCATGGGCCGGTTCCCTTCCTCAGGGACCGGGGGCGCTGAGCGGGAACATCGCCTCGACGCGCTCCTGAAGGGCGTCGAGGCGGACATGGGCGAAGCGTCCGTATGAGGGCGGCGGGTCCCCCGCGTCGATGAAGTCGGCGACCCAGAAACCGCGGTCCCCGTGCAGGAGCTCGGCGCACCGGGTCGGCGTCAGGGATTCGAAGGAGGAGTCGATCAGCTCGGTTGCCGCCCTGTCGACATGATCGCCGACGAGGGCCAGCCGGCGAGCGTCCCACTCGACCCAGCCGCCCTCCCCCCTGCCGTAGGAGGTTCCGTCGCTGTGGGCGACGAACCCGCACCGGGCAAGCTCCCGCGCTCGCTGGAGCTCCGCCTCGCGCGCCTTGCCCGAGCCCCGGAATGTGGCGAGGTCGTCGTACAGATCGGGGCGGAGATGCAGGGCGAACCGCTTGACCAGCCCGGCCGACTTGTAGCCGCGGAGGTGCTGAGCGAAGCGGATCTCGGGATCCCGTGCGCTGGAGCCGACGTAGACCCAGGGGATGCGAGGGTCCCGGCGCCTGCCGGCACCCCGATCCAGCTCGATCACATAAACGCGGGCCATCCACCCTCGCTTCGCCGTCGGCGTGCCCGACCCTTGCCCGAGGCCGCTCGCTGTCCTCGTCAGCGCGCAGCCGGCCCGTGGCCCTGGGCGCTCATCTCTGGCTCGGACCGATCGCGACCGGCTCCAGCTCCGGGCGCTTCGGCTCCCGTCCGTCGCCGGAGGAGCGGCCCCGGATCCTGCGGATCAGCCACGGGGTCAGGTGCTGACCCATCCAGACCGCGTCGGAGGCGTACCGAACGAAGGCCGGCTTCGGCGGCGGCTCCGGGAGGGGCTGGGCCCAGGAGCGATCAGGATCCTGGAAGCCAAGGGCCTCGGCGGCGGCTCCCGCGATCCGCTCATGACCTTCACCGTTGGCGTGGAGGCGATCCGAACACCAGAGCGTCGGGTGGGCGATGCCGTCGCGCTCCAGGTCGACGAGAACCGCACCCCGGTCGACGGCCATCGTCCTCAGCCTGGCGTTGAAGGCCTCCACCCTGGTCCGGATTCGGGTCGCGCCCACCGTGATCACGGCGGTCGGGTCGGGAAACGTGAAGGTGAGGACCGTCGCGCCCTGCTGCTGCAGAGCAACCGTCATGGCCTCGAGATCGGCGACGACCCGATCGAGGTCGAGGCTACGTCGAAGGACATCGTTGATCCCGCCCAGGACGCTGGCGAGGTCGGGCTCGAGGCTGAGCGCGCGCTCGAGTTGCTCGGCCCGGATCTGGGGGACCTTGCGGCCCCGGATCGCGAGGTTCGCGTACATGAGGTCGGGAGTGGTGACGGCGAGGCGCTCGGCCAGGCGATCCGCCCACCCCCGGTAGCCGCGGCCGTCGAGATAGGGGTCCTCGAGTCCCTCCGTGGTCGAATCGCCGAGGGCGACGAATCGGGAGAAGGTGGCGGAGCTTCCCGCGGCTCGCTGGGTGGCGGACATGGGCGGAAACCCTAGGGCCGAAGCTCACGCGGGGTCGCGCGGTCCAGGGATGTTGCGGAACCTGAATGCATCCGACTCCCTCCCGGCCTGCACGAACCAACACTCGCCGCTCATCTCCCCGGTGAAGAGCTCCAGAACCGTTGCCGCGACCTGCCCGGCCGGGATGATCGGCATGCCGGATTCGACCAGCTCCTCGCGGATCGGGGCGATGATGGCCGACTCGGAGAATCCCGGGCAGATCGCATTGAATCGGATGTTCTCGTCGGTGAGGCCGACCCCGAGCGAGCGCGTCAGACCGACGACCGCATGCTTGTTCGCCGCGTACAGAGGATCGAAGGGAACCGAGGTCAGACCCGCCAGCGAAGCAGTGGCGACGATCGAGCCACCGCCCCGCTTGCGCAACGCCGGCATCGCCGCGACGGTCCCGAACACGACGCCGTCGAGGTTGATCCCCATCACCCTCCGATAGCGATCGAGATCGAACTCCTCCCCCAATCCGATCCCGCTGGCGACGCCGGCGTTGAGGAAGACGAAGTCGAGGCCCCCGTATTCGGCGGTCGCGAACTCGACCATCGCCTCATTGGCCTCCAGGTCGGCGACGTCGGCCTCGAAGAACGCTCCCCCGACCTCGGCCGCAACGGTCCCTCCCGCTGGATCGATGTCGCAGACGACGACGCTTGCTCCCGCCCCGGCCAGTGCACGAACCGTGGCCGAGCCGAGCCCACCCGCCCCGCCGGTGACCAGCGCAACCTTGTTCTCCAGATTCGTCACCCGCCCACCCTAGAAGACGGCGCCATCGAGGCGAACCCGGATAGGTTTAGCCCGTGATCGGCGAGCCCCGGATCGAATGATGGTCGCGGTGATCGTGATCGGCGCGGCGATCCTCGCCACCGGCCTCTTCGTCCTCGTGACCTACAACCGCCTGGTCCGGCTCCGGCTTGCGTGTGACAACTCGTGGGCGCAGATCGAGGTCGCCCTGAAGCTCCGCCATGACCTCGTGCCGAACCTCGTTGCCGCGGTCGCCGGGTACGCGGGCCACGAGCGGGCAACGTTCGAGCGCACCGCGAAGTCTCGAAGCGCCGCCATCTCAGCGGTCGGCTCCGGACCGGCAGCGCAGGGCCCACTCGAGGGCTCCCTGGCCCTCGGGATCAGAAACCTGATCGGCGTGGCCGAGGCATACCCCGAACTGAGAGCCAGCGACAACTTCGCCTCCCTGCAGAGCGACCTGGCGTCGGTCGAGGAGCGGATCTCGATCACCCGACGGGTCTATAACGACACCGTCGAGACGCTCAACACCGCGGTCGGGGTGTTCCCGCCGTCACTGGTGGCATCCGCGTTCGGATTCGAGCCGCGCGACTTCTTCACCGCCGACGCCGAGGTTCACGTCGCTCCCGCGGTCAACATCGGCACGGACGCAATATGAAGCGATTCCTGCTCAGGCTGGCCGGCGCGTTCGTGATCACCGCCGTCGTCGGTTTCGCCTTCCTGGTGATCCCCGCGATCCCGGCCTCGGAGAAGGAGTACGAGATCACCGACGCCCGGATCTCGGTCGAGCTCCAGGAGGACGGCAGCCTGCTGGTGCGGGAGACCCTGCCGTTCGACTTCACCGGGAAGTTCACCGGCGCCTACCGCGACTTCCCGCTCAACGGCGATGCCAGGGTGACGAATGCCGTCGTCGGCGAAGACGGCAAGGAGTACCGTACCGGCGGCAACACGGCGTTGGGGTCCTTCGACTTCCCGGGTACGTTCGGTACCGAGAACCGCCGCAACGGCTACCGGATCGTCTGGCACTACGACCAGCAAGACGGAACCCGAACCTTCGAGGTCTTCTACCGCGTCGTCGATGCCGTGACGGTCCATGACGACGTCGTCGATGTCAGCTGGATCGTCTGGGGCGACCAGTGGGACTTCTGGCTCGATCGCCTGGACGCCGAGATCTCCTCCCAGTCGGGAGTTGCGCCCGAGGAGGCCTGGCTGAGACCGCGGTCGCTCGGTGCCGAGGTCGAAATCGGCGATGCGGCATCCGTCTCGGTCGACCGGATTCCCGAGGGCGAGAGCGTCGGCTTCCGCGCCGTCTTCCCCCGGGATGCGATCAGCAGCACCGGTGAGGCCGAGGTCGCCTCCGGCGACGGCCTCCCGACGATCGAGGAGGAGGAGGCGAAGCTCGACGACGCCTATGGCTTCTCCGACAAGCTGAAGAACGCCGTCGCCGAGAACCAGCTGACCATTTCGCTCGTCGTCTCGGTTTTTGCGCTACTGGCGACGGCGCTGCTCTGCATCCGTTGCCGTGAGCGCGATACCGGGGTCCCCCAGTACCTACCCGAGCCCCCCGAGGACGTCTCCCCGGCCGTCGCCTACGCGATCGCCGAAGAGGGCGACTACGACGAGCGGGTCGTGCTGGCGACGCTCATGGACCTGGTCGACAGGGGCTTCTACGAAGCTCGGGCCGCTTCCACGGCGGACCTGGACCTGGAGCTGAAGAGGTCGGGGAAGCGAGGCGAGCCGCGCCCGGAGCTCGAGCCGCACGAGGGGAGCGTGCTCGACTTCTTCGACGAGCTGATCGAGGACGACTGGGTTGCGCTCGGGAAGATGAAGGACAAGATCCCGGCCCACTCGAGCACCTGGCGGACCCGCTGGGAGGCGATGAACGCCGAGCTCGATGCCGCCGAGGAGGGCGCGATCACCTGGGATCTCGATCTGCGGTCGTGGCGGGGGGCCATCGCCGTCGTCGCCACCGTGCTCCTGGGAGTCGTGATCGCCCTGGCCTACGCCCGGACCCATCGGGTCGGGATCCCCGCAACGGCCCTCGTCGGCACTCTGCTCCTGATGTTCGTCCCGCCCTCCAACTGGCTACGCCGGCTCGACCCGGCAGCCCGCGAGCGCAACGAGCGTTGGCTCGCCTTCAAGCAGTGGACCGAGGACTTCCCTCGCCTCGACGACGATCCACCGGCGACGCTGCAGCTCTGGCGACGGATCCTCGTCTACGCCGTCGCCTTCGGGACGGCCGAGCGGATCGCCAGGTCCGGCCGCATTCCGGCTCCCGTCGGCGAGGAGGCGGCGAGCTCCGGAGTCTGGACCTCCTACGCGATCGGCTCGGGTTTCGGGCACGGCTTCGGAGGGTTCTCGTCCGGTTTCTCGAGCCAGGTCGCGCCGGAGTCCTCGAGCTCAGGCTCCGGTGGCTTCTCCGGGGGTGGCGGCGGTTTCTCCGGCGGTGGTGGCGGCGGCGCCTGGTAACCGATTGGTTGCGCCCCGGCGACGCTCCGGCGGTACCCTGATCAGGACAAACACCCCCCATCGAAAGGAACTGAATTGCTGCTGGCTGACTACTCATTCGGCGAGGCCCTGGGCACCGTCCTCGCGGTCTTCATCTTCGTCGCCTGGATCATGGTGCTCTTCACCATCCTGTCCGACCTCTTCCGCGACCACGACATGTCCGGTTGGGGCAAGGCGTTCTGGGTCGTCTTCTTGATCTTCATCCCGTTCGTAACCGCGCTGATCTATCTGATCGTTCGCGGCAGCGGGATGCGCGATCGCGCGCTCAAGGAGCAGGCCGAGAACAAGAAGCACTTCGACGACTACGTCAAGCAGACCGCCGGGACCTCGAAGGTCGACGAGCTCGCGAGCCTGTCGGAGCTGCACGACAAGGGCAAGGTCACCGACGCCGAGTACGAGTCCATGAAGGCGAAGCTGCTCGCCTAGCGAGTCGGCATTCCACACCGAGTCTGGGGGCGACGCCCGGTCTGTTCATTCAGGCCGGGCGTTGTTGTTGGTCGCACCCCAGCTGACAACCAGCGGCTGAACCTACTCGGAGGGGTCGGCGCCGGGCTCGTACCCGGCGGCGAGCGACGCCCGGGCCCCTCCAGCCTCTGCGCCGGTACCGAGGCAGGCCATCCACCTTCGCCATCCGCAGGCGCTCGTCGGCGACGCGCAGGAGGCTCTCGAGGGAGTCGGCATCCTCGGGATGGTGAGCGCACCCGATCGACGCTCCGATCGGGTGGCCGTCGGCGGTGATCGCCGCCACCTTCGATCGCAGGCGCTCGGCGAGATGCAGAGCGTCATCGACGCCGGTCTCGGGGGCGATCACGGCGAACTCGTCGCCGCCCTGTCGAAGGACTATGTCATGGACCCGCACGGCCCCGGTCAGGGCGTCGGCAACCTCCCGCAGCAGGAGATCTCCACGCTGGTGGCCGAACTGGTCGTTGACGCGCTTGAAGTCGTCGAGGTCCAACACGATCAGCGCCAGCTGCCTGCCGTAGCGGGCATGACGGCGCAACTCCCGGGGCACTCGATTCGCGAGCATCCGGTAGTTACCGACCCCGGTCAGCGGATCCAGCTCGGAGAGTTTGCGGTAGCGCTCCTCGCTGGCGGCCAGTTGCTCTCGCAGGTGGGTGACCATCATCCCCGCGATGATCAGCGTCGGGACCAGGACCAGGGCCTGGATCGTCAGCTCCCGGGCCGAACTCGCGTCGTAGGCGATCGGCGCGAGCGCCGCGATGATCGTCAATCCGATCTGTGCCGCGATCGCCCGGCGGTCGGTGAACACGTACGCGGCGAAGACGGCGATGAACACGTAATAGACGGCGAAGGTCGTCGAGGCGAAGGCCACCGCCAGCGAAACCTCGAGCGTCGCGACGACCGCGACGGCGTGGAGACCGGCCCGGGGAGCCCGGTCGGAGACCAGCCAGGTGACGATTCCGCTGACGATCGCGAGAGCCGGCAGCAGCAGGATCGCGGCGGAGTGCCGAGGCACGTGGAGGAGATCGGGCGGAATGGCTGCAACTCCGCCCCCGACGAAGAGGATCGCTGAGAGCCGGTAATGAAGGCGCGTCTGCTCGCGACGCGATTTCGACGTCTCGTCGCCACCATCGACATCCTCGCGAGCAAGGTCGCCGAGCTGGTTGTCGTGCTGACTGGAGCTCATCCCCGAGGTTCCAAGCTATCGGCTGAACGTCGATGTGGGAAGGGAAATCGCGGCGATGACTCCCGGCGACCAGAAGCTCACTGCTGCCGGTGGACCCAGGGCTGGGCGGGAACGGGTTTCAGTCAGACTCCCCTCAGGGTGAGAATCCGATTCGAGCGAGCAGACGTTTGAGCGAGCGCGCCGCAGGCGACGCGGCAGAAGGAATCGCCTACGCGAGCCGGCCTGGCCGCTGGGTGCTGGCAATCGCCGTCCTGGGGTCGGCGATCGTCTTCGTCGACGGCACCGTCGTCAACGTCGCCCTGCCGCGGATCGGCGAGGACTTCGGCGCCGAGACGAGTTCGCTGCAGTGGATCCTGAACGGCTACATGCTGACCCTGGCTTCGCTGATCCTGCTCGGCGGCGCACTCGGCGACCGCTACGGCCGGCGGCGCATCTTCGTCATCGGCATCGCCTGGTTCACGGCGGCCTCGCTGCTCTGCGCTCTGGCGCCGAGCGCCGACGCCCTGATCGCGGCCCGCCTCCTGCAGGGGGTCGGCGGTGCCCTGCTCACGCCGGGCAGCCTGGCGATGATCGAATCGAGCTTCCGCCCCGGCGACCGCGCCCGGGCGATCGGGGCCTGGTCGGGCTTCGGCGGAGTCGCGGCCGCGCTCGGGCCGCTGCTCGGCGGCTACCTGGTCGAGGCCGTCTCCTGGCGAGCGATCTTTCTGATCAACGTTCCGATCGGCCTGTTCGTCGCGGTGATGGCGACCCGCCGCGTGCCCGAGACCCGCGATCCGGACGCCCCCACACGACTCGACGGCCTCGGTGCCACCCTCGCCGCGATCGGGCTGGCGGGAACCACCTATGCCCTGATCGAGGCTCCCGATCAGGGGATGTCGGCGCCGATCGTCGCCGCGGCGCTCGGCGGTGTCGTGGCGCTGATCGCCTTCATCATCACCGAACGTCGCAGCCCCCATCCGATGATGCCGCTCGCGCTCTTCTCCTCCCGTCAGTTCAGCTCCGCCAACCTCGTCACCTTCGTCGTCTACGCCGCCCTCGGCGGGGTCTTCTTCCTGCTCGTCGCCTTCCTGCAGATATCCGCCGGCTACTCGCCGATCGCCGCCGGGGCCGCCTCACTGCCCGTGACCCTTCTGATGCTTCTCCTCTCTGCGAGGGCGGGTGGGCTTGCCCAGCGGATCGGAGCCCGGATCCCGCTGACCGTCGGCCCACTGGTGATCGCTCTCGGGATGCTGCTGATGGCGCAGATCGACCCAGACGCGAGCTATCTGACCTCGGTGTTTCCCGCCGTGTTCGTCTTCGGCTTGGGCCTCACGCTCGTGGTGGCTCCGGTTACGGCGACGGTACTCGCCGCCGCCGACTCCCGCCACTCGGGCATCGCGTCGGGGATCAACAATGCGGTCTCGCGCGTCGCGGGCCTGCTCGCGGTCGCCGTACTGCCGCTGATCGCGGGCCTGACCGGGGACGCCTTCTACGACCCGGCGGCAATGACCTCGGGCTTCCACACCGCGATGTACTTCACCGCCGCCATGGCCGCCCTCGGGGGCGTGATCGCCTGGTTCACGATCGATTCGGATGCGCTCGCAAGGGATGCGCCCGACGGGCCCGTAACCGGCGAGTTCTCATGTGACATCAACGGCCCGCCGGTGTTCCCCGACCACCCGGCCGCGGAGGCTTCGAATCGATCGCACCTGGCGGTGAGAGCGGAGCCTTCGACGGGCCTATCGATCGGCCTTCGTCGCGGTCGTCATCACCTGGGCCGTGCCCCCGGAGAGGATCCGACGAGTCAGCCTCGGGGCTGCCACGCGGAGAACCGCGATCAGGCCGTAAGGGCGGGGAACGTAACGCTCGGCCTTGCCGCGGAGGCCGGCATCGACGATGGCCTCGGCGGCCCTGTCGGGGGTCGAGACGATCCAGCGGGTCAGCGCCTTGCCCTTGAGCTCGGCGGCCGGGAAGCCCTCGGTTTCGATGAAGCCCGGGAGGACGAGGCCGATGTGAACCCCATGCTTGATCTCCTCGGAGTAGAGGGAGTCACTCCAGCCGGCGAGGGCGAACTTGCTGGCCGAGTATGCCCCGGCGCCGGCCCGGGAAATCCTGCCCGGCCGTGCTCGAGACGTTGACCACGGCGCTCGGGGCCGAGCGCCGGAGGATCGGCAGCAGCACCTCGGTGAGACGAACGACGGCGTTGAAGTTCAGCTCCATGGTCTGCTCGACGTTCGCCCAGCCCTCCTCGGCGAAGGTCCCCCGCCAGGAGGCTCCGGCGTTGTTGACGAGCAGGTCGAGGCGTCCGTGGTGCTCTTCGATGTGGGCCGCAACCCGCGCGGGCGCCTCGGCGTCGGTGAGGTCGGTCGCGACCCAGGTGGCCGGAACGGGCAGCGAGCCGGCGATCTCGCGCAGGCGCTCCTCTCGACGGGCGACCAGAACGAGCTCGACCTCGGGCTCGGTGGAGAGCCGGCGGGCGGTGGCCTCACCGATGCCGCTGGAGGCTCCGGTGATGAGGAAGACGCGGGCGGCCATCAGGCTACGTCCAGGACCACCTTGCCGGTGGCGCCCCGACCGTCGATCAGCTTCAGCGCCTCGACTGCACCGTCGACGCTGAGCGGGAACGCAGCTCCGATCGGGGGGCGAACGTCGCCGGAGGCGATCAGCCTGTCGATCTCGGCGCCGATCTCCCGGTTGAGAGCGGGCTTGCCGATCACGTAGCCGCCCCAGCCCGCTCCGATCACCT
The DNA here is from genome assembly GCA_963823275.1 of uncultured Solirubrobacterales bacterium. Taxonomy (GTDB): domain Bacteria; phylum Actinomycetota; class Thermoleophilia; order Solirubrobacterales; family 70-9; genus RHKX01. The sequence goes on along the minus strand of CAWGKW010000002.1, from coordinate 921,070 downwards.
CGGTGTTGTTGAGCAGCAGCCGGTTGACCTTGACCTCGGGGATCGAGCCGGCGGTGAATCCGACGACCACCAGGCGGCCGCCCTCGGCCAGCGAGCGCAGGGAGTCGGTGAAACGGTCTCCGCCGACCGGATCGAGGACCAGGTCGACCCCCCCGCCCGACAGCTCCTTGGCCTGATCGCGCCACTCACCGTCGGAGCGGACGACTTCGTCGGCGCCGGCCTCGCGCGCGACGCGCTCCTTCTCATCGCTTGAGACGACCGCGATGGCCCTGGCGCCGACCCCCTTTGCGACCTGGATCGACGCGGTCCCGACGCCTCCGGCGGCACCGTGGATCAAGACGCTCTCCCCCGCCTTGAGACGGCCGCGGATCACGAGCGAGAACCAGGCGGTGTGGTAGTTGAGGATCAGCGCCGCACCCTGTCTGAAGTCGAGCGCCTCAGGCAGCCTGAAGGTGAGGAACTCGGGTGCGACCGCGACCTCGGCGAAGCCGCCGAGCATCGGGAAGGCGGCCACGCGGTCACCGGCCGAGACCGAGGCGCCCTCGGGTGCGGAGCGCACGATCCCCGCAACCTCGCTGCCGGGGACGAACGGAAGCGGCGGCTTGACCTGGTATTCGCCGCGGGTCTGCAGGACCTCCGGGAACGAGACCCCGGCAGCCTTCACGTCGACCAGGACCCCGCTCCCGGGCGTCAGCATGTGCGACGCCTCGGGCTCGGATATGTCCACCTCTCGCAGGGCCGTTTCAGGGCCACTGAGGTCGGCTATCTGGATCGCCCTCATCAGGGGCGCAACGCTACTTGTTCTTGCGATGCCCGTCGAACGAGATCACCTGCTGGATGCCGCTCGGCCGGTTGGTGTACCGCATCGTCTTCAGCGAAAGGGGCGAGAACTTGATCTGCTCGCGAACCGCGTCCGAGCGCCAAGCGCTCGGATCCTCGGATCCCTGGTCGACGGCGATCTCGGCACCGGAGGTCTCGATCGCGTCCCAGATGTCGCTCTGGCACCGCTTCAGCTTGCCCTTGCCGCAGTAGGCGTTGTTGAACGGACTGGGGACGTCCTTACCCAGCAGCGCGTTGATGTCGCGATCGAAGTACTGGTACCAACCCGAGTACTGACCGCTGGGCGGTAGGTCGAAGCGTGAGAACAGGCTGTTCAGCTCGTCGAGCTGGGAGCCGAGCCTCGGCTTCATGAACGCGTTGGCGATGTTGGTCCAGGAGCCGTCCATCACAGCAGCTCCCGGAGCGTCGATGTCGCCGTCGTCGTTGAGGTCGAGGCGGCTGCCGCCGTCGTTCTTCCAGTCGACCATGAGCTGGAGCATCTGTTCCGCGCGTGCGCTCGGGGCCTGCGTGCCCTTGAGCAGCTTGGCCAGCAGCGGCACGGTGTCGATCGCCCGGATGTCCTGGGTACCTCCGGCGTTCATCGCCGAGGCGACCGTCGCGAGCGACCACTTGCCGGACTTCGACTGCAGCCGCTTCAGGTTCTTGTCCAGCAGGTCGACACGCTCGGCGGAGCCGGCCCGGCCCCACTCGTCGTCAGCGGAGGCGAAGCCCTTGGCGACGACCTGGTTCCAGTTGGTCATCGTCCCGTCCTTCGGGTCGGTGCCCTGCGGATGATCGTTCTTGCTCAGGTAGCCCTTCCACTCGTAGTCGCCCGTGCCCTTGGCCGGCAGGCCCGGATCGACCTTGTTCGAGCGGATCGGCAGCTTGCCGGTCGTGTACTCGGCGACGTGCTTGTCGTCGATGTAGAAGGAGTTGAACGTCTGCGGAGTCTTCGCCGCGGCGTTGAAGAACGACTTCGGATCGTGGACCTTTCCGTTGGAGATCCTGCGGTTGAAGAGCAGGTCCAGCACATCCTCGCCGTAGCTCGAGCGCTTCGAGGCGATCGCCACCTTCTTGCCCTTGACGGTCGCGTAGCCCGTTACCGGCCCGTGGACCGTGGTCTTGAAGCTGACCGGATCGCCGCTCAGGGTGCCGGCGTCGAACGTGCCCATCTCACGGCACTTGCCCTTGTACTTGTACTTGGTGTCGCTGCCGCCGCAGAGAGTCTCGGCGTACTGGTCGATCACATCGCCGCTGGCCGAGGTCAACGTGGTCGCGAAGTCCTCGCCGCGGCCGATCAGCAGGTAGCCCGGGAACGGTGCCGACGTCGCGCCGCGCCACTGCAGGCCCGGTGCGTCCATGTCGATCTCGTAGGTGAGACCCGGGTAGAAGTAACCGATCTGCGGGCCGCCGACCATCAGCGGGTTGCCGGTGTTCGAGTGCTCCTTGGTGATCATCAGCGTGTTCGAGGCCTGCACGGGCTGCGGAGTCGAGCTCCCTGGCCAGCGCCTTGTTGGCGACGGCGGGAGTGGTCACGTAGCTCTCGTGATCGAGAACGACGCTGCCCGGGGCCTTGTCGGGGATGCTCCCGTAGGGGAACTTGCCGTCGATCGAGGTCGGGACGCCCTTGTTCTTGAACTGGCGCAGATCGTTGAAGACGCTCATGCCCTTCTTCGCCCCGAGCCGGTCCTGGAGCCCACCGAGAAACTGCGAGCGCCGGGCCTCGTCGCCGCCGCCCTCGCCGAGGAACTGGTCCTTGAGCGCGTTCAGCGCGTAGATGTCGTTGCGGGTGAACGGCGCCGTCGACGGGCTGTTGGCCGCGAAGTAGGCGTTGATCCCGCCGATGTAGGTGTCGATGTCGTCGAGGACCTTCTGGCCCTCCTTGCCCTGGTCCTGAAGGGCCTGGGTCTGCTCGGCGACCACGTTCTCGGTCTGCTCGCTGGGCACGAAGCTCTTGAGCTGGGTGACGAGCCCGATCGCGCTCAGCCCCGGCGCGTCGATCGCGGCGACTCGGGCGTTGTAGCGGGCCTGATTGAGCAGCAGACCGCGGTCCTCCGCGGCGATCCAGCCGGCGGCGAAGATGCCGTCGTCATAGGTATCGGCCGTGACGTGGGGAACGCCGTAGACGTCACGAAGGATCTCGATCCCGGGGTGGCCGGGGACGGTCTCCAGGGTGCCGGGACCGTCGGTGCCGAGGCTGCCGAGCGCCTCGGACTTGAAGTAGGTCGTCAGGTCGTCCTTGGTGACGTTGTCGAAGAGCGGTGTGAGCCCGTCGTACATGGTCGCCTGCGCATCGTTGGGCTTGGGTGCAGCCGGCTGACCGGGCTGAAGCTGGCCCGACGGAATGATGTTGAGGGCGGTGTCGGCGTAGTCCTTTGCGGACGCGACGGCCGGCACCACCAACATTGCGATCAGGCCAACGACGATCACGCTCAGACGCTTGGACAACTGCTCTCCTCTTATCGGACGTCCCTGGTTCGGACGAAGTTACCGAGGGCACGATACCGACCATCGAAGCAGCGGGTGCCGGTTACCCGGCCGGTCTATGATCCCGGGGCGCTGCGGCCGACCGACGGCCCTGCGACTCCGGCACATGGGGACCGACACCTGCCACCCGACCTACACGCGTCTCGGTTGCTCGTTGCCGCGCTTCGCTCTACTCGCCCTGGCGACGGGGTGCGGGGGCGACGATTCGACCTCGGCGACGGAATCGAGCACGACGGTCGATCTGCCCACCGGCGAGCTGACGAAGAGCGAGCTGGCCACCGAAGCCGACGCGCTCTGCGCCGACGCGACCGACCGGATCATGAACGACGCCGATCCGCCCGAATTCGGTGATGATGGGCCGCAGCCGGAGGAGGTGGAAGCTTCCGCTCCCTTCTGGAGCGCGACGGTCGAGGAACAGGCGTCCTCGTCGATCAGCTCAGTCGGAGCTCCAGCCGCGAGGCGATCTGCAGAAGCAGTGGGATGAGTTCCTGGTGCCTGTTCGAGAGCGGGACGGTGGACTTCGCCAACGCCCTCCTCGACGTCCGCCGAGAACGCGACCCGGAAACCTTCTACAGCTCCGCGCTGCGCCGACAGAAGGACCTCAAGAAGCTGGCCGAGTCGTCGGCCGCTCTCGGCATGCAGGTCTGCGGCTCCAGCGACACTCCGACCTCCTGATTCGGGCGCAGGCCCGGTCACTTGACTGACACCGGCGAAGGGGGCGGGGAGCGTCGTCTCGCCGTCGGCCTGGTGCTCACCGGCGATCGCCTCGGTGCAGTTCGGCTCTGCGCTGGCGACCTCCCTCTTCGACGAGGTCGGGCCGGCCGGCACCGTGCTCCTGCGGACCGTCTTCGCCGCGCTCGTCCTGAGCCTGGTCTGGCGACCGGCGCTCGCAACCCTGAACAGGGCGACGGTTCGCGACATCGCCCTGTTCGGCATGACATTGGCGGGGATGAACCTGTTCTTCTACGAAGCCCTGGAGCGCCTGCCGCTCGGCATCGCGGTCACCCTCGAGTTCGTCGGACCGCTGACCGTGGCCATCGTCGGCACGCGAAACCGCCTCGACGTCCTCTGGGTCGTGCTGGCCGCCGCCGGAATCCTGCTGCTCGGCCCCGACATCGGTGACGGCCTCGACCCGGCTGGGGTCGCATTCGCCCTGATCGCCGGCGCTTTCTGGGGCATCTACATCCTGCTCTCGGCCCGGGTGGGCAGGGGTCCCACGGGGTTGGGAGGGCTGTCCCTGGCGATGATCGTGGCCTCGGTCCTGCTGATCCCGGTCGGGATCGCCGACGGTGGCGGCGAGCTGCTCGATCCGGGGATCCTCGCAATCGGACTGGGCGTGGCCCTGCTGAGTTCGGCGATTCCCTACACGGTCGAGCTCGAGGCCCTGCGACGGTTGCCCGAGAAGACATTCGGAGTGCTGCTCAGCCTCGAGCCCGCCGTCGCCGCCCTCGTCGGTGTGGTCGTCCTTGGCCAGCACCTGGTGGGGCGCGAGCTGATTGCGATCGCGCTGGTCATGATCGCCTCGGCGGGGGCCCTGAGCGCCGCCGAGGGCATCGAGGCGCCGCAGAGCTGATCACCAGTGCCGCGGTTCGCGCGGCACGGCGGGCCGGGCCTCGAAGCCGGGGCAGTACAGGACCGGGACCGATGGATACTTGGGAAAGGTCGGATCGGCTCGGGATAGCTCGCAGAGCGAGAACGAGGACCCCCGGGTGTTACCGACGACCCGCTGATGGCGGCATCGATCGCACAGTCCATGCCGGCCGGCGCTGGTGGAGGCCACGGCTCGATCCTAGCTCATTACTTCATTTTGTATAGTGGGTGGCCGCTTTGCCGACTTTCCGCCGACTACTGAGCTTCCTTGCCCCCTACCGGCGGCAGAACATCGTTTCGATCGTGCTTGCGTCGCTGGCGATGGGCGTCACGGTCCTGATCCCGTGGCTGGTCGGCAGTGTCGTCAACGCCATCAACGACGGGGACAGCTCGGCGCTGCTGCCCCTGACGCTGACGATCGTGGGCGCCGGGCTGCTGCGGCTGTCGCTGACAGCCTCCCGGCGAATCGTCGCCGGCAAGGTCTCGCTCGCCGTCGAGTACGACCTCCGCGAACGGATCTACTCGCACCTGCAATCGCTGGAGCTCGCGCTACTTCGACTCTCAGCAGACGGGCCAGCTGATGTCGCGGGCAACGGTCGACCTGCAGTCGATCCGCTTCTTCCTCGGCTATGGGCTGATCTTCATCACCCAGAGCGCGCTGACGCTTCTGCTCGCGGGCGCCGTCATGTTCGTGCTCCAGCCCGGCCTCGCATTCCTGGCGTTGCTGCCCGTGCCGTTCGTCGTCTACACCGCCAGCCGCTACAACCGCACCTCGAGGCCGGCGCTGCAGGAGGTCCAACAGCGGATCGCCGAGCTCACCGTGGAGGCGGAGGAATCGGTCTCCGGCGTTCGGGTCGTGAAGGCGTTCGCCCGCGAGGAGCACATGCTCGGGCGCTTCCGCAACCGGGTCACCCGGGTCTTCGACCAGAACGTCTTCTCGACCCGACTGCGCGCCTTCTACAACCCGATGATCGCCTTCCTGCCCAACCTCGGGCTGGCCGTCGTCCTGCTCGTCGGCGGCAGGCAGGTGATCAACGGGACGCTGTCGATCGGCGCCTTCACCGCCTTCTACACCTACCTGGTGATGCTGATCGGGCCGATGCGCATGCTCGGCACCGCCCTCGGGATGTCTCAGCGGGCGATCGCATCCGGCAATCGCCTCTTCGAGGTCCTCGACCGCGAGCCGAGAATCGAGAGCAAGCCGGATGCCCCGGTGTTGCCGACCGGCAACGGCCAGGTCGTACTCAGGGACGTCTCGCTCAGGTACGGGGAGGCGGAATCGGCGTTGAACGGTGTCGACCTCGAGGTCGAGGGCGGCAAGGTCGTCGCTCTCGTCGGCCCCTCCGGCTCGGGGAAGACGAGCCTGGTCGCCCTGCTCGCCCGGCTCTACGACCCGACCGGCGGATCGGTGGAGATCGACGGGGCCGACCTGCGCGATGTCGACGTTCGCTCGCTCCGCAGCCAGATCGCGTTCGTCGCCGACGACAGCTTCCTGTTCAGCGCCACCGTGGCGGAGAACATCGCCTATGCGAAACCCGACGCGACCAGGGAGCAGATCGAGCTAGCTGCCGAGCGGGCGCAGGCCCGGTCGTTCATCGAACGGCTTCCCGACGGCTACGAGACCATGGTCGGCGAGCGCGGTCTGACCCTCTCCGGGGGTCAGCGGCAGCGGATCGCGATCGCGCGGGCATTGCTGGCCGACCCGCGGATCCTGATCCTCGACGACGCGACCTCGTCGGTCGACGCGCAGACCGAGGCGGCCATCAGGCGGGGCCTCGACGAGGCCCTGAAGGGGCGCACCACCTTCATCGTCGCGCACCGGCTGTCGACGATCTCGCTGGCCGACGAGATCGTCGTCCTCGACGAGGGCAGGGTGGTCGATCAGGGAACCCACGAGGAGCTGATCGACCGCTGCCCGCTCTACCGGGAGATCGCCGATTACGGCCTCGTGGACCGCACCTTTCTGCAGGCCGACCTCGAGGAGCGCGAGGAGGTGGCGCGGCTGTGAGCGATCTGAACGGGAGCAACGGGACGAAACCCTCGGCCAACGGAGACGAGCCCGTCGCGACGGACGTCGACGCCGAGCTCGAGCGCGAGGACGAAGCGCGCGAGTCGGAGACCAGGGCGCCCTTCGGCGATGCCTGGCTCCTCTTCAAGAGCGTCCTGAGGACGATCCGCGGCGACGACGGTCGCGGTCGCAAGGTCCGCTGGATGTTCGGCCTGCTCCGCCCCTACCGGATGCGCGTCTTCCTGACGCTCTTCGCCCTGGTGATCGCCACGGCTGCGGCCCTCGCTCCTCCCCTGCTCGCCGGAATGGCCATCGACAAGGGGATCCTGCCCAAGGACTACGGAGCACTGACGTTGATCGTCATCGCCTTCCTGGCGTCGGCCGCCATCTACTGGGCGGCGACGTACGTGCAGACCTATCTCGTCGGCTGGGTCGGCCAGCGAGCCCTGCAGGACCTGCGGGAGCGGATCTACGTCCACCTCCAGAGCATGTCCCTCGGCTTCTACACCCGCAACCGGCCCGGCGTCCTGATCTCGCGGATGACCAACGACGTCCAGGCTCTCGACACGCTCGTCACCGATGGGATCGTGACCATGGTCTCCAGCGTGCTGACCCTCGTCGGCGTGATCGTGATCCTGCTCGCAATCGATGCACAGCTCGCACTCATCACCTTCCTGACGTTCCCGATCCTCGCGGTCGGCAGCATCATCTTCAGGGTCGCCTCCGCCAACGCCTACCGGCTGACCCGGGAGAAGATCGCCAACATCACGGCCTACCTGCAGGAGACGCTGAGCGGCGTCCGCGTCGTCCGCAGCTTCGGCCAGGAGCCACGCCACCTGGCCGAGATGTCCAGGCTCAATGAGGAGAACCGCGCGGTCAACATGAAGACCGTCTACCTGAACGCGTCCTACTTCCCGGCGGTCGAACTGCTCTCGGCGGTCGGGACTGCGGCGATCCTCCTGTTCGGCGGCTATCAGGTCATCGACGGCAACATCCAGTTGGGCGTCCTGGTTGCCTTCGTCGGCTACCTGCAGACCTTCTTCGACCCGATCCAGCAGATCAGCCAGCTCTACACCACCTATCAGCAGGGCATGGCCGCCCTCGACAAGATCTTCGACCTGCTCGACACCGAGCCCGACGTCGTTGACCGACCCAACCCGATCGACCCCGGCGAGATCCGCGGCGCAATCGACCTCGAGGGCGTCTGGTTCGGATACGCGGAGAACCCCGGCCGGGAACAGGATTGGGCGCTCACCAACATCGATCTGCGGATCCTGCCCGGCCAGACCGTCGCCCTCGTCGGCGAGACCGGCGCCGGCAAGTCGACCATGGCGAAGTTGATCGCCCGCTTCTACGACCCGCAGCGCGGACGGATCCTGATCGACGGAAACGACGTGCGCGACCTCGATTCGAACGCACTGCGCAGCCGGCTCGGGATCGTCCCCCAGGAGGGCTTCCTGTTCAGCGGGACGATCGCCGAGAACGTCGCGTTCGGCCGCCCCGACGCGAGCCCCGAGGACATCCTCGAGGCCCTCCGCACCGTCGGCGGTGAGCCGCTGGTGGAGGGGCTGGCCAAGGGCGTCGACACCGAGGTCGGAGAACGGGGCACCCAACTGTCGGCGGGAGAGCGGCAGATCGTCGCCTTCGCCCGCGCTCTGCTGGCCGAACCGCGGATCCTGATCCTCGACGAGGCGACCTCCAACGTCGACGTTCGTACCGAGCGGCGAATCGAACAGGGCCTCGAGCGGCTACTCGTCGGGCGAACCGCGATCGTCATCGCCCATCGCCTCTCGACCATCAGGCGGCGCGAGCCGGATCGTCGTGCTCGAACACGGCACGATCGCCGAGAGCGGCACCCATGAGGAGCTGCTCGAGATGGACGGGGCCTACGCCCGCCTGTACGGGACATGGGCCGGCCAGGCAGCCGCCTGACCCCCGCGACCCAGCCTCAGGGGCTGATCCCTCCCGAAGATCCTCCGCCACCCGCCGGAGGAGGGGCACCGCCACCGGTGGCCCCTCCCGTCCCGGTCCCGCCGGTGGGCGGTGCCGCGGGGGTGACCGGAGCCGGAGCGGGGGTGACGGGGGCCGCCGGGGTAGTGGCCGTGGGCGTCGCTGCTCCAGGGTCCGGAGCGGTGGTCGTGGTCGAACCGTCGCTCAACGTTGAGCCCGGTTGGCCGCACTCCTCGAGGCCGAATGAAGCGGCGGCGGTGCCGGCATCGCTCTCGGCCTGCGCGAGCTGCACACCGAGCGTGTCGGATGCCGCGGTATCGCCGCTGGCGAGCGCTGCCGCCTGCTGCTTGAGCACGGAGACCTGCTCCTGCATGGCGGCGTAGAAGTCGTCGAGCGAACCGTCCGGATCCTCGGGCGAGCCCAACGCCTGCAAGCCGGTCAGCGTCTGCTTGGTGATGTCGAGTTGCTGCTGGACCGCGGTCGAGCTCGCGGTTGCATCGCCCGACAGATTCGCGATCGCCGCGTTCGCCTCGGCGCAGCGGGCGTCCGCCGCGGTGATGAACTCCTCGGTCGAGACCGCGGCGGTGGTCGAGGTGGAGGAAGTCGTGGTGGAGACCGACTGGATCGTCGAGTCGTCCCCGCCGCAACCGGTCGCCGCGAACGCCACGACGGCGGCGGCGGATGCTGCGATGGCAACTTTCCCTCTCATTCGAGGGAGATTAGCGGCCCTGCGGACGTTCCACGCCCGATTGCAGGGCGCGGCGAAGCTGCGGGCCAAGGACTCGAACCTTGAATACCTCTTCCAGAGAGAGGCGTGTTGCCGATTACACCAGCCCGCATAGCTGCCCGTCGGGGAGTCCCCGAGGGGATGGAGAGATTAGCTAGGCGATTCCCGCGAGGTCGGCATCCGGGTCGGCGATGATCGCCCTGCCTGCGCCGAGTGGCGCCCCCGCCTCGATCAGCCGCCGGGCCTCGGGCAGATCCTCGGAACGACCGACCGAGAGAGCCGCCACCAGCCGGCCGGATTCGACGTACCAAGCGGAGAACTCGCCGCCCCCGGGGTCGCCGCGCCACAGCACCTCGTCCCAGTCCGATGCCCCCCCGACGTACTCCAGCGACTCCCAATCGGAGAGGTCGCTGAAGAAATACGGAACCACCGCGTAGGGACGCTTGTCGCCGAGCATCCCGCGAGCCGCGTGCCGGCCTGCTGCAGGGCGACGTCCCAGTGCTCGAACCGGACCCGGGCCCCGCCGTGCAATTCGCTCTCGTAGCTGCAGCAGTCCCCAGCAGCGAAGACCCCGCCGAGGGACGTCTCCAACCCTGAGTCGCAGATGATCCCGTTGCCGACCTCGAGCCCCGCCCGTCCGGCGAGCATCGTGTCGGGCCGCACCCCGGCGCCGATCACGACCGCGTCGCAATCGATCGACAGGCCGCTCTCGGTCAGCACCGTGCTGATCCGCTCGTCCCCCTCGAAGGCGGCCACGGTCTCACCGGAGGCGATCTCCACCCCCCTCGCCGTCAGCAGCTCGTGGAAATGACGGCCGACGTCCTCGCCGAAGACCCGGGAGAGAACGACGGGCTCGATCTCGACGATCGTGCAGCGCTTGCCCAGCTCGATCATCGAGGCTGCGACCTCGACGCCGATGTAGCTTCCGCCGACGCAGACGACGTGCTCGGCATCGGCGATGTCGTCGCGGATGGAGTCGGAGTTCCCGAAGGCCCGCAGGTAGTGGATGCCCTCGAGCTGCACGCCGTCGACCCGCAGGAGGTTCACCATCGCCCCGGTGGCCAGCAGGGCCTTGTCGAACGCGACCTCCTCCCCACCCTGGATCTTGGCGGTCCGGGCTTCGGGATCCAGGGACATGACGCTCTTGCCGGTCTGCAGCTCGACCCCGTTCTGCTCGTACCAATCACGGGGATGAACGAAGGCGTCCTCGCGATTCGACTCGCCCCGCAGGTAATCCTTCGAGAGCGGCGGTCGATCGTAGGGCGGCTCGGGCTCACGGCCGACCATCAGTATCGATCCCGATGCCCCGCGCTTGCGCAACTCCGAAGCACAGTGGGCGGAGGCGATGCCCGCGCCGACAAGCAGGAATTCGACCTCGCGATCCGCCACAGGAGTCAGCCCGCTACTCGGGCGTCCGGTCCGCGGCGTCTTCCTCCAGGCCGAGGTACTTGGTCAGCTCAGCCTCGATCTCGGGGTCGAGCACCACGAGCACCTCGTCCCCCGACTCGAGCACCGTCTCAGCCTTGGGTACGAACCCGGTGCCCTCGCGCATGACGCTGATCAGGAGGCTGCCCTGCGGCATGTCCAGCTCGTCGACGCGCTTGCCCACGACCTGCGCGTTATCACCGATCATCAGGTCGATGATCTCGATCTTGGCCTCGGCCAGATCGAGCAGATGGACGAGCCCGTAGCGCGGGACCTCTCGTTCGATCAGCCGCAGGATCAAGTCGGTGGCCGAGACGTAGGGCTTGACGCCCAGAAGCTCGAAGTGCTGCCGGTTACGGGGGTTGTTGACGCGGGCGATCACGCGATCGACCCCGTACTTCTCCTTCGCGACCTGGCAGATGAGGAGGTTGTCCTCATCGTCGCCGGTGACCGCGATGACCATGCTGGCCCGGGCGATACCGGCGCGTTCGAGGACCCAGAGCTCCGAAGCATCGCCGTGCAGGACGCGATGTTCGAGCTCCTGCTCGACGGTGAGGTAGCGCTCGCGGTCGGACTCGATCAGGGTCACCTCGTGACCCTTGTCGATCAACTCGCGGGTCAGGTTCCAGCCGACCTTGCCGCCACCCACCACGAGCAGGTAGCCGTCCTCGATCGGCTCACCCATTGGTCTCGGCCGCCTCGCGGGAATCGGCGATCCCCTTAACCTCGCTGACGAGCATCTCGATCGCCGTCCGGGTCGGGCAGATCGTGTTCAGGCCCTGGGCCTCATACCACTCGGCCCGGTAGGGGTCGAGGATCCGGGCGATCACGGTCTCGACCTGGAATCGCCGCTGGGCGATCTGTGCGATCACGATGTTGGTGTTATCGCCGTTCGTCGCGGCGACGAAGACGTCTGCACGTTCGATACCGGCCGTCGTCAGCGCGTCGATCTCGAGGCCCGTCCCGACCGCGAACTGGCCGCCGGCGTCCTCCCAGGACGTGTCCAACCCGACCTCGAGCCGTGCGTGGGATTCGGGGTCCTCGTCGAGGCAGGAAACGTCGTGCCCCTCGGCGAGCATCTTCCGCGCGAGCGAGGAGCCGACTCGGCCACAACCAACAATCAGGATCAGCATGACGCCGATCTTAGTCGGCACCCGCAGCGGGCGGATCAGCGCCCGGTCAGCTCTCCGGAGGAGCGGTCAACAGCACGCGACAGGGAGCGTTACGCAGGACGTACTCGGTCACCGGCCCCACCTCGGCCGGCCTGGCGCCGCGCACGCCGCCGAGCACCGCACCGCCGCGAATTCTCGTCGGCGGCTCGCCGCCGACGATGATCGCTTCGACCGCGCGCTCGCGAGCCTCATCGACGATCGCCCTGCCGATGCTGCGAGCCAGCACATAGCTGGAGTCGGCCTCGACCCCCGGGTACTCGTCGGCGATCTCCATCGCCCGCGCCAGCGTTCGCTCGGCGTCGACCAGCCGCTGGCTGGGGATCGGGCCGGTCAGCGGGACGGTCAGCGGCAGATCGATGACGTAGAGGAGCTCCACGCGCGGCCGGCTCTGGCCCTCGAGCGGATTCGACTCGGCGAGCCTGCAGGCTGTCGAGACGATGTCGTCGTCGAGCTTGCCCGCACCTTGGACCGGGACGAGGACGCTGTCGAGCTCGACGTCGGGCTGATGCTTGAGCAACGCCTGCTCGGGTACCGATACCCGGGAGCTCAGCGGCAGCCCCTCCACCACCCGCCGGTAGATGAAATAGGAGACGAGCCCGAAGATCATCCAGGCGCCGCCGACCCAGAAGGCGGCGCCGTGGAGAATCACCAGCGAGAGCAGACCGGCGCCGGTCAGCGTAAGTCCGATCACAGCCGGTACCGGAACGGCCGTACCGCGGACGTTGATCCCGAACGGGACCGAGTAGGGGCGTGCGCGATCGGGGTCGGTGAATCGCAGCCTGATCAGCGAGAGATGAGCGATCGAGATCGCAAGGGTCGCGCCGAACGCGAAGACGCCGGCGAGCAGGTCGACGTCACCGGGCAGGACCAGCCCGACCGAGATCGCGGCCGCGATCAGGATCGCGACATGTGGGGTCGACCGGCGGCCGCCGAGCTTGCCGAGCCAGCTCGGGATCTGCCGGTTGGTCGCCAGCACGTAGACGTGGCGGGAGAGGCCCAGCATCGTCACGTTGGCGGCGAAGAGGAGGACGGCTGGTGCAATCAAGACGACGGCCCACTCAAAGGCGTCGGAGAGCCATGGGGGCTCGAAAGCCGCGGTCACCCCCAGCACCGGCGCATCCACGAAGGTCGTAGCGAGAGCGGTCTGCGGGCCGTCGGGACCGTCAACGACGGGAAGGGCCATCAGCGCCACCAGGGACATCCCGACGTAGACGAAGGGCACCACGAAAGCCCCTGCCCGCAGGACGTTACGAAGGTCCTCGCCACGCCACGCCAGGTCAGGGGCAAGGTCGGAGGCCGCCTCGATCCCGGCCAGGGCGACCATCGAGATGACCAGAGCGGTGGCGATGTCCTCGATGCCCGGCGAAACGAACAGGTCCAGTTGACTCGTCAATGCGCCCGGGTCCCAGACCACGATCAAGCCGACGACGATAAGCGAGAACTGCAGCAACAGGTCGGCGGCGGTCAGGGCGACGAGCAGCCCCTGCCGGCCACTTCCGGTGAAGCCGATGATGTTGACGACGGCAACCGCTGCCACTGCGGCGACGGCGACGACCTGCTCCCCGGTGCCGCTCGACAGACTGGAGGAGATCGGCTCCAGGTAGTGAGGAATGGTGACCGCCGCAAGCGCGATCACGATCACGTAGTCGATCAGGATCGCCCAGCCGGCGACGAAGCTGACGACCTCGTTGAAGGCGTGGCGGGCGAGGGTGTTGGACCCACCGCGCTCCCGGAACATCGCTCCGCCCTCGACGTAGGTCATCGTCGTCAGGATGTAGATGAGCCCGGCAACGCCGAAGATCACCGGAGTGAGCGCGAGGGCGTGTTCGGAGACCACTCCGAGCGAGTAGTAGATCGAGAATGCGACGGCCGAGTGGGCAACGGCCCAGAGCCAGGGCACCCCGAGGAATCGCCGACCGACCGCCGGCCTCGCCACGCGGCGGTCCTTCATCGCTCGCCGCTCAATGTGACGACCGCTGCGACAGGTAGAGGCGAGCGGTTCCGATCGCGACGAAGATGGCGCCGATCAGCACCCCGACGGAGAGGGGCCCGCCGCCCGCGATCGCAGTCCTGACGACGATGATCAGGCCGAGAACGAGGATCAGCGACGAGAGCACCTTGGTACCGCTCGAACCGATCCGCTCCCGGGACGCCATCGGCCGCGATTGTAGTTGCCGCCCCCCGGCTCGCACGTCCGCTTGGCTCCAGCTCAAACCGCTACGGCGGCCGGCTGGTCGGCCCCCTCACCAATCGGATCGGCAGCAACGACGACCCGGCACGGTCGGTTGCCGAGAACTCCCTGCAGCGTCTTCCCGTAGAGCGGGGTGCCGTTGCGGTAGGTGAGCTGCATGACGATCGCGACCGCCTCGATTTCGACGGCCTCCTCGATGATCGCCTTCGAGGCCTGGCCCGGTCGGATTCGCTGCACGTGTCCGGTCACCCGGCGGCCGCCGATCAGCTTGGCCCGCTCGATCTTCGCCTGCGCCCGCTCCTGCTGAGCCGGCAGTGGGGCGTTGATCGGCAGGTGGGCGGGCACGTTGAGCAGCGAGATGACGTGGATTCCGCGCCGCTTTCGGGCGGCTAGGCGAGCGGCCGTTCCGATCGTCGCCGCCGAGAACGGGTCGTCCTCGAACGGGACGAGAACCGACCGGTATTCGACCTCCTCGACATTCAGCGGTTCCGGCAGGACGACCTTGACGGTCTTCTTGATCGGCAGGTTCTGACTGCGCCGGTAGAGGACGTAGACAGCAGCGCCCAGCAACATCCACCCCAGGCCGATCGCCATCGTCGCCGGGTTCATCACCATCACGACGACCCAGGCCGCGAACGTGCCGAGGCCGCCGAGAATCGCGGTCAGCGGAATTTCGACGCCGGCAACTCGTATCTCACCCGGGGGTTTCCACTTTCGCTCGACCCCTGCTTGCCGCCTCCGCATCCACAGGATCGCAACATGCGCGATCGTGAATGACAGCATCGCGCCGAAGGAATACATCGTCGCGAGCAGGTCGGCCTGCCCCGGAAGCAGGGCGAGGGAGGCGATGATCGAGAACGTGATGATCGCGACGTGGGGCGTCCGATACTTCGGATGAACCTGTCGCAGGCGCTCGGGAAGCTGCCGATGCTGGCCCATCGAAAAGGTCAGGCGTGAGACGCCGATCATGCCGGCGTTCGTCGCGATGACAAGGATCACCGCTGCGAGGATTCCGACGTAGACCCGAGAGCGTCGGTGAGGCCGGCGCCAAGGCCGAGGTTCTCGACGATCCCGAGCACGGGATCGCTCGCGTACGTGGTCCCCAGCTCAGTCGTGTAGCCGTCGGGGCCGAGGGTCACGGGCATGGCCGAGAGCGCGACGATCGGCAGCAGGGCGTAGAGCCCCAGCACCGCCAAGACGACGAAACCGGTGCCCCGGGGAATGGACTTCTCCGGCTCGATCGCCTCCTCCGACATGTTCGAGATCGTCTCGATGCCCGTGTAGGCGATCATCCCGAGCGCGATCCCGAGCGCGAAGTCCCCCCAGGTCGGCGCCACTCCGAGATCGATGTTGCCGATCAGCGTGTCCGGGCTGAAGACCAACGCCATGCCGACGATGACCAGAAGGACCTGCGTGGCGAGGTCGCCGATCGGCGAGCACGAGGTTGAGCCTTGCCGACTCCTGGGTTCCCTTGATGTTGAGGGCCGCGAGGGCGGCGATCAGGACGATGCCGGCGATGATGTCGCCCGGGCTGGTCCGCAGCGGCTCCCAGAAGACCCCCAGGTAGTGGGGAACGAAGAAGGCCGAGATCGCGACCGTGATGATGTAGTTGAGCATCTGGCCCCAGCCCGCGATGAAGCTGACCAGCTCGTTGAACGCGTGGCGGGCGAAGCTGGCGGAGCCGCCGGCCTCCGGAAACATCACCGTCCCCTCGACGTACGTGGCGGCCGTACAGACGAAGATCAGGCCCGAGATTACGAAGGCGAGGGGCGTCAGTCCGAGCGCGAAAGCGGCGACGACCCCGAGCGCGTAGTAGATCGATGACCCGACGTTCCCATAGGCGGCGCTGAACAGGGAGCCGACGCCGTGAACGCGCTGCAGGGATTGATCGCGGGGAACGCGTAGAGCCATCCGGAGCGCGACTATACGACCGCGACAGGGCGATCAGTGATGGGGCTCGTCCTCGGCCCCCTCGTTGCCACGCACGAGGCCGAGGTAGAGGCGGCCGAGGCCGAGCAGCAGAAAGAGGACGCAGATCCCGAACTCGGGTGAGATCGGTCCCGTCGCCCCGAGGCCCACCAGGAGCATCCCGCCGACGGCGAAGACGATCACGACCACCGCGAAGATGCTGCTGGAGATCTCGTAGAGGGTGCGTTCTCGCTTGGGTGCCACCAGATCAGGATCGCAGGCCCGGTCCGCGGGGAGACGCTCTCGGGACCAGTCCTCGGGGGACCCGGGGGCAGTCACTCCCGGGACCAGGCCTGCGGCCTCGCTTGGGACGGTCCCGGGAGCGCCTCCCCGGGTCCCTCCAGATCTCTTTCCCTTGCCGCAGTCACTCGTGCATCCCACGGTGGAAGGTGGACCTTCCCTGGGCCTCGGCCACCTATTCGTGAGACAGGCCCGGGGGAAGCGTCCCCGGGACCGTCCACAAAAACGCCGAAGGCGAGGTTTTCAGGTGCTGCCGACCACCGCGGCTCGGCGAGCCTCCGCGGGTGGCCGACGGTGGCCGGTGACCGCCCTCGTGCTGGTTGCACGGGGGCGGGCGCCGGGTGCCGTCAGGCGCGCGCGGAGGCCGCCGAACGCGGTGGTCAGAAGTGAATGATCGGGATGATCAGGAGGGCGACGATATTCGCCACCTTGATCATCGGGTTGATCGCCGGGCCGGCGGTGTCCTTGTAGGGATCACCGACCGTGTCGCCCGTGACCGAGGCGGCGTGGGCTTCCGAGCCCTTGCCGCCGAAGGCCCCGTCCTCGATCAACTTCTTGGCGTTGTCCCACGCGCCGCCGCCGACGGTCATCGAGATCGCCATGAAGAATCCGACGACGATCACGCCGATCAGCAGGCCGCCGAGCGCCTGGACGCTGATCACGCCGACGATGATCGGGACGACGATCGGGATCAGCGAGGGCAGGATCATCTCGCGCTGCGCCGCAGCCGTGACGATCGCGACCGTTCCGCCGTAATCCGGCTTCTCGGTCCCCTCCATGATCCCGGGGTGCTCCTTGAACTGCTTGCGGACCTGCTCGACGACCTCACCGCCGGCACGACCGACCGCCTCGATCGCGAGCGCCGCGAACAGGTAGGTCATCATGCCGCCGATCAGCAGGCCGATCAGGACCGCGGGATCGCTGATATCGAAGAAGATCTGGCCCAGGCCGGACTCCTCCGTGACCTCGATCTTGAACGCTGCGAACAGCACCAGCGCGGCCAACACGGCCGAGCCGATCGCGTAGCCCTTGGTGACCGCCTTCGTCGTGTTACCGACCGCATCGAGCGGGTCGGTGACGTTCCTGACGTCCTCCGGAAGGTCGGCCATCTCGGCGATCCCGCCGGCGTTGTCGGTGATCGGACCGAACGCGTCCAGCGCGACGATCAGACCGGTCAGCGAGAGCTGACCCATGACCGCGATCGCAATCCCGTAGATCCCGGCGAGCTCGTTGGCACCGAAGATCGCGAAGATGATGATCAGCGCCGGGATCGCCGTTCCCTGGAAGCCCTGCGCGAGGCCCTGGATGATGTTGGTCGCGTGCCCGGTGATCGAGGCCTTCGCGATCGTCTTGACCGGTCGGAACCTGGTCGACGTGTAGTAGTCGGTCACCACGAACAGTCCCGCGGTCACGGCGATCCCGATGATCGAGCAGAGCCACAGATCGGTGACGCTGACGCTCTGGACGCCGGCCTCGGCGAAACCGAGCCGGAGCGGGTCGGCCATCAGCCACTCGGTGATCGGATAGAACGCGATCGCGGAGATCACGCCGGAGACGATCAGGCCCTTGTAGAGAGCGCCCTCGACGTTGCCGGATTTGCTGCGGACAGAGAGCGCGCCGACGATCGACGCGAGGATCGCGACGCTGCCGAGGATCAGCGGGTAGACCGCGACCTCACGAGCGAACTCGAGGTTGAAGCTGAGCACGCCGAGCAGCATCACCGCGACCGCGGTGACGGCGTACGTCTCGAAGAGATCGGCCGCCATGCCGGCGCAGTCGCCGACGTTGTCGCCGACGTTGTCGGCGATGACCGCCGGGTTGCGGGGATCGTCCTCGGGGATGCCGGCCTCGACCTTGCCGACGAGATCGGCGCCGACGTCGGCGGCCTTGGTGAAGATGCCGCCACCGAGCCGGGCGAAGACCGAGATCAGCGAGCCGCCGAACCCGAGCCCGATCAGAGCGTCGATCGCTTCCTTGTCCTCGTCGCCCATCAGGATCAGGATCCCGAAGTAGCCGGCGACGCCGAGCAGGGCGAGGCCGACGACGAGCAGCCCGGTGACCGAGCCGCCCTTGAAGGCCGCGTCGAGGGCCGGCGGTACGCCGCCCCGGGCCGCCTCGGCGACGCGCGCGTTGGAGCGCACCGAGACGTTCATCCCGATGTAGCCCGCCGACCCGGAGAGGACGCCACCGATCACGAAGCCGATCCCCGTTTGAATCCCCTGGAGCGCGACCAGCACGATCGCCAGGATCACCGCGACGATGCCGATGATCATGTACTGCCGGTTCAGATAGGCCTTGGCGCCCTCCTGGACGGCGGCGGAGATCTCCTGCATCCGCTCGTTGCCGGTTGGGAGGCTGAGCAACCGCTTGGTCACCAGCGCCCCGTACAGGACTCCGGCAGCGGCGCACACCAGTGCGATGACGATGCCGTTGTCGGTAAGGAACTCAGTCAAGGTTCGTTTCCCTCCATCGATGTGGACTCACGAAGAAGCCGCCCCCTCAAGATATGCCGGGGCGGCTTCGAAAAGCCGGGCCAGCATACCCAGAGCCGGCGGCGGAGCGCGATTCGGCTCCGGCGATCCTCAGTCGGAACCCGGGGTCCAGAGGCCCGGTGAGGGCCGCGGGGCGCCTCCTGGGCGCCGCCGGCGCGCCAGGTTGATCGGGTCCGCCCCCGCCACTCTCACCCACCTGCTGGGCGTAGAGAACCTGGACCTGGGAGAGGGCGTTCTTGATCTCCCGCTGCGACTCGGGATCGAGCACCTCGACCATCCCGCGGATCGCCTCGATCCCGACCCGGGCCTGCTCGAGGTCCCGCTCGTCCTCCTTGGCGATCCGCCGGTAGGAGAGGTTGAGGATGCTGACGACGCTCTGCGCGACGAGGTCCTGGACCCGGACCTTGCGCATCTCCTCCTCCATCTGGCGAAGCATCTCCTCCTGCTCGGGGCTGATCTGCTCCGCATCGGGATCTCCCGGCGCTGGTTGCGGTGCTTCCGACGGCGTATCGCTCTGCTCTTCGCTCATGCCCGGACCTTACTTCGTGTCCGTCGTCGTGTAGGTCTCTCGAGTCAGATCGACCGCCTCACGATAGATCTCGGGAATCGTCGCTCCCCCGGCCAGCGCCGCCCGTGAGCACTGGGCGCCGTTGGGGCGCTCGCCGCCCGCGGCCAGAGCACGGAGATCGATCCCGAGCATCTCGCGGGCGGGAGCGGTCCATGCCACCAACCGCTCGGCCGCCTCGGTGGTCGGGATCTCGGTCCCCCGCTCGAAGTCGATCATGCGGCCGTCGAGGCCGTGCCTGATCGCCCGCCAGAGGTTCTCCTCGACCTCCCGGGCCCGCAGCGGCGGTGTGAGCCTTCCGGCGTCGTAGTCGAGCGCGGCCTGAGCCACGGATGCGATCATCAGGCCCGCGAGCGCATAGGAGGCGTGGCCGTCGCTCTGCGCGTCACAGATGCGGACCTCCACGGTCCCGAAGCTGTGATGGGGCCGGACGCTCCACCAGAGCTGGGTCGATTCGACGATCGAATCGGTGCGCTCGAGCAGATCGACGAAATCGGCATAGGTGCTCCAGTCGCCGAACGGATCGTGGATCCCGCAGCGCGGGAAGGTGCGGGTGAAGATCTGGCTACGCACCGAGTGCAGGCCCGTGTCGGCCGCATCGAGGAAGGTCGAGTTGGCCGAGATCGCAAGCAGTGTCGGCAGTTCGTTGCGGAGGTGATCGCAGACCGCGATCGCGCGATCGGCGCCGCGCACGCCGACGTGCACATGCAGGCTCCAGGAGTTGTTGCGCTGGGCGACCCAGCCGAGCTCGGCCCGCAGACGGCGGTAGTGAGGGGTATCGATGATCGCCTGGTCGAGGTAGTTGGCCCAGGGGTGGGTTCCGCACGCCGCCAGCGCCCTGCCGTGGCGATCGGCGAGATCGAAGAGGCGCCTCCGTACCTCGCCCTGTCGCTGCAGCATTTCGGCGAAGCTCTCGGAGCGTCCCGAACGAATCTCCACCTCGGTGTCGATCAGCTCCCCACGCAGGGAATCAGCCAGGATCGGGTCACGCTGAGCGTCGGCGAACATCCGCTCGAAGCCATGTGCGAGGTCGAGCGTCTCCGGGTCGAGGATCGCGAACTCCTCCTCGACGGCGAGCGTGAAATCCGTCGACTCCTCGAACCGCACCCGCGCGCTTTCGAGGTCGAGACTCTCATCTCGAACCGCGTTCATCGATCGCTCACGCCAGGTAGAAGTAAAGTGCGTACAGCAGGTCGACCGCCGGACTCGACGTGTGAACTGTGACCTCGGGCGGGACGTCGAGCAGCTGCTCGGAGTAGTTGAAGATCACCTTCACCCCCGCCTCCACGAGGCGGTCGGCGACCTCCTGGGCGGCGTCGGCGGGAACCGCGAGCACGCCCACGACGACGTCCTCGGAGCTCACCGAGGACTCGAGCTCCTCGAGTGGCTGCACCTTGACGCCTCCGACCTTCTTGCCGGCGAGCTTCGGCGAGACGTCGAAGATCGAGACGATCCTGAACCCGTGGTCGGCGAAGACGTCGGAGGTCGCGATGGCCTGGCCGAGGTGGCCGGCGCCGAACAGGGCGATGTTGTGCTTGCCCGAGGTTCTCAGGATCTTGCGGATCTCCCCGACGAGAAAGTCCACGTTGTAGCCGACCCCACGCTTGCCGAACTTGCCGAAACCCGAGAGATCACGCCGGATCTGGGTTGAGTTGACGTGAGTCCAGGAGGCCAGGTCCTGGGATGAGATCGTCTCGCGGCCCATCTTTCGAGCCTGGATCAGGACCTGCAGATAGCGGGCCAACCGAGCCGCGACCCCAAGCGAAAGGCGATCGGAGCCGAGCCCGTTGCGGTTCACGCCGGCTGCGGATGGATCGGTGGTGCGCCGCGCGCTCACGGGGGAAAGGTATCGAGCCCGGCGAGTACGGCGTCGGGCTCGAAGATCAACTCGCTGACGCGGGCGCCGTTCACCTCGATCACGGGGATCAGCTCGAGCAGCCGGCGATGGAGCTCTTCATCGGCCTCGATGTCGACCTCACGGAGCTCGAAGGCGAGGCCGTTTCCCAGCATCTTCGCCAGGCCAGCGCGGGCCTCCTCGCAGAGATGGCAGCCGGGGCGGCCGTACAGCGTGACGACGTCGGCGGGACTCAAGGAAGTGCTCAGCGGGGCGCCGCATCGAGATCGAGGTACTCCGGATAGGCGAGCGGCTGCCCGAACCGCGCCGCCGAGGCGATCATCGCGGCGTTGTCGGTACACAGGGCGGGAGCCACCAACTTCAGCCGCACGCCCCTCGACTCGCAGAGCTCGGTCGCACGCTTCCGCAGCAGCGAGTTGGCCGCCACCCCTCCTCCCAACGCCACGGCATCCCAACCGCCGTCATCCAGTGCCCGGCGCAGCTTCGCGACCAGCTGCCCGACCACCGCACCCTGAAAGCTCGCGGCCAGGTCGGCACGCCGCCTGAGGACCTCGTCTGGATCGAGTTTGGCGACCGCGTAGACCAGGGCGGTCTTGAGACCGCTGAAGCTGAAGTCCAAGCCGCCCCCTTGGCTCATCGCGATCGGAAAGGCGAACGCGTCCCCATCGCCCGCCTCGGCCTCCCGCTGGATCGCCGGGCCGCCGGGATAGCCGAGGCCGAGCAACCGCGCGGCCTTGTCGAGCGCCTCACCGGCGGCATCGTCGAGGGTCTGGCCGGCGATGCGATGGGATTCGTGATCGCGCACCTCCGCGAGCAGCGTGTGACCCCCACTGGCGATCAGAGCCAGAAACGGCGGCTCGAGCGGATCCGGCTCCAGGAAGGCCGCGGCCACGTGGCCCTGCAGGTGGTCGACGGCAATCAGCGGCTTGCCGGTCGCCGCGGCCAGAGCCTTGGCCGAGTTCACCCCGACCAGCAGTGCTCCGATCAATCCGGGTTTGACGGTGACCGCGATCGCGTCAACCTCCGCCAGCGTGCATCCCGCTTCCTCCAGCGCCGACTCGATCACCGGGTTGATCAGCTCCAGATGCCGGCGGGAGGCAACCTCCGGGACGACCCCTCCGAAGCGCGCGTGCAGCTCAGCCTGCGAGGAGATCACGCTGCTGAGAACCCGGGAACCGTCGAGAACGGCGGCGCAGGTGTCGTCGCAGGAGGTCTCGATGGCCAGGATCTGCGACATCCGATTCAGCTAGAGCCCGGGTTCGCCGAGCCACATGATCATCGCGTCCTCGCCGTTGTCGCTGTAGTAGCGGCGCCGCCTGCCCGCTCGCCTGAACCCGAGGCGCTCATACATCGCGATCGCGCCGTGGTTGGAGACCCTGACCTCGAGCGTGTACCGCTCGTCGCTGCCGGCCTCCCGCAGCATCCGCTCGATCATCGACACCGCGATTCCCCGCCGCCGGCGATCGGGGTCGACGGCGACGTTCATCAGGTGGAAGACATCGGCATATCGCGAGCAGACGAGGTAGCCGACGATCTCGTCCCCGGCGGTCGCCGCCAGGCAGATGCCTGAGGACTTGGAGACCTCGAGCACGAACATCGCCAGCGACCAGGGCGCCGGAAACGATCGGCGCTCGATCGAGAGCACGGCGGGCAGGTCGCCGTAGGTCAGGCGACGAACCGAGATCTCGCCCGGGACGGTGATGAGTTGTTCAGTTGCCGTCGTTTCGCTCAAGCCAACGCTCCGCGTCGGGTCGTCTCATGTAGTTCGGGGTCAGCTCATTGGGTCGTTGCGAGCCGTCCCGATCGATTCTGGCGCCAAGCAGACAGATCTGGCGGGCCGAGAGGCGATGCGCAGGATCACCGTCAGCGGGCACGACGATCCCGGACGCCTCGATCTCGGATCTGAATCGTACTGCGCCCTCCCCGGCTGCAAGCGCATGCTCGAGCCCCCCGCCGAGTCCCGCGGCGAGCACCTCCGGCGAGCAGACGATCGGTTCGCCGACACCCTCGCCGCGATCGACGGCGGCGAAGACCTCACCGCGCCTGGCGTCGATCACACCGATCAGGGGACGGTGTGCGCCATCGTCGAGCTCGGCCAGCGCGGCAACCAGGGCCGAGGTGGAGGCGACGCCGACGAGCGGTACCCCGCGGGCCTGGGCCAGCGCTCGGGAGGTGGTGACACCGATTCGGAGACCGGTGAACGAGCCGGGGCCGAGGCCCACGGCGATCAGCCCGATCGACCCCCAGCCCCCGGCCTCGCGCACGGCGGCCTCAACCAAACCAAGCAGAACCCGCCCATGGGCGGGTCGACCCCCGGGTCGGGGCCGACGGCGGACTCGCGTACGGTCTTCGAACCGTCGATCACCGCGACCGCGGTGTCACTCGTCGAGGTGTCGAACCCGAGGATCATCTGCGGCGACGCTCCAAGGTGATCGACCTGACGTCCTCTCCGGCATGGCTCATCTTGACGACGGCAAGGGGTTCCAGAGCCAATCCCGCCGCCACCTCGGGCCATTCGATGAACGCGATCGCATCGGGGGTCAGATAGTCGTCGAGCAGGCCCGGGTCCTCATCGGCCGGCCCGCCGACCTCGCCGAGCCGGTAGAGGTCGAGGTGGGAGACCGGAACCCGGCCCTCGTAGCGCCGTCCGATCGTGAACGTCGGCGACGTGACTGGACCCTCGACCCCGAGAGCCCGCGCCGCACCGCGAACGAACGTCGTCTTGCCGGCACCGAGGTCGCCGCTGATCAAGACGACGTCACCGGGGCGGAGGTCGGCGGCCAGCTCGGCCGCGATCGCCTCGGTCTCCGCCGGAGCGTCGGAGCGTCGGCGCTCGATCTCGACGTCTCCCGCGTTCATCTATGGGGCGAA
This sequence comes from uncultured Solirubrobacterales bacterium, assembly GCA_963823275.1. Lineage (GTDB taxonomy): Bacteria > Actinomycetota > Thermoleophilia > Solirubrobacterales > 70-9 > RHKX01. The sequence continues at coordinate 896,710 of CAWGKW010000002.1, read as the reverse complement.
GATGTCCAGCTGGTCGTCCCCCTGTGGGCGGCCCTGAGGCGCCGGCGCGGGCACGGCCTCGTGCACATCCGGGAGGGCGTCGTGCCGATCCTGCGGCAGTTGAGGATCCTCGAGCAACCGGCTGAGCGCGGCGAAGTCCTCGATCATCGTCTCCCGCAGCGACGGCGTGCGCAGCGCCGCGGCCGGGTGGAGGATCGGGAAGACCTGAAGCGTCCGGGATCCGAGGGTGTGGACCTGTGGCGCCCCTCGGACCCGCGTGATTCCGGTCTGGTCGCCGGTGATCAGCTTCGTTGCGAAGTTTCCCAGGGTCACGATCACCTTGGGCTCGATCAGCCGCACCTTCTCGAGCAGGTAGGGACGGCACGCCTCGAGCTCGACGTGCTGTGGGTCGCGATTGCCCGGTGGGCGGCACATCAGCGTGTTGGCGATGAAGACCGAATCGCGGCTCAGGCCGATCCCATCGAGTAGATCGTTCAGCAACCCACCGGCACGACCGACGAACGGGAGACCGAGACGATCCTCATCCGCGCCAGGCGCTTCACCGATGAACATCAGGTCCGCGTCGGCGTCACCCGCCCCGAAGACGACCTTGTTTCGCGTCTCCGAGAGGGGGCAGAGCGTGCAGGCGGAAGCCTCCCTGTAGACGCTGACGAGCTGCTCGCGCCGCGACTCCGCCAACCCGCTCAAGAGCCCGGCTTCTTTCCCCGCTCGCGCGCCTTCGCCAGGTTGCCCTTGAAGCGCCGTCGGGCGCCGTCGCGGTCGGTGCCCCGCCTGTCCTCCAACCGGCGCCGCTGATTGGGGGTCAGCCCCTGACTCAGCCCGAACGTCGAGAACCGGCGCTCAGCGCCCTCGGCTCCGCAGGCCGGGCAGCGGGCGGAATCGGTTCCCGCCGATGTCAGCTCCTCGAAGCGCTCACCGCATTCGACGCACTCGAACTCATAGATCGGCATGTGCCCGATCGTAATGACGCCGGCGGATCGGGCACGGGGCCGTCCCGGCCACGAGTATCATTGGCGCTGGCCTTCGGCCGCTACCCCGGAACCGGTTGATCCGGCGGGGAGTGGACCGAATTCCCAGACCAACGTCCGCAGCACAACGAAACCGTCTGGTATCTCGACGAGAACTGGAACGGATGCAATCTCCCCGCGCCCACAGCCCTGCGCTCGCACCGATCACCCTGATCGGCGCCGGCCGCGTGGGCACTGCCCTCGCCCGGGCGCTCGGCGATGCCGGCCACGATGTCCGACTGGTCGGCCGCGACGGCTTCGATGAAGCCTTCGCGAGCGCCGAGACGGTTCTCCTCTGCGTCCCTGACGCCGAGATCGACGCGGCGTGCGCGTGCGCCGCGGCCGTCTCCCCGGCGCTCCGTTTCATCGGGCACACGAGCGGCGCGACCGGGCTCGAGGCGCTTTCGGCGGCCACGCGCGGCGGCGCCGAAGGGTTCTCCCTCCACCCCCTGCAGACGGTCCCCGAGGCCGACTCCGACCTGACGGGGGCACCGGCGGCGATTGCAGGCACGAGCCCAGGCGCCCTGGCGTTGGCGCGCAGCCTCGCCGACGGCTGTCAGATGACTCCCTTCGAGGTCCCGGAGGGCTCGCGCGCCGCCTATCACGCTGCCGCATCGATGGCTTCCAACTTCCTGATCGCCCTCGAGGCCAGTGCCGAAGAACTGCTGGACGCCGCCGGGGTGGAGGGCGGCGGGGAGCTCCTTGCCCCGCTGGTTCTCCGCACCGCCGCGAACTGGGCCGAGAACGGCTCGGCCGCCCTGACCGGGCCGATCGCGCGCGGCGACGATGAAACCGTCCGCCGGCACCTGGAGGCGATCGAGGACCTGGCGCCTGAGCTCGCCGACACCTACCGTGCGCTCGCCGAGCGCACGAGATCGATCGCATCCGAGGGGGACCGCGCATGAGGATCCTGGAGACCGGGCGAGCGGTGCGCGATGCACTGGTTGAGGCTCGTCGCGAGGGTCTCACGATCGGCCTCGTGCCGACGATGGGATTCCTCCACGCCGGCCACGTATCGCTGCTGGAGGCTGCGAGAGCCGAGTGCGACATCGTCGTGATGAGCCTGTTCGTCAACCCGGCGCAGTTCGGTGCCGATGAGGACCTGAGCCTGTATCCGCAAGATCGTGAGCGCGACGCCGCACTTGCCGCCGACGCCGGGGTCGACCTGATCTATGCCCCCGACGTCGACGAGGTCTACCCAGACGGGTTCGCGACAACGGTCGAGGTCGGCGGCCTGACCGAGGTGCTGTGCGGAGACCTCGCTCGTCGCGGACCCGAGCATTTCCGCGGGGTGACCACGGTTGTCGCCAAGCTGCTCAACACCGTCGGACCGGACGTGGCCTACTTCGGGCAGAAGGACGCTCAGCAGGCAGTTGTGGTCCAGCGGATGGTGCGCGACCTCGACTTTCCGACGCGGATCGCCGTCTTGCCCACGGTCAGGGCTCCCGATGGGCTCGCGCTCTCGTCGCGCAACTCCTACCTCAACGCCGCCGATCGCGAGCGGGCCCCGGCCTTGCACCGAGCGCTGATGTCGCGCCGGTGACTCCGCTCGGACCGGGGCGATCGTCGGCCGAGGTCCTCGCTTCGGCACACCGGATTCTCTCCGAGGCCGGCATCGACCCCGAGTACCTGGAGATCCGTGACGCCCAGAGGCTGGAGCCGATCGAGACGATCAACGGCCGTCCGGCACTGATCGCCGTCGCCGCCCAGGTCGGCGGGGCACGGCTGATCGACAACGTGATCGTCGAACCACCGATAGAACCGCAACAGAACCGGGAAGAAGGGCGAGGAAGCTGATGAGCACCCCACCGCGCGTACCGAACACACCGCCGAACGAGCGACCGAAGGTGTCGATTCCCCGGATCGCCGAGATGAAGGAGCTCGGGGAGCCGATCGCCATGGTCACCGCATACGACTATCCGTCGGCGCAGGTTGCCGAGGAAGCCGGGGTCGACATCGTCCTGGTCGGCGACTCAGGGGCGATGACCGTCCTCGGCCACGACTCCACCGTCCCGATCGGCATGGACGAGATGCTGATGCTCTCAGCCGCAGCTCGGCGCGGTCTGAAGACGGCGTTCCTGGTCGGCGACATGCCGTTCGGCTCCTACGAGAACTCCAACGAGCAGGCGATCACGAACGCTCAGCGCTTCATCAAGGAGGCCGGCTGCGATGCCGTCAAGCTCGAACGTGGTGGAGCTTCCGTCGACCGCGCCAGGGCGATCGTCCGCGCCGGAATCCCGGTCATGGGCCACGTGGGGCTGACCCCGCAGACCGCCACGGCGCTCGGTGGCTACAAGGCCCAGGGACGAACCGGTGAGCGCGCCGCGCAGATCGCCGAGGACGCCTTCGCGCTGCAGGCGGTCGGCTGCTTCGCGATCGTCTTCGAGGCGGTCCCGGCCGCGGTGACCGAGGCGATCATGCCGCGGATGGAGGTCCCGGTGATCGGCATCGGCGCCGGCGGCTCGACCGACGGCCAGGTGCTCGTCTTCCACGACCTGCTCGGGATCCACACCGGCCACACCGCCCGCTTCGTCAAGCGGTATGCCGAGATCCACGATTCGATGGTCGAGGGCGTCAGCGCCTACGTCGCCGACGTGCGCGGCAGGCGCTTCCCCGAGGACTCCCACACCTACTCAATCGACCCCGAGGAACTCGAGGCGTTCGCCAGGTACCTGGACCAGGACACGCTGGCCGGCACAAGCCCCTGGGACTGGTAGCCGGCGGCACCACCCCACCCTCCAGACGAGAACGGTCCGCGGGCCTCCGAGGCGCTCCTCAGGCGCCCGGGCGGTGGAGGTGCAGCCGACACTCAGCGCGAGCGAAGCGAGTGCGGAGGCGGTGCCTCCGCCGCCCGGGCGCCCCGTTCAGACCGGCTAGGGCCCGACGGGCACGTTGGAGGAGATCCTGTCGATCTTCCAGCCATTGCCGACCTGGACCACGGTCACCTTCAGCGTCTCGCCGGCGAAGACCCCGCCCTGCGGCTGGGCGGTGACGATCACCGTCCCCCTCTTGACCGGGCCCTGCTGCACGATCACGCCGTTGGCAAGCCCAGACGCCTTTCGGGCGGCCACGCAACCCTGCCGATCGCCGTAGGAGCGCTTCAGGAAACCCGGCGTGATCAGTTCGTCGCAGACGGAGGGGTCGTTGGGCTTGACGAGAAAATCGGTGACGGTCGTCTTGATCTTCTCCTCGTCGGTGACCGACTGGCCGGTCCCGCCGCCCGTTGTCGCGGTTGTCGTGGTACCTCCGGTCGTCACCTGAGTGACCACGGGTCCCGAGGTCGGGGGCTCCGACTTCTCCCCGCATCCGGCGATCGCGAGGGCGGCGATCGCCGCCGTAACGAGTGGTGTTGTGGATCTGAGATTCACGGTCGACAGGCTAGCCATCCGCGGACTCGGCCCGCGAAATCTCCCTGATCACCCGTGCAGGGGCCCCGGCCGAGATCGTCCAGGGCGGAGCGTCATGGGTGACGACCGCGTTCGCGCCGACGACGCAGTGCTCGCCGATGCGGGTACCACCGGTCACCACGACGCCCTTACCGAGCCAGGTATTGGAGCCGATCCGGACCGGCCCGCGTGGGACGAAGCCCTGCCAGGTGATGGGCAGCTCCGGGTCGTCGAAGCGGTGATCGGCATCGCCGACGAAGCAATGATTGGCGAACATCACGTGATCCCCGATCTCGATCAACTCGTTGGCGGCGAGCATCGTCTCGCGGTTGAGGAAACAGCCCCGGCCGATCGAGATCCGCCCCTCGGGCCCGAGCGTCAACCAGCACCCCGGCTCCAGCAGCGTGCCCTCCCCGATCGTCAGTCGGCCGTCATCGAGAGCCTCCAGCACCTCCCCCTCGACCGGATGGCGGATGTAGAAGCCTCCGCGCGCGGCATGGCGATTGATCCTCCAGCGGTTCCGGGCGCGGTGGGTCCGCTCATACCAGCGTCGCTTCGTCCACCACATGCGCCAACCGCGCTGCGGCGTGACGTAGGGGTCATCTCCCGCCACGCCTGTAGCTTCCCAGACATGGCAGCTCTTGGAGAATCGGGCGAGCAGACGCGCGAGGAACGGCTCGCGATCGCCCGCAGCTATCGCGAGCGTCGCGGACGGGAGCTGCGGGAGCTCGCCGCGCGGGCCGTGGACGAAGACGTGCTCGCGGCCGGCGAGTTCAGCACCGTTCCGACCGAGGCGATCGCCTCGATCCCGGGGCTCGGAATGCTGATGCTGCCGATCGCCCGACGCCGCAGCCGCAAGGTCGGCCTCTCACCGAACATCCTGCTCGCCCTCGACGCATCACGAGCTCACGCGCTCACCCTGGATCCAGCCGGGCTCAGGCGTGACTCGACCGAGGTCGCCGAGGCGCGGTCCTGGGCGCGCTCGGAGGTGAGGGCGGAGCGGGCGGGCAAGGCCTTCATGCGCGACAAGGTGCTCCTCCACGTCCCCGATGCCGACGAGCCGCTGACGCTCTACGCCCCGTCGCTGCGGACCAACCCGTGGAGCGCCGAGGTCGTCCGCATGCTCGGCGGCGAAGCGCCCGACCCATTGGACCTGAGCGACGCGGGGCCATAGGAGGCACATGGGCACGTCGGTCAGAACTCCGCGAGGTTGCAGAAACACGACACCACGTCGCATCTCCGCAATCTCTCGCAGCTAAGCGGCCACGGGCTGTCGTGCGCTTCGATCGGCTGAGCGCTCGACGCTCGGTTCGACCAGATCCTCGAGGAACCGGCCCGTGTAGGAGGCGGGCTCGGTGGCGACCTGCTCGGGAGTGCCGGCGGCGATGATCTCGCCTCCCTTGTCGCCGCCCTCAGGCCCGAGGTCGACGACCCAGTCGGCTGACTTGATCACGTCGAGGTTGTGCTCGATCACGACCACGGTGTTGCCGGCATCGACGAGGCGTGAGAGCACCTCGAGCAGCCGCTCGACGTCGGCGAAGTGAAGGCCCGTCGTCGGCTCGTCGAGGATGTAGAGCGTCTCCCCGGTTGCGATCTTCGAGAGCTCGCTGGCGAGCTTCACCCGCTGCGCCTCACCGCCGGAGAGCGTTGTCGCAGGCTGCCCGAGCCGGATGTAGCCGAGGCCGACGTCGTTCAGCGTCTTCAGGCGCCGGTGGATCTTCGGGATCTTGGCGAAGAAGTCGACCGCTTCCTCAACCGGCATCTCGAGCACGTCGGCGATCGACTTGCCCTTGAAGCGGACCTCCAGCGTCTCGCGGTTGTAGCGGCGGCCGTGGCACTGCTCGCAGGGGACGTAGACGTCCGGCAGGAAGTGCATCTCGATCTTGATCTGCCCGTCGCCCTTGCAGACCTCGCAGCGACCGCCCTTGACGTTGAAGCTGAACCGTCCTGGCTGGTAGCCGCGGGCCCTGGCCTCCTTCGTCTTTGCGAAGAGCTGGCGGATGTGATCGAAGACGCCGGTGTAGGTCGCCGGATTCGATCGAGGCGTCCTGCCGATCGGGGATTGATCGATGTTGATGACCTTGTCGATCTGCTTGAGGCCGTCGATGCGATCGTGAGCGCCGGGCCTCGTCCGGGCCCGGTGGAGGCGATTGGCAACCGAGCGGTAGAGCGTCTCGTTGACCAGCGTCGACTTGCCCGAGCCGGAGACGCCGGTGACGCAGGTCAGCGTTCCGATCGGAATCGAAGCGTCCACGTTCTTGAGGTTGTGCTCCCGCGCGCCGCGAACGACGAGCTCGCCGCGGCCCTGGCGACGCACATCAGGCACCGGGATCGAGACCTTGCCCGAGAGGTAGCGGCCGGTCAGCGACTTCGGGTCCCGGATCACCTGGGCAGGCGTTCCCGCCGACACGATCTCGCCCCCGTGCTCACCGGCCCCGGGGCCGAGGTCGACCAGGTAGTCGGCGGCGCGCATCGTCCCCTCGTCGTGCTCGACGACGATCACGGAGTTGCCGAGGTCGCGGAGGCGCTCGAGGGTCCCGATCAGCTTCGCGTTATCGCGCTGGTGCAGGCCGATCGAGGGCTCGTCGAGGATGTAGAGGACGCCGACGAGGCTGGATCCGATCTGCGTCGCGAGCCGGATCCGCTGCGCCTCCCCGCCCGAGAGCGTCGTCGCCGCACGCTCCAGGGTCAGGTAGCCGATCCCGACGGAGACGAGGAAGTTGAGCCGCTCCTGAACCTCGCGGACGACCAGGCGGGCGATCGCCTGCTCCGTCTCGGTCAGCTCCAGCGAGCCGATCCACTCGAGCGCCGCTCGCGCCGACAGGTTCGAGTACTCGGCGATCGACAGACCGCCGAGCGTCACCGCCAGGCTCTCCGGTCGCAGGCGGGCGCCTCCGCAGGCCGGACACGGTTGCAGCGCCATCAGCTCCTCGATCTTCTCGCGGGTCTTGTCAGATTCGGTGTTCGAGTAGCGGCGCTCCAGCCCGACGGTGATCCCCTCGAACTTGGCGCTGTAGTTGCGACGGCGACCGAAGCGGTTCTTGTAGCTGATCTGATGGCGCTCGTCGGCGGTGCCCTGGAGCAGGATCCCCCGATCGGCGTCCGCGAGATCCTGCCAGGGGACGTCGATCGGGATTCCGCGGTTCTCACACACCGCCTCGACCAGGCGCCGGTAATACATCGACGCCGCTCCCATCCACGTCGACAGCGCGCCCTCGGAGATCGCCAGGGTTGGATCGGGGATGCAGAGCTCGGGGTCGATGACCCGCTGGAAGCCGAGTCCATGACAACGCTCGCAGGCGCCGTGAGGTGAGTTGAACGAGAAGATCCGCGGCTCGATCTCCGGCATCGACGTGCCGCAGCTCAGGCAGGCGAACTTCTCGCTGAAGACCAACACCTCGCCGCGTTTGCCGGCGCTTGGTCCCGAGAGCGTCTGCGCCCCCGCGACCTCCTCCCCACCGGGACCACGTTCGATCAGCTCAACCTCGACGAGCCCGTCGGCGAGCGCGGCGGCGGCCTCGATCGACTCAGCGAGGCGCTTTCGCAGGCCCTCCTTCATGACCAGCCGGTCAACCACGATCGCGATGTCGTGCTTGAAGCGCTTGTCGAGGACGATCTCCTCGTCGAGCCGTCGCAGGTCCCCGTCGATGACGGCACGCGCGTAACCCTGCTGTCGCATGTCATCAAGCAACTTGCCGTACTCGCCCTTGCGTTCCCGGACCACTGGCGCGAGCACCATGAAGCGCGTGTCGGGCCCGAGCGTCATCACCCGGTCGGTGATCTGCTCGATCGACTGACCGGCGATCGGCTCACCGCAGGTCGGGCAGTGAGGCTTGCCGATCCGCGACCAGAGCAGGCGCAGGTAGTCGTAGATCTCGGTCACGGTCCCGACCGTCGAGCGCGGGTTCCGGGAGGTGGTCTTCTGATCGATCGAAATCGCGGGGCTGAGCCCCTCGATCGAGTCCACGTCGGGTTTGTCCATCTGCCCGAGGAACTGCCGGGCATAGGCAGAGAGCGACTCGACGTAGCGCCGCTGCCCCTCCGCGTAGATCGTGTCGAAGGCGAGGCTGGACTTCCCGGATCCCGACAGGCCGGTCATCACGACCAGCGCGTCGCGCGGCAGGTCGACGTCGACGTTCTTCAGGTTGTGTTCGCGGGCGCCGGAGACAACGATGCGACCGCTTCGGGAGTTCGATGCCACCGGCGTGAGTTTAGGGGCACGAACGGACGTTCGGTACGGTCGTGGTCGCCGCCGACCCGGTCAGGGCCGCCACCCGGTGGGATGCGCGGCGCTCGCTCAGCGGCCGGCGCGCTGAAGCACGTCGTCGACGAGGCCCTCGGCGCCTCCGACCTCTTCGAAGTCGGCCCCGATCCGCTCAGCGATCTCGTCTCGCGTGGCCCCGTCCAGCGCCATGTTCATCGCGACCAGACGGGCCGCGCCGTGGTCAGGGCCGGGGCCTCGGCTGCGATGCCCGCTCGGCTGGCGCTTCTCGGCCTCGCGCCCCAGAGCCGCGCAGCTGCGAGATCAGGTCCTCGTTGCTGGGGTCCTCCGCGGCCGGTGGGTCTTCCTCACCAGCCGGCTCGGAGGCGGCCTCGGGAGCGACCCGGGGCTCGACCTCCAGGGGCTCGGGCTCGACGGCCCGCCTCGGCCTCCGGGGCGAACCGGAGCCCGGCATGTTCGATGCGAGGTCCTTGCCCAGCGCGCCGACCTGGTTGCGCAGCCGTCGACCTGGGCGATCAGGCCCTCGACCGCGCCCCGGGCCTGCTCCACCCTTCCGGTCGCCTCTCGATTGGCGGCGGTCACGGTCTGCTCGGACTCGGTGCTGGCGCCGCGGTCCGTCCGCTCGATCCGCTCGCCGCCTCCGTCCCGCGCGCGCCTCGGCAGGATCTCGTCGGCGGCGGCCTCGGCTGCTGCGATCACAGCATGGACGTGCTCGGAGGCGGCATCGGCGACCGGCGTCGGCCGATCATCGCGTGCGGGATCGGGGAAGACCTCGGCCACCGCAACCAGGTGGATGCGCACCGCCTCGGGACTCCAGCCCTTGCGAGCCGTCGGGAAGTCCACGCGAACGATCTGCTCTCGATCCATCGGCGGAGCGTAACGAACCCAGGCCCACAGATCCGCACGGCTCGGCTCGTCCGCCGTGTGGCGAGATGGCAGAAACCGGCTCCCGGAGCCGGTTTCTGCCCCTTCGCTCCCCCGTGACGTCAGGCGCGCCACTGGCCCTCCGCCCCAGGTCGCTCTCTCTCGCAGCTCCTTCAGCTCGTCGCGGAGCCGGCCGGCCTCCTCGAAACGCAGATCCTCGGCGGCGGCGAGCATGTCCTCCTCGATCGAGATGATCACCCGCTCCAGGTCCTCGGGGCTCTCGATCGGCCTGCCGTCGAAGCTGGCTCCCTTGCGGCGGCGCTTGCGGGGAGCGTTCGATTCCATCGCCAGGAAATCCGACATGTCGCTGATGCCCTTGGTGACCGTCTCCGGGGTGATTCCGTGCTCGAGGTTGTAGGCGACTTGGATCTCACGGCGACGATCCGTCTCACCGATGGCAACTCGCATCGCCTCGCTCTCCCGATCGGCGTACATCAGGACCTTCCCCTCGACGTTACGGGCGGCCCGTCCGATCGTCTGGATCAGGCTCGTCGAGCCGCGCAGGAATCCCTCCTTGTCGGCATCGAGGATGGCGACGAGGCCGACCTCGGGGATATCGAGGCCCTCGCGAAGCAGATTGACGCCGACGAGCACGTCGTACTCGCCGAGGCGGAGGTCGCGGATGATCTGGATCCGCTCGATCGTGTCGACCTCGGAATGGAGGTAGCGAACCCGGAAGCCGTGCTCGAGCAGGTACTCGGTCAGGTCCTCCGACATCTTCTTGGTCAGGGTCGTGACCAGCGTGCGCTCCTTGCGCTCGACCCGGATCCGGACCTCGTTCATCAGGTCGTCGATCTGGTTCTTCGTCTCGCGCACCTCGACCTCCGGATCGACGATTCCGGTCGGCCGGACGATCTGCTCGACGACCCGGGTCGACCTGTCGCGCTCGAAGTTGCCGGGCGTCGCCGAGACCATCACGACCTGGTTGACGCGATCGAGGAACTCGTCGAACTTCAGCGGCCGGTTATCGATCGCGCTGGGCAACCGGAAGCCATGGTCGACGAGCGTCAGCTTGCGCGAGCGATCACCCTCGTACATGCCGCCGATCTGCGGCATCGTCTGGTGGGACTCGTCGACGAAGACGACGAAGTCGCTGGGGAAGTAGTCGATCAGCGTGTGCGGAGCGGTGCCGACCTCGCGGTTGTCGAGGATCCGCGAGTAGTTCTCGATCCCGTTGCAGAAGCCGAGCTCCTTCATCATCTCGAGGTCGTACTGGGTCCGTTGGCGCAGTCGGTGGGCCTCGAGGTCCTTTCCCTCTTCCTCGAACTGCTTGCAGCGCTCCTCGAGCTCGAAGCGGATCTCCTCGACCGCCCGCTCAATCGTCTGCTCCTCGGTCACGTAGTGGGTCGCCGGCCAGACCGAGACGTGAGCCACCTCGTCGAGAACCTCGCCGGTCAGCGGGTCGAAGTGGGTGATCGCCTCGACCTCGTCGCCGAACAGGTTGATCCGGTAGGCGGACTCGGCGTACGCCGGATAGATCTCGAGCACCTCGCCCTGAACCCGGAAGCTGCCGCGGGTCAGGATCGTGTCGTTTCGCTGGTACTGCATCGCGATCAGCTGGCGAAACAGCGTCTCGCGCTCGATCGACTCGCCGATCTTGAACATGATCATCTGCTTGCGATAGAGGTCCGGCGAGCCGATCCCGTAGATGCACGACACCGAGGCGACGATGATCACATCGCGGCGCGCGAACAGGCTGGCCGTGGCCGCGTGGCGGAGGCGGTCGATCTCGTCGTTGACCGTCGCGTCCTTTTCGATGTAGAGGTCCTGGGCGGGAACGTATGCCTCCGGCTGGTAGTAGTCGTAGTAGGAGACGAAGTACTCCACCGAGGCCTCGGGGAAGAACTCACGGAACTCGTTGCAGAGCTGAGCGGCAAGCGTCTTGTTGTGCGCGATCACGAGCGCCGGGCGCCCGAGCCGCTCGATCGTGGCCGCCATCGTGAATGTCTTGCCGGTGCCGGTGGCGCCGAGCAGGGTCATGAACTTCTCCCCGGCCTCGACGCCCTCCGAAAGCGAGGTGATCGCCTTGGGCTGGTCGGCGGTCGGTGAGTAGGCGGAGTTGAGATCGAAGTCCGGCACGGATCAAAGAGTAGGGCGACACCGCGACACGCTTGGGCAAGGTGCGGTTGCCGCCTGGATTCGTGCTAGGTTTCGGGCTCATTGAAGCCGGGCTCGGACGGTTCGAGACGGACGACACGCCAACGACGTCCTCGGGAGGACCCACAACATGCGTTCATCGCCCGCTCGCCCGCTCGCCGCGTTGGTCGGCATCCTCGGGATCCTTCTGACCTTCGCGCTCCTGTCCGCCCCCGCCGACGCGGCCTCGAACAAGAAGATTCACGCATGCGTGAAGAAGGGCAATCCCAACAAGGGTTCCATCCGGATCGTCAAGAAGCCCTCCAAGTGCAAGAAGTCGGAGAACCGGAAGACCTGGAACACGAAGGGGCCCAAGGGAGCGACCGGAGCCACGGGAGCCACCGGTGCTGCCGGAGCCACGGGGGCAACGGGTGCTGCCGGTGCCACTGGCGCCACAGGTGCAACGGGTGCTGCCGGTCCCGCGGGTCCGCCACCGGAGCTGCCGGTGCCGCCGGCCCGGCCGGTGCCACGGGAGCTGCCGGCGCTGATGGAGCTGACGGTGCCACCGGCGCCACGGGTGCAACCGGTCCCGCGGGTCCCGCTGGGCCCGCCGGAGCTGACGGTGCCGATGGTGCCACCGGCGCCACGGGAGCCACCGGAGCTGACGGCGCGACCGGCGCCACGGGAGCAACCGGTCCCGCGGGTCCCGCTGGGCCCGCCGGAGCCGACTGGTGCCACCGGCGCCACCGGAGCTACCGGCGCCACCGGAGCTGCCGGTGCCGCCGGCCCGGCCGGTGCCACGGGTGCCACGGGAGCTGCGGGCGCCAATGGAGCTGACCGGCGCCACGGGTGCGACGGGTCCCGCTGGGCCCGCCGGTCCTGCCGGGGCCGATGGAGCCACCGGCGCTGCCGGTGCCGCCGGCCCGGCCGGTGCCACGGGTGCCACGGGAGCTGCGGGCGCCAACGGAGCTGACGGCGCGACCGGCGCCACGGGTGCGACCGGTCGCCGCTGGGCGCCGCCGGTGCCTGCCGGGGCCGATGGAGCCACCGGAGCTGCCGGTGCCGCCGGCGCGACCGGCGCCACGGGCGCGCACGGGTGCTGCGGGCGCCACCGGAGCTGACCGGCGCGACCGGCGCCACGGGAGCCACCGGTCCGCGGGTCGCGCTGGGCCAGCCGGAGCCGACGGTGCCACCGGCGCCACCGGGCGCTGACCGGCGCCACCGGCGCTGCCGGTGCCGCCGGCCCGGCCGGTGCCACGGTGCCACCGGAGCTGCGGGCGCCAATGGAGCTGACGGAGCCACCGGTGCGACAGGTCCCGCTGGGCCCGCCGGTCCTGCCGGGGCTGATGGAGCCACCGGCGCTGCCGGGTGCCGCCGGCCCGGCCGGTGCCACCGGCGCCACGGGAGCTGCGGGCGCCAATGGAGCTGACGGGGAGCCACGGGTGCGACAGGTCCCGCTGGGCCCGCCGGTCCTGCCGGGGCCGATGGAGCCACCGGCGCTGCCGGTGCCGCCGGCCCGGCCGGTGCCACGGGTGCCACGGGAGCTGCGGGCGCCGATGGAGCTGACGGCGCGACCGGCGCCACGGGAGCGACGGGTCCCGCTGGGCCCGCCGGGCCTGCCGGGGCCGATGGAGCCACCGGCGCTGCCGGTGCTGCCGGCGCCGCCGGCGCCGGCCGGTGCCACGGGAGCTGCGGGCGCCAATGGAGCTGACGGCGCGACCGGCGCCACGGGAGCAACCGGTCCCGCCGGCCCAACCGGGCCGATGGGACCTGCAGGCCCAGTGGGAGCCGCCGGAACCAACGGAACCAACGGAACGAATGGGGCAACCGGGGCGACCGGAGCAACCGGGCCGCAGGGTCCGGCTGGAGCAACCGGCCCGCAGGGTCCGATTGGAAACACCGGCCCGCAGGGTCCGATTGGAAACACCGGCCCGCAGGGTCCGCAAGGTAACACCGGTCCCGCCGGCCTCGGCACCCCAGCCGTCGCCAACACCAACACCGCCGGCACCACGACGAGTTCCACCTACACGGCCACGCTGACCGGCGGAGGGAGCCAACCCGTCGGTGACGGTAACCACCGGAACAACGGCACTGGTGATCGTCACGGCCCAAGTCGATAACAGCAATAACGGCCAGAGTTCGTTCGCGAGCTATGCGATCTCGGGTGCGACCACGTCGGCCGCTACGGACCAGAGAGCCGTGACGAACGAGGGTCAGTCGATCACGCAGGCGAGCACCACGACGGTCGAGACCGGACTGACCGCGGGCAGCAACACGTTCACCCTCCAGTACAGGCGAACGAACAACACCGCAACGTTCTCGAACCGCACGATCACGGTGATCCCGCTGGGCTGAGCTCCAGCCGGACGACAAGCTGCATGGACACACCGAGCCTCCTTGGGCCTCGGTGTGTCCATGTTTCCTTCAGGAACTGAGAGATGCATTTCCAAGACAACCCACGACTCCGACTGGCCGCCCTGGCGGCACTGGTTCTGATCGCCGCCTTCGCGGTGTGGTTCTTCGCCATTCGCGGAGACGGCAACGACGAAACGGAGGGCGCCGGCAATTCGACGGTCTCCGTGGTCGGCCCCGAAGAGATGGCCGCCTCCGAGCTGGCTGATTTCGCGGCCGCCCAGTCGATCCCGGTCTACTGGGCCGGGGAAAAGGGCGGCACGACGCTAGAGGTAACTCGAACCGAAGACGGAAGCATCTACGTCCGCTACCTCGAGGGGGGCGCCGTGGCCGGCGATCCCTCTCCAGATTTCCTTACTGTCGGGAGCTATCCGGTCGCCGATGCCTACGGACTGACCACCGAGATCTCACAGCGCGAGGATGCCATCGTCGGCCAGACCGACGACGGCGGCCTGATCGTCACGACCACGGAACGGCCCGAGAGCGTCTACATCGCCTACCCGGACTCCGACGTCCAGATCGAGGTCTTCGACCCGAACGGGGAGCGCTCGATCAAGCTCGCGTCCTCCGGACAGATCGTTCCGGTTCAGTAGCCGGGACTCGCCGCTGCCGGCGGGCCATCGAACCTGCTCACGGACCGCCACGCCGTCCTCGCCCAGCCTGTTCGCCGCCGAGAAGGCCCAGAGACGTCGCCGGGAAGAAGATCACCGAGAGCAGCCCGGCGGCGATGAATGCCGCGGAGGTGCCCGGCTCGATCGTCCCCAGCGAGACGCCGATCGCCGTTGACGCGACGATGAACGGCAGCGAGGTAGCTTGCAGCAGGCCGGCGATGACCACCTCCCGCCTCGGCAGGGTGGCGCGGTACAGAAGGGCGGGCAGGCCGCGCACGGCCAGCAGGGAGAAGAAGAAGATCGGCACCTCAGCCAGCGTGGCCGGGTCACCGAGGGAGTCGAGGTCGTAGTTGATTCCACTGGCGACGAAGAAGACCGGGATGAAGACCCCGTAGCCGACTGCATCGAGCTTGGCGTCCAGATCGGGGTGGGTCATCAGCGTGTCCCGGTCGACCAACTTCAGGATCGCTCCGGCGAGGAAGGCGCCGAGAATCACTTCCAGGCCCAGCGAGGTTGCCAGCGCCGCCAGCGCGACGAGCAACAGGAAGGCCCCCCGGATTCTGATCTGAGCCGTCGTGTCCTGGAGTTGTCGCAAGACCGAACGCAACCGGGCGAGGTGCTCAACGCGGGCGATTGCCAGGCCGAGCAGGACGGCGAGCGCTAAGAACGCGCCGAGCAGGAGCAGGGTCGAGGTCAGGCTCGCTGCCTCGCCGGAGTAGAAGAGCGTCAGCAGAATGATCGTCGCGAAATCAGCCACGGAAGCGGCAGCTATGACCACCTGCCCAAGATCGGTTTCGGTCTTCCCCGAGTCCTTGAGAACCGGGATCACCACACCCAGCGAAGTCGCCGAGAGGACGATCGCGACAAAGAGCCAGTCGTTGACGACCCCGGTGGCCGTGAGGACCAATCCGATCGCGATCGCGATCACAAGGGAGACGGCGAAGCTGGCAACGGCATTCGCGGCGAGCCGCCCGCGGAGGCGTTCGTAGTCGATCTCGAGGCCGGCGAGGAAGAGGAGCATCGCCAGCCCAAGGATCGACATCACGCGAACCGGCTCGTCGATCTCGACCCAGCCGAGGACCGCAGGGCCGGCGACGATGCCGGCGACGAGCAGCAGGACGACCGCGGGCAACCGAACCCTCGGGAAGAATCCGAGCAGCAGGGGCGCACCGAAACCGATCGCCGCGACGATGAGCAGGTTGGTGAACTCGAGTTCCATGCACCTCAGTCCTCCCTGGAGATGATTCGTTACGGGAAGGCAATTGCGTGCGAGTATGTGCGGCCGCATGGCCGAACTCGGGGAAATGGCTCTGGTCGAGGCGCTTCGCTCGGGTGACGAATCCGCCTTCCGCGATCTCGTCACCACATTGAGCGGAACGCTCCTGCGGGTGGCCCGCAACTACGCACAGACCGACGCCGTCGCCGAGGAGATCGTGCAGGAGACCTGGATCGGCGTGATCACCGGTATTCACCGATTCGAGGCCCGCTCGTCGCTGCGCACCTGGGTCTTCCGGATCATGATCAACATCGCTCGGACGAGGGCGAAGCGGGAGGCGAGGAGCATCCCGTTCGCGAGCGCCGGTCCACCGGGCGACGATGCCGAGCCCTTGGACCCGGACCGCTTCTTCGCCGACGACCATTCCCAATACCCCGGACACTGGCGGCTGGGCCCGGCGCCCTGGGGCGGCCCTGAGGAGGAGTTGCTGGCTGGAGAGGCGCGGGCTTCGATCCTCAGCGCGATCGACGAGCTTCCACCGAGTCAGCGAGAGGTCATCGTCCTTCGCGACATCGGCGGCTGGCCCTCGGGCGACGTCTGTAACGCCCTTGGGATCTCGGAGACGAACGGGAGGGTGCTCCTGCACCGAGCTCGCGCCAGGGTCCGCGCGGCGGTCGAGAGTCGCCTCGACGCCGTGGAGCCGACGACTTGAACGGAAGAGAGATGAACGAAGCCGATCTCGAGATGCGATGCGACGAGCTGGTGGGGCTGGTCACCGACTACATCGAGGGGACGATCTCGGAGCCGGATCGTGTGCGCTTCGAGCGGCACATCCGGGAATGCGTGTGGTGCGATCGCTACGTCGAGCAGACCCGTGCGGTCGTCAGGGCGCTGGGCGAGCTCGGCGAGGCTCCACCCGATCCCGATGCGTTGAATCGGGCGCTGATCGCGTTCCGGAAGGCCCACGGCGGCGACGCGTAACGAATCGGCCTCCCGACGACACGGAAAAGTCGCCACCAACGAAGCGAAGGAGACGTGCGAATGAGCGATGGACCGACGGGAACGGCGACCGCTGCGCAACGGAATCGGGCGCGGGCCGGCGCGGAGCTCGAGTGGCACCGGGTTCTGGCGACCGATGAACTACCGGAGGGGCGGGTCACCACCGTCAGCGCCGGCGCCAAGAGCATCGCGCTCGTCCATCACGATGGTCGGTTCTCGGCGCTCGACAATCACTGCCCGCACCAGGGCGGCCCGCTGGGCGAGGGGTCGATCGAGAACGGCAAGCTGCGTTGCCCGTGGCACGGCTTCGACTACTGCCCGTTGACCGGTCAGTCGCCGGGATTCGATGACGAGGCCACGACCTATGAGCTCGAGGTCCGGGACGGAGAGATCTTCGTCGGGATCGAGGCGGCCGCCCCCCACGTCGAGACCGTCACCGACGTGATGGCGAGGACCCTCGTCAACTGGGGAGTCCGCCACGTGTTCGGGATGGTCGGCCATTCGAATCTGGGCCTGGCCGACGCGATCCGCCGGCGAGAGCGGGACGGGGAGATGGAGTTCATCGGCATCCGCCACGAGGGGGCCGCCGCCTTCGCGGCTTCCGCCTACGGCAAGCTGACCGGCCGACCGGCCGCCTGCCTCACGATCGCCGGCCCCGGCGCCACCAACCTGCTGACCGGCCTCTGGGATGCGAAGGTGGATCGCGCCCCGGTGCTCGCGCTGACCGGCCAGGTCGAGTCCCAGGTGATGGGACCGGGCGCCTTTCAGGAAGTCGACCTCGCGTCCGCGTTCGGCGCGGTGAGCCGCTGGAGCCAGACCGTGCTGCCCTCGAGTCGGCACGCCGAGCTGGCAACCCTTGCCTGCAAGAGCGCCATCGTCGAGCGCGACGTCGCCCATCTCATCTTCCCCGACGACGTGCAGACGATTCCGGCGAGCGACGCCGCGCCCTCGGGCCCGGATGGACGACTCGCCGCCGAAACCATCTCGCCGCCGCCCGAGGTCCTGGCGTCGGCCGTCGATCTGATCGCCGATGCCGAGCGACCGGTGATCATCGCCGGCTACGGCGCTCGGGACGCGATGGACGGGGTCGTCAGCCTCGCCGAGCGGCTCAACGCGCCCGTGATCACGACATTCAAGGCGAAGGGCCAGATTTCCGACGAGCATCCGCTGGCCTGCGGGGTTCTCGGTCGCAGCGGCACACCGGTCGCCAGCTGGCTGATGAACGAGGCGGACCTGCTGATCGTCATGGGAGCGTCCTTCTCCAACCACACCGGGATCTACCCTGGCCATCCGATCATTCAGGTCGATTTCGATCGGATGCAGCTCGGCAAGTTCCATCCGGTGACGGTTCCCGTCTGGGGTGAGATCGGGCGGACCTGCGAGCTCCTCGACCCAGAGCTCGGCAATCGGGAGCTTGCGGCGACCGACCAGCGCGGTGACGTTGCCGACCGCAAGGCGATATGGGCGGCCGAGAAGGGGAGCCGGGAGGGAGACGACCGGGGCCACGGAGTCAACTCCGCCTCGATCTTTGCCTCGATGAATCGGCTCGTTCCCGACGACGCGGTGATCGCCGTCGATGTCGGCAACAACGCCTACTCCTTCGGCCGCTACTTCGAGACCCGCGGAACCCAGCGGGTTCTGATGTCCGGCTATCTGGGCTCGATCGGCTTCGGCTACCCGGCGGCGATCGGGGCCTGGGCGGCGACCGACGGTCAACTACCGATAGTCGCGCTGACCGGCGATGGCGGCTTCGGTCAGTACATGGCGGAGATCCTGACCGCGGTCAAGCATCAGATGAACATCACCCACATCCTGCTCAACAACGGACAGCTCGGCAAGATCAGCAAGGAGCAGAGAGCCGGGGAATGGGACGTCTGGCAAACCGGGTTGCACAACCCGGACTTCTCCAAGTACGCGGAGCTCTGCGGCGCGCTCGGGATCAGGGTCACTGACCGCTCGGAGCTCGACGAGGCGATCCAGCGGGCTCTCGCTCACAATGGCCCAGCGTTGGTCGAGGTGGTCACCGACGCGGAACTCATCTGATCGGAGGCATGATGGAACACGACGATGCGGCGGCAGACGCGCGAGCGCACATCGAGGCCAAGGACGGCCGGCCGCTCGAACCGCTACCCGATGGGTTCGGCGACACCCGGGCGACGATGCACACGATCGCCGAGCGACTGCTGAAGCCGAAGCGTGAACTCGAGACCGGCGGTGAGATCGCCCTGCAGTTCACGCCGGGCGGGTTCGGGTCTTCGACCTGGGAGAGCGGGCTGCTCAGCGGAGTCAGCGGACAGGTCCGGATCGAGGGCGTCGAGCTGATCTCCGTCGGGGGGACCGACGAGCACCGCCTGCCGCTGGACGTCGAGGCCGATGCCGCGGCCGGCCTTGCCGACTGGTTCGCGTTCGGCACCGTCGTGCTGGCCGAGCTGATCGATCGCCACCCCGACCTCGATCCGGCGCCGATCCGGCTCTGGCCCGAGCACTTCGACGTCGCCACCGAGCTGGGCTCGGAGTCGGCCGGGCGACGCGCCAACTACGGGGCCTCGCCGGGGGACGCCGATCACCCTGAGCCGTATCTGTACGTCGGGCCGTGGGACCAGTCGCTCGACGGTGAGATCTGGAACGCGACCGGCTTCGTGGGGGCGGAGCTTCCCCATGCCGACCTGCTGAGGGCCGAGGATCAGATCGCGGTGGCTCTCGAGTTCATGGCGGCGCGGGTCGGCGCGCTCAGCTGACGGGCGGCCTCGATCTCCGCCGGGGCGGATACCTCCCGGCCCGTCGAACGTTCAAGGGACAGCGGGTAGGGTTCGCTGGGATGTCGACCTCGCAACGGCTCCTCGCCGCCTTCTGGATCCTCGCCGGTCTCAACCACTTCCGGGCACCCAGGGTCTATGAGGCCATCATGCCCGATTACCTGCCGGCTCATCGGGAGCTGGTGCTCTGGAGCGGGGTCGCCGAGCTGATCGGAGGGGTCGCCGTGATCCCTCCCGCCGGCCGTCGCTTCGCCCGCTGGTGGCTGCTCGGCGTGCTCGCCGCCGTCTATCCCGCGAACATCCATATGGCGCTTCATCCCGCGCGCTACGAGAAGATCCCCTCGGTTGCGCTCTGGGCGCGGTTGCCGCTCCAGTTTCTCTGCGCCTGGTGGATCTGGAAGGCGACTAAAGGCCCAGCTCGTCCGCGTACTTACTGCGGTATTCGTCGCGCCTCTCGATCACGTCCCTGACGTAGTCGTACGTCTCTGGGAAGTCGATGTCGGAGACGTCCATCCCGGCGCCACCCCACGCGTCGGAGTTGCCCTCCCCGGCGTTGTAGGCAGCCAGGGCGGCGACGACGTCCCCGTCGTACTTATCGAGAAGGTAGGCCAGATAGAAGGTTCCGTAGCGGATGTTGAGATCGGGGTCGGCCAGGTCCTCGTAGACGAAGGTCTCTCCCCCGAGAGGTTCTCGATCGTGTCGGCGGTGTCGGGAGTGATCTGCATCAGCCCGCGAGCGCCCGCGGAGCTGGTCTGGTCCTGGAACTTCGATTCCTCGTAGATCACTGCGGCGATCAGATCGGCGGGAACGCCCTTCTCCTCAGCCTGCTGGCGGATGATGTCCTCATGGCGCAGCGGCAACGTCAACTCGCCGATCGTGTCCCCGAAGTCGAACCGGGCGACCCCGATGACGACGCCGACCACGAGCAGGACCGCCAGCCCCAGGAGGATCCGCCGGAGTCGAATCAGTCCCGCGGAGGAGCTGCCCGTACTCGCGCGGCTCATCTCGCCTCAGCGAGCTCCGGGTAGAGCTGCGCGAGCCGGCGCTCCAGGTCGGACATGGATCCATTGTTCTCGATCGCATAGGTGGCGCGCGTCACCTTCTCCTCCTGGGAGAGCTGGCGACCGGTGCGACCCTCGAGCTCACCCGTGCCCCTCGCCGCCGCTCGCGACATCCGGTGTTCGTCTGCCGCCACCACTGCGATCGTCGCATCGAAGATCGGGGCCATCCTGCCCTCGAAGAGCAACGGCACCTCGACGACGGCCACCTCAGTGCTCGCCGGCAGCCCCTCGGCCCAGGCCCTGACGCGCTCGCCGACCAGCGGATGAAGGACCGACTCGAGCCAGCTCAGTTCCTCAGGGCGTTCGAAGACGATCGCCGCAACCGCGGCTCGGTCGATCTCATCCCCCGGCGCAACTCCAGCCCCCCAGCGGCCGATGAGCTGCTCCCGCACTTCGGCGGTGCCCAACAATTCGTGGACGAGTCCGTCGGTCGAGACGGTCTCCGCTCCCAGACCGGCGAGGATCCGCAGTGCCTCCGACTTTCCGGCGGCAATCCCCCCCGTCAACCCGATCAGCGACGGACCGGGCACGCGATCAGGAGTCTTCGGCCTCGGCAGCGTCTTCGGATTTCTCGGCGGGAGCCTCGGAATCGGTGGCATCCTCGGCAGCGTCTTCGACACCCTCGGCCGATGCCTCGGGCGCCGCATCGCTGGGGGCCTCCCCCTCGACGGCCGCGGCCGTTTCCGCCACTTCGGGAGCTTCGGCCGTCTCCTCAGCCTCGGGCTCGGCCGCGGCGACAGCCTCTGCCTCGACGGCCGCGTGGGCCGCGGCGAGATCCTCATCGGTGATCTCGAGGCCGCCCGACTTCACGGCGGGTTTGGATTCGGCGAAGACCTCCTCGGAGAGCCCAAGTTCGGTGCTGGCCTCCGGGGCGGCCTGGGTTGCGGCGGCCTGGAAGGCGTCGCGAAGCGGCAGACCCCCCTCGCCGACACGCTTGATCGAAAGCGAGATGCGTCGCCGCTCCTCGTCGATCTCGAGGATCTTGACCCTGACCTCTTCACCGGGCTCGACGACCTCACCCGGAGTCTCGACGTGGTGCTCAGCGAGCTCGGAGATGTGGACCAGGCCCTCGACGCCGGGAACGATCTCGACGAACGCGCCGAAGGCGACGACCTTCGTCACCTTGCCGGAGAGGGAGGAGCCGGGGCCGTAGGCGTTGAGAACCGTCTGCCATGGATCCTCCTGCGTCTGCTTGAGACCCAGGGAGATCCGCTGGCGATCACGATCGATGTCCAGGACCTTGACCGTGACGGTCTCGCCGATCTTGAGGACCTCGGAGGGATGGTTGACGTGGCTCCAGGAGATCTCAGAGATGTGGATCAGGCCGTCGATGCCCTCGAGGTCGACGAACGCGCCGAAGTCGACGATGTTGGAGACCTTGCCCTCGACGACCTGACCGGGCTGCAGTCGGGTCAGGATCTGCTCGCGGACCTCCTTGCGCTCGTCCTCGAGGACGGCGCGGCGGGAGAGGACGACGTTGTTGCGGCTGCGGTTGAGCTCGATCACCTTGCACTCGAGGGTGCCGCCGGTGAACTCCTCGAGATTGTGGACCCGTCGGATATCGACGAGCGAGGCGGGCAGGAAGCCGCGGACCCCCAGATCCAGGATCAGACCACCCTTTACGACCTCGATCACGGTGCCCTCGACCGGCTCGCCGGACTCCGCGGCTGCCTCGATCTTCCGCCAGGCCTTCTCGAACCGGGCTCGCTTCTTGGAGAGGATCAGGCGACCCTCGGCATCCTCCTTGGTGAGGACCAGGGCATCGACCGCTTCGCCGAGCGAGACCTCGTCGGCGGGGTCCACCGACCGGCGGATCGAGAGCTCATGGGAGGGGATTACACCTTCAGACTTCCAGCCGATATCGAGCAGGACCTCGTCCTTGTCGATCCGGACAACGGTTCCACTGACGACCTCGCCCTCCTCGAAGTGGGTGATCGTCGCGTCGTAATTGGGGATGATCTTGCCGTCGAACTCCAGCAGGAGGCCGTCGGAACCCTCCACGAGGGTGGCTCCTTCGGGCGCCAGAAGCGCTCCGCCGGCTGTCTGAGTCGCGGACATGGAGGCGGGATTGTGGCAAAGACAGCCCATCGACGCTGCTACCCCACACCCCGGCCCAGCAGCAAGTGCAGCCCGCCATGGCCCTCATCCGGCCTCATGGCTGACCGCCGCCGGCCGGTGACCCCCTCCCACAGCACGGGGATCGCCGATATCGGGCCGATCCAGGCCCGAGGGCCCCGAAAGCCTGATCGAACTCGGGCGATCTTGTGGAGGGGGACCTTGTTCTAGGCTCCCCCGGGCAATGACGGTGCGCAGGACAAAGCGAGGGGCCGAGCGGACGTCGCTCAGCGGCACCTACGACGTGATCATCTGCGGTGCGAGCTTCGCCGGGTTGACGATCGCGAGGGAGCTGACCGGATCGGGGGCGCGAGTCCTGTTGCTCGATCGCTACGAGATCGGGGAACGCCAGACCTCCGCCTGCGCCGCGCCGACGCTGTGGCTGGAGGCGCTCGGGCTGATGACCTCGGTGCGCCAGACCTTCGACGATCTTGTCTTCCATACCCCGCACGTGAATCTGAGAATGCGGCTGCCCTGGAGTTTCTCGACCTTCGACTACCCGGAGTTGTGTGGACTGCTCTGGGCCGGCACGGAAGCGGAGTTCGAGACCGCGAAGGTCGAGAGACGCTCGCGGGCCGTGCTCTCGGCGGTGAACGGATCCCCGCGACCGATCGCGATCGAGACCGATCGCGGAACCGTGCAGTCGCCTTTGGTGGTCGACGCCCTCGGCTGGAGGCGCGTGCTCGGGGACGGCCACCAGCCCCCCGACGCTCCACTATCCCGCGGCCTTGAGGTGCACCCGTCGGGCACCGGCGCCGACCTCGAGATCTGGATCGAGCGGGACATCGTCCCCGCGGGCTACGCCTGGAGCTTCCCGGCCGAGGACGAGCTCCGCATCGGCGTTGGCAGCTTCGATCCGAACTACCACGTGAAGGACCCGACCGTGGACCTCGCGAGACGCGGCGGCCTGCCGCCGGACGGCTACCAGGGAAACTGGATCCCGCACAAGCTCCGGGACGCAGTCGACCGTGACATCTTCTTCTGCGGTGACTCGGCCGGGCATTGCATCCCGGTGACCGCGGAGGGGATCCGGCCCGCCTTCTACTTCGGGGTCGCCTGCGGGCGTGAGTTGCGATCGGTCATCGAGGGCCGCTCGAGCAGGGACGCCGCTCTGACCAGGTACGCCGCCTTCAACGACGCGCACCGCTGGAAGTACGAATGCATGCTTCAGGTCCAGAGGTCCGTCCCCAACCTCCCTCCGCGCCTGCTGGCGGCGGCGCTGCGTGGGCTCAGTCACGAGCGGCTCACCAACTGGTCGTTCAACCACTACCTGAAGATCTGTAGTCCCTCGATCGTCGGACGGGCGGTCGAAGAGCAAGAGCTCGCCATCGCCGCCTGATCTCCCGGCTCCCGCTCAGGCGACGATCAGGGACGTACCGAGGGCGAGCAGCCCAACCGCCGCGAGGCGGTCCGGCGTCAGCGGCCGTCGCCGCAGGCCCAGCGCCCCGGCCCGGTCGAGGGCCACGGAGGCGGCGAGCTGTCCGGTGATGGTCGCCGCGGCTATCCCGCTCGCTCCGATCGTCCGCACCAGGACCACCGCCGTCGTCACGTAGACGGCCCCGATCAGGCCTCCGGCCAGGTACCGTCGGGGCACGACTCCCAACGCGGACAGCCCGCCTCCGCCCCCGCTGACGCCGACTGCGGCCCCGAGCACGATCGAGCCGACGAGGAAGTTGATCAGCGCAGCCTCGAGCCCGCCGATCGCGTCGCCGAGGCCCGCGTTGATCGGCGCCTGCGCGGCGAGCAGCAGCCCGCCGACGACGATCGCGGCCGCGGCCATCCTCCTCCCCGCCGCCGCGGCGGTCGTTCGCGGCCCGCTTCCCGCGGGTGCCCGCCGAATGATCAACAGCGTGCCGGTCAGCAGCAGGGCCGCGCCGATCACGCGCGGCACGGTCACGGGCACCGTTTCGAGGCCGAGCGCCCCGCCGGCGTCAAGGGCGATCGAGCCGATCATCTGTCCGGTGATCGTCGCGGCGGCGACCCCGCCCGCTCCGATGACCGGGACCGTGGCCAAAGCGGTGAGCACGAAGGCGGCGCCGATCAATCCCCCAGTGAACTCGTACGGCGAAGCGGCTTCGAGACCGGTGAGCCGGTGCAGACCCCCGCCGGCGATCGCAAGGACGGCCAGCGCACCCGCCCCGACCAGGAAGCTGACGAACGCAGCGGGAACCTTGCCCGTGTCGATCGCGAGGCGCGCGTTCACGGGGGCTTGGAGCGCGAACTGCGCGCTCACGGCCAGCATGATCAGTACGGCGAGCGTCGGGTCCATGACCGGATCATTCAACTGCACCCTCGCCCCCGCCGGACCCCGCTCGCGACCAGCGCGTGATCTTCGGCCACCGGATGTGTTGAGATAGTGGGAGGAGCTAAAGACTTGCCCTCGATTGTTCGATGATCAGCTGATATGCCCACACCCCCGCTACTGAGGCCGATCGCCCGCCGCGCCCTGGCGGCTCAGTCCGATGAGCGCCTGGTCAGGCTGCTGCGGGAGGGTCACGCGCCGGCCTTCGAGGAGATCGTCCGGCGATACCGCGGGCCCCTGGTCGGATTCGCAGCGGCAATCGTCTCGGCCGACGGGGCCGAGGACGTCGTCCAGACCTCACTGACCAAAGCTCACAACGCGCTGCTCGAGGACTCCCGTGAGATCAACCTGAGGCCGTGGCTCTTTGCCATCGTCAGGAACGGCGCGCTCAATGCGATTCGGGGAGAGCCGCGCGTCGACGAGCTCGACGAGGCGCTGGCAGAGCACTCGAACCCCAGCGAGATCGTCGAGCAGCGGGACGACCTGGACCGGCTGGTCATAGCCATGTGCGCCCTGCCCGACGCCCAGCGCCAGGCCCTGGTCAAGCGTGAGCTCGAGGGCGTCGGGCACGGTGAGATCGCCGCACAGCTCGGGACGACCTCCACCGCGGTGCGAGGACTCATCTTCCGAGCCAGAACCCAGGTTCGCAACGCCATGGGCGCGCTCGTTCCCCTGCCGCTGCTTCGGACCCTGCTGTCCCAGGGCACCGCCATCGGCGCCGCCGGCGGGGGCGCCTCGGCGGCCCTGCTCGGTGGGGCGGGCGCGAAGGGAGGAGCCGCGATCGCCGCCGCCGTGCTCGCGTTCGGCACCGGCATCGCGATCGAGGGGCGCAGGGGCGACAAGGACGGCGATGGCTCTTCGGTGGCGCTGGCCAAGGGGGGCGGGGGCGGCGCCCCCCGATCAGGTGCCGCCGCAACCGGCTCGGCATCCGACTCCTCGACCGAGCAGGGGGCTCAGACCGGACGCCCGGGCGCCGACCCCCAAGACCAAAATCGCAGCGAGGCCACCGGATCGGAAGACACCCACGCCGACGGAGGATCCTCCGGGCCCGGCGAGACCGGAGCATCGGGTCACTCCAGCGGATCGGGTCACTCGGGCGGCGCGCCCTCGGGCGGCTCCGATGGCGGGGGACATGGATCCCCATCTGGGCCGCCGCCCCCGTCCGACGACGACGATTCCGGCCACGACGGATCTGAACCCAGCGGCGAAAGCGACGACCATTCCGGTCCCGACTCCTCCCCTGAACCCCCAGAGTTCGACGAGGACTCCTCAGGTCCCGGCGGCGGCGACGAGCTCGAGGAGAACTCCTCAGGTCCCGGCGGCGGCGACGATTCTTCAGGTACAGACGAGCACGGCGGTGACTGACTTGCGTGATCTTCGGCCTTCAGGCGGGTTTCAGGTTCAGAACGTAATAGGCGGGCCGCACATCGGCGGCCATCCGAACACACGGAGGTGGAAATGAAGGCGCTCAGAAACGGTTTACTTGCAATCGCGGCCCTGGTCGTGTTGGCCCTGGTCGCGGCTGGCCCCGCGACGGCGGCGGATCGCAACAACGACAAGATCCCCGATCGCTGGGAGAAGCGGCACAACCTGTCGCTCAAGGTCAATCAGGCGAAACGCGATCAGGATCGCGATCAGCTGAACAACCGCGGCGAGTTCAGGTCGGGCAGCGATCCACGTGACGACGACACCGACGATGACGGCATCGAGGACGGTGACGAGAACGCCGGCGTCATCGCCTCGTTCGACGGGACGACCCTGACGATCAACCTGCTCAACGGCGGATCGATCACCGGGATCGTCGACGAGAACACCGAGGTGAAGTGCGGCGACGAGTGTGATCAGGACGGGGAGAACTCCGGCCCGAGCGACAACTCGGGACCCGGTTCGCACGGCGAGGCTCGCCGCGATCAGGGTGACGACGACGACGGCGAGGACGCCGACGACGACGGCGAGGA
This sequence comes from uncultured Solirubrobacterales bacterium, assembly GCA_963823275.1. Classification (GTDB taxonomy): domain Bacteria; phylum Actinomycetota; class Thermoleophilia; order Solirubrobacterales; family 70-9; genus RHKX01. Next base: position 869,665 of record CAWGKW010000002.1, on the reverse strand, counting down.
CGCCGACGACGAGGACTCATCCGACGACGAGGACGGCAATGACGGCGGAACCTGCTCCGTCGATGACCTCGCCGAGGGCGTCGCGGTGCACGAGGCCGAGCTCAGCCTGAAGAACGGCGATGCCGTCTTCGAGGAGATCGAGCTGGCCAAGTAACGACGACCGACGAACGGATGACGACAACGCGAAGGGCGCCTCGGTGGTGGGGCGCCCTTCGTCGTTCCGGGGGGCTGCGGTCAGTCGATCAGACGACGCTCCACGGCCCAGCGACTGAGCTCGTGACGGTTGGAGAGCTGGAGCTTGCGCAGCACCGCACTGACGTGCGCCTCGACGGTCCGCGGCGAGATGTCGAGCTGCAGGGCGACCTCTTTGTACATGTAGCCGCGTGCGATCAGCCTCAGAACCTCGCGCTCGCGCATCGTCAGCTGGTCGAGCTCGGGATCCACCTCCGCCTCCGGGACCGACCCCGCAAACGCATCAAGGACGAACCCGGCGAGGCGCGGGGAGAAGACCGCATCGCCGTCGCCGACCCTTCTGATCGCAGCGGCGAGATCCTCGCCCGAAATCGATTTGGTCACGTAGCCCCGGGCCCCCGCCCGGACGACCGCGATCACGTCCTCTGCCGCGTCGGAGACCGAGAGGGCGAGGAAGCGCTGGGTGCCGTTGACGGCGGCGACTCCACGAATCACCTCCACCCCTCCCCCGCCGGGCATGTGAACGTCGAGCAACACGACATCGGGGCGCGTCTCGAGGATCACCCGGACCGCCTCCTCGACGGAGCCGGCCTCGGCGAGCACGTCAACGTGGCCCTCGACCTCCGAACGGACCCCGCTGCGGAAGAGCTCGTGGTCATCGACGATCACGATCGTCGGCAGCGGGCTCACTGGCCGCCCCCTTCGATCCGCAGCGCAACCTCGGTTCCGGCCCCCGGCACGCGGGCGATCGTCGCATTCCCGCCGTGGCGCTGCATACGGCCGACGATCGACTCGCGAACCCCGCGTCGGTCGGCCGGCGCCTCGGCGGGGTCGAACCCGGGCCCACGGTCACGGACGTAGGTCTCGATCGCCCCCTCGCTCACCTCCGCGTATACCGATATCGGGCCGCCGTCGGCCGCGAACTTCGCGGCGTTGGTGAGTGCCTCCCGGGCGGCGCCGACCACCGCCGAAGCGCTCTGATCGAGATCGCGGTCACCGACGGTGACGACCTCGATCTTGACGAGATAGGCGTCCTCGACCTCCTCGGCCGCGGATCGCAACGCCGCCGCAAAGCCGGTGAGGCCACCCCTGGGACCGGTCCCTCCCTCGCCGGCCAGCCAACCCCTGAGCTCCCGCTCCTGCCGCCGGGCCAGCGCCGAGACCTCACGCGGGTCCTCGGCGCGCTTCTGCATCAGAGTCAGCGTCTGCAGAACGGAATCGTGCAGGTGAGCCGCCATCTCGGCCCGCTCCTGAGAGCGGATCCGCTCCGACCGCTCCGTCGCCAGGTTGCGGCCGAGGCGCCAGATGAACGGGGCGAGGATCAATGCGAGGGCGAAGATGGCGACGATCGCCGTGAACGCGGCGTCGCGAGCTGCACCGAGCGCGTCGTTCTGGGAGAGGAACAGCAGCGCCGCCCCGATCACCAGCGCAATCCCGAAACCGCCCCGGTAGAGATCGAGGAAGCGACCCTCGTCGGGACCGGCTGCCGGCTCCTGCGGGTCGGGACGTCGAGCAACGCGGGGCCGGCCTCCGACATCGACCCGATCGATCCGCGGCGTCCTGCGGGTCTGCGCCCAGAGCAGCGTCGCCCCCGCGACGGCCAAGACGAGCGGCCAAACGAGCGCGTCGCTCCACCAGATCCCAAGCTCTCGGAAGGCGAGGAGGCCCGATAGCGTGAGCAAGCCGACCCCGAGACCGAGCTGCCAGCCTCGACGGCCACCGGGGATGCCGAACGACCTGCTCCGACCGGAGCCGGAGCGGGCCGGCATCGCAACCCAGGCGAAGGCGTAGACGGCGAGGAGAACCCCACCCGTCACCACCACCGCGACGACCAGCAGGACCCTGAGCAGCCAGACGTCCCAGCCGAACCGCGAGGACAGCCCCGCGATGACCCCGCCGACGATCCCGCGATCGGGATCACGCTGAAGGCGGTGGCCGGCCGAGCGCTCGACGGGCGCCGGGAACGATCCTTCAGCCATGCCCCCCTCCCCCGCCCTCTTCATCGTCCGGCTCGAGACCGGCGATGACGAGGATGAAACCGGCGGCCGCGCAGATCGCCGCCGCCGTCAGTCCAGGGCTGGGCGAGATCAGGTCGAGCTGATCGAGACAGAGCAGGCATCCGAGCAGCGCCAAGGCGATGCCGGCTGCGAGCGCGACCCGATCAACCCGACCTTCGCTCATCTCCCGCAGGCCCTCGCGTTCGCGGTCCGCGCGAACTCGTCGTCGGTCTTGAGACCGTGATCCCAGCGATCGCCGACACCGGTGATCTGGACATCGTCATCGTTGACCACGACGATCCGACCGAGGTCGACATCGGCATCGAGGCGCAACTGCGGAGTTGCCCGAGAGCCCTCGGCGGTGGCCAGCTCGACATCGAGGCCGTCCGCCCGCTGCCCGGCGATCCTCAGCTCGCCGGCTCCCACGTGGCCGTCGGCCGCCACGCATACCTCCGGCGGCACGGCGACGATCGCCTCACCGGCTCCGACCCGGACGTCCAGGTCGATGATCCGGCGGGGCGACCAGTCGACGTCGCGCAGGTCGACGGCCAAACTGCCCACCCCGAGCTCGTAGCCGTCCGCGGGAATCGCAGCGGCCGAGGCCGGGCGATACTCGCGCTCGCCGACCCCGCCCTCGAGATCCAGGTCCGCGGCGGACGCGACGCCGACTCCGATCGTCAGCGCCAGGGCCGGGACGATCAGCCACCTGGCCCCGCCCCGGAACGACAGCACCGCAAGGGCGATCCCGATCACGACGATCAGGACCGCGATCGGCAATCCGTAGCCGAGCCCCGTCGCGAACGCCGCGCCCGCGACCAGAGCGCCGAACGCGGCGAGGGCCACGAAGGCAAGCGCGATGATCCCGAGCACCTGCAGGACGCCACGCCCGCGGCCGGAGGAAACGGGTACCCCGGTGCCGTCGTCGGAGGGGACGAACAGCACCGCCGCAATGTAGGCGATCAAGCCGAGGCCGCCGAACAGGATCGAGACCGCGAACGCGATGCGGATGATCACGGGATCGATGTCGAAGTAGCGGCCGAGGCCGCCGGCAACGCCGGCCACCACCCGGTCGTCGCGGCTGCGCAGGAACCGGCGGGGTGAACCTTCAGCTCCCTGCTCGGCCGTCGACTCGCCGGGCGGGAGCTCTCGGGTCGGTGCCTCCTCGGTCGGCGGTTCGCCGCTGCTCGCGGCCGGCTTCTCGATGTCGTCGTTCTCAGTCATCTGGATGTCTCCTTGTTGAATGGATTGGACTCCATCCAGGCTGACGGCGCTCAGGCGTTGCGTCTATACGGGATTCCCCCTACCCGACCCTCGTGCCGGCGGGGGTCACCGCCGGGCCTACTTGGCGCTGAGCCAATCGGATCCGACACCGACATCAACGGCAAGCGGCGGGTCGATCGGGAAGGCCTCGGCCATCTCACGCCGGGCCAACTCAGACACAGCCGCGGCCTCCGCCGCCGGACCCTCGAACAGCAGCTCGTCGTGGATCTGCAGGATCAGGCGCGTGCTCAGACCACCTTCCTCGAGCGCCACCTTGGAGTTGATCATCGCCAGCTTGATGATGTCCGCCGCCGTCCCCTGGATCACCGTGTTGACGGCAAGGCGCTCGCCGAGGGTCCGGGTCTGCCAGTTGCGCGATCGCAGCTCGGGGATGAGCCGCCGCCGTCCCATCAGGGTCCGTACGGATCCCTCCTCGCGGGCAGCCTCGATCGTCTCGTCGATGAACGTCTTGACGCCGGCGAACCGCTCGAAGTAACGCTCGATGTAGGCAGCGGCTTCCTCCTGCTGTATCGACAGCCGTTCGGCGAGCCCGTAGGCCGAGAGCCCGTAGGCGATCCCGTAGTTGACCATCTTCGCCTTCGAGCGCTCCCCGGCCGTGATCGCCTCGGGATCGGCCCCGATGATGCCCGCCGCGGTCGCCGAATGGACGTCCTCGCCCGAGACGAAGATCTCGCGCAGCACCTCGTCTCCGGAGACGTGAGCGAGGACCCGCAGTTCGACCTGGTTGTAGTCGCAGGAGACCAGCTCGTTGCCCGGCTCGGCCACGAAGCAACCCCTGATCGGCCGGCCGAGATCGGATCGGATCGGGATGTTCTGCAGGTTCGGGTTGGTGCTCGAGAGCCGCCCGGTCGCGGCGCGGACCTGGCTGAAGGTCGTGTGGATTCGCCCGTCCGCGGGGTCGATCAGGCTCGGAAGCGAGTCGAGGTAGGTGTTGGTCAGCTTCGTCACCTCGCGCCAGCGCTCGACCTTGGCGATGATCTCGTGCTCGTCGCGAATCTGGGAGAGGACGCGGGCATCGGTCGAGAATCCGGTCTTGCCCCGGCGCTTGCGGCTCAACTTGAGCTCCTCGAAGAGGACCTCCCCGAGCTGCTGGGGGGAGCCGATCGTGAACTCCCGGCCCGCCAGCTCCCAGATCTCGGCCTGGAGGGATTCCGCCTGTCCGGCCAGCTGCTCTGAGATCGCGGCGAGCTTTTCGGTGTCGAGCTTGACCCCGTCGCGCTCCATCCCCGCGAGCACCTCGATCAGGGGCATCTCGACCTCGCTCATAACCCGCTCGAGACCGAGGTCGGCCAGCTTCACCCGCTGGCGGGTCGTCAGCTCCCAGACGAGCCGCGCGGTCTCGGCGGGGTCTTCAAGGGGTTCCTCGCCGCCGTCGAGCGAGAGCTGACCGTCGTCAGGCTCCGCCCCGGCGCCACGGTTGAGGGAAAGTCCCTCGTCGGCCGCGAGCTCGTCGAGCTCATAGCTACGACGCGCGGGGTCGATCAGGTAGGCGGCGATCATCGAGTCGTGGGCCAGATCGAGCGATCCGGTCGCCAGGTCGGCGAGCAGGCCGTGCGGTGAGTGCCCGCCGATGGACTTCACGTCATGCGCGATCACCGGGTGCTCGGAAAGCGACGCGACGAGGGCGCTCAACTCGGGCAGGTCACCGCTGATCAGGTTCGTTCCGTCATAGCCGCCCCAGCGTCCGCGATCAGCGTCGGAGCCGGCTGCGATCGCGAACGCAATCTCGCCCGCCGCCAGGTCGGTGATCTCGCCCTCGGTTGCCTCGAGCTCGATCGACTCCTCCGCCGGGCGATCGGGGACCTCACCGTCCCACTCGTCCTCGAGGCGCTGGATGATCTGACGGAGCTCGAACTCGGCCGCCGTCTCGCGGAGGCGAGACAGGTCGGGGCCACGCTCCATCAGCGCGGGCAGGTCGAGCTCGATCTCGATGTCGGTGTGCATCGTCGCCAGCCGCTTGGAGACCCGGGCGTCCTCGGCGTGGTCGGTCAGGTTCTGCTTGCGCTTGGGACCCGAGATCTCGTCGATGTTCTCGAGCACCGCCTCGAGCGATCCGAAGGTCCTCAGGAGCTGGGAGGCGGTCTTCTCGCCGATCCCGGGAACCCCGGGGATGTTGTCGGAGGTGTCGCCCTTGAGCCCGATCAGGTCCGGAACCAGCTCAGGAGCAACGCCGTAGCGCTCGATCACCGCCTCGCGGTTGTAGATCTTCGTATCGGTCACCCCTCGGGTCGTCGACATGACCCTGACCCCGTCCCCGACGAGTTGGTAGGCGTCGCGGTCGCCCGTCACCACCATCACCGGGATCTCGCGCTCCCGCGCCTGGCGGACCATCGTCGCGATCACGTCGTCGGCCTCCCAGCCTTCCACCCGGACGTTGGCGAAGCCGAAGGCGTCCGATAGCGGCGCGAGGTGAGGCCATTGCTCCTTGAGCAGGTCGGGTCGCGAGGATCGCTGCGCCTTGTAGGGCTGATAGATCTTCTCCCGGCCCGACATCCCGGCGTCCCAGGCGACGGCAACCGCACGCGGCCTGAAGTCGGTCAGGACCTTGACCATCATCGAGGCGAACCCATAGATCGCGTTGGTCGGTCGACCGTCGGAGGTGGCGATCGATTCGGGAAGGGCGAAGAACGCCCGGTAGGCGAGGCTGTTGCCGTCGATCAGGAAGAGATCGCCGGATCCATGCGGAGCTTCGTCGGCGGAGGCCACCGGCTGATCATAGGTGCGGCCGATGTGGTTCGATCCTCCGGCCATGAAGTGGAAGAGGGGGACCAAGAGCCGTGACGTGATCGACATCCGCGGTGCGTCGAAGGGCTCGTCGGGCGGCAGCGGCCCAAAGCTGCCGATTCCGAGCGGCCTGGCCGGAAGGGGCGGCGTCGCGGGGGTGATCGTGGTCCTGGTCGTGATCGGGATCAACCTGCTCGGTGGTGGGGGCGGCAGCACCGGAGGCTTCGACCTTCCAGGCGCCTTCGGCATCGGCGGTGCCGCACCGGGGGCCGAAAACCCACAGCCCATACCCCCCGGCGAGGACCCGCAGGCGGATCTCAAGGACTTCTCCAGCTACGTCTTCGACGACACCCAGGACGTATGGGAGAGCTCATTCGCGGCGGGCGGCGACCCTTACGACACGGCCAAGCTCGTGATCTATGCCGGCGCGGTCCAGACCGACGGTTGCGGCAGCGCAACTTCGGCGGTCGGCCCCTTCTACTGCCCCGCCGACGAGCGCGTCTACCTCGATCTGAGCTTCTACGAGGATATGAAACGCCAGCTCGGCGCCTCCGGCGATTTCGCCTGGGCCTATGTGATCGCCCACGAGATGGGGCACCACGTCCAACGCCAGACGGGTACGAGCTCCGAGGTCGACCGATTGAGCCGGGCTGAGCCCTCGGAGGCGAACGAACTCTCAGTCCGCCAGGAGCTCCAGGCCGACTGCTACGCCGGCGTCTGGGCCAGCACCGTCTACGCCGACGGCGACCTCGAGCCGGGCGACCTCGATGAGGCTTTCGGGGCCGCCGAGGCGGTCGGGGACGATCGCCTCCAGGAGCAGGCCACCGGGAGGGTCAACCCCGACACCTTCACGCACGGGACATCCGAGCAGCGGCGGAGCTGGTTCGAGCGCGGCTACGGCTCCGGGAACCCAGCCGATTGCGACACGTTCTCGGCCGACGAGCTGTAGGTGGCCGTCGCCCGATCCCCGAACGCCCGCGCCGAGCGGCAACACCCAACGACCCGATCAGGGCGGACGCGACGCGGAGCATCTGGTCGGAGAGATCTATTCCGGGAACTGGTGATAGAGGCGGCTGCGCAGGGCGTCCATCGTCTCGGGGCTGAGCGAATCGACCGTCGAGACGATGTGCGCGAAGGGTGGAACGACGCGGCGAGGCCTACCGGCAACGGCCTCGGAGATCAGCTTTCCCGCCTCTTCGGGTGTGAGTGCCGGGATCGCGTCGTATTGGTGGGTCGGCGAGATCATCGGCGTCCGCACCAGGGGCATCGAGATCGTGGTGAAGCGAATGCCGTCGTCTCGTGACTCCGCCTGAACGGCGTCCGAGAAGGCCTCCAGGGCGGCCTTCGACGCGATGTAGCCTGAGAAGCGCGGGGTTCGGGCCTGCACGCCCGCCGAGGACACGTTGATCACCTGGCCGGCGCCACGCTTCCGCATCGCCGGCAGCAGCCGCAGGATCAGCCGGACCGCCCCGAAGTAGTTCAACTGCATCGTTCGCTCGAAGTCGTGGAAGCGATCCCCTGAGACGTCGACCGAGCGCCGGATCGATCGGCCCGCGTTGTTGACGAGAACGTCGACGACCGGGAAGGCCGAGAGAACCCCCTCGCAGAGCTCGTCGATCGCATCGAGGTCGTTGAGGTCGCAGGGATATGCCCGGGCTCCACCCGGTCCTTCGGTCGCGTTGATCTCGGCGGCGATCTGTTCGAGCGCCTCCGCGTTCCGTGCCACCAGCAGAACGGTCGCGCCCTCCTCGGCCAGCTTCCGCGCGGCCGCCTCACCGATTCCCGACGATGCGCCGGTGACCATGACCACCTTGCCCCCGAGGCCGGGGTCGGCGCTTCCGGTCACGCGATCCAGCTGGGCGAGCGCCGTGTGGCGCATGCCGCCGCCGCCGCCGACCGGCTTGCTGGCGAGGCGAAACAGCGCTCCGGCGGAGGCGAGCGCCGACCGGCGCAGCCCTTTGATCAGTGGATTCACGTCGGTCAGTGTCCCAGGACCGGTGCTGGAAGCCGCCTGCTCCTATGATCCAGCGGCACCCATGGCATCAGTGAGCGCACAGTTCAGTGTCACGATCCGGGTCGAGCTCGACTCGCGCAACGAGCCGCTCGGCCGGATCACCGCTGCAATCGCGGAGTCCGGCGGCGCGCTGCAGAGCGTCGACCTGGTTCCCGGGGCGGGCGCCGAGGGCAAGCGGGTCCGCGAGTTCACAATCGACGCGCGCGGTCCCGAACACTGGGAGCAGATCCTGCGCGCGATCGGCTCGATCCGCGGATCGCGGGTCATCGACTACACGGACCGCACCTTCGCGATGCATCGCGGCGGCAAGATCGAGATGGTCAACAAGTACCCGCTGAAGACACGCGACGATCTCTCGATGGCCTACACGCCCGGTGTCGCACGCGTCTGCACGGAGATCGCCGGCGACCGCGCGAAGGCCTTCGAGTTCACGATCAAGAAGAACACCGTCGCCGTCGTCACCGACGGCAGCGCCGTGCTCGGCCTCGGCGACATCGGCCCGGAGGCCGCAATGCCGGTGATGGAGGGCAAGGCGATGCTGTTCAAGGAGTTCGCCCAGGTCGACGCCTTCCCGATCGCCCTCGACACCAATGATCCGGAGAAGATCATCGAAGCGGTGAGGTTGATGGCCCCGACGTTCGGTGGCATCAACCTCGAGGACATCTCGGCCCCCCGTTGCTTCGAGATCGAGGAACGCCTCCGCGAGGCACTCGACATCCCCGTCTTTCACGACGACCAGCACGGCACCGCGGTGGTCGTCATGGCCGCCCTCTTCAACTCACTCAAGATCGTCGGTAAGCCGATCGAATCGCTGCGGGTCGTGATGCTCGGCCTCGGCGCGGCCGGGATCGCGTGCACCAAGATGATGATCGCCGCCGGCGTCACCGACATCATCGGCTGCGACCGCCAGGGCGCGATCTCGACCGCTCGCGAGGACTACGCCGCCGATGGGATGCCGCCGATCAAGCGCTGGTTTGCCGAGACCACCAACCCCGAGAAGGTCCAGGGCGGCCCCAACGAGGTGTTGGAGGGAGCCGACCTCTTCGTCGGACTGTCGGGCCCGGGACTGGTTGACGCCGAATCGCTGGCTGCCATGAACCGCGACGCGATCGTCTTTGCGATGGCCAACCCCACCCCCGAGGTGATGCCCGAAGACGCGGCACCCTACGTCCGGATCATGGCCACCGGCCGCTCCGACTACCCGAATCAGATCAACAACGTGCTCTGCTTCCCGGGGATCTTCCGGGGAGCGCTCGACGCCGGGGCGCCGACCATCACGGAGGAGATGAAGCTCGCGGCGGCCAAGGGCATTGCCGCCGTCGTCACCGACGACGACCTCGACGAGGACTACATCATCCCGAGCGTCTTCGACCGCGATGTCGCTCCGGCGGTTGCCGCCGCGGTAGTGGCCGAGGCCAAGAACGCCGGGATCGCCCGGATCACGGAGGAAACGGGTACCTTCGCGACGATCGGGTAGGCAGCAGTCCATGAAAGTACTTCTCACCGGCGCAAGCGGCACAATCGGCAGAGCCGTCTGTGATGCGTTGCTGGCCCGCGGCGATCAGGTCGTGGGACTCTCCCGTGATCCAGAGCGCTCCAAGCAGGGCAATCCCGCCGTGACCTGGTATCCCTGGAGCCCCGCCCTCGAGCGACCGCCCGAGGAGGCGTTCGACGGCGTCGGCGGGGTCATAAACCTCGTCGGGGAGCCGATCAACCAGCGCTGGACCGATGATGCGAAGAAGCGCATCTGGGAGAGTCGCGAGACGGCCACCAAGAACCTCGTCGCGGCGATGCTCGCGGCCCCGCAGACCCCACCGGTCCTCGTCAGTCAATCGGCCGTCGGCTACTACGGCGATCGGGGCGATCAGATCATCGACGAATCGGCCCCGGCCGGCACGAGCTTCGACGCGGAGGTTTGCGTCGCCTGGGAGGCGGCTGCCGCGGAGGCCGAGAGCGGCGGCGTCCGCCTCGTGATCATGCGCACCGGCCTGCTGCTGACCAAGGGCGCCGGACTGCTCGGCGAGCTGCTGCTCCCCTTCAAGCTCGGACTCGGAGGGCCGGTCGCCGGCGGACGCAACTACATGCCGTGGATCAGCCTCGACGACGAGGTCGGCCTGCTGCTCTGGGGCCTCGACACGCCGTCGGCCTCCGGGGTCTACAACGCGTGCGCCCCCAGCCCCGTCACCAACCGCGAGTTCTCGAAGTCACTGGGCCGCGCCCTCGGCAGGCCCGCGGTGATTCCGGTGCCGAAGTTCGCGGTCAAGGCCCGCCTCGGCGCCGAGCTCGGCGAGGTGGCCACCGGTGGCCAGCGCGCGCTGCCCCGACGAGCTCAGGACGAGGGCTACGTCTTCCGTCTTCCGGAGATCGACGCCGCGATGAAGGATGCCCTGGCCTGACCCTCAGGGGACCGTGATCGGCACCGCAGCAGCTCTCAGCCGGCCGTCGTCGCCGGCTTCGTAGGCACCCACCCGCGACAGGGTCGTGTCCCCCACGTCGTCGATCGAGTACGCACCGAGGATCGAATCGCGATCGGTGGTCGCGAAGAAGGCATCGATGACCGAGCCGCGATCGAGGGGATCGCCGGCCCGATCGATCGCGTCGAGGACGACCGCCATCGCCTCGTAGCCGTAGGCGGCGAAGCGACCCGGCTCGCGACCGTACTCGGCATCGAAATCGGCCAGGAACCCCGCCGCTGGCTTCGGCAGCTGCGAGGGGTCGAGGGTCCCGGAAACGATTCGCGACGGAGCCGGGAGCGTGGATTTGGGCGGCGAGCCGCTGAGCTGAGCGTCAGGCCCGAACACCAGCGAGCCCGCTGACGATTTCGGGGCGCCGGCGAGAGGGTGGCTGGAGAGGTCGTAGATCGCGTCAAACCGCCCGCCCGAGGCCGTCAGCGGGCCATCGGACACGGATTGGAAGCCGTCGAGGAGGGACTCTCCGTACGCCCCCCCGTCGTTGACCACCGAGACTCGCTCGACTCGCTGGTCGGCCATCCAGACGGCAGCAGCGGCCCCCTGGAGGGTGTCGGGGGGAATCACCCTGCCGAAGGACCGGACGCCACTGGGCTGCACCTCGCTGGGAATCTGGCCGCTTCCCGGCGCCGCTCGGGTCAGATCCACCGCGGAGGCCGCGGGTGAGACCTGCAGCATCCCCGCCTCGTTCGTGATCGGTAGCGAGGTCCGGGTCGTACCGGAGTCGAGCTCGCCGATGTAGGCGATCGCAGTCGAATCCTCCGTGGCGCGGCGCGCGTTCGCACCAGCCACGGCTCCCGTCGACCCGCCCTGGGCCGCATCGTCGGATACCGCAATCTCACCCGAACGCCGGCCGCCTCGCGACGGTGTCGTCGAGCGCGAACCTGGCACCATCTGCGATGTCGCGGCCGTCGCGGCTGCGGGACCGCTCAGCGGCGCGCTCAGGTAGACGGCAACTTCGGGTTCGCTCTCTGGGGTGGAGCCGCAACCCGCGAACGCAAGCAGCGCCGAACGCGGCGATCGCTGCGGCGATCCCACCCCGATATCCTCACCGGCCGCATCGAGCGATTATCGCGGTGCGACGGCTAGTCCACCGAGCGGGATCGCAGCCCGACCTTGCCGAACTTGCTGCGATGGCGGGAGATGAACCCATAAAGCGCGGGCGGTCTGGTCGGGAAAGCGGCGCATCGCCCGGGAGGGCACATGGCCCCCGCGGAGCAACCGCGCCAGCGGGGCCGCGGCCTCGGGACCGGAGAGAACCGTGCCCTCCGGGCGTCACGAGGTGGAACGAATCGAGTCGATGCTCGGGGCGTACCTCGGTCAACAGGCGCTGGCCCTCCTCACTCTGAATCGCCACCGCTCGCAGGTGCTGCTCGACGTCCAGGCGCATCGCCGACTTCGCCGACAGACGGCAGAAGCCACAGTCGCCGTCGTAGAGCAGCGCGAAGTCACGACGAGATTCCATCGATCAATTATCGACATCGGGACAAGGCGGCATCGAAGCACCGACACTATCCTCGACTCGATGAAGATCGGAATGCTCACCGCCGGCGGCGATTGCCCCGGTTTGAATGCCGTGATTCGCGCCGTGACCCGCTCGGCGATCGACCGTGGGGATGAGGTGGTGGGGATCATGCGCGGCTACCAAGGCCTCGCCGAGCGCGACTACGTTCCCCTCGATGAGAGGGCGGTCTCGGGGATCCTCTCGCTCGGCGGAACGATCCTGCGGACCTCGAGCTTCGAGCCCTCCACCGAAGGCGCCGTTGACCGCGTGGCAGAGGCATTCAAGCTTGATGGGCTCGACGCGGTGGTCGCGATCGGCGGCGATCACACGATGGAGATCACCCGCCAGCTCTACGAGCAACAGGGGCTGCCGCTGATCGGGGTGCCGAAGACGATCGACAACGACATAGTCGGGACCGACTACACCTTCGGCTTCGACACCGCCGTCCAGGTCGTCAGCGAAGCCATCGATCGGCTCCACACGACGGCTCAGTCCCACAACCGCGTCATGGTCGTCGAGGTGATGGGACGAAACGCCGGCTGGATCGCCCTCTACGGAGGGATCGCAGGGGGGGCCGACGGGATCGTGATCCCGGAGGTCAACACGACCTGTGAGGAGCTGGCCGCTGCGATCACACGGCGTCACGAGCGCGGCAAGGACTTCTCGATCATCGTCGTCGCCGAGGGGGCCAACCTCTGCTTTCAGAGCGGCGAGGTCGACCAGGTGCGGATCTACGAGGAGGCGGACGAATACGGCTACCACCGGCTCGGCGGGATCGGCGCCGCCCTAAGCAAGGAACTGGAGGGGATGACGGGCTACGAGGCCCGCACGGTCGTCCTCGGCCACATCCAGCGTGGCGGAACTCCTACGTCCCACGACCGGGTCCTAGCGACGCGCTACGGCGCCAAGGCTTACGAGCTGGCCAAGGCCGGGGAGTTCGGGCGAATGGTTGCCCTCAAGAGCAACGAGATCAGCTCGGTCCCACTCGAACATGTTTCCGGGATCAAACCCGTGGATCTCGAGCTGCTCGAGATCGCCAAGCGTTTCTTCACCTAACTCCGAGCAGATGCTCCGCTGCGCTCGGGCGGCGCGGTGTGCAGTTCGTTGGCGGATCTTCGTTGGATGTCAGTGGTAATCGACCACTGAACCTGAAACGTCGCTCGGCAGGCGGGTGAGCGGTGTGGTGGGAGTCAGGTTCCTCCCTCATTGCCTTGGATGACTCCGAGCAGATGCTCCGCTGCGCGTCCGCTCTGCTCGGGTGCTACAGCTTTGCTGCGGGGCCGCGGACCCAGTCGATCAGCCCATGCCAAGAATGCAGCAGGGCGCCGGTGAAGAGAATCAGCAGGAAGATCATCGCGCAGACGGCTCCGCCGAGATCGAGCGCGTAGCCGATGATGAAGGCGAACATCGCCAGGAACAGGAAGCCCAAGAGCTGCATCGCCGCGGAATCTACAGGGCGAGGCGGGTGTCCGCCATGAAAGCGGACACGGCGTCGACCGCCGCGGCCTTCGGATCCGGCTCCTCGGCCGCGTCGGCGACCGCCCTGACGAGCCGGGTTCCGATGATCACCCCGTCGGCGACGGCTCCGACCTGGGCCGCCTGCTCGGGCGTCCCGATGCCGAACCCGACCGCAGCCGGCGCCCCCGACGCCTTCTGAACCGCTGCCACCATCTCGCCGAGCGATGCGGGCAGCTCGGACCGCTCGCCCGTCACCCCGGTCAACGAGACGACGTAGGTGAACCCGACCGCTTCACGGGCGATCTCGGTCAGCCGTTCAGGTGAGGTGGTCGGCGAGACGAACCCGATCGGAGCCAGGCCCCGCTCGAGCAGTGCTGCAGCGACCGAGGGGTCCTCGTCGCGGGGCAGGTCGGGAACGATCGCCCCCGCCGCGCCGGCGCCTTCGAGCGCCGCGGCGAAGCGCTCCGCACCCAGCGTCAGAACGACGTTCGCGTAGACCATCGGCAGCACCGGGAGGCGAGCGGCGACCCGCTCACAGAGCGCCAGACACCCCGTCGAACCTCGCACCGGCGCGCAGGGCGGTGGTACCAGCGGCGTGGATCAGCGGCCCATCCGCAAGCGGGTCGGAGTACGGCACCCCGAGCTCGATCAGATCGGCGCCGGTATCGGCGTAGGCGTCGATCACGGCAGCCGATGTCGCCATGTCGGGAAATCCGCCCATCAGGTACGGCATGAGCGCTGCCCTGCCCTCGGACTTCGCCGTCGCGAACGCGGCGGCGATCCGCTCGATTCCGGTCTCAGGCATCGCCGCCAGCCCCTCCAGCCCGACGAGAGCCTCGGCGAGGTCCTTGTCGCCACGCCCAGAGAGGGTGAGCACGTCGAGATCTCCCGATCCCTCGCGCCCCTCCCCCAGGATCCAGGCCACCGCGTGGGAGGTCTCGAGCGCCGGGATGATGCCCTCCAGCTGCGAGAGATCCCGGAACGCACGCAGGGCGTCATCGTCGGTGATCGCCACGTATCGTGCCCGGCCCGTGTCGCGCAGCATCGCGTGCTCGGGCCCGACCCCCGGGTAGTCGAGACCGGCGGAGATCGAATGCGCCTCCAGGATCTGCCCATCTTCGTCGGCGAGGACGGATGAGAGCGCGCCGTGGAGGACGCCGGTCCGGCCGGCGCCCAGCGAGGCCCCGTGGCGACCCTGAAGTCCCTCGCCCGCCGCCTCGACGCCGATCAACTCGACGCCCCCGTCATCGATGAAGGGAACGAAGCTCCCGATCGCGTTCGAGCCGCCGCCGACGCAGGCGATGACGCGATCAGGCAGGCGCCCCTCGGCAGCGAGGATCTGCTCCCGGGCCTCCTCGCCGATGACCATCTGCAGGTCGCGGACAAGCGCGGGATAGGGAGCAGGGCCGACCGCCGAGCCGATGATGTAATGGGTATCGGCGACGTTGGTGACCCAGTCGCGGATCGCCGCGCTGACCGCCTCCTTGAGAGTGCGCGCGCCCGCCTCCACCGGCTCGACCTTCGCTCCCATCAGCTCCATCCGCTCGACGTTGGGCCGCTGGCGACGCATGTCCTCGGTGCCCATGTAGACGATGCAATCGAGGCCGAGTAGCGCGCACGCCGTTGCGCTCGCGACCCCATGCTGACCGGCTCCCGTCTCGGCGATGATCCGGCTCTTGCCCATTCGCCTGGCGAGCAACGCCTGACCGACCGCGTTGTTGATCTTGTGAGCACCGGTGTGAGCCAGGTCCTCGCGCTTCAGGTAGACGGTCCGGCCGGCATGCTCGGAAAGCCGGCGAGCGAGGTAAAGCGGGGTCGGGACGGCCGACGAAGTCCCGCAACAGGCCGCTGAGCTCCTCCCGGTATGCCGGATCGGATCGCGCCTGCTCCCAGGCTTCGGTCAGCTCGTCGAGAGCAGCGATCAGGACCTCGGGGACGTAGCGGCCTCCGTAGGGGCCGAATCGGGACTCGATGGTGCTCACTCGCCGGACCGTCCGTGAGCGACCGCGCGACGCATGCGCTTGAGCGCGCGCCGCCGATCGCGTTGATCGCGCTGAATGACCCCGGCGCGCCCTGCGGCGGCGAGGAAGGAGGTGATCAGGTTGTGGTCCTTGATCCCCGGTGCCGACTCGACGCCACTGGCCACATCGACCCCCCAGGGGTTGGCGATCGCGATCGCATCACCGACGTTGTCGGGGGTGAGGCCGCCGGCGAGGATCGCCGGCACACCGCCGCGCCGGCCGGCGACGAGATCCCAGTCGAAGGTCTCCCCGGTGCCCCCGTGCTGACCGCGACGGTAGGTGTCGAACAGGTGGTAGTCGGTGCGGAAGGCGCGAGCGGCCGTGATCTCGGCCGGGGACTTGACCCGGAAGGCCTTGATCACCTTGCAGCCGGTCCGGCGGTCGACCTCGCGGCAGAACGTCGGACCCTCGTCCCCGTGCAGCTGCACGATCGTCAGCTGATCGCGGTCGGCGATGTCGACGACCTCGTCGAGATGAGCGTTGACGAAGACGCCGGCGACCTCGATCCTGCGCTTCATCGCCGCCCCGATCTCCTCGCCCGATCGAGCGGATCCACCCGGCGTGGGCTCTCGGGGCTGTGGTTGAGGCCGATCGCCCAGGCCCCTCCCGAGACCGCCGCCTCGGCGTCCTCCATCCGTGTGATCCCGCAGATCTTGACCTTCACAGGATCAAAGATCGCATAACCGCCACCGAGGGGCCGGGCGGCAGAGGCACCGCCTCCGCACTTCGTGCTGAGTGTCGGCGGCACCTCCACTCCCCGGCCCTCAGAGCATGCACGGCTGGATCTCGATCGCTTGTCCTCCCAGGGTGGTCCTACCCTGCGACTTTGGAAGGGCGTGGAACTAGCCCTGGACCGTGTCCGGGCGATCGCCCAGCGTCACCGTGATCTCCTCGTCTGACCCGTCCCGCGAGCCGTCAGAGTGACCTCGTCGCCGGGCTGCCTGGCGTTGACGGCCGAGATCAGATCCTCCATGCCGGTGATCTGGACGCCGTCGATGGCGGTGATCACGTCGCCGCCGGCCTTGACCTGAGTGCCCGCGATCGCGACTGCCGCGTCGCCGGCGACGAGTCCGGCGTCGGCGGCAGGACCGTCGGCGGTGACCTTCTGGACGAGAACGCCCTCGTCGACGTCGAGGTCGAGCCCCTTGGCCAGCTCGGCATTCAGGTCGGTGCCCTCGATGCCGAGGTAGGCATGCTCGACGGAGCCGCCGTCGATGATCTGGCCGGCGACCGTCCTGGCGGTGTTGATCGGGACGGCGAAGCCGATGCCGACCGAGCCGCTGCTGCCGGTTCCGGTCGCAATCTGCGAGTTGATGCCGATCACGCGACCGTTGGCGTCGAGCAACGGGCCGCCCGAGTTACCGGGGTTGATCGCGGCGTCGGTCTGGATCACGTCGGAGATGGTGAAGCCGTTCGGTGCACTGATCTGGCGCTGCAGGGCGGAGATGATCCCCGAGGTGACGGTGCGATCGAGTCCGTAAGGGTTGCCGATCGCGATCGTCCCGTCGCCGACCTTGACCGAATCGGAGTCGCCGAGCTCCAGCGGGGTCGCATCCAGATTGCCGGGATCGACCGCGATCACCGCTACGTCGGTGGAGTCGTCGGCCCCGAGGACCTCGGCGGAAAGCGACTCACCGTCGCCGAACTTGACCGACACCGATGTCGATCCGTCGACCACGTGGGCGTTGGTCAGGATGTGGCCCTCTCCGTCGATCAGGATTCCGGAGCCGGTGGCGGCTCCGCCGCCGGAGGGCGCACCGAAGGGCGACGAAGACGATCCGCCGGACTGCTCGGCAGAGATGAACGCCACACCCTGGGCATCCTGCTCGTAGACCTGGCCGATCGTCCGCCCGGCGCCGGCGGCGGGCTCGGTCGGCGGGGCGAGCGGAGCCGACGCCGCGGCGGTTCGAGCCCGACGAGTTGTCGACCGAGACCAGGCCCGACGCGATCGCGATCACGCCGAGGGCGAGCGCGACGACGCCGCCGAGCAAGCCGGAGCCGAAGGAACTGCTGAAGAAGGATCTGATTCGGAGTCATGGCGCCGATCATCGGGCGGCATCCTCAGGCCGATCCAAATCCCCCCTGAAGTGACGGCTAAGACTTCTCCCCGTCGAAATCTAAAGCTCGAGCGACGCTCAGCGTTCGTCGGTGAACAGGTACTCGCGAGTGATCTCGTCCGGCATGAACGAGTGGACCACCGCCTCCGGATCCTCCGAGCGCATCAGGATCTCGCCGATCAGAACCGCATCGACGCCGATCCGATCGAGCTCCTCGACCTGGGCCCGCTCGCTGTAGCCGGACTCGGCCACCACTGTCTTTCCGGCGGGCACATCGGTGATCAGCTCCGGCGTCGTCTCGATGTTGACGACGAGGTCGGCGAGGTTGCGGTTGTTGATGCCGATCACGTCCGGCTCGAGCTTCAGCGCCCGCTCGAGGTCGAACTCGTCATGGACCTCGACCACGCAGTCGAGATCGAGTGCGGTCGCCTCGTCCCAGAGCAGGCGCAGATCCTCGTCGGCGAGGGCCGCCACGATCAGGAGCACGGCATCGGCGCCGGCCAGCGTCGCCTCCCAGAGCTGGTATGGATCGACGATGAAGTCCTTGCGGAGGATCGGCAATGCGGAGGCCACGCGCGCTGCCTCCAGGTCGGCGAGGGAACCATGGAAGTTGGGCTCGTCGGTGAGGACCGAGATGGCCGACGCACCGCCCCGCTCGTAGGCGCCGACCACTGTGCGCGACGTCGGCATCGGAGTTGATCGCACCGGCCGAGGGAGAGCCGCGTTTGAACTCGGCGATCACCGAGAGTCCCGGCCGCACCAGAGCCTCCTTGAACGGCCTCGACCCGCTGCGGGTACCGAGCCGGGACCGGAGCTGATCTCCGGGTGTTTCCGCGCTGCGCCTGCGGACGCCTTCACGCGCCGCGTCGACGAGCTGATCCAACCTGCTCATCTTCCGGGGAGGCTACCGATCGCGGGCGCGGGTGAGAACGCCTCAGTCATCGCGGTCGGCATCTCGCATCTCGACGAGCTTGCGCAGAACGTCGGCCGCAGCCCCGGAGTCGACGGCCTCTCGCGCCGCATCGACGCCGGCGGCGAGATCGGAGGCCGCCCCGCCGACGTAGATCGCCGCGCCGGCGTTGAGTAGGGCGATGTCGGCAGCGGGTCCGGAATCGCCGGCCAGGATGGCGCGGGCGGTATCGGCGTTCTCCTCGGGCTCGCCGCCCGCGATCTCCTCGAGCGGGGCCTCCTCGAGGCCGAACTCGGTGGGCTCGGCGAACCATTCGGTCGTGCCGCCGTCACGCACCTCGATCACCCTCGTACGGCCGGAGATCGTGAACTCGTCGAGACCGTCGTCCGCCGTAACCACCACGGCGTGCTCGCACCCGAGCCCGGCGAGCGCCTCAGCGATCGTCTCCTGGTAGCGGCGATCGGAGACCCCGACCAGCTGCCGCGTGGCCCCGGCTGGATTGGTCAGCGGTCCGAGGAAGTTGAAGATCGTGCGCACGGCCAGCTCCCTGCGGACCGGAACGACATGCTTCATCGCCGCGTGATGTGCGGGAGCGAACATGAAGCCGAAGCCGGTTGCGCGGATCGCCTCACCGACCCCCTCGGGGCTCAGCGTGATCTCGACCCCGAGCGCCTCGAGCATGTCCGCGGAGCCGGAACGCGACGTGCTGGATCGATTGCCGTGTTTGGCGACCGCGCAACCGGCCCCGGCCGCGATCAGGGCGGCGGTGGTCGAGACGTTGAAGGTCGAAGGGCCGCCGCCGGTTCCCGCGGTGTCGACGAGGTCGTCGCGGCCGGTCTCGACGTGCGTCGCAAGCTCACGCATGGTCCGTGCCAGCCCGATCAGCTCCGGAACCGTCTCCCCCTTCGCACGCAATGCGACCAGAAATGCCCCGGTCTGCACCTCCCCGGCTCGCCCCTCCATGATCTCGGCGAGTACCGCCGAAGCATGATCGGCGGTCAGATGCTCGCCGGAACAGACGGCATCGATGGCGCGGGTGAGGATTTCGTTGGGCATCGTGCTGCGACCGGTGAGCGGGTCAGTCTCTCACGCGGGAGCGGACGTGGAGCGGTCGAGGAAGTTGCCGAGCATTCGCTTGCCCTGCGGGGTGAGCACCGATTCGGGATGGAACTGGACGCCCTCTGCGGGCAGATCGCGATGGCGCACGGCCATGACGATGCCCTCCAGCGAGGCCGAGAGCTCGAGGACCTGCGGGAGTTCGGGGGCGGCGATCAGCGAGTGGTAACGGCCCACCGTCATCGGATTGGGAAGGCCGGAGAACAGCGTGCGTCCGTCGTGGGTGATCGAGGCATCCTTGCCGTGGACCGGCTCCCCCCTCAGGACGCGACCGCCGAAGGCCTCGACCATCGCCTGGTGTCCCAGGCAGACGCCGAGGGTCGGGATCCCGGCTTCGGGGAACCGCCGCGAGGCCTCGACCGAGATCCCGGCTTCGGTCGGGGTGCACGGTCCCGGAGAGATGACCAGCCGATCGACTTCACGGGCCAGCAGCTCATCGACGGAGGCCCGATCGTTGCGGACGACGTCGATGCTCGCACCGAGCTCGCCCAGGTACTGGACCAGGTTGTAGGTGAACGAGTCGTAGTTGTCGATGACGAGGACGTTCACGTCACTCCCACTCCGGATGCTCGACCGCGACCTCGATGGCCTGGAAGATCGCCTTCGCCTTCTGCAGCGACTCCCGGTACTCGTAGTCGGGCTTGGCGTCGGCGACTGTGCCGCCCCCCGCCTGGACGTGGGCGAGGCCATCCTTGACGACGACCGTGCGGATGTGGATCGCGACATCGAGGTCCCCGCGGAAGTCCAGATACCCGATCGCGCCGCCATAGGAGCAGCGCTTGTGAGGCTCCAGCTCGTCGATGATCTGCATCGCGCGGACCTTCGGCGCGCCGGAGAGCGTTCCGGCCGGCAGGGCCGAGCGCAGCACGTCCATGGCCCCCAGGCCCTCTCGGAGCCTGCCCGAGACCCGGCTGACGATGTGCAGGACGTGGCTGTAGGTCTCGACCTTCATCAGCTCGTCGACCTCGACGGTCCCGTATTCGCAGACGCGTCCAAGATCGTTGCGGCCGAGGTCGACGAGCATGACGTGCTCTGCCCGCTCCTTGGGATCGGCGAGCAGCTCTTCGGCGTTGGCGCGGTCCTCCTCCTCGTTCTCCCCACGCGGGTAGGTGCCCGCGATCGGCCGGGTCTCGACCCGACGGCCGGCAACCTTGACGAGCGGCTCCGGGGAGGCGCCCGCGATCTCGAAGTCGCCGAAATCGAGGAAGTACATGTACGGGGACGGGTTGACGGCGCGCAGGCCGCGATAGATCGAGAAGGCCTCGACCGGGCAGGTGGCGGAGAACCGCTGCGAGGGGACGACCTGAAAGGCGTCGCCGGCGCGGATGTACTCGATGATCCGGGAGACGTTCGACTCGAACTGCTCGCGCGTCATGTTCGACTCGAACTCGACGGGCTCGGCCCGCGCACTTTCCGCGTCACCCCCACCGCGCGAGGTGAGGCCGGTTCGCAGACGCTGGCGAGCCCTCTCGATCAGCCTCACCGCCCGATCGTAGGTCTGATCGAGATCGCCGTCATCGGTGAAGGCGAGCGCGATGATCGAGACCTCGTGCCTGTGGTGATCGAAGGCGACGACCAGCGAGGGCACCATCAGCGCGAGGTCCGGAAGGCCGAGCGGGTCGGGATTCGGCTCACCGAGAGGCTCCACCGTGCGGACGAGGTCGTATCCGAACAGGCCGACGGCCCCGCCGGCGAACGGCATGCCCTCGGCGTCCGCAAGCTTGAACGAATCGATGCGCTCGGCCACCGCCCCGTACGGATCGGGCGCCGGAGCCCGTCGGCTCGGCTCGGCGCTCGGATCGGCGGCAGCCGCTCCCTCCCACTCCAGCAGCTCCCCGTCAGCCCAGCGGATCAGCAGATGCGGGTCGAAGCCGAGGAACGAGTAGCGGCCGAGCCGCCCGCCCTGCTCGGCGGACTCGAGCAGGAACGACGGTGCCCTATCCCGGAGCTTGAGGAAGGCCGAGACCGGCGTCTCCGTGTCCTCGACGAACGCGTCGACGACCGGGACGACGTTGCCCTGGCTCGCAAGCTCCCGAAACCGGCCCAGTGTCGTCAGCTTCGAACTCATCGGCGGGGCTCAGCGGCGGCGGTCGATGAGGACGTCGAAGGCCCTGCCGATCGGTATGTCGCGGGAGAGCAACGCGACCTCGAGGTGATAGAGGACATCGGCGGCCTCCTCGGCCACGCGCTCGTCAGATTCGGAGGCGACGGCGCGCACCACCTCGTCGGCCTCCTCGCGGACCTTCTCCCCGATCAGGTCGGGGTCGGCGAGCAGCCGGCTCGTGTACGAACCCTCGAGACGATCCGCCTGACGGGAGATGATCGTCCGCTCCAGGGCGGGAAGCGCCTCGTGGGTGACGGGCGCCGGATCGCCGCCCAGCGCTCGGTGGAAGCAGGTCCGCCGACCCGTGTGACAGGCGGGGCCGGCAGGATCGACCAGCGCGAGAACCGCGTCGGCGTCGCAGTCGTAGCGAATCTCGCGGATCCGCTGGACGTTGCCCGATGTCGCGCCCTTGTGCCAGAGCTCCTGGCGAGACCGGCTCCAGAGGTGCAGCTCGCCGGTCTCCAGCGTCCTCTCCAGGGACTCCGAGTTGACATAGGCGAACATCAGGACCTCGCCCGTCGCGGCGTCCTGGATAACGCACGGGGCAAGCCCGTTCTCGTCGAATTCGATCGTGTCGATCATCGGTTGCAGTCTAGGCCCGAGGTCCAGAGCTGCGCCGGGATCGCCGGCGCTCCCGGCGACGGATCAATACTGGGGATCGTCGCTTGCGTCCGGCGTCAGGTACGCCTGCGACAGGCCTCCATCAACCATGAAGCTCGACGCCGTCACGTAGGAGCTCTCGTCGCTGGCGAGAAACAGGGCGCCGTTGGCGATCTCACTCGCCTTCGCGAAGCGGCCAAAGGGCAGGTGCACGAGCCGCCGTGAGGCCTTCGCCGGGTCGCTCGCGAACAGGTCCTGGAGCAGCGGCGTGTCAACCGGCCCTGGGCAGAGCGAGTTGACCCGGACTCCGCGGTGAGCGAACTCGACCCCGACCTCCCTCGAGAGCGCGAGGACCGCACCCTTGGAGGCGGTGTACGAAATCTGCGAAACGGCCGCGCCCATCACGGCGACGAACGAGGCCGTGTTGATGACCGACCCGCCCGACTCGTTCTCGAGCAGATGAGGGATGCCGTACTTGCAGCAGAGAAACACGCTGCGCAGGTTCACGTCCTGGACACGCTGGAAGACGTCGAGGGGCGTGTTGAGGATCGAGGTGTCCTCCGAGGGGTTGATCCCGGCGTTGTTGAAGAGGACGTCGATACGACCGAACTCCTCACGCGTCTGCGCGTACATGCCCTCCACCTGATCGGGCTCGGTCACGTCGGCGACGATCTCCAGATCTCCAGCCGAGCCATCGGAGAGGTCGACGCCGACGACCTTCGCGCCCTCGCTCATGAACAGCCGGGCCGTCTCCGCCCCGATGCCGCTCGCCGCGCCGGTGATCACGCAGACCTTGCCCTCCAATCGTCCCGGACGTTCGGCCATCGTTAGTCCTCCTCCGTCTTGTAGAAGACGTTCTTGACGTCGGTGTAGTGCTCGAGGGCGTCAGGGCCGAGCTCGCGACCGACCCCGGATTGCTTGAAGCCTCCGAAGGGAGTCGAGACCCGCACCGAGGAGTTCGAGTTGATCGAGATCACCCCCGAGTCGAGCGCCCGCGCGACGCGCAGCGCCCGCCCGCCGTCGCCGCTCCAGATCGAACCGGAGAGCCCGTAGATGGTGTCGTTGGCCAACTCGATCGCCTCCGCCTCGCCGGAGAAGGGGATCACCGAGACGATCGGGCCGAAGATCTCCTCGCGGGAGGCGCGGTCGTCGTTGCTCATCGGCGCAAGCACCGTGGGCGGAAACCAGAACCCCGGGCCATCCGGAACCTGGCCACGGAAGGCGACCGGTGGGTCGTCGTCCAGGAACGCGCTCACGCTCTCACGATGCGAGGAGGAGATCAGCGGCCCCATCTGCGTCGCCTCCTCGAGCGGATCGCCGACGACGATGGACTCGACCGTTGTCTCGAGCGCCGCCATGAAGTCAGCCATCGCGTCCCGCTCGACCAGGATCCGGGAGCGGGCGCAGCAGTCCTGGCCCGCGTTGGCGAAGACCGCGAACGGCGCGGCGGCGGCGGCGGCCTCGATGTCGGCGTCGGCGAAGACGACGTTGGCGGACTTGCCTCCGAGCTCCAAGGTCACCCGCTTGATCGTCTGAGCGGCGCCGGCCGCGATCCCGCGACCGACCTCCGTCGACCCGGTGAAGGCGATCTTGGCGACGTCGGGGTGCTCGACCAGCCGTTGCCCGCAGATCGAGCCGGGGCCGGCGACGACGTTGAAGACCCCCTCCGGCAACCCGGCGTCGAGCGCTATCCCCTCGAGCTCGACCGCCGTCAACGGGGTCAGCTCCGCCGGTTTGAGCACGACGGTGTTTCCCGCGGCGAGCGCCGGAGCCGTCTTCCAGGAGCTGATCACGAGGGGGAAGTTCCAGGGCACGATCAGCCCGACGACGCCGAGTGGCTCACGGAAGGTCATGTCGATCCCCCCTGCGACCGGGATCGTCTGCCCGAGCAGGCGCTCGGGAGCGGCCGAGTAGTAGCGGAAACACTCGACGACCATCGCGATCTCGCCGCGTGCATCACCGATCGGCTTGCCGGCGTTGCGGGCCTCGAGCACCGCCAGATCCTCAGATCGCAACTCGATCGCGTCAGCCAGCGCCCTCAGCATCGCCGCCCGCTCGCCCGGGGCGACCGCCCGCCAGGCCCCGAACGCGCCCTTGGCCTTCGTCACGGCCTCGTCGACCTCGGCGACCCCCGCCCGCGGCAGCTCCGCCATCACCTCGGCGCTTGCCGGTTCAATCACCTCGATCATCGCCCCGCCCTTCGGTTTATGGCCTCTGCGACCAGGGAATCGATCACGCTCGACTCGACGTCCTCCTCAGGGTGCCAGAGGACGCCGAGCGCGTAGCGGCGGCCGGAGATCTCGATGGCCTCGATCACATCGTCGGCGACGGACCTGCCGGTCACCTCGAGGCCTTCGCCGAGCCGCTCGACGCCCTGATGGTGATGGGACTTGACCACCGCGCGGTCACCCCCTGCCGCCCGCGCGGCCAGCGAACCCGGATCCAGTGAGACCTCGTGGTCGCTGAAGGTGCCCGGGATCTCGCGGTGCTGCTCGTTGCCCCCGAGGGTGTCGGGGATGTGCTGGTCGATGGTGCCCCCGCGGGCGACGTTGAGCATCTGCATGCCTCGACAGATCCCGAGCGCCGGCATGTCGCGCTCGATCGCCCGGCGAAGCAGCGCCAGCTCGAACGCGTCGCGCTCGGGGCGGTTGCCCGCGGTCTCCTCCGCCGGCTCCGCCCCGTAGCTGGCCGGGTCGACATCGGATCCGCCGGCCAGCAGCAGGGCGTCGATCCGGTCGAGCAGGGGGTCGGGATCCGCCGCCACCGCGGGGTCCGGCGGCAGGATCACGGCCAGCCCACCGGCCGCCTGAACCGCCGTCGCATAGGTCTGCGGCGCCATCGTCACGACGACGTCCCAGGAGGCCCACCGCACACGCTCGATCGCCGCGCAGATCCCGACTACGGGCGCGCTCACAAACGCTCAAAACCCCTGTATCTATCCCAATCCGTCACCGCGGCCTCGGCGGCGTTCAACTCGATCCGCGCTCGATTGATGTAGTGGTCGACGACCTCCTCGCCGAAGGCCTCACGGGCGACCTCGCTGGCAGAGAAGAGGTCCCGAGCTTCGTAGAGGTTCGTGGACACCCGCGGAGCATCGGAGGTGTAGGCGTTGCCCTCCAGCGCGGGCTCGAGGGGTAGCTCCGCGTCGATTCCGTGCAGGCCGGCGGCGATCATCGCGCTGAGCGCCAGGTATGGGTTGACGTCGGCCCCCGGGAGGCGGTTCTCGACCCGAAGCGATTCGCCATGGCCGACGACTCGCAGGGAGCAGGTCCGGTTGTCGTGACCCCAGGCCACGGCGGTGGGGGCGAACGTCCCTTCGGCGAAGCGCTTGTAGGAGTTGACGTACGGCGCGTACATCAGCGTCATCTCACGCATGCAGGCGATCTGGCCGGCGACGAAGTGGTCGAACATCGCCTGATCGGCGCCGAATGCGTTGGAGCCGCCCTCGGCGCCGGCGAGGGAGATATGGATGTGGCAGGAGCTGCCCTCGCGCTCGTTGAACTTCGCCATGAACGTGATCGACGAGTCCTCCTGGGCGGCGATCTCCTTGGCGCCGTTCTTGTAGAACGCGTGCTCGTCGGCGGTGCGCAGGGCCTCGCCGTAGAGAAAGTTGATCTCGTGCTGGCCGAGGTTGCACTCGCCCTTCGAACTCTCGACGGCGAGGCCCGCCTCACCCATCTCGTTGCGGATCCGACGAATCAGGGGTTCGACTCGAGCCGTCCCCAGCAGCGAGTAGTCGACGTTGTAGAGGTTGGCAGGCTCGAGGTCGCGATACCCCTTCAGCCACGCCTCCTCGTAGGGGGTCCGGAAGACGATGAATTCGAGCTCCGTGCCGGCGTTGGCGATCAGCCCACGGTCTGCCAGGCGGCTCAGCTGCTTGCGGAGGATCTGCCTCGGCGAGGCGACGACGTCGGTGCCGTCCTCCCACTGCAGGTCTCCCATGACCAGCACGGTGCCCGGATGCCAGGGGACCGGCCGCAGCGTGTCGAGGTCCGGCTTCATCCCGAAATCCCCGTAGCCGCGCTCCCACGACGACATCGCGTAGCCGTCGACGGTCGCCATGTCGACGTCGACGGCCAGCAGGTAATTGCAGCCCTCGGCCCCGTGCTCGAGGACCTCCCCGAGGAAGTGGGAGGCGGTGAGCCGCTTGCCTTGCAGCCGGCCCTCCATATCGGCGATAGCCAGGAGCACGGTGTCCACCGTGCCCTCGGCCACCGCCTTCTTGAGCTCCTCGACAGTCACCTGAGATGCAGGCTACGGACAAACAACTGCAGACGCGGAGTTCACTCCTCCGTCCCGGATGTCAGCGGCCGCTCCCCTACGACCCTTCCGGTCTCATCGATCTCGATTTCGCGAATCGGACCGGTGAAGGTGTTCTTCGCGCTGACCAGCCACCAGACACCGACCGCAAGCACCACGAGCCCAACCATCACCGGGGCGTAGTTGAACGCACTCCAAGTGAACTCATCATTCCAAGGGACGCCCGCCGGTACGAACGGCATCACGAATATGACCACGCAGATGGCGACCCAGATGATCGCCGCCGGGTTGACCCAGCGGTACTTACGACCCAGAGACCAGGGTCCGGGGACGAAGGAGTCACCCATCCTCCAGCGCAGGTAGACGGGGATCACGTAGGCGATGTAGAGGCCGATGACGGTGATCGAGACAACGGCGAAGAACGGCCACGGGAACGCCCCATCGCCGGTCAGAGCGGGCAGCGTAACCAGCAAAGCGCAGACAGCCATGAAGACCACCGAATACGCCGGAACGCGATGGTGGTTGAGGCGAGTCCAGATCCGGTGGCCTGGCACGGCCCGATCGCGAGAGAACGCGTAACACATGCGGGAAGCGCTCGTCAGACAGGCCATACCGCAGAACAGCTGGCCGATCGTCGAGAGCAGGATGACCGCCTTGGCCGCTGCCGGCGTCAGCGCCGTATCGAAAATGGCCAGCGAAGAACCGCCCTCATCATTGATCGCCGTGACGTCGGTGGCCGCGAACGTGATCGCGAGCAGCAACACCCAGCCAATCGCGCCGGCGTAGAAGACCGAACGCCAGAGGCCCTTGGCGGCACCGACGGCAGCCCCCTTCGTCTCCTCGGAGATGTGCGCCGATGCGTCGTATCCGGTCTGTGTGTACATCGTCAACAGGAAGCCGAGCGGCAACACGTAAAGCCAGAAGAACATGCTGGAGCTGGATCCATCGGAGAAGCCCGAGTTGTTGATCGTCTCGGTGAACACGAAGTCCGCGCTCTGATGCTGGTCGGGGACGAGGATCAGGATCAGGATGACGACTGCGACGCCGAGCACGTGCCAGAACACGGATACGTTGTTGAAGAGCGCGACGAGCGGAGAGCTGAAGACGTTGATCAGAACATGGAGCCCGAGGATCAGGACGAACAGGACGAAGGTCTCCGAGAGGATGTGGACATCGTCGGCGAAGTTCATCCCGAAGACGTCGACGCCATAGAGCCCAAGCAGGGCGTTCAGGAACGTGGCTGACGCGTAGACGACCGATGCAACCACTCCGACGAGACCGATCAGGTTGAACCAACCCGTGAACCAACCCCAGGTCTTACCTCCGAGCTCGGAGGCCCAGTAGTAGATGCCGCCAGCGGTCGGATACTTGGAAACGAGTTCGGACATCGAGAAGGCGACGAGCAGGACGAGGCCGCAGATGATGGGCCAACCCCACGAGATCGCAATCGGACCACCGTTGTTCCAGGCCTGCCCATATGTCGTGAAACAGCCAGCGAATACCGAGATGATCGTGAACGAGATCGCGAAGTTCGAGAAACTCGACCAGCCACGCTGAAGCGACTGCTTGTAGCCGAGGCTGGCGAGAGTCTTCTCGTCCTCACTCTGAGTCTGGTTGATGTCAGCCATGCAATCCCCTTTAGGTGGAACTTAGGTCGGAGGGACCCTATTCGCGCAACCGGACGGGGTCAAGCCGGACTTGACAAGCTCCCGCCTCTAGCGCGAACGCTTCCCGGTGATGTCGCGAAGGAACGGCTCGACGGTCTTCGTGAACCGGTTGGTCGCCGCCGGCGCGAGGACCGGGTCGAGATGGTTGGTCGTCGCACTCGCATCGATCAGCTTCGCCTTCTTGATCTTCGACCTGTCGATCAGGGTGTTTGCCCCTTCGAGCACGCCACCGCTGGTCAGATTTGTCTGGAATGCGTAGAGCGGAATGTTGATCTGCCTGGTGTGAAACAGCCGCAACCCGAGGTAGTTCGCGGCCGGAGTGCGCTTGAGCGCGTTGGCCGCGGAGGTGTCGAGGATCATGCGGTTCGGGTAGTACCACTCGGTGGCGTTGCCCGGCTCGCGCGAGAACGACTTGGCGAAGTCCTCGATCGGCGTGTTCTCGCCGCTGACCCAGTCACCGCCGGGGTTCCCGGGATCGGCGAAGTCGCCGGCCCGGATCTGCAGGGACAGGCCCAGCGGCGAGTAGGTGTCGTCGAACAGGTAGCCGAGGAAGCTCTCGTTCGTCACCGCGTACGGAGGGGCGAGCCCGGCGGCCGCGATCAGCGGGTTCGCCTGCAGGGCCGCGGGTCCATCGGGCTGGGTGCGCCCATACAGCGCGGCGAGCTCGGAGAAGATCGGCCCGATCTCGGGGATCCCGCCGCCGAGCGGGTCGCTGAACACGTCTCCGGCCTTGATCTCGGCCAGCCTCGCCTGCGCGTCCTCGAGCGAGAAGTCGCTCGGGCCGAAGGCACCGAGGCCACCGTCGATCACGACCATGCCGTCGAGATCCCTGTAGCCGGGACGATCCCCCTTGAAGTCCCACGCGGCGTAGGAGACGACCGAGGAGCCACCCCGGGAGTGCCCACCGAGGATCACCTTGCGGCCGTGCTTGGATGCCTGCTCGATGACCTCATGCAGGTCGTTCATCTCGGTCGCGAAGCCCCAGTCGGAGACGAACGGGACCTCCGCCGGAGTCACCTTGTCGTACTGGAAGCCGAGGTAATAGTCCTCGGCCGCCTCGGGATCCCCGGCGTCGAATCCGGAGGTGTCCTCGAACGCCTGCTCACGCCGATCGAACCCCCACACCTGAAGGCCCTTGACCCCCCTGGAGAGGTCGCGCGCGATCGGGGCGACGCTTCCGCTGCCGCCGCCCGTACCGGGGATCAGCACGAGAACGGCCTTGGCCTTCTTCGGCCCCCACTTGTCCACGAAGACCTCGTCGTAGACCTTGGGGCCCGGCGCCGGCGCGCCCTTGATCGAGACGTACCTGGATGCGTCGGCGCCCCGCGCGCCGAACAGCATCACCGCCAACAGCGTCAACAGCGTCGCGGCGATCAGCGTGAACGGACGAACTTCCCTCAACATCAAGCGTCTATCTCCTTGGCCCGGGGTGGAGCGGCATGGTCGCATAACCGAGCGCTCGCGGCGCCGGTCGGCTCAGTCGATGCCGAGGCGGTCCAGCAACGACCCGTCGCGACGCCAATGCTCGCGGACCCGAACCTTGAGATCGAGGAAGACCTGCGTCCCGAGCTCGCGCTCAAGCTCCCGGCGGGCGGCGGTTCCGACCTCGCGGACCATCCTCCCTCCCTTGCCGATCAGGATCGCCTTCTGGGACTGCGACTCGGCCCAGACGTCGGCCCGCACATCGATGATCCCGTCCTCGCGTCCCTCGATCGACGCGACCTCGACCTCGACGGCATGCGGGATCTCATCGCGTGTCCGGCGAAGGATCTGCTCGCGGATCAGCTCGGCGAGGTGGACCTCGCTCGGCAGGTCTGAGTGCTCGTCGGCGGGAAACATCAACGGACCCGCCGGCATCAGCTCGGTGAGCCGTTGATGCAGGGCCTCGAGCCCCGTTCCGCGACTGGCGCTGATCGGGAAGACCTCGTCGACGACCTCGAGCTCGCCGGCGGCCGCCAGGGCCTCGATCAGCTCGTGGCGCTTGAGGCGGTCGATCTTGTTGACGGCGCAGATGACGGGTGCATCCGGCCGGGCCGCCTCGAGCATCGAGGCGATGAACAGGTCGCCGGGGCCGATCCCCTGCTCGCCGTTGAGAACGAAGAGGACCGCGTCGGAGTCCTTGAGCTCACGCTCGACCCGCTTCTGCATCCGCGAGGTCAGGACGTCCCGGGGCTTCTGTACCCCCGGGAGGTCGACGAGGACCATCTGCCAGGAGAGATCGGGGGCCGTCGCGACGCCGCGAACGGCGCGACGCGTCGTCTGCGGCCGATCGGAGACGATCGCGACCTTCGAGCCGACCAGGGCGTTCGCGAGCGTGGACTTGCCGACGTTCGGGCGGCCGGCGAGACCGATGAAGCCGGATCGGGTCGGCTCGCTCACAGTGAATCGCCGAGCCCGTGCCAGCCGAAGGACGCCGAGCGCACGTTGCTCCCCTCGCGCTCGTAGAAGCGATGGGCGTCGACCCGGGCCTCGCCGCTGTCGAGCTCGAGGTGAGATGCACCGGACTCGGCGGCCCATCGGCGAGCGGCGGCGAGCAGCGCGGCACCGATACCGCGGCGGCGCTGCGCGGGATCCACCGCCAGGTCCTCGACCCAGCAGCGCAGCCCGAAACGCACCGAGAGAAGATCGAGGTAGGCGGTGCAGAAGCCGATGATCGGGCCGTCGCCCGGCTCGATCGCAACGAAGATCGTCGAGCCCGCCGAATCGATCGCCTCCGCGATCGCCGCGGACGCCCATTCCGGAACCCAGCTCTCCGGCTTCGAGCCCGGCGACGCGAAGAGCCATTCGTAGCAATCGCGAACGGCCTCCACCTCATCGAGGCGGGCGGAGCGAATCTCGACCGGCTCGATGCTCAAGCCCGCTCCCCCGAACCGGCAAGGCCGACAAGGATCCGCTCCTGCAACGCGAGCATGGCGCCGTCGTCCGTCTCGTGGTCGTATCCGCAGAGGTGCAGCACGCCGTGGACGGCGGCCTCGGTCAGGTCGGTCGCGTGCTCGGGGCAGATCATCACGTCGCCGAGCTCTCGCGGGCCGGGGCTCGGCTCCGTCCCGTCGAGCGGGAACGAGAGGACGTCGGTTGGGCGGTCGCGATCGCGATGGTCGCGGTTCAGCTCCCGGATCCGATTCTCGCCGACCAGCTCGACCGAGAGGTGCCCGTCGGTGACCCCGGCAGCATCCAGGGTCGCGACGACGGCGGCCGAAAGCTCGGGCGGGACGTCACCGAGGTCGAGGCTCAATCGTCGTCGTCCCCACTGTGATCCGCCCGTCTCGCCTGCTTGCGCTCGCCGTACTCTCCGTAGGCGGCGACGATCCGCTGGACCAACTGATGGCGGACGACGTCGTCGCCCCCGAAGCGAATGAAGCTGATGTCGTCGACCGCCGAGAGGATCTCCCCGACCACCACAAGCCCGGATCGCTGATTGGAGGGCAGGTCGATCTGGGTGACGTCTCCGGTCACGCACATCTTCGAGCCGAACCCGAGGCGGGTCAGAAACATCTTCATCTGCTCGGGGCTCGTGTTCTGGGCCTCGTCGAGGATCACGAAGGCATCATTGATCGTGCGGCCCCGCATGAAGGCCAGCGGCGCGACCTCGATGATCCCGCGCTCGAAGTAGTCGTTGACCCGATCGGGGTCGAGCATGTCGTAGAGGGCGTCGAAGAGCGGCCGCAGGTAGGGGTCGACCTTGGCCTGGATGTCTCCCGGCAGGAACCCGAGCCGCTCCCCCGCCTCGACGGCGGGGCGGGTCAGGATCAGACGGCTGACGTCTCGGGACTCGAGCGCGGCCACGGCCATCGCAACCGCGAGGAAGGTCTTCCCGGTGCCGGCCGGGCCGATCCCGAACGTGACGGTGTGCGCGCGGATCGAATCGACATAGCGCTTCTGATTGGGCGTTCGCGGCGAGATGCTCGTGCCGCGATGACGCCAGACCGAATCGCCCAGCATCGCCGCCGGGTCCACCCCGGCCCGGGTCGCCTCGTCGACGGCGGCGACCGTCTCCGGCTCGAGCCCGTGGCCGCCCTCGATCAGCTCGACGAGCTCCTCGACCAGGCCCTGGCCCTCGCTGACTGATTCGTCGGGACCATCGAGCGTGATCACGTTGCCCCTCAGGAAGACCTCACAGTCAAGACGGTCCTCCAGCCTGCGCAGGACCGAATCGCCGGAGCCGGCAAGCTCGGCGGCGACGTCGTTGTCGATCGTCAGCTGCCTACGCGCCAAGCCGCTCCCGCACCATCGTCGAAACCCGCTTGCCGTCGGCTCGCCCCTTGACCTGTCCCATCACGATGCCGATCACCTTGCCCATCTCCTTGACCGACGAGGCGCTGCTGGCTGCGACCGCGTCGGCGACGATTGCGGCGAGCTCCTCATCGGAGAGCTGCTCGGGCAGGTAGGTTTCGATCAGCGCGGCCTCCTCGCGCTCCGCCGCAGCCTGATCGGCCCGGCCACCGGCGGTGAACGCCTCGGCCGCCTCGACCCGCTTCTTGCGCTCGCGCTGGAGCACGGCGACGGGGTCGCCGTCGCCCTCCTTGACGTCCTGCTGGAGGGAGCTGGTGATCATCCGCAGGGTGCTGACGCGGTCCCGGTCACCCGCCTTCATCGCGGTTCGCGTGTCGGCCTGGATCCGTTCGAGTATCGAGTCGCTCATCTGCCCCAAGAGTAGTGCCGGAGGCAGCCGAGGCGACTAGACGCGCTCGACGTCGCCGAGAGGCATCTGCAGGAACCTGGTGCCGAGCTCGCGGAAGCTGTCGGCGTCGCCGGTGCAGAGGAACCGGTAGTCACCCTCTGCGTCCCGCTCGCTCTCCAGAGCGGACGATTCGAGGATGCGCTGTGCGGTCGCCGCGATCGCATGGCCGGCGCTGACCAGCCGGACGTCTCTTCCGAGCATCCGCTGGAGCATCGGCGCGACCAGCGGGTAGTGGGTGCAACCGAGGATCAGCGTGTCGATCCGCGCAGCCTTCAGCGGCTCGCAATAGGAGCGCACCGTCTCGACCACCGTCTGGTCGAACGGGAAACCGCTCTGGATGATCGGCGCGAGGTCCGGTGCCGCCACCTCGGTGACCTCCAGTCCGCGGCCCTGACGCTCGAGGGCGCGGTGATAGGCGCCACCCTCCACGGTCGCCGGCGTCGCGAGCACCCCGACCCTGCCCGTCTCGGTGATCGCGGCGGCGATCTCGGCCTCGGGGTCGATCACGGTGACGACCTCGACCCCATGTTCGGCGGCGATCTCGCGGGCCGCCTCGGCCCCCGCCGAGGTCGCCGAGTTGCAGGCCACGATCAGCAGCTTCGAGCCCCGATCGAGCAGGAACGTTGTGTTGCTGACCACGAGCGTGTGCAATTCCTCGGCGGTCTTGGTGCCGTAGGGGAAGTTGGCGCTGTCGCCCAGATACAGGAAGTCCTCCGCCGGCAATGACACGAGGCATTCGTGCAGGACCGTGAGCCCACCGACCCCGGAGTCGAACATCGCTATCGGAAGTGACCTATCCAAAGGTGAGGGTGGTCCGGGCCACTCTCACAGGAAGGGCTTGGCGGTCATCACGTAGATGGTCAGGATGATCACGATCCCGGCGACGGTCCCCATCTTGGCGACCTGAGCGTCGAGCGCGGCGAGCCTGTCCGAGCGCGGCGTCGTGCGGTCCACCGCCGCATCGGCCTCGGCCTCGAGGCCGTCGATGAGCTTGCGCTCGCGAGGGAGGAAGTAGCCGTGGACGAGGCCGAAGAGCAGCAGGATCGAGAGGAACCCCCAACTGATGAAGAAATCGCTGAGGCTCCACGGCCCGTCGCCGACGAGGTAGAGGCCGCTGACCAGGATCACGAGCATCCCGAAGGTCGTTCCGGTCATGTTCCATTTCAGAATCGCCCGCTCGACGGCGAGGGATGCTCGTAGCCCCTCCTTGCCCGCCACCGCGGCGAACAACGCGTAGGCGAAGGTGGGCCCGAACCCGATCACGACCGCGAGGATGTGAACGAATACGACGACATCGTAGAACTGGACCGTTGCTGTCGAGATCATGCAGACAAGTTAACGCCGCGCCCGGCGCCAGGGGCGGAGGGGATCCGGCGCTCACGCGCGGAGGAGCAGGGCGGCCCAGTCCCCACTCTCGGTTCGGCGCTCGACGTTCAGACCGGCGGCGGCGTAGGCGGCGGCGACCTGCTCCCGCTCGCCTGCAAGCAGGCCGCTGAGCACCATCCACTCGGGACGGTCGATCTCCCCGGCGGCGATCCGCGAGGCGAGCGGTAACAGCAGGGGGGCGGTCAGATTCGCGACGACGGTCGGCGCCTGCGGCGGCCGCTCCTCTCGCAGGTTGATGCGCTCGACCGTGAGCTCGACTCCGTTCGATTCGGCGTTGGCGATCGCCGCCTCGACCGCCGGCAGCTCGTGGTCGCATCCCGTGACCGGGCGCCAGCCGAGCTTGGCCGCAGCGATCGCCAACACGGCGGATCCCGTTCCCCAATCCGCGAGCGGCCCGGACGCGAAGCCGCGGTCGGCGAGATCGAGCAACAGCTCCAGGCAGGACCTGGTCGTGGCGTGAGCGCCGGTCCCGAACGCGCGCCCGGGGTCAACCACGATGTCGATCTCGGCGGCTGCGCCCGCCTCGTCCTCCCAGGATGGCCTGACGATCAACCGGCCGTCACCGACCACGACCGGCTCGTGGAAGTCACGCCAGCGGTCGGCCCAGTCGTCGGGGATCTCGGTCGTCTCGATCTCGACCAGACCCGCGCCGGCGGCGGCCCGGAGGTCGGGGAGGTCCGGCAGCTCGCCCGAGGGTCCGTAGATCGCGTACTCGACGTAATCGGCTCCTCGCTCCTCCTCGACCCCGCCGGGCACGAGCTCAACCAGCTCGGCCAGGACCATCTCAGCCTGGTCGGGTCGACAGCGAACGGCCAGGCGAATCAAGACGCGGGGATCACCTGCACACGGCTATCGGAAGGCGCGCCGGACGCGTTCGAAGATTCCCTCGCGGGCGCCGCCGGGAGCGTTGTCGGGCCCGAGGCTGGCCTCGAGCTGCTCGGCAAGCTCCCGTTGCTCCTCCGTCAGGGCGACCGGCGTCAGGACCTTGATCGCGACATGCAGATCGCCGCGGCGGCGAGAGCTCTGCAGAGCGGGCAGCCCCTCCCCGCGAATCCGGATCGTGTCGCCGTGCTGGGAGCCGGCGTCGAGCTCGACCTCACGCTCTCCGGTGAGCGTCGCGACGGGCAACGCCGCACCGAGCATGGCGGTCGTCGCCGTCACCTCGAGCACGCTGACGAGGTCGGTGCCCTCGCGATGGAAGCGGTCGTCCTCGGTGATCTGAACCTGGACGTAGAGATCGCCGGGCGGCGCCCCGCTGCCCCCGGCATGGCCGGCCCCCGAGATCCTGATCCGCTGTCCGTTCTCGATTCCGGCCGGCACGTCGACCTCGTAGGTCTTGGTCTCCGAGGTGACCCCCTCGCCGCCGCACACCTCGCACGGCGTCTCCGGGATCTTCCCCGCGCCGCGGCAGGTCGGACAGGGCGCCGCCCGGACCATCTGCCCGAAGGGCGTCCGGGTCACCTGTCGGACCTGACCGGCCCCTTCGCAGGTCTCACAGGCATTGATCGGGGTACCCGGCTCGGCGCCGTTGCCGTGGCAGTGCTCACAGCGGACCACCGCGTCGAACTCGACCTCGCGCCTGATCCCATCGATCACGTCGGCGAGCTCGATCTCCACCCGGATCCCGATGTCGCCGCCGGGCGCCGGCCCTCCCCCGCCCCCACGGCCGAAGAGATCTCCGAACATCGGGTCCGACTGGCCGAAGATCGCCTCGAAGATGTCCTGAAAACCACCGGCGCTCTCGGCCTGCGAGTGGAAGCCGCCGGAGCGCAGGCCGTCGTGTCCGAAGGCGTCATAGGTGCGGCGCCGCTCGGGATCGGAGAGGATCTCGTAGGCCTCGGCCGCCTCCTTGAACATCTCCTCCGCCCCAGGGTCGGAGGTGTTCACGTCTGGATGGAGCTCGCGAGCGAGTCCCCGGAAGGCCTTCTTGATCTCCGATTCGTCGGCGCCGCGATCGACGCCGAGGATCTCGTAGGGGTCTCGCGGCACCGGATCCCTCTGGCCTAGCCCTCGTAGACCGTGGCGAAGAGGCGGGAGAGCTCATCGGCGGCATCCCTGACGGAGTCGATCGCCTTCGCGTAGTCCATGCGCAGGGGCCCGACGACCCCGACGGCGCCGAGGTTCCGGTAGCCGAGCCCGTACCCGGCGCCGACGACGCTCATCGAGCGCAGGGCCGGCTCCGGGTTCTCCTCGCCGATGCAGAGGAAGACGGAACGTTCGCGCAGCGCCGAACGCAGGACCGAGAGGACGCTGACGCGCCCCTCGAGGGCGCTGACGACCCCGTCGGGGTGAGGGATGTCGCCGGCGTGGCTCTCGGAGAGCAGCCGACCGGTGCCGTCCATGTAGAGCTGCTGCGGCGTCGCCTCGGCCAGCTCGGAGACGGCCGTTCCGATCTCGCTCAGAAAGGCGCGCTCCTGGTCGCCGATCTCCGGGTCGTGGAGTCGCGCCGAGACCATGCTCGAGCCGATCCCTAGCCCCGCCAGCCGCTCGTTGAGAAACGACGAGGCCCATTCGACGAGGCCGGAGTCGACCGCCCGCTCGAAGGTGAAGACCCGCTTGGCGACGTCGCCGTTGTCGGCGATCGCGACGACCGCGACGACGCGGGGCTGCAGGCGCAGGACCTCGACCCGGTGAATCCTCGCAGTGCTGACCGGCGGGGCCGTCGCGAGCGCGAGCAGATCGTTTGCCTGGGCGAGGGCTGCGGTCGTCTCCCGAAGCGCATCCTCGACCTCTCGGCGCGCCTGCAGGAGACCGCTGGCCGGCGCGGCGACCTCGCGGCTCGGCCGGGCCCCGGTCGCGATCAGAGCGTCGGCGTAGCGCCGATAGCCGGAGTCGGTCGGGACCCGGCCCGCCGAGGTGTGGGGCTGGGTCAGGTATCCCTCGTGCTCGAGCGCCGACAGCTCAGCTCGGACGGTCGAGGGGCCCCAGTCGAAATCGACCCGCTCGGCGATCGTCTTCGACCCGACCGGGGTGCCCGTCTTCAGATAGGCCTCGACCGCAATGCCGAGGATCAGTTCTTGGCGTTCGCTGAGCACACCGTGGATTCTAGGTAGCGGGCGAGCGTCGACCGTGGATGGCGCCTCTACGGCACCGGTCAGGAGGGGTCGAGCTCCGCCTCGGCGTTGCGGACGATTCCGTTGCCGGCCTGGACCGCCTCGGTTGCGATCACGACACGATCGCCCTCGCGCTCGATCACCTTGCCGGTCACGACGATCTCCTCCTCGGGGACCCCCATCCCGCGGAACTGCACGCTGAGTCGCTTCAGGGCGCGGGGATCGCCGCCGGCCACCTCGGTCTGGGCCCGCGCGACCTGGGCCATGGTGTAGAGGCCGTGGAGGATGTTGCGGGGGAGGCCGACCATCTGCGCGAAGTCGTTGTCGATGTGGATCGGGTTGAAGTCGCCCGAGGCGCCCGCGTAACGGTGCGGGAGGTACTTGTCGGGCGTCACCCGCAGCTCGGGGATTGCGTCACCCACGCTCAGGTCGTTCAGATCGGTCATTGCGCCACCTCCTCAGACGCCGCGGACGATGTTCGTCCAGGTCGCGCGAACGACCTCGTCGCCGTTCTGGTTGGTCGAGATGGACTCGAAGACGTAGAAGCCCTTGCCGTCCTTCTCGTAGATCTCCGTCACCTTCGCCTGCGTCGTGATCACGTCGCCGGCGCAAACCGGCTCGCCCCAGACGAACTCCTGGCCTCCGTGGACCATCGCGGCGAAGTTGATCCCGACCTCGGGGTCGAGGATCGCGGGCCCGAGCGCGGGCGAGCTGTAGACGACGGCGAACATCGGCGGCGCGACCACGTCCCGGAACCCGGCCGCCTCGGCGGCATCGCGATCCTGGTGGACGGCCTCCGTCTGCCCGACCGCGTTCGCATACTCGCGCACCTTCTCGAGCCCGACCTCGTAGGTCGTCGACGGGTACTCCTTGCCAACTGCTGCTGCGTTCACCGGCATGGCCGCGATCCTATTCAGACCCGGCGAACCTGGGAGCCGCCGGTGATCGTCTCCACGCCGTCGTCGTCGAAGCGCACGAGCGCCTTGTTGCCACCGTCGTAGTCCGGAGCCCAGAGCAGCAGCGTCGCGTCGCGTCGGTCCTCGGAGTCGGCCGGGCCGACCGTGCACCGCTCCTCCGTCGGCTCGTCGAGACCCCTCCAGAGCCGGATGAACGGGTTGTTCTCCCACTCCTCGATCACGGTCGTCGGCTCCCTGTGGCCGGGGTGCAGGCGAACGTCGTTGGGGAGCGCCATCAGCCGGTCCATGACCGAAGCCTTGAGGTCACCGAGGCCGGTGGCGCCGGGAGCGCCCGTCCCGCCGACGGTGCCCTTGAACACCACGTCTGCGGTCAGGCAGTCGTCGTCGTTGATCCTCAGCGCAAGGTGATCGGCGCAATGTCCAGGCGTGTGGATCGCCTCGATCCGGAGGTCGCCGGTCTCGAGCACGTCACCGTGATCGATCGTCTCGGTGACGGCGTCGCCGACGAGCTCCTTGCATTTGGGGTGAGCCAGCACCGGCGGGTTGCCGAAGCGCTCGGCGAGATCCTCGAGGCCGACCACGTGGTCGTAGTGGTGGTGGGTGAGCAGGATGTGGGAGATCGTCGTCCCCTCGCGCTCGACCCGCTCGCAAAGGGGTTCGGTGGCCAGGTTGGAATCGATCAGCACGCCCGTGCCACCGATCTCGTCGACCGCCAGATACGCGTTGGAGAGCCATTCCGATTGTTCTACTCGCTGCAGGATCATCGTCAGAAAATACCCGACCTGCGCGAGCGAACGCTCCGGCGGGCGTCGCCGAGAGGACGCTGGGCGACCGGGGCTCGGCCTGGCCTGGCGAGGGACTCGCCCGTTGGCGCGGCCCGCGCGGAGGCTCGCCGGACGGCGGGGCTGGGTTTGGCTGAGAGGAAGGTAGCTGGGCCGGCGAGGCCTCCACCGTTGGGTGAGATCACCATTGCTGGCGGCTCGGTGGCAGATCAAGCACCGTATGGGTGCTTTTCCTGCCATCGGGAAGTTCAGTGGCAGATACCGCGCAGCCGCGGCCAGAGCGGACGCGAAGCGGAGCATCTGCTCGGAGTTATCCAGTCGGAGTTATCCGAACTCGATCACGCTGCGGATGCCGTCCTGGGCCTCCATCAGCTCGAAGCCGCGGTTGACCTCGTCGAGCGTGATCCGATGCGAGATGAACGGATCGACGTCGATCTTTCCCTCCAGGTAGAGGTCGACGAGCTTGGGGACTCCCTCGCGGCCCTTGACGCCGCCGAACGACGAGCCGGCTATGCGTCGGCCGGTGATCAGCCAACGGGGGATCACGTCCAGGGTCTCCCCCTTGCCGGCCACGCCCGCGACGGTGCAGAGCCCCCAGGCCATGCGAGCCGCCTCGACGGCCTGCTGCATGACCTTGACGTTGCCGGTCGCCTCAAAGGTGTAGTCGGCGCCGAAGCCCCCGTCGGTCATCTCGAGAATGCGCTCGACCGTGTTCTCGTCGGCCTTCATGAGATCGGTCGCGCCCTGCCCCTTCGCAAGCTCGAGGCGGTCGTCGGAGAGATCCACGCAGATGATCCGCTCGGCACCCTGAAGGCGACAGCCCGCGACGGCGCCGAGGCCGACCATCCCGGCGCCGAAGATCACACAGGTTGTCCCAGGCTGGACCTTCGCCGTGTACATCGCCGCCCCGAGACCGGTGGAGAGCCCACAGGCAAACAGGCAGGCGGCGTCCAGAGGCGCCTCCGGATCGATCTTGGCGAGCGCGATCTCCGGCATCACCGTGTACTCGGCGAACGTGGAGCAGCCCATGAAGTGGCGGATGTCCTCTCCATCGGGGCGCTTCAGCCGCGTCGTGCCGTCGGGGAGATGTCCGAGGTTCTGCTCGGCGCGGATCGCCATGCACAGGTTGGTCCGCGGATCGACGCAGTGGACGCATTCGCCGCACTGCGGTGAGAACAGCGAGACGACGTGATCGCCCTCGGCGACCGAGGTGACGCCCTCGCCCACCCGCTCGACCACACCGGCGCCCTCGTGGCCGAGGACGGTCGGCGCATAGCCGGAGGGATCGACTCCGGAGGCGCTGTACAGGTCGGTATGGCAGACGCCGCAGGCGACCAACCGGACCAACACCTCACCAGCCTGGGGCTCCTGCAACTCGAGCTCCTGGACCTCGAGCGGCCTGCCGAACTCCTCAAGTACCGCTGCACGCATTCTCATCGTTGGAACACTCCTGAGTAGGGACCGGGCACGATCCTAATGGGGTCGGCGCCGCGACAGGAGATCAACCGGGAACGCCTCAGCGGGCCCGGGCGGCCTTCAGGTCGCTCTTCGTCGCGTCCAGCGAAATGACGTAGCTGCGCTTGCCGACCCGGTCGGCGAGGCCGCGACGCTCCAGCTTCTTCATCGCGGTGGGGCAGCGCTTGCAGCGGGGACCCGACTTACAGCACTTCTTCTTCGTCTTGACCCGGCTTTCCTTCGGCACGGCGAGGGAGGCTAGCAGGGCCGTTAGGGGGCCCTAAGAGACGGCGCGCCTTCGTCCGCGGAGGGACCCCTGCTTGGGTTCTTCTTCCACTTCGCCCGCACCCAGCGGACGCCGAAGTAGACCGCGATCGCGTAGATCCAGCCGAGGAGGACGTCGAAGACGTAGTGCTCGCCGCCGTAGACGAGGGTCCACCCCATCGCGAGGACGTAGGCGATCCCGAGCACCCGGACCAAGATTCCGGTTCGCCAGAAGAAGCAGAGCAGCAACATCGGGAAGGCGGCGTGCAGGGAGGGAAGCGCGGCGACCGGGTTGTAGAGGGAATCGCCCTTGTCCCAGATGGCGGCGGCGGGTTGAACGCCGAGCTCGGTCCAGACGCTGCCGGTGACCCGATAGACCGGGCCGATCAGCCCGCCGTCGCTCGCCATCCAGGGCGGCGCCGCGGGGACGAACGCATAGGTCAGGAAGGCGGCGATGCTCAGGGTGAGGACCATGGCGCGGAACTCGAGGAAGCGCGGCCGGGCGACACGCCAGAGAATCGCGGCGGCGATGAAGATCATGAAGTAGTGGGTCAGGTAGACGGCCCAGGAGAGCAGGTCGTACCAGGGGAGTTGGCCGAGGTCGAAGAGACGCTCCTGCAGCTCCACCGTCGGCACGGAGCCGCCGAAGAGGAACTCGTCGACCCTGATCTGCGGCAGGAAGTAGGGGTCGAACAGGGGATTGGCGCCGACGAAGCCCCGCAGGAAGTCGTAGGCCAGGAGGATCAGGTAGAACGGCAGCCAGTCGAGGATCACTCCCTGCGCGAATCCGCGGATGTCGGCCAGCGAGATCACGAGGAGCCCGACGAGCAACCAGAGGAAGATCGTCTCGCGGGCCAGTAGCAGCCCGGTGAACGAGATCAGAACGATCGTCGCGATCACGTAGGCGACGAGGCCGATCCACAGGTTGCGGCGAGACGACTTGCGGGCAGGTTCGGACTCGGGTCCGATGGACCCGTCCCGGCCTGCCTCCTCGACTATCGCGCCCGACTCCAAGGCTCAGCACCTCGGCGGGCGACTCGCCCGCCCCGGCGGTTCGCATCGCATCCGGCGTGATGATAGGCCGCTAGCGGCCGAGGCCCAGAACGTCAGGCAGGCTGACGCAACCGGAAACCGGATCGAGCGAGGAAACCTTGCCGTCTCCGGTCACCGTCACCGCCTCCCAACACCCGTAGTCGCCAACGGTCGCCCGATAGATCCGGGAGTCACCGTCAGTGCAGAACCAGGCGTCGCCCCGGTGATGGCAACCGCCGGGCTTCGTGGCATCGGCGGAGCGGGCGATCGACGTCGCGAGCGCCTCGTCGCTGATGCTGAGCACCGTGCCCGGCCGGAGCGTAAGCCCGATCGCGATCGTTGCCACGATCGCGATCAGAAACAGGGTCAGGAATTTGGCCACACCCGCAGGCTAGGGGGACCGCGCCACCCCATCGGCAACTTTCGTTGCGTGGGAAGGACTTTGCGAGAGGACATCTAGGCCGCGGCATTGGGCACGCGATGCTCGCCGACCCAGTCGTCGAGCTGCTGCCAGTTCTTGTAGAGCCAGGCGATCT
Organism: uncultured Solirubrobacterales bacterium; assembly: GCA_963823275.1. Lineage (GTDB taxonomy): Bacteria > Actinomycetota > Thermoleophilia > Solirubrobacterales > 70-9 > RHKX01. The sequence goes on along the minus strand of CAWGKW010000002.1, from coordinate 827,186 downwards.
GTCCCTCGCGATCGGCGGGAATCTCGGCCGCCGGGCAACGCCAGAAACGGACGGCAATCGTCCTGCCGACCAAGCCCCCCGACCAGATGTCCCCGATCGTCTCGAAACCGTCGAAGCCGATATGCGCGCAGAAGACGACATCGGTCCCGGCCGTCTCCTCCAGAAGGGCGAGCGGGCCGCCGAGTCGCGGCGGCAACAGATTCTGAAGGCGATCGGCGAGCGGGGCGATCTCGGGCTGGGCGGCGGCGATCTTCTCCTTCGCTCGAATCAGCTTGGCGTCGGTGTGGCGGGTTCCCTCCGGGTAGATCAGGATCCCCTCCCCCTCACCGAGATCGGTGGTGAGCATCCGCAGCCGGTCGACCTCGCCCTCCGTGTCCCCGGACGCGCGCCGAACGAAGTTCGTCGGCACCCAGCGGCCGGCGATGTCGATCGTCGGGATCATCTGCAGCTCCCGCTTGATCACGTAGCGGAGGCCGAGGCCGTGGGCGTGGGCGATTACGGCGTCGGGGACCGTGTTGTCGATGATGCTGGCGTGGCGGATCATCACCACGACCGGCCCCGGCCCGGCGAGCTCGAGGCCCTCAACCTCGAAGCGCAGACTGAACAGGACCCGGATGCCGGCCAGGTGGCTACGAGCCCAATGGATTCGCAGGTTGTAGATCCCGAGGCGCCGCCGCTCGGAGTCGCCGCCGAACGGCCCACCGGATCGGATCCAGATCCAGAGGACACCGAGCAGGGCCTGCATCTCGCCGAACAGAAACCACCAGAGGAAGGCGGTCAGCCGGACGCCCACCCAGGGCTTGCGGCGCGTGATCCAGAGAATGGTGTCGACGATCACAGCCGCGATCAGCAGGGCCGGCAGCAGCACGGTCACGACGACGAACGCGAGGACCTCGAGGGGAATTCCCCGCAGCCTGCGCAGGAGCCTCCGCCGCTTCGAGCCGTGATCGGGAAACAGCGGCCCGAGGCCGATCCGTGTCACCCGCATACGTCGACCCTACGCATGCCGCGGGCCCAATACCGCGTGCTCACCGGGGGAGGTGGCGCTGATCTCGTAGCCACGCGCTTCAGGATCCGCACCACCGGGCCGGTCAGTCGTCGTCGCCGAGTGTCAGGACCGCCAGGAAGGCCTCCTGGGGAACCTCGACCGACCCGACCTGCTTCATCCGCTTCTTGCCCTTCTTCTGCTTGTCGAGCAACTTGTTCTTACGGGTGACGTCGCCGCCGTAGAGCTTGGCCGTGACGTCCTTGCGAACGGCCTTCACGGTTTCCCGGGCAAGCACGCGGGAGCCGATCGCAGCCTGGACGGGCACGTCGAACTGCTGGCGGGGGATCGTCTTGCGCAGCCTGGAGACGAGCTTCTTGCCCTGCTCGAAGGCGCTGTCGCGGTGGCAGATGATCGACAGCGCGTCGACCGGCTCGCCGGCGAGCAGGACGTCGAGCTTGACCAGATCGCCCGGCCGGTTCGGCAGCGGCTCGTAATCCAGCGATGCGTATCCACGAGTGCCCGACTTGAGGGCGTCGTAGAAGTCGAGGACGATCTCCCCGAGCGGCAGGTCGTAGTGGATCTGGACCCGCTCGGGGCTCAGATAGTGCATGTCGACGTGGGCGCCGCGACGTGACTGGCAGAGCTCCATGACGGCGCCGACGTGCTCCTTCGGGCAGATCAGCGAAGCGCGGATGTACGGCTCGCTGATCGAGTCGATGAAGCCCGGGTCGGGCAGGGCCGTGGGACTGTGCACCTCGATGACCTCGCCGTTCGTCCTGGTGACCACGTAGCTGACGTTCGGCGTCGTCGCCAGCAGCTCCAACCCGTACTCGCGCTCCAGCCGCTCGCGGACGATGTCCATGTGCAGCAGCCCGAGGAACCCGCAGCGGAAGCCGAACCCGAGGGCCTCCGAGGTCTCCGGCTCCCAGGTGAGGGCGGCGTCATTGAGCGCGAGCTTCTCGAGCGCGTCGCGGAGATCGTCGTAGCGGTCGGTGTCGAGCGGAAAGAGGCCGCAGAAGACCACCGGCTGGACCTCGCGATAGCCGGCGAGCGGCTCGGTGGCCGGGTTGAGCCTTGAGGTCAGGGTGTCGCCGACCCGGAGCTTGGCCACGTCCTTCAGCCCCGTGATCACGTACCCGACCTCGCCCGCCTCCATGCCGGCGACCGCGGTCATCTGCGGGCGGAAGAAGCCGAGGTCGTCGATCTCGGCCTCGGTGCCGTTCTGCATGGCCCGGATCTTGTCGTGCTTGCGGATGCTGCCGTCGATCATCCGGATATAGGCGATCACGCCGCGATACTGGTCGAACTCGGAGTCGAAGATCAGCGCTCTGGGCTCGGCCTCGGGCTCACCCGTCGGCGGCGGGACACGAGCCACGATCGCCTCCAGCACCTCGTCGACCCCCATTCCGGTCTTGGCCGAGATGTGGATTGCATCCTCGGGATCCGTTCCGAGGAGGTCGGCGATCTCCTCGGCGACACGTTCCGGCTCCGCGCCGGGGAGGTCGACCTTGTTGAGGATCGGGATCAGCTCGAGTCCGGCGTCGATCGCCGCGTAGGTGTTGGCGACCGTCTGCGCCTCGACACCCTGAGCTGCGTCGACGACCAGCAGCGCCCCCTCGCAGGCGGCAAGCGAGCGGGAGACCTCGTAGGAGAAGTCGACGTGCCCCGGCGTGTCGATCAGGTGCAGGTGGTAGATCTCGCCGTCGGGAGCCGTGTACTCGACCCGAACCGCCTGAGCTTTGATCGTGATGCCACGCTCACGCTCCAGATCCATCGAGTCGAGCAGCTGCGAGCGCATGTCGCGGGGGTCGACGGAGCCGGTGATCTCGAGGATGCGATCGGCCAGGGTCGATTTCCCATGGTCGATGTGGGCGATGATCGAGAAGTTGCGGATCTTGTCCATTGCGGATGGCATATGAGGTTCCGCCCAGTCGGTGGCGACCGCGGAGCGCAGAAGGGTAGAGCGCCTAACGTCTGGCGACGGAGAGCAGCTGACGCGCTTCCGGAACCCGCATCGCGAGAATCGCACCCAGGTAGACGAACCCGCCCGCGATCAGGGCGATCCCGAGTGAGGCGATCTGCGCCACGGTGCCGCGGCCGAGCGCGATGCGTCGAGCAGATCCCAGACCAGATAGGAGACGCCTGCGAGGGCCGCCGAGGCGAGCGTGATCCGCAGGGTCGCGGCCATCAGCGCCGGCAACTCGATCCCCTTCAGCGGGCGGCGCAGGACGAGCATCTGGGCGACGACGCTGACGGCGGTTGCGATTGCCGTGCCGGCAACGATGCCGGCCACGCCGAAGGGCTTGTAGAACGCGAAGGCCGTGATCGCCGTGATCACCAGATTCACGGCGGCGATCCAGGTCGGCGTCCATGGCCGCTGCAGGCTGAAGAAGGTTCGGGTGAGGATCAGGAAGAGCCCGTTGAAGGGCAGCGAGAAGGCGAACCAGAAGAGCGCCGTCGCGACCAGGGGGGTCTCGAACTCCGAAAAGGCCCCACGCTGGTACACGAGCCGGATCATCGGCTCGGCGAGCACCAGGATCGCCGCCGCCGCGGGAATCAGGACCAGCAGGATCATCCGCATCCCGTTCGCCATGGTCCGGCGCAGGTCGTCGTAGTCCCGCCGCGCCGCGTACCGCGCCAGGGTCGGGAAGATCACCGTCGTCACGGCGACCGAGAACATGCCCTGGGGCAGCATGTAGATCCGGAATGCCTTGTCGATTGCGGCCGGCGCGGTGTCGGAGAGGCTCTGGGTCGTGCCGTCCAGCAGCCCGGGGATCAAGGTGCCGACGGTGCTGTTGATGACCAGGTTGACGTTGATCAGGCCGAGGCTGATCGTGACCGGCAACATCAGCAGCAACACCCGCTTGACCAGCGGGCTGTGCCAGTCGAAGACCCGCATCATCCGAAATGGGGTGTTGCGGAGGTCGAAGGAGACCATCGCGAGTTGCAGCGCGGTGCCGACGAGCACCCCGATCGCATACGCGTAGATCTTCTCGTCCTCCGAGAACATCGGGGAAACGCCGACGAGCACGCCGATGATCGCCAGGTTCCAGAACAGGGGAGCGATCGCGAAGACGGCGAATCGCTCGTAGCTGTTGAGCACGCCGACGACGACGCCGGAGAGACCCAGCATCAGCAGGATCGGAAACAGCAGCTGCGAGAGCGCAATCGTGAGATCAAGGGTGGAGCCTTCGAGGCCGGGCGCGAAGACGGGGATCACGACCGGTGCGAGCAGGATGAACAGGGCCGTCAGCACGCCGAGCACCGCCGTGATCAGGAAGATCAGAGTCGACGCGAGCCGGAAGGCATCCCGTTTGTTACCCGCTTCGAGCTGCTCGGTGAAGACGGGCACGAAAGCCGCCTGCAGAGCCGCGTCGGCAAACAGGCTGCGGACCAGGTTGGGGATCTGGAACGCGATCGTGAAGGCGGTCATCGACGGGCCGACGCCGAAGTAGCGGGCGGCGATGATCTCGCGGATCAGGCCGACGAACCGGGAGGCCCCGGTGGCGATGCTGAAGAACGCTGTCGAGCGGCCGATCCGCCGGTTCTGCGCGGTGGGCTCCGCGGCGAGGGCGGACCCCGCGAACTCCTCGTCGATGGGATCGACGGCCATCGCTCGATGGAAGCGCTCAGCCCGCTCAGGCAGCGGCGGCAGGCCGGGCTTGTCGGTCGAGTCGGCCATCAATCGCTACAGTGTGCGGCCGCTGATGGCCAACATTGCTTCACAGAAGAAGAGGATCCTCCGCTCCGAGCGGGAGCACGACGAGAATCGTCGTCTCACCGGTGCGGTCAAGACGCACTTCCGTCGCCTCGAGAGCGCGGTGGGGAGCGGCGAATCCGCATCGGTCGAGGCCGAGCATCGCGCCTTGATCTCGAAGATCGACAAGGCCGTCCAGAAGGGCGCGATGCACGCCAACACCGGCGCTCGCAAGAAGAGTCGCGCCTCCCGCCTGGTCTCCGCCTCGTAGCTCTCCCCTCCCCGATCACGGTCCCTCAAGTGCCGTCACGGGCGGCCGCACGCCGGACCGAAAGCGTCAGCGCGACCTCGTCGCTGTAGTCGGAGCCCCCGCGGGTCCACCACTCGAGGTCCGCGATCGCCCCGATCGCGCCCGAGAGCTCGGCCGAGTCCACCCCCTGAACCGAACGAACGAGCATCTTGGAGGGATACGGAGCCATCGGGAGCTCCGCCTCGACCTTCCCGGCCGGGATACCGGCCTCGATCGCCGCCGCCGCCTGGTAGGCGCTGCGCAGCCTCGAGGCCATGCCGTAGACCATCGGAGTGACGGCCTCTCCCTGATCCAAGAGGACGTCGGCCGTGGCGACGGCCGCCTCGCGGTCGCGCGTGACGATCGCGTCGGCGAGTGCCCACCCCGCCCGCTCGGAGGTGTCGGTGGTCATCCGCTCGATGTCCTCGACGTCGACGCTGCCGCCGGGGCCGGCCCAGAGCGCCAGGCGGTCGAGCTCACCACCCGAGCCGCTCGGTGTTGTCCCCGATCCTGGCCGCCAGCGCACGAGCGGCCTGGGGGTCGAGAGAGCACCCGCGATCACGGGCGCCCACGACGATCCAGCCGGGAAGGTCCCGTTTGCTCGGCGCCTCGAAGTTGGAAACATCGCCCCCGGCACCCTTGACGGCCTCCGCCAGCCCCTTCGGTGCGTCACCGCGTGCCACGAGGACAACGGTGACCTCCGGGGGCGCCCCGGCCAGGGCCTCCGCCACGAGCTTGACCTGAGCGGCCCTCCAGCGTTCGACGCCGTCAGCGAGCAGGTAGCGACGCTCGGCGGTCAACGACATCGCCGGGATCGATCCGATCAGGGCGTCCACGTCGGGGGCGGCACCGCCTGCGGCGCTGAAGGTCTCGAGCGCTCCCGCTCCGCCCTCCCGCTCCGCCCGCGCCCGTAGCCGCGACAGCGTCGCCGAGAGCTTCGCGGCGTCACCACCGGCGAAGAGATACGCGGGTTTCATCTGATCCGCCAACTGAATCCAGTCTACGTCCGGGGGCGGTCCAATCGTCAACCGCAGCCGGGCCTGCCGGCCGGCGGTGGTCCACGTTCAGTCTGGACGCCGACCCCGGCCGGCCCGAGCTCGACGGTGACGTCGCCGTCGAGATCGGTGCGCAGCGTGCAGACCCCGTGATCGGCGAGCGCCTGCAGGGTTCCCGCGGTCGGGTGGCCATAGGTGTTGTCGGCGCCGACGCCGATCAGCGCGACCCGGGGCACCGACCGATCCAGCAGCGCCGAGAGACCGGCGTCGTCGCTGCCGTGATGGGCCACCTTGAGGACGTCGAACGGCCCCGGGTCGAGGTGGGTGGCCTCGGCCTCGGCATCGCCGGTCAGCAGAGCGTCGTAGCCGCCGAAGCGAACGGCGAGGATCAGCGAATCGTCGTTGGTCTCGGCGACCGGGGATTCGATGTGCTCTCGGGGCGGCCAGAGCGCATCGATGCTCATGGCCCCGAAGCGGAATGAGCTCCCCTCCGCCGCGACCACGATCCGCACGCCCGCGGAGCGGGCCGCCGCATTCGATCCGGGGAGCGGGACGTGCGCGAATCAGGTCGTCGACCCGCACGGACTCGAGGACCTCGTAGAGCCCACCGGAATGATCGATGTCCTGGTGGGAGACGACGACGGCGCGGAGATGATCGATCCCACGATCGGCGAGCGCACCCGCCGCGCCGCCGCCGAACGGTCCGGCGTCGACGAGCACGGGGTCGCCCCGCGAGCGGCTGGAGCAGGGTCGCGTCACCCTGGCCGACGTCGAGTTCGATCACACGCAGCGTCCCCGGCGACGGCGCGTCTCGGGGCTTCCGGACCGAGCGGGACGATGGTGGCCAGGCCGCGAGTACGACCAGCGCCGCGCCGACCCGCGCGCCTCCCGAGATGCCCAGCCGCCGCCGGCGCCGCAGCCAGGCGATCGAGAGGGAGGCCGCCGCCGAGACCAGCAGGTAGATGACGGTCACCGCCCCCGTCGGCAGCGAGACATCCGCCTCCGACCAGGATCGAGAGCCGAGCGTGTGCGCGACCCAGGCGACGTAGTCGAGCAGGGCTCCCTCCGACCGCGCTGAGCACGGCCGGGGAAAGCCCCGGCAACTGCCCGAGCAGGCCGATCAGCATCCCCACCCACATCACGGGGGCGACCGCCGGCAGGGCGAGCAGGTTCGCGGGAATCGACGTGAGCGAGAGGCGCTCGAAGTCATGGGCGATCAACGGAGCGGTTGCGACCGTGGCCGCAAGGGTGATCGCGATCCCGTCGCTCAGGCCGCGGCTGAGCGGCTCGGGAACCCTCCCGCGCAAGCCGCTCACCGATCAGCTCCCGCAGCGGACCGGCCCAGAAGATGATCCCGATCACCGCCGCGAAGCTGAGCTGCCAGCCGACATCCCCGCCGAACCGCGGATTCACCGCCAGCGTGGCCGCCGCCGCCAGCAGCGGCGGGTAGGCACGATCGGTCGGTCGCCCGGCGAACGTGGCGACGATGGCGGCCGCCCCCATGACACCGGCCCGCTGGATCGACGGCCCCCCACCCGCGACCGGGACGTAGATCGCGATCACCACGATCGTGAGCATCAGGCGCGATCGCAGCCGAAGGCCGAAGAGCGCCAGCACGACCCCGGCGAGAACCGCCAGCAGCATCACGTTCTGGCCGGAGACGGCCAGTAGATGGCTGAGGCCGGAACGCCTGAACTCCTCGCGCGTGACGGGATCGATCCGGTCGTCCTGCCCGAGCACGAAGCCTCGAGCCAGAGCCGCCTGGGCCGGGTCGAGCCCCCCGCCAAGCGCCCGTTCCGCCCGCAGGCGGATCCGGTCGAGTACGCCGGTGAGGCCGCCTCTCGCCGTGCCGGTGGGGACGATTCGCCGCGTATGGAGTTCGAACTCGGCACCGATCCGCTCCAGCTCCGCGGCCCGGAAGTCATCCGGCTCCGAGAGCGTTCCCCGGACCTCTACCTCGCTACCGACCGGGAGGTCGGCGACCGGCTCGGGGGCCACGACCACAACCCGGCCGGCACCACCCCGCACCTGGACCCGCACCTCGCCGTGGCTCCGGCGGGGCACAGCCTCCACGAACCCCGTGACCTCGACCACCTCACCGGGGCGGCCGGGCAACGCTCCGGAATCGATGGCCGCGACGCGGGCCGATCCGAGGCCGAGGCCGATCAGCGCACCGACACCCGCGAGCGGGAGCAGGAACATGGCGACCGCGCGGGAGGAGGGTCCGCCCTCCGCTCCAAGAACCTCCCGCCCGGTGACGGCGACGGCGACCGAGGTGACCACGGTGCACGGGAGCCACCCAGCCGGGGCCGACAGGTGCGCCGAAATCAGCAACCCGACCACGCCACCGGCGAGGGCCGCGTGCCGCCACCAGCCGATCCAGCGGCTCACAGCACTCGCCGGCGCTCAGGGTTGGAGCCGGTCGCTCAGCGACTCGATCGTCGCGGGGCCGATGCCCGGGATCTCGTCGAGCTGTTCGATCGACGAGATTCCACCGTTCTCATCGCGGTAACGGAGGATGTCCGCCGCGGTGACCGGTCCGATGCCCTCGATCGTCTCGAGGGCAGCCTGGTCGGCGGAGCCCAGGCTGATCGGTCCTTCCTCGGCAGTCGTCGCGCCGGCGGTCGCTCCCACCGTCCCCACCCGAGACGGAACGACAACCTGCTGGCCGTCGGCCAGCCGCGCCGCGAGGTTGATCGAGTTCGGGTCGGCGCGCCCCGTCGCACCACCCGCGCGCTCGACGGCGTCGGCGACGCGCGAGCCGGCCGGCAGCCGGTAGACGCCCGGCTCGCCGACCGCACCGGCGACGTGGACGACGACATCGCCGTTGGAGGCGGGCGGACCGCCGCTGCCGACAGGCTCCGTGGCGAGCACGGCGCCCGGGCCCCCCGCCGAGACCTCGGCGGATCCGGTCGATGACTCCTCTCGCACGGCGCGTATGCCGAGCAGCAGCAGCACGATTCCGATCGCCGCGAAGACGGCGAGCTGGCTGCGGCTCACTCCGTCGAGCATGTCCATCCTGTCCAGCGGCCGAGCATCGTCTCCCGAGCCTGACCAAAGGGTCCGCACGCGTGGCGCCCACCGATTGAACTTCCGTCACGAGAGCGTGACTATTGCCCCACGGCGGGCTTCAGTAGACGTCGGAGTCCTCGTCGTAGCCGACCGTCGCGGCGGACTGACGGCCGATCGTCTCCTCGACCGAGACGGCGGGAGACTGCGCGGAGACGAGCAACAGCGTCTCGACCCCCCGGTTGGCGATCACATGATCGCTGGCGGGCGGGATCAGCGCGAGATCGCCGGGCTCGAGGCGCTCGGTGTCGCCGGTGGCCGACAGCTCGCCGATGCCGCCCACGACGACGTAGACCTGCTCGGCCTCCTCGTGTGAGTGCAACTCCTGCTCGGTATCCGGTGGGACTTCGATCCAGGTCACGGTCATGTTGCGCGACCCGAGTTCGCCTGCATCCATGAGGATGTGAGACCTGAGCCGATGAAAATCCTTCACGGCGGCGTCGGAGAGGCGCCTGACGAGCATCAGCGGGGTTTCTAGCAGACGCCCGCCCGATCGCGGTTACGGCCTCGTTGCGCCCGATCGCGAAAGACCGTCCGTGAGGTCAGCGGGCGACCAGATTGACGAGCTTGCCGGGGACGACGATCTCCTTGACGATTGCGCGACCGCCGAGGTGCGCGACCACCTTCTCGCTGCCTCGCGCCGCTGCGAGAACATCGGCCTCGTCGGCCGTCGACGGCACCTCGATCCGGTCTCGAAGCTTGCCGTTCACCTGAACGACCAGGGTGATCACGTCCTGAGCGAGCAGCGCCTCGTCGGCGAGCGGCCAGGGCTCCTCCCAGACGCGACCGCCCTCGAGCATCTCCCAGACCTCGGAGGCGACGTGGGGAGCGAACGGGAAGACGAGCGACGCGGCCGTGGCGGTGGCGAAATGCAGAGCCCGCTCGCCATCGGCATCCCCCTTCAGATCGCCCTTGAGCCGGTATGCCTCGTTGACCAGCTCCATGACGGCGGAGATGACCGTGTTGAACTGGAAGTCCCGCTCGAAGTCGCGGGTCGCCTTGTCGATCGACCAGTGGGCCTTGGCCAGCAGCTCGCGGGCCGCGCCCGCGGTGGAGCGTTGCCAGTCCGGGTCGACCGCGGAGGGTTCGAGCCCCGCACCCTCGAGAGCGAGCCTCCAGAGGCGCGAGAGGAAGCGCTGGACCCCTTCCACGCCCTCGTCGACCCAGTCGCCGCCCCGGTCGGGCGGGCCCATGAAACAGACGTAGGTGCGGGCGGCGTCGGCGCCGTAGCGGGACACGTAGTCGGCGGGGTCGACGACGTTGCCCTTCGACTTGCTCATCTTGTGGCCGTCGCGGGTGATCATCCCCTGTGTGAAGAGGTTCGCGAAGGGCTCCTGGGCCCCGACAAGGCCCTCGTCCGCCAGGGCCTTGGTGAAGAAGCGGGCGTACATCAGGTGCAGAATCGCGTGCTCGACACCGCCGATGTACTGGTCGACCGGCATCCAGTGGTCGGCGATCTCGCGATCGAACGGCAGCTCGGTGTCGTCGGGATCGAGGTAGCGCAGGAAGTACCAGGACGAGTCGACGAACGTGTCCATGGTGTCGGTTTCACGGCGGGCCGGATCGCCGCATCGCGGACATTCCGTCTCGACCCAGTCGGTCGCGGTCGCGAGCGGGCTCTGCCCCTTCGGCCGGTAGTCCTCGACGTCGGGCAGCTCGACCGGCAGCTGATCCTCGGGGACCGGGACCGCGCCGCACTCATCGCAGTGGACGATCGGGATCGGACAACCCCAGTAGCGCTGGCGCGAGAGCAGCCAGTCGCGGAGGCGATAGTTGACGGCCAGCCTGCCCCGGCCCTCGGCCTCCAGCTCAGCGATGATCCTGCGCATCGCATCCGCGGGGCTGAGCCCGTCGAGGTCGCCCGAGTTGACCAGGTGGACGTCCTCGGATTGGGAGACGAACGCCTCGTCGTCGGGCACCTCGGCGCCATCGGCCGGCGCGACGACCAGGCGGATCGGCAGACCGAACCTGCGGGCGAACTCGAAGTCGCGCTGGTCGTGAGCGGGAACTGCCATGATCGCGCCGGTCCCGTACTCCATCAGCACGTAGTCGGCGACGAACACCGGGATCTGCTCGCCGTTGACCGGATTGGTGACGGTCCGCCCGAGACGGACGCCGGTCTTCTCCCGATCGTCGTCGCCACGCTCCCCGGTCGACTGCCGCAACGAGGCCGCCACGTACGTCGCGGACCTCGTCGGCGTTCGCCGTTCCCTCGATCAGCCGATCGAGATCTGGATGCTCGGGAGCCAGGACGAAGAAGGTCGCGCCGAAGAGCGTGTCCGGCCGGGTCGTGAAGACCGGGAAGTCGAGGTCGAGCTCCTCGCAGCGAAAGACCGCCTCGGCGCCCTCGGAGCGGCCGATCCAGTTGCGTTGCATCGTGACCACGTGCTCGGGCCACGACTCGAGCAGGTCGAAGTCCGCCAGCAGACGGTCGGCGTAGTCGGTGATCCGGAAGTACCACTGCTCCAGCTTCTTCGGCACGACCTCGGTGCCGCAACGCTCGCAGCGGCCGTCGATGACCTGCTCGTTGGCGAGCACGGTCTGATCCTTGGGACACCAGTGGACCGCGGCGTCGGTCTGGTAGGCCAGGCCGGCCTCGAACAGGCGCAGGAAGATCCACTGGGTCCAGCGGTAGTACTCGGGCTCATGGGTCGCGATCTCGCGGCTCCAGTCCACGGAGATGCCCCAGGACCTGAACTGCTCACGAAAGCTCGCGATCGACCGCTCGGTCGAGACCCTCGGGTGCTCACCGGTCCGGATCGCATGATTCTCGGCGGGCAGACCGAACGAGTCGTACCCCATGGGCTGAAGCACGCCGAAGCCGTTGCGGCGCCGGTAGTGAGCGATCGCATCGCCGACCGAGTAGACCTTGAGGTGGCCGACGTGGGGCTCGCCGGAGGGGTAGGGGAGCATGACGACCACGTAGGCCTTGGGCTTCTCCGGATCGAAGCCGGGGTCGCCGGGATTCGGCACCTCCCACGTCTTCTCCTCCGCCCAGATCCCCTGCCACTTGCCCTCGAGGGCGCGCGGGTCGTAGCGGGCGGGCTCGTCGCTCGGGGCGGCGCTGGTCTCGTCTTCGCTCGGCATCGGATGCGGGAGTCTAGGAGGCGAGGCGCAGAGCGCTCACCGGCCGATCGAGACGCTGGCGCCGGAGGCATCGATGGCGGGAGCCCCAATCGCCCGACGAGGGCGATGGGGAGACGGTCCCGATGCTTGCGAAAAGGCCGAAAATGGGTCGACCACGAGCCTATTCCGCGAGTTGAGGCATCGGCGAGACGATCCGGGCCATCGGCCTGCCGCGGCGGGTGACGAGGAACGACTCACCGGCCGCTGCTCGCTGGAGGAAGCGGGCATAGCGGTAGCCGAACTCCTCGGCCCCGATGGTGGTCGGAGCCGAGGAGTCGGAGTCATGGAGCTGGTCGGACTCGAACCGACGGCCCTCTCGCTGCCAGCGAGATGCTCTAGCCAACTGAGCTACAGCCCCAGAGAACTCGTAGTCGGCGGCGAAGTTTATCGCGGCCTGCTGAGGCTCGGGCGAAACCGCTGCCAAGGCGCAGGGATCGGGATGGGCGCGGAGTATTCTCAGAGGGGCATTCGCCACCGTAATCGAGCGCGTGGCCCGGAGCAAGGAGCCGAACCCAGCAGATGGACGATCAGTACGAAACCCCCTCCCTCCCGAGCGCCGACGCGCAGCTCGCCAGGCAGTCGTTTCTGACCAGCGTCTTCGGCTGGATGTTCCTCGGCCTCGCGCTGACCGCGGGGATCGCCGCCTACGTGGCGGCCAGCACCGACATGATCAGGTGGTTCGACGAGAACCAGTTCGCCTTCATCGTGATGATCTTCGGGCAGCTCGGCCTGGTGGTCGCGATCTCGGCCGGGATCAACAGGATCAGCTACTCGACCGCGGTCTTTCTCTTCGCCGCCTACGCTGCCCTCAACGGCTTCCTCTTCTCGGTGATCCTGTCGGTCTACACGACGTCTTCGATCGCCGGAGCGTTCGCCGTCTCGGCGGGGATGTTCGGCAGCATGGCCGCCTACGGGTACGTGACCAAGCGTGACCTCTCGGGCATGGGATCGATCCTGTTCATGGGATTGATCGGCCTGCTGATCGGGATGGTCGTGAACATGTTCTGGGCCAACTCGACCCTCTACTGGTTCGTCACCTTCGGAGGCGTACTTCTCTTCTGCGCCCTGACCGCCTACGACATGCAGAAGATCAAGAGGATCGGCGAGAGCGGGATCGGCGGCGAGGACGCGAAGAAGGCCACCATCCTGGGGGCGCTCTCGCTCTACCTCGACTTCATCAACCTGTTCCTCTTCATGCTGAGGATCTTCGGCTCCGCAAGGTGATCTGACGCGGCTGGGAGCCGGCGCCTCCCAGGCCGTCAGAGGTCGAGAATCAGCTCTTCGTCGCTCCTCGATCTCACCTTGAACTCGAGGTCGCTGTTCTCCTCCAGCTCCCGCAGGAGATCCACCGGCTCGCTGAGCGCCACGTCGATCCGCGCACGACCGCCCGAGAAGCGCTTGATCGAGATGTCGCCGGCGGCGCCGATGGCGTTGGCGGCGTCCTCGAATCTGACCAGCTGTGAGAAGTCCTCGAAGGGGCCGATGTCAACGCTTACGTGACGGCGAGAGGCGCCGGCCACCTGCCCCGCCGCGAACGAGACCCGCGCCTGAGCAGACCGCGAGAACGGGGGTTCCGGCGCCTCGGCTTCCCACTCGCCGGCGACCCTTGCGAGCGCGTCCTCGAGTGCCAGGTGCAGCCGATCACGGGCGTCCGCCAGCCTCGGGTCGTCGAGATCGATCAGGCGGGCGTCGACCTCCGCCGCCTCCCGCAATGCCGACAGCCGAATCCGCGTCGCCGCGCCGCGGGCGCTGATCCGCATCTCCTCGAGCTGGCTCGTCAGAATCGCCATCGTCCGCATTTCCTGCTCGGCGCGGGCGCGGGCATCGGCGAGCTCGGCGCGCAGGTGGTTCGTAACGGCCTCGCCCTCGGCGAGCTGTCCACGCAGCCCAGCCGCCTCCGCGGTCAACCGCTCGACCTCAGCCTCGCGACCGCGAATCACCTCGGCCCTCCGGCCGAGCTCAGACTCGAGCGAAACGATCGCCTCGCCGACCTCCGACGGGCGGAATCCGAACAGCGACCTCCTGAACGTCTCTGCAGCGATGTCATCAGATTATGCGTTGCCGCGGACGGCAAACCGCGATGAAGAGCGGGTCGGAGTCGGCGGGATCAGCCCTCGCCGATCGCCCGCGCCGGCGGCTGCTCTGGGAGGTCGAGGTCGATCTGCGGCGCCTCTCCCCAGAGCTGATCGAGCCTGTAGAGGTCGCGTGTCTCGGGGACGAAGACGTGCAGGATGCAATCGAGGAAGTCGACCAGCACCCAGCGGGCCTCCGGCAGCCCCTCGACTCGGCGCGGCAGCAGCTCGTCCTCGTGCTTGAGCTTGAACTGCACCTCCTCGGCGATCGACTTCGCCTGGCGCTCGTTGCGGGCCGAGCAGATCAGGAGAACGTCGGTGTAGCTGAGGATGCGGGAGACGTCGAGGCCGACGAGATCGGTCGCGCCCTTCGAGTCCGCGATCTCGGCGATCCTGCGGGCCAGATCGTGTGAGCCGCTCATCTCGGGGCTCCACCCTCCCGGTAAAGCCCGCGGTCGGCGATCAACTGGGCGACCGGGTCGGCGACCAACCAGCGAACCGGCTTGCCGGCTGCGATGCGGCCTCGAATCATCGATGAGGAGATCCCGACCGAAGGCATCTCGATCCGGTCGACCCGGTGCTCGGCGCCGAGGCGAGCCAGGGACTCATCCACCTCGGAGCGATCGAGGCCGGGGCGCTCGGCGATCGCGACCCGCGCCAGCTCGAGGACCCGTTCCGGATGCTTCCAACGTTCGAGGCCGGCGGCGACGTCGGCTCCCATCACGAAGGTCAGCTCACTCCCCGGAAGTTCATCTACGAGCAATTCAAGCGTACGAAAGGCGAAGGACGGCCCCTCTCGGTGGATCTCGAGCTCGGAGACCGAGATCCGGTCGACCCCGGCGACGGCGAGGCGAGCCATCTCGAGCCTGACCTCGGGCCCGGGCTCGGGCTCGATCCGCTTGTGAGGCGCCACCCCGGTCGGGACCAGGATCAGCTCGTCGAGCTCGAGATCGTGGACGGCTTCCTGCGCGAGCAGCAGATGGCCGAGGTGCGGTGGATTGAACGCGCCCCCGAGGACGCCGACGGCGCGGCTCACTCGCGGGTCTGACCCGTGCCCTGTAGGACGTACTTCGTCGAGGTCAGCTCACGCAATCCGATCGGGCCCCGAGCGTGGAGCTTCTGGGTCGAGTTACCGATCTCGGCACCCATCCCGAACTCGAAGCCGTCGGTGAAACGAGTCGACGCGTTGACGTAGACGCAGGCGGCATCGACATCACGGGTGAACGCTTCTGCCGCCTCCCGGGAGAGCGGTCACGATCGCCTCCGAGTGGCCGCTGCCGTGCAGGTTGACGTGAGCAATCGCGTCCTCGAGCGAATCGACGACCGCAACGGACATCTTCAGGCCGTGGTACTCCCGATCCCAGTCTTCATCGGTGGCTGCGCCGACGGAGGTCTCTCCGGCGTCGGCCTGAACCCGCTCGTCGCCGACGAGCTCGACGCCGGCCGACGAAAGCTCGGCGAGGATCGCCGGCAGGAAGCTCGGGGCGACCGCCGCATGGACCAGCAGCGTCTCGGCCGCGTTGCAGACACCGGGCCGCTGGACCTTGGCGTTGTAGGCGATGCCTCGCGCCATCTCGAGGTCGGCGTCGGCATCGACGTAGACGTGGCAGTTGCCTGAGGCGGCGTAGAGGATCGGCACCTCTGCAACCGCTTCGAGGGCCATCTTCAGGCCCTCCCCCCCGCGGGGGATGACCAGATCGACGAGGTCTCGTTGCCGTGCGAGCTCCCCGAGTTCCTCACGGCCCCCGCCCCCCACCGCCTGCACCGTCCCGTCGGGCAGCCCCGCTTCGGCGACGGCCTCACGGACGAGTTCGACGAGCACGGCGTTGGAGGCGGCAGCGGAGCTGGAACCTCGCAGGACGGCAGCGTTGCCGCTCTTCAGACACAAAGCCGCGGCATCGATCGTCACGTTGGGGCGGGCCTCGTAGACGATCGCGATCACGCCGATCGGTACGCGCCGATGCTCCATCTCGATACCGCTCTCCAAAGTGCGCCTCTCCAGCAGCTCTCCGACCGGATCGTCGAGTCCGATAACCGCCTCGACCCCGGCTGCCATCGCCTCGACCCGCGCTTCGTCGAGGCTGAGCCGGTCGATCAGCGCATCCTCGAGACCGGCCTCCCGCCCACGCTGAAGATCGACCCGGTTGGCGGCGAGGATGTCACCGCTGCGCCCGCGTAGGAGCCGCGCAAGCGCCGTCAGCGCCTGGTCCTTGGCGGCGGTCGAAACCCCGGGCAGGATCAGCGATGCAGCCTTCGCACGGCGGCAGATATCGGTCACGGATTCAGCGGCTACGGCCATCGATGAAGAGTAGCCGAGCCGATCGTCGACCCAACGGAAACCTGACGCCCCCGCCGAGCGGCAACACCGCACAGGCCGAGGAGGCGGACGCGAAGCGGAGCAGTCCCTCGGGATCGTTAAGTGAGCACGAAGCGGTCCCGGTGAATCGCCTCCGTGGCGCCGCCGGGGAGGATCTCGGCCACCTCGGAGCTGCGTTTACCACGCAGGCGCTCGAGGACCTCCGAGGAGTGCTCGGCGATCCCCTTGCCGACGATGCCCTGCCCGTCGACCACCTCGACCGGGTCGCCGGCCGTGAAGCTCCCCTCGACGATCGTGATTCCGACCGGCAGCAACGAGGAGCCGCTCTGACGAAGGACCCGCCCGGCGCCCTCGTCAACGACGATCCGGCCCTGCGCCGGGGTCGCCCAGCGAAGCCAGAGCTTGAAGCTGGGGGCGCGATCGTGGCGACCGGTGAAGGAGGTCCCGACCTTCTCTCCGCGCGCGGCGGCCAGCAGGGTGCCGGGGGCGGTCCCGTCGCAGATCGTCACGCCGATGCCGGAGCCACTCGCCATCTGAGCGGCGACGACCTTGCTGCGCATCCCGCCGGAGCCGAACTGCGAGCCTCGCGAGCCGATCTCGTAGCCGTCGAGCTCGCCGGCGTCGCCGACGTGCTCCACCAGTTCGGCGCCGGGGTTGCCGCGCGGGTCGGAGCTGAAGAGGCCGGCCTGGTCGGTGAGCAGAATCAGTCGGCGCGCCTCAATCATGATCGCGACCTGGGCGGAGAGGAAGTCGTTATCGCCGAACGTGATCTCGTCGGTGGCGGTGGTGTCGTTCTCGTTGATGACGGGAACGACGTGCCAGGCGAGCAGGCGCTGGAGAGTCTGTCGCGCGTTCAGGTAGTTGATCCGCTCCGACATGTCGAACGCGGTGAGCAGCACCTGCGCGGCCCGCACGTCGCTGCGGGCCAGCCGCTCCTCGTAGGAGCGGAAGAGCGAGCCCTGCCCGACGGCGGATGCAGCCTGCAGCTCGTCCACCGCCGACGGGCGCACCGCCAGTCCCAGCATTCGGCGTCCGCGGGCGATCGCCCCCGAGGTGACCATGACGATCTCCTCTCCGCCCTCGTGCAGCTCGGCGACCTGCCCGCAGACCCGATCGAGCACGTCAACGCGCAGGGCGCCGTCGGCGCCGGCGACGATCGAGGAGCCGAGTTTGACGACCAAAGTCACAGGACGGGCAGTCTGACACCGCCGGAGCGGACGCGAAGCGGAGCCCCACCCCACCAACGACCTGACGCCCCTGCCGAGCGGCAACACCGCGCCGCCCGAGCAGAGCGGACGCGCAGCGGAGCATCTGCTCGGAGTCAACCAACGACCTGACGCCCCTGCCAAGCGGCAACACCGCGCCGCCCGAGCAGAGCGGACGCGCAGCGGAGCCCACCCCACCAACAACCTGACGCCCCTGCCGAGCGATAACACCGCGCAACCCGAGCAGAGCGGACGCGAAGCGGAGCATCTGCTCGGAGTCATCCAAGACGCCCCTGCCGAGCGGCAACACCGCGCCGCCCGGCCAGAGCGGACGCGCAGCGGAGCATCTGCTCGGAGTCATCCAAGACGCCCCTGCCAAGCGGCAACACCGCGCCGCCCGGCCAGAGCGGACGCGCAGCGGAGCATCTGCTCGGAGTCATCCCAGGCAACGAGGGAAGAACCTGACTCCCACCACGCCGTTCACCCGCCTGCCGAGCGACGTTTCAGGTTCAGTGGTCGATTACCACTGACATCCAACGGAAATCCGCCAACGAACTGCACACCGCGCCGCCAGGCCAGGGCGGAGAGCCCGCCCCACCAACAACCTGACGCCCCTGCCGAGCGGCAACACGGCGCCGCCCGAGCAGAGCGGACGCGCAGCGGAGCCCCGCCCCACCAACAACCCGACGCCCTTGCCGAGCGGCAACACCGCGCCGCCCGACGGAAGCGGACGCGCAGCGGAGCATTCCGTCGGAGTCACCTAGGCATCCAGCTCGAACGTCTCGTCGCCGACCCTGACCTCGTCACCGTCCTCGAAGCCCGCGTCCCGGAGCGCCTTGATGACACCGATCTCCTTCAGGCGACGCTCCAGGTAGCTGATCGCCTCCGGGTTGGCGAGGTCGTGGCGCTCCACGAGCATCTCCACCCCGCGTCCGACGACCTCGAAGACCCCGTCGCCGATCACCGCGACGTCGAACCCACCCGCGCCCTTGGGCCGGTAGACCCGGTGCTCGGACTGAAACTCGGGTTCCGCACTCGCCGCAGCCTGGATCGGCGAGTCGTCTCCGAGATCGGCCCCGGCCACCGTCTTGAAGACCGCACCCACCAGCTCGTCGATGCCCGCCCCGGTTGCGGATGAGATGGCGATCGGCGAAGTCCCGGGGTGACTCTCCCGCCACGCGTCGAGTTCGAGGTCGACCTCGTCGGCCGGCAGCAGATCGCTCTTCGACAGGACGACCAGCTCAGGGAGCCGGTCGAGCCCCGATCCATGTGCGGCGAGCTCGCCGCGAACCACGTCATAGGCGGCGTCCGGATCGGTGCCCTCTCCGATCTCGAGCAGATGGACGAGGACGCGACAGCGTTCGACGTGAGCGAGGAACTCGTGCCCGAGGCCCGCGCCGTCGGCGGCTCCCTCGATCAGCCCGGGGATGTCGGCGAGGACGAGCTGGCGTTCTCCGTCGTCGATCGTCCCGAGGATCGGCTCGAGCGTGGTGAACGGGTAGTTGGCGACCTTCGGGGCCGCCCGGGTGATCCGAGCGAGCAGCGAGGACTTCCCCGCATTGGGGAGCCCGACGAGCCCGGCGTCTGCCAGCAGCCGGAGCCGCAGCTCGACCCATCCCGATTGACCGAGCAGGCCGTTCTCGGCGAAGCGGGGCGCCTGGTGGGTCGCCGAGGTGAAGCGCTTGTTGCCGTGTCCGCCCAGGCCCCCGGTCGCGACCGTCGCCCGCTGACCGGGTTCGACCAGATCGAAGAGCTCACCCTCGAGCCCTTCGACCGTCGTCCCGGGCGGAACGAGGACGACCAGGTCACCGCCGCGGGCACCGTGCTTGTTGGCTCCCTGGCCGTGCCCGCCCCGCTCGGCCCGGTAGTGGGCCGAGACGCGCATCGAGGCGAGATCGCGGCGCGACGGATCGCACAGCAGCACGACATCGCCCCCATGGCCGCCGTCACCACCGTCGGGCCCGCCCCGCGGGACGTGAGCCTCGCGGCGGAAGCTGACGACGCCGTCGCCGCCGCGCCCACCCTCGACGAATATGCGCGCGCGATCATGGAACACAGCAGTGAGGATCGCAGCCCGGGGCGAGCCGGGAGCGAAGCCGGCCTCTGTCAGTGAGCGCTACTCGGAGGTCTGGGCGACCGAGATCACACGGCCCTTGCGGCCGGGCTTGAACTCGACCGTGCCGGGGCGCGTGGCGAAGATCGTGTGATCGCGGCCGATGCCGACACCGTCGCCGGGGTGAAAGCGGGTTCCGCGCTGACGCACGATGATCTCGCCGCCCTGAACGGACTGACCGGCAAAGACCTTCACGCCGAGGAACTTCGGCTTGGAATCGCGACCATTGCGGCTCGAACCGAGCCCCTTCTTGTGAGCCATCAGTCAGTCTCCTTCTCAGCGGCGGGCTTCTTGGCCGCAGGCTTCTTGGCAGCGGCGGGCTTCTTTGGGGCCGGCTTCTTGGCGGCCGCGGGCTTCTTTGCGGCCGGCTTCTTTGCCGCGGGCTTCTTTGCCGCCGGCTTGGCCGCCGGCTTCTTGGCGGCGGCGGCCGGCTTCTTGGCCGCAGGCTTCTTCGCCGCCGGCTTGGCCGCCGGCGCCTTGGCAGCCGCCTTCTCAGTCGCGGCCGGCTTCGGCTCGGCCTTGGCCTCCTCCTTCTTGGCGGCGGCGGGCTTGCGGGCGAGCATCTTGACCTCGGTGACCTCGAGGCGGGTCAGCTCGGAGCGATGGCCCTGGTGCTTGCGGTAGCCCTTCTTGGCCTTGTACTTGAAGACCTTGATCTTCTCGCCGCGCTCGTGGCCGGCGATCTTGGCCTCGACCCTGACCTTCTCGAGATCCTTGGGCGCGATCAGCGTGTCGGCCTCGCTGCGGAACATGACCGCGCGCAGGCCGACCTTGGCGCCCTCATCCTCGGAGATGCGGTCGACGAGCAGGGTCTGACCCTCCTCGACGCGGTACTGCTTTCCTCCGCTTTCGACTATCGCGTATGTGGACATATCGATCTGGCTCGCCTCAATGGGACTCGGACTGAATCAGGATTCTTGGCCGGGATTGGTACCGCTCCCGGCGCGGGAACGGCGCCGTCCGCCTTGACGGCCGCGGCGCCGAGTGCCGGATTCTAGCCCGTCGACGGATTCGTGATCATCCGACCCCTCGGGAATTCCGTCGACCAACGTCGCGACACCGGACGAACGCCCGATCTCCTCGATCCGGACCAGCTTCCGCTCGCCGACGAGGGGTGCTGCGCCCGTGACGGTTATCACCAGCGCATCGACCCGCGCGACCGCATCTCCAGGGTTGTACATGTGGGGTTCGTCGATCGTGAGGAGGACCTCGTCGCCGAGCTGGAAGGGCAGGGACCGCCGCTCGATCTCGGCCTTCTCGCCGGACTCGGCCACCTCGAACGTGTCGATCGGCAGAGCGTCGCCGCCCTCGAACAGGAACGTCTTCTTCGTCTCCTCTTCGAGCTCGAGCAAGCCGCTGTCATGACGCATCAGCTCCCGGGCGACCTTCGGATTGACACGGATCAGATGGGCATCGGGGTTCGGGTTCCCGAGGACCACGTCGCGGAGCTTGCGCAGCGCTTCGATCGCAACCGTCTCGGCGGAGCGAACCACGCCCTCGCCGTCGCAGGTCGGACACTTGGTGGTGAGGATCTCCCGGACTCCGTCGGTCACGTTCTGGCGGGTCATCTCGACCAACCCGAGTGGCGAGACCTCGACGACGTACGTCTTGGTCCGGTCCTCGTCCAGCGCCTTGCGCAGGGTCTTCAGGACCTGATCACGGTTCTTGGCCCTCGCCATGTCGATGAAGTCGATGACGATGATCCCGCCGATATCGCGCAGCCTGAGCTGTCGGACGACCTCGTCGGCGGCCTCGACGTTGACCTTGGTGATCGTGTCCTCCAGGCGCCCCTTGCCCTTGCCGGTGAAGCTTCCGGTGTTGATGTCGATGACCGTCAGCGCCTCGGCGTAGTCGATGATCAGGTATCCGCCCGAGGGTAGGTCCACCCGCCGCGAAAGGGTTGAGCGAAACGCCTCCTCGGCGCCGTGGCGCTCGAAGAGGTGCTCGGCGTGGGAATGCATCTCAACGGAATCGACCAGCTCCGGCGCGGTGCGCTGGAAGAACGAGGTGACCCGCTCGAACTGCTTCTGGTCATCGATCTCAGCGCCGTCGAACTCGCTGCCGAGCACGTCGCGCAGGACCCTGATCGGCAGATCGGCCTCCTGGAAGATCAGCGAGGGCGCGTCGACGTCCTTGGAACGACGCTCGAGCACCTGATGCAGCTTGTGCAGATATGCGATCTCCCGCTCGAAGTCCTCCTTCTTGGCCCCCTGTGCGGCGGTCCGGACGATGTAGCCGCCCTTCTCCTTGCTGGCGTCGTGAATCTTCTCGAGGCTCTTGCGCATCTGTCCGCGCTCCCCGTCGGGAAGCCTGCGGCTGACACCGATTCCTCCGCCCTGCGGCATGTAGACCAGGTAGCGGCCGGCGATCGAGACCTGCATGGAGAGGCGGGCGCCCTTCGTCTTCAGTGGGTCCTTGACGACCTGGACGACGATCTCCTGACCGCGTTTGATCAGTTCGTCGATCCTCCGGCCCTCGCCGCGGCCGCGCTTCGGCGCCGGCTTGCCGTCGGGGGTGACGATCTCGTCGACGTGGAGGAACCCGTTGCGCTCGAGGCCGATGTCGACGAACGCCGCCTCCATTCCAGGCAGGACGTTGTCGACGACGCCCTTATAGATGTTGCCGACGATCGAGCGGGAGCCACGGCGCTCCACGTAGAGCTCACCGACCCTCCACTTCGAGTCGTCGGAGCCGTTGCGACCGCGGCGGCGGCCCGCTTGCTCCTTCTCTTCGGAGCCCTGGTCCTTGTCCTTTTGGTCTTGGTCGGCGCGACCCGAACGGGCCGTTCCCTTTGCTTCCAGTACGGCGACACGGGTTTCACCGGCGTCAACCGATACGAGGATCTTTTTCTTCAAGTTGGCTCACCTCACAGAGCGTTTCTCAACCTGCTCGGCGAGGAGAGCTGCGATTGGACATAGATGCTCTGAAGCAACCCGATGGACATGAAGGTGACCAGCACCGACGTTCCGCCGTAGCTCATCAACGGCAAGGGGATGCCCGTGACGGGCATCAGCCCGACGTTCATCCCCACGTTGACGAAAACCTGAAAGAGCAACATCGCGGCGATACCCGCCCCGACGAGGCTCCCGTACAAGTTCTTCGAGAGTGTCGTTATCCGCAGCGCCCGCCATATGAGCAGGGCATAGAGGGATAGAAGGAGCGCAGCGCCGACGAACCCCCATCGCTCCGCAATCACGGAGAAGATGAAGTCTGTACGGCCTTCCGGGAGGAAGCCATGCTGCGCTTGAGTTGCGCCATCGCCACGTCCGACCTTTCCGCCGGAACCGATCGCGATGAGCGCCTGATTTGTCTGATAGCTGGAGTCGGCCGGGTCGTCACTCGGATTGAGAAACGACGTCAGTCGTTCGAGCTGATAGCCCTGGAGCACCGGTTGACCGACCGCGGGCGCGATAACCAAGACGACCGTGATCGCTGCCACCGCGATCCCACCGAGCGCAGCGAAGTGCGTCCAGGGGGTTCCCGAGATGAACAGGATCGCGAGCGTGACCACGCCGTAGACCAGTGCGGTACCCAAGTCGGGCTGCACGAAAACGATCAACGCGGGCACGAAGCCAAGCAGGAGCAGTCGCGCGGTGCGCTGCCACTCCGTCTGGCGCCGGGCCCGGTCGATGGCAAAGCCGGCAAGAGCGAGGACGAGCAACAGCTTGCCCAGCTCCGACGGCTGGAAGGTAAAGAATGGGAGCTCGATCCAGCGGCGCGATCCGCGGGCTGCGGCGCCGAGGACGAGGACGGCCGTGATCGTGAAGATCATCGCCGTGTAGATGCCGACACGGAGCTCGCGGAAGCGTGAGTAGTCGACCCGGGCCAGGGCGAACATCAGCGCGATGCCGATCACCGCGTAGATGCTCTGGCGGATCGTGTAGTAGTAGGGATCGCCGGGAACGTCGCCCTGGGTCGTGAACCCGAGGGCGACCACGCTGAAGATGATCAGCCCGATCCCCGCGAAGGCCGTCAGGGGGTCCATCCGCAGGAACCCGGTGCGCTCGGCAAAGCCGGCGCTGCGCTCATCGAACGTCTGTGGTCTGGCGAGTGTTGGCATCGTTGGTCTAGTTCATCTAAGCAGCGTCGCGGGCAGACCGAACTAGTCGGCGCTGGTTCCCGTGCTGCAGGAGTCGTTGACGTTGAAGATCTGACTGAGGATCTGACAGGCGGCCGGCGCCGCGGTGGTCGCGCCGAACCCGCCCTGCTCGACGGTCGCGACGACCACGTACTTCGGGTCGTCAGCGGGGGCGAGGGCCGCGTACCAGGCCTGGTCCTCCTGGTCGGTCTTCTCAGCGGTGCCGGTCTTGCCCGCGATCTCGATCGGAAAGCCGCCGAAGACCGGCTCAGACGTTCCCCCGGGCTCCATCGCCGCCTGCCGGAGGCCCTCGAGCATCGTGGCCCGAGTGGATTCGGAGATCTCGACCTGCCGGCGGGCGGCGGGCTCGAACGTGGTGGTCTGGGCACCGGATGCATCCACGCCCTCCATACCGAGGTGGGGCCTCACCACCTCCCCCCCGTTGCCCAACGTCGCATAGGCGGTGGCCAGCTGCAGGGGCGTCGCCGACAGGTCTCCCTGACCGACGGCGAGGTTCATGTTGTCGCCGACCGACCAGGGCCGGTCGGTCTCGAAGCAGCCCGGCTCGAACAGGCGCTGGCTGCCACCGCATGAATCGGGGTCGGCAGCATCCTGGTAGAGCCCTTCGCGCCATTCGGGGGTGGGCACCAGGCCGGCGCCCTCGCCGGGCAGATCAACGCCGGTCAGCGACCCAAACCCGAGTTGCGACGCCCAGTCCTGGATCACCTCGCCGCCGTTGTCGTCGTAGACGTCCTGGGCCCTGATCCCGAGGTCGTAGAAGAAGACGTCGGAGGAGACCCGGAGCGCGCTGACCATGTCGACGACGCCGTTCGGCTGCTCGCCCGCATTGATCCACTTCTGGCCCGCGTACTCGAAGGAGCCCTGGTCGCTGAAGGTGTGCGACGGGGTGATCAGGCCATCCTCGAGGGCGGCCGTTCCGGTGATCATCTTGAACGTCGACCCCGTCGGGTAGCCCGCCTGGATCGCCCGGTCCAGCAACGGCTTGCTCTCGTCGGCGGTCAGCGCCTCCGCGGTCTTGGTCGAAACGGGGGGCGTGTAGACGCTCGGGTCGAAGGTCGGATAGGAGCCCATGCCGAGGATCGAGCCGTCGTCGATCTTCATCACGACGAAGGCCGCCGGCAACCCGAACTGGGAGATCGCCGACTCGCCCGCGGCCTGGATCTTCTTGTCGAGGGTCAGCTTCAGGTTGGCGCCGGACTCGGGCTCAACCCGCGAAAGCTCCTGGCCGCGCGGCTCGCCCGTGGCGTCGACGGGCACGCGAACAGCTCCGTTGCGCCCCCGGAGCAGGTAGTCGTACTGCGATTCGAGGCCGGTGGCGCCGATCCGGTCGCCGGGTTCGAGGCCGTCGTAGGCGGGTTCTTTGAGCTGATCGGGGCCGATCTCGCTGACGAATCCGAACAGGTGCGCGCCGAGCGTCCCGCTCGGGTAGTCGCGAACGTAGACCTGCGATGCGGTGACGCCCGGGAACTCATCCTGGCGCTCCCGCAGGAAGTAGACGAGGTCCTTGTCGACGCTCTGGCGCAGCGTCACGGGATTGGCGGGCAACAACTTCGTCTGGAGCCGAACCTCCCGCTTCACCTTGCCGACGGACATGCCGGCGACCTCGGCGAGGCTGCGCAGCTCCCTGTTGCGGATCTTCTTGTCCTTGGGCAGCTCCTCGGCACGGACCTGCAACGACAGCGCCGTCTTGTTGTCGACCAGAACCCGGCCCTTGCGATCGAGGATCTCACCTCGAGGAGCCTGGATCCTGATCTCGCGGACCCGGTTGGAGTTGGCCTCCTTGAGGTAAGCCTCGCCGGAGAGGATCTCGAGAAACCAGAGGCGAAAGAAGATCGCCGCGAAGGCGACGAGGGCGATTCCGCCCAGCACGGCGACGCGCACGGCGAACTGGGCGTGAGTCGGAGCGGCGTTCTCGTCGTGGCGGAACATCAGAGGCTTCCCTGGCCTCCAATCATCCCGAACGTCCCGCCCGTGCCCTCACCGGCCGGGCCGCCGGCACGTGATCGCGCACGGGTCGAGCCGTCGACCAGCGCCGGCCGCAGCACCCGCCTGATCAGCGGGAAGACCGGAATCGCTAGCAAGATGGCGAGCAACCCCTGCACGAGGACCTCGCGCAGGGCGAGAACGCTGATCGGAGCTTCGACCCCGAGGGTCAGGGTCAACGCCCCGTAGATCAACGCGGTGAGCGCGGTCAGGCCGCCGGTGAGAAGCGGGGGCACCAGCGAGCTGACGATGTCGTAGCCCTCTCTCCAGCGGCCGGCCAGATAGCCGGCGCTCATCAGAGACAACGAGGCCACTCCCAGGGTGCCGCCGATCATCACGTCGACCAGCAACCCGGCCGCGAAGCCGGCCACGGCGCCCGTGACGGCGCCGCCAAGCAGCCCGAGGGCCACGATGACAACCGGAATCAGGTTGGCCACCGAGCCGAGCAGGGGCACCTGGGAGAAGAGTGAGACCTGAAGGAGGACCGCCAGAAACACCACCAGCACGAGGCGCACGAGGATGGGCGGAGTGATGATCATCCGCCGGACCCCCCGGATGTGAGGACGGTGACCTCGCTCAGATCCGCGAGGTCCGCGAACGGCTCGACGCTCACCTGCTCGCGCTGTTCCTGCTGGGCGGGGATCGACTCGACAACCTCGCCGATCGGGATGTCGGCGGGATATCTGGAAGCCAATCCGCCCTCGGTCGTGAATCCGGCGGTAACGAGACGGTCGCCGTCCTTGACCTCCTTCTCGCCCTGGATCAGGCTGAAGTCGAGCTTGCCCGGAGAGCCGACTACCGGGCCGACCAATCCCTCCGGCCCCTTTCCGACCACCCGGGCCGTGACCGCGCTGGACCCATCGGTGATCAGCGCCACCTCGGAGCTGCCTCCGGTGACGTTCGAGACCCGTCCGATCAACCCGTCTTCGGTGATGGCCACATTGTTCCGCTCCACCCCGTCGGAGCTTCCGGCGCTGATCTTGATGGTCCCGTACCAGAGGCTGAAGGAGCGGCCGATCACGGATGCGTTGACCGGCGTGTAGGCGACCAGGTTGCCCTCATCGACCAGGCTCTTGACGGCCTCCGAGTATCCGGCCATCTCAGCCGCGTCCTGCGTGTCGAGGAGCTCGCCGCGCAGCGATGCGAGTTCGCTTCGAAGATCGTCGTTCTCCCCGCGCGCGTCCCACGTCTCGTCGAACCAGTTGATCAGGTCGCGGACGGGCTTCAGGGCGCGGCCGGCGCCCTCGCCGACCGGAGCAAAGACCGACGACACGCCCGATTGGACCGAGTGCAGCGGCCCGTCCTCGGCCTCGCTGATCGAGATGCTGATCAGCATCAGGCAGGCGACCACGAGGACGACGAGAATCGCGCGACGCCTGCGTACCTGCTTGCGGTACATCGCTTTCCCCTACTCAGCGACGCCGCCGGTGGCGGGATGCGTTGGCGTTGACCCGGTGAATGGTCTCGAACTCCTCGAGGGAGCGACCGGAGCCGACGGCAACGCAGGTGAGTGGGGAATCGGCGAGCTGGGCCGGCATCTGACATTCCTGGCGCAGGCGCTCGTCGAACCCCTGCAGGAGGGACCCGCCGCCGGCGAGGGTGATGCCGCGGTCCATGATGTCGCCGGCCAGCTCGGGAGGCGTTCGATCGAGGGTCTCCTTGACGGCGCCGACGATCGCATTCACCGGATCGACGAGGGCCTCGCGGATCTCCTCCGAGCTCAGCATCACCGTCTTCGGCAGTCCGGAGACGATGTCGCGGCCGCGGATCTCGGTCCGGACCTCCTCGCGAAGCTCGACCGCCGAGCCGGCCTCGAGCTTGACCTCCTCGGCCGTCTGCTGGCCGATCATGAGCTTGTGGTGGGTCTTACACCAGTTGACGATCGCGTCGTCCATCTCGTCTCCGCCGACCCGGATCGACTCCGAGACGACGATTCCGCCGAGCGAGATCACGGCGACTTCGCTCGTTCCGCCGCCGATGTCGACGACCATCGAGCCGGTCGGCTCGCCGACCGGAAGCCCCGCACCGATCGCAGCGGCCATCGGCTCCTCGATCAGGTAGGCCTGTCGTGCGCCCGCGGCCAGGCAGGCCTCCTCGACGGCACGCTTCTCGACACCGGTGACGCCGGAGGGGACGCAGACGACGACCCGGGGATGGGCGAAGCGGTTCTGGTGCACCTTCTGGATGAAGTGGCGGAGCATCGCCTCGGTCACGTCGAAGTCGGCGATGACGCCGTCCTTGAGCGGCCGGATCGCCTGGATCGTGCCTGGGGTGCGGCCGAGCATCCGCTTGGCCTCCATCCCGACGGCGTGGACCTCGCCGCTGCGCGAGTCGACCGCGACGACGCTCGGTTCCGAGAGCACGATTCCGCGTCCGCGGACGTAGACGAGGGTGTTCGCGGTGCCGAGGTCGACGGCCATATCGCGGCCGCCGAATCCAGTCATGTAGCTGAAGATGCCCAAGGTGAGTCAGTTGGTCCTGAGGTTCTGGAGGTGTAAGCGTTGTGGGGATGCGCCTGAGGAGGGGCCCCAAGAGAAGAAATTGATCGGCGGCGGGCTGACGCGAAGCGGCCGGGAGTGATGTGAGTCTAGCGAAGCATGCCCGAAACGACTAATTTGTGAGCAATCCCCAACACAAAAGCAACACTTCCTTAGGGATTCTGCAATTCGCCGATCATCCTGCTCAGCGCCGGAATCGGTAAGCCGATCACGTTCGAGAGGTCCCCGTCGATCGCGGCGATCAGCGAGGAGCCCAGCCCCTGGACCGCATAGCCCCCCGCCCGGTCCCGCCATTCGCCGGAGCGCACGTAAGCCCCGATCTCGCCGGCGGTGAGCTCGCGGAAGGTGACGAGGGTGCGCACGAGCTCCGTCAGGATTCGTTCACCGTCGATCAGGGCGAGCCCACTGAGCACCTCGTGGGTCCGGCCGGCGAGAGCGCGAATGCGCTCGTTTGCCTGCCCCTCATCGCCCGGCTTGCCCAGCAGAGCGCCTTCGAGGACGACGTCCGTGTCGACGCCCAGGACCACGGCATCGCCGTCCGCCGTGCCGGCCGCGGCGCGAGCCTTTCGGAGAGCGTTCTCGACGACGAGCTCAGCCGGCTCGCCATCGGTCAGCTCCTCGACGCCCGTCGCCGCCACCTCGAAGCTGAAGCCCAGCAGCCCCAGCAGCTCTCGCCTCCGCGGCGAGGCCGAGGCGAGGATCAGCGGCTTCACGAGGGCCTATCCGAGCTCCGGGAACCAGATCCCGATCTCGCGCTCCGCGGACTCGTCGGAGTCGGAGCCATGAACGAGATTGAACGTCACCTCGGTGCCGAAGTCCCCGCGGATCGAGCCCGTTTCGGCTTCGACCGGGTTGGTGGAGCCGATCAGCTGGCGCGCGGCCCTGACCGCCTCGACTCCCTCAAGCACGCCGGCGACGATCGGCCCGCCCGTGATGAAGGAGACCAACTCACCGAAGAAGGGCTTGTCGGTGTGCTCGGCGTAGTGCTCGTTGGCGGTCGGCTCGTCGGCGATGACCAGCTTCAGAGCCGTCAGCTCGAGGCCCTTGCGCTCGAACCGGGCGAGGACCTCGCCGGTGAGGCCGCGCTCGAAGGCATCGGGCTTGACGAGGATCAGCGTGCGGGTGATCTCAGACATGGTTTGAACCTCTCGAATGTCGGGAGTTTGCGGATCGGGTCGGTGCGGTGTGGGGGCAGCGTCGCGGCTCAGGAGCCGGTGGTCGAGCGGCGACGTGGGCCGGGCTCGTTCTCATCGGCTGAAGAATCCGCTCGCCGGCGGTCGCTCGGCGCGCTGCGGTCGCTCGCTGCGCTTCGTCCGAGCGGCGGCCTCAGAGGTCGATGATGGGGCCGAAGCGGAGGATGACTTGGCGCGGCGCGGCGCGGCCTTCGGTGGGGCCTGGGAACTCGCCTTGCCACGCCCGGCGCTCGCACGGGAGCGCTGGCGGGTCGGCGGCTTCTCCTCGGAGGCGCTGCGGATCGGGGTCTCGCAATAGGGACAGAGGGCCCAGCGGGGGTCGACCGGCCGATTGCACGAGATGCACGGATCCTTGAGCCGGTGCTGGCATTCCGGGCAGCGCAGCCAGCTGCGCTCGATCGGGTGCTCACAGCGCGGGCACGATTGTGCCGTCAGGTGACGCATGCGCAGCTCCGAGGCCTGGGTCTCGACCTCACGCTCGCGGACGTCGGCCAGAAACTCCGGGGGACGGAGGATCGTGTAGACGATCGTGCCGATGAAGGGGATCAGCGATGCCGCCGTCGCCGTCGCGATCAGGACCGGATCGGCGATCCGGCGCCGGGCGTCGGCCCAGGTCCAGTAGACCAGCGAGAGCCAGACCACCACGAGAACGAGGATCAGCAGGTTGACGGCAAGGTTGAGCGAGCCGTCCGTGATTCCGAACAGGGCTAGGGGCATCTGAAGCGCGGCAGTCTACCCGGATCGGCGGGCGCCTCCCGGACGGGAGGCCCGTTCTGAGCGGGCGATTTCAGAGGAACATCCGGCCGAACAGATACCCGAGGCCGAAGAAGACGAGGATCACGATTGCGACGATCACGGCCACCAGGCCCATCATCGAGAGTAGTTCGGAGCGCGCCTCCCGTTCCATAAGTACCTGAGAAGGTAATGCGAGCCGGCGAAAAGTGCCACCCCGCCGTCGCGGCGCGCAAGTTCGAGGGTGCGGGCGACCGCCGCCTGGGGATCGGCCACCGCCTCGGAGTCGGCCCCGGCCCGCGCCAGCTTCCGGCTCAACTCGGAGGCGTCCAGCGCCCGCGCGCCGGGACGGCCCATCGCCGGCCCCGGATCCGCTGCGGTGCAGACGGCATGCTGCAGCCCCGGCGCCAGGGCGGCGGCGATCGCTCCGGCGTCCTTGTCGGCGAGTATCGAGAGGCATCCGAAGACGGGTCGTCCCCCAACGAGCCCGGGTAGTGCCTCGGCCAGTGCCCGAGCACCTTCCTCGTTGTGGGCGGCGTCGGCGATCAGCGGTGGATCTCCCGCGACGAGCTGCGCACGGCCGGGCAGCTCCGCGGCCGCCAGCGTGGACGCGATCCGCCCCGGCGCAAGCTCTCCGGCCACCGTTTCCGCGAGGGCAACTGCAACCGCCGCGTTCCGCCTCAGGTACGGCGCCATCCCCGCCGGCAACACCGAATCCGGCAGCGGGTCGGCGACGATGAGGGTCGCCTGCCGTTCGGCGGCCGTCGACCGCGCCAGCTCTGCGATCCTGGGGCTCAGATCGCCGACGACCAGCGTGGTCCCCGGGCGCAGCACCGCGAGCTTCTCGGTCGCGATCTCGACATCCGTCGCTCCCAGCCACTCGACATGGTCGAGGCCGACCGACGTCAGGGCGGTCGCCGTCGACGGGATCACGTTGGTTGCGTCCAGTCGCCCCCCGAGCCCCGCCTCGACGACCGCCACCTCGACCCCGGCGTCCGCGAAGGCGACGAACGAGGCGGCGATCGCCGCCTCGAACTGGGTGATCTGATCAGGCCCCCCATCGCCGGAGCCCAGAGTCGCCTCGACCACCTCGATCGCGGCGGCAACCCGCTCGATCGCAGCGGCGAACGAATGGGCGTCGACCTCGCGCCCGTCGATCCAGGTCCTCTCGCGCCAGCGCCAGACGTGCGGGGAGACGCAGGCGCCGCTTCGCAGACCCGAGTCCCTCAGCAGGGCCGCGGTCATCATCGCCACCGACGACTTCCCGTTGGTGCCGACGACGTGGAGGGAGCGGTACCGGCGCTGAGGCCAATCCAGCTGCGCGCAGAGGGCGCGCATCCGCTCCAGCCCAAAGCGCCAGCCGACCGGCTCGAGCTCGGCGAGGAACTTCTCGGCGTCGATCAGGCCGGCTCCTCGTGGGGCCGGTTCATCTCGGCCGGTTCATCGTCAGACCAGTTCATCGTCAGACCAGTTCATCCAGCTCGGAGCGGTACCGCTCGAGCTTCTCGCGCTCGGCATCCACGACCTCGGGTGGCGCGTTCGCCACGAATCCCCGGTTCGACAGCTTGCCCTCAGCTCGCTTGACCTCGCCCTGCAAGCGGGCCCGGAGCTCGTCGAGGCGATCCGCCACAGTGGTCGGGTCGAGCCCCTCGGAATCGAGGATCTCGATCGCTCCGACCGTGGCGACCGGAGCGGCGGCGTCGCTGGCCGTCCCGCTCAGATCCAGTCGCGCGAGCCGTGCGACCAGCGGGTGGGCGCCCCCGTCGCCGGTGGCTCGGGCGCTCAGAGTGGTGCGGGGTGCGACGCCGGCGAGCTCGCGCCAGCGGCGCAGGTTCCTGGTCAGCTCGATCGCCTCTCCGACCTCGGCCTCGGCGCGGTCGTCGAAGCGGTCACGCTCGGCGACCGGATAGGCCGCGACGATCAGCTCGCACTCCCGATCGGGCAGATAGCTCCAGATCTCCTCGGTCACGAACGGCATCAGCGGGTGAGCCATCGACAGGGTTCGCTCGAGCACGTGCAGGAGGTTCCCGGCGGCGCTCAGATCCCCGCTGTCGGGCCCGTCGTAGAGGCGGGGCTTGACGATCTCGAGGTACCAGTCGCAGAGGTCGGAGTAGACGAACCGGTAGAGCTCCAACGCAGCGTGAGCGAAGTCGAAGGCGTCGATCCGATCGCCGACGAGCTCGACGGTGTGCTCGAGTCGCGAGAGGATCCAGCGGTCCTCGACGTTCTCGGTGGAGGGCTCTGGCTCCGCGTCGGCGGAGTTGAGCAGGATCAGCCGAGAGGCGTTCCAGAGCTTGTTGGCCAGATCTCGGCCCTGCTGCACCTTGGCCTCGGAGAAGCGGACATCCTGGCTCGACGACATCGCCAGCAACCCGAAGCGCAGCGCGTCGGCGCCGTGGGAATCGATCAGCTCGATCGGGTCGATCCCGGTGCCGAGGCTCTTCGACATCCGGCGGCCGTCCGGAGCCTGAATCACCGAGTGGATGTAGACATCGTCGAAGGGAACCTCGTCCAGGAACTCGAGCCCGGACATGATCATCCGGGCGACCCACAGGTAGATGATGTCCCTGGCGGTCGAGAGCACGTCGGTCGGGTAGAACGCGCGAAGCTCGGGGGTGTCCTCGGGCCAGCCGAGCGTCGCAAACGGCCACAGCGCGGAGCTGAACCAGGTGTCGAGCACATCCTCGTCGCGGCGCAGGACACCTCCGCACGTCTCGCACTTGCCGGCCGGCGGCTCGTCCTCGGCGACGATGGTGGTCTCGCAGTGATCGCAATACCAGACCGGCAGCTGATGCCCCCACCACAGCTGCCGCGATACGCACCACGGCCTGATCGCCTCCATCCAGTCCAGATAGACGCGCCCCCAGCGTTCTGGCGTGAACGTGACCCGACCGTCCTTGACGACCTCGATGGCCGGCTTCGCTAGCTCGTCCATGCGACAGAACCACTGCAGGCTGATCAGCGGCTCGATCCGCTGGCCGGATCGGTGGGAGAAGGGGACGGAGTGGGTGTAGAGCTCCTCGGCCGACAGCGCGCCGGCGTCCCGGAGCGCGGCGACGATGCGCTCCTGCGCCTCGGCCGCGGTAAGTCCCTCGTAGTCGGGGCCGGCGTTGTGGTTGAGGCGGCCGTCCTCACCGATCACCGAGATCTCCTCGAGCCCATGTTTGCGGCCGATCTCGAAGTCGTTTGGGTCATGCCCCGGCGTGATCTTCAGCGCCCCGGTCCCGAACTCGATGTCGACGTGATCGTCGGCGATGATCGGCAGCCGGCGGCCCACCAGCGGCAGGATGCAGAAGCCCCCGACGAGCTCCTCGTAGCGCTCGTCCCCGGGGTTGACCGCCACGGCGGTGTCGGCGAGCATCGTTTCCGGGCGGACCGTCGCCACGGTGAGGACGCGGTCGGAGCCCTCGACGGGGTAGTCGATCGAGTACAGGGAGTCGTCGACCTCCCGGTTTTCGACCTCGAGATCGCTGATTGCCGACTTCGAACCCGGATCCCAGTTGATCATGTAGTTGTCGCGATAGATCAGGCCCCTCTCGTAGAGGGCGACGAAG
Source organism: uncultured Solirubrobacterales bacterium (assembly GCA_963823275.1). GTDB lineage: Bacteria > Actinomycetota > Thermoleophilia > Solirubrobacterales > 70-9 > RHKX01. The sequence continues at coordinate 793,256 of CAWGKW010000002.1, read as the reverse complement.
ACCCGGTGGACGGCCGCGACGTAGCCGTCGTCGAGCGTGAAGCGCTCGTTGTCGAAGTCGCCGGATACGCCCAGCCGCTTGAGCTGTTCGATGATCGTCCCGCCATACTGCTCGCGCCATTGCCAGATCCGCTCGACGAAGGCCTCACGACCCAACTCGTGGCGATCGACCCCCTCCTTGCGAAGCTCCTTCTCGACGACCGATTGCGTAGCGATCCCCGCATGGTCGGTGCCGATGATCCACTTGACCCGCTGCCCCATCATCCGGTGCTTGCGAACGAGCGTGTCCTGGATCGTGTTGTTGAGCCCGTGGCCCATGTGCAGGGAGCCGGTCACGTTCGGCGGCGGGATCGCGATCGAGTAGTTCTCCTCGGGCGTGCCCTCGGCCTCAGGGGTGAAGTAGCCGCGATCGCGCCAGCCGGCGAACACCCGCTCCTCCACCTCTGAGGGGTCATAGCGTGTCGTCTGCTCGAGCCGGGCCCGGCGATCGGAGTCCATCGGAGGCGCCGATGTTATTGGCGCGGCGTCAGGCCCAAGATCCGCCGCAACTGGCCAACGAGACGCCGACGGCCCGAAAGGACATCGTTCCAGCCGGCTCGCAGCGGGCGATAACCCGCGGCGGTCAGCGCGCGATCGCGGGTCAGATCCCGCCTGCGGCGCCGGCTCGTGTCGTGAAACCTCTCACCGTCGAGCTCGAGTACAACTCGCTGCGGGAGCCAGAGGCAGTCGACGACGATCGCGCCCCCCGGCAGCTCGATCGGCGCATTGGTCAGAGGCTGGGGCAGGTCCTCCTCGATCACCACGATCTGGAAGAGGTCCTCCAGCTCACTCTCCGTCCTGCCATGAGCGAGTCGGCCCGATGCGAGGATCTCCCTGATGGCGCCGGCCCCGGGTCTGCTCGGATGCCGATCGAGCAGCGCGGGCAGCGAGAGAGGACTCGCCAATCCCTGCACCTCGGCCTCGTTGATCGCCAGTGCCAGCCGCGCGGAGCTGAGGATCCCTGCGAGGTCGAGCAGCGTGCGTGACACGGTCGTGACGGGGATCCCGTCATGGGTCATGACCTCGTCGGGCGCCAATCTGGACCGGTGGAAGCGAAGCGGCGGTCGCGGGCGAAGCGCGCGGTGGCAGGTCACATCAATCACCGAAGGCCGCTGCCTGACCAGCGCCAGATGGGCCGCCCCGGCTAGGTGGCTGAGGGCTGAGTCGTCGCCTGCTGAGAGAACTGCCGCCATCCACCTCGCCTCCCACCCACGTGAGCTGTGGCCGACGGCGTAGACGCCGGGGAACTCTCTGATCAAGTACCCGGACCTGACCCTGGTCGCGATTTCGTGGGGAGAGATCCCCGCGGCAAGGAGATGGCGGCGCGCCACCCGCCCGTGCTGGGCGGCGGCGATCTCCGCGATCCACCGATCTATCGATCGGTCGTGTGATCGTGTCCCCTCAGGCGTAGCAATGACACGACCGATCTCCATCGGGCGATCCTGACGCCGCCCGGCGCGCGTGTGTTCCCCTCATTGCCACAACCCCGTCACGAGAATGTGACGAGTTCCGCCCGCCCCGGACCTGGGCGGCCTCCCGCCCTGGAGCTAGCCGGTCTCTTCGCCCAGGTCGCCCAGCGCGTCGTCCGCCGCCTCCGGCGGGACCGCCTGCGTGACGAGCGTGGGGGTCAGTCCCTTCTCGATCGTCTCGCGGGTGACGACGCACTTCTTGACGTCGCGTCGCGAGGGCAACTCGAACTGGACGTCCATCAACGTCTCCTCGATGATCGAGCGCAGACCGCGCGCGCCGGTCTCCCGGTGGATCGCCTTGTCGGCGATCGCGTCGAGGGAGTCGGGCGCGAAGACGAGCTCGATGTCGTCGAAGTCGAAGAGCCGCTGAAACTGCTTCGTCAGCGCGTTCTTGGGCTCGGTGAGGATCGTGATCAGGTCGTCGCGCCGGAGCTGGTTGATCGAGGCGAGCACGGGCAGGCGGCCGATGAACTCGGGAATCAGCCCGAACTCCATCAGGTCCTCGGGGAGCACCTGACTGAACATCTCGCCCAGGTCGCGCTCCTCCTTGGTGATGATCGAGGAGCCGAAGCCGATGCCGTTGCTGCCGATCCGACGCTCGATCACCTTGTCGAGCTCGGCGAAGGAACCGCCGCAGATGAACAGGATGTTGGTCGTGTCGACGGTCAGGAACTCCTGGTGGGGGTGCTTTCGCCCGCCCTGCGGTGGGACCGACGCGGTCGTGCCCTCGAGGATCTTCAGCAGCGCCTGCTGCACCCCCTCCCCGGAGACGTCGCGGGTGATCGAAGGGTTGTCGGCCTTGCGGGTGATCTTGTCGATCTCGTCGATGTAGATGATCCCGGTCTCGGCCTTCTTGACGTCGTAGTCGGCGGCCTGGATCAGCTTCAGGAGGATGTTCTCGACGTCCTCGCCGACGTAGCCGGCCTCCGTCAGCGCCGTGGCGTCGGCGATCGCGAAGGGAACGTTGAGGATCCTGGCGAGGGTCTGGGCCAGCAGCGTCTTGCCGCAGCCGGTCGGGCCGAGCAGGAGGATGTTGGACTTCTGGAGCTCGGTCAGATCCGCGCCCTCCTCCGTCGCCATCTGAACCCGCTTGTAGTGGTTGTAGACGGCAACCGAGAGGGCACGCTTGGCGGCATCCTGGCCGATGACGTACTCGTTCAGGATCGCGTTGATCTCGCGCGGCTTGGGCAGCGCCTCGAGCTCGAAGCTGGGAGCCGTGGTCAGCTCCTCGTCGATGATCTCGTTGCAGAGGTCGATGCACTCGTCGCAGATGTAGACGCCGGGACCGGCGATCAGCTTCTTGACCTGCCGCTGCGACTTCCCGCAGAAGCTGCAGAGAAGTTGCTCATTCGAGTCGGTTGGACGTGCCAGGGCCTCTTTCCCTTCGACCTAGGTGACGGATGCTGGACCCGCGCCTGCAAAGGTTAGGGAACCCCCAAACCGGCTGGGCGCGACTGCCACCTGTTACTCCCCCGGTCGCCACGTCCCTGCAAGCGCGGGTGGGATTGCAGGAAACCCCCCGGGGCGCTCGGTTGCGGCTTGACTGCCCGCTCGGTGAGGACATAGGGTGGCCTCGCCCTCCAGAGTCGCCAGGTACGACAACGTCCACCGAGAAAGGGACCACCAATGAACCGCCGCCGCTTGATCTCTCCGCGAATCCTCGTGGCCACCGTCGCCGTGCTCCTGACGTCCTTCGTCGCCGCTCCGATGGCCGGGGCATTGTCCGCCGACCGGGCCGCGAGCGGGGTCAGCTTCCTCGGCATCTCTCGCAACGGCGAGATCATCAAGGTCAAGGGCTTCACCTTCACCAACCTGCCGCTCAGCTGCACGGAGGGCCTCACCACCTACTCACCCGCCACGCCGCTCCCGGGGATGAAGGTCGTCGACCGTCAGTTCAGGGGCAAGTTCAAGCGGGGCGCCATCACCACCGCCGTGACCGGCAAGTACAAGCGCAGCCTTCAGAAGGCGACCGGCACCCTGAAGGTCACCGGCGACATCGGCGCCTTCACCAACTGCACCAGCGGCAAGGTCACCTGGAAGGCCGAGTAGCCGCTTCGGCGCGGGCGGGCAGCCTCAGCAGGCGGGCAGCGCGAACGTGTTGCCCGCCCCGCAGTTACCGGCGCCCTCGTCGAAGAACTGGCCGGTCCCGTTGCCGCTCGAATCGTTGTCGTTGAGGACGTTGTCGTGGGATTCGGCGTCGATGTGGATTCCGTAGACGCCGTTGCCGCGCGTCTTGTTGCGCTCGATCAGGGATCCGGCCGAGTTGCGGACGAAGATCCCGCTCGGAATACCTTCCCCCTCGCTGGTGTTGTCGTCGAAGACGTTGTCCTGAACGCGAATGTCGACATCCGGGCCGAAGGAGTCCTCGACGATCGCTCCGCGGTTGTTGCCGCTGGCCTCGTTGCGGCGAATGGTCAGGGCGCCGTCGCCGGTCGTTGCGATGCTACCCACGTAGTAGCCGGCGTCGAGGAACCCGGTCGCATTGTTGTCGATGATCTTGATCGCGCCCTGGCCGTAGACGTTGACCCCGTACAGCGCCTGACCACAGGTGTTGTCGAGGCGGAGATCTTCGACCTTCCCCGTTGGGATGTTGACGAAACTGACTGAGAACGCGTCAGCCGAACCGACGACCTTGAGGCCCTCGAGCGAGACCCCGGGGCTGAGGACGTCAACCACCACGCTGAAGTTGCACCTGGCGTCGATCGTAGGCCGGTTCTCGCCGCGGGCACCGAAGATCGAGAGTCTCTTGTCGATCCTGAGCGACTCGCGGTAGCGGCCCTGATGGACGCGGATCCGATCTCCCGGCTTGGCCTTGTTGATCGCGCGTTGAAGTGGATTGGACGAGGGGCCGCGCGGCTCGACATCGATGGTCCTGGCGACGGCGGGAGCCGCCATCAGCAGGGCAGCCGCCGCGACGCTCAGAAGGCCGGCGGGCAGATGCTGCCTGCGGCCTCGCACGCCTACCGGTTCTCGATTACCCGATCGACGATGTTGTACTCGACCGCTTCCTCGGAGCTCATGAAGTAGTCACGCTCGGTGTCGCGCTTGACCCTCTCGATGTCCTGCCCCGTGTGGTGGGCGATGATCTCGTCGAGGCGCCGGCGGATGTCGATGATCTCCCGGGCGTGGATCTCGATGTCGGTCGCCTGGCCCTGGAAGCCGCCGGAGACCTGATGGATCAGGATCTTCGAGTTCGGCGTCGCCATCCGCTTGCCGGGGGCGCCGCCGCCGAGCAGGAGTGCTCCCATGCTCATCGCGATCCCGACGCAGATCGTCTGCACATCGGGCTTGATGTACTGCATCGTGTCGTAGATCGCCAGGCCCGCGTAGACGGAACCACCGGGCGAGTTGATGTACATCGAGATGTCCTTATCGGGATCCTCCGACTCGAGGTGGATCAACTGCGCGACGATCAGGTTCGCGATGTCGTCGGTCACCGGGGTGCCGAGGAAGATGATGCGCTCGTTGAGCAGACGGGAGTAGATGTCGAAGGCACGCTCGCCTCGCGAGGTCTGTTCGACGACCATTGGAACCATTGGGCTCATCGGCGCGGCAGTCTATAGAAGCGCCGACCCCGGTCCCACCGCTCAGGGCTCGCTGGGCGGCGGCTCATGCGATTGCTACCGTGGCCCCGGTCGGACGGGAGGGTCGTCCGAGCGGGCTCGCCGGAGCGCAACCGTGGCCGCGCTCGCGAGTTAGGTCTATGAAGGCAAGCAATGCTCTACGGTCGGGCGCCGCTCGACCCTGAAGGGAAATCAATGAAGAAGGTTGTAGTTCTCGCGATCGCCGTCGCCTCGCTGGCGTTCGCCGCGACCGCGCTCGCCGGCTCGAAGACGATCGCTCAGAGCGGTCAGATGGTCGGCGACAAGGCAACGTCGGTGAAGCTCCGGATCAAGGTCAAGGACGGCGAGCCGATCAAGGTCTCGGGTTTCGAGGCCAAGGACGTCTTCACCCGCTGCAAGGGCGACGTGGTTCGGTTCACCTACACCGCGCTCGATCCGCTCCCGGTGATCAACGACAAGTTCAAGATCAAGCTCGTGGGCAGCGGAGGAGCGGTGATGAAGGTCGCCGGCAAGGTGAAGGACAACGGCAGGTCGACCTCAGGCAGCCTGAAGACCAACAACTTCAACAACGACGGAGTCACCTGCAAGACCCCGAAGCAGAGGTTCAAGACCTCCAAGTAGTCGCGGGGTCAGTCGTCGCCGGGGGTCCAGAGATCGCCGGCGTCGGCCTGACCCTCGCCCTCCGGAGTCCAGAGCTTCTCCCGGGCCTCCGCGGGGTCGGTCTCGATCGGCCTCGCCTCCTCGACGATCAGGTCGGCGGCCTTGCGCATCACGACCTCCTCGGCCAGGAGCACGTCGCGACCCTCGGCGCGTAGGCGTTTGAGCAGCTTCTCGGGCTTGCCCTTCTCGCCGGCCGGCGGGGCCAGCGCCTCGAGCAGATCCTCCTCGGTCGCCTCCAGGCCCTCGGCCTCAGCCACCGCCGCGAGTACGGCCTCGCGCTTCAGGCCCGCCTCGGCGTCGCCACGGGCGTCGGTGATCGCCTCATCGCGATCCTTGCCCTGGATCTGCAGGTACATGGCCGGGTCCATCCCACGCGATTGGAGGGAGCGCTCGACGCGCTCCCAGATCTCGACCGCCCGGGCCTGGGCGATCTCCTCGGGGATCTCGATCTGGGCGGCGTCAACCGCCGCCGCGAGCGCCGCGTCGCGGAACTGATGCTCGACACGATGCTCCGCTGCATGGAGCAGGCGGGACTCGATGTCCGCCCGCAGCTCATCGAGAGTGTCGAAATCGGAGTTGTCGGCGGCGAAGTCGTCGTCGAGATCGGGCAGGCTCTTCTCGCGGACCTCCTTGACCTCGATCTCGAAGTTCGCCCGCTTTCCGGAGAGGTGCTCGGCGTGGTATTCGTCGGGGAAGGTCACCTCGACGGCGCGGGTCTCCCCCGCGGCTGCCCCGGTCAGTCCCTCGTTGAAGCCCTCGATCAGGGTTTCCGAGCCGAGCTCGAGCAGGAAGTCGGTTGCGGCGCCGCCCTCGAATGGCTCGCCGTCGATCGAACCGGCATAGTCGATCAGGATGAAGTCGCCGTCGCCGCTCTGCCGGTCGACCGTCTCGAGTCCGGCGAAGCCCTCGCGCATCTGCTCGATCTCAGCGTCGATCGCCTCCGCGGGCACCTCGGGATCGAGCTTGCCGACCTCGAGGCCCTTGTAGGGACCGAGCTTGGCCAGGGGGCGCACCCCGACCTCGATCGTGAACTCGAGCGGATCGCCCTCGTCGGGTGGATCCGGCATATCAAGCTTCGGATCGCCCACCGGCGTGACCCCGGAATCGATCATGGCCCGCTCATACCACTCGGGCAGTCCCTCGCGCAGCGCTTCCTCCATGACCGCCTCGCGGCCGATTCTCTGTAGGACGAGCTGAGGCGGGACCTTGCCCTTGCGGAAGCCGGGCAGCTTCATCTCGCTTGCAAAGGTGCGAGCGGCCGCCTGGAGCCGCTTTTCCAGCTCGCCGGCGGGTACCGTCGCGGCGATCTTCACCTTCGACTCGGGCAGGTCTGTCACTTCGGTCTGAACTTCGAGCTGAGCTGGCATGGGGCGGGAACCTTAGAGCGAAGCCGGAGGCTCTACCGTTCAGGCCCATGGAGCGGACCGACATCGAAGGCGGCGACCTCGGCCGGGTCGCCATCGGCACGTGGAGCGGCGGGCTGTTCATGGGCTTCGGGCAGAAGATCGAGGAGGCCCGCCTCGAAGCGTTGCTGAAGCCGGGCGACGGCATCTCCACCGTGATCACCGCCGACACCTACGGTCAGGGTGACGCCGACCTCCTCCTCGGCCGCTCGCTCGCGGGGATGCCGCGCGGGGATTACAACCTCGTCGGCGCGGTCGGCCACGACTTCTACGCCGGTGAGCGCAACGGGCCCAAGGGCTTCCCACGGTTCACCGACCCCACGCTCCGGGAAGCGGGTGCTTACGCCGACTACCTGCAGATGGCGACCGAGCGAAGCCTCGAACGGCTCGGCTGCGATCGCTTCGACGCGTTGTTGCTCCATAACCCCGACCACACCGGGTACACCTCCGAGGCGGTCTGGGATGGGATGGCCGCGCTCCGGGAGGCGGGGCTCGCCACGACCATCGGGGTGGCCCCCGGCCCCGCCAATGGATTCACCCTGGATCTCCTCGATTGCTTCGAGCGTTTCGGCGATCGGATCGACTGGGCGATGGTGATCCTCAATCCCCTCGAGCCCTGGCCCGGCGAGCTCGTCCTCGATGCAGCCGCCGAGAGGGGGATCGGCGTGATCACCAGGGTCGTCGACTACGGCGGGTTGTTCTGGGGCGACGTCAGCCGGATCGACGACTTTCCGCCCCACGACCATCGGCGCTTCCGCCCCGAGGGCTGGATCGAGAACGGCCTCGCAAAGCTCCGATCACTGGGCCCGCTCGCCGAGCGCCATGGCCTGACCACGATGCAGCTGGCATGCCAGTGGAACCTCGCCCACCCCGCGGTCCGGTGCGTCGTCCCGACGCTGATCCAGGAGGCGGGCCCGGACGGCAGGCCGATCGAGGACAAGCGCGCCGAGCTGGCCGCGCTCCCGGAGCAGGCACTGAGCCCGGCGGAGGTCGAGGAGATCCGCCGGATCGGTGACAACTCGGGCTCGATGGCGCTGAAGGGCGCCAGCCCCGAGCATGAGGGCGAGGTCCGCCCAGATCGGTGGCCGGTCAGCCCCGAGCTGGCGGCCGCGGGGGCTCGCTGGGGTATCGATCCCGAGCGTGACCTGGTCAAGCTCCCCGTTCCGGCATGAGCGGCTTCGATCGGAACCGGGCGAGGCTCGTATCGGGGCCGATCGGCCGGGGAGTCGCGTTCGCCACCGATCTGACGGTCGCTTTGGCCCAGGGCCTATGGGCTCGCGCTCGCCGATGAATTCTCCAGGGTCGTGACGCGCAGTCGAGCAGCCCGGAGCCCTGCGAGTCGCGCGGTTGTCTGAAGGAGGGCCACCGGGCTCTGCCCGGAGGCCCGGCGCAGTCGAGCAGCCCGGAGGGCTGCGAGTCGCGCGGTTGTCTGAAGGAGGGCCACCGGGCTCTGCCCGGAGGCCCGGCGCAGTCGAGCAGCCCGGAGGGCTGCGAGTCGCGCGCTTATCTACTGGTCGCCGGCGTAGCCGAGGATCGACTTGTCGACCAGCCACTCGACCGGGGCCTTGTCGTCGGTGTAGACGGGGCCGCCGGTGAGCATCGGCGTGATCCGCTGCGACGAGACGGCCGCGAGGTTCTTCAGGTCGTCGGGGAGCTCGCCGATCGCCGCCAGCAGCCGCTCCGGCGAGGCCGGTGCGGTCGTTCCCAGCAGCAACGTGTTGGCGCTCTCGAGTGGATCGCGGATCACGGTCGGAAACACCTCCGCCATCGTCGCGGCAACGGCCTTCTCGAGATCGTCGTTGCCCTCGGGATGACCGACGTTCACGACGACCGCTCCACCCGGTGCAAGCCGGTCGCGAACGAGCTCGAAGAACTCGGTGGTCGCCAGGTAGAACGGGATGTAGGGCTGGCGATAGGCGTCGACGACGATCACGTCGTAGTTGCCGTCGGATTGGCGCAGCCACGGCCGCGCATCCTCGGTGTAGGTGTGCAGGTCGGGTCCGGTCAGGTCGAAGTACTCGCGGCCGATGTCGGTCAGCTCGCCGTCGATCTCGACCCCGTCGACCCGCGCCTCGGGGAAGTAGTGGCCGTACATGCGCGCCGCGGTGCCGGCGGCATTGCCGAGGATCGCGACCCGCCTGGGCGCACCCTCGAGCGCCGCGAACGGAAAGACGATCAGTCCATCCCAGTATCTGCCGGTCAGATAGGACCCGGGCTTGTAGAGCGAGTGGATCGCCTGACCTTCGTTGAGTTCCAGGATCCGGTCGCCGTCCGGTTCCTCGACGACCTGCGCGTACTGCGACTCGGTGTCGGTCTCGTAGATCACCTCGCCGGCGTCGGAGGGCTTGACGGTTCCGACCGGGATGAAGATCGCCGCGGCGATCAGCGCGGCCGCCGGCGCAAACCGCAGCCCGAGCCCGACGACCGCGGTGGCCCCGATCAACAGCGCGAAGACGAGGAAGGTCCGCTGCGTGCCGAGGAACGGGATCAGCAGGAGCGACGAGGTCATCGTGCCGGCCAGCGACCCGGCGGTCGAGATCGCGTAGAGCCGACCCGAGATCCGTCCGGCGTGCTCGACATCCGGGACCGCCAGCCGCAGCGCGTAGGGCGACGCCGCCCCGAGCAACATCACCGGCACCGCCACCAGGGCGAGCACGGCAAAGAGCGAGCCCACGAACGCGCCGGCCGAGATCGAGTCGAGCGCGTCGACGGAGATATCGAAGAACGGCCGCGCCACGAAGGGAACGATCGCCAGCAGCAGCGCGGCCAGCAGCACCATCCGGCAGAGCCCACGCAGGCTTGGATCGCGATCGGCAAGGCGGCCGCCGAACCAGTAGCCGATCGAGAGCGCCACCAGGACGATGCCGATCGTGTTGGCCCAGACGATCGTCGAGGCGCCGAAGAACGGCGCCATCAGGCGCGCGACGGCGATCTCGGCCCCCAGCGATCCGGTGCCGACCATGAAGACCAGCACGTAGAGGTAGCGGACCTGATTCAAGCGGGACCGCTCAACTCAGAACGCGCCGCGCCCGATTCGATCCGCTCCCGCAGCCGCTCGCCCTGGCCGGCGTTGACCGCGCGCTCGGCACGCTTGGGGTCCAGCTCCACCCCGCGCTCGAGGGCGAGGTCGATCAGCTCCTGCCGCTCCGTGTCCTGTCGGGCCCAGCGCAGGATCAGCCAGCTCAGCACGGCGATCGTGATCACGGTGCTCTCGGCCATCATCACGACGCCGGCGGTGCCCTGGTCGGCCAGTCCGGAGATCCCGCGCTCGGCCTCGCCGGAGGCGTAACGGGCGTAGATGACCGAACTCGACCACATCAGCACGTTGGCCAGCACCGCTCCGATCAGGCGAACAGCGAAGACGAACCCGGCGCTCGCCATCCCCGTGAACCAGCTCGGCTTGGGCAGCGGGCCGAGCAGCGACATCCAGAAGGCGACGCCGGCGAAGAAGAAGCAGAGGTGCTGGGCGGCATGGACGAGGTTGCTGTCGAACGTCGCGGCCTCATAGAGGGCGGGGATGTGCCAGGTGTAGAGCAGGATCGCCCAGGCCGAAAGGGCGAAGATCGGGTTCGCCAGGTGGCGCATCCAGCGGAAGCCCCGAATCGCGAGCAACGGCTGCATCAGGGGACCGGTGAGGCCCAGAACGAAGAAGAGAGCCGCGACATCCATGATCAGCAGGTGCTGGATCATGTGGGCGGTCAGGAGCTCGTCGGCAAGGTCGTCGAGCGGCGAGACGTAGGCGACCGCGAGCACCGCGAGGCCGGCCCCGAAGAACGCCTGGCGCCAGCGGGGGACCGGCCGACCCTGGTCGCCGAGGCGGATCATGCGGATCGCGTAGGCCACCGCAATCACGATCAGCGAGAGCGGCGGCAACCACTCGGCGAGGACCGAATCGAGGTCGGCGACGGGAATCATGCCCGGGTCAGGCTAGATGATCGATTCCACGGCCCTCAAGAGAGGAGAATCGGGGCCGATCATGTTGGAGATGGGAATCGCCTTGAGGAGATCCGGCGGAATCGTGGTGATGGCGCTGGCGGCGGCACTTGGAGGCCCCGCGGCGGCCGACGCCGCGAACCTGCGCCCGGTCTCGGAGCTGCGGGTTGCCTCCGTCGGCACCGGATCGATCGACCTCCGCTGGAAGGACCGCTCCAAGGGCGAGAGCGCCTACGAGATCCAGACCCGCGACGGCGAGGGCTGGAACTCCGGCAGGGCGGGGCGAGACTCGACCCGTGCCGCCGCGACGGGGCTCGATCGAGGCACCACATACCTACTGCGTGTCCGGGCGTGCAAGCGCAAACGATGCGCCCGGTGGGGAGCGGCGGTCGAGTCAGCCACCCTGCTGGCGCCGGTCAACGGACCGCATCCCGACCCCGGGTGCGCCACCTTCCCGGCCGGCGACGAGTTCAATCGTGACATCTCGGGTGACCCCCTCGCCCCCAACTCCGACGAGATCATCGCCCAGATCAACGCCGACGGAGCCAATGAACTGCACCCCGACTTCGGCTCCAACCCGAGCTACGGGATCCCCTACATCGTCGTTCCCGCCGAGCAACCCGAGGTCCCGATCGGGTTCCGCGCATACGGCGACGAGAGCGACCCGGGGCCCTATCCCGTCCCGCCCGGGGCGCCGGTCGAGGGCGGGAGCCGGGCCGACGGCGATCGGCACGTACTGGTCGTCCGCCGCCCGGCGGAGCCCGGTGGCTCGTGTGATCTCTTCGAGCTCTACCGGGCCTTCGAGAGGGGCGGATCGAGGAACCGCTGGCAGGCGGATTCGGGCGCCGTCTTCGACCTCGGCTCCCCCCTGGCCGGTCAGCGGCCCGATGGTTGGACCTCCGCCGACGCTGCCGGCCTGCCGATCTACCCCGGGCTCGTCACCTACGAGGAGGTCCAGTCCGGCGTCATCGATCACGCGATCCGGATCACCTTCGACGAGACCCGCAAGGGCTACATCGCCCCCGCCACCCACCACGCGTCCGACTCCTGCAACCCCGACCGTCCGCCGATGGGGCTGCGAATGCGGCTCAAGGGCGGCTACGACCTCTCCGGTTTCAGCGGCGACGCGAGGGTGATCGCAACGGCGCTGAAGCGGTACGGAGCCATCAACGCCGACAACGGGTCCAACTGGTACATCTCCGGCTCCACCGACCGGCGCTGGAACGACGACGACCTCAATCAGCTCAAGGCCATCCCGGGTGGCGCATTCGAGGTCGTCGAGCCTGGGCCCGAGACGACTCCCTGCTAGCCCAGCACACCCTCGAGGGTCAACAGCTCGCGTTTGACGTCCAGGCCGCCGCCATAGCCGCCGAGGCCGCCGCCGCTTCGGAGCACGCGGTGGCAGGGGACGACGATCGGGATCGGGTTGGCGCCGAGGGCGCTGCCTGCCGCGCGGAAGGCCCTCGGGCTGCCGGCGCTCGTCGCCATCTCAGCGTAGGTGCGGGTCTCGCCGAATGGGATCAGCGCCGTCTGCTTGAGCACCTCCCGTACGAACCCCGCAGTCAGCTGCCAGTCGATCGGCACGTCGAAGTGGCGGCGTTCGCCGGCGAAGTACTCGTCGAGCTCCCGCCTGACGGCATCCAGATCCGCAGGCGCCTCGACGATCCGCGGTGAAACCCGCTCAGCCAGGGCCTCGAGCTGGGAGTCGACCGGGCGGTTGGGGTAGCCGAGGTGGACGAGACCCTCGGGGGTGCTGACCGCGAGCAGATCGCCGAGCGGGGAGTCGATCTCGGCGTAGACGAGATCCAGCAGCCCCTCTTCGCGGGCGCGGCGGCCGATCGCGGCGCTGAGGGCGTCGATGTCCACCTCCGCATCGGTTGCGGCCCGCGCCGCGAGCTTCAGTTCGGTCTCGGTCGTCATCTCAGTGCCTCGCCTTCCGTTGTCTCGTATCCGTCTCTGAGTTTGCGAACGCCCTCATGAACGCTGCGCCGCGCCGCCGCCTCCGAGCATCCCATCGCCTCTCCGACCTCGCGGAAGCGGAGGTCGAGGGCGAAGCGAAGGACGATCGCGGCGCGCTGCTTCGGTGGCAGCTCCGCGACCGCCCCCCAGAGGACCGCGCCGTCGGCCGCACCCCCCACCAGGCTCGACGATGAAGCTGCAATCGCATCGGGCTCGGCCAGCGACCGCGGTCGCCGCGAGGACGCGCGGTATTCGTCGATCGCCTTGCGCCGGGCGATCGTCAACAGCCAGGACCTCGGGTTGGCGCCGTCGAAGGACGGGTACGCCCGCATCGCCGCGACGAACGTCTCCTGGATCGCATCGTCGACATCGTGGGCCGGAAGCATCCCGCGCAGGAACCCGGCGACCGTGCTCGCGTGCGCGTCGATCAGCTTCTGAAATGGGACGTGTGTCTGCGGCTCTGCCATCTGCGTCAATGCTCTCAACGTCACGGGTTGCGTTTTCGTGAGATCAACGGGTAGCTTCTTCCCATCGCGATCATCACGCTGACACTCAACCCCGCCCTGGACATCAGCACGTCGGTTGCGGAGTTCCTTCCGGAGGTGAAGCTGCGCTGTGAGGCCGAGCGGATCGAGCCCGGCGGCGGCGGCCTCAACGCGGCGCGGACGATCAAGGCGCTCGGCGGTGAGGCGATCGCGATGCACTGCTGCGGAGCTGAGACCGGCAAGCGGCTCTGTGAGCTGCTCGACGAGGAGGGCATCGACCACCGGCCGATCCCGATCGCCTGGCGCACCCGCGAGTCGTTCGCGGTCACGGAGCGACGCACCGAGCGGCTCTTCAAGTTCGTGCTGCCCGGACCTGCCCTCTCGACGCACGAGGTCGACGCGATCCTCGCAGCGGTGACGGAGGCCGTGGGCGCGGGAGACTACGTGCTCGCCAGCGGCAGCCTGCCCATCGGAGCACCCGACGACCTGTACGGACAGCTGACGTCGGTCGTCGACGGCGCCGGTGCGCGGATGATGCTCGACGCCCACGGACCCGCGCTCGACGAGGCGCTCGGTCGCGACCTCTTCATGATCAAGCCGAGCTGGCGCGAGTTCGACGCGCTGCTGGGCAACCCGCGAGAGCTCGACGACCCCGAGCGGCGCGAGGATGCGATCGGGTTCGTCGCCGATGGCCGGGCGCAGGTGGTCGTGATCACCGAGGGTGAACGAGGATCCTTCGTCGCCTCTCGGGACGGTCAGTTCGAGGTCCGCTCCCCGCGGGTCGATGTCATCAGTGCGGTCGGCGGCGGAGATGCGTTCGCCGGCGCCACGCTGCTGGCGCTCGCAGGCGGGGCCTCCCTCGAAGAGGCGTGCCGCTCCGGGACGGCGGCCGCTGCCGCAGCGGTCGGGACGGTCGGAACCGCCCCCCCGGCCAAAGACGACTTCGAGCGGATCCTCGCGGCGGTCGCCTCGGGGCCGCCGGGCTGAGCCGGCAACCATGCCGAACGGGCGCGGTACGCTTTCGCCGTCCGGGGACACGGGATCGGAGAGGGAGAGGGATGACAACCACGCCCAAGGGCATGTTCGACGGCGTTCACAGGCGGGGAATCGCCACCGCGATCCTGATCGCGGTGGCCGCGGTCCTGCTGATCACCACACTCGCCCCATCCGACGCCTCCGCGGCGACCAAGTGGCTCTGCAAACCAGGCGTCAAGCCGGACCCGTGCAAGGGCAGCCTGACCACCACGGTCTTCGACACCGACGGCGGCTCCACGGTCGAGACCCCCAAGAACGCCACCAAGCCGAAGTACGACTGCTTCTACGTCTACCCGACCGTCAGCGAGCAGCCGACGCCAAACGCCAACAAGGACATCGACCCCCAGCAGACGGCGATCGCCCAGTACCAGGCGGCTCGCTACTCCGAGCACTGCAAGGTCTATGCGCCGGTCTACCGCCAGGCCACCCTGGCCGGCATCAGCGACCCCGACAACGTCGATCCGAACTCCTTCGAGATCGCCTACGGGGATGTCCTCAAGGCCTGGAAGAACTACCTGCGGAACTACAACAGAGGGCGCGGCGTCGTCCTGATCGGCCACTCCCAGGGCACCGGGATGCTCAGCCGGTTGCTCAGCGACGAAATCGAGGCCAGCAAGTCCCAGCGCAAGAAGTTGATCTCAGCGATCCTCCTCGGCGGCAACGTGACCGTCAGGAAGGGAAGCGACCTCGGGGGGACGTTCGAGAAGACCCCGCTCTGCCGTTCCGAAAAGCAGGTCGGCTGCGTGATCGCGTTTTCGACGTTCAACGCAACGCCGCCGACCGACGCCCTGTTCGGCCGCACCGACGGCCCGTTCGCCGCCGTACCTGAGGGTGAGAATCCCGCCGACTACAAGATCGCCTGCACGAACCCGGCCTCACTCGGAGGCGGCTCCGGCGCGCTCGAGACGCTGGCCCGCAGCGAGCCGTTCCCCGGCACCCTGGGGATCGGGATCACGATCATGTACGGCGGACCGCAGCCGACCGCTGACACGCCATGGCTGACACCTCAAGACCACTACGCCGGAAAGTGCGAATACTCCGGTGGCGCCAGCTCGCTGATGCTCTCGTCGATCGACGGCGCGAAGGTGCTCAACCCCTCGCCCAGTGCGTCGTGGGGGCTGCACCTGCTGGATGCGAACGTAGGCCTCGGCAACCTCGTGAACATCGTCGGCAAGCAGGGCAAGCATTACCTGAAAGACGGTTAGGGCGCTGAGCACGATGGACGGCGCAATCGGTCGATCGCAGCCCCGCCAAGCGGGCAGGGCACCGGTACGGCGCTGCTAGGTTGCAAGAATGTCCTCGGCACACACGATGGGGCCGGTGCTGCTCTTGCAGGGTCTCTCGGTGAACCGTCAGCGACCCGACCTCCCATCGCTCGCTCGGGAGAAGCGCCCGGAGCGCTTCGTCTGGAGAGTGCTCCCACATGCGGCGCGCAGCTTCGCCGCGAGCATCGTCGTACTTCCCCCCGAGGAGGCGCGAGCGGCGGCCGTCGCCTATCTCTACTGCCGCATGCTCGATACCTACGAGGACCTCTTCCCTGACGCCGCCACCCGGGCGGCCGAGCTCGAGCGCTTCGGCAACCGCTTCGACTCCGACCCCCTCCCCGAGCCGACACCGATCCCCGACGAGCTGGCTCGCGACGATCGCGATCGCGTTCACCTGCTGTTGGTCGCGCGCTGCAAGCACGTCGACGCCGTCTACGCGACGCTCGCGCCGGCCGTCCAGGAGCAGATCGCCGAACTGGTCAGGTCGATGGCAGCCGGGATGGTCTGGTCAACGGAGACCTTCGACCGCCAGGGCGGCGTGCTCGTAAACGAGGAGCAGCTCTCGCTCTACTGCCGCAACGTGATCGGCCACCCCGCCGTGTTCGTGCTTGACCTCGTCGCAAGTCGGCGGTGCAACGAGCCGGCCCGAGAGGATGCCTTTCAGGTCAGCGAGATGATCCAGCTCGCGAACGTGACCCGCGACATCGAGGCGGATCTGGCCCGCGGCGTCTCCTACCACCCGGCGCTGAAGCCCTATCTCGGCAGCACCTGCGAGCAGGAGGAGCCGCGGGCGGTGGTCCGCGACGTAAGGGAGGACTACATGCGGATGGCGTTGGCCCGCGCCGGCTCCTACCGTCGCCTCTTCGACCGGCTCGACCTCGGCGGCACGGCCGCGGTGCGGACCGCAGCCGTGCTCATGTTGCTCTTCACCGACCTCCACTACAGGGGTTGTGCGGCGCGCACCGGCCACCGGCCCTGGCCCGGCCCCAGCGGGCGCCTTCAGGTCGTCGGCCGCTCGCTGCCCGCGCTGCTCTCGCCCGCCTGGGCGGCCCGAACTGTGAAGAGCGTCGAACGGAACTTCCTAGGTGCCGCCGGACGCCTCAACGCCCCCGCCCGCCGTGCCTCAAGAGCTCGCACCGGCGCAGCCAGGCGAGACGGTCTCGGAGAAACGGATGCCGACAACATGTTCCGGATCAGCCGGCCTCTCGCCTAGTCTGAGCCCATGACGCTGGACTTCGCGGAACGCCCCGCCTCCGGGCAGGCTGAGGGGCTTCTCGCCCTCCACCACGGCCGCGGCTCAGACGAGAACGACCTGATCGGGCTCGCCGACGCGCTCGATCCAGGGCGCAGGTTTCACGTCGTCGCCCCGGGCGGACCGCTGACTCTCCCCGGCTGGCCCGGACGCCACTGGTACGCGGTCCCGAGGGTCGGCTTCCCCGATCCCGACACGTTCTGGGGCGCCCACGACGCGCTCGCCAAATTCCACGATGCCGCCTGGAATCGAACCGGGTTGACGCCGCAGCAGACGATCCTCGGCGGCTTCTCGATGGGCACGGTGATGAGCTACGCGCTCGGGCTCAGCGCCGACCGACCGCCTCCGGCCGGCATCCTCGCCTTCTCGGGGTTCGTCCCGACGGTCGAGGGCTGGGAGCCGTCGACCTCGGACCGACGAGACCTACGGACGTTCATCGCCCACGGTCGCGCCGACCCGGTGATGGACGTCTCCTTCGCCCGCGCCGCCGGCGATCTGCTCGAGGGCGCGGGGCTGGCGGTCGACTACCACGAGTTCGACTCCGGCCACAACATCGATCCCGCTGCCGTCCCCCTGGCGCAGACGTGGATCGAACGCACGATCTCCTCCTAGGCGACCGACTTGTGGAGGGGCTCAGCCCTCATCGCGCAGCACACCGATGTTGAAGTCGCCGGTCCCGAGTCCCCCATAGAGGCTCAGCCAGAGCGGCAGGTACATCTCGGTGCCGCGAGCGGCGGTGATGCCGCCCAGGTCATGGATGCGTCCCGGCGGCCAGCCGAAGGACTCCAGCAGTCCGCTCACCTCCTGCTTCGCCCCCTCGTCGTCGCCGCTGATGAACACCACGTGCTCCCCGGGGACCCGCGCCGGGTCCACCATCACGGCGCAGTTCATCGTGTTGAGCGCCTTAACCACCTTCGTCTCGGGACAGGCCGCCTGGATCCGCTCACCGAGGCTGTCGTCGTTGCAGACCGAAAGCGTCGGCGGCATCCCGCTGGAGAAATCGAGCGGGTTGGCCACATCGACGAGGATCTTGCCGGCGAGGCTCTCCGACCCGGCTGCCTCCAGCACGTCGAGCGAGGCTCCGCCGGAGGTGCAGTTGAAGAGCAGTTCGCCGAACGCAGCGGCGTCCGCAAAGGATCCCTCGCTTGCCCCCTCCCCGGCCCGCGTTACCCAGGCGGCCGCCTTCTCGTTGCCGGATTGTCGGGACCCCATCCGCACCTCATGGCCAAGGCTCACGAGCTTCGAGCCGATCGCCTGCCCCACCATTCCCGTACCCAGGACTCCGATCTTCATCCGCTTCCCTCCGTCGATCCGCAGCTGGTCATCGCATGGAACCTGATTCTAGATGGGCGGCACAGCCGGTATACAGGACCGACGTGCCTGCACCCACCGGAGTCGACGAGTACCTCGCGGGCGTCCCCGAAGCCGATCGGATCGCGCTCGCGCACCTGCGGGAACTGATCCGAGAAACCGCGCCGCAGGCCGAAGAGGCGGTCAGCTACGGGATCCCCCTCTACAGGCACAGGGGCCATCTGGTCGGGTTCGGTGCATTCAAGAAGCACCTCAGCCTGTTCGTAACAAGATCCGAGGTCGTCGAGCGATTCGCCAGGGAACTCGAACCCTTCAGGTGCCGGGGAACCACGATCCACTTCACCGCCGCGCATCCCCTGCCCGACGAGTTGGTCAAGGCGATCGTGGAGGTCCGGATCGCCGAGAACGAGGCGTCCTGATTCCGGTCTCAAGGGCGATGGACCCGAACGTCGCGCAATGCCCGCTCGTAAGCCGCCAGATCAGTCTCCGAGAACAGGCAGAGGCGAACGAGTTTCACCGAGTCGGCGGCATCGAGCTCGTCGGTCAACGCGGCGGCGGCGACGGCCGCGGCCCGCTCGAGCGGATAGCCGTAGATACCGGTCGATATCGACGGGAACGCGACCGATTCCGCACCCAGCTCGTCGGCAAGGCGAAGGGCCGAGCGGTAGGCGCCGGCCAGGAGTTCCGGCTCCCCATCCTCCCCGCCGGCTTCGATCGCTGCCATGGCACGGAGGCTACGACCCGCCACCTGGGGCCGCCGCCAGGGCCGCCGTCCTATGCTGCGGCGATGCATCGAGGCGCGAGCGGCGAGCGTGACCTGAATCGACTGCTCGCCGGGCTTCAGCCGGTCCGGCGACCCGGGGAGTTCGTCTTCACCGGCGTCGGCGGGGAGCTGCCCTCCGGATTGACGCCGGCGATCACCGTCCACGAGGACGAGGGCCTCGCAATCGTCGTCGAGCGGTCACTTGCCGATGGACACGGCCTCACCTACGACTCGACCTGGGCCTGGATCACGCTGACCGTCCATTCCGACCTCGAGGCCGTCGGGCTGACAGCAGCCGTCTCCGCCCGCCTCGCCTCGGCGGGAATCAGCTGCAACGTCGTGGCGGGGCGTTTCCACGATCACCTCTTCGTCCCAGTCGACCGGGCGACCGAGGGGCTGGGTCTGCTCAGTGCGGGCTGGAGCGGGATCGACGGAGGGTGAGCGACCGCCCGTCCACCACTGATGGCACTCTCCTCGTCCGAGGGCTACGACCAGAACTCGTCCCAAGCATTGAGATCGAAGAAGTACTCCCGACCGTCTGTGATCCGGCCGTCCTTGACCTCCAGGACGAGGCAGCAGTCGACAGCCAGGTGCTTGCCGTCTCGCTCGGCAACGTTGTGATGCATGGCGACCACCCGGCCGTCACCATCGGCAAGGACATGCCGCAGTTCGGCCTGGAACGTCCCGCCAGTATCTCCTCCGTACCGACCGAATTGGGCGAACGCCGCGTCGCGACCCTCATGGTCGCCGGAGAGAGGACCCCGCCCGGGCGTATGCCACGAGGCGCCCTCGTCGAAGAGCTCGGTGAGCGTGGCCATGTCGGCCGCGTTGAAGGCCTCGTAACCGCGTCGAACAATCGCGGCATTCACGTCTGCCAACCGTCGCGTTTCCATCGTGTTCCTCCCGTTCGCTGATCTGCGTCCGGCGGGCGGATCGGTTCTCGACCTCCCCCCGGCGCCGGATTCGAATCTCATCCAAGCGCCCGCAGCCTAACCCGCGTACGACCACGCGTCAAAGGATGTTCTTTCATGCCCGGGCGATGACTCGGGCGATGACTCGGCGGCGACCTGCCAGCTCGACGACAACGACGATCAAGGCGACGATGGCGACGACGATGGCGTTGAGGTCGAGGGCACCGAGGACGGCGATGACAGCAGCCTCGACGGCTCAGAGTCCGATGACTCGCTCGATGGCAACGGCGGTGACGACCAGATCGATGGCAACGGGGGCGATGACGACATCTGCGGCGGCGATGGCGACGACGAGCTCAACGGCGGCGATGGCAACGACGCGATCGACGGCGGCGATGGCGGCGACGTGGAGAACGGCCAGGCCGGAGATGACGACCTCAACGGCGACGCCGACGACGACGAGTTGACCGGCGGCGGCGGCCGGGATGACGTCAGCGGTGGCAGCGGCGCGGACAGGATCTTCGTCGCGGGCCACGGTCGCGACAAGGTGAGCTGCGGACGCGGAAGGGATGTGGTTCATGCCTCAGGAAAGGACCGCGTCTCAGGCGACTGCGAGGTCGTCAAGAGCTGACGCGAGCATGAGTTCCCGTTGAGAGGCCGTCGCCCCTGCGGGCGGCGGCCTCCAGTTCTTTCCCCTTGCCGTACTCGAACGAGCGCCTGACGCTCGCCGCCGACGAGGCGCTGGGCGCTCAGTAGAGGAATCTGATCCAGCTACCGTCCGAACTCTCGAAGAGCCCGGTCGCCAACCGCAGCTTGAAAACGCGAATGGCTCCGCTCTCATCGAGCACCTCGAAGCGCTTCTTGTCCTCCTCGACGCGGGTGATCACACCCTCGACCGGTGGCCGCAGGGCAAGCACCCTGACCTTGCCGCCCTCGACCGGCACGCTTCGCAGCCGCATGTCCTCGAGGGTAGCGCCGGCCCCATCGACCTTGCGGCGGAGGCCGAGCTCCTGGTGGGGGAGGTCGGCGCCCGGTGTTTAGGCGCCGGCCACCCGGTGGCGGCGCCAGGTGTTTTCAACTGCGCGTCGCCGCTGAAAGCTCGGCCTCGAGATGTAGGCACGTAGCCACAGCGCCGCCTTGGCCTCTTCGTCGACGTGCAGCGCGTCGATCCGCCGCTGAATGTCGCGCAGGGGCCGTCTGGCGCAGATCATTCGCTCGATGTGCTCTTCGGCCTGGACCATTGAGGCCCCCTTCCGCTGCGTGTTGAAACCAGTGTTCGCCTGCGACTTCAGCGCCCGCCGCTAAATCGCCAGTAACGATTCGCTCTCAGGCGTTGTCGCTCGACCTCCGTCGCTCAGAGCCGGGGACGACCGGCCTTCTCAACTACGCGGATCCCCTCGCCCCCCGGGGTGAAGCAGGCGACACCCCCGGGTTGCGAGGTCCCGCCCCGCGCCCGGTAGCCGAAGCGCGCGCGATGACCGAGTCTTCTGACACGGCAGACAGCCGCATCCCCACCCACGAAAGGAACCCCAAGATGAACACCGCCCCGTCCCACCGCCCGTCCCGCCCGCGCATCGTTCTCGGCCTCCTCGCCGCGATCGTCGCGGTGGTCGCGATCGCTCCCGGCGCCGCCTCCGCGCAGACCCAGAAGGTCGAATCCTCCGTGTACATGCAAGCGCAGCCCTCCGGCAACGGCGTCGGTCAGGCCTTCCTCTTCGGAGGCGTCACATCCGACAAGAAGGCCTGTCAGAACCGCACGATCTACATCTATCGCCAGGTTCCCGGCGATCCCAACACCTGGGATTACGGCTGGGCCGCATTCGAGGTCACCGCCGCGGACGGTGGTGGTTTCACCCGCTACCTGTCGAAGGCCGACGAGGCCTATGACTACACCGCGACGGTCGGCAAGGAAGTGATCCAGAAGCCGAACAAGAAGATCGTCTGCAAGGGCGCCTTCATGTACGACGTCGTAATCCCGCGCTAGCAACGCTCAGCGACGACACGACGCCGCCGGCCGACCCGGCGGCGTCGTGCGTTCTGCCGCGGGACCTCGGAGGGTGAGCGACGGGCTCGAACCCGCGACCGCCTGGACCACATCCAGAGGAACGAGACGACAACAGCTCACCTGGCGAGTTCTCGCGCCTGGATAGGCGTCCTCAGCTCGCTCAGGTGCTCAGGTGCTCTCAGCTCGGCACCCCACGGACCACCCCATGCGAAACGGCCCCCAGCCCGAGCCTCCCGGCCCGGAGGGCGACGTCCAGGTGCCCACGCCCGACCGGCGCCTTGCTGAGGCGGCGGGCAATAGAGTCTGTCGTGGAGATCTGGAGGTTCACCGGTGGAACGGAGCAATGAGGATGGTCAAGGCGACGGCAACGCGGCGCCGATTCGACCCGACCTCTTGCGTGGCCTGACCCAGCCCCGATTTTCCCGGCGCCGATTCGTCAGGGGTACCGCCGGCCTGATGGCGGCCGGATCCCTCGCCGGGATCATCTCAGCCTGCGGGGTCGCCGGGACCCGCGACACGGGTTGGAAGGAGGGGTTCGACTGGAACGCCTGGTGGAAGCAACAGACGAAGCAGGGCACCCTGGACTTCGCCAACTGGCCGCTCTACATCGACCGGACCAAGGGCGGCTCGCCGACCCTGAACGACTTCAGCGAGAAGTACGGCATCACCGTCAACTACCGCCCGGTGATCCAGGACAACGCGTCGTTCTTCGCCCAGATCAGCCCGGTGCTGCAGGCCGGCCAATCGACCGGCTACGACATGGTCGTGATCAGCGACGGGTGGGAGCTCACGCAGATGATCGAGAACCACTGGCTGATCCCGCTCGATCACTCCCGGATGCCGAATTTCAAGCGCTACGCCTCCCCGACCCTGAAAAACCCGGTCTACGACCCGGGCAATGAATTCACGGTCGCGTGGCAATCGGGCATCACCGGCATCGCGTACGACCCCAGCAAGACCGGACGGAAGATCGACTCCCTCAAGGACCTCTTCGACCCCGCGTTCGCCGGCAAGGTGGGGATGATGGCCGACGACACCGAGCTGGCCAGCTGCGGGATGCTCGCCCTCGGCATCGAACCCTCCAAGTCGACCCCCGCCGACTGGCACGAGGCCGCGGATCTGCTCCGGAAGCAGCGCGAGGACGGGATCGTCCGCCAGTACTACGACCAGAGCTACATCAAGGCACTCCAGCAGGGCGACACCTTCATCAGCATGGCTTGGTCGGGCGACGTCTTCCAGGCCCAGGTCTCAGGCAACTCGAACCTCGAGTTCGTCGTCCCGGTCGAGGGCGGCATGTACTGGCACGACAACTGCATGGTCCCCTACCACGCTCCCCACCCGGTCGACGCGATGCTGTGGATCGACTACTTCTACCGGCCTCAGGTCCAGGCCCTGATCACCGACTGGGTCAACTACGTGTCGCCGGTCCCCTCCGCCAAGCCGATCGTCGCGGGCAAGCTCGACGACCCGACCGTTGCCGACAGTCCGCTCGTCTTCCCGACGCCGGCTATCGACAGGCAGCTCGTCGCCTACTACGACTTCAAGGGCGTCAGCGACCACGAGGAGTGGACTTCGATCTTCGACCCGATCATCCAGTCGTGAGCGCTCGCGCCAAACGGGGCTTCGTTCCGTACCTGCTGAGCCTTCCCACGGCGCTCTGGCTCGGCGTGTTCTTCGTCATCCCACTCGCGGCGATCCTCGCCATGTCGCTGATGACCGGCAACTCGATCGACGGATACACGCTGACTTGGAACTTCGGCATCTTCGGCGACTCGCTCTCGACCTACTCGACCCAGTTCGTCCGCTCCTTCCTCTACGGCGGTGTCTCGACGGCAGTGGCGCTCGTGACCATGTACCCGGTCGCCTACTGGATCGCCTTCCATGGAGGCCGGTTCAAGTCGACTCTGCTCTTCCTGCTCCTGCTGCCGTTCTTCGTCAGCTTCGTGATCCGCATCCTCGCCTGGCAGTTCATCCTCGCCGACAACGGGATCATCCTCGGGGCGCTCAAGGACATCGGACTGCTGCCGCAGGACACGCACGTGCTCTCAACCCCGTTTGCGGTCGTCGCGGGACTCACCTACGACGCCCTTCCCTTCATGCTCCTGCCGCTCTACGTCGCCCTGCAGCGGATCGACCGCTCCCAGGTCGAGGCGGCCGCAGACCTCTACGCGAGCGCATCGGATCGGTTCCGTTCGATCATCCTGCCGCTCTCGGCGCCGGGGATCTACGCCGGGATCGTGCTCGTCGCGATCACCAACGTCGGCGACTACGTGAGCGCCGCGATCCTCGGCGGGCCATCCACGACGATGATCGGCAACATCATCCAGACGCAGTACGTCAACAACGCCAACTACCCGATCGCTTCGGCCCTGGCGTTGATCCTGATGGTCACCCTCCTGCTGGCGATGGGGATCTACGCCAAGGTCTTTGGGACGCGAACGCTCCAGGAGCACATCACATGAGCGGGGTCGCGAGGGAAAGCGTAGGCGGCCTGAAGGCCCCGTTCTGGAAGCGGGCGATCCTCCCGGCCTACGTACTGATCGTCCTATTGGTGACCCTGATCCCGATCGCCGTGATCGTGCTCTACAGCTTCAACCAAGCACCGAACGAGCGGCTGACGTTCGCCTGGCAGGGCTTCACGACCGACTGGTACCGGCGACTGTTCGAGATCCCCGACCTGACCTCGGCGCTGGTCACCTCGCTCGAAGTCGCCGCCCTGAGCACGTTGATCGCGGTCGCGATCGGGATTCCGGCAGCGCTCGCCCTGGCCCGTTACCGGTTCCGCGGCCGGGGGCTCGGGGATCTGGTCATCCTGGCCGACATCGCCGCGCCCTCGGTCGTCGTCGGCGCCTCGCTGCTCGGTTTCTTCGTCTATCTCGGCGTATCGCGGGGGTCCGGGACCATCCTGATCGCCCACGTCGCGTTCAACGTCGCGATCGTCGTCGTCGTCCTGCAGTCGCGTCTTCGCGACCTCGACCCGGCACTGAGCGAGGCGGCCCGTGACCTCGGCTCCTCCCCCTGGAGCGCCTTCTGGCGGATCACCATGCCGGTCATCTTCCCGGCGATCCTCTCGGCGTCGCTGCTCGCGTTCGCGCTCTCGATCGACGACTTCATCATCACCAGCTTCGTCGCCGGCCAGACGCTTACGTTCCCGCTCTGGGTCTACGGATCGGTCAAGGTCGGAATCCCACCGCAGGTGTTCGCGATGGGGACGCTGATCTTCGCCACGGGCGTGCTGATCGCGATCGCCGGCTTGGTCATTGCGCGAAGATCGCCTCAGTCGACCTGATCGTTTCATGCCCGATGCAGACAGCCGCGGACGTCGGGACCGTACCTTTCCCCTAGTGAGCCGACGCAACTTCAAGTACCTCGCGGCAACGGTTTTGGCTCGCGAGATCTTGAGCTTCTTCGTGTTCTCCTGCTCTCCAATCAGAGCCAGGACTTCATCGGGCTCTAGCCCTTCCTTCGCGGCGTAGACGGCCCCTTGGAAAAGCCACCAGAGCCTTTCCTTGCGATCAGCCGAGGAGACTCGGACTGTCTGTTACTCCGCCTCGGTCCTGAGGCCCTCGTCGCCCGCCCGGGAGTAGATGCAATTGCCTTGTTTGCCGACGAGCAACATCCAGATCGGCTCGCCCCGCGGCGCTTCGATGTGCTCGATGTCGTACCCAGCCACGGATGACTTCTTGGCCTTGTACATCCTCCTAGCCTCTTGGCTACTGGGGAGGTCGTACGGTTCGCTCTGATCCGAAAAGCTCGGACGCCATAACCAAGATCGAGACGGTGTCTGCTCTCTGAAACTTGCCTTCTCGCTCCCTACGAATCACAACTCTCATCCACCCGGTCAGGCCGATCCATGCCCCATCTATACCCCACCCAGATTTGTGCCGATCTGCCACAAACCCCAACCCCGGCTAGCCAAGTCGAATCGACGGAGGGTGAGCGACGGGGCTCGAACCCGCGACCACCTGGACCACAACCAGGAGCTCTACCAACTGAGCTACGCCCACCGTGACGGGGTAAATCTAGCTTAGGTGACGACCAGCACCACCACGGCGAAGTAGGTCACGATCGAGAGGAGGTCCTGGACGACGGTCGCCAGCGGTCCCGAACCGAAGGCGGGATCGATGCCGAGCCGCTGGAAAACGGTCGGCAGGAGCATCGCTACCCCGGTGGCGATGGTGCTGCTGGCCAGCAGGGCGATCCCCACGGCAAGCGCGACCTGCACGTCGCCCCAGCCGATCGCAGCGAAGGTGAAGAAAGCCGCCCCGATGACCAGGCCGATGATCGCTCCCGTGATCAGCTCGCGGAACACGATCGTCCTGGTGGTGACGCCGACGGCCAGGGCCCTGATCAACACCGTCTCTGTCTGGGTGCCGACGGCGTCGGCCATGTAGACGATCGCGGGGACGAACAGCGCGATCAAGACGTTGGCCTGGAGCCTGTCGTCGAACGCACCCATGATCACGGCCGAGCCCATCGCTCCCAGAAGGCCGATCAGCAGCCACGGGAGCCGGTGCCAGAGGCGGTGGCCGATCGCCTCCTGTGCGGCGTCTCTGGCCCGGCTAGCGCCGGACAGATAACCGCCGATCCGGGCCAGATCCTCGTCGTGTTCGGTGAGCAGCACCGACAGCATCTGATCGGACGTGATCAACCCGCAGAACTCGGTGTCGTCGCCGGTCACGACGAGGCAGCCGGTCCCGGCATCGACCATTGCATGAGCGGCAACCTCCTCGTCGGTCTCCAGCGTGACCGTCGGGGGATCCGGTCGCATGATCTCGCCAAGCGTCTGATCGGCCTCGCCGGCAAGCAGGACTTCGAGCGACACGAGCCCGATCGCCGTGCCGGCTTCGACGACGACGATCTCGCGAGCCGACTCGAAGGTTCGCCCAATCAGATCCCCCCTGACCTCGCCGACCCGCCTGCCGGGGCTCTCCGTAGGGACGTCGATGGTCGCATGATCGATCGCCGCCCTAACCGAGGTGCCGGGAGACTCAGTCACCGTTGGTCCATCTTGCTCACGGTCGCCGATTCAAGCACGCGCGGTGCGAGCCGGCAGCGGCGTCAGCCTCCAGACCTGATGCCCCCGGCAGGATTCGAACCTGCGACATCCGGCTTAGAAGGCCGGCGCTCTATCCAGCTGAGCTACGGGGGCTCGGGGGCCGAGTCTAGGAGGGCAGGCGGAGCCCTGGGCGGCAACTTCGAGGATCCTGGGGGCTGCGCCGTCATCTCCGCAATGCTCCAAGGCGTGAGTAACCGGGAGATCAGCGAGCGGATCGAGGAGATCTGCGCCTTCGAGGGGCGGCTGGCGGGCACCGACGCCGAGCGGCGCCTGGCGAATCGGCTCGCCGAGGACTTGGATTCGGGATCGCGATCGGTCGAGGTCGAGCCGATCTGGGTGCAGCCGCAATGGGCGATCGTCCACCTGCTTCATTGCCTGCTGGCGATCGTCGGCAGCCTGCTGGCGCCGTCGGAGCCGGCGATCGCGTTCGCGATCGTGCTGGTGGCGGCGACGTCTGCCTACCTGGATCTGTCGGGCCGCTGGTATCTGATCAGGCGCCTGCTCTTCCGACGCATATCCCAGAATCTCCATGTGAGCGGCGGCGACGAGTCCGCCCCCGACGACGCGCCGAGGGTGATCCTGTGCGCGTACCTGGACGCGCCGCGAACGGGCGCCGCCTACAACCCGCTGCCGATGCGCCTGCTCAACCGCGCCTCGAAGCGATTCCCGGTGGTCTCATCGCCGACGCGGATCTGGTTCTGGTCGATCGCCCTGTTACTGGTGCCGATCGGGCTCCGGATGGCCGGCGTCGATGCCGGCTGGCTCGGCTTGCTGCAACTGCTGCCCACCTTCGCCCTGATCGTCGCCTGTTTCCTGCTCGGGGAGATCGCCCTCTCCCCCGCCTCGCCCGGGGCGAACGCGAATGCCTCGGGGGTCGCCGCCGTTTTCGAGGCCCTGCGGATGCTGGATTCCGACCCGCCCGAGAACCTGCGCATCGAGGCCGCACTCTGTGGCGGGGGTGAAACCACGATGCAGGGCATGCGCTCGTTCGTCCGCAGCCGTCGAAGCGACCTCGACCGCCAGGAGCACCCACTTCCTCTCGTTCGAGTCGGTGGGTCTCGGCGAGCCCCGCTTCGCCACCTCCGAGGGCCTCGCCGTCAGCCTCCCGCTTGACCCGTATCTCGCTGAGCTCTGCGCGGCGGTCGCGATCGCTCACGACAGCGGCCCCGACGCCTACGACGCCGAGCCGATCAGGGACGGTCGAACCAGCGCCGCACTGATCGCACGCGCCTACGGCTACTCGGCGATCGCGATCACGTGCCGCGAGAGCAGCGAGTCCCTACCGGCCGGCCACCACACGCCTGACGACGTGCCCGAAGCGATTGACCCGGCCGCGATCGCGCGGGCGGCGGGGTTCGCCGTCGAGGCGACCCGCCTCCTCGATCGCGACCTGGGCCGGTCTAGGCAGGCTGCAGTCGAACCGGCAGCGACTTCAGCTGGTTGACGAACTGGGTCGCGGCGTGGCGCGGCTCGCCCGCCAGCTCGATCCCGGGGTACCGCTCCAGCGTCGCCTCGATCAGGATCTTCAGCTCCAAGCGGGCCAACGCCGTGCCGAGGCAGAAGTGCCGGCCGCCGGCGCCGAAGGCCTGGTGTTCGGGATTGCGGGTGACGTCGAAGCGATCCGGGTCCTCGTAACGCGTCTCGTCGCGATTCGAGGAGACGTACCAGAGGACGACCTTCTCGCCCTCGCGGATCGTCTGCCCGCTGAGCTCGGTGTCCTCGGTCGCGGTCCGGCGGAAATGAGCGAACGCCGGGAACATCCGGAGCGCCTCCTCGACGGCCGGCGCGACCAGGTCCGGATCCTCGAGTAGCTGCTGCTTCTGGGTCGGGTCCTCCATCAACGCCCGCATCGCGCTGCAGTAGGTCGCCTTGGTGCTGTCGTTGCCGGCGGCGACGAGCAGGAAGAAGCCCATCACGATCTCGTGCTCCTCGAGCCGCTCGCCGTCGATCTCCGCGTGGACGAGGACGCTCGTCAGATCGTCGGTCGGGTTCTCGCGGCGCTCGGCGATCAACTTGGTGCAGCGCTCGAAGATCTCGGGTACGTCGCGCTCCATCACGGCCGGGACGCCCTCGGGGTTGATATCGGGATCGTTGGCGGCCATGACCGAGTTCATCAGCCGGGCCCAATCGGCGTCGTCCTCGGGCGGGATGCCCATGAAACTGTGGATGACGCGAGAAACGAAAGGCTGGGCGACCTCGTTGACCAGGTCGACCGTCTCGCGGCCCTCGATGCCGTCGAGTACCTCGGCGGCGATCTCGCGGATTGCGGGCTCGTGCTCGGCGATCCGCTTCGGCGTGAAGCCGCGCTGAAAGAGCGCCTTGAGGCGGTCGTGCTTGGGCGGATCCATGCCGATGAACATCGCCTGGGTCAGCTCGAGCGGCAGGATCGCGTGAGTGATGGCGGTGATGCCGTGCGCCGACGAGTAGGTGCGCCAATCGCGGCTGACGGTGTGCACGTCCTCGGCGGTGGTCACCGACCAGAAGCCGTCCTCGTCGGGGTACTCGCTGATCCTCGGGCTCCAGTGCACCGGGCACTCGGAACGCATCCGGGCGAAGAGCTCGTTGGGAGGACCGTCCTCCCAGTACGCGAGATCGGAGATCAAGACCTCCTCCAACGGGACCTCAGCAGGGTCGGGGGCGGCGTCCGTCTCGACATTCGCCGTCTGGGGATCGCTCGACATCTGGGTTCATCTCCTCCTCGACCGGCGATCTTGGCCAGCCAGCCAGTTTCTCGTGCGCCCACAACCTACCGGCTTGTAACGGATGATCCACCCAATGTGACGTACCTCACAACGCCGAACTTCGAGGAAAGGTGGAACCCATGTCCGATCACGACTTCTCCGACCTGCGAGCGCTGTTTCTGAACTGCTCGCTCAAGCCGTCGTCCGCCGAGCCGTCCAACACACAGGTGCTGATGGACAACTCGATCGCGATCATGCGTGCCAACGGCGTCGCCGTCGACACCGTCCGCCTCACCGATCACGTGATCCCCCCGGGCGTCCAGACCGACATGAGCGAGCACGGCTTCGATCGCGACGACTGGCCCGAGATCCAGCGGCAGGTCTTCGATGCCGACATCCTCGTGCTCGGAACGCCGATCTGGCTCGGCGAGAAATCGAGTATCTGCACGCAGGCAATCGAGCGGCTCTACGGGTACTCCGGCGAGCTCAACGAGCAGGGCCAATGGATCTACTACGGCCGCGTCGGCGGGGTCCTGGTGACCGGCAATGAGGACGGGATCAAGCATGTCGCGATGAACGTCCTCTACTCCCTCCAGCACCTCGGCTACGTGATCCCGCCCCAGGCCGACGCCGGCTGGATCGGCGAGGCCGGCCCCGGCCCGAGCTACGCCGACGAGGGAAGCGGCGGTCTCGAGAACGAGTTCACCCGGCGCAACACGACGTTCATGACCTGGAACCTGATGCACGTCGCGGCGATGCTGAAGCGAGCCGGCGGGATCCCCGCCTTCGGCAACCAGCGCCGCGAATGGGACGCCGGCTCACGCTTCGACCACCCGAACCCGGAGTATCGCTAGGTTCGCCTACGCCGGGGTGATCGGGTTGTGCCGCTCGGTGAAGTGGCGATCCTTGCCCGCCGCGTCGGCGTAACGACGGATCAGCTCGACGCGGAGGTCGTCGGGCTCGATCACCGAGTCGATGACCAGCTCGGAGGCGAGGTGGAGGATGTCGATGTCGGTCGAGTACTCGGCGCGTTTGCGCTCGACGAACTCCGCCCGCTCGGCCTCGTCGGCGATCGCCTGGATCTGGTTGAAGTAGACGGCGTTGATCGCCGCCTCCGGCCCCATCACGGCGATCTGCGCTCCGGGTAGGGCGATGCACGCGTCGGGCTCGAAAGCGGGCCCGGCCATGGCGTAGAGGCCGGCACCGTAGGCCTTGCGGACCACGACCGAGATCTTCGGGACCGTGGCCGAGCTGACCGCGCTCACCATCTTCGCCCCGTGGCGGATGATCCCCTGACGCTCGACCGCCTTGCCGATCATGAAGCCGGGAACGTCGGCCAGAAACAGCAGCGGGACGTTGAACGCGTTGCAGGTGTTGATGAAGCGGGCCGCCTTGTCGGAGGAGTCGACGAAGAGCACCCCGCCCTTCTGCTTGGGCTGGTTGGCGACGATCCCGACCGCGCGGCCGTCGAGTCGCGCGTAGCCGACGACGAGCTCCTTCGCCCAGCGCGCGTGGACCTCGAGGAACGTGCCGGCATCGCAAACGCCCTCGATCAGGTCGCGGATTTCGAACGGCGTCTTCTCGTCGCCGGGGACGACCTCGGAGGGCAAGAGTTGCGGGTCGGGCTCGCCGGGGGCGACGGCCGGCGGATCCTCACGGAAGTTCGTCGGCATGTAGGCCAGGTAGTCCTTGGCGATCCCGATCGCCTCGGCGTCGGTCCCGGCCAGGAAGTGGCCGCAGCCAGATACGCCGGTGTGCATGCGGGCGCCCCCCATCTCCTCGAGCGTGACCTCCTCACCGATCACCATCTGCGCCATCCGCGGCGAGCCCAGGTACATGGAGGCGTTGCCGTCCCGCATGATCACGACGTCGCAGAACGCGGGGATGTAGGCGCCGCCGGCGGCGGAGGGACCGAAGAGGACGCAGACCTGCGGCACCCGACCCGACATGCGGACCTCGTTGTGGAAGATCCGCCCGGCGCCGCGACGGCCGGGAAACATCTGGACCTGATCGGTGATCCGCGCGCCGGCGGAGTCGACGAGGTAGATCATCGGCAACTCGAGGCTGAGCGCCCGCTCCTGGATGCGGATGATCTTCTCGACTGTCTTGGCGCCCCATGAACCGGCCTTCACGGTCGGATCGTTGGCCATCAACGCAACCCGACGGCCGCCGATCGTGCCGAGGCCGGTGACGACGCCGTCGGCGCCCAGACCCTCGACGTCCCAGTTGGCGAGCAGCGCCTCCTCCGAGAAGCTGTCGGCGTCAAGCAGCAGGTCGACCCGCTCGCGGACGGGCAGCTTGCCCTGCTCGGCGGTCTTCTCACGGTGACGCTCCGGCCCGCCGGAGAGCCCGGCCTCTCGGGCGCGTTCAAGAGCTGTCTGGTCTGTCGTCTCGCTCACCGCTGGGTAGCTAACTACAGAACACGGGCCGGAGGCCTAGAGCAGCTCGGTGAGCTTCTGATCATCGGTCGGAGGATCGACCGAATCGACCGAACGGCGACGCCGGTCACGGTCGGCCTGCTCCATCGCGAGATCGGCGGTCCCCTCCTCGTCCACGGCCACGATCTCGGTCTCCGGCCCGCGAAGCTCCGGCTCGAGCATCTCGGGGTCGTCGACGGCCGCCTCGACTCGCTCGGAGAGGCCGAGGTCCTTCTCACCCGGCCCATCGATCGCGAGCTTCATCTCGGCGTTGAGCTGCTCGAGGTTGGCGACGACGTCGCGACGCTTGCGAACGAGATCGGCGATCTCCTGCTCGATTCCCCGCGTCCTCGCGGCGGCCTGCTCCTCAGCCTCGCGCAGCCGATCCTCGGCCTCGGCCCTGACCGCCTCGGCCTCGCCGACGGCGGCCTCGGTGGTCGCCTTGGCCTGCTCGTCGGCGACGGTGCGGGTCTGCAACTGCGTAATCATCGGCGGACCTCCGGGCCTCCCGGCCTCGCGCTCGGCGTCCGCGCGGAGGCTCGCCGCCGCGGCCTGCGCCTCGCCGGTCAGCTTGTCGGCGGCCCTCCTGGGCCGCTGCGAGGACCGGACCCGGTCCGCTCGCCGACCCGGCTCATCTCGTGCTGGATCACCGAACGCCGAGCCTCGTCGTCACCTCCGGCCTCGAGCCAGTCGGCCAGCTCGGCCAGGTAGGCGTCGACCGCGCGCCTGTCGTATCCGCCCCTGCGTTCAGTCGGGAACTGAACGCTCTTCAACTCTTCGATTCGATCAGCTGCCATGCAGGCAGGATAGATACCTGCCTCACCGTGGTGCTCCGGCCGTTGCGCGTCGTCGCCTCAGGACGGCTACAGGCCGAGTTCGCTCGGCACCGGTTGATCGCCTGAGTAGTCGTAGAAGCCCTTGCCCGACTTGCGGCCGTACCACCCGGCCGAGACCATCTTGCGCAACGTCGGCGGGGCGGCGAAGCGGCGCTCGCCGGTACTCGTCGAACATCACGTTGCCGATCGACTCGAGCGTGTCGAGGCCGACGAAGTCGGCCAGGGTGAGCGGGCCCATCGGGTGGTTCGCCCCCGCCTTCATCGCGACGTCGATCTCCTCGATCGAGCCGACACCCTCCTCGTAGGCGCGGATCGCATCGAGCATGTAGGGCACGAGCAGGCGGTTGACGATGAACCCCGTCTTGTCCTTGGCATGAACGACGGTCTTGTTGAGCGCGCCGCCGACCTCGAAGCCGATCTTCAGGGCGTCGTCGGAGGTGGTCACCGTCTGCACGACCTCGAGCAGCGGCATCACCTGAGCGGGGTTGAAGAAGTGCAATCCGAGAAACCGATCGGGCCGGGATGTGACGGCGGCCTGGTCGATGACGGCGAGCGAGGAGGTGTTGGTCGCGAAGTAGGCGTCGTCCTTGACGATCGGATCGACCGCACGCCACATCTCGAGCTTCATCTCCAGGTCCTCGGTGATGGCCTCGATCACGAGATCGCAGTCGGCCAATTCGTTGTAGTCGGTCGTGTCGTTGATCCGGGCGCGGACCGCATCGGCGTCCGCCTGTTCCATCCTGCCCTTCTCGACCGCGCGGCCGAGCTGCTTCTCGATCTTGCCGACGCCCTTGGCGAGGTGCTCGTCATCGACTTCGCGGAGGACCACATCCCAGCCCGCCTGAGCGCAGATCTGCGCGATTCCGTGACCCATCAGGCCGCCGCCGACTATTCCAACCTTGCTGATCGCCATGTTCTCCTCGAAGTCTCGCTTTGCAGGGCCGCGGACCCTACATGCGCTCAGGCTGGTTGGGTGAGGCCGAGCTCCTCGAAGCGTCTGCCCATCGCCGCCGCCATCGCGTCGACCCCGCTCTTGGGCCTCAGCATCACCTTCATCTCGGTGATCAGCGCGTGGTCGTCGAAGGTGAGCAGATCGAGGCCGTCCATCCAGCGATCGCCGACCCGGGCGCGGAAGATCAGCGCGGCGACCGGTTCGTCGGGGTTCTCGATCAGGTGTACGTACTCGAACTCCTCGAACAGCTTCGCCGGGCCCTCCATGAGGATCGTCACGACGAGGTCACGGCCGTCGTAGGACTTGAACGAGACGGGGCTGAAGAAACGCACGTCCGGGTGGAAGACCGCCTCGAACCTCTCCCTCGAAGGATTCGTGGACATCGAGTGAACGACGTCGATGAAGGCATCTGCTCGCATGGCGGCCAGCTTATTCGCTCGCCATGAACTTGGCATGGAGCTGATCGATCGTGGCCTTGGTCCGCATCGTGGCAAGACCGAGCAGCCTCGTCGATCGCATTCAGGTCGAGATCGGACTCGAGCGTGCCGCCGCTCGGCAGCCAGAACAGCTCGGCCGCCCCGAAGGCGAGCAGGTCGCGGTCGGTCGCCAGGCCGAGCACCGCGTCGCGCGCGGCCGCCGATGGCACCTTCGGCCAGCAGCGAGATCTGAAGCCTGCCCTTTGAGGCGGCGACCACCTCCCGGTCGAACGGCTCTCTCGCGACGACCTCTCGCAGCTGTTCCTCGGTTCGCAGCACCGTCGGGACGGCGTACCCGAGAGCCTCCTCGAGCCCGACCTCGATGCGTTCGATCAACCCGGCCTTGGACTCGGGCGGTGCCTCGAAGATGACGTTCCCGCTCGCCCGGAAGGTGGCTACGGACTCCAACCCGAGGGACTCGAACTCACTGCGCAGATCGGCGTTGGTGATCCGCCGGTTGCCGAGGTTCATCCCCCGCAGGAAGGCCGCGACCCTCAGCGTCCGCTCCAGTCGACCGGGCCAGCGGTGAGCAGGTGGGCGCCGAGCGGGCGGCCGAGGATCTCCTGGGCGGCGCGGGAAGCGTCAAGCAGCGCGTCGAGATCGACTCCGGTCTCGATGCCCATCTCGTGCAGCATCGAGATCAGGTCCTCGGAGGAGATATTGCCTGTCGAGCCCGCGGGCACCGGACAGCCCCCGAGCTCGCCGAAGCTCGACTCGAAGGAGTCGACCCCCTGACCGAGGGCGGCGAGCGCGTTGGCGAGCCCCTGGCCGCGGGTGTTATGGAAGTGGGCGGTCAGCTCGGGTCCGGTCGAGCCGCTCCCGGGCCGCCGCGTAGAAGGCATCGACCTGCCGTGGGTTGGCCATTCCGGTGGTATCGCCGAAGCCGATCTCCTCGCAGCCGGCGGCACGCAGGCGCTCGGCGATCTCGAGAACCCGCTCGACCGGAACCTTGCCCTCGTAGGGGCAGCCGAAGCTGGTCGCGATCACCCCCTCGCAGCGCAGGCCCTCGGCGACGGCCGCGGCCAGTACCCGCTCCAGCCCGTCGAGCGATTCAGCGATCGAGCGGTTCACGTTCTTGCGGTTGTGGGTCTCCGAGGCCGACAGGAAGACGCTGATCTCCTCGAACCGATCGCGGCTGCGCAGGGCGTTCTCGAGCCCGCGTTCGTTCGGGATCAGGACCGAGAAGGCCACGCCCTCGGGTCGCTCGAGAGTCGAGCCAGCGCCTCGAGGACCTCGGGTCCATCGGCCAGCTGCGGGATCACGTCGGGACGGACGAAGGAGGTCACCTCGATCCGCTTCAGCCCGGAGGCGATCGAGCATCTCGATCAACCTGACCTTGTCGGCGGTCGAGATCACCTCGGGCTCGTTCTGGAAGCCGTCTCGGGGGCCGACCTCGCGGATGCTGACGCGGCTCGGGTATTCAGCCACGGCCAGTCACCCGGCTGTCGGCGGCACCTGGTCGGGCACCTGGATAACGCGCCGCTGATGGGTGCCGACGCCGATCGTCCGGTCCCCCTCCTTGACCTCGACGTCGAAGTGGAGCTTGCGCTCGTCCACGACGTCGGTGAGCTTCGCCCATACGGTGCAGGTCGAACCCTCCGCCGCGGCGCCGACGTGCTTGACGCAGACCTCGAAACCGACGGTCGCGCTCCCCTCGGGAAGGCTCTCGTAAGCGAGGACGGCGGCGGTCCGCTCCATCATCCCGATCATCCCGGGGGTCGAGAGGACCGCGATCCCGATCGTTCCGCCGACGTCCGTGAGCAGGGGGCCGGTGACCTCGAAATCGTCCGTACGCTCGGCACCGGACTCGAGCGGGCTCGGACCCTCGGCAGCCCGTTTCGGCTCGGGAAGGTCAAGGGAGTCGGCTGGTCCGATCATCGAGATGGAGCATAGACTCGCGCCGATGAGCCGCGAGCCCGAGGAGAGCGCCTTGACCGAAGCCCCCGCCGATTCCGTAGCGCCGATCCCGATTCTCGGAGGTACCGGTGCGCTCGGCTACGGCCTCGCGGTGCGCTGGGCGCAGGCGGGCCTCGACGTCGTGATCGGCTCGCGCGACGCCGCCCGCGCGGCTGAGGCCGCCGAGAGGGTGCGCTGGAGCCGTCGAGGGTGCGGGCGTCGAGGGCCTCGACAACGCCGAGGCGGCCGCGCGCGGCCCGATCGTCCTCCTCACGGTCCCGTTCCGAGCGCAATCGGAGACGCTCAACAACCTCCGGGATGCCCTCCGGCCCGGCCAGATCCTGGTCGACTGCACGGTGCCGCTGGCGGCGGCGGTCAGCGGCAAGGCGACCCGTTCGCTGGGCGTCTGGCAGGGCTCCGCCGCCGAGCAGGCCCAGGAGATGGTCCCCGAGGGAGTGACGGTGGTCTCCGCGCTGCACACGATCGGCGCGTCGAAACTCGCCGATCTCGATGTCGACCTGGACGAGGACATTCTCGTCTGCGGCGACAAGAAGAAGGACAAGGCTCCGGTCGCGAGGTTGATCGAGCGGATCGAGGGACTGCGGGCGATCAACGCCGGGCCGCTCGAGACCGCGCGGCTCGCCGAGCAGCTGACTCCCCTGCTGATCTCGATCAACGTCCGCTACAAGGCCCACGCGGGCCTCAGGCTGGTCGGGCTGCCCGAGATCGACCCCTGGGCGTGAAGGTCGCGGTCCTTGCCGGGGGCACCGGCGGGGCGAAGCTCGCCGCCGGCCTTCAGGAACTCGTCGGCGAGGACCTGACCGTGATCGCCAACACCGGCGACGACGTCGAGGCGCTCGGCGTCTCCGTCTCCCCCGATCCCGACCTCTGCACCTACTGGCTCAGCGACCAGATCGACGAGGAGCGGGGCTGGGGGATCAAGGGTGATTCGTTCACGGTCTTCGAACGCTTGAAGGCGCTTGGTGCCCCCGACTGGTTCGGGCTTTCAGACCGTGATCTGGCGACCTGCCTGGAGCGCCGCCGCCGGCTCGAGCTGGGCGAGCGCCCCACCGTGATCTGCTCTCAGATCGCGAGTTCCCTCGGCGTCGTCGCGACGATCCTGCCGATGTGTGACGAGCCGGTGCGGACGCGCGTGCGCACGCCGTCGGGATGGCGCGGCTTCCAGGAGTATCTGGTCCGCGATCAGGCCGGCCCGCCGATCGAAGGGGTCGAGTTCTCGGGGATCGGAAGCGCCTCGCTGAGCACGGAGGTGCGGTCCGCGGTCCGGAGTGCCGACGTGATCATCGTCGGGCCCTCGAACCCGGTGATCTCGATCGGGCCGATCCTGGCGATCCCGGGCATGAGCGAGTTGCTCGCGTCGGCCTCGGCGCCGGTCGTGGCAGTCAGTCCCTTCGTCGCGGGCGAGGTGATCAAGGGGCCGACCGACAAGTTCATGAGGGCGGTCGGTCGGGAGCCCTCGGCCGCGGGGGTCGCCCGCGCCTACGTGGATGTGATCGACGCCCTGGTCGTCGACGCCGCCGACCCCGACCCCGACCCGCAGGTGAACGGTGTCAGGACGACTCGCTTCGACACCCTCATGGAGGGCGCGGAGAGGCGACGCGTCGTCGCCCGCGCAACGCTCGACTACGCGGCGACGCCGAGCGGCTGAGCTGAGCCGGCCATGCGGGCCACCGCCATCATCCCGATCAAGCGATTCGGCGAGGCCAAGAGCAGGCTCGTCGGCACGTTCGCGGCCGACCTCCGCCCGGCCCTCGCCGAGGCGATGCTCACCGACGTCCTCGCCGAGCTCGGTCGCTGCGAGCTGATCGATCGGATCGTCGTCGTCAGCGATGAGCCGGTCGCCGTGGGCGTGGCGGCCAGGGCCGGAGCCGACCATCTCGATGACCCAGAGGATGCCGGCCACTCGCAGGCGGCCGCCCGCGGGGTCGCCGACGCGATCGATCGCGGCGCCGTCTGCGTCGCTCTGCTGCCCGGTGACTGCCCGCTCGTCCGTGCGCCCGAGATCGACGATTCGCTCGCTTCGATGCGGGCCGGCGTGGCCGTGATCTCAGACCGGCACGGGAGCGGGACCAACGGACTCATCCTCTCCCCTCCGGACGCGATCGGCCCGGCCTTCGGCCCCGGGAGCCGCGAGCGGCACCTCGGCCTTGCTGCCGCCGCAGGCGTAGACGGCTGGGTCGCCGATGTCCCCTCGCTGGCCCTCGACCTCGATACCGGTGCCGACCTGATCGAGCTGACCAAGCATCTGGCCGCTGATCCGGATCTGGCCCCGGCGACGGCCGCTGCGCTCGCGCCACCGGCCGGCTCCCTCCGATGACCGGTGGCGTCACCATCGAGCCGGTCGCCGGCATCGGGGAGATCCGCCCAGGGGATCCGCTCGCTGAGATCCTCGCCGCGGCGGGATCGTTCGAGGACGGAGATATCGTCGTCGTCGCCCAGAAGGTCGTTTCCAAGGCCGAGGGCAGGCAACGACGGCTTGGGGACGTCGAGCCCTCGGCCCGAGCAGTCGAGTTGGCCGGTCGGCTCGGCAGGGACCCGAGGCTGGTCGAGCTGATCCTCGGCGAGAGCCGAAGCATCATCCGCAGCGAGCGGGTGCTGATCGTCGAGACCCACAGCGGCCTGATCTGCGCCAACGCGGGAATCGACTCCTCGAACGTCGGCGAGGGCGAGGCGCTGCTGCTGCCGATCGATCCCGACGCCTCGGCGCGGCGGCTGCGGGCCGAGATCGGCGCCGCAGGCGGGTGCCGGCCGGCGGTGATCATCGGCGACAGCTTCGGTCGCCCCTGGCGGATCGGTCAGAGCGAGATCGCGATCGGCTGCGCCGGCATCGATCCGCTGGACGATTGGCGCGGCCGCCCCGACCGCAACGACCGTGAGCTCGAGGCCACCATGATCGCGACAGCCGACGAGCTGGCCGCCGCCGCCGACCTCGTCAGAGACAAGGCCAGTGGAATCCCCGCGGTGAGGATCCGCGGCCTGTCCCAACTCGTCACCGAGAAGGACGGCCCCGGCGCCGCATCCCTTCAGAGAGACCCGTCCGAGGACCTATTCCGCTGATCCGATCCGGTGAGACGTCAGAAACCGGCTCCCACAGCCGGTTTCTGACACTTCGTGGAGTCAGTAGGTCTCGAGGACGTCGTAGAGAGTGCTGCGCTGGGCCGGAGTCCGCCCCGCCGCCCGCGCGGCGCCGATCAGATCCGCAGGCTCGAGCCGTGAGCCGTGCTGGGAGCCCGCCATCCGGGAGATGCTCTCCTCCATCAGGGTGCCGCCGAGATCGTTGACGCCCCAGCGCAGAGCCTCGGTGGCGGCGCCGAGGCCCATCTTCACCCAGCTCGCCTGAAGGTTGGTGATCGAGTGGCCGAGGGCGAGGCGGAAGACGGCCGTGTGCTTGAGGTTCTCGGCATCGGAGATCTCCTCGATCCCATGGGTGCGGCCGAGCATCGTGTGGTAGGGGATGAAGCTCAGCGGAACGAACTCGGTGATCCCGCCGGTCCGCTCCTGGACGGCTCGGATCACCCGCATGTGCTCGGCCAGCTCGGCGGGCGTCTCGATGTGGCCGAACATCACCGTTGACGTGGAGCGCAGGCCGGCCCGGTGAGAGGCCTCGATGATCTCGACCCAGCGGCCGGCGGTGAGCTTGTTCGGCGAGATCCGCCTCCGGACCCCGTCCTCGAGCACCTCGGCGGCGGTCCCCGGAGTCGAGCCCAGCCCGCATTCGCGCAGGTAGCCGAATACGTAGTCGGGGTCCCGCCCCGATCGCTCGCACATGAAGTGGACCTCCATCGGCGAGTAGGCGTGGAGGTGAATGTCGGAGGCGACGTCCTTGGCCCGCTTCAACCACTCCCCGTAGTGCTCGAGGTCGTAGTCGGGGTGGATGCCGCCCTGCATGCAGATCTCGGTCGCCCCGAAGGTGACGGCCTCGCGGATCCGCTCCGCGAATTCGCCGGGATCGACCTCGTAGGCGCCGGGTGAGCGGCGGGTCTGCCCGAACCCGCAGAACGCGCAGCCGACCGTGCAGATGTTGGTGAAGTTGATGTTTCGGTTGACGACGAAAGTCGCGACGTCGCCGGCGAGGTCGCCGCGCAGCTCGTCTGCTCCTGCGCGGATCTCCTCGACCGCCTCGGGGCGGCGTTCGCTGAACAGCGCGATGAGCTCGTCGCGGCTGAGCTCGTAGCCGTCGCGGCCACGCTGGACGGCACGTGAGGTCAGGTCGGCGCCGCCCACGGCGGGAGCCCGACCGATCGGCGGCGATGAACGTGGCAGGAAGGTCGGAAAGCGCTCCGTCAGCACGTCGAGGACATCCGGCTCCACCCAGTCGGCGTTCATGTACTGCGGGTAGACGCAGAGCCGCTCGGTCAGAGCGTAGCCGAGCGGGCGCAGCCGCTTGCGCACCTGGAGCGGGCTCGGGAACGGGTGCTCGGGTGAGATGTGGTCACCGTTTGCGGAGAGGCCACCGAGGTCCGTAGCCCCCGCGTCGATCAGTTCCACCCACCAGTCGGAGAGGTTCGGGGGCACCTGGATGCCGACATCGGGCATCAACCGCCGGCACTCGCTCACCAGCCGTTTCATGTCGTCGAGTGAGACCGGCGTGGCCCAATCGGGCCAGGCCGCATCAGCGCCTCCGGTCTCGGAGTCGCCCTCGGCCCAGCGCCGCTTCGAAGCCTCCTCGGCGATGTCGGAGACCTCGGCCCCGTAGTAGCGGGGGTGGGGTACGAAGTTCTGCAGGATCACCTCCTGGATGTGACCGTGCTTGGACTGGATCGAGGCGAGCGCCTCGAGCGAGGCGACCCGTTCCTCCTCGGTCTCACCGATGCCGACGAGCACGCCGCTGGTGAAGGGGATCCGCAGCTCACCGGCCGTCTCGATCGCCTGCAGGCGAACCCGCGGATGCTTGGTCGGCGATCCGGCGTGCACCGTCTCCATCAGGCGCTCGCTGATCGACTCGAGCATCAGCCCCTGAGATGCGGTCACCTCGCGCAGGCGGGCAAAGTCCCCGGGTTCAGCCACCCCGATGTTGGTGTGGGGGAGCATCCCCCGCTCCAGCGCCTGCTCGCAGGCCCAGGCGACGTAGGAGGTGAAGTCCGAGTGCCCCCAGGAGTGCAGGCGCTCGGCCACGATCGGGTTGACATCCGGCTTCTCCCCGGTCAGGACCAGCAGCTCCTTGACGTTGCGGCGAGCCGCTCGGTCGAGC
This sequence comes from uncultured Solirubrobacterales bacterium, assembly GCA_963823275.1. Classification (GTDB taxonomy): domain Bacteria; phylum Actinomycetota; class Thermoleophilia; order Solirubrobacterales; family 70-9; genus RHKX01. Next base: position 751,675 of record CAWGKW010000002.1, on the reverse strand, counting down.
CGCTCGACCACCTCCTCGGGAGGATGGATGTGCGCCTGGTGGGTTGCGAACGCGCAGTACTTGCAGTACGCGCGGCAGGTCCGCGACAGCGAGAGCGTCAGGTTCCGGGAGAAGGTGACGCGCCGCATCGGGTTCACGCTAACGAAGCGGGGCGCCGGGCAAGATGCGGGGCGCCCCGGCAGGTCAGTTCATCGGCTCGAGTGGCTACTTCGCGGCTCTTTCGGAGCCGCTCGCAGACCCCTTGGCCTTCTCGGGCTCATCATCGGATTCGCCCGCGGCGATCACGTACTTGTAGAGGATCGCGGCGAGCAGGCCGCCGAGAAGCGGGCCGACGATGTAGGGCCAGACGCCGCCCCAGTCGTTGCTCACGAGCGCCGGCCCGAACCAACGGGCGGGGTTGAATGAGGCACCGGTGAGGGGGCCGAAGATCATCACCAGGAAGGCGAACGTCAGACCGATCGTGAGGGGACCCCACTCCGTACGAGCCCGCTTGTTCATCGCCACGGCCACCACACCCAGCACGATCAGAAACGCGCCGATGCCCTCGCAGACCATGCCAGCGAAGTCGCTGCCGAGCAGCGGGCTGACATCGACCGCACCCCAGTTGACGGCGCGACCCTCGTCGAGCAGGAGTCCCTTGACGGCCAGCGCGCCCAGGACGGCACCGGAAAGCTGAGCGAGGATGTAGACGACCGCGTCGATCGGGTCGATCCTCTTGAGGAAGGCCGCCGCCGTCGTCACCGCCGGGTTGAAATGTCCACCGCTGACGGCCCCGAACAACATGATCAGCACGAACAGAACGAAACCCTGGGTGAGGCCCACGACGGCGAAGTCGGAGCCGAACTGTGCCGAACCACCGGCGGCGACGTAAAGGCTGACAACCATCCCGATCACGAAGACCAGGAAGAAAGTTCCGATCAACTCAGCGATGTATGCGGCCAGTCCTCGATCCTGCACTCTCAAAACCTCCTGTAGGGCATTCTCGCGCCGCGGGCGCAAGTGGGCGGCGCCAGTCTAGTACGCCGTACCCCGGCCGCGCCGGTCGGCGACCGATCAGTCGAGCAGGCCGGCGACCAGATCAGGCAGATCGCGGGCCATCCGAGAACGCGGAACGACGAGAACGAAGCCCGCAGCCTCGGCGCGCCGCCGGGTCTCGACATCGACGTGGGAGTAGAAGCCGATGGTCGGCGGGCCGATCGCCGCGACGCCTTCGACGTCGACCAGATCGAGGTCGGAGACGATCAGATCGAACCCGGAGGCGTCGGCACCGGGCTCGCCTCTCACCGTCACCTCGTGACCGGCCGCGGTCAGCGAGCCCTCCACCCGGCTCGCGAGCATCAGATCGGCGACCAACGCGAGAACCCGGGCCACGTCGACCGGCTAGATCGAACGCCGACGGCGATACTCGGCGCGGACGCTCTCGGGCCGGCCCCACATCTGGACGACCTCGGCGCGACCCTCGTTCAGGTCCCGAACCATGAGCTCTCCAGCGATTCCCTGGCGATCCAGCATCTGCAGGACCCAGGCGACGGTCTCAGGAGAGGCGCCGTGTCCGAACCCGTGCGCGACGTTGATCCGCCAATGCCAGTCGGCCTGCGAGTAGGGCTGCGCGTTGATCTGGGTCATCGGGATCGACGCGTCGACGTAGCGCGTCTCGTCGCTGATCCGCAGATCCAGCTGCATGTCGGTCCAATCCCGCGGGAGGGCATCGACGATCTCCTGAAACGACTCCGATAGTGCCACGCACGGGAAGCCTACTTTCTTCGTCTCCCGCTAGCCGAAGAAGAGCTGCTGCAGGAGGAAGAGGTTCAGGCTGATGATCATCGCCGCGAGCACCGAGGCGAACGCGGTCAACCAGTTCGGGTTCACCAACGCGCCCATCACGCGCTTCCGCCGAGCGATGATCAGCAGCGGGATCAGGGCGAACGGGATACCGAAGGAGAGGACCACCTGGCTGACGACCAGCGCGCGCGTCGGATCGACTCCGATCGCGAGGATCACCAGCGCCGGGGCGAGCGTGATTCCACGGCGCAGCGTGAGCGGGATTCGCCGCTCGATGAAGCCCTGCATGACCACCTGCCCAGCCATCGTCCCGATCGAGGTCGAGGCGAGCCCGGACGCCAGCAGCGCAACGCCGAAGATCGTGGCGGCGTTGTCGGAGACGGTCTGCTGGAGGCCCGCGTAGGCACCCTCGATGGAGTCGATCCCGAGCAGGCCGCCCGCGTTGAAGAGACCCGCGGCCACGATCACCATCGACATGTTGACCATCCCGGCGATGGTCATCGCGATGATCACGTCGACCTTCTCGAAGTTGAGGATCTTCTTGCGCTCGGCGTCGTTGCGGCCGACGACCCGGCTCTGGGTCAGCGCCGAGTGCAGGTAGACGACGTGAGGCATCACGGTTGCGCCGAGGATGCCGACCGCCAGCAACACGCTCTCGGTCCCGTCGAAGCCGGGTATGAAGAGGCCCTCGGCGATGGCCTTGGGGTCGGGGTTCGACTGCGTGACCTCGAAGACGAACGAAGCGATCACGATGCCGACGAAGCCGACGATCACCGCTTCGAACTTGCGCACGCCCCGACGTTGCATCGCCAAGATCGCGAATGAGCCGGCGCCGGCGATCACCCCCGCCCAGAACAGCGGGATCCCGAACAGCAGGTTGAGGCCGAGGGCCGCGCCGATGACCTCGGCGATGTCGGTTGCCATCGCGATCAGCTCGGCCTGAATCCAGAGACCGATCGAAGTCTTGCGCGGGAACTCCTGCCGGCAGAGCTCGGGGAGGTTCTTGCCGGTAGCGATGCCGAGCTTCGCCGACTGCGTCTGCACGACCATCCCGATCAGGTTCGCCGCAAGGACCACCCAGAGCAGGCTGTAGCCGAACTGAGAGCCGGCGGCGATGTTCGTGGCGAAGTTGCCGGGGTCGATGTAGGCGATCGCGGCGATGAACGCCGGGCCCAGAAAGGGCCAGAGCCGCGAGAACCCGCGACGATGTCCCTCCAGCGAGCGGCGAGCGGCGTCGGCGACCATCGCCTCGCCGGGCATCACCGCGTCGATGGTCGAGGCAGACGTCCTCCGGCTCGGGTGCGGGCGGCGGCTGCGGCGGCGTCTGCAGTTGTTCGCTCAATCGCCGGCCCCTGCCACGACGAGCATCCGAGCGGCCAGATCGGGACCGATCGAGCACTCCCCGGCACCGCTGCTGACGACGATCGCTCCTCCGAACGGCTCCCGCCGAAGTACCCGCAAATCGGCGCCGGGCCGGATTTCGTGAGCATCGAGGAACCGCAGCATCTCCGGGTGGCCGTCGGAGACCCGGGTGAAGACGCCGCCGTCACCTGCCTCGAGATCGATGAGCGGCCCGCCCGGCTCGGGGTCGACGATCGTCAGATCGCGGTCGGGGATCGGGTCGCCGTGGGGATCGCGTTCGGGGTCACCCAACACCGCCGCGATGCGCTCCTCGAGGTCCTCGCTGATGTAGTGCTCGAGCACCTCCGCCTCGTCGTGGACCTGGTCCCAGGGCATGCCCAGCTCCTTGGCGAGGAAGGCCTCCAACAGACGGTGATGGCGGATCACCTCGAGGGCGATGCGCTCGCCCGAAACCGTCAGCTCGGCCCCCCGATAGGGCTCGTAGTCGACGAGCCCCAGCTCCGCCATCCGCTTGACCATCGCGGTGACCGTCCCCGGAGAGACGCCCAGGCGCTCGGCCAGCGCGCTCGTGCCCACCGGCCCGGGCTCGCGGTCCGCGAGAGCGTGGATCGCCTTCGCGTAGTCCTCGATCGCCTCGGAGGCGCTCGCGCGGCGATCGCGCCCATGGCTACCGGGGGCGGCGAGCGACTCAGGCATCCTTCGGATTCCCTCGCGGATGGATGTATCTGGCATGCACTCTCCAATATTTTGGCACATCAAAATATAAATTGGGAGGTGTCATACCTCCGCCCCCTCCTACAATCGCTCGCGATGGAGATCGACGCCCAGTACCGAGCCCTGCGCGAAGGCGCCGGACTGCTCGATCGCTCCGACCGGCGTCGGATCGTGGTCACGGGCAGCGAGTCGGCGGAGTTCCTGCAAGGCCAGTTGACCAACGACATCGAGGCCCTGGCCCCCGGCGGGGGTTGCTACTCGGCGCTGCTCGACCGCAAGGGCAAGATCAGGGCGGACATGCGGGTGCTCTGTGCCGGCCCTGACGAGTTCCTGATCGACACCGAGCCCCAATCGGGAGATCTGATCCTCCAGCACCTCGGCATGTACAAGATCGGCCGCGACGCGGAAGTCGCGCCGGGTGCCGAGGACGAACGCCTGCTCTCGCTGATCGGGCCGCTGACTCCGAGGCTGTTGGGGGGAGGGCCGCTCGGGGCCGAGAACTCCAACCGCGACCTGTTCGTGGCCGGCGCCAAGTGCAGGGCGATAACGACCGACCTGGGCGCCGACCTGATCGTCCCGGCGTCGGCGCTCGACACCGTTCGGGACTGGCTGATCTCCGAAGGGGCGGAGGCCGTCGGCGACGGCGCGGCCGAGATCGTTCGCGTCGAGGGCGGCAGGCCCCGGGTCGGTCGTGAGATCAGCCCGCAGACGATGCCCCAGGAGGCGGGGATCAACGAGCGGGCGGTGAGCTTCACGAAGGGTTGCTACATCGGCCAGGAGACGGTCGCTCGACTTCACTACAAGGGTAAGCCGAACCGGCACCTTCGCCTGCTCAAGCCCTCCGAACCGGTCAGCGCCGGCGACAGCGTCAGCGCCGGGGGACGGGAGCTGGGGACCGTGGGAACCGCGGTTGTCTCGCCCGCTCAGGGGCCGCTGGCCCTCGCGATCCTCCGCCGCGAAGCCGAGCCCGGCAACGAGGTCCTGATCGGCGATGAGACAACCGCGACCGTCGAGGCGATCGGCGGCTGAACGTGCGCCGAGCGACTCGCGCCGTCGCTTCGGGTAGATTCATGCGCGGATGAGAGGGAGAAGCGCCGCAGCAGTGCTCGTGGTCGCCGCGGTTGCCGCGGCTGGATGCGGCGCCGAGGATTTCCCGAACGAGCCACGCCCACCAGCGCCGATCGAGCTGAGCGCGAAGGTCGACGACCGTAACGTCGTCGTCGTCCCCGACGACGTGGGCGCGGGACTGGCGACGGTCACGATCTCCAACCAGTCCGAGGGTGCCGTCGAGCTCAGATTCGATGGCCCGAACTCGGCGAGGACGCCCGAAATCGCCGCCGGCGAGACGGGGAGCCTGCAGTTCCAGCTCGAGACCGGCGAATACCTCGTCGAGACGAGCGTGCCGACGATCAGATCGGGGCTGATCGCCGTCGGCCCGGTTCGCGAGAGCGCGAAGAACGAGCTGCTGCTCCCCTGAGCGGCATTTGGCGGGCTTCGCCGGCCGCGACCAACTGACGGGACGGCCGAGATCCCGGTTCGAGCCTAGTCTTCAGCGTGGTTGGTCGACTCGGCCACAAGGGCATCGATCCTGTCGAGCTTGGCGCTGACCGCCTCGACCATCTCGTCGAGACCGCCCCGCGCCTTGTCCGATGAGGTCTTGATGCCGGTCAGTGCGGTTCGGATCGCCTGCGCCTGCTTGAGGCACGAGACGGCCTCCTCGGCCACGGCACGGACCTCGGCCGCGTCCACCGTCAGGTCCCGGTCGCGCGCCATCGAGACTCGCGCCGCCGCGAGGCGGTAGGCCACGGCGAGGCCAAGCGACTCGGGATCGTCGCGATCAACCGCGACGATCAGCTTGTTGCCCTCGTACTCGTGGAGGGGCTCGCGGCCTGATGGGACCTGGTCCTCCCCAGCCACGACGAGGACGCCGAAGGCAGCGGCGCGGGCCGCCATCGCATCGTTCAGCTCCGACCAGGCGGCGTTCTTGGAGAGCCTCCGGTCCTTGACCTCGAAGACGATTCTGCCGTTCGACGGGCCGTCGGCGGCCCCGAGCTCGACCAGCACGTCGCCCTTCTTGCCGCCTCCCTCGGCGCCCTCGGCACCGGTGTGGGCGGCGGAATCGCCGCGGGTCGCCGCGATCCGCTCGATCGCCTCGTGGACGCGCTCCTCGAAGGTGAACCCCTTGCGGGTGCCCGCATCCTCGGCCTCGGCGACCCGCTGATCGCCGTCGCTGCGCTCCAGGTGAACGCTGAAGCGCTCGGTCAGCTCGCGCACCTGCGCGTGCAGGGCCCGGCTCTCCTTGGTGTTGCTCTCGCGGAGCTCCGCGAGCTGCTTGCGATGGCGTTCCTCGGCATCGATCATCGCCTTGGTGGAGCGCATCTGGGCGGCGACGAGCGGGTTGCTCGCGTCCTCGGCGGTGAGCATCTTGTGGATCTCCCGCTGCTGGTGTTGGATCGCGGTGACGAGCATCTCCTTGATCTCGCCCTGGACTGAGTCCGAGCGATCCACATCGAACTTCTCCGCGATGTGCTCGGCGATCTCGGCGCTGCCCTGCTCGAGGGTGCCGCTCAGATCCTCGCCGAGCTTGCCGACCCGTTCCTCGAAGACCCTCTGCACGTAGTCGACGTTGGCCGCGGTGCCCTCGGAATCGATCACGCGGGCGCCGATCTCGATCGCCTTGATGACCGTCTCCGCCGCCGCGGCCCCGGCCTCGGTTCGCTCGCGCACTACCCTCGCAGCACCTTCGTCGGCGATCGTCAGGTCCTTGATCACGATTCGGTCGCCCAGCGCTCGAACGGACGTGGGCCCGTCGCTCAGCGGCAGCTGGTCGGACGATTCGAAGGGGTGTCTTGGTGAGGCCTCCATCGGATTCCCCAAGGTAGTCGCGGCCCCGGATGCTTTTCTGACGACCGCAACGCCGCGCCCAGGAGCGGCGACGGCCTCAGCGGTCAGTCGTCGGCCAGGTAGTCGATGTACAGCGGCCGCAGCATCTCGGCCGTCTCACCCTTGCCCGAATCGGTCAGGTCGTTGACGTGACCGAAGGCCCAGGTCACGTCACGCTCGGCCTCAACCGTGTCGCCGGCCGCCACCTCGGCGGCCGGGAGGGTTTCGAGCAGCCGCCAGAAGAACTTCAGGTCGAGGTGCCTGCGAGCGTGCTTGAGCGCACGGTCGTGCAGCTCCTCGCTGCTCAGTTCGTCGAGTTCGCTTCGGGTTGCCATCGCCCGGCAAGTTAGTCGGGTAGCCGGATGAATGCGGCGACCGTGCGCGGGCTCACACTCCGCCCCGTGCACGGCTGCAATAGTTGCGTACGTGCAAACAACCTCACCGTCCCGCGACGTCGCCGCATCCGACCTCATCCTGGCGCTCATGCGGAGCGTGATGCTGACCCCGGATGCCGACCGCTTCGAGGTACTGGAGCGCCACGATCTCACGGTCAGCCAGGTCCGGGCGATCGTCACGCTCGCGTGCGCCGGCACCGACGCCCTGCCCGGCGGCCGGCTGGCCGAGCGACTCGGGATCTCCGCCGCCGCAATCAGCAGGGCGCTGGACGGCCTCGTTCAGAAGGGCTTCGTCGAACGCCGCGAGTCGCCCGACGACCGGCGGGTCAAGCTGGTCACCGTGACGGCGTCGGGCCGCGAGTTGGCCGATGACCTCGTCGCGCTGCGCCGGGCTCAGATCGAAGGCTTCCTCGAGACCCTGGATCCCGGTCAACGCGAGCTGCTGGTGGCTGCCCTGGACCCTCTCGCCGAGGCGGGGCTGCTCGGGGGCCCCGCCGGGGCCAACCAGACGGCGGCGCCATGACCCAGCGTTTCGGACACCTGATCACGGAGGAGAACGCCAGGTGGTGGACGCTCGCGGCGATGTGCTTCGCCCTGTTCATGATCATGCTCGACAACACCGTCATGAACGTGGCGCTGCCGTCGATCCAGAGCGATCTGGACGCTTCGATCTCCTCGCTCGAGTGGATCGTCAACGGTTACACCCTCTCCTTCGCCGTGCTGCTGGCGACCGGGGGACGCCTCGGCGACATCCTCGGGCGGCGACGTATGTTCATGACCGGCGTGGTGCTGTTCGCGATCTCGTCGGCGACCGCCGGGCTCGCGCCGTCGACGGGTGCTCTGGTCGCCAGTCGGGTCACCCAGGGGGTCGGCGCGGCACTGATGATGCCGGCGACGCTCTCGATCATCACCAACGCATTTCCACCGGCCGAGCGCGGCCGAGCGATCGGGACCTGGGCCGGCGTCTCCGCCCTCGCCCTGGCGCTCGGGCCCCTGCTCGGCGGGTTCCTGACCGAGCACGTCTCCTGGCGGGCGATCTTCTACCTCAACATCCCGGTGGCCGCCGGGGCGATCGTCACCGCGCTGTTTGCGGTCCGCGAGTCCCGCGACGAGACCGTCGGCCGCGAGATCGACTGGGCCGGGACCGCGGTGCTCACCGCCGGCCTGACCGCCGGAGTCCTCGCACTGATCGAGGGCAACAGCTGGGGCTGGACATCCCCACCGATCATCGGGCTGATCGTCGCAGCGATCGTCCTGCTCGCGGTGTTCGTCTGGATGGAGGGCAAGGTCCGCGCCCCGATCGTCCAGTTCGAGTTCCTCCGCAACCGCAACTTCTTCGGGGCGCTGACGGTCGCATTCATCATCTCGTTCGCGATGCTCGGCATGTTCTTCTTCATGGCGCTCTACATCCAGAACATCCTCGGCTACTCGCCGCTGGAGGCCGGGGTCAGGTTCCTGCCGACGACGATCGTGATCATGTTCGTGGCACCGATCGCCGGGCGGATGACCGACCGGATCGGGGCTCGGCCGCCGATCGTCGTCGGGCTCAGCCTGGTCGCGGTCTCGCTGTTCCTGCAGGCTCAGATATCCGAAACATCGGGGTATGAGTCGCTGCTGGTGCCCTTCATCCTGATGGGCTTCGGGATCGGTCTGACGATGTCGCCGATGTCGACGGCAGCGATGAACGCGGTCGAGGTGACGAAGTCGGGGCTGGCCTCGGGGCTGCTCTCGATGTCGCGGATGGTCGGCGGGACCTTCGGCGTGGCCGTGCTGGGTGCGATATTCCAGGCCAACAGCAGGACCTCCCTGGAGTCCGGGCTCGCCGGAACCGACATCCCGTCGACGGAGGTGAGCTCGATCTCCCAGCAGCTCGGTAGCGGCGGGCTCGAAGGGACGCTCTCGACCCTCCCTCCCGAGGTCGCCCGCCAGGCTGCCGGGGCCGCCCACGACGCGTTCATCTCCGGCCTGACGACATCCATCGGGGTCTCCGCGTCGGTTGCCGCCGCCGGAGCCGTGCTCGCCTGGTTTCTGATCGCTCCGAAACGTCGCCAGATCGCCGACGAGGAGGTCCCCGCAGGTTCCCTCACGGCGGTCCGTCGATAGGATTCCCGCCGCTCACCTCCGCCCATCCAACAAGAGGAGAACCGTGGCCGTAGACATCGCTGAAGTATCGAAGCTGGACGTCGAGCCGGGCACCCTGCCCGAGACCATGGCAGCGTGGGTGATCCGCCAGGAACGGGAGAGCGAGCCCAAGGACGCCTTCCAGGTCGAGGAGGTCGAGGTCCCCGAGCCCGGCGCCTTCGAGGTGGTCGTCCGCGTGATGGCCGCCGGCGTCAACTTCAACAACGTCTGGGCGGCACTCGGCAAGCCGGTCTCCGTGTTCGGCTACGGCGACCATCCCGAGTTCGGCCACCACATCGGCGGCTCCGACGGCTCGGGAATCGTCTGGAAGGTGGGCGCCGGCGTGACCAACTGGAAGCCCGGCGACGAGGTCGTGATCCACTGCAACCAGGCCTCCTACGAGGACGTCGAGGTCCACGGACTCGATCCGATGGCCGCGCCCTCCCAGCGGATCTGGGGCTACGAGACGACGTGGGGCAGCTTCGCGCAGTTCACGAAGGTGCAGGCACAACAGCTGCTGCCGAAGCCGCAGAACCTCTCCTGGGTCGACTGCTCGGCCTACGGGCTCACCTACTTCACCGCCTATCGGATGCTGATGAACCGGGCCAGGATCCAGGCCGGCCACAACGTGCTGATCTGGGGCGCCGCCGGTGGACTAGGGGTCTTCGCGGTCCAGCTCTGCCAGGCCGCCGGAGCGAACGCCGTCGGCGTCGTCTCCTCCCCCGAGAAGGGCGAGCTGGTCAAGCAGCTGGGAGCCGTCGACTACGTCGACCGCAACGAGTTCAAGGGGATGATGCGGACCGGCGGCGAGACCCCCGAAGAGGAGAAGGCCCGCTTCAAGGAGTCCCGCGCATTCGCCAAGAAGGTCAAGGGCATCCTCGGTGACGCTCCCGACATCGTCTTCGAGCACGTCGGGCAGGCAACGTTTCCGACCTCCGTGTTCACCGTCAAGCCATTCGGCAAGGTCGTGATCTGCGGCGCGACGTCGGGCTACACGCTCGATTTCGACGTCCGCTACCTGTGGATGAAGCAGAAGGAGATCCTCGGGTCCCACTTCGCCAACGCCTACGAGTGCATGCGGGCCAATCAGCTCATGGCCGAGGGCAAGATCCGCCCGGTGCTGTCGAGGTCGATGGGCTTTGACGGGGTCCCGGAAGCGCATCAGATGATGCACGAGAACCGGCACTCGGGAAAGATCACGATCAGGGTCGGCGCGACCGACGACGAGCAGGGCAGGACCGGCGAAGGGGAGGGCGCGATCTGGGCCGAGGTCGGCGCCTGAGAGCCTCTCTCACGCGCTCCGAATAAGATGGGAACCCGATGGCCGAGGTAAACGTAGTCAACTGGCATATCAACCCCTGGCGCGCCGACCGTTGGTATGAGATCTGGATGCCGGCGCTCGAACGGGCACCGTCGTTCGGCGCGACCTCGTTCTCGCTGACGCGCTCCGAGGAAGACCACCTGAACTTCCTCCAGACGACGATCTGGGAGGACCGGGGCGACTTCGACCGCTTCTGGTCCTCGGACGAGATCTCGGAGGCCCGCCAGGCTGCCCTCGACATCTACAACAAGCCCGTCTACCCCGTCTGGCACGTACAACTCGCCGCCGTGGGCATCTCCTAACCGGTCCAACCAGTTAAGCCTCGCCGGCGCGAGGCTGCTTATATTCGGTTCGTGGCCGAGGTTCTCTACTACGCGATTCCCTTCTTCGTCCTGCTGCTCGCGGTTGAGGCGATGTCGTTCCGGTTCGCCCGCGACGAGGAGGATCTGATCGGCTACGACGCCAAGGACACGCGGACGAGCCTGCTGCTGGGAACCGGCAACGTCGTCATCAACGTCGCCTGGAAGTTCGTCGTCGTGGCCCTGTATGCCCTGATTTACGAGCTGACCCCCCTGCGGATGGACCCCGACAACCCCCTCACCTGGGTGCTCCTCTTCTTCGCCGACGACTTCTCCTACTACTGGTTTCATCGCTGCAGCCACGAGAGCCGCTTCTTCTGGGCCAGCCACGTCGTCCACCACTCGAGCACCCACTACAACCTCTCCACCGCACTGCGGCAGACCTGGGTCCCGATGACGTATCTGCCGTTCTGGCTCTGGCTGCCGCTGCTCGGGTTCGCACCCTGGATGGTCCTGCTGGCCCAGGCGTGGTCGCTGATCTACCAGTTCTGGATTCACACCGAGCGGATCAAGAGGCTGCCGAAGCCACTCGAGGACGTCCTCAACACGCCCTCACACCACCGCGTCCACCACGGCTCCAACGAGGTCTACCTCGACCGTAACTACGGCGGCATCCTGATCATCTGGGACAAGATCTTCGGCACCTACGCACCGGAGGGCGAGCGCGTCCGCTACGGGCTGACGAAGAACATCCCCACGTTCAACCCGGTTCGGGCGGCGTTTTACGAGTACGTCGCGATGTGGCACGACATCAAGCGGGCCGAGGGAGCCCGGGCGAAGTTCGGAGTGCTCTACCACGGGCCCGGCTGGACGCCACCGGGCCTCGCGCCAACTGACATGGAGTCGAACACCCGGGGCTGAAACGGCGGCTCAGGTCGCCACGGCGGCAGCCGAGCCGAGCTCGGCGCCGACCTCCGCCAACAGGTCGACCATGGCAACGGCACCGGCGCTGCGAGACCCGGCGCCCAATGTCGCAGCCCAGACGCGGCGGATCGGAGCTTCCGGCAAGACCTTCGCCAAGGCGACGTCCGGGCTCGGGAGCATCAACGCGAGGTCCGGAATCAGGGTCACGCCCATCCCCGCGGAGACCAGGGCCTGCATCACCGTGTAATCGTTGCTCTCATAGGCGATCTGGGGGACGAAGCCGGCCCGCTCGCAGCTGCGCAGCGTGAGCTGCCGGCACGAGCTCTCGCTGTTGCCGCAGAGCCACGAGTCGTCGGCCAGCTCGGCGAGGTTGAGGGCGGGGCGGCCGGCGAGCGGGTGATCGGGCGGCAGTGCAACGTACATGCGCTCATCGACGATCGGGCTCATCAGCACGTCGGGATCGGGATCGAACGGGTAGAGCTCGAAGTCGAAGAGGATCGCCACGTCGAACTCCCCCCGCTTCAGGGCCGGCAGTGCCTCCTCGGGATCGGCCTCCGTCAGGGTCAATCCGACGCCCGGGTGCTCCGACCTGAATCGGGCCACCGCTCGGGTGACGACCGTCGCGCTGGCGCTGGCGAAGCTGACCAGGCGGACCTCGCCGGATTCGAGCCCCTTCATCGCGACGAGTTCGCGCTCGGCACGCTCGAGACGAGCCATCACCGCCTCGGTGTGTGAGACGAGAAGCCCTCCCGCCTCGGTGAGGACGGGGCCGCTGCGCACGCGTAGGAGCAGCGGCGTGCCGACCTCGGCCTCCAAGGCGGCGACCTGCTGGCTGACGGCCGACTGGGAGACGTGCAGCGCCTCCGCCGCCACGGAGAAGGAGCCGCATTCCGCGACGGCCCTGAGGATTCGAAGTCGCTTGAGTTCCAGCATCAGTGATACTTATGCTACTACCTCCAAAGACATATTGCGCTAATTCAATAAGGGTGGGACGCTCTCTCCATGAGCAAGAACCACGCGAACAACAACAAGCCGCCCAAGCGTCCGAAGCGCTTCCGGCTGCCGCGCATCCCCCGCGCCCGCGGCGCTCTGGCCGGCTCGCCTCCCGGCGGCAACAGACTCCTGCAGCTCTAGCCGAGCGGCGCTCCAGCGCCACTCAGTGCTGCTCCAGCGGGGCCATCGTCAGTCCCGCCGAGGCCAGCTGCTCCCAGTAGTGCTCGGCGGGCTCCCGCATGCCGGACCAGACGATCGCCTGGCCGGTGTTGTGGATCGTGTTGGCGAAGGCCATCCCGTTGCCGTAGCTCACCCCGGGGAGCACCCGGGCGAGCGTGCCGGCGACGTGTTCGAAGGTGTTGTGGTCGTCGTTGCGGACGATCACGCGCCAACCGCCGCCGGAGCCGGACCCCGGGCCCGCAGTTCGCGGTCGTTCGATCGTCTCCGTCGTCATCGTCAGCAGGCCCCAATCGTGGATCCGGCGGTCGCAGCGGCGACGGTACCGGGGATCAGCCGTTGGGAACGCCGACCTTGAGCTTGTCGAAGAAGGCCACGGCCTCCTTCTTCTTGACCTTGCGGTGGATCCCGTAGGTGAGCCCGGTTCCCTGAGCGGCGACGTCTTCGGGCGCCGGATCCTTGTAGGAGATCATGGTCTTGCCGTTGACCTTGCCGACGATCGTGTCGCCCTTGGCGCTGATCAGGAGCTGGTTGAGCTTCTTGATTCCCTTGACCGCCTTGTCGTCCCCTCGCTCGAGGACGACCTTGTTCTCGACGAGCTCCCACTGGCCGAGCTTCGGGAAGACCCGGAAGACGTAGCCCTGCTTGCGACTGGAGCGAACCGAGACGCCGACGTAGGCGCCCTTTCGCGCGGCCTTCTGGGTGCTCTCGGTCACCTTTGCATCGACCTGAACGGTCAGGTCGGGCTTCACCGAGTCGCCCTCGACCGGGGTCTTCAAGGCGCAGTTCTGCTTGCCACCTTTGACGGTGACTCCGAGAGCCGACTTCTTGCGCCAGTTCCGCTTGCACTTCTTGCTCTTGCCGGACTGCTTCGTCACGGCGGCGTAGTCGCTCTTCGACGAGAAGGGGTTGCTGTAGACCGTGATCCCGGCGAACGCGGGAACGGCCACCGCGAGCGCGGCGAGGATCGTGGCTGTGAGGGCGATTCGCTTGATCATCACTTCTGAGCGTAACCAGCCTTGCGGACTACCGGGACGCTCACCCGGAACTCCTGCTTCGAAGATTGCGAACACGGAAGTCCGCCGAGAGTCGCGGTCCTAGTCTCGATCCCGCTCACGGCGCTTCCGCCAATACCGCTCCAGCCCGAGCCAGGTCAGCTCCGGCGGCATCGCCGATCGGGTCCGCTCCGCCACCTCTGGAGCCTCGGCATCGATGCGCCGATCGAGTTCGCCGAGGAGGAGACCCCGGTCACCCGGGCGCGAGCTCTCAGCGACCCGCAGCAGCTCCGCCTCGGTCTCCGCCAGATGACGGGCCGGCTCGTCGACCGCCCCGTAGTGGGTCAGGAGCAGCCGCTCTGGCGAACGCTCGCCGATCGCGGCGATCGATTCCCGCCAGAGCTCGATGTCGATGTCGGGCGGCGGGGTCGGCAGCCACACCGTGTCGCTGGGCGGAACCCGGACGCCGCCGATGTCCCCGACGAATGCGTCCCCCGTGCCCGTATCGAAATAGCAGACGTGGTGAGAGGCGTGCCCGGGGGTCGCGATGACATCCAGGCCCTCGACCGTCTCTCCCCCACTCAGCGGGGTGATGTTGGCCTCCGGAACGGGCAGGACCTCACCCCAGAGGCGCTCCATCTGATCGCCGTAGAGCATTCCCGCGCTGCGGAGTAGGCGGGACGGGTCGATCAGGTGCGGGGCCCCGACCTCGTGCACGTAGACGGGCAGATCGGGAAATCGGCTGACCAGGGTCCCCGTGGCGCCGGCGTGATCGAGATGGATATGGGTGAGCAGGACGGCTCGGGGCTCGCCGCCCTCGATCGAGCCGAGGACGTTGTCGATCGTCGGGGCCGGGCCCGGGTCGACGATCAGGCCGTCACGCTCCCAGGCGCCGATCACCCGATCGAGGCCCTGGTGCATAGTGTCGATGAGGGTGACCTCGCTCACGGCCGGGGACCGTACAACCCCCACCTCGACGCCTGCGATCTAGAATCCGAGCCGATGAGCGATCACCGCCTGCCCGAACGAGACCGTCCCTGGGTCATGCGCACCTACGCCGGGCACTCAGACGCCCGGCGCTCCAACGAGCTCTACCGCAAGAACCTCGCGAAGGGCCAGACCGGCCTCTCGATCGCATTCGACCTGCCGACGCAGACCGGCTACGACCCCGACGCCGTGCTCGCCCGCGGCGAGGTCGGCAAGGTCGGCGTCTCGGTCGCCCACCGCGGCGACATGGAGACGCTGGTCGAGGGCATTCCGCTGGCGGAGATGAACACTTCGATGACGATCAACGCGACCGCGGCCTGGCTCCTCGGCCTCTACGTCGCCGTCGCCGACGAGCAGGGCGTCCCACGCGACGCGCTCAAGGGCACGACCCAGAACGACATCATCAAGGAGTACCTCTCCCGCGGCACATACGCCTTCCCGCCGGAGCCCTCGATGCGGCTGATCGCCGACATGGTCGCCTTCACCGTCAACGAGATCCCGAGCTGGAATCCGATCAACATCTGCTCCTACCACCTGCAGGAGGCCGGCGCGACTCCCGTGCAGGAGATCGCCTACGCGATCAGCAACGCAATCGCAGTGCTGGACTCGGTCCGCGATCGCGGCCAGGTATCCGAGGGGGACTTCCCGAAGGTCTTCGGCCGGATCAGCTTCTTCGTAAACGCCGGCGTCCGCTTCATCGAAGAGCACGCCAAGCTCCGCGCGATGGGGATCCTCTGGGAGGAGCTCGGCCGCGAGCGCTACGGGGTCACCGAGCCGAAGTTCCTCCGCATGCGCTACGGGGTCCAGGTCAACTCGCTCGGGCTGACCGAGGCCCAGCCGGAGAACAACGTCCCCCGAATCGTCCTCGAGGCCCTCGCCGTGACCCTCGGCCGCGACGCCCGCGCCCGGGCGATCCAGCTCCCCGCCTGGAACGAGGCCCTGGGTCTCCCCCGCCCCTGGGATCAGCAGTGGAGCCTGCGGATCCAGCAGATCCTCGCCAACGAGACCGACCTGCTCGATTACCCCGACATCTTCGAGGGCTCGAAGGTCATGGAGGGGCTCGTGAATGAGCTGATCGAGGGGGCGCGCGGCGAGATGGCCGTCGTCGCCGAGCACGGCGGCGCGACGACGAGCGAAGCGGTCGCCTACATGAAGGCCCGCCTGGTGGAATCCCATCGCGACCGGCTCTCGCGGATCGAATCGGGCGACCTCAAGGTGATCGGCCAGAACTCATTCACCGAGACCGAGGATTCCCCCCTCACCGTCGGCGACGACGGCGGGATCCTCACCCCCGACCCGGAGGTCGAGCGGGAGCGGATCGAGGCCCTCGAGCAGTGGAAGGCCGGTCGCGACGACGATGCGGTCGCCGCGGCGCTCGCGGCGCTCGCCGCGGCCGCTCGCGAGGAATCCACGAACCTGATGCCGGCCACGATCGAGGCCGCGAAGGCGGGAGCGACGACCGGAGAGTGGTCGGAGACACTTCGCGAGGTGTTCGGTGCCTACCGCGGCCCGACCGGCCTCGACGGCTCCGCCACCGGGGGCAACGCGGAGCTGCTGGCGGGTGTCCGCGAGCGGGTCTCAGGCGTCAGCGCCCAGATCGGCCACCAGATCCGCATCCTCGTCGCCAAGCCCGGCCTCGACGGGCATTCCAACGGCGCCGAGCAGATCGCCGTCCGCGCCCGCGACGTCGGCATGGAGGTCATCTACCAGGGCATCCGCCTGACCCCCGAGGAGATTGCCGCCTCCGCGGTGCAGGAGGACGTCGACGTGGTCGGCCTCTCGATCCTCTCGGGGTCCCATCGCGTGCTCGTCCCCCGGGTCGTCGAGCTGATCCGCGAGGCCGGCGTCGATGCCCCGGTGATCGTCGGCGGCATCATTCCGCCGGCGGACGCCCGGATGTTGGCCGATTCTGGCATCGCCCGCGTCTACACGCCCAAGGACTTCGACCTCAACCGGATCATGGTCGACATCGCCGACCTCGTGGCCGAGCGCTCGGCCGCCTCTCAGCCCGCATGAGCGATCCCGGCTCATCGACCATGAGCAAGCCCCGCCACAACCTGCTCTGGACGATCGCCAACCTGAGCACCCTTCCCGTCTGGCTGGCGATGATCGTTGCGCCGCGGGCGGCACCGACGCGATGGCTGGCCGACCATCTCGTTCCGCTCCACACCGTGCTCGGAGCCGGCTACACGGCTTCGCTGCTGACCTCAGCCGCGACCACGAGAACTCCTCCGGACTTCTCGACTCCTGCGAAGGTCTCGAACCTCCTTCAGAACCCCGACGCGATGCTCGCGGGCTGGATTCACTACCTCTCCTTCGACCTGTTCGTCGGACGATGGATCTGGGAGACCGCGCTGGAGGAGAATCGCCCCGCTCGGCTCGCCCTGCTGCTCACCTGGTGGGCCGGACCGATGGGGCTGACCTTGTTTCTGGCGCGGAACCGCCTGCCGGTCAGGTTGCCGTAGGGCAGGGCGGACGCAAGCTGACCCGGCAGCCGGGTTTCTCACCAACGGCGATTCGGCCCGACCTGCACAATGTGGGGGGTGAGCGAGCAAATCAATACCGATCGCAGCGCCTGGCTGCGCTGCTATCGCTGCTGGTCGCAGCGGCTCGAGGCGCAGGTTCACTACGACGCGATCCTCAGGATCGACCCCGAGACCGGCGAGCCTGCCGAGCGGATCGACGAGGTCCAGGAGTCCGTCGTCCAGTGCCTCGACTGCATGCACGACCAACCCCACCTCTCCGTCGACGAGGGCAAGGTCGTACCGATCGAGGACCGCTGGGAGCGGCTCGTCGCCGGCACCCCCTGGGTCGCCTCCTGCACCGTCACCGTCGATGGGGACCTGGTCGAGGTCTGCTCCGGCCCCGAGGCCGCCGACAGCCTCACCTACGGGGCCTTCGGCGACGCCGGCACCCGCGAGTTCTTCACCCACGTCCGCTTCCACAAACACGACGAGGAGCGGATCGTCGTCCACCTCCTCGTGGAGCTCTACGCGCGCTCCCCCAATGAGGCGACGGACGTCCTCGAGGGCGCCGCCCGCGGCCAGCTGGAGATCACCTCGCTGGCCGAGGAATCACGACCGCCGGCGCACGCGGCCGACGAAGCCCACTAGTTAGGCGCGGAACTGCCATTTACTGACCTATGTGGTCACTGAACGGCAACTCCCCGGTGGGGCGTCGAAAAGCCCCTAGCGGATGAAGGACTCGGTTCCGTCCAGCCTCCGGATGAAGGCGACGAGAAGGTTGATCGCTCCCTCCACATCAGCGAGCGAGACCATCTCGACCGAGGAGTGCATGTAGCGGAGCGGGATCGAGACCAGGCCGGTGGCGATGCCCCCCTTCGAGATCTGCAGCGAGTCGGCGTCGGTGCCCGTGTAGCGGCCGGAGGCCTCGAACGTGAAGTCGATGCCCTCCGCCTCGGCGGCGTCGCGGAGCAGGTCGGCGACCTTCGGGCTCAGCGTCGATCCGCGGGCGACGACCGGGCCGGAGCCGAGCGCGTGGTCCCCGTTCTCCTGCTTGGAGATGCCCGGAGCGTCGGTCGCGTGGGTGACGTCGACGGCGATCGCGATGTCGGGTGAGAGGGAGAACCCCGTGGTGATCGAGCCGAAGCAGCCCAATTCCTCCTGCACGACCGCGGCGCCGACGACGCCGACTGCCAGCCCCTCCCGTTCCGAGGAGCGCCGCGCCACCTCGAGGGCTACGTAGGCGCCGAGCCGGTTGTCCAGCGAACGGGAGACGAGCCGACCGTTCGGAAGGTTGAGGGGCTCGGCCGCCAGGACCGCCGGGTCGCCGACGCTGACCAGCTTCATGGCGTCGTCCTTGTCGGTCGCCCCGATGTCGATGTGCATCGACTTGATCTCGGCCGGCTTCTTGCGATCGTCGGGCTCGAGCAGGTGGATCGGCTTCTTGCCGATCACACCTGGGACGTCACCGTCACGACCGCGGATGTTCACGCGCTGGCCGACCAGATTCTGCGGATCCCAGCCGCCGATCGGTCCGAACCAGAGGAAGCCGTCGTCGTCGATGTGGCTGATGAAGAGTCCGATCTCGTCGATGTGTCCGACGATCGCCACGGACGGCCGGTCCTCGGCCACGCCGACGGAGACCGTCGAGGAGCCGAGCACGTCGGCGGAGACCTCGCCGAAAGATGCGGCCTCGCGCCAGACCTCGGCCGCGGGGGTCTCGTAGCCGGAGGGTGCGGGGACGCGGATCAGTGCGTCAAGGGACTTCGGTGTTTCGCTCATCTGGTGGTTGACTCCTCCTCAGATCGCACAGGGTGTCCGTGTAGCTTCGCAAGCCGCCGGTGTCGATGCCGGAAGAGCCCTCCGACGATCGCCGCGGCAAGTCGCTCGGCGCCGGGCAGGAGGGCGAGCGGCCGACGCAACTCGAACCGGATCCGGTCGATCAGGACCGAACCGCCGCCGTGGGGTTCGATCACCCGCTCATGCTCCCACAGCGACATGCTGAGCATGCTCGAGCGCTCGAGGAATCGGCGGGGCGGCTCGAGCTCGACGATGCAGAGATCGTCGTAGTCGACTGGGATCAACCCGCCGAGGAGCAGCCAGCTGCGACCGGCGGCCCGTCCGACCTCGAGCTCCTCGATCGTCGCTTCCCTGAGGCCATGCGGCGCGGTCATCCGTAGGATCGGCGCAAGCTCGTGGTTGACCGCGTCGAGCAGGCAGATCGAGCGCCAGAGAGCATCCGGGGCAATCGTGAGCTCGACCGACCCGGTGACGCGGCGCACGGTCGTCAGTCGCGCCAATCGTCGGAGGTCGGCCGCGGAGGCCACCCGGCGATCGCGACCACGGTCGGGTCGAGGCCGATGATCGAGGCGGCCATCTCGTAACGCTCACGCTTCCTGGCGGCGACGAGTCCGGCATGTTCGTAGACGCGGTCGCTGTCGGCGTAGAGCAGTCGCGGCATCAGGATCCGGGCGGCCGGATCGACCAGGCCGGGGACCGATGCCGGCACCGAATAGGCGAAATCGGGATCCCGCTCCCACTCGATCCCCTCCCGTCCATCGAGCAGCGTCGCAATCAGCTCCGCCGTCACCGCCACACAGCCGGGCCGCTCGGCCGGGCCGCCGACGGAGCCCTGCTTGATCGCGAAGACGGGGGCCTCGAAATCCGTCAGCCCGGCCAACAGCCGGTTCGCGGCAGCGCCGTCGCGGGGGTCGGCCACGTGCTCGAGCCAGAGCAGCACCGCCATGGCCGGATCGAC
This sequence comes from uncultured Solirubrobacterales bacterium, assembly GCA_963823275.1. Taxonomy (GTDB): domain Bacteria; phylum Actinomycetota; class Thermoleophilia; order Solirubrobacterales; family 70-9; genus RHKX01. Next base: position 731,502 of record CAWGKW010000002.1, on the reverse strand, counting down.
GGCCGCGAACGGAGCGAGCGAGCCGATCCCACAGCAGGCGACGACGGCGAAGGCTGGTTTCCCGGCAGCGAGATCGCCGTCCGGTCCGATCACGAAGCCCCCCTGCCCCAGGACCTCCTCAAGCCAGGCGGGAGGCCCCTCGGGTCGTCCGCTCAGGTCGGGCGTGCGAGTGGCGTAGGGATCGGCCACGGGGCGGAGCCGCCTCGGTCCCTACTCCCCCGGGTGCTTGCGCGGGATCAAGACGGTTCGTTTGAACTCGGCGACGAGGGTGTTGTCCTGCTTGTAGACCCGGGTGTGGACCTTGACGATGCCGCGGTCGAGCTTCGACTTCGAGGGGCGCACGTCGAGGACCTCGGACTCGCAGAAGAGCGTGTCGCCGTGGAAGACGGGGTTGGGGTGGCTGAGCTCCTCGGTCGCCAGGTTGGCGATCGCCTTGCCGGAGACGTCGCTGACCGACATCCCGAGTGCGAGGGAGTAGACGAGCGGCCCGACGACGACGTTCTGGCCCTGCTGCGACTGCCCGGCGTAGACGTCGTTGAGGTGCAGGGGATGGTGGTTCATCGTGATCAGGCAGAAGAGGTGATCGTCGGACTCGGTGACGGTCTTCGCGGGCCAGTGCCTGTAGACGGCGCCGACCTCGAACTCCTCGAGGTAGCGGCCGTAGGGGTGGGCACCGGACGCCTCGCGCTCGGCCTGGTCGGTGATCAACTCATGGGTCTCGTTGTCGCTCATTGATTCCTCGTTGCGTATTGGTCGGGCTTCGGAAAGGTCGAGCGTGGGCGAAGCTCAGCGGACGTGCTTGAGCTTGGACCGCGCCTCGTGCTTGGCGATCACGCCGCCGAGCAGGCGGACTACGGCGGGGTCACCGCCGACCTTGACGACGCCGTGCTCGTATGCGGTGTGCCAGTGCTCGAGGTCGGCGTCGGCGAGATCGTTGAAATCGGCGCGGGGAAGGGAGATCGTGATCCGGGCGTCCTCGGGCTCTTCCTTCGTGATCTCCGGCCCGGGAGAGCTGATCCGGAAGATCTGCACGTCGCCGCGGCCACGCAGCTCGAGCCGGCCGACGAGCTTCAGCTTCGCCAGCGCCGGCAGCTGCTCGATGAACCGCTTGTAGGCGATCTCGATCAGGTCTTGGGTGATGGAGCTCAAAGCTGAAGCCCGGTTTATATCTTGTTGCGCTGCAGGAGCTTCTTCCCGATCACCATGCGCTGGATCTCAGACGTTCCCTCGCCGATCAGAAGCAGCGGTGCGTCGCGGTAGAGCCGCTCGATCTCGTACTCCTTGGAGTAGCCGTAGCCACCGTGGATCCGGAACGATTCCTCGACGCACTCCTTGCCCGTCTCCGACGCGAGCAGCTTGGCCATGCCTGCCTCGAGATCGGAGCGCTGACCGGCGTCCTTCATGCGGGCCGCCTTCATCGTGACCAGACGAGCCGCCTCGATCTTGGTCGCCATGTCGGCGAGCTTGAACAGGATCGCCTGGTGTTGTGCGATCGGCTTGCCGAACGTCTTGCGCTCCTGGCTGTAGCGGAGGGCCAGCTCGAGAGCGCGCTGGGCGATGCCGACACCGCGGGCGGCCACGTTGACGCGGCCGACCTCGAGGGCGTCCATCATCTGCGCGAAGCCCCTGCCGAGGCCGTCCTCCTCGCCGCCGAGGATCCGGTCGGGCGAGCAGCGATAGCCGTCATAGATGAGCTCGGTCGACTCGACGCCCTTGTATCCCATCTTCTTGATCTGAGGCGGGACCTCGAGTCCGGCGAACTCACCGGTGTTCTTGTGCTCTCCGGGGACCTTCTCGGTGATGAAGCAGGTCATACCGGTATGGGGCGGGTCGGCCTTGGTGTCGTTCTTCATCAGGGTGAAGACGACCGCCGACCGCAGTCCGTTGGTGACCCACATCTTCTGGCCGTCGAGGATCCAGTCGCCGCTGGCCTCGTCCTTCTTGGCCGTGGCCTTGATGCCCTGCACGTCGGAGCCGACCTCCGGCTCCGACAGCGAGAAGGCCGCCCGGATCTCACCGGTGGCCATCTTCGGCAGGAAGTGGTCCTTCTGCTCGTCGGTACCGAACTTCATCAACAGGTAGGAGCCGATGAAGTGGGTGTTGACCACGCCCGAGATCGAGATCCAGCCGCGCGACAGCTCCTCGACGATCATCGTGTACGTCGTCAGGTCGAGTCCCATGCCGCCGTATTCCTCGGGGATCGTCACCCCGAACAGGCCGAGCTCCTTCATCTGCTCGACGATCGCATCCGGGAACTTGTCCTCGTGGTCGTACTCCTCGGCCACCGGGATGATCTCGTTGTCGACGAAGGAGCGCACCATCTCGGTGATCTCCTTCTGGATGTCGGTCTTCTCTTCGAAGGTCGGGGCGTCTACGGCCATGTGTGAGGGCTCCTGGGGGTGTCTGGGAGGTACGTCGAACCTGGTCGCGGCACCGAGGGCGCTTACGCCTTCTCGAGGTCGCTGCGACGCCCGAAAGGATACCTGCGCGCGGACCTGGGCGCGAAAAGCGAAGAGGCTCCCCCGGACCGATTCCGGAGGAGCCTCTGACGCCGAATGAGCTGTGATCAGCCGATCAGCCGGTGGTGGAGTCGGTGGACGTGCCTGAGCTTCCGTCCAGGCTGATGCCGGCGTCCTGGAGCGACTGCGCGGCTTGGGTCAGCTCGGTCTGGAAGTCCAGGCCGGCCTGCTGCAGTCCCTGTGCAGCCTCCTGCAGCGCCTGATCGTCACCTGAGTCGGCAGCTTCGCTGACGTCAGTCAGCTTCGAGGAGAAGTTCTCCAGCGCCGAGAGGGTCTGATCGTGGCCCTCCTGGGCATCGGCCGGAGGGGTCAGTGCGCTGAACTGATCGATCGCGGTCTGGATCTCGTCCTCGGCCTGGTTGACCAGGGTGCTGAACTCCTCGGTCGTGTTCGAGGCGGAGATGTCGGCGCCGAGCTGCTGGAAGCTCGTGCCGAACTCGAGCAGGATCGTCGAGGCCTGCTGCGCGTACTCCTCGTTGGTGAGCGCTTCGGAGCTGCTGCTGTCGGTGCTGTCGCTGCCGCCGCACCCGGCGACCGCGATCAGGCCGAACACGGCAAGAATGATGAACGGAATTCTGAGGACTCGCATGTAACTCCCAGGTCAGGGTCCAGCGGGGGTTGGACCGATTGAGCGCCGGAGTCTAGGCGGCGATGGGGCGTAACCGCAGGTCGAGCCTTCGGTAGCGTCCCGATCCCGACAACGACGATCTTCAGGAGCAGACTTGAGAAACCCACGCACCTTCGCCCAGCCGCTCGCAATCGGCGCGCCCGATCCCGTCCTCGACGTGCCGTTCCGCCCCTCGCGGATGATCCACTTCTTCGACGCCTCCAACGAGAAGATGGCGGCCAAGGTGCCGGACATGGCCAAGCAGGCCGACATCCTTCTGGGCAACCTCGAGGACGCCGTCCCCGTCGACAAGAAGATCGCCGCCCGCGACGGACTGGTCAAGGTCGCCAAGGACGTCGACTTCGGCGAGACCCAGCTCTGGACGCGCGTCAACTCGCTGGAGAGCCCGTGGGTTCTCGACGATCTGACGACGCTGGTCACCGAGATCGGCGACAAGCTCGACGTGATCATGGTCCCGAAGGTCGAGGGTGCCTGGGACATCCACTACATCGATCGCCTGCTCGCCCAGCTCGAGGCCAAGGCCGGAATCGAGCGGCCGATCCTCGTCCACGCGATCCTCGAGACCTCGCTCGGCGTGGTCAACCTCGAGGAGATCGCCACGGCGAGCCCGCGCATGCAGGGAATGAGCTTCGGCCCGGCCGACCTCGCCGCCTCGCGACGGATGAAGACGACCCGGGTCGGCGGCGGCCACCCCGGTTATCTCGTCATCAACGATCCCGACCCCGAAGACCCCGAGGCACCCCGGGCGACCGCGCAGCAGGACCCCTGGCACTACTCGATCGCCCGCATGGTCGATGCCTGCACCTCCGCAGGGATCCTCCCCTTCTACGGTCCCTACGGTGACATCAAGGACGTCGCCGGCTGCGAGGCCCAGTTCCGCTCGGCCTTCCTGCTCGGCTGCGTCGGTACATGGACCCTTCACCCCGTTCAGATCGGGATCGCGAAGCGGGTCTTCAGCCCCGATCCGGACGAGGTCAGGTTCGCGAAGAAGGTGATCGAGGCGATCCCCGACGGCCGCGGCGTCCACATGATCGACGGCAAGATGCAGGACGACGCGACCTGGAAGCAGTGCAAGGTGATGGTCAACCTCGCCGAGATGCTCGCCGAGAAGGACCCCGAGCTCAAGGAGGCGTACGGGCTCTGAGCCGCGGGCAAGGGCTGAACAAACCCGCCTGCTCTATAAATTAGAGCGTTTCTGCTCTACCATAGGGCGGAGCTGATGAACCCCTTCCGCTACAGCGAGCCCGTGCCGCCGTCCGAGCTGATCGATCGGGACGCCGAAACCACTCTCTTGCTCGATACGGCGGTGAGCGGCAACAACAGCAGGATCGTCGCGCCGCGCCGTTACGGCAAGACCTCGCTCTTGGACCGGCTCGGAGAGGCGGTCGGCCGGGAGGGGTGGAACGCCGTCTACGTGGACTTCTTCGGAGTCCTCACGCTCGCCGACGTCAGCGCGCGGGTCGAACGCGCCTACGCGGCTCAGCTCGAGGGGAAGGTCGCGGCGTGGTTCGCCGGGTTCCGGCGCCGGCTGCACCCCAGCATGCGAATCGGCACCGACGATCCGATCGGGGCGGACATCGAGCTGGCACTCGACCCGGCCGCGGAGCCGCCGCTACTGGAGCGACTCTCGATCCCGAAGCGGATGTTCGAGCGAACCGGAACGCGCACGCTGGTCGTGTTCGACGAGTTCCAGGACGTGCTGACGGCATCCGACCGAGCCGACGCGGTGATCCGCAGTGAGATTCAGCATCACGGCGACGCTGCCAGCTACGTGTTCGCCGGCTCCCAGCTCGGGATGATGCGAAGCCTGTTCGCCGACAAGCGGCGGGCCCTATACGGCCAGGCGAGGGCCGTCGATCTCTCGCCCCTGGACCCCGGAGACGTGGCCGAGTATCTGGACCGACGATTCCGGGCCTCGAATCGGGAGATCGGCGATGCGCTCGACCCGCTTCTCGACCTCAGCCGAGGCCATCCGCAACGGACGATGCTGCTCGCCCATCTGCTCTGGGAGCGGACCCCGGCGGGCTCGCGGGCCGCCGAGGGGCAGTGGCTCGACGCCGCCGAGCGCGCCATGGTCGAGGTCCAGGACGAGCTGCGGGCGGTCTGGACCGGCCTGAGCGCCGGACAGCGCCGAGCTCTGACGGCGGTCGCGGAGAACCGAGAGGGCATCTACGCCGCCGGCCGCCGCCACGGGGGCTCGCGCGGGGGGTCGGCAAAGGCGGCCGTGGACGTGCTGCTCGACAACGGCGAGATCTACCGCGATTCGTCCACCAGCACGGGATACCGGGTCGTGGATCCGCTTCTCGGCGAGTGGATAGCCGGAGGCCGAACCGGTCGATGAGCAGGATCCACGTTCATCCGATGCGGGTCCGCTTCGCCGAGTGCGACCCGCAGGGCATCGTCTTCAACTCGCGCTACCTCGAATACTTCGACGTGGCGATAACCGAGCTCTGGCGCGACACCGTCGGCCCCTACGACGCGGCGACCGAGGCCAACGGGGTCGAGCTCGTCGTCGCCGCGGCCGGCATCCGCTACCTGAGCTCGTTGCGCTTCGACGACGAGTTCGAGCTGCAGACGACGATCGCGCGGCTCGGCACCACCTCGATCACCACCTCGATCGCTGTGGTCAGGGGCTCGGCGACCGTCGCCGAGGGTGAGCTGCGCCATGTCTTCCTGGATCGCGCAGGCGGCTCCAAGACGGCGATCCCGGCCCCTGTTCGCGCCGCATTCGAGCCCTACCTGAGAGGGGACGGGGAGCCGCCACACACCTGAACGGCTCGATCCTCGATCATTGGAGGCTGTGAACGAGGACGCCATCGACCCACGCCGGAATCGCATCTACATCACGGGGCACCGCAATCCGGACACCGATTCGATCGCATCGGCGATCGCCTACGCCGAGCTGAGGCAACAGCTCGACCCTGAGAGCGACTACGTCCCGGTGCGATTGGGGAAGGTGAACGCCCAGACCGCCTGGGTGCTCGAGCGGAGCGGTGCGAGGCAACCGGATCTGATGGAGCACGTGCTGCTGCGGGTGAGCGACGTGATGCAGGAGAGCTTTCCCGTCGCCCACCACCATGAGCCGCTGCGCGTGGTCGGGCGGACCATGGCCGCCGGCGATCTCGACATCGTCCCGATCGTCGGCCCCGAGGGCGAGCTGATCGGCGTGATGACCGAGCGCGCCCTCGCCCACCGCTACATCCGTGAGACCGGCAAGACCCACAGCCTCTCCGACGCCCCGACGACGGTCTCAGCGATCGTCGGCACCCTCGACGGTGAGCTGATCGAGGGCGATGACGGGACCGTCTCCGGCCGGGTCTGGGTGCATTCGATCGACGCCTCCCGCAGCGACAGCAACATCTCCGAGGGCGACATCGTCGTGGTCGGCAACCGCATCGACGCGCAGCGGCAGTCGATCGAGCTCGGCGCCGCCGTGCTGATCACCAGCAACGGGTTGCCGCCGGCCGACGAGATCCTGGCGCTCGCCCGGCAGCGGGGCACCCGGGTCATCATCAGCCCGCTCGACTCCTACGTGAGCTGCCGGATGGTCACGCTGGCCTCGCCATGCGAGGGCATGGCCGATCGCGAGCCGCTGACCGTCGACCCCGACGACCTGATCGTCGACATCTCCGAGCAGATCAAGGACGTCCACTACCGGGCGGCGGTGGCGATCGACTCCGGCAATCACCCGGTCGGCCTGATCACCCGGACCGATCTCGTCTCTCCCGCCCCGCGCCGGGTGATCCTCGTCGACCATGCCGAGGCGGCGCAGAGCGTGCCCGGGGTCGAGCAGGCGGAGATCGTCGAGATCCTCGATCACCATCACATCGGCTCGATCGAGACCAGGGTGCCGGTCACCGCGACCTTCGATCCGGTCGGCTCCACGGCGACCCTGATCACCGAACGTTTCATCGGCAACGAGATCGAACCGATGGACTCGACCGCCACGCTGCTGCTCTGCGCCGTGCTCTCCGACACGGTCCTGCTGAACTCGCCCACGACGACCGACCGCGATCGTGCGGTGATCGACTACCTCGAGGATCTGATCGACGTCAACGCGATGGCGCTGGGGCGGCAGATGTTCGAGTCGACGTCCGACGTCTCCGAGGTCTCGGCATCGGAGATCGCCAGCCGGGACGCCAAGGAGTACCAACTGCCATCCGGTGACACGGTCTCGATCGCCCAGATCGAAACGGTGGGCAAGCGGGTCCTCGAGCGTCGCGCCGGAGCTCGTCGAAGCGATCGACGACGTCCGCCGCCGCAACGGCTACTCGCTTGCCGCCCTGATGGTCACCGACATCCTCGACCAGGGCACCGTCCTGATCGCCGTCGGCGACGTCGCCGGGGTCGAGAAGGCCTTCGGCGAGCGGGACGAGGACGGCCTGATCTCGCTGCCCGGAGTGATGAGCCGCAAGAAGCAGGTCGCTCCGGTCCTGCTGGGCGCGCTGTAGGCGGGTTCTACGAGGGGCCGGGTGGGGCAGGGGGCCCGCGGGGGCAACTCGCTGCGCTCGTGCTGGACTCCCCGCGGGACCCCTGCCCCACCCGGCCCGTCACAGCTTCCGGTGGGCGCCCGCAGACGTCTGCCTGTCAGGGGTGGTGGTGGGTGTGGTCGCGATCGGCCGCTTTGTGAGCCGGATCCCGGACCTTCCCCTGACCGCGGCTGTCCCTGCGAGGCGGTTCGCTTCAAGCTGAGCGAGCGCCCGGGCGCGGCCATCTGTCACTGCAGGCGATGCCAGAAGCGCACCGGGACTGCGTTCTCGGTCAGCGCCCTGACCGCGGTCGGCTCATTCCGGCTCACCGCCGGTGAGGACACGGTGCGCGCGTGGAGCGCCGGCGATGGCTGGACGAAGCACTTCTGCCCCAACTGCGGCGGCCACGTCTTCACCACCAGTCCTGACAACGAAGAGTTGATCGCCATCCGCATGGGCTCGCTTGATCAGGATCCGGGCATCCGCCCTGCCGCCCACCAATCCGTCGACTACGCCGCGCCGTGGCTGGCGATCCCCGACGACGGCCTGCCGCGGTTCCCCGAACGGATCTCCAGCTACACGCCTCCCCCCGAGTAGCCGGGAGCCCCAAGAAAGCGTCACCCACGGCGGGTACGGCCAATGCGGTGAATTGCGTTAGTGGGGCCTGGAGCCGGGGTGGGTAACCCACGCCCGACGATCCTGAGGTGGGTGACGTTTCGCGCCTAGGCCAGTTCGGACTTGAGCTTGTCCAGATGCGCCTGGATCTCGCTCGGCAGGTTCTCGAAGCGCGCAAGGTGCTCCTCGACCTGGGGCAGCTCGGCGGCGACCTTGGCGCCGTCGACCGCCGTCAGCTCCTCGAGGGCCTCATCGCTGAGGTCGAGGCCCTCGACGTTGAGCTCGCCGGGCGCGGGGACGAAGCCGATCGGAGTCTCGATGACCTCGGACTCGTCGTTGCAGCGCCGGAAGACCCATTCGAGGACGCGGCTGTTCTCGCCGAATCCGGGCCAGATGAACTTCCCGTCGGCGTCCTTGCGGAACCAGTTGACGTAGAAGATCTTCGGCAGCTTGTCGGCGTCGCCCTTACGGCCGATATCGAGCCAGTGCTCGAAGTAGGCGCCCATGTCGTAGCCGCAGAACGGCAGCATCGCGAACGGATCGAAGCGCAGCTGGCCGACCGTGCCGAAGGCGGCGGCGGTCATCTCCGAGGACATCGTCGAGCCGAGGAAGACACCGTGCTCCCAATCGAACGCCTCGCGAACCAGCGGCACCACGGAGGCGCGGCGGCCGCCGAACAGAAAGGCGTCGATCGGCACCCCGACGGGGTCCTCCCACTCGTCGGCGATGACCGGGCACTGCGCGGCGCCGACGGTGAAGCGGGCGTTGGGGTGGGCGGCCGGGGCCTCGGAATCGGGGGTCCAGTCGTTGCCGTGCCAGTCGATCGTGTGCGTCGGGGGCACGGCCGTCATCCCCTCCCACCAGACGTCCCCGTCGTCGGTGAGCGCGCAGTTGGTGAAGATCGTGTCCTTCTCGATCGACGCCATCGCGTTCGGGTTCGTCTCGACGCCGGTTCCCGGGGCCACCCCGAAGAATCCGGCCTCGGGGTTGATCGCATACAGCCGGCCGTCCTCGCCGAACTTCATCCAGGCGATGTCGTCGCCGACGGTCTCGACCTTCCAGCCGGGAAGCGTCGGAATCAGCATCGCGAGGTTGGTCTTTCCGCATGCCGACGGGAAAGCCCCGGTGACGAACTTGACCTGGCCCTCGGGCGAGGTCAGCTTGAGGATCAGCATGTGTTCGGCCATCCAGCCCTCGTCGCGGGCGATCGCCGAGGCGATCCGCAGCGCCAGGCACTTCTTGCCGAGCAGCGCGTTGCCGCCGTAGCCGGAGCCGAACGACCAGATCTCGCGAGTCTCGGGGTAGTGGACGATGTACTTGGTCTCGGCGTTCGTCGGCCAGGCGGAATCCGCCTCACCCTCCGCCAGTGGGGCGCCGACCGAATGTACGCAGGGCACGAACTCGCCATCGGCGCCGAGCACCTCGAGCGCGCGGTCGCCCATCCGGGTCATGATCCGCATCGACACGGCGACGTAGGGGGAGTCGGTGAGCTGGATGCCGATCTCGGACTTGTCGGAGCCGAGCGGCCCCATCGAGAAGGGGACGACGTACATCGTCCGGCCGCTCATGCACCCGTCGAAGAGCCCCGAAATCGTCTCGCGCATCTCCGCGGGCGCCTTCCAGTTGTTGGTCGGGCCGGCATCGCTCTCGCGCTCGCTGCAGATGTAGGTCTGATCCTCGACCCGGGCGACGTCGCTGGGGTCGGACCACGCGAGGTATGAGTTGGGGCGCTTCGCGTCGGAGAGCCGCTGGAACGTGCCCGCCTCGACGAGGCCGTTGCAGAGCCGGTCGTACTCATCAGCCGATCCGTCGCACCAGTGAATCGACCTGGGCTTGGTCAGAGCTGCGATCTCCTCGACCCAACTGGTCAAGGCCTCGTTCCTCGTGGGCGCCTCGGGCGCGGCGGTGGCGTCGGTCATGGTGGGCTGGTTCAACTCCTATCTGGGGATCTGCAAATCGGGTGCCGTCCGCGGTCGGCGAGATCGGCGGTGATGCAGTGCGTAGAGGTTCAATCCATTGTGGCGCAAAGCTCCACGCCGTGCCGGGGGCTGAGTACCGAATACCTCCGAGGGCTCAGTACGGAGCTGCCTAGGCAAGGTGGACCAGTACGGCCTCGGCGGCATCCCTTCCCGAGCCGACCGCGCCGTCCATGTAACCGTTCCACACGGTGGCCGTCTCGGCTCCCGCCCAGTGGACCGAACCGATCGGCGTGCGCAGCGCCGATCCGTTGTCGGTCCAGGCCCCGGGTGGCATGAAGCCCCCGTAACAGCCGCGGGACCACTCCTCTGCGGCCCAGGCACGATCGACGTAGCCGACCGGGTCGGCGGCCTCGGGGCCGAAGAACCGGCTGAAGGCCCCGGCGACGATCGTCCGGCGCTCGCCCTGGGGCAGGTCCATCGCCTCACGCGCGGCGCTTCCCTCCAGGAATCCGAGCAGGACGCCGGGACGCCCGTCCGGCGGCGAGTTGTCGAAGCCGACGGAAACGGGGCCATCGACGCTCGTGACCGCGCCGGAGAGGCCCCGGTCGCGCCAGAACGGCCGCTCGTAGATCGCCATGCACTTGACCACGCTGCCCTGCGCCATCCGCTGGGATAGGCCGTCGCGGATCGCCGGCATCGGCGGGTCGTATGAGATCCGGCCGGCGAGGGTCGGCGGGACCGCGACGATCACGCGGCGAGCCCGGACCGTGAGCCGGTCGGAGGTCACCTCCACCCCATCCTCGCGATGGCGGATCCTCCGGACCGGCGATTCGAGTTCGACGACCCCCGCCCCCAGCTCCTCCGCCATGCGCAGGGAGATCAACTGGGTGCCGCCAACGACCCGATCCTGCTGCGCGCCACCCTCGGTGTCGGTCAGCATCTCGATCGAGCCCGCCGAGCGGATGTAGAAGAGGACGTGGAGCAGCGAGACGTCGCGGGGCTCGGCAGCCCAGACGCCGATGATCGCGAGTCGCAGGATGTCGCGAGCGGTCCCGGTGCGGACGTTGCGGCGCATCCAGGTCTCGAAGGTCTGGGAGTCCCAGTCGTCTGCCTTCGGCGCCAGCCAGGGCGACTCCCGCGGCACCATGTCCGCCATTGAGTTGAGTCGACGCAGGGTCAGCCCGACCTCCGCCAGGCCGACCGGGTTCACCTTGGGAATCGTCCCCTGGTACTCCCCCAGCCGGCCTCCCCGCTCGAACAGGTTGGTTCCCTGCGAATGGGTCGGAAATGTCTTCAGGCCGAGATCCTCGATCAGCCCGATCACGCGATCCTGGGTGGGGCCGACCCACTGGGCTCCGATCTCGACGACCGCGCCGTTGCCGATCGGCTCGTTCAGAGTCCTCCCGCCGACCCGGTCGCGGGCCTCGAGCACGACCACGTCACGACCGGCTGCCCGCAGGGTTCGCGCTGCCGACAGCCCCGCGAGGCCCGCACCGACCACGGCGACATCCACATCGCGGAGCACCGCTGAGTCCCTGCGTCCGAACATGGCGCCGATCCTATTGTGGGAATGAGCCGGTAGGGTTCCGCGGCGCTCGGCCACTGTCCTGTGACCGCGCGCCGAACCTTCTGATCCATGCGTTTCTACGAATACGAATCACGCCGAATCGTCGAGCGGGCCGGAATTCCGGTCACCAAGTACGGCTTCTGCACGACCGCCGACGAGGCGCGCAGGGCCGCTGCCGAGATCGGCGGCTCGGTCGTGGTCAAGTCGCAGGTCCTGACCGGTGGTCGGATGAAGGCCGGCGGCGTCAAGTTCGCCGACGGCCCCGAGGAGGCCGCCGAGCATGCGCTCGCGATCCTCGACCTCGAGATCGGTGGCCACATGCCGGTCGGCGTCCTCGTCGATCCGAAGGCCGAGGTCGAACAGGAGTACTACGCGGCCGTCCTCTGGGACCTCCGCGCCCGGCGGCCGATGATGCTCTTCAGCGACATGGGCGGCATCGACATCGAGCAGGTCGCCGAGGAGCATCCCGACCACGTCGGCCGCGCGCATCTGGCGAACCTCCACGAGATCGCCGACTTTCAGGCCAAGGAGACCGTGGCCCGCTGCGGCATGACCGGCAAGGAGCTGACCCGGGCGACGATGATCCTCGCCCGCCTCGCCCGCCTCCAACGCGACTACGACATGACCCTGGCCGAGATCAATCCCGTCGCTCGCCTCACCGACGGCTCCTTCGTCGCGCTCGACGCGCACATGGAGATGGAGGACGAGGCCGTCGGCCGCCACAAGGCGATGCTGACCGAGATCGGCGTCGACCTGAGCGAGCCGCGCGAGATGTATGAGCCCAGTGAGTTCGAACGCAACGTGAAGGCCATCGACGCCGCCGACCATCGCGGCGTCATCCAGGGCAAGGACCACGGCTTCACCGGCAACATCGGTCTCGTGATCGGCGCCGGCGGCGGTTCACTGACCCTCACGGACGCGGTCCGCAGCCAGGGCGGCAAACCCGCCAACTACGCCGAGATCGGCGGCAACCCGTCGGTCGCCAAGTCCTGCGGCCTCGCCAAGGAGGTCCTGCGGAAGGACGGCGTGAGCAAGATCGCCGTGATGATGTCGATCGTCTCCAACACCCGTGTCGACATCGTCGCCCGAGGCGTGATCAAGGCCTGCCTGGAGCTCGGCAAGGACCCTGCCGAGACGATCGCGATCTTCCGGATCCCCGGTGCCTGGGAGGACGAGGGCTACAAGATCCTCGACAAGTACGGCGTCGAGTACTGCGACCGCAGCGTCTCGATGTGGGAGGCCGCCGGAAGGGCCGTCGCCAAGGTCCAGGGGGAGGCGGCGTAGCCATGGCCGTACTGCTCAACGAGGATTTCACGTTCATCGTCCAGGGCATCACCGGGCGCGAGGCCGTCAACCTGACCCGCGAGTGCCTCGACTTCGGCTCCAAGATCGTCGGCGGGGTCACCCCGGGCCGCAAGGGCCGCGAGGTCCACGGCGTGCCGGTCTTCGACACCGTCGAGCAGGCCGTCGCCCATCACGGCGGGCCGATCGACGGCGCCGTCGCGACGGTCCCCCCCGCCTTCACCAAGGACGCCGTCATGGAAGCGATCGAGAACGGGATCAAGCTGATCGTCGTCGTCACCGAGCGCATCCCCCGCAAGGATGTCGCCGAGATGGTCGAGCTGGCCAACCTGCACGGGGCCCGCATCATCGGGCCGAATTGCCTCGGCCTGATCACCCCCGGCGTCGCCAAGATGGGCGGTATCGGCGGCCCCGCGAAGGACGCAGCGAAGGCCTATGTCGCCGGCCCGGTCGGCGTGATGAGCCGCTCGGGAGGCATGACCACGGAGATCTCCTCCACCCTGACCGCCGCCGGTCTGGGCATCTCGACCGCGATCTCGATCGGCGGCGACGCGATCATCGGCTCCACCTACGCCGAGCTGATGCCGCTGTTCGAGGCCGACCCCCAGACCGAAGCGATCGTCATCTACACCGAGCCCGGCGGTCGCATGGAGGCCGAGCTGGTCGAGTGGCGCGACGAGGCCGCCTCGAAGATGCCGATCGTCGCCTTCATGGCGGGACGCTTCATGGACGACGAGGAGATGCAGGGCATGAGCTTCGGTCACGCCGGCACGATCGTCGAGGGCGTCGAGGATTCGGCGACGGAGAAGATCGCGCGGCTCGAGGCGGCCGGGATCCCAGTCGTCGAGCGGATCGACGAGATCCCAGCGCGCGTCAAGGAGTTGCTGGGCCGATGAGCGAGCCGGAGCATGGGATCTTCATCGACGTCGAGGTCGACGACTCGATCGTCGGCGACGCGGCGCTCTCGGCAAAGCTCGCCGAGGTCTGCCCCGTCAACATCTTCGCCTCCGACACCGATCGCGTCACGATCGTTCGCGAGAACCTCGACGAGTGCGTGCTCTGCAACCTCTGCGTGGACGCCGCTCCCGAGGGCAGCATCCGCATCGTCAAGCTCTACGAGTAGCGCTCGCGCCCTCTGGTGGCGCGGATCCGGCCGCCGGGTTCTAGTATCCCCGCATGGCGGAGCGGAGGACGCGGCGAGGGATCGCATCAGCGGCTTCGATTGCGTGTGCGATCTCGGTCTCGGCGGGGGCCGCCCTCGGAGCGACCGGCGACCTCTCGGGTGGAGACTGCATCAGCGGCGACTCCGCCACAGGCAACGCCGGAACCTCCGCATGCACCCAGGCTCCCCTGCCGACGACCGGCGGGGCAGACAGTGGGCTGGACGGTATCCAGAGCGTCGACGTCAGCAACAGCGGAAGCTCGATCTACGCGACGGCGCAGGGCGACGATGCGATCGTCCACCTCGAGCGCAACGCGAGCACCGGCGAGATCACGTTCTCGGAGTGCATCACCGGGGGGACCTCGGGCGGTCCGGTCGTCGGCGGGGGGACCGGAGCCTGTGAGGCTTCCCCGACCGCTGCCGCGGGAGCGTCGGACACCGGGTTCGACGACCTGATCGACGCCGCGATCAGTCCCGGTGGGACCTCCGTCTACGCGATCTCCCAGAACGACGACGCGGTCGTCCAGTTCGATCGCGACCTCGGCACGGGAGGGCTGACGTTCGTCGACTGTTACAGCGGTGAGGAGGCCAGCACGACGACCGGCGGGGGCCAATGCGAGGACATCCCGTCGGAGACCGTGAACGGCACGGACTCCGGGCTCGATTCGCCGAGCGGGATCACGATCAGCCCGAACGGAAAATCGGTCTACGTGACCTCCGCCAACGACGACTCGATCGCGGGATTCTCGCGGGCCCTGATCGACGGCGCACTCACCTACGGTGGTTGCATCACCGGCGAGGCGGAGAGCGGATCCACGGGAACGGCCGCCTGCGCCGATTTCCCGACGACCACGGTCGGCGGCGCGGGGACCGGGCTCGACCAGACCTTCATTCCCGTCGTCAGCGCCGACGGTGAGTCGGTCTACGTCGGCTCCAACGGCGACGCGGCGATCACCTGGTTCGACCGCAACACCGGCAACGGCGTCCTGAGCCCCAACGACTGCATCACCGGCGAGACCGGGACGGGGCCTTCCGGGACGGGGGCCTGCGGCACCGCTGTGCCGACGGCGAACGCATTGGGCACCGGTTCGGGGATGGACAGGATTCAGGCGATCGCGATCTCGCCTGACGGCAGCTCCGTCTACGCGGGCTCCCAGACCGACTCGGCGGTCAACGACTTCGCCCGGAACGCGACGACCGGCGACCTGACCCTGATCGAGTGTCTGACCGGCAGCCAGAGCGTCGGTTCCGCCGGCTGCACGGAGATCCCGTCGGCGACCACCAACGGAGAGGGCAGCGGCCTCAAGTTCACGCAATCGCTTGCGATCAGCCCAGACGGGAAGAGCCTCTACGCGGCGGCCGCCGGCGATGACGCGATCGCCTCGTTTGATCGTCAGATCGCGAATGGAGACCTCGCCTGGGACTCATGCGTCACCGGCGAGACGGCCTCGGGGCCGAGCGGGAGCGGAGCGTGTGCGGCCCCTGGGGCAACCCTCGACGGCGCGGCATCGGGTCTCGACCTGATTCGCAGCGTCGCGGTGACCCCCGACGGGCTGGAGCTGATCGGGGGCGCCGAGAACGACGACGCGATCGCCTCGGCGGCGCGGAGCAACGCTCCCGAGACCTCCATCGACTCCGAACCGCCCGCCGTCACCAACGATCCCACCGCCACATTCACGTTCTCCACCGACGAGGCGGTGGCCGACTTCCACTGCAGGGTGGACTCGGCCGCCTTCGCCGCCTGCTCGGGCAACGGCACCCACACGACCGCTTCGCTGACCGACGGCGCCCACACCTTCGAGGTGCGGGCGGTCAACGACGCCGATGAACCCGACCCGACTCCGGCCTCGAGCTCGATCGTCGTGGATACCGTCCCGCCCGACACGAGCTTCACCTCCGGTCCGGCCGGCGGGGTGGCGAGCGGCGATGTCTCGTTCGAGTTCGCCGCCTCGAACGGTGGCGCAGCGATTCAATGCAGCCTCGACGGCGAGGCCTTTGCCGGCTGCACCTCACCCCGGGCCTACACCGCGCTCGCCGACGGTTCACACACCTTCGAGGTCAGGTCCATCGACGCGGCGGGAAACATCGACCCGACGCCGGCCGAGCGCTCGTTCTCAGTCGACACTGTCAAGCCGAACACGACCCTGGATAGACAGCCCGCCAAGACGGAGCGGTCCAACAAGGACAAGACGAAGCTCAGGTTCAGGTTCAGCTCGACCGAATCCGGGTCGGAGTTCGAGTGCAAGCGCGACAAGGGCAAGGCATGGAAGGCCTGCAAGTCGCCCTACGTGAAGAAGTACAAGCGCGGCGAGCACACCTTCAAGGTCAGATCCATCGACGCCGTGGGCAACGTCGACGGCTCCGCCGCAACCCGGACCTGGAAGGTCAAGCGGAAGAACTGACGCGCCCCCGATAGCGTGCCGGGGCCGATGAACTTCACCGACGAAGTCCTGAACTCCTTCCCGGCAGCGCAGACCGCCCTGGTCGCGGTCGATGAATCGGGCGGACGACGAACCTGGGGATTCGGCGAGCTTTCGGCCCGTTCGGCCGGCCTCGCGGGTGCGCTGGAGGCCCGCGGGGTCGGTCGCGGCGACGTCGTGATGACGCTGATCGGAAATCGGTCGGAGTGGGTGCTCTCGATGCTGGCCTGCTTTCGGATCGGGGCCGTCGCGCTCCCCTGCAGCACGCAGCTGCGCGAGGGCGATCTCGCCCACCGCATCGCCGTCGCCGATCCGGCGATCGCTCTCGGCGAGGAGCGCTACCTCGCCCAGCTCCCCGGGGGGGTGCCATACCTGACGCTCACCGAGATCCTCGAGATCCTCGATGAGGAGCGGCCGCAGGCGCCGCCCGCCGGGCCCGCCGATCTCGACCCCGACGACCCCGCCCTGATCGTCTTCACCTCGGGGACGACCGGCTCGGCTCGCGCGGCGGTCCATCCTCATCGCTACCTGTTCGGGCAGAGCCTGCAGGCCGAGCACTGGTTCGGCGCCCGCAGGGGTGATCTCGCCTGGTGCACCGCCGCCACCGGATGGTCGAAGTCGGCCCGGAACTCGTTCATCGCCGCCTGGCTCGGCGGCGCCGCCGCCTTCATCCACGAGGGTCGTTTCGACCCCGACGAGCGACTTGCCATCTGCGAGCGGGAGGGCATTGACGTCCTCTGCCAGGCACCGACCGAGTACCGGATGCTGGCAAAGCGCACCGAGCTGCGCCCGATCCGGGGGCTGCGCCGCATGGTCAGCGCCGGGGAGCCGCTCAATGCCGAGGTGATCCGAGCGTTCCGCGAGGGCATGGGCATGGACATTCACGACGGCTACGGGCAGACCGAGACCGGAGCGCTGACCGGAGCGCTGACCGGCGGCGAGGTCCGGGACGGCTCGATGGGCCTGCCGCTGCCGGGCATCGACCTGCGCGTCGACGACGGCGAGCTGGTGCTCCGAACGTCGAGCTGCCCGACGTTCTTCAGCCGCTACATCGACGCGGAGCCCTTCGCCGAGGAGTGGTGGCGAACCGGCGATCTCGTCTCCGCCGACGACGACGGCTACCTCTGGTTCGAGGGCCGCTCCGACGACGTGATCCTCTCCTCCGGCTACCGGATCGGGCCCTTCGAGGTCGAGTCCGCCCTGCTCACCCACCCCGCCGTATCGGAGGCGGCGGCGGTCGCCGCTCCCGACCCCGAGCGCGGCTCGGTCGTCAGGGCCGTGGTCGTGCTCCGCTCCGGCGAGCCGGGCGAGGCGCTCGCGGCCGAGCTTCAGGAGCACGTCAAACGGACGACCGCTCCCTACAAGTATCCCCGGATCGTCGAGTTCGCCGATTCGCTGCCGAAGACGGCGAGCGGCAAGATTAAGCGTGCGGAGCTGCGCACGGGTGGGTCCGCGGAGTCCATGTGAGCCCGACCGCCGAGGGAGCCGCGGCGCCCAGAGCAACCTTCTCAGCCCTGTTCGCGGTCACGCTGCTGGTGCTGCTCAGCATCGGCGCGACGATCCCCGTCCTGCCGCAGTACGTGAAGGGGCCGATCGGCTCGACCGATCTGGCGGTGGGGATCGTCGTCGGCGCCTACGCGTTGACCGGGATCGCCTTCCGGCCGCTGGCGGGCAGCATCGCCGATGCCCGAGGTCGCAAGCCCGTCGTGATCACAGGAACCATCGTCACGGTCGTGGCCAGCCTCCTCTACTTCCTGCCGCTCGGCGTGGCCGGCCTGCTGGTGGCCCGCCTGATTCTCGGCGCCGGCGAGGGCGTCGTCTACACCGCAAGCTCGGCCTGGGTCGTCGACATCACCGATCCCGCGCGACGCGGGCGGATCATCGGCCTCTACGGCCTCGCGATCTGGGGTGGGCTCTCGTTGGGCCCGCCGATCGGCGACCTCCTGCATCGCGCCGCGGGCTACGAGGCCGTCTGGGCCTTCGCCGCCGCCGCCCCCCTCGCCGCCGCGATGATCGCCCTGCGCATCCCGGAGCCACCCCGGCCGGCCCGGGAGCCCGACACCTCGGGGCGAACCCGCCTGCTCGCACCGGAAGCGCTGGGGCCGGGACTGGCGATGACCTTGGCGACGCTCGGGTACGCGGCGCTGGCCGGCTTCATCGTGCTTCACCTCGACGATCGCGGCATCGAACACGGCGCGACCATCTTCACCGCCTTCGCGCTCACGGTGGTCACAGCGCGTGTGTTCTTCGGCTGGCTGCCCGATCGTTTCGGGGGCGTCCGATGCGCGATCGGAGCCGGCCTGCTCGAGGCGTTCGGGCTGGTGGTCATCGGGCTCGCGCAGAGCCTCCCGGTGGCCGCCGCGGGCGCGGTCGCCGTCGGCGGAGCCTTCTCGCTCATCTTCCCCAGCCTGATTCTGCTGGTCATGGATCGCGTGCCTCAGGAGCGGCGGGGGATCGCCATGGGCACGTTCACCGCCTGCTTCGATCTCGGCGTCGGACTGGGCGCGCCGATCGCCGGGGTGGCGGCGGCGCTCGGCGGCTACGGAGCCTCGTTCGCCGCCGCCGCGGCGGGCGCCGTCGGGGCCAGCACGCTCGTCTTCCTGATCGGCCGGCGGCGGATGAACGCCGGCGCATCCAGTCCCGCTGGAACCCGGGCGAGCTTTCAGGAGCAGCTGTCTCATCAGGGCGGCGACCCCTAGAGCGCCCTAGAGTCCGAGCGATGAGCACCTCACCGAGCGTCACGCTCCACGTCCTGCCCCCCTCCCACCCCTCCCACGCCGCCGCCGCGGCGCTGGATTACAAGGGGATCGAGTTCGAACGGGTGGAGATGACCGTCGGCGAGCACAACGAGCAGATGGAGGCGATCTACGGGGAGGGTCACCGGACCGTTCCGGGGATGCTCGTCGACGGCGAGCCCGTCCACGGATCGCGGGCGATCTTCGCCAGGCTCGAGGAGATCGCCCCGGACCCGCCGCTCTTTCCGGAGCCGATCGCCGACCAGGTTCGCGAGGCCGACCGGTGGGGCGACGAGGAGCTTCAGGATCTGGGCCGGACCCTCGGCTGGGGCGCCCTCCAGTTCCGGCCCGAGGCGCTCGGAACCTTCGCCGGCGGTGAACCCCTGGATCCCGCCGGCACGGACTTCGCGATCAAGTACGTGCGGGCCACCTGGCGCTATCACGGGATCACCGCAGTGCTCCTCGCCGAGCAGCTGGCCGGGATCCCGGAGAAGGTCGATCACATCAACCAACTGGCCTCCGCCGGGATCATCGGCGGCGAGGCGCCGACCGCCGCCGACCTGCAGATCGGCTCGACGATCCGGGTCCTGATGACGGTCGGCGACCTCGAGCCTCTGCTCGAGAGCTGTGCCGGAACCGAGATCGCGATGCGCTGGTTTCCCGATTACCCGGGCCACGTGCCCGCAGGGGCGTTTCCAGTCGGCTGGGTCCCCAGCCGCACATGATCGAGGCCGTTGGACTGACCAAGCGATTCGGCCGCACTACGGCCGTCGAAGACCTGTCTTTTCAATGTGATCCGGGGACCGTAACCGGCTTTCTCGGTCCGAACGGGGCCGGCAAGTCGACCACGCTGCGGATGATCTGCTGTCTGACCGCCAGAACGGCGGGGAGGGCGACCGTCCTCGGCGAGGACTACCGAAGGATCGCCAACCCCGCTGGCCATGTCGGCGTGATGCTCGACGCCAGCGCTCAGCACACCGGCCGCACGGGACGGGAAACGTTGAGGTTGTGCGCTGAGACGATCGGCGCGGACCCCGCTCGTATCGACGAGATGCTGACGCTGGTCGGGTTGAGCCGGGCGACGGGGAGGCGGCGAGTCGGCGGATACTCACTGGGAATGCGCCAGCGCTTGGGCCTCGCGCAGGTTCTGCTCGGCGACCCCTCCGTCCTGATCCTTGACGAACCCGCCAACGGCCTCGATCCGGAGGGGATCATCTGGATGCGGGAGCTGCTCCGGCATTTCGCCGACCAGGGCGGCACCGTCCTCCTCTCATCCCACCTGTTGAACGAGATCGAGATGATCGCCGACCGGCTCGTCCTGATCAACAGGGGCAAGCTCGTCGCCTCCGGGTCCAAGGCGGAGCTGCTGACATCGAGGGGCACGGTCGTCGGCAGCCCGGACGGGGATGCCCTCGCCGCCGCCCTCGCCGCCGCCGGGATCGAGGCCGTCCCGGCCGAGGCCGGTCTGCTCGCCGACGCCGACCCGGAGTCGGTCGGGCGTGCCGCCCATGCGGAAGGGGTTGTCCTCAGTGAGCTCAGGCCGGCCGATCCCGGCGGCCTCGAACAGCTCTTCCTTGCGCTCACCTCCGGTGAAGAGGGGCCGGGCGAGTGAGCGGCGCACCGCTGAGCTCGCGCTCGAGCCAAGCCTCTCTCCTCCGACTCAGCCGGGTCGAGTTCCGAAAGATGGTCGACACCCGGTCCGGCCTGTGGCTGGCTCTCCTCACCGCGCTGTCGGCGGTCGCGGCCGTGATCGCGGATGTTGCGACCGGCAACGCGACGAGGACACTCGGAGAGACGTTCGTCGACGCGATGCTGGCAAGCAGCATCCTGCTCCCGATCATCCCGATCCTGCTGATGACGAGTGAGTGGACCCAGCGCACGGCGCTGAGCACATTTGCTCTCGTCCCGATCAGGGAGCGGGTCGTCGCGGCCAAGCTGGGGGCGACACTCGCGTTGCTGGGCACGATCGTGCTTCTGAGCGCGACCCTGGCGGCGATCGGAACGGCCCTCGATGGCGGCAGCTTCACGATCTCGTTCGATGATGCGGGGCGGATCGTCGTCTACGAGTTCCTCGTTCTCATGTTCGGCTTCGGCCTTGCCGCAATCCTGATGAACTCACCCGCCGCGATCGTCCTGAACTTCGTCGCGCCGATCATCGTCACCGGGATCGGAGCGATCTCGGGCGCCGTCAACGACGCCATCGCCTGGATCGACCCCGGAGCTTGGGACGCCCTCACCGATTCGACGACGGACCAATGGGACAAGATCGCCACCGCCTCGATCGTCTGGGTGGTCGTCCCGATCGCGCTGGGCGTCGTCCGGCTGCGCCGGCGTGACATCTCCTGAGTCGGCGGATCAGTGGCTGACCGCTCGCGGGCTGTGGATCGGCTTCAGGCTGGCCTCGACCCGGGAGCGGAGATGCTCGTAGTCGGGTGGTAACGAGAGCCTCTCCCCAAGGGACTCCATGGGCTCGTCCACGGTGAACCCGGGCCCGAGGGTCGCAATCTCGAACAGCACGCCGCTCGGCTCGCGGAAGTAGACGGACTTGAAGTAGAAGCGATCGATGACGGGGGTCGGCCTCGCGCCACCGCCGATCGCCCGCTCACGCCACTGCTCGAGTTCCTCCGGCGTCGAGGCCCAGGCGACGTGGTGAACGGTTCCGGCTCCCTGCAGACCCGCCGCGGCCGGCGGGGACGTCGTAGTAGATCAACCCGCCTCGGCTCTCGCCGCGCGCCTCCCAGGTGTCGGCGGCGCCGTCGAATCCGAGCTCGCGGAGCAGATGCTCGCTCCCCTCCGGAGCGGACGCGAAGGCGCGCACCGCCTCGAATCCCTGCAGAGCGTGCTCCGTTGGGACATCCGGGTGCCGGGCGATCAGCGGCTCGTCGGTGACGTGGCTGACCCGCAGCTCATGGCTCAGGCCCTCCGGATCGTCGAAGTCGAGCGACCCCTCCCCGCGCCCGACCGGGATCCCATTGTCGGCAAGACGCTGAGCCCAGAACTCAAGAGACTCGGGCGATCCGACTCGCCAGATCACGGTGTGGACCATGCCGTCGCCGGCCCGGCCGCGAGGGGCTCCCGGGAACTCGAAGAACGTGATGTCGGAGCCGGCGTGGCCCCCCTCGTCTGAGTAGAAGACGTGATAGACGCTCGGGTCGTCCTGGTTCACGGTCTTCTTGACCAGCCGCAGGCCAAGCACACCGGCATAGAAATCGACGTTGTCCTGAGCGTCTGCGGTGATCGCCGTGACGTGGTGGATGCCTTCGAACTTCATCGCGCCCAACTTCCTTTCGCCCTGGGGAATTCGACGGATCAATGCTCCCATAACTATGGTTGCATCGTCAACGACCACTGATACGATCGGTACATGGAACTGACCACCGCGAAGCCCGCCGGCCCCGATACCCGTCAGCTCGACGACAGGGAGCTGGCTGCATGGAGGGGTCTGCTGTTCGCTTATCGGAACATGACCTCGGCGATCGACGGGCGCCTGGAACGTGAGCACGGCCTCGCTCTCAGCTCCTACGAGGTACTTCTGCTGCTCTCCAGAGCGCCCGAGAACTCGCTGCGGATGGGGACCCTGGCCGACCAGCTCCTGCTCAGCCGCAGCGGACTGACCCGACTGGTGGATCGGCTCGCCGCCCGCGGCTTCGTCGAGCGCCACACCTGTCCGGACGATCGCCGTGGAACCTACGCGCGGCTGACCGAGGCCGGCGCCGAGAAGTTCGAACGGGCCCGGCCGACCAACCTGGCCGGCATTCGCGAGCAGTTCGTGAGTCGCCTCGAGACCGAGGACCTCGAGCATCTGGCGAGAATCTGGGACCGCCTGGCCGAGGTCGAGCCCGAAGCCGATCAGTCCGGCTGTTAGTCGGGGCCTCGAGCAGGTGGCCAACCGACTAGCGGGCGAGACCTCTCCCTACCTGCTCCAGCACAAAGACAACCCGGTCGACTGGCTACCTTGGGGCGCCGAAGCCAATGCCGCGGCCCGCAGGCGAGACGTCCCGATCCTGCTTTCGATCGGCTACTCGGCCTGCCATTGGTGCCACGTGATGGAGCGGGAGTCATTCACCGACAGGGCGACGGCCGAATACATGAACGAGCACTTCGTGCCGGTCAAGGTCGATCGTGAAGAGCGCCCCGACGTCGACGCCATCTACATGGAGGCGCTGCAGGGGATGACCGGCCACGGGGGTTGGCCGCTGACCGCCTTCTGCGATCCGGACGGCGTCCCGTTTCATTGCGGCACCTACTTCCCGCCCGAGCCGAGGCAGGGGATGCCCAGCTTCCGAATGGTGCTCGAGGCGGTCAGCGCCGCCTGGGGGATGCAGCGCGACGAGATCGGCGCGGCCGCTGAACGAACCAGGGAGCAGCTGGGCGCGATCGGTCGGATGCCGGCCACGGCCACGCAGATCGGGGGCGAGATCGTCGACGAGGCGGTTCGATCGCTGCGCGAGGACATCGACCCCGTCAACGGCGGGTTCGGGAGCGCCCCCAAGTTCCCTCCGGCCACCGCCCTGGACCTCCTCCTCGCTCGCGGCGTCCACGAGCCGGTCGAACTGACCCTGGACCGGATGGCCGCCGGTGGGATCCACGACCAGCTCGGCGGGGGATTCGCCCGTTACTCGGTCGACGCCGGCTGGCTCGTGCCTCACTTCGAGAAGATGCTCTACGACAACGCGCTGCTCGCACGCTCCTACCTGCGCGCCCACCTCGAGATCGGCCACGACCGCTACCGGCAGGTAGCCGTCGGGATCTGCGACTGGGCGCTGCGGGAGATGCGCGGTCCCGAGGGCGGCTTCTACTCCGCACTCGATGCCGACTCCGAGGGCGTCGAGGGACTCCACTACACCTGGACGCCCGCCGAGGCACGGGCGGCCCTCGACGACGCGGGCCTCGATCACACCGAGCCCGCCGTGCTCGCCTACCTGGGGATAGGCGAGAGAGGGCACCTCGACGGTCGCAGCGTGCTCCACCTTCCCTTCGGATATGGATCGGAGCCCCCCGCGAGCTTCGAGCCGGCTCGCGAGGCGCTGCTGGCAAGCCGCGAAAAGCGGGTGCGCCCCGGGCTCGACGACAAGCGGCTGTGCGCGTGGAACGCGCTGATGGCAGGGGCGCTCGCCGAGACCGGCGCCGCCCTCGGGGAGGACCGTTACGTCAACGCGGCCCGCGAATGTGCGGACTTCATCCTCACCACGATGCGCAACGAGGAGGGTCACCTGCTGCGGACCTTCAACGGCGGCGAGGCTCGGCTCAACGCCTACCTCGAGGACCACGCCTACCTGTTGGAGGCGCTGCTCGCGACCTACGAGGCGACGTTCGAGGTTCGGTTCTTCGAGGCGGCCCGCGAGGTCGCCGACGCGATGATCGATCGTTTCGGCGATCGGGAGCGCGGCGGATTCTTCACCACCTCCGACGACCACGAGGAGCTGATCGCCCGGCGCAAGGACGTCGACGACCACCCGGCCCCGTCGGGGAATGCGGCCGCTGCCAACGGCCTGCTCCGCCTCGCCGCGCTGACCGGCGAGTCGGCCTACGCGCGAATGGGCCCACGGCGTCTTGCTGCTGCTCGCCGAGCCGGCCCGAAAGCACCCCCAGGGCCTCACCTACCTCCTGGCGGCGCTCGACCTCTACGCCTCCCCGAGCCGAGAGGTCGCGCTGATCGCCCCGGCCGACCGGCGCGAAGCGATCGACGCCCTTGCCGAGGCCGTCCGCAGCCGCTACCGACCGCACCTGGTCATGGCCGGAGGTTGCGAGGGCGCCGCAGTTCCGGCGTTGCTCGCCGACCGCCTTGCCCCGGAGGGGGCGGCGGCGGCCTACGTGTGTGAGAGCTTCAGCTGCCGTGCCCCGGTGGGGTCGGTCGCCGAGCTGGAGGGGCTGCTGGGGACCTGAGCCGACTCGTCAGGGACGCTTGGCCGATGTCTTCAAGGTGGCGGTCATCCCCAACTCCACATGGCCGGGGATCGAACACCACAGCGTGTACGTCGACTTCCGGCGCAGCTTCAGATCGAGCCGGCCCGTGTCGCCGGGCTCGACCTCCCCGAGCTCGGAGATCGTGCGGCCGCCGACCCGCTGCATCTTCATGTCGTGCGGATCCTCGCCGTAGTTGTAGAGCTGGATGATCGACGCTCCGGCATCGACCTTCGGTCGCGAGAGCGTGAACCCGTACTCGCGCGCGGTCACCAGGAGGCGCGACGGATCCCGATCAGCGGGCTTCGCGATCGAACTCGCCGGCTGAAGGGCCACCGCCGCGAGTGCCGCGGCAACGACAGAGGCCCCGAGCCTCATCCGATCAGCGTCGGCCGCGCGAATCCGGAGGCTCCTGGAATCACGGCCGCCGCGTCGACGCCGAACCACTGCTCGAGCAGCGAGCAGTAGAGCGAGCGGAAGTCGGCGGTGGAGCGCAGGTTGTCGTCCTCGTCGAGCGTTGTCAGGCCCGGCCACTCCCCCACCATCTTGCCGCGGGCTGGAGTCCCGATCAGGAACGCGTTGCCGCCGGCGCCGTGGTCGGTCCCGGAGCCGTTCTCCTCCGGACGCCGCCCGAACTCCGACCAGACGAGCGTGATCACGCGGTCATCGAGGCCGCGCGCCTCGAGGTCTCGCTGGAAGGCGAAGAGCCCGTCGCAGGTCTCACCCAGATTCGTGGCGAAGTCAGCCTCCTGGTCGTCATGGGTGTCGTAGCCACCGGGCGCGTTGACGGAGGCGACCGTGATCGGGAGCCCGGCGGCAAGCATCGCCGCGAGCCCGGCCAGGCTCTCGGGGAAGTGGCCGGTGTCGGGGTAGGCGACGGGGCTCGTGATCTCGTCGGAGAAGGACGAGAGCTGACTCCGCAGAGTGGTCGCCTGGCGGACGACCTTCCCCGCCCCCTTGAGCTGCTTGTCGCGAGCCCTCTCGGCTGCGTCTCCGATCTTGGCGAAGCTCTCGAACATCAGATCCTCAACGTCACCCCAGACGCCCGGGGCCCAGAGGTCGTATCTGGGCCCCCAGGTCGCCGCCACGGGCACTCGGGCGGTCGCCAGGCTCGGTGCGAGAGAGCCGTCGAGGGAGAGGCCCTGCAGTGGATTGTCGTCGTTGCCGACCGCGTCGAGAAGCCTTCCGAGCCAGCCCGTGTTGGTGCCCGGGTCGAGCTCCCCGACCTCCCAGTAATGGCGAGAGGTGAAATGGGACTGATCGGCGCCGGCGTAGCCGATCCCCGGGAAGACGGTGACCTTGCCCTCCCCGTGCAGCTGATGCAGGGGCGTTGCCGCGGGATGCCAGTGCAGGCGGGAGTCCTCGGTCCACGCCGGCCCGTCACCGGGCTCCAATCTGAGGGTGGGCCGAAGCTGACGATAGGTATTGTCGTTGACGGGCGAGAGGACCGACAGAGCGTCGATACCGCCGTCGAGGAAGACCGAGACGAGCACCTTGCCCTGACTGCCGGCGGCCTTGGCTATCCCGTCGACGAAAGCCCTCGGGTTGAGCAGGCTCGCGCCGTAGAGGCTCAGGGCAAGGCCGCCGCTGCGCAGGAGAAACGACCGCCGCGAAAGGCCCGTGCCGGCCGGGGCGGGCATCCCGCGCTCGATCGCCGGAAGACCCTTACCGGCCTCGGCCAGCGAACGGCGCGCCAACTCGGAGCGGGTGAACTCGCCGCAGCAGCTGTGGTGTCGGGGCGCGGGACTCATGACGTCTGGAAGTCCGGACTGGAGGCGATCAGCATCCGCAGGGCGTTCTGGCGCAGAGCGCGATAGGACTGCTGTTGCCAGTCGTCGGTGGCGATCGCCTCCACTCGAGCCGCGAAGTTGTGCAGCTCCTTGCTCGTCTGCGAAGTCAGCGTCGGAGAGCCCCAGAACTTCAGGGCCTTCTTGACGGCCTGGTTGGCCGTCTCCTCGGCGTCGTAGCCATCCTCTTCGACCTGTGACTGGTAGGTGGTCTCCGCCGCTGCCGACCACCGTCCGCTGAGCCGCGCGGTATCGAGCCAGCGCTCCTCGTCCCACCCGGAGACGTTCGGGGGGTCGAACAACCGCTGACCTGCGTCATCGGAGATCCAGGTCCAAGCCTGCGTCTCCACCCCGGACCGCCTGGCTCGCAGCATCCCCGCGATCTGGACGATCGGCGGCTTCACCATCCGCGGGCCGTCGTAGAAGGCCGGATGCATCAGGATCGCCTCGACGACCGGCCTGATCCCGTACCCCCGCGCATACAGCTTCTTGAGGGACTTCAGCGTCGACTTGGGCGGCGCGGTCGGCACGAAGTAGGACCACAGGCGCTCGACGAGGTAGGTCGCGTGGGCCGGGTTCTCGATGCAGAGGCGGCAGGAATCACGCCAGTCGAAGGTGCCCGTCTTGCCGAAGATCTTCTTCTTGCCGGCGTCGTGGCGATCCTCCTCGAAGCGGAAATTGATCATGCCGAGGTCGTCGTCCCAGTCGTTCGTCCATCCGGTCAAGGCCCGGGCCTGCTCGCGAACGTCGTCCTCGGTGTAGCCGTTGGCGGCCCCGAGGGTGAACAGCTCCATCATCTCGCGGGCGTAGTTCTCGTTCGCGTAGCCCTTCTCGTTCTCGTTACCCGACAGCCACACCAGCATGGCCGGATCGATCGTCACATCGAGCAAGAGCTTCTCGAACGAGCCCAGCCCGCGCCTGCGGAAGAGCTCGTTCTGGTCGAGGTTGAGTGACACCTGGCCGACTTCGGCGGTCGCGAACCAGTCGTGCCAGATCAGGGTCATCCGCTCGATGAACGGCTGGTCGGAGCGCACCATCCGGTCGAGCCACCACAGGAGGTCGTGCCCCCAGGCATCGGTGGGTGCCAGCGGCAGCCCGTCGTCGTCGTGGGGCTCCGGTCCGCGGAGGCGCGCCTTGCGCTTCGGTCGGGTGAGCGAGAGGACGGCACGGCGCATCCCCTTGCGGGCGAGCTTGGCGGATTCACCGGGCGCCGGGCCGAATCCGGCGCGCCAGAGAAGACGCTCGGCGTCCTTTGCGCTGAAGCGGCCTCGATGGACGGGTATGGACACGATGACTACTTCGGCAGCTCGGTCGAGCCGGTTGAGTCTGAGGTGCTCACGATGGACGATTTTGCCCATGCCCACGGACGAAGAAACGGCATATGCTCATTCTCAGATGAGCGAAGCAGCCGTCGGGACGGCCACCCTGGGGCGGGCCAACCGCTGAACTGAAATGCTCCGCGTCTCCGCGAGCGAACTCGGAGACCGAAGGTACGGCCTCTTCGGTCGCTTGACAAGGCCGAATCGCTAGAGGACCGGGAGGAACTGGGAGATCTCCCAGGGGGTCACGCGAACCCTGTAGTCGTCCCACTCGGCGCGCTTGATCTCGATGAAGCGGTTGAAGGTGTGCTCGCCGAGCGTCCGCAGCACCAGCTCGGACTCCGCGGCCAACTCGATCGCCTCGCCCAGGTTCTCGGGCAGTTGCTCGATCCCCCGGCGCTGTCGATCCTCGGGCGAGAGGTGGTAGAGGTTCTGCTCCATCGGCTCCGGCAGCTCGTAGCCCCTCTCGATCCCCTCGAGTCCGGCCTGCAGCATCGCTGCGAAGCACAGGTACGGGTTGCAGGCGGGGTCGGGACAACGCAGCTCCGCTCGGGTGGCGGACTCCTGGCCGGGGTGATAGAGCGGCACCCTGATCAGAGCGGAGCGATTGCGGCGCGACCAGGCCAGGTAGACCGGCGCCTCATAGCCGGGCACCAGGCGCTTGTAGGAGTTGACCCACTGAGCGAAGAGCGAGGAGATCTCGCGGGCGTGCTTGAGCTGGCCGGCGATGAACTGCTTGGCGGTCTGCGAGAGGAAGTACTGGTCGTCGGGGTCGTAGAAGGCGTTCGAGCCGTCGCGGCTGAGCGACTGGTGGACGTGCATTCCGCTGCCGTTCTCGCCATTCAGGGGCTTCGGCATGAACGTGGCATGCCAGCCGTTCTTCATCGCGTATTCCTTGACCGTCATCCGGTAGGTCATGCAATCGTCGGCCATCGCCAGAGCGCCCTTGTAGCGCATGTCGACCTCATGTTGGGACGGACCGACCTCGTGGTGGGTGTACTCGACGTGGATGCCCATCTGCTCGAGGGCCAGGACCGTCTCGCGGCGGACCCCGGATCCGGCATCGAGGGTGGTGAGGTCGAAGTAGCCGCCCTCGTCGAGCACCTCAGGAATCCCGTCCTCAGGGCGGGCGTCGCGAAAGTAGAAGAACTCGAGCTCGGGCCCCACGTTGAAATCATCGAAGCCCATGTCCTGGGCTCGCTGGATCGCGCGGCGGAGAATCCAGCGCGGATCGCCCTCGTAGGCGTCGCCTCCGGGAACCTGGATGTCGCAGAACATGCGGCCGGTGGGCTGCTCATCCGGGCTCCACGGCAGGGTCGTGAAGGTCGCGGGGTCGGGCACGGCGAGCATGTCGGATTCCTCGATCGGGTTGAAGCCCGTGATCGACGATCCGTCGAACCCGTTGCCACCGGCGAAGGCGTCCTCGAGATCGGACGAGTTGATCGAGAAGCTCTTCAGCTGGCCGAGTACGTCGGTGAACCAGAGACGGATGAAGCGGATGTTCCGATCGGCCACTTCCGCAATCACGTCCGCGGCGGTCTTCGGATGGGTCGAGGTGGGATCGGCGCCACTCATCTGGCTGGAAGCTCCTTGTTCGCTGGAACGGATCAGCCTAGATGATTGATGGCCCTGGTCAGGTCTCCGAAAGTCATCGACCGAGACTGATCCAGCCGTGGTTGGGGGACGTTTGAAAGGGCAACGACTCCCTTGCAAGACGCCGGGCTCGGCGGTATAACTTACGCAAGGTAAGTAACCGGCTAAAAGTAAAGTAAAGGCTAGATCAAACGCCGGTAAGCGTCGAGAAAGCAACACGAAACCAACACGATCTGGAGTGACGCAATGACCGTTAAGACCGACTACGCCCGATTCGATATCCACGACGAGCTGACGGCTCCAGCGGGAAGCGAGCGCCTCCTCAAGAGCATCTCCACCGCGGGTGGATCGGTCTCGAAGCTGGTCGGCGTGCTCGCCGGCTCCCCCGCCTCCCTCCGCGCCTTCGCCCGATTGCGGTCCGAGTTGCACAGCGGCGATCTGCCGATCCCGACCGCGATCAGGATCGGCCTGGCGGTGGCCGAGCGTCGAGGCGACGGCTACAGCGTCGCTCAGCACGCTCGGTCGGCTCGCCTCAGTGGCCTCGGGCTCGATGAGATCTCCCTGGCCCGCGGCTTCTCCTCCAGCGATCCCAAGCAGGCGGCGCTGCTGGCCTTCGTCAAGGGGACGATGGACTCCGACGGCCACCCCCCGGCGTTCCTTCTCGAGGAGGCCAGGGAGATGGACTGGACCGACGAGCAGCTGCTGGAGGCGCTCGGCGAGGTCGCCCTGAACGAGTTCCAGAGCCTGGTCGCGAACGCGGCCGGCCTGCCTCAGGATCAGATCGACACGTCCGTGCTGCCGGCCGCCGCTTAAACAAGCGCGCGACTCGCAGCCCTCCGGGCTGCTCGACTGCGCCGGGCCTCCGGGCAGAGCCCGGTGGCCCTCCCGTGGAAACAGCGCGCGACTCGCAGCCCTCCGGGCTGCTCGACTGCGCCGGGCCTCCGGGCAGAGCCCGGTGGCCCTCCCGTGGAAACAAGCGCGCGACTCGCAGCCCTCCGGGCTGCTCGACTCAGCGGACGATTGCGGTCCTGACCCAGTCGACGCCGAGCCGGTGAACCCGCCGAGCTGCCTGGCCGCCGCCGCGGTCAGATCCCACTTGCGCCCCTTGATGTAGGGACCGCGATCGATCACGCGGGTCCGAAGGAAGTGGCCCCGGTACTTGAAGGTCACCCTGGTGCCGCAGGGGAGTGTCTTGTGGGCGACCCCGACCGTCCCGCGCCTCAAGCACCTTGTCGCAGGCCGTCCCGTTACCCCAAAGGCCAGGGCCGTACCAGCTGGCCTCGTCCCTGCGCATCGTGCTCACGACCGCGTCTCGGGTGTCCTCGTCGACTATCCCCGACCGCCTCAGCCCGACGACCTCCTGAAGGCCCCGGACGGCCACGTCGGTGCGCCCGTCGAACTCGTTCCCGAGCCCGGCCTCCGCGCCGAAATCACGCGAGTGGAGAATCCAATTGAGCGTCTGTACGTCGGCCCCACAGTCGCCGAGGCTGAGGGTCCGGGTGCCGAAATCAGTGTCGGCGCATCCGTCGCCGTCGCCGGCGCCGACGCCGCCCGATGAGGCGTGCGCGCTCGCCGCGGCCGCCACCAGTACGACGACGGCCAAGATCACCGCCCAGAAAGCGATCCGGTCGGGGCGCGAACCGATCCGGTCGGTTTCGCGGAAGCTTCTTGAGTTGAATCCGGCCTGACGGCGCGGAGACCGGTCGTCCATGAGCCTCTCTTGACGCTTACGGGGTTAGCTGTCGGGCTCGCGCGAAAGAGATCGCGCTACGCAACTTGGTGCTGCGACTCGCCCCGGATAGGAACTCGTGGTTCCCCCATTCCCGGCGATATGGCAGGGATTCAGCGGTTGCGGCACCCTAGCAAAGGCACGAGCGCCCGGCGGGAAAATTCGAGAGGCCCCGATCAAATGAACGGGGCCTCTCATCAGCGGGTCTCTAAGCCGGATCCTGTCTGGCGCGACCATCCATCTCAACGGAGCCATCAGCTCCGAGGGGACCACGTTCTCCGCGGTCCTGCGGCCTACCTGGACCTCGCCGGGCCGGGTCATCGGTCCTACTTGGCCTTGCACCAGGTGGGGTTTACCCGGCCGCCGCGTCACCGCGACGCCGGTGCGCTCTTACCGCACCTTTTCACCATTGCCTGTGCGCCACACGAGGCGACGCCATCGGCTGTGTCGTTTCTGTGGCACTTTCCCGCGGGTTTCCCCGGGTGGGAGTTACCCACCACCTTGCCCTTCGGTGTCCGGACTTTCCTCGAGGGTATTGCTCCCCCGCGGTCGCGTTGACCCGCAAGAAGGAGGATAGCCCGAAGAACTGACTTCCTGAATCCGGCCTTCTCGATTGCCCGGTGGCAAGAAAAGCACCCATACGGTGCGAAAGCCGCCACCGAGACGCCCAAAAAGGGCGGAAGAGCCGCTCTGCCCCGGCTCAGTGCAGCTCGGACCCGCAGTCGACGCAGCCGTCGGTGTGCAGCGACCGCTCCTGACAAACCGGGCAGCCGGCCGTTCCCGCCGATCGGAGGTCAGACCAGGCGCCGACGACGACGTCCTCCAGCGAGCGCGGCGTGCCGGCCGTGTCGCCGGGTCCGCCTCGTCGCTGCCTGAGCCTCCCGCTTCGCGGAGCTCGCTGCCGTGCTGATGTCCTGCCTGCCGCCATTGCTACACCCTTCTGAAGACGCCGATCACCTTGCCGAGGACCTCCGCGTCACGGGAGATGATCGGCTCGTAGGCCGAGTTCTCCGGCTGCAGTCGGACCGCGTCGCCCTCGCGGAAGAAACGCTTGACGGTCGCTTCATCCTCGATCATTGCGACGACGATCTGGCCGTTGTCGGCATCGTCGGCAGGGTGAACGACCACGTAGTCGCCCCCGAGAATGCCGGCGTCCTGCATCGAATCGCCGCGCACCCTGAGCGCGTAGTCACCGTCGTCTGCGCCGATCATCGCCGGAATCTCGAGTTGATCCTCGATGTTCTCCTCGGCCAGGATCGGCGTGCCCGCCGCGACCTCGCCGACCAGGGGGATCGAGGGGCGCATCACGCGCTTGGTCCGCTCGACGAGGATCTCGATCGCCCGCGGCTTCGACGGGTCGCGGCGCAGAACCCCCGACTTCTCCAGCTTGGCGAGGTGCGCGTGCACGGTCGACGGCGAATGGAGCCCCAGGGCGCTGCCGATCTCCCTCACCGTGGGCGGGTAGCCGGTCCTGTCGAGATGACCCTTGATGAACTCGAAGATCTCGCTCTGGCGTTTGGTCAGATTCAGGTCCATGGTTGAAGTCGCCCTCCTGGGTGCCTCGGGTGGTTGGATCACGGTTGGCGGTGCCCCACGGCGGGGAACACATGTTCGTAGACTAGCCCGCCCCGCGGATGGAATCAAAGGTGAGGCCTCCTCATGCATCCAGGGGCTTACAATGGCCGCCGCCCGCGGCTGTGGCGGAACTGGTAGACGCGCAAGGTTGAGGGCCTTGTGGGCTTTATAGGCCCGTGGAAGTTCGACTCTTCTCAGCCGCACTGAGGATCCCCTGTCAGGGCAGGGGTCTCGGCTTTCCGGGGGCGGCCGCGGCCTGGCTCTCACGCGCCTTGCCCATCCGCTCAGCGATCCCCGAGCGATACCAGCCGGCGAGCCGGAACCTGATCGCTTCGGCTGAGCCGCCCCTGGGACCATCGCGGCGATCCTTCAGGCACTCCGTCGGCCGAGGCGCGAGAATGAACGGCGATGAGGATCTCCGCCAAAGCCGACTACGCCGTTCGAGCGGGGATCGCGCTCGCGGCGCCTGAACAGGAAGGGCCGATGAAGGGCGACCTGATCTCGGAGACGCAGGGGATTCCCCTGCGGTTTCTCGAGAACATCCTTGGGGAGCTGCGGCACTCGGGCCTGGTGCAGAGCCAGCGCGGCGCCGAGGGGGGCTATTGGTTGTCCAAGCCGGCTGACCAGATCACGGTCGCCGAAATCATCAGGGCAGTCGACGGCCCGCTCGCGACCGTCCGCGGCGAGCGCCCGGAGGATCTCGATTACCTGGGGGCCGCCCACAAGCTGCAGGATGTCTGGGTCGGGTTGCGCGCCAACATCCGCGAGATTCTCGAGACGGTGACGCTCGCCGACATCGTCACCGACAAGCTGCCGGATCCGGTCATTGAGCTGGTCGGACGGCCGGACGTCTGGGAATCGCACTAGGTGACCGCGCGACTCGCAGCCCTCCGGGCCTGCTCGACTGCGCCGGGCCTCCGGGCGAAGCCCGGTGGCCCTCCCGAGGGGTGACCGCGCGACTCGCAGCCCTCCGGGCCTGCTCGACTGCGCCGGGCCTCCGGGCGAAGCCCGGTGGCCCTCCCGAGGGGCGACCGCGCGACTCGCAGCCCTCCGGGCCTGCTCGACTGCGCCGGGCCTCCGGGCGAAGCCCGGTGGCCCTCCCGAGGGGTGACCGCGCGACTCGCAGCCCTCCGGGCCTGCTCGACGCGCCGGGCCTCCGGGCGACGAGTTCATTGGCCGAAAACCACTGCCCCTCAGTGGAAAGCCGCCAATGAACCTCGCAGCGGAGCACCCTCGCGCCGGCACCACCCCGATCCGTTGTGCGGCAGATCGATCCCGCCGGCGGGGCGACGCTGGCGATCACCGCCAGCCACGCAGACGACGATCGAGCCAACGATCAGCACCGCTGCGATCAACTCGACCGCGTTTCAAGACAACCTTCCGTCGGTCTACGCGCCTCGGTGACCTGCTCCGCCGTTCATCTTGGGATCGAGCTCCGGCGTTCAGGCCACCTGAAGCTCGTTGGTTGGGATCCCGTCGCCGTTGTCGTCTTCGAAGACCTTGGTCCGACTTGGTCGCGCGAAGATGATCTGGCCCTGCTGCGAGCTCGAGTTCATCGGCCTGCGCTCGGGTCACCTGCGCCCACGCGTGATCGCCGTTGGCCATCGAGAGCTCGACCCGGACCTCGAAGCCGAGGTGGCTGACCCGCTCGATCATCGCCTCCTCCGCACCGTCGACCTTGACCTGGCTGAGATCGAGGTCATGGGGACGGATCAGGGTGTTGCCGAACCGGTTGACCTCGCCGACGAAGCTCATCACGAACTCCGTCTTGGGGTGCTCGTAGAGCTCCTTCGGCTCGCCGACCTGCTCGATCCGGCCCTCGTTCATGACGACGATCTGCTCGGCGACATCCATCGCCTCCTCCTGGTCGTGGGTGACGAAGATCGTCGTCACGTGGACCTCGTCGTGGAGGCGTCGCAACCACTCGCGCAGCTCCTTGCGGACCTTCGCGTCGAGCGCGCCGAACGGCTCGTCGAGCAGCAGCAGCTTGGGCTGCGCCGCCAACGCACGGGCGAGCGCCATCCGCTGGCGCTGGCCACCGGAGAGCTGCGAGGGGTAGCGGTGAGCCATGCCCTGCAGCTGCACGAGCCGGATCAGCTCCTTGACCCGGCTGCGGATCTGGTCCTTCGGCGTCTTGCGAATCGCCAGGCCGAAGGCGATGTTGTCGCGAACGGTCATGTGCTTGAAGGCGGCGTAGTGCTGGAAGACGAAGCCGATCCCGCGCTCCTGCACCGACATGGCGGTGACGTCGCGGCCGTCGAGGAAGACGCGCCCGCCGTCGGCCTGCTCGAGGCCCGCGATCAGTCGCAGCAGCGTCGACTTGCCGCTGCCGCTCGGGCCCAGCAGGGCGGTCAGCGAGCCGTTGGGGACGTCGAGTGAGACGTCGTCCAGCGCCTTGAAATCCCCGAAGTCCTTGTTGACGTTCTCGACGGTGATTCCCATCAGACTTCCTTCCTTCGGTTGATCGTGTTCATGAATACGAGCGTCAGCAGCGCGAGAACTGCCAGCACCATCGCGGCCGCATAGCCGCCGCCCTCGTTGAAGATCTCGAACTGCTTGCGCACGAACAGCGGCAACGTCTCGGTCTGACCCGAGATCCGGCCGGAGACGACGCTCACCGCGCCGAACTCGCCGAGCACGCGAGCGGTCGAGAGCACGACGCCGTAGGTGACGCCCCAGCGGATCGCCGGCAGGGTGACCCTCCGGAACGTCTGCCAGCCGTTGGCGCCCAGGGTCTTGGCGGCCTGCTCCTGGTCCTCGCCGATCTCCTGCAGCACCGGGACGACCTCGCGAACCACGAACGGCAGCGAGACGAAGATGCAGGCGATCACGATCCCCGGGGTCGAGAAGATGATCCGGATCCCGTTTTCGAAGAACCACTCGCCGACGATGCCGTCGCGCGGCCCGTACAGAAGCACCAGCGCGAGGCCGATGACGACGGGAGAGATCGCGAAGGGAATGTCGATCAGGGTGTTGAGGAACGCCTTGCCGCGGAACTTCTGGCGGACCAGCACCAGCGCTGCGGTGATCCCGAAGACCGTGTTGATCGGAACCGCGATCAAGACGGTGATCAGGGTGAGCTTGAGGGCGTCGAGACCGGCTTCGCTCGTCACCGCTTCGAAGGATTGGATGAACCCGTCCTCGAACATCCGAACGAAGATCATCAGCACCGGGAACCAGCAACAGCGCGGAGAGATAGAAGAGGACAGCGAAGCGAAGGCCGTACCTGCTGAGACGAGGAACAGACATCAGACCGGAAGCCCCCGGCGCGCGAATCGGCCGATCACCAGGAGGATCGCGATCGCGATCAGAAGCAGCACCACCGAGACGGCCGCGGCGCCCTCGGTGTCGCCGCTCTCGATCTTGGCGAAGATGTAGATCGAGGCGATCTGGGTGTTGCCGGCGAGCAGGATCAGCGAGCCGAACTCACCGATTGCTCGAGCGAACGCCAGGGCTGCGCCGGCGAGGATGGCCGGGCGCAGATTGGGGAGCACGATCTTGCGGAAGATCGTCAGCCTGCTTGCGCCGAGTGAGGCGGCGGCCTCCTCCATGTCCTGATCGAGCTCGATCAGGGTCGGCTGCACCGAGCGGACGACGAAGGGGAGCGTCACGAAGAGCAGCGCCAGGACCACCGCCGTGGCGGTATAGGAGATGTTCACGCCGATCGGACTGTCGTTTCCGTAGAGGGCGAGCAGCGTGAGCCCGGCCACGATCGTGGGGAGGGCGAAGGGAAGGTCGATCAGCGAGTTGAGGAGGTTCTTGCCCGGGAACTCGTCGCGCACCAGGACCCATGCGATCGCGGTTCCCATGATGCAGTTGATGACGGTGACGACGAGGGCGCAGAGCACCGTGACCTGGAAGGCCTCGACCGCCTGCGGCGCCGTGACGGCGTCCCAGAAGCCGGCGAGCCCGCCGTCGAAGGACTTGAGCACCACCGCCGCGAGCGGGATCAGCACCATGATGCTGAGCCACGTGGTGACCAGGGCGCGAGACAGCAGGGCGCTCCCGAGGCGCGGCTTGAAAGCCGACCTCGGGACCCTCGCCGTTTGAGCTGAACCGCTCATCAACCCGTCGTCACTCCAAGGTCCTGCTCGATCGCAGCGATCGAGCCGGTCTCCGGATCGAAGAACTCGGTGGTGACCGTGTCCCAGCCGCCCAGCTCATCGATGTCGAACAGCCCAGGGGGAATGGGGAACTCGTCCTCGTTCTGCTTCAGCACCTTCTGGTCGACCGGGCGGTAACCGTTGTCGGCCCAGAGCTGCTGCGCCTTCGGCGAGTACAGGTAGTCGAGAAACGCCTGTGCGGCATCCGGGTTCACGGAGTAGGTCGGAATCGCGACCGGCGTCTCGATCCGGATCGTGTCTTCCGGAACCACGTAGTCGACGTCCTCGCCCGCCTTCTGGGCGCGGATGGCTTCGTTCTCGTAGGAGATCAGGACATCGCCCTCCCCTGAGGTGAACGTCTGGAGCGCATCCGATGCGCTCGCGTCCTGATTGGCGGTGTTCGCCAGCATGTCGGCGACGAACTGCAGGGCCTCGTCCTCGGACCTTCCCTGCTTGATCTGCGAACCGTAGGCGGCCATGATGTTCCAGCGGGCGCCACCGGAGGTGAACGGGTTCGGCGTGATCACGGATACGTCGTCGCGGAGCAGGTCGTCCCAGTCCTGGATGTCCTTGGGGTTCCCTCCACGGACCGTGAAGGCCACCACCGACTCCTGGAGGATGCCGTCGTAGTCGCCCTGGTCTCGCCAGTCCTCGGCCACTTCTCCGGCCTCGACCAGACGGCTCATGTCGGGCTCGAGCGAGAGATGAACGAGATCGGCCGGCTGGCCGGCCTCAACGGAGCGGGACTGGTCTCCGGACGAGCCGAAGGAGTTCGAGAACTCGACGCCGGCGCCATCTCCAGCCTGAAAATCAGGCTCGAGGGCGCCCTCGTAGACCTCCTGCGGAGTCGAGTAGGCCAGGACGCTGATGGTCGAACCGTCACCGCCGCAGGCGGACACCGTGGCTCCGAGCGCCAGCGCAGCAACCGCCGCAATCGATGCACGGACTCCTCGCCCTCGTCTCAAGTTGGTTCCTCGCATCTTGATCTTCCCGATGGGTTTAGTGGACAACGGCGCGGCAGACTAGCAAGATCCGTGGTCGTATGTCTAGTGATCCGATCAACAAGGTCAGGAATGCCGAATGGGCACACCGACGCGGCCCCCTGCCAACGGGTCGAGGGCATCGTCAATCGATCGGTGGCGGCGCGGGGAGCGCCACCGGCCGAGGAGGATCAGATCTTGAGCAGAACGATCGTGTTGAGGACGAAGAGGATCCCGAAGAAGATCGTCCAACGCGTCAGGTTGCGCTCGACCAGGGAGCCGCCGCCGAACGAACTGCCGCCGCCGCCGATCCCGAAGGCGCCGGAGAGCCCGGCGTCCTTTCCCGAGTGCAAGAGCACCAGGAAGATCACGATCACCGCGATCAATACTTGGGCTATTCCCAGAACGGTCTCCATGAGGGGGCGAGTTTAGCCGGATGCCTCGGCATCGTCGATCTCCTTGAGAATGGCGATCGCCTCACCGCGCAGCTGGGATTCCTGGCGCGAGAACTCGTCGTCGGAGAGCTTGTTCTGGGCGTGGTCGAGCTCGGTGTCGCGGATCTCGCGGTACTTGGCCTGCTTGCGGGCCTCGAGCTCAGCCATCGCCGGGTCCTCGAGCCCCGGCTCGGGCTGGTCGGCTGGACGCCGCAGCGGGATCGTCACCCACGCGGCGACGACCACCACGATGACGACTGCGATCAGGAGCTCCATGGGTATCCGCGCCTGCCGACCAAGAGGTCAGTTGGCGCTGGGCGCCTGGTTGAGCTCTCGCGCCAAGCGCGCCCCGTAAACGTCGGAGACGCGGCGGCGCTTGCCTTCTGGGGACGGCCAGATCCCGAAGAGGGCCCCACCGACGGCCACGATCACGCCGAGCCAGAACCAGATCACGAACGGGTTGACGTTGAAGCGGATCTCGGCCGGGGGGGTGTCACGCAGGTATCGCTGCGAGAGCTTCACGACCAGCTGGCCCTGAGCGCTCGCGATCACCTGCTGCACCTCGGGGTCGGCCTGGGTCGATGCCGGCAGCTTCGCAAGCGCGTCCGCATAGTTCTGGTCCTGCCGCTCGATGATCGGGTCGTAGGTCGTCAGGTCGGGCT
Source organism: uncultured Solirubrobacterales bacterium (assembly GCA_963823275.1). Lineage (GTDB taxonomy): Bacteria > Actinomycetota > Thermoleophilia > Solirubrobacterales > 70-9 > RHKX01. The sequence goes on along the minus strand of CAWGKW010000002.1, from coordinate 692,080 downwards.
GCATCGCACTCCACAGGTCTCGGGAGAAGCTCTCGGTGCGGCCGACCTCGCTGGTGGTCTCACCGGCGAAGAAGCTCTGCAGCGGGGCGTTCGGATCGGCCGCGGCTCCGGAGTAGTACTCGCGCGAGGGATTCAAAGTGGTCACGTGTTCGCCATCCCTCGAGACATCGAGGACCGCGCCGAACGAGAGCTTCTGCTCGGCCCCGTCGATCACGCTCGTCGGCTGCTCGTAGGTGATCGTGTAGTCACCTACCTCGGCCGACTCCCCCGGGCTGAGGCGGAGGTCGCGACTGGTCTGGAAGCTGGAGGAGGCGGCGATCCCGAAGAGGGCGAGGACGAGGCCGACGTGGACGATGTAGCCGCCGTAGCGGCGGCGATTGCGGGTCAGCAGTGAGCCGAGCGCTGCGAGCCGGGTGCCGCCCACCAGCTTGCGCCTGGCGACCGAACCTCGCCAGAACTCCTGGCCGACGGCGACGATCGTGAACGTGGCGACGAGAAAGAAGGCAAAGGCGGTAGCGCTCTCGGAGACCCCGATCGTGAGTGCCAGGGCGATCGCCATCGCGACGGTGGCCGCCAGCGGGATCCCGACCGCCCGGCGCAGGCCCGACAACGTGACCCGGCGCCAGGCGACCAGCGGCCCGATCCCCATGAAGAGGACCAGGACGATCGCCAGCGGGGTCGCGTAGCGATCGAACCAGGGGGCCGCGAGCGACGACGACTCGCCGGTGAACGCCTCCGAGATCAACGGGAAGAAGGTGCCCCAGGCAACCACGGCCGCAAGGCCGACCAGCAGCACGTTGTTGAGCAGGAACACCGACTCGCGGCTGAACAGTGAATCGAGGCGGCGCTCAGACCGCAGTGAATCGAGGCGGGAGACGATCAGGACGGTCGAGCCGATCACGACGACGGCGATCAAGACGAGCAAGGGCGGGCCGACCTTCGACTCGCCGAAGGCGTGGATCGATTGCAGCACGCCCGAGCGGACGAGGAAGGTGCCCAGCAGCGAGAGGGCGAAGGTCGCGCAGATCAGCGAGACGTTCCAGACCCGCAGCATCCCGCGCCGCTCCTGGACCATGATCGAATGCAGGAAGGCGGTGCCGGTCAGCCATGGGATGAGCGCGGCGTTCTCGACCGGATCCCAGGCCCAATAGCCGCCCCAGCCAAGCTCGCTGTAGGACCAACGGGCGCCCAGCGCCAGGCCGATGGAGAGGAAGATCCAGGCGATCAGGGCGAACCTTCTGGTCGAGCGGATCCAGCTCGCATCGAGCCGCCGGGTGATCAGAGCTCCGACCGCGAACGCGAACGGGATCGTGAAGAAGACGTAGCCGGAATAGAGCATCGGCGGATGCATGGCCATCGCCGGGTGGCGCAGCAGCGGTGTCAGCCCGGCGCCCTCGGCCGGAACCGGATTCGAGGCCGCGAACGGCCAGCTCTGCGCACTCGGGAAGAAGATGCCCGCGACCATCAGCCCGATGAAGAAGATCGCGACGCCGGCCAGCACCGCCGTGGCCCACGGCACGACCTCGCGATGGCGGTAGCGGGTGATGTAGAGGACCGCGGCGGAGGCGATCGAGAGCACGAACGCCCAGAGCAGCAACGAACCCGCCTGGCTCCCCCAGAGCGCCGTCAGCTTGTAGAGCAGGGGCGTCGTCGTCGACGAGTGGTCGGCGACGAGTGCGACCGATAGGTCGGTGCGGACGAACAGGGTCTCGATCGAGATCGCCGTGATCAGCAGCAGTCCGAACAGGGCGTACATCGCCCGTCTCGCCGAGATCACCCAGCGACGATCGCCGCGGGTGCCGATCAGCGCTGCCACGCATGCGTAGACCGCGACGAGTAGAGCGGAAACGAGTGCGGCGGAGCCGAGAGCGCTCATCAGCCCTCTTGCGAGGAGACCTGGAGACCAGCCGAGGCGGAGTTCACTGGTCGATCACGACGTGCTCGGGGTCGGCGGCGGCCTCGGCCGCGAACTTCGACGGGCACTTGGTGATCAGGCTGTCCTTCTCGGCCATGAAGACTCCGCTGTCGTCGAGCCTGCCGGTGACGATCACCTCGCGTCCCTCGCGAAACGGGTCGGGAACGATCCCGCTGTAGGAAACCGGGAGCTGTTCCTCGCCGCCCTCGCGATCGACGATCTCGAACTCCAGATCGGCCCCCTCGCGCTGGTACTCGGTGACCTCGCCGGTCAACTGGAACGTCTCGCTGCTCGGACCCGCGGCGAGCACCTCGGAGGGCTCGCGGGCCTCGGTCCCCGCGCTGAAGGAGGTGTAGATCAGCGCAACGGCCAACAACACCGCGACTGAGAGCGCGACGACGAGGCGGATCTGTCGCTTGCGGTCGTGATCCATCGAGGTTGAAATTATCGCAGGGTGCCCGCTCGGACAGGTTGGCCAGAGAGGCGTGGCGACCCCGGTTAGCTGATCGAGGCTAGGCTCGCGATGCATGCTCGGCCTCGGGATCTTCGCTTCGGTCGTCGCGGTATATGGGCTCCTGGCGGTACGCGTCGAGCGCTGGGGCCTCTCGCGGCCGCTCGTGTTCGTGGTCGCGGGTGCCGCGGTCGCGCTGACGGGCGCAATTGCCCCCTTGTCCGGCGGCGAACCGGCGAGCCTGCTGTTGAGCCTCGCGGAGATCGCGCTCGTGCTCGTGCTGTTTTCGGATGCGTCCCGGGTCAACCTCGCACGGCTGCGCCAGGGCGCGGGGCTCCCGACCCGCCTGCTCGGTCCCGGCATGCTCGGGTCGATCGGGCTGGGAACGCTTGTCGGGGTGTTTCTGTTCGGTCGGCTCGACGGGTGGGAATGCGCGGCGCTCGCCGCGATCCTGGCACCGACCGACGCTGCCCTCGGCGCCGCCGTCGTCGAGGACGTCCGGGTGCCCGGACGAATCCGTCAGGCGCTGAACGTCGAAGCCGGACTCAACGACGGCCTCGCCGTCCCGTTCCTGCTCCTGTTCGTGGCCGGCGCGACCGTGACCGAGGGGCTCGAGCCGGCGTCGTTCTGGGCCACCACCCTGGCTCAGAAGGTCGGCATCGGCGTGCTTGCCGGTCTCGCGGTCGGCGCCGTGGCAGGTGAGTTGGCCCGGCGCGCTCGGCGCGACGGTTGGTCCAGCCAGACATCCGAGCAACTGGCCATGGCGGGCGCGGCGATCGCACTCTTCGTGTTCACGGAGGAGCTGGGGGGCAGCGGCTTCATCGCAGCGTTCGTGGGCGGACTGTTCGCCGGCTCGCGGTTGGGCAGAGAGCGCCGGCCGGCATTGGGATTCGCCGACGAGGAGGGCGCGGTGGTCAGCGCGTTCGTGTTCTTCGCCCTCGGGCTGTTCGCGGTCGAGCTCTTCGACCAGATCACCTGGGAGGTCTGTGCCTACGGGGTTCTGAGCCTGACGGTGGTGCGGATGCTGCCGGTAGCGCTCGCCCTGCTCGGCTCGGGGCTGCGCGGACCGACCGTCGCTTTCATCGGCTGGTTCGGCCCGCGCGGCCTGGCGTCGGTCGTGCTCGCGCTGGTCGTCCTCGAGGAGGACCGGCAACTGACGAACATCGACACGATCGTTCTGACGACGCTCTTCACCGTGATCCTCAGCATCGTCGCCCACGGCTTCAGTGCCCGCCCGATCAGCGGCCGTTACGCCGAGTGGGTCAAGACCCTGCCGCCGGAAGCTCCGGAGTTCGGCGAGGTGCCCGACGTTCCGACGCGCCGTTCAGCGGCGCGCGGTCAACCCCACCCGGTGGCCGGCGGGCCGTGACCGCACCCCCGACGTTGCTATGAATGTGGCCATGGCCGAGCCGAGGACCATTCTGATCACGGGGGCCAGCACAGGTATCGGTGCCGCCACCGCCAAGCGCCTGCATGCCGAGGGCAACCGCCTGGTTCTCTCGGCGCGTCGAGAGAAGCCGCTGGCCGAACTCGCCGCCGAGCTGGGCGGCGACGACGTCATGGTCAAGGCCTGCGACGTCACCGAGTGGGAGCAGAACTCGGAGCTGGTCGATGCCGCGATCGAGCGCTTCGGCGGCATCGACGTCGTCTTCGCGAACGCCGGCTTTGGGGCCTCCCGGGGATTCCTCGAGGAGTCCCCTGAGCACTGGAAGTCGATGGTGCTGACCAACGTCCTCGGGGTCGCCTACACGGTGCGGGCCACCCTCCCCCACCTGCTCGACCGGGGTCACGGCCACTTCCTGATCACCAGCTCCGTCGCCGGGCGCCGAGCGCTGCCCGGATCCCTCTACTCCGCGACCAAGTGGGCCGCCACCGCGATCGGCGAGTCACTGCGCCAGGAGCTCCGCCAGATTCACGAGAACGGCTCGATCAAGGTAACCCTGATCGAGCCCGGCATGGTCGACACGCCCTTCTTCGACAATCGCCCGACCGGGGCTCTCGAAGCCGACGACATCGCCGAGGCGATCGTCTACGCGATCTCACAGCCCGATCGCGTCGACGTCAACGAGATCCTGATCCGCCCCAGCTCCCAGCCGACCTAGACCCAGACCGCCAAGGAGAAATGCGGGTGCCGAGCCCGGCGCCCCCCAGGCCGCCAGAGCGGGTGAGGGGAATCGAACCCCCGTCACCAGCTTGGGAAGCTGGTGCTCTGCCATTGAGCTACACCCGCGCGGGCTGAGAAACATAGCTTGGCCGAGGCCGCGCTCGCCGCGCCGGTCGCGCCTCACGGGCCGGCGTTGGCGGCGTCGCCGCTGAAGATCGCCAGCCAGATCATGAACGCGACAACCGAGGCGACCACGACCCAGATGCCGTGGCGACTCTTGTTGATCTGGGTCAGGCCGATGATGAAGCCGACGAGCGGCAACAACACGGCGAAGATGTAGCCGGCGATGATCACGCCGCTTGCGTCCTGTTCCTTCTGGTCCCCTGCGCGAATGGGCTGGCGGCTCTCCGTCCACTTCTTGCCGTCCCAGTACCTCTCGACCTGGGGGTCGTTGGGGTCGGGGTAGAAGCCGGGACCCGGCGCCGCCGGCAGCGGCTCGTCGGTCCAGTTGCTGCCGTCCCAGTACCGCTCCGAGTAGGGATCGTCGGGGTCGGGATAGAAGCCGGGCGCGGCCGCCGGCGCGGGCGCGCCCAGCTGTGGATGATCGCTCCCCGATTCGCTCACCCTCAGCCCCCTCTTCGCGTTGACGGATACCCGATCACAGGTCGTCACCCTAGCGAGCGCACCGCCCCGTTCAAGCGAGTCGAGCACCCGCCACCTCTAACCTCCCCGCCGATGAGCAACCGTGGATTTCTCGCCGTCCTCGCGGCGATCGCCTTCATCGGTCTACTTGCGTTCGGACTGGTCGCCAAGGAGGGGGCTCAGATCGCCGTCGGCGAGCCCGCTCCCGACGCTGCCGTCGAGCGGCTGGGCGGATCGGGCGAGGTCAGCCTCGCCGACCACCGTGGGAAATGGGTGCTGCTGAACTTCTGGGCGTCGTGGTGCGATCCATGTCGGGAGGAGGCCCCGGCGATCGAGCGGTTCGCCCGGGAAAACCGCGACGAGGTGGTCGTGATCGGCATGGACACCGAGGACCTGAGCGGCGATGCACTCGATTTCGTGCGCGAGTACGACCTGACCTACGAGATGCTCCACGACGGCGACGGGGAGCGTAAGGACGCATACGGGATCTTCGCTCTGCCCGAGACCTTCCTGATCGATCCGAACGGCGACCTCGCGCTGATTCAGCGGGGCGCGGTGGACGACAGGTTCTTCGCCGAGCAGGTGCAGCCGCTGATCACCGGAGCGGCCGAGACCGAATGAGGAGGCTCCTGACCGCCCTACTGTCCGTCACCCTCCTGGGGGCGCTGAACCCATCCGTGAACGCGTTCGCCGCCGCCGCCTCCCTGCCCGACATCGAGGACGAGGTCATGTGCACGATCTGCGGCACGACCCTCCAGCTCTCCAACGCCCCGCAGGCCGAACGGGAGCGGGTATTCATCAACGAGCTGATCGCTCAGGGCAAGGACAAGGAGCAGATCAAGGCCGCGCTCGTCGACGAGTACGGCTCCGAGGTGCTCGCCGTCCCAGGCGACGACGGCTTCGACCTCCTCGGAGGCTGGATCTTCCCGGCCGTTGCGGTGCTCGCCGGGGCGGTGGCGGTCGGATTGGCGGCATTTCGGTGGCGCCGCAGTCAGCGTGAGGACGACGACGAGCCGGCCCCCACCGCCGATCCGAACTCCGACGACCAACGGCGCCTCGACAGGGACCTCGGCCGCTACGACACCTGAGCTGCGCTCACCGCCTCGGCAGCACCGTCAGCCTCCGCGCCGGCGAGATCGCCGGCGTCAGGTAGGGGAAGCTCCGCTCACGGGAGACCTTGAGCCGAAACCGGTAGTGAGTCGGCGCCTCGTAGAAGCGGTCGAATCGGTATCGCATGCGCCAGTTGCCCTGGGGGTCGGTCCGAAACGCCCGACCGACGGTGCGGTAGCGCCGCACCCCTCCTCCCCTCACCTGCAATTCCACGAGCTTCCCCTTCGGGATCGACGCACCGAAGGCCCCGATCGATCCGCGGAATCCGACGCGCCGCCCAGCTCGAAGGCGCTTGTGGGAACGGATCGATCTTCGCCGACCCCCCGACGGCGAGGGTCAGCTCCTGCGATTGAGCGGAGAGGTAGCGCCGCGTGCCCGCGTATCCCACCCGGAGGGCCCGCGACGGGCCGCGAGAAACACGCACGGAGATCCGCCCGTTCGCGTCGGTTCTCACGGTCCGGCCGATCGGCTCGAGCGAGGATCCGGGATCGAAACGCTCCACCACCTCGACTTCCTGGCCCGCAAGCGGGCGACCGCCCGGCCCGCGGAGCACCGCCCGCAACTCGGGCTGCGAGCCGTATCGGGTCCGGGCCCGGACCTCGCCGTCGATGCCGGCGCTGAGTCCGGTCACTTCGCGCAGTGGAAAATCCACGATCATCGGGCTGCCGTCGGTTCTCGAGGTGGTCACCGAGCTAGTTGCCGGCTGAATCCCCGGCCACCGCGCGAAAGACGTACCGGCCACTCGGCTCCGCGGCCGAATCCACGCGCGCCCGGAGCTCGCCGGCCGCAATCTCGGTCGGCAGCTCGCGCCAGGTCCCGCCCGAAAGAGGCCGGTAGGCGATCGCCGCCGAGCGCAAGCCCGAATGGTGATCGACAGCGAAGGCTCGGATCAGCTCTGGATCCTCAGGGTCCTGGGAGTTGGCGAACGCGATCTCGGGAGGAGCGTTATCGACCATCAGCTTGTGCTCCACGCATCCCGGCAGCCCACCCGACCCATAGTCGGACGCGCAGATGCGAACGGCGTTGGCCCCGTCCACGAAGGGTGCCGAGCGGGTGTCGGCGGCGGACTCAACGGCGTGGACGGAAGGGCAGGGACGCAGCAGGGTCGCACGAGGGCTGCCGGCGATCAACGAGCAGGGAACGGTCTGTGACGGAGCCACGACCGACCCGTTGACGCGGACCTCGAAGCTCCGAACGCCCGACCCGCCATCCGAGGCGGCCGCTCCGATCGTGCCGTCCCCGCGCTTCCAGCCGTCCGTGCTCAGCGAACCGCCCGCGACGATGGCCGGCGGCGTCCTGTCCTCGAGGGTCAGCTCGATCGAACGGACCCAGTTGCGGGCCTGGTCGCTGGTCCGGCAACCATCGCGTTCAACGCAGGTGAGGGTCGCCGCGAACCCCCGGCGGCCCCCGTCGCCGAGCAGGCGCCCGTAGCTCTCGAACGAGCCCGCCGCGTCGCTTCCCGTCGCGATTCTGCCGACCTCGGCTCCCGCATCGTCGAGAAAGGACAGCCGGGCCTGCTGGCCGGCGTCGCTTCGCATCCGCGCCTCCAGCTGAACGCCGACGATCCGCGTCTCGCCGGGCGCCTCCCAGGAGATCCGGCCGTAACGCCCCTGTGGAGCTCCGGTGATCGACCTGATCTGTAGCGAGTTCCCGTCCTCATCATCCTCGCAGCGGTACAGGAACCCGTAGTCGCCACCGTTCACCCGCTCGAACCGAGCGTCAGTGAATGCTCGGTTGGAGCGATCGCATTGGACGACCTGGTAGCGCCCGGCGGAAGCCGCCGCGGGCTCGAGGGCCAGGGCGGTGATCGCAACCAGGAACGCCATCGCCGCCGCAACCGTCGTGATCGCGGACAGGCGCGGGGCGGGCGGGCATGAAGTCGGGCTCATCGAAGCTCCTCCTGATCGGGCAAGGACCCCGGAAACCCGGCGCCTCGTCCCGTCAATCCCGGCCCGGGGGCCGACGCCCCCCGTGGCTCAGGCCCGACCGGCTCGGCCCCTCGCCGCAGCCACGAGGGCCGGCAGGACCGCAGCGGCAGGACGATCACCGGTTCCACCGTGATCGATGAAGGCCCGCCAGAAGGCGATGCGAACGCCCCCCTCGAGGGCGCCGAGGATCATCTCGAGCTCGTCGCCGAGCTCCGGCTCACGCTCGAGCGCCGACTCGACTGCATCCAACTCCTCCGGGGCGAGCCCGGACAGATCGACGACTGACATTTACCCGCTAACCCCGCGGTCGGATTCCGCGCCCCCTCAGTCCCCTAGGCCTCGTCGTTGGAGTCGATCAGGCCGGCGGCAACGTCGAAGAGCCGCTCTCCGTTGGGTCCCGAATCCAGCGCCACCTCCTCCCCACCCGCGAACCAGACGCGAGCGAAGGGACGGCTGCGCATCTTCCGGCGGCGCAGGTAGGCCTTGCCCTCCTCGCCGTAGGAGGAGACCCGATCGAGCAGAAAGCGGTGCGGCTTCTCGATCACGCCGGAGGCCCCTCGAGCCGGCGGAGAGCCGATCGGAGATCGCAGAACATGAGCGAGGCGAGGGTGAATCGATCGGCCACGGCGATCGCCGAGCCCGCCCGGCCGCGAACCGCGTAGACCTCGCCGTCGTCGTTGGCGACGTGGACCTGCGTCGGCTCAGGCCTGGATTCGTCGGTCGCCGCGCTCCAGATCTCGGTCGCCCCCGCCGCCCACTCGTTCGGCGCGCTCTCGGCGACGACGGCGCCCTTCAGATCGAGAATCGCGCATGCCCTCAGGCCGGGGCTCGACGCGATCAGGTCCTTCAAGGCCGCCTCCGCTGCGGAACCCGAACCTGCAGTTTTCGTGCTCACCGCTTTGAGCGTGGACGCCGATTCGTCATCTCATGCAAAATAGCGGTCGTGGACCTCGCGAGAACCTCCTGGATCACGGTGCTGGGGATCTGTCTCGTCGCGGCTTTACTGCTCGCGCTCAACGGATACACGGGCTACGCCGTAACCCTGATCGCCGTCGGCCTCGCCGGCGCCGTGAACCTGACCTGAGCGGGCGACCCTTCGCGAGGGTTCAACCCTGTCGGAACGGGCCGGTCCCGTCCGTCGCCCCGCGATAGGACTGCTCCGGCTCAACGTGAATCAGGACGTCGGCATTGGTGAACTCCGCCTCGATCGCGTCGCGCAGGTCGTGTGCCTGTCGATGCGCCTCCTCGAGGCTCGTTCCCGAGCGGAACTGCACGTGCATGTCGATATGGCGGCGTGATCCCGCGCTTCGCCCGCGCAGCTTGTGGTAGCCGGCCATCTCCGGGAGCCTGACTGCCGCGATCACCTGCTCGATCCGGTCCAGCTCGGCGTCCGGCAGCGCCTCGTCCATCAGCACCCGGCCGGATCGACGCGCAAGCCGGATCCCGGTCGCGACGATCGCGACCGCGACCACCAGCGCCGCGATCGAGTCGAAGGCTGCGTTCCCGGTGACCTGAACCAGCACCAGGCCGACCAGCACGGCGATCGAGGTGACGGCGTCGGCGCGCAGGTGCGCGGCATCGCCCTCCAGTGCCGGGGACTCGAGCGCGGTGGCCCGGCGGTAGAGATAACCCGAAACCACCAGGTTGGCGACGATCGAGATGCCGATGATCGCGATGCCGATCCCGACGTCGTTGACCTCCGAGCCGTTGACCAGACGACGGATCGCCTCCAGCACGATGATCGCCGCGCCGAGCAGGATCAGCATCGCCTCGGCGCCGGCGGCGACGTTCTCCGCCTTCTCGTGTCCGTACGGATGGTCCTCATCCGCCGGCTCCTCGGCCTTGCGGACCGAGAAGAGCGCGATCAAGGACGCGACCAGATCGATCGCCGAGTGGACCGCCTCGGTGAGGATCGCGATCGAGCCGGTCAGCAATCCGGCGACGAGCTTGAGCAGGATCAGGACGCAATTGGAGATGACCGAGAGCCATGCCGCCCCCGACTTGGTGGAGGTCATGCGGTCCCCTCGATCGCGGCGGCGATCGCCCGCGCGGCTCGGCCGCGATGCGAGATCGAGTGCTTCTCGGCGCTGCTCAGCTCGGCCATCGTCCGCTCGCCGGGGATGTCGTCGGGAATGAATGCGGGGTCGTAGCCGAACCCACCATCTCCCCGCGGCCGGTCGGCGAGGCGACCCTCGCAACGCGCCTCGCGAACGGTCTCGGCTCCCCGCTCGTCGATGTGGACGATCGCGCAGACATAGGCCACCGATCGATCCTCGGCGTCCCCGAGCTCCTCGATCAGCAGGGCGAGGTTCTCGGCGTCGCCGGCATCGGGGCCCGCGTAGCGCGCGGAACGAACGCCGGGGCGCCCGCCGAGCGCGGCGGCGCTGATCCCGGAGTCGTCGGCGATCACCGCCGAGCCGATCAACCGATGAGCGGCCCTCGCCTTATCGAGTGCGTTCTCGGCGAACGTCTCACCATCCTCGGGGGGCAGTTCGACTTCCACCGGCAGCGGCACCAGTTCGTACCCCGAGAGGATCTCGCCAAGCTCGTCGAGCTTGTGGGGGTTGCGGGTGGCCACGACGATCGACCGCCGGTGCCGTCGATCGCTCACCGCCCCGTCGCTTCCTCCTGCACGAGGCGAAGCTCGGATATGCCCGCCTCCGCGTAACCGAGCAGCTCATCGAGGGAGGCCCTGGACAGCGGGGTCCGCTCGGCGGTCGCCTGCACTTCGACCAGGCCCCCATCGCCGGTCATGACGACGTTGGCGTCGACCTCCGCCCGCGAATCCTCGGAGTAGTCGAGGTCGCAGAGTGGCTTTCCGTCGACGACCCCCACGCTGAGAGCCGCGACGGTTCCGGTGAACGGAAGGTCAGCCAGATCGCCGCTTTCGACCAGGCCCGCGAGCGCCAGGTTGAGCGCGACATAGGCGCCGGTGATCGAAGCACAACGCGTGCCACCGTCAGCCTGCAGCACATCGCAGTCGACCCAGACCGCGCGCTCCCCGAGCGCCTCGAAATCGACGACCACACGTAACGCGCGACCGATCAGCCGCTGGATCTCGATCGACCTCCCGTCCGGGCGGCCACGCTTGGAGTCCCTTTCCTTGCGTTCGCCGGTCGAGGCGGGCAGCATCGCGTACTCGGCGGTGACCCAGCCCTTGCCCCGCCCGCGCATCCAGCGCGGCACCTCCTCCTGGATGGAGGCTGTGCAGATGACTCGCGTCTCTCCGATCGAGATCAACGCCGAACCGTCCGCGGTGCGTACGAACCCGGGCTCGATCGTCACGGGGCGCATCTGCTCGGACGAGCGTTCGTAACTGCGGGCCCCCTCGGGCAAGGCGTCAGTAGGCATGCGGGTGAGTTTCCCAGATCACCGACCACCCGCCCCGGGACGGGTGGTCAGGAGTTCGGGGGTCCTCAACCGCCGAACGTGATCTTCTGCACGCCCTGGATGATCTTCTTGGTGATCGCCTCGGCCAATTCCTTACCGATGCCCGAAAGGCTGCCGAGACCGCCGACCGCGGCGACCATGCCACCCATCAGGGCGGCGACCAGCAGAACCAGGCCGACGTACTCGACCGTCCCCTGTCCGCGCTCGGAGGTCAGTCTCGAGAGCAGTCGATCGGCGACCACCGCACCTCGAGCGTGCAAGAGGCCAAAATATGCGTACATCGGAACTCCTTTCCCGGCGTGAGACGCCGAGTTCGTTGACGCCGTCAATCGTTGGGGTTGGGAGCCCACCGATCAATGCCCCGATGTGACCACCCGCGAACAACTCCGTGCCGCCACTGTGAAATCGCGGATTCGGCGCTCGGCCCTGATCGCGTAACCTGCGGCGGCCGATGGCTCGATGGAGAGGGATCTTCGGTCGCAAGGGCAAACGCGAGGGCGAGCCCGATGCGACGCCGACCGCTTCCGCGGGTGCCGAGGACGACCCCGTGACCGCTCTCTACCCCACGACCGAGCCCCCCGACAGCGACCCCTTCAACACCGAGGACTGGGAGCAGGTGGCCCCGGCGGAAACGGACACGGGGACGTTCGAAACCAGCAACGAAACGGGACTCGACGCGCCGGCCACCGAAGGCTCCGAGGAGAGGGCGGGGATCCGGCCCTTCGACCCGGATACCGGGACGGCCGAGTGGGCACCCCCCTCCCCGGTCGCACCCCGGCGCTCGCCGGAGCCGGAGCACACCCACGACGACCTCCCGGACGGGGGCACGGGCGGCGGCGAAGGCGAGGAACGTGGCGACGACACGGCGGCCGATGCCGATGCGGCGGCCGGCATCGAGGCCGCCGGCGGAGTTTCCGAGCCGCCGGCCGGGCAGCGGATCCAGGCCGCCGCGGACGAGGCGGCCCAGGTGGCCGAGATCCGCTCCCACGACGAGATCCTCGCCCTGGAGAGGGATCTCGAGCAGGCGAAGGCAAACGCGAGATCGGAGATCGATGATCTCTCCTCCCGGCTGCGCGAGGCCGAGGCGCGAGCCGGTCAGGCGGAGGAGCGTGCCGAGCGGCTCGCCAAGGAGCGCGACGAGGTCGAGGTCGAGGCCCGCGAGGCCGCGACCCAATGGCTGCGCCAGCAGGTCGTCAAGCTCAGGGCCGAGGCCCAGCAGCGGGTCCGCGAGGAGGTCGCGCGGATCCGCGCCGAAGGCACCGCATCCGCCGAACCGGGGGCTCCCGATGCTCCCCCCTCCGCATTGGCCGCTGCCGAAGCCGAAGGCCTGCGGAGCGAGCTGAAGCATGCCAACGAGGAGGCCGACGCACGAGCGGCGGAGTCTCGTGAGGCCGGGCGCCGCGAGGGAATCGAGTCGGTGGGCGACGGAGACATCGAGAGCAGGCTCGAGGCGGCCCGCGCCGAAGGTCGAGCGGAGCTGGAAGTCGAGCTCGAGCGCACATCGGAGCCCCGGCGCCGGGAGCTCGAGCAACGCGCCCTCGAGGCGGCTGAGAGCAAGACCGCGGAGCGAATCGCCCGGATCGAGGCTGATGCCGAGGAGCGGATCCGATCGGAGGTGGCCGTGGCCCGACGCGCCGCCGAGGAGCGGTTCGCGGAGCTGCTCGGAAAACGGGAACGCGAACTTCAGAGTGAACGCGAGGACAAGGCCACCGCCATCGAGCAATCGCATGAGCGCCTCGACGAGATCGAAGGCCAGGCCGTCGAGGCGGCCGAGCGGGTCAGCGCCGCTGAGCAGAACCTCGAGGTTGAGAAGCTTCGGCTGCAGGAGGAATCGGCCGCTCAGCTGGAGATCGCAGTCACACAAGCACAGGCCGTGGCCGACCAGAACGTCGCCGAGCGGATGCGGGATCGCGAGGAGGAGCTCACCGACGCGATCGCCGCCGCCGTGCGATCCGAGCAGGAGGTCCAGGCGAAGGTCGCGGAGGCCGAGGAGCGGGCCCGGAAGTCGGAGGAGAGGGCCCGGGCGGTCGAGGTCGAGGCCGCCGCGACGATCAGCGAGGTCCGTCAGGCCGCCGCCGACTGGCTCCGGGAGCAGACGAAATCGGTGCGGGCCGAGGCCGAAAGGGCCGCCCGGTCTAGCGACTCGGACTGAAGGCGGACCGCCACCACTCGAGGCCGGCGGCACGCCGCACCGCGCCCTCGACCATCGGCACCGCCTCCACCGACTCCGGCGACTCGTGGTCTCCGAGCGCGGCGATCGTCGCCAGGACTGAACTCGCCAGCGCCTCGGGCTCATAGCCCCCCTCCAGACAGACCATGATCGGGGCTCCGACCTCGACCCCGAGGTCGCGAAGGTGTCTGGCCATCGTCGCGTAGTCGGCGGTTTCGACCTCGCAGTCGGCAAGTGGGTCGGCGGCGTGGGCATCGTAGCCGGCCGAGATCGCGATCAGATCCGGCCGGTAGGCCCGCGCGACGGGGCTGACCACGTGCTCGACCAGGCCAATGAACTCAGGGCCTCCGGAGCCGGGCGGGACCGGCAGGTTCATGGTCGCTCCGAGCCCGGGCCCCGTGCCGATCTCGTTGGCCATCCCCGTACCCGGGTAGAGCGGACTCTGGTGGATGCTGATGAAGAGCACGTCGCCGCGGTCCTCGAAGATCTCGGCGGTCCCGTTGCCGTGGTGCACGTCCCAGTCGAGGATCAGAACCCGCTCGGCGCCGCATTCGGCGATCGCATGCGCCGCCCCGACCGCGACGTTGTTGAAGAGACAGAATCCCATCGACCGATCGGATTCGGCGTGGTGGCCCGGAGGGCGCAGCCCGCAGAAGGCGAAATCCGATTCACCCGCGAGCAGACGCTCAGCCCCGGTGGCCGCCGCGCCCGCGGCCCGAAGCGCCGCCTCCCAGGAATCACCGGTGACCATCGTGTCGGCATCGATTGCACCTCCACCCGCCGCACAGAGGGCATCGATCGCATCGACCAGCCGGGGATCGTGTACCCGCAATAGCCAGTCGCGATCGGCCGGCGGTGGCTCGAGGACGTCGAGCCCAGGCCACCCCGCGTCGTCCAGCATGGTCTCGATCGCCCGGATCCGACCGGCGTTCTCGGGATGAGAAACGGTCCCGTGAAGGAGCGAAGAGGGGTGTCGGAGATAGATACCCATCGATGCGGGGTACCGTACCCGCCCACTTGACGCAGCCCGACCCCTCTCCCGCCAACGCCGCCGATCCTGCGGACCTCGCAGTGGTCGGCGGCGGCGCCGCGGGGCTCCACGTGGCCCTCGAGGCGGCCGAGGCCGGCGGGCGCGTCGTGATGATCTCCCGCAAACCGTTGACCGAGACGGCGAGCTTCCGGGCCCAGGGAGGGCTGGCGGCGGCGATCGCGCCCGACGATTCACCCGCCAGGCACGCGGAGGACACGCTCAACGCGGGTCGCGGGCTCTGCGATCCCGCGGCGGTCGAGGTGCTCGTCAACGAGGCGCCGGCGGCCGTGGAGTCGCTGATCAGCCGCGGAGTCGAGTTCGACCTGCAGGCCGACGGTGCGCTTTCCCTCGGCCTCGAGGGCGGGCATTCGGCCCGTCGGATCGTTCATGCGGGGGGCGCCGAGACGGGCCGTGCACTGACGAGCCGACTGGCTCAGCTCGCGGCCGCGCACGACCGGATTGAGGTCTTGGAGGGGGCTTCGGCGCTCGCGCTCTGGTCCGACGGCTCACGTTGCCACGGGGTTCTGACAGACCGCGGCCCGGTCCCGGCCGCCACCACGATCCTTGCCACCGGTGGCGGCGCGGCGCTCTGGCGGCGGACCACGAACCCCCGGGGCGCGATCGGTGCCGGAGCCGTCCTCGCCCACTCAGCCGGCGCCGACCTCGCCGATCTCGAACTCTGTCAGTTCCACCCAACGGCGCTGGCTCTGCCCGGCGAGGAGCTCGACGGCTGGCTGATCACGGAGGCGGTCCGCGGCGAGGGTGCGCTGCTGCTCGACGCCGCAGGCCGTCGGTTCACCGACGAGCTCGCGCCGCGTGATCAGGTGACCGCCGCCATCCTCGATCGCATCAGGGCCGACTCGACCGCGGCGGTGGAGCTCGACCTCCGGTCGGTGCCGATGGAGCGGTTTCCGACGATCACTCAGACCCTGCAATCGATCGGCATCGATCCGACGACCGACCTGGTCCCCGTCGCGCCCGCCGCCCACTATCTGATCGGCGGCGTTCGAACCGACCTCGACGGGCGCAGCAGCCTGCCGGGACTGCTGGCGGTCGGAGAGGCCGCCTGTACGGGGCTGCACGGGGCCAACCGCCTCGCCTCGAACTCGCTGAGTGAGTGCTTCGTCTTCGGCACCCGCGCAGCCCGCGCGGCGCTCGCCGGCCAGGCCTCGGACCCGGATCCCCCCAGACCGACCGACGAACCCGAGTTCCCCGCCCCGACCACCGAGACCCGCCAGGCCGTCTGGGATCTCGCCGGTCCGGTGCGTGACGCGCAGCGCCTCAAGCGCCTACTCAGAGATCCCTATCCACTGGCCAAGCTGATCGCCGCGTCGGCACTCGCCCGGCGCGAATCCCGCGGGGTGCACCGGCGCTCGGACTTCCCCGGCCCCGACCCGGAGCTCGACCTACGCCATCACGTCGTGGCGAGCGACGGTGCGATCCGCCTGGAACGCTGGCCCGCTTAACGCGAACTTAACCCCGGTCGGCACGCACTTCATGTGCGATCCGTCACACTGTGGGGTGCGGGGGGTTACCACGGACTCGAAAGGTTCAGGGCAACCCATGTACCAATTCAGTCGTTCGATCTATCGGGAGCTTGCGCCGAGGGTCGTTGAAAGCACCGATGCAGGATGCGCCGGGAAGCAACATGTACTCGACGCCTGCGAGGCGGCGATGCGCCGGCTCCTCAGCGACCGGCGTTACTTCGCCCGGCCGACCAAGGTGCTCTTCTCGGAGATCCGCGGGCACTTCCCGATCAACGAGCAGCAGTTCGTCCTCCGGGTAGTGGACCGCAACGTGAAGCTCGCGCTTCGCTACCTCGATCAGGCGCCTGCCGACGAGCTGGCGCTGATCGTCGAGCCCGAGTGCAAGGCCCATACTCGCCGGGGTACCCCCTGCCAGCGGGAGCCGCTGCCGGGGCGGGATTACTGCCCGTCGCACAAGCACCTCGAGGAGGACCTCGCAGGCGAGCCTCAGCGGCAGGTGGACAAGCGCCGGAAGGAACTCCAGCTCGTCGCGTAGACGGCTTCGGCGCTCGCTCGCTGTAATTGCGGTGTGCTGCTCGGAGTCGACGTGGGAGGAACGTTCACCGATGCCGTCCTCGTGGACGGCGATCGGGTCCATGCGGTCAAGTCGCCGACCACCCCCGACGACCAGTCAATCGGGGTTGTCGGGGCGATCGAAGCCGTGCTTGGCCGTGCGGCCGCGCCCCCTTCGGAGGTCTCCCATCTCGCTCACGGGATGACCGTCGGCACCAACGCGCTGCTCGAGCGGCGCGGCGCGGAAACGACCCTGATCGCGACGGCGGGCTTCACCGACCTCCTCGAGATCGCACGCCAGAATCGGCGATCGCTCTACCGGCCCTGCGACGACCGGCCGGCCCCCCTCGCTCCGCCCCGGCTCCGGATCGGCGCGCGCGAGCGGATCGGCCCCGACGGCGTCAGCGAACGCCTGACCGAGGACGAGGTCGATCGCGTCGTCGCCGAGGTCGGCGGCCTCGAGCCGGAGTCGGTTGCGATCTGCCTGTTGTTCTCGTTTCTCGACCCAGCCCACGAGCGCCGCCTCGCCTCGGCCCTGCGTGCCCGTTATCCCGAGCTCCACGTCTCCGTGTCCTCGGAGGTCCTCCCGCAGTTCCGTGAGTACGAGCGCTGCGCGACCACCGTGCTCGACGCCTACCTGTCCCCCCTGCTTGCCGGCTACCTGGGGCGGCTCCGATCCCGCTGCGCGGTGGTGGGCGTACCCGAGCCCCTGATCATGCAGTCCTCAGGCGGCGTCGCGAGCTCTTCGGAGGCCGCCGGAGGTGGCGCCTGGAGCGTCCTCAGCGGGCCGGCGGGAGGCGCGGTCGGCGCCGGCAAGCTCGCCCTCGCGAGCGGGGACGGAAACGCATTGGGCCTCGACATGGGCGGGACGTCCTGCGACGTGTGCGTGGTCGAGGGAGGCCGAGTAGGGCGCACCGATGCACGCGAGTTCGACGGACGCCCGATCCAGCTGCCGATGGTCGACGTCCACACGGTCGGAGCGGGCGGCGGTTCGATCGCGTGGCGCGACGGTGGCGGCGCTCTCTGCGTCGGGCCGCGGTCAGCGGGCGCCGAGCCCGGGCCCGCGTGCTACGGCAAGGGCGGCAACGAGCCGACCGTGACCGACGCCAACCTGATGCTCGGGTATCTCGACCCGGAGGGCGGGCTCGCGGGAGGAGTCGAGCTCGATCGGGCAGCCGCCGAGGCCGCCGTCTCGCGTCTTGCCGACGATCTGGGGCTCGACCCGATCGCAACCGCGGCCGGGATCATCGAGGTGGCCAACCAGGGGATGATCCGGGCACTGCGCGTCGTCACCGTGGAGCGTGGAATCGACCCTCGCGGCTTCGCCCTGCTGCCGTTCGGTGGGGCCGGGCCCCTGCACGCCGCAGCGATTGCAGCCGACCT
Source organism: uncultured Solirubrobacterales bacterium (assembly GCA_963823275.1). Lineage (GTDB taxonomy): Bacteria > Actinomycetota > Thermoleophilia > Solirubrobacterales > 70-9 > RHKX01. The sequence goes on along the minus strand of CAWGKW010000002.1, from coordinate 673,918 downwards.
CGGCATCGGGCGGCTCCTCTGCCCACGCTCGGGCGGCGTGCTCTCGGCCCTCGGCCTGGTGTACTCCGACCGCCGGCGAGACACCACCAAGACCGTGATGCTCGCGGGACCGGACTTCAGCGCCGCCCGGATCGAGGCGGAGGTGGGGTCGATCGTCCAGGCTCTCGGCCCGGGCCCCGGCGCGGATCTCGAAGCCACCTACGAGCTCCGCTATCGCGGGCAATCATTCGAGCTGCCGGTGGCGGGTTCGCTGACCCCCGAGCCGGCGCACCTCGCCGACGGCTTCGCGACCGAGCACGAGAGTCGCTACGGCTACCGCGAACGCGACGGCGCGGTCGAGCTGGTCAACGTCCGGGTCGCAGCCCGGGAGCCCCTGGTCGACGTCGAGGTTCCGGCCGGAACCCACGCCACGCCGAGGCTGGCCCGGCGAAAGGCCTGGTTCGCCGGCTGCTGGGAGGAAACCATCGTGATCGCGGGAGAGCCCCCGATCGGCTTCGAGGCCGCCGGCCCATGCGTCTTCGAGCTGCCGGAGACGACGTTCCTGCTCCCGGAGGGGTGGCGGGCGAACGTCGACGGACACGGCACGATCGTCGCCCACACCGACGCTCAGGCTCGGGGTGGCGGTCGGTGAGCGGGCCGGACATCGATCCGATCGGACTGCAGGTCCTGAGCGGCCGCCTCCGCGCGATCTGCGACGAGATGGGCGCGGTGCTCGTCCGGGCGGCGCACTCTCCCAACATCAAGGAGCGCCGGGACTGCTCGACCGCGTTGTTCGACGCGGGCGGCGAGCTCGTGATGCAGGCCGAGCACATCCCGGTTCACCTCGGATCGATGCCGGCGGCGGTGGAGGCGGCGGCCGACCTCGCACGACGCGAAACCCGTCCGATTTCGACCGGCGATCTCTGGATCCTCAACGACCCGTTCAAGGGCGGTACGCATCTTCCCGACATCACGCTGATCTCCCCGATCGTCATCGATGGAGGCCTGATCGGATGGACGGCGAGCCGCGCCCATCACGCCGACGTCGGCGGCCCGACCCCCGGGGGCATGCCGGCTGCCTCGCGCCGGCTGACCGACGAGGGGATCGTGATCGAGCCGCAGCGGATCGACGAGGACGGCCTCGCCCGGCTGGCCCGGAGGATGCGCCGGCCAGACCAACGCCTCGCGGACCTGCGAGCGCAGCGGGCGGCGAACCTGCTCGGCGAACGGCGCATCGGCGAGCTGGCCGCACGGGACGGCCTCGCTCCGCTGGTGGCCGGGATGGCCGCCGTCCTCGACCACGCCGAGCGACGCAGCCGATCCGCGATCGCGACGCTCGCGGACGGCACCTACCAAGCCGTCGACGCGCTCGCTGCCGCGGATGGTTCGGAGATCCCGCTTCGGGTGTCGGTCGAAATCAGGGGCGAGGAGATGCGGGTCGACTTCGCCGGATCGGCGCCCCAGGTCGATGGCAACCTGAACTGCCCGATGCCAGTCACCCGGGCCGCAACCCTGTTCGTCGTTCGCACGTTGACCGACCCGGATGCTCCGGCGTCGGCGGGAGCGTTCCGACCCGTCGCCATCTCGGCCCCTCCCGGCAGCGTGCTGAACGCTCGACCGGGTGCCGCGGTGGTTGCCGGCAACGTCGAGACCTCGAGCCGCGTGGCCGATCTCGTCTTTGCGGCGCTGGCCGAGGTGGCCGACGGGCCGTCCCAGGGCCAGGGCACGATGAACAACCTGACCCTCTCCGGGGGCGGAGACGGCGTGGAGGAATTCACCTACTACGAAACGATCGGCGGTGGCCAGGGCGCCTGCCGGGACGCCCCCGGCCCCAGCGGCGTTCACGTCGCGATGTCGAACACGCTCAACACCCCGATCGAGGCACTAGAGGGGGACATCCCCGTTCGGATCAGGGAGCTCGCGATCCGTCGCGGCAGCGGCGGCTCCGGCTCGATGCGCGGGGGCGACGGGATCGTGCGGCAGATCGAGGCGCTGGCACCGATGCGGTTCTCGCTGATCACCGAGCGACGAGACGTCGGCCCGCGAGGCCGTGAGGGCGGGGCCGACGGCGATCCCGGGCTCAACAGCCTCAATGGTGAGCCGCTGCCGGCGAAATGCGAGGGGACGCTGGAGGTCGGAGACGTGCTCAAGATCGAGACCCCCGGCGGCGGCGGCTTCGGCCCGGGCGGACCGTAATCGGGCTGGGCCACCTCGAAAGACCGGCTGCAAGAGTATGTGCGAGTCGCCACTAATTTGCCGTTGGGACTCATCTGCCCTAGACTCGCGGCCCTCCGACGGGCCCCACTGCGGCCCCGGCTTGGTCGCCCTCGTCCGAGACATGCGAACCCCGCCTGAAACCCCGACCCCGGACGTATCACCCATGCCAATTGCTTTCAAGGAATGGTCAGTCACTGTGCGCGCCCTAGCCGAGGGCGAGCAGCTCGTCACCCTCCGCAAGGGTGGTATCCGCGAGGACAACAAGCACTTCGAGCTCGAACACGAGCGCTTCTTCCTCTACCCGACGTTCGACCATCAGCGCAACGACCTGGTCCGCGAATCACATCACCCCGAGCTTCGACGCGCCCTCGAGGAGGGCGTCTGGCCGGAGGAGGAGCCACCGCCGCGCGCGCTGCTCCAGGACGGTGGAATCCCACAGCCCGACCGCGTCCGAATTCGCGCCTGGGCCGAGGTTGCCGATCACTTCACCACCGACGATCCCCGCATCGTCGACGCGCTCAGTCCCTACCACGTGTGGACCCAGGACTACGCCCGCAAGCGGCTGCGCTGGAAGCGCACCCATCCGCTGCACGTGCTCCTGCTCAAGGTCCATCGGATCCCGCGACCGGTGACGGTCCGCGTCCGTGACGAGCACATCGGCTGCCACTCCTGGGTTGAGATCGATCGCGATCTTCCCTTCGAGGGAGTCCCGGTGATGGCCGACGACGAGTTCGAACGGGCCGCGGCTGCGATCCGTACGACCTGCGGCGCCGCCGAGCCCGAGCCCGCCCTGGCGTAAATCGCCCCGAGGGAGGCCGACGACTGGCAGATAGCGGCGCTATGAGCGCCGTTCGCTGCCAATCGGGTTCATTTGGGCCCTCGGCAGGCGGGTGAACGGTGGCCCGGAGTGCAGGTCCTTCCCTCCCCAGCCAAACCGACTCTCACCCAACGCCGGCGTCCCTCGACAGGCCGCACCCAACGCTGACGCCCCCGGCGCTGCCGAGCCACCCCCCGCTCTACCCTCAGATGCGTGCCCTGGACGGAAACCGATTCGCTCAGCTTCACGGCCCGATTCGAAGAGGGCGATGAGGAATGCGCCGAGCGGACCCTCGATCGGCTCGAGGATCTGCGACTGAAGCTCGAGGATCGCTTCGAGCACGCGCCGGGAGGCGTGACGGTGATCCTCCACCCAAGCTCAGCCTGGCTCTCGGCGGCACATCCGTTCCTGCCCGCGGCCCGGCTGGCGGCGGCGCCGGCAGGAAGGCGCTACCTGGCGGGCTGGGCGACCCGGAGCGAGCTCCACACGCTCACCGACAGCGCCCTCGAGCGCCGAGCCGGCGGACCCGACTCCCTGCGAGCTCTGATGGGAACGGCGGAGCGGCTCTACGCCCAACTCGTGCTGGCCGCCAACAACCCGCGGATCCCGCCCCCCTGGGGCCCCCGGCCATTCGCCAGATACCTCCGTTGGGCCTGGCTGATCGAGGGTGGCGCCCAGTACTACGCCGGTCAGTACTCGAGCTTCCGGCCGGCCGTGCTGCGCCGCCTCAACGAGGGCGGTGACCCCTCGTTCCCGCCGTCGGCTCGCGACGCGATGATCCTCGGCGGCAGCATCTTCGACCTGCTCGACCGCGAAGTCGGCCGGCACGCCTGCGATCTGCTCGTGACCCGGCTTCCGAAGAGCGGCCCCGTAACGGCCCTCGAGACGGCGTTCGGTGCCCGCATGCGAGATATCGAGCCGACCTGGATCGACCATATCCACGAGCTCGCCTCGGGAGTCTCGCCGAGCGCCTACGACGATTCCCACGGCATCCCCGGCGTTCCTCCGCTCAATGGATGAGCGCCCAGATCAGGGTGGCGAGTGCTCCGAAGGCGAGTAGGCAGACGAGCATCGCCGCCGCCAGCCGGAATGCCATCCGTCGGAAGCCGTCCTGCTCACGCTCGATCAGGGGCTGGTCATCAAAGGCCAGCAGCTCACGCGCGGTTTCCACCCCGGAGGCGGGCACCATCACGTCGCGAGGACCCGCAGCGAGGAAGTCGGGAACGTCGAAGCCGCCGGAGCGACGGAGGATGCTTGGGATGCCCTCCTCCAGCAGGATCCCCTGGATCAGCTCGGCCTCGGCGAGGTTGAGCCCGACCGCCACCCGGTGAACCTCGCCGCGCGCAAAGCGGGGCTGGATCTTTCGAGCCCGCTCGGTGCGCTCGTCGACCGGCCCCGCCTCGGCGGGACCCGCCTGGGTCAGCACCATTCCGCAGCCCTCGCAGAACCGCTCCCCCTCCGCATGGGCCAATCCGCAACCGCGACAGACGAGCGTGCGATCAGCCGACGTCTAGATCGACCTCCTCGATCCTGTCCTCGTCGATCCTGAACGCCCGTACGACCGGGTTGTCGTGATCCTCCAGTGAACAGATCAACCAGATCACACCGGGCCAGTTGGCCGCCAGGTTGATGTCGGTCTGCGAGGGATAGGCCTCGCTCTTGGTGTGCGAGTGGTAGATCCCGACCATCTCCTCCCCGCCCGCCTCGATCCGATCCATGATCCGGATCTGGTCGCTGGGATGGACCTCGTAACGTAGCCAGGTCGCGGCGGCGTTCCGGGCTCTGTGGACCGAGGTCATCTCCCCCGCGTCGCCACCGATCAGCCCGCAGCACTCGTTGGGCAGATCCTCGCGCGAGTGGGCGACGATCTCGTCGATCAGTGCTCGGGCGATGCGCACGGGAGCGCTACCACCAGTTGGTGGTATCGAGGCCGTCGATCGCGTCGACGTCAGTCGTGTAGACGCCCGACGACAGGTACTTCCAGCCGTCGTCGGGGATCAGGAAGACGACGTTGCCCTCGTCGAGCTCACCCGCGATTCGGTCGGCGACGTAAGCGACCGCTCCGGCGCTGACGCCGGCGAAGATGCCCTCCTCGCGCAGCAGCTTCTGGGTCCAGATGATGGAGTCGCGGTTGGAGACCATGATCTTTCGATCGAGAACCGAGAGGTCGATGATCGGCGGGATGAAGCCGTCGTCGAGGGAGCGGAGCCCATCGACGAGCTCACCCTGCATCGGCTCGGAGGCGACGATCTTGGTCTCGGGGTTGTGCTCCTTCAAGCGCCGGCCGACGCCCATCAGAGTGCCACCGGTGCCGAGACCACCGACGAACGCGGCGACGTCTTCGAGCTCCTCGAGGATCTCGAGACCCGTGCCGTTGTAGTGGGCGAGGGGGTTGGCGTCGTTGCCGTACTGGTAGGGCATGTAATAGGAGGGGTCCTCCTCGGCCATGTCGAGGGCCATCTCGACGGCTCCGTTGGAGCCCTTCGGACCCTCCGAGTAGACGATCTCGGCCCCGTACATCCTCAGCAACTGCGATCGCTCCACCGTGACGTTGTCGGGCATCACGGCCTTCATCGAGTAGCCCTTGCGCCGGCAGATCATCGCGAGCGCGATTCCGGTGTTACCCGACGTGGGCTCGAGGATCGTCTGCCCCGGCGCGATCAGGCCCTCGGACTCGGCCCGGTCGATCATCGCCTTGGCGACGCGGTCCTTGACCGAGCCGGTCGGATTGCGGCCCTCGAGCTTGGCGAAGACGCGAACCTCCGGGCGCGGCGAGAAGCGCTGGAGCTCGACCAACGGCGTGTTCCCGATCGCCTCGAGAATGCTCTCGAACTGGCCGCCACAGGGTCGGTTTAGCAGTTCTCCAGCCATCACTTCAGTAAGTGTAGTGAACCAACCAGGCCGATCAAGACGCCTCGTCCGTTGCTACGGCACCGAGGCTGGGAAACGCAATCGCCCGCAAGGTTTCCCACATGCGGCTATCGTGACATCCAGCTTCACCCGCATGGGGCAGGTGGCGCAACAACGAAGGAGAGTTTCTGAAGATGCCCAAGACCAGGCTTTGGTCGCTCCTCACGCTCGTCGTCGGCCTGTTCGCCGTGATGATCGTGGCGGGATGCGGCAGCAGCGACGACACCAGCAGCGACAGCACAGCCGCGAGTGGCGATATCCAGACGATCGAGCCGGGCACGCTGACCGTCGGCTCCGACATTCCCTACCCGCCGTTCGAGCAGGGCGATGCTCCCGACTACGAGGGCTTCGACATCGACCTGATCAACGCGGTCGCCGACAAGATGGCTCTCGACACCGCGATCGTTGACCTTCCGTTCAACGTGGTTCTCGCGGGCGGCGGCGGTCAGTTCGACCTCGCGATCGCGGCGACGACGATCACCCCGGCACGGGCGCAGAAGGTCGACTTCTCCGACCCGTACTTCAACGCGGCGCAGGGTCTGCTCGTCCAGCAGGGTTCCGACATCCAGAGCGTTGACGACCTCGGCGGCAAGATCGTCGGAGCTCAGGACGCAACCACCGGTGAGACCTACGCGCAGGACAACACCGACGCGTCCGAGGTGCGGCCGTTCCCGCAGATCGATCAGGCCTACAACGCACTCAAGGTCGGTCAGGTTGACGCCGTGATCAACGACCTGCCGTCGGTCAATGACGCCGCCGAGCAGATCGAAGGACTCGAGGTCGTCGACGACTTCCCGACCGACGAGCAGTACGGGATCGTCATCCCGAAGGGTCAGACCGAGCTGGTCGACGCCGTGAACTCGGCGCTCCAGGAGGTCAAGGACGATGGCACCCTCACCGATCTCTACCAGGAGTGGTTCAAGACCGATCCGCCGGAGGACCTCCTCCAGGCCGGCCCAGCCGCAGTGTTGAGCGGCGGCGAGTCGACGGATTCGACGACCGGCTGATCAAGCCGCTCGGGCGAGTGCCCGAGCCCCGATCGTCACGAGAGAGCGCCCCGGGTGGGCGCTCTCTCGCTTTTCGGCCCCACGGCATGAGCCAAAGAGGAATATGGTTCGTTCGGCAACGGGAGTTACGAAGCGGGGAGTCGCGTCTTGCAACAGATAATCGACCAGTTCTTCGACTTCGGGATCATGTTCGATCCCGACAACTTCGACAAGGTCATGGCCGGGTTCTGGTTCACGATCAAGCTGGCCGTCATCGCCGGCATCCTGTCGCTGATCTGGGGGCTGGTCCTCGCCGTCCTCCGCCAGACGCCCGGCAAGCTGGGACGAATCGTTCGCTGGCCGACGATCGCCTACATCGACGTCTTCCGCGGCATCCCGGCCCTGCTGGTGATCCTGATCGTTCAAACTGCCCTCGGGGCACTCTCGCAACCCAACATCGAGACCGGTGACCCTGGCCTCATTCCCCGCTGGCTCGGAGTCCCTGATTGGTTCGGCCAGCCGTCGCCGTTCTGGTACGGCGTCATCGCGCTGGTGATCACGTACGGCGCCTACATGGCGGAGGTCTACCGGGCCGGGATCGAGGCGGTTCCCGGCGGTCAGATGGAGGCCGCGCGTTCGCTCGGGATGAGCCACGCTCAGGCGATGCGTCAGGTGATCGTCCCGCAGGCGATCCGCAAGGTGATCCCACCGCTGCTCAACGACTTCATCGCCCTGATGAAGGACACGACCCTGGTCAGCTTCATCGGCCTGATCGAGGTGGTGCAGGCCGGCTACGACATCGCGTCGGAGACCTTCAGCAGCTCGGCCCTGACCCTGGGAGCCTTCCTGTTCGTGCTCGTGACCATCCCGCTCGCGCGGGCGGTCGACTGGATGATCGGGAGACAGCAAGCACGATTCCAACGAGGTATCGCATGAGCCGAAACAAGGTGGACAACGACGTTTCGTACGAGGGCCCGATCCTCGAATTCACCGGCATCCACAAGGCCTTCGGTGACCTCGAGGTGCTGAAGGGGGTCGACCTGACGGTCGAGAAGGGCGAGGTGATCTGCGTTCTCGGACCAAGCGGGTCGGGCAAGAGCACGCTGCTGAGATGCGTCAACCTCCTCTCCCCGCCCGACGCCGGAACGATCTCGCTGGCGGGTCAGGAGATCACCGGACGCGGTCACGACGGGCTCGATTTCGTCCGCCGCCGGGTCGGGATGGTGTTCCAGAACTTCAATCTGTTCCCCCACAAGAACGCGCTCGAGAACGTGACCATGGCCCCCGAAACCGTGCTCGGCCGCTCGAGCGGGGAATGTCAAGAGGAGGGTGAGAAGCTGCTCGCCAGGGTCGGGCTGACCGATCGCTCCCACGAATACCCCGAACGCCTCTCCGGCGGCCAGCAGCAGCGCGTGGCGATCGCGCGCGCCCTGGCGATGGGGCCGGAGGTGATGCTCTTCGACGAGGTGACGAGCGCCCTCGACCCCGAGCTCGTCAAGGAGGTGCTCGACGTGATGCGCGAGCTGGCGGACGAGGGCATGACGATGATCGTCGTCACCCACGAGATCGGGTTCGCCCGCTCGGCCGCCGATCGAGTGATCTTCATGGACGAGGGTGTGATCGTCGAGCAGGGTCCGCCGTCTCAGGTCCTCGACGCGCCGCAGGAGGAGCGGACCAAGAAGTTCCTCGGGCTGGTGCTCGCTCACTGATCGCGTCGCGTCGCCATCGCGGCGGGCCTCGGCCCTCGAACGGGCTCGATCCGGCAACCGAGGCGATACGCTTTCGGGCTTCGTGATCCCTGCACCGAAACGAGGGGGGCGGTCGGCGGCCCGATCCCTTTGCCTGGCGCTCTGTATGGCGATTCCGGCTATCGCTCTGATGCTCAGCCTCCCGGCAAGCGTCGAGGCGTCCCAGGCCCCGAAACGATTCTTCGGGGTTCACCCGCGGTCGATCCAGCCCGGCGACTACGCCGACATGCGGGCGGCCGACGTTGGGCTGCTGCGTACGGCCTTCTACATTCAGGCGGTCAGGTCCCATCCGGGCGATCCGTACGACTGGAGTGAGTTCGACGCAATCGTCGACGGGACCGCGACCAACGGCATCGAGCTGCTGCCGGTCCTGCTCGGGGTGCCGAAGTACATCTCGACGAAGCCGTACGTGATCCCCCTGGGCAATTCCGAGAGCGAGTGGAGGGACTACCTCTCCGCGCTCGTCGCTCGCTACGGGCCGGGCGGCGAGTTCTGGTCGCTCAACCCGGAGACTCCCTACCGACCGATCGGCGAGTGGCAGATCTGGAACGAGCAGAACGCGCTGACCAACTGGGAGGGCAAGCCGAGCCCCCGTGAGTACGGACGGCTCCTGGCGATCTCAGCCGACGCGATCCACGAAGAGGACCCCGCTGCGAAGTTGGTCACCGGCGGGGTCATCTCCCAGCCGCAGAACCCGAAGGCGATGGACGGCGTCGACTACCTGCGGAAGCTGCTCGAATCGAAGACGGTCGCGCGGGTGGTGGACATCATCGCGATCCACCCCTACAGCGACACCCCCAACGGGGTCAAAAAGCAGGTCAAGCTGACCCGCTCGATGCTCGACGAGTCGAAGCTGGAGGCCCCGATCTGGGTGACTGAGATCGGCTGGGGCTCGGGGAGCAGCGACCGGAACCCTCAGATCGTCTCGCCGGCCAGACAGCGCAGCAACCTTCGCGGCTCCTTCGAGATGGCCCTGAAGCAGCGCAAACGGCTCGGTCTCGAGCGGATGGTCTGGTACCAGTGGCGGGACGGGGAGGACACGATCTGCAACTGGTGCGGGACCTCCGGCCTTCTCGACGCCGACGGGGTCGCCAAGCCGCTGCTGGACGTCTTTCGCGAGATCGCAAGGCTCTGAGCCGGCGGGTCGAGGAGGTGGATGCCGCGGCCGCTAATCGGACGCGGCCGCCAGCTTGCGCCGCCGCTCGAGCCGGCGCAGCAGGTTGCGGAGAAACGGAGAACCGCCCCCGGCGGCGGCCACCGCGTCCGGGAACTCGTGGGTGCGGTGAGTCGATCGCCAGCCCCGCGCCCTGCCCTTGACGCCGGTGAGCGTGCGGTCGATGACGGCCTGCCCAGCAACGATGACGAGGTCTCGGGCGAGAATCGAGGGCAGCCGCCGCGGTGTGAGCACCCCCCATTTTCTGAGCACGTACCCCCGACCGAAGCCGGTCAGATAGTTCTTGGCGCTGGAGCCGGAGCCGAGGGTCGCCGAATGCTCGTGAACCCCGATCGCGTCGGCCGCCAGCCGGCACCTCCCCCCCGCCTCGAGCAGCTTGAGCGCCAGATCGACGTCCTCCCAATAGGCGAAGAGGTGCTCGTCGAAACCGCCAACCTCGAGGAACGCGTCGCGATCGTAGGCGGCGGCCTTCGGCGAGGGACCGATCGGATCGGCGGGCCCGGTCGCGAGCACGCTCATCGGCTCACCGTTGAGGTAGTCGTAGACCAGCAGGGTTCGATCGAGCTCCATGCCGGCGCTGTCGATCAGATCCGGGAACCGGAAGTCGCGCAACACCCCCGCCGTCATCACGACTCCCGAGCGAGTATCCAGCGGAGCGATCAGGCGCTCGACGAAATCAGGATCGCAGACGCAGTCGTCGTTGAGCAGCACGAGCGTCCCGGTCGAGGCGCGACGTGCGCCGAGATTCATCGGCGCGGAGAACCCGGCGTTGCGGTCGAGGGCGACGACCTCGGTGAAGTCGTAGCGCGAACTGACCTCACCGACCGCTCCGCCCGGCGAGTCATTGTCGATGACGATCGTCTCGTGGGCCACCGTCTGGGTGGCTAGTGAGTCGAGCAGACGGTCCAGTCGGCCCCCGGCGGTCGCCTGGGAAGGGACGATTACGGTGGCCGAAACCAACTATCCGGAGCTGCTCAGAAGGCGCCGGTGCCACGCACGACGGCGGGAAGGGTGTGGATCAGAATCCGCAGATCCTGGCCCAGCGAGGGGTTCTCGATGTACTGGATCTCGACCGCGAGGCGCTCGGAGAACGTGAGCTCTCCCCGGCCGAACACCTGCATGGGACCGGTGACACCGGGCTTGACGCTGAGGCGAACCCGCTCGGCATCGCTGTAGCGCTCGACGAGCTCGACCTGCTCAGGCCGCGGCCCGACGATGCTCATCTCCCCGACGAGGACGTTGATCAACTGCGGGACCTCATCGATGCTGATCCGCCTCAGGATGCTTCCGACCCGGGTCACCCGAGGGTCGTTCTTGAGCTTGAAGACCGGTTCCTCGAGCCCGTCGATGTCGACCAGGCGATCGAGCTTCGCCTCGGCGTCGACGGTCATCGTCCGCAGCTTGTACATCCGGAACGGGCGGCCGTCGAGCCCGGCGCGAATCTGCGAGAAGAGGACGGGGCCGGGGCTGTCGAGCTTGATCGCGATCGCCAGAACAATCGCGAACGGGGAGAAGACCAGCAGCCCGAACGCGGCGACGGCGATGTCGAAGAGCCGTCTGATCAGCAGTGTGGAGCGCGATGGGTCCCAGGTGTTGTACTCGAGGATCGGCAGGTCCGCGAGCTGTACGAACCGCTCGGAGGGCAGCGCCTTCCCGCGCAGCGGTGAGACGACGCTGATCTTCACCTGCCGGGCCCGGCAGAGGTCCTTGAGGTAGCCGATCAGATCGGCCTCGACCCCGGTGGCGGCGACGACTATGCGGTCGACCCGGTCGGCGAGCGACCGCAGTTCCTCGTCGCGTCGCATGCCCACGCCGAGTTGTTCGATGTCGCAGACCGCGGCGAGCTCGAGATGCATCTCCTCGAAGAGCTGGAACTTGCGCTGCAGGGATGCCATCGCGGGGCCGTCCCCGACGAGGCCGACCAACTCCGGCGGGGTGCGCTTCCACCACAGCCACCGGGTCAGAGAGCGGAAGCCGGTCGCGGCAACTGCGGCGGCGAAGAAAAGCTCGATTGCCGGTCCCCAGTCGACGAGGCCCGCCGGGGTCAGCGAGAGCAGCGGGACGATCAAGGCGGTCGTCACCCCGACCCAGGCGAGGATCGACGGCACCTCGTCCGCGGTCAGGTGCCGAAGCGCTCGGTGATCGCGGTCGTAGAGGCCGAAGAGCTTGGCGATCAACGGCCAGAGGGGCAAGAAGAGAAACGCCCAGAACGTGCCCGTCGCGGGCACCGTTGCGACCAGAGTCGCGACCGCGGCGGCGGCGATATCGGCGAGCGCGAGAAAGCGGCGTCGCGTCGCGTCGCGCCACCACCGCCCCCGGGGTGTTGAGATGACGCCCAGGTGAGAAGCGGAAACGGGAGCAACGCGCTCCCCGTGCTCAGCCGCACCCTCCGCCACTGCCTGCTGGCTAGTCAGGTTCGGCATCTATGGGCTGACCCTGCCTGATCCTGTGCCTGATGACCGCAAACAATCGTTCATTGGGCGAAATCATAGAGCCGGGGCGCGGACATCACGGCCCAACGCTCAAACCGGCCCCGGGCTCGATCGATGCGCGTGGAAGGACGAGGGGGGCCAAGAACAGGGCCCGTCCGGCGTATGCGACCACCGCCTCATTGTTGCCGAGGGCCGATTGCAAATTGGCTGCAAGCAGCCAGGAACGGAAGTCCTCCGGCGCCAGTTCGATCGCCCGGGCCGTGTCGTTCCGCGCGGCTTCGAGGTTCCCGGCATGCCTGCTCCACCGTCGCGAGCATGAGCCAGGGCTCCGCCGCCCACGGCTCGATCTCAGCCGCCGAGCGAGCTGCCTGCGCCGCTTGGCCGAGCTGGCCGAGCGCGAGCGCGTCATCGCTGGCCTGGAGCCGATCGGTGGCCGCCGCGAGCACGCCGCCCGCCCAGACGGCGGGGATCGCGAGTGCGATCACGATCAGGGCAAAGGCCGGAGCGGGGATCCGGATCGGCCCGCCGGCGAACGGTTGAACTCCTTCGGCTTCCACGCCGGAGCCGAGCGGCGGATCCAGCGCCCGGTTGCAGAGGATCGCCGCGACGACCAGGATCGGCATCACCACCGCGGGGAGATCCCAGGTCCAGTCGATCAGGATGCCGATCAGGCCGGTCGCGAGCAGGCCGAGAGATGCCCCGGCGGGAGCCCGATCGGACCCGCGGGCGCGGCGGATGCCGGAGATCGTGACCACGGCGAAGAACGCGACGAATGCCCCGAACCCGAGGATGCCGACCTCGGCGAGCAGCTCCAGGGGTTCGGAATGGGCGTTCTGGACGGGTGTCTCCAGCCCCCCATTCCGGTTCCAATAGGTCTCGTAGGCGCCCGTCCCGATTCCCCGCACCGGTGCGGACGCGAAGGCGTCGAGAGCCGTTTCCCAGAACTGGGCTCGGCCGGAGCCCGACACCGAGAAACCGTTGGCGCCGGATCCAATCGCCTCCCGCCCGGTGGAGGAGGTGGCGGCGAAGTCGCCGGCGATCTCCCCGGGACCGACGACCACGAGCAGCACGGCCAGAGCCGCGATCGAGGCGGCCACGGCATGTCGCATCCGGATGCGCCTGAAGCTGACCGCCCCGAGTCGTTCGACCGCTCTGGGGCCGACCAGGGCCCCGAAGGCGACGCCGACGGCCAGCGCCCCGCAGACCGCCAGCTCGGGACGGCCCGGCCCGGAGCCCGGGGAATCGAGGATCCCCGATGCCACGGATGCGGCGATCACGGCCGGTACGGTCGCCAGGGATCCGATCAGTAGCGCGGCAAGAGCCCGACCGCGAGCCGGCACCACCGCGATCACGATCCCGGCCCCCAGAGCAGCGGCGATCAGAGCCCCGCGGGAGGACGTCATGTAGGTCGCGAGCAGAGTCGGGACGAATCCGGCGACAACGAGGGCGCTCACGCGGCGCTCGCGCGCCTCGGCAGCCAGCCAGACGAGCAGCGGCACAGCCATCGCGACCATCGCACCGAGTGCGTTCCAATACCCGATCGGGTAGCTCAGCCGCCCGCCGGAGGACGGGAACGCCGCAACCAGCTGACCATCGCCGGCACCGATGCCCAGCAATCTCGAACCGATCGCGATCAGACCGACCGCGATCAGACCGACCGCGATCCCACCGAGGGCGGAGCGTCCCGAGCCGGGGCCGAGCAGCATTCCGGCGAGCAGGAAGAGGGCGAGGTAGCCGGCGAGCCTGACCACGTCGGTGAAACCGGAGCCTGGATCCGGAGTCCAGCCCAGCGAAAGTGCCGAGAGCACCACGATTACGAGAAGAGAGCCGGCGGCGAGCAGGAACCCACGTGACAGATAGCGCTCCTCCGAGCGCCCGAGGAGTGCGACGGCGACGACCGCCACCCAGGCCGCCGCGGTGGCGAAGCCCAAGACGACCCCCCCGTAGCCGCCACTGCCCAAAGACAGCGCGACGATCGCGGCGGCGAGGCAGAGTGCCGGAGCATGCCTCGCGGCGCTGCCGACAATCCCTGCTGATGCTTTCACTATCTTCTGACCGACGATGGATCGCCCGACCCACTCGAAGGCAAGGCTGACGCTCGCGATCGTAGCGGCGCCGGCAGCGCTCGCCGCTCTGCTTGTCATATCGGCCCCAATGGCGCTTGCCGAGCCGCCGGCCAGCGAGGAGTACGTGCTTGAGATCCCGGGCGTGGGCCAGAGCCCCACCGACACGCCGGTCCAGACATCGGCCACGTCCAAGGGGGGCGACGGCGGCCCTCAGCAGGGCGTCGTCGGCGAGACCGTGCCACCCGACTCGGCGCTCGACTCCACGCTCGGGGCCATCGGCTCGGCCCCGTTGCGGCCTGCTGATCGGGCTCGCCGCCCTCCTTGCCGTGGCGCTGCTGAGGATCCCGCTCGCCTCACGACCGGTCAGCCACGGGTCGAGATGACTCGATCTTTCTCCGGGCGGGCGACCCTCGTTGTGATCGCGACCGCATGCATCTGCGGTTCGGCACTCCTGAGCGGCGGCTGCGGGGGCTCAGATGAGACCGATGAGACCGCCCCCGACCTGGGCGCCTTCTACGGTGTCGCTCCCGAGGGCCTGCAGAGCCCAGCCGACTACGCCCGCATGTCAGCCGGAGGCCTCGGCACGGTTCGAATCGTCTTGCAGTGGTCAACCGTCGAGGCAGCCGAGAAGGGGGTCTACGACTGGTCCTCGTTCGATCTCCTCCTCAGTCAGCTGTCGATTGCCGGCCTCGAGCCGGTCGCGACCGTATTCGGAACCCCAGGTCTCTACTCACCCGCGGTCGTCGACGCTCCAACCAACGACGAGGAGACCCTGGACGCCTGGACCAAGTTCCTCGCGGCCGCCGTCGCCCGTTACGGCCCGAGCGGCGACTTCTGGCCCACCTTCGAGGAGGCGAACCCGGGCGAGACGGCTCGGCCGATCCGCGAGTGGGAGATCTGGAACGAGCCGAATTCGTCGACCTTCTGGGCGCCCACCCCCGACCCCGACGCCTACGCGGCACTGATCAAGCGATCGGCCGGTGCTCTCGAGGAGGTCGACGAGGAGGCTCAACTGATGACGGGCGGCATGTTCGCCACCCCGCAATCGGATGGCGCGATCGTCTCCTACGACTTCATCGCGGACCTGTTCGGCAACAGCGGCATCGACGAGGCCGTCGACGTCGTCGGCGTGCACCCCTACGGGCCCGACATCGAAGCGGTCACCGGTCAGGTCGAAGACACGCGCAACGCCGTCGACGACGCCGGCAGCGACGCCGATCTCTGGGTCACCGAGATCGGATGGGGCTCCAACGACCAGAAGGGAGTCGACCTCTCGACCACCTTGGATGGGCAGGCCGAGTTGCTGACCGAGAGCTTCCAGAGCCTCTACGACTCGCGCGAGGAATGGGGCGTGGCTGGAGTCATCTGGTACACGTGGCACGACTCGACGGAGGACGCCGTGGGCGACTGCGGCTGGTGCGCAAGCGCCGGATTGGTCGATGCCGACCGCGACAGCAAGCCCGCCTGGCTGGCATTCACGGACCTGAGCGGCGGCAGTCCTTAGATCGAAGGTCGTGAGCCGCCGGCCATGGCCGGCAGGATCACCACGGTGTCAGCGGCGCCGACGCTGGTTCCGAGCCCGTCGAGCAGTCGTACGTCCTCGTCGTTGAGGTAGACGTTGACGTAGCGATTGAGGTCGCCCGAATCGTCGAAGAGCTGGCCGCTGACCCCAGGGTGGGCGTCGGCAAGCGCCCTGAGGACCGCGTTGACGTCGGAGCCATCGACCTCGACCATCGACTCACCCCCGGTCTGGGCGCGAAGGACTGGTGGAATCTTGACGCTTGGCATTGGCGGAACCCTACATATCCCGGCAGCGCAGCTCAGTTGAAGCCGGCGGGCATCAGCGCCGGCCGCTCCGTCACCTCGTGGTAGCAGAGGACCCGCTCGGCGAAGTAGTGGCCGACCAGGCTGCGTCTCGTGGCTCCCTCGCGCGTAACCGCCGAGCCGCCGTGGATCAGGTTGTGGTGCCAGAAGAGCACATCGCCCGCCTTGGCCGTGAACTGCAGCGGCTCGATCCCCGACGAAGCGACGACCTCGCGCATCCGCTCCACGTAGGCCGACTCCTTGTCGGCGATCAGGACCGGTGACGACGGCTCGACGTCGAGGTCGTCGCTCATCACGTAGGGAAGGCGGTGGC
Organism: uncultured Solirubrobacterales bacterium; assembly: GCA_963823275.1. GTDB lineage: Bacteria > Actinomycetota > Thermoleophilia > Solirubrobacterales > 70-9 > RHKX01. The sequence goes on along the minus strand of CAWGKW010000002.1, from coordinate 657,452 downwards.
TGCCGGGCAGGTAGTAGACGGGGCCGCTGCCGGAATCGACGTCCTCGAGCGCAACCCACATCCCGACCAGGAACCCGGGGGGCTCGGTCATCATGTGGAACGCATCGGAATGGGCCTCCTGCTGGCTGCCGGTAACGAAGTAGATCGTCTGGAAGAGATGCGCGGGGCGGCCGAGGATCAGCCCGAGCAGCTCGAGCACCCGCGGGTCGGTGGCGATGCGCATGCCCACCTCGGAGCGTTCGTGAACGTTCATGAAGCGGGGGTCGCGATGGTGGCGGCGAATCGCTCCCTCCGACGAGAGCTCGCTCGATATCGGCGTTGAGAGCGGAGACGGTCGTCCGGGTCGAAGAAGCCCTCTGCGACGAGATATCCGCGTTCCGGCCAGGCCCGCAGGGCCTCCTGCAGGACAGGGTCCAGAGCGGAGTAGCGATCGTCGGCGTCGAGCCGATCGAGGCCGTCGGCGAGATCGAGCGTCGCCACTCCCTTCTCCCTGCCCGCCACCTCCTCACGCGGACGGTTGCGAACCACGGCTTGCGTATCCCGAAGTCGCGGTAACGGCGGCCTGCCGGCCTCAGCTCCCTGGGATGGACCAGTCTGGTTGGCGACCACCACCGGCCGTATTCGGCCCAGGGCATGCCTGATCGTCGCGCTGGTCGCCTGCAATCCCATATTCGCCGGGAGCCTATCCCGATACGGACGCGGCGGCGCTCAAACGGCGCAGAAGAGCTCGTAGTCCGGGAACTTCCCGAGGTCCTCGTCAGCCACATGCGGTGCATCGGGACCACAGATCGGGCAGTCCGGGTCGCGCCTGACCTTGAGCTCGGTGAACTCGGTGCCGAGGGCCTCGAACAGCAGCAGCCTGCCGATCAGCGGTTGACCGGCCCCGGTGACCAGCTTGAAGACCTCGAGGGACTGGAGCATCCCCATGATCCCGGGCAGGACGCCGAGCACACCGGCCGCGCCACAACTCGGGGCGAGCTCGGCCGGAGGCGGGGTCGGGTAGAGGCAGCGGTAGCAGGGGCCCTCGAACGGAACGAAGGTCGAGATCTGTCCGTCGAAGGAGAGGATCGAGGCGGAGACGACCGGCTTCTTCAACCTGACCGACGCATCGTTGAGCAGGTAGCGGGTGGGGAAGTTGTCGGCGCCGTCGACGATCACGTCGTAGGCCGAGAGAAGCTCGATCACGTTGTCGGGACCGAGCCTGCCGTTGTGCTCGATCACCCTGACGTCCGGGTTCAGGGCCTCGATCGCGATTCGGGCCGATTCCGTCTTCGGCATCCCGATTCGTTCAGTGTTGTGGATGACCTGACGCTGCAGATTGGAAGCGTCGACGACGTCGTCGTCGACGAGGCCGATGGTCCCGACGCCCGCCGCTGCCAGGTAGAGGGCGGTCGGCGAGCCGAGGCCGCCGGCACCGAGCAGCAGCACCTTGGCGTCGAGCAGCTTGAGCTGGCCCTCGAGACCGATCTCCGGGACCAGGATGTGGCGCGAGTAGCGCTCCTTCTGCTCCTGGGTGAGCGAGCGAGGTGTGACGACCGGCAAGCCGCGATCGCGCCAGAGCGTTATCCCGCCGGCCATCGACGCGGTGTCCTCGTAGCCGAGGTCCTCGGTCAGGGTCTTGGCGGCGAAGGCGGAGCGGATGCCGGAGGCGCAGTAGAGGATCACGCGTTTGGAGCGGTCCGGGACGAACTGCTCGATCCGGGACTCGAGATAGCTCCTCGGCACGTGGATCGCGCCCTCGATGTGGCGCTCCTCGAACTCATGCTGCTCACGGACATCGACGAGAACGACATCGTCGCCCCTGATCTCCTTGGCCGCCTCGGTGGGCTGGATCTCCTCGACGGCGGCCTTCGCCTGGGCGACGAGGTCGGCGCCGCTGGCGCGGGGCTTGGTCTCTGCAGTGCTCATTACTTCAGAAAGTATAGCGAGGTCCCCAACGGCGCGACAGCCGGGCGAAGGGGCCGCAAATCAGCCCAGCGCGGGGCGCATCTGACGCAGGCGGCGAACGCGATCCTCGATCGGCGGATGGGTGCTGAACAGGTTCGCCAGCCCCTTCTTGCCATGGATCGGCTTGACGATGTAGAGGCACTCCGTGGCCTCGTTGACCTTCATCGGCACCGCCTTGCTCCCCTCCTCCAGCCTGAGCAGCGCCGAGGCGAGACTCTCCGGGTTGCCGCAGATCTGGGCACCGGTCGCGTCGGCCGAGTACTCGCGCTGGCGGGAGATCGCCAACTGGATTATCGACGCCGCGATCGGCGCAAGCAGAACCAAACGCGAGCGAGGCGATCAGGCTCAACGGGCTCTCGTCGTCGCCACCGAACCAGAGCAGCATGTAGCCGAGGTACGTGATCGCGCCGCCGATCGTCGCGGCAACCGCCTGGATCAGGGTGTCGCGGTTGCGGATGTGGGCGAGCTCGTGGGCGATCACTCCGCGGAGCTCATCCGGCGAGAGCAGCTGGGTGATCCCCGCGGTGACGGCGACGGCGGCCTTGTCGGGGCTGCGGCCGGTCGCGAAGGCGTTCGGCTGAGACTGCGGGATCAGGTACAGAGCCGGCATCGGCATCTTCGCGCTCGTGGTCAGCTCGCGCACCATCTCGTAGATCTTCGGTGCGTCCTCCTCCGACAGCGGCTTGGCGCCGGCCGTCTTCAGGGCGATCTTGTCGCTGAACCAGTAGACGCCGAGGTTCATGACCGCGGCGATCCCCAGGAACAGGAGGGCGGTGTTCGGCCCGCCGATCAGCGCACCGATTACGACCAGCAGCCCGGTCAGGCCGCCGAGCAGGGCGGTGGTTCTGATTGCCGCGGCAACGTTTGATCGTCGGGTCGTCTGCATCGGGGTGCCTCCTGGGCGTCTCGGTGAAGCGTGAATAGTTGCAAACCGCCATAACGGGTCCTTAAGGACGGGCCGGATCGGCAGAGGCCCAGCGGTCCCACGAAAGGGCCCGAGCGGCAGAGGCCCAGCGGGGGCATCATCAGAGACGTGGGTCGTTTTGAGCTCGCCAGGGGTGCTCAAAGCGACCCACCCCCACCCCTCCGCCGGCCATCGGGGGAAGTCGGTCCTCGCGGAGTTCCTGCCGCGGGTGGTGGGGGCGTGGGTCGACACCCGAGCGTCAGCGTGCGGTGCGATCCGCCCCGCAACAGGACCCGCGGTCGACGACCTTGGCTAAGGGTTGCCGCTGAATCTGTCGATCCATCGTCTGATGCGCCGAGGAACGCTGCTTACCCAGGTATTGCTGGTCAACCTGCTGCTGATCGCGGCTGCGGTGATCGCGGCTTCGATTGCCTCCAATCCCGACAGCGCCTTCCGCGACAGCACCTCGATCGGCCTGGTGCTGGGGTTCGCCCTCGCCGCGACGGTCGCGATCAACATCTGGATGCTCAGTCGGCGCTTCGAGCCGCTGGAGCGCCTGGTCGCACAGATGGAGGCCGCCGATCTGAGCAGGCCATCCGCCACCCACGTGAACGTGGAATCGAAGGGCCCGCAGGAGGTTCGCAGCCTCGAACGGTCCTTCCACGAGATGCTGGAGCGGCTCGAAGCCGAACGTCGGAGCGCGGCGAGCGCCGCCCTGAACGCCCAGGAGCAGGAACGCGCCCGGATCGCCAGGGATCTTCACGACGAGGTCAATCAGGCACTCACCGGCCTGCTGCTCCGGCTCGAGGCGCTGAGGCGGCAGTCCGACGACCCCGCCATCTCCGCCGAGCTGGCCGAGACGAGTGCACTTGCCTCACAGGCGATGCGGGAGCTGCTCGACCTCGCCCGGCGCCTTCGGCCCACCACCCTCGACGATCTTGGCCTCAAAGCGGCCCTTGCGACCCTGGTCGAGCAGGTCGACCGGGAGCGGGGAATCACCGCCGGCTTCGAGGCCGAGGGCGAGCTGGAGGGCTTCTCCGAGGAGGTCCAGCTCGTCACCTATCGGGTCGCCCAGGAGGCGGTCACGAACGTGATCCAGCATTCGGAGGCCGAGCACCTGAGGGTCCGTCTGATCGGCGTCGATGATGCCCTGGAGCTCCGGGTCAGCGACGATGGGGTCGGCTACGACGGCACGCGCGAGCATGATCGCCTTGGGATCGCCGGAATGCGGGAGCGGGCTCTGCTCTGCGGCGGCGAATTGACGGTCGAATCGGAGCCGGGCTCAGGCACCCGGGTAACGCTGCGGGCCTGAGATGCCGATGGGAACCGAACATGCACCGCCGACCCAACACCCCTGCGAGGAATCCGTCATGCGCGTCCTGATCGCAGACGACCACGGGATCGTCCGCTCCGGGCTGCGGAAGTTGCTCGAGAGCGAGGACGGGATCGAGGTTGTCGCGGAGGCCGCCGACGGCGTCGAGGCGCGCGACATGGCGATCGAGCATCGCCCCGATCTGGCAATCCTCGACGTCAAGATGCCGCGGCTCAACGGCCTCGAGGCCACCCGAGCAATCCGCGAGTCCGCGCCGGAGATATCGGTCCTGATGCTCTCGATGCACGATGAGGACCGCTACCTGTTCGAGGCCCTGAAGGCCGGCGCGTCGGGCTACGTTCTGAAGCGGGCCGCCGACCAGGAGCTGATCGACGCGATCCGGGCGGTGGAGCGCGGAGAGCCGTTCCTCACCCCCGAGGCCCAGCAGGCGCTTATCCGCGATGTCCTCGACGGCGGCGAGAACCGCGAGGAGGAGCTCACCCCTCGCGAGGAGGAGGTGGTCAAGCTGGTTGCCGAGGCGCACACGAACAAGGAGATCGCCGAGATCCTCGGTCTCGCCGAGAAGACCGCGGAGAACCATCGCTCCAACGCCATGCGCAAGCTTGGAATGCGGGACCGGGTCGAACTGGTCCGCTACGCGATCCGCCGCGGCCTGATCGAGCCCTGACGCTCCCCTGAAGTACCTTGCATCGTCCGGGCTCGACAAGTCCCGTACGAACCGTGACGGCCACCTCCCCTCATGAGCCCACCCGACGCGAGCTCCTCGACGGCTCAGTGATCGAGTTGCGCGAGGTGCGGGCCTCCGACAAGGACGCAATCGCGACCGGCTTCGACAAGCTGAGCCCCGAATCCCGCTACCGGAGGTTCTTCTCGGCCCGCAATCGGTTGTCGGCCTCCGACCTCCGGTACCTGACCGAGGTCGATCATCACGACCACGAGGCTGTGATCGCCTCCGATCAGCACGGTCAGCCGGTCGGCGTCGCCCGCTACGTGCGGGGCGACGATCAGGCCTCGGCCGAGGTGGCGGTTGCCGTCGTCGACGAATGGCAGGGTCGGGGAGCCGGCACGGCTCTGCTCGAGCGACTGATCCGGCGAGCGTCCGAGAACGGTGTCGAACGGTTCGTCGCCCTGGTGCTGGAGGAGAATGAGGAGGCGATCGACCTGTTCCGCAGCGTCAGCGGCGAGACCGGCCGTCCGAGGCGAACGCCGGACGGCTACCTCGAGCTGGTCATCGAGGTGCCGACCGGTGCGGTTCACGGAACGGCGCTCGGGCGCGCCCTGCGGGGCGCCGCATCCGGGAGCGTGGAGATCCATCCATGGCGGTTGATCAAGGAGCGCCTGCAGGGCGTCAGACGGCCGGGTTCAGCGCCGGCGGCGGGCTCCGACGCTCCCCAGGGGGACGCCGACGGGGAGTAAAGCCGACCGGATCGCTAGGATTTAGGACATGCTGTTCTCGACAAAGGCCGAATATGGGGTGCGACTGATGGTCGCGCTGGGGCGGGAGGCGGGTGAGCGCCCGGTCGCGCTCGCCTCTCTCGCCAGCTCCGAGACGCTCCCGCTCTCCTACCTCGAGCATCTCGTGGCGAAGCTTCGCGATGCCGGTCTGGTCAGCTCCCAGCGCGGAGCCCACGGCGGCTACCGGCTGGCGATGCCCGCCTCCGAGATCAGGATGCTGGAGGTGGTCGAGGCCCTCGAGGGCCCGATCGCACCGATGGACTGCTTTCTCGAGGGCACCGACGGCAGGGTGCTCTGCTCCCATGAGTCCGACGGCGATGCCGCCTGCTCGACCAAGCTGCTCTGGACCCGGGTTCAGGGCGGGATCACCAAGGCACTGGCCGGAACCACGCTGGCGGAGCTGATCGAGTTCGAGAGCCGCGACCACAAGCCGGCGAAACGCGGCGGCAAGCTGACGACTGCCGGCGCCACCTGAGCGCGCCACCAACCACTCAACCAAAACCGAACTGGAGTCAAATTGGCTGATCTCGAGATCAAGAACCTGCACGTATCCGCCGAGGACAAGCAGATCCTCACGGGCCTCGACCTGGAGGTCGGGCGGGGCGAGGTGCACGCGCTGATGGGCCCCAACGGCTCCGGCAAGTCCACCCTCGCGAACGCGATCATGGGCCACCCGGGGCTCGAGGTGACCGACGGCACCATCACCTTTCTCGGTGAGGACATCACCGAGTCCGCACCCGACGAGCGCTCGCGTGCCGGCCTGTTCATGGCCTTCCAGTACCCGGTCGCCGTACCCGGCGTGACCGTCGCCAAGTACCTGCGGATGATCGTCAACGCCCGCCGCGAGGCCCTCGGTGAGAAGGAGATCAAGCTCAAGGACTTCGCTCGCACGACGAAGGAGGCCATGGAGATGATGGACATCCCGACTGAGTTCTCGAGCCGCTACCTCAACGACGGCTTCTCCGGCGGCGAGAAGAAGCGCATGGAGATGCTCCAGATGGCGCTGCTGAAGCCGAAGATCGCGGTCCTCGACGAGACCGACTCGGGACTCGACATCGATGCGCTGCAGACCGTCGCCGAGGGCGTCAACCGCTTTGCGGGACCGGACATGGGCGTGCTGATCATCACCCATTACCAGCGGATCCTGCACCTGGTCAAGCCCGATCGCGTGCACGTCATGTTCGAGGGCCGGATCGTCAAGAGCGGCGGGCCGGAGCTGGTCGGCGAGCTCGAGGACAAGGGCTACGGCTGGATCAAGGAGGAGGTCGCGGCGAGCGCCTAGGCGCCGCCCGATTCGCGATGGCCTCGGTCACCTCAGATCAGCCGGCATCAGCCGCGAGCACCGCGACCGCGGGTCTGGACATGGAGCGCGTCCGCGGCTCGTTCCCCACCCTGAGCCGCCTGATCGGCGGCGAGCCACTGGTCTACCTCGATTCGGGAGCCAGCTCCCAGCGCGCCCTCGCCTCGATCGAGGCCGTCGACCGCTACGAGCGCCGCCATCACTCCAACGTCCACCGCGGCTCCCACACGCTCTCGGCCGAGGCCACCGCCGCCTACGAGGGCGCCCGCGCGACCGTCGCCGATCACCTCGGCGCCAGCGACAGGCGCGAGGTGATCTTCGTCCGCAACGCGACCGAGGCGATCAACCTGGTCGCCCGGACGTGGGGGGCGGTCAACGTCGGCAGGGGCGACCGAATCGTGCTCACCGAGATGGAGCACCACTCCAACATCGTCCCCTGGCAGCAACTCGCCGAAGCGAGCGGGGCCGAGATCGACTGGGTCGGGATCGACGACCGAGGTGAGCTGATCATGGCGGAGCTCCAAGCAGCCCTCGCTCGTGGCCCGAAGCTCGTCGCCGTCACCCACCTCTCCAACGTGCTCGGCACGCTCAACCCGCTCGCGGAGATCACGCGGCTCGCCCACGATGCCGGCGCGTTGGTCCTGATCGACGGCGCGCAGTCGCTACCGAAGATCAGCGTGGACGTGAGCGAGCTCGGCGTCGACTTCTACGCCGTGACCGGCCACAAGGCCTACGGGCCGACGGGCATCGGGGCGCTCTGGGCCCGCCTCGACCTGCTGGCTGAGATGCCACCGTTCCTCGGCGGCGGATCGATGATCCGCAAGGTGACCAAGGAAGGGTCGACCTTCGCCGACCCCCCGGCCCGCTTCGAGGCGGGGACGCCCGCGATCGCTCAGGCGATCGGCTTCGCCGCGGCCCTGCGGTGGCTCGATGCACTCGGAATGGACCGAGCCCTGGAGCACGAGCGGGAGATCACCGCCTACGCCCTCGAGCAGCTGTCGGCGGTCCCCGGGCTGCGGGTCTTCGGCCCACCGCCGGGGCCGGAGCGGATCGGGCCGGTCTCCTTCGAGCTCGGCGGCGTGCACCCCCACGACGTCGCCGAGATCCTCGATCGCCACGGTGTCGCGGTCCGCGCCGGTCACCACTGCGCGCAGCCGCTCATGCAGCGCCTCGGAGTGCCCGCCACCGCCCGCGCCAGCTTCGGGATCTACACGACGAAGCCCGAGATCGACCGGCTCGTCGATGGTCTCCACGAGGCGCGAAGGGTGTTCGAGCTCTAGTGGACGAGCTGTACCGGGATCAGATCCTCGAGCACTACAAGCGCCCCCACAACTTCGGCAGGCTCGAGTCCTTCGACCTCGACTACGAGGACACGAACCCATTCTGCGGCGACGAGCAGCACATATTCATCAAGCTCGACGACGAAGGCCGGGTCGAGGAGGTCTCCTTCGAGGGGCAAGGGTGCGCGATCTCGACCGCCGCCACCTCCCTGCTCACCGACGAGCTGATCGGAATGACCCGGGAGGAGCTACTGCGGATGCCGAAGGAGACCGTCCTCGACCTGCTCGGCATCGACATCTCCGCGACGCGGATGAAGTGCGCGATGCTCGGCCTCAAGGTGGTCAAGTCCGCCAGCCTCGGCGAGCCCGCCGACTGGGAGGACGAGGGACAGCAGGCCGACCCGGCTTCGACCGCCACGACCGACCTCTAGCGCCTCGTGCGGACGGCGATCAGCCTCCGCCAGACGATGCCGCCGAAGACGACCCGCTCGCGGCCGAGGGTGTCGTTGCGGCCGACCCAGGGCCGAAAGGATCGGGCCAGCAACCAGCCGGCGGCGGCCGGCGAGCGCTCGGCGGCGAGCAGGCGATCGAGATCGCGGAGGTGACGCGGTTCGATCCCGTCGCGACCGAGGCGGAGGACGAGGACCGTCGCAAGCTGGCGGATCAGCAGGTAGCGGCCCGTGTAGGCCGAGCGCCACCCCGGGCTGCGTGAGGCGAGTCGGAGACGCCGGGCGAAGCGACGCAAGCGCATGGACAGCTCCTCGCGCCGATTTTGCGGCGGCCGGACCCAATGACCCTCGGTCTCGCGCACCGTCACGGAGGCATCGTGGCGCGTGTAGTCGTGAAGCGGCCGATCCACGTACGTGAGCGGCCCGGTCGCCATCGCGCAGAGCGCGAGCCAGTGGTCGTGGTAGAGCTCCTGTCCGGTGCCCCCCGGAGGAAACGGGAGAGCCGTCGCAAGCAGCTCGCGACGAAAGAGAGAGGCCGCTCCCGTGACGTTGTTGGTGATCATCATCGACGCCATGCTCTCGGCGTTGTTGCGGCGCTCGAAGAAGTAGGTGTCCGAGAGGACGACGCCGTCGCCGTCGGCGATCCGGACGTCGCTGTAGGCCAGCGTGGAGGTGGGTTCAGCGAGCAACGCGTGGGCGAGCACCTCGAGCTTGTCGGCGTCCCAACGGTCGTCCTGATCGGCGAGCGCAATCAGCCCCGCCTCCTGCGGCGCGAGGGCGATGGCGCGCTCGAAGTTGCGCAGGAAGCCGAGGCGCTCGGGGGAGCGGCTGACGAAGAAGCGGCCGTCTCCTGCGACTTGGCGCTCGACCTCGGCGAAAGCGTCAGGGGAGGAGCTGTCGTCGCTGATCACGCAGACCCAGTTCCCCCACGCCTGGGCGCGGATCGAATCGAGTTGCCGGGCGAGGCGGTCGGGGGGCGGTTCGTAGGTCGCCATGCAGATCGCGATCAGGGGACCGGCCCCGGCGGAGGCGGGCGCGGGATCCGCCTCGGGCAGGCCCTCCATCCCGGCCGCGAGCGCAAGCTCAGTACGGAGTACGGGCTGATCTCGACCGCCGTCGGTGCACACCTCCACATCGACCCGGCCCGTCTGGACCGGACCGGGGACCTCGACCAGCGACCACCACAGGTCACCTGCCCCATAGGCGCGCTCGGGCGGCATCGAGTGGGCGTCGACCTCGGCTTCCACTCCCGCGACGCGGAGCGTGACCCTGCCGACCCCTGGATCGGGCTCGAGCGTGCCGCCGAGGTAGAACGCGGTGCCGGCGCCGACGCGGATCGGCCCGGGCGGCGCGTCCGTCAGCTCGGCTCCGGGCTTGTGATCGTGGGCGTCGTCCATCGGCTCAGGGTCATTGTCGAGCCTCGCGCCCGAGGCTGCCGCCGGGGTTCCGCTAAAATCCGACCGGCAGAGTAGGGATTAGATGGCAGACCACACCGTATGCAGCACAGAAGAGCTCCCCGAGGGGGCGATGAAGCTCGTCGAGATCGACGGAGTCGAGATCGGCGTGTTCAACTGCGGCGGAGATCTGATGGCAATCGAGGATCGCTGCTCTCACGACGACGGACCTCTCGCCGAGGGGGAGTTCAACCCCGAGGCCTGTACCGTTGAATGCCCACGACACGGATCGTTGTTCGACCTGAGATCCGGTCGCCCCAAGACCCTCCCCGCCTTCGCGCCGGTCGAGACCTTCGAGGTCCGCGTCGAGGATGGGAAAGTAACGCTGGAGGTTGACTGAGATGAACCCGCCACCCGAGACCGCAACGATCGATCCCAAGCAGGCCGAGCGCGAGGCGATCAAGGACATCAACCAGGACTACAAGACGAAGTTCGGCTTCAACGACCCCGAGACCGGCTACGTCTACAAGGCTCCGAAGGGTCTGAGCCGCCAGCTCGTCGAGGACATCTCCGAGTACAAGAACGAGCCGCAGTGGATGCGTGACTTCCGGCTCAAGGCGCTCGACCACTTCCTCGCCCGCCCGATCCCCCAGTGGGGCGCGAACCTCAACCAGATCGACTTCGACAACATCCACTACTTCGTTCGCGCCTCCGAGCGGGCCGAGCACAGCTGGGACGACGTCCCCGACGACATCAAGAACACCTTCGACAAGCTCGGCATCCCCGAGGCGGAGCGGAACTTCCTCGCCGGCGTCGGCGCCCAGTACGAGAGCGAAGTCGTCTACCACCAGGTCCGCAAGGACCTCGAGGAGGTCGGCGTCCAGTTCCTCGACATGGACACGGCGCTGCGCGAGCACGAGGACGTCATCCGTGAGCACTTCGCGACCGTGATCCCCGCCAACGACAACATGCTGGCGGCGCTCAACTCCGCCGTCTGGTCGGGAGGGTCGTTCGTCTACGTCCCCCCGGGCGTCAAGGTCGAGATGCCGCTGCAGGCCTACTTCCGGATCAACACCGAGAACATGGGGCAGTTCGAGCGCACGCTGATCATCGCCGACGAGGGCTCCGACGTGCACTACATCGAGGGGTGCACGGCCCCCGTTTACTCGAGCGACTCGCTGCACTCGGCGGTGGTCGAGCTGATCGCCCGTCCCGGCGCCCGGATCCGCTACACGACCGTGCAGAACTGGTCGCAGAACGTCTTCAACCTGGTCACGAAGCGAGCGATCGCCGAGCGCGACGCGACCGTCGAGTGGGTCGACTGCAACCTCGGCTCGAAGGTGACGATGAAGTACCCATCGATCTACCTGATGGGCGAGCGCGCCCACGGCGAGATCCTCTCGATCGCGTTCGCCGGCAAGGGCCAGCACCAGGACGCCGGCGGCAAGATCATTCACGCCGCCCCGAAGACGACGTCGTCGATCTTCGCCAAGTCGATCTCCAAGGACGGCGGTCGCTCGACCTACCGCGGTCTGCTCGAGGTCGCCAAGGGCGCCACGGAGGCTCGTTCGAAGGTCGTCTGTGACGCGCTGCTGCTCGACCCCGAGTCGCGCTCCGACACCTACCCGACGATCCGCATCGACGAGAACGACGCCAACGTCGGTCACGAGGCCTCGGTCTCGAAGATCGGCGAGGAGCAGCTCTTCTACCTGCAGACGCACGGCCTCGACGAGGAGGAGGCCTCCAAGATGATCGTCAACGGCTTCATCGAGCCGGTCGTCAAGGAGCTGCCGATGGAGTACGCGGTCGAGCTGAACCGCCTGATCGAGCTGCAGATGGAGGGCTCGATTGGCTAGCGCGACCGCAGGTCGCACCCGGTCGGCGGAGCCTGAGGCAGGGGAACCTTCGTGGCTCGTCGAGCGGCGAGCGCAGGCAGTCGATGCGGCCAAGGAGCTGACGCTCCCGGGCCCGAAGACGCGCGGCTGGGAGTTCACCGACCTCTCGAAGCTCGACCTGAGCTCCTTCGCCGTCGCCGAGGGAGGCGATCTCGCGGGCGCCGAGGTCGCCGCCACCCGCCTGCAGGTGCCCGAGGGCTCCGCCGGCCTGACGCAGGTGGACGCCACCACTCAGCTCGATGAGGCCTCTCCCCCGGTTCCGACCAGCGATGGTCACCCCGACGCCGTCACGGTGATGAGTCTGTCGGAGGGTGCGGAGCGCTTTCCTGATCTCGTCGGCGAACACCTCGGCACCATCGTGCCCGCGGGCAGCGATCCGTTCGTGGCGATCAACGACGCCGGTTGGAGGGGCGGCGCGCTCGTCTACGTGCCCAAGAACAGCAGCCCCGATCAACCGATCTCGCTGACCGCGATCCAGCAGGCCACAGGCCGCACGCTGAACTGGCGCACGCTGATCGTGCTCGAGGAGGGTGCCGAAGCTGAGGTCTGGGAGCGCTACGTCTCCGCCGACGAGGAGGGAGAGGGACTGTTCAACGGTGTCACCGAGCTGATTCTCGGCGCCGGCTCGAACCTCCGCTACGTCTGCGGCCAGGACCTCTCACCCAGGTCATGGGTTTTCGCCAGCCAGCGGGCCGAGGTCGAACGCGACGCGACCCTCGAATGGGTGGCACTCGGGTTCGGCTCGGCCAACGGCAAGGTGCGGATGGAGACCAAGCTCGCTGGCCGCGGAGCCAACGCGCGCGTCACCGGCGCCTACGTCACCAACGGCCGCCAGCACGTCGACTACGACACGACTCAGGAGCACGCCGCCGAGGACACGACCTCCGACCTGTCCTTCCGGGGGGTCCTCGACGGGCGCTCGACCACCGTCTGGCGCGGCATGATCAACGTCGATCGCGGCGCCCAGCGCACCGATGCCTTTCAGGACTGCCGCAACCTGATCCTCTCTCCGAAGGCGCATGCCGACGCGATTCCGGGCCTCCAGATCGAGGCCGACGACGTCGCCTGCACACACGCCGCGGCCGTCGCTCAGATCGATCCTGAACAGCTCTTCTACCTGACCTCCCGCGGGCTCGATGCCGACCAGGCGGGGGAGCTGATCGTCGGCGGGTTCCTGGCCGAGCTGGTCGAGCGGATTCCCGCCGGCCCGGTCGCGGATGCCCTGGCCGCCGCGCTCGAGAGCCGCCTCAGCGAGCTGCTCGACGGCTGAGCGGGGTCCCATGCTTCAGCGGCGCGCCTGGGGGAACGGAGGGTGCGGACCTCACCGGAGGAACATGAGAGCCACGGCCATCCTGATCGGGCTGGCGACCTCGCTGACCATGGTGGCCTGCGGCGGTGAGCATGAGTTCACCGCCCAGGGCTTCATCGACGAGATGAACGACAACGGTGCCGCGCTGGCCCTCGGGCCGGCGCTCACGAAGAACCCCGATGGGGCCGACGTCTACACCGTCAGCCTGACCGAGTTCGCGCCGAGCGCCGTCGGGCAGGAGCCGCCGCCAACCGACGTCCACGGCGCCGCGACGCTGTTGATCGTCGATGATTCCGACGCTGCGCGGGAGGAGTTCGACCGCTGCGAGCGGGCTCCCATCCTCACCTGCTTCAGGGCCTCGAACGCAGTCCTGCGGGTGGAGGATCTCCCCCCGGCCGACCAAGCTCGGATCACGACGGCACTGGAGGCGCTGGCAACCAACGGCGATTGATCGGATCGGCTGGGGCCGCCGAGTGCGCTGCTGTCGCGAGCCTCAGCCGCGAGGCTCAGCCTGATCTGCGTCGCGGCGCCGGCGCTCCCTGATCGTGCTGACCACGACCGCGACCAGGACCACCAAGGCAGGGATCACATAGGGCAGCCAGTGACCTGCGTGGGCGACGGGAATCACCATGGCCTCAGCCGTTTGCCTGGGAGAGCATGTACAGCCCGAGGACGCTGAAGAACACCATCGTGACCAGCATCCAGACCTGGGACCAGGCCGCGTCCCGAGGATCCCTCCAGAGGACCAGCGCGCGATCGTGGCCGATCGCAAGGGCGACGACGTGCCCGATCACGATCGCTCCGAACTGCACGTACCAGATCGCAGTGGCACCGACGAGTCCGTAGTCGATCCCCGAGCCGGCGGTTCCGAACAGGTTCGAACCGTCGCCGAAGGGGTCGGAGAGCAGGTAGGTGAACTGCGCCTGCTCCTGGTAGACGACGAGGCTGAAGTAGTGGGCGACCAGATAGGCGAGGGCGATCGGGATGAACGCGTGCGCGAACGCGCTTGCGAGCGCCCGGGCGCTGCGCTTGCCGTCGACGATGCGCATCCCGTAGATGCCACCCCAGAAGATCGCGGCGACCGCCAGCAGCGTGCCGGCGAGAAACAGCGAGTTGGTCAGCCTCAGCGCGGCCACGGGCGTCAGGCCCGCATCGGTAAGCGTCTGGAAGGCCGAGCTGATCGGCTCCTTCAGCACCCCTTCTGAGGCCCCGTCGAAGGTCGTGGAGCCGATCGCCGCCAGCACCAGGGCGAGCGATCCTGCCGGCAGCGCCCAGGTCGTGGTCCCGGCGAGGAAAGGGCGACGTCCAAGCCGGCCGTCGCGGACCTCGAGGATCGAGAGGCTCGCGAACATCCCAAAGTACTGGGAGAAGGCCTCGCCGCGGTCGATCCAGCGTTCGACCCCGAAGAGCCCCATCGCGACGAAGGTGTAGGCCGAGTAGACGAGCGTGGCGATCGCCAGCGTCTTCGGCGTCAGCCCGGCCGCGGCGAATCCCGTCTGGCCCCAGACGAGCTCGAGGAAGACGAAGGCGACGAGGCCGATCACGGCCGGCCAGCGACCGAGCCGCTCGGGGTAGGTGAAGGGTGCCGATTGCCTCTGCCCGACGAGCCTGCTGAAGCCGGCCGCGACGGCGCGGCCGATCGCCCGCCAGGGGTTGAAGGCGCGGAAGACATCACCGAACAGCACGCTCAGGCCGACGACGCCGAGCCAGAAGGTGACGAAGACGAACGTGACCGAGAAGTTCCTGTCCGGTGCCTCGGTTCCGTCGATCCCGGCCCAGACGACGAAACCGAGCAGGAGAACGCCGATGGAACCGGCGACAGCCTGCGCGGGAACGCCCAACAGCACGGAGTTGACCCCGTCTCCGAAGCTCCTCCACCCGTAGTCCTCGAATCGGACCTTCTGCCAGCCGAGCGTCAGGCCGACGAACGAGACGATCAGGATGATCGACGAGCCCCAGGCGAACAGCCAGTCAGGGAGGGGCAGGTCCGATCGGCCGACCAGACCGTGCGCTGCCGCCGAGGACGGCAGCAGCGCAGCGGTGACCACGGCGCTCAGCAGCGCCCAGCCGAAGGCCGGGACGAGCCCGGCCCGTAGAGCTCGTGTGCCCCCCCGCCTCATGGGTTGACGGTCAGCTCGGCGATCTGGATTTCGGAGCCGTGCAGCTCGACCTCGTAGATGCCATCGATGTCGGCTGGGAAATCGAACTCGGCGCTCCCGCCCGCGGGGACTTCCTCCTCAACGTCGTAGCCGTGAACATGTACCTCGTCGGCGGTGTCGGACTCGACGACGAAGCGGATCTGGTCCCCCTTGTCGAAGGTCAGGTCGGCGACGCCGCCCTCCGGCTCCCCGCCGACGACGTTGATCGTCGGAACTTCGGGCGGCCTGGGCGCTTCGGGCTTGCCGCCCTCGCCGGCATTCGACTCAGATGTGGTCGAGGTGGTGGCGACGGACGCGGTGGTCGAATCATCGCTCCCATCGGCACCCCTGAAGGCGAAGAAGAGAACGACGACGAGGGCGATCGCGCCGAGGGCGGCAGCGATTCGGGTTCCATTGGATTTCATTGAAGGCTCCTTGACTGGTTCATCTCGATTGCCGCCGGAAATCGGCGGCTGGTCGGCTAGTGGGGAAAGAGGGGGCTTGGCGGCCCGCGCCCTGCCAGCGAGTGGGCGAGCAACAGCCCACTCCGTCGAGATGAGTGGTCGGGGAAGTTGGGCGACGGCGTGCGGGGAGCCTCCGCACGCCGGCGGGAGGGTGCCGCGCCGAGCCGGACCCGCTCCAGTGCAGCCAAGCCGGGCGGACGACCGGTCATGAGGATCGGCACGACGAGCAGCAGCAGCGGCGCGAGCGAGAGCAATCCGCCCGCAACCGCGATGCCAACGAACCCCGGAAGACAGACCGCCAAGAACGCGCAGGCAGCCTTGCGCTGCGGATTTCGTTCGGATTCGCTCACCCGAAGGACGCTACCGGATCATGATTGGCGGTCCGGTCCGTGCCCGGGCTCCGTGCCCGGGCTCGCCATGGCTGCGGATCCGGCGAACCAGAACGCCCGACTGTGTGAGCAGGTGCTGAGAGGCGATCGGACCGCGACCGGGGACGCTGGCCCGCATCAGGAGCAGGGACTCTTCCCCGTCGAACGCGGAGAGTCCGATCTCAACCGACATCGGCTGACAGTGACAGTGAAGCCGGGCGAAATCCTCGGTGGCCACGAGAGTCCCAGGCTCCGTCTCCTGCGAAGGCCAATCGAGTTCGGCCAGGGCGGTACGCGCTGCGGCCAAGGCCTGATCGCCGGAAAGCGACATCGGGATGGAGTAATCGCGCCTGGTCGTCAGCAGGCCCATGGCCAGCCCGGCCTCGAGATCGATCCAACTTGTAGCTCCACCCGCGTCATCGTAGGCCACTTGATGCCGCCGTCAGCGATCGAACCCCCGGTCCTTATACCCCCATAGGGTATACTGAGGATGACCAGCTGAACGGGTGCCCTGACGCGATCGAGGAGCCGTCCCATGACCGAGACCAACCGCAGTGGCGCCGTCCCCGCCGCCCCAGCCAAGATCGATTTGGCAGTCGAGGGGATGACCTGCGCCTCCTGCGCCGGCCGGGTCGAGCGCAAGTTGAACGAGATCGATGGGGTCGAGGCGACGGTCAACTTTGCGACCGAGAACGCGACGGTGGCCTATGACGCGGGATCGGTGGATCGAGATCAGCTGCTCGGGGCCGTGACGGCCGCCGGATACTCCGCACGACTTCCCGCGCCGGGCGGCGGGGCTGAGGCCGACGACGCTGCCGAAGCAGAGCTGCGAGATCTACGCACCCGCCTCGGCGTCGCGATCACTCTCTCGGTCCCGGTCGCGCTGATCGCGATGATCCCGCCGGTGCAGTTCAACTACTGGCAATGGCTCAGCCTCGTGCTCGCGACGCCGGTCGTGTTCTGGGCCGGCTGGCCCTTCCATCGGGTTGCCTGGCGGAATCTGCGGCACCGATCCGCGTCGATGGACACGCTGATCTCACTTGGAACCCTGGCGGCCTGGACGTGGTCGGTGGTCGCGCTGATCTTCCTCGACGCGGGTGAGCCCGACATGCGAATGAGCTTCACGCTGGTCCCCGAGCAGGGGGCCGGATCCTCGGAGGTCTACTTCGAGGTGGCGACGCTGGTCACCACGTTCATTCTCGCGGGCCGCTACTTCGAGGCCAAGGCCAAACGCCGCGCGGGTGCGGCGCTCGAGGCCCTGCTGGAGCTGGGAGCCAAGGATGTCTCGGTGCTCGATGGCGAGGGCAACGAGCATCGGGTCCCCGCCGACCGGCTCGAGGTCGGCAGCAGGTTCGTAGTCCGCCCTGGGGAGAAAGTCGGAACCGATGGCATCGTGATCGAGGGCCACTCGGCGGTCGATGCGTCATTGCTGACCGGGGAATCGGTACCCGTCGAGGTCGGCCCCGGCTCGGAGGTGACCGGCGCGACCGTCAACGCCGGAGGCCGACTGGTGATTCGCGCGACCCGCGTGGGCTCAGAGACGGCGGTGGCGCAGATCGCCCGCCTCGTCACCGAGGCGCAGACGGGTAAAGCACCGGTTCAGCGGCTGGCCGACCGAGTCTCGGCGATCTTCGTCCCCATCGTGATCGGACTTGCGGCGGCGACGCTGGCGTACTGGCTCCTCACGGGTGCCGGCGCGACCTACGCGCTCACGGCGGCGGTCGCAGTGCTGATCGTCGCCTGCCCGTGCGCCCTCGGGCTCGCGACGCCCACGGCACTGCTCGTCGGTACCGGCCGGGGAGCGCAGATGGGGTTGCTGATCAAGGGGCCCGAGGTGCTGGAGTCGACCCGCGAGATCGACACGATCGTGCTCGACAAGACCGGAACCGTGACCACCGGCGAGATGAGCGTGCAGGAGGTGGCTCTCTCCGAAGGGACCGACGAGCTCGAGGCGATGCGGCTCATCGGCGCACTAGAGAACGCATCCGAGCACCCTGTAGCACGTGCCATCGCTGCCGAGGCATCGAGACGAGCGGGCGATCTTCCGACACCCGGTGGCTTCGCCAACGTCGAGGGCCTCGGCGTCGAGGGCGTCATCGGCGACCGCAGCGTTCTGATCGGCCGCCCCCGAATGCTCGCCGATCGCGGCCACTCGATCTCCGATCGGCTCGAGCGAGCGCTGGAGGAGGCGAAGGCTCGCGGCCAGACCGCCGTCGCCGCAGGATGGGACGGCGAGGTCCGCGCGGTGATCGCGGTGGCCGACACGATCAAGCCGACCTCAGCGGAGGCGCTGGTGAGTCTGCGGGCCCTCGGCCTGCGTCCAATCCTGCTGACCGGCGATAACGCCGTAACGGCGGAATCCGTCGCCTCCAAGGTGGGCATCGAGGAGGTGATCGCGGAGGTGCTCCCATCCGGGAAGGCAGGGGTCATCGGCCGGTTGCAGGATGAGGGTGGCGTGGTCGCAATGGTGGGCGACGGCGTCAACGACGCCCCGGCCCTCGCCCAGGCCGACCTGGGCCTGGCGATCGGGACGGGCACGGACGTCGCGATCGAGGCCTCGGACCTGACCCTGGTCTCAGGAGACCTGAGGGCGGCGGGCGACGCGATCCGGCTCTCTCGCCAGACGCTCTCGACGATCAAGGGCAACCTGTTCTGGGCCTTCGCCTACAACGTCGCCGCGATACCGCTGGCGATGAGCGGCTATCTGAATCCGCTCATCGCCGGGGCTGCGATGGCGCTCTCGAGCCTGTTCGTTCTCTCCAACTCGCTGCGCCTCCGCTCATTCAAGTCCGACCGCTGAGGGCCCCGATCGAACCCGCGAGCGGCCCCGGCCCGCCGAGCGCTACTTCGGCGGCGGGGCCGACACCGGGGCGGGGACGGTTGAGTCGAGCGACGGCGCGTCGATCGAATCGCCCGAGACGCCGAAGACGAACAGGATCAGCGCCACGATCCCGACGATCAAACCCAGAGCGATCCCGATGGCTCGGTCGCTTCGGCTCATCCGGATCGGTCTGTCCCCGTTTGCTAGACGCCGTCGAGCAGGCGCCAGTTCGCTTCGAAGGCACGCTCGGCCGCCGCGACCACGACATCCTCGTCGGCGGGGCTGGAGATCAACTCCTCGAGCAGCTCACGACCCTCGGCGGCATGCTCGACGTCACGGCCGCGATGGACGGTGAAGTAGCGAGTGCCCTCGGGTGAGTCGATCCCGTAGTGGGCGGCCAGGCCATCGAGCTTGGTCTTCGAGATCTCCGGCTGGCCGCTCTCGATCGCGTAGAGCCGCGCGAGCGTGCTCAGAGCACCGTCCCGCTCGGTCCAGACCTCGACGCACTGCGCGGTCTCGGCGGTCGGCGCAGCGTCGGCGTCACCCCCGACGGCGTCGACGAATCCGTCCCAGAGCTCTATATGGGCGTGCTCCTCGTCGGCGTGGTCCTTCAGGTCAGTGAACTTGGGAAGCTCCGCGGCCGCCTCCGAGGAGAGGTCGGCGATCGCCGCGACTGCGTGGCGGTACTGGCCCGAGTAGCGGGCGAGCTCGTCACTCGTCAGCTCTCCGGCCGACCAGCGAATGTAGAACGGATGCTGGAGCACATCGTGTCGCTCACGTGCTGCTTCGATGCGATCCCAGACGGAAGTAGCCATAACTTGCTCCTCTGCTCCTCAGACGACGATTACGGGGAGTCCAGCATACCCGCGTCCAACGCCGGAACTCTGCGATCCTCGCCCGATGCGCCCGGAACGAGACAACATCGCGATCCCCCCCTTCCCCCCGGGCATCACCTGGATCGGGGCCGAGGACCCCGTCAGCGAGCGCATCACCGCCCGGTCCGCGCTGCTCGTTCATTTCTTCGAACTCGGTGAGCTGAGCGGACTCCGGACGCTTCCGTTCGTCTCCTCGCTCGCCGAGCGCTACGCCGCCGACGGCCTCTCCGTGCTCGGCGTTCACTCTCCCCGCTCTGCCATGGCGAGCGCGGACGCTGCCCTGATGGCCGCTCTCGATCGCCTCGAGCTGCCCTTCCCGGTGGCCAACGACAACGAGCACCGGATCTGGCATGCCTACGGCTGTCGAGGGTGGCCCTCGACGTTTCTCTGGGGCCAGGGAGGCACCCTTCGCTACGTGCACTTCGGCGAGGGCGCCTATCACGAGACGGAGGCCGCCGTGCGGGCCGAGCTGGCGACCACGGAGGGTCATGAGCTTCCAGAGCCCACGCTCGGTCCCCCTCCCGAGGGCGATCCACCGAGGGTCGAGAAACCGAGCGACGAGGTCTTCCCGGGCGGCGGGCACGATCGGCCATGGCAGCCGGGGGCGACCGACGAGCCGCTGATCGTCGAGTACGCCGGCGCCGGCGCCTGGGCGGCTCTCGACGGGACCGGGGAGGTGGCGATCTCAGTCGACGGTGAGCCCGCCGGGTCGGTCGAGCTCGACGGACCCGGCCTCTACGAGCTCTGCAGCCACCCAGTCCACGGCATGCACGAGGTCACCATTGAGCTGGACGGCCCGATTCGGGTCTGGTCGGTGGCGTTCACCCCCGGGCCCGCGGCCGACTAGCTGTAGTTCCTAACCACGTTGTTCATCCGGTCCCGCCTGGAAGGCTGGGGGTGTCGAAGCCACCAACCCCAGGAGGACCGGATGAAGATCCACGCTAACGCCAAGAGCTGCCCCCAGAGCAGGCGCCTACTCGTCAAACGAATCGAGGAGGAGAACTGGCCGCTGATGAAGGCGGCCGAGGCCGCCGGAATCAGCGGCCGCTCGGCGTCGAAATGGCTGGCCCGCTGGCGCACAGAAGGCGAGGCCGGCCTACTCGACCGCTCCTCGGCGCCGAAGCGGATCCCTCACCGCACACCACTCGATCGCCAGCGGGCGATCGAGGCCCTGCGCCGGGTCAGGCTGACCGCGGCCGAGATCGCTGAAGCCCTGCGGATGGCGCTCTCGACCGTCTCGGCGGTTCTCAAGCGGATCGGACTGGGCAAGCTCAGCCGCCTCGAGCCGATCGAACCCCCGAACCGCTACGAGCGCAAGCGACCCGGCGAGCTGATCCACGTCGACATCAAAAAACTCGGCCGGATCAGCGAGCGGGGAGCGGGCCACCGGGTCGCCGGCCACCGCAAGAGCCAGTTCAGGGTCGGGCCCAGGAGGCTCGGCGCGACCGGCTGGGAGTTCGTCCACGTCTGCGTCGATGACGCAACCCGGCTCGCCTACGTCGAGGTCTTAGAAGACGAGAAGGGCAGCACCGCCGCCGGCTTCCTGCGGCGAGCCGTCGCCTGGTTCGCCTCGATGGGCGTCTCGGTCGAGCGGGTGATGAGCGACAACGGCGCCTGTTACCGCTCGAAGCTCCACGCCGAGGCCTGCCAGGAGCTCGGCATTCGCCACCTCTTCACCCGCCCCTACCGGCCCCGGACCAACGGCAAGGCGGAGCGTTTCATCAAGACGCTGGCCGAGCGCTGGGCCTACGGGGCGATCTTCGGATCATCGGCGGAGCGAACCGCAGCGCTGCCGGGTTGGCTCGATCACTACAACTTCCGGAGAAGACATGGCTCCCTCGGCAAGAGGCCGCCGGCAGCTCGGCTCGCCGAGCTGAACAACCCTGCTGGGAACTACAACTAGCCGACTGACGGCTCGGCGGAGGCCAGCTCGACGCGGATCTGCTTCGGCAGCATGAACCGGACCGATTCGTCGATCGCGCGCAGCTCGCTGATGTCGGTCGTGCCGCGATCGCGGAAGAGCTCAACCAGCTCGGTGACGAGTTCCTCGGGGGCGCTCGCTCCGGATGTGATGCCAAGCGTCTCGACCCCCTCGAGCCACTCCTCCCGGACCTCGGCGGCCCGGTCGATCAGATAGGACGGCGTCCCGAGGTCGCGGGTGACGTCGACGAGGCGGTTGGAGTTCGAGGAGTTCTTCGAGCCGATCACCAGCACGAGGTCGCATTCGGCGGCGAGCTGCTTGACCGCAAGCTGGCGGTTTGTGGTGGCGTAACAGATGTCGTCGGACTTGGGGCTCGTGATATTGGGGAACCGTTCGCGAAGCCGGGCGATCACCCCCGCCGTCTCGTCCACCGAGAGGGTCGTCTGCGTGATGAAGGCGACGCGGTCGGGATCATCGATCTCGAGGTTGTCCACATCCTCGCTGGTCTCGACCAGGATGATCGAGTCCGGCGCCTCCCCCGTCGTGCCCTCGACCTCCTCGTGACCCTCGTGACCGATCATGATGATCGTGAAGCCCTCCTCGGCGAACTTGCGGGCTTCGACGTGGACCTTGGTCACCAGCGGGCAGGTCGCGTCGATCGTGCGCAACCTGCGCTTGGCGGAGTTGGCATGGACCGCCGGGGAGACACCGTGGGCGCTGAAGACGACCAGAGCGCCCTCGGGAACCTCGGTCTCCTCCTCGACGAAGATCGCGCCGCGCTCGGTCAACTGCTCGACGACGTGCTTGTTGTGAACGATCTCCTTACGGACGTAGACCGGCGCCCCGTGGAGTTCGAGCGCGTGTTCGACCGTCTGCACGGCCCGATCGACGCCGGCGCAATACCCGCGTGGAGCGGCGAGCAGCACCCGCGAGGGAGTCTTGAGAGTGGCTTGAGCCATGTCTGAAGGGTAGCGGCGTCGAAACCAGGGACTCAGCCGGGCCCGCCGTACTCGCGATTCTCCGACCAGGGGGCCAGCACACGATTGGAGCGCCTGACCATGTCGGTATCGGCAATCCGGTCTTGGAGGCCGCGGCGGTTGTCCCTGAACAGGATCGGGACCAACCCGAGCCCGAACGGAAGGACGGCAACGACCGTCGCCCAGAGACGGCGAAACGCGCGTCGCGTCCCGAGCCGCGGACTGCCTTCGTGCTCGAGCTGGATGCCGGTGAACCGCATTCCGGGCGTCTGCCCCTCGAAGCCCCAGAAGCCGATGAAATAGATGCCGCCGGCGACCAGGGCGCCGAACGAGAGTAGGCCGGCCACGGCCGGCGGAAGCTTCTCGTCGGTGACAGATTGAGCACACCCGAGAGCATTGCCGTGAACAGGGCAAGACCGGCCGCCAAGGATCCCCGCGTCGGCGGCGAACGCTACGCCCCGACCGGCAAGGCCGACGTGATCGGTCGCCTCGGCGCGCGGCCCGCGGCGAAACAGGCCCCGGAAGACCCGCTCCAGGAAGTCGTCGACCACGACGGCGGCACGGGAGATCTGGCGGCCGAGGTCGGAAATCAGCCCGACGCCCTGGGATGCCAGCGCCACCCGGACCTCGGGTGCCTCGGCGATCCGCTCGACGAGCATCTGCGCCTTGTCGCTGGCCAGCAGGTCCTCCCAGATCCGATCGGCGACCTCGCTGTCGATCGCGCGCCGAACCGAGGCCTCGATCTGATCGCCGTCGATCGCGTCCTCGACCGCCTCGCCGAGCCTGCCGTCCTCGATCAGGCGGGTGATAGCCCGCTCAACGGCGGCGCTCTCGAGCGCTCGAACGATGGCCTCCTCAACGGCCACTTCGACGGTCCGGTCGATGCCGGTCACCCCGGCGATCCTTCCCACCCCCCTGGCGCCGCCCTCGAGCAGCCTGCCGCCGATCGGCACCTCCGGCCGCGAATCGTCGGCTGAGCCTCTCTCTCCCACTCCTGGCGAGTCTATGGCCCTAACGACCGATGCGGGGCAACGCACGCAATGCGGCGGCGCCGACGGCGTCCAGGCTCTCGGGGCACACCCTCTCGAGCGTGTCCTCCGCCGTGTGCCAGTACTCACCTGGGGAATCGCCGGGGCCGTAGCTGAAGTCGATCAGGTCGACCGCGGGGATCCCGGCCCCCAGGAAGGGAACGTGATCGTCGTCGATCCCGGACCGCTCGCCCGAGAAGAGGTCAGGATCGGCGTTCGCGAAGGCCTCATACAGGGCTGGATCGGACTGCTCCTCGAGCGGGATGTCGAGATCGCAGTCGCCGACCATGTCGAACAGGACCATCGCCTCGATCTCAGTGAGCGGTGGGGTCCCCTGCGCCCCCGAGCGGGCGTAGTCGACGTACTGGGTGCTGCCCCGCATCCCGTCGATCGAGAACTCGCGATCGCCCCGCGACTCCTCGCCGTCGAACAGCGCGATCGCGATCGACGGCCCGGGCATCGGGCTCGGCAGCGAACGCGCCAACTCCAGCACCACGGCGACGCCGGAAGCACCGTCGTTCGCGCCGACGAAGCCTGGGATCCCCCCCTTGGTGTCGTGGTGGGCGCCGATGACGACGTAGCCCTCGTCCCGCCCGGGAATGGTCGCGATCACGTTGCGCTGCGGGCCCTGGATGCGAACGTCCTCGAGACCGGCGCTGATCAGTTCGTCAGCGAGTCTCCGCGTCAGCTCGGCGTTGGCCTCCGACCCCGCAGGGCGCGGGCCGAGCTCGACCTGCTCGATCAGGTCGGTGAAAGCCCGAGGGCCGTCGAACGCGTCATCGCCCGTGGTCCTGTCAGCGAGGCCCGGCGAGCCGCCGCCGCAGCCCGCCAGCAGCCAGAGCAGGGCCGTCGCCGCCACGACCAAGCGGAGCGGCCCCTTGGGGATTGCGAAATGGCGAGGCCGCGGCATGCGCGATACGTTAGGGCCATGTCCCAGGGCCACATGGATCGGCTGACGTCGATCGACGCGTCATTTCTCACCAACGAGTCGTCGACCAGCCACATGCACATCGGCGCGGTGACGATCTTCGAGGGTCCACCGCCCACCTACGACGATCTGCTCGAGCACGTTGAGAGCCGCCTGCACCTGGTTCCCCGCTACCGGCAGAAGCTTGCGGTGCCTCCGATGGAGACCGGCAGACCGTTCTGGGTCGACGATCCGCAGTTCAACCTCGGCTACCACGTCCGCCACTCGGCCCTGCCGGCGCCCGGGGACGAGGACGTGCTGCGTCGGATGGCCGCCCGCGTGTTCTCTCAGCAGCTCGACCGGACCAAGCCGCTCTGGGAACTGTGGCTCGTCGAGGGGCTTCGCAAGCGCCGATTCGCGATCATCTCCAAGACCCATCATGCGCTGGTCGACGGCGTGTCAGGCGTCGATATCGCGACGGTGCTCTTCGACGTCAAGCCGGTTCCCGAGCCTGCCACGGCGGATCGCGATTGGATTCCCAGCCCGGCCCCCTCCGACGCGGCATTGGCGGCCCGGGGGGTTGAGAGCGTCGCCAGGGCCCCGATCGGCCTGGCGCACAGGATCGCCTCCGTGGTGAGCTCCCCGAAGGCGGCTGCTCGGAGCATCCAGAATGCCGCCGAGGGCGTCGGCGAGGTCGCGTGGGAGTTCGCCAACCCTGCACCCGACCTTCCCCTCAACGTGCCGATCAGCCCCCACCGGCGCTATACCTGGGTCCGCGGGGACCTCGCCGACTACAAGAAGATCAAGACCGAGCTCGGCGGAACGGTCAACGATGTGGTCCTCTGCGCGGTCGCCGGCGCTCTGCGACGCTGGCTGCACGCCCGCGGCGTTCGCACCGAGGGAATGGAGCTGAGAGCGTTGGTGCCGGTCTCGATCCGGGCCACCGACCAGCGCGGCGAGCTCGGCAACCAGATCGCTGCCGTACGTGGCCCTCTGCCGGTCTACATCGAGGATCCGGTGGCACGCCTGCGCACCGTGCGTGAGGCGATGGATGGGGTCAAGTCGTCGAAGAAAGCACTCGGAGCCGAGGTGATCTCGCGTTTCAACGACTTCGCTCCGCCAACGCTGCTCGCCCAGGCGGCGCGGATCAACTTCTCGACCCGCCTCTTCAACCTGATCGTCACCAACGTACCCGGGCCGCAGATCCCGCTGTACGTGCTCGGGCGCGAGCTGCTCGACATCTTCCCGGTCGCGTTCCTACCCGAAAACCACGCGTTGGCGATCGCGATCATGTCCTACAACGGGAAGATCGACTTCGGCCTGCTCGGCGATTACGACGCGATGGAGGACCTGCTGCTGATCTCCGAGGGGATCGAGGCCGAGACCAAGCAGCTGCTCGAGGCGGCCGATGAATCCGAGAAGCGGACCGCCAAGAAGAAGGCCTCGAACCGGAGGAAGCCCTCCGCCAGCGCCGACCAGGCAACGAATGCGCCGGCCTGACCGGTGAGCGATCCCGGCCCGAGCCCGTTCAAGTACCACCTGGAGCTGACCCCCGCACAGCTCAAGCTGACTCACGACGCGCTCCGCGATCTGCTGGCCGGACTTGGCGAGGACAGGGAAGAGGC
Source organism: uncultured Solirubrobacterales bacterium (assembly GCA_963823275.1). GTDB lineage: Bacteria > Actinomycetota > Thermoleophilia > Solirubrobacterales > 70-9 > RHKX01. Next base: position 631,062 of record CAWGKW010000002.1, on the reverse strand, counting down.
GCGCAGGGTCATCGGCGAGGTGCTCGAGATGCTTCCCGACGAGCATGCGATCGCCGCGATTCGCATCGACGACGACGGCGAGCCGGCCGACGGCAGCGGATCGACACCCGCTCCCGACCGCCCCGAGCCTCCCGACCTGCTCGCATAGTGCCCCCGGAGCGCCCGGCCCCGGTCGTCGGTGACGGCCGGGGCGAGCGGCTCGCTAGCCTGCCCGCTCTCCGATGAGCGTCTCCGTACAGATTGGGCTGCTGATGGCCGTGGCAACCGCGTTCTTCGCGATCGTCGGCTTTCTCTACAAGCACAAGGGCGCGGTCGGCTCGCCTCCCGTCGACTGGAAACGGCCGGTTCGCACCTCGTTGGCTCTGTTCCGCAATCGCTGGTACGTGCTCGGCATCGTGATCGCGATCGGCTCCTGGGGCTTCCATGTGGCCGCGCTCGCGCTGGCGCCCATCTCGCTGGTCCAGTCGGTGATCGCCGGAGGGCTCGTCCTGCTCACCGTGGTCGCCGACAGGCTGTTCGCCCATCACGTCACTCGGCGCGAATGGATCGGGGTCGGCCTCGCGGCGCTGGGCCTGGCCTTCCTCGCCGCCTCGCTGGAGGGATCCGACGGAGGCGCCCACTCCGACTACGCCGCCGCCACGCTGGCGATCTTCCTCACCGTCGTCACCGTGCTCGCGATCGTGGTCGCCGTATTCGGCTGGCGCACCAGCCACGCGGGGGTCGCCCTCGGCGCTTCGGCCGGCCTCTTCTGGGCGGCCTCCGATACCGCGATCAAGGCCCAGACGGGTGTCTTCGGGGAGAACCTCGCCGAGGTCTTCGTCAGCCCGCTCGTCCTGGTCATAATCATCGCCTCCTTCGTTGGGCTCACGGTCTCCGCGAAGAGCCTTCAGATCGGCAAGGCCGTGCCCGTGATCGCGATGACCACGGTCACCGCGAACGCGATGACGATCCTCTCCGGGCCGCTCGTCTTCGGCGATCCGGTGCCCGATGACTCCCTGGGCTTCACGGCGAGGATCCTCGCCTTCGTGCTCGTCCTCGGGGCGGCGGCGTTGACGCCGGCCCCGGTCCGGGCCGCCGAGGCGTGAGTTTCCTCGGGTGGCTGGGCGTTGCCGCTTGCGGGGGGCGTCGGGGGTGGGGCGCTGAAAGCCCCTCGGCGGGCCACGCCACGGTCAGTTGTTGACCTCGTTCTTGCAGCTGTCGATGTCCCAGTGGTGGGATTTGTTGCTGTAGCTCGCGTAGCCGCGGCAGAAGAGTGCCTGAGTGCCCCCCTGTGGCCTTGGCGCAGACGGTCACCTCAACGTCGGCGGATGCCTCGATCCGGCGGCCAGGGGTGAGCGGGCCGATGTCCTTCGCTCCGAGCGACATGACCGACCGCGGCTGCTGCTATGCCCCACGCGTAATCGGCAGGGTCTTGGCCCGGTCGCCGCCGCGGAACGGCGTCGAGGCGGTCTGGACATCGTCGACCTCGGCGCGCAGCGGGACGGAAGCGGTGCCGGCGCCGGCGGTCGCGACGAGCGAAACGACCGCCAGGAGGATCTCGGCTGGGATCACCGGGAGACGATGCATACCGGCGCCCATCGGCCCGGATCCAAGTGGGCTTTAGGGCGGGTCAGAGCCGCTCAGAAGCCCAGGGCGAAACTGGCGCAAGGCACTAGGCGGGATGGCATCCGCGAGCGAATCGGCCATCCTTAGGCGATGGCAGCCGATGCGGTGGTTCTGGACGCGGGTGGGCGCGAGGTTCGGATCTCCAGTCCCGATCGCGTCATCTTCGAGGCCACCGAGCGGACCGGCGAGGTCACCAAGGTCCAGATCGCCAGGTACTACATCGCCGTCGGGGACGGGATCATGCGGGCGCTGCGCGATCGGCCGACGACGCTTGAACGATGGCCGAAGGGCGTCCACGACGGAATCGTGATCTCGACCCGAGAGCGCGGCGGCGGCGACGCCTTCTACCAGAAGCGCATCCCCAGGGGCGCTCCTGACTGGGTCGAGACCGCGCGGATCGAGTTTCCCTCCGGCCGCCATGCCGACGAGGTCTGCCCGACCGAGCTCGGAGCCGTCGCCTGGTGTACCCAGATGGGCACCCTCACCTTCCATCCCTGGCCCGTGCGCCGCTCCGATGTCGACCACCCCGACGAGTTGCGGCTCGACCTCGACCCCCAACCCGGGACCGACTTCGATGACGCCGTGCGGATTGCCTCCGAGGCCCGGAACCTGCTCGATGAGCTGGGCTATGTCGGCTTTCCGAAGACCTCCGGGGGGCGCGGGATTCATATCTACGTACGAATCGAGCCGCGCTGGAGCTTCACGGACCTCCGACATGCGGCGATCGCCTTCGGGCGCGAGCTCGAGCGTCGGATGCCGGGCGAGGTAACGACCAAGTGGTGGAAGGAGGAGCGGGGGGAAAAGGTCTTCATCGACTACAACCAGAACGCGCGCGATCGCACCATCGCCTCCCCCTACAGCGTCCGGCCGAGGGCGGGGGCGCCGGTATCGGCGCCGCTGGCGTGGGAGGAGCTCCAGGCGGCCCAACCCGAGGACTTCACCGTCGAGTCGATGCCGGCCCGCTTCGCCGACCTCGGCGATCGTTTCGCGGCGATCGACGACGTCCACCATTCGCTCGAGCCGCTGCTGGCGATGTACGAGCGCGACGAGTCGGAGGGCGCGGGCGACATGCCCTATCCGCCCGACTACCCGAAGATGCCCGGCGAGCCGAAGCGCGTACAGCCTTCCCGTGACCGCGACCGGAGGGGGGATTAGGGCCGGCCCTTTCGGGGTGGAGCTTCGCCGTACCTGGAGATCGTCGAGCATCCCTCCTTCGAAGGACCTATCCGTCCCTGCAGCTCTGATTCAGGTCCGATCGGATCTGATCGATCGCCTCCATCGATCGAACGTGTTTCCGGCGAGGAAGTTCGAAGCATCGAAGGTCGTGGTCAGGCTCCGTGTCTGAGCGCCCGTCTGCGGCGCTCCCACGAGTGCCAGGAGCAAGGCCGCCACCGGCAGCAGGAACCTTGGAACCACTCGATTCACGGACATCGACCTCTCTTTCCCGATACGGCGCTCCCGCCCTCTTCGTCCCTCAGCGCTTCGCGACCAGCTTCACCTCGAGGTTGGTCTTGGAGGTGTTGCCGAACTGATCGACGAGCTTGCCCCGGAGGGTCGCCTTCGCCTTCTTGCCATCCGCGAGCGCCGCCGTGAGCTTCCTCGTCTTGTTCTTCTTCAGCTTCAGCTTCAGCTTCTTCGTCCTGCCGGCGCCGACGGCCTTCGTCTTCGCCTTCAGTGCGAACGGCTCGCCGCCCTGTTTGATATTCCCCTTCAGCGTCGCCGTCAGCCGCTCACCCGCCTTGACCTTGGCCTTGACGACGACCTTGCCGGGCTTCTGCTTCTGGGTCCGCTTGACTCGCAGCTCGCCGTCGACCTTGGAGTCCACCGTGACGCTGTGTGTGACGGTGGCGGTCGTCGGGCCATTGCAGTAGACGGCGCTGCCGACCGAGGCGACGCCGTCCGTGAACTCGGCGCCGAGTGCGCAGTCGTTGGTGACGGTCAGCTCGACGTCGTAGGTGCCGTCTTCGAGGTAGAGGTGGGTGGGCTTCGGGCCGCCGTTGCCGAGCGAGAAGCCGTCGCCGAAGTCCCAGTCGTATCGGGTCGGGAAACCGCCGGCCACGGTCGTCTCGGAGGCATTGAAGGGCAGCGGCCTGTTCGCCTTGCCCCCGGCCGCCTTGAACTTCGCGTCGGGCGTCTGCGTCGGCGTTATCCCGACGCTGAAGAAGTTGGGGAAGGCTCCACCGGTCCCAAAGGGGGTGCCGTCGAGGGGCTCCAGGGACGCGCCGACGATCGAGAGTCCAGCGACCGCGCCGGGATCAGCGAGGAGTGAGTCGTAGAGGAAGTCACCGTCGGGGCTGACCGCGACCCCGCGGGCCTGCCCGGTCAGGATCACAGGATCGACGTCCTGGGTCAGCGAGCCCGTCGTGGGGTCGATCGCGAACCCCTCGACCGACTTGCCGAACACCTCGCTCACCCACAGCTGATCGCCGTCGGGCTCCACCGCCAGCTCGCTCGGGCTGTTCCCCGCGGCCTGGAACGGAGACCCGGCCATCACGGTCGGCGCGCCGGTCGTCGGGTCGAGGTTGAGGCCATGGACCTTGTTGCCGTTCGGCTGGGCGACGTACATGTGCTTGCCGTCCGGCGTGATCGAGGCACCGAAGCTGTTGACCTGCCCGGCTATGTAGAGCGGCGAGCCGGTGATCGCGTGCAGGCTGCCGTCCGGGGAGATCGTCAGGGCCGCGATCGCGGTGTCGGCGTTGCTCGCCGGCGGCCCGCTCGGCCCACGGCGGCCGGTCACGTAGACGAAGCGGCCGTCGGGGGTAACCACGACCGCGCGCGGGTCGTTGATCCCGACCCCGACGGGCGAGGAGGGCACGAGCGTCAGCGCGCCGTTGTTGGCGACCGAGAAGACGGAGATCGAGGGCGCCGCCTCGGTCGAATCGCGGTTGGTCGCGAGCAGAAACCCGCCATCGGGGGTGAGGCCGAGGCCGGTCGGCTGGTTGCCGCCCGCCGGCGTGGCGCCGAGCGCGCTCAGGGCGCCGTCGGCGTCGATCGCGTAGCCCCCGATCGCGTCGTCGCCCGTGTTGGCCAAATACACGTGGCGGGCGTCGGGACTGACGGCGACGCCGTTGGCATCCTCGCCGGCGGCGAGCGGGGAGCCCGGCAGCGTCGTCAAAACACCGTCGTCGCCGTTGAAGGCGGCGAGGCTCCCGTCACCGCCCTGGCCGCTGTTACTCACATAAACGCTGCGATCGGCGCCCGCGCTCGCCGGCAGCGCGAGCAGCAGAAGGGTGAGCGACAGTGCGAGCCGCGCGCGGCGTGGCGCCATGGCGGACACGCTAGCCCCGATTGCGGGCACGCGCAAGCATCGATTCACTTCGCCGCCCCGCGACGTTGCGTGCCCTGACCATCAACGCAGCCGAGGGCATGACCTCGCCGTTGACGTAGCTGGACATCCGCGAGGGCGAAGTTCCCATCCGCTTCGCGAACTCGGCCTGGGTGACGGCGGTCGATGCAACGTGGTCCCTGAGCTCGGCGGCCACATTCGCCCGCTCCGCCTCCTCGGCCTGGGCGCGCGCGCCGGCGATCGCACGCTCCATCAGTTCTGCGGCGCCGTAGGGACGCGAGTGACTGAGCACTTCCTCGATCCGGCGTGCGGTGGGGCCCCAGGGATTCGCTCGCACCTCCCTGGCGAGCCGCCGCCACTCGGGAAGGCCACCGCGCTCCAGGGCAGTCTGGACGGCCTCGGTCGGCCATTCTGCAACCGGGCGATCGGGGCGAATCCGGAGGTTCCTGAACGCCACCGTCACGACGGCTCGCCCTCGATTCCGAGGATCGCATCGGCCAGCTCCGCGCAGACCTCGCGAACGTGCCTCCAGCTGGTCCATTCGCCCGTGAGGTTCCGGTATGAGTCGAGTTCCCCGGTCACCGACGGGTCGGCCGGCCGCGGATCCGCGAGCTGACGCGACAGCTGCGAAGCGACGCCGAGACGCTGCTCCCCCGGCGAGGCCTGGAGGTGCTGATCGCCGTAGTAGGAATCGATGTCGGCGAGCACGCGGGCACTCGGATCGAGCCCGTATCGACTGCTGAGCGCGGCGGTGTCGAGGTAGTCGCGGGTCTGATTGCGCCGAACGATGAGAAAGGCCTTGATGCGCAACGTCTCCTCAGCGGTGGGGACGCGCAACCGCCCGGCACCGGGGATCTCGATGTCGATCGTTTCGAGCGGTCGGCGGCGAATCATCTGCCGGACACCCGCCTCGATGTCGCCGAGCCGACCCAGGATCAGCTTTCCCGGTACGACCCGGTTGGTCACCCACTCCCCTTCCGACTCGATCGCTTCGAGGACCAGATCGAACCGCTCCCGAAGGTCAGCAACGACGTGGTCGTGATCGAATGAATCGCGATGTCCCGCATAGAGCGCCGCCGCCGAGCCACCGACCAGCACGGCTTCGGGCACCAGTTCCTGCAGGCGTACCGCTGACCGGATCACGGCGGTCAGGTCGTCGCTCGCCGCTTCGATGTCCGGTGCTCCGTTCATGCGCCTAGGTTATCAGATCTGATAATCTCAATAATCCGCGCGTAGGCTCCGCGCCGGCAGACGGTGCAGCGCATCAGCTGAACTCCGTGATCACCTCGTCGAGCATCACCAGCGACGGTCGCCACTCAACTCGGGCGCGAGCCGCGGCGAGTTCTTCGAGATCCAGGAGCCCCAGGTTGCTGGCGTTGGCAAAGCACTCGCGGAGCTCCCTCGCGTCCATCACCTCGGCGAGGTCAACCAGCGTGCGCGACGGCGATGTGGTCTGAAGCCCATTGACGACGCAGATGTCGTCTGGGTGGAGCTCAGGTACGTAGTGGATGATCACACCCTCGGGGAGGTCTCGCGGAGCACGGGGATCATCGGGGCTGCCAGGGATCGTGACGTGGATCGGCTCGCGGTCGGACATGCGCACACCGTGGCCACCTGAATCTCACCGATCAAGACCGGCGCGTGCCAATAGCGTGTCGTAAGTCCGACCGAATGCAGAACTCATCGCTGCACGTACCATCACAACGATGGGCAAAGACGTCGATGCAGGAATCCGGGCTTTCGTTGCGGAGCGCGATTGGGGCCAGTTTCACTCAGCAGAGAACCTCGCCAAGAGCATCGCGATAGAGGCCGGCGAGTTGCTCGAATGCTTCCAGTGGTCGGACACTGCTAACCGGGACCGTGTGGTCGATGAGCTCGCCGACGTGCTCACCTATTGTCATCTCCTCGCGCAAGACCTCGACGTGAACCCCGGCGAGATCATCCTCCAAAAGCTCGAGAAGAGCCGAAGGAAGTATCCACCTGAGAAGTCGCGGGGGCGAAGCACCAAGTATGAGCAGCTATAGGGTCGAGCCGGTTCGATTCAGCGGGCGAGGCGTAGAGGCATTGGCGCTGCTGGGCGATGAGCGGCTCTCCAACTGGCCGGTCGTCTACACGCTCGACGGCGACCGATCGGTTTATGTCGGCGAAACCGGCGACGCACTCAAGCGCCTGAAGGATCATCTCGCCTCTCCCAGCAAGCGAGACCTGCGGGACGTCCGGATTGTGATCGGCGAGAGGTTCAACAAATCGGTGTGCCTTGATCTCGAGTCGCACCTGATCAACCTTTTTGCAGGCGACGGGAAGTACCAGGTACTCAACAGCAACGGCGGCCAAGCCGACCGCGACTATTTCGGGCGCGACGAATACCGGGAGTCATTCGGTGAGGTGTTTGAGGCCCTGCGCGCTCAAGGACTCTTCGAGCGCTCGCTGCCCGAGATCGAGAATCGCGACCTCTTCAAGCTGTCCCCCTTCAAGGCCCTGACCCCGGACCAGGCAAACACCGTTGACGAGATCGTCGAGGGGCTGGCACTCGGGCTCGAATCGCATGCTTCGACGACCTCGGCGATCGAAGGGGGACCCGGCACCGGAAAGACCGTCGTGGCCATCTACCTGATCAAACTCCTGCGCGACATTGGACGCGCGGATCCCGACGATCCCGTCGACGCGGATGCGCGGTTCGCCGAGTTCTTCGACCCGAAGCACATCGAACTGCTGAGGGGCTTGCGGATCGGACTAGTCATACCGCAGCAGTCGTTGCGCAAGTCGATCACACGGGTGTTCGGCAAGACACCCGGGCTGGAGAAGGCCATGATCCGCACCCCCTTTCAGATCGGTGCCGGCGATGAGCATTTTGATCTGCTCGTGATCGACGAAGCCCATCGGCTGAACCAGCGAGCGGCGCAGGCGTCCGGTCCGCTGAACGCCTCGTTCCGTGACATCACGGTGGGCCTCTTCGGCGAGGACGATCTGAGCAAGACCCAGCTCGACTGGATTCGGGCGAAGAGCGACCACCAGATTCTGTTCGTCGATACCGAGCAGACCGTTCGCCCGGCCGACCTGCCGTCCAGCCACCTGCAGCTCGTCACCGCAGAAGCCCGGAGACAGGGCCGGCTGCACCATCTTCGAACCCAGCACCGCATCCGAGAGGGAGGAGGGGACTACGTCGGCTACATCCGGGCGATCCTGGCAGGCCGTGCGCCGCAGCCCACACCAGATCGCTTCGCACCGTACGACCTACGCTTCTACGACGACCCCAGCCCGATGCGCGACGAGATCCTTCGTCTCGACCGGTCCGAAGGGCTGGCCCGAATGCTCGCGGGTTATGCGTGGGAATGGAGGAGCAAGACTGACCCGAATGCCTACGACATCGAGCTCGGCGAACTATCGCTCCAATGGAACCAGACGGACAAGGATTGGGTGGCCTCAGCGGATTCGGTTGAAGAAGTGGGTTCGATCCACACGATCCAGGGCTACGACCTCAACTACGCCGGGGTGCTCGTCGGCCCCGACTTGAGCTACGACCCCGACCGCAGACGCATCGTCTTCAACCGAGAGCGCTATTTCGACAAGCAGGGCATGAAGAACAACAACCAGCTCGGGATCACCTACACCGACGAGGACATCCTCACCTACGTCCGAAACATCTATGCCGTGCTCATGACCCGGGGCATCCTCGGCACCTTCGTTTACGTCGACGACCCCGCGCTGCGTGAGTACCTACGTCCGTATTTCAACGCGACCGGCTCGCCAAGCCCAATTCCATGGCACCCAAGCGTGGCTGCCTCCAATCGTCCCGTCGGACCTGCCGACTGACTCGCACAGGTAGGTGGCCTGCGCGCCCCTCAGAACCCCAAGGCGAACTTGGCGTCCTCGGTCATCATCTCCGGGGACCAAGGTGGATCGAAGATCATCTTCGGGAAGACGTTCGTGACTCCGTCGATGTCGCCGACGAACTCCTTCATCTGCTCTGAGACCTGTGGTCCGATGGGGCAGGCAGGGGTGGTCAACGTGAAGGTCACGTAGACCTCGTTCTCCTTCTCGATCTCCACGTCGTAGACGAGCCCAAGGGAGACGAAGTCCAGCCCGAGCTCCGGGTCGATGACCTCCTCGAGAGCCTCGTAGACCTCTTCCTCGGTGACTTTCTCAGCATCCGCCATATCCCCAAGTTAGCGAACCAGGGGGTCCGACCACGCGTCTCGCGTTCTCTAGGCTGACACTCGTGTTCATCCTCATCCTGCTCTTCATCGTCCTGCCGATCGCTGAGCTCTACTTGATCATCGAAGTGGGCGGTGCGATCGGGATCTGGCCGACCCTGGCCCTGCTGCTCCTCGACAGCCTGCTCGGCGCGATGCTGCTGGCCTCGCAGGGGCGCGTGGCATGGCGACGCTTCAACGAGGCGCTCGCGTCCGCACGGGTGCCGGCCAAAGAGGTCTACGACGGTGCGGCGATCATCTTCGGCGGCGCCCTGCTCCTGACCCCCGGCTTCATCACCGACATCTTCGGCTTCTTCCTGCTGATCCCGCCGACCCGGGCGATGTTCCGCCGCTTTCTGCTGGCAGTGGCTCGCCGGGTCGGGCCGACCCGATCGGTCTTCTTCCTCTACGACCGCCGACCCGGGGCGGGACGGCCACAGGCGAACGGAGCGCCACGGACCGGGCGGCGACCGCCACCGGCCGACAGGGCACCCGGCGCTCGGCCCGCGTCCCGCTCATACGATTTCGACGGCAGCGCCCGCGAGATCCCCGATGATGCCCCGGAGCTCGACCCCGGCTCCGCAACCGGGCCGGCAAAGGAGAGCTGAGCGATGCGGATGTTCTCCTTCATCGACGGCGAGCTTGGGTACTGCGTGTTGCTTGAAGGTCCCCACGGCGCCCAGGCACTGCGGATCGGCGACGGTGAGAGCGTCCGCGCCTCATCCGCAGAACCGATCGAGGAGGGCCGGGCGACGCTCCGATCCGACGAGGGCCCGCTCGAGATCTCCTGGAGCCCCGCCGGGCCGGTGCTCGAGTTCGCGATCGAGGACGCGATCGTAAGCCTCTACGGGATCGCCGCCAGCGGCACCCAGGGCGAAGGCCGGCTCTCGGGCCCCGGGGTCGCGTGGGAGCTCCCCGACGAGGGCTACTCGGCACTGCGCACGGTCTGGGCGATTACGGCCAGGAGCGACCTCCTGGTGTTGATCTCGCTGCGACCCGAGGACGCGCGGGACCACAGCGAAGAGCTCGTCGGCGCGGCGCGGATCATGGCTCGCGACGAGCCCTACGGCTACGTGGAGCCGCTGCTCTCCACCGAGTACGACGAGAGCGGGATCCACACCCGAGCCACGCTCGAGCTCTGGACCGAGGAGGGTGCCGCCGCCGAGCGCGGCGCCGGCCACAGCATCAGCGGTGGCGCGATCTCGACCCCGTTTGGGCGCCTCGAAGCCGCTCGGTTCGCCTGGAGCCTCGGCGGCTCGCCGGCGGTCGGCGGCTACGAGATCCTGACGCCCTGAGCCTCGCCCGCCCGATTCCGGCAGAATCCGCCGTCTTGCCGATCCGCGCCGTCATCTGTGATTTCGGCGGCGTGCTCACCTCGCCGCTGCTCGGGGCCTTCGCCAGCTTCCAGGAGGACACCGGCGTAACCCTGGAGCAACTCGGGACGGCGATGTTCGCCGGTGCCGACCAGCTCGACGGGGCCAACCCGCTGTTCGAGCTCGAGTGCGGGCGGATCACCGAGGACCGCTTTCTGGAGATCCTCCGAGATGGCCTCGAGCCGATCATGGGCGAGCGTCCGAGGCTGCACCGGTTCAAGGAGAAGTACTTCGACGGGCTCCACCCCAATCAGGAGATGATCGCGCTGACGGCCGAGCTCTCCGCCGCCGGGTACCGGATGGCGATCCTGACGAACAACGTGCGGGAGTGGGAGCCGATCTGGCGAGCGAAGCTGCCGGTCGACGAGATCTTCGAGACAGTCGTCGACTCGGCCTTCGTCGGCCTGCGCAAGCCGGATCCGGAGATCTACCGGATCACGATCGAGCGGCTCGAGGGGATCGCCGCCGCAGAGTGCCTCTTCATCGACGACATGGTGGTCAACTGCGACGCCGCACGAGCACTGGGGATGCGAGCCGTCCACTTCCGCGATAACGCTCAGGCGATCGCGGAAGTAAGGTCGGCGCTCGATGAGTGAGACATCCGTCACCCCCGTGTCAGGTCGCGCCGAGCTGCGCGACTTCATCATGCTGCCGTTCCGGCTCTACGAGGGCGTCGAGCAATGGGTGCCGCCGCTGATCAGCGAGCGCAGGCGTCACCTCGACCGCAAGCACAACCCCTTCTTCCAGCACGCCGAGGCCGAGTACTTCCTCGCTCACCGCGATGGCCGGGTCGTCGGCCGGATCTCCGCTCAGGTCGATCGGAACTTCAACGCGGTTCAGGACAACGACTGGGGCCAGTTCGGCTTCTTCGAGTGCGAGAACGATCCCGAGATCGCCCAGGCACTCATCGACACGGCCTTCGAATGGCTTCGCAAGCGCGGCCGCGACCACGTGATCGGTCCACTCGACTTCTCCACGAACCATGAATGCGGCCTGCTCGTGCAGGGATTCGAGCTGCGGCCCCAGATCCTCGAGAACTGGCACCACCCCTATTACGCGGGGCTGATCGAGGGCTGCGGCCTGACCAAGGCGATGGACCTCTACAAGTGGAGCCTGCACGTCAGGGATCGCGATGAGGTGATGCCCGTCGTCTTTGAGCTCGCCGAGAAGCTCGAGCCGGAGCACGGGATCACGATCCGGGGGATGCGCCGCAACGACATGAACGGCGAGATCGCCCGGTTCATGGAGATCTACAACGCAGCCTGGGAGCGGAACTGGGGTTTCGTCCCGCTCACCGATGCCGAGATCAAGGCCTACGCGAAGGAGCTGAAGCCGATCATGGACGAGAACTGGGCCATGGTCGCCGAGACCGAGGAGGGCGAGACGGTCGGCGTGGCGCTGACCCTCCCCGACTACAACCAGGTCCTCAAGAAGCTCAACGGCCGGCTGCTCCCCTTCGGCTGGATCACCGCGCTGCGCGAGCGCAAGAAGATCGACACGGTGCGGGTCTTCGCCCTCGGGGTCAAGCCCGAATACCAGCACACCGGGGTTGCCGCCGGCCTCTACGCCCGTCACTACGACATGGCGGCCTCCACACCCCAGCACGGCGGCGAAACCGGCTGGATCCTCGAGACCAACGTGCCGATGAACCGCGGCATGGAGGCGATGGGCGGCGAGATCGTCAAGACCTACCGGATCTACGAGGCGGACCTGTAGCTCAGCGGGCGGTTCAGCCGCTCAGCGACGTTCCCCAGAAGAGGCAGCGGTTGCCGTCCGGGTTGGGGCTCGGGAACGGAGAGGTCGAGCGTGCAGCCCACTGGACGGTGGTCACGCCCCCAGTCCTCGGTGAGCGAGTCGAGCGTACCGTTGAAACTGAAGTCCCCCGCCTCGGTCCCGTCGAGGATGTCGATTCCGCCGGCGGGCAGGGTTCCCTGGCCCTGGGTCTTGACGGCGTCGCCGAAGAAGAGCGACGAGCGGGTGGTCTGATCGGGGGCGCCCGCCGCAGGCAGCACCCTGAGCTGGGGCGAGCCCGCGCTACAGCCGAACTGAAGATCCAGGGTGCCGACGGTCGCCACCGTCGCCAGCGCGCTCGGCGGCGTGACCCGGGCCGAGAACTTCTCGGGCGTGAGCCCACCGGCCGTCGCGGCGGCGGTTGCGCTCGGGACCGTCTTCAGCGTGCTCTCCTTGACGGCCTTCCCGGTGACCGCATCCTTGGCGATCGCCTTGGCGGTCACCGCTCCCTTGGCCAGCTTCTTGGAGGTGATCGCCGAGTTCTTGATCGCGGAGCTGCCGATCTTGGAACCCGCGTAGGCGGCTCCCCCGAGCGCCACGAACAGGGCAACCGCGGCGAGGACCGCGGCGGGCGAGATGCGAGGGATTCGACTCACGCTTTGCACCCTATCTGGCGAGCACGGGAGCCGCCGGGTCGGGTGACGCAGGAGGCGAAGCGGCCTTTAGGGCCGTGAGCCGACGAGGAGCCCGAGCCGGCGCCTCCCGTGCCGCCAGATCAGTTGTCGCTGCCGGCGCGGTCCCAGAGGTAGAGCTCCATCGCCTCGACGGCAAGCTCCTCCTGGCGCATCGGCGAGAGCCATTCGAGAACTGTTTCGAGCGCGCGCTCCTCGGTGAGGCCGCGATCGACGGCCTCCTCGCCGCGAAAGCCGGCTGCGAGCTTCAACGCCTCGCGGCGATGTTGGCCGAGCGACCCGAAGGCGTTGATCAGGAAGTCGCGGTTGGGGATCGGGTGGGCGATGTCCATCGAGGCGTGCCAGGCGGCGAGCATCGAGATGTCGTGCTCATCGAGCTCATGGATGGCCTTGCAGTAGTGGGCCTCGAGCTCATCGTCGGGAATCTCATCGACCCAGGCCCTGACGGCCTCGCCCAGCAGCTGCCTGCGGGCCTCGCGGCCCACCGAATCGGCAACCACGCGGATGGCATCGGCCGGATCGATGAAGCAGAGGGGCACAGGGCGAAGATAGACCGCAGCCCCGACGGCAAAACGACGCGGCCCGAAGTCAGCGAAGCAGGCCGCTGAGCGACCTATGCTCAAAGCAATGGGCGACGCGGACAGATCGGGAGCGGAACGGTGAGCCTGTCGGTCATGGCGGGACCGCCGGGGTCGGGGCGCGGTTCCGACGTCCTGGAGGCCTTTGGGGCGTCTCTGGATCGCGAGCCCGTGCTCGTCGCGCCCACGACCGACGACGTCGATCGGCTCGAACGCGAGCTGTGCTCGGGCCCGGGAGGGATTCTCGGCGGGACGGTGACGAGCTTTCCGGGTCTGTTCCGGGAGGTCGGCCGGACGGTCGGCCTCGAGGCGGCCGACGGGCTCAGCGGGATGCAGCGGACCTGGCTGGCGCGAGCCGCCGCCGCTGAAGCACCGCTGCGCAGGTTGGCGCGATCGGCGCGCGGGGAGGGATTCGCGCCGGCGCTGGAGGGATTACTGACCGACCTGCAGGCCGCCGGCCTCGACGCGAGCGCCTTCGGAGCAGCGGTTGCGGAGGCGGACGCGGGCGACTACGAGCGGGAGCTCGTCGCGCTGTTCGAGAGCTACGAGTCGATTCGGCAACGGGGTGGGTTCGCCGACGACCATCAGCTCGCCGCCCAGGCGACGAGCGCCCTGCGCCGGGAGCCCGGCTCATGGAGCGCGCGCCCGGTGTTCCTCTACGGGTTCGACGACCTGACCCGCGAGCAGATCGAGTTGGTCGGCGCCCTCGCGGAAGCCTGCGAGGTGACCGTGACCGTGACCTTCGAGGACCGGCACGCGTTGGCGGCCCGAGCGCAGTTGCTTGCGGTGCTTCGCGACGAGCTCGGCGCGACCGTCAGCGAGCGCACCCGGGAGGCCGGAAGCGAGGGGCCGGGGACGCTTCGCCACCTGGAGCGGAACCTGTTCGAACCGGATTCGAGCCCGCGGCCGCCGGACGGCTCGCTGAGACTGCTCGAGGGAGCGGGCGATCGCGGGGAGGCCGAGCTGCTGGGACGAAAGGTCGCCCGCCTGCTCGCCGACGGCGTCGACCCCGACGACATCGCGATCGCCGTCCGCTCCCCGGACCGGCAGGCCCCGCTGATTGCCAGGACGCTCGGGCGGCTCGGCATCCCGCTGGCGCCCGAGGCGAGCCTCCCACTGACGATGACCGCCACCGGGTCGAGCCTGCTCGAGCTGCTCGCGATCGCCGGCGGCGACGGTTCGGCGGCGACGGTCGTCTCATTCCTGCGGCGCCCCGCCCGTGCCCGGCCCGATCAGGTCGACTGGCTGGAGCGAACGGTCCTGCGAGGCCGGATGCAGACTGCCGAGGACACGCTGACGGCCTGGGCCGGAGAGGGCGAGAGCCCCCGTCGGATCTGGGCCCTGGACGCGCTCAGGGAGGCCGGCGGGGACCGCGAGGCGATCGCCGAGACGCTGATCCGCGTTGCCGCGGACGTCTCCGAGCGGCCGCACGCCCGCTCTGGACTGGTCCCCTCCGGGGGCCCCGCGGTGGAGCTCCGGGCCGCCACCGAGGTCGCCCGGGCTCTGACCGGGGTCCTGGGGCTCGGCGATCTCGCCCCGCGGAGCTACGGCGAGGTCGCCGAGCTGCTCGCGCACGTCCGCGTGCCGCTCTGGCGCGGTCCGACCCAGGGCCGGGTGCGGATCCTCAGCCCCTACCGCCTGCGGGCCACGCGGGTCGCCCACCTGTTCGTCGCCGGGCTCGCCGACGGCTCCTTTCCCGCCGCAGGCGGGGCCGATCCGCTGCTCTCCGACGAACGGCGGCGGGCGTTGGGGCTGCCCTCGCGCAGCGACCCCGCTGCCGAGGAGCGCTACCTGTTCTACGCCTGCGTCTCGAAGCCCGAGCGCTGCCTCCATCTCTCCTACCCGGCAAGCGACGAGGCCGGCGGAACGGCCCCCCGGAGCGCGTTCGTCGACGAGGTGCGGGATCTCCTCTCCCCTCCCCCGACCCCCGACCCGTCCGACGACCCGCTGGAGGCGGAGCTGATCGAGCGGGCCACCCTCGCCGACTTCGTCCCCGCCCCCGAGGACGCCAGCACCCCTCACGATCTCGCCCGTGCACTGGCGGCGCAGGGCGGCCGCGCGGAGGAGAGCGCAGGCGCTCTGACGCTGCCCGCGGGCATCGCGGAACGGGCCCTCTCGACCGTGGCAGCGGCGCGCGAGCGGGTCGAGGCGGCCGGTGCCCCCGGCCCGATCACCCACCCGGACATCCTCGCCGCGCTCGCCGCCCAGGAGCTGTTCGGGGCATCGACCCTGGAGGAATACCACCGCTGCTCCTACCGCTGGTTCGTCGGCCACGAGCTGAAGCCGCGCCGGATCCAGCCCGACCCGGAGCCGCTGGAGACCGGCGGGATCGTGCACGAGACCCTGGAGCGACTCTTCGGTGATCCGCCGGGCGACGGCAGCCCGCGCCCCACTCCGGAGACCGTTGAACGCTGGAGCGAGCGGGCGCGCGCGCTGGTCCGCGAGGTCGCCGCCGAGCGCGGCTGGGACCTCGCGGCGGCCCCCGCGACGATCTCGTTCGCCCGACTCGATGCCGTCCTCAGCCGGTTCCTGCGTCGCGACGCGGCCACCGGCGGGCCGATGCAGCCCGACCGCGACCTGCTGGAGGTGCGGTTCGGAGATCGTCCCGGCGATGCCTACGGCCCCGCCGATCTGGGCCGGTTCAAGCTCCACGGCGCAATCGACCGGATCGATGTCGCCGACGGATTCGCCCTGATCCGCGACTACAAGCTGAGCGCCAGCGTCACCGCCGGGGCGGCGCTGGTTCGCGAGGGCAAGCTGCAGCTGCCGCTCTACATGCTCGCGGCCCGCGAGCTCGGGCTGCAGCCGATCGGGGGGCTCTACAGCCCTCTGGCAGCGACCGAGAAGGACCGGCCCCGCGGACTGCTGGACAAAGACCACAAGGGCGGATTGATCCCGGGTGAGACCACAGCGCACGTCGGCACCGACTTCAAGGACCCCGACGACCTTCAGGCGATCATCGACGCGGCGCTGAAGGAGGCCGAGAGGGTCGTCGCGGGCATTCGGGCCGGGGGCATCGATCGAAACCCGAGAGACGGCTCGTGCCCGTCCTGGTGTGAGCTGGCGCCGATCTGCAGGATCGAGCGCGGGATTCCGATGATCGACGAGGACGAAGAGGAGGACGAGCTCTGATGGAGCGCTCCGAGCAGCTCAGCTTCGAGACCGCAACGAGTGAGGAGCCCGCCACGGAGGCCTCCATGGCCGAGTCGGCACCCGAGGTGCGCGCGCCGACCCAGCAGCAGAGACTCGCGATCGGCAACCGCGATCGCGACGTCTTCCTCGAGGCGGGCGCGGGAACCGGCAAGACCCGGGTGCTGGTCGAGCGTTACTGCGAGGCGGTCGACGCCGACGGGGTCGAACCGGAGCGCATCCTCGCCTTCACCTTCACCGAGAGGGCCGCCGCGGAGATGCGCCGGCGCGTCCGGGTGGAGCTGATGCGCCGGGCGGGACTCGCCACCGGGCCTGAGGGGCGCTCACGGTTGCAGGAGGCCGCCCGTGCCGGGGAGTCGGCACCGATCACGACGATCCACGGCTTCTGCCGGCGCCTGCTGGCCTCCCATCCCGTCGCCGCCGGACTCGATCCCCGGTTTCGGGTCCTCGACGCCGACGAGGCCTCGCGGATCGCCAGGGTGTCGTTCGACGAATCGCTGTCGGAGCTCGCCGCCGACGACGACGCCGTCGCGTTGACCGCTGCCGGGTACCGCAACCGGCTTGGTTCGATCGTGCTGGCGGCCCATTCGGACCTTCGCAATCGGGGCGTGATCAAACCGGAGCTGCCTGACTTCGAGGTGGAGGGAATCGACAGCCGCGACGAGCCACCCACGCCGGCCGAGGTCCAGGAGCTAACCCGCGGGTATGAGGCGCTGCGGCGGCTCGTCGCCGACTTCGGGGAGCGGTTCGACCGGCACAAGGCCGAGCGCTCCGCAGTCGATTTCGACGACCTCCAGCTGCTCGCGCTCGAGCTGATCCGTCGCAACGACTCGATCGCCGAGGCACAGCGAACGCGCTTCGATCACCTGCTCGTCGACGAGTTCCAGGACACCAGCCCGATCCAGGTCGAGCTGGTGCGGGCGCTGGCCGGTCCCGAGACCCGGACCTTCACGGTGGGCGACGCCGCCCAGTCGATCTACGGCTTCCGCGGCGCCGACCTCGAGAGCTTCCGCCGCGAGCGCGAGCGCCTCGCCCGAGGGGCCCGACGCGGGGATGAGCCGAGCCGCGAGACCGCGATGCTGGGGCTGACCGGCAGCTTCCGGTCCACCCCGGATGTGGTCGCATCGGTCAACGCCGTTGGCGCAGCCCTGCTGGACGACTTCCGCCCGCTCAGCGTCGGCAAGCCGGTCGGTGATCCTCCCGCCGGCCCCGGGGGACCAGCCGTCGAGCTGCTGCTCACCCAGTCGAAGGGCTGGGGCGAGGATGAGCAGGGGACGTCGATCGACACGATTGCCGCCGATACCGGCCAAAACCGGATCGCCGAGGCTCGAGGGCTGGCGCGACGCCTGCGCGAGCTGGCCGATCGTGGCGTGGAGCCAAGCTCGATGGTGCTGCTGCTGCGCGCCTACACCCACGTCGACGCATACGCCGAGGCGCTGGAGTTGTCAGGCCTCGATCCCTACGTGGTTGGTGGACGCGGCTACTGGTCCTCTCAGCAGGTCTCCGACGCACTGGCGCTGCTGGCCTGCGTCGCGAACCCCCTCGACGACGAGCCCCTCCTCGGCGCCCTGGCATCGCCGGCGTGCGGGGTCAGCCCCGACGCCCTCTGGATGCTTCGCCGCGTCGCCGGCAAGCGCCACCTCTGGCCCGCGATCGAGTCGGCCCTGAGCCCCGGAGCGTCTGGTGCGGATGGCCGGGAGTTGACGGGGGACCGGGAGCGCGATGAACTGGAAGCAGAACAGCGGATCTGGGGGGAGCGCCTGCCGGATGCCGACCGGAGTCGGCTTCGCAGGTTCCACGACACCCTCGTCGGGATCCGCGCCACAGCCGCTCTGTCGCCGCTCGACGAGCTCGTCGAGCGCGTGCTCGAGGGCTTCGGCTACGACCTTGCGGCCCTGCTGCTGGACGACGGGCTCCGACGCACCGCGAATCTGCTGAAGCTCGTCCGGATCGCCGGTGAGTACGAGGCCCACGAGGGGCGCGACCTGCGCGGCTTCCTCGACCAGGCGGCGTCACGTGCGGCCCTCTCCGATCGCGAGGCCGAGGCCGCGGTCGCCGCCGAGGATCACGCCGGCATCCGGGTGATGACCATTCACGCCGCGAAGGGACTGGAGTTCGATTGCGTGGCGGTCGCCGACCTCGGTCGCAAGCTCTCGAGCGGTAATCAGCCCCCCTACCTGCGACTGGCCTTCGAGGCGGATGGCGACTCGCTCGCCGAGGCTGAGGCCCCGGCACCGCGAATCGGCCTGCGCCTCGCCCGCGCCGGTGCGAAGGCCATCGACCACGCCGGCTACAGGCAACTGAACTTCGACGCCTCCGATGCCGAGGCGGAGGAGTCGGGGCGGCTCGCCTACGTCGCCGCCAGCCGCGCGCGATCACGGCTGTTGCTCAGCGGTCTGTTCGACCCCGAGAAGGACATCGTCGAATCCGACAAGCCGAGACGGCAGTTGTCGGTGCTCGGCTGCCTGCTGCCGGTGCTCGGCGTCGACGGCACCGACGGACAGGTCGTCGCGGCCCGGGCTCCCGATGCCCTCGACGGCATCGATGCCTCGACGTTCGGTCCGGCGCAGATCGCGGTGCGCATCACCGGAGCGGGTCGGGAGCAGGCGAAGCAGCTCTCCACCGATGACCGGCGGCCGCGGCAAGCTGCGGCGGCGGGCGGAGGCACGCCGCCGATGCTGGCGCTCGCAGAGCGGGGCACGGCCGCGGCCCGGAGCCTCTCCTACGCCGCGCTGGCCGACTACCGGCGGTGCGGCTACCGGTTCATGGCCGAGCGCGTGCTGCAGATCGGGCGCGACGGCGATGTGGGCGGGGGCGCCGCCGAGGAGTCGTCGACCCCCCGACCGAGCGGGATGGGATTCGGACGCGCCGTGCACGAGCTGCTCGAGTGGTCGGCCCGCAACGGCTGGGATGCGCCTCCGGCGCCGATGGTCGGACGCGACTCTGCATCGCGAGGGCTTCGACTCCGACGCGGGCGAGAGCGCATCCGCGATGGTCTCAGGCTGGCTTCAATCGCCCCTGCTATCGGAGCTGCGGGAGGCGCGCGCGACCTTCCGCCCGGAGGTTCCGTTCCGCATTCTGCTCGGCGGCGGCACCGTGATCCGCGGCACGATCGACCTGCTGGTCGCCAGGCCCGGCGGGCCGCCGATGTTCATCGACTACAAGACCGATGCGATCCGCCCCGGCGCCTCCCCCGAGCTGGCGCCCGCCTATGAGTTGCAGCGCATCCTCTATGCCTCGGCCATCGGCGAGGCCACCGGCGAAGGGAGCGTCGCCGGCGTTTACTGCTTCCTGCAGGCTCCGAGCGACCCGGTCGCGGCAACGCTCGACGCGAAGGCGATCGCCGCCGGGCGCGTGCGGGTGGAGGAGCTCGTCTCCCGGATCCGTGAGGGCGACTTCCGCCCAACCGAAGAGCCGAGAGCGTCGCTCTGCCACGACTGCCCGGCCCGCGCCCGCCTCTGCCCCTATCCACCCGAGCTGACGATGGGTAAGGCACCGGGTTAGGCGCCGGGCGAGTGCCGATCGTCGCCGCGCCATTCCTGGGCCCAGTCATAGAGCGCACGCAGGGCCGGGACGAGCGCCGCGCCGGATTCGCTGAGGCCATAGGAGACGCGCGCCGGAGAGCCCTCGTGGACCGCACGCTCGACCACGCCCTCGCGCTCGAGCTCCCGCAATCGCTGGGAGAGAAGGCGATCGGACAACCCCGGTACCGCGGCGGCGACCTCGCTGAAGTAGCGAGGACCCTCGATCAGGCTGAACAGGATCGCGCCGCTCCAGCGGCGACCGACCAGCTCAACCGCCTCGTGGTAGCGATGACAGACGACCGGCGAGCCCTCGAGAGGTGCGGGTCGGCTGTGCGTATGCCCCTTCAGTCCTGCTTCGACGGAGCCGGCTTCCACCCGATTGAGAGTAGCGAAGGCACAACGCGGCCTCGAAGGAATTCGTGCACGATGCCACCCGCCAGCTCGATCCCAGAACAGAATGGATGGCCTCAGGAGCCCGAACGGGCCGGTAGCCTTAGGCTCACGGGGTCGTTTCGCCCCGCCGGCGACGAACCAGGGCCGATCCGATCCCGTGACACAGAATTCCAGCTCGGCGACGAGACGCAGGCGACTACTCCTCTTGCCGCTGGCGATCGTCTGCCTGATCGCCTTCATCGCCGGGGCGGCCGTCGCCGCCGGCTCCGACGAACGGGACTCAGTGACCCGCTTCGGCGCGGCCTGGGCCGACGGCGACATCGAGGCCATGTACGCCGAGCTGAGCCCGGACTCCCAGGCCCAGTACTCGCTCGAGGACCTCCAGGCCGCCTACGACGAGGCGGCGGCGACCTCCACGACGACCTCGGTATCGGTGGATGAGACGCGCGGACCCCTCGATCAGGGCGGCACCGAGGTCGTCGCCCTGCCGACCACGATCCAGACCACGGCATTCGGCGAGGTCAGCGGCGAGATCGCAGTTCCGGTCAGCGGAGATGGCATCGGCTGGGAGCCCAACCTGGTCTTCCCCGGTCTCGGCGAGGGCGATGAGCTGGAGGCCGAGACGGTGGTCCCCAAGCGGGCACCGATCCTCGCCGCCGACCGCTCAGTCATTGCCGAGGGGCCGGCATCCGCCCGAACGACCAACGGGACCGGCGGCATCATCACCGGCGAGACGGCCCCGCCGACGCCGGAGCGACAGAAGGAAATGCTGGCGCTCGGATTTCCCAAGGGAACGCCTGCCGGCTCCAACGGCATCGAGCTGGCCTTTGATGCAGTCCTCGCCGGAACACCCGGAGGCAAGTTGTTCGCCGCCGGGGAGGGCGGCAGGACGCTGATCGCCCAGCGAGCCCCGATACCGGGCGAGCCGGTGCGGACAACGATCGAACCGGGCCTCCAGGACGCAACCGCCGCCGCCCTCGGCGACACCCTCGGCGGGGCCGCCGTGCTCAACGCGAAGACCGGTGAAGTTCTGGCGCTGGCCGGATTCGGCTTCTCGGCGCCCCAGCCTCCAGGCTCGACGTTCAAGGTGATCACGACCACGGCGGCGCTCGAGAGCGGAGTGACGAAGCCGAGCGAGCAGTTCCCGATCGAGACCGCGGCCTTCGTCGAAGGCCGGGAGATCGCGAACGCCTACGACGAGTCCTGCGGAGGCAGCCTCGTGACCAGCTTTGCGCTCTCGTGCAACAGCGTATTCGCGCCGCTCGGCGTCCGGGTCGGCGGGGAGGGCCTGGTCGAGACCGCGGAGCTGTTCGGATTCAACTCCCCCCCCACGCTCTACAACCCGGAGGCGCTGGCCCTGACTCAGCCGCCGGAGAGCACGATCCCCAGGGAGATCGGCACCGATGTCGACGTCGCCGTCACCGCGATCGGACAGGGCGAGGTGCTGGCGACGCCGCTGGAGATGGCCGCGGTCTCCCAAGCGGTCGGCAATGGCGGCATCCGCCTGCCGAACGCGATCGTCGCCGACCCCGAGCTGGCCGGCGACTATCCGCCCGTGAAGGTGATGAGCCCCGAGGTCGCCGACCAGCTCAAGCAGATGATGATCGAGGTCGTCAACTCAGGCACCGGCAGCGCCGGTGCCGTTCCCGGGGTGACCGTGGCCGGCAAGACGGGCACCGCCGAACTCGGAACCTCCTCCGGCGAGACCCCCGAGGGCGAGGATCCGGAACTCGACGTCGACGCCTGGTTTACGGCCTTCGCCCCCGCCGACAAGCCGAAGCTCGCCGTGGCCGTGCTGGTCGTCAACGCCCCCGGCGACGGCGGCTCCGTGGCGGCCCCGATCGCCCAGCAGATCCTCTCGGCTGGACTGTAGGCGGACGGGCTACCCGCGCTCCGGGAACCCGAACGCCGCACCGGCCAGGACGGCCACCCCCCCGATCAGAGCAACCAGGCCGCCGACCCCGTCGGAAGCGAGCGAGAGCAGGGCGCCGAGCAACGAGAGAGCCGTGCCTGATGCCAGCAGCGACCACCATCCGTTCCCTGGGGCCCGGCCTGCCGGCGCGGTGAGCACCGTCCCCAGCAGTACGGCCACCAGGCCGACCAGGTCCGCGGTGGTGCCGAGAACTCCGAGCAGGATCATCACCGCGCCCACGGCCGCGAGGATCAGCCCGAACTGTACGAACCTGACGCTCACGACGAAAGGCCCTGCTCCTTGAGTGAGCGGCTAGAGGTCGAGAACGATCTCGCCAACCTCGTCCGGTCCCGTGATCTCGAGGACCAGCGGCCGGCTCTCGTTCGCCTCCTCCTCGATCGCGAACAGGATCATGGAACCCTCGATGGTGCCGTTCCTGGCAACCGTCTCCGGGCCGGGGATCGTCTCACCGGGCTCGATCGGCGCACCGGGGGCCAGCGTCCAGTCGTTCTCGAGGCGGACCTGGTCGTAGATGACCCCGCGGGTGTCGACGATCCTGAACGGATCGGGGACGACCGCAGCTTCTTCACCCTGGTTGGTGACCTGCATGAATACCCCCAGGTACTCCTGCCCTGGCGCGAGCGCCGGCGCACCTTCGAGGTAGGAGGCATCTTCGGTCGAGAAGCGATTCAGCTCCCTGGTGATCTGGATGCTGTAGGCGACGTCGCCGAGCTCGAGCGGCTCGCCCTCCTTGGCCTCGCTCGTCTCCTCCTCGCCGCAACCCGAAGCCAGCAGACCGAGGCCGATCAGGGCGAGAGCGATCAACGGGAGGATGAGGAGGCGGCGGGGCATCGGCGGCGGAAGTTTATCGGCGGAGGCTCAGATCTGACTCGACCCGGCGACGTGCAATCGCTGGATCCCGGCGTCGGCCTCGACAAGATCGCGCAGCCTGGCCAGGGCCCGCTTCCACTGACGTCGATGCCAACCGGCCGATGCGAGGTGATCTTTGAACTTGTCCATGGGATGGCTCGGCTTCGTCCAGAAGCTGACCCTCACGTCGGTCATCGTGCCGCCGGAGTCGGTCAGCTCCCATGCGGTCCCGACATCCATCCGGTCAATCCGCCCCCCCTGACCCGCCTCGATGAGCACATGCGGCGCCTCAGACTCGGCGATGACCGTCTCCATCCAGAACGGAAACAGGGGTGCCTCGACGTGAAACCGGGCCGCTGCGCCAACCCCGGTCGAGTCGATCCGCTGCAGCCGGAACGAGCCCTGGAAATGGTCGCAGAAGGACGGTCGATTGGCGAGATCTGCGATCGCGTCGAAGACCCGCTCCCGCGGGGCGTCGACGGTGATCTCGGCGATTACCGGGCCCATCCCGGCGAGTCTATCCGGCGCGGGCGCCGGCCCAGCGGGCAGGACCCGGCCCAGGTCCGGCGAAGACCGTCCTCATGCGTGCTGCACCGGCAATCGACGGGGTGGTCAGATGCGGATGCTGCGGGCGGTTCCCGCTCGTCGGCGAGCAGGTCACCTTCCACGTCGGGCGCACGGGCGGGGAATGGGCCTGCGAGCCGTGCGAGAGCGCCGGCCGGAGCGTCCGCCTCGGCACGATCTCCGGCAGCGACCGGGTGCGGTCGCTCGGCGGGGCCGCGAACGTTCGCAGAGCCGCTTAGCCGGCCCCTGGGGGTCGCTTCGGGCACGGCGCCCGCGCAACCCTGCGGCCCGCGTCTATAGTCGCGACGATGCGAGCGGGCATGCGTGGACTCGAGTGGGAAGCGGCTGGATGTCGGTGACGATTGCCGTGCTCTCCCAGAAGGGGGGCACCGGGAAGACCACGACGGTCCGGTCACTCGCTGACGTGTTCGAGCGCGTCGGACTCGACGTGCTGTCGATCGACGCCGATCCCCAGGGCAACCTCTCCGACTACTTCGACGTCGACCCGGGGGCCGAGCCGACGCTGGCGGAGGTGCTCGGCGGCACCGTGAAGGCCACCGATGCCGTCCACGCGGGCGTGATCCCGGCCAACCTCGGGCTTGCCGAGTCCGAGCTCGTCCTCGCAGGCAAGATCGGACGCGAGGTGACGATGCGGAACGCCCTCCGGGAGCTCAAGCGGCGTCACGACGTGATCCTGATCGACTGCCCACCCACGCTCGGGCTGCTGACCGTCAACGCCCTCGTCGCATCGACTCATGCGCTCCTCTCGACCCAGGCCCAGCACTTCTCGCTGCAGGGGGTCGAACAGGCGATGCAGATCTTCGACCTGGCCCGCGACACGCTCAACCCCGAACTCGAGCTGCTCGGCGTCCTGCTCAACATCGCGAACATGCGCACGAGGCACGCGAAGCAGACGCTCGAAGCGCTCGACGCGCGATTCCCCGGCAAGGTCTTCGACACGGTGATCCGCCAGTCGATCGCCTACGCGGAATCCGCCGAGCGGGCCCGGCCGATCCTCGACTACCGACCCGAGCGCGGGGTCGACTACATCGACCTCGCGGCCGAGATGCTGGGCAGGCTCGGCATGGACGATAGGGTGCGCCGGCTCGGGCAGGTCCGCCAGGACACCCTGCCCGCCCGACTGCTGAGCTAGCTGGGGATCTCGACCCGAGCGCCGCGGGGGGAGAACTGCGCCCTCCTCACGTCGGCCCAGCCGGCCGCGAACTCATCGAGCTTGGCGAGCAGGCCGGGACCCGACTGCCAGAAGGTCCAGACCAGAACCGTGGGCCCGGCTCCCGAGATCGTTGCCCCGAGCGCCCCCCACTCCTCGGCTCGCTCGACCAGCTCCATCGAGCGGGGGTAGAGGTGCGCCCGGCGGGGTTGATGGACGCGATCGGCGAGCCCGCTGCCGATCAGGCCCAGGTCGGACCGCTCGATCCCGAGCACCAGCTGCGCGGCCGCGGCGATGTTGTGGGTGACATCGGCGATCGGCAGCTCGTCGGGCATCGCCGCGCGGGCGGCGCTGGTGGAGACCTCCTCGTGGGGGATCACGAGGATTCCCTCCACCCCCTCCGGAGGGGTCAGCTGAACCGGCGACGGCGGCGGCTCCCCCTCGATTCGCGGCGGGCAGAGAGTGACCCCGCCGTAGAGGGCGGCTGCGGCGTTGTCGGGGTGACCCTCGAGCTCGGTCGCGTGGGCGAGGATCCCCTCCCGGTCGATCGCGAGCTCGAACATGTGGTCGGCGGCGAGCAGGCCGGCCACGATCGCCGACGCGCTGGAGCCGAGGCCGCGAGCGAGCGGGATCTCGCTGCGGACCCGAAAGCCGATGCCGTCGGCGGGATACAGGTGTTCGAACGCCCGCACGATCAGGTTGCTGCGGTCGGCGGGGGCTCTGAAGCCCTCCGATTCGATCATGAAGGTGCCGGTCTCGGCGACCTCGAGCTCCAATTCGAAAGCCAGCGCAGCCCCGAGGACGTCGTAGCCCGGCCCCAGGTTCGCGGAGGAGGCCGGAACCCGGACGATTCGCCTCCGTCCGCTCATCGGCCGATTCCTACCAATCGCCCGACGCGAGCCGGGCCGAATCGCCGGCGATACCTCGAGCCAGGACGCCGCCGTCTGCCACCTGGGCACCGGGGAGCAGCAACGACTCCTTGACCTGGGCCCCGCTTCCTATCGTCGCGCCGGCACCGATCACCAGCGGTCCGACGAGGGATGCACCCGCGCCGATTCGGCAGCCATGGCCGAACAGCACCGCGCCCTCGACCTCGACGTCGTCGGGAAGCTCGAGCTCCGCGGGGGCCTCCCCATGGGCGAACGTGCCACCCAGCCGCGGCATCTCCACCCTGCCCTCGATCGCATCGAAGTTGCCCTGCAGGTACTCGGGAAGCGTCCCGATGTCGTTCCAGTAGGAGTCGATCTCCTGCACGTAGAAGGGAACGTCATCAGCCAGCAACGCCGGAAAGACATCGTGCGCGAAGTCGACGGGATCGGGCATCTCGTCGCGGGGGAAGTGGTCGAAGACCTCCGGGCTGAACGCGTAGACCATGCAGTTGACGAGATCGGAGAGGGCCTCCGCGGGGTCCGGCTTCTCCTGAAATCCCTGAACCCTGCCGTCGGCCCCGGTCACGATCACCCCGTACTCGCTCACGTCGGGAACCTTCTTGACCGCCAGGGTGGCGACGCCGTCGTTGGCGCGGTGAGCCGCCGCGAGCGCGCTCAGGTCGATATCGGTGAGCGCGTCGCCGGCGAGGACTAGGAAGACGTCGTCATCACCCCCGGCGAGGAAGTCAGCGACGTTTCGGACCCCGCCCGCCGTTCCCAGGAGCTCCTCCTCGTATTGAAAGGAGACCTCCACTCCGAGGGCGGAGCCGTCTCCGAGGCGTCGCTCGACCTGCTCGGGAAACCAGTGCAGGTTGGCGATCACCTGGTCGACTCCGTGCAGCCCAAGCAGCCTGACGAGCTGCTCGACGATGGCGACGTTGCCGACCGGGACGGCGGGCTTTGGGATCGCGCGGGTGATCGGCCTCAGCCTCGTGCCGAGGCCCGCCGCCATGACCATGGCTCTCATGGTCTGCCCAGACGCTCCTTGAGGTTCTCGATCACGTCGACCGGGGTCGGGTCGACGCCCTCGCGCGCGGCGAGCTCTAGCGAGATCAAGTCGCCCAGCATCACCGACCAGAGCAGCCGCTCGGTTCGCGTCTCGCCCTCCGTCTCGATCCTGATCACGTCGTGGGCGCGTTCGGCGATCAGCTCAGAGGTCAGCTCGACCCGCTGGCGCTCACGCGGATGTTGGTCCTGGTCTTCGAGGAAGACCGCACTGTAAGCCGGCCCATCCCCTGCGGGCCCTTTCCCACCGGCCCAGCCGACGATCTCGTTGTGATCCATCTCAGGGAGAGAGTGCTCGAAGGCGGGCAGCTTGGCGTTCTCGTTGATCTGGCACTTCCAGCGGTAGGCGACTGGAGCGGTCAGCCCGCATCCGTAGAGCAGCGGAACCGACCCCTGCAAACGCTCGGCCACCTCCTCGGCAATGACGAGCAGCGAGTCACGAGCGGCCTCGAGGTGCGCTGAAGAGCTGTCGATCTCGGTCCTGATCACCGGACCTGCACCGGCCAGGGCGGCGACCTCCGCGGCGATCGCGAACGTGTAGCCGACGGCCGCGCGCGGCTGCAGCCCGGCGGGCATCCCGATCACGGGGACACCGTCGCGGCGGGCGAGCTCGCCGATCGTGCCGCCGGTGGTCGCGACGATCCGCTGTGCCCCCACGGCCTCGGCGGCCGCGTAGCAACCAAGGGTCTCCTCGGTCTTGCCCGAGTAGCTGGAGCAGAAGATGATCCGATCGGGTGGAGTCCAGGGCGGGACCGCGTAGCCGCGGACCACGTCGAGCGGCTTCGATAGGCGCGAGCCGAGCGCGGCGGCCGCGAGGTCGCCGCCGATCGCCGATCCACCCATCCCGCAGACCACGAGCCCGCTGGATTCCAGCGGTGCGATCTTCGCCGACGCGACCCGCCAGAGGGCGTCGCGCAGGTAGTCGGGCAGCGACAGCGCAGCGTCGAGCTGGTCGCCCGAGTCGAGGGCATCGACCCGCTCGGCCAGGTCGGAGCCGCTCATACGGTCTCCTCGGGTTGCACGCGGGCTCCGGGCTGAAGGTCGGCCGCTGCGGTGACGGTCGCCCCTGCACCGATGACCGATCCGTAGGGCACGAGAGCGCCGGCCTCGATGACGCAGCCCTCCGCGAGGATCGAGCCGCGGACGACCGCCCGGTCGCCGATGAAACAACCGGGGTGCAGGGCCGAGGCCTCGATCAGCGCGCCGGCGCCGACCGTCGTGCCGAGCCCGATCACCGCCTTCGGGCCGACCTCGACGTCGGCAGCGATCATGGCGTTCGCCTCGACGAAGCTGTGGGCTGAGACCTCGGCGCTCGGGTCCACGGTTGCGGACGGATCGACGAAGCGCCCGAGGTCGTCCACGAGCTTCCCGGGCTCGGACTCCACCTTGCGCTCGAGGATGTCCCAGCAGGCATCGAGGTAGCGCTCGGGTGTGCCGATGTCCATCCAGTAGCCCTCGAGGCGTCGCGAGTAGAGGCCGTTGCCGACCAGCTGGGGGAAGACCTCCCGCTCGATCGAGACGTCCATGCCGGGGGCGACCAGGTCGAGCACCTCCCTCTCGAGCACATAGGCGCCCGCCGAGATCTCGTCGGTGTCGATCTGGGACGGATCGGGCTTCTCGAGAAACTCGATGATCTCCCCGTCCGGTCTCCGGCGGACGAGCCCATACGCCGATGGGTCGTCGACCGGATAGAGCGCGAGGGTCGCCCGGGCGCCGCTGCCCTCGTGCTGCTCGAGCAGCGCGGTCAGGTCGAGATCGGTCAGGACGTCGCCGTTGAGAGCGAAGAAGCGGTCCTCGAGCAGGTCCTCGGCGTACTTGATGGCGCCGGCCGTGCCGCGTGGCTCAGGCTCCTCGACGTAGCGCAGGCGGGGGCCGTCGGGGCCGCCGTCCCCGAGGACCTCGCGGATCCCGTCTGGAAGGAAACCGCAGGCCATGACGATGTCATCGACGCCGTGGCGACCCAGCCAATCGATCATGTAACCCATGAAGGGGCGATCGACGAGGGGGATCACCGGTTTGGGCACCGTCAGCGTGACGGGCCGCAGACGCGTGCCGTGCCCTCCGACCAGGATCAACGCCTGCAATTCGTATCCCCTTCGACCGCGGACATGAGGTCAGGTTCTACACCGTCGCGCGGTCGAGCGGTCGGCCCCCACCCGGCGTCGGCTCAGCGGCCGATGCCCTCGTAGATGAAGCCGGCCCCGCGAAGCGTCTCGGGATCGAGGAAGTTGCGCCCGTCGACCACCAGCGGTGTCCGCATCTCCTCAGCCAGCGTCGGCCAGTCGAGATCACCGAACTCGGCCCACTCGGTGACCAGAATCGCCCCGTCGGCGCCATTCAGCGCTGCTGCCGCGGTGGCCGCGAACTCGGTCGACGTGAGTAGACCCGAGGCGGCGTCGGTTGCCACCGGGTCGTAGGCGACGACCACCGCCCCCTCGCCCTGCAGTCGAGCCGAGAGCACCAGGCTCGAGGCCTCTCGCATGTCGTCGGTGTTCGGCTTGAACGCCAGGCCGAGCAGCGCGATCCGCTTGCCAACCGAGCGAACCGAGGTGCTTGGTCAGCTTGCCGATCACCCGCCGCTTCTGCAGCTCGTTGACCTCGATGACCGAGTTGAGGAGCTGGAAGTGGTAGCCGGAGTTGCCCGCGAGCTGCTTGAGGGCCGAGACGTCCTTCGGGAAGCAACTTCCGCCGTAGCCGATCCCCGCGTTCAAGAAGGCGCCGCCGATGCGATCGTCGAGGCCCATGCCGCGGGCGACCTCGGTGACGTCGGCGCCGACCTCCTCGCAGACATTGGCGATCTCGTTGATGAAGGAGATCTTGGTCGCCAGGAAGGCGTTGGAGGCGAGCTTGATCATCTCAGCGCTGGCGACGTCGGTGCGCACGATCTCGCCACCCAGCGGCTCATAGAGGGCCGTCAACGGAGTCCGCCGCCCATTCGTCACCGTCGTCGGCGCCGATGACGACGCGATCGGGGTTGAGGAAGTCCTCGACGGCCGAGCCCTCCTTGAGGAACTCCGGGCAGGAGACGTAGGAGAGCCCGGGCATGTCACGGCGGATCGACTCGCCGGTGCCGGACGGAACCGTGCTCTTCATCACGAGCGCATGGCCGGCATCGTCGGGAAGCCGGTCGACCACCGACTTGACCCGCGAGAGATCGGCGTCGCCCGAGTAGGTCGGCGGCGTGTCGACGCAGCAGAAGAGCAGCCGCGCGTTGGCGAGCAACTCGTCCATCGATGTCGTGAAATGGAGACGATCGGCGTGCTCGACGACCAGCTCGCCAAGACCGGGCTCGTGGAAGGTCACCTCACCCGTCGCGAGCTTCGTCACCTTCTCCTCGTCGACGTCCATCGCCCAGACCTCGTGGCCCTGGGATGCGAAGCAGGCGGCGGTGACGAGGCCGACCCAGCCGACGCCGACGACGCCGACGGGCTCGAATTGATCTTCAGGTTCAGACATGGCGGCGAAGAGTACTTAGCGGCGGCCGTCTCGGCGGAAGTCGTCGACCGCGGGGCCCCCGCGGGGTGGATCGCACCACTCGCTGACGCTCGGGTGTCGACCCACGCCCGCGCCACCCGCGGGTCAGCGTCCACGAGGACGGACCCGAGGCGAAAATCCGTGAGCGTGGGCCATCGGTCGTGTCATTGCTACCCGTGAGGGAACACGATCACACGACCGATTGAAGAATCCCCTCGCTGGCCGACCTCCCGAATCCTCCCCCACCCTCAACTCCTACCCGTGAGCCTCGTCCATGCTCTGGGCGATCGCGAGCATGTCGGGCTCGTCGAGGGTCTGCACGAGGGTGTTGCTGACCCAATAGGAGTTGTCCTCCTCGTCGTGCCAGGCGACCATGCGGACGCGGTCGCCGTCGTAGTAGATGTCGTAGTCGCGGCCGTCGATGGTCCGGGTCTCGGAGGGCTTATCGAGGATTGGGGGGTCGCTCCAGGTCGTGCCCTGGACGCCGTAGTACTCGGGGAGGGTCGACGGGGTCGTGTATTGGATCACCAGCTTGTAGGCCTCTTTCCTCTTGTCGTCGAGGTCCTTGATCTCGTACTGGCGCGACTCGTTGCTGTAAATGGATCCGGGAACGACCTCGGTCGGGACCCAGACCGGGAACTTGAGGCGGCGGGCCGAGGTCCGGCCGAAGGCGGCGAACTTGTCGACTCCACCGGTCGTCCCGGCAAGATCGGCGGTCGGGATCACGTTGGCACCGTCGGTCGGGTCCTCCTGCTTCGGCTTCTTCTCATCCTTGGGCTTGCCCTTGCTCTCGTCGGTGACCGCATCCTTGCCACCGGTCGGCCCAGGCGTGTCCTTGCCGTTGAGGAACTCATCGACCGCCTTCTTGATCTGCTCGGGGGTCGCGGTCACGTAGCTCGGACCGAGGGTGCCGTCGAAGCTGATCTGGTTGATCGGCACGTCGCGGACGTCCGAGGAAGGCCTTCAGCACCTCGACCATCTGGGCGGAGTCCTTGATGTCGGAGGACGTGTACTCGGTGAAGATGTCGATCAGGTCGCTCCCCTTGTTGCCGCCGATGATCGGCAGGACCTCGCTGACCGGCACCTGCGAGCGAGCGTTGCGGAGGAAGTCCTGCTGGCGGGCGGCTCGAACGATGTCGGTGTCGGTGTGGCGATAGCGGACGTAGTCGAGTGCGTTCTGACCGCAGAGCCGCTGATAGCCGGCGTTGACGTTGATCTCGGCGTAGGTATCGAGCGAGCTGAGCGCGGTCGAGTTGTCGTTGAAGTAGTGCCGATCGACGTCGACGTAGACGCAGCCGATCGCGTCGACGGCCTTGGCGAAGCCCTCGAAGTCGACGTTGACGATGTGATTGATCTCGAGACCGGTCAGGTCCTTCACCGTCGCGGCCGTCTTGATCACGCCGCCGACGGTGAACGCCTCGTTGAGCTTGGCGGCTCCGTAATTGGCCCCGGCGATATCGACCTTGAGGTCGCGCGGCAAGCGAGAACAGCGAGAGCACCTCCTTCTCGGGGTCGACCCGGAGGAGCATCGTCGTATCGGAGCGGCCCGGGTCGCCGGGCGTGTCGGCGCGCTTGTCGGAGCCGACGATCAGGATCGTCTGCGGCTCACCCGGTTCGATCTGATCGATCACCCTCTCGGAGTCCTTGATCGTGTTCAGGTCGCTGGCGATTCCGTTCAGCGCGAGCAGAGCCGACAGCGAGACCGCGGTGGCGACGGCGACGACGATCAGCACCGAAGCGGTCATGAACCGCCACCAGAGGGCGGGCGTCTTGATCTCCGGGTCTTCTTCGGGCTCGGCGTAGGCGGCGATCGGCACCGGCGGCGGGCCATGCCGGACGACGGTGTGCTCGAAGGGGGCCTTCTCGGCGGGAATCGCAGCCTCCTCCGATTCGGGCTCCTCGGGTTCCTCGGGCTCCGGCTCGGGCTCGGGCGCTTCGGGCTCCTCGCCATCCCCCTCGCCGTTCGACCACTCCTCGGTCCCCTCGCTCGCCGGCGGGGGGGCGACCCATTCGCTGGAGTCCGTCTCGTCGAACTGCACCGGCTCCCTCGAGGCCTGCTCGGCGTCCGCGGCGACCCCGTCTCCGTCCTCGGCAACCTCATCTCCGCCCTCGGATTCGCCGGCATCCCCGGATCCGGCCGCCTGCTCGGGCGTTCGTCCGACCTCCCGCTGGATCTCCTCCTCGAGCCGGGCGAACTCCTCGGTCAAGCCCAGGCCCTTGTCCTCCGGCTCGTCGGAAGGAGCGCCCGTCCCATCGAGATCCTCGGCCTTCTCGTCGTCCCCATCCACGGGATCGTTGTCGCTCACGGTCCCACGCTCTGGGGCGGGGTCAGCGGAGGTGACGGCGTCGGCGAAGACGCGCTGATCGGGGCGCTGAGGGCGAAGTCGCAAAGGGTCCGACGGTAGGCGGCCAACGATGAGACCGAGACCCATTCCTCGGGCCCGTGGTGGCCGCAGCCGATCGGGCCGAACTCGACCGCGGGGGTTCCGGCACGGATGAACGCAACCGCGTCGGAGGCACCGTCACGACCGACGCTGGTCACCTCGTCGGCGTGGTTGGGCCGAGCCGCGTCGCCGAGGGCTCGGACGAAGGGTGAATGGGGGTCGACGTCGACGGGCGGCCAGCGGAAGGTCGAGACGACTTCGGTATCCGGAATCGCGGAGATCTGGCGAAGGATCGCCTCGGGGTCCTGCTCCGGCAGGTATCGGATATCAACGTCGATCACGCAGGTGTCGGGCACTTTGTTCAATGCGTCTCCGCCCAGGATCCGGCCGAGGTTGATCGACGGGCGGTCGAATAGCTCGGATGACTGAAGCGAGAACGGTAGCGATTCGATCCCGCGGAACACCGAGATGGCCTTGATGATCGCGTTGTCGCCCTCCCATGGGGTCGAGCTGTGTGCGGCCCGGCCGCTGACCTCGATCCGCACGGCCAGGACGCCCTTGGCCGCGACCCCGATCAGCATGTCGGTCGGCTCGCCGGTGATCGCGAACTCGCCCGTGTACCCGGCGTCGACGAGAATCTCCGTCCCGCGGTCGAACGCCTCCTCGGTCTCCTCATCGGGAACGAACGCCAGCAGGACCCGCACGTTCGTCTGCTCACGGAGGTCGGCGAGGGCGAGCATCATCGCCGCCGCCGCGCCCTTCATGTCATAGGCGCCGCGCCCGTAGAGGCGATCGCCCTCGAGCGTCGGCTCGAACTGCCCCTCCCTGCCGGGAACGACGTCGATATGCCCGTGGAAGATGATCCGCGGAGCGTCCGGCGGGCCGACCTCCGCGATCAGGATCGGCAGGTCGCGGACCTTGAGCTGCCGAGTCGGGATCTTCCGCGCCTCGAGCCAGCCCTTGACGAAGCCCGCGCAGAGTCGCACGCCGTCAGGCGTGGAGGAGTCATAGCCGATCAGCTTCTCGGCGAGGAGGCGCTCCTGCATGCCGAAAGGGTAGAGGGGCTCACGCCCGACAGGAGGCGGGGTCGCGCTTTGGGTCCTCGTTGGCATCTGCCGGGTAGGACCGCGTGACCTGCAGGTATCCACCGTCGAGCACGTCGACGGTCTCCCCCGGCTTCGCGGCCACCCGTGAGCCGGCCAGCACGAGGTTGACGTAGCGGCGCCCATCGGCGACGTCGCACGGCAGGATCGAGGCCACCACAGCCGGCGTCGAGGTCTCACAGGTCGTGTCGCAGTTGCCACCGTTGTTCCCGGTCTTGCCGGGGTCGTAGGTGTTGCTGATCAGATACCGGCCCTTGATCCCGGTCGGACTGTCGCTGAAGACGATGTAGCCGGAGACGTCGGGCGGCTGGGGCAGCTTCTCGCCGATCTTCACCTTCGATTCGATTTCCATCTGCTGGCCGACCAGCTCGCTGAGGTCGCCGCCGGAACCGAGATCGACGCTGTATACGACGCTGCGGACCTTGTTCTTGTTGGAGTGGTTGGCGAGGACCTTGACGGTGTCGGGGTCCGCCGTCGTGTCCTTGGGTAGGGAATCCGGCTCGGGGATGTCGCCGTCGGCCTGGACCCAGAACATCGCCGTGCCCTTCTGTGTCTCGACCGCCATCACGTTGCACTGCGCCGGATCCGGCCGGCTGCACCCCCTCGCCTTCGGCGAGGTTGCGGTCGCTTCGAGCACGATCCACTTGAACGGGCCACCCTTCGATCGAGCCACGTCGATCTCGGCGTCGTCGAGGGTCTCCTCGAAGTCCTGGGAGATCGAGCAATGGTGAACGGCGGTAGTGCAGGTGGTCGTCTGCGCCTCGCCGAGCGTCTGGCTCGGGCCGCTGAGATCCGGCGCATCGTCGCCACCGACGAGCCTGAAGACGGTCTCGATCTTGACCGGGTCGTAGGTGTAGCGGCGAGTTCCCTGGCAGGCGGTGTGAGCGCGGTTGTTGGGGATGTAGTCGGTGATCGCGCACTTGGTCAGGGTCACGGTGGCGATCGCGCGCACTCGCATTCCGTCGGAGGCCTCCCGAACCGGAGCCCGGTAGATCGCGGTCGGCGCGCCCGAACGGGTCACCGGTATGCGCTGGTCGGCCGCGCCCGCGGATGGATCACCCTTGACCAGGCGCGGGTCACCCTTGGGGCCGGTATCGGCGCTGATCGACACCTTGCCGTCGCCGCTCTGATCGTCCCCGCACCCCATCATCGCGCCGATGAACGCGAGCGCGAGGGCCCCGATACGAACTACCCGCCCGCGATCTCCAAGAATGCTTCGGCCCTCACCTTGTCCTGTTCGGCTGTCTGATGGGCGGCGGAGCCCTCCTCGGCCTCGCCGAGTCTCACTTCGGCATCCTCGGCCTTGGCCTTGAGATCGGCCGGATCGAGCGAGTCGGGGTCGATGGCTTCGGTGACGAGCACGGTCACCTTGTTTCCGAACACCTCGAGCCAACCCTCGGCCGCCGCGTAACGCTTGGCGCCTTCGGTCGCCCCGAAGTCGGACTCGGACTCGAACAGGCGCAGCTCGTGAGGGACAAGGCGCGCGAGCATCGGCGCGTGCCGCGCCCGGATCCCGACCTCACCGACGACCGTTCGGGCGGAGATCTGGAACATCTCACCCTCGTAGACCTTCCCGTGCGGGGTCAGGACCAGGGCCTTGAACCTTGTCGAGTCGTCAGCCATGGATCAGACAGCCGCGCCGGCTTCTTCCTTCTCCTCGGCTTCGGCGGCCTCGGCCTTCGCCCCAGCCGTCTCGTCCTCGCCGCGGCCCTTGGCGGCGTCGAGGACCTGGTCGATGGAGCCCTTCATGTAGAAGGCGCCCTCCGGGATGTCGTCGTGTTCGCCGTCGACGATGCTGCGGAAGCTGGCCACCGTCTCGGCCACCGGAACAACCTGCCCCGGGCTCCCGGTGAACTGCTCCGCGACGTTGAACGGCTGACTCAGGAAGCGCTCGATCTTGCGGGCGCGGTTGACCTGGAGCTTGTCCTCGTCGGAGAGCTCGTCGATACCGAGGATCGCGATGATGTCCTGCAGTTCCTTGTAGCGCTGCAGAACCTCCTGGACGTCCGTCGCCGTGTTGTAGTGCTCCTCGCCGAGGATGTCGGCCTTGAGGATCGTCGAGGTCGAATCGAGCGGGTCGACCGCCGGGTAGATCCCCTTCTCCGAGATCGACCGCGACAGTGAGGTGGTCGCGTTCAGGTGGGCGAACACCGAAGCCGGCGCCGGGTCGGTGAGGTCGTCGGCGGGGACGTAGACGGCCTGGATCGAGGTGACCGATCCCTGGGTGGTCGACGTGATCCGCTCCTGCAGCTGACCCATCTCGGTCTCCAGCGTCGGCTGGTAACCGACCGCCGAAGGCATCCGCCCCAGCAGCGCCGATACCTCGGAGCCGGCCTGGACGAAGCGGAAGATGTTGTCGATGAACAGGAGCACGTCCTGGCCGCCGACCTCGCGGAAGTACTCCGCCATCGTCAGTCCGGTGAGGGCGACCCGCAGACGTGCCCCGGGGGGCTCGTTCATCTGACCGAACACCATCATCGTCTTGTCGATGACTCCGGACTCGGTCATCTCGACGTAGAGATCGTTGCCCTCGCGGGTCCGCTCACCGACGCCGCAGAAGGCGGATAGCCCGCCGTGCTCGGTCGCGATGTTGTTGATCAGCTCCTGGATCAGAACGGTCTTGCCGACGCCGGCGCCGCCGAACAGGCCGACCTTGCCACCCTTGGCGTACGGGGCGAGCAGGTCGATGACCTTGATGCCGGTCTCGAGGATCTCCTGGGTGGGAGTCAGATCCTCCGCGCTCGGGGCGGGACGGTGGATCGGCCAGCGGTCCTCACCGGCGACCGGAGCGCCCTCGTCGATCGGCTCGCCGAGCAGGTTGAAGATCCGCCCGAGCGTGTCCTTGCCGACCGGCACGGTGATCGAGGATCCGGTGTCGATGACGGGGTCGCCACGACGGAGGCCGTCGGTGGCATCCATCGCGACCGCGCGCACGCGATCGTCGCCGAGGTGCTGCTGGACCTCGCAGGTCAGGTCGAAAGCCTTGCGACCGTCGCCCTCGGGGATCTCGATCTTCAGGGCCGAGTAGATCTCGGGCAGGCCGTCCGGGAAGACGATGTCGACGACGACGCCGATCACCTGCTCGATCGTGCCCTTGTTCTGTCCCTTTTCAGCCTCGTTAGACATCTGTTTCTCCTAGCTCAGTCATGTTCAAGTTCATTGCCCAGCTCACCTCCGCACAGCCAAACGCGTCTACGCGCCGCCAAGCGCCTCGGCGCCGCCGACGACCTCGAGAATCTCCTGCGTGATCTCCGCCTGCCGAACCCGGTTCATCTCCAGAGTCAGGCTGTCGATCATGTCGCCGGCGTTCTCGGCGGCACTGCGCATCGCGGTCATCCGGGCACCGTGCTCGGATGCGGCCGACTCGAGCAGCGCCCGGAAGATCGAGAGGTTCACGTACTCCTCGAAGAGCAGCTTCAGAGCCTCCTCGGGATCGGGCTCATAGATCCACTCGGAGCGCTGATGCGCGGCGGCGAGCTCCGGGTCGGCTGGCTTCTCGGGCTCGGGGATCCCCTCGCCGAAGACCTCGGCCTGCTGGAGCGGGAGCAACGTGTGGCGCCGAACGTACTGCGTCAGCGGCGATACGTAGCGGTTGTAGATCAACTCCACCCGGTCGACCTGCTCATCGACGTAGGCGGCGGCGAGCCGATCGCCGATCTCGCGGGCGTTGCCGAAGACCGGCTGGTCGGTGAACCCGGTGAAGGAGTCGACGACGCTCTCACCGCGGAAGTTCAACGCCGAGTTGCCACGCCGTCCGATCACGAAGTAATCGACCTCTTCGCCCTCGGCCTCGAGCTGGCGCTGGAGCAAGCCGCCGGCCCGGATGATCTGCGTGTTGAACGATCCGGCTAGGCCGCGATCACCGGTGACCAGGACGATCCCGACCCGCTTGACGTCCTCGCGCTGCTGCAGGAGCCTGACTCGGTGGCCGTCCTGGCCGGAGGCCTCGGCGACCTGCTGGGTCATCCGGCGAAGCGACTGCGCGTAGGGACGCATCTCGGCGATCCGCTGCTCGGCCCTCCGCAGGCGCGCAGCGGCCACCATCTCCATCGCCCGCGTGATCTTGCGGATGTTCTTGACGGAGTTGATCCGGTTCTTGACGTCCTTCTGGGTAGCCATGGTTGCCTAGACCGTCGCCGCCTCTTCCTCGTCGGACGTCTCGTCTGAGCCCTCGGCCTCCTCGGTGGCGGCCTCGCCGGTGCGAGCCGGCATGGAGCGCTCCTCCTCGGACCTGATCCGGTCGGACTCGCCCTCTTCGAGCTCGTTGCCCTCGGCGTCGAAGTCGGGGCCGAAGTCGTCGACCATCTCGGCGATCACCCTGCCGAGCTGCTCCTCCCGCTCGTCGTCGAGCTGGCCGTCGTCGTTGATCGCGCTGAACAGCTCGACCTGCTCGCTGCGCATCCGATCCCGCAACGCGGCGAGAAACTCGGCGACGCGATCGACCTTGATCCGATCCAGGTACCCACCGGTACCGGCGTAGATCGCCGCCACCTGTCCGGCCACCGTCAGCGGCTGGCGCTCGCCCTGGTTCAGGGCCTCGACGAGGCGCTCACCGCGCGACAGGGTCCGCTGCGTCTCGGGATCGAGCTCGGAGCCGAACTGGGCGAAGGCCTCGAGCTCGCGGTACTGCGAGAGATCGAGGCGCAGCTTGCCGGCGACCTTCTTCATCGCCTTCGTCTGCGCGTTACCGCCCACCCGGGAGACCGAGATGCCGACGTTGATCGCGGGCCGGACGCCCGAGTAGAAGAGATCCGGCTCGAGGAAGATCTGCCCGTCGGTGATCGAGATGACGTTGGTCGGGATGTAGGCGGAGACGTCGGAGGCCTGGGTCTCGATGATCGGCAACGCCGTCAGCGAGCCCCCGCCGAGGTTGTCGGAGAGCTTCACGCCACGCTCGAGCAGGCGCGAGTGCAGGTAGAAGACGTCACCCGGGTACGCCTCGCGGCCCGGCGGGCGGCGCAGCAGCAGCGACATCTGCCGATACGCATACGCGTGCTTTGTCAGGTCGTCGTAGATGCAGAGCGAGTGCCCGCCCTTGTAGGTGAAGTACTCCGCCATCGCGGTACCGGCGTAGGGCGCCATGTACTTGATCGGTGCAGCCTCATCCGCCGGAGCGGCCACGATGATCGTGCTGTCCATCGCGCCGGCTTCCTTGAGCGTCTCCATCAGCTGCACGACCGTCGCCATTCGCTGGCCGATCGCGACGTAGACGCTGACGACGTCCTGATCCTTGTTGTTGATGATCGTGTCGATCGCGATCGCGGTCTTGCCGGTCTGGCGATCCCCGATGATCAGCTCGCGCTGACCACGGCCGATCGGGATCATCGCGTCGATCGCCTTGAGGCCGGTCTGCAGGGGCTCCTTGACCCCCTGGCGCTGGATCACGCCCGGGGCCTTGAACTCGGCGGGCCGGGTCTCGGTCGTCTTGATATCGCCCTTGCCGTCAAGCGGGCGGCCGAGCGGGTCGACCAGGCGGCCGAGCAGCTCCTCGCCGACGGGAATGTCGAGCAGGTTGCCGGTGCGCTTGACCGTGTCGCCCTCGACAATGTGCTCCCACTCGCCGAAGAGCACGGCGCCGACGCTGTCCTCCTCGAGGTTCAGCGCCAGGCCGGTCACCCCATGGGGAAGCTCGAGCATCTCCAGGGACATGCAGTTGTCGAGTCCGTGAACGCGGGCGATTCCGTCGGCCACGGAGAGCACGGTCCCGACCTCGGAGAGGTCGGCGCTGCCGGTCTCGAGGCCCTCGATCCGCTGCCGCAGGATCGAGGAGATCTCGTCGGGCTTGATTTCCATCTGCTCTATCGCTCCTTGTTGTTCGAAGTTGGTGGTCTGAAGTCGTGAATCAATGAAGTCTCGAAGGTCTTCGGGTCCTCGCCGCGGCTCAGGCTGCGGCGACCTCTCTGCGCAGCCTGTCGAGGCGGTTGCGGATGCTCGCATCGAGTACCCGGTTGCCGACCTGCAGAATCAGGCCGCCGACGATCGAATCGTCGACCCGGCTGGTCAACTCGACGGTCTTTCCGGTCTTCCGCTCGATCTCGGCTCCCACCGACTCGATCACCGAGGGGTCGAGCTCGATCGCGCTCGTCAGCGTCACCTCAAGTCGCTGGTTGTGGATGCCCCAGAGCTCGTCGAAGCGTTTGCGAATGCGGAAAAGCGCCGGCATCCGGTGCTTCTCCGCAAGCAGCTCGAGGAAGTTGACCAGCTCCGGGTTGCCGTCGGTGATCGCCTTGCGGATGCCTTCCCGCTTCTCCACCGATGAGAAGTACGGGCTGAAGAAGAAGATCTGCAGGTCGCGATCGGCGGCGACCGCGTCGCTGATCTCGCCGAGCTGATCGCGGATCTCATCCAGCGAGTCATGCTCCCTGGCGACGTCGAACAACGCCTCGCTGTAGACACGAGCAACCTCTTCCATGGCTAGTTCTGCGACCCCGCTTCGCTGCCGGCGAGGGCGCTGAAGTCGACCTCGCCGAGAGCTTCCTCGACCAGCCGCTTCTGGTCCTCGGGGGTGAGCGACTTGCGCGCCACCTTCTCGGTCGCCAGGACGGTGAGGTCAGCGACCTCCTTGCGGATCATCTCGAGCGAGCGCCTGGTCTCCCCCTCGATGTCCTTGCGAGCCGCGGCGACGAGTTCGTCGCGCCTGGCTCGACCCTCGGCGGCCGCCTCCGTCTTCGCAGCCTCGCTGGATTTCCGGGCGCGAGCGACGATGTCGTCGGCCTGCTCACGGGCCTCCTTGAGCCGCTCGCGGTACTCCGACAGCAGCTCCTCGGCCTCCTTGCGCACGCGCTCGGACTCGTCGATGTTGTCGTTCACCTTCTTGGCGCGCTCCTCGAGCGCCTCCGAGATCTTCGGGAACGCAAACTTCGAGAGCACGAACATCGTGATCACGAAAGCCAGCAGCGTCCAGATCATCAACCCGATGCCGGGCTGGACGAGGAAGCTGCCTCCCTCCTCCGCACCGCTTTCGGTGGCTGCCGTGATCAGGGCGGTTATGTCGCCGGCGAACTCCATCGGCCTAGAGGAAGAACGCGATCAGACCGAAGATGAACGTGTAGAAGGCGACGGCCTCGGTGAGGGCGAAACCGAGCCAGCGGATGCTCTGCAGCTCGTCCTTCATCTCGGGCTGACGGGCGACCGCCTGAATCTCCGAGCCGAAGATGACCCCGATGCCGATGCCGGCCCCGATCGAACCGAGACCGGCGCCGACGCCCAGGGCGATGGCCTTGCCCGCGTCGGTGATACCAGTAGCGACCGGGTCGGCGGCCTGTGCCAGAAGCACTAGATCCATTGAATTGACTCCTTTTCCTAGTGACCCTCGGAGGTCGCGCCCCCGAGGTAGATTGCTGTGAGAATCGCGAAGATGAATGCCTGAAGACCGGCGACGATGACGATCTCGAAGATGTAGAAGGCGAACGCCATCGGGAAGGTGAGCACACCGAGCGCCGAGATCCCGAGCAGCACGGCCAGGCCGCCGCCCATGAAGAGAAGCAGAAGATGGCCGGCGAGGATGTTGGCGAACAGACGTACCGACAGCGAGACGAGCCGGACGAAGTTCGAGATCACCTCGATGCCGAAGACGAAGGCCTTGAAGAGCCAGGGCATGTCCTCGATCCCGGCCGGCAGCAGCGTTCCCAGGTAGCCGAAGAACCCGTGCGCCCTCACGCCCTCGGCGTTGTAGCCGATCCACACCACCAGGGTGAGGACGAGGGGGATCGAGATGTTCGCCGTCGCGGCGTAGAGCGCGAAGCTCGGAACCTCGACCCCGAAGACGTCGATCGGATGCTCGGTATTGGTCGGCAACGGGATCAGCCCGATCAGGTTCGAGAAGAGAATGAAGAAGAAGAGCGTCGCCAGGAACGGGAAGTACTTGGCGGCCATTCCGTCGTCGAGGTTGTCGTTGACGATCTGGCGGCGGATCAGGTCGTAGATGCCCTCAACGGCGACCTGGGTCTTGTTCGGCCGAGCCTGCATCCGGTTGGCGATCCAAATCATCGCGACGCAGGTGATGACCGAGGCAAGGACGATGTAGAGCACCGCCTTGTTGATCGACATGTCGATCCCGGCGATCTGGATGCTGACCCAGCTGTCGAGCTTGAACTCGTTCTGAGGCTGGAAGTCCTCGTTCTTGCCGTCGCTGCCGAAGACGACCCCGAGGATGATCAGCAGCAGCGCGTAACCGCCGAGCACCACGGCGACCTTCTGCCAAGCCTTCAGCGAGCTCATCGCAACGTCCCGTCGGCCTCGGGATCGAGCAGGTGGGTCAGGAAGGTGGCGGAGAGATGCGCGGTGACCAAGACCAGTGCGAGCACGGCCGCGGCGAGGCCGGCCTCACGCTCGTAGAGCAGCCCGACGAGCAGGATCGCGGCGGCCAGCAGCCAGACGCGGCCCATCGTCGCCATCGCCGTGACGCCGAGCGCCGCATTGCGATTGGAGTCCGCCAGAGCGGTCCGGCGCTTGCGGGCGGCCACCTCCATGCCGATCCGGCCGACGATCCAGGCGCCGCCGGTGACGAGCCATGCGACCAGCGGCGCGTCGACGAGCACGAAGACCGGGAGCGCGAGGGCGAGCACCAGCAGATCGAGGTTGCGCAGGACTTCCATATTGAGGGGTCTCGCCGCTACCGGCACGTCAGCGGCCGGAGGCGAGCCCGGCTCCACCCCCCCGTCGCGCCGGGCGCGGCGTGAAGCTGGGACGGGCAGCGGTCGTCGCGCTTGCGCGGCCGCTCGACGCGGGTCACGTCACCCGCGGATCGCGCGGCACGACGGTGCTGCTGCGACGGGTCACGGTCTCCGGGATTGTCGAAGTAGGGGCTTTCCACGTTGGGGCGCTCCGAGCCTTGGACTGCCGACGGTGAAACATTCTTCCCAGGCCGGCTGCTCGGGTGCGGGGTTCGCGAATATACCCGATAGGGGCCGTCGCCAAGCATCCCCCGCGTCCGACTCGTTCAGGACCTACTTTCGACCTCATCGAACTCGCCCGTTTCTGGATTCTGCGTGCGGAACTGGCCGGTCTCGAGTTCGTGTTCAACCTCACGATCCACGACCTCCTCGGCGGGGCGTGAACCGGCCGCGGCGACCTGGCGGAAGCGGAACCGCCGAAGCTTGAGGATCTCGAGCACGTAGATCACGTAGAAGCTCGCGGCGGCGGCGAGCAGAAGGATCGCGATCATCACGATCGTCCACAGAGGGTCGAAGTTGCCGCGGTCGTCGCTGTAGGGGATGAACCGCAGCGAAAGTGCGACCCCGGCCATCACCAGGGTCCAGCCGTAGAGGTAGGCGAGCGTGCGCCTCTGGGAGAACCCGATGTTGGCCATCCGGTGATGAAAGTGCCAGGCGTCCGCCTCGTAGATCGGGCGGCGGTACTTGAGCCGCTTGGCGACGACGAACCCGGTGTCCAGGATCGGGACCGCGAGGACGAGCAGCGGGAACGCGAGCGCAACCACGGCGTTGGTCTTCAGGGCACCCTGGACGGCGGCGACCGCGAGTAGATAGCCGAGCAGGTTCGAGCCCGTGTCACCCATGAAGCTCGACGCCGGGGGAAACCCGTGGCGGAGGAAGCCGAGCGCTCCACCGGCCGTGATCGCGGCGAGGATCCCGGCCGGGTTGCGCTCGAGGGAAAGGGCGACGATCGCGAGCGTCGCGGCGCTGATCAGGCAGACGCCGGAGGCGAGCCCGTCGACGCCGTCGATCAGGTTGACGACGTTGGCCATAGCGACGATGCCGATCACCGTGCCCAGCTCGCCCAGGTCGACGTTGCCGATCAGCGGCAGCTTGAAGAGCTCGGTGCCCGCCGGGTCGACGCCGCCGACGAACGGCAGCGTGAAGACGTCGACGGTGACGCCGGCGGTCACGGGGATGATCGCCGCGACGGTCTGGCCAAGCAGCTTCAGCAGCGGCGGCAGGTCCCAGATGTCGTCGACCATCCCGACGGACGCGATCACCACGGCGCCGATCAGGATCGCCCGGGTCTGCTCGTCCCAGGGCAGGAAGATGGCTCCGGAGGCGCAGACGGCGATCAGGATCGCGATCCCCGAGAGCCTTGGAGTAGGGACCACGTGGAGGCTGCGCTCGCGTGGCTCGTCGATGGCTCCGATGCGCCATGCGAACGCCTCGGCCACGGGTACCAGCAGCCAGGCGATCGCGGCGGCGGCCGCGAAGGCGAGCAGTGCGTCGATCGACTCCGGCATAGATCAGGCCTCAGACCTGCAGTTGCCCCGCGGCCCCCAAGGCTCCGTCGACAAGTATCGCCGGATCGCGGCGATCGATCGGCCCGGGGTCGCGATCGCGCTTGCGCAGTTCGAGGTCCTCCGGGTCGGTCAGCTCGCCGAGGCGGCCGTCGGCGATCAGGCGCTCATCGACCGCCCCCATCCTGCCGCTGAAGATCGTCTTGACCGGAACGCCGAGGGCGACCGCCTCCCGATTCATCGTGCCGCCGGCGCTGACGACGAGGTCGGAGTAGGCGATCAGGCTCTGGGCGTCGATCGCCTGATCGGGCACGATCAGAGACCCCTCCCCCCGCGCCGTCGCGGCGCTCCGCTGGCCTTCGGTCCTGGGGATCAGCACGCTGATCACCCGCGGGTCGGCGCAGAGACGGTCGAGGACGCCCTCGTAGAGCGGATTGTCGGCATGGTAGGCCGAGGTCTCGGGGGGCGGCCGGACGACGACGAGCACCTTGGAGTCGTCGCGGCGGCAGGCGACGATGCCCAGTTGGCCGAGGCCGATCTCCGCGAGCACCGACGGGTCCGGCTCGAAGTCCGACAGGTAGTAGTCCTCCTTGAGGCCCGGATAGCGGACCAGCTTCGAGGGCCGGGCGCCGGCGGCCTTGAGACGCTCGATCGGGATCGCGTCGGGGACGATCACCCGGCTGGCCGCCCGCCAGGCGAGCTTGCGCTGGAGGCCGGCGAACTCGTAGTCCTGCATCTGCGCCTGCGGAATTCGCAGGAGCGAGCCGACCACCGCGACGTCCACGGACCCATGCGCGA
The DNA here is from genome assembly GCA_963823275.1 of uncultured Solirubrobacterales bacterium. Lineage (GTDB taxonomy): Bacteria > Actinomycetota > Thermoleophilia > Solirubrobacterales > 70-9 > RHKX01. Next base: position 586,147 of record CAWGKW010000002.1, on the reverse strand, counting down.
TCGCAAGTTCGAATCGCCTCGGCCGTGCCCAGCGAGCCAGCCTGGCGCTGCGGGTGCCGAGGGCGATCGCCTTCGAGGCGGGGGATGCACCGCCGTGGGTCCCGAACGATTCGTAGTCGAGGCCGAGCCGATCGAGGAGACCCTCGGTCTGCCCGTAGTCGCGCGCCGTGATCGAGACCTCGTGGCCGCGCTCCAGGAGCAACGAGATCACCGGCCGCAGCACCACCGGATGGGCCGCTGCGGTGCAGTCGACCCAGATCCTCAAACGGTAGTTCTCGCGGTCAGCTGCGGGTAGAGCGGGTAGGCGTCGACGAGCGCCCTCGTCCGAGCCTTGAGCGCGTCGCGTTCGGCCTCGAACTCCTCCGAGAGCGCCGCACAGATCACCCTGGCGATCTCCCTCATGTCCTCTTCGACGAGCCCGCGAGTGGTCAGCGCCGGGGTGCCGATCCGCAATCCCGACGGGTTCATCGGCGGCCGCTCGTCGAACGGGATGGCGTTGCGGTTGACGGTGATGCCGATCTCCTCGAGCCGCTCCTCGGCGGTGCTTCCGTCGAGCCCCTTGGCGGTGACGTCGACCAGGACGAGATGGACGTCGGTCCCCCCGGTGAGCACTGGGATGCCCCCGGCGATCAGCTCGTCGGCGAACGCGCGGGCGTTGGCGATCGTCTGCCGCTGACGTGCCCGGAACTCCTCGGTTGCCGCGATCTTGAAGGCGACCGCCTTGGCCGCGATCGCATGCATCAGGGGGCCGCCCTGGTTGCCGGGGAAGATCCCCCGATTGATCGCCGCCCTGTGCTCCTCGCGGCAGAGGATCAAACCGCTGCGCGGGCCGGCGAGCGTCTTGTGGACGGTGGTTGTGACGACGTCGGCATGAGGGACGGGGTTCGGGTGTTCACCGGCGGCGACGAGGCCGGCGAAATGGGCCATGTCGACCATCAGCAGGGCGCCGACGGAGTCGGCGATCTCACGGAAGGCGGGAAAGTCGAGCCGGCGCGGGTACGCCGACCACCCGGCGATGATCATCTTCGGCTTGTGCTCGGCGGCCAGCGACGCAACCTCGTCCATGTCGACGAGAAAGCTCTCCCGATCGACGTGGTAGGGCACGGGGTTGTAGAGCTTGCCCGACATGTTCAGCTTCATCCCGTGGGAGAGATGCCCGCCGTGATCGAGCGCCAGGCCGAGGAAGGTATCGCCGGGCTCGAGTAGAGCCGAGTAGACGGCGCTGTTGGCCTGCGCGCCGGCGTGGGGCTGGACGTTGGCATGCTCTGCCCCGAACAGCTCCTTGGCGCGGTCGATGGCGAGCTGCTCAGCGACGTCGACCTCCTCGCAACCACCGTAGTAGCGCTTGCCGGGATAGCCCTCGGCGTACTTGTTGGTCAGCACCGATCCAGCTGCCTCGAGGACCGCCTGGGGCACGAAGTTCTCGGAGGCGATCATCTCGAGCGTGTTCTGCTGGCGCTCCAGCTCACGGTCGAGGACGCGTGCGATATCGGGGTCGACGGCGCTCAGCGGCGCGTTCTGGAAGTCCTCGGGAAGCTCACTCATGGTTAGGCTCTCGCTCTCGTTGTCAATCTGCGGAAACGGTCCCTGATTCGGACGGGTGCTCGAGCGCGGTGATCTTCTCGACCCGCCGAGCGTGACGGCCCCCTTCGAAATCAGTCGTCAGGAACGTCGCGACGATCGGCTCGGCGGCCGCGGGATCGAGCCGGCGACCGGCGAGCGTGAGCACGTTGACGTCATTGTGACGACGGCTCATCTCGGCCTCCTCGACGTCATGGGCGTTGACGGCACGAACGCCGTCGACCTTGTTGGCGGCGATCGCGACCCCCACGCCGGAGCCACAGACGATCACCGCGCGATCGGCCTCTCCCCTGCCGACCAGGCTCGCGGATCGGGCGGCGGGTTCGGGGTAATCCACCGACTCCTCGGAATCGGTGCCCACGTCGATCAGCTCATGCCCGGCCGCCCTCAATGAGGAAGCCACGGCCTGCTTGAGCTCGAAGCCCGCGTGGTCGGATCCGATCGCGATGCGCACGCAATCGAGGCTACCAACGGCCCGGGCCGGATAGATCACCCCGACCGGATCCTCCGCTGCGCGTCCGGTCCGGTCGGGCGGCGCGGTGTTATCGCTCGGCAGGGGCCAAGTAACTCCGACTGGATCCTCCGCTGCGCGTCCGGTCCAGTCGGGTGGCGCCGTGTTATCGCTCGGCAAGGGCGTCGGGTCTGCTGGTGGGGTGGGCTCCGCTTCGCGTCCGGTCCGGTCGGGCGGCGCGGTGGGCAGTTCGTTGGCGGATTTTCGTTGGATGTCAGTGGTAATCCACCAATGAACCTGAAGCGTCTCCCTCGGTAGGCGGGTGAGGGATGACCTGGAGCTCAGGTCCTGCCCTCGATGCCCAAACCCACTCCCCCCAGTGACCGCTCCAGATCCGCCCTGGACACGGCGCCCTCGCGGAGGACCTTCCACCCCCCGCCCGTCTCGATCGCCGTCAGGTCGACGACCGTGGACGGCAGGCCGGTCAGCTCGCCGCCGTCGATCGCCAGGTCCACCGCACCGAGGATGCCGGGATCGATCTCCTCGAAATCCGCCGGAGGCGGCGAGCCGCTGAGGTTGGCGCTGGTCTGAAGGATCGCGCAGGAGGCGCCGGCCAGCGGCCCGCCGATCAGGCGGACGCCGAGCCGCTCGGGGTCGGCTCGGCAGGCGAGCGGATATCGATGCTCGGGATTGGCGAGGACGAGGGTCACCGCCCCGGGAAGCAGCGCGCCGATCGCATCGCGGCTGCGCTCGCCGAGGCCGCTGAGCAGCTCGCGCATCGCCAGCGGCGAGAAGTAGAGGACCGCCGAGGGCTTGCCGTCGTCACGGCCCTTAATCGAGTGGATCCGCTCGATCGAGGCGGCTCGAAGCGGGTCGCAGGCGAGCCCGTAGAGCCCGTCGGCGGGAAAGATCGCAACCCCGCCGCCGATGATGCACCGCTCCAGCGCGGCGCGGGCGGCCGCTGCCCCGTCGTCGAGCGATCGAGACGACCTCGGTCATCGCCGACCAAGCACGACGCGATCGATCCCGGCGAGATCGGGGCGCACCTCGACCCGGTCGAAGCCCGCGGCGCCGATCAGTCGCCGGACATCCTCGCCCTGACCCTGGCCGATCTCCAGCGCCACCGCGCCGCAGTCGGGGCCGGCACCCCCGGGCGCCAGGTCGGCGAGCAGCTCACCGATCGCTTCGAGCCCGTCGGGGCCGGAGAACAGGGCGACATTGGGCTCGTAACGGGTGATCTCGGGCGCGAGCATCCGCCGGTCGGAGTCCGGGATGTAGGGCAGGTTCGCGACGACGAGGTCGAAGGGCCCATCCGCCGCAGCCGAGGGTGCCGGCCCAAGACGAAACCCGACCCGATCGACGAACCCGAGGGCCCGGGCGTTGGCCTCGGCCACCATGAGCGCCTCCGCGGAGACATCGACGGCGACCACCTCGGCGGCGGGCATCTCATCGGCGAGCGCGAGCGCGATTGCCCCGCTGCCGGTGCCGACGTCGAGAATCCGCGACGGCTCCAGTTCGAGCGCCACCTCGACCAGCAGCTCGGTCTCCGGCCGCGGCATCAGAGCCCGACGATCCGTGCGCAGGTCGAGATTTCTGAATCCGCGGTGACCGAGGATGTAGGCGATCGGCTCCCGGGCCACGCGGCGACGCACGAGGGCACCGAAGTGGCGGCCCTGAGGACCGCTGACGGGTGCATCAGGATCGATCGCGAGCTGCTCGCGAGTACGTGCGGTGGCCGCGACGAGCAGAAGCTCCGCGTCGAGGCGGGGCGAGTCGACCCCGGCGGCGTCGAAGGCGGCGGTCGCGGACGAGAGCGCCTCGGCAACGGTCCCGGCGTCGGTCACCCGGCCCCGGCCGCCTGCGCCTCGAGCTTGCGCCGCTTCTCCTCGGCGCCGAGCGCATCGCTGAACTCGCGGAGGTCACCGTTGAGGATCTCGTCGAGGGCATGGCTGGTCAGCTTGATCCGGTGGTCGGTGACCCTGCCCTGGGGGAAGTTGTAGGTGCGAACCTTCTCGGAGCGCTCGCCCGTCCCGACCTGCGATTTGCGCTCGGCGGAGATCTCCGCCTGCTGGTCGGCGATCGCCTTCTCGAGCAGCCGCGCGCGCAGCACCCGCATCGCCTTGTCGCGGTTCTGAAGCTGTGATTTCTCGTCCTGCATGGAGACGACGATCCCGCTCGGCTTGTGGGTGATGCGAACGGCCGAGTCGGTCGTGTTGACCGACTGCCCGCCCGGGGCCCGACGACCGGTAGACGTCGACCTGCAGATCGTTGGGATCGACCGCGACGTCGACCTCCTCGGCCTCGGGGAGCACGGCGACGGTGGCGGTGGAGGTGTGAATGCGACCCTGCGACTCGGTCTTAGGCACCCGCTGGACCCGATGGGTTCCGCCCTCGTACTTGAAGATCGAATACGCGCCCTCGCCCTTGATCGCAAAGGTGATGTCCTTGAAGCCCCCGACCTCCGCCGGGCTCTGGGAGAGGACCTCGGTGCTGAAGCCGCGCTCCTCCGCATACCGGCTCAGCATCTTGTAGAGATCCCCCGCGAACAGCGCCGCCTCGTCGCCGCCGGCTCCCCCGCGGATCTCAACCAGGACGTTCTTGTCGTCGTTGGGATCGGCCTCGACCATCGCCAGCCGGATCCCCTCGGCCAGCTCCTCGAGCCGCTCGGGAGCCTCCGCCACGACCCGGCGCAGCTCCTCGTCCTCATCGTCGGCGAGCAGCTCGCGGGCGCCCTCGAGGTCGTCGTTGAGCGTCCGCCACTCCTGCGCCAACCGATGCGCGGTCTCGAGCTCGCTGTACTCGCGCCCGACCGCCGCGTAACGCTGCCGGTCGGCGATCACCTCGGGGTCGGACATGTCGCGCTCCAGGCCGGCGAACCGTTCCTCGATCTGGTTGACGAGCTGCTCGATCATGTCCCTGAGTCTGACGGCAGCTCGACTCGAAGCAGCGCCTCAGGGTGGCGATGCTCGACCTGCATGGTCGTGTGATCGATCTCGAAGGACTCATGGATCTCGTGCTCGAGCGCCAGGCGAATCGCGTGGCAATCGGTTTCGACATCGACGAGAACGTGGGCCGAGAGGGCGGGAAAACCCGAGGTGACCTCCCAGACGTGGAGATCGTGGACCTCGACGACGCCGGGGACCGCGACCATCGCGTTGCCGATCCGGTCGGGGTCGAGACCGCGAGGCGCCGCCTCGAGGAAGACGCGGCCGGACTCCCTGAGCAGACCGTAGGAGGAGTGGAGCATGATCGCGGCGACGATCAGCGATGCGATCCCATCGGCCTGATCGAAGCCGGTGGTGAAGATCACGAGGCCGGCGATGGCCGTGAAGATGAAAGCAGCGAGATCGGTGAGCAGATGCTGAAAGGCTCCCTCGACGTTCAGCGATTCGCGATTGGCCTTCGAGAGCGTCCAGGTGGCGACCAGGTTGACGCCGATGCCGAGGATCGCGACGGCGAAGACGATCCCGCCTTCGACGACCGGCGGGTCGATCAGCCGGCGGATTCCCTCGTAGACGATCAGCAATCCGAGGACGAGCAGCGTCGCTCCGTTGAACTGGGCGCTGAGGATCCCGGCGCGCTGCCAGCCGAACGTCATCGCGCCCTTGGCGGGGCGAGCGGCCAACCCGATCGCAACCAGGGCCAGGACGAGCGCCACCGCATCGGTGAGCATGTGCGCCGCGTCGGAGAGCAGCGCGAGCGAGTTGGCGAGGATGCCGACGGCCACCTCGACCGCCATGAACCCGAGAATCAGGACCAGGGCGATCGTCAGCTTCGAGCGATCCGCGTCGGCCGAGACCCCGTGGGAATGCCGGCCGAGGGCGGAGGAATCCACGTGGGAGTGATCGTGGCTACGGGCCATGGGGCGAGGCTACGCGACTATTTCGATCGGGCTCTCCTGCCTGTCGATGTCGGTGCCCTCGACCGCGAGCACCTCACGTAGGGAGGCGATCGCAACCTCGAGCTGATCGTGATCGGGCTCGCGGGTCGTCAGGTTCTGCAGCATCAACCCCGGCCACATCAGCCTCCGCACCCACGGCCTGCGCCGGTTGCGCCCCGCCCACTTGATCACCTCGTATGAGAGCCCTGCGATCAGCGGTATTCCGACGATCCGGGAGATCACGAGCCAGTACCAGGCGGGCAGCCCGAGCGGGGCGAAGACGAAGATCGCCAGGACCATGACGATCAGCAGGAAGCTGGTCCCGCAGCGGGGATGGAGCCGTGAGTATCGAGCGGCCCGTTCGGGCGTCAGCTCGTCGCCGGCCTCGAAGCAGGAGATGGTCTTGTGCTCGGCGCCGTGGTACTCGAAGACCCGCCGCAGGTCGGGCAGGCGGCTGATCGCGACGATGTAGCCGACGAAGATCGCGGTCCGCAGGACCCCCTCGACGAGCCAGAACAGCACGGCTGAGCCAAGTTGGTCCTTGATCAAGCTGGTCAACCCGACGGGAATGACGAAGAACAGGCCAATCGCGAGCGCCATCGAGAGCGCGATCGTCAGCCCCCAGGTGAGCCCGCCGATCGGCTCCTGGTCTTCCTCGTCCTCGATCTGGGCGTTGGCCGAGATCGCCAGCGCCTTGAAGCCGATCTTCAGCGACTCGCCGAGCGCGACGGCGCCACGGACCACCGGCACTCTCAGGACGCGGTGACGCTTCGCCCAGGAGACCACCGGCTCGGAGGTGACCTGAACCTCGCCGTCGGGTTTGCGGACGGCGGCGGCCCAGGTCGAGACGCCGCGCATCATCACGCCCTCGAGGATCGCCTGACCGCCGACGGGCGCGTCGCGAGAGGCGACGGGCTTGCCGTCGGGCATCGGCGTCGCCGCCTCGTGCAGCTCTCGGACCGCGGTGCTCACTCCCTCAGCCGACGTGAACGCCGGCGGGCGTTAAGACTGCTTGGCCGCGCGACGGCGGAAGCGCTCGACCCTGCCGCCCGTGTCGACCAGCTTCTGCTTGCCCGTGTAGAACGGATGGCATGCCGAGCAGATCTCGACGTGGATCTCAGGCTTCGTGGAGCGGGTATCAAACTCATTGCCACAGGCGCAGCGCACGTGGGAGAGGGTGTATTCGGGATGTATCTCGGTCTTCATGTACCGAAGTCTAGAGAGCCGGTCAACACCCCGGACGACGCCCACGGATGAGCAGTCGAGCGGGGCGGATCCCTGTCTGCCTCAAGGTCGCTCAACGGCCGCGGCTCAGCCGTTCGCGCACTCCGTGATCCCGTAGACGGTCATCAGTCTGTTGGTCTCATCGAACGGATCCTCACCACCGGTGGTGATGGCGCTCGGATCGGCCTCGACCTGATCGAGGGCTCCTTGGGCGGTATCGAGGAACGAGTTGACCTCGGCCTCGTCCCCCTCCGGCGCACCGAGTGCGCGGATATCGTCGATCTGACCCTGGATGGAGGGGACCACTGAATCGGTGACGTAGCTCGTGACCTCGGCCTCCGTCGGCTGGCCGCCGCTGAACGCTTCCTTGCTGGCGCGGCATCGGCCTTGTTCCCCGCGGCGCAGATCTGGTCGGCCTGCGCGATGAAGTCGTCCTTGCTGATCGCCGCAGCGGTCGAACCGTGTCCTCGCTTCCACCGCAACCGGCGATTGCGATTGCGCCGATCACGACCAGCAACGCGGCCGTGGTCGCAAATCTCATTGACCTCATCGATTTCCTCCCCAGGTGATTGGCCCATGTCGCGATTCAACCTATCCGACCCTCGCCCAGACGGCCAGCGGGTAGGCTGGTGGTCATGGAAGCGGAAGTTCACGGTTTCAAGGAAGGCGACCCCGTCTGGGTCGAGGACGGTGACGGCAAACATCACCCCGGGATCTTCGTCGGCGACAACGAAGCCGCCGGCTGGTTCGGTGGCGGCCCGAGCGCCTACGTCGTTCACCCCGAAGCGCACAACGCCGAGGTCGTCTCGCTGTTTCGAATCACCGCCCGCGACGAATAGCCGAGGCCTTCTGGGGTTGCGAACGCTCATGCGGTTGTTCGGATGAGGGCCATGGTCTTCGACGCGCCCGGCGAGCCGCTGCGGCCGGCCGAGCGCGAGATCCCCGAGGCGGGACCGGGTGAACTCCTGCTCAAGGTGCGCGCCTGCGGCATCTGCCGCACCGATCTCCACCTGATCGACGGCGAGGTCGAGGTGTCCGATCCACCTCGGATCCTCGGCCATCAGATCGTCGGCGAGGTGGTCGGCCAGGAGGATCGGCGGGTGGGCGTGCCCTGGCTCGGCTGGACCTGCGGGGAGTGCGGCTACTGCCGAACCGGCCGCGAGAACCTCTGCGAGCTCGCTCGCTTCACCGGCTCCGACATCGACGGCGGCTTCGCCGAGTACGCGGTTGCCGACGAGCGCTACTGCTTTGCGATCCCGCCCAGCTATCCCGATGTCCAGGCGGCCCCGTTGCTCTGCGCCGGACTGATCGGCTACCGCTCGCTGCGGATGTGCGGCGACGCCGGGAGGATCGGGCTTCTTCGGCTTCGGCGCGGCGGCCCATATCCTCGTCCAGGTCGCCGCCTCCGAGGGTCGCCGCATCTTCGCCTTCACCCGGGATGGCGACGAGGAGGGCCAGGCGTTCGCCCGCAGCCTCGGCGCCGTCTGGGCGGGAGCGTCCGGCGATGCACCGCCGGAGCCGCTCGACGCGGCGATCGTCTTCGCCCCCGTCGGCCCGCTCGTCCCGCTGGCGCTGGCGGCCGTCGCCCCGGGCGGGACGGTCGTCTGCGGTGGCATCCACATGAGTGAGATCCCGGCCTTCTCCTACGATCTGCTCTGGGGAGAGCGGGTCCTGCGATCCGTCGCCAACCTGACCCGCAGCGACGGCGAGGAGATGCTCGAGCTCGCGTCGCGTGCGTACCGGTCGAGACCGACGTCACCACCTACCCGCTCGAGTCGGTCAACGAAGCGCTGGACGACCTCCGGGAGGGTCGCTTCCTGGGCGCCGGAGTGATCGATCCCAGCCCTCAGTTGGCCCGGACCACGAGGCGGGCTCCGCGAGCCGGAGCGAACGTGATCGCGCGCCTGGTCACGCTCTCGGGCCGCCGCCCGGGCTCCTCGTTCAGCCTGACCTGAGCGAGCACGGTCCGCAGGACGACCTTCATCTCGAAGAGAGCGAAGCTGGCGCCGAGACATCGCGCACCCCGCCGCCGAAGGGGATCCACTCGTAGGTACCGGGCGTCTCGTCGCCGAGGAAGCGTTCGGGACGGAACGCCAGCGGCTCGGGGAAGAGATCGGCCCTCCTGTGCATCAGGTAGATCGACGGGGCGATGTTGACGCCGGCGGGAAGCTCCCAGCCCCCGAACTCCATCGGCGCCTGAAGCCGGCGGACGACGGCCGGGACGACCGGCCGGAGGCGAAGCGACTCCTTGATCACAGCGTCGAGGTAGTCCCCGCGACCGGCTCGTTCCTCGTCGAGCAGCGTGTGAAGCACCTCGGGCGTGCGGACCAGCCGCTCGAGCGTCCACGACAGCGCCGTCGCCGTCGTCTCATGCCCGGCCACCAGCAGGGTCATCAGTTCGTCCCGCATCTCGGAGTCGGTCAGCGGCTCACCGTCGGGGTCGCGGGCGGCGAGCAGCATCGAGAAGATGTCGTCGCCCTCAGAGCCGTGGGGGTCACGGCGGCGGGCGCGGATCTCCTCGTAGAGATGACCGTCCGCCTCCCGGCGGATCGCCGCGAAACGGCGCCAGGGGCTGAGCGGACCGCTGCGGCCGGCGGTGAGCGCCATCGCGAGCACGCGAGGGCGGCTGCTGACGGTATTGAGCAGCCGTCGCAGCGGATCGCCGATCCGCTGCCGGCGCTCTGAGTCCTCGAACCCGAAGACCGCCCGCATGATGATCTCGAGGGTGATCGACTGCATGCTCGGCAGGACCGCGAATCGTTCTCCCGTCGGCCACCCGGATACGTGGCGTTCGGCGACCTCGGCCATCACCGCGCCGTAGTCGCGCATCCGCTCACCGTGGAACGGCGGCAGGAGCATACGGCGGTGCCGCAGATGCTCGTCTCCGTCGAGCAGCAGCACTGACCCAGGGCCGAGGATCGGCGCCAGCGTGATGTTGCCCTCGCCTGCGTAGAGGAGATTGGGATCGCCGGTGAAGACTCTCTTGACCGCCGCCGGGTCGACGGTGAAAACGACGTCGCGGTCGGGCGTGGGACGAAGTGTGAAGTAGTCGCCGCAGCGGCGGTGACAGGCGTCGAGGAACCGGGTGGGAGTCAGCATGAATCCCGCGCTCATCATGAAACGGGAGAGGTCCGGGCGGGGCGGCAACCCGGCTCGAACGATCTCTCGCGGAAAGGGTTACATCAGGTGATGACACGATCGCCGAGCTTACGCCATCGGCGATGCCCGAACCGCATGAAAGCTCATGGCTCCCTGACCGCGATCAGCATCTCAACGCCCCCGAGCTGGAGGGTGAGCGAACCGTCCTCATGCTCGATCGCGCCACGGTAGACCTCGCGGTTGAGGCTGATCGAGCTCATCTCCTCACCGGCCTCGAGGCGGATGTAGATGGCCTCGTGCTCGCTTGGCTCACCACCGGTCATCGAGTAGCCGGCCTGCAGGATCCCGCCGAACGTGGCGACCAGATGGGGGCTCTCGCCGGCCGAGACCACATGCACGTCGACCCGACGGCCGACGAGGGCGAGCAGAGCGGCGAGTGCGTCGTCGAAGGTCATCGGGACACAGCATTGCGCTCAGCGGTCGAGGTCGAGGTTCGCCCCCTCGTAGGAGGCCGGCCTGTCGGCTCAGCAGGCGTCGTAGACGTATCGCTTCGAACCCGGCTTGCTGACCAAGCGATCGCGCATCACCACCGAGATCCGATCGCCGACCGTCCTCGCAGGTCTTCGCTGAAGTCCCCACGCCGGTACTCGACGGCGATCACATGGTCTCCGTATACGGACCTGGTAACGGTCGCACTCGTCGTAGCGCGCGCACTCCTCGGCGATCGCGAAATCGAATCCGACCTGTCCGCCGACTGCCCACCGGTGACGTCGGCGGTGTTCTTCTGGCCAACCGCCATGTCAAGTGCATGGGTGCGGTTGGCGAGCAGCTTTGCGTAGGCGAGCGCATCCGGTTTACCGAATGGGACCTTCCGCTTCCTGAGCGGGGTGCCATTGAAACGGGTCCACGAGTCGAGATTGTCGAACTCGACCGCGTCGATAGCCCTTATCGGAGCAGCCCTCGATCATCTGGTCGACCCAGGCGGCGGCCCGCTTCCGCTTGCTCGCCGAGCTGATGTCGACCAGGTACTCCCCGCCCCACTTGGGATCGTCGCCGAGCCTGCTCAGCACCAACTTCCGAGGCCAGTTGGATTGCTCGTCGGGCCGGTCGTGCCGCGCTCGTTGGCCTGCGTCTGGAATGCGTTGACGTAACAGATCGAATAGGCGGGATTCGGTGCGGGGTTACCGCTGAACCAATCGCGAGAGACCACCGAAACCCCCGCCGGACAGCGGGTAGTCGCCACCGATCTGGTAGTCGAAGCCGGCGTCGACCGGCGGCGGCGAGTACGCGGACGCGATCGCCGGCGTGACGGATGCGAACGCCACGATCGCGAGCACGCGATCAGGGCACGTGTGTGGTCTCCGAGTCGCACATCTCCATCGTCTCACACCCACGTGACCTCGATCGGCACCTGTGAGAGCTCGTGGTAGCGGTTCTTGCTCAGCCAGAGCGAGACGGCCTGAAACATCTGCTGCGCCGGCTGCCACATCGCCACCCAGCCCAGCACGACCAGACCCTGGGAGAGGCCGACCGTGAAATTGCGGTCAGCGGTCAGCTGATCGACGAGGTTGGAGGCGACAAGGCAGGCGACTAGAAACGAGAACGCCACCAGGGCCTCGCGACGTTCGCTTCTGGTGAAGATGAACAGGTGCTTGCTCGCCTCGTAGGCACGGCTCAGATCGTTACGGATGGCAGCTTGGAGCCGCTCGCCAAGCCCCTCACGATGCTCCCCCTCGGGTAACTCCACCGTCAGATGCTCCGGCCGCTCCTCCCTGGTGTCGATCCATGCCCGCAGGATTCGCTCGCGCACCTCCTCGCGCAGCGGGCGCTGGTCAAGCGGGTCGGCGCTGAAGGGGTCGAAGAGATCCTCGACCGACGGGACGCGGATCGCGAAAGCAAGCACGCCGCAAAGCTACGAGGAGGGCCGGACCCATCGACGGGGACCGGATCGGCGCGTTCATCGTGTCGCCCGCGACGGTGAACGTCCCGACTCGCGGCTGTTTCGGGTGTAGGTTGAAGGCAGTGGCCGCAATCGATGAGTTGGAGAGAGCATGGGACAGCCCGTTGTGCACTTCGAGGTGGTCGGCAAGGACGGCGAGAACAGCGACCCGAGGGTCAAGTGACCGGCGTCATGACGTCGCTGGACTGAGCGAAGCGGCCAGGATTCGTCGATGAATGGGTCGCCTCAATGCAGCGGCCGATGAGCATTCTCGGGATGGATCACTCCGCCCCGCTGCTGTCGATGGGGATCGATGCGCCGGCGGACGCGCATCCCGAGGGACTGGCCCGGCTGCGCTTCGGTTCGCTGCGGCTGAAGGGGCTCGTGGTCGCCCAGTTTCCCAATGCACCGATCGCGATCTGGATTACCGCTGCCTTCTCAGCCAGACTCCTCTCAGGGGATGCGGAATCCGTCGCGCTGGCGATCGCGTCGGTCGCCCTGACCGCCTGGGCCTACCTGGAGCTGGCCGAGGGGGTCAACTGGTTCCGCCGGCTGCTCGGAGCGACGGTCATCGTCTACGTCGTCGTCGATCTGGCCGACGCCCTGCCGGCCTGATCCCGGGACACGAGCTAGACCTCTTGGTAGAGAGGGCCGTCGCCGCCCTCGGGCATCGTCAGACGCCCGCCCTTGGCGGTGATCGCACCGCACTGGACGCAGTTGGAGGCGGTGACGTGGACGTCGACCTCGGCGGCGCCGTTCTCGAGCTGAGCCTCGGGGATCTCGTAGACCTGCGCGGGGCACATCGAAACCCAGGTCTGGGCGATCTCGCGCGGCACGTGGGTCTGGATCCGGACGTGGTTCGGAGCGTCGTCGCGGGTCGCGTTGCCGCTCAGGAACACCGAGCCGAGCTTGTCGAAGGTGAGCTCGCCGTCCGGCTTGGGGTAACCGTCGGCGCCCTTTCCGATCGTCATCTCGTGCTCGGCATCGGGCTCCTGGTCCCAATGCCCGCCAGGGAATGCACCCTTCGTGATCGTCATCGCCGAAGCGATCGCGCCACCCACGAAGAAGCCCTTCTCGAAGGGTTGACGCATGTTGCGGGACTCGTAGAGCTCCTTCTCGATCAGCGAGCCCCGGACCTTCTTCTCGTAGCCCGAGAAGTCGACCGACTCGGGATCGCGCTTCAGCTCCTCGACGATCGCCTCGGCGGCGAAGATGCCGGCGTGCATCGCGTAGTGGACCCCCTTCAGGGTCGGGATGTTGACCATCCCCGCCGCGTCGCCGCAGATCATCATTCCCGGCACGGCGAGCTTCTTCGGCATCGCCCAGTAGCCGCCCGATGGGATCGTCTTGGCGCCCCATCCGACCCGCTTGCCGCCGGCGAGGATCTTCTTGATGAAGGGGTGAGTCTTGAGCTCCTGCAGCAGGTCGTGGCAGGAGACGGTCGCGTCGGTGTAGTCGAGGCCGATGACCATGCCGATGCAGATCTTGTCCTCGCCCATCGGGTAGATGAAGCTGCCGCCGAACTCGTTGTGTTTGGCGCCCTTGCGCAGTGGCCAGCCCATCGTGTGGATGACCTGGTCGAGGGGTTCGGAGACCTCCCAGACCTCCTTGACCCCTAGCTCCCAGCGCTGTGGGTCGCGGCCATGCAGGTCGTAGTAGTCGAGCGCCGAGTAGGTGAGGTGGCCGAGCGTGCCCTCGGCGAGTACGGTCGCCTTCGCCTGCAGGTCGGAGCCGGGTTCGAAGTTGCCGAGCTCCTTGCCCTCGCGGTCGCGGCCCTTGTCGCCCGAACGAACGCCGCGGACGATGCGGTCCTCCACCAGCAGCTTGTCGGCTGCGGTCTCGGTGAGAATGTAGGCGCCGGCTTCCTCCGCCCTGTCGGCGAGGAAGCGGCCGACCTTGGAGACCGAGATGCCGTAGTTGCCGTGGTTTTTGAAGTTCGGCGGCATCGGCTTCAGCGGCAGCGCGTTCTTGCTGGTCAGCAGGTAGACCGAGTCCTTGGTGACCTCCTGGTAGGCGGGCCATTCGGACTTGTCGAGGTCGGGGAACAGCTCCTCCATCGCCGAGGGGCGCATGTTGGCTCCGCTCAGTAGATGTGCTCCGCAGACCTTGCCCTTCTCGACGACCGCGACCGGTACCTCACCAAGCTGCTCGGTCAGTTCCGGCTCGTCGGCGAGCAGCTGCATCATCCGGTTCGCACAGGCGAGGCCGGCGGGTCCGCCGCCGACGATCGCCACACCAACCTCGAGGCGCTCGTCCTCCGGGTCGGTGGGCGGACCGATGTAGTCGTTCGGATCGAACGGCGGCGGGAACTTGTCCGGAGCTACGCCCATGGGCTGGTTCAGCCGGCCTTCTTGACCTTGATCGCCTCGGTCAGCTTGGGCATGATCTTGTGCAGATCGCCGACGACGCCGAGGTCGCAGAACTCGAAGATCGGCGCGTTCTGGTCCTTGTTGATCGCGAGGATGTTCTCGGAGCTCTGCATGCCGACCTTGTGCTGGATCGCGCCGGAGATACCGGCCGCGAGGTACAGCTTCGGGGCGACCGTCTTGCCGGTCTGACCGATCTGAGTCGAATACGGGTACCAACCGGCGTCGACGACCGCGCGGGTGGCCGCAACGGCTCCGCCCATCGACTCGGCCAGGTCCTCGGCGAGCTTGAAGTTGTCCTTCTCGCCCAGTCCGCGACCGCCACCGACGAGGATCTCCGCATCCTCGATGTTGACGTCCTCACCGCGGGCCTCACCTCGGGTGACCATGGTTGCCCTCGTCGACCACTCCGACAGCTCGACGTCGACGTCGACGACCTCGGCGGCCTCCGAGCTCGGCTCGTTGATGTCGAAGGCGTTCAGGCGGCCGATGATGATCCCCGGCTCGCCGACGTATCCGACGTCGACGATCGCCGAGTCCTGCAGGACCGGGCGCTCGGCGATCAGCTTGTCGCCGTCGGCCTTGACCGCAGTGACCTCCATGGTCACGCCGGCGCCGAGGCGCGCCGTCAGGCCTGCGCCGATCTCGAATCCGAGCAGGCCGCCGCCGAACAGGGCGTAGCCGATGCCGTTTTCGGTGATCACCTTCGCCATCACGTCGACGATCGGCTGGGCGAGACCCTCCGGGCATGACTTGGCCCGGTAGACCTTGCTCGCGCCGTAGTTGCCGAGGCTTGCCGCGGCGTCGTCGGCGATGTCGCCGACGATCGCGACGCTCGCGGTGCCGCCGGTCGCGGAGGCCAGCTTCGAGGCCTCCGAAATCGCGCCGAGCGAGTTCTTGTTGAAGGCGCCCGCGTCGTCATGGAGGGCGTAGACCAGGATGTCGGCCATCTAGATCAGCTTCCTTTCGTCGAGCCAAGCGACGATCTTCTCGACCGTCTCGTTGGTGTCCTCGTCCTCGAAGACCTCGCCGGCCTGCTTGGCGGGCGGCGGGTTGATCGAGAGGACCTGAGTCTGTGAGCCGGCTTCGCCGACCCTGTCGGCCTCGATGCCGACGTCGCCGGAGGCCTTGGTGTCCAGCGGCTTCTTCTTCGCCCCCATGATCGCCTTCAGCGACGGGTAGCGGGGCTCGTTGATCGCGTCACCGACGCTGATCACGGCCGGCAGCTGGATCTCCACGGTGTCGTACCCGTACTCGGCCTGACGCTCGCAGCGGAGCTTCTCACCCTCGACGTCCATCTTGATCACCTGCGTCAGCGACGGCATCTTCAGATGATCCGCCACGACCGCGCCGACCACGTAACACTCGCCGTCGTCGGATTGCTGGCCCAGCAGGACCAGATCCGGGGACTCGGACTCGAGCACCTTCGCGAGGGCGTAACCCGTCGCGCAGACGTCGGAGCCCGCCAGGGCTGCGTCGGTCAGGTGCACGGAGCGGTCGGCGCCGAGGGCGACGGCCTTGTGCAGTGCGCGGGCCGCGGTCTCCGGACCCATCGTGACGGCGACGATCTCGTCGACGTCGACCACGCCTCCCTCACGGATCTGCATCGCAGCTTCGATCCCGTGAGTGTCGAACTGGTTCAGTGTTTTTTCGCCAGAGCGGTCGAGCCGCTTGGTTCCGGAGTCGATCCGCTTCTGCACAGCGGCGTCCGGGACCTCCTTGACTAGGCAACAGATCTTCAAAGTGGGTGCCTCCTTGGGGGACTTGCGGCCGGGAATGCTACCGGTTCGTCGGGCGATTGACTGACTTGTCAATCGGTGCCCTCGAAAGGGCGTCCTGAACCACCGCTTCCGCCCGGAGTCCCGGTGCAGTCGTCAGGTGACTCCGCCCGGATCCTCCGCTTCGCGTCCGGCTGGTTCAGCCGCAAGGTGCTGCCAGTCGGTCGTCGATCTACCTGGCGGCCGCGCCGACGCCGGCGCGCAGGAACTCGACGATGTCGTCGGTCGGCGAACCCGGGAGTGAACACCTCGGCCACCCCGAGCCGCTTGAGCTCGGGGATGTCGTCGGCGGGGATCGTTCCCCCCACCGTCACCAGCGACATCCTCGGCACCCTGCTCGCGCAGCATCGAGACGATCTTCGGGACCAGGGTCATGTGAGCGCCGGAGAGGATCGAGAGGCCTACCGCATCGGCGTCCTCCTGGATCACCGTCGCGGCGATCTGCTCGGGCGTCTGATGCAGGCCGGTGTAGATGACCTCCATGCCGGCATCGCGCAGAGCGCGGGCGATGATCTTCGCCCCGCGGTCATGACCGTCGAGGCCGGGCTTGGCCACAACCACGCGAATCTTGCGCTCACTCATGGGCTGAAGCGTATCCGGCCGGCTCACAGGTCGCCGATCGGTCGAAAGCGGCGCGCTCAGCGCCGCAACCGACCAGTCGCTCGGCCCCGCTAACCGCAGTTCGGCCAGGGGCTCGTGCCGGCCCGCATCTTCAGACGAACCGCGACGAAGCCCTGCGTCTTGTACGTGTAGTCGATCGGATCGCCGCCGGGCGAACGGGGCGAGGTCTTCCAGGTCGGGCGCGAGAACTGGAATGCCCCGCGATAGAGACCGCCGGCTCCGATCGCGTTCGGGATTGCCGCCCGACTCGCAGCGGCTGACGCGCTTGGCCCAGCGCTTGTTCTTCTTCGAGACGTTGTGATTCCACTCACGGTCGAACGTGGCGCTTATGCGTGCCGTGATCGCCCTGCGCGGACGCCTCGGCGACGCCGGCGACGAGCAGGGCGAGTAGCCGCGAACGCGGCCGCGAGTAGGAATCTGGAGATCGGTGCCATCGAGGTGCGGCATCCTAGCATCGTGTTAGCGAAGTGTTAGCCGTCGACAGGGATCTGCAAGATCACGCCCAGACAGGGAGTGCGTCGCATTTCCCTCGCTGGGAAGGGTTTCCCGACCTCCCTCGGCGTCCGGGCGGTCAGTAGACGGGCGTCTCGGTGTAGGTCCCGAAAACCCGCTGCATCGCCTCGATCATCTCGCCCTCGCTGACCCTCGAACGGGCGCAGTCGATCAGCTGCGGCATCAGGTTCTGCTCGGTCGCGGCGGCCGCCTTCAGGGCCTCGAGGGTGCCGCGGTCGGCGGTCATCCGATCACGATCGGCCATCGTCCTCGCGAGCCGTTCCTTCTGGCGACCCTCGGCGGCCGGATCGGGACGATGCAGGTCGGTCGCGATCGTCGTCCTGCATCTCGAATGCGTTGACGCCGACCATGATCTTCTCCCCCTTCTCGAGCGCTGCCTGGTACTCGAAGGCGGCGTCGGAGATCTCGCGCTGAGGGAAGTTCGACTCGATCGCGGCGACCATGCCGCCGAGCTCGTCGATCCGGGCGAAGTAGTCGTAGGCGGCGGCCTCCATCTCGTCGGTCAGCTTCTCGATGAAGTAGGAGCCGCCGAGCGGGTCGACGGTGTTGGCGACGCCGGACTCGTAGGCGATCACCTGCTGGGTCCGCAGGGCGATCTGCACGGCCTCCTCGGTCGGCAGCGCGAGCGCCTCGTCGTAGCTGTTGGTGTGCAGGGACTGAGTGCCCCCGAGGACGCCTGACAGCGCCTCGATCGTCGTCCGGACGATGTTGACCAGCGGCTGCTGGGCGGTCAGGCTGACGCCCGGCGGTCTGGCAGTGGGTGCGCATCAGCATCGACTTCGGGTTCTTGGCGCCGAAGCGTGTCGCGGAGCTCCCGGGCCCAGATCCGGCGGGCTGCGCGGTACTTGGCGATCTCCTCGAAGAAGTCGATGTGGGCGTTGAAGAAGAACGAGAGCCGCGGGGCGAAGTCGTCGACGTCGAGGCCGCGCTCGACCGCGCGCTCGACGTAGGTGAGGCCGTCCTTGAGCGTGAAGGCGAGCTCCTGCTGGGCGGTCGATCCGGCCTCGCGGATGTGGTAGCCGCTGATCGAGATCGGATGCCAGCGCGGCATCTCATCCGAGCACCACTCGACCATGTCGGTGACCAGCCGCATCGCCGGCTCGATCGGGAAGCACCACTCCTTCTGGGCGATGTACTCCTTGAGGATGTCGGTCTGGATCGTGCCGCCGAGCTGCTCCGGCGGCACGCCCGTTCTCCTCGGCCGCGACGACATAGAAGGCGAGCAGGATCGCCGCCGGCGCGTTGATCGTCATCGAGACGGTCACCTCGTCGAGCGGGATCCCGTCGAACAGGGTCTCCATGTCGTCGACGGTGTCGAGGGCGACCCCTTCCACCCCGACCTCGCCGAGCGATCTGTGGTGGTCGGAATCGAGGCCCATCAGCGTCGGCATGTCGAACGCCGTCGAGAGACCCGTCTGGCCGTTGTCGAGCAGGTAGCGGAAGCGCTCGTTCGTCTCCTCGACGGTCCCGAAGCCGGCGAACTGGCGCATCGTCCAGAGCCGGCCGCGGTACATCGAGGGATAGACGCCGCGCGTATAGGGGAACGATCCCGGGAAACCCTCGTCGTTCTCGGGATCGTGATCGGTCAGATCCTCGGCCGTATAGAGCGGGTTGACCGGGTGGCCGGAGAGCGTCTCGAAGCGAGCTTCGCGCTCCTGCTCCTTCGCGTATTGATCTTCGAGCCACTGGTGGACTCGGCGCTGGGACCCCGGCTCAATCGCCATGGGGGAAGGCTACAAGCCGGGCTGGAGCAAGATCTTCAGCTCGCCGGTTCCCGGCCTCAGCAATTCCTCGAAGCACGCCGCCGCGTCCTCGAGCGGACGTCGCGAGGTGACCAGATCCTCAACCGGGACCGCACCCGAGGCCAGCATCGCGACCGCCTCGTCGAAGTCCTTGGGCCGGTAGGCGAAGGAGCCGCGGATCACGGCCTCCTTGAGCATCACGTTGAGCTGGGAGATCGGGACCGGTTCGTCGAGCATGCCGACCAGGGCGATCGTTCCCTCGCCGGCGATCAGCTCGACCGCGAGACCCGGCGCTGAGACGTGGCCCGCGCACTCGATGATCACCTCGGGGGGAGTGCCGCCCAAGGCGCCGAGCACGGCCTCGTGGACGCCGTCCACCCCGAATGCGTGCGCGGCGCCCAGCTTCAGCGCGAGCCCGCGGCGATCGGGATTCGGCTCGATCGCCAAGATGTTGTCGAACCCACGCGAGCGCAGACCGACGATCGTCATCGCCCCGATCGGCCCGCACCCCATGACGCAGACACTCCGGCCCGGGGTCGCCCGCGACGTGTCGATCCCGTGGAGGCCGACCGCGAGGGGCTCGACCAGGGCGCCGTGGGCAAGCTCGACCTCGTCTGGTATCCGCCAGAGCATCTCGGCGCCGCAGACCATCCGCTCGGCGTAGCCGCCGTCGTTCGTGCCGAGGCCGATCCCGCTGGCCATCGCGATCACGAGGTCGAGCTTGTCGACCGGCGCGAACGGATAGACGCAGACCCGATCACCGGCGGACCAGCCGTCGACGCCGGGGCCGATCTCGCTGAGCACACCCGATAGCTCGTGCCCGAGCACCGAGCCCTCCGGGAGCACTCCCGAGGGCAGCATGTGGAGGTCGGATCCGCAGATCCCGCAGGCCTCGACGTCGACGACGACCTGCCCCTCACCGGGGCTCGGATCTCCCACCTCCCGGACCTCGAGGGTGTGCTCGGGGCCGACTGCCACTGCTCTCATGCTGGTTTCTCCACGGTCTTGGCGATTGACGGAACCCGATCGGGCCAGGCGGTCTCGCGCTCGAACTGTGCCGCGAGCGAGATCAGAAGCTCCTCGCGGTTGGGCGCGACGACGAACATGGCACCGATCGGGGTCGTCCCGGTCGGGACCGGGGCGGGAACGGATGCGGCCGGTTGGCCGGTGTAGTTCCAGATCGCGGTGTAGGGATAGGTGCGGCTCATCTCGGTCAGCGTGCCGAAGGCGCCCCTGCCCTGCCAGCGGCCGATCTCGATCGGCGGCTCCCCCGCCACCGGTGTCAGGACGACATCGACGTCGTCGAAGATCGCGTTGATGCGGTCGGCGTGAGCCCGCTCACTCGCCCGCGAGTGGCGGAGCAAGCGCTTGGGGATCGCGTGGCCGAGGCGACCCATGCCCCTTGTTCGCCTCTCGAGTCGGTCGGGAAACGGGACGAGATCGACGTCCTCGGCGATTCCCGCCAGGTAGCGGGGGATGACGCCGTTGCCGACCATGCCGTAGTCGGGAGCCCGCTCGATCACCTCGTGGCCGAGCGCGCTCAGGATCGCGGCCGTCTCCTCGATCGCGGCGACCACGCGGTCGTCGAGCCGCGGGGGAATCGCCGCCCTGGCGGGGGTCGTCGATACGGCGATCCGCAACCTGCCCGGATCCCGGCCGGCAGCGTCGGCGTAGCTGCCCGAGGGAGCGGTGGGCGGAAGCGGGTCGGCGGGCGAGGGACCGGCGGTGGCATCGAGCCAGAGCGCGGTGTCGAGCACCCGGCGGGTCAGGCACCCGAGCTGAGACATCCCGTACCAGTGCTCGTGCAGCGGCTCGAGGCTGATCCTCCCCCGCTGGGGTTTGAGCCCGAACAGGCCGCAGTTGGAGGCCGGGATCCGAATCGAGCCTGCGCCGTCGGACCCGGAGGCGACGCCGACCATCCCGGCGGCAACCGCTGCGCCGGATCCGCCGGAGGAGCCTCCGGTCGAACGGGAGGGGTCCCAGGGATTGCGGGTAATTCCCCAGGCGTCGGTCTCGGTGAATCCGAAGATCGAGAGCTCCGGACAGGTCGTCTTGCCGACCAGGACGGCACCGGCCGCGTGGATCCGCCGGAAGTACTCGCAGTCGGACTTGACCGGCCCGGGGAACGCGTTCGTGCCGTGGGTGGTCATCTCCCCGGCGACGTCGAGGTTGTCCTTGACCGCGACGGGGACTCCCAGCAATGGCCTGTCCTCGCCGGCGGCGCGAAGGCGATCTGCCTCCTCGGCCTCCGCCAGCGCCCGCTCGACGAGGACGATCCGGAAGGCGTTGATCTCGGGGTCGATCGCGCCGATCCGCTCGAGGGTGGCCTCGGTCAGCTCGCGCGAGCTGACCTCGCCCCTGCGGAGCATCTCCAACTGCTTGGCGAGACCGGAGAGGACGAGGTCGGCGGAGTCCACGGGCGCCCGAGACTATCGGGGGCCGCCAGCTCGAATGCCGAAGGACCTATCGACGCCGGCCGGCGATCAGGTGCGCCGCGCCCGCGAACGCGCCGGCCCCCAGCAGGGCCGCGCCCATTGCGAGGCGCGTGCCGAGCTTTTCGAAGCGCATGACCCGCCAGCCCCGCTCGTCGGCAACCCGAGCCAGCTGAGCATCGGGGTTGACGACGATCGGGTTTCCGACCAGCTCGAGCATCGGCAGGTCGGAGGCGGAATCGGAATAGGCGAAGCTCTCCGAGAGGTCGATGTCGTGGGCGGCCGCGAACCGGCGCATGGGCTCGATCTTCAACTCCCCGTAGTTGAGCCCGCCGACCATCTTGCCGGTGTAGCGACCCTCGGCGTCGACCTCATAGCGGGTGCCGATGCCGCCCTCCATGTCGAGCACGCGGGCGAGCAGCTCCACGACCCCGTTGCCGGCGGCGCTGACGATGAACGCCGGCCGTCCGGCATCCTGATGCTCGCGAACCTCGGCGACCATCTGCGGGTAGATCCGCGGCAGGATCGTCTCGAGGAGATCCGGCACCATGCGCTTCAGCGTCCGCTCCGGGACTCCGTGCAGCAGGGCGCTGACCTGCTCGACCAACGCATCCGTGTCCTGATCGCTGGCCCCGCGAAGCCGGAACTTGAGGTGTTCGAAGCCCCAGCGAAGCACCTGACCACGGTTGACCAGGCCGGCCCGGTAGCCGGCCCGGCCGAATGCCGCGCCGCTCGATCCGGACATCAGGGTCCGATCGAGATCGAAGAAGGCGGCTCCCTGGACATTCATCACCGGTATTAAAGGGTTCCGGGGCCCTTGCCGAGTTAGGAGCAACCGCCCAGCCCCCCGGCTGTGGCTGAAGACCACCACCTAACCACAGCTAGAGGAGCCACCCAGATGAACATGAGGAAGAGAATCACCGTCGGCACCGTCGCCGTCGTTGTCCTGGCTGCCGCAGGTCTCGCCTACGCGGCCTGGACGTCGAGCGGCACCGGCAGCGGCTACGCGAAGGCGAAGTCCGCCCAGGCGCTGACGACGGTCGACATCTCGGCAACCACCGCCGCCACCCTGTATCCGGGCGCCACCGGTGACGTGGAGATCAAGATCTCGAACCCGAACCCCTACCCGGTTCAGGTCACTTCCGTTACCGGCAACGGGGCGATCACCCCGGACGCCGGTCACGCGAGCTGCACCGTTACCGGTGTGACGTTCGCCAATCAGACCGGTCAGACGATCAACGTCGCTGCCGGCGGGACGACCACGAAGACGCTCACAGGTGCCGCGAGCATGGACAACACGTCCTCCAACGGCTGCCAGGGCGCGACGTTCACGATCCCCGTCAGCCTGAGCGGCGCAAGCGCCTAGCTCATCGCTGAGAAGGAACGAAGCGGCGAGCCGGCTGACCCCCGGCTCGCCGCGTTTCTTCCACCGCGGGGCCCGACCGAAAGATGCTCAAGCGCCTGACACTAATCAGCCTGGTGGTTGTCCTCGCGGCAGCGACCTACGTCAGCGCTCAGCCCTCCCACGGTCCGGGAAGCGACCGACCGACGGCGGCGAGAAAAGCCCCGGCGCTGAAGATCACCGGGCACGTCAATGGCCTCTATCCAGGCAGGGCGAAGCGCATCCGCCTGCGGATCAAGAACCGCAGCAACAGCCCGCTGGTCGTCAGGTCGATCAAGGCGAAGGTCAAGAAGAAACCGCGAGCCGGCTGCAAGAAGAAGAACCTGAGGCTCAAGCGCCGCCGGATGCGAACGAGGGTGCCGGCCCGGAGAACCCGGCGCACCAGGCTCAACGTGAAGATGATCACCGATGCGGCCGACGCCTGTCAGGGCGCCAAGTTCAAGCTTCGCTACCGCGCCAAGGTCCACGGACGATGAAGCGCCGGGGCCTGTCGGCCGTCATCGCCGGGAGCCTTCTCGCGATCCTCGCCGTCGCGCCGGCCGAGGCCGCCTGGAACGCCGGAGGCGGCGGCAGTGGCTACTCGAAGGCTCGAAACCTGCCGACCGCAGGCGCGCCGTCGGCGGTCGCCTCCAATCGCAACGTGACGGTCACCTGGACGGCCCCGGGCGGCGGAGCGCCCCCCAGCGGCTACGTGGTCAGGCGCTACGACAACGCCAACCAGCCGAAGTCCGTTGGAGCCGCGTGCGCGGGCACGATCACCGCCACCTCCTGCACCGAGGCGGGCGTACCCCCAGGCGACTGGAAGTACTCCGTGACGGCCGTCCGCAACAACTGGAACGGGGCCGAGAGCGCGAAGAGCGCGACGGTCACCGTCACCGCGCCGGCCCTGTCGCTCTCGCCGACCACCGTCAACAGCTTCCCGAAGACCCTGACCGGCCAGGTCACCAGCTTCGCCGCCGGCCAGACCGTCACCTTCCGGCTCGACAACCCGACCACCGGGCCGATCCTCAGCGGTTCGATCACCCCCAGCACCATTCCCGCGGGCGGAACGGCGAACGCGTCGGTCACGATCCCGGCGGGAACGACCAACGGCTCGCACACCGTCTACGCGCTCGGCAGCGGCGGCGACCAGGCGACGGCTCCAATCACCGTCAACGCGCCGAAGGTGACGGCCTCGGTGATCGCCAAGTCCGCGGGCGGCGATCCCGCCTTCATCCAGCAGGGCGGTACCTACTACGTCTACGCAAACGTCTCAGGCAGTGGTGGGCCCCCCACGGGCCTGACATCGCTGACCGCCGATGTCAGCGTGATCACGGCCGGCCAGACGGCCGCCCCGCTCAGCTTCGGCAGCTACTCGGTCGGCGGCCAGACCTACAACTACCGAAGCGCCCAGCTGACCGCGCGGAACCCGTTGGCGGCCGGGGCCAAGGCCTTCACGCTGAACCTGACCGACGCCGGCGGCACGGCCACCACGTCGAACTTCTCGGTGACCGTCGACAACACGGCTCCGGCCGCGGACGACGTCCAGACCACCAACGTCCCCGGCGGCACGGTCGGCAAGGCGGAGCTCGGCGACACGCTGACGCTCACCTACACCGAGCCGATGGACGCAGACTCGATCCTGGCGGGATGGGACGGGAGCGCCACCAACGTCGTGGTCCACCTCGACAACACCACGAGAGACACGATCGAGATATGGGACCCGGCGGACAGCGCGCTGCTTCCCCTCGGCACCGTCGATATGCGACGCAACGGATACACGACCGCCGACATGACGTTCGGCCTGGCAGGCACCCCGTCGACGATGGTCCGGAACGGATCCGATGTGACGATCACGCTCGGGACTCCGAGCATCCCCACGCCGACCGAGACCCGGGGCAGCAGGATGCGCTGGACCCCGTCGGCGGCCGCTACGGATTGGGCCGGCAACGCCTGCTCGACATCGAGGGTCACGCAGAGCGGGCCAAACGGGGTCGAGTTCTGACCCGTACATGGGCCGGATCGAGCGGAATTTCGGTGCTCCGAAAGGCCCACCTCCGACGTGGGACGCCGGCCCGGCCCCTCTCAGACCCTGAGGAGAATCGCGTCTCCCTGGCCACCGCCTGAGCAGATCGCCGCGCAGCCGAGGCCGCCACCGCGTCGCTGCAGCTCGTACACGAGTGCGCCGATGATGCGACCGCCGGAGGCCCCGATCGGGTGACCCAGCGCGATCGCGCCGCCGTTGACGTTGACGTTGTCCTCGTCGATCCCGAGCATGCGGATCGAGTTGAGCGCGACCGAGGCAAAGGCCTCGTTGATCTCCCAGAGATCGATGTCCTCGGGGGCCAGCCCAGCCTTGTCGAGCGCGAGCTTGGCGGCCTTGGCCGGCGTTCTGGCGAGGTAGGCGTAGTCGTCGCCGATCGTGCCGTAGCCGACGATCTCAGCGAGCACCTGTTTGGCGTTGGCCTCAGCCCACTCCTCGGAGGCAACCACGACGGCGGAGGCACCGTCGTTGACGCCAGGGGAGTTACCGGCGGTGTGAGTTGCGTCCTCGCCGCCGATGCCCTTCAGCTTGGCCAGCGTCTCGAGCGAGGTATCGGGGCGGATCGCCTCGTCGGTTTCGACGGTCGACTCGCCCTTGCGGGACTTGACGGTGACGCTGACGATCTCCTCAGCCAGGCGGCCCTCATCGGTCGCCCTGGCGGCGAGCGAGTGGGAGCGGACGGCCCAGCGATCGAGGTCGGGGCGGGTGATCTCGAGCTCGTTGCCGATCTCGCTCGCCTCGTTGATCATCTGCTTGTTCGTGAAGGGGTTGGTCAGGCCGTCGTGGGTCATCGCGTCAACCGCCGTCACATCGCCCATGCGGAAGCCGAAGCGGGCACCCGGCAGCAGGTAGGGAGCGTTCGACATCGACTCCATACCGCCGCCGACTCCGACTCCGAGGTCGCCCGCGCGAACCGCCTGATCGAGCAGGCCGACCGCGCGCATGCCGGAGGCGCAGACCTTGTTGATCGTCTCCGAGGGGACCTCCCTGGGGATGCCGCCGTTGATCTGCGCCTGACGGGAGGGAATCTGCCCCTGGCCGGCCTGGAGCACCTGCCCGTACACGACCGCCTCGACCTGCGAGGGATCAACGGTGGCGCGCTCGAGCGCCGAGGAGATCGCCCTGCCCCCGAGCTCGGTGGCCTTCATCGAGGCGAGCGCGCCGCCCATCTTCGCGAACGGTGTGCGGGCGGTCGAGAGGATCACTGACTTCGGCATGCGGGTGTGTCTCCTGAGTGGGCGAGGTAACCGGGCAGGTCCAAATCGTAGAGGCCGGGGCGGTGCCGGTAGATATCGTGGCCACCCTATGCGCCTCAACCACTCCGACTCAGCCCCGATCGATGTCGATGCGGACCTGCTCTGCATCGGCCTCTTCGACGGGGACGACCTGCCCTCCGACTTCGCTTCAGCGCCCGGCTCGATGGACGTCAGGTCCAGGTTCAAGGCCCTTTCCATGCTGCGCCCGGATCGCCCGCGACGCGTCCTCGTCGTCGGCCTCGGCAAGCGCGAGGACTTCGACGCCGAGCGGGCCCGGGTGGCGGCAGCGCTCGCGACACGCCAGGCCGGGCGCTTCGAGGCGAGCACGATCGCCTGGGTCTGCCCCGAGCACCAGATCGGCGCCGGCGCGGCCGCCGGCCTGACCGCTGGGACGATCCTGGGCGCCTACCGCTTCGAGCGCTTCAAGAGCCACCCCGACGAAGCCGACGAGCCCGGTCGAGGCCAGCTCGAGTCATTGACCCTGATCGGCGCCGACGATCCAGACGGGATCACCGAGGTCGCCCGCGTCTCCGCCGCCGCCGCGAACCGCGCTCGCGATCTGCAGAACCTGCCGGCGAACGTCGCCGACCCCGCCTTCATCGTCGCCCGGGCTGCCGAGATCGCCGCGGCGCACGGGTCGATCGAGCTCGAGGTGCTCGGCCCCGAGGAGATGGAGCGCGAGCGAATGGGCGGGATGCTCGCCGTGGCCGCCGGCTCCGAGAAGGACCCGGCGCTGATCGTGCTCCGCTACACGGGGAGCCCGAGTGAGGGTCGGGGCCCGAAGCTGGGGCTGGTCGGCAAGACCGTCACTTTCGACAGCGGCGGCATCTCGCTGAAGCCGGCCGCCGGGATGCCGGAGATGAAGATGGACATGTCGGGCGGGGCCGCGGTCCTCGAGGCCACGGCGGCGATCGCCGAGCTCGGCCTGCCGGTCGACATCGTCTCCGTCCTGCCCGCGGTCGAGAACATGCCGAGCGGCACGGCGACGCGGCCCGGCGACATCATCACCCAGCTCAACGGGCTGACGGTCGAGGTCAACAACACCGACGCCGAGGGCCGACTCATCCTCGCCGACGCGCTCACCTGGTGCGCACGGCAGGGGGCCGAGCCGATCATCGACGTCGCGACCCTGACCGGCGCGGTCGTCGTTGCGCTCGGGTCGACCTATGCCGGGCTGATGGCGAACGATGACGAGTGGGCAGCGGAGGTCACGCGCGCCGGGGATACCGTCGGCGAGCTCGCCTGGCGACTCCCCCTCCATCCCGAATACACCAAGCTGACCCGCGGCAAGGTCGCCGACCTCTCCAACTCCGGGACCAAGCGCAAGGCCGGAACGCTCTACGCCGGCGCCTACCTCGAGCAGTTCGTCGAGGACGTGACCTGGGCCCACCTCGACATCGCCGGCACCGCCTGGGACGTGGGTCGGGAGTACGTCGGCAACGGTGCCAGCGGGTTCGGGGTGAGGTTGCTGGTCGAGCTCGCCCGCAACCGATCAACCTCCGGCTGACAGAATCGCGGCATGGATTTCGAGCTCAACGATGAGCAGCGCCTACTGCGTGACACGGTCAGAGACTTCGCCCGCAACGAGGTGGCGCCACGCGCCGCCGAGCTGGACCGGACGAAGGCATTCCCCTACGAGCTGGTCGCGCAGATGGGCGGACTGGGGCTCATGGGCATCACGTTTCCGGTCGAGTACGGAGGCGGCGGGGCCGACAACCTCTCCTATGCCCTAGCGGTCGAGGAGCTGGCCCGGGTCGACTCC
Organism: uncultured Solirubrobacterales bacterium; assembly: GCA_963823275.1. Lineage (GTDB taxonomy): Bacteria > Actinomycetota > Thermoleophilia > Solirubrobacterales > 70-9 > RHKX01. The sequence goes on along the minus strand of CAWGKW010000002.1, from coordinate 558,078 downwards.
TCGGTCGCCATCACGATGGCTGCTCATATCTCCCTGGGCACGATGCCCATCTACCTGTGGGGGAGCGACGAGCAGCGCGAGGAGTGGCTGCCGCAGCTCTGCTCCGGCGAGCGGCTGGCCGCCTTCGGGCTGACCGAGCCCGAGGCGGGCTCCGACGCCGGCAACGTCCGCACGAAGGCGGAACTCGATTCCGGTGACTGGGTGATCGACGGAGCCAAGCAGTTCATCACCAACTCGGGCACCGACATATCGGCCTGCGTGACGATCACCGCGAGGACAGGCGAGGGCGAGATCTCGAACATCATCGTCCCCAACGGCACCCCGGGCTATGAGGTCGGCGAGGCGTACCGGAAGATGGGCTGGAACGCCTCCGATACCCGCCCACTCAGCTTCGACGGCTGCCGGGTTCCCGAAGGTAACCTGCTCGGGCCGCGGGGCCAGGGGTTCAAGCAGTTCCTGCAGATCCTCGACGGTGGTCGGATCGGCGTCGCCGCCATGGGTCTCGGTCTCGCCCAGGGAGCGCTCGACGAGGCGATCTCCTACGCCAAGGAGCGGCGGGCCTTTGGGAAGCCGATCTCGAAGTTCCAGACGATCCAGGCGAAGATCGCCGACATCTCGACCGAGATCGAGGCCGCGCGCCTTTTGACCTACCGGGCCGCGACCCTCAAGGATCGGGTGCGAGCCGTTCTCGTTGACCGCCGCCCAGGCGAAGCTGAAGACGGGCCGGCTGGCCGTCCGCGCGGCCGAGGAGGCCGTTCAGATCCATGGCGGGTACGGCTACATCGAGGAGTACCCCGTCTGCCGCTTCTACCGGGACGCGAAGATCCTGACGATCGGCGAGGGCACCGACGAGGTTCAGCAGATGGTCATCGCCCGGGCCCTCGGCTGTTAGACGACCGCGCGACTCGCAGCCCTCCGGGCCTGCTCGACTGCGCCGGGCCTCCGGGCGAAGCCCGGTGGCCCTCCCGAGGGGACCGACCGCGCGACTCGCAGCCCTCCGGGCCTGCTCGACTGCGCCGGGCCTCCGGGCGAAGCCCGGTGGCCCTCCCGAGGGGTGACCGCGCGACTCGCAGCCCTCCGGGCCTGCTCGACTGCGCCGGGCCTCCGGGCGAAGCCCGGTGGCCCTCCCGAGGGGTGACCGCGCGACTCGCAGCCCTCCGGGCCTGCTCGACTGCGCCGGGCCTCCGGGCGAAGCCCGGTGGCCCTCCCGAGGGGTGACCGCGCGACTCGCAGCCCTCCGGGCCTGCTCGACTGCGCCGGGCCTCCGGGCGAAGCCCGGTGGCCCTCCCGAGGGGTGACCGCGCGACTCGCAGCCCTCCGGGCCTGCTCGACTGCGCCGGGCCTCCGGGCGAAATCGATCCTAGGGGCCAGGGAGGGTCGGCTAATGTGAGTCTCGTCGATCGTCTTGGCCGCATGAATCCCCGATGAATGAGGACGAAACAGCTCCGCAACCGCCGGATCCGACCGCAGGTCCAGGTCGCACCGCCGCCGGGATGGCGCCCGAGATCTCGCGGCGAATCAGCTCGATCCTGGACGATGTCGAGGAAGAGGCGTCCCGCCTCCGTGAGGAGGCCCGGTCCGAGGCGATTCGCTACACAGACAGTGCTCGCCGACACGCCGACGAACTGGTGGCTGAGCGCCAGCGCCGGATCGCGGAGCTGAGCGACGAGTTGATCGTCAAGTCGGAGGCGGTCGCCTCCCGCCTGGCCGACGCGGCCCCCGTTCGACAAGGCTTCGAGAACCTGGTGCGCGCCCTCGGGCACGTGGCCGAACGGCTCTCGATCGAAGCTGAGACGGACAGCGCCAACTTCACCCCGCCCTCCTTCCACGAGGCGGCGAGGCAACCCCCGCCCCAGCGGGTGCCGACTCCCAGCGGGTACCCGAACCGCCGGCACGCCCCCATGCACAATCCACCACAGCCGCCGCCGGATCCGTCGCGAGCAGACACGTCGGACTTCGCCGAGCAGCCCCAGCCGTCAGAGGTGCCGTATCAGCCCGCCTGGCGACCCCCCGCAGCGCCCGGCGCCGCGGGACCCTCGATGCCCGCGAAACCCGCTGCGCGTGTCGCGACCTGGCAGGAGCGCGAAGACGCCCGGATGATCGCGGTCCAGCTGGCCGGCGCCGGCAACACGAGGGCGGAAGTCCGCGATCATCTCGACCGTGTGCTGGGCATCGTCGACGCCGAGCAGACCCTCGATGAGATCTTCGGCCGCGATACGGGGGAGGACGCTCGTGTCCCCTGGACGACTGGTGATCGCTAGGGGCGGACGAGAGCGCGAACGCTCGCGGGAAGTGGCATTACGGGGTGCCGTTGCCGCCGGAGGCGAACCTAGACTCCACCGCGATCAGCCCCCTGGGCAGGTTTGATCGAGCCGCCGAACCGCGAGGAGGAGCAAACATGGCCGACGAGGAGGGATCCGAGCCAGGGGATCCACGGGTCCCTTCCGAGGTCTTTGGTTCCGCCGTCGGCATCCCCGCGCTCGACCTCGCCGAGGCACTCGGTGGGTTGGACCGGGCGGCTCGGGACTTCGCCCGCAGGCTTGGCGAGGGACTCGCCACGGACGGCGAACCGATCGTCTCCAAACGCTTCGCGCAGATGCCGGTCACCCCTGAGACCGCTTCCATCGAGATACCGGAAACCACCCCGACGACCGACGACCCCGTCTCGGCGAGGCGGGCCTTCGAGGCCAGCATGGGCGAAGCCGAACGAGAGGCGCGCGCCTACCTCGAGCATGCCAAGCGCCGGGCCGACAGCCTGGTCAGCACGATGCTCAGCGCAGTCGAGCAGGAGACGGCCGACATGCGCCGGGAGGCCGAGGCGGGCATCAGGGCTCGCTGGCAGGAGCTCGAGGTGGATGCCGAGCGACATATCGGGGAGGCACGCCGGATCGCCGACAGCATGGTCTCCGAGCGCCAGCGCCGGATCGCCGAGCTCAGCGACGGGATCGCGAGAAGAGCGGTTGCACTGACCACGGGGATGGATGACGCCGACCGGATCCGCGCCCAGTTCGATTCGTTCGTCCGTTCGCTCGCCGCCGCAGCAGATCAGATCGCCGGCCGCGAGAGCGGGGCCATGGGCGTGGCGACGGGCCGTCGCTACGAAGGGAAGCGGGCGACCGCGGCCTAGGACCTCGACCAAGGCGGGGCCCGGGGCAGGTCAGGCCTACTGCGCGGGCCCGCCTTCACGAGGCGTGATCCGGATCTGCCTCAACTCGCCGCTGATCGTCAGGTTGCCGTCGAGCTCGACCTCGACGAGGCTGCCCGGCGCGATGGCGGCGAGCATCGTCAAGGGATCCGGCGCCATCCAATGGGGGGGCTGCTGCTGCGGAGCCTGCTGGTACTGGTGGGCGGGCGGTGGAGGTGGGGGCGCCTGATAGACCCGCTGGTAGGGATACGGGGGCTGCTGAGATGGGGCGGGCGGGGGCTGAGGGGCTGGCGGGTACTCGTAACGCGGCTCCTCGTAACGCGGCTCCTCGGCTGAGGGGAAATGAGCCGGCGGGGCAGGCGGCCCTTGCTGCTCCGGCGGGCGCTGCTCATGGCCCCCTGGAGGAGCGACAACCGGCGGCGGGGGCCGCCGCGGAAGCCGCGGAGGCGGGAAGGAGGATGGCTCGAAGCCGCTCGGTGAAGGCGGCCCCGACTGAGCTGGGGCCAACCTCACGGTCGCTCCGGAGGCCCGTGAGTCCGCCTGGGGCTCGGCTCGATCCGGACGCTGATCCCGGTGCGAGACCGCCGCGGTTGAGCTGGTCGCGTAGTGGTTGCTGAGAGTCGCTTCGACCTGCCTGGTGAGCGGCACCCCGGGTTCGATCCGCGGCGCCGCCCAGACGACATCACACTCATACGGAACCCACAGATGACCGGAGCCGGCGGTCGCGTCATTGAACGGGATCAGGGTCGAAAGACCGCCGAAGCGCCCTTCCCTGACCAGCAACCAACGCGGGGCGCCGGTGCCCGGGTCGATCCAGACGTCTTCGACCGAGCCAACGCTCGCCCCGTAGATGTCGTCGAGCCCGGAGCCGATCCAGCCCAGGGCCTCGTCCAAGCTTGGCTTGTTACCCCCACGCAGCTCCGCTGCGACCACCTTCATCCATCCTCCGAGCCGACCATCCAATTCAGCGTTCGAGTGACCGTACCAGCAACGGGGCTCAAGTCGGGGTGAGAACACGGCCGCTGAGATGCGATGAGCGGACTCCTATACTCGCGACACCCTTGAGCGACGAGGCAGAAGACCAGAGTGAATCGACTCCCGGCAATCACGAGGCGGCGGACCTGGGACGTCCCGAGCGCCCGAAGCTGCGACGGCGCCCGCTCGGCTACAAGCGCACCGACGTCGACGAGGCCTTCGAGGCCCGCGACAGCGAGCTGGAGGAGCTCAAACAGGACATCGCGGCCCTCTGGCTTGCCTTCGCTCAGCACGACCGGATGATCCGCTCGCTCGGGGGCGAGACCCCGGCGCCCCTCACCATCCGGCCCAAGCCTGCGGAATCGGCCGAGCCGTCGGCAGCGGCCCCGCCGATCGAGGCCGAGGCGAAATCGATCGGCGCTCAGCTCTCCGAGCTCGACGAGGTCCTCGCGGCGATCGAGATGGCCACCCAGACCCTGGAGAAGACCTACGGAGACGAGATCGAGTCCCCGGGGGACACGGCCGCGAGCCCGCAGCCGGTGGAAGCGGGCGCTGAGGACGATGAGGGCGCCCAGGTATCGGAGAGCGCTGAGCCGAAGTCGCCCGGGAAGGGCTGAGCGGGCCCGCTCAATCGTCAGGGATCGACGTGCGTCCCTCCTCCAACCGTCCGGCGAGGGAAGACGGCCGATCGGAGTCGAGCGGGATGCCGTAGTGGGCGGCGAGCTGCCGCTCCTCCGAGGCGGTGAGGCCCTGAGTGGGATCGATCTCGGCCGCGCCGCGGATCCAGGAGCGCGGGAAGGCGGCCCACGCCTTGCCGGCCGCGCCGACCACGAACCGGGCGGGCACCGCCGAGCGCCGGCCGATTCTCCCGAGCCTGACGATCAACCAGGTCGGCGAGCCGTCGACGGAGTCGACGAGGACGCCCTGGATCCTCCCGACGCCGTTGCCCGACGACTCCTCGAGCTTGGCCCCGACGCAGGCGCGAGCATCGGCGAGATCGAAGCCGGAGCGCGGCACCGGGAGCTCGTGTGTCCCCTCAGCCATCCTGCTCCCTGCTTCGCCGCAGCAGCTCCGCGGCGGCGGTCGCCGGGTCGGTCTCCCGACGGACCACGCTGTCGAGCAACGCGCCGACGGTGTCGTCCTCGGAGATCCGATGTTCGAGCTCTCGCCGCATCCGGGCTGCTGCGAGGCCGAGGACCTCGTTGCGAAGGTTGCGCGCCCGTCGCTGCTCGAGCGTCCCCGACCCCTCCACGTAAGTGCGGTGGGCTTCGATCGCGTCGAGCAGCTCGGGAATCCCACGCCCCTCGGAGGCGACCGTCTTGATGATCGGCACCTTCCAGTCACCGGCCGGGCCCAGCGAAAGTGCGGTGCGAACCTCGCGCACCATCGTGTCGGTGAGCGGATGCTCGGCCTTGTTGACGACGATCACGTCGGGGATCTCCATCACGCCGGCCTTGAGCGCCTGAATCGAATCACCCGATCCCGGCATCAGCGCGAGGACGACGGTATCGGCGTGGTCGACGATGTCGATCTCCGCCTGGCCGACCCCGACCGTCTCGAGCAGGACGTCGTCGAACCCCGCCGCATCCATGACAAGCGCCGCCTGCAGGGCGGCCTCGGCCAGACCGCCAAGCGCGCCGCGGCTTGCCATCGAGCGGATGAAGACGCCCTCGTCGAGAAAGTGCTCGGAAAGGCGAATCCGATCGCCGAGCAGGGCGCCGCGGGTGAACGGGCTCGAGGGATCGATCGACAGCACCGCGACGCGCCTCCCCCGCTGGCGCAACTGGCCGACGAGGGCACCGATGATGGTGCTCTTGCCCACCCCCGGCGGTCCGGTGAAGCCGATGATCCGCGCCGATCCGGTCCGTGGATAGATCTCGGCAACCAACTCCGCACCGGCCGGATCCCCGTTCTCGACCAGGGAGATCGCTCGCGCCAGCGCGCGCTTGTCGCCGGCGAGCAGGCGCTTGCGAAGATCGGTTTCGGTGGTGCCCGCGGCCATCGGCGGCTGATCATGCCACGACCGCGCCTATCATCCGCTCCCGTGAGCGCGGAGACGTTGACAGAGCAGGCGAGCAGCGAGCTCGAGCAGTCACCGGGCGACCGGCAGCAGGGGGTGGTCGGCCCCCGACGCGGCGGCCTCGCAGCGCTCCGCTTCGCGGCCTCCCACGACATGCTCAACGCCAAGTACGCCCGGCTGGCCCTTCGCTTCGCCCGGCGCCGCCTGCTGACCAGGGTGGGGCGCCGCTGGAGGACCGACGGGATGCTCTTCCTGGGCCCCGGCCTGCAGCTGCAGATGGGCGAAACCGGGCAGATCAGCTTCGGGCGCTTCGTCTGGATCGGCCACGGCAGCAAGATCCGCTGCCACGAGGGCGTCGTCGAGATCGGGCCGAAGTCCGTCCTCGGCCAGGAATGCACGATCTCCGCCTACCAGCGGGTCAGCATCGGCCAGCAATGCGTGATCGCCGACCGGGTCATGTTCATCGACTTCGACCACAACGTCGCCGACCCCGAGCAGCCGATCCGCAAGCAGGGCATCTACAAGCGTGACGTCATCGTGGGCTCCAACGTCTGGATCGGTTACGGCGCCCAGGTCCTCCGCGGCGTCACGATCGGCGACAACGCGATCATCGGCGCCAGCTCAGTGGTCACCCGCGACATTCCCGCCAACGCCGTCGCCGCCGGCACGCCCGCTCGCGTGGTGCGCATGCGCCCCGAGCCCGAGCACCTGAGGTGGCCGAACCCGGTCGAGCCCGTCGAGTACGGTCCGGCCGGCCCGCGATAGGCCGGAGCGATCCTGATGCGCCTGCTGCTGAACATCATCTGGTTCGTCCTCGGCGGCCTCTGGCTGGCGATCGGCTACACGCTCGCCGGGATCCTGATGTGCATCCTGATCATCACGATCCCCTTCGGCATCCAGGCCTTCAAGCTCGCGAGCTTCGCGCTCTGGCCCTTCGGCCGCACGATGGTCAAGCGGGCCGACGCGGGCGGCGGCTCCGTGATCGGCAACGTGATCTGGCTGATCCTTGCCGGCTGGTGGCTCGCCCTCGGCCACATCGTCACCGCCGCGGCCCAGGCCATCACGATCATCGGCATCCCGCTCGCGATCGCCAACGTGAAGCTGATCCCCGGCTGCCTCTGGCCCTTCGGCAGGGAGATCGTCCGGATCGACGATCTGAGCGCCGATCAGCGCGGCGATGCCGTTCTGTTCCCAGGCGACGGGTCCTAGGCACCGACGCCACACCGCGCGGGTAGGTTTCCCCGCATGCCCGAAGGCGCAGGACGGAACATCGCGATCGCCTCGGCCAGCGCCCTGGCGGCCGTGATCTGGTTCAGCCTGGGTGTACTCGCCGGAGGGGGGGACAGCGATCTGTTCGGTGACGGCGGAACGGCCGTCGGCACCTGCGCCCTCGTTGCGCTGCTTGCCGCCCTCGTCACCGGACTTGCGTTCGGTCTGCGCATGGCATCCGTCGCCTCAGAGCGCCTCCCCGATGGGGTGCCCCGGATCGAGATGTACACCTGGATCGCCCTGCCGATCTGGTTCGTCGTCGCACTCGCCGTGGCCAGAATTTGGGGAACTGCCTAGTACACCGAGATGGCAGAAACCGGCTGTGGGAGCCTGTTTCTGGCACCTCGGCGAAGAGCCGGCCCCAGATAACGGTCAGGCCACCGCCAACGGGCTCGCCAGCTCCCCGTAGACGCCGGCGGTGCGCCGGGCGACGTCGCTCCAGTCAAAGCGAAGGACGTGCTCGCTGGCCTCGGCGATCAGGCTCTCGCGAAGATCAGCGTCGGTGAGGACGCGCTCGACCATGCCGCCGAGGGCCTGCGGGTCGCGAGTGCGGAAACGCAGACCCACCCCACCGTGGGGGACGACCTCGCGAAGGCCACCGGTGTCGGCGACGATGCATGGGCAGCCGGAGGCCATCGCCTCGAGGGCGACCAGGCCAAAGGGCTCGTAGATCGAGGGGACCACGCAGACGTCGGCGATCCGGTAGAGCAGGTGGAGAACGTCGTCGCCGATCCAGCCGAGGAAGGTCCCGTGCTCCATCAGGCCGAGCTCGGAGGCCTGCTTCTTCAGCTCTTCCTCGTGGGTACCGGAGCCGGCGACGAGGAAGCGGGTCCCCGGGACGCGCCCGATCAGCTCGGGCATGGCCTCGAGCGCGATCTGAAAGCCCTTCTCGTAGACGAGGCGGCCGATCAGCAGGACGAGCTTCTCATCAGGCGCGGCGAACTCGCCCCGCAGCCGGTCGAGCTCCGACCGCTCGCCGAGGGGCAGGTCGTCAGGGTCGATCCCGTTGGGGATCACGGCGATTCGCGTCTCGGGCACCTCGAAGATGTCGGCGATCTGCTCGCGCATGTAGGCGGAGCAGGCGATCACACGGTCGGAGCGGTTGCTGATCCAGCGCTCGACCCCGTGGATGTAGGACTGGGGGTGCTTGTCGACCCAACCTTGATGGCGGCCGTACTCGGTCGCGTGGATCGTGGTCACCAACGGCGCGCTGAAGCGCCGGGCGAGGTGATCGCAGGCGGCGGCCACGAGCCAGTCGTGACCATGCACCAGGTCGAAGTGAAAGCGGTCGCCGAGCTCGACGCCGGCGGCGAGCATGTCGGCGTTCATCCGCTCAACCCAGGTGACGAACTCGCCGAGATCAAGGGGCCGGGAGGGCTCCAGGACGCGGTGGACGTTGACTCCGCCGACGACCTCGGCGCGGGGGGACTCCTCGCCGCCGCGCGTCAGCACGTGGACCTCGATGCCGAGCTCGACCAGGCCCTCCGACAGCTTGCGGACGTGCCGGGCCAACCCACCTTCGATCAGCGGTGGGTACTCCCAGGAGAGGACGAGGACTCGGCTCACGTGAGGGGCTTGCGGGGGCTCAAGGTTCGAGCAGCGGCGCCGGGGTCAGGTCGGGCGCGAGGTTGCGCATGGCCGGTTCCGTCGACGCGCCGCATTCTATGGCCTCGAACAGCGAGCGGGAGTGGTCGAGCAGACGCTGGTAGGGGTAGTCGCCGGTCTGGCGGTTGTAGTCGAGAAAGGCCCAATCGCTCGCCTGGACCGCGAGCAGCTCCCGTGCCGCCCTCGCCAGAGCCCGCCCCTGAAGTCCTCCTGAGGACACCTCTCGGAGGACGCGGAGCTCGAGTCGCCGTGCGGCCCAGGCGAGATCGGCAACCGGCGGCGAGTCCCAGGTGCGGCGATCCTTGCCCTCACCCCAGGTCGAGGCGGCAAGCGGCCGTCGCTCCGGCTCATGTTCAGCGCGCGCCTGGCCAAGGGTGATCGGGCGGACTCCGGACTCCGGGAGCTCGATCAGCACCTGCTCGAGCCAGGTCGGCCCCTCCCACCACCAATGACCGAGCAGCTCGGTGTCGATCGCGAAGGTCAGGAGGCCGCGCCGGCCTGCGGCCGACCTGTACCGATCGAGACGTGCGGCCACATCGCGGGCGAACTCCCGCGCCTGCTCGCGGGCGCGATCGGCGGCCGCGTCCGGGTCATAGGGCTCGCCCGCGATCGACCAGGGCCGGCACCCTCGCAGCGACTTGGCGTGAAAGTCGGCATAGCGTGAATCCGCCGGGTAGCCGCCCCACGACCACAGCCACTGCACCGCCTCCCAGTCGATCGGGAAGGCGACCGGACCGTCGGTGGCGATCGGGCGCATCGCGCAGGTGGCCGGCTCGTTGGCCGACTGGTCCGTGCAGAAGTACTCGATCCCGAACTCGGCCAGCAGGTGCTCGAGGCCGGGCTCATAGGCGCACTCGGGCAACCAGAAGCCCCGCGTCGGTCCGAACCGGCGCCGATGGGAGCGGAGGCCGGTCTCGATCTGCAGCAGGCGTCCGGGGCGGGTGGCGAGCAGCGGCAGCAGCGCGTGGGTCGCCGCGGAGGTGACGAGCTCGACCCGCCCCGCCTCCGCGGCCTCGGCGAACGCCCTGAGCGGGTTGCCGCCGAAACCCTCGAGGGTGCTGAGAGCGCGTCGGTAACGCGCCGCCTCCGCCTCGCAGGCGGGGATCAGTGCCGCCTCGACATCGCGAGCGTCCCGGTCCGCCGAGCCCACCCGGTACTCGCGGACGAATTCGAGCAGGCGCTCCCCCACCCCCGAGTCCTCGAGCTGATCGGCGAGGACGGGTGTGACGGTGATCGTCACGTCCCGCGCCGCCTCGAGGACCGGCAGATGCGAGCGGACCACGGCGTCGAACAGCCACTCCTCACCGAAGGGGTAGGTCCCGAAGCCCTCGACGTAGGGCATGTGCGAATGCAGGACGATGGCGATGTCGCCGACCCGCCCCCGCCCCTGGTTCTCCGCGATCATCGCTTCGCCGGCCCTCAGGTCCGAGGTCACCCGCGGCAGACGGCCACGAAGTCCAGCGCCTTGCTGAGATCTGCCTCGGATTCGCTCTTGAGGGCGAAGTCGGAGGCGCTGATCGCCGGTGTGAACCGGTCGTAGAACGGCCTGGTGATGTGCAGTAGCGAGTGGACGCGGTCCCAGCCGAATCCGATCGCCCGCTCGTGGACGGCGAGCTTGCCCGCGTGAAAGAGGCCGCGGATCTCGACCTCGGCGAAGGCCGGCTCGAGCACCTCGCGGTACTCCGCGATCGTGTACTCGCGGAGGTGCCACGGGTTGTCCGACTTCTCGGCGCCGTCGGGAGCCAGGGTGAGCCGGTTCGGGGTGGAGATGAAGGCCAGCGGCGCAGCCCCCGCGATCGCGCCGAGCAGCGCCGGCACGTCCTCGATGTGCTCGATCGTCTGCAGGAAGACGACGGCGTCCAGCGGGCCACTGACGTTCTCGACGAGGTCCCGCACGAAACGGAGGTTGGGGCGTACGTAACGGGCCCGCGCGTGCTCGTGAGCTTCCGGGTTGGCGTCGATTCCGACGACATCGGCCGCAGCCTCGGCGAGCACGTTCGACCCGTATCCCTCACCGCAGGCCAGGTCGGCGACCCTCATGCCGCCGACCTGCAATGCGATCCATTCGTAGACGGCCAGGTGGCGCCGGAACCAGTAGTTCTCCTCGGGCACATCGGGAAGGGTGCGCTCGCCGGTCAGCTCCAGCGCGGGAACGCCGGAGGGCTGATTGGCCTGCAGGTACCGCTTTTCGGAGGGAGTCACCGCGGGCGGACGGTACAGTCCCCGGCTATGCCAGCGGCCCCCGACGCCACGGCGGAGCAGATTCGTGACGTCAACACCCGCTATCACGAGCTCGCCGCCGACTCCTACGACGCCAAGTGGGGAATCGACTTCGCCGAAACCGGTCGGGCGCAGGTCCGAGCCAAGCTGAGCAAGGCACTCGGGGCGGAGCCGGGCGTCTGGGAGCACGCGCTCGAGATCGGTGCCGGCACCGGCTACTTCTCGCTCAACCTGGCGGCCACCGGCACGATCGAGCGGCTGACCGCAACCGACATCGCGCCCGCCATGCTGCGGGCCCTGGAGGCCAACGCCTCCGAGCTCGGCCTCGACGTCGACACCGTCGTCACCGATGCCGAGACGCTGCCGTTCGAGGACGACACGTTCGACCTGGTCCTAGGCCACGCCGTCCTCCACCACATCCCCGACCTCGACTCGGCTGCAGCCGAGTTCATGCGGGTGCTGAAGCCCGGCGGGACCATCGTCTTCTGCGGCGAGCCGTCCGCCTACGGCGACCAGATCGCCGCCCTGCCGAAACGCGCCGCGATCGCCGCGGCCCCGATCTGGCGTCGGGCGGTCGGCGCCGGCAAGCGCGGCGCCGGCGACGGCTCCGACCCCGACTACGGTCACGCGCTCGAGTCGGAGGTCGACGTCCATGCCTTCGAGCCCCGCAGGATCAGGGAGATCTTCGGGGGGGCCGGCTTCGAGCGGGTCAGGATCCGCGGCGAGGAGCTGCTCGCGAACCTCTACGGCTGGTGGCTGCGCACCGTCGAGTCGACCGCCGAGCCCGATGAGATCCCCCATCGATGGCGCCTCTTCGCCTTCCGCAGCTACCTCGGCCTGCAACGGGTCGACAACGCGTTGCTCGAGCCGAACCTGCCCCCTGAGCTCTTCTACAACCTGGTCTTCTCGGCGCGCAAGCCGGGATGGTCCGCTCCACCGGCGCCCTACCCGAACGTGAAGGCGTAACCCGCGATGCCCGGCGCGAACTCGAGCGTGAGGGTGTGGGTGCCGGCCCTCGGGAGGTCGACGAGTTCGTAGAGGCGCTGGGGGCCGACGGTCAGCACACCGTCGGCGACGTCCTGACCGGCGTCGGCTGCGGAGACGGGCCTGCCGTCGAGGAGGACCTGCAAGTCTCGCTCCTGGTCGGGGGAGCCGAGCACCAGGAAGGCCTTTCCGGCGGTGAAGGTGGCGTCGATTCGGGCGTCCTGCACCGCGGTGGCGCTCTCGTCGGAGATGTTCCAGTCTCCTGAGTAGGTGAAGTCGTTCGGGGCCGGGGGTTCGGCCGGCCGGCCGGCGAAGTCCCTGCGGCCGGAGGGCAGCGTGCCGGCTCTGGTGTTCGTCCATCCCTGGGCACGGGCAGCGCCGAGGTAGGTCTCGGGGGTCCGGAGCCTCGGATCGGCGGTCTCGGCCTTCACCTGCTCGGCGGGGGCGCCCAGGGCGACGTCCTCGGAGAGCAGGCTGCGGATGGCGTCCTCGGTCTCGTCGTAGTCGCCCTCGCCGAAATGGGCGTATCTGACCTCGCCGCTGGAATCGATCAGGTACTTGGCGGGCCAGTACTGGTTGCCGAAGGCGTTCCAGGTCCCGTAGTCGTTGTCCTGGACGACGGGGTAGGTGAGGTCGTTCCGATCGATCGCGTCAGCGACGTTGCCGGCGTCACGCTCGAACGGGAACTCGGGGGTGTGGACGCCGATCACGACCAGCCCGTCACCGGCGTAGCTCTCATACCAGGACTCGACCTCGGGAAGGGTGCGAATGCAGTTGATGCAGGTGTAGGTCCAGAAGTCGATCAGCACGGTCTTGCCCTCGGCGTTGAGCTCGGCGATCGACACCGGCTCACCGCCGGCGGTGTTGAAGAACTCGCCCGGATCGGTGATCTCGGGCGCGGGAGCGAGCAGGGGCAGCTTCGAGCCCCGAGCCGCTTCCGCCCCTCCACCCTCGCTGGCGTCACCGCCGACCCCTCCGTCGAGGCCGGAGATTCGGGAGGCCACGGCCTCGGATTCCTGCAGACCGCCCGCGGGGTTCGTCAGAAACGCGGGGAGATCCTCGGCGATCGCGTTCTGGAAGCGGACGTCGAGGTTGAGCGTCATCAGCACGGCGACCGCGACCATTACGCCTCCCATCGCCACCTGGATCTGGCGCTGGTGGCCCTTGAGGCGATCGGTGAAGCGACGCCCGAAGATCAGGATCGCGTAGAGGACGGCCGCGGAACCGAGCGCGTAGGAGAAGGCGATCAGCAGCCGGCCGGCCGTGAAGTCCTGCGCGGCCGAGACGGTGATCACGCCGGCGAGGATCGGTCCGGCACACGGAAAGTAGGCCATCCCGAGCGCGCCGCCGAGGACCAGCCCGGAGCCGAACCCGTCGCCGCTGCGCATCCGGGGAGCTCCGACGACGCTGGAGATCCACGCCTCGATGCGGTCGCCGATCGGGGGGACCATGAGGGCGATCCCGAACCCGAGGAGGACGACGATGGCGATGATCCGCTGGATGTCGTCGGGCAGGCCGAGCGCGTCGATCAGGTAGACCAATGCAACCGCGGCGAACGTGAACGAGAGGGTCAGCCCGATGACGATGCCGAGCGGCCGTCGGCGGCCACCGGTGACACCCGCCGACAGCACCGCGGGCAGAATCGGCAGCACGCAGGGCGAAAGCGCGGTCCCCGCTCCCGCGACCAGCGCGAATCCCACCAGCAACAGCATCGCGCTCTCGATTCTCGGTCGCGGGCGTTAACGGACTCTAAGTACGGCGATCCCCCCTCCCGCGCTGATCATTCCCATCGGCCTCGGGATCGCCCTCAGCCGCGGTCTCGAATCGTCGGACACGGAGGAGCTCGACGCCCTCGGAGATCCCCTTCAGATGCTTGCGGCCGGCCCGGGAGAGACGGTAAGCGTCCCCGTCGATGCGGTCGCGGACCTCGGAGTCGATCAGAACGCTGCCCGGCCGGGCGAACTCGGTGATCCGACTGGCCAGATTGACCGGACGACCGTAATAGTCGCCGCCACGGGTGAAGGCGGGGCCGTATGCCATCCCCGCCCGGACCAGCGGGAAGCCTTCCTCCTCCGCGGCCATCGTCTCGACGAGCTCGAGCATCGCCTCGAGCAGCGCGGTGGTGTCGGGCGAGGCGAGCATCGCGGCGTCGCCGATCAGCTTGACCAGCCTGACCGGTCCGTGAGCGACCTCGCCCGCCGCCTCCTCCAGCCTGCCGGTGACGCGGCCGATCTCCTCGGGCGGAAGCTGCTCTCCCATCTTCGTGAACCCGACGAGATCGGCGAAACCGACCGCGATCGCCCCGGCGGCGGGCAGCCCTCCCCCGATCCTGGTCTCGTCGCCCTCGTCGAAGGCTGCATGACGAAGCTGCTCGCGAAGGTGCCTGCGGTAGACGTAGTCGAGAGTCGGGCCGACCGTCGGGATCAGCCCGCCGGCGCCTTCCGCGACCCGGTCGGAGACCTCGTTTTCGGCGCCTCCTCCGCCGACGAAGTTCGCGCCGACCACCTGGCGAGAGGCAGCCGCGAACTGCGACATCGCGACGGCGATCGTGCGCCCGAGCTCCGCCAACTGCTCGGGGGCCAGGCCGGCATCGAGGATGGCGCGCATTCGGTTGGAGGCGTTGAGGTCCTCGCGGCTCATCACGACCTCGTCCCGGTTGGGCACCGCGAGGCCGATCGAGCGCCACTGTCGCTCGAGCTCGTCGATCGGAACCCCGGAGAGCTCAGCGACCTCCTCGAACGTGTAGCGGGGCCGTCCCGCGAGCATCCGTTCCAGGGGCATCAGCGCAAGGCGGCCGCCGACCACCGCATCACGGAGCTCGGCGAGCTCGGCCCCGTCGTCGGCCAGCCGCTCGAGCAAGGCGAGCCGGCTCTCGCGCTCATCGCCATCGAGCCCGTCAAGCAGGCCTTCGGCCTCGAAGTCGATCGACGAACTCATCGCCCACATTCTCGCGCTAAGGGACGAAGGGCGCGTGGCCATATCATCGGTGCGTGGACGAATCCATCTCCAGCGAGCTGCCGATCTTCGAGCTGCCGCTCAGCCTCGTGCCCGCCGAGCGCGTCCCGCTGCACATCTTCGAGGAGCGTTACCGCCTGATGGTCAATGACTGCATCGAGCGTGACCTCCCGCTCGGGATCCTGTTCCGCGACGAGGACGGAGCTCGGTCGGTCGGCTGCAGCGCGCTGGTCGCCGATGTGGTCGAGCGGCACGAGGACGGCACGATGGACATCGTCGTCCGCGGCGAGGCCCCGTTTCGCGTGCTCGACCGGTTCGAGACCGAGGAATGGCCCGCGGCGCTGGTCGAGATGATCGATGTCGATGACTCGACGTCCGAGCTCTCAGCGGAGCTCGAGGAAGCCCAGCAGGCGTTCGCGAAGCTGCTCGAAGCGGTCGGTGCCGATCCGGCGAGGGCCGAGGCGTCGAGCTCCGCCTATCCGATCGCCGCGCAGGTCGAGATGCCACCGGTCGACAAACAGCTGCTGCTCGAGGAGGAGGACGAGAGAGAGCGCCTGCAATCGCTCTCGATCTCCCTGCGGAAGCTCCATTCGGGCCTGCTTCGAGCGCGCAGGGACGCCAACCAGGCGCGGACCAACGGCCACAAGCCGGGCACGATCCCGAAGATCGACTAGCTCCAGTCGGGCCTTCCCGGCCCCTCAGGCGAAGGCGACCGCACCGCCACGGCGGGGGTCCCCGCTCGCCTCGGGAAGGCCCCGCCCGAGGGCGACCGCGTGGACGCCGCCGAAGAAGAGGCTCCGGTCACGCCAGCGGACGACCTCGTACCCGCGTTCCTCGAGGCCTCGCAACGCCGCCGGATCGATCCCCGGCTCCGCGTGCACCGTCCCCGCCTCGAAATGGACGCGAGGCGCGTTCACGGCATCGTCGAGGTCGAGGCCGTCGCCGAGATACCGAATGACGGTCTGCGTGATCGCCGAGCGGATCCGGTTGGAGCCGCCGCTGCCGAGGCCGAGCACGAGCTCGCCGTCGCGGAGGGCCAAGGTGGGAGACATCATCGAGGGCATGCGCCGGCCGGCGACCGTGGAATGAAAGCCGAACGGGTTCAGGTCCTCCTCGCCGAGCATGTTGTTGAGCTGGATCCCGGTGCCCTCAACGAAGACGCCTGAGCCCGAGCCGTTCGAGCAGGTGACGCTCGCGCAGCCGCCATCGCTGTCGAGGGCGGTGATGTGGGTGGTTGAGCCGAGCCGATCGCCGAGGAACTGCCGATCGAAACCGGGTTCGTAGAGGCCCGCCAGAAACTCGCGAGTACGGGCGTTCTGAGCCTGCTCCATGACCGCGACCAGGCTCTCGGCGTCGGCCGCCCCGAGCCGGGTGAGCAACTCGAGTGCGTAGGCGATCAGGATGCCGCCCGAAGACGGCGGCGGGTTGCTGAGGATCTCACAGCCCGCGTAGATCGCCCGGACGGGCTCCCTCACAGCCGTTTCGTAGGCGGCGAGGTCGGCGGCCCCGACCGTCCCACCCCGCCCCTCGACGGTCGCTGCGATCGCCGACGAGATGTCGCCGTGGTAGAAGGGCTCAGGCCCATCGGCGCCGAGCCGCTCGAGGGTTTCAGCCAGCTCCGGGAACGAGATCCGCTCGCCGAGCCCGAGCATCCTGCCGTGCGGGGCGTAGACGGCAGCCCCGGCCGGCTCTCCGGCGAGGATCGGCTCGAGGATCTCGAACAGATAGGCCTGCTCCCGGTTGATCGTCAGCCCACCGCGAGCCAGCTCGACCCCGGGCACGACGAGGTCCGCCAGCGGGATGGACCCGAATCGTTCGGCGGCGGCGGCGAGGCCGCTCGGCACTCCGGGCACGCCGCAGGAAGCCACGCCGATGTTGAAGACCTGGGTGGTGTCGCCGAAGTCGACCGTGATCGGCTTGAGCTGCTCCAGGCTCCGGCGACCGTTGAGGCCGCCGACGGCGACGAAGAAGTCGAGCAGCCGAGGTTCCGTCCCCGGGCGGTGGACGAGCATGAAGCCGCCGGCTCCCAGGCCGGTGAGCGGGCTCTCCGCCGAAAGCGAGGCGACGACCGCAGCGATCGCGGCGTCGACGGCGTTGCCGCCCTCGCGTAGCGCCCATGCGCCGGCCTCGGCCGTGGCCGGATGCCCGGCGGCGACGACGCCGCGGTTCAAGGGCGGAGGGCCACTCTGACTTGGCCCCTAGTTGGGGATGAACTCTGGGACGTCGATGCCGAGTTCGGCCGGCCGCTCCTCGTAGCCGGGCACGCGCTTTGCCGGTGATGTCCCATCCGCAGAGCGGCGGGACGAAGGTCGCGCCGTCGAACGGTGAACTCCGGTGGAGGTGCCGTCCGCACGACGCCCGCGGGCGTCGAAGCGGGTGGCGATGACGGTGACCCAGATCTCCTCGTGCAGGGCATCGTCGACGTTGGCGCCGAAGATGATGTGGGCCTCCGGATGGGCGGCCTCCTGGATCACGCGAGCGGCCTCGGCGATCTCGACCAACGAGAGATCGCGACCGCCGGTGATCGAGAGCAGGATCGAACGCGCACCCTCGATCGACGTCTCGAGCAGCGGCGACGAGATCGCGCGCTCCGACGCGGAGCTGCCGCGCGCGTCGCCCGTGCCCATGCCGATGCCCAGCAGAGCGGGGCCGGCATCACGCATCGTCGTGCGGACGTCGGCGAAGTCGAGGTTGATCAGCGCCGGCAGGGTGATCAGATCGGAGATGCCCTGGACCCCCTGTCGGAGGACGTCATCGGCAACCCGGAAGGCCTCGACCATCGTGGTGTTCCGCTCGAGCACCGACAGAAGTCGTTCGTTGGGGACAACGATGAGCGTGTCCACCTCTCCGGCGAGCGCATCGATGCCCTTCTCGGCCTGCTTGGCGCGACGCGTCCCCTCGAAGCCGAAGGGACGGGTCACGATGCCCACCGTCAGCGCACCGACGTCGCGGGCCAGACGGGCGATCACGGGGGCCGCCCCGGTTCCGGTTCCGCCGCCCGCCCCGGCGGCCACGAAGACCATGTCGGAGCCCTTGAGCATCCGCTTGATCCGGTCCTGCTCCTCGAATGCGGCGCGATAGCCGAGCTCCGGGTCGGAACCCGAGCCCAGGCCGCGAGTGACCCCGCCGCCGATGTGGATGGTCAGGTCCGCTGCGCTCTGCTGGAGGGACTGAAGGTCGGTGTTGACGGCCATGAACTCGACCCCGGTGATCCCGGCCTCGACCATGCGGTTGACGGCGTTGACGCCGCCGCCGCCCACGCCGATGACGCGAATCACCGGATCATTGACCTGCGGCGTCGCGGTTGCCGGGATTCTGCCCTCCTCGGAGCGGCCATAGGCCGGCTCCCGTTCGTTGGGGTCGCTGGAGAAGACATCGCGAAGACGATCCTTGGCCGGACGGGCCGAGGAGGCAGGCTCGTGGGCGGACGCCTTGGGAGCGGGCGGTCGGGGAGCCTCGGGCTGCGGTGACCTCTCCGACGCGCTCGGCTCGGCGGGCGCCGAAGCCGGAGCCTGCTCGCTGCTGGCACGGGGCTCAGGCCGAGCCGGGGGCTCGGGCGGGTCGTCGGGTTGCTCGGTCGAGCGGAACAGGTCAGCGAGAGGACCCTCCCGCATGCTTGCCCGCTTATTCCTTCGCGCCATGTTCCAGAACCTCCTCCGCCAGATCGCGGTAGCACTGAGCCGCGTTGCTCTGCGGATCGTACTTGAGGACGGAGCTTCCCTTCACCGGGGCCTCGGCGAACTTGATCGCCTTGCGGATCCGGGACTTGAAGACCAGCTCCCCGAAGTTCTCCTCGAGGATCTCCACCGCCTCCTTGGCGTGGATCGTCCGGGTGTCGAGCATGGTCGGGAGGATGCCCTCGATCTGCACGTCGGGGTTGAGGTTCTCGCGGATCATCTCCAGCGTGTTCTGCAGCTGCACGAGACCTCGCATGGACAGGTACTCGCACTGGACCGGAACGATCACCTTGTCCGCTGCGGTCAGAGCGTTGATCGTCAGCAGTCCGAGGCTCGGCGGCGTATCGATGCAGACGAAGTCGTAGTCGTCGGCGACCTGCGCCAGGGCCTTCTGCAGCGAGCGTTCACGACCGATCTGCGTGCTCATGGCGATCTCGGCGCCCGCCAGGTCGATCGACGCGACCGCGATGTCGATCTCGCGGTGCTGAATGATCTCCTTGAGCGGGACCTTGTCGACCAGCACGTGATAGAGGCTGCGCTCGACCGTGTCGGGGTCGATCCCCTGACTCATCGTCAGGTTGCCCTGAGGATCGAGGTCGACCGCGAGAACGCGGTGCCCGGATTCCGACAGCGCCACGGCCAGGTTGAGCGTGGTCGTCGTCTTGGCGACCCCGCCCTTCTGGTTCGCGAACGCGAAGACCTTCATCCTCCGCTCCGAGGCCGGCTCGACCGGATCGGGTGCGAAGGGGTGGCGGCGCTTCATCGTCGGTCCGATCAGATCGTCGGCCGAGCGACGATCGTCGTCGTCGTCGGACTTGGCCTCGGCGGTCGAGCCCTTGACCGCCCGGCGAAGCTCCTCCTTGTCCAGCTTGCCCGTCGGGGGGTCCCCCGCGGGAGGGATCGCCGGAGTCGCCTGCGGCTCAGGCGTGGTCGCCCCAGCGACCGCCTTCTCCTCGAGTTCCCGAAGCTCCTCCCCGAAGGGATCGGCGGCGTTCACGACGGGGTCCGGCTGCGCGGGGGGTGTGGCCTCGATCCGCATGTCGTCGGCGGTCTCCTCCTGTGGATCAGGCGCTGCCCGATCCTCGATTCCAATCTCAAGTTCGGAGTTCTGCGGCTCGGGGGAGCTCTGGCTCTCCTCGCGGCGCCCTTCCTGATTCTTCCTGTTGAACAAGCCCATGGTGACCGCTTATTCGGCTATGGGAGGCGGTTTCCTCCCGGGCAATGCAAACCAGGGCCCAGCACTTGCGAGAATGCAGCCATCGCCGACCTGCTCGACAAACGGCTCGCCTTCGTCACGGGCAAGGGCGGAGTCGGCAAGACCACCGTCTCCTACGCGCTCGCGATGGCCGTCGCCGCGCGTGGAAAGCGCGTAATCGTCTGCGAGATCGCCGAGCAGGAGCGGGGATCGTCGCTGTTCGGCCGGAAGCCGATCGGATTCCACGAGACCGAGCTCAGCGAGAACCTCTGGGCGATCTCGATCGATCCCGACGAGATGGTTCGCGAGTACCTGGAGGTTCTGCTGCCGGTCCGTGCGATGGCCCGGCTGCTCCACCGCAGCAACCTGTTCACCTACCTGGCGGCAGCCACCCCCGGGCTACAGGAGGTCGTGACGATGGGCAAGGCCTGGGAGCTGGCGCAGGACCCGCGCCGCTCACCGGACGGGGCCCGGACCTACGACCACGTCATCGTCGATTCGCCGGCGACCGGCCACGGGATCGGCTTCCTCGAGTCACCGGGGACGTTCCGCAGGATCGCCAAGGCCGGACCGGTGGCCCATCAGGCTTCCCGGATCGAGGAGACCATCACCGATCGTGACTTCACCGGGGTCGCGATCGTGGCCACGCCCGAGGAGATGGCGGTCAACGAATCGGCCACGCTGGCCGCCGCCCTCCCCGAGGCGGGGATCGGGGTCGATGCGCTCTTCGTCAACGGCCTCTACCCCACCCGTTTCACGGACCCGGAGCTCGAGCGGATTCTCGAGGCGCGCAAACGGGCAACGCCCGGGGGGCCGGCGGCGGTGGCTCTCGACGCCGCCGTGACCGAGTCCGAACGCGCGCGAATCCAGCGAGCCGAGCTGAGGCGACTGCGGGAGCTCGTGCCGTCCGTACCCCTCACCGAGCTGCCCTTTCTGTTCAGCACCGACTTCGGGGCCGAAGAGCTGAGGTTGCTCGCCGGGAGGATGGGATGAGCGCGCAGCTGGAGGAGATCCTGGCGGGACATCGGGTCTGCATCTGCGTGGGCTCGGGCGGCGTGGGCAAGACAACGACCTCCGCCGCGATCGCGGTCGGGATGGCGGCGCGCGGCATGAAGGTGGCGGTGCTGACGATCGACCCCGCCCGGCGGCTCGCCGATTCGCTCGGACTGGAGGAGCTCGGGAACACCCTCAGTCAGGTGGACACCTCCACCCTCGAGGGCCTGACCGATCTCCAGGGTGTCGCCGACGGGGAGCTCTGGGCGATGATGCTCGACTCGAAGGCCACGTTCGACGAGGTGATTCACGCCTACGCGCCGGATGAGGAGTCGCGGGACCGGATCCTCGGCAACCGGATCTACAAGCAGATCTCCGGGGCCCTCGCGGGATCGCAGGAGTACATGGCGATGGAGAAGCTCTACGAGCTCGACACCGAGGGCGAATACGACCTGCTGATCCTCGATACGCCCCCCTCCCGCAACGCCCTGGACTTCCTCGATGCGCCGCAGCGCGTGACCCAGTTCATCGAGGGCCGGGCGATGCGCCTGTTCGTCCGCCCCACCGGCTTCGGTGCCAGGGTGGCGGGCCGCGGCTTCGGCGTTGTCTCCGCCGTCCTACGCCGAGTCACCGGCGGCGATCTGATCGCCGACCTCTCGGAGTTCTTCTCGGCCATGGCGGGAATGCTCGGGGGCTTCAAGGAGCGTGCCGAGCGCGTCGAGGCGCTGCTCAGCGATGAGGGGACGACGTTTCTGGTCGTCACCGGGCCCGCCGGCGAGCCGATCGAAGAGGCCGCCTACCTGCGCGCCAAGCTTGCGGAGGGCAACCTCCCCTTCGGCGGGCTGATCGTCAACCGCGTGCACCCGCAGGCGGCGGGCTCGGGAGAGCCGGGGAGCAACCGCAGGGCGCTGGCGGCGTTGAAGAAGAGCCTCGCCGACACCGACCTGGCCCAGCGGGTGGTCGATGCCGAATCCGATCAGGCGGTGCTTGCCAACCGCGACCGCAGAAACATCGACGCGCTCGCGGCGGAGGCCCCCGGCGTCTCGATGATCGAGGTACCTGAGCTGGGCGACGAGATCCACGACATCGAGGGCCTGCTGGCCCTCGGTCGGTATCTGTTCGAGTAGGTCGGCCCGGAGGCGATCAGCTTGCGGCGCGGCGCGGGGAGCGACTGCCGACGGTCCAGTTCGTCTCGGTCCGGGGAAAGAGGTACTCCACCCGTGCCTTGACCTCCTCGCGATCCAGCGGCGGTCGCGCCAGGTCCTGCAGATGGTTGGAGCGGGCCGGGAAATCCATGGTCGCGTCGTTGTCGATCTCCTCGAACCACCCGGCTCCGGTTGCGGTTGGCGACGGCGCTTTCATGGTCGGCTCCTCCTGTAGAAGTCCCTCGTCGACGAAGGTGATCGAGCGGGTCGCGGCGAGGTCGCCTTCCGCCTCGGGCTCGGGCTCCAGCAGCGGCAGGTGGCGCTGCTCACGCTTGCGGAATGTCGGCTCGGGCTCGGGCTCGACGCCCGCGTCAGCGGTGATCTCGGCATCCGCATCCCACGAGCCGGCGGCCTGGTCGGCCTCGAGCTCGAGGCCGCGGGAGACGAGGATCTCCTCGTCATCGTGATCGAAGTCGAGGTCGAGCTCAGCGGACTCGGTGGTCACCGGTTCATCCTCGATCGTGACCGAATCGATCTCGATCGCGTCGAACTCCCATTCGGTGTCGGTGCCGAGCTCGCTCGGAGATCCCTCGCCGAACGCGAGTCCGTCGGCGAGCAGGGCCTCATCGGCGGCGGCCCTGAAGTCGCTCCCGATCTCGCCGGTCACGCCCCGGCGCAGGATCGTCCGCAGCAGATCCTCAACCCGGCTGGCGATCTCCGAAGGCCCGGGTGAGCCGTCCCCTTGGGCCGGCTCCCCGCTCCAGAGCTCGCGCTCGAGCGAGATTCCCCGCTCGACGACGCGCTTGGCGTCGTCGCGACCGCTGCGGCCGTCGGCGCCCTCGGCGAGGGCGGCGACGCGCATCGGCAGACCGACGCCCGCTGGGCCCTCGCCCTCGAGCAGGAATCGCAGGGCGAGCAGATGATCGTTGAGCGCGTCGACCGCTCCGCGGCGGTCGAGTCCGGCCTCGAACCTCAGCAGCGCACGCCGCAGGCGGACGATCCGACGCGGGTGGACGGCGACGGTCCGCGAGAGGTCGGTGACATCCATCAGGTCCGCATCGGTGAGGCGGTATCCGCCGGGCCGAGGCTTGCCGGCTCCGGTGGCGATCCGCCGCCAGCGGTCGCCGGATACCCGAACCCAGCCGTGCGGGCCAAGCCCGACGCCGCCGGGCTTGTGAAGGCGTAGGGTCGTGACGACGCGTTCGAAGGTCCTAGCGACGCGGTCGCCGGCCCCACTGAGCCCGCCGTCCTCGTCGAGCGAGACCCGGGCGCTGATCAGGAACGTGGGCTCCCACGCCGCGCCGCCCGGCCGCTCGCCGCGGGCGGCGTCAGCCGGCACGTCGACGGCATCGGCACGGACGATCGAGGCTCCGCTCAGGTCGAGCCTGGTCGTGGGCATCTGGAAACCGATCAGCGGCACGATCGCCTCGACCTCACCGGCCTCAGGCTCCGCGCAGTCCTCGATCTCGCCGACGGCGGACGCAAAGCGATCATCATCGAGCCCGAAGTCAGCCGCCCCGTCCCAGAGGCGCGCGAGAAAGTAGGTGACGGCCAGGTCGGCGCGCTCGGAAGCGTCGGGCGGCGGCGAGATGCCCGCCTCCTCCAGGTAGGTGCCCGCGATCTCCGACCGCCGCATCGTCTCGGTTGCCTCCCTGAAGCTATCCAGCTCACGCAGCTCGGTTGCGTTGTCGCGCACGAATCTCGCGGTCAGGGGCTGGTACTGGCAGAAGGCGAAGCCCTCTTCAGCCTCCCCGATCTCATAGGGAATTTCCTGGCCGCCGTCAACGAGGTCGCCGAAGACCCCGGAGGCGTCACGGGCCAGGCTGGTCAGAGTGTGTCTGAGGTGAAGATCGCGCACACCGCGGGTCTTCGCCCAGGCGGGGCGCACTCCTGCCTGCAAGATTTGATTCAGATCGCGGCGACCGGGGTCGCCGGCCTCGGACTCCCCCTCGGCAGGCCAGGCCCGCCCCGCACGGCCCGGCCTCAGCCGATGAGACTACGCCGCCACGGGATCGCCGGACTGCTCGGCGGTGTCGCCGACGCCGAGCCAGCGCGAGCCGTAGTCGCGCATGTCGTCGATCAGCGGAGAGAGGGCGCGGCCCTTCTCGGTCAGCGCGTACTCGACCCGCGGCGGAACCTCGGGGTAGGTGTGGCGCGCAACCACGCCGCACTCCTCCAGAGCACGTAGACGAAGCGAGAGCGTCCGCGGGCTGATGCCGTCCAGGGACCGCTCGAGCTCGCAGAACCGGCGGTTACCGGAAGCGAGATCCCGGATCACCAGCAGTGTCCACTTACCCGAGATGATCTCGGCACAAGCACAAACTGGACAGTCTGAATCGTTCATCAACAAGCCTCTGAGCCGGTCCGCGAGCCGTATGCCCACGTCCCTAGTTCTCAGAAGAATAGCAATACTTCAGGAAGTGAAGTGAGAAGTTCCCGCGGTTTCGGGAACGGCCGGCGCCTCGAGCACCTCGACCTGAGAGATGTCGCTGGCGTGCTGTCCCGAGGAGGCGAGCATCAGCTTGAAGTCATGCGGGCTGGAGGCGTAGTCCATCGCGAGCTGCGCGTTGACGCGCCCGGCCCGCACGTGAGAGAGCAACGACTGATCGAAGGTCTGCATTCCGTAGTACTCGCCCTCGGCGATCACCGAGCTGATCTTGCCGGTCTCCTCGGGGTTGAGGATCAGGTCCTCCACCCGGCCGGTGACGATCAGGACCTCGCTGGCCGCCACCCGCCCGTCTCCGGTGGCATTCGGAACCAGGCGCTGGGAGACGGCTCCCCGCAGGGTCGAGGCCAGCATGACCCGGGCCTGCTGCTGCAGGTGGGGCGGGAAGAAGTCGATGATGCGGTTGATCGTCTCGGTCGCATCGAGGGTGTGCAGCGTCGAGAGCACGAGGTGTCCCGTCTCGGCGGCGCTGAGGGCCGTGCGCACCGTCTCCTCATCTCGCATCTCGCCGACGAGGATGACGTCGGGGTCCTGCCGGAGCACCCTGCGCATGGCGCCCGCGAAGCTCTTCGTGTCGGAGCCGACCTCCCGCTGGTTGACGATCGAGCGCTTGTCGGAGTGCAGGTACTCGATCGGGTCCTCGAGCGTGATGATGTGCTCTGGGCGGGTCTCGTTGATGTAGTTGATCATCGCCGCGAGGGTCGTCGACTTGCCTGAGCCGGTTGTGCCGGTGAGCAGAACGATCCCGCGGCGCTCCTCGGCGAGCGCGCGGATCGCCGGCGGCAGCCCGAGCTCCTCGATCGTCGGCACGTTGTAGGGGATCGCTCGAAAGACGAGCGAGATCGAACCACGCTGGCGAAACGCGCTGACGCGGAATCGGGCGAGCTGGGGGATCGAGAAGGAGAAATCCGCCTCGCCGTCGGCGTCGAACTCGGCCCGAGCCGACCCGCCGATCACGGTTCGCAGGGCCTCCTCGGTGTCGGCGATCGTCAGCCGATCGGTGTCGGCGATCGGCATCAGCGCACCGTGGATCCTGGTCATCGGAAGCGCTCCGACCTTCAGATGCAGATCGGAGCCCTCATTGTGGACCACGTAACTCAGCGCGTGCTCTACCTGGAAGGGCATCGGACCCTGTATCGGGCAATCACCGGAAAGCCTTGAGAGCGCAAGCTCACCTTCAGGCCGGAGAGCGAGCTCGCTACTTCTTCTTGGGCTTCTTCTTGACCTTGACCTTGGCGGTGGCCGGCGAGCTGTCGACCCGGCCCTGCTCATCGATGGCCCGGACCGCGAACTCATGCTTGCCCTTCTTCAGGGTGACCTTGAAGGGCGACACGCAGGTTTCGAATCCGGCGCCGTCGACGCTGCACTGGAAAGTCAAAGTCCCTTCCGGGGCGAAGTTGTCGGTGCCCTTGAACTTGAACTTGGCCTTGGCGCCCTTCTTGCCCTTCGCCTTGAGCTTCTTCGGCTTCTTGGTGATCTTGGTGGTGGGGTCGGCGCCGGTGGCGTCGGCGTTCTGGACCTCGAAGGCGCCGATGTCGGTGCCGTCGCCCAGCGGTGCATTTGTCGCCGCGGCGTCGACGGTGCGAGCCAGCCCGGGCTGGTCGGTGGTGAAGCCGTTCGCCAGACCGGCGTCGATCGCCGGGCTCTTGTCGGCGAGTGCCTGAGTTGCCGTCGAGCCGCCGTTGTTGGCGAGGGGGTTGAGCTTGGGGTCGGCGCCGACGATGTTCGAGCCGGTCGGGTCGCCGTCGAGAGCCACGCCGCCGGGAGCTTCGACCAGGCTGAACCCGGCGGAGAAGGCGCCCGGGAAGGCCTCGGCGAGGTCGTCGTCGGCGCTCGGCGCGGTGTTATCGGCGACGATCGTGCTCTTCAGGCTCGTCCCCGGCTCCTCAGGCGGGGCGAAGCCGAGGGCGAAGATGCCGCCACCGTCGACCGCGGCTGAGTTCTGAGCGATCGTGGAATCGCGGGCAACCATGATCTGGCCATCACCGGCGTAGCCGTAGACGGCGACGCCCCCTCCAAGACCCTCCTCCGGATCCGTCCCGGTGGCGGCGTTGCCGGAGATCGTCGAGTTGTCGATCCGGGCCGGGGACGCGTACTTGGTCGCCAGTACTCCGCCGCCGAGGGCCGCGGTGTTGCCGGAGATCGTGGACGAGCGGATCTTCCCGCCGCGAGTTAAGACACCGCCGCCGGCACCTCCGGCGGTGTTGGCGCTGACAACGGAGTCGGACAGGACGGCCGGACCCAAGACGTAGGCCCCGCCGCCGTTTCCGTTCGCGTCGCCCATATCGGTGGTCAAGGCGGTGTTGCCGGCGATCGTCGTACCCGAAACCGAAGCCCGGCCCCGCAACACGAGACCGCCCCCCTCTGGGGAGGTCGAGAAACCGAAGCCCCCGAAGTTCTTCCCGCCGGCCCTGTTGCCGGTCAACTGCGAGCCCGAGATCTCCGTATCCAGCGGATTCGTGCTGTAGCCGTACTTCTGGGTGGAGGATTGGACCCCGCCGCCACCGTCGCGAGCCCGGTTGTCGGCGATCGACGAGGCGGAGATCGTCAGCGAGCCGTTCTCCTGGTAGACGGCCCCGCCGTCCTCGGTGGCGGCGTTTCCGGAGAGCGTCACGTTCGTGAGGGTGAGAGCCACCTCATCGGAGACGATGGCCCCGCCGTCCAAGTCGTCGTAGTAGCCGGACCATTGGCTGGCGACGCCCTCCTTCAGGGTCAACCCTGAGATCGATACCGGCGCGAGCGGCGAGCCGGGCGAGGTCGCATCGGAGATGTTGAAGATGCGCGAGTCGCCGGGGTCGACGTTGGTCGCGAACGTGAGGGCGTTGTCGTTGTTGCGATCACCGCTGATCGAAAGCGCGCCCGCTCCGGGACCGGTGATCGTCAAATCCTCGGTGATCGCGATCTCGCCGGTGGACAACCTGATCTCGCCGGATGCCCCGGCCCCTGCGAAGGTGACCGTGTCGGGACCGGCTGCGGCGTTCGCGGCCACGATCGCCGCGCGGAGGCTTCCCGCGCCCGCGTCGTTGGTGTTGGTGACGCTGAAGGTGGCAGCCTGCGCAGAGGGAGCCAGGATCGCCGTCGCGCCGATCGCCGCGCCGGTCGCCAGCGTCGCCCGACTGGCCAATCGCCTGCGCCGGCGAGCATACCGCTCGACCTCTCGTTCGTGCGTGCGCCTGATGCTTCGTGCCGACAATGCGAGTCCTCCGGAATCCGTCCCGCAGCCCGGCCGGGCCGCGAGGCCAACCCTACCCGATGAACCGCGCGGCGGATCCCTCGTGCTCAGATGCGAGAAGGGCCCCTCCGAGGAGGGGCCCTCAGTCAGTCCCTGAGGCCGTCAGGCGCTACTCAGGACGGCGCTTGCGTGCCTTTCGGACGGCGCCGATCGAAGCCCTTGCGGCCTTGGCGATCTCGCCTTCGGTCCGATCCGGATCGCGATCGATCTCGAAATCGACGACCGCGGCGGAGCGCAGCTTCGCCCGATCGGCGGTGCTGACGCTCTGGCCTCCGGCCTGCTCGACGGCCTGCTCCATCGCGCGCTCGCGGCGGCAGACGAGGCAGTAGTAGAGGCCCTTCTCCTTGACCCAATTCGGCGGCGTTGCGGCCCCCAGGCCCTCGGTCCAGCGGCTCGTCACCTCACAGCGTGCGCAGGTGAACTCGACAACCGCGTTGCTGTCGGAAGGTCTGGTCTTGGTGGCGGTACTCATGATCTATTTCTCCGTTCGATCGTCTGGTCTGGGGGCGGTGGCGTCGGGCCGCCCGCATCCTGGTTCTGAGGTCCTCTTGTCACGGTCCCGGCCCGATTTCAACCGGGCCGGTGGAACCGGGCGCCCGGTTATCGGGCGACTGACTTGACGTTTACGCGACTTCGCGCAACTTCTGCGCTTCGGCGAGCGTTTGCAGCTTCTTCAGCGACTGGTTCTCGATCTGCCGAATCCGCTCGCGAGTGACGTTGAAGGTGCGTCCGACCTCGTCGAGGGTCCGGGGATGCTCCCCGCCGAGTCCGTAACGGAGCTCGAGCACCCGACGCTCGCGATAGGAGAGGTTCTCCAGCGCCTCGCGAAGGGCCTCCTTGGTGAGCAGGTCGGCGGCGCGGTCGAAGGGGGACTCGGCCTTCTCATCGGCGATGAATTGGCCGAACTCCGACTCCTCCTCGTCGCCGACGGGCTTCTCCAGGGAGACGGGAGCCTGCGCGGAGCGCTTGATCGAATCGACCTCATCCGGCTCGATGCCGGTGACATCGGCGATCTCCTCCGGCGTCGGCTCACGGCCGAGCTCGGTGACGAGCTTGCGCTCGGCGCGTCCGATCTTGTTCAGCTTCTCGACGACGTGAACGGGGATGCGGATAGTCCGCGCCTTGTCGGCGAGCGCGCGAGCGATCGCCTGGCGGATCCACCAGGTCGCGTAGGTGGAGAACTTGAAGCCCTTGCGGTAGTCGAACTTCTCGGCGGCGCGGACCAGCCCGAGCGTTCCCTCCTGGATCAGGTCGAGGAACGGGAGACCCTGGTTGCGGTAGTTCTTCGCGATCGAGACGACGAGCCGCAGGTTGGACTCGACCATCTTCTCCTTCGCGGCGAGATCCCCGCGCTCGATGCGCTTCGCCAGCTCGACCTCCTCGGCGGCGGTCAGCAGCCGGACCTTGCCGATGTCCTTGAGGAACAACTGCAGCGAGTCGGTGGTCATGTCCGGCTTCAGATCGATCGTCGTCTTGGCACGGCGCTTGCCGCGCTTGCCGTCGTCGCGCTCGGGCGCGGAGGCCTGCGCAGGATCGACGTCCTCGACGAGCTCGATGCCGGAGCGCTCGAGGTGGCCGTAGAGCTCCTCGATATCGCCCTCGTCGACGTCGACCTCGGAGACCGCGGTCGCGATCTCGCCAAAGGTCAGCACTCCAACCTGCTGACCCTTGCTCAGCAGATTCTTCACCTCTTCAAGTTCCTGAAGCTCAGCTACCAGCATTCCGCGTCCTTTTGCTCCGTTCAGTGGTTAGTTCTCGGGGTCCGTTTGTCGCATCGGCCCGTTTGCTTTTCATCGGGCGCAGGTGCTCTCGACATGAGCCGCGGCTGTGAAGCTAACGGACCCGTTCAGTCCGTCACTGCCGCGCTTGTCCGTCCCGCCGGCACAGACGGAACCCCGCAAGCCGCATCGTACCTACTTTACTTTCTGAAGTCAAGGCCAATCGAAGGCTCGATTTCATTTGATTCTTGGTGCGCTACACCTACCCCTCTGCCCGGTTACGCCCGAATTAACCCACCGGATCAGAAGATCGGCCGGGGCGGCGGCGCGTTCTGCCGCCAAACGCGCTGAAATAGCCTCATGAGCCCGATCGACAGCGGCAGTGAGAGAGGCGACACGGCGGAGCCAGAAGACCCGGGCGAAGCCGGGTCCGAACCCACCGCCGTGCCCCAGGCGGGCGTGCTCGGCAACCTTCCGAAGTCCAGGCCCTCGGTCCGCAGCCCGCGTCGCACCAAGCAAGCGCCGACGCCGCGGCCCGCCCCACCGCAGAGCGAACCACGTGCCGCCGGCCCCGAGCGCGCCGCGAAGCCCGATCCCACGCGCCAGGCGGAAGGTGAGGCGTCGGCCTCGGGGACGGCGGAACTCGAAGCGCTCGCGCGGGGCGGGATCGCCATCGCCGGAGAGGCGGCCGCGCTCGGCCTTCGCATCGCCGGTCGCACGGCGGCGGCGGTGCGAGATGCAGTAGAGCGGCGTTGAGCGGCAGCGCCGGTCGATCGCTCGTAGCCTTCTGGCGGCGCGCGTACGAGGAGAACGTGACCGGGATGGCGGCGATGGTCGCCTACAACCTCCTGCTCTCCGTCTTCCCGTTCGCCCTGTTGTTGTTGTTCATCACCGGTCAGCTGCTGCAGAGCCCCGACGTCCAGTCCACGATCCTGAGCGATCTCCAGGAGCTCTTTCCCTCCACCGAGCAGGACACGCTGCGCTCCAGTCTCGAGCAGCTGGAGACCAATTCGACTCAGATCGGCATTGTCGCGATCATCGCCGGTCTCTGGATCGGATCCTCGTTCTGGGGCGCCATGGACACGGCGTTCTGTCGGATCTACCACGTCGAATGCCGCAGCTGGCTGCGGCAGAAGCGGTTCGCGCTGATCATGCTGGCCGTCTCTGCCTTCTTCCTCGCCGCGAGCGTCGCCGTGCCGGCGGTCGAGAGCCTCCTGGTCTCCGGAGTCGAGGATCTCCCATTCGGACTGTCCCGCGTCGACTGGCTGCTCAACGTGATGGTGATCGCGGCCGGCCTGACGATCAGCTTCCTGATCCTCTGCCTGATCTACTGGGCGGTACCCAAGGGGCATCTGCCCTGGCGTGCGGTCTGGCCGGGTGCGCTGTTCATGGCTCTGGCCGGCGGCGTCGCCAACACGATCTTTCCGATCTACCTCGTCAACATCTCGACCGTCGGCCAATTCGGCCGGATCGTCAGTTTCGTGCTGATCGTCCTGATCTGGTTCTATGCGATCGCGCTTGGGCTGCTCGCCGGGGCCGTGATCAACGCCCTGCGATTCGAACTCCATGCCACCGGCACCGTGCGCGGGATGACGGCTGATTTCCCCATTCAGCTACCGCCCGCCGAAGAGCCCGAGCACGAATGGCTGCCCTGATCGGTCCCAGGGGTGGGGATCGGCGGGGGTCAGAAGAGCTCGTCGACCGCCTCACGCATCGCCTGATCGAGCGGAGTCGGCTCGACGTCGAAGAGCTCCATGCCGGACGGGTCGGCGACGACCGTCTCCGTCGTCAGCCCCTCCACCAGGGGACGGGCCACCCCCGCATCGACGGGAGTCACCAGCCCGATCCAGTGCGAGCTCAGTCCCGGCGAGAGCAACGGCACCCCCACGCGAAGTCTCGGGCGGAGTCCCTGGGCCTCGGCGCAGATATCGAGCAGCCCGCCGTAGGTGGTGATCTCGCGCCCGCCGATCTCGATCTCGCGCCCGCTCGACGAGGGCACGTCGAGGGCAGCCGCGAGATAGGCGACGACGTCCGCGGCGGCGATCGGCTGGGTCCGGGTCGAAGTCCAACTCGGCGTCACCATCGCGGGCAGGCGCCTGACCAGGTAGGCGATCGTCCGAAACGACTCGCTGCCGGAGCCGATCACGATCGCCGCCCGGAAGTAGGTCAGCGGGATCCCGGTCGAGGCGAGCCCCTCCGCGGTCTCCTGGCGAGAGCGCAGGTGAGCGGAGGTGCCCTCCCCCAGCCCGCCCAGGTAAACGATCCGTTCGACCCCCGCATCGCGGGCGGCTGCCGCGAAGTTGCGCGCCCCACGCCGGTCGCGCTCCTCGAAGCCGTCGTCGCCGCCCCGGCCCATCGAGTGGACCAGGTAGTAGGCGACCTCGACCCCGTCGAGCGCCGGGGAGAGCGTGGCGGGGTCGAGAACGTCACCCTCGACGATCTCGCAGCGATCGTCGAGCCGCTCGGCGGCCCGCTCCGGAGAGCGCGCCAGGCAGCGGACAGCGCGGTCTTCGGCGACGAGCCGGTCGGCGAGCAGGCCGCCGATATAGCCGGTCGCCCCGGCGATCAGGATCATGGGCTACCGGTTACCCGTAAAGGCCGCCGGTAACCTCGCGCAGCTTGGCCTGATCGTGGCGGCCGCTGACCCGGCGGACCGTCCCCGAGCGCGAGCGCATGACCAGCGACTCAGTCGTCGCGTAGCCGGCGCCGTGATAGCGGACCCCCTGGAGGAGATCGCCGTCGGTGACGCCGCTGGCGGCGAAGAAGGCGTCGTTGCCGCCGACGAGCTCATGAACCTCGAGCACTCTCTCGATCTCGTAGCCGGCATCTTCGGCGGCCTTGCGCTCCTCGTCGTCGCGGGGCCAGAGGCGACCGAGGATCTGTCCGCCCAGGCACTTGATCGCGGCGGCGGAGATCACCCCCTCCGGGGTCCCGCCGATTCCCCAGAGGAGATCGACGCCGGTCCCGTCCATGACCGCGAGCAGACGCCGCGGCGACGTCGCCGTCGGTGATGAAGCGAATGCGGCTGCCGGCCTCGCGGATCTGGCGGACCCCCTCGGCATGGCGCTCGCGATCGAGAATCACCGTGGTGACCTCGGTCGGGCTGACGCCGCGGCGCTCGGCGACCCGTTTGACGACATCGCCGATCGGCTCCTCGAGGCTGAGGCAATCCGCGATCTCGGGACCGCCCACGAGCTTCTCCATGTAGAAGCAGGGGCCGGGGTCGAACATGGCTCCGCGCTCGGAAAGCGCGATCACCGCGAGCGAACCGGGTAGGCCGCGGGCGCAGAGTCGAGTGCCCTCGAGCGGGTCCACGGCGATGTCGACGCGCGGCGGGCTGCCGTCGCCGATCTCCTCGCCGTTGAAGAGCATCGGCGCCTCGTCCTTCTCCCCCTCGCCGATCACGACGATGCCTTCCATCGGCACCGTGTTGATCAACAGGCGCATCGCGTCGACGGCCGCACCGTCGGCGGCCTCCTTGTCGTCGCGACCGACCCAGCGTGCCGCGGCCAGAGCGGCGGCTTCGGTCACCCGGACGAGCTCCAGGGCGAGGTTCCGGTCGGGCTTGCTGCCGGGACGGTTGTCGTGCGAGATCACTCCCATATCAACGACGCCTGGAGCTCGACTCAGACCGTGCCGGGCGCCTTGCGTGGGGCGTCCTTGGCCACTTCCATCGCCCGGCCGATGCCGCGACGGCGATTCCCAGCGCCGAGAACAGGGCCACGTAGTAGCCAATTGCCTTGGTGATGCCGATCTCCTGGTTCCCCGATCCCGGGCGGGTCCACGATGCCGTTGTAGGCGATCAGGATGAACGCCGTGAAGCCGACGGTCATCGTCAGCTCCCCGGGCGGCCACGAAAGCTTGTGACCACGGACCACGATGTAGGCCAGAATCCAGGGGGCGAGAGCCGCCGCGAGCAACAGCCAGCTGAGGATCGGGAAGGTCTCGAAGCCGGTGCAGCTGAACTGACCGTCCCCGCAGAGGAAGCCGTCCGCCACCCGCCGATCCGCGCCGGTCCCGTGGCGAGGTCGTACCAGGGCAGGAAGAGCACCGAGATCACCAGCAACGCCGAGGCGGCGAGCCCGAGCCATTCCGAGCGCGAGAGCTTCGAGAAATCCATTTGCTACCGCGAGCCTATCCGAATAACGGCCGCGCGAGGCTGAGCGCGAAGAGGCCCTCGCGGTCGGTCCACCAATCGAGCAGCTCGAGGCCCGCGTCGGCATAGCTCGACTCGATCCGCTCGCGGGTGAACTTGGTCGAGATCTCGGTGCGCATCTCCTCGTTGCGCGAGAAGTGCGCTCGCATGTCGAGCGCGCGCAGATCGACGAACTGCTCGGCGAGGGCGCGCAGGCGGATGTCGATCCACTCGTTGTCGGGATCCCAGAAGGCGACATGCTCGAAGGCATCGAGGTCGAAGTTCGCCTCGAGCTCGCGGTTGAGGACGTTGAGCACGTTCTTGTTGAACTCGGCCGTGACCCCGGCGTCGTCGTTGTAGGCGGCTTCGAGCGTCGACCGCGTCCTTGACCAGATCAGTGCCGAGCAGGAACCGATCCCCCGGGTACATCAGGGTGGCGATCCGGGCGAGGAACGAGCGCCTCGGGCCGGGCCTGAAGTTGCCGATCGTGCCGCCGAGGAAGGCGATCAGCGCTCCCTCGGGCCGAGGGATCCGCTCGAGGTGGGTCTCGTAATCGCAGACGATTCCCCTGACCGCCAATGCCCGGGTACTCCTCGACCAGTTCGGCGGCCACCCGGCGCGTGATCTCCTCGGAGATGTCGACCGGGACGTACCTCTCGAGCGTGCCCGCCTCGCGCATCGCGTCGAGGAGGACCCGGCTCTTGGATGCGGCGCCCGATCCGAGTTCGATCAACGTCCGCGGCTGTGCCGCATCGATGATCTCCGCCGCCCGCGCGTCAAGGATCTCCCGCTCGCAGCGGGTCGGGTAGTACTCCGGCTGCTCGGTTATCCGCTCGAAGAGCTCGGAGCCGAGTTCGTCGTAGAAGTACTTCGGCGGCAGCTCCTTGAACGGGCGACGAGAGACCCTCGCGGACGACCTCGGCCATCCCGGCGAGCACACCTCCCTCAGGCAGGTCGACCGCGATCTCGATCGCCGCTTCGTCCGCCATCTACTCGGTCACCTACGCAGCGGAATCCGGAGAAGATCTGTCGACGCTCGCGGAAGGTCCCAGTTGCGGAAGCGAGGTGCGGATCACGTTCCTGCGGGTCGCCCACGACCCGCCCCGGAGAACCGGGTAGCCGCGACCGAAGAAGACCTCCGAGTACTCGGGGTACGGAAACGCTTCGAAACCCGGGTAGCCGACCAGATCGGAACTCGTCCATTCCCACACGTCTCCGAGCAGGGCCAATGCGTTACACGAGGAAGCGTTGTCGCTGCGATCGCGGGAGCGGCCGGAAGGCCTCCTGATCGAGATTGCGCGGCGCTGGATCGGACCCCGCGGCCGCCACCTCCCACTCGAACTCGGTCGGCAGGCGCTTACCCGGCCCAGCCGCGAAGGCGCTCGCCTGGCCATGGTCGACGTGGACCACGGGCGGCCTCGCGGTCCAGCTCGGTGCGGCGGCCGAAGGTGGTGTCGACCCAGTCGCCCTCGCCGTCGCGTTCCCAGTAGAGCGGCGGCTCGGCGCCGGTCTCGGCGACGAACTCGGCGAAGTCGCCGTTGCTGACCGGGCGGCGATCGATCCGGAAGGGCCCGAGCTCGACCGCGATGGCGAGGCCGCTCGTTGTCGTAGGCGAAGCCGGTGCCGGGGGCGCCGACCTCGTGAGCACCACCGTCGACGCTGACCATCTCGGGGCCGCTGGGCGCCGGTCGGCGGCCGGGTCGGGTCGCTCGAGCGGCGGCTCGTAGCCGTCGACCATCTGCAGCAGCTGCAGCATCGTCTCGTTGTGCTGATGCTCGTGGGCGATCAGCATCTCGTAGGCGAAGCCGTCGCGGAGCACCGGGTTCTCGGGGTCGGTCGAGGTCGAGCTCGTCCAGCACCTCGAGCGTGCGCCCGCGAACGTCCGCCATGTACCTGCGCAGAGTCCTCGCCACGAAGGATCGGCAGCTCGTTGCGCTCCGCGCGCGGGTTCTCGATCGCATCGTAGATCCGGCCCAGATCCCCGTTCAGAGGCTCGCGGCCGCCGGCCGTCTGCACGAGCCAGAGCTCCTCGAAGTTGGCGATGTGGCCGAGATCCCAGGCGAGCGGACTGAGGATCGGCGAGTAGACCGTGTTGAGCTGCTCGTCGCTGAGCTGCTCGACCAGCAGCCAGCGTGCGCTCGCGCGCCTCGGCGAGTCGCTCCGCGATTGCCGTCCTATCGGTTGCCTTCGTCGGCGCCGCGATCGGCTCAGCCTACCCAGGCCCGATCGCGGGGCACACGGGTTCTCCCGGTCGGCTCATCAGGTACCCATCGACTCGGGATCGCGCCAGACCGCCTTCTCCCAGGGCGGAGAGACCGCGAAGCCGGCCGGCGAGGAGCCGGCCAGGGGCTCGGCCGGGATCAGGACCAGGTCATCGCGGTGGATCGCCCGGCTGTCGCCGTAGGAGATCTGGGTCGTCCCGGCGTGGCTTCCGGCCGCGACGTGGAGGACGTTCAGGCTCGTATCCCAGCCGGGTCGCGGGCTCCAGCCGGTGTCGCTGCCGATGCTGCCGACGCCGCCGCTGCGCGCCGTTGTAGCCATGGTGAGAGCTGGCCCTTGCAGCGCGGACGCCATCGGCGGCGATCGCGGACCTGAAAGCTCTCCCAGTCGTCCTGATGAAAGCCGCCGACGCGGCCCAAGCCCGTGAGTGAGGCTGTCGGGGTAGTAGAGCCAGTACTGCAGATAGACGTGTTCCCGCGCGCTCACCGCTGCAGTCGTAGCGCCGACGGACGCGGGGTACCGCGGCAATCGACGACGTGGGTGAACGCGACCGGCGGCAGGCCGGTCTGGGTCGCATGGACCGAGCCCGGCCGAATCGTGTCTGCGCAGCTGCGAGCCCGGCACTCGCGGAAGTCGACCGGGAGGGAGGCGAAGTCGTCCCGCTCGAAGAAGATGTCGGGCGCATGGCGGTCGAGCAGGTCCGCGATCTCCCGACCGTAGGCCGCCTCGGTGGCCGACATCGGCGAAGGCGTCGCCCTCGTCCATCGCCCCGCGGCGCAGGAGACTGCTCGACCCGACCGCGCAGAGCACTTTGGAGGCCAGTGCTCGGGGGAGACCGCACGCCCGGCAGCGACGGTCCGGCGACCGCGGCAAGGACCGTGAAGAGAGCCGCCAAGAACAGCACCAGACCCGCGTACTCGGGGGTCGCCTGGCCGTGATCCCGAAACCGTCGGTTGCCTGCGATGCCCGCCATGGGCGGACGCTAGGGATCGCCGGCGCACGCGTGGGGCCGGTTTCGTGACTAAAGGCGATAGGGTCGCGAAGGAATGAGTGACCGACCGCATCGGGGACCCGCGCCGCTCCCGGGTCAGAAGCCCAGGGGCGAACGGAGCTGGCGCTTCTACGCCGCGATCGCGGTGGTGATCGTCGCGCTCGTGCTCATCTTCCAGAACTCGCAGGAGGTTTCGGTCGACTTCATCTTCGCCACCGCCAGCATGCCGCTGTTCTTCGTGCTGATCATCACCTTCGCTCTCGGCGCGCTCGCCGGGTGGCTGCTCCCGCACGTCCGTCGCGGTCGCAAGCGCGAGGGCGACGAGAGGAAGTAGCGAAGAGGCGGCGCCGGTCGCGCCGCGGCCATCTGGCCGATGACGACGAGCCGACGCCTGCCTCCGAGAGGTACTGACGAGGTTGGCGGGCGCCGGGTCTAGGAAGAGGTCGGCAATGCGGCCATCTGGCCGTGAGCCGGCCGATGACGACGAGCCGGCGGCTGCCAACCCGTCAGAGGTTCGTGATCTCGCCGGCGATCTCCTGAACCGCCTTCTTGGCGTCGTCGAAGAGCATCGCGGTCTTCTCCATGTAGAAGAGGTCGTTGTCGATACCGGCGAAGCCGGGGCTCATGGAAC
The DNA here is from genome assembly GCA_963823275.1 of uncultured Solirubrobacterales bacterium. Lineage (GTDB taxonomy): Bacteria > Actinomycetota > Thermoleophilia > Solirubrobacterales > 70-9 > RHKX01. Next base: position 520,522 of record CAWGKW010000002.1, on the reverse strand, counting down.
GCTTGATCACGATCACCTGCTGGGCCTCACCGACCTCGATGATCGGCATCCCGGCGATCGGGCTGTCGGGATCGTTCTTGGCGGCCGGATTGGTGACGTCGTTGGCGCCGATCACGACGGCGACGTCGGTCCGGGGCATGTCGGGGTTGATGTCCTCCATCTCGACGAGCTTCTCGTAGGGCACGTCGGCCTCGGCCAGCAGGACGTTCATGTGGCCGGGCATGCGGCCGGCCACGGGATGGATCGCGTAGCGGACCTCGACCCCGCGCAGCCTCGAGCTCGTTGGCCATCTCCTTGACGGCATGCTGGGCCTGCGCGACCGCGAGGCCGTAGCCGGGGACGATCACGACCGAGTCGGCGTAGGTGAGCGAGATCGCCGCGTCCTGGGCGGTGACGGAACGGTGCGGCCGCTCCTCGGCGGATCCAGCGCCCCCGCCGGCGGGCGCGCCGCCGAAACCGGCGAAGAGGATGTTCGGGACCGATCGGTTCATCGCGGTCGCCATCTCCATGGTCAGGAGCGTTCCCGATGAGCCGACCAGGGTGCCGGCGACGATCAGCGCGACGTTGTCGAGCGAGAAGCCCGCGGCCGCGGCCGACAGACCGGTTGCGGCGTTGAGAAGCGAGATCACGACCGGCATGTCGGCGCCGCCGATCGGAAGGACGACGAGGTTGCCGAGCAGGGCCGCGGCGATCAGGACGCCGATGAAGAGAGCCTGAGAGGGGCCGCTGTCGTGGTCGATCGAGAGCACGATGCAGACGCCACGATGATGCCGACCAGGAGCAGGGCGTTGACGACCTGCTGGCCGGGGATCGCCAGGGGCTTGGTCGGGATCAGATCCTGAAGCTTGGCGAAGGCGATGTTGGAGCCCCAGAAGGAGATCGAACCGATCACGGCGGAGAACAGGATCGGGATGAACTCCTCGAGCGGGAAGTCGCCGCCCATGCCGTGGCGGAACTCCGACCAGGCGATCAGGGCGACGGCGCCGCCGCCGACCCCGTTGTAGAGGGCGACCATCTGCGGCATCTCGGTCATCTGCACGCGGAGCGAGGCGATCATGCCGACGGCGCCGCCGACCAGCAGGGCGCCGAAGATCACACCCCAGTTGCCGATGCCGTCGAGCAGCAGGGTCGTGATCACGGCGATCAGCATGCCGACGGCGGCGATCATGTTGCCGCGCTTGGCCGTGGTCGGGTGGGTGCCCTGCTTGATCCCGATGATGAACATCGAGAAGGAGACGACGTAGAGCAGCGTCGCCGCGTCGCCGCCCGGCTCGAAGACTGCGGTCAGGATCGCCACGTCAGCTCCCCGACTCCGAGTCCGCATCCGGCTTCTTGGCGGGCTTCTTGCGGCCGAACATCCCGAGCATCCGGTCGGTGACCATGAAGCCACCGACGATGTTGATCGCACCGAAGGCGATCGCGATGAACGCGATGGTCAGCTCGAGGCCGCCCTCGGCGTAGCCGGCGACGATCAGGCCGCCGAGCATGACGATGCCGTGGATCGCGTTGGTCTGCGACATCAGCGGGGTGTGCAGCGTTGCCGGAACCTTCGAGATCACCTCGAAGCCGACGAAGGCGGCGAGGACGAAGATCGTGATGTTGGTGACCAGATCCATCTCGGCTTGCTCCCTCAGCTGCCCTCGACCACGGACTTCGCCCGCTCGTTCTTGATCTCGCCGCCATGCGTCAGGCAGGCGCCCGACGACGACCTCGTCGCTCGAAGTCGAGGTTCGAGCTCGCCCTCCTCGCCGGTGATCAGGCCGATGAAGTTCTCGAGGTTCTTGGCGTAGAGCTGGGAGGCGTGGGCGGGCATATCGCTCGGCAGGTTGGCCGGGGCGATCACCTTGACCCCGTTGCTGACGCACCGTCTCCCCCGCCTTGGTCAGCTCGCAGTTGCCGCCGCTCTCACCGGCCAGGTCGATGATCACCGAGCCCGGGGCCATGTTGCGGACGCCCTCGGCGGTGATCAGGATCGGCGCGGGTCGGCCGGGGATCAGGGCCGTGCGTGATGATCACGTCCTGTCTGGACTGCGTTCTCGGCGAGCGCCTCGCGGACCTGCTGGTTCTCCTCGTCGGTCAGCGGTCGCGCGTAGCCGCCCTCGTCCTCGGCGTCGGGGATGAAGTCGAGCTCGAGCGGCCGGCCGCCGAGGGACTTGATCTGCTCCCAGGCGGCGCGCCTGATGTCGAAGCCGCTGACGACGGCGCCGAGGCGCTTGGCGGTGGCGATCGCCTGCAGGCCCGCAACGCCGGCGCCGAGCACCATCACCCGGGCCGGGGAGACAGTGCCGGCGGCGGTGGTCATCATCGGGAAGAAGCGGCCGGCCTCACGAGCCGCCAGCAATGCGGCCGCGTAACCGGCGACGTTGGCCTGCGAGGAGAGTGCATCCATGGCCTGGGCTCGGGTGATCCTCGGGATCGCCTCGACCGCGAAGGAGGTGACGTCGCCCGCCGGCGAGAGCTCTGGTCGTGTCGGTGGCGGTGAGCGGCTGCAGAAAGCCGATCAGCACCTTGCCGGAGCCGATGCGGCCGATCTCCTCGAGCGTCGGTGGCGCGACCCGGAGGACGATGTCCGCCCCCCAAGCATCGCCGATCGTCGCGCCGGCGTCGGCGTACTGGTCGTCGGGATGCCCGGCGGCGACGCCGGAGCCCGACTCGACCACGACCTCGAGGCCCCTGCCGACGAGCGACTTGACCGTGTCGGGGATCAGCGCAACTCGCCGTTCCCCCTCCAGAGACTCTTTCGGGACACCTAACCGCATGGACGGGCGGGGAATGTATACAAGCGCCGCCCATTGACGACCGCACGTCCCCCCGCGGCGCTACCTTGCCGGGTATGAGCGTCCCCGGAGATCAGCCGCGAGCGCAGAGCGCCGTCGAGCTGAAGGCGCAGATCGAGATGGAACGACTGGGCCTGCCGCTGCTGATCTTCCGCGACGCCGACGGGCGAACAGGAGATCAGGACGATCGAGGGCGATCGGGGCGAGATCTGGATCGGACGCAGCCCCTCCGCCGATATCTCGCTGCCCGCCGACGGCGAGGTCTCGAAGCTTCACTCCCAGATCGAGTTCGTCGGCTCCGACTGCACCCTGGTCGACGACGGGCTCTCGACGAACGGCTCGTTCGTCAACGAGGAGAGGGTCCGCGGCCGCAGGATGCTGCGCGACGGCGACGTGATCAGGGTCGGGCGGACCCGGATCCAGTTCCGGGCGCCGGTCGTGGCCGGCGGCGAATCGACCGTCGTCTCCAGCGACATCGCGGCGGCGGCGGGCGTCTCCCCTGCCCAGCGCCGGGTCCTGTCGCGCTCTGCCGCCCGTTCAAGGACGGGGCGGCATTCGCCAGCCCGGCCACAAACGCCCAGATCGGCGAGGAGCTGCACCTGAGCGTCGACGCCGTCAAGACCCACCTGCGAGCGCTGTTCGAGAAGTTCGACCTCGCCGACGCTCCGCAGAGCGGCAAGCGGGTCGACCTCGTCCAGCGGGCGATGCAATCCGGCCTGATCTCCGAACGCGACCTCTGAACCTCCACGTTCGGTGGTCGCCACCCCGGGGTGAACACCACCACCCGGCGCGGGGTCCGGCTCCCGCCCGCGGGTGCCTGTTGGCGGGACCCGCTTCGGGCGATTCTGGATTCACCGCCGCGAAAGGGAAACGCAGCGGGCAATCAACCGAAGGGAATCGACCATGTTCAAGAACGTCAAGACCATCGCAGCTCTCCTCGTTGCCGCCGTCGCCATGATCGGCGCAACGTCGCAGGCCCAGGCCTCGACGATGTTCGGCGCCCACGTGACGCCGAACGTCCAGCCCTCGAACGCCGGAACCGCACACGAGTGCAATGGCTTCGAAGGCAAGAAGTGCACCTGGGTCCTCAACGACGCCTACGGCAATGCAGGCGGCGAGAAGGCGCCGAAGACCGGCGAGCTGAAGGAGATCAGGCTGATCGCCGGCGAGGCGGGCAACTTCAAGCTCCAGCTCGTCAAGGTCAACGATCAGCAGAAGGCCAAGGTCGTCACCCAGGGCCCGCGGATCAACTACGAGGGCCAGGACAACCCGAACTCCAACACCTACGACGTGGAGAAGTTCAAGCTCGACGGCATCGAGGTGCACAAGGGCGAGCAGCTCGCCATCAGCACCAGGCGGACCAGCACGCTGCGCTGCAGCTCCGGTGGGGACAACACCCTGCTCTACAGCCCGGCGCTGAAGGTCGGCAACGCGATGCAGAGCCTCGGCTCCGACGACGGTTGCTGGCTGCTGATCGAGGGCGTCATCAAGTAGCCATCAACCCGGAGTTCACGATCGGACGATGCGAGACCCCGCCCCGGCGGGGTCTCGTCGTTGTGGGGCCACACCGCGGCGCCTCGCGGGGCGCCGCGCCAATCGGTAGTGCGATCGTGGCCCCACAGAGGACACGATCACACGACCGATCGGTTCAGCCGCCCGGATCGATGCGCTGAACGGAGTCACCGTTCAGGCCCGTGGTCACCCAGACCTCGTCGCTGCCTACGGCCACGCCCTCGGGCGATCCTTCGATGCCGACCGTCTCGATCGAGTTGTCGTTCGCAGGGTCGATCACGTCGACGCGGCCGGCACCGTTCGCCACCCACACCCTCCCGAAGCCGTAGGCGACGAGGCGGGGCTCACCGCCGACATCGATCGAGTCGAGCTGGTTGCCGTCCTCGTCGAACTCGACGACGTTGCTGCTGTCCGTGTTCGCCACCCAGACGGAACCGCCGCCGACGGCCACGCCCTTCGGGTTATCCCCCAGTCCGACGGACTGCTGCTCACCGGGGATGTCGGCCTCGAACCAGAACAGCTCCGAGTTGCGATCCACCACCCAGATCGTTCCGTCGGAGACGGCCAGCTCGGTCGGCTCGGTCGACTCGGGAATCTTCGTCGGGGCCGTGGTCAGATCGGCGATATCGATCGAGGTGATCTGCTGCGCCTCCGGCTGAGCGACCCAGACCGAGCTGCCGTCGGATGCGACGCCGAAGGGCGGCGAGCCGACGGGGATCGGAGGCTGGGCCTCTCCGCCACCGAGGGGCACCTTGAGCACCGACGAGTCGGTGGGCATCGTGACCCAGGCGTTGTCATCGTCGATCGCGACCTCCTGACCATCGGCGGGAAGGTCGATGATCTGGGTCGTCTCACGCGTTCCCTCGTCGATCAGCGTCAGCGCTCGTCCGGACCGGGAGGCCACGGCGACGGTCCCGTCGGCGACGGTGATCCCGACCGGCATCGTCGCGACGTCGATGGGATCGCCGACCCGCCTCGGCTCTGCGGCTCCCGAACCACCCGGCGTGCTCGACGCCTGCTCGGCCCCCACGTTGCCATCCCCTCCGCCGCCGAGCGCGATCACCGCGACTACGAGCACGACCGCCGCGGCGGCGAGGGCTCCGGCGATCCGGCCCCAGCGCGGACCCCGGCCGGCTGGTGACGGCGGCTGATCTCGAGGCGGCGGCGATCCGGGCTCGACCGTCGTCTCCGACGTCCGCTGCTCGGTGGCCGCGTAGGCCTCGGGGACGGCCGAGAGTGGCTGAGTCGGCTCGGGATCCGGTTCGGCGGCAACCTCGGACTCAACGGTGTCGGTGATCGGCATCGGCGGATTCGCCGGCTCGCCGGTCTCGGGGGCAGCCTTGCCGGTGGCGACGCTGCGCTCGGCCGAGCGCAGGACCTCCTCACCCTCGATCGCGGCGGCGGCGGCGCGCGCGAGATCGCCGGCTGACGGATAGCGGTCGGCGGGCTCCTTGGCGAGGGCCCTGGCGATCACCTCGTCGAGCTCTCCCTCGGTGCCGCCGTCGCCGGGGAGCCAGGGCGGCTCGTCCTGCAGGTGGGCGTAGATCTTGGCGACGTTCTCCTCCCGGTCGGCGAAGGGCGCGCGCCCGGAGATCGCCTCGTAGAGGACACACCCGAGCGCGTAGACGTCGGTGCGAGCGTCGACCCGGTCGCCGCGGATCTGCTCGGGAGCGACGTAGTCGAGGGTCCCGACGAAGGCGCCGGTCCGGGTCAGCGCGCCCGCATCGGTCGCCTGGTCGAACCGCTTGGCGAGGCCGAAGTCGGTCAGGAACGCGCGGTCGTCGGAGTCGCGCTCGACCAGGATGTTCCCGGGCTTGATGTCGCGATGTACGAGGCCTCGGGAGTGGGCGACGTCGAGGGCCGAGGCGACCTGGCCGACGATCTTGATCGCCCGGTCGGGGGCAGCGTGCCGCCGGCGATCAGCATCCGCCGCAGATCGGGTCCGTCGACGAGGTCCATGGTCACGAACAGGAGCCCGTCCTCCTCGCCGGCGTGGTGGATCGGGACCACGTTCGGATGGCGCAGCGATACGGCGATCCGCGATTCCGAGCGGAAGCGCTCGCGAAAGGCGTCGTCGGCGGCCAGATCGGCCGAGATCACCTTCAGGGCGACGACGTGGTCGAGCGCCAGGTGGGTGGCGCGATAGACGGTCCCCATGCCGCCGCGTCCGGCGATTCCCTCGATCCGGTGTCCGGCGAATACGGTTCCCGGCTTCAGGTCCGGCATGGACTGGTTATACCCCCGCCGCGCTCATCGCGACATCGGATCGGGGTTCAGGCAGCAGAGGATGCGCCGACGATCGCTGCGAGGCGCTCGATCGTGTGCGTGCGCTCAGCAGCGTCGAGATGGACCGGCGAGCAGATCAGCCGGTCGATTCCGACCGCGGTGAACCGCTCGATCCGCTCGGTCACCTCCGCCTCGGTCCCGATCAGAGAGGTCGCGTCGCAGAGCTCGTCGGGGATCGCCTTGAAGGCCTCGTCACGCTTGCCGTCGAGAAACAGCGACTGGACCTCAACCGCCTCCTTCTCGAAGCCGAATCGACAGGCGAGATCGACGTAGAAGTTGGTCTCACGGCTGCCCATCCCGCCGAGGTAGAGCAGCAATCCCGTCCTGACGACGTTGCGGGCAACCTCGACGTCACCGTCGATCGCCACCTGGATCGATGGACTGACCTCGAGGTCGGAGCGACTGCGGCCGCCCTTGGCGAACCCCGCCTCGAGATGCTCGCCCCAGGTGTCCTCGAAGGCGTCGGGGCTGAAGAAGATCGGGATCCAACCGTCGCAGAGCTCGGCGGCCATCTCGACCGATTTGCGTCCGATCGCACCGACGAAGACGGGGATCTCGTTGCGCAGCGGATGGAAGTTGAGCTTCAGCGCCTTGCCCTGTCCGGTGCCTCCCGGCATGGGCAGCTGGTAGTGCTCTCCCTGATGGTCGAGCGGGCCGGAACGGGCGATGATCTCGCGGACCACCTCGATGTACTCCCGCGTGCGCCCCCAGGGCTTGGCGTAGGGAACCCCGTACCAGCCCTCCGAGACCTGGGGGCCCGACGGCCCGAATCCGAACATGAAGCGGCCGCCCGAAAGCATGTCGAGGCTCGCGCCGGCCATTGCGGCGGCGGCCGGTGGACGCGCCGGAACCTGCATGATCGCCGCGCCGAGATTGATCGTCTCGGTCTGCGCAGCCAGCCACCCGAGAACCGAGACGACGTCGGAGCCGTAGCTCTCGGCCACCCAGACGGACTCGAAGCCGTTGGCCTCAGCGGTCTTGACCAGATCGACGGCGTCCTGGCCCTGGGGGCCGATTCCCCAGTAGCCGAGGTTGATTCCCAGTTTCGGTGCCACCGCAGGCACACTATTGGCATTCACGAGAGTTCGCCCTTCCCTAGCATCGGAGGCCATCCAGGCAATTGGGAGGAGAGGCCTCATGACAGCGACGGACGACTACTCGATCAGCGAACGCGGGGATGCGATCGACTTCATGGCCGGGTACGAGGGCCACGGGGAGATGCGCTCCTACACGGATTCGCTCGCGGCCGAGCAGATCGCCTTCACCTGGCGGCAGATGCCTCCGGGGACGGGCGGCAGGGGCAGCTACGGACACCGCCACCTGACTCAGGAGGAGGTCTACTTCGTGATCTCGGGCAGCGTCACCTTCAAGATCGGCGACGACGTGTTCGAGGTGGGTCCTCGAACCGCCGTGCGGATCGCACCGCACGCCCTCCGATCGATCCACAACGACACCGACGCCGCCGCTGAGGTGATCCTGTGTTCGGTGCGCGTCGACGATCTGCGGGGCGAGGTGGAGACCGGGGATGGCTTCTGGCCATAGCGCCGGACGGCCTGCGGCCGGATCTTGAACCTCAGAACCTCCAGTTCCGATTCGGAGCCCGGGCGCCTCAGATCACGAAGGTGAACCGTCCTGCTTCATTCTGTACGGATGGCCGCGGTGGACCCGACAACCCGAGTGCAGGGCCTGAGCAGTGCCGAAGCCGCCGAACGGCTCCGGCGCCTTGGGCCGCCCGAGCGGGATTCGAGCCGTTCGCTGCGCTCGATCGTGCTCGCGAACGTCCTCACCCTGTTCAACGGGATCATCCTCGTCTTCTTCATCCTCGTGCTCAGCCAAGGGCTCTGGGCGGATGCGCTGTTCGGGGTGATCGCGATCGTCAACTCGGCGATCGGCATCCGCCAGGAGTTCAAGGCCAAGGAGACGCTCGACAACCTGGCGCTGTTGGTCTCCCCGCAGGCCGAGGTCTTCCGCGACGGCCGCCAGCTCGAGCTCCATGCAGACGAGTTGGTCCCCGGCGATGTGGTCCGGGTCGAGCCGGGCGATCAGCTGATCGCCGACGGCCCCGTGATCTCCTCCCGAGGGTTGACGGTCGATGAGTCGCTGCTGACCGGCGAGGCCGACGGGGTCCACAAGGCGCGTGGCGACCACATGCTGTCGGGGGCGTTCTGCGTCTCCGGTTCGGGGTTCTACGAAATCGACGCGGTACGTGGAGATTCCCACGCGGAGAAGATCGCCGGCGAGGCCCGCGAGTTCCGCCACCCTCCCTCCCCGCTGCAGATCGAGGTCAACCGGATCCTCTGGGCGACCTCGATCATCATGGTGCCGCTTGCGCTCCTGATGTTGGCGGGCTTCATCCTCCGCGGCGTCGATTTCACCGAGGCGGCGCAGACCGCGACGGCCGGGCTGATCACCCTGATTCCCGAGGGCCTGGTGCTGCTGATGAGCGTGACCCTCGCCGTCGCCGCGGTCCGCCTGGCGAGGATGGACACGCTGGTTCAGCAGATCAGCGCGACCGAGTCGCTGGCCGCCGTCGACACGATCTGCATCGACAAGACTGGGACCCTCACCGACGGCACGCTCGAGCTGATCGAGGTCGTCAGCGCCGACCCCGCGGGCGCCGATTCGGCCGAGCGCACATTGGGCCGGTTCGCCGCCTCGGCCGGCGAGCGCAACCGAACGCTGGAGACGATCGCTGAGGCCTTTCCCGAGCACGCCGCGGTCGTCGCCGACGAGGTGCCGTTCTCCTCGCAGTGGAAGTGGAGTGGGCTGACCCTGAACGGCGAGGGCGCGCCGCGCAGCTACGTGGTCGGAGCTCCCGATGTGCTGGTCGGCTCGGGGGCGATGACCCTTTCACCGGAGCTCCAGAGCCGCCTCGAGGCCGAGGCGAACGAGGGCCGCCGCGTGATCGCATTCGGCGAGGCTCCGGGAGGGCTGCCCTCCGATCCGGCCACCGACCCGCCACCCAGGCTGGAGCCGATGGCTCTCGTCGTCCTCGAGGAGACCCTTCGGCCGGATGCCGCCGAGACGATCGAGTTCATGCGAGGTCAGGACGTCGACCTGAAGTTGATCTCCGGCGATGCCACTCAGACGGTGACCGCAGTGGCCTACGCGCTCGGCGTCGAGCGGGCCGCGGGCGTGATCGAGGGTTCCGACCTGCCGACGGATCCCAGGGCGCTCGCCCAGGCCGCCGAGGACAACACGATCTTCTGCAGGATCACCCCCGAGCAGAAGAGGGCGCTGGTGGGAGCGCTGTCGGACTCAGGAAGATTCACGGCCATGATCGGCGACGGTGTCAACGACGTTCCCGCCCTCAAGCAGGCCCGGCTCGCCGTGGCCATGGGTTCGGGCAGCCAGATCACCAAGGGGATCGCCGACATCGTCCTCCTGCGCGATCAGTTCTCGATGCTGCCGCGAGCAGTGGCCGAGGGGCGGCGGATCGCTCGCAACATCCACCGGCTCGGGCGCCTCTATCTGACCAAGACCGTCTACGCGGGCTTCCTGATCGTCGCGACTGCCCTGGTCGGCTTCCCGTTTCCGTTCCTGCCACGGCAGCTGACCGTCGCGGCGCTGCTGACGATCGGCATTCCATCCTTCGTGCTCGCACTGGCCCCCAGCGAAGGGCCGCTCTACCGGGGCCGGCTCCTGCGGGCCCTGGCGGCCTTCGCCGTTCCGGCCGGGATCGGAATCGGGGTGGGCTCGCTGATGTCCTTCGGGCTGGTCGACGGCCTCTTCGGCGGCTCCCTGAACGACGGCCGAACCGCGGCGACCACGACGCTCATCGTCCTCGGGCTCGCCTTCATCCTGCTGCTCGAGCGAGGGCCCGGCCGCGATCACATCGCGATCCAGAGCTACATGCTCGCGATGGTGTCGATGCTCGGCGGCCTGCTGGCTGCGATCCTCGCGATCGAGCCGCTGCGCCAGTTCTTCGAGCTCGAATTGCTCTCGGCGGGCCAGTGGTTCATCTGCATGCTCTCGGTGGCCGCGGGGCTCGTCATCGCGAGCGCGCTCTGGCGCCTGCACTACATCCAGCGGCTCGAGATGCCCGACGAAGAGGCCGAGGCGACGACGCCGGCCGGTGACGCACTTCCAGAGCCGACCCACGTCTCCCACTTCTCCGGTCGCCGCAGCCGACCCCCCGGGGCCACCGGGTCCGATCCCGGCGAGGAACCGACGGAGATCCTCTGATGGCCGATGAGCGCAGGACGAAGATCGTCGCAACCGTCGGGCCCGCCTCGCGCTCCCCGAAGATGCTCGAGCGCCTGATCTCGGCCGGCGCCGACGTGTTTCGGCTCAACTTCTCCCACGGCGACGAGACCAGCCACGCCGAGAACGTCGAGCGGATCCGGTCCGCCGGCGAGCTGATGGGAAAATGGGTTGCGGTACTCGGCGATCTGCCCGGGCCGAAGCTGCGGCTGGATGAGGTCGAGGGCGGCTTCGTTCAGATCGAGGCCGGCAGGGAGCTGACCCTGACGACCGACGACGCCACGATCGGCTCACGGGAGCTCCTCCCGGTCGGCTGGGACGGTCTGACGGGCGCCGTCCACGAGGGAGACCCGATCTACCTGGCCGACGGCAGGGTGCGCCTGCGCGCACTCGAGATCGAGGGCCTCGAGATCCGCTGCATGGTCGAGTCGGGCGGACGGGTGGCATCTCACCAGGGCGTCAACCTTCCCGGCAGCAGCGCAGGCATGCCCGCCGCCGGCGCCGACGACATGGGCTGGGTCGACTTCGCCGTCGATCACGACATCGATCTGCTGGCGGTTTCGTTCGTTCGCTCCGCTGAGGATCTCGAGCCGGTCATGGAGCGGCTCGCCGAGCGACGCTCCGACATCCCACTGATCGCCAAGATCGAGAAGCCTCAGGCGGCCGAGCGGGCAGAGGAGATCGTCGCCGCCGCCACCAGCGGGATCATGGTGGCCCGTGGCGATCTCGGGATCGAGCTGCCGATCGAGGACGTCCCGGCGACGCAGAAGCGCCTGATCCGCGTCGCCGGCCGACAGTCGAAACCGGTCATCACCGCAACCCAGATGCTCGCCTCGATGGTGATCAGCGACAGGCCGACGAGAGCCGAGGTCACCGACGTTGCCAACGCGATCTACGACGGGACGGATGCGGTCATGCTCTCCGAGGAGACCGCGATCGGCGATCACCCGGCTGAGGCGGTCGCGACCATGGATCGCATCGCCCGGGCCACGGAGAAGGATCTTCCCTACGGAGACTGGCTGATCAACCGCGTTGAGATCGGCGGCGGCGACGTTTCGACGTCAGTCGCCCAGGGGGCCGTCGCGTCGACCTACCGGCTCGGCCTGGCGGCGATCGTCGTCCCAACCCAGAGCGGGCGCACCGCCCGCATCGTCTCGGCGCTTCGCCCCGAGGTCCCGATCCTGGCGATCTCCCCCCGACTGGAGACGGTCCGTCGTCTCAACCTGCTCTTCGGCGTCCGCTGCGCCCTGCACGACCAATGGCCGGACCTGCGTGACCTCCTCAACGACTGTGCTGCGATCGCCCGACGCGAGGGCATCGCCAAGCCGGGCGAGCTGATCGCCGTTACCGCCGGCCTACCGGACCAGGAGCTGGGGACGAACCTGTTTGAGATCCATCGCGTCCCGGGCTGACCTGGAGGGAGTCCGCGATCGGCGACCAATGGCGATCCGAGTGCGGCTTCCGGCAAAGCGGTGAGAGTCACCCCCGGGGATGGGAGTCGACCCTGGCGACCCACGCATCGAGCGATGGGTGAGCGTCCGCTCTCAATAGCTCCACCAGGACTGCGTGGAAGCTGTCGGGGTCGGCGGGATCGGGGTCGACGATTGCGTACTTGAGGAACGGGAAGACGCAGGCATCGACCACGCCGAGCGACTCGCCACCGAAGTAGGGCGAGTCGGCAAGTAGATCGGTGAGCCAGCGCGTCCACAGCCTGGAGCGGGACCGAAGCGCATCGGCATCGGGTGGCTCGGAGCCATCGAGGGCGTTGGGCGGACCCTTCCAGACACGATCGAACCAGTCCGTAACGATCGACGCACCGGCACGGTGAGCGGGTTCGGAGGGAAACAGCGCCGGGACGGGATGCTCGGCTTCCAGGCGCTCGATTATCCGCATCGAGCCGCGCACGACCTCGGTGCCGAACTCGGCGATCGGGACGAGCCTCTGGCCGCTGAGCTCGATCACCGCGTCGCGATCGGCGTCGAGGTGATCGACCCACTGCAGATCGATGCCCTTGTGGCCGGCGGCAAGGGCGACGCGCTCGACATTGGTCGAGAAGGGGACTCGGTGGACTCGGACCATTCAGCCCGAGATCATGCCCGGGCGCCCGCGGCGGGGCGATCCGCCGGGTTCGCCGGTTCCGGGTTCGCGGCTGAGGTCTGAGCACGGCGGCCGGCGAACATCCGATATCCGCCGACGGGCGGGTTGGCCCGCGAATGCTCGAAGCCGGCTAGATCGAGACAATCGATCAGCTCCCCGGCCGACACCGCACCCCCGCCCCACAATCGGGCGCGAACGCGACTCGCGGCGGCTGCAACGGGGTCTGCTTCCGGTACGTCGAGCGCGAGCACCAACAACCAGCCGCCGGGTCGAAGGGAGGATCTGATCCGCACGATGCCCTCCTCGAAGGCCTCCCTCGAGAGGAAGGGCTGGGGAATCAACGCGAGGTCGTAGCGGCCGCTGGCGCCAAGGCTCTCGACCCCATGGGAGAGAAAATCGATCCGGGCCTCGAGACCGGCCGCCCGCACCCGCTCGCGCCCCAGTCGGCGGGCCTCGGGGTTCGGCTCCAGGCACTCGGCGGCCACCTCCGGGTAGACCATGCAGAGCTCGGTGCTGATCACTCCGACGCCGGCGCCGACGTCGAGAAACCTGGCCCCCGGAGTCTCAAGCGCCCTTCGCAGGCCGGTCAGGGACGGCAGCACGTGCTCGGCGGAGAGACGGAAGAGCCCAGCCGTCTCGCCCTGGGCGATCAGGACGTCGGGGTCGAGGTGATCCCATCCGGGCTCCAGTGAGCCGGCTCGGGCGCACCCCAGGGCCTCGGCGGTCTGCAGATGGTCGCTGCGGATCCCGGCTCGAGTGACCCGACCGAGCGAGCCCGCGCGGAAGGTCTCGAACGCGGGCGTGGCGACGTATCGCTCATCGCCCTCGGGGCCGGCGGACGAGACGGCGCCGAGCGCCTCGAGAACCCCGAGCAGGTCGCCGACCAGCTCGGGGTCCAGCCCCAGCCGCCGCCCCACCTCCCGCGCCGAGACGGGGGATCCGAGCTCTCTGACGATGCCGAGCTCGAAGGCCGCCGAGAGGCTCGTGTAGGCCCACATCGACGAGCTGAGCGCGGAGATGCTGGAGAGGATGTCTGGCGTTTCCGAGATCTGGTTCATGACAGTCCATGGTCGCCGAAGGGCTCGTCGCGACGCCGCACGGCCTCCCTGTACCCGTGATCTGCCGCCTGACGCTGAAACTCGTAGCCCTCCGGCGTATGACGGGCGATCCCGTCGAGGAAGACGCTCATCATCTGATTGCCGTACAGCCCCTGGCTGAGCATTGGCGAGTTGATCGCCAGCTTGTGCATGACGAGCTGGCTGACCGGAACGCGTCCCACCCGCTCGATCAGGCCATCGAATCTGTCATCGAGTTCGTCGATCGGCGCGGCCTCGCTCGCGAGACCCCACTCGACGGCCTTGGTCCCATCGATGCAATCACCCGTCAGCAGCAGCCGCCGCGCTCGCTCGAGGCCGATCCGGTGGGCCCAGAGCATCGAGGTCGGCACGCCCCACACGCGGGCCGGTGGGTAGCCGATCTTCGCCCGGTCCTCGGCAACGATCAGATCCGAGCAGAGCGCCATGTCGGTGCCGCCTGCAACGCAGTAGCCGTGGACCTTGCAGATCACCGGCTTGTCGGAGTGAAAGAGCGACATGAAGCCGCGCAGGTTCCTCGACATCATCTGGAAATCGACGACGGGGTCCCACGGCTTCGACGGATCGTGGTTGGCCGCCACGACGGCCGGATCATTCGGCCGCCCCCCGGCTTGCGCCGTCCCCGCCGGGCCCTCGCGACCCATGCTCTCGGCGGCGGTCAGGTCGTAGCCGCCGCAGAAGCCGGACCCATTGCCGGCCAGCGCGATCACGTGGATCCGAGGGTCGAGGTTGGCCTCCTCAACGGCCGCGGCGAGTTCGACCGGCATCTCCAGCGTGATGCCGTTGCCGCGCTCGGGGCGGTTCAAGGTGATCCGACCGATCAGGCCGTCCCGCTCGTAGGTCAGTGTCGCCGGTCTCTCCACTCTCGGTTGAAACGTAGCGTCAGAGGCCATGGATCACCCTCGCGACCTGCGGGTACGCTGATCCGATATGGCGGCGGCGATCGTGATCGAGGCCGCGGGTCGGCCGGTACGCCCGTCGAACCCCGAGCTCTGCGCGAACGACGCAGCCCACCTGCTCTGGGCCGTCAGCCTCGGCGTCATCGATTTCAACCCCTGGCCGTGCTCCCGAGCGTCGCTTGGCGTGTTTCGGCTCTGCGAGCGCCGCAACCGACCAATCGCCGTCCACGTCCTGCTGAGGGCGAAGCCGAAGGCGTTGCCTCGACGGTGTCTATTGATCGAGCTGGTCGATCGTGCACTCGGCCGGATCCTTGTCCTCGCGCCAGCGCAGGATCTTGGCTCCATGGCGGATCCGACCGGCGCTGACGTGGTCGAAGCTGACTTCGATCACGAGCTCGGGTCGTAGTGACACCCACTCGAGATCGCGATCGGCGGCCCACCGACTGGGATCGGCAGAGCCGCGATCTCCCGTCTCAAACGGGGCGAGGGTTTCGACCAGCTCACGCTTCTGCGCCGCCCTCAGGCCGGATGTGTGGCCGACCACGTGAAGCCGACCATCGCCCCCGGGGGCGTTGTCGTAGAGCCCGAGCATCAGCGAGCCGACCGTGTTGGGCTCCTTGCCGGGGCGCCAGCCGGCGACGACGGCGTCGATCGTCCGCAGGCGCTTGATCTTGACCATGCCCCGGCGCTTGCCGGGTCGATAGGGGGCATCGAGCTGC
Source organism: uncultured Solirubrobacterales bacterium (assembly GCA_963823275.1). GTDB lineage: Bacteria > Actinomycetota > Thermoleophilia > Solirubrobacterales > 70-9 > RHKX01. The sequence goes on along the minus strand of CAWGKW010000002.1, from coordinate 504,935 downwards.
TTGGCGATCACCCCCTCCCCGCCCGCGAGCCAGGGCGCGGCGGCCCCGGGATCGAGCGTCAGCGGGGTCAGCTCGATCGATCCGGCGCTCCAGCCGCCGGGCCCCGCCTCGGTCGCCCCCTCAAGTCCCTTGACCAACTCCACGAGCGCCGCTCGCCGCTCGCCGAAGGGACGCTCCATGAGGCTCTCGCCATCGCGTCCGATCAGGTCGAACGCCCGATAGAGAGCGGGAATCTCCGCGGAGAGGCGGAGGATTCGCGACTCGGCCGGGTGGATCCGGTTCTGCAGGGAGTCGAAGACCTCGGCCCCCGCCTCGTCGAGGATCACAAGCTCCCCGTCGAGCGCGTACTCGCCGGGGGGAAAGCGCAGCTCCGGGAAGTATCGGGCCAGCGGCTTACCGCCTCTGGATTGGATGTAGGTCTCGTCCGGCCCGTTGAAGGCGAGCGCCCGGAAGCCGTCGTACTTGGGCTCGTAGGCCCAGCCGTCTCCGATCGGCATCGCCTTTCGCGAGCCGGCGAGCTGCGGCTGGAGCGGCGGCTCAGGGTAGTCCCCGCTCACCCCGCTCATTCGATCGTGCGAACCGACGGCTCGGCGTCCGCGGCGATTCCGTTCAGCACGTTGGCGACGCCGAGAACATCGCCCTCGTTGTAGTAGTCGACGGCGAGCACGTTCGGCTCCAGATCGCGAATCCGCGAGCACAGTCGGGCTCGCCTCAGGAGAACGTCGTAGGCGTTGATCTCGCCCTGGAGCCGGGGATCGCGCGGCACCTTCTCGATCCAGTTGTTCATCTGAAAGAGCGGGCTGTCCGGCTCCCCCCGGTTCGGCCGGCAGCTCTCTCGCGAACCGATCTCCTTGACGCTCTTGAACGTGTAGGGCGTCTCCTGCATCAGGTCGAAGGCCGACTGATACCACGGGAACTTGCCGTCGCCGTTGTCCCTCTCGGCCATCACCAGCAGCCGCTTGTCGCGCTCGATCAACTGACCGAGCGTCGGGGGCACCTCGTCGGTTTTCGGGTCGTAGACCCAGCGGAGCAACCCCGCGCGCTGGAAGGCCTGGGCCGTTTCCTTCGGGCTGACGACATCCTCGATGACGATGACCAGGAACTCGTCGGGGTGGGTGCTCATCCACTCGTCGATCTCGTCCAGGGCCGTGTCGAGCTTGGTCGCCCCGAGCTCGCAGAGGACGTGGCAGAGGTAGGGGATGGAATCGCCCTGCGGCTCCTCACCGAAGGCGAGTCGTCCGACGAGCTCCTCGGCGCGCGCGACGGTCTCGGCGCCGAGCTCCTCGGTGACCTCATCGCGAGTCTTGTTCTCCTTGCCGAGATCCGTGATCACACCGCCGAACCCGCGCCCCGACTCGCCGATCCCGTAATGGGTGTCGATCAGAAGCCCACGAACGCCGTCGTCGAGCTGGCGGATGATCCCGTAACGCTGGTTCGGCAGAAACCACCCGGCCTCGGCCGCCGCCGACATCGCGTTGTGGGTGGCGGCGAACGTGACCTGATCGGGTCGCTTGCTGCAGAGCTCGGCGTACCCGTTGCAGGCTTCGGGAGGGCCCGCGGGCCTTGCCTGCGAGCGCCTGTCACCCCCGATGACGAGAACGATGGCAAGGGCTCCCGCGAGCACCGCACCGGCCGCCGCGAGCCGCATCGGCGCGAACCGTCTCCCCACGCCCTCGCCGCCCTCGGCCACGCGAACGGGGGCCAGAATCCCGAGCATCTCGACCACGGCGACGTAGATCAGCCATGCGCCCAGCGCGACGGCGAACATCGAGAGCGCGGCGCTCGGCTCCAAGACCAGGAACAACCCGGCGAGTGCGATCCCGACTCCCCGCAGGACACCGAGGGCCGGCTGGTCGGGGTGGTTGCGGGCCAGCCTCGCCCCCGTCGTGAACGGCGCGAGCGGGTCGACCTGCTCGGCGCCGAACCGTACGGCGGCCGCGAGGATCAGCGCGAGGAGCCCGAGCCCAACGGTCCACAGGAAGAGTTCGCCAAGTAGCGCGTCCCAGGCCGCCCTGGCGGCGTCGCGGAAGAGCGGGTCGCTGATCTGAGCAAGCGCCAGCGACCTGCCGACGATCAGGATGATCAGTCCGACGACCCCGGCGACGGCGACGGCGGCGACGGCTCGCTGCACGCCGAGGCGGCGGACCGGCGCAACCGCGACGGAGAGGGCGAGCAGCAGCAGCGCGACGAACGGCAGGATGATTCCGAAGAGGTCGACCTGACGAACCCACCGCAGCGGGGTGATCGTGATCTCGCTCCCGAGGATCGCGGTCTTGACGTCGGTGATCTCCTTCGGGACCGATTTACCCAGAGTCGGTGCAAGTGCATCCAGCGCCCTGGCGGCAACCACGGTTGCGTCGGTCAGGTTGAGAAGCAGGGTGTCCGGCGCCCGGTTCGCGAGCTTTGCGTCGATGCTGCGGACCGCCTCTGCGAAGGCCGCCTTCGCCGGTGGCGTGCCGAGCGCAGAGACGACCAGCGACTCCACGAACGGCCGGGCGTTGACCAACTCACCGGAGCCGCTGTCGACAATCCCGTCGACGATCGGTTGAGCGATCGCCAGCCGGGCGCGCTGGTCTCCGAGTGCGTCCTTCGAGCGCTCCGCGAGGTTGTCGGGGTTGAAGATCTCCTGGCGCGCGTAGAAGAGAAAGCCGCCGACCAGGGCGGAGAGCGCACCGAGCGAGGCGAGCGCGATCGAGGCACCTCGGCTTCGTCGTGAACTTCGGCGCTCCTTTCCCACGACCTTGATTGAACCAGCGCGGGCGGTTACCCGCGCTCTACCTTTGACAGATGAGCGACTCGGTCCCTGTGGCGAGCGACATCTGCGTGGTCGGCGGCGGGATCGTCGGAATCGCGACCGCGCGTGAGCTGCAGCACCGACACCCGGGCGCGAGCGTCCTCGTCATCGAGCGCGAGGTGGGGCTCGCGACCCACCAGAGCGGGCATTCGAGCGGCGTCATCCACGCCGGCATCTACTACGCCCCCGGATCGCTGAAGGCCCGGCTGTGCGTCGAGGGAGCGCGACGCCTCTACGCTTACTGCGAGGACCGCGGGATCGATGCCAGGCGTGACGGCAAGGTGATCGTCGCCACCGAGACAGCCGAGATCCCGCGGCTCGACGAGCTCGAGCGAAGGGGCACCGCGAACGGGGTGCCGGGGCTGCGGCGGATCGGGCCGGAACAGCTGCGCGAGATCGAGCCTCACGCGACGGGGATCTCGGCCCTTCACTCCCCCGCGACCGGGGTCGTCGACTATCGGGCTGTGACCGAAGCGATGGCCGTGGACCTGCGCGAGGCCGGCGGAACGATCGCGACCGGTTGTGAGGTGACGGCCTTGAGAGCGGGCAGCACGTCGGTTTCGATCGAGCATTCGGCGGGACGCACGGTCGCCTCCAGGATCGTCCTCTGCGCCGGGCCATGGGCGGATCGGATGGCGGTCGCGGCGGGCGCCGACCCCGACCCGCGCGTGGTTCCCTTCCGCGGCGCCTACCTGAGGTTGAAGCCTCAGCGGGCCGGCCTCGTGCGGGCCAACATCTACCCGGTGCCCGATCCCGACCTCCCGTTTCTCGGCATGCACCTGACCCGCAGCCCGACCGGAGAGGTCCTGCTCGGCCCCACCGCGCTGTTCGTCGGTGCCCGCGACGCCTACCGGCTGCGCCGGGTGGTCCCCCGCGACCTCCGCGAGAGCCTCGCCTGGCCCGGCACCCGGCGGATGATGCGGAGGTTCTGGCGGACCGGGCTGACCGAGTTGGCCCACGCCGCCAGCCTGAGGTCCTTCGTCGCCGAATGTCGACGGTACGTGCCCGAGCTGCGGCTCGAGGATGTCGAGCGATGCAACCACTCCGGGGTGAGGGCGCAGGCGATCGCCCGCGATGGATCATTGATCGACGACTTCGTCGTCTCCGAGACCGAACATGCGATTCACGTCCGCAATGCCCCTTCGCCGGCGGCCACCTCGTCGCTGGCGCTGGCGGAGCTGATCGCCGATCGTCTCGACGCGCTGGGCTGAGATCTCCGCGGAAGCCGACGGGGACCGTCGTCTACGCTCGGGGCCGGATCGGGGCAAACCCCGACCGACACATAGACAGGAGTCGTCGTGGAATCGAGCGTCGTCGAGAAACCTGAGAGCGGCAGGGCCGCCTCCTCCTTCACCAAGTCGCTGTTGCTCGGCGAGATTCACGAGGAGATGGTGTTCCCGTGGCCGCGGCCCGACGCCGAGGAGCAGGTCAAGGTCCGAGAACTCTGCGCCAAGGCCCGTGAGATCGGCGCGTCGATCGACCACCGTCGGGTCGAGGAGGATCGCTGGATCGGCGACGGGGTGATCCGCGAGCTCGGCGATGCCGGACTCTGCGGGCTGTACGTGGACGAGAAGTACGGAGGCCAGGGTCTCTCCCAGACCGGCTACGCCCGAGTCTTCGAGACGCTCGCCCAGATCGACGGCACGCTCTCGATCATTCTCGGCGTCCACCAGTCGATCGGCTACAAGGGGATCGTCCTGTTCGGAACCGACGAGCAGAAGGAGCGCTTCCTCCCCGACCTGGTCGCCGGCCGCAAGCTCGCCGGCTTCGCGCTGACGGAGCCCGAGGCGGGCTCCGACGCCTACAACCTGCAATCTCGGGCCGTCCGCCAACCCGACGGCTCCTGGGTGCTGAACGGCGTTAAGCGGTATATCGGCAACGGCTCCAAGGGCGACGTCTTCACCGCCTTCGCCCGAGCCGAGGTCGACGGCGAGGATCGCCACGTCGCCCTGATCCTCGAGAAGGGGATGGAGGGCTTCGAGGTCGGCGAACGCCACGACACGATGGGGCTGCGAGGCAACGACCTGCGTTGGCTCTACTTCCACGACGTCAGGGTGCCGGCCGAGAACGTGCTCGGTGAGCCGGGCGAGGGTTTCAAGATCGCGATGTCGGTGCTCAACAACGGCCGGATCGGGCTCGGGACCGGCACCGTCGGGGCCGCCAAGCGCCTGCTCGATCTGAGCATCCACCACTCGCGGGAGCGGCGCCAGTTCGGCCAGTCGATCTCCGAGTTCGAGCTGGTCGAGGAGAAGATCGGCTGGATGGTCTCCAACCTATTCGGGCTGGAATCGATGGCGTACCTGACCTGCGGGCTCGTTGATCAAGGGGTCGCCGACTACTCACTGGAGTCGGCGATCTGCAAGGTCGCGGGCACCGAGTTCCTCTGGTACGCGGCCAACCGGGCGCTGCAGCTGCGCGGCGGCGAGGGCTACATGAAGACGGACCCCTACGAGAAGATCATGCGCGACATCCGGATCTTCCCGATCTTCGAGGGTGCCAACGACGTGCTGAGGGCCTTCATCGCTCTCTCGGCCATGAAGCCGGTCGGCGAACGCCTCTCCGGCCTCGGCGAGATCGGTCTCAACGACCCGATCCGCTCGATCGGGCTGCTCGCCGACTACGCGGCCGGTCGGGTCAAGCGCGAGGTGCGACCCGACAGGATCTCGATGGCGCATCCGGAGCTCGAAGCACACGCCGACGCCGTGGGCGACCAGGTCAAGCAGCTCTCCGCCGCCACCGAGAGCCTGATCCGCAAGCATGGAAAGGACATCACCCTCCAGCAGCTGGACCAGAAGCGCCTCTCCGACGCGATCTCAGATGTCTACGCACAGGTCGCGGTGCTGAGCCGGGTCACGGCGATCTTCGCCGAGGACGGGGTCGAGCCCTCGGGCCAAGAACGCTACATCGCCGACACGTTCTGCACCCGGGCGGCGAGCCGCGTCCGCTCCCACCTCGATCAGATCGAATCCAACGACGACGAACGGATGACCGCGATCGCCAAGCTCGCTTACAAGCGTGGCGAATACGGCTACGCGCTGTTCGCCGACTGAGCGGCGAGCGCCGCCGGATCACTGGCCGGTCACATCGCCCGGCTGGACGTCGAGCAGGTCGATCACGAAGACGAGCGTCGCGTCCGGGGGGATGTCCGGAGGTGAGCCCTGCGCTCCGTAGGCCAGGTCCGGCGGGATGACCAGCTCGCGGCGTCCGCCGACCCTCATGCCCTCGACCCCCTGATCCCAACCGGGGATCACCTGACCGCCGCCGAGCTGAAAGGGAAACGGCTGCCCGTTGTCCCAGGAAGCGTCGAACTGCTCGCCGGTCGCATAGTCGACGCCGACGTACTGGACGGTGACCTGATCGCCCGCCGCCGCGGTGGCGCCGTCACCCTCGACGACGTCGGTGGAGACGAGCTCGGTGGGCGGGTCGCCGGAGGGGACCTCGACGACGGGCTTCGTCGACGTGTCGGTCGAGATCGAGCTCTCGTCGTCTCCGCCACCGCTGCGGCCGATCAGCACGATCGCGATGAGGGCGACGATCAGCACGAGCGCGCCGATCAGGACTTTCTTGGAGTTGGTCGAGCTTTCCATCGGCCTAGGCTATAGCGGGCGTATCGGGGAGGTTGGCCAGCGCGGCCTCCATGTCCTCGGGGGAGAACTCGAGATCGGTCAGCTCGCCCCGGTGGTAGGCGTCGTAGGCGGACATGTCGAAGTGCCCGTGGCCGCAGAGGTTGAAGAGGATGACCCGCTCCTCCCCGGCCTCCCTGGCTGCCTCGGCCTCGGTGATCGCCGCCCGGATGGCGTGGGCCGGCTCGGGCGCCGGCAGGATGCCCTCGACGCCGGCGAACTGGACCGCGGCGGCGAAGGCGCTCGTCTGCGCGACGGCCTGGGCCTCGACGAGGCCCGCCTTGACCAGAGCACTCACCAGCGGGGAGTCGCCGTGGTAGCGGAGCCCGCCGGAATGGAGCTCGGGCGGCACGAAGTCGTGTCCGAGCGTGTACATCGGCATCAGCGGCGTCATCCCGACCGTGTCGCCGTAGTCGTAGCGGTACTCGCCGCGCGTCAAGGTCGGGCAGGCCGCCGGCTCGACCCCGAGGAAGCGGGTGTCCCCTCCCTCACGGAGCTTTCGCCTCAGGAACGGGAAGGCGACGCCGGCGAAGTTCGAGCCACCGCCGACGCAACCGATCACGACGTCCGGATACTCACCGGCCATCTCGAGTTGCTCGAGGCACTCCTGGCCGATCACCGTCTGGTGCAGGCAGACGTGGTTGAGGACGGAGCCCAGCGAGTAGTTCGTGTCGTCGGCTCCCGCCGCGATCTCGACCGCCTCGGAGATCGCGATGCCGAGGCTCCCCGACGGATGACCCGACTGCGAGCGCCCGGCCTCGGTGCGATCAGAGGGGCTGCGGTGCACGGTGGCGTCCCAGGTCTCGATCAGCGCTCGGCGATAGGGCTTCTGGTCGTAGGAGACGCCGACCATGAAGACCTCGCACTCGAGGCCGAAGAGCTTGCAGGCCAGGGCGAGCGAACTGCCCCACTGCCCGGCCCCGGTCTCGGTGACCAGCTTGCGGATCCCGGCCTCGCGGTTGTAGAAGGCCTGCGGGATCGCCGAGTTCGGCTTGTGAGAGCCCGCCGGTGAGACCCCCTCGTACTTGTAGTAGATGTGAGCCGGCGTATCGAGCGCCTTCTCGAGCCGCCGCGCCCGAAAGAGCGGCGTCGGCCTCCAGAGCGCGTAGATCTCGCGGACCTCCTCGGGGATCTCCACGGTCGGCTCGGCCGAGACCTCCTGCTCGATCAGGGCCATCGGAAAGATCGGTGCAAGGTCGGGGGGCCCGGCGGGCTCCATCGTCGCCGGGCTCAGCGGCGGCAGCGGATCGCCCGGAAGGTCGGGCATCAGGTTGATCCAGTGGGTCGGAATCCGATCCTCCGACAGCATGTACTTGGTCTGGCCGCTCATCGCTCCTCCACCCTGCCGCTCGATTGCTCAGCCGCCGAGCAGCTTGCCGATCGTGCCGCCCGCGCCCCCGCCACCCGACCCGCCGGCCGCGCTCGAGGTGACCCTTCCCTCCGAGGGCTGGATCAGCAGCCAGCCGGTGCCGGAGAAGCTGAGCTGGATGCTCTCACCCGAGCCCTTGCCGATCAGCGTCTTCATGTTCACGTCGGACTTGACCGACGAGGTCAGGCCGCTCGACCAGGTGATCGCGGCCTGCGGGTCGGCGAATGTCGTCTCACCTTCGACCTCGAGCATCACCGGCGGCCCGTCGGAGATGATCGCGACGAAGCCGGTTCCCGACAGGTGCATGTTGTAGAGGCCACCGCTGAGCATCCCCGAGACGCCCTCGACCTTCTTGATGTCCCATTCGATCCCGTCCTCGAAGGCGAGCACGTTGGCACCGTTGGCGGTGATCGACTCGTCGTTGAGCCGCAGCAGCTGAATGTCCTGGCCGTAGTCGGCGAGGAAGACCTCGCCCGTGCCGGTGACCTTCATCAGGGACGTGCCCTCGCCGGTCATCGCCTTCTTCATGAACTTGCTCATGCCGCCGCTGCCGGCATGTTCGAACTTGACGTCGCCCTGATGGGCGACCATCGAGCCCAGCTTCGCCTGCACGGTCGCGTCCGCCAACTCGACCTTCAACATCTTCGAGTTCTGCAGTGAGAACGCTCCCTGACCCTCAGTCTCCTTGAGCTGCGAAAGCGACTGTTCCAGCGACATGACCAAACCTCCGAAGTTGAGTACTCGTCCCAGCCTATTGGCTCGAGCGGTGGGCCGAGATCACTCAGGGCACCCCACGGTCGGCATCGGAGTCGTAATGGGTCCGGAGCCGCACCCAGCCGGGGTGAATGACCTTCTTCCAGAGCAGCAGGACCAGCAGCCCTCCTCCCACCAGGCAGACGGCCGCGATCAGAGCCGCCAGCTCCGGGAACTGGATGGCGAGCACGGTGACCACGCCGACGACGCCATCCTCGACGAGGCTGACGAAGATGTTGGAGGCGGGCTCCGGGGAGGTGTTGACGCCGAGGCGCAGGCCGGCCTTGACCCCGTGGCTGGCCAGGGCGGTCAGCCCCGAGCCGCCGGCACCAACCGCCTCCTCGATCCCGTCGATTCCGTTCTCGCCGGCGAACGAGAAGCCGAGCACCGCGCCGATCAGGGGTCGGATGACCGTGTGGATCGAATCCCATGCCGAGTCCAGAAACGGCACCTTGTCGGTGAAGAACTCGACCGTGAACATGCCGGCGGCGGCGAAGAGGACCCAATTCTGGTCGAGCCCGTCCGGCACTCCTCCAACCCCGGCCCGTCCGAGCAGGCTGAGAACCAGAACCGTCGCGTAGGAATTGATCCCCGAGGTCCATCCCGTGGAGAAGATGGTGGCGGCGACGTCCACGCACCCACCCTAGTAGCAATCCGCGGGATGCTTGCCGAGCGACGTTTCGGGTTCAGTGGCGGATTTCCGCTGACATCCGACGAAGATCCGCCAACGAACTGCACGCCGCGCCGCCCGCCCCTGACCAGAGTCGTTGCCTGACCCCGCCCACCCCAGCGGGCCCCGGGCTCAACCTGACTAGTTGAGCCTTTCGACGACCATCGCCTCGCCCTGTCCACCGGCGACGCACATGGTCTCGATGCCAACGCTGTGATCGTCGGTCTCCATCACGTTCAGCAGCGTGCCCATGATCCGCGCGCCGGTCATCCCGAACGGATGCCCGAGCGCGATCGCGCCACCGTGGGTGTTGAGCTTGTCCTCGTCGATGCCGCATTCCTCCATGATCGGAATGACCTGAGCGGCGAACGCCTCGTTGAGCTCGACCGTGTCGATGTCGTCGATCGTCATCCCGGCCCGCTCGAGCACCTTGCCGACCGCGCCGATCGGCGCGACGCCCATGTACTCGGGGTTGTTGCCGGCCGTCGCCGAGGTGACGATGCGGGCGCGCGGGGTCAGGCCCAAGCTCCTTGGCCTTCGTGTCGGACATGATCAGAGCCGCGGCCGCGCCGTCGTTGAGCGGGCAGGAGTTGCCGGCCGTCACACCGCCGCCGCCGAATGCCTCCGGTAGAGATCCGAGCTTCTCGCGCATGTCGCCGCCGTCGGCTCGGGGGCCGTCGTCCTTGCTCACCTCGCTGCCGTCGGCCAGCTTCACCGGGACGATCTCGCGATCGAAGAAGCCCGACTCCTGCGAGGCGACGGCGAGGTGCTGGGATCGCAGCGCGTAGTCGTCCATCTGATCGCGGGTGACGCCGTACTTGTTGGCGACGTTGACCGCGGTGATCCCCATGTCGATGTAGACGTTCGGGTAGCCCTCGTGGTCGCCGGTGAGCTTCTCGTTGCGGTCGGCGACGCCGACGGCCTCGCTGCGCTCGTTGAAGCGCGAGACGAACTCGACTCCGGCAGCGATGTATGCGTCGCCCTCGCCGTTCTTGATCGCGTTGGAGGCATGCCGGATCGCGTCGAGAGAGGACGCGCAGTACCGCGAGACGGTGACCCCGGTCGTTCCCTCCTCGAGCTTGTCGGAGAGGAGAACCATGATCCGCGCGATGTTGAAGGCCTGCAGGCCCTGTGGCATACCGACGCCGGCGATCACATCCTGGATCAGCGCGGGATCGACGTCGGGGTTGCGCTCGAGGAGCTGGTCGATGACGAAGGCGCCGGTCTCCTCCGGGCGAAGCTGGGCCAGGGATCCCTTGAAGGCGCGCCCGATCGGGGTGCGCAGGGTGTCGACGATTACTGCCTCGGGCATTGATGACTCCTTGTTGGCGAGAGGTTCGTGTCTCGGTGGATGATTGAAGTGAGGGTGCGTGCAGAATGCTACGCATCCGGGCCGATCACGGACCTTCTCCCAGCCCCGACCACTATTCTCGACGGCTGATGGTGACGCCCGAAGCCACCGACACCGAGTTGGAGCTGAGCCCCGATCAGGCGGCCGAGAAGGTCGCCGGGGGAGCGCAGCTGATCGACGTCCGCCAGGACTACGAATGGGATGCCGGGCATATCGACGGCGCCGTACACACTCCGCTCGAGCAGCTTCCAGCTTCGGTCGAGGACATAGACCGCGAGCGCCCGATCGTGTTCCAATGCCGCAGCGGCGTTCGCTCCGCTCTCGCCACCCAGGTGTTCCGCGACTCCGGATATGAAGCCTTCAACCTGAGCGGGGGGCTGTTGGCCTGGATCGAGGCCGGTCGCGAGATCTCGCCCGTCGACGGCGTCGTCGCCGACCCCCGCCCGGACGCGAGCTGAGCGGAACCGGCGTGGAGGGAGGACCCCCCACGAGCCAACCACCGGGGAGCGGAGCGCCAGCGCCGCCGGCCCCCGGTCAGCCTGCGCCGGCGCCACCGCCGCAGAGCCCACCCCCGCCCGCCGGTGCCCAGCCGCCCGGCACGCCTCAGCCCCAAGGGCCCCAGACCGAGATCCGCAGGCCTCCCGCTCAGACGCCGCAGCCGCCGCCGCCCTCCGGAGGTCAACCCTCCCCCCCGCAAGGACCGCCGGCCGTCGCCGGACGACCCCAGACCGAGATCGAGGGACTGCGCGCCTGGGTGGCTCAGCTTGACCGAAAGCTCGGCCTCCGCACGTACGTGATCCTCGCCAGCTCCCTGCTCGCGCTCGCGTGCTCGGTCGTCGCGGTCGTGCTCGCCCTCGACGCCCGCGACAACGCCGCGAGCAGCGACGACATCGCCAGACTCGAGGAGCAGATAGCCGGCGCGCAGGCGGAGGTCGCAGCCGGAGCCACCGACCCATCCGCGCTGGACACGACCGCGCTCGAGGACCAGATCACGACACTCGAGGGTCAGGTCGACGACCTCGCCGCCTCCCAGGAGGCGACCGATAAGCGGGTCTCGATCATCGAGGACGACATCGACGACCTGCGGGCGCAGATCGGCGATCTGGGCGGCAACGGGCCCTAGCTTGAGCAGGGGCGCGACGGTTTTCGCCGGTGGCGTCCGAAAACGGCTCTAGGGTGACGTTCGTCAGGCGGTTGTGTCGACTGGCACGATCGCCGTACGTCCACCAGGGCGTTGAGCGCCCGGAAGGAGAACGACCATGACCGAGGGTTACTGCGTCAAAGAGCGCAAGAAGGTCGAGATGAAGGACCCGGAGCAGATCACGATGAAGAACGGTCGTCCCGCGGTCAGGGGCACCTGCCCGGATTGCGGCACGAAGATCTTCAAGATCGGCAAGATGAGCTGAACCTCGCGCCGGCCCGTCCGGCGTCGCGCGGGTCGGCGTAACGCTTCCGCCGACCCGAACCTGATGGGATGTTCCCGCCAGTTCAGACGTGGTTGGTGACGGGACGCGCAATCGGTGGAACAATGGTGCGACCGCATGTCCGGCTCGCAGAAACCACTCGAGCTGATCCTGGCCCGGAACCTCCTGACCAGCGTCACAACGCCAGCGTTCCTGGTCGCACGCGACGGCACCCTGCTCTTCTACAACGAGGGCGCCGGGGCCCTGATCGGCCGCCCGTTCGAGGACACCGGGCAACTCGACCTCGCAGAGTGGACGCGGCGCTTCGGGCCCTTCGACGGCAACGACGAGCCGCTTCCGTTCGATGACCTTCCTTTGACCCAGGCACTGCGCGAGGGCCGGCCCGCGCACGCCGAGTTCTCGGTGCGCTCCGCCGACGGCATCATGCACAGGATCGCCGCCAGCGCGATGCCGATCGTCGGAGCCGCCACGGGGGCCTCGGGCGCGATGGTGATCTTCTGGCCGGTCGACGAGGATGAGGCGCGCGAGGTGACCACCGGTCGTCACGAGGTCGTTCAGTGAAGGTCAGGATCTGGGGCGCCCGGGGGTCGGTTCCCGCCCCCGGCCCGGAGATGAACCGCTACGGCGGCAACACGTCCTGCGTCGAGCTCACCCTCTCCTGCGGTGAGACCCTGATCCTCGATGCCGGGACCGGCATCCGCACCCTCGGCTTCTCGCTGCCACCCGACCTGCCGCGGATCAACATCCTGCTCACCCACCTCCACCTCGATCACATCCAGGGCCTGATGTTCTTTCCGCCGTGCTTCCGGGCCGAATCGAAGATCCGGATCTTCGGACCGAGTTCGCCGGAGGCGTCGCTGGAGTCGCGCATCGCACGCTACATCTCGGCGCCGCTCTCCCCCGTCGAGGTTCGCGAGCTTCCCTGTGACGTCTCGTTCCTCGACGCCCCGGCCAGCGAATGGAAAATCGGTAACGCGACGATCCGCGCCGAGGCGGTCACCCACCGAGGGCCGACGCTCGGATACCGGATCACCGACGGGGAGACGACCGTCTGCTACATCCCCGACCACGAGCCCGGCCTCGGGGCCGACCTGTCGGAGATCAGCGAGGAGTGGATCTCGGGATACAACCTGGCCCGCGACGCCGATCTGCTGATCCACGACTGTCAGTACACCGACGAGGAGTACCCCGGCCACGAGGGCTGGGGGCACTCTCCGATCAACGAGGCGATCACCTTCGCCAAGCGGGTGGGAGCCAAGCGAACGCTCCTCTTTCACCACGATCCCCTTCACACCGACGGCTTCCTCGACGACCTCCACCGGAGCGCGCGAAGGAGCTGGCAGAAGCTGGGCGGGGCACCCGAGCAGATCGACATCGCCGCCGAGCGCGCCGAGCTGATCGTCGGCGGCGACAGCGCCTCCGGCCATGATGGTGCGCCGTCCCGCGGGAGTCGCATCGCGGTCTGAACGCTGACGGCCGGCTGGCAGCGCGGGCCGGCTGAACTCGGTCACTCCCCATTCTCAAGCCGTTTTGCAGGGGTTCGATCCGGCGAGTACAAGCCGGATCGGCGAATTTTCGACGCCGGTACAAACACGGCGGGGCGGCCCGGGCCCACACTGACCGCGTTGGCAAACCACAACCGCCGGTCGACCCTGCCCGGCGCAAGGAGGACATCAAATGTCAAAGAGGCTCAGCCTCACGGCACTGTTGGCGGCCCTCGCCTGCTTGGCTCTGCCGAGCATCGCGTCCGCCAACGCCGCCGGCGCAGCTCTCAAGGAAGTCCAAGGTCAGCTCGACATCACATGGGTGATCGTCGCAGCGGTCCTCGTTCTGCTCATGCAGGCAGGATTCCTGTTCCTGGAGATCGGCTTTTCGCGTCAGAAGAACGCCGGTGCAGGGGTGGCGAAGATCCTGGTCAACCTCGGGATCGTCACGCTCGCCTGGTGGTCTGTCGGCTACGGAATCTCGTCGCTGTCGGGGAACAAGATCTTCGGAACCGAGGGCTTCTTCTTCATGCACGGCCAGGAGATCGCCGGGACCATGGTGACCGGGACGGACTCCGCACTGATGCTGTTCGGAATGCTGTTCTGCGCGGTCTCGCTGGCGATCGTCTGGGGAACGACCCTGGAGCGGATCAAGTTCAGTGCATACGTCGTCTACGCGGTCGTCTTCGGGGCGCTGATCTACCCACTGGTGGCTCACGGCGTCTACGGCGGCGGTCTGCTCTCCGATATCGGCGGCAAGCCGGTGATGGACTTCGCCGGATCGACGGTCGTCCACCTCACGGGGGCGGTCGGCGGCTTCGCGGCGCTGTTGCTGCTCGGTGCCCGCAGGGGCAAGTACGCGCCTGACGGCACACCGAGGGCGATTCCCGGACACTCGATGCCGATTGCCGGCCTGGGCGTCCTGATCCTGTGGGTCGGCTGGTACGGCTTCAACGCCGGTTCGACGTTCGGGACGGCGGACAACTTCTTCGCCGAGGTTGCCCTCAACACCCAGCTCGCGGCCGCCGCGGGCGCATTGTTCGCGATGCTCGCCGTATGGCTCAAGACGAGGTCGCTCGATGTCGGCATGGCCGGCAACGGCGCGATCGCCGGTCTGGTCGCGATCACGGCGCCGTCTGGCTACGTGGAGTTCTGGGCCGCGCCGATCATCGGCGCCATCGGCGGAATCGTCGCCGTGCTCGGCATCCTGGCGATCGAGAAGTACCTCGACGACCCGGTCGGCGCACTGTCGGCGCACGGGCTCGCCGGGATCTGGGGAACGCTGTCGGTGGGGATCTTCGGGTCCGCCCGGTTGATTCTCGACGGGGCGAGCCCCGGGGTCTGGTACGGAATCACCGACGGCGACCTCGGCGCCTCGCTGGGCCAGCTGGGAGTCCAGGCGGTCGGAGTTGCGGCAGCGTTCACGCTGGTGTTCGTGCTCTCCTACGCGACGTTCGGGATCCTCAAGGCTACGATCGGGATCAGGGTGTCGGAGGAGGAGGAGCTCGCCGGGCTCGACCTCTCGACCCACGGCATGTACGGCTATCCGGAGGCGTTCATCCCGCGAGAGGAGTATCCGTCGACCGGCCTGTACCAGCCGAACGTCGCAGGAACGCCGATTGCAGAGTCCACGAGCCCCACGAGCGTCTAGGAGGAGGTGAACCAATGAAGAAGATCGAAGCATTCATTCGTCACGAGGCATTCGAGCCGATCCGTCAGGAGCTGCTCGAGCGGGGCGTACCGTCCCTGTCAATCACCGAGGTGAAGGGCTCGGGCCGCCAGAAGGGCGTGGTCGAGCACTACCGAGGTGCGAGCCTCGCCGTCAACGTGAGGCCGAAGCTCAAGATCGAATGTGTCGTCGACGACTCCGAGAAGGAGATGGTGGTCGAGACCATCCTCAAGCACGCGAGGACCGGATCGATCGGCGACGGCAAGATCTTCGTCCTGCCGGTCGAGCAGGCGATCCGCATCCGCACCGGCGAAGAGGGCACGGACGTCCTGCAGGCGCACGAAGGGCCTGAGATCCCCGCAAGCTAGGAGCCGAGAGTACGAGTCGCCGTATCCGCCATCGGGCCGGCCCTGACCGGGGCCGGCCCGTCGTCGGACGACAGCACGAACCGGGGTTCGGCCGGGTCGCCGAGAGAGATTCAAGGAAGCGAGAGTCGGAGGAGGTGCAGTGGTGGTGGACGAGGAAACGGTCGTTCCCCTTCCCCGGACCGACGAACGTCAGATCGTTGCTCTCGGAGGCGGTGGCTTCTCGATGGAGGCCGGCAATCCGCTTCTCGACGACTACGTCCTCGACCTGGCGCGAGCTCGGCGGGAGCGTCCGCGGGTCTGCTTTCTGCCGACTGCCAGTGGCGACGCCGACCACTACGTAGTTCGCTTCTACCGTGCATTCTCAGGGGACCTTTGCGAGCCCTCACACGTGACCCTCTTCCGTCGCGACCGCGGCGCCCGGGACCTGCGCGATCACATCCTCTCCCAGGATCTGATCTACGTCGGCGGCGGCAGCGTGATCAGCCTGCTCGGCACCTGGCGTGCGCACGGGATCGACTCGATCCTCGCCGAGGCCTGGCGCCGGGGAGTGATCCTCTGCGGGCTCAGCGCCGGCTCCCTCTGCTGGTATGCGGAGGGGGTCACCTCCTTTCACGGCGAGGTCCTGCGGATCCGCGGCCTGGGACTGCTGCCGTGGAGCAACTGCGTGCATTACGGCAGTAGGGAGGGACCGCGCGAGTCCTACCACCGGATGCTCAGCCGCGGCATGTGCCCCGGCTACGCGGCCGAGGACGGAAGCGCCCTGCACTTCCGCGGCTCCCGCCTTGTCGCTGCGGTCGCCTCGCGGCCGGACGCGAGGGCCTGGTGTGTCGGCGACGGCGGCGACGAGGTGATCGAGACCGCACTGCCGACCCGCTACCTCGGGGCCGAGGACCAGCCCGGGGACGACCGACTGCACGCGGTTGCCTGACGGCCGACCGCGATCCCGAGGGTCAACCGGCGAGAATGGGTTCATGACAGGTCCGATCGTCGCCATCGGGGGCGCTGAGTTTCAGATGCGTCCCGAAAACGAGGCGCTGCACGACTACATCGTCTCGCTGATCGAGTCCCCGGCCCCGCGTATCTGTCTGATGCCGACCGCAAGCGGCGACCCCCGCGATCAGATAACGGCCTTCTACGGCGCGATGGAACGCCGCGGCTGCATTCCGTCCTCGATCTCCCTCTTCCGACTCGGCGACCGCCCGATCGACTTCGCCGACCATCTTCTCGACCAGGACGCGATCTACGTGACCGGTGGCAGCATGGTCAACCTGCTGGCGCTCTGGCGCGAACATGGGATCGACGAAATCATGCGAGAGGCGCACGAGCGCGGGATCCTCCTCTGCGGCTACAGCGCCGGATCGATGTGCTGGTTTGAGGCCGGGGTCTCGCGCGGCGGCGGCGCCCCGGCCGCAGTACGGGGAATCGGGCTGCTCGCGGGCAGCCATTGCGTGCACTACTCCGAGGATCCGCTCCGCCGGGACGCCTACCGCAGGGCGGTGGCCGCGCGAGAGATCCCGGCGGGGCTCGCGCTCGACGACCACGCCGCCGCGCTGATTCGCGACGGCGATCTCGTCGAGGCGGTTCGCGCCCGGGAGGCGGCGTCAGCCTTCCGGGTTGAGCCGAGCGGCGACGGTGCTCTGGGCGAGGTCGATGAGATTCCGATACCGACGCGCCTCCTGCCCGATCCGAGCGTCGGCCCCGAACCCGGGCTGGCCGAGATGCGCGAGCTGCGACGTCTGCGGTCGCAACAGCGGTCAGGACCGGGACGGCTGGGTCGGCGGGGCTGAAGCCGGAGGGTTCGGCCGGGCCTCAGCCCAGGGCCTCGCGCCGAGCCCGCTCGGCGGCAAGCTCTGCTTCCTTGGCGGCTCGCTGGCGGACCTCACGCTCGAGCTCCTGACGGCGCTCCTGCCCGTCGGACTCGGCCTGCTTGGCCAATCGCGCGCCCTCCAGCTCCGCCTCGCGGGCCGCTCGCTGACGGGCCTTCTCGCCGCTCATCTGCGCATCGCGCCTCAGCTTCTCCGTCTCGGAGGCGAGTCGTCGCTCGGCCTCGGCCTTGGTCCGTCGTTCCGCCTCGTCGGCAAGGCGGTCGGCGAGCTTGCCGAGCCGCGCCTCGGCGAGGTTCAGCTTCCCCTCGACCTCGGTCCGCAGCTCGACCTCGGCGGCGAGCCGGCGGCGGCCATCCTCGCGAACGCGCTCGAGCTCCTCCTCGAAGCCGTCCTCTCGCTCGGCGATTCGAGCATCGAGCTCGCGCGCCCGGTTCTCGATCCCGTCCTCGAGCAGCCTGCTCCGGGCGGCCATGTCCGTCTCGGCCTTGCGCCGGCGGACATCCATCCGCTCCTCGAGCTCGGCCTTGCGCCGCTTCAGCTCGGTGCTGATCTGCTTCGCACCCCATTTCTTCATCGAGGAGATCGCCTCGTTGAGCTTCGCCTCCGAGGTCGCCTGGTGCTGCCCGCGAGCCTCCTCGAAGCGCCTCTCGTAGTCGCGCTCCGCCGCGAGGACCTTCTCCTCGGCGTCCCGGGCCGCTCGCTCGGCTCGCTCGACGGCGGCGTCGCGCTCGGCAACCGCTCGGCGGGCGATGGACTCGGCGCCCGAAGCGCGCAGGGAGGACTCACGGGCCTCAGCGGCGAGACGGCGAAGGTCGGCGGACAGGGACTTGGCGTCGTCCTCGCGGACGGTCGCGATCTCCTCCTGGAGGCTGTCGGTCGCCGCGCGGGCGGCTTCCGTCTCGCCGGAGGGCTCCTCGTTCACGCTCGATTCCACATCGTCCTCCTGCTCGGCAATGGGCCTGCGAGCCTACCCACTGGCGACGATCCGGTGCCGGCTGGAGGGACGGGGACGGGACCGATCAGGGCTCAACCCCGG
This sequence comes from uncultured Solirubrobacterales bacterium, assembly GCA_963823275.1. GTDB lineage: Bacteria > Actinomycetota > Thermoleophilia > Solirubrobacterales > 70-9 > RHKX01. Next base: position 486,568 of record CAWGKW010000002.1, on the reverse strand, counting down.
GAGCCCTGCCGTCATAGCTGAACGAAACCGCGATCGCCAGAAGCGAGCTGAGCAGGACGAAGAGGATTGCGACCGCGAGCAGCCGGGGCATCTTGGCTGCGTGGGCGTAGACGGCGACGAGAAAGCCGCCACCGATCATCAGCGCATAGGGGCCCGCGTTGTCGGTCAGCGCCAGCAGGAGAGTTCCGAGGACGGAGGAGGACACGACGTCATTATCATCGACCCGAGTGAGCCAGCCCCCTTCATCCCTCGCCGCCCCCGGCGACGACGGCACCGCGGCAGGCGGCATCGAAGCAACGCGGGCCGGGTTGGCGGCGGCCGGATACCTTGCCGACGACTCCGCAGCGCTGGTCTCCCACCTCGCCCAGAGGCTCGAGAAGCCGGTTCTCGTCGAGGGGCCCGCGGGGGTCGGCAAGACCGAGCTCGCCAAGGCACTCTCCCGCTCCACGGGCCGCGAGCTGATCCGCCTGCAGTGCTACGAGGGTCTCGACGAGGCCAAGGCGCTCTACGAGTGGAATTACCGCAAGCAGCTGCTGCGGATCCAGGCCGAGGCCGGCGCTCCTGAACCGACGGCGGCCGAGGCGGAGGCCGAGAGCGACTCGATCATGGACGACATCTTCGCCGAGGAGTTCCTGCTCACCCGCCCACTGCTCAGCGCCATTGCATCCCCCGATCCGGTGGTGCTGCTGATCGACGAGATCGACAAGACGGACCAGGAGTTCGAGGCGATGCTGCTCGAGGTCCTGTCCGACTTTCAGATCTCGATCCCCGAGCTCGGGGTCGTCGAGGCCCAATCGATGCCCCTGGTCCTGCTCACCTCCAACAATTCGCGCGAGCTGACCGAGGCGTTGAAGCGCCGCTGCCTCTACCTGTGGCTCGACTACCCGAGCATCGAACGCGAGGTCGAGATCGTCAGGCTGCACGCCCCCGAGCTCGACGAGGGCCTGGCTCGCCGCCTGGTCGAGGTCGTCGCGATGGTCCGTGAGCTCGATCTGAAGAAGCCGCCGTCGATCGCCGAGTCGATCGACTGGGCCCGGGCGCTCCTGCTGCTCGGGGCCGACGAGATCGACGCTGAGATCTTCGCGCAGACGATGAGCATCATCGTCAAGCACCGGACCGACCTGGACCTCGTCGCCGAACGGGTCGGGATGCGATTGCCGGGCAGGGTGGGTCCGGCCGGCGAGCCCGCCTCCTGAAGCCGTGACCGATCAGGGATTCGCCCCACAGGTCGTCAGCTTCTGCGACGAGTTGCGCAAGGAGGGCATCGCGATCGGGACGGCGGAGATCCTCGACGCGTTCGCCGCGGTCGAGGAGGTCCCGTGGACCGAGCGCCTGCAGTTCCGCGAAGCGCTGGCCTCGACGCTCGCCAAGTCGCAGGAGGACCGGCGTCTCTTCGACCTCGTCTTCGATCGCTGGTTCTTCCGGGCCGCCGAGATGGCCGCGCTCGAGCGCGAGGAGGAAGGATCTGACTTCGAGGGCGAGCCCTCGGCCTCCGATGCCGCCGGCGACGGCGAGCGGATCGACCTCGACGAGCTGACCGCGCAGATCCGGCGGGCGATCGCCGACGGCGACGAGGGCCGAATGCGCGACCTCGCCCAGCTCGCGGTCGCTGCGTTCGGGAGGCGTGGCGAGGGCTCGGGGGTCGTCGGCGTCGACGTCCAGCGGATCCGGCGCTCGCTGGGGCTGACCCCGGGCGCCGGTCAGCCCGACGGAGCCGGCGAGGACGTCGAGCTCGATCGCGACGGAGTGCGTCGCTTCGAGACCCATCTGCGTCGCGAGCTCGAGCGCGGCCTGATCGAGCGAACCGGCAACCTACCGCCGGCTCGACCTCTCGCCGAGCTCGATCGGGCGCTGCCGACCAACCCAACCCAGGATCTGGCCGCGGTGCACCGCTCGGTGACGATGTTGAAGCGACGGCTGGCGACCCTCGGCAACGAGCAGCGCGGACGGCGCAAGGGCCGGATCGTCGACATCCGCCGGACGATGCGAACATCGCTGGAGACGGGCGGGGTGCCGCTGACGTTGCGCTACCGCCCGAAGCGGCCGCGCCGCCCCGAGATCTACGTGCTCTGCGACGTCTCGACCTCAGTCACGTCGGCAAGCGTGTTCTTCCTCAGCGTCCTCCACGCCCTGCACGACTCGTTCCGCAAGCTCCGCAGCTTCGTCTTCATCGAGCGGATCAGCGAGGTGACCGAGGCCTTCGAGCGCGAACGCGACTTCCGCAAGATCAGCGAGCGGATCAGCCGCGACGGCGGCGTCGCCGACATCTCCGGCTACACCGACTACGGGCGGGTCTGGCTCGAGTTCCTGGAGGAGATCTCCGCCGATCTCGACCCAAGATCGACCGTGATCGTGCTCGGCGACGCGCGGACCAACGGGCGCGATCCGCACGCCGCCGCCTTCGCGCGCCTCTGCGACCGGGCGGGACGGACCTTCTGGCTCAACCCGGAGCCCCGCCTGTACTGGAACTACGGTGATTCGGTGATGGCGGCCTACGAGCCCCACACCACCGAGGCGTTCGAATGCTGGACGACCAAACACCTCGAGCACTTCGTGGACGTCGTCGCCAGGCCCTGACCCTCGCTGGCCGGCACCGATCGGGGCTATGATCTCTCGGGTCAAGGGGTGCTCGCGGGCAGCGGGCTGAGATAGCGTCTCCGGACTCCCCGCCCGGCGCTTACCCTCCGAACCTGTGCGGTAATTCGCGCGAAGGGAAGATCGTCATCGCCGAGAGGCTCCCGTGATCGAGACCAGCGGACTGTCGCATCGGTTCGGGATGGTCGACGTGCTGGCGGATCTGGACCTGGAGGTCGCCGCGGACGAGACGGTGGCGCTGGTCGGGCCCTCGGGCTGCGGGAAATCCACCCTCCTCGAGCTGATCGGCGGACTGCTCCCGCTTGGCGCCGGAAGGATCACGATCGGGGGGGATTCGAGCGCCGAGGGCCGCATCCGAAGCTGCGCCTGGATGCCCCAGAGCGATCTGCTGCTGCCCTGGAAGCGGGCCACCGACAACGCCGCGGTCGCCCTCAGGCTGGCGGGCAGAACAAGCGGCACGGCCCGGCGGGAGGCGGACGCGATGCTCGATCGGCTCGGGCTCGCAAGCTTCGCCGACGCCTACCCGCGCGAGCTCTCGGGGGGCATGCGCCAGCGCGTCGCCTTCGCTCGGACGCTGCTCGCCGGCACGCAGGTCCTGCTGCTCGATGAGCCCTTCGCGGCCCTCGACGCGATCACTCGGGCCGATCTTCAGAGTTGGCTCGCCGAGACGCTGCGGGTCGAGGGGCGGACCACCCTGCTGGTCACCCACGACGTCGAGGAGGCGCTGTACGTGGCCGATCGCGTCGTCCTCCTCTCCCCCAGACCGGGGCGGGTGCTCTGGACGATCGACTCCCCCTCCGCGGGGGTGCGGGGGATGCCGCGGCCGAGCGTGATCAGCGAACCTGGGTTCGTCGCAGCTCGCGAACGGGCCCTCGAGCTGCTCGCGGGGACGAGCGAGGCCGTGAGCTCAAGATGAGGCACCGCGAGCACCTGAAAGCGATCTGGCCTCCGCTCCTGGTCGTGATCGCCGGGATCGGCGCCTGGCAGCTCGCCGCCGCGACCGGCTTCCTTGCCGATGTCCTCGGGCTCGACTCGTTCCTGGTTCCCTCCCCGAGCGAGATCGCCACCTCGCTCGCCGACGATCGCTCACTCCTCGCCGAGAACGCGTGGGTCACCTTCAAGGAGGTGCTCGTCGGCTTCGTGGCGGCCCTGGTGCTGGGCGTCGCCACCGCGACGGCACTCCACCTCTCCCCCCTGATGCGACGCGTCTCCTACCCGATCGTGGTCGCCTCCCAGACGATCCCGGTGATCATCATCGCGCCCATCCTCGTCGTCTGGTTCGGCTTCGGGATCGGCCCGAAGATCGCGATCATCGCCTTGATCTGCTTCTTCCCGATTGCGGTCAACACGCTCGACGGGTTGGGCACCACGCCCCGGATCAGCGCAAGCTGCTGCGCTCGCTCGGTGCGGGCCGGCTCCGGGTCCTGACGATGCTGGAAGCGCCCACGGCGCTTCCCTTCCTGATCAGCGGAGCGAAGATCGCCGTCGCCGTCGCCGTCATCGGCGCCGTCTTCGGCGAGTGGGCCGGCGCCACCGAGGGCCTCGGCCATCTGATGCTCGTCGACAACGCCCAGCTCGAGGTGGCCCGCCTGTTCGCGGCGATGGTCTGGCTGTCGGCGATGGCGATCGCCCTGTTCTTCGCGCTGAGCCTGATCGAGCGCCGGGTTTCATGGTGGGGCGAGTCCAAGCGGGCAACGACGACGGAGGGAACATCACCTTGAACCGACGCTGGATCCTGCACCTCCCGATCCTGGCGGCCCTGGCCGCCGCGAGCGTGCTTGCGCTCAGCGCTTGTGGCGGCGACCCGGGTGAGGAATCCGAAGGCGCGCAGTTCGACCTGGCCCTCGACTTCTACGTCAACCCCGACCATGTGGGCATCTACGAGGCGCTGGAGGAGGGCTACTTCTCCGACGCCGGCCTCGACGTGAAGCCGTTGGTTCCCTCCGATCCTTCGGCGCCGATCAAGCAGGTCGCAGCCGGTCGGGTCGACCTGGCGATCTCATACGAGCCGGAGGTGATGCTCGCCCGCGACGAGGGCCTCGACGTCGTTGCCGTCGGCGCTCTCGTCAACGGCCCGCTCACCTCGCTCATCTCTCTGCCCGAGGGGGGCATCGAAACCCCCGCCGACCTTGCCGGGAAGACCGTGGTCACAGCCGGAATCCCCTATCAATCCGCCTACCTGCAGACGATTCTCGCCGACGCGGGGGTCGACCCCGCCGACGTCGATCAGGTCGACGTCGGCTTCAACCTGATGCAGCCCCTGATCGCGGGGCGGGCCGACGCCATGTTCGGAGGGTTTCTAAACGTCGAGGGCGTCGATCTCTCCCAGCGCGGCCTCGACCCAACCGTCGTGGCGGCCGACCGGCTCGGCGTGCCCACCTATGACGAGCTGGTCCTCGTCGCGGATGGCGATCGCATGCAGGAGGATCCCGAACCGATCCGCGACTTCATCGCCGCCCTCGAGCGCGGGAGCCGGTCGGCGGAGCAGGACCCCGCCGCGGCGACCGAGTCCCTGCTCGCCGAAGCCGACGGCCTCGATCCGGAGCTGACCCGCGCTCAGGTCGAAAGGACCCTGCCGCGACTGATCCCACTCGAGGGCCGGCCCTACGGCTACATGGATCCGGCCGGGTGGGAGGCGTTCGCGAGGTTTCTGGCCGCCAACGACCAGATCGAGACGCCCCCGCCGGCAGGGGAGATGCTGAGCAACGAGCTGCTGCCGGGATCGCCGGGGAAATGACCGCCGGCGGAACCTCCGCCTAAGCCGCCTCGTACTCAGGAACCGGCGGGTGATACCTCAGCTTCGGACGCTCCTCGAACGCCTCGCGGTACCCGACGAGCATGAACCTGCCGGCGAGCCCGCGGAACGGCTCGTATGGTGCGTAGAACTCCTCGACCTCGGCGACCGTTGCCCGGCGACCCAGGTTTGCCAGGTGACCGACGAGCAGGAGGTAGGCGAGGTCGCCGGCCGGGAGCGAATCGAAGTCTCCACGGCCGTTGAAAGCGAGGACCTGCATGGTCCAGGGGCCGATCTCGCTGATCGCGCGAAGCCTGCCGTCGCCGCCGGGATCGCCGGGATCGCAGCGGCCCGAGGCGACCTCCCGAGCCGCCTTGATCAGCGCGACGGCGCGCTTGGGGGCCAGATCGCAGGCCGCGAGCTCGGCCGGCGCGAGGCCGGAGACGACCTCCGGGCCCGGAGGGTTCGCCAACGGGCGGGCGCGGCCGCCGAAGCTCAGCATCGTGCCCCAGAGACCGACGATGCGGCGCTGGATCTCCGCCGCCCGGGTCGACTCGATCAACTGCTCGGTGACGGCCCAGGCGAAGGCCTCCCACGGATTCGGGCAGCGCTTGACCCGGTATCCCGGCAGCCGGCGGATCACCGGCCTCAGCAGCGGATCCGCCCGGAACCGCTCGTAGAACGGCCTGAGGTCGTCGTCTACGGCAAGAGCGTGTCTGACCCTGGCGATCGCGACCTCGAGCTCGGCCTCGCCGGCGGGCGGGCGGCGATCGGGCTCGGCCAACCAACCCGTCGGAGCCGGCATCGCGGCGACGGACACGCGGCCGGGCTCGGGCAGGTTCCAGGCACGGGCGAGGATCGGCCGGCCGGCGACGCTGAGGAAGCGCTCGTAGACCCCGTCGCGGCTGCGGGCGACTCCATCGGGGAAGCGGCGCCCGAGCGAGAGCTTGTACGGCATCGGCGAGCGGACCTCGACGACCAGCGACCCGCCGGGACCGCGGATGACGCGATCTGCCTTCGTCATCAGCGTCCGAGCAGATGAACGTCGACGAGAAAGGAGCGGGTGGCGATCACGTCGCGGTCGCTCTTCTTCCCTAGTCGGACGGGGCGCCGGCCGCGGCTCCCCGACATCGCCTTGGCGGCGCTCACGGCTACCACGGTTGCGGCGCCGGCCGCTATTCCTCCCGCCGCGACGACGGCGATTGCTCGGACCTCGCCGCGCCACGAGTCCAGTTCAGCGGCCGAGCGCCGCGCGGGCAGGGCCCGAACCTCAGGCTCCGGTGAGATCGCGGACCCAGCCGGATCGGCAGCGCCGTCCCCGAGAGGCTCCTCGATCGCCTCAGCGTCCAAGACTCGTCCAATGCTCATCGATCGCCAGTCTACGCACCGACCCGGCGCTGCGGGAACCGTGAGGCCGACGCAAGTGGAACACTTCCCCCATGACTCAACCGGTTTCGTTCCAAGGACCGAAGATCAAGTCGGACGTCTTCGCCAAGGCGCGCGAACATGACCGCCGCGAGATCCTCGAGCTGGCCGCGAAGGCGGACATGATGCCGTACTTCCGGCTGCTCACCTCGCAGGCCGGCCCGGTCGTCCAGATGGAGGGTCGCGAGATGCTGATGCTCGGCTCCAACAACTACCTGGGGCTGACCGGCGATCCGCGCGTCAAGGCCGCAGCGCGCGATGCGCTGGAGACCTACGGCACCGCCCTCACCGGCTCTCGGCTGCTGAACGGCACGATCCCGCTTCACATCGAGTTGGAGGCCGAGCTGGCCGACTGGATGGGGACCGAGAGCGCGCTGGTATTCACAACCGGGTATCAGGCCAACGTCGGCTGCATCGGCACGATCCTCGGACCCGGCGACACGGTGATCTGCGACGCCGGCGACCACGCATCGATACTCGACGGCTGTCGCCTTTCGGGAGCGAAGCTGCGCCCGTTCCGGCACAACCGGATGGACAAGCTCGAGCGGATGCTCCAGCGGGCCGCCGGAGACGGCGGCGGCGTCCTCGTCGTCGTCGACGGCGTCTTCTCGATGGAGGGCGACATCTGCCCGCTGATCGAGGTCACCGAGCTCTGCAACCGCTACGGCGCCCGCCTGATGGTCGACGAGGCCCACGGGGTCGGAGCACTGGGAGCCCGCGGCGCCGGGGCCAGCGAGCTGCTGGGCGTCGAGGACTCGGTCGACCTGCGAATGGGTACGTTCTCGAAGAGCTTCGCCTCCTGCGGGGGCTTCATCGCGGGGCCGGCGGAGGTCATCGACTACCTGCGGATAGCGGCTCGTTCGTTCCTGTTCAGCGCCGCGGCGGTTCCGGCGGCGGTGGGTGCTGCGCTCGAGTCCCTGCGAATAATCCGCTCCGACGGGCCCGAGTTGATGGGCAGGCTGCTCGACAACGCCTCCTACCTGCACGGTGGTCTCACCGAACTCGGCCTGCGCGTGGTGCAGCCCACGCCGATGCCGGACGGGACCGAGGCGCTGACCCCGATCGTCCCGATCATCGTGGGTGAGGACGTCCGCGCCGCGATGTTCTGGAAGGCGCTCTACGAGGAGGGCGTGTACACCAATGTCGCCCTGCATCCTGCGGTGCCGCCGGCGGGTGCGCTGCTGCGGACGAGCCTGATGGCGACCCACGAAACCGAGCATCTAGATCGGGCGCTGGGGATCTTCGAGCGCGTGATCACACGCTCGCCGGAGCTCGTCACCGGCTGATCGCCGATCGCCGGTACCGAGGGTCGGCGACCGATTCAACTACCCCTGATCGGGTAGTTTCGCCTTGTCCGTTTGCTCACAAGCCGAAATCGAGGACGACTCGCCCGCAAAAACGTGCTCTTAGCGGGTGCCGCAGACGGAATCGGGGTGCGGTGGGGGGCACGATGGGGCCCAGGTCACTAGGGTGCCGAACGCACCGGACGCTACAGGGGTGAGGAGCGAGTCGGAGGGCCCACGGAGGGCTTCCGGATCCTTGTATCCGAAGATGGATCGCACCCGCTCGGTCGCAGACAATCAATCGAAATCACCACCGCTCTCAAGCAGGAGGAGGAGTGAGTATGGAAGCTGCCTCGACGGCTGCGCCAGCCGCTGTGCCGCAACATATCCGTGCCCTCGAGCACGCCAACCGGGTTCGACTCGCCCGGGCAGCCCTGAAGCGCTCAGTCAGGGCCGGGGACGTCCCGGTCGCGCTGGTTGTCCGCTCGTGTCCATGGGAGGCGGAGACGATGACCGTCTCGGAGTTGCTTCGCAGCCAATCACGCTGGGGCCGAACGAGGACCCGCAAGTTCCTGGTACCGCTCGCCGTGAACGAGAACCGACAGCTCGGTCGACTCACGGTGCGCCAGAAGGAGGCGCTCGCCGGAGCCCTCGAGGACAAGCTGGCCACTCGCCGCTGACCCGACCATTCGCCGTCCAGCCGACGGCCCGGGTAGTGCACCCACACCCGGGCCGTCGGCTACGGCCTCACCGCCGTCACCGTCGCCTGCGATCTCGCGACGACCTGAGCCTGTAACGCAACCCCCCCGAGCGGCGGCTGAACACCCTCGTCAGCAGCAGGGCTGCGACGACGAAGACGGCGATACCGATCCCGGCCCTCGCGAGCTCGGGCAGGCTCGCCGGGGCCGTATAGAAGAGCAACCCGAGCACGATCAGAGCCGGAACGCCGGCCAGAACCGCCGTGTGGGACCTGTAGCCGGCGAAATGCTCACGGATGCTGAGCTCCAGGCCCCCGATCGACCCGAGCGCGAGCCCGGCGGCGATCAGGATCGGCCCGCGCGAACCGCCGACGAAGAAGAAGCCGAGAACCATCATCACGATCCCGACCAGGACGCAGAGCTCGACCAGCGGGAAGCTCCCCCACGGCGGCGGCGGCGGCTCCGAATCCGGCGGGACAGCACCACGACGGGCGGCGCGGCGAGCGGCCTCGGGCTGCGGCGGCAGGGGAGCCCGGTCGACCTCCGCATCGGACCCGACAACGGGCTCAACCTGCTGCGGGGTGCGCGGCCGACGCTTACGGCGTTTACGCGACTTCGAGGAAGCCATCGGAGCGATCTGGGTTGTTCGGGGCGATCGCGGTGATCGCGTTGGCGGGTCGCGCGCTCAGCACGACCCGCAGGCTAAGGGACAGCCGGAGGACAGCTTGACCCGCCACCACCCGGCGAGCATTCCGAGCAGACCCCAGCGAGGCCTGCGAGTGCCAGTGCTTGCAGCTCCTCTCACCCAATTCCTCGCCTCGGACTCGAACCCAGCGATGCTCGGCGGGATTCGCAATCATCCGCTCGACCAGAGCCCGAGTGGACTCCTCCGCGGCTGCCCTGCGGTCGATTTCGGCTCGGGCCTCGGCCAGCCGGTCCGCCAAAGCGTCCCTGATCCGCTCGAGCTCGGCGATCCCGAGGATGCGCGGTCCGCCCGCAGCACCTACGGTCCACTCGATGCCGAGCCGCGGGAAGGTTGCGGCGAAGAGGTCGGCGAGCTCGCGCTCCATCCTGGCAATCTGGCGACGTAGCTCCGCGCGAGCGGCGCGCAGGTCGACATCGGCGCCGCGGCGGTCGAGCGCATCGGCGCCCGACCAAAACCCCGGCTCACCCAGGGACCCTCTTCCTGACTTCGGCTCGTGCTCTACAAGCGCCGGCAACCGGACACCTTCCCAAATCGCGTTCCGCCCATTGTAACCGTGACCGGAGCGAAATCAATCCGTCCCGACCATCACCTCCGATGCGAGCCAGATCGCCTCCTCGACGGCGATCTCCGGCACTCCGCTCACGCCGACGACGAGAAGGACCGTCCGGCTGGTGGACGGCGAGACACCGCGCCCGGAGGCGACCGCCCCGAAGAGCAGCGAAATCGGTCGCTGCCCGTCGGCGATCACCAGCGTGCCGGCGGGCAACTCCCCCGGCCTGCCCTCCAGAGCCTCCCCGGAGACCGTCGGCCGAATCGCGAGACCCCCGTTGACCCGATCGGCGTCGAGTGCCGAGACCGGCACACCGGATTCGATCATCGCGATGGTCAACGCATCGTCGAGCAGGCTGCGGCTGATGAAACCACCCTTGAGCATGCGCTCCAAAACGACCGCCTCGGCAGGCGTCGGCTGCTCGTCGGGGTCAAGTCCGATGTGCCGGTAGAAGACCCGATAGGCCCAGGGAATCGGCTTGGTTCTGAACGCAATCGCCTGCGGCCCGGCAAAGCGATCGGAGAGGACCGCCAGCCGGCGCTTCAGCGACCTCGGGCTCCTGCCCGACCCCGATTCGACCTCGAGGTAGCGCAGAAACAGGCCGGGAAACTCCTCGCGCAACGCCGGATCGACTGCCCCGTGGATCGCCACCGGCTCGTCTCCGGGACCTCCCTGCCTGAGGACCATCACCTGGTCTCCTCGGCTCGCGTACGAGACGCGGCGATCAGGCCTTCGATCAGGCCTTCGAGCTGATCTGCGTTCTGGTCCCCGATCTCGGCTTCGTGGAGGATCCCCCCCGGATAGGCGAGCACGAACGTCGGGCAGACCCCGACCCGGTAGAGGTTCGAGACCGCGCCGTCGCGGTCAAGGCCGACCGGCACGCTCCAGCCACGCTCGCGCACGATCCCGGCGACCTCTCCGGGATCGTCGCGCACGTTGATGCTGAGGAAGTTCACCCGGCCCCTGAACCGGGAGGCGACCTCGTCGAAGGCGTCCTGGGTGGGAATGCAGTCGCCGCCGCGGGTGAACCAGAACGAGATCGCCAGGGGCCGGTCGAAGAGATCGCAGACCCGGATCGCGTCGGCCTCGTCGATCTCACAGGCCGGAGCCCGCCGCTCATCCTCCGGGCAGGGATTCCGAGAGGTCTCGCAGTCGTCCTGGGCGATGTTCGCGTCGGCATCGACGGAGGCGAGGGCGACGGGAACGGCGAATTCCGCGAGCGGCAATCCGCGATTGCCGGCACTCGTTCCGAGAATGCCGGCATCTTCGTTGTTGACGAGATTCAGCAGCGCGACCGCGATCAGCGCGACGAAGGCCACCCCCACGAACATCGTGTAGCGGCCGCTCGGTCGAGGCCGGCCCGGGCTGGCGAGGCCGCGCGGTGGGCGCGGTGGGCCGCCCTCGGCATCCTTCGCGGGCCGGGGCGGCGGCTTACGCTTCCGCGGGGAGTCGTCCTCCGGCCACCAGCCGTCGCCCCCCGACCCGCCGCGATCGTCGTCGTCGCCCATCGATCAGACCGAAGCATCGGCGCGTCGGCGTGGACGAAACGACCGGACCGACCGCCAGATCGAGGGGAACGGATGAAAGCCCGCCTCCGACCAGACGAGGGCCGCGGGCAGGACCAACATCACGCCGAGCAACGCGACCGAGAGATCGACCACCGTGACGAGCCCGAAGTCGCGCAGCATCGTGATCCCGCTGAAGGCGAGTACCCCGAAGCCGGCGATCGAGGTCAGCCCGGATGCGAGCACCGCCTTGCCGGTGCGGGCGTAGGTCCTGCGCAGAGCCTCGCCGATGGTCGACCCCGACTCACGCTCCTCGTGATAGCGAGCCGAGAGGATCACGCTGAACTCGGTTGCGACGGCGATCACGAGCGCGCCCAGCGTCGCGGACATCGGGTTGAGCGGGATTCCGATCGCCTCGAGGACCAGCGCCGACCAGCCGGTGGCAAGCGCGATCGGAAGCAGCGGCACCAGGGCTCGCGACGGGGACCGGTAGAAGGCGAGCAGAACGACCCCGACCGCGAGCAGGCCGACGATCGTCAGCCAGTATCGGGAGCCGGAGAGCTCCTTGTTCGCATCCGCGGTCAGCACCGGCAGGCCGACGACCTCGGCGGTGATTCCCTCGGGTGGATCGAGCTCGGAGCGGATCTCACCGATCAGGGCCTCCTGCTCGTCCAACGGCATGACCGGGATCAGGAACGAGACGTTCGCCACATCTCCGGCCTCGGCCCGCGAGAGGACTGCCTGCGAGAAGTACGGGGGCACGGCATCGAGAACCGCCGTCACGCGCTCGCCGCTCGGCGGCCGGCCCGAGCTCAGATCGAAGAGATCGGAGAGGGCCGGCCCCGGGCAGAGTTCGGTGCCCGGCGCCAGACAGCTCGGTGCGGCTCCACCGAATCCGTGCTCGGAGAGGACGCGCTGCTTGAACCCGTTCATCCAGCTGATCGCCGCGGGCGAGGTCACGTCGCCGCCGACGATCACGTCGAGCTCCTGGGAGACGCCGGTCACCTCCTGGAGGTTGTCGACGGATTCGAGCGCGGCCAGGTCGGCCGGAACAAGCTCGCGGATGTCGCTGACGACCTTGGTCCCGGCCCCCGCGACCCAGCCGGTCAGCGCCAGCACCGTCGCCACGATCAGCACCCTGCCGGGCTTTTCGATCGACGCCGCCAGGGCGACGCGCGATGCCGCCGCGCCGCGCCGCCGGAGCGTCGCCCCGATGCCCCGCCCGAGTCCACCGCCCGACGGAGATGAGGGGGTCGGCTCCGCCATCGAGAGCGCTGCCAAGCCCGCCGTCAGCGAGATGATCAGGGCGGCGAAGATGCCGGCGACGAGGGCGATCGCGAACTCGCGAACCATCGGGATCGGCGACAGGGTCAGGGAGAGGAAGCCGACGGACGTTGCGAGGGCGGCGATCCCGATCACCGGACCACCGCGAACAGCCGCCATCACCGCTGCGGCGGGGGGCCGCTCACCACGGCCCGCTGCCTCCCGAAACCGGGCCTGGAGCTGGATCGCGTAGTCGACGGCCAGGCCGATCACGACCGGCAACACCGCAACCGAAGCCATCGTCAGGCTACCGCCGAGCAGCGAGAGCAGGCCGAAGGCGAAGCCTGCCGCGCCAAGCGCGATGACGAGCGGGAGCAGCCGCAGCGGCGGGCCGAAGACGAGAACGAGAACGACGGCCATGACCAGCAAGGCGGAGGTGAAGAGCAACACGATCTGCCCGCCGAGGGCGTCGGCGAGGCCCTGCACGATCACCGGGACCCCCGAGATGTCATAGCTGCCTTCGCTGAGAGCGAAGGCATCCTCACCCACCGCGGTGCGAATCAGCCCGATCGCTTCGCGGCGCGTGTCCTCGGAGATGCCCGGTTGCAGCCGGATCGAGATCAACGCCCCGCGATCGCTCGGGAACAGATAGCCGAACTTCGGCTTGGGCGGGGCTCCCGCTCGGGTCTCGTCGAAGACGATCGACGAGACGAACTGCGTGTTCTCCATCGAGAGGCCCTGGAGGACCGTGGTCAGGCTGAGACCGGTCTTGGTGAACCGCCGGAGGGCCCGCTGCTGCTCGGCCGCCGATGCACCCTGGAGCGCCTGGACCTGCTGGAGGATGGCCTGATTGGCCTGCGACGCCGCCTCGTTGATGAACGTGGCCGGCCCGAAGACCACCCGCGTCGCCCCGAGCTCGGCGATGTCGCGGCAGACCTCAGCCGCATACTGACCGCTCGCGTCGGGGCTGCCGGCCAGGCAGGTCTCGAGAGCGAGCAGGCGGCTGATGTCGTCGGTCAGCATCAGCTGCTTCAGATCCCCCTTGGCCAGGACGATGATGGGGTCGTCGCCGAACCGCTCGCGGAACCGCTCGGTCCCCTCAAAGGCAGCGGAGCCGTTGTTCACCAGCTTGTCGGTACCCGCGTCCGGCGACAGCCGCAGTGCCCCGACAACGGTGACGATCGCAACCACGGAAACGACCCCGGCGATCGCCGCCGCCGGGTGGGTGACCGACCACTCTCCTATGCGGCCAAGCAGGCGACGCATCAGCCATTCAGGTTAGGGGCCTGACGAGCGCCATGGGTCCGGTTGTCGCTCCCAGCGAGAACGCCAGACCGCGGGTCCCCTCGCGAGGTGCATCGCACCGCTCGCTGACGCTCGGATGTCGACGCCCGCCCGCGCCACCCGCGGATCAGCGTTCACGAGGACCGGCCCCAAGGCGCGATCGGTGGGCGTGGGCCATCGATCGTGTCATTGCTACCCGTGAGCGAACACGATCACACGACCGATTGAAGAAGTGCCTTGGCAGGCGGGTGAAGGTGGCCGACCTCCCAAATCCTCCCCTACCCAGCCCAACCGACTCTCACCGGCCGGCGAGGCCCTCGGCAGGCCACGCCCACCGCCGACTCCCAGACCCCCGGGCCCCGGGAACTAGTCCATGGCCAACGGGCCGTCGACCTCTGCGTTCAGGAACTGGCGGACGAAGTCGTTCTCCGACTCGAAGAGCTCCTCCGAGGGCCCGCTCTCGACGATCCGCCCCTTCCAGAGGACGGCGATGAAATCCGCGATGCGGCGTGCGGTGCCGAGATCGTGGCTGATCACCAGATAGCAGCCGCCGTTCTCGTCGTGAATCTCGCGGATCAGCTCGCAGAGCAAGGCGGTCCGCACCGGATCGAGTCCCGAGTCGGGTTCATCGAAGAAGACGATCGCGGGGTCGAGCACCAGCGCGCGGGCGAACCCGGCGCGCTTTCGCATACCGCCCGAGAGCTCGTTCGGCATCTTGTAATGAGCCTCCGCGAGGCCCACCTCCAGAAGCCGCCGATTGCAGATCTCGGAGATCTCCTCCTCCGACTTGTCGGTGTGCTGGCGCAGCGGGAAGGCGGTGTTGTCGTAGATGTTCATCGATCCGAACAGCGCGCCGTCCTGGAAGAGCAGCCCGAACTTCTTACGCATCTCGAAGAGTTCGTCGTCGGTCATGTTCGGCACCGACTCGCCCTGAACGAGGATGTCGCCGGCGTCCGGGTAGAGCAGGCCCACGATCAGCTTGATCAGCACGCTCTTACCGGTGCCGGACGGTCCGAGGACCATTGAGACCTCGTCGTCGGGAAGGCCGAGGTTGAGCCCGTTCTGGATCCTGGTGTTGCCGAACTGCTTGACCAGGTCAATGACCTCGATCGCCACGTCGCCGCCGGCGCCCTTCGTCTTACCGGTGTGCCAGCGGTAGGGGTTGGTGTCACCGGGTTCGACTCCGGGGATCGTGTAGTCGACATTCAGCTTGCCGAGCTCGGGAGCCGCCGAATCGGGATCGTCGCCGAACTCGTCGGTGGGCGACGGCGCGGCGGGCGCGGCCGCCGGCGCAGGAGTGGGCGCGGGGTATCCTTCTTGGTTCTCCGCTGCCACGTTCTCCTCCTCGTTCACAGTTCAGCCACCGATCGGTGCCCTTGGATTGGCGCCCCAGAAGACAAGCGTTCCCATCATCCCGATGATGTGCACGAGGACGATGTTAAGCACCATCGACTTCGCGGTTGCGGTCCCCACCCCGACCGGCCCACCTCCGGCCGTGTAGCCGTAGTAACAGCCGACGAGCACGATGGCGGTCGACATCATCATGGCTTTGATCATGCTGAATACGAGGTCGGGCGGATTCTGGAACATCCAGAAGATCAAGAGGTATCCGCCGCTGGAGGTGTCGCCGATCTGCTCGACCACGGCGATGTAGGAGGCGACGAACGCGATGCCGATCGCGGCCAGGTACATGAACGGAATCGTGATCCAGGCGGCGAGCAAACGAGTCGCGGCCAGGAACGTGACCGGCTGGATCCCCATCACCTCCAGCGCGTCAATCTCGTCGGAGATTCTCATCGCACCGAGCTCAGCCACGATTCCGGTGCCCACCTTCGCGCTCATCATGTAGCCGAAGGCGTAGGGAGTGACCTCGCGGAGGTCGCACCATGCCGCGAACGTGGCGGCGTAGGAGGGAGCGCCGACCGAGCGGTTGAAGTAGGCGCCCTCGATCCCGCACTGCAGTCCGAGGATGAAGACAAGTCCCCAGATCACGATCGTCGAGCCGAGGATCAGGACGCCGGCCTGGCGCAGCGCCTCACCGAAGAAGTGGAAGACGCGACCCGTGAAGACAAGGCCCATGACCCGCAGGCAGAAGCGGGAGATCTCCCCCATCGAGGAAAGCCACTCCCGCGGCACCGCAAGCCAGCCCATCAGACCGGCGCCGTCACTTGATCGTGCTGATCTCGGGGTGGGTGGCGAGCAGCGTCTGGGTGAAGACGTAGTTGAACGCGAAGACGCCCATGAAGGCGACCACGACCGCCTGATTGACCGCGGTGCCCACTCCCGCGGCACCTCCGGACGCATTCATCCCTTTGTAGGAGCAGACGATCGCGATGATCGCGCCGAACAGGGTCGTCTTCACCACCGAGCCCCAGAGGTCCGTCACCGAGGCGTTGTTGAACAGGGTGGCGAAGAAACCGCCGAGCGGCTCGCCGTAGGTCAGCATGGCGAAGAGCCCACCGCTGATCCCGAACAGCAGCGCGTAGATGTTGAGCAGTCCGGTTATCAGCATCAGGCTGAGGAAACGGGGTACGACCAGGTTCTTGATCGGATCGACGCCGAGCACCATCAGCGCGTCCAGCTCCTCGCGGATCTTGCGGGCACCGAGGTCGGCCGTGATCGCGGTCCCGGCGACGCCGGCGACGACGACCGCGGTGACGACCGGCGCGAATTCGCGGACCGAGGCGAGGATGAAGAAGCCACCAAGCCTGTCGAGGGAACCGAAGAGAGCGAGGAAGTTGGCCGCCTGCAGGCCGGGTGCGCCGAACCCGAACGCAACCGTGCTGATCAAGAGCGGGAACCAGCAGAGCTGGAGGGCGAAGAGGAACTGGCTGATGAACTCGCCGCCGTATGGATATGGCGGCTTGACCGCGGCGGTCAGCGTCTTGCCGGTCAAGATGATCATGTTCCCGACCTGCTCGAACAGGCCCTTGGCGGGAAGGAACGCTCTATCGGCTGCGGTTCTGACCATCTCTCCGGCGGAGGGTCGGCCCTGGACCTCGCCTCCGGCACTGAAACTTAGTCCATTGCGAGGCGTCGCGCCACCCTCGCGTGGCAGGAGCGGCCGTCTGAGGCGACCGCTCCGACGGCGACAGATCCACCCCGACCGCAAACGGGTGGAAAATCAAGTGGCTGCGGAGGGGACCCGTGGTATGTTCCCCGCGCTTTGGGGGAGAGACCTAAAAGCTCCGGCGGACCGCTCCGCTCTGCCTCCGCTTCCGCGATCGTCGTCGCCCTCGCGACCCTTGCGGTGGCCCTGACCGCCTGCGGTGGGGACGATTCCACGGTCCAGCAGAACGCGAACGAGCCCTCCGGCGACTTCCCGGTCGAGGTGACCAAGGCCAGGTTCCCCACCGACCAGCGGCTCGCGCTGACGTCCGACCTGGTCCTCGGGGTCGAGAACACGGGGGACGAGCCGCTGCCCGAGCTCGCATTCACGATCGAGACCGATGACGGGGTTGCCGACGGCTCATTCAAGGTCAGGATCGCCGACCCGGCGGCCTCCAACCCGAACCGTCCGATCTGGATCCTCGAGAACAAGTTCCCGCAGGCGACCGACGAGCCGAAGCCCAAGGGCGGCTCGGGCGGCGTTCGCGCCCAGACGAACACCTTCGGCTTCGGCCCACTCGAGCCGGGCGAGGAGAAGACGATCATCTGGAGGGTCACGGCCGTCGAGGCCGGTACCTACACTCTTCACTACCGCGTCGAGGCGGGACTCGACGGTGAGGCTCTGGCCGTCAACGCGGACGGCGGAGAAGTGAAGGGCAAGTTCGTTGTCACGATCGACGAAAAGGCGCCGCAGGCGACCGTCAACGACAAGGGAAAGGTCGTCACCGAGGGCGAGTGAGTCGCTGGTCGGCGCGCTGACCGCAGGCGTGCTGCTGCTGATCCTGGCCGCCGGCTGCGGAGGCGACGAGGATCCGCCGACGTCCGCCGGCCCAACGACGAACGAAGCCGCGACCACGAACGGGCCCGGCGGCCCCCCGGCGGCGACCGGCGACGGCCGAGGCGGAGTTAAGTTGGCGAAGGTCGGGGACTTCGAGGCACCGCTCTACGTGACCCAGCCTGCCGGCGATGGCGAGGACATCTACGTGGTCGAGCAGGGCGGCACCGTCCAGCGAGTGGCGCCGGACGGCAGCAGGACGACGTTCCTCGACATCTCCGACGAGATCGTCAGCGGCGGTGAGCAGGGTCTCCTGTCGATGGCGTTCGCCCCCGACTACGCGAAGTCAGGGCTCCTCTACGTCGACTACACGAACCCCGACGGCGATACGCGGATCGTCGAGTACACCGCCAGGGACGGAGAGGTGGACGAATCGAGCGCTCGCGAGTTGCTCGCGGTCGATCAGCCCTATCCCAATCACAACGGAGGGCTGCTCCAGTTCGGGCCCGACGGGTACCTCTACATCGGGCTCGGCGACGGCGGCGACGGCGGGGATCCCCAGCGCCGCGGACTCGACCTCTCGACTCCGCTCGGCAAGATCCTTCGGATCGATCCGAAGCCGAACGGGGACTCTCCCTACACGGTGCCGAGGGACAACCCGTTCGTCGATCAGGAGGGCGCCCGCCCCGAGATCTACTCGTACGGACTGCGCAACCCGTGGCGGTTCTCCTTCGATCGGGAGACCGGTGACCTGACGATCGGCGACGTCGGCCAGGACACGGTGGAGGAGATCGATGTCGTCGCTCGGGGTGACGGTGCGGGGGCGAGCTTCGGATGGTCGGCCTACGAGGGCGACGAGCGCTTCAACGACGATCAGAGCTCCCCCGACTCGATCCCGCCCGCCCTCGTCGCCCGTCACAGCGACGGCAACTGCTCGATCACCGGTGGGGTAGTCGTCCGCGACCAGGATCTCCCGACCCTCTACGGGCGCTATCTCTACGCGGACCTGTGCGTCGGCGAGCTGCGCAGCTTCACTCCGGTTCCCGGCGAGTCCGCGAGCGACGACACCGCACTGGGGCCGCAGGTCGAACGGATAGCCAGCTTCGGCGAGGGCGCCGACGGTACCGTCTACGCCGTGTCGGTATCCGGGCCGGTGTACCAACTGTCAGCGGCGCGTTGACCCTGCGATAGGCTGACTCGATGGTCAGGCAAGCAACCCGTCGCGCGACGGCCATCGCAATCACCGGCTCACTGCTGGTGGTGCTGGCCCTGCTCGCCGGCGCCGACCGAGGGGCCGCGAAGCCGCCGCCGGTCGGCAACGGCCGGGGCGGCGCCGAGCTGACCGAGGTCGGCAGCTTCAACGAGCCCGTCTATTCCGCAACCGCGCCAGGTAAGGCGAATCGCAAGCTCCTGTTCGTCGTCGAGCGCGGAGGGACAGTCCGGGTGGTCCGCAACGGCAACACTCTCGATCAGCCATTCCTGGACATCTCCGAGCGGCTCAACCTCGGTTTCAACGAGCGCGGTCTGCTCTCGATCACCTTCGATCCCGACTACGCGCAGAACCGGCGCTTCTACGCCTATTACACGTCGGCGCCCGACGGCGACATCGTCGTCGAGCAATTCAAGCGCGCAGCTGACAGCAAGGTCCTCGCCGAGTCCGGGTCGGGCCGCGAGGTCATCTCGATCCCCCACGGGCCCTACCCCAACCACAACGGAGGGCAGGTCGGCTTCGGCCCCGACGGCAACATGTGGCTGGCCACCGGCGACGGGGGGTTTGCCTGTGATCCCGACGAGAACGCCCAGAACCTGGATTCACTGCTCGGCAAGCTCCTGCGAATCACCCCGCAGAAGCAGGGCGGCTACTCCGTCCCGAAGGACAACCCCTTCGTGAAGAGGGCGGGCGCCGACGAGATCTACTCCTACGGCCTGCGCAACCCGTTCCGCTTCTCCTTCGACGATGACACCAGGACGCTCGCGATCGGCGATGTCGGCCAGGACCTCTGGGAGGAGATCGACTACGCGAAGATCTCCAAGGCCTCCGGCGCCAACTTCGGCTGGGACGCCTCCGAGGGCTACGTCCCGCTCGAGCTGTCCGCCTTCTGCATCAGCGGGGGAGGCTTCACCGGCGGTGACACCCCAACCCCGCTCCCCGACGAATCGACGCTTCCGATCCTCGCCTACCCACACTCGAGCGGCGACCCCGACCAGTACACGGGATGCGCCGTGATCGGCGGGCCCGTGGTTCGCGACGAGCGTCTGAAGAGGCTGTACGGCCGCTACCTCTATTCCGACTCGTGCAGCGGCGGGCTGCAGAGCCTCGTCCCCGACACCCGCGGGGCGACGGGCGACCGTCCAACCGGGCTCACGATCGATTCACCCAGCTCGATCACCGAGGGTCGCAAGAACCGCATCTACGCAACTTCGCTCGCGGGGTCGGTCTACCGTCTCGATCCGAGCTCCCAGCCCAGCCCCGCCATGGGCGCAGGCGCTTCGCGACACGACGACGCCCGGGTCGGTGACGGCGGAGGGGCCTTCCGCGCCAAGAAGCTCGGCAACTTCAAGGACCCGGTCTACGTGACCGGCCCTGACGGGGCCAGGGGTCTGCGGTTCGTCGTCGAGAAGGCCGGCAAGATCAAGGCCGTCGGGCCCGACGGACGCACCAGCACCTTCCTCAACATCAGCAGTCGCGTCGCCGACGACGGCGAGCGGGGCCTGCTTTCGGTGGCCTTCCCGCCTGACTACGGCCAGAGCGGACTCCTCTACATCTACTACACCGACAACCGTGGGGACATCGTGGTCGCCGAGTTCGAGCGGTCCGCCGACAACCCACGCAAGGCACGGTCGCAGAGCGGCCGCCGGGTGATCAGGATCAAGCACCGACTGGCGTCCAACCACAACGGAGGGCAGGTTCAGTTCGGCCCCGACGGCCTTCTCTATCTCGGGACGGGTGACGGCGGCAGCGGCGGGGACCCGGACGAGAACGCGCAGAGCCTCGATTCCCTGCTCGGCAAGCTGATCAGGATCGACCCCCGCCGCAGCGGTAAGCAGCCGTACACGATCCCGGGCTCAAACCCCTTCGTCGGTGCTGCCGGACGCGACGAGATCTACTCCTACGGGCTCCGTAACCCGTTTCGCTTCTCCTTCGACCGCCAGAGCGGACACCTCTTGATCGGCGACGTCGGCCAGGACACCTGGGAGGAGATCGACTACGTGACGACCAACGCGGCCGGCGGCGCGAACTTCGGCTGGGATGCCTTCGAGGGCTTCGATCCATTCGACAGCTCCGACGCCAGCCCGATCCCGGCCGGGCCGGTGACGCCGCCGATCCACCAGTACAAGCACGTCGACGGCAACTGCTCGATCACGGGTGGATTGATCTCCCGCGATCCAAGGAACCCCTCACTCGACGGCCGCTACCTCTATGCGGATTTCTGCGGGGGCGAGATCCGCAGCCTGATCCCCGATGACGGGGGATCCACCGACGACCGCCCGGTCGGCGGTCTTCCCTCCTTCGGAGGCATCGCCGGCTTCGGCGAGGACACGAAGGGTCGCGTCTACGTCGCCGATCTCGGCGGCGGCGCCGTCTACTCGATCAGCCGTGGGAAGTAGTCGCTTGGCCCTGGGGCCTAGCTGAGCCGGACGTAACCGGCGAAGGGCTCTGCGCCCTCGCGTTGCACGTCGGCGAGGGTGAACGCGTGATCGCGATCGCCATCAAGGCGCGCGGGCTCCGCTTCTCCCTCGGTCACCAGTCGGGTCCCGTCAGCGAGCTCCAGTACCTGCGGAAGCTCCGTGACCACGGATCCCTCGGTTGCTGTTTCCTGAAATACCATCGGCAAGGACATTAGCGGATGCTCACCGGAACTTTGCAAATTAATTGCCAGAATCTGGACGGATATTTGTCACACAGGGCCAATGGGGACCCAGAACAGCTGCTCCGACCGCGGCTGAATCGGCCGCCGCACGTCCGGTTTCGCGGGAACGTCAGGGGGTTTGCGGACGGAAAGGGCACTGGTTTGGCCCCGTATCGGGCTGACCCTGCCCACTGAGCTCAGGCCCCTGTCTCGACCGCGTCATGGCATCGGCGGCACAGAGTAGAAAGGGTTCTCCAGTGACCCCGACCCACCGACCAACGGGAGTAGCCGCGACCGAACGCCGGGCATCACTGGCCGACGTCGATACGCGAGTGCTCGAGATCGGCGGCGAGGGGCCGCCGTTGTTGCTGATCCACGGCTATGCCGACAGCGCCGACACCTGGCGTCCGCTGCTCGGGCAGCTCGCGGCGGCGGGTCGGTCGGCGTACGCGCTCGACCTCCGGGGCTTCGGAACCGCCGAGCCGCTCGACGCCACGGAGCTGCTGATGCCGCAATGGGACCCGATGGTCGAAGCGGCGCTGTCGGCGAGCTGAGCGAGCGCCACGGCGGCGACGACGTGATCGTCGTCGGCAACTCGCTCGGCGGAGCGCTCGCGCTCCGCGCTGCTGAGCGGGATGAGCTTCCGATCGCCGGCATCGTCCCGATCGCCCCAGCCGGTCTGCACATGGCGGGTTGGTTCTCGGCGATCGAGAACGAGTGGCTGATCCGCCTCCTGCGGGTATCCCCATTTCCGGTGCCGGGTGGGATAGTCAGGCCGATCGTCGGCCGTGTCTATCGCAGCCTCGTGTTCAGCGACCCCCGGGCGGCCGATCCGGGACACGTCGAGTCCTTCTCGCGGCACCTCGGCACGTTCGCGCAGAGCATGGGTGTACTCGACACCGGTCGCCGCCTGATTGCGGAGCTGACCGATCCGTTCGAGCTGAATCGAATCGACTGCCCGCTGCTGCTGATCTGGGGCGACCGCGACCGGATGGTCTTCACCACCGGGGCGGAGCGGGTTCTCAGGACGGTCCACTACTCCGACATCGAAGTCATCCCCGACTGCGGCCATTGCCCGCAACTCGAGGTTCCGGAGTTGCTGGCCGAGCTGCTCGTCGGGTTCCCCGGCAATCTCGAATACGCCCCGGGCTGAGGACCGGGCGGCTGGGGTTTCGCTCAGACCGTCTCGGTCTCGGAGGCGGCCACGTCCGCCTCCGATGCGATCGTCCCGTCGTCGGTGAGATCCTCATCGGGAGGCAGATCACCGCCCCGGTCGGTCCCGGCGATCAGCTCGTCGGACTTGGGCGCGTCGGGCACGAACCCCGACTTCATGCCGAAGTAGACGGCCTGGGGGTGGTGGGCGATGATCGCAACCGTCGACTGCTCGGGGGTGACCGCATGACCGTCGGAGAGCGTCATCCCGATCTGCTCGAGGCCGAGCAGGCGCCAGACCTTCTCGTGCTCGGACTGCTCCGGGCAGGCCGGGTAGCCCCAGGAGTAGCGGCGGCCCCGACCGGGGTCGATGTCGAGATCCCGCCGGGCCTGAGCGTGAAGCCATTCCGCCAGCCCCTCGGCAGCCTGAACGCCGAGCCCGTGCACGAAGAGCTGCTCGGCGAACTCGCCGTCGCGTTCGAGCTGCTCGATCCGCTCGGTCACCTCGGGGCCCACGGTGACCCCCTGCAGAACGACCACGTCCCGCTCGTCGGATTCGAGCGGGCGGAAGAAGTCGGCGAGGCAGATGCGATCGTGCTTGGGCTGTCGCGGGAAGACCAGGCGCTCGAGCTCCACGTCATGGTCGTGCGGATCGAACACGATCAGCTCGTTGCCCTCGGCGTTGCAGGGGAAGTAGCCGATTCGCGCCCTCGGGCGCAGGTAGTCCTGCTCGGCCCACATCCGGTCGAGCTTTGCGCTGAAGCCCTCCTCGGTGCCGTTGCCCTCGACGATCTCCCGCCAAGCCTCACCCTTGACGCCCCGTCCCCCCCAATGCAGCTTGAAGAGAACGTGACGGTCCAAGTGGGGGAAGACGTCGTCGAGGTCGATGTCGACATCGCTGACGCCCCAGCGAGGGACATCCGGAATCGGCGTCCCGGTGCTGACGGCGGAGCGCACCGAGTCGTCCGTAGTGGGAGGCGAATCGTCGATCACGACGGGCTTTTCACGCAGCGCCTTGGCCTCCTCGCGGATCTTCTTCACCAGGGACCGCCGAGCATCGTCGTCGACGAGCGCATCGATCGTGTCGAGGCCGGCGAAGGCGTCCTTGCAGTAGAAGACGCCCGGCTCGTAGACCTCGTCGGACCCACGGCCGTCCGGGTAGAGCGCTCGGCGGCCGAAGTCGCGGTTGATGGCGGCCCCACCGATCAGCACCGGGAACTCGAGCCCACGGCGGTGCAGCTCCTGGATACAGGCGGGCATCTGCTTGGAGGTGGAGACGAGCAGGGCCGAGAGACCGATCGCGTCGGCATCGTTGGTGACGGCGGCATCGATGATCTGCTCGATCGGGACCTGCTTGCCGAGGTCGACGACGGTGTACCCGTTGTTGGTCAGGATCGTGTTGACCAACGACTTGCCGATGTCGTGGACGTCGCCGAAGACGGTCGCGATCACGACCGTGCCCTTCGTGTGGCCCTCGATCCGATCGAGGTAGTTCTCGAGCCTGGCGACCGCTCGCTTCATCACCTCCGCGGACTGGAGGACGAACGGCAGAATCAGTTCGCCCGCCCCGAACTTGTCGCCGACCTCCTTCATCGCCGGCAGCAGCACGGTGTTCAGGGTCGGGACAGCGCCGATCTTCTCGACCGAGCGATCGATCCAGTCCTCCACCCCGTCCTTCTTACGGCGCAGGATGTGGAAGTGCAGGGCCTCCTCGGGCTCCATCCCCTCGGTCGGGTCCCCGGCCGCCTCGGCCTCGTCGGTCGGCCCCTTGCTCTCGAAATGCTCGATGAACTTCTCGAGCGCGTCCTCGGAGCGGTTGAAGACGAGATCGTCGGCGAGCGCACGCTCGAACTCTGGGATCTCCCCATACGGGGTGATGTGGTTGGGGTTGACCATCGCCAGGTCGAGCCCGGCCTCGACGCAGTGGTGGAGGAAGACCGAGTTGAGAACGGCCCGGGCTCCGGGAGAGATCCCGAACGACACATTGGAGACGCCGAGCGAGGTCTTCACCCCCGGAAGCTCCGCCTTGATCCGGCGGATCCCCTCGATCGTCTCCACCGCCGAAGGCTTCCACTCGTCGTCGCCGGTGGTCAGCGTGAACGTGAGGGCGTCGAAGATCAGCAGCTCGGGATCCAGCCCGTGCTCGTCGCAGGCGAGGCGATGGATCTCCTTGGCCACCTCGACCTTGCGGTCGGCGGTCTTCGCCATCCCGTCGGGATCGATCGTCAGCGCAATCAGCGCGGCCCCGTGGCGGATCGCCAGCGGCACGATGCGATCGAGCTTGTCTCGGCCCGCTTCGAGGTTGGTCGAGTTGACGATCGCCCGGCCGGGGATGCGTTCGAGCGCGGCCTCGATCACCTCGGGCTCGGTCGAGTCGATCTGGATCGGCGAGGGCTGGCTCAGCGAGATCCGACTGACGGTCTCCCCCATCTGGAGGTCCTCGTCCTGGCGCTCGGTAAGCGCGACGCAGACGTCGAGCACGTGGGCTCCGCCCTCGACCTGATCCTCGGCGACCTGGACGAGGCCGTCGTAGTCGTCGGCGAGCAGCAGCTGCTTGGCCTTCCGTGAACCCTGGGAGTTGACCCGCTCGCCGACCAGGGTCGGCGCCGGCTCCTGGACCAGGTCGTAGGCGGTCATCATGCTCGCGACCCGGGGCGGTCCGGGCTCCGGACGGACACCGGGCCTGCGATCGCCGACCCGTTCGACGATCGCCGCGATGTGCTCGGGGGTGGTTCCGCAGCAGCCGCCGACCAGGCCGACGCCGTGCCGCTCCACGAACTCGCCGAGCACCTTCGAGAGCTGCTCGGGGGTCTCCGGGAAGATCGTCTCGCCGTCGGGGCCCTGGATCGGCAGGCCCGCGTTCGGAATGCAGTGCACCGGCACGGGTGGACCTCTCCCCGAGGTAGCGGATCGCGTCCCGCATGTCCTCAGGGCCGGTCGAGCAGTTGAGCCCGACGATGTCGACCCTCATGCCCTCGAGGATCGCCAGCACCGCTTCGATATCGGTGCCGAGCAGCATCTTGCCGCCGTTCGGCAAGAGCGAGACGGAGACCTGGATCGGGACCTCGCGGCCGACGCGCTTGAAGGCCTCGCGAGCGCCGACGATCGCCGCTCGGACCTCGAGGATGTCCTGTGCGGTCTCGATGATCACCAGGTCGGCGCCGCCCTCGACCAACGCGCCGGCCTGCTCGTCGAAGACCTCCGCCAGGCGCGCGAAGCTGATGTCGCCCAGCGTCGGGTCGTCGCTGGCGGGAAGAAACCCGGTCGGACCGATCGATCCAGCGACGAAGCGGCTCGGACCCGCGGCCTCGCGGGCGATCTCGGCCGACCTGCGGTTGATCTCGACCGTGTGCTCTCCGAGACCCCACTCCTCGAGCTTCAGCCTCGAGCCCTGGAAGGAGTCGGTCTCGACCACCTCGGCCCCCGCCGCCAGCATCTCCTCGTGGACCCCCGCGATCACGTCGGGGCGATGCAGGATCAGCGCCTCGTGGCACTTGCCCGCCAGCCCCCCGTAGTCCTCGCTGGAGAGCTCGTAGCGCTCCAGGGTTGCGCCCATCCCACCGTCGAAGACGATGATTCGCTCGCCTGCGGCGGCAAGGATGTCGCGTTCCGGTTGGCTCATCGGGAGGTCTCCTCCATCGGTCCCGGCTGTCGCACCGTGCTTGACCAGTTGATCCTGGCTGGCTCAGCCGGTTGCGGCGGCCTCAACGATCCGGGTCCCTCAGCCGCTCTGGATGGCAGGCGACAAGGATAGCGAGGGGCCACCCCCGCCCCCGAACCGGCCGAACAGCGTGCATGGACGCCCAGCGGCCCAGACGCACGGGGCGTCCGCCCCTAACCGACGACCGAAGCGTCCTCGCGAGGCCTTGGCTGAAGGCGAACCGGAGCGGCGCTCAACGCCCGCAGGCGGACGTCCGACCAACTCATACCCTCGCGGACGAGGGCCGGAACGCCGAGGGCCACCGCGGTGGCGATCTCGACCCCCTGCAGGATCACCCCGTAGGCAAGGGCGTCCGCCGCCCCGACCCCGTACCCGGTTGTCAGGACGCTGATCACGGCGAGCTGGAAGACACCGATGTTCGAGGGAGTTGCCGGCACGACCGCCGTCACGTTGACGGCGAACAGCACCGCCGCGGCGCCGCCGATGCCCATTGTCCCGTCGAGGCCCATCGCCACCGCCAACGCGTAACAGGCGGCCACCTGGATCGTCCAGGCGGTCAGCTGGACGGTCCCGGCGAGCGGCCCGCGACGCGGATCACGAAGGACCGCGAGGCCCGAGCGCACCCTCACCAGAGCGTCGCGGAGCATCGCGACGAGCCGGGCAATCCGCCCCGAACCGGAGCGGCGGACCAAGGCGGGCGCGGCAACGACCGCGACCAGCAGCATCGCGGGAGCGAAGCTGACCACGAACAGGTGCTCGGAGCTGCGATGGAACAGATCGGTGGAAATGACGATGACGACGCCGAGGAGAAGCAGGGCGAGGATGTTGAAGACGGTCTGCGAGACCAGGGTGCCGAGCAGGACCGGGAAGGTCTCGCGGAAGCGACCGATCCGGCGGGAGATGATCATCGCCCTCGCCGGCTCACCGAGGCGGGCCGGCAACGTTGCCGACATGAGCACGCCGATCATCGTCGCCGAGGTGAAGTCCCGTCTTCGCAGCGGGGCATCGGGTAGGGCCGAGCGGGCGGTCAGATACCAGGCGCCGGCACGAAAGAACATCGAAATGCACATGAACGCGGTCGCGATCAGCACCCAGGCGAGATCGGAGCGAACCGCACTCTCGACGACACTGTCGAAGCCGATCCGCTGCGCCGCCAGATAGGTCAGGCCGAGCCCTACGAACGTGCCGATGCCGAGCCCGGCCCGGCGGGCGATCCGACGGCGGCGGGTACTCCGGTCGATCGGGATCGGGTCCGGCGACGGAATCCGGGCCGCGGGCGTTCGCGGCAGCCCGTCGGCGGGCGCGAACCCGTATCGCTGCGCTCCCCTGGTCAGCCGGTCGACCGGGATCGGGAGATCCAGGGCGCGCTCGTAGGTTCGCTCGACCTGAGCGGCGATCCGCGGCCAGGCGAAGCGCTCGGCGCTCTCGCGAGCGGCGGCTCCCATCGCGGCCCGGCGCCGAGGCTCCATGTGCAGCTTCTGCAGCTCCTCGGCGAGCCGCTGCGGGTCGCCCGGAGGAATCAGGACCCCATCGACCCCGTCATTGACGACGTCGGCGTACCCGGCGATCTCGGAGGCCACGACCGGGGTCCCGGATGCGAACGCCTCGGTCAGAACCATCCCGAAACTCTCGCCCGCCAGCGAAGGAGCGCAGAGGGCGTCGGCGGCGGCGAGTTCCCGCCAGAGCCGATCGCGGTCGACGGTGCCGAGCGCGTCGATCGACTCCAGGGTCTCCGGGTTCGCCAGCGATCTCGAGATGTCCTCGGGGGCGGTGCCGACGACGACCAACCGGGCGGGTACGTGTTCGACCAGCGCCTCGAACGCCCGCAGCAGGACCGGCAGCCCCTTGCGCTCATCGGCGCGGCCCACGAACAGCAGGCGCAGCTCCTCCCCTGCGTCAGGCCGCGGCGGATCCGTCGGGGAGAGCCCGATGTCGACGCCGTTGGGGATGATCTCGTAGTTGCCTCCGTACCAGCGACGACCGGTCCACTCCGCCGCCTCGGAAACGGCGATCCGAGCGCTCAGCTGATTGAACTTACGCCTGGCGCCGAAGCCGATCGCGATCTGTTGTGGAACGAACTTGGGAGCGTAGGCGTGGAAGGTGCCGACGACCGGTGCCCCGCCGTAGCCGCACGCATCCCAGCCGATGATCGGAGCCGGCGGCTCCTGGACGTGGACGATGTCGAAGTTGCCGTCGCGCAGCTCGCGTCGCATCGTCGCGATCGCTCCGGGGAATACCGAGAGGTTCGTGACCGACCCGTTGGCACCGAAACCCATCGTGCGGCCGAGCGTGGACAGGTAGTCAGGCATCGGCCGGACCCGCGGAGGGGCTCCGCGGTGGAGCGTTCGGCTGAGGCGGTCCGGCGGGTCCCAGGGAGCGAGAACTCTGACCTCGTTACCTCTCCCGATCAGATGCTCGGCGAGCGCCTGAGTGTGCCGGTTGACGCCTCCCTCATACGTCCACGAATAGGGCGTGACGACGGCAATTCGCATCTTGTGCGATGTCAGGTTAGCTGTTGTCTCGGCATCCCGCCTTGGATTCATCGTCACGCGCAGCCCATGCGAGGCCGCAGAACGCGGCTAGGAACCCGGTGCCGATCATCAACAGCAGTGCGGCCGAATCGTTGGCCAGCGTGCCGACGACCGTGGCGGTCACGGCGCCGGCCGTCCCGGCCAGGGCGGCGGGTCGGCCGTCAAACCACCCGATGATCGACCGGCGGCGGTAGATCGCCACCGCGATCGCGAGCAGGGCGGCGATGAAGAAGGGGGAATGAAGATAGCGGGGGAAGCTCCGCGCCGCCAGGGTGATCCGGCGGTCGAAGACGTCCCCGAGTTCGCTCAACCCACCGGCCGAGAGCACCGACCTGGTCAGGTGGGAGTCGCCGGGGATGGCGAGGTCGAAGAGGACCAGAGCGATCAGGGCCGCGATCGGCGCGGCGAGGACCAGCACCGCCTTACGGGCGCCGAGCCGAAGCGCGACGACCACGGTCGCGGCCGCTCCCGCCGGGAATGTGATCGCGGCGCCGACATCGGCGCCGAAGCGGCCGGGGGCGAACACGAGAACCGCGCCGACGGTGGCGGCAACCGCTGCGATCACGACTGCGCGACGCGGGTCCGCCCGATCGAGCGCGGTCACAGCCGCCCCCGTCGAGAGCAGCAACAGGACTCCGATCGTCGCCTCGAGCTCATTGCCGATGCCGAAGAAACGAACGCCGAGACCTGGATTTGGGCCGAGCAGCGAGAGCGTCGTCAGGGGCGATCCCATGACGACGTCGATGGCGGTGGTGCCGACCGAGATCAGGCCGGCGAGGGCGAATGCTCCGTAGGCGGCGAGGTCGGCCCTCCCGCCGAACGGAACGCGGACGGCGAGCATCGACGACCAGCCGAGCAACGGAGCGCCGACCCCGATCATCAGCCGTTCGGTCAGGGCGCTCGGCTCCAGCGCGGCGCCGAGCAGCAGAATGAAGGGGACGAACGCCATCGCGACCGCGAGCAGCGAGAGCAGCGGTCCGAGCAGGCTGGGGCGCAGGATCACCGCGGCGAGCCCGACGGCTATCCAGATCAACAGGTTGATCGCCAGGGTGCCCCAGCGACGGTCGGAGATCTGCCCGAGCCGGCTCTCGCGATCGGCGACGGCGGCGGCATCTGGACCACCGTCGACCGCGACGATCGGGCGGCCGCTCGCATCGGCGGGGGCTTCGATCCCGTAGAGGTCCAGGATGGTCGGCAGGAGGTCGGTCGAGAGCACGTAGCCGTCCATCCGGGTCGAGTCGGACCCGAGCCCAGCTCCGGTGAAGCCGTCGCCGAGGATCCCGATCGAAAGCAGGTCACGCTCCGGCGGCGGCCGCTCCAGCGCGATCAGGAGATCCCCGGACTCCTCGCGGAGCCTCGCGGCGAGGCCGGGCAGGTCCGCGAGCCCAGCCGTCAGGATCGTCACCCCCGGGCAGATCCCCGGCTCGCACGAGCCCGTCCTGCCGATCATGCCGCGTCGGTCGGCGGCGATCAGGGCGGGCGAGCCGGCGAGCGGCCGGGCGGCAATCGTCACTCCGTTGGCGTCGAGCGTCGATGCCAGCAGGCCGGGGTCGATCGCGGCGGGGGCGTCCGCGGCGCGAACGAGGACCCGCTCCCAGAGGTCCACCGGAACGCGGTTGCCGGTCACGTAGAGCGGTGGCAGCGTCTTCGGGTAGAGCGACGTGAACAGGCGGCTGCCCTGGCCGATGTCGAGGTAGGTCTGACTCGCCGGCACCCGGCCTAGCCCGGCGCTCATGACCCCCGGGGCGATCTCGGGTACGGCCTCCGCGATCTGGTCGATCTCGGTCCCCGGTGGCAGCATCGCGATCGTCACCCGGGGTGGGTCGGCGGCGGCGGAGGCGGGGGCACTTTCGGGTTCGACCGCGAACCCACCTAAGGCGAGCGCTAGCATCGCGACCATGGCCGAGCGGACGTTCATCAAGTTCACGTTCCTCAAGATCGACCCAGCCTGGCAACGGCGGGCGGGCGAACAGAGGGCGCAGGATAAACGCGAGATGCTCGCAGCCTGCGAAGACTTCGCGATCGACCGGCCGCTGAGGGCATATTCGACGGTCGGAACCAGGGGCGATTGCGACCTCCTTCTGGTCAGCCAGAGCCCCCGCCTGGACGACATCCACTCCTTTCACGTCGTCCTCGCCCAGAGCGGATTGGCGCAGTGGTCGACCACCCCCCACTCCTACCTCGCAATGACCAAGCCATCGCCCTACTCGGATTCGGAGACCCGGCCGGAGCTGCTCACCTCCAGGCGCCGTTACGCGTTCATCTACCCCATGGAGAAGAAGCGGGAGTGGTACGGATTGGAGCCGACCGAACGGCGACGGATCATGACCGACCACATAGAAACCGGCCGTCGCTACCCACAGATCACGATCAACACCGCCTACTCCTTCGGGATCGACGACCAAGAGTTCGTGGTCTCCTTCGAATGCGATGAACCCGGTGACTTCCTCGACCTAGTCCAGGAGCTGCGAGCCACCGAATCGAGCGCCTGGACGTTGCGCGACGTGCCGATCTTCTCCTGCGTCTCGATGTCGGTCGGGCAGGCGCTCGACGCGCTTGACGGCGCCGCGACCTCACGGCTTGCTCCGGCAAGCGCCTGACGCCGCCGGGCACGCGCCATGAGCAGGCCGGGAGATCCCAACGAGACCCTGCGAGTCGCAATCGTCGGGTCCGGCCCGGCCGGCTTCTACGCCGCCGAGGCTCTCCTCGGACATCCGGAGCTCGACATCGAGGTCGACATGATTGACCGGCTGCCGACGCCGTTCGGGCTGGTTCGCGCCGGAGTTGCGCCCGATCACCCGAAGATCAAGAACGTGATCAAGCGTTACGAGAAAACCGCAGGCCACGAGGCCTACCGGTTCTTCGGCCACGTGACGATCGGCCGCGACATCACTGCCGGGGAGCTCGCCGAGCACTATCACGCGGTGATCTGGGCCTACGGCGCCGCGGCCGACCGGAGGCTCGATATCGAGGGTGAGGACCTACCCGGCTCCCACGCCGCCACCGAATTCGTCGCCTGGTACAACGGCCACCCCGACTTCTCCGACCGGGATTTCAACCTCGATTGCGAGCGTGTGGTCGTGATCGGCAACGGCAACGTCGCCGCCGACGTAGCCCGCATGCTGGTGCTTCCCCGCGCCGAACTGGAGGGCACCGACACGGCCCACCACGCGATCGAGGCCCTGTCGGCAGCGTCGGTGAAGGAGGTTGTGGTGCTGGGCCGGCGTGGTCCGGCGCAGGCCGCGTTCACCAACCCTGAGGTGCGCGAGCTCGGCGAGCTGACCGATGCCGACGTGATCGTCGATCCCGCCGCCGTCGAGCTCGACTCAGCCAGCGCCGCGTTCCTCGAGTCCGACGCGGCCGACAACACCAATCGCAAGAACATGGAGAGCTTCGCCGGGTTCGCCGAGCTCGAGCCGGCGGGCAAGTCGAAGCGGGTCGAGCTGCGCTTCCTGCGGACCCCCCTCGAGATCCAGGGGGACGGCAGGGTCGAGCGCATCGTCGTCGCCGTCAACGAACTGTTCATCGACGACTCGGGTGCGGTCCGCGCCAGGGCCACCCCGGAGACGGAGACGATCGAGTGTGGAATGGTCCTGCGGTCGATCGGCTACCTCGGGACGGGCATCGACGGCGTCCCCTACGACGCCGGCGCGGGGGTGATCCCAAACGACCGCGGGCGGGTGATCGGAGAGGACGGCGAGCCGTCCCCCGGTCAATACGTCGTGGGCTGGATCAAGCGCGGCCCAAGCGGCGTGATCGGAACGAACAAGAAGGACGCGCAGGAGACGATTGAGACCCTGCTCACCGATGTTGAGACGGGGCGCATACCGGAGCGAGCGGGCATCGACCCGGACGGCCTGCCGAAGCTTCTCAACGCCCGAGGCATTCACTTCGTCGAGTTCGACGGGTGGCAGGCGATCGACGCGCATCGAACAGCAGCGCGGTGCCGAGGCAGGGCGTCCGCGAATCAAACTGACGGCCTTCGAGGAGATGCTCGAGGCGGCCGGAAAGGGTGGCGATGGCGGCTGATCTGAACGAGCTCGAGGAGATGA
The DNA here is from genome assembly GCA_963823275.1 of uncultured Solirubrobacterales bacterium. GTDB lineage: Bacteria > Actinomycetota > Thermoleophilia > Solirubrobacterales > 70-9 > RHKX01. The sequence continues at coordinate 453,395 of CAWGKW010000002.1, read as the reverse complement.
TCACGGCGGCGTTGCCGGGCGCTGCGGTCCAGGTCGTGGACGAGGGCGGCGGTGATCACCTGCGGGCGATCGTGACCGCGTCGCAGTTCGACGGACTGACTCTCATCAACCAGCACCGGCTGGTTCGCGCTGCGGTCAAGCCGCGGATGGACGACGGCACCATCCACGCGCTCTCGATCACGACGAACGTGGCCTCGCAGGGCTAAGGGAAAGCGCCACGGCGGTCGATAGCGTGATGGGTGCCCGTCCGGGCGTCCGTCGCGACCATGGAGTCCGCCGCAATGGCGCCACACGATCAACGTGCAAGAAGGGCGGGCGAGGGGTTCCTACGCCTCGCCGACGGGCCGCCGGGCAGCTCAGATGCGGATGCGCCCGGAAAGCCTTCGCTCGACGGGACCACGCTCGCCCTGCTGGAGGGCTCCCCCGAAGGGGTTGCGGCAATCGACGCGAGCGGCGACATCATCTTCTGGAACGGCTCCGCCGAACGGCTCTTCGGCCTCGAACGCTCCCGGGCGATCGGGCACGAACTCGCATCCCTGATCTTCCCCGACCACCTTCAGACGGCCGTTCGCGCCGTTCTGCTGCGGGAGGTCGGCGAGCCGAACGACGGACTGGCGCAGCGGCAGATAGAGCTCGGTGCGCGCCGAGCCGACGGCCGCGAGATCCCCATCGACTTCGCCACGACCCCGATCGAGATCGAGGGCACGAGGCTGCTCGTCATCTACCTGCGCGACGCGAGCGAGCGCAGCGAGCGGGAGCGGGAGCTTCACGCCGACGCCCGTCGCCGCTCAGCGGCGCTCGACCTCGGTCAGGTGGCGCTCGAAGGCATGGCCCTCGATCAGTTGCTGCACCGGGCTGTGGAGCTCTCCGTCGAGGAGCTGGGCGTCGATCGCTGCGAGGTCTGGCAGCGAGACGAGGGCGACGAGACGATGACCCTGCGCGCGAGCGTTGGCTGGCCCGATGACGAGAATGGCGTGTGCGTGCCCTTGGCGACGGCAACCCAGCCGGGCTACACGCTGCTGCGCGGCCAGGGGGCCATCGTGGTCGAGGACTTCCGCCGCGAGGGGCGGTTCAACTCGATCGGACCGGAGGAGGCGGCGCCGGTGCAGAGTTCGATCTCGATTCGAATCCCGGGGACTTCGGGGGGCTTCGGATCCCTCGTCGCCGCTGCCGAGGAACCACGCCGGTTCGAGCTCAGCGACATCAGCCTCTTCGTCTCGCTCGCGCAGACCCTCGGAGCCGCCATCGAGCGCTCCCGGGCGATCGATTCCCTCGCCGATGCCGAGCGACAGATTCGCCAGCTGATCGAGCGGCTCCCCTCGATCACCTACCGGGCTGAGCTCGGCGCTCAGGGGCTGTGGCACTTCATCTCACCTCAGGTCGAGGAGATCACCGGCTACACGGTCGAGGAATGGATGGCCGGGCCCGATATCTGGGAGCGGATCCTGCATCCCGAAGATCGCGAATGGGTGCTCGAGGCCGAGAACGCCTGCGTGCTCGAGAACAGCTCGCTCGACATCGCCTACCGGATCCACAAGCGAGACGGCGAGATGATCTGGGTGCGGGACCGGGCCTCCGTCGGCGAGGCCGACGAGAACGGGGTGATGATCGTCGAGGGCATGATCACGGACATCAGCGAGCAGCGAGCGGCCGAGGATCGACTCCGCTACCTCGCCGAGTACGACGAGCTGACGGGACTGATGAACCGGCGCAGCTTCGTCGCCGCGGCCGATGAGGTGATCGGCTCCAGGGACTTCCCGGGCGGACGAGGCGCGATGGTGATCGTCGACCTCGACCATCTGACGCGCGTCAACGACACGCTCGGCCGCAGCACTGGCGACAGGGTGGTTGCCGATATCGCCAAGATGCTGGACGACGACCTCGGCAAGGGCAAGCTGCTCGCCCGGCTCGACAGCGACGAGTTCGGCGTCCTGATCCCGGGCGTCGGCGAAGCTCAGGCGCTGGAGCGGGTGGGCAGCCTGCTCTCGATCATCCGGTCGCGCACCGGTACCGCGAACCTGACGGCGAGCGCCGGCGTGGCCCTGGTCGAGCGCGGCATGGGCGTCAGCGCCACCGACCTGATCACCGCGGCGGACATCGCCCTCCATCAGGCCAAAGAGCAGGGCCGGGACCGCGCAGTCCTCTTCTCCGGCGAGGATCGCAGCCGGCTGGAGTGGGTCGGCAACGTCAGGACCGCGATCGAGGAGGAGGGGCTGGTGCTCTTCTCCCAGCCGATCATCGACATGGCCTCAGGCGTCGCCTGTGCGGAGGAGCTGCTGGTCCGGATGATCGATCCCGTCAGCGGTCGCACGATCAACGCCGGGGAGTTCGTGCCGACCGCGGAGCGCTTCGGCCTCGCCCGCAACCTGGATCGATGGGTCGTCACCCGGGCGCTCGACCTGATCGCCTCGGGCAGGCACGTCAGCGCGAACATCTCGGCGGCGACGATCAGCGACCGCACGTTGACGGAGCTGGTCGGGTCGTCGCTGGCTGAGAGCGGGGCGGATCCCTCCCTGCTCACCTTCGAGATCACGGAGACGGCGGCAACGCCTGCGATCGAGTCCCTGCGCGACTTCACCGGGCGGGTCGAGCAGCTCGGCTGCGGCCTCTCCCTCGACGATGTCGGCACCGGCTTCGGCTCGCTCACGTACCTTCGGCATCTGCCCTTCACCGAACTGAAGATCGACATGCAGTTCATCCACGGGGTGCTCGAATCGGAGGCAGACCGGAAGATCGTCAAATCGCTGGTCGACATCGCCGCCGGTCTGGGCATGCGGACCGTCGCCGAGGGCATCGACAACCCGGCACTGGTCGAGCCGCTGCGCGAGTTGGGCGTCACCTGCGGACAGGGATACCTGTTCGGCCGCCCCGCTCCGATTCAGTTCCCCGGCTGAACGGCCCCGGCGGGCCGGGTTTCGGCCGGACCGCAAGACCGCCTAATCTTGTGGGCCAACCGACCAGGAGGCAGCGAGCAATGTCGAACCCCGAGCTCCGTGAACAACTCGAGCAAGCGATCGGTGCGAACAAGGTGCTGCTGCTGATGAAGGGCACTCCGGAGGCGCCCCGCTGCGGTTTCTCGATGCGCGCGGTCGGCATCCTCGAGCAGATGGGCACCGAGTACGGCGCCATCGATGTCCTCCCCGTCCTGCAGCCCCTGCGCGAGGTGACCACCGAGATCGCCGACTGGCAGACCTTCCCCCAGCTCTGGGTCGACGGCGAGTTGCTCGGCGGTGCCGATCTGATGGACGAGATGTTCGAGTCCGGTGAGCTGGCCGAGGCGCTCGGCGTCCCCCAGCCGACGGGTGAGGGACAGGCGGCCGATCCGCAAACCCCTCAGTCGGAGGAGCCGTACCGCAGCGCCCCGATGCAGATCGAGACCTGAGGGCGCCGAGGTCACCCTTCCCGGCGAAAGTCGTCGACCGCGGATCAGCGTTTACGAGGACGGGCCCGGAGCCCTCCCGGTTGGAGGGTCCCGAAGGTGAAGTCGAAGAAACCCACGCCATAGGTGGCAAACATCGACTTCACCCCAAAGAAATCCCTCGGCAGGCCGCGCCAGGCCGCCACCGAGTTGGCGGCGAGGGGCCTATTGAAACTCTTCGCCGGCGCTAGGCGGTAGCGCCGGCGGGCTCTTCAGCGTCCTCGCGGACCTGGAAAGAGGAGCCGCAACCGCAGGCGGCGACGACGTTCGGGTTGTTGACCGCGAAGCCGGCGCCCTGAAGGCCCTCGACGAAGTCGACCTCCGAGCCGAAGACGAACTGCATCGAAACCTTGTCCACGACGACGGAGACGCCGTTGTGCTCGAAGACCATGTCGTCGTCCTTGCGCTTGTCGAGCGCAAGTGCGTACTGGAAGCCGGAGCAGCCGCCGCCGCGAACGGCCACGCGCAGGACCTGATCGGCCTCCTCCTGGCTCGCGAGCAACTCCTTGAGCTTGCCGGCGGCCACGTCCGTGATCTTGATCGCTGTCTCTGGCGTTTCCATGGCTTCAGATTGTATAGCAGGGCTGGCGGGCGTCAACCTTCGACCTGGGAGTACCGCCAATCGAGGTACTCGCGGATACGTTTGGAGTCGTTGACCACCTCCTCGCCGTCGATCAGCAACGGCACACGCGATCCGCCGGTCAACTCGACCACCTCGGGGCGATTCTTGCGCCGGTACGGGACCCGCTCGGTGCGGTACTCGAGTCCGCAGCCCGCTGAGCCGGCGGGCGACGGCGCCGCACGGACATAGGTAGTCGGTTGCGAGTGGGGCAGCGGTAGAGGACGATCGAAGCGCGTTCGGAGTCCGTCGCGGTACTCATCTCGGCAGCATCCTGCCCGCCAGACGGGTGAACCGACCGGCGAGGTCGAGGACCGCCCCGGCCGGGCCGGGATCGGCGCCGACCCGATCGCCGAGCTGGGCCGCAGTGGTCTCGAGCACCGCTTCGAGGGTCTCCTCGTGCGGTCGTGCGACGAACCCGAGTTCGCGCTTGGCCTTTGCCGACGAGTAGGTCCACCAGAGTGATGCCGACCGTGTCTCATCGACGGAGAGGCCGAGGCCGAGGCCGAGCTGCTCGGAGAGTCGGGCCCCGCCGATCGCCATCTGCGGCGGCAGCCGAAGCGCCGGCCCGGGGACGCCACTGATCCGGGAGAGGTCGGCGAAGAGACGCTGCATCGTGAAATTGCGGCCGCCGAGGATGTACCGCTCCCCCCTGCCCCCCGACTCATCGGCGAGCAGGTGCCCGTCTGCGACGTCGCGGACGTCGACCACGTTGAGGCCGCCGTCAACGTAGGCGGGAATGCGCCGCTGCAGAAACCTCCTGATCAGCTCGATCGACATGGAGCTCGTGTTACCCACCGAGGGCCCGAGCGCGAAGGTCGGGTTGACCACCACAGCATCGAGGCCCTGGGCGGCCGCGCGCAGAACCTCTCCCTCGGCCTCGTGTTTGGAGTTGACGTAGGCGATCCCGAGTCGGCCGGCGGTGAACCGCTGGGTCTCGTCGGCCCGCCCACCTTCGGGCGCCGGGCCGATGGCGGCCACCGAGGACGTGTGGACGAAGCGCTCGACTCCGGCTGCCAGGGCCTCTTCGGCCATCAACGCGGTCCCCCCCACGTTGACCTCGAATGTGCGGCCGGCATCCGCGGACGCCAGCGACGTCTTGCCGGCAGCGTGGAAGACCCTTCCCGCGCCCTTGACGGCCCGGCGGACCGCACGGCGGTCGGTGATGTCCCCGGTGACGCGCTCGAACTCGAGACCGTCGATCGCCTCCAGGGCCGAGACATCGGTCTCGCGGCGGATCAGCAGCCGGAGGTCATCGCCGCGGGCTGCCAGCGCGCGGACCAGATGCAGGCCGAGGAGGCCGGTCGCGCCGGTTACGAGGGTCTTTCCCATCGGCAGGATGGTAGTGAGGCGCCATCCGGCGGCGTAGGGCAACTGATACAACGTCTCGCGGTGAGCGTCCCCGGAAATACCGCGATCGTCTGCGATTCGACGTCCTACCTTCCGGAGGGGCTGCTCGACCAACGCGGAGTCGAGCGGGTCAGCCTCTACGTCTCGCTCGGGGGCGAACAGCGTCGCGAGCGCGAGATCGGCGACTACGGCGCCTTCTTCGAGCGCCTTCGCGCCGGCGAAGGGGGCGCGACGACCTCCCAGCCCTCGATCGGCGATTTCGTCGAGGTCTACGGGCCGCTGCTCGATCAGGGCAAGGAGATCGTCTCGATCCACCTGGCCGCGGGGATCTCGGGGACCTACGAGTCGGCGCTGCAATCGCGTCAGCGACTGATCGACGAGGGTCGCGGCGGCGAGCGGATCCACGTGATCGACAGCCGCACCGGCTGCGGGGGCATGGGAATGCTGATCCTGGCCGCGTCGGCGGTCGTGGATTCGGGTCGGGGGAGCGAGCAGGTCGTTCAGCGGGTGGCCGACGCCCGAGAACAGCTGAAGATGTGGTTTGCAATCGACACGCTCGAGTACCTCCGCAAGGGCGGACGCATCGGGGCCGCGCGGGCGTGGATGGGTTCGGCGCTCCAGATCAAGCCGATTCTCACCCTCGAGGACGAGATCACCCCGGTCGAACGGGTGCGCACCCGCAAGCGAGTCTTCGAACGGCTCCTGCAGTACGCCCAGGAGCTCCATGACTCGGGGCGGGACGCCTGGGTCGTCCAGCACATCCGCGACCCCGAAAACGCTCAGCGACTGGTCGAGCGCTGCCGTGAGGTGATGGGCTCGGAGCCCCTGTTCGTCTCCGAGATCGGGCCCGTCATCGGCGCGCACACCGGACCGGGCCTGCTCGGAGTCGGCGGCCTTCCCTCCTCACTTCTCAGGTAACCGCGCGGCTCGCCGGGCTCCGCCGTTCGCCGGCTGCGGGTCCGGGCGGTGAGGGGTCTAGCGGCGCCGGAACGCGCGGAACGCGACAACCGTGCCGACGACGAAACCGGCTATCGCGGCGCCCTTGATCAGCTGCTCGCGGTGCTCGCTGATCTGCGCGCGCCAGTCGGTCAGCTCGGTGACCCTGCTGCGCAGGGCGACCACCGAGGTGGCGAGCTCGGCCTGCTGCAGGTCGATATCGCGGCGGATCTCCTCCGAGCTGCGACCGGGTGCGCCAGGGCGGGGTGCGGCGGGCGTGCCGCTCATGATGTCTTCCCCAAGGTCTCTTTAGTCTCCTTCAACTCCTCGATGGCCATGTCCGGCGTCGGCGTCTCCACCTCGCCGAGCAGCTTCTTGGCGATCAGCCCGGCGATCGCTGCGACGATGATCCAGAACAGTGCCTCGATCGCGAACCCGACCCAGATCGAGCCTTCGATGCCGAGCAGGTCGTTGATCAGGTAGGCGATCGCAAACAGCAGGAGCAGGAGCGCCGCGAGCAGGAACACGCCGGCGGCGATGCCGATCCCGGCTCCCCGGCCGAGCGTGGTCAGCTTCTCGGTCAGCTCCGCCTTGGCGAGCTCGATCTCCTCTCGAACGAGGATCGTGACGCGCTCGGAGACGTCGAAGATCATCTCCCCGACGCTGCGGTTCTCGCTGGAATCCGCCGGACCGGGATCGGTCGGCGGCGTACCCGCCGGCTGGGGATCGGTCGGCGACTGCGGTTCTGTCGGTGGGTCAGGAGTGCTCATCGAGATCAGTCCGGTGGATCCTCGTGGAAGATCCGCCGATATGCGAGTCCGGCCAAGCGCGCTGCCACGATGCTCGCAATCGCGCCGAAGGCTGCCAGGAGGCCTGACCAGACCAGTCGCTTGGTGATCTCGTTGTCCATCTGAGTCCTTCTGCCCTCGGGGATCGGGTCAAATTGGTTGGGCGGCGACCTTACCGACCCTCATCAGCCGTCGTCGTCGCGCCGCTCCAGGCCGCAACAGAGTGTCTCGACGACCATCACCGACGCACGCTCGAACTCCTCGTCGGTTGCCGGGATCAGACCGAAGACCCAGCCGGAGAGAAGCTGTTCGATCGCCCCGTAGAACCACATGCCGACGAAGTCCGGATCGATCTCGTCGCGATAAAGGCCCTCGCGCTGTCCGTCGGCGACGATTCTCGAGACGACGTCGTAGGCGCGCCGGATCTCGGGCAGGTGGGTGGCGCCGAACGAGTTCGCCGCTCTGGTCACCTCGATGATGATCACCTTCATCAGCTCCGGGTCGTGGCGATAGGAGTCGATGATGAACCGGGCGATCCCGGCGAGCTTCTCGCGAGCGGGGATGTCCTGCTCGTAGAGGGCGTCGGAGGCGGTCAGAAGCAGCGACCAGCGCTCCGTGAAGAGCTCGGTCATCACCGCTTCCTTCGAGCGGAAGTAGTGGTAGACGAGCCCGTACGCCACACCGGCCTCGTCGGCGATGTCGGCAACCCGGGTCGAGTGGTACCCCTGGCGCGCGAAGACGCGGATCGCGGCGTCGAGGATCGCCCTCCGCTTGTCGATCGGTGGGGCCTTCGCGGAGTCAGGCACGAGCGGAGATCTCCTGGGGCCAGTTGTAGGCCGCCGAGCGCCGGCTGGCGAGGGACGGCAGCTTCTCGCGGGTCCGTTCGAGCTCGCCGAAGTCGAGGTCCGCGATCGCGTGTCCATCCCCGTCAGAGATCACATCCAGGACGCGGCCCCAGGGATCGACGATCATCGAATGACCCCATGAGCTGAACTGGGGGGGCGCCTCGCCGGAGTGGTTTGCGCCGATCACGAACAGCTGATTCTCGATCGCCCGGGCGCGGAGCAGGACCTCCCAGTGATCGCGCCCGGTGGCAGCCGTGAAGGCGGACGGAACCGTGACCAGGTTCGCGCCCCCCAGGGCGAGGATCCGGTAGAGCTCGGGGAAGCGCAGGTCGTAGCAAACGGTCAACCCCACCGTGAGCCCGCCGATTTCACCGCTGACGATTTCCTTACCCGCGAGCTCGTGATCGGACTCGCGGTAGGTGACTCCTCCGACTTCGACGTCGAACATGTGAATCTTGCGATAGGCCGCGACGATCTCGCCCTCGGCGTCGATCAGCAGCGAGGTGTTCGCAAGCAGCTCGCGGCCGGCCACCCGCTCGGAGATACTGCCGGCGACGAGCGCGATTCCGAGCTCCCGCGCCCAACTCCGGCAAGCGGCGACGATGGGGCCGTCGAGTGGCTCGGCCATCTCCTGCAGGATCTCACCGGGGGCGAGAGCGCTCCACTTCTCCGGCAGCACCACGAACTCGGCACCGTCGGCGGCCGCGGCGCGCACCAGCGTCTCGGCAACCTCGAGGTTGCGATCGACCTGATCGCCTGAATTGAGCTGAATCGCCGCTACGCGCATGCGGGGCACTCCTCTCGGCCGCCGTGCCGCCAAGGGGTCGGAGGTGGTTGATTGACAAGTCAATCTAGCCGAACCATGGGGGTCCGGCAATGCCCGCGCGCGGTCCCTCAGGTGCCGAGCACCAGGGCGATCAGCCCGGCCAGGATCAGGCCGCATTCGAAGCAGCCGACGATCGCCAGCGCGCCCGCGGCGCTCGCCGCGTCGAAGCTGGAGGCAAGGCCGATGAATAGAAACAGCACCATCGCGGCCAGCGCGACCGCCCCCCAGGCAGTCAGCGCCCACTCCCAGCGGCGCTCTGGATCGGCGACGCGCTCGGTCGCCTTCCGGTGGAACGCGAACGGCAGCGCTCCGAGGAACACGCCCAGCCCGATCGCGTAGGCCGCCAGCCAGGCGTCGATCCGATCCAGCGTCAGGTGCGGCCCGTCGGTGACGGCGACGCCGATCGCGGCGCCGATCGCGACGATGCCCGCGGCGAGGGCCGTCAGCGCGAGCCCGCGTTGACTCACTCCCGCGCGCCGGGCTTGCCGTCGCTCACGTTCGAGCCCCCGCCCCGGTGCCCGCGGGCGCCGCGGTCCTCGAGCTCGGCGGTGAGCAGCTTCGAGTTCATCGCCGCGATCAGGTCGGCGAGCGGATCGATCCCCGCCGCGACCAGCTCGGCGGCCCGATCGGGCTCGAAGCGGCCCACCAGCTTCTCGGAGAGCAACTCGACCTCGCGCCTCGCGAGCGCCGTGAGCGGCTCGAGGAAACGCGCCGCGTCGTAGACGGTGAAGCCGATCCGCTCGTCGTAGCCGCCGGCGCGGAAGCGGGCGATCGCCTCGACAATGCGGACGTCGGATGGCGAGTAGCCGTCGTCGACGGGGCTGAGTATCCCGACCTCAGCCATCCGGTCGAGGACCTCGACGGGCACCGAGAACCGCTCGCTGACTTCGGCGGCGGAGGTGCGCTCCCGCTCGCGCTCAAGCGCCTGGTTGATCCCCCGATCGGATTCCTCGAGCAGCGACCGGAGGCGCTCGGGGTCTCCCCCCTCCCGCTCGAGGAGCTCACCGATCACCCTCAGCGGCATGAATCGCTCCTCCTGAAGGAGCTTGATCAGGCGGATGCGATCGACCATCTCCACCGGGTAGTAGGCCATGTTCCTGCTCGTCTTCCGACCCTCGGGGAGCAGGCCCTCACGGAGGTAGTGGCGAACCGTTGCGACCGGTACGCCCGCTGCCTCGGCCAACTCGCTGATCTTCAGCGACGGCTCGCTCTGGACTGCATCAGCCATGGCCCGCGCCGATCAGGTCGCGAGCCCCAGCATCTCGCGAGCCTCGGCGACGGTCGCGGCGCGGCGGCCGATGTCCTCGGCCATGGTGCGCGCCTTGGCGATCAGGTCGCCGTTGGATCGGGCCATCTCGCCATCCGGCAGGTAGAGGTTGTCCTCGAGACCGGCCCGGACGTTGCCGCCGAGCACGAGCGAGCTCGCGAGCAGCTTCCACTGATCGCGGGAGACGCCGATCACCTGCCAGTTGTTCGGGCCCTCGGGGCCCTCGGGAATCTGGTCCGACATCATGGTGACGTTCCGCGGCGTCGGCCGGATGCCGCCCGTCACGCCCATCACGAGTGAGATCTGCAGCGGCTGGGAGAGCAGACCCATGTGGAGCAGCGGGTCGAGGTTGGCGACGTGGCCGGCATCGAAGCACTCATGCTCGGGCTGGATCCCGAACTCCCTCATCACCTCGATCAGTTCGATGATCGTGTCGAAGCTGTTCTCGAAGACCGCCTTGAAGACGAACTCCCCGCGACGCCGGGAGTACTTCGCGTAGTTCATCGACGACATGTTCAGTGCGGCGACGTCGGGCTTGAGCTCGCGGAGATAGGCGATCCGCTTCTCCAGCGGAACGCCGATCGCGCCGGTTGAGTAGTTGATGATCACGTCGCCGACCTCGGCTTTGATCGCCTCGGTGATCGCGCGAAAGTCCTCGACCTCGTAGGACGGAATGCCGTCGGAGGTGCGAGCGTGGATGTGGATCTGGGCGGCGCCCTCGTCCACGGCGCGTCGGGCCTCGGCCGCGTATTCCTCGGGGGTGTAGGGGATCGCCGGACACTGGTCGCGGTTGGCGATGGCCCCGGAAATGCTGTTGGTGATGATGACCGGATCCTCGAAGCCGCTCATCTACCTCCCCTTCCACTCGGGGTCGCGCTTCTCGAAGAACGCCATCACGCCCTCCTGGATGTCCTCGGTGGTGAACGTGAGCGAGAGCTGGCTGCGGAGGAACTCGAGGGCGTCGTCGAGTGCCATGTCACCCTGGCGGTACATCGCATCGTGACCGAGCCTCATCAAGACCGGGCTCTTCGAGGCCAGCCGCGAAGCCCACTCCGCCACCGCGGCGTCGAACTCGCCGCCCGGAACGACCTTGTTGGCAAGCCCGTAGTCGACCGCCCGATCGGCTGAGATCCGCTCGCCGAGCAGCATCATCTCGTTGACCTTCTTGCGCGGCACGTTGCGGTAGATGATCGCCATGATCATGTAGGGGAAAGCGCCGATGTTGATCTCGGGCGTGCCGAAGGTGATCCCCTCCCTGGCGATGACCAGATCGCAGGAGAGCGCCAGCCCCATGCCCCCGGCCAGAACATGTCCGTTGGCGGCGCAGAGCGACGGCTTGCCGAGCCTCGGCATCAGCCGGAAGAACTCGAGGAAGCGGTCCGAGGAGAAATGCTTCTCGACCAGCGGCGCGTCGGCCGCGAAACCACCCAGGTCGGCGCCGGCGCAGAAGACCTTCTCCCCCGAACCGGTCAGCACGACCGCGCGTATCTCATCGTCTTCGCGAACGCGGCCCATCGCGTCGACCAGCTCACCGAGCATCTGGTTGGAGAGGGCGTTGCGCTGCTCGGGACGGTTCAGCGTCACCGTGGCGACCCCACCGGTTACGTCGAATAGGAGCTGCTCGTAGTCCATGCGGAAACGGCTGCCGAGCCGCGGGCGGAGCCTACCACCGCATGAAGTGGGAAGTCACGCTGCTCACTTTGAGGGAAACGCGTCGAACGGGGGACCGATCAGCTCGGCCTCGCCCTCGGAGAGGACCTCGCGACCACCCTGCTCCATCGTGCAGGAGACCGAGATCCGATTGCCCTCGGCCGCGTCGACCCGGCCCTTCATCAGGAGCTCGACCTCGGGCACGGATGGTCGGCGGAAGCGAGTGGCGAGGCTTCGGAGGGCGCGGGGGTCCCCTCCGAACGGCTCGAGCAGGCCGCGCGCGAGCTGCCCGTAGGTGTAGAGGCCGTGCAGGATGATGCCGGGCAGGCCGATCGCCCGAGCCAGATCCGGGTCGAGGTGAAACGGGGTGAAATCCCCCGATGCTCCGGCGTAACGCTGGGCGGCGTAGCGATCCGGGGTGACGCTGAAGAGTGGGTAGAGATCGCCCGGCTCGAGGCCCGTCGACCCGCCGCCGTCGGCCGCCTTCGTCTCGGCGTCGCCGGCCTCTGCGGACCGGGGTCGTGCCTCGGAGGGATCTCTCAATGCCGGGACGACTCCCTGGTAGCGGCCGCTGAGCACCGGCGCGCCGGTTTGATTGAACGACTCCGACTCGAACGTCCGGTAGCGGGAGCCGTCGCGATCCTCCGCCTCGACGAGACTGGCGATCGTCGAGATCCGGTCGCCGGAACAGACGGGCTCGTGCCATCTGAAGTGCTGTCGTCGCTGCACGAACCGGTAGCCGGAGAGGCCCAGCTCGGGGTCGAAGATCCCCGATTCGGGATCGAACATCGCTCCGGCGAGCGAGCGGGCGACGTAAACGGCGGCGAACGGCGGCGGTGCCACGGCGGAGCGGAACCCCGCCGCTCGCGCGCTCTCATGGTCGCGATGGACGGCACCGTCGAAACCGAGAACGTCGGCGTACTCGCGGATCTTCTCGAGACCCACCTCGTAGTCCTGGGCCGGCCACCGCTTTCCGACCGACGAGCTCGATCCAGGTTCGTCCTGCACCGGCGTCAGACAGCGCTCCCGGCCTCGACCCTGTCCATCGCGCGGACGAACGCGTCAACGACGGCACCGTCGAACTGGCCGCCCGCGTAACGACCCATCTCCGCGATCGCCTCGTCCCGGGTCTTGGCGGGCCGGTAGGGGCGCTCGCTCGTCATCGCGTCGTAGGACTCGGCGACCGCGAGAATCCTCGACTCGATCGGAATCTGATCGCCGACGAGGCCCCGCGGGTAGCCGTGTCCGTCGGGCTGCTCGTGACGGGCCAGGACCCACTCGCGGATATCCGACATCTCTCGGGCGGCGAGGATCCGCGCAGCCATCTCGGGGTGCCGGCGGACCTGATCCCATTCCGAAGGTGAAAGCGGTCCCGGCTTGCCGAGGATCGAGTCCGCGATCCCGACCTTGCCGATGTCGTGGAGCATGCCGGCGAGCCGCAACCGCCGGATCCGGTGATCCGGGAGGCCCATCTCGCGCCCGATCATCTCGCAGTAGCCGGCTACGACCGTCGAGTGGCTGACGTTGCGCTCGTCACGCAGATCGAGCACCTCGGCGAGGCTGAGCACCGTGCCCAGTTGAGCGCGCCCATCCCTGGGAGCGGAGAGGCCGTCGCCGTCGATGGCGCCCTCGAGCTCCTGGCTGTAGACCACCACGCGATCGGAACCGAGTGCGATCGACGCATTCATCGCCGCGGTCGATGCCTGCAGAAGCTCCTCGACGTTGCTCGCGTGCTTGGGGTAGACGGCCACCCCGAGGCTGGCGCTGAGAGCGAAACCGCGCTCGCGGTAGCCCCGTCGCATCCGGGTCAGGATCTGCTCGGCGAGCAGGAAACCGGTGTGCTCGTCGGTCTGAGGGAGCACGATCACGAACTCCGCAGCACCGGTTCGCCCGACGGTATCGATTCGCCGGGTCGACTCGTTGAGGAGCCGCGCCAACTCGCGGAGGACCTCGTCGCCGGCCTCATAGCCCATGCGCTTGTTGAACTGGCGAAGGCCGTTCAGGTTGACGGTGATCAGTCCCGCACGCTGGCCGTTGATCCTGGCGCGTTCGATCTCGTTGGTGAGGACCTCGTTGATCCCATGTCCGTTGACGAAGCCGGTAAGCAGGTCGGTCCGGGCCGCGTCGCTGAGCGAAACCCAGAGCCGGTTGACCCTCGTCCGCAGCGCGTGGATCATCAGGCCCGCGATGGCGAGGCTGCCGACCGTGATCACGAACTGGAACGTCAGGGTTCCCGAGCTGGCGTCGATGCCGCCCTTGGATTCCGACATCAGGATCATCGTGGTGCCGTAGCAGAGCCCGAGAAAGACGACGTCGACGGCCGCGTCGATCCGCGGCAGGAAGTAGAAGGCGTAGAAGCAGGGCCACAGGTAGAAGAGGCTGAAGGCGCTGGTCGGGTCATGGGTGAAGAAGACGCCGGCCGTCACCTGCAGAATTCCCATCGCCGGCGTCAGCCGGACCAGCCACATCGGGACGCTGTTGGCGAAGAGGAGGAAGGAGACGGCGAACAGGCCGGTGGTGGACTGCACCAACAGCATCGCCGGGACGTTGAAGGAATCCGGATGGGGAAGGATCACGCCGAGGATGCCGAGGAACATCCCCGCCAACGAGACGTAGGCACCGGCCCGGGCGAGGGGCGCGACCTGGCGGCTGTCGGATCGTCGGCTGTATCCGGGGTCCAGCGCAGCGGCGCCGGCGCCGCGACCGGTGTTCGCCCCTTCGAATACTGCCAAGCCCACTTGAGATCCTTCCTGGTGGCACGAACCGCCGACCCGGCGACGGCAGATCTACCTAATGCCTATCGCCAGATCCCGCGCGCAACCTGAATTCGCAAGTTCCGTACCAGCTTCGATTCGGCACCTGAATACCGCGCTCAATCCGATTGCGCCGGCGTCGTCGAACGGATGGTCGTACCCCGCCGGCCGCGCAGGGTCGCCATCGATCCCCGCCCGGGTGCGAGCGTCATATTGTTGCGGACGATCGGCTCGGGCTGGTCGGAGTCGGCTTCGATCATCGTGCGGCTGAGCACCACGCGGATAACCGACTTGATCGTCATCAGCGCCAGATGGGAGCCAACGCAGTGCCGCGCCCCGGCGCCGAATGGCACCCAGACCCTTGAGCTCGGCTTTGGGTCTTCGAGGAAACGCTCGGGCCGGAAGCGATCGGGCTCGGGAAAGACCTCGGGGTCCTGGTGGATCAGGTAGATGCACGGCATCAGGGTCCAGCCGCGAGGGAACGTGTACTCCCCGACCTTCGTCTCGGCCGTCAGCCTCCGGGCGGTCGCCGGGAGGATCGGCCGCTGGCGCAGGGTCTCCCTGACCACCGCGTCCAGGTAGTCGTCGTCACCGGAATCCAGCTCCTCCAGCAGCCGGTCGTGGACGGCGCCGTGGCGCAACAGCCGCTCGAACGCCCAGGAGAGCGCGTTCGCGGTTGTCTCGTGACCTGCGATCAGCATCGTCAGGACCTCGTCGCGGATCTCGCGGTCGGACATGAACGCCGGCTCATGGGTCTCGGCGGCGGCAAGCGTCGACATCACGTCGGAGCCCCGCTCGTAGGGCTGCAGGTGGCGGCGCAGCCCGATCTCGTCGATCAGGATCCGGTCGATCTGGCGGGTCACGTTCATCACCTTGCCGAACGGGGAGCGGCCACCCATCTCGCGCTGGAACTGAGGCATCAGTGCGAGCGGGTTCTCGGCGATCTCGAGCATCTCCGGGACCAGCCTGCGGATCTCGGCATCGCGATCGGGCGAGCAGACCCCGACCACGATCCGGACGATCGACTCGGTGGTGATTCGGCGCATCGGGTCCTGAAGCGGGAACGGTTGGTCAACCGGCCAGTCGGCGATCTCACGAGCCGTGATCTCCTCGATCAGCCCGGCGTAGCCGCGGATGGCCTTCGGATGGAATGACGGAGCCATCAGGCGTCGGTGATGTTTGTGCTCCTCGCCGTCGAGCAGGAAGAGCGAGTGCTCGCCGAGGACGGGCCTGAAGATCGCGTTGGTGGGGCCCATCCTGAAAGTGGAAGGGTCGCCGCTGAGCACTCCCCAGGCCGCGTCGGGGTCGGCGATCAGGGCGCAGCGCTTGAGCGCTCCGAGCTTGACCGAGAAGATCGGTCCATGGCGATCACGGTTTCGCTCCATGAAACTGACAGGGTCGCGAAACCAGTGGCGCATCTGCCAGAGACCGGGGCTGCCTGGGCCGGACGGGAGCACGATCGAACGAGGGTAGCCCACCCCGCGACGGCATCAACCCGAAGGAGCCCGGGTCGCAACGCAGTGACCACCGAGGAGCCCGTGACGGTCGTCGGTCGGGCCGCCCGACCGGCGGCACGATCCCAACCGTTTCAACCGGCTGCGTGAAGTAGACAGTGCTACTGTCTACTTCGTACTTTCCACGACCGAAGGAGCAGCAGCGGTGGCAACAGCAACGAGCGAGAGCGTGCTCAAGCCGGAGTTCGGTTCAGGCCGCAAGCACCTGATCTTCACCGACGAGCACGAGGACCTGCGCGAGTCGATGAAGTCCTGGGTTCTGAAGGAGGTCACCCCCCATGCCGAGGAGTACGAGGAGAACCTCTGGCCCGATTCGGTCCTGCACCGGATGGCGGAGCTCGGCTACGTCGGCCTCTGCTTCCCCGAGGAGTACGGCGGACAGGGCGGGGACTACTACTACTCGCTGGTCCGTGCGGAATGCCTCTCCTATGCGGAGTCCGGCGGCCTCGGTATGGGCCTCGCCGTCCACACGGACATGGTCCTTCCCCCGATCGAGATGCTCGGGACCGAGGATCTCAAGCAGCGCTACCTGGTCCCCGCGATCAAGGGCGAGAAGATCGCCTGCCTCGGGATCACCGAGCCGGGAGCCGGCTCCGACGTCGCCGGGATCCGGACCACCGCGCGTCGCGAGGGCGACGAGTACGTGATCAACGGGTCGAAGATCTTCATCACCAACGGTGCCCGGGCGGATTTCATCCTGCTCGTCACCAAGACCGACCCCGACGCCCGACACGACGGGATCACCCTGTTCCTCGTCGACCTCAGGGACGAGAACGGTGAGAACGTGCCCGGCTTCACGGTCTCGCGGACCCTGGAGAAGCTCGGCATGCACTCCTCCGACACCGCCGAGCTCGCGTTCGAGGACGTTCGCGTGCCGGCGGAGAACATCCTCGGTCAGGAGGGCAAGGGCTTCTACCACATCTCATGGGAGCTTCAGGGCGAGCGGCTGGTCGGTGCCGTCGGTTGCGTCGCCGGCGCCGAGCGGATCTTCGAGAAGACCCTCGAATATGCCAAGGACCGTGAGGCCTTCGGCCGACCGATCGGCAAGTTCCAGGCGATCCGACACAAGTTCGCCGCCATGTCGACCAAGATCGAGGCCGCCAAACAGCTCAACTACACGACCGCCTGGCGATTCGCCAACGGCGAGTACCCGGTGCGCGAGATCACCCAGTCGAAGCTGTTCGCATCCCAGATCGCCTGCGAGGTGGCGGACGAGTGCGTCCAGATTCACGGCGGCTACGGCTACATGAAGGAGTACGGAATCGAGCGCGCCTACCGCGACATGCGCCTGAACCGGATCGGCGCGGGCTCCGACGAGGTCATGCTCGAGGTCATCGGCCGCAGCTACGGCCTCTAGCGGGCCCGGAAAAGCCTCGACCCGCCGGTTTCTATTTGGGCGGGTCGAGACAGGGGATGGGTTATGGATCGGACCTGGAATAACGCGGCGACCGTTCAAAGCACCGCGTCGGTTCGTGGGATCTAAACCTGATCGAGGTTCTAGCAGTCCGTCGGCGATCGGCAAAGGATCTGGACAAATGATGGAGGGCGGCCTGAATGGACGCCCGGGCGGGAAGCCGCCCCCGGCCGTGAGAGAATCCCCCGGTGAACGGAAGACGGCTGACGATCCTGATCGCGGACGATCATCCGGTGTACCGGCAGGGTCTCGAGCGGGCGATCGGCGAGAACCCCGACCTCGACCTGGTCGGATCGACGGCCGACGGTCGCCAGGCCCTGGAGAAGATCCACGAGCTCGAACCGGACGTCGCAGTCGTCGACGTCAGGATGCCGGGGCTTGACGGGCTGAAGATCGTCAGCGCCGTGCAGCGCGACGGGCTGCGTACGAAGGTGATGCTGCTGACCGGCTACGAGGACTCGGGCGCGGCCTACAACGCGCTCGCCCAGGGCGCCGCGGGTTACGTGTCGAAGGCCTCCGACCACACCGAGCTCTGCGAATCGATTATCGCCGCCGGCCGCGGCGAGACCGTGATCGCACCGCAGTTCGCGGCCGGGATCGCGACGGAGATCCAGCTTCGCGAGACCTCAGACCGCCCGACGCTGACCTCCCGCGAAGCCGAGGTGCTCAGACTGCTCGCGGAAGGTCGCACCGCGGCGCGAATCGGAGACGAGCTGCACCTCTCGGAGGCGACGGTGAAGACCCACCTCCAGAACCTCTACGAGAAGCTCGGCGTCTCCGACCGGGCGGCCGCAGTTGCGACCGCGATGCGCTGGGGTCTGCTCGAGTGAGTGCTCCGGAGGGAAACCGAACGGGGAATCCGGACGACGAATCGCCGCTGCAGGTGATCGGACAGCTCGCCGGAGGGATCGCACACGACTTCAACAACATTCTCGGGGTGATCATCAACTACGCCCGGTTCGCGTCGGCCTCGGTTCCGCCGGGCTCCCCCGCGGCCGCCGACATCGAGGAGATCCGGCGTGCCGCCGAGCGCGGGGTCGGGCTTGTCCGCCAGCTGATGATCCTGGCCCGTCGGGAGAGCGGCTCCACCGTCGTCTTCAACCTGAACGAGCTGATCACGGGGCTCGACGGCTTCATGCGCTCGACGATCGGCGAGCACATCACGGTCGTTCGCCACCTCGATCCGGACCTGTGGCCGCTCGCCGACGACCCGGCTCGAGTCGAGCAGATTCTGATCAACCTCGCGGTCAACTCACGAGACGCGATGCCGGGCGGCGGAACGCTCACCTTCGAGACCGGCAACGAGGAGCTGGGACGGGCCGAGACGATCAGCCACCCCGGGGTCACGCCGGGCCGGTTCGTCCGGCTTCTCGTCACCGATACCGGGACTGGGATGGACAGCGAGGTCGCCTCACGTGCGTTCGAGCCCATGTTCACCACGAAGGCGTCAGGCCAGGGCACCGGGCTCGGCCTGGCGACGGTCTACACGATCGTCACGCAGGCGGGCGGGATGATCGATCTGTCCTCGAAACCGGGGCAGGGAACGAGTATCGAGATCCACCTGCCGGCCGGCGAGGCCGGCGAGGTGCCGATCGCTCGGCCCTCGCAGGCCGTTCCCGCCGGGCGGGGAGAATCGGTCTTGATCGCGGAGGACGACGAGGCGGTGCGCCGGGTGGCCGAGCGGATCCTTGATACCGCCGGCTACAGGGTCAGCTCGTGTGCGGGCGGAGTCGAGGCCCTGGAGTTGATCGACGACCCCGCGAGCCGGTTCGACCTGCTCCTCGCCGACGTGGTCATGCCGGGGATGCGTGGGGACGATCTCGCGCGCCGGGCGGTAGCGATGCGTCCGGGGATGCACGTTCTGTTCATGTCCGGCTACAGCGACGACGCCCCGCCCAACGACCTGGGCCCGACCTCCGGGCGGGTCGGCTTCATCGAGAAGCCCTTCGACGCCGGCGCCCTCCTCGAGCGCCTTCGCGAACTACTCGTCGGCTAGCTCCGAGGTGCAGAACGCGCAACGGCGAGCCTGCGCCGGGATGTCTGAGAGGCACTGCGGGCACTCCCGCGTATCAGGATCCTGCCCCCGCTTGCGGCGTTCCTCGAGCTTGTTCATGGGCAACACGACGAAGAAGTAGATGGCGGCCGCGACCGTCAGGAACGCGAACAGGGCATTCAGAAACGCGCCGTACATGAAGATCGAGCCGTTGATCGTGAAGCTGAGATCGCCGAAGTCGGGTTGCCCGAAGATCATCGCGATCAACGGGGTGAGAAGGTCGGCCACCAGCGAGGCTATGACCGCCCCGAAGGCCGCCCCGATGACGACCGCCACCGCCAACTCCACGACGCTGCCACGGCCGATGAACTCCTTGAACCCCTTGAGAATTTCTGCCATCCGGTGATCGTCTCAGATCAACGGGTAGCGTGCCATCGGTGAGCGTCGTCAAAGACACCGGGCAGCGGGCGGTCCCGCCGCCCTTCGAGCCCGAGCACGAGGAGCTACGGGCGACGGTCCGGCGCTGGGTCGAGAGCGAGATCGTTCCCGATCAGGGCGAGTGGGAGCGGCGGCGCGAGTTCCCCCGCGAGCTGTTCACCCGAGCGGGTGAGCTCGGATTCCTCGGGCTCAAGTATCCCGAGCACCTTGGCGGCCAGGGCGGCAACGGCCTTCATGACGCCGTCTGGGCCGAGGAGCTGGCCGCAGCCGGGATGTGCGGTGGCGTCGGCGCCGGGCTCGGCGCGCACACCGGGATCGCCACCCCTCCCGTCTGGAACTTCGGCACCGACGACCAGCATGAGCGGTTCCTGCGACCGGCGATCGCCGGAGAGCGAATCGCGGCGCTCGGGATCACCGAGCCGGGTGCGGGCTCCGACGTCGCCGCCCTCCGCACCTCCGCGAGACGGGTCGCCGGGGGCTGGGTCGTCAACGGCTCGAAGACGTTCATCACCAACGGCGTCCGCGCCGACTTCCTCGTCTGCGCGGTTCGCACCACCAGCGAGGGCGGCCACGGCGGGATCTCGTTTCTGATCCTCGAGGGAGACATGAAGGGCTACGAGGTCTCGCGCAAGCTCGAGAAGATGGGCTGGCACTCCTCCGACACCGCCGAGCTCAGCTTCACCGATGTCGCCGTCCCTGACGAGAACCTGCTGGGGGAGGAGAACGAGGGCTTCAAGCTGATCATGTCCAACTTCCAGTGGGAACGACTGCTGATGGCGCTTGGGGCCGTGGGGGCGATGGACTGGTGCCTGCGGCGAACGATCGACTACGCGCTCGAGCGCCAGGCCTTCGGGCGCGCGATCGGCAGCTTCCAGGCGATCCGCCACAAGGTCGCCGCCATGGCCACGAAGCTCGAGGCGGGCAGGGCGATGACCTACTCGGCGCTGCGGCTGCTGACCGACGATCGCGACGCGCTGCGCGAGGTGACCGCCGCGAAGCTCTTCACGCAGCGGGCGGCGGTCGAGGTGGCGGACGACGCCGTCCAGATCCACGGCGGGTACGGCTACATGCGCGAGTACGAGGTGGAGCGGGCCCTTCGCGATGCCAGGCTTGGGCCGATCGGCGGCGGCACCGACGAGATCATGAAGGAGATCCTCGGCCGTGGCCTTGGGCTCTGAGGATCACCCCGCCGGAATGCTCCGCTTCCGTCGGTTGTTCGGCGGCTCGGCATCGGGGGCGTGAGCTGTGAGCCCGGCGGACGAGGTGCCCCGCAGGCTCGAGGTCGCCGATGTCGACCGCGTCGCCCGGGTGTTCGCGCGGGCGTTCGCCTGGCACGAGCCCTGGGGGGATTGGGCGATGCCCGATCCGAGCGATCGCGAGCAGCGGATCTTCGACCGCTTCAAGTGGGACCTGCTCGAACGCTTCATTCCGGAGGGCGAGTGTTGGACCATCGGGGGGGCCACCGCGACGATGTGGATTCCTCCCGGCGTCGAGGCCCTGGCCAGCCGCCGCAGCGAATCAGACTACGCCAGCTTCGGCGAGGTGGCCGAAGCGATGAGGGAGGGCGACGAGCTGATCAGCTCGATGAAACCCGACGTCGAGCACTGGTTCCTGGACACGATCGCAACCGATCCCGACCTCCACGGTCGGGGGCTCGGCGGCAGGCTGCTCGACCACGATCTGGCGATCCGCGATGCCGCCGGCGACGCCTGCGCGCTCGACACCCACACCCCCGACAACATCTCCTTCTACGCCCGGCGCGGCTTCGAGGTCGTGGACGAGGGTCAGCTTCGGGGCGGTCCACCCGTCGTCTTGATGTTCCGCCCCCCACGGTCGGAATAGAGTGCCGGGGCAACCACCAACTGACACAGGAGCAACAGAATGGGACTTCTCGACGGCAAGGCGGCAATCATCACGGGCTCGGCCCGGGGTATCGGCAGGGCGACGGCGGAGCTGTTCGTCAGCGAGGGTGCCAAGGTTCTGATCAACGACATCGACGGCGATGTCGCCGAGCAGGCCGCGAGCGAGATCGACGGCGAGACCGCGGTCTTCAGCGGTGATCTGACCGAACCCGAAGCCGCCGACAAGCTCGTCGCCGCCGCCATCGATGCCTTCGGGTCGGTCGACTGCGTGGTCAACAACGCCGGCTACACCTGGGACGGCGTCGTCCATCGGATGACCGACGAACAGTTCCAGGCGATGCTCGACATCCACACCGTCGTCCCCTTCCGCGTGATCCGCGCGCTCGCTCCAGCCTGGCGCGAGGCTGCCAAAGCAGAGCAGGCCGAGGGCAGGGAAGTGTTCCGAAAGATCGTCAACATCTCCTCGGTCTCGGGCACGATGGGCAATGCCGGGCAGGCCAACTACGCCTCCGCCAAGGCCGGCGTCACCGGGCTCACCAAGGCCGTCGCCAAGGAGTGGGGTCAGTTCAAGATCAACTGCAATGCAATCGCGTTCGGCTTCGTCGAGACGCGCCTGACCGCCGCCAAGGAGAACGCCGGCGAGATCGAGCGTGAGGGCGAGAAGATCGAACTCGGCATCCCCGAGCAGATGCGCCAGATGGGGAAGATGATGATCCCCCTCGGCCGCGCCGCTCAGCCGGAGGAGGCGGCCGGGCCGGTGCTCCTGCTCTGCTCCGACTACGCCAACTACATCCACGGCCAGGTAATCAACGTGACCGGCGGTCAGTTCACGGGGATGTACAGCTGAGCGATCGCCGGGGGGCGTGGTCGACCGCTACCGCCGCTCCTCGGCCGGTGGCTCGCCGGACTCCCCCATCTGAATCTGCGGCGGCCAACTGCCGAACCAGTTGTCGCGGGCGCCATCGATGGTCAAGACGGCGCCGCTGAAGAAATCCCCCGCGGGACTGGCGAGGTAGGCGATCAGCCAGGCCATCTCCTCGGGCCGGCCGAGCCGGCCAAGTGGAATCGTCCTCGGCACCGTCTCGACGACGACCGGTGGGTACTTGGTGCGGAAGACCTCGGTGTCGAACTGGCCGGGCGCGATCGCGCAGAGCTTGATGCCGTAACGCGACCACTCGACCGAGAGCGTCCGCATCATGTTCTCGACCGCGGCGCGAGCGGCTCCGGAATGGACCATGCCAGGCATCCCGTTGTGCGGAGAAAGGGTGACGCTGAGCACCTTGCCGCCGTTCTGGGGGATGAAGGCCTGGGTGGCGGCGGCGTGGGTCATGTTCCAGGTGCCCTGGATGTTCAGCTCGGTGACGGTGCGGAAGCCCTTGGCGGAGATCGTCTCCGCCGGGGCGAGAAACTGCCCGCCGGCGTTGTTGACGAGCAGGTCGAGCCGGCCGTGGCGCGCGAGCAGCCCCGCGACCAGGGCATCGACCGCCTCCTCGTCGCGGATGTCGGCAGCGACGGCGTCCGCCCTGCCCCCGATGGCCTCGATCGCAGCCTTTGTCTGCTCCAGCGGCTCGATCCGTCGGCCGCAGCCGACGACCGTCGCGCCGAGCCGGGCGAGCTCGAGAGCGGACTCCCTACCCAGTCCGGAGCCGGCACCCGAGACCAGGCAGACGGACCCCTCGAGCAGGCCCGGAGCGAAGATCTTCGACGGCTGTGAGATCACGGGGTCAGCCTATTGCCTTCTCTGCGAGAGCTTGTGCGAGGGGCCGGCGGAGGCCCGGAGAGGCGACGGGCGACGGGTAGCCTCCACCCCAGCATGAGCAAGCTGAAGGCGCAGGCCACACCGCTGGAGGAGCCGCTGCCCGGCGGTGGCGCGACGGGCGTCTCAGTCAAGGTGGAGCCGCTGCTCGGCGGCTCCATCCTGGGCCCTCAACAGTTCTTCGAGAGCAAGGGCGGCCGCCTCGCCAAGCTGCGGATGCTGGGCCTCGGCACGCCCAAGTCCCGCTGGTGGCTGGTGCCCGTCCCGGCCTACCTGATCACCCACCCGACCGCCGGCGCGGTCCTCGTCGACACGGCCTTCCACGGGTCGGTCGTGGCCAAGCCCGCCGCGAATCTCGGCAAGCTGGTGGCTCGCTTCGCCCGGCCCAGGATTGAGCCCGGACGCGACATCCCCTCCCAGCTGCGCGAGCGAGGGATCGACGCGCTCGACCTGCAGACGGTGATCCTCACCCACCTGCACTTCGACCATAGCTCCGGCATCTCCGAGTACCCGAAGGCGACTTTCGTCCTCTCCAAGGCCGAATGGGAGGCGGCCACGACCGACCCCCGCCCGTTCCTGCGGGGGTACCGACCCTCCCACTACGACTACCTCTTCGACTACCGGACGGTGGACTTCGACGGTCCGGGGGTCGCCTCGTACGCGAGCTTCGGCCGCACCTTCGATCTGTTCGGGGACGGCAGCCTGCGCCTCGCCTACACCCCCGGACACTCCGCCGGGCACTGCTCGGTGATCGCCCGGCTGCGGGACCGCGACCTCGTGATCGCCGGTGATGCGATCTACACGCAGGCGCAACTCGAGGGCGGGGACCCCCCTCCCCGCCCGCTCGACATGCACAACTGGCGTCGATCGCTGCGGGAGCTCCAGCAATTCGACCGAACGTACCCGAAGGCTGAGATCCTCCCCGGCCACGACCCCGAGCGCTGGAAGACGGTCGCGAAGAGCTACGAGTAGCTGGGGGTGCCCGCCGGCGATTCGCCGTCGCGCAGCCGCTTGATCACTGAGGCGCGGCCGTCTCGAGCGAGTTCCTCGTACATCTCGCGAACGTGGGAGAAGACCTCCTCGGCGACCTCGAGCTGCTGTTCGCGCGTGGGTGAATCGACGATGTCGAAGCTGATCGGCGCCCCGTAGCGGATCGTCACCTTCGGGAAGACGAACTTGCGCCAGCTCCGGATCCCCTGCGATCCGTGAATCGCGACCGGAACGACGGGGGCCCCCGACTCGAGGGCCGCGCGACCGACGCCGGGCTTCGCCTTCCCGAGCTCACCGGACCTGGACCTGCCGCCCTCGCAGTAGATCATCACGCAGCCCCCCCGCCCGAGGATCGCGTGGATCGTCTTGAAGGCCTCCTCGTCTGCGTGACCTCGACGGATCGGGAAGACGCCGCCGTACTTGTAGATCGTGTCGAGGATCCGCGACAGCCTGAACATCTGCGACTTGGCCATGAAGCGGATCTTCCGGCGCAGCCAGACGCCGGCGAGAAAGTGGTCGTAGTTGGAGAAGTGGTTGGCCGCGAGGATCACCGGGCCGTCAGCCGGAACGTTGTCGACCTCGATCGACCGGGTCCGGTAGATGCCGAGCGAGATCGGCGTGGTGACCATCCGGACCAGCTCGTAGACGATGAACGGGTCCCGGGTGCGCGAGTACTCGTAGAACTCGGTGAAGGTCTCCGCGGGCCGGGGATCCTTGTAGTTCTGTGGCTTGATCTCGGACATGGAGAGGGGCGCCGGGGGCGCTACGGGTCTCTACCCCCGGGCCGCGCGGTGGTTACCGGGGCGCCGAGTCACTTGCCGGCAGGGACGAACGCCGGATCCACCTCATGCTCGCGGAAGAACTCCACCATCGCCGGCGCGTACTCGCCGAAGCGCGGGCAGCGCAGACCCGCGGACGCCAGCAACTCGCTCGCCCGGCCGGTGTCGTAGCGAACCGGGTGATTGAGGTAGCGGATCGACTCGGCCGGCGTGCCACCGTAGAAGTCGCGGACGAGGCGCAGTCGAAGGGAGGCGGCAACCATTCTCGGCGGCACCCGATAGGAGGCGCGCTTGGCCGGGTACAGGTCGGTCAGCAACCCGAACATCTCTTGCGAGCTCAGTGGGTCGGGGTCGCAGAGGTGAATGGTCTCGCCGATCGCCTCCTGACTGCGCCCGAGCTCGACCAGCGCATCGACGACGAAGTCGACGGGCACGACGTTGAACGGGGTCACCCCTCGGCCGATGTTGGCGACCGGCATCCCCCGGGATGCGGTCGCCCCGATGAAGCGAAGCGCGTAGTAGGGGCCGTCGAACTTCTGCGTCTCCCCGGTCCGCGAATCGCCGACGACGATCGCCGGGCGGAAGATCGTCGTCGGCACCTGATCGATCAGCGAGCGGACCCAGACCTCGGCCTGGAACTTGGTCGACTCGTAGTGGTTCTTGAAGCCCTGTCCGAGGTTGAGCTCGTGCTCGTAGACGACCCCGACCCGGTCGCCGGCCACGTAGGCGGTGCTGACGTAGTTGAGGCGCTCGAGCCGCTTCGCGGCGCGGCAGAAGGCGAGGACGTTGCCGGTGCCCTGAACGTTGACGCGTTGGGCGATCTCAGCGGGGACCGCGAGGTCATAGATCGCGGCAAGGTGGTGGACGACCGTGACCTCGGCGGCGAGCCGCCGGTAGCGGTCCTCGCCGAGGCCCAGGCTGGGTTCGGTTATGTCGCCCGCGAGCACCTCGACCCGTGGACCCGCGTCGAGGCCGACGACCGCCTCGCGGGCCGCGGCGACCATCCGCGGTTCAACGAGCGCGATCACGCGATCGCCGGGCTCGCGATCGAGCAGGGCCGCGACAAGGCGCCTGCCGATGAAGCCGGGAAAGCCGGTTACGAGATGCGTCTGCACCGCCGTGACCCTACCCAGAGCTCACGGACGGGCCCAGCCTCGCGACCGGGACACGGCCTCGTGCCAGCGGCTGATCAGCGACTCCCGTTCGTCCGCCGACATCCGCGGCTCGTAGGCGATTCGCTGCCTCCACATGGCCGCCACCTCCTGCCGATCCCAAAGGCCGGAGGCGATTCCGGCGAGATAGGCGACGCCGAGCGCGGTCGTCTCGGCGATCTCGGGGATGATCACGGGGGCACCGAGCACGTCGGCCTGAAACTGCATCAGCCACGAGTTCACCACTGCGCCGCCATCGGCCCGAAGCGAACTGAGTCGCTCTCCCGAAGCCGCCTCCTGTGCTCGAACGGCGTCGACGGTCTGGTAGGCGATCGCCTCGAGGGTGGCACGAGCGATCTGCGCTCTCCCGGTGCCGCGGGTGAGTCCGATCAGCGTGCCGCGGGCGTACGGATCCCAGTAGGGCGAGCCGAGGCCGGTGAGTGCCGGGACGAAGTAGACGTCGTCGTTGCTCGTCAGCGAGGCGGCCAGGGTCTCGGTCTCCGCGGCGGACTCGATCACCCCCAGCCCGTCTCGCAGCCACTGCACGGCCGAGCCGGTCACGAACACGGCCGCCTCGAGCGCGTAGGTCGTCTCGCCGCCGAGCCCCCAGGCGATCGTGCCGAGCAGGCCCTCGACCGGTTCGGGAGGCTGATCGCCGCTGTTGAGAAGGACGAAGCTGCCGGTCCCGTAGGTGTTCTTGGCATCCCCCGGCGCGTGGCAGGCCTGACCGAAGAGCGCTGCCTGCTGATCGCCGGCGATCCCGGCCACCGGGACCTCGCCGCCGAACTCCCCGGTGACTCCGTAGACCTCGGCCGAGCTGAGCGGCTCCGGCAGGAGCGCCGGGTCGATGCCGAGCAGATCGCAGAGCTCCGGATCCCAGCGACCCTTGCGGATGTCGAACAACATCGTCCGCGAGGCATTGGAGGGGTCGGTGACGTGAACCCCACAGAGCTTGTGGACGAGCCAGGAGTCGATCGTCCCGAACCTGGCCCGCTCCGCTCCGTCGACGTTCTGCAGCATCCACTCGATCTTGGTCCCCGAGAAGTAGGGGTCGATTACGAGGCCGGTGCGCTCGCGGACGAGGCCGGTGTGCCCGGCCTCGACGAGCTCGCTGCAGCGCGCGGCCGTGCGGCGGTCCTGCCAGACGAGGGCATGATGGATCGGCTCGCCGCTGACGGGGTCCCAACCGACCACCGTCTCGCGCTGGTTGGTGATCCCGATCGCGCTCAGATCGGATCCTTCGACCCGCGCATCGGCGAGCGCCTCGCGGCCGACCTGCCTGGTGACCTCCCAGATCTCGTTGGCGTCATGTTCGACCCAACCCGGCCGGGGAAAGTACTGGGCGAACTCCGAGTAGGAGCGACCGACGATCGAGCCGTCATCATCGAAGACGAGGCAGGTGCTCCCGGTCGTTCCCTGATCGATCGCGAGGATCACTGGGCGGTGAGCCTATTCGACGGCCCGCCGGCTGCGAT
Source organism: uncultured Solirubrobacterales bacterium (assembly GCA_963823275.1). GTDB lineage: Bacteria > Actinomycetota > Thermoleophilia > Solirubrobacterales > 70-9 > RHKX01. The sequence goes on along the minus strand of CAWGKW010000002.1, from coordinate 425,571 downwards.
CGCGGCGGACGGCGACGAAGTCGCGCAGCTGGCGGCCTCGATGGAGGAAGCCGCCGATGGTGCGCCCGGTCGCGCGATGAGCGAGGTCGAGCTCGACCTCCTCGACCCTTTGGCCGGCGCGGACGGCGTCGACCGTCATCCCGATCTCCATCCCGTAGCGCGGCGCGAATGGGAGCACCTCGGCGAGCAGGCGGGCGCTCATCGCCCGCTGACCGGAGATCGGAGCGGTGGTCTCGAGACCGCAGAGATCGTGGATCGCCCTGCGCGCGTAGCCCTTGGCGAATCCCAGGCCCCCTCCCACCCTGCGCTCGAACGCCGCCACCGCAAGGTCACAGGTGTCGTCCTCGACCGCCTCCAGGAGCGGGATCAACCTGCCGGCGGTCTCGGCGAGATCGCCGTCGCAGAGCAGTACGGTCGTCGCCGGATCGAGACCCTCGAGGGCGGCGGTCGCGGCGGCGGTCATGTTGGCGCCCTTGCCGTGGGGCTTGTTGCGGCCGATCACCGTGGCGCCGGATGCGAGCGCGACGGTCCGCGTGTCGTCGGACGATGCGTCGTCGGCGACCCATAGCCCGATCCCGGGCGAGGCGGCGCTGAGCGACCGCAGGGTGGCGCCGATCCGGTCGCCCTCGTTGCGCGCGGCGACGATCGCGATCCGCTCGCTCTCGGGTTCTGCTTCCGCCGCCATCGGCGACTATTCTGCCGCTCTGTGCCGGACATCCCCGCCCACATCACCGGGACCGTGTGGAAGATCGAGGTCGCGGTCGGCGACCAGGTTGACCTCGACGACACCGTCGTGATCCTCGAATCGATGAAGATGGAGATGCCGGTCGAGGCCGAGGACTCCGGCACGGTGACCGAGATCCGCTGCACGGAGGGTCAGTCGGTCGCCGAGGGCGACGTGCTGGTCGTGCTCTCGTAGGCTGACGCTTGCCGGGCTCGATCCGCTGGTGGCTGATCCCGCTCCGCTCGAGACCCAGCGCAGCGGCGGCGAAATGAGCCTGCAGCCCGTCGACGTTGTTCGCCGCGGCCGCGGAGCACTGGCCGGAGCTGCCTAGTCCCGCTTGCCGCGGCCCCAGAGCAGCTTGAACGACTTGCCCAGCAGCTTGGTCGTGCGCTTGGAGTCGTAGGGCAGCATGTGGATGTCCTTGTCGGTCGGCGCGAATCGCGTGACCAGCAGGGTCTGCTGCTTCGTGTACTTGCGGATTCCGCCGGCGCCGTGGCGCGAGCCCACTCCGGAGTCCTTCCAGCCGCCCATCGGCAACTCGAGCGCGACGTAGTTGAGCTGGGCGTCATTGACGCAGACGACGCCGGCCTCGATCCGGCGGGCGATCTGCTCGCCGCGCTCGACGTCCTTCGTCCATACCGAAGCCTGCAGGCCGTAGGGTGAATCGTTGGCGAGCTTGATCGCCTCCTCGGCGTCGGCGACCTTCATCACCGGCAGCGTCGGGCCGAACGTCTCCTCCGTCATGCACTCCATCGAGTGGTCGACGTCGAGCAGCAGCGTCGGCTCGAAGAAGTCACCGGGGCCCTCGCCGCGCTTGCCGCCGACGACCGCGCGGGCACCGTGGGAGACGGCCTCGTTGACCTGCTCCTCGACCAGGTCGGTCTGCTCGGGCGAGGTCATCGCGCCGACGTCGACCACGGCCGGGCCGCTGGGAACGCCCTGACGGAGCGCGCGCATCTTCTCGGTGACCCGGGTGACGAAATCGTCATAGACCGGCTCCTCGACGTAGACGCGCTCGACCGAGATGCAGGTCTGGCCGCCGTTCTGCATCGAGTAGTGAACGGCCGCGTTGGCGGCGCGTTCGAGGTTGGCGTCGCGGAGGACGATCATCGGGTCCTTGCCGCCGAGCTCCATGGCCGTTCCGGTCAGGGTCTCCGCGGCCCGCATCATCACCTTCTTGCCGACCTCGGTCGAGCCGGTGAACATGACGAAGTCGACCGCGTCGATCAGGGCGTTGCCGATCTTGCTGCCCTCGCCGACGGTGACCTGAAAGACGTCCTCGGGAATGCCGCACTCGCGCAGGCCCTCGGCCAGCAGCATCGAGGTCATCGGGGTCAGGGTGGCCGGCTTGAGGACCACGGAGTTTCCGGCGGCGAGCGCTGGAATGCAGTCGCCGAAGGAGTTGGTCAGCGGGTAGTTCCACGGACCGATCACGCCGACTACGCCGATCGGTGCGTAGCGGACCTTGAGCTTGCGGCCGAGTACGAACGGCGAGGACGACTTGACCTTCTCGTCGGCGAGGAACTCGGGTGCGTTCTTGGCCCAGAAGCCGAAGGCGTTGGCGACGTAGGAGATCTCGGCGAGCTGCGCGTCCTCGTAGGTCTTGCCGTTCTCGGCGACGATGGTCGCGATGATCCGCTCCGCGTTGTCGAGGGTCCACTTCTGCGCACGGCGGAGGATCCGGGCGCGCTCGGCGAATCCGGCGGCCGCCCAGGCGGGCTGCGCGGCGCGAGCGCGGGCAACCGCTTCGGTCACCTCATCCGGGGTCATCGACGACACGGATCCGATCAGTTGCCCGGTGGCGGGGTTGAAGACCTCGACGGTGTTGCCGGCGGCGCCGGAATCACCTTCGAGCTTCCCGTTGGTGGTGGAAACGGCTTCAGGCGCGGCGGTGGGCTCCACTGTGAATTCTCCTCGTTCGCTCGATAGGGCCTCGAAAACTCCGCCGTGGACGTTACCGCGCCGGGGTACCGGGCGGGAGGCCCCCTGGCTGCCTGGCCAATCGGCCTGCCATACCCTCTGGGCCGATGACCGAGAGCCGACCGTGATGTCAAACGCAGGCATGGAGCCGAGGGAGCTGGCCGGGGGCGAGCTGATGCTCGACTTTCCCGCCGAAGCGGTCGCTCGCCTCACCCTGAACAACCCCGCCAAGCGCAACCCACTCTCCCATTCAGTGCTCGACGCGATCGCGGCGACCCTGCCCCTGCTCGACCATGGAATCGACGTCCGCTGCGTCATGATCACCGGCGCGGGGAAGGCGTTCTCGGCCGGCTACGACATCGGCGCGATTCCCAGCGAGAGCTTCGAACGCGACGCCGAGGCATTGGTCGCCCACCCGTTCACGGCGGCCATGGAAGCGATCAGCGCCCACCCGTTCCCCGTCCTCGCCGCGATCAACGGACACTGCCTCGGTGGCGGGCTCGAACTGGCGGTGCGCTGCGACATCCGGCTCTGCGCGACCGAGGCGAAGCTGGGCATGCCGCCGGCCAAGCTCGGGTTGATCTACGGCCACACCGGCCTCGAGCGGTTCATCGACTGCATCGGCGTCGCGCGGACCAAGGAGCTGTTTCTGACCGGCAGGGTCATCGACGGAGCACGGGCGGAGGAGATCGGGCTCGTCAACGAGGTCCACCCCGCCGCCGAGATCGGGTCCGCCTCCCTCGAGCTCGCGTCGCTGATCGCCGCCAACGCGCCGCTCTCGACCCGGGGCAACAAGCACGTGATCGAGACGCTCTCGCGATTCCCGCGCCTCAGCCCGAAACAGGTCGATGAGATGGTCTCGCTGCGCGAATCGTGCTTCTCATCCGAGGACTTCCGGGAGGGGATCCGGGCGTTCGCCGAGAAGCGGCCGCCGCAATGGAAGGGCCGCTAGCGGGGATGAGCACCGCTCACCAGGAGTTGGCCGCATCCGATCCGCGCATCGCAGGGCTGATCGAGCGGATCGACTCATCGGTAATCGAGGACCGGATCGCCGGCCGTGATCCGGATCGTTTCCTGGCGCTGGCACGGATCATCGTCGGCCAACAGGTCTCGACCGCCGCGGCACGAACCATCTGGGGGCGGGTCGTGGAGGCGTTCGACGGCGAGCCGACCCCGGAGACACTGACCGCTCCGGGCGCCGAGGAGAAGTTGCGGGGAGCCGGCCTGAGCGGCCGCAAGGCCTCCTACGTGATCGGCATCGCCGAGGAGATCGATGCCGAGAAACTACGTCCGCACGAGCTCGACAACCTCTCCGACGAGGAGGTGATCGAGACCCTGATCGCCCTCCGTGGCCTCGGCCGCTGGAGCGCCGAGATGTTTCTGATCTTTGACCTCGGTCGCCCGGACGTCTTCAGCGGCGGCGACCTCGGCCTGCGACACGGGATCCGGATCGTCTACGGGCTCGAGGCGCCGCCGACCCCTGAGGAGGCGATCGCAATCGCCGAGCGCTGGAGCCCGCACAGGACGCTCGCCTCGCTGTACCTGTGGGAGGCCGTCAGATGACCCCCGAGGGAATGCTCCGCTTCGCGTCCGCTTCCTCGGATGGTTGGGCGTTTCTTGGCGGGAGGCATGTGAGGCTTCAACCGGGGACCCCGATGATTGCTATGGGTGAGCCCGCGTCGACCTGATCGCCCTCCGCCACCCGGAGTTCGGTGACGGTGCCGTCGGCGGGGGCGACGAGCTCATGCTCCATCTTCATCGCCTCCAGAACCACCAGGATGTCGCCGGCGACGACGGTCGCGCCCTCGGCGACCGCCAGCTTGATCACCTTGCCCGGCATCGGCGCCACGAGCGCTCCCTCGCCCAGCGACCCCTCGCCGCTGGGGTACCGGGGCAGCTCGCGCAGGCTGACCTGACCGTGCGGTCCGTTGACGTGATGGAAGCCATCGGAACGACGGACCGAGTAGCGGCGGCGGACGCCGCCGACCTCGAGATCGACGGAGGCGGGATCGACGCTGTGGAGTCGCGGGGCCTCGAGATCCGCGCCATTGACCGCCAGCTCGACTCCCCCGCGCCGAATCGAGTACTCGACGACCAGCTCCTCGCCGTCGGCCCGGCCCTCGAAAGAGATCCGCTGCGGCCCGGAGAAGTTGTTGCGGAAGCCGGGCGGGGCGAAGGCGAGGACGGGCGCCTCGGCGCGGCGCTCAGCCATCGATGCCAGCGCGGCGGCCGCGGCGTAGACGGGTACCCCGGCGGGTTCGACCAGCGGTTCGACCAGCGCGGTCTCCCGGTCGAGCAGCCCGGTATCGGTCCGACCCTCCAGATAGGAGTCGGAACCCAGGAGCCGCACGAGGAAGTCGCGGTTGGTGACGAGCCCGTCGATCGAGCTGCGGCGGAGGGCCGAGGCCAGACGGGCGGCGGCCACCTCGCGGGTCGGAGCCCACGCGATCAGCTTCGCCAGCATCGGGTCGTAGTCGGGACCGACGACGGTGCCATTCTCCACGCCCGAGTCGAGCCGCAATTCGACCGGGCGCGTGCCGCCACCCGTCGGCACGGCGAACGGCTCAGCGCCGGGAATCGAGATCCGCTCGACGGTGCCGATCTGGGGTAGGAATCCCGCCGCTGGATCCTCCGCGTAGAGCCGCACCTCGATGGCGTGACCGAAGAGCACCGGCTCACGCGCGGCCCGCGACAGCGGCTCGCCGCCCGCGATCCGCAGCTGCTCGGCAACCAGGTCGATCCCGTAGACCATCTCGGTGACCGGGTGCTCGACCTGGAGGCGGGTGTTCATCTCGAGGAAGAAGAACTCACCGTCGGCGGCGAGCAGGAACTCGACGGTGCCGGCGCCGATGTAGCCCACGGCCTCGGCCGCGGCCACCGCCGCGGCGCCCAACCGCTCTCTGAGCGCCGGGTCGACCGCCACCGACGGGCTCTCCTCGAGCACCTTCTGGTGGCGGCGCTGGACCGAGCACTCGCGCTCGCCGATGCTGACCGATGTGCCGTGCGAATCGGCGAGCAGCTGGATCTCGATGTGGCGCGGCCGCTGCAGATGCCGCTCGAGAAAGACGGTCGAGTCGCCGAAGGAGGCCGCGGCCTCACGCCGGGCCCCCTCGATCGCCGCCTCGAGCTCCCCCGCCTCGGCGACCGGGCGCATTCCCTTCCCTCCGCCGCCCGCGGAGGCCTTGACCAGCAACGGGTACCCCACCCGCTCGGCGGCGGAGGCCCGGTCTTCGCCGCCGGCCAGCTCGCAGCCGGGCACGATCGGGACTCCGGCCTCCTCCATCAGGGCTCTCGCCCTCACCTTCGAGCCCATCGCCTCGATCGCCGCTGGCGGCGGGCCGATCCAGACCAGGCCGGCGTCGACCACCCGGGTCGCGAACTCCGCGTTCTCGGCGAGGAACCCGTAGCCCGGATGGACGGCGTCGGCGCCGGTCAGTCGAGCCGCCTCAAGCAGCTTGTCGATGTCGAGATAGGACTCGGCCGCGGTTCTCCCGCCGAGCGGGACGGCCTCGTAGGCCTCGCTCACGAAGGGAGCGCGGGAGTCGGGGTCTGAATGGACGGCGACGGTGGCCAGGCCGAGGCCGCGGCAGCCGGCGAAGACACGCCGGGCGATCTCGCCGCGGTTCGCAACCAGGACCTTGCTGAACGAGCGCGCCACCGCAATCACATCCTGAAGACGCCGAAGCGCCCCGAGCCCTCGCAGGCCTCGCTCATGGCCGCCGAGAGGGCGATCCCCAGGACGTCGCGCGTGTCGCGAGGATCGATCATGCCGTCGTCCCAGAGCTCGCCGCTGGCGATGAACGCGTCGGACTCGCTCTCGATCTGTTCCTCGACCGCCCTGGTGCCCGCCGCCAGAGCCTCCTCGTCGACCTCGATCCCGCGACGCTCGGCACCGGCCCGCATGACGATCTCCATCACGCCGGCAAGCTGCTTGGGGCCCATCACCGCCGTCTTGTGGTTGGGCCAGCTGAAGATGAACCGCGGATCGAAGCTGCGCCCGCACATGCCGTAGTTGCCGGCGCCGTAGGAGCCGCCCATCATCAGGGTCAGCTTCGGCACGCCGGCGTTCGCGACCGCGTTGATCATCTTCGCCCCGGCCTTGACGATCCCGCGCTGCTCGTAGTCCTCTCCGACTATGTAGCCGGTCGTGTTCTGCATGAACAGCAGCGGGGTGTCGACCCGGTCGGCCAGCTGAATGAAGTGGGCGGCCTTCTCGGCGTCTTCGTTGAAGATCACGCCGTTGTTGGCGAGGATCGCTATCGGCCTGCCGAACAGCTCGGCCCAACCGGTTATGAGTTGGGTCCCGTAGGCGGGCTTGAACTCGTCGAAGCGCGAGCCGTCGACGATGCGGGCGATGACCTCGCGGGCATCGAAGGGGATGCGGAGGTCGTGGGAGGCGATGCCGAGCAGCTCCTCGGGGTCGTGGATCGGCTCGGCCCCGCTCCCACGGGGTTCGGGCCCGAGCTTGCGCCAGTTCAGGTTGCGGACGATCTCGCGGCCGATCCGTGCGGCGTCGGCCTCGTCGGCGGCCATGAACTCCGAGACCCCCGAGACGCGCGAGTGCATCTCGGCACCACCGAGCGCCTCCTCCTCTGCCTCCTCCCCGGTCGCCATCTTGACCAGAGGGGGGCCACCGAGAAAGACGAGCCCCTGCTCGCGGACCATCACCGTGTAGTCGGAGAGACCGGGCTGGTAGGCGCCCCCCGCGGTGCAGTTGCCGGTCACGAGCGCGATCGTGGGCCGACCGGCTGCCGAGGCCTGCGTCAGATTGCGGAAGTTGGCGCCGCCGGGAACGAAGATCTCCTTCTGGCGAGGCAGATCGGCCCCACCGGACTCAACGAAGCCGATCGAGGGAAGCCGGTTTGCCCTCGCCACCTCCTGCGCCCGCAGGTTCTTGCGCAGTGTGTAGGGATTGCTGGTGCCGCCGCGGACGGTCGGGTCGGAGGCGCCGACCAGGCACTCGACACCCTCGACGACCCCGATCCCGTTGACCTGAGAGGCCCCAACCTCGTACTCGGACCCGTAGGCGCAGAGCGTGCCCAGCTCGAGGAACGGCGAGTCGCGGTCCAACAGCAGCTCGATGCGTTCCCGCGGCATCAGCCGGCCGCGAGCGTGGTGGCGCTCGACGCGTTTCTCGCCGCCGCCGAGGCGTGCCTTCGCCTGCTCCCGCTCGAGCTTCTCGAGCCGCTCGAGCATCTTCTCGCGGTTCTCGGCAAAGCCCGCGGAGCTAGTGTCTATGCGAGTTTCGAGTACAGCCAAAGTAGGAAGTAGAACTTACTACTTTCTACTGTCGAAACGCTTGCCAGCGCCGGTGGAGCGCAATTCGGGCGCCGCCCGGGTCTCGACCCCGACCCGGGCTCTCGCTACGGTCGGGCCCGTGACCGAGCCTGGCCAGGAGATCGAACGCCCGCCGCACTCGACCAGGACCATCGTCCTACGGGTTCTCGGTGCCCTCGCGGTGATCGCGGTCGCGTTCGCCGTCCAGCGGCTCTGGCTCAGCGACGAGGCGGCCCGCGACACTTTCGGTGCCAGGGTCCAGAAGATCGAGATCGACAGCAAGCTGCTCGACAAGACGCTGCCGGTTCGCGTCGTCGTCCCCAGACGGACCCCGTCCAAGGACCGACCCCTGCTGATCTTCCTGCACGGTCGGGGCGAGGACGAGCGCAGCTACCTGGTCGACCCGATGTTCGAGGCGTTGGCCGACCTTCGTGACCGGGCCCCCGTCGCCGCCTTCCCCTTCGGAGGCACCAACTCCTACTGGCACAACCGCGATAGCGGCCAGTGGGCGGCCTACGTGCTCAGCGAGCTGATTCCGAAGCTGATCCGACGCTACGACATCAGCCCGCGCAAGATCGCGATCGGAGGGATCTCGATGGGAGGCTACGGCGCCTTCGCCATCTCCCGTCTCTCCCCCGAGAGGTTCTGCGCGATCGGCGGGCATTCTCCCGCGATCTGGGAGAACGCCGGTGAGACGGCCGACGGGGCCTTCGACGACGCCGCCGATTTCGAACGCAACAACATCATCGAGGCGGCCAAGCTGAAGCCGAACCCCTACCGGAAGACGCGCCTCTGGATCGATGCCGGGGACGACGACCCGTTTCTGGCCGGCGATCAGGCCTTCCAGCAGGCGCTGCAGGACTCGGGATTGGATCCGATCGTCCGCGGCTCCAGCGGCGGGCACGACTCCGAGTACTGGAACGGGAACTGGCGCGAGTACCTCGGCTTCTACGCGCGGGCGCTGAACAACTGCGACCTCTCGACGAGGACGACCGGATCCCGTAAGCCCGCGGAGTAGGGGCAGGGCTCCGCCGCCTGGCCGCACCGCACGCGGAGCGGAGCCCCGAAAACGTCCGCCTCACTACCTAGCATCGGCGACCACCGGACGAGGAGGCGCCTTGGCATCACTGATCACCTTCGAAGAGGCAATGGAGCTCGGGGGGTTGGCCGATCACGACGAGATCGGTGACCTCGTTGAGCGCGCGTGGGAGGTCAGGACTGGCAACTTCGGCGACTCCACCGACATGTGCTCGCTGGTCAACGCGAAGTCCGGCGGATGCGCCGAGGACTGCGGGTTCTGCGCGCAGTCGCGATACGCGGAGGCCGACACGCCGATGCACGCGATGATGGAGCCGGAACAGATCCTCGAGCACGCGAGGGCCGCCGAGGCAGCCGGGGCGCACCGCTTCTGCATGGTCACTCAGGGCCAGGGGCTCTCCAAGAGGGACTTCACGAAGATCCTCGAGGGTGCGCGGCTGGTGGCCGAGAACACCAACCTGAAGCGCTGCGCCTCGGTCGGCCACATCTCCAGCGACCGCGCTCATCAACTCGCGGAGGCCGGTATCCAGCGGGTCCACCACAACGTCGAGACCGCTCGCTCCTACTACGACGAGGTGACGACGACGGTCAAGTACGAGGGTCGGATCCGGACGATCGACGCGGTCCGTGAGGCCGGCATGGAAACCTGCGTCGGCGGGATCCTGAACCTCGGAGAGTCGCCTCAGCAGCGGGTCGAGATGGCCTTCGAGCTCGCCGAGGTCGACCCGACGTCCGTCCCGATCAACCTGCTCAATCCGCGGACGGGAACCAAGTTCGGCGATCGCGAGCTGATGGATCCCTGGGACGTCGTCAAGTGGATCGCAGTCTTCCGGCTGATCCTCCCCGACGCCCTCTTCCGGCTCTGCGGAGGGAGGGTCGAGAACCTGCACGAGCTGCAGCCGCTGGCGGTCAAGGCGGGGCTGAACGGCGTGATGATGGGCAACTTCCTGACCACGCTCGGCGCAGAGCCGGCCGATGATCGCGAGATGTTCACCGACCTGGGCCTCAACGTCGCTCGGCAGTCCGACAACGGCTCCAACCCGAGACCCGACAACCGCAGCGGCTGGCTCGAGGGCGAGACTCCGCGGACGCCGGTCGACGACCTGATCGACAGCCAGGACGAGGCCGACCTCTGGGACCCCTCGACCCAGCTCCGCGTGGTCAAGAAGCGGGGCAAGGTCCCGGCCTATCCCTCCCTCCCCCGAGACGAAGCGGCGTGAGCCCTGCTGAGCCGGACAGCGCGGCCGGGGCAGCCGACGGTGAGGCAGCCGCCACGGTGGCCGACCGGCTCGACGCGATCCGCGAGGACGGCCTGTTCCGGCGGATGCGGACCGTCGGCTCCGCCCAGGGACCGCGGATCGACATCGACGGCGAGGATGTCCTGCTGCTCTGCTCCAACGACTACCTCGGGCTCGCCGCTCATCCCGTCGTGTCAGCGGCCGCAATCGAGGCAATCGGGCGCTGGGGAACGGGGGCCGGGTCGTCCCGGCTCGTCTCCGGCAACATGGATCCTCACGACTCGCTCGAGCTCCGCCTCGCGGCCTTCCACGGAACCGAGACGGCGCTGCTGTTCGGGTCGGGCTACCTGGCCAACACCGGCGTGATCGCCGCGCTCGCGCGCCGCGGTGATGTCGTCTTCTCCGACGAGCTCAACCACGCCAGCATCATCGACGGCTGCCGCCTCGCCGGGGCCCAGACCTTCGTCTATCGGCATCGCGACCTCGAGCATCTCGCCTGGGGTCTCGGCCGGGTGCCGGGGCATGCCGGGCTGATCGTCACCGACGGGCTGTTCTCGATGGATGGGGACGTCGCCCAGCTCAGCTGGCTGCGAGAGCTCGCCAGCAGGCACGGGGCGAAGCTGATGGTCGACGACGCCCATGCGGTCGGCGCACTCGGTCCGGGCGGCCGGGGCTCCGTGGCGGAGGCAGGGCTCGCCGGCGAGGTCGACGTCCTGATCGGCACCCTGGGCAAGTCGCTTGGGAGCTACGGGGCCTATGCGTGCGTCTCGCGCGAGGTCCGCGACCTGCTCGTCAACACCGCCCGACCGCTGATCTTCTCGACCGCCCTCCCCCCGGCCGTGGCGGTCGCCGCCGAGGCGGCACTCGGGATCGTCGAGGCGGAGCCCTCCCGGATCGACCGCCTCCGCGAGAACGCGTCGACGCTGCGGACGGCCCTGGCGGCGAACGGTCTCGATCCGGGTGGGGCCGGCGCGCAGATCCTGCCGATCGCGGTCGGCGACCCCGATCGGGCGGTGGCGATCTGCCGGCGGGCGCTCGACGCCGGGGTCTTCGCCCAGGCGATCCGCCCGCCGACGGTGCCCGACGGGACCTCCAGGCTGCGCCTCACGGTGCTCGCCGGCCACCAGCCCGAGCAGCTCGTCGAGGCCGCGCGCGTCATCGCCGACGCATTTCGGGCGGTCTCCGCCGAGGGCGACTGGTCCATCGACCTGCCCGACCCCGAGCCCGGGGAGGTCCGCGCGGAGCGCCATGGGTGGCGCGTCGTCAAGAGCCCGGAGCGCGATCTGCGCGACGCCCCAAGCGGTTCGCCGTCCCCGAGCGCCCAGAGCGCCTGACCCGAACTTGAACGCGGCCCGGACGTGAAGCCTGGCCGCGGAGTCTTCGTAACCGGCACCGGCACCGAGGTCGGCAAGAGCGTCGTCGCAGCGGTGATCGCCAACACCGCGGTCCGGGAGGGATACGAGGTGGCCGTCTTCAAGCCCGTCGTCTCGGGGCTCGACGAGGCGGGTGAGGCCGACCACGAGCTGCTCGCCCGAGCATCGGGAAGCGCGCAGAGCCCAGATCAGATTTCCCCGTATCGCTTCGATCTCCCCGTCTCACCCCACCTCGCGGCGGATCTCGGCGGCGAGGTGATCGACCCGGGCGTCCTGCGCGCCGCCGCCGCGACCGCGGGCGGCGCCGGGGACGTTCTCGTCTGCGAGGGCGTCGGCGGGCTGCTGGTGCCCCTCGCTCCCACCTACCTGGTCCGCGACCTCGCCCGCGAGTTCGGATACCCGATCGTGATCGTGGCGGCTCCGGGGCTGGGGACGATCAACCACACCCTGCTGACGATCGAGGCGGCGCGCGCGGTCGGGTTGGAGGTTCGGGCCGTGATCCTCAATCCGTGGCCTGAGGAGCCCGGAGACCTCGAGATCTCCAATCGCTCCACGATCGCCGAACTCGGCGCGGTCGAGGTCCTCACACTCGGGGTGCTCGACCTCGGCGACCCCGCGTCGTGGCCGCAGTTGCCGCTCTCGTGAGGCGATCCGGCGAGCTGTCACTCACGCCGAATGGCGGGTTCGTTCCCGTCGCGTTCCGACCGGCTCCGGGCTTAGCTTGGTGGCAGTGATGACGGACTCGACCGCAGAGCTTGATCGTCGCCACCTTTGGCACCCCTTCACTCAGCAACGGGCCTGGGAGCTCGAAAATCCGGTGGTGATCGAAAGCGCCGAGGGGACCGACCTGATCGCCGACGACGGGTGTCGTTACATAGATGGGATCTCGTCGCTCTGGTGCAACCTGCACGGCCACCGCCACCCGACCATCGATGCGGCGATCCGCCGGCAGCTCGACCGGGTCGCACACTCCACGATGCTGGGGCTGACCCACGCCCCGGCCGCCGAGCTGGCCGCCCGCCTCGTCGCGATCGCCCCGCCGGGCCTGACTCGCGTCTTCTACTCCGATGCCGGCTCGACGGCGACCGAGATCGCCCTCAAGATGGCGTTCCAGTACTGGCGCCAGCAGGGCGGCCAGCACGCCCGGCGCACCTCGTTCATCGGTCTGGCCGACGGGTACCACGGTGACACGGTCGGAGCCGTGTCGGTCGGGGGCATCGACCTCTTCCACGGCGCCTACGAGCCCCTGCTGTTCGCCAAGCGGTCGGTCCCGGCAGGCGACGCGCATGCGCTCGCCGAGATGCTCGAGTTGCACGGCGAGGAAACCGCCGCGGTGATCGTCGAACCCCTCGTCCAGGGTGCGGGCGGAATCCTGGTTCAGCCGCCTGGATACCTGCGCCAGGTCCGCGAGCTGTGCGACCGCCACGACGTGCTGCTGATCTGCGACGAGGTCGCGACCGGGTTCGGGCGCACCGGGACGATGTTCGCCTGTGAGCAGGAGCGGATCGCACCCGACTTCCTCTGCCTCGGCAAGGGCCTGACCAACGGCTACATGCCGCTCGCCGCCACGCTTGCGACCGAGCGGGTCTACGAGGGCTTCCTCGGCGAGCACGAGGAATTCCGGACGTTCTTCCATGGCCACACGTTCACCGGCAACCCGCTCGCGTGCTCGGCGGCGATCGCCAGCCTCGACGTCTTCGAGCAGGAGGAGACGCTCGTCAACCTGCAACCGAAGATCAACCTGCTGAACGAGTTGATGGCCGGAGTCGCGGCCATGGACGAGGTCGCAGAGGTCCGCGGCCGGGGGATGATGATCGGGATCGATCTCGGCGAGCACGACCCGGCGCTCCGCCTCGGCCACCTGGTCACCCTCGAAGCACGCAGGCGCGGGGCGATCGTCCGCCCCCTTGGTGACACGATCGTTCTGGTGCCCCCACTCGCGATCAGCAAGCGCGACCTCGGGCGGCTGGTCTCGATCACGGCCGCGGCGATCCGCGACGCCTTCGCCGATGCCTATCCGAAGCGGACTCCGGAAGCCGCTGGGTTGGGACAGCATCGCCGGGCCGACCCTTCGCCCGCCGCGCGATTGGCCCAGCCCGGCTCCGGGCGCGCTGCGGCATGAGCGTCGTTTCCGGCTCCCGCGTAGCGATGATCACGGGATGCTCAACCGGGATCGGTCGGGCGACCGCTCTCCGGCTCGATTCCAACGGCTGGAGGGTCTACGCCGGCGTCAGAAAGCAGGTCGATGCCGACGGGCTGGCGGCAGCGGGTTCGGAGCGACTGACGCCGCTGATCGTCGATGTCACCGATCCCGCCTCGGTCGCCGGCGCGAGGGAGCGGATCGGGATGGAAGCGCCCGCAGGGCTGCACGCGCTCGTCAACAACGCGGGCGTGGCCTACACGGGCCCATTGGAGTTCGTTCCGCTCGAGGACTTCCGCCGCCAGCTCGAGGTCAACCTGCTCGGGCAGGTGGAGATGATGCAGGCCCTGATCCCGGCTCTGCGGCTGACCAGGGGCCGGATCGTCAACATCACCTCGATCGGTGGCATCGTCGCGACCCCGTTCTTCGGTCCCTACAACGCCTCCAAGTACGCGCTCGAAGCGGTCAGCGACTGCCTGCGAGGCGAGCTGCGGCCCTGGGGGATCGAGACGATCGTGATCGAGCCGGGGAGCGTCGCGACCGAGATCTGGGAGAGCGGCGTGGATCAGTTCGGCGAGACCAAGGAGCGGATGGCCCCAGAGGTGCAGACGCTGTACGGGAAGGCGCTGAAGGCGTTGATCCGGACATCGATGGAGACCGGCGAGCGGGGCATTCCGGCCGACCACGCTGCGGCGGTCATCGAGAGGGCGCTCAATGCCAAGCGACCCAGGGCGCGGTACCGGATCGGTCGGGACGCCCACGCGATGGCGGCCGCATCGAGCCTGCTCCCCGACCGGGTCTTCGACCGCCTGATCGCCAGGGCGATGCGGATTCCCTGACGCCCTCCGGGGTCGGGGTTTTGTGATGAAACGCCCGCTCCGCCGTAGTAGGGGTGTGCAGCAGGTTGCGACAGCACCATCGCGTGTGGCCCCGACGACATCGGTCCTCGCCTTCGACGCCCTCTATCGCGAGAGTCGCGATGACGTCTTCGCCTACGTCTCTGGAGTACTGCGCGACGCTGATGCCGCCGAGGACGTCACCGCCCTCGCCTTCGAGCGCGCGTATCGCAGGCGACGCCGCTACAACCCCGATCGGGGCAGCGGACGCGCCTGGATCTTCGGCATCGCCCGCAACGCGGCGCTCGACGAGCTGCGCAGGCGCAAGCGGGGGGCGGCCCTGCGGGCTGACCCCGAGGACGTCGGCGCGCCCGGGCCGGATGAGGAAACCGAGCTGGCGCTGCGACGAGCGGCCCTGCGAGCGGCGATGGCGAAGCTGGACCCGCGCGAGCGCGAGGTCGTCGCGCTCAGGTTCTTCTCCGGGCTGAGCCATGCCGAGATCGCGCAGGTCCTCGGGATCAGCGTCTCCAACGCGGGAACGAAGCTTCACCGGGCCGTCGACAAGTTGAGAAGGGAGTGTGATCAGAGTGCGTGATTCGGAGAAGACGATGGATCCGCAGGTCGAAGCCGACCTCGAGACGATCGATCATGCCTTGGCCGGCCACCCGGTCGACCTCGGCAGCGGTGACCTCGCGGAGCTGGCCCTGCTGCTGCGGGACGAGCGGCCCGAGGCCGAGCCCCGCTGGGCCGCCGAGCTCGACGAGCGCGCCGCTACCGGCTTTCCGCGCGGCGGCGGTGGGGGCTCCGGACGGCGCAGGCCGTCGTGGCTCAGCGGCGGCCGCTGGATGGCTCCGGCGGGGGCGCTGGCGACGCTGGCGATCGTGGTGGTCGTGGCCGTCTCGGGAAACGAGGGTTCGGACGGCGGCGGCTCTGACAGCGTGAGCGCTGCGCCAGAGGCGCTGACCACGATCGAACCGTCTGGCGCCGGACTCGACTCTCGGGAGTCGGCTTCATCCTTCGATGCAGGCGCCATCGCTCCAGGCACCGAGAACCGGAAGGTCGAGCGCAACACCCAGCTCAGCCTCTCGGCCAGGCCCGAGGACGTCCGGGGAGTCTCAGACGAGGTGATCTCCATCACCCGCTCCCTCGGCGGCATCGTCGCCTCCTCCCAGGTCAGCGAGACGGTTGACGGGGCGACGGCGACGCTTGAGCTGACGCTTCCCACCCGCAACGTCGATGCGGCGCTCGACCAGATGACCGAACTCGCCGACGTCGACTCCCTGAACGAGACCAGCATCGACATCACCAGGCCGTTCGTCAGCGCTCAGGATGAGGTTCGCGATGCCGAGGCGCGACGGCGCGAGCTGCTCGAGGCGCTGGGCAACGCGACCACCGACGCCGAGGTGGAGGCGCTGAGCGTCAGGCTCGCCAACGTCCGCCGCGAGATCTCCCGGGCGGAGGCCAACTTCGAACGGATCGCCGCCCGGGCCCGGCTCTCCAGCCTCAGTGTCTCCATCACCAGCAACCCGAACGCCTCCGACGAGCGCACGCTCAGCGACTGGCTCGACGACGCCGTCGACGTCCTCAAGGCAATCGCCGGCGTGCTCCTGATCTCCGCGGCGATCCTCATCCCGCTTGGGCTGATCGCGGCCATCGTCGCGTTGGTCGCATCGCGGCTGCGTCGCCGCAGCCGCGAGAGGTCACTCGACGCCTAGAGCTGCTCGAAGTCGCTCTTGCGGGCGCCGCAGACCGGGCAGAACCAGTCGTCGGGGATGTCCTCGAACTCGGTGCCGGCGGGAATGCCGCCATCGGGATCGCCCTCGGCCGGGTCGTAGACGTAGCCGCAGGACGTGCAGATCCATTGCTGTTTGGTCGCGGTCTCAGTCATCGGCCGGGGAGCCTAACGTAGAGTGGTCTCCGTGGATGAGCCCGCGACGCCCCGCCCCGCCGCCACCGTGATCGTGATGCGACGCGGAGGCAGCCACAGCGAGCGCGGCCTGGAGCTGCTGATGCTCCGCCGTGGCTTCGAAGCTCGCTTCATGCCCGGAGTCTGGGTCTTCCCCGGGGGCGCCGTCGACCCCGAGGATCACGTCGCGGCCGCAGCCCTCGAGTCCGAGCTGGGAACCGATGAACTCGCCCACCGGATCTGCGGCGCCCGGGAGGTTGGCGAGGAGGCATCCGTCGAGATGGTGGCGGATGGTCTCTTCTCCTGGTCACGCTGGATCACCCCGGCGATGGTCCCGATCCGCTTCGACACCCGCTTCTACGTCGCCCTTGCGCCACCTCACTGCAAGCCTGAGCCGGACCTCACCGAGGTCGACGAGGCCCGCTGGATCGCCCCCGGTCTCGCCCTCGAGGAGCACGCCCGCGACGAGTTGGAGCTCTCGTTTCCAACGATCAAGCATCTCGAGGAACTCATGGATTTCCCCCATGCGGACGCGGTCCTGGCCGAGGGTAGGTCGCGGCGAGTCGAGGCGATCACCCCGAAGGTGGTCGGCACCAGGGACTCATTCGAGGTCCTCCTGCCGGGGGATCCGGGCTTCGCCGACGACTAGGCGGGCCGTCGGCCCTGGGTCCCGCCTGAAGGGCTCGCAGGTTCACGGACGTGGGTCGCTTTGAGCGCACCAGGGGAGCCCAGGGCGACCCACCCCGCGACAGGACCCGCGGTCGACGCGATACGCCGGGAAGGGCAACGGTCACTGGGCCGGAAACGGCTCCATCCCTGCGTACCACGGGCCGGTCGGGTACGTGGCCGCGCCGGCCTCCTCCAACTCCGCCCGGACGCGCCGGAACAGCTCGCCGGCGTTCTTGAGAGCCAATTCGAGCTCGTCGCGCGTCAGTTCGCGAAGTTGCCAGAGAAAGTAGAGCTGGCGGTCGGAGGCGCCGAAGTCGACCTCGCGATCGATCGTCGTCGCCCAGTCGAGGAAGCCGGGGCTGAACAGCTCCCGGAGGGCGATCGGGTCGTGGCCCTTCGGGACGGTGGCTATGAACCTCTCGTTGAAGTCGATGCTCTCGAACTGGACTCGTTGGCGGCTGAGCTTGCGCACCTGCTCGTCGGGGGTCGCCTCGATCGACTCGACGTCGAAGGCCGGAACCACGGTGGTCAGGTCCGGCATGTGGGCCTTGGCGAGAAGCGCGCCCGGCAGCACGGTCTTCCTGAGCAACCCCCCCTCCTCGTGCTCGGCCGCGTCGCAGCTCGCGCCCCAGTACTCCGGAGCGAGCTCACCGGTCAGGCGGTTCGAGCCCCCGGGGCAGAGGGCCGGCGGCGCGTCGCGGGCGTTGATCCCCCCGACCTCCTCGTAGGTGAGTCCGCGATCCTCGGCCACCGCCCGAACCGCCGCGACCCATGCCTCCCTCTCTTCGGCGGCGTTCACATCCGCGCCAAGTCGTCGCGGCCCCGCGTGCGTCCCGAGCCCTCGAAGTAAGCCAACCCCTGATCTCCTCGCCGAGTCGTCACAACGATGCGGAATCCATCCTATGCCGCCCGATCGGCAGACGAGCCTTTGCGATCCGCCCGCTCAGCGGATAGGATCCCGCGCCATGGTCATCGTTCTAGTCATCATCGTTCTCGTACTCATCTTCGGCCTGATCTTCGTCCTGATCAGGAACTCGATGATCGGGAGCCGCAACCGGGTCGATGAGGCGTGGAGCGGTATCGACGTCCAGCTGAAACGACGCCATGATCTGATCCCGAACCTGGTCGAGACAGTCAAGGGCTACGCCACCCACGAGCAGTCCGTGTTCGTCAAGACGACCGAGGCCCGGGCCGAGGCGATGAAGGCCGGAACCGTCGAGGCCACCCAGACTGCCGAGGCGAAGCTCTCCGGCGCGCTCGCGGACCTGCGTGCGGTCGCCGAGGGCTACCCGGAGCTGCGTGCCACCGAGAACTTCCAGCAGTTGCAGCGCAACCTGAACGAGATCGAGGATGAGATCCAGGCCTCACGCCGGATCTACAACTCCAACGTTCAGTCCTACAACACCAAGATCCAGGTCTTCCCGAACTCGATCATCGCCAACTCGGGTGGATTCACCGCCCGGGAGTTCTTCGAGATCGAGAATGCCGCCGAACGCGAAGTGGTCGACGTCAAGTTCTGAGTCGGCTGTCTCACTCGCGACGGTCCGGTACGAGAAAGGGCGCCGTGCGGCGCCCCTCCGTCGGTCCTGAGGCCGTCAGCTACGCAGCCGCGTCGTAACGACTGCCGACCTCGTTCCAGTCGACGACGTTCCAGAAGGCGTCGAGGTAATCGGGCCGCCTGTTCTGGTACTTGAGGTAGTAGGCGTGTTCCCAGACATCGACGCCGAGCAGCGGGGTCTGGCCGCTGGAGACGGGTGAGTCCTGGTTCGCGGTGGACACGACCTTGAGGCCGCTGCCGTCATGGACTAGCCAGGCCCAGCCGGAGCCGAACTGGCCGACGCCGGCCGCCTTGACCGCCTCCTTGAGGGCATCGAGGCTGCCGAAGGCGGCTGTGATCGCCTCGGCGAGCGCACCGGTCGGCTCGCCGCCCCCGTCGGGGCTCATCGTCGTCCAGAAGAACGTGTGGTTGGCGTGACCACCGGCGTTGTTGCGGACGGGACCCTGCTTGTCGGCCGGCAGGCTGTCGAGCGACCTGAGGACTTCGAGGACGTCGGAATCGGCCCACTCGGTGCCCTCCAGGGCCGCATTGGCCTTGTCGACGTATGCCTGGTGGTGCTTGTCGTGATGGATGCGCATCGTCGCCTCGTCGATGTGGGGCTCGAGTGCGTCGTAGTCGTAGGGAAGATCGGGAACTTCGTATGCCATCGGGGCATCTCCTTCGGATTGCAGAGCTTTCGTCGTCAGGGAATGTATACCCGTCGCCGAGTGCGCCAATCGCGCGGCGGTGAGAGCGGGCGGCGGCAATAGGATTGCCGAGCCGATGAGCGAGGAGACCCCCACACTGCTCTGGGCCCCCTCCCCCGAACGGGTGGAGCGCGCCTCGATCACCCGGTTCGCGCGCGAGCACGGGTTGCCGACCGACTACGGTGATCTGTGGCGGTGGTCGGTCGACGACATCGAGCGGTTCTGGGCGACGATCTGGGAGCACTACGGGGTCTTGGGTTCATACGACGAGGTCCTCGCCGACCCGAGGATGCCGGCGACGAGGTGGTTTCCGGGCGCGTCGCTGAACTACGCCGGCCACATCTTCAAGGATCGCAACCCCGAGACGATCGCCATCCGCCACGCCTCTGAGCTGCGCGACCTCTCGGAATGCACATGGGGTGAGCTCGCCCGCCAGACCGCCCTGATCCGCGCCGGGCTGAGCGAGCTCGGCGTCGGCCGGGGAGATCGCGTCGCCGCCTACATGCCGAACATCCTCGAGACGATCCCGGCGTTCCTCGCTGTCGCCTCCCTGGGCGCGATCTGGTCCTCGGCCGCCCCGGAGTTCGGCGCGCGCAGCGTGATCGACCGCTTTGCTCAGATCGAGCCCAAGGTCCTGCTCGCGGTCGACGGCTACCGCTACGGCGGCAGGGACTTCGACCGCTCCGAGATCGTCGCCTCGATCGTCGCCGAGATCCCAGGGCTGGAGCGCACGGTTCGGTTCGGCTACCTCGACGGCAACGGCTGGGAGGAGGGGTTCCTCGGCCCGGAGGGATCCCCGCTCGAGTTCGCCGCCGTCCCCTTCGACCATCCGCTCTGGGTCCTCTATTCCTCGGGGACCACCGGGCTGCCGAAGCCGATCGTCCACGGTCACGGCGGCATGCTGCTCGAGCACCTGAAGAAGATGAATCTCCACCTCGACGCGCAGCATGGGGATCGGATCTTCTGGTTCACCACGACGGGATGGATGATGTGGAACTTCCTCGTCGGGGTGCTCCTGACCGACGCCTCGATCGTGCTCTTCGACGGCAACCCCGGCCATCCCGACCTCGACACCCTCTGGCAGCTCGCCGACGAGGCCGAGATCACCACATTCGGAACCAGCGCCAGCTACATCGCGAGCTGCATGAAGGCGGGGGTCGAGCCGGGCGGAGGCCGAGACCTCTCCAGGCTCGAGGCGGTCGGCTCGACCGGCTCCCCCCTATCCCCCGAGGGCTTCGCCTGGATCTACGAGAAGCTCGGTTCCGACACCTGGCTGTTCTCGACCTCGGGCGGGACCGACGTCTGCACCGCGTTCGTCGGTGGCGTCCCCACCCTGCCCGTCTACGAGGGCGAGCTGCAGGCACGGGCGCTGGGGGCCGACCTACATGCCTACGGCCCCGAGGGCGAGGATCTGGTCGGCGAGGTCGGCGAGCTGGTGCTGATCCAGCCGATGCCCTCGATGCCGGTCTTCTTCTGGGGCGACGATGACGGCACCCGACTGCGCGAGAGCTACTTCGAGACCTACCCTGGCATCTGGCGACACGGCGACTGGATCGAGATCACCGATCGGGGCACCGCGATCATCTACGGGCGCTCCGACTCCACGATCAACCGGGGCGGGATCCGAATGGGAACCAGCGAGATCTACCGCGCCGTCCTATCGCTCCAGGAGATCGACGACGCCCTCGTCGTCGACGTCCCGCGCGATGGCGAGGAGAACTGGATGCCGCTGTTCGTCGTCCTCGCCGACGGCGCCACCCTCGACGAGGGCCTGACCCGCCGGATCGCCGCCGCCGTCCGCGAGCAGTGCTCCCCCCGCCATGTCCCGAGCGAGGTGCAGGCGATCGCCGAGGTCCCGCGAACGCTCTCGGGCAAGGTGCTCGAGGTCCCGGTCAAGCGGATCCTGATGGGAACAGCTCCGGAGCAGGCGGCGAGCCGTGAATCGCTCGCCAACCCGGCGGCCCTCGACTTCTTCGCCGAGCTGGCCGCCGGTAGATAACCGCGCGACTCGCAGCCCTCCGGGCTGCTCGACTGCGCCGGGCCTCCGGGCGAAGCCCGGTGGCCCTCCCGTCAGTCAACCGCGCGACTCGCAGCCCTCCGGGCTGCTCGACTGCGCCGGGCCTCCGGGCGAAGCCCGGTGGCCCTCCCGTCAGTCAACCGCGCGACTCGCAGCCCTCCGGGCTGCTCGACTGCGAGTCGGTGGCAGCGGGCGCACTTCGCGCCCGACCTCCATCGGGGCGCCCGGATTTGAACCGGGGACCTCACCGACCCGAACGGTGCGCGCTACCAGGCTGCGCCACGCCCCGAGGGCGAGGCAGTATCTCACAGAGCCGTCCGCGAACCCTTTCCTCGGCGACGGCGCGTCGGCCTGCTGAGATTCAGCCCAACCGGTCGATGGCGGCTTCGATCTCCTCGAGGGTAGGCGCGCCGTCGAGCTCTTCGCTGCCGGCCGGGCCGGTGACGACGACGGCGGGGTCCGCCGGAAGCTTCAATTCGGTCGCCAGATCGTTGCCTGCCCGCGCGGACACCTCGGCTTCGTCCCCGTTGACGGCCTCCTCCCAGGCGGCGACGTCCATCTTCGGCACCGCGGCCGCAATCTCATTGAGGAAGTCCTGGTCGACCCCCTGCTCGGGCACCTGATCGAGGTTGCGGACGAAGAGCTCGACGTACTGCCACTCCCGATCCTGCTGGCCGGCGGCGGCCGCACCGATCCCGCCGAGGGTGACCGTTTTCACTCCCAGCGGGAAGTGACGGAAGATCATCTGCGCCTCGCCCGTGCGCGCGTACTCGCTGATCAGGGGGTCAACGACACCGAGCTGGTAGCTGGCGCAGCGAATGCATTGGACGTCGTTGAAGACGTCGATCGTGATCGGGGCCTCGGAATCCCCGAGCCGATCCCCGAGCTGCGGGATCCCGCCGACGAGCTCCTGGACCTCGCCCGAACCGGTGATCGTGAAGATCTCCACCTTGTTCTCGCCCACCGACAGCGACACCAGCCCCGCACCGAGGATGATGGCGGCGACGCTGAGCAGGATCAGTGGGATCCAGCGACTGGGCACTACGCCCCCACCTAACCGGCGACGGCCTTGTAATAGCGAACCGAGAGGCCGGTGAGCAGCATTCCGAATGCCTCCTCGACGTCGATCCCGGAAGCTGAGGAGAAGGCGCTGAGGCCGGTGCGCTCGATCTCGGCGCTGCGGTCGACGACCTCGTCGACCAGCTCGGGATGCTGGTCGCAGAAGAACGCCCCCATCGAGTAGAGGTCGGTGTCCATCAGGGACTCGACGAACGAGTCGAGTCCCTCTCGCTCGCCCTTTGCTGGGCTGGTCTGCTCGGTCGCCACGGGTGGTCATCGTAGAGGCGGCGACGGGTCGGCCACCGTCCGCCGTCGGTCGCCAAAAGACGTCGGCCCCGCATTCACGGGGCCGACGCTGACCAGGAGTCGTCAGATGCGACGGACTGCGTCCGCGCCTACGGACGCATTCGGCGGCAACTCCCCCGGCCGGGAAGAACAGGGCGGGTTCTGGACGAATTGCGATCGTCGGCGGTAGGCGATATACATGGGCCAGCGGTTCATCCAACGAGGAGGAAAGCCTTGGCGAATCACCTGACGCCCACGGAGCTGGCCGATGAGGTCGACATGAAGCGTCAGGAGGTGATCGCGAGGTGTGTGCAGATGGGCATACCCATCCTGCACGGGCGAATCGACAAGACGCTGTTCATAACGTCAATGCGTCAGCTCGCCGCCCCGGTTCACAAGCACGTCGCCTGAACCCTGAGGGGCTCCAACCCGCGGGTGTCTGCCGGAGGCGCCTTCTCATACACTTCTCCGACGGGGATCCGCACCGATCCCAGATCGTCTGATGAGAGGAGCGAGTCCGCGATGGAGGCAGCTGCGTCGCCGGGAGCCACCGTAACGGGAGGCACCGCAAGCAAGACCGTCGCCGACCTGCTGCCACGGGCCGCTGCGCTCTACGGCGACGCTCCCGCCGTTCTCTTCAAGGAGCCCTCCGGCACCTGGTCGACCCGCTCCTACGCTGATGTGGGCGGGATAGTCGAGAAGCTCGCTCTCGGCCTGATCGACCTGGGCATCGAGAAAGGCGACAAGGTCTCGATCCTCGCCAACACCCGCCCGGAGTGGACCTACGTCGACTTTGCCGCGCTCAGCGTAGGTGCCGTCGTCGTCCCGATCTACCAGACGAACTCAGCCGAGGAATGCCAGTACGTGCTCGAGAACTCCGACGCCCGGCTCTTGATCGTCGAAAACGAGGAGCAGCTCGCCAAGATCGTCGCCGTCCGTGACCAGTTGCCCGAGCTGGAGCAGATCGTCCTGATGGAGGGCAGCGCGGACGGTGTGATCAGCCTCGATCAGCTCCGCGAACGCGGTGGGCACCGCACCTGCAAGGAATGGGAGGCCCGCTACTCGTCGGTCGCCCCCTCCGACATCTGCACCTTCATCTACACCTCCGGCACCACAGGTCCCCCGAAGGGCTGCGTGATCAGCCACGGCAACTACCGGGCGATGCTCGACATGACCCAGTCCATCTCGGTGGTCGAGCCGGGCGAGATCACCTACCTCTTCCTCCCACTGGCGCACTCCTTCGCATTGCTGCTGCAGCTCGGCAGCTTCGACGTCGGGGCTTCGATCGCCTACTGGGAGCGCGATCCGCTCAAGATCATCCCCAACCTCTCCGAGGTCAGGCCGCACTACTTCCCCTCGGTTCCGCGGATCTTCGAGAAGATCTACATGGCGGCCACGTCGGCGGCCGAGAAGGAGGGTGGCCTCAAAAAGCGGGTCTTCTGGTGGGCCATCGGCATCGGCACGAAGGTTCGCGAGATGGAGCGGCGCGGCGAGAAGCCCGGCTTCTGGCTGAGTCGCCAGCACAAGTTCGCCGACGATCAGGTGCTGTCGAAGATCCGCAGCCTCTTCGGCGGCAGGGTCCGCCAGTGCGTCAGCGGCGCGGCGCCCATCAACACCGACATCCTGCGTTTCTTCGACGCCGCCGGCGTGCTGGTGCTGGAGGGGTACGGGATGACCGAGACCTCCACCGCGGCGACGATCTCGACTCCCGAGGCCTTCAAGTTCGGCACGGTTGGCCGCCCCTTCCCCGGCTGCCAGATCAAGATCGCCGACGACGGTGAGGTCCTGATCAAGGGGCCCAACATCTTCCAGGGCTACTACAAAAACGACGAGGCGACCAGGGAGACCGTCGTCGACGAGTGGCTCCACACCGGCGACATCGGCGAGCTCGACAGCGACGGCTACCTCTCGATAACCGGCCGCAAGAAGGACATCATCATCACCGCCGGTGGTAAGAACATCACCCCCGCAAACCTCGAGGCGGAGATCAAGCAACACCCGCTGGTCAGCCAATGCGTCGTGATCGGCGACCGCCGGCCCTACCTGGTGGCTCTGGTCACGCTCGACCCCGAGGCTGCCGCAGCCTACGCAGCCGACCACGACCTTCCCGATGACCCGGTGGTCCTCGCCGCGGATGCGAACGTGAGGGCCTCGCTCATGTCTCACCTCGAGCGGATCAACGCCAAATTCGCCCAGGTCGAGCAGGTCAAGAAGATCGAGATCCTCGACCACGACCTTTCCCAGGAGACGGGCGAGCTGACCCCGACCCTGAAGGTCAAGCGCAACGTCGTGGCCGAGAAATACGCGACGACCATCGACGACCTCTACTCCTAGCTCCACGGCCGCCGTTCCCAGCCCAAAGCGCCAGACCGCGGGGCCCGTCGCGGATCGGCGTTCACGAGGACCGACCCCAAGGCACGGTGGGTGGGACTGGGCCATCGGTCGTGTCATTGCTACCCCTGAGGGAACACGATCACACGAACGATTGAGGAAATGCCTCGGCGGGCACGCCACCTCAGGCGAGTCCCCCGGCGGGCCACACCCACCTCCACCCCCGCAGCGGCTACCGCAGCAGAGCGCCGGTCGTCTGCTCGAAGACCCGCCGCCAGGCCGGGGTTTGGTCGCGCTCCCGCTCGACCTGATCGAGAACGTGCTTGATGCGGCGTGCGGAGATCTCGATGCCGTGGCGCTCGGCGACCTCGCGGTAACGGTCGTAGTCGCGGGCGAGGCGGAGAGTGACTGACTCGAAGCCGTGCTTGGCGATCTGCAGGCGCGCCTTGTAGTCCATGATCGAGGTGGCGAACATCAGCTCGTCGCTGAGGTCGGGTTCGATCAGGACGATGTCGACGCCCGGGTACTTGACCGCCCACTCCTCCACCGCACGGTGGAGGCGATCGTGGGCGATCATCCGAGCCGCCTGGTTGGCGATGGCGACGAAGCCCATGTCTGAGACCCGGCGCACGCGGCTGCCGAAGAGAGTCGGGACTCGCTTGCTGAAATCGTTGACGAAGGGGACGATCGGGTTGACGACGACGATGAACTTGGCGCCCTTGTCGACCGCGATGTCGATGTTGGTCGTCGAGCGGATGCCGCCGTCCATCATCTCCCGACCCTTGATCTCGACCGGTTCGTAAACGAGCGGCAGCGCGGTCGAAGCCGCAACCGCACGGGAGATCGGTACGTCGGCCCACTCGCCGTCGCCGAGCACGATCCGCTCCGTCGTGTCGATCTCGGTCGCGGTCAGGTAGAGCTCGGCCTGGAGCATCCGGAAGTCGTCGGTGCGATCGGGGTCGGCGAGCATCTCCGCGACGTACTCCTCGATTCCGTCACCCGTGTAGAGGCCCTTCGGCAACCCGGACGCGAGGCCGCTTGCAACATCCATGACCGATGTCTCTACGAGGGTCCTGGCGAGGTCGCGCGCCACG
Organism: uncultured Solirubrobacterales bacterium; assembly: GCA_963823275.1. Classification (GTDB taxonomy): domain Bacteria; phylum Actinomycetota; class Thermoleophilia; order Solirubrobacterales; family 70-9; genus RHKX01. The sequence goes on along the minus strand of CAWGKW010000002.1, from coordinate 399,420 downwards.
CCGACGAGCCGCAGGGGCAGCTTGATGCCGGCACTTGCGAACCCACGATAGTTGGGGCGAAGCAGCATCCCGAGGTCCATGTCGCGCAGTGGGGAGGGGAGGTTCTTGTTGAGCACCCGCATCATCTCCTCGGGGGTGACCCCGTTGGCGACGGCGCTGCCGACGAAGGATCCGGCACTTGTTCCGACGTAGACGTCGAAGTCGTTGACGGTGCGGTTGACGGCGAGCAGGTCGAAGGCGCGCAGGGCACCGATCTCATAGACGGCGCCGGTGAACCCGCCGCCGCCCAGAACGAGTGCGGTCTTGGATCGAGGTCTCCGACGGTTGCGCGACTTCTTGGCGCGACTCGACGGGTCGAGCTGGACTACCTCGCTCATCAGCAGAGTGATTATGGCAGTGCGACCCGCGTCAACGCGCTTTTCTTCCATCTACACTCGCGGCGATGCCGATTCGAGCCACGATCGTGGTCACAACTGCCGCCGCGATCTCGCTGCTCGCGCCGGGCGGGGTGGCCGTCGCCCAGACCGGTCCGGATCTCCCGTTCCGGACCGGTCCGATCGAGAAATCGGGGCCGGGCGAGCTTCGAGCAGGTCCGATCGGACGCAGCAAGCTGCAGCGTAAGCTGACGAGCCTGGCCCGCGAGGCTCCGGGATCCAGCGGCTACTACGTCTACGACCTCGACGTGGGGGAATCGAGGAACCGCGTGCTCTTCGACCGCTCCGAGGGCAACTCCCGCAAGCTTGCCTCGAACGAGAAGCTCTTCACGACGCTGACCGCGATGCACCGCCTCGGTCCCGACTCGACGATCGCGACGAGGGTCAAGGCCCGGGGAAGCGTCAGCCGCAAGGGGAAGCTCGACGGTGACGTCTACCTCGTCGGGGCGGGCGACCCCACGTTCGGCCCCGACGGCGTGGCCGACCTCGCCAAGCAGGTGCGAAGGGCCGGGATCCGCAAGGTGAGTGGAACCGTGGTCGGAGACGACAGCGTCTTCGACCGGCGGCGGGGCGTCCCCGACTCGGGCTACGGGCCGAGCCCCTACATAGCCCCCCTGAGCGGGCTCACGTACGGTGGCTCGACCTACGACGGTGACCCGGCGAAGGAGGCTGCGCAGGCGTTGCGCGAGGGTCTCCGCGCCGAGGGCGTGAAGATCGGAGGCAAGGTGAAGCTGGGGCGGATCCCCGCTTCGCTGCGGGACGAGGACGCAGTCGCCTCCCACGACTCGCCCAAGATCAAGTCCATAGTCCGGGCCACGAACAAGGACTCGATCAACTTCTACGCCGAGATGCTGCTCAAGCGCCTCTGGGCGAAGCCGAACCGCAAGGGGACGACGAACGGTGGCGCGAAGGCGGTCGAGCGCTTCGCCAAGGACGTCGGCTCGGCGGTCAGGGCGAGGGACGGATCTGGGTTGACCGACGCCAACAAGTCCTCCCCCGCGACGTCGTCCGGCTCCTCGCCGCTGCCCAGCGCGATGAGGAGCTGGCCAAGCCGCTGTTCAAGTCGCTCGCGATAGCCGGCAAGGACGGCACCCTCGCCGACCGCATGGAGGGCTCGGTCGCCGCCGGACGGTGTCGCGGCAAGACCGGCACGATCGACGGCGTCTCCAACCTCTCCGGCTACTGCAGGTCCCAGGGAGGCCTGATCGCCTTCTCGCTGCTGATGAACGGCGTCTCCAGCTACGACTCCGCCCGCGCCATCCAGGACGAGATGGTGATCCAGATAGCCCGCTACCGCTAGCCATCTGAGGGGGTCCAGCCGCCCACTGAAGAACGTCTGAGGGGCCGAGCGGTGGAGGTCCAGCGGGGACTCGAGCACGAGCGAAGCGAGTTGCCCCCGCTGGGCCTCTACCGCTCGGCTCCCTTCGTGGCGCCGGACCTCTGCCGCTCGGCTCCCTTCGTGGCGCTGGACCTCTGCCGCTCGGCCCCTCGCTAGCTCAATAACTCGCGCAGGGCGGCCTCGTCGAGGATCGTCACGCCCAGCTCGGAGGCCCTGGCCAGCTTCGACCCCGGGCTGTCCCCCCCAACCACGTAGTCGGTCTTCTTCGAGACCGAGCCGGTCACCTTGCCGCCGGCCCGCTTGATCATCTCGGTGGCCTGCTCGCGGCTGAGTTCGGGGAGGGTGCCGGTGAGCACGAACGTCTTGCCCTGCAGCGGGCCCTCCCCCGCCCGCCGGTCGGCCTCGTCGAGCTCGAAGCGGAGGCCGTGGCGCCGGAGCTCCCCGATCAGCCTCAGGGTGCGCTCGTCGGAGAGCTGCTCGACGATCGCCTCCGCGAGGATCGGGCCGACCCCGTCGACCTGCTGGATCCGCTCCTCGCCGGCGGCGAGAAGGCCGTCGATCGAGCCGAAATGGTGCGCGAGTGCCTCCGCGGTCACGGATCCGACACCGTCGAGCCCGAGGGCGAAGAGAACCCGCGCGAACGGTTGCGTCCTTGGATGCCTCGATCGCCGCGAGGAGGTTGGCCGCGGAAACCTCACCGAAGCGCTCCATACCCGTCAGCTCCTCGGCCGTCAGCTCGTAGATGCCCGACGCGTCGCTGATCAGCTCGTCCTCGAGGAAGCGCTGAACCTGCTTCTCACCGAGCCCTTCGATATCCATCGCTCCCCGGTGGACGAAGTGCTTGACGTGCTGAAAGACCTGCCCCGGGCAGCCCTTCCGATTCGGGACAGATCGTCCAGACGCCCTCCGGCTTGATCGTCGGCGTCCCGCAGATCGGGCAGTTCTTCGGCGGCCTGGCCCTGCGCAGGCGCTTGCCCTTGCGGCGCTGGATCAGCGGGGCGACGACCTGCGGGATCACGTCGCCCGCGCGGGTGATCACGACCTCGTCGCCGACGCGCACGTCCTTGCGTGCGAGATCCTCCTCGTTGTGCAGGGTCGCCGTGCTAACGGTCACCCCGCTCAGCTGGGTGGGCTCGAGCATCGCGAACGGGACGAGGTGGCCGGTCCGCCCCACATTCCAGACGATGTCGTTGAGCCTCGTCGTCGCCGTCATCGGGGGGAACTTCCAAGCGATCGCATACCGCGGCTCCCGCCCGACCACACCGAGCTCGCGCCAGAGCCCGCGGTCGTCGACTTTGACCACGGCGCCGTCGATCTCGTAGTCGAGCCCCTCCCGCTCCTGCTCCCACCAGCGGCAGCGGGCGACGACCTCAGCCCCGGTGCGTTGAACGGAGATCTGATCGCTGACGCGGAAGCCGCGCTCGCGCAACCAATCGAGCTCGTCGCTGTGGGTGGCATGGTCGACGCCGCGCCGGAAGCCGATCCCGTAAACCCAGATCTGCAGCGGCCGCTCGGCCGCCAGCGCCGGGTCCTGCTGACGGATCGTCCCGGCGGCGGCGTTCCTCGGGTTGGCGAAAGCGGGAAGACCGGCCTCGGCCCGATCGGTGTTCAGCCGTTCGAACCCCGGCCGGGAGAAGTAGATCTCGCCCCTGACCTCGATCAGCTCGGGAGCATCGGGGATCCGCAACGGGATCGAGTGGATCGTACGTAGGTTCTGAGTGACGTCCTCCCCGATCCGGCCGTCGCCCCGGGTGGTCCCACGGACGAACACCCCATCCCCGTAGGTGAGCGAGATTGCCAGCCCGTCGACCTTGGGCTCGGTCACGTAGCTGATCTCCCCGGCCTCGATGTCGAAGCGCTTGAGCAGGTTGCGGATTCGCCCCTCCCACGCCTCCAGCTCCTCGGCGCTGCGCGCGTTGCCCAGCGAGAGCATCGGCTCGAGGTGCTCGTACTGCTCGAACCCCGCGACGGGTTTTCCTCCGATTCGCTGAGTCGGTGAATCCGGCGTTCGCAGAGCCGGGTTCGACGGACTCGATCGCCCGCAGCTCGTCGAGCAGCTCGTCGTAGACGTCGTCGCCCACGAGTGGGTCGTCGAGCACGTAGTAGGCGTGGTCGAGCCCGGCAATCGTGTCGCGCAGCTCGGCGGCTCGCCCCGCGGAGTCCAGGTCCCCGGAGGCGGTCACTTGCTGACGGACTCCAGGACCCGCTCGAGCTCGGCCTCGAGCCGCATCTCACGCACGCCGTCGAAGCCGCCGTGATCGGTGAGGTCGAAATGGATCGGCGTGATCGCGACGTACCCGCGCGCGATCGCGGCAAGGTCGGTTCCCTCGTCATCGCGATATCCCGGCGAGTAGCCGTAGATCTGGTAGCGCCGGCGGCCGGCGGCGTCGGCGTCAACCTGTTTCAGCTCGTCGTTGTAGAGCCGCTTGCCAAGCCGCGCGACGTCGACGCCGATCGGCGGCCGGCCGGGGCAATTGACGTTCAGCAGGATTCCCTCGGGCAGTCCCTCGGCGGCGACGATTCGCGCAAGACCGGCCGTCAGCGGGGCGGACACCGAGAAGTCGAACTCACGGCCCAGCCGAAAGTCCATCTCGCCCGCCACCGACTGCTGGGAGACGGCGATCGCCGGGATCCCGAGCACGATGCCCTCCAGCGCCGCAGCCACGGTCCCCGAGTAGGTGACGTCGTCGCCGAGGTTGGAGCCGTGGTTGATCCCGGAGACGATCAGCTCCGGTCGCTCCCCGATCAGCCCGAGCTCGGCGAAACGGACGCAGTCGACCGGGGTGCCGTCGGTGGCGTAACCCACGGTGCCGTCCTCGAAGCTGACCTCGTCGACCCAGAGCGGCGAGCGGGTCGTGATCGATCGGGCCGTGGCGCTGCGGTTTGAGTCGGGAGCGATGACGTGGAGCTCGATTCCCTCGATCTCGAGCAGGGCGCGACGCAGCGCCTGCAGGCCCGAGGCGGCGATCCCGTCGTCATTGGTGAGCAGAACCCGCACCCCGTCGATTCTACGAGCGGCGCCGCGGCAACGCCGGGCTGAGCGTCCTAGTAGCCGACGCGCAACAGATAGAGGCCATTGGGATTCATCGAATCCCCCGCCTCCTCCCGGCGCCCACCCTCGAGCAGGCGCCGAAAGTCGCCGCGAGTCCTCCGTCCGGCGCCGACCTCGAGGATCGTCCCGATCAGGGCCCTGACCATGCCCCTGAGGAAGGCGTCCGCCTCAACCTCAAATGCAAGTATCGATGCGCCCTCGCGGATCCATTCAGCATCGATGATGCGCCGGCTGAAGTGCCGATGAACGGTATCGGTCGGCGTGAACGCCGTGAAGTCGTGGACGCCGAGGAGATCGCTCGCGCACTCGGCCACGAGCTCCAGATCCAGCCGATGGGGCCAAAACAGGGAGCGCCCGCTCTCGAACGGGCTCGGTACCGACGAGGTCTCGATCCGATACCGGTAGCGCCGCGAGCGGGCGTCGCGACGGGCGTCGAATCCATCGGCCGCGCGCTCGAGACCGGGCACGGAGACGTCCCGACCCGTCAGCGAGTTGAGCGCCCGCCGCAGCGACCCCGGCACCGGCCTCTCGGTGCTGAAGCTCGCGACCTGCCCGAGTGCATGAACTCCGGCGTCGGTACGGCCTGCGACCCTGAGTCTGATCGGCTCGCCGAGCACCCGCTCCAGCGCCGTCTCGAGCTCGCCCTGCACGGTCCGCTTGTCGGGCTGGACCGCCCAGCCGCTGAAGTCGCACCCGTCGTAGGCGATGTCGAGGCGATAGGTCGCCATCAGGCGACCCTCCTAGACCAGCTCCAGGTAGACCATTTCGGTCGAATCGGACCGGCGAGGGCCCAGCTTCACGATCCGGGTGTAGCCGCCGGGCCGCTCGGTGTAGCGCGGGGCGATCTCGTCGACGAGCTTATGGACGATGAACTTGTCCTGACCCAGGCGCGACAACAGCAGGCGGCGTGAGTGCAGGTCGCCGCGCTTGGCGAGCGTGATCATCTTCTCGACCTCGGGCTTGACCGCCTTCGCCTTCGCCTGGCTGGTTCGGATCCGCTCGTGCTCGATCAGCTGCCGCGAGAGGTTCTTCATCAGCGCCTTGCGATGAGCCGAATCACGGCTCAGCTTGTGTCTTGTCTTCTTGTGGCGCATCTGTCCGTTCCGGTTCCGTTACCTCGGTCGGGTGCTCACTCGTCGCGGAGGTCGAGACCGAGGCCATGCATGGCCTCGATGACCTCTTCGATGGAGCGCTCACCGAAGTTCGGGATCGCCTTCAGCTCCGACTCGGACTTGGCCTGGAGGTCACCGATCGTCTGCACGCCCGCCCGCTTCAGGCAGTTGTAGGCGCGGACGCCGATCTCCAGCTCCTCGATCAGTCGGTCGTCGCCGGTGCCGGTGGAGATCTCGTCGGCGACCGGATCGGGGGATGAGCCGTTGCTCTGCGTCAGCTCCTCGACGCGATCGGCGTCGGTGAAGATCGCCAGGCTGGCGATCATCAGCTCTGCCGCCTCGCGCAGGGCGGCGCCCGGCTCAAGCGAACCGTCGGTCTCGAGCTGAAGCGACAGCTTGTCGAAGTCGGTGCGCTGACCGACGCGAGAGGAATCCACCCGGTAGGAGGCACGCTTGATCGGCGAGAAGATCGAGTCGATCGGAATCACGCCGATCGGCTGGTCCTCGCTCTTGTTGTCCTCCGCGGGCGAGTAGCCGCGACCGCGACCGATCGTCAGGTACATCTCGAGCTTGGTCTTCTTCTCGAGCGTCGCGATCGGAGCCTCCGGGTTGAGGATCTCGACGCCGGCCGGTGTCTCGAGGTCGCCGGCGGTGATCTCACCGGGCCCGGTCGCGACGAGCGGAACCTCGACCATGTCGGCATCGGTGTGCATGCGCACGACGATGTCTTTGAGGTTGAGGATGATGTCGGTTACGTCCTCCTTGACGCCGGGGATGCTGGAGAACTCGTGAGCGACGCCCTCGATGCGGACGCTGGTGATCGCCGCCCCCTTCAGCGAGGAGAGCAGCACGCGACGCAGGCTGTTGCCGTACGTGTAGCCGAACCCCTTGTCCAGGGGCTCGATCGTGAACGTGCCTTGATTGTCGGTGACGACCTCAGAGGAGATAGTCGGTGTCTGAAATTCGGGCAGGGTGGTCATAGCGCTTCCTTCCGTCGCGGGTTTATCTGGGAGCCCCTACTTCGAGTACAGCTCGACGATGAGCTGCTCGGAAATCGGCGAGTCGATCTCGTCCCGCTCGGGGAGACGCAATACCTTGGCGGTCAGCGCATCGTGATCGGCCTGCAGCCAGGGGGGAACGGTTGAAATCAGTTCGGTCGCAACCCGGACGGTGGTGTCTGCGTCTGAACCCGACTTGATCGAGATGATGTCCTCTGGCTTCAGCTGGTAGCTGGGGATGTCGACGCGGCGGCCGTTGATCTGCCAGTGACCGTGCCGGATCAACTGCCGGGACTGCCGGCGGGAGGCGGCGAAGCCAAGCCGGACGAGAACGTTGTCGAACCGACGCTCGAGCAGGCGCAGGAGGTTCTCACCGGTGACGCCGTCCTGGCGGGAGGCCTTGTCGTAGTAGGCGCGGAACTGCTTTTCGAGCACCTGGTAGAACCGGCGCGCCTTCTGCTTCTCGCGCAGCTGCTGGCGGTACTCGGAGGCGCGCAGCCGACCGCGGCCGTGATCACCCGGCGGGTAGGATCGACGCTCAACTCCGCACTTGTCGGTCAGACAGCGCTCGCCCTTCAGAAACAGCTTCTGACCTTCGCGGCGGCACTGCTTGCACTGGGGTCCGGTATCGCGGGCCATGCCTAGACTCGCCTCCGCTTCTTCGGTCGGCAGCCGTTGTGGGCCTGCGGGGTCACGTCCTTGACCGTCGTCACCTGCAGGCCGGCGGCCTGAAGCGCGCGGATCGCCGTCTCACGGCCGGAGCCCGCGCCCTTGGCGTGGACCTCGACCCGCTCGAGGCCGTGTTCCATGCCCTTGCGGGCGGCGTTGTCGGCGGTCACCTGCGCAGCGAACGGAGTCGACTTTCGGGAGCCCTTGAACCCGGCGCTGCCAGCCGACTCCCAGGCGATCACGTTGCCGGTCGGGTCGGTCAGGGTGACGATCGTGTTGTTGAAGCTGGTCTTGACGTGGGCCTGGCCGAACGGGACGTTCTTGCGAACGCGACGCTTCGAGCGACCGGCCCCTCGCTTTGGTTGCGGCATCTAGGAAATCCTCACTTGGCGCTCGGGGCCTTCTTGCGGCCGGTAACGCTCATCTTCTTCGGGCCCTTGCGGCTCCGGGCGTTGGTCTTGGTCCGCTGACCGTTGACCGGCAGCCCCCGACGGTGTCGCAGGCCGCGGTAGGAACCGATCTCCATCAGGCGCTTGACGTTCTGGGAGCGCTCGCGACGCAGGTCGCCCTCGACCGTGTAGGTCTCGACTCCCTCGCGAAGCTTGATCACCTCGTCCTCGGTCAGATCCCCGACCCGCGTGTCCGGATCGACGCCGGTCTGGGCGAGAATCTTCTGCGCGGTCGAACTGCCGATGCCGTGGACGTAGGTGAGGCCCACCTCGGTCCGCTTGTTCAGCGGCAGGTTCACTCCGGCGATTCGCGCCATGGACTAGCCCTGCCTCTGCTTATGGCGCGGGTTCGAGCAGATCACGAGAACGCGGCCACGCCGCCGGATGATCTGGCATCTTTCGCACATCGGTTTTACGGAGGCTCGGACCTTCAAGGCTTCCGGCTTTCTATTCGAACTTTGAGGTGGCCGCGCAGTTCCCATGAATCGGAACCGCAGGCAGTGTCAGACGGCCCTGGGGCCGAACGCGGCATATTAGCAACTCGCCCGTGAGGCGCCAAGCCCCGTTGCGGGGCAGATGGATCCGTGGTTAGAGCGGAGACGGAGTGGGGCCGGCTGCGGAGGGGGATCCCGGCGAACCGGACTATCGTAGCCCCGTGAGGCAACCTGCCCAAGGATCCGATCGGCTGATCGACATGCGTGGGGTCAGCCGCCACTACGAGATCGCGGGCGGGATCGTCAAGGCGCTCGACCAGGTCGACCTCGCGGTCGACCCCGGCGAGTTCGTGGTGATCCTCGGCGCCTCGGGGAGCGGCAAGACCACGCTGCTGAACGTGATCGGCGCGCTCGACACGCCGACGGCCGGCACGGCGCTGATCGGTGGGCGCGACATCACTCGAGCATCCCGGAGCGAGCTGTTCGCGCTACGACGCCACGAGATCGGCTTCATCTTCCAGAGCTTCAACCTCTTCCCCGGCCTATCCGCCCTCGAGAATGTCCGATTCGGGGCCGACGTGGCGGGTCGGAGCGATGCCCGGGCGGCCTCACTTGAGGTCCTCGAGCAAGTGGGACTACGTGACCGCGGCAGCCACTTCCCGCATGAGCTCTCCGGTGGCGAGCAGCAGCGGGTGGCGATCGCCAGGGCACTCGCCGCCGGCAACCCGATCGTCCTCGCCGATGAGCCGACGGGCGAGCTCGACTTCACCACCGGGGTGCAGATCCTCGAGTTGCTCCATGACGTCACCCACACCGCAGGGACAGCCGTTCTCGTGGTCACCCACAATCGCGAGATCGCTCGCGTCGCCGATCGAATCGTGGAGCTTTCGAGCGGGCGCATCGTCTCCGATGAGGTGAACGAGCCCGCCGCGATGGCTGATCTGCGCTGGTGAGCCCATGACTCGGGGACCTCGCTTCTGGTTGCGCTGGTCGTGGCGCGACCTCCGCAACCGCTGGCCCCTGGTGGTCGCGATCGGGCTGCTGCTGGCGGGGGGCATCGGCCTCGCTGCCGGTCTCGCGAGCATGCGGGATTGGCGCATTGCATCCAACGATGCCAGCTACGCGAACCTGAACGTCCACGATCTGCGGATCGAGGGTGAAGTGGGCTCCTATGCGCCGACCGGTGCGCTGGCGAGGGCTGTCCGCCGGATCCCCGACGCCGAGCAGGTCGCGGTCGCCAGCGAGCGGCTGATCGTCGCCACCCAGCTCGACGCCTCCGCCGCGGCCGGCGAGACCGTGATCACGCCGGGGCAGCTGATCGGCGTTGAGACCGCCCCCGACCGCACCGTCGACGGTGTCGAAGTGACCGGCCCGCTCGTCGATTCGGTCGCCGTCGCCGACGGGTCCGGCCTCCCCGACGGGGGTGGCTCCCGCCCCGTCGGGGTCCTCGATCCCCAGTACGCGGAGGAGAACGGCATCGAAGCGCCGGCGCAGATCCGGGTCGCGGGCGGGGCCAGGGTCGACGTCACGGGCCTCGGGAACTCGCCCGAGACGTTCGTGGTGATCGGGCCGGGTGGCAGCTTCAGCAGCGAGGCGGACTACGGCACCATCTTCCTGCCGCTGGCCGCGGCGCAGCGGCTGGCCGGCCGGCCCGGCGAGGTGAACGACCTCGCCGTCACTCTCAAGCCGGGCGCCGATGCCGGGCGCATCGCCGACGAGCTCGAACGGCAGATCGGTCGCGACCTGCCGGGCTTCGGCATCAGCATCGCCGACACCGCCGACATCGATGGACGCCGAATCCTCTACGACGACGCCGACAACGACCAGCAGCTCTTCGACGTCTTCGCCTTCCTGATCCTCGCCGGGGCGGCGTTCGGCGCTTTCAACCTGATCAGCAGGACCATCGAGTCGCAGCGGCGGGAGATAGGGATCGGCATGGCACTTGGCGTCGAGCGCCGCCGGCTGGCGATCCGGCCGCTCCTGATGGGCCTCCAGATCGCAGTCACGGGGGTTGTCCTCGGGATCCTCGTCGGACTGGCGGTGAACGAGTGGCTGCGCGGCCTGCTGACGGACCAGCTTCCACTCCCGTTCGTGGACAGCGACGTCCGCTGGGGCCGGTTCGGGGCACGCGCCGCAATCGGCTTCGCGATCCCGCTGGTGGCGGCGGGCTGGCCGGTCTGGCGCGGCCTCCGGGTTGCTCCGATCGAGGCGATCAGGGTCGGCTTCCGGGCTTCTCGGGGCGGGGGAATGGCGCCGTTGCTGGCCCGAATCCCATTACCCGGCGGGAGCCTCGCTCAGATCCCACCTCGCAACGTCCTGCGGGCCCCCCGCCGGACCCTGCTGACCGTGCTCGCGAGCGCCGCCGTCATCTCCGTTGCCGTCTCGATGTCGGGGATGCTCGACTCCTTCAGGGCAACGGTGGACCGCAACGAGACCGAGGAGCTGCGTACGGCGCCCGACAGGCTCGCGGTCACGCTCGACCGCTTCCGCCCCGATGGCGATCCGGATCTCCGGGCCCTGGCCGCCTCTGCGATCGCTGCTGAATCCGAGACGAGGCTGACGATCCCGGCATCGCTGGTCAGCTCCTCAGGTGATCGGATAGACGTCGTCGTCGACACGATTCCCGCCCGCGACCCGCTGTGGACTCCCCGTGCCTCGTCCGGCAGCCTGCCGCAGGGGCCCACCGAGGTGCTGATCGCCGAGAGCGCCGCCGAAGACCTGGGGGTCGAGCCCGGCGGCCGAGTCTCCCTGGTCCACCCATCGCAGGTCGGACCCGACCAATTCCTCACCGCTGAGACTCCGGTGACTATCAGCGGCACTCACCCCGATCCATTCCGCTTTCCCGTCTACATGAGCGAGGCCGGCGCGGCGACGTTCGGCCTGACGGGCCAGGTGAACGCGATCGACATCGTCCCCACGGCGGGCGTCGACGCCGACGAGGCCAAGCGAGCCCTGATCAGCCAGCCCGGCGTCGCCTCGATCGAATCCCCGTCGACGCTGAGCAACGCACTCGAGCAGGGGCTCGACGAGTTCGCCGCAATCATCCGCGTCGTGGTCCTCATCGCCGTCGTGCTCGTCCTCTTGATCGCGTTCAACTCGACCGCGATCAACGCCGACGAGCGCGCTCGCGAGTACGCGACTATGTTCGCCTACGGCGTGCCGGTGCGAACGGTGCTGCGGCTGGCGGTCGTCGAGAGCCTGATCATCGGACTGCTGGCCACCGCCATGGGGGTGGTTCTCGGCTGGGTGATCCTCGGCTGGGTGATCAACGTCAGCCTCGAGGAGGTGCTGCCCGAGCTCGGAGTCGTCAGCTCGCTGTCGGTCGGGACCGTGCTGCTGGCAGCGATCGCCGGTGCCGGCGCGATGGCGCTCGCGCCTCTGCTGACGATCCGCCGGCTGCGCCGAATGGATGTGCCCTCGACCCTGCGCGTGGTCGAGTGAGGGCGGTGGCCGAGAAGGTCAGTCCTCGTGCCACGGAGTCAGTATCCGCGGGCCGTCCTTGCCGACCGCGACGGTGAACTCGAAGTGGGCGGCGAGCGATCCGTCCTCGGAGTAGACGGCCCAGTTGTCCGATCCCATGCGGATCTCGGGCGAGCCGATGTTGACCATCGGCTCGATCGCGAAGGTCATTCCCTCCTCCAGCAGCGGACCCTTGCCGGCCTCGCCGTAGTTGGGGATCTGCGGGTCCTCATGCATGCGCCGCCCGATGCCGTGTCCGACGAGGGTTCGGATCACGCCGAGCCCGTCCTGCTCGACCCGGGCCTGGATCGCAGCGGAGATGTCGCCGAGGTGGTTGCCCGCTCTGGCCTCCGCGATCCCGCAGAAGAGCGAGTCCCGGGTCGTCTCGAGCAGCTGGAGGGCCGGCTCGGCGACCGGTCCGATCGGGATCGTGAAGGCGGCGTCGGCAACCCAGCCGTCGAGGGTGACTCCGACGTCGAGCGAGATCAGATCTCCGCGCTTGAGCTCGTAGGAGCCCGGGATGCCGTGGACGACCATCGAGTTCGGCGAGGCGCAGATCGAGCCCGGAAAGCCGTTGTAGCCCTTGAAGGCCGCCTCGGCGCCCTGCGAGCGGATGAACTTCTCCGCGGCCAGGTCGAGATCCATGGTGGTGACGCCCGGACGGGCGCTCTTCTTCAGCATCTTCAGACAGCGGACGAGAATCTCTCCCGCCTCCGCCATCTTGTCGACCTGCTCCGGGGTCTTGGCGACGATCAAGGCGCCTCTCAGAGCTCTTCTTCCATTCGCAGCGTCGCCAGCAGCGCCCGGATCCGGTTGGAGACCTCGTCGGGCTCGAGCGAGCCGTCGACGCGTTTCAGGACCCCGCGCTCCTCATAGAAGGTGACCAGGGGCTTGGTCTTCTCGTGATAGGTCTCGAGCCGGTGACGGATGACCTCCGGCTTGTCGTCGTCGCGAACGATCAGGCGTGCTCCGCAGATGTCGCAGACGCCCTCGTTCTTGGGCGGGTCGAAGTCGACATGGAAGATGTGACCGCTCTTGGCACAGGTACGGCGCCCGCCGAGACGGCGGATCACCTCCTCGTCGGAGACCTCGATCAGGACGGCGGCGGTGATCCCGCGACCGAGCCCCACCATCGCCTCGCCGAGAGCCTCCGCCTGGGCAACCGTGCGGGGGAATCCGTCGAGGATGAAGCCGTCGGCGGCCTCGTGCTTTTGGACCCGCTCGCCGATCACCCCGATGATCACCTCGTCGGGAACGAGGTCGCCTCGATCCATGAACTCCTTGGCGGCCCGGCCGATCTCGGTGCCCTCCTTGACCGCGTTTCGAAGGATGTCGCCGGTCGCGTAGTAGGGAAGGCGGAAGTCCTCCTGCAGGCGTTCTCCCTGCGTTCCCTTTCCGGACCCGGGGGGTCCGAGCAAGATCAGATTCAGCTCGGGCACGAGCGTGCAGGCTACCCGTTCGCCGGAGATCGCCGGACTGCGGGGATCCTCAGGGTCCGAGCTCCGGGAGGGCACCGTAGTGATGGACCGCGGTGCCCCCGAGGCCCGGCGAGGCACTATGGCAGGGCTAACCCGCGGTCAATGGCTGATCTCCACTGGCATTCAGTGAATTTCGGCCACTGGCACTCCGCCACCCGCGGAAGACGGTTACGAGGACCCGTCCGGTGCAGAACCTCTCGTGGGGTCGAGGGGTGGAGGTGCCGCCGACACTCAGTGCGAGCGAAGCGAGTGCGGAGGCGGTGCCTCTGCCGCTCGGCCCCTCTTGGTGGGACTACTTCAGGAAGCCCTCGTAATTTCTCATCATCAACTGGGCCTCGAGCTGCTTGACGGTGTCGAGCGCCACGCCGACCACGATCAGCAGGGAGGTGCCGCCGAAGAAGAAGTTGGCCGAGGTCTGGTTGATCAGGATCGTCGGCAGGGCGGCGACCGCGCCCAGGTAGAGGGCGCCTGCGAAGGTGAGCCTGGAGAGAATCCGGTCCAGGTATTCGGCGGTAGGTCGTCCGGGTCGGACGCCTGGGATGAAGCCGCCGTACTTCTTCAGGTTGTCGGCCTGGTCGACGGGGTTGAAGGTCACCGCCGTGTAGAAGTAGGTGAAGACGATGATGAAGAAGACCTCGCCGACTATGTAGGCCCAGGCGCCCGGACTGAAGAACGCCGCGAAGTCGAGCGCGAGCGGCGTGTTGAGGAGCTGGCCGACGGTCGGCGGGAACGCCATGATCGAGGCCGCGAAGATGACCGGGATCACTCCCGCCATGTTCACGCGCAGGGGCAGATAGCTGGATCCGCCCGTGGTCATCTTGCGCCCGACGACGCGCTTGGCGTACTGAACGGGTATTCGTCGCTGACCTTCCTGGATGAAGACGATCCCGACGATCACCGCGAGCGCGACGAAGGGCATCATCACGACGAAGACCTGATCGGGGTTGTTCCACCAAGCGGAGATCCCATTCGGGATGCCCGAGGCGATCGAGGCGAAGATCATCAGCGAGATGCCGTTGCCGACGCCGTTCTGGGTGATCAGCTCGCCGAGCCACATGACGAGCACGGTGCCCGCCGTCAGACAGCTCACCATCAGGATCAGCTTGGCGAAGGTGAGGTCGCCGACGACGCTCTCGCCCGAGCTGCCGAAGGACTGGAAGAGGAAGACGTAGCCAAGCGACTGCAGGGCTGCCAGCACCACGGTCAGGTACCGGGTGTACTGGGTGATCTTCTGCTGGCCTACCTCGCCCTCCTTGGAGAGCTTCTCCAGCGACGGCAGGACGACCGTGAGCAGCTGGAGGATGATCGATGCCGTGATGTAGGGCATGATCCCGAGCGCGAACAGCGACAGCCGCGAGAGGCTGCCGCCGCTGAACAGGTTCAGGAAGCCGAGGATGTTGGAGCCGGCGAAGTTGTCCTGGATGTCGGCGAGCGCGTTGAGCTCGACCCCGGGGACCGGGACGTAGGAGCCAAGGCGGTAGAGCGCGAGCATCGCCGCCGTGAAGGCGAGCTTGCGCCGGATCTCGGGGATCGCGAATGCGTTTCCGAGGACCTTCAGCATCGTCTACTCGATGACTTCGGCAGTCCCGCCGGCGGCTTCGATCTTCTCGATCGCCTTGGCGCTGAAGCCGTGGGCCCTGACGGTGAGCTTCTTCGTCAGCTCACCGTTTGCGAGGATCTTGATCGGGTGCTTACGGGTCGCCAGGCCGGCGGACTTCAGCGACTCGGGGGTCACCTCGTCGCCCGCGCCGAAGCGCTCCTCGAGCGTCGCCAGGTTGACCGGCTGCGTGTGTGTCCGGAACGGCTCAAACGGCATCGACATCTTCTTGTTGGGCCCACGCAGCTTCCGCATCCGCATGTGGATCGGGTTCTGGCCGCCCTCCATGCCGTACTTGCGGGTGGCGCCGGCTCGCGCGTTCTGACCCTTGTGGCCGCGGCCGGAGGTCTTGCCCATGCCGGAACCGTGCCCACGACCGACGCGCTTTCGGTTCTTGCGGGTCCCCGGCTTCGGGGTCAGGTTTTCCAGGCCGACGTCCTCGGCTTCGATGCGAGCCATCAGGAGGCCTTCCCCGCTTCCTCGATCGTCACCAGGTGATCGACCTTGCGAAGCAGCCCGCGGGTGTGCTCGTCGTCCTTGCGGGTCACCGACTTGCCGATCCGTCCCAGCCTCAGGGTCCGGAGCGTTTCGCGCTGCCGCGGGTTCGAGCCGGCCGTCGACCGGACCTGCTTGATCAGCAGATCAGCCATCCGACGGCTCCTCGGCGGGCTTGTCAGCCTCGGTCGCGACCGCGACAGGGTCGACCGCGTTGGCGTCGTCGGCGTTCTCGTCGATGGCCTTCTTGGCGTCCTTGGGGATGCCGAGCACCTCGCGGATCGTCAGGCCCCGCAGCTCGGCGACGTCCTCGGGCTTGCGCAGTCCGCGCAGCCCCTCCATCGTCGCCTTGACCTGGTTGATCGGGTTGTTGGTGCCGATCGACTTGGTCAGGACATCGCGAATGCCGCCGAGCTCGAGCACGGCGCGGACCCCGCCGCCGGCGATCACGCCGGTTCCCTCGCTGGCCGGGCGCAGGACGACGTGTCCGGCGCCGAAGCGGCCGATGATGCGATGCGGAAGCGTCTGTCCGTACTTGGGAACCCGGATCAGGTCCTTGCGTGCGTTCTCGACGGCCTTCTGGATCGCGAGCGGGACCTCGCGGGCCTTGCCGTAGCCGATGCCGACGACGTCGTTCTCGTCGCCCACGGCGACCAGCGCCGTGAACGAGAAACGACGACCGCCCTTGACGACCTTCGCCACGCGGTTGATCTCGATCACTCGCTCCTGCAGGTCTAGACCCTGCGGACTAACTCTTTCGACGTCTGTACTCATCAGCTCCTGGCTCGTTCAGTTTCTCTGTGTATCCATTTGAGTCTTTGGGTAGCTCTTCCGATCTCGCGGATCAGAATTGCAGGCCACCCTCGCGGGCGCCTTCGGCAAGTGCGGCGACCTGGCCGTGGAAGCGGTAGCCGCCACGATCGAAGACGCAGGTCTCGACCCCCGCCTTCTTGGCCCGCTCGGCGATCAGCTCGCCGGCCTTCTTGGCCCGATCGGAGGTGTCGAGCTTACGCACGTCGGCCTCGCTCCAGCTTGCCTGGGCGATCGTGTGGCCCTGATCGTCGTCGATCAGCTGCGCGTAGAGCCCGCGATTGGAGCGGTAGACCGCCAGCCGCGGGCACTCCGCGCTGCCGCGGATCTTCGCCCGGACGCGCCGGCGTCGACGCAGTCTTCTCTGTTGTGCGGTCTTTACTGCCATTGAAAACTCCTGCTAACGGGCGCTTAGGCCCTCTTTCCGACCTTGCGACGAACGACCTCGTCGGCGTAGCGCACGCCCTTGCCCTTGTAGGGCTCCGGCGGACGGTGCCGCCGGATCTGGGCGGCCGTTTCGCCGACGAGCTGCTTGTCGATGCCTCGGACGATGATCTCAGTCGGCTGTGGCACCTCGAAGTCGATCCCCTCGGGAGCCTTCACGTTGACCGGGTGGGAGAAGCCGAGCGAGAGCTCGAGGGCCTTGCCCTGGGGCTTGGCGCGGTAGCCGACGCCCTGGATCTGGAGCCGCTTCTCGAAGCCGTTGGTGACCCCCTCGACCATGTTGGCGATCAGGCTGCGGGTCAGCCCGTGCAGGGCGCGATGCTCGCCGCGATTGGTCGGGCGGGCAACGGTGAGCACGCCGTCGTCGATCTTGACGTCCATGGCAGTGCTGACCTGCTGGGTGAGCTCGCCCTTGGGGCCGTTGACGGTCACGCGCCCAGGGGCGATGTCCACGGTCACTCCCGCGGGGATCTCGACTGGCTTGTTTCCGATTCGGCTCATTGCTCGCTCTGTTGATTGATCGCTTGGTACCGGGCTCGTGCCGGGGCTACCAGATGTAGGCGACCACCTCGCCGCCGACGCCCTTCTGCTTGGCCTCATGGCCGGTCATCACGCCCACCGAGGTGGAGATGATGGCAGTGCCCATGCCGCCCTGCACCCTCGGGACCGCGGTGCCTCCGACGTAGCGCCTGCGGCCAGGACGCGAGATCCGCTTCATCCCATTGATCACAGGGTCGCGGTCCTCGGTGTACTTGAGGTTGATCTTGATCGATTCCCCAACCGAGGTCGGCTCCACCTCGTAGCCGTTGACGTAGCCCTGCTCGACGAGGATCCGGGTCATCTCCTTCTTCAGGCGCGAGGAGGGAACCTCGACCTCGGGATGGTCGGCGCGCAGCGCGTTGCGGACGCGGGTCAGGTAATCGGCTATCGGGTCAGTCAGCATGCTTCATCCACCTACCAGCTCGACTTCGTCATGCCGGGGACGTAGCCCTTGTGGGCGGCTTCGCGCAGGCAGATCCGGCAGAGGCCGAACTTGCGGTAGACCGCTCGTGAGCGGCCGCACTTGCGGCAGCGGTTGTAGTTGCGGGCCTTGAACTTCGAGCCCGCCTGCTGCTTGACGCGTTGTGAGGTCTTTGCCATCTACTCCTCTTCGCTTCCATCGTTCGAGCCGGCTTCGTCGGCGTCGGCGTCGTCGGCACCTTCGGCCTCGGCGTCGTCGCTCTGCGGCTTCTCATAAGCCTCTGGGTTCTCCTGCTTGAGCTGCTCGAGGGCTGCCTGCTCGGCCTCAGCCCGCACGCGGGCCTCCTCCTTGCGGCGCTCCTCTTCCTCGGCGGCGATCTCCTCCATCGGCCTGCCGCCGGGACGCCCCTCCTGCGCAAACGGGAAGCCGAGCCCGAGCAGCAGCTCGAAGCCCTCCTCGTCACTCTGCGCGGTGGTGGCGAAGGTGATGTCGAGACCGCGGGTCTCGTTGACCGAGTCGTAGTCGATCTCGGGGAAGATCAGCTGCTCGCGAACGCCGAGCGAGTAGTTGCCGCGGCCGTCGAACGAGCGCGGGTTGAGCCCACGGAAGTCGCGGATCCGTGGGATCGAGATCGAGACCAGGCGGTCGACGAACTCCCACATCCGCGCCTTGCGCAGCGTCACCGAGACGCCGACCGGCATGCCCTCGCGGAGCTTGAAGGCCGCGATCGACTTGCGGGCCCGACGCAGGTTCGGGCGCTGCCCGGTGATCGTCGAGAGCTCGGCGATCGCGTCGTCGACGACGGAGCCGACCCGGCTCGCCTCGCCGATGCCCATGTTCACGTTGACCTTGATCAGGCGCGGCGCCGACATCGGCGTCGAGTAGCCGAACTTCTCGATCAGGGCCGGAAGAACCGTCTCCTGGTATTGATCACGCAAGCGTGGAGGCGGGGCGGCGGGCCGGCCGTCGTGCTCTCGGGTGTCTGTGTTGCAGCTTCCATAAGTCCTCAGTCGCTCAGTCGATCGCCTTGTCGGTGCGCTTGGAGTAGCGAACCCGCTTGCCGTCGCTCACGCGCACGCCGACCCTCGTCGGCTTGCTGTCGGTCGGATCGAGCAGGATCACGTTGGAGACGTCGATCGGACCCTCCTTCTCGATGATGCCAGCTTGGTTGGTCTGCGCGTCGGTCATCGAGCGCGGGCGCTGGTGGCGCTTGACGATGTTGGCACCCTCGACGAAGACCTTGCGGCGCTTCGGGTCGACGCGGAGCACCTTGCCCTGCTTGCCCTTGTCCTTGCCGGAGGTGACCAGAACCGTGTCGTCGGTGCGGATGCGCATTGACTTGGCCATGGCTACAACACCTCCGGGGCGAGCGAGACGATCTTCATGAAGGAGCGATCGCGCAGCTCGCGGGCCACCGGGCCGAAGATGCGGGTTCCGCGCGGGTTGTTCTGCGGGTCGATCAGGACCGCCGCGTTCTCGTCGAAGGCGATGTAGGTGCCGTCGGCGCGGCCGATCTGCTTGCGGGTGCGGACGACGACGGCCTGGACGACCTCGCCCTTGCGGACGCCGCCGCGCGGGGTCGCGTGCTTGACGGTCGCGGTGATCACGTCGCCGACGCTGGCGTAGCGACGGTGGTGGCCGCCCTTGACGCGGATGCAGAGAATCTCTCGCGCTCCCGAGTTGTCGGCAACCTTGAGTCGGCTTTCTTGCTGGATCATCGGTGGCTCCTACTCGGCCTTCTCGAGGATCTCGGTCAGGCGCCAATGCTTGGTCTTCGACATCGGTCGGGTCTCCACCAGGCGAACGGTGTCGCCGGGGCCGGCCTCGTTGCGCTCGTCGTGGGCGTGGTACATCTTCGAGCTCCGGATCACCTTCTCGTAGGCGGGATGGCGACGGGCGCTCTCGACCTTGACCGTGATCGTCTTGTCCATCTTGTCGGAGACGACGATGCCCTGGCGCGTCTTCGGGTTGCCCGGCTCAGGCGATGCGGGCTCGGTTCCGGTTCCGGAACCCTTGCCGGCGGCCTTGGCCCTGACGGCGCCCCGGCCCTTGCGGTAGCGGCTGCGCTCGGCGGCCTTTTGCTTGCGCTCAGAGATCCGGCGCTCGATGCGTTCCTCGGTCGTCAGCGCGGGCCCGGCCTCGCCCTGGTGAGCGGAGCGCTTGCCGCGGCGGATCTCCTTCGGATGAGCCACCGGCTCGGGCTCGGAGGCCTTCGAGGCTGCGGGAGCAGGCGCCGGGGCCTCCTGGGCGGGAGCTTCCTCGGCAGCGGGCTCCTCGGCGGGAGCTTCCTCGGCAACGGGCTCCTCAACGGGAGTCTCGGGAGTCTCCTCGGTCACGTCGGCCTCTTCGGTTTTCTCGGTCTTCTCGTTCTCTTCTTCAGCCATCTCTACTTCAGTTCCTTCTCGAGGTCGATACCGCGCTGGCGCGCAACGGTCAGCAGCCGGGCCAGGTCACGTCGGGCGTGGCCCAGGCGGGAGCTGTTCTCCAGCTCTCCGGTTGCATTGCGCAGACGCAGGTTGAAAGACTCGCGACGCGCTTCCTTGAGCGCCTCGACGAGCTCGGGGTCTCCCATCTGGTGAACCTCCGAGCCCTTCATTGATGATGACCCTTCTTGACGAACTTGGTCTTGACGGGCAGCTTCGTTCCGGCGAGTTCCATCGCCTCCCGCGCCAGCTCCTCCGGCACGCCGGAGAGCTCGAACATCACCCGTCCGGGCTTGACGACGGCGACCCAGCCCTCGGGGTTGCCCTTGCCCTTGCCCATCCGGGTCTCGGCCGGCTTCTTCGTGTAGGGCTTGTCCGGAAAGATCGTGATCCAGACCTTGCCGCCACGCTTGATCTTGCGGGTCATCGCGACGCGAGCCGCCTCGATCTGGCGATTGGTCACCCAGGCGCGATCCAGCGACTTCAGGCCGTACTCGCCGAAGGTCACCTGGGTGCCGCCCTTGGAGAAGCCGCGCATCCGGCCTCGATGTTGCTTGCGGTGCTTGACCCGCTTCGGACTGAGCATCTAGTTGCGACCTCCCTGGCGACCGCCGCCCTGGCGACCTCCCTGGCCGCCGGGGCCGCCCTCGGAACCGGGCCGGCGCAGCGTGCGCTCGTTCGGCCTGCGGCCGCGGCCGCCCAGCTCCTCGTTCTCGCCGGGGCCGTAGCCCTCGGGCATGATCTCGCCCTTGTTGATCCAGCACTTGACGCCGATCCGGCCGGTCGTCGTCTTTGCCTCGACGAAGCCGTAGTCGATGTCGGCGCGCAGGGTGTGCAGCGGGACGCGGCCGTCGGAGTAGCCCTCGGTCCTCGCCATCTCCGAGCCGCCGAGGCGACCGGAGACCTGGACCTTTACGCCCTTGGCGCCGGAGCGCATGGCTGAGGTCAGGGCGCGCTTCATGGCGCGACGGAAGGCGACGCGGCCCTCCAGCTGCTCGGCGATCGACTGAGCGACCAGCGTCGCGTCTAGCTCGGGGCGCTTGATCTCACGGATGTTGACGCGGACGGGCTTGCCCGTGATCGCGTGAAGCTCGCGGCGCAGCGCGTCGACCTCGGAGCCGGACTTGCCGATCACGATGCCCGGGCGGGCCGTGTGGATGTCGACTGTGACCTCGCCGCGCTGCTTGCGGATCTCGATGTCGGAGAGCCCGGCGTGGGCGAGCTTGGCCTCGATGTGGCCGCGGATGTTGACGTCCTCGACCAGCGCGTCGGCGAAGTTGCGCTCGTCGAACCAGTTCGACTTCCAATCATGGATGTAGCCGACGCGAAAGCCCTCGGGGTTGATCTTCTGTCCCATAACTAAATCCTGGTTCCTGTCAGTCGACGTCGGGGATCGGGGTAAGGGTGATGTTGATGTGGCTGCTGCGCTTCTCGATCCGGGTGGCGCGGCCACGGGCGCGGGGACGGTAGCGGCGCATCGTCGGTCCCTCGTCGACGGAGATGCTCGTGATCTGAAGCTCCTCGGGATCGAGGTCGTAGTTGTTCTCGGCGTTCGCGGCGGCCGAGCGAACCAGCTTCAGCACCGGCACCGAGGCGCCACGCGGGGAGAAGGTGAGCAGGGCGATCGCCCGCTCGACCTCGAGGCCGCGAATCTGATCGGCGACGAGCCTCACCTTGCGGGGAGCGGTACGCACGTAGCGCGCCTTGGCGTGCACGAGCTGCACGTCCTCGGCGGTGGTCTTATCCCGGGTCGGAGCGGCCATCAGCGGTCCTCGCCCTTCTTGGCGCCGGAGTGGGCACGGAAGGTGCGGGTCGGGGCGAACTCGCCGAGCTTGTGGCCGACCATCGACTCGGAGACGAACACGGGCACGTGCTTGCGGCCGTCGTGGACGGCGATCGTGTGACCGACCATCTCGGGGAAGACCGTCGAACGACGCGACCAGGTCTTGACCATCTGCTTGGTGCCCGAGGTGTTCATCGCCTCGATGCGCGCCAGCAGGCGCTCCTCGATGTAGGGGCCCTTCTTGGTTGAACGTCCCATCAGCGACCACCCTTCTTCTTGCCGCGCTTGCGACCACGGACGATCATCACGCTCGACTGCTTGTTCTTCTTCCGGGTCCGGTAGCCCAGCGTCGGCTTGCCCCAAGGCGTCTTGGGGTGGCCCCCGGGACCCTTGTGGGCCTCGCCGCCGCCGTGCGGATGGTCGACCGGGTTCATCGCGATGCCGCGACTCTGCGGGCGCTTGCCCTTGTGGCGGCTGCGCCCGGCCTTGCCGACCGTGACGTTCTGGTGCTCAGCGTTGGAGAGGTTTCCGATCGTCGCCCGGCACTCGGCGCGGACCATGCGCATCTCCGAGGAGGGCAGACGCAGCGTGATCATGTCGCCCTCCTTGGCGACGACCTGAATCGCGGTGCCGGCGGCGCGACCCATGCGCCCGCCCTGGCCCGGCTTCAGCTCGACGTTGTGGACGACGGTGCCGGTCGGGATCTGGCCGAGCTCGAGGGCGTTGCCTGAGCGGATGTCGGACCCGGGACCCGAGGAGACCATGTCGCCGACCTGGACGCCCGCCGGGGCGAGGATGTAGGCCTTCGCGCCGTCGGCGTAGTGAAGGAGGGCGATGTAGGTGGTGCGGTTGGGGTCGTACTCGATCGTCGCGACCTTCGCCGGAACGCCGTCCTTCGTTCGCTTGAAGTCGATCTGCCGGTACTTGCGCTTCGCCCCACCGCCGCGATGGCGGGCGGTGACGCGACCGTAGGAGTTTCGGCCTCCGGTGCTCTTCTTGCCCTTGGTCAGCTTCTTGTTCGGCTTCGAGGTCGTGACCTCGGAGCGGTCCTGATAGGTCGCGAAGCGGCGACCCGGGCTGGTTGGCTTTGTCTTGCGAATCGGCATAGGTGAACTCAGTAATCCTTCTGGCGGCTACTCCGCCGCACCCTCGAACAGCTCGATCTGGTCGCCGGGCGCAAGCTCGACGATGGCCTTCTTCCAGGCACGGGTCTTGCCGCTGTGCAGACCGCGGCGCTTCGGCTTCGACCGGACGCGCGACGTCCTGACCGCGACGACCTTGACGCCGAAGATCTCGGAGACGGCGTGGGAGATCTGGGTCTTGTGGGCCCGATCGTTGACGCGAAAGGTGTACTTGCCCTCCGCCATCAGCGCGTAGCTCTTCTCGGAGACGACCGGCTCGACGATGACCTGCCGCGGATCCATCAGTCGTCGCTCCCCTCGGGGGAGGCCTCTTCGGAGCCGTCACCGTTGGCTCCACGCTCGACGTCGGCGACGCGGGCGGCGAGGACCTCGATGGCGCCCTCGGAGGCGATCAACGACCGGTGGCCGATGATCTCGGCGACGCCGACGCCGTGGGCGGTGACGACCGAAACGCGAGGGATGTTGCGGTAGCTCTTCGCCGCCGCCTCCTCCTCGCCGGTGATCACGACCAGGGCCGGCAGCCTGCCGCCCCACGTCGTCAGTCCCTCGGCCGCCTTCTTGGTGGCGGGCTCGGTGAACGCGTCGGCGGGCAGGACCGCGATCGAGTCGCGATCGGCGTGCACGCTGAGGGCCGAGCGCAGGGCCTTGCGACGAGCCTTGCGGTTGACCTTGAAGGTGTAGTTGCGAGGCTTGGTCGCGAACGCGTTGCCGCCGCCGCGGCGATGGGGAACGCTGAGCGCGCCGACGCGGGCACGGCCGGTGCCCTTCTGGCGCCATGCCTTGGCGCCGGTCATCGCGACCTCGCCTCGGGTCAGGCTCGAGTGGGTGCCCTGGCGACGGGCGTTCATGTCGGCGCGAGCGGCCTCGTGGACGAGCGTCTCGTTGTAGGGCTCGGTGAAGACCGCCTCGGGGAGGGCCGACTTGGCGGTCTTGCCGATGGTGTTCACCTTCAACGACTTCGCGGGCTGCGACTTCGCGGGCGGCGACTTCGCGGGCTGATCAGCCATCGGTGCGCACCTCCACGGTCCCGTTCTTGGGGCCCGGGATCGAGCCGCGGAGCATCAGCAGGTGCCTGTCGGCGTCGACGCGAAAGACCTCGAGGCCCTTCTGGGTGACGCGCTCGCCGCCCATCCGGCCCGGCATCTTGCGGCCCTTGAACACGCGGGCGGGATCGGCACTGGCACCGATCGAGCCCGGCGCGCGGACGTTGTGGGAGCCGTGGCTGACGGGGCCGCGGCTGAAGTTGTGGCGCTTGATCGTGCCCTGGAAGCCCTTGCCGATGGAGACGGCCGAGACCTTGACCCTCTGACCGGGCTCGAACTCGGCCACGGTGACCTCGCCGCCGAGCTCCACCTCGCCCTCGAAGTCGCGGAACTCGACGAGGTGCTTGAGCGGCGGGGAATCCGTCTTCGCGAGGTGACCGAGGCGGCCCTTGGTCAGCTTTCGCTCGGCGACCTCGTCCCAGCCGAGCTGCACCGCGGAGTAGCCGTCGGCCTCGTCGGTGCGGACCGCGGTCACCCGGTTGGGGGCGGCTTCGATCACGGTCACGGGCACGGACTCGCCCTCTTCGGTGAAGAGCTGCGTCATGCCGACCTTTTTTCCGAGGATCGCTGGCATCGCTCGGGCCTTAAAGGCGAATCTCCACGTCGACGCCGGCGGGGAGGTTCTCGATCCGCTGCAGCTCGTCGATGGTCTTGGGGGTCGGGTCGTTGATGTCGATCAACCGCTTGTGGGTGCGGATCTCGAAGTGCTCGCGCGAGTCCTTGTCCTTGAACGGCGAGCGAATCACGCAGTAGACGTTCTTGGAGGTGGGCAGGGGAACGGGGCCGGAAACGGTTGCGCCGGTGCGCTGAGCCGTCTCGACGATCTCGCTGGCGGCTCGGTCGATGGCGTCGTGGTCGTACGCCTTCAGCCGAATCCTGATCTTGCTTGCGGTGATCGTTGACACCTTGTTGGTTCCTTGCTTCCTTCTGTCTGTCTTGTGTGCCGTAAGGGCGCGAGCGGGGCGCCGCTTTCCGTATTCGCTGCGCGTGCGTCGCGAATACGGGGGGCGGCGCCCCGGGTCTATGTACTTGCAGCCGACCGGTGGGCCGGCGCTACTTACTCGTTACTCGTTACTCGATGATCTCTGTGACGACCCCGGAGCCGACGGTCCGTCCACCCTCACGGATGGCGAATCGCAGACCCTGGTCCATCGCGATCGGCTGAATCAGCTCGATCGTCATCTCGACGTTGTCGCCGGGCATCACCATCTCCACGCCCTCGGGCAGGTTGGCGACGCCGGTCACGTCGGTCGTCCGGAAGTAGAACTGCGGGCGATAGCCCGAGAAGAACGGCGTGTGACGGCCACCCTCCTCCTTCTTCAGGCAGTAGACCTCGGACTTGAACTTGGTGTGCGGAGTGATCGAACCGGGCTTGCAGAGCACCTGGCCGCGCTCGATCTCCTCGCGCTTGGTGCCTCGCAACAGGGCGCCGATGTTGTCGCCGGCGCGGCCCTCGTCGAGCAGCTTGTTGAACATCTCGACGCCGGTCACGGTCGTCTTCGCGATATCCGGGTGGATGCCGACGATCTCGATCTCGTCACCGGTGTTGACGATGCCCTGCTCGATACGGCCCGTCGCGACGGTGCCGCGGCCGGTGATCGAGAAGATGTCCTCGACGGGCATCAGGAACGGCTTGTCGAGCTCGCGAACGGGCTCGGGAATGTAGCTGTCGAGCGTCGCCGCCAGCTCGAGGATCGAGTTGACCGCCTCCTCGTCGCCCTCGATCGCCTTGAGGGCGGAACCGCGGATGATCGGGGTGTCGTCACCCGGGTAGTCGTAGGCGTTGAGGAGGTCCTTGACCTCCTCCTCGACGAGCTCGATCAGGTCGGGGTCATCGACCATGTCGACCTTGTTGAGGAAGACCACCACGTAGGGCACGTTGACCTGATGGGCCAACAGGATGTGCTCGCGGGTCTGCGGCATCGGGCCGTCAGCCGCGGAGACGACGAGGATCGCACCGTCCATCTGGGCGGCGCCGGTGATCATGTTCTTCACGTAGTCGGCGTGACCGGGGCAATCCACGTGGGCGTAGTGCCGGTTTTCGGTCTCGTACTCGACGTGCGAGGTCGCGATCGTGATCCCGCGCTCCTTCTCCTCGGGCGCGTTGTCGATCTCCTCGAAGCTTTTCACTGCCCCACCGCTCTTTTCGGCGAGGACCTTCGTGATGGCGGCGGTCAGCGTGGTCTTGCCATGGTCGATGTGACCAATCGTGCCGACGTTGACGTGCGGCTTGTTGCGCTCGAACTTCTCCTTGGACATCGTTCTCTCTCGTGTTCCTCTCTCGGGGCTGGTCCCGATCGTTTACGTCTTGAGTGCTGTTTAGGCTTGGCGTCGGGCGCAGCCGTGAACCGGAGTTCCGGCCAACCGGCCCAATATAAGTGAAGACCGGCTGTGCGTGCGATCCGCCTGCGCGGATGGCATTGCCTGCACGGCTTCAATGGAGTAGGTGAAGCTCATGATGCGGCTCCGACCGGGTCGCCGGCCTTGTGCTCGACGATCTCCTGAGCGATGCTCGGCGGCACCTCTTCGTAGCGGGCGAACTGCATCGTGTATGAGGCGCGGCCCTGGGTCGCCGAGCGCAGATCGCCGACGTAGCCGAACATCTCGCTCAGCGGCACCGTGGCGCTGACTACGAGGGCGTTGCCGCGCGGCTCCTGCCCGGCGAGCTTGCCGCGGCGCCGCGAGAGGTCGCCGATCACGTCGCCGAGGAAGTCCTCGGGCGTCACGACCTCGACCTCCATCACCGGCTCCAACAGGACGGGCTTGGCGCGCTTGGCGGCCTCTTGAACCGCCATCGAGCCGGCGATCTTGAACGCCATCTCGGAGGAGTCGACATCGTGGTAGGAGCCGTCGATCAACTCGACCTTGACGTCGACCATCGGGTAACCCGCCTTGATGCCCGAGGCGAGTGCCTCGACCATGCCCTTCTCGACCGAGTTGATGTACTCCGTCGGAATCGCGCCGCCCTTGATCTTGCTGTCGAACTCCCAGCCCTTGCCGGGATTCGGCTCGATGTTGATCACGACGTCGCCGTACTGGCCTGAGCCACCGGTCTGACGAACGAACTTGCCCTGGACCTTCTTGGCTTCGTCACGAATGGTCTCGCGGTAGGCGACCTGGGGCTTGCCGACGCTGGCCTCGACGCTGAACTCGCGCATCATCCGGTCGACGAGCACCTCGAGGTGCAACTCGCCCATCCCGTTGATCACGGTCTGGCCGGTCTCTTCGTCGCTCTCCACGCGGAAGGTGGGGTCCTCCTCGGAGAGGCGCTGCAGCGCGGTCGCCAGCTTCTCCTGGTCGACCTTGGTCTTCGGCTCGATCGCGACCGCGATGACCGGCTCGGGAAAGACGATCTGCTCGAGCGCGATCGGCTTGTCAGGTGCGCAGAGGGTGTCTCCGGTCGACGTCTGCTTGAGGCCGACGCCGGCGAGGATGTCGCCGGAGTAGCACTCGTCGATCTCCTGGCGGGAGTTGGCGTGCATGAGCAGCAGGCGGCCGATGCGCTCAGTCCGGCCGGAGGCGACGTTGAGGACGCGACCACCCGCCTCGAGCTTGCCCGAGTAGACGCGGAAGTAGGTGAGTTTGCCGACGAACGGGTCGGTCATGACCTTGAAGGCAAGCGCTGCGAAGGGGCCGTCGTCGTCGGCCGGGCGCGTGCTCGGATTGCCTTCCGGGTCACCCTTGACCGGCTCGACACCGGTAACGGGAGTGACCTCGAGGGGCGAGGGGAGCAGCGCGATGATCGCGTCGAGCAGCGGCTGCACGCCCTTGTTCTTGAAGGCTGAGCCGCAGAGCACAGGAGTGATCTTCAGATCGAGCGTCGCCTGGCGCAGGGCCTCCGATAGCCGCTCCTTGGGGATCTCCTGTTCATCGAGGTACATCTCCATGAGCTCGTCGTCGACGTCGGCGCAGGCTTCGACGAGGACGTGGCGGGCCTCGGCGACGGCCTCCTCCATCTCGGCGGGGACATCGGTGACCTCGAACTCGGTGCCGAGGTCGTCCTGCCAGATCAGGGCCTTGTTCGCGACCAGGTCGACGACGCCCTTGAGCTGATCCTCGGAGCCGATCGGAAGCTGGATCGGGATCGGGTTGGCCCCGAGCCGCTCGCGGATCGTCCGCACCGACATCTCGAAGTCGGCGCCGATCCGGTCCATCTTGTTGATGAAGGCGATCCGCGGTACCGAATACTTGTCGGCCTGACGCCAGACGGTCTCCGACTGGGGCTCGACGCCGGCAACCGAGTCGAAGACGGCGATCGCGCCGTCGAGGACGCGCAGCGAGCGCTCGACCTCGACCGTGAAGTCGACGTGGCCGGGCGTGTCGATGATGTTGATCCGATGGCCGTCCCACTCGCATGCGGTGGCGGCGGAGGTGATCGTGATCCCGCGCTCCTGCTCCTGCTCCATCCAATCCATCACGGCAGCGCCCTCGTGGACCTCCCCCATCTTGTGGGTGCGGCCGGTGTAGTAGAGGATCCGCTCGGTCGTCGTCGTCTTACCGGCGTCGATGTGAGCCATGATCCCGATGTTGCGGGTCTTCTCGAGGGGAAAGTTGCGAGGCATGAGGCTTTGGTTTCCTAGTCCGTAAGTCGCGGTTGCCGGTGGTCGGCGGGGATCGAAGATTCGGCGGGATTCCGGGCATAGAAAAGGCCCTTGCGGGCCAGACGAACTCTCTGCGTCGTGCGTGCCCGAGAGCTGTCTATGTGGACCGGATCTCCATATGGGTGTGGAGTTAGCCCGCCGCAGCCACCGACTGCATCGCGAGCGACGCGGGATGTTAGCAGAGGGCTAGCGGCATTCAAGGGGGCTGTGAAGGCCTGCCCGACGTCGCTGCCCGACGTCGTTTGGGGTGCTTCCCGCGGGCTCGGCGAGCCGTTCGGGGCCGTCGATGGGAGGGGTGTTGGCCCCAGAGTCCCGCGGGTCTCCTAGAGTGTCCCCCATGAAGCGTCCACGCTGGCTCGGGGGCCGGGAGTCCGCCGCCGATGAGGACAACGACGGCGAGACCGCCGAGGAGTCGGCGGGCAAACAGGGGAAGAGGGCAGCCGACGAGTCCAAGCCGGCGGAGACCGCCGCTGAGCGATCCGCACGGCGCACGGCCGCGGGCAAACGCCCCGACGTCGCCGCAAGATCCTCGAGCAGCGCGCGGAAAACGCTCGGCGAGCGGGTCGGCAAGGCGACGGGGGATTCGTCGGAGGAATCGGACGCGAAGGCCGGGCCAGGGGCCAGGCCGAAGGCGAGGCCTGGTAGCGAGAGCAAGCAGCCGGTCAAGTCCGGCGGCAAGCCGAAGTCGAGGGCCGAAGAGTCGAGGGCCGAGAGGCCCGACGCCGAGAGGCCGAAGCGGAAGCCCGATCCGAAGTCCGGCGAGCACGACGACGCGGCCAAGAAGGAGGTGCACCGTCCTCGCCGTCAGCCCGACGACGAGCGCAGGCGCCGAGCCAAGCCCGCAACCGGCGAGCGGACCCGGGGGCGCGACAAGCCGTCGGGCTCGGGGAAAGCCGAGAGCTCGGGCGAGTCCGCGAAGTCCGAGAAGCCCGAGCGGAAGCCGATTGGGCCGCGCGTCAGTGCGGCCACTGCCCGGTTCGCCGGTGCGCTCAGGCGCGGCGCCGTCGGGACCCGCAAGTACCTGGCGACCGCTGCACCCAAGGTGGGGCTGGGTGTACTCACCGTGCTCGGAGCGGGCTTCACCGTCTTCTTCCTCGCCTTCGGGTTCGTCCTCAACGTTCTGATCAAGATCTGGCTGTTCATCGCCCGCCCGGTCGGCTGGGTTGTGAGCCGACTCAGCCGCCTGACCAATGCCGCCTCGCGGTCGCTCACCCCGATTCGGGCACTGGCCGTGGTGGTGGCCGGCGCCGCGGTGCTGCTCGCCCTCTCCCAGTTCGCCGACTACCGCAGCATCTCGATCGGCAACGACGCCTACTCAGGGGTGCAGACCGTGGCCCCCGCCCCGGAGACCGGGCGCCTGGAGACCGGTGACGCCCACTCCTACGTATTCGTGCCGATTGCGATCGCCTGCCTGCTGCTGCTCGGCGGCGCGCTGACCGGGCGCCGGCGCCTCTGCCG
Organism: uncultured Solirubrobacterales bacterium; assembly: GCA_963823275.1. GTDB lineage: Bacteria > Actinomycetota > Thermoleophilia > Solirubrobacterales > 70-9 > RHKX01. Next base: position 369,239 of record CAWGKW010000002.1, on the reverse strand, counting down.
GCCGATCGCGCTGGCGGGCGCGGCTGCGATCGTGGTCGCGCTCGTCGTCGATCGGCCGGCCGGCCTCGACCCCGGCGATGCCGCGCTCGCCTTCAACGGGGTGAACGCCACTTTGCTCGGCGGGTTCTACGCGCAGATCGCCGCCGGGATCCTGCTGATCGGCTCCTCCTCCCTGCTGGCCCGCGAGCTGCGCCTGGCGGACGCGACCGAGCCTTCCCGCCGCGAGCCCGGTCGCGAGGGCGAGCGGAAACGCGGCACGGGCAAGGGGGCGCTCCGGCGGCCGGGCCCCGACGCCGGCGGCGCGCGGGCGTGAGACGACTCTGGCCGGCCGAGTTGGTGCTGCCGGTGATGATCTTCGCCGGAGCCGTGGCGCTCGGGATCTCCGAGCTCATGACCACCTTCCAGTTCGTCCCTCCGGGCGGGGACCCCCTCGAGGAGCAGCTCGCCGGGGATCGACACGGCTACGCGATGCTCCTGCTCGCCGTCTTCGCCATCGTCGCGCTGACGATCGCGATCGTCAGCGGCCAGCGCGCGGCGGCCCTGGCGACCGCCGGCTTCGGCGTCGCAGCGCTGATCCTCTTCCTCGTCATCGACCTTCCCGACGTCAACCAGCTCGGCGACATCGAAGACCAGGCCATCGGCCTCGCCAGCGCCAAGGCCGAGCCCCAACCAGGCTTCTGGCTCGAGGCCGCCGGGGCAGTGGTCCTGGGCCTGTCCTCGGTCGCATTCGCGACCCTGACCGCCGAGCAGCTGCAGGCTCCCAAGCGGGCCTTCGAGAGACGCCGCAAGAACGGCGAGAGGCCCGGCTTGGCCTGATTCAGCCCTGAGTGCGGCGATGCGTCCGCTTGGGCCATCCGACTGGCGAGGTCAGGAGGTCCGTGGTCGAGGACGCGGGAGGCGAAGCGGCCTGAAGGGCCGTGAGCCGACGAGGACGAGATCGACGGGCCTCCTGGCCCGCCGGTTACCAGCGGTAGTGGGCGAAGGCTTTGTTGGCCTGCGCCATGCGGTAGATGTCGTCCTTGCGCTTGTAGGCGCCACCCTGTTGGGAGGCGGCGTCCGTGATCTCGCGGGCGAGGCGGTCGGACATCGACTTCTCGTTGCGGTTGCGGGCGAAATCGATGAGCCAGCGGACGGCGAGCGTGCGGGCGCGGCGTTGGGGGACCTCGACGGGAACCTGGTAGGTGGCGCCGCCAACTCGGCGGGAGCGGACTTCGAGCACCGGGGTGAGCTCGTTGATCGCCTCGTCGAGGACGTCGGTGGGGTTGCGGCCGGAACGCTCACCGACGACTGCGAGGGCGTCGTAGACGATCCGCTCGGCGGTCGACTTCTTGCCGTCGAGCATCACCTTGTTGATGACCTGCTGGACGAGGCGGCTGCGGTACTGCGCGTCGGGCGCGACGATACGTGTGGTGGCGCGGTTGCGTCTCATGAAGGCTTGATCAGGAGGCCTTGACGCCGTACTGCGAACGCGACTGCTTGCGCTCGGAGACGCCGGAGGCATCGAGGGTGCCGCGAACGACCTTGTAGCGGACACCGGGAAGATCCTTGACTCGGCCACCACGAACGAGGACGACGGAGTGCTCCTGAAGGTTGTGTCCCTCGCCCGGGATGTAGGTGGTGACCTCCATGCCGTTCGTCAGCCGGACGCGGGCGACCTTGCGCAGCGCGGAGTTCGGCTTCTTGGGGGTCGCGGTGTAGACGCGCGTGCAGACGCCGCGACGCTGCGGGGCGGCGATCCGGGCCTTGCGACCCTGTCCGGACTTGAGTCCCGGGGTCGCGACCTTCTTGCGGGGAGCCTTGCGGCCCTTGCGGATGAGTTGGTTGGTCGTCGGCACGGCGCGGAATGGTAGCGGTACGACACCGACTGTGGCAACCGGTGGATAATCCTGCGTCCGGATGAACAGCCCCCAGACATCCCAGAGACCCGTCCTCGCCGTCGATGTCGACGGCGTCATCAGCCTCTTCGGCTTCGAGGAGCCCCCCGATCAGGCTCCCTGCAAGTTCCAGCTGATCGACGGCATGGCGCACTGCATCTCGCTCGAGGTGGGTGAGCGGCTGCGCCGACTGGCGCCCCACTACGACCTGGTTTGGGCCACCGGGTGGGAGGATCGCGCCAACGAGTACCTGCTCAACCTGCTTGGCCTCGATCGCCTGCCGGTGATCCGCTTCGGCGGCAACGCGAAGTTCGGCAGCGCCCACTGGAAGTTAGGTCCGATCGATGCCTACGCGACGGGGCGGCGGCTGGCGTGGGTCGACGACTTCCTCGACGACGAGTGTCACGAGTGGGCGGCGAGCAGGGTGGAGCCGACTCTGCTGGTTCCCACAGAGTCCGCACGCGGCCTCGAAGAGGCCCACGTCGACGCCCTGATCGGCTGGGCCGAGCAGGCCGGTTCCGCCCCTGGCTAGACTTGGTCGACTTCATGGACGTGGGACTTGAAATGTTCATCTTCATGGGCCTGATCCTGAAGCTCCCGGTCACGGCCGCATGCTTCCTGATCTGGTACGCCGTCAGGGCGGAGCCCGACCCCGTGGAGGGCGATGAGGCCACCGACGACGGGCACGACAACCGCCGCTTCCGCCGGGACCCACGACCGAAGCGCCCGCAGGGCCCGAGGCGGGGACCACACGCTCCCGACGCCCTGCCGATCCCTTGCCCCACCGAGGACGGCGGCATGCGGGTGACGCGTCAGCCCGCCGCTCCCGGCCTGGCGACCGGCTCGGCTCGCGACCGCGGCTGACCTGAGAACCTGCGACCGCGGCTGACCTGACGGACCCGCTGACCCGATCCTACCGCAACTGTACCTGCCACCTTCGCAACTGGGATCACATACGTGTCCCACGCGCGAGTAGTTCCGGCCCAGAATTCCGTGCGTGGAATCCAACGGCGCGAAGCGACGAAATAGTGGACGCGCGGTGCCGCTCGATCTGCGAATCGCCGCCATTGCAGAGAAGCAACACGGGGTCATCCACCTGGACCAACTTCGCCGGCTCGGTCTGAGCGCGAGTGCGGTGAGGTCGCGAGTCGCGGCCGGACGCCTCCGTCCAGTCCACCGGGGCGTCTACGCGGTGGGGCACGGGCGACTGACCAGGCAGGGTCATTGGACAGCGGCCGTGCTCGCCACGGGGCCCGGCTCGGCGCTCTCCCACCTCTCGTCGGCGGCCCACCAACGCCTGCGGGAGGACGTGGCCACAATCGACGTCAGCGTGCCCCGGGCGAATGGGCCCCGGCGAAATCGGATCAGAGCCCATCGCGTCCAGCCCTTCCACCCCGACGACCTCGTCGTAATCGATGGCATCCCCTGCACCTCCCTGCCCCGAACCCTCATCGACATCGCCCCGATGATCGGAGCGCGGGGAGTCGAGCGGGCCATCGCCAAGGCCCAGTTCAAGCGGAACTACGACAGGGCCGCCCTCGTTCGAGCCGTCGGCCGGCTCGAGCGGGCGGCGGGGTGTGGCCACCGTCCGCGAGATTCTCGCAATCGAGGGAATCGAACGGACGCTGACCAACCAGGAGCTCGAGGAGCGGTTCCTCGCCCTCTCGAGGGGAGCGGGATTCCCGCTGCCGCTCGTCAACTTCTCGATCACGGCCGGCGAAGAGAGCTTCAGGTGCGACTTCGTCTGGCGGGACGCCCGGCTGATCGTCGAGACCGATGGACGCGATGCCCACACCCGCGAGCTTCAGTTCGAGGAGGACCGGCGTCGCGACGCGATCCTCAAGCTCGCCGGCTGGGAGGTTCAGCGCTTCACCTGGCGGCAGGTGGTCACCAGGGCGGACTGGGTGGCCTCGATAGTGCGCCGCCTCCGCGATCAGCGCCTGGCTGTCCTCGATCGAACGGCGTGAAGCGTCCACCCATTGGACGCGCGACGCCGTTCGGTAGCCCCAGGGGGTTCTTGGGGGGTCGGGGGCCGGGGAGCTTCGGGGCTACTCGTCGGCCTTGGCGGGCTCGGCGGCGGCGCCGTTGCCGCTCCCCTCGCCGGTGACCTCGATCTCGGAGGCGAGCTCCTCGAGCTCGTCGGCGAACGAGGCGCCGAAGCCCTCGACGTCAGCGCCCTTTGGCTGTTCGATCTCGTCGGTCAGTCCGAGCTCGGCCGCGAGGGCATCGTCGTCGAACTGCTCGTCGGGGCGCTGCGGCGGCTCGACCGGATCGATCTCGACCGTCCGGTAGTGCCTGAGACCCGTGGCGGCCGGGATCAGCTTGCCGATGATCACGTTCTCCTTCAGGCCGACCAGGTGGTCACGCTTGCCCTCGAGGGCGGCATCGGTGAGCACCTTGGTCGTCTCCTGGAAGGAGGCGGCGCTGAGGAACGACTCCGTTGCCAGCGACGCCTTGGTGATCCCGAGGATCACCTCCTCGCCCTTCGCCGGCGTGCCGCCGTCCGCCTTGACCTGCTTGTTGAGCGCCTGCAGCTTGAGGCGATCCTCGAGCTGGCCGGGGAGCAGATCGGTCGAACCCTTCGCGTCGATCCGCATCTTGCGCAGCATCTGGCGCACGATCAGCTCGACGTGCTTGTCGTTGATGTCGACGCCCTGTGCCTTATAGACGCGCTGGACCTCGCTGACGAGATACATCTCGGTGGCGGGGCGGCCCCTGATCTCGAGCAGCTCGGCCGGATACAGAGAACCCTCGTTGAGCTGATCGCCACGCTCGATCTTGTCGCCATGGTTGACGTTGAGCACCGTGCGCGGGGGGAACGAATAGGCGTGATCCTCGCCCTCGGCGTCGGTGATCACGACCTTCGGGCCCTTGTCGGACTTCTCCACCTGGACCTTGCCGCTCTCGACCGCCAGCTGGGCCAGGCCCTTGGGCTTGCGCGCCTCGAACAGCTCGACGACGCGGGGCAGGCCCTGCGTGATGTCGAGGCCGGCCACACCACCGGTGTGGAAGGTGCGCATGGTCAGCTGAGTGCCCGGCTCGCCGATCGACTGGGCGGCGATGATCCCGACCGCGTCGCCGATCTCGGCGTCGGAGCCGGTCGCCATCGCGCGGCCGTAACAGGCCTTGCAGATGCCGGAGCCGAGCTCGCACTTGAGCGAGGATCGAACCGGCACGGTCGTCTCGGCGTCGGGTCCGTCGAGCTCGTAGGCCTCGACCATCGCGGCCAGCTCGGGCTTGTCGATGCTCTGGTTGCGCTTCAGCAGCTCGCGGCCGCGCTTGGTCGCGAACTTCTTGCCCGCCCATCGGCCGATCAGGTTCTGGTTCGGCTCGCCGTCCTTGTAGAGCGGCATCTCGAGGAAGTTCTTCGTCTTGCAATCCTCGACGTTGACGATGACATCCTGAGCTACGTCGACCAGACGACGCGTCAGGTAGCCGGAGTCCGCGGTGCGCAGCGCCGTATCGGCGAGGCCCTTACGAGCGCCGTGGGTCGAGATGAAGTACTCGAGAACCGACAGGCCTTCCATGAAGTTGGCCTTGATCGGGCGCTCGATGATCTCGCCCTTCGGGTTTGCCATCAGACCGCGCATCCCGGCGAGCTGGCGGATCTGCTTGAACGATCCACGCGCTCCCGAGTTGGCCATCATGAAGATGGGGTTGAGCTCGTCGAGGTTGTCCTCCATCGCCTGCGCGACCTCGTCGGTCGCCTCGTTCCACAGATCGGTCGTGGAGTCCTTGCGCTCCTCGGCCGTGATCCAACCCTCCTCGTACTGATTGATGATCCCGGCGGCCTTCTCCTCGTAGCCCTCCAGGATCTTCTCCTTGTTCGGAGGCGAGATCACATCGTTCTTGGACACCGTGATGCCGGCCTGGGTGGCGAAGTGGAAGCCGAGCTCCTTGAACGCATCGAGGATCAGCGAGACCGCCGCGGCCCCGTAGGCCTCGACGAGCTGAGCCACCATGGCGCTCACGTCGCGCTTCTTCAGCGAGCTGTTGACGAACTCGAACTTCTCCGGATCGAACTCGTCCTCCAACGCGGCAGCGAGCGCTCGCTCGATCCGGTCGTTGAAGATGATCCGCCCGACCGTGGTCAGGAAGTGCTCGTGGTCCTGGCGACGGAACTCGGCGGCGTCGTGGAGCTTGACCAGCCCGTTCTCGTAGGCCAGCTCGGCCTCCTGGGCGGAGCGGAACGTACGGGGGCGAGCCCCGTCGGTCTTGTCGCTCCAGGAACCTGACTTGAGCCTCTCGTCCATCTCGGTGAGAGCCTCGGCCGTCGGCCCGTAGGTGACGTAGTAGATGCCCAGCACCATGTCCTGGGTCGGCGTCGCCAGCGGCGCGCCGTGTGCGGGGCTGAGGATGTTGTTCGACGACAGCATCAGGATCCGCGCCTCCGCCTGCGCCTCGGCGCTGAGCGGCACGTGGACGGCCATCTGGTCGCCGTCGAAGTCGGCGTTGAACGCCGAGCAGACGAGCGGATGAACCTGGATCGCCTTGCCCTCGACGAGCTGCGGCTCGAACGCCTGGATGCCCAGGCGATGCAGCGTCGGCGCGCGGTTCAGCATCACCGGGTGCTCCTCGATGACCTCCTCGAGCACGTCCCAGACCTCCGGGATCATCGAGTCGACCATCTTCTTGGCGGCCTTGATGTTCTGGACGGCCTGGCGCTGGACCAGGCGGCTCATGATGAACGGCTTGAACAGCTCGAGGGCCATCAGCTTCGGCAGGCCGCACTGGTGCAGCTGCAGCGACGGGCCCGAGACGATCACCGAACGGCCGGAGTAGTCCACGCGCTTGCCGAGCAGGTTCTGGCGGAACCGGCCCTGCTTGCCCTTGAGCATGTCCGAGAGCGACTTCAGCGCTCGGTTGCCCGGGCCGGTCACGGGGCGCCCGCGGCGGCCGTTGTCGAACAGCGCGTCGACGGCCTCCTGGAGCATCCGCTTCTCGTTGTTGACGATGATCTCCGGCGCGCCGAGGTCGAGCAGTCGCTTGAGCCGGTTGTTGCGGTTGATCACGCGTCGGTAGAGGTCGTTGAGGTCGGAGGTCGCGAACCGACCGCCGTCGAGCTGGACCATCGGGCGCAGCTCCGGCGGGATGATCGGGACGACGTCGAGGACCATCCACTCCGGCTTGTTGGGGGAGTTCTTGAACGCGGATGCGACCTTCAGGCGCTTGACCGCGCGGGCCTGCTTCTGGCCCTTGGACGTGTTGATGATCTGCTCGAGCTCGATGCACTCGGCCTCGAGATCGATCTGTCCGAGCAGGTCGCGGATCCACTCCGCACCCATGCCGCCGCGGAAGTACTCCCCCCAGCCGAACTGGGAGCCGAAGCGATCCTTGAGCTCACGGAACGTCGCCTCGTCGGGGATGACGTCCTTGACCTTCATCTCCTGGAACAGCTTCCAGACGTCCTCCATCCGCTCGATGGCGTCGTCGATGTAGGCCTCGGTGTCGGCGATCTCGGCGTTCAGCTCCTTGCGCGTCTCGCGCTCGAGCTTCGTCCGGTCTTCCTTGTTGAGCTTCTTGACCGAGCCGAGATGCTCGGCCCAGATCTCGTCGTCCTCGGAGAACTTGGCCGGCTTCTCGCCGTTACCGATGTACTCGATCCGGCGCTCGAGCGACTCGGCCAGCTGCTGCATCCGCTGCTCGCGCTCGGCCTTGTATTCGTCGAGGACCTTGTCGACCTTCTTCTCGAGCTTGTTCATGTCCTTCGCCCGGGCTTCCTCGTCGATCCAGGTGACGATCGAGGCGGCGAAGTAGAGGACCTTCTCGAGCTCCTTGGGAGCCATGTCGATCAGGTAGCCGATCCGCGACGGGACGCCCTTGAAGAACCAGATGTGGGAGACGGGCGCGGCCAGGTCGATGTGGGCCATGCGCTCACGGCGGACCTTCGAACGGGTGACCTCGACCCCGCAGCGCTCGCAGACGATGCCCTTGTAGCGGACTCGCTTGTACTTGCCGCAGTAGCACTCCCAGTCCTTGGTCGGACCGAAGATGCGCTCGCAGAAGAGCCCGTCCTTTTCGGGCTTCAGCGTGCGGTAGTTGATCGTCTCGGGCTTCGTCACCTCTCCGGATGACCAGCTCCGGATCTTCTTCGGAGAGGTGAGGCCGATCTCGATTGCGTCGAAGTTATTGATGTCCATGTGCCGTGCTCCTAGCGTTCCTGCTCTTCGTGGCCGAGGGGGTGATCGTCGGTGGGCGACCGGGGCCGCCCGCCGTTACCTCACGTCTTTGCTTCTTCGGCGTCTGCGCTGGCGCCGTTGGTCGACTCCTCAGTGGTCGTCTGCTCATCGACGGCGTCGCTGTCGCCGGCGCGCACGCCGGAGAGGTCGATGCCGAGCTCCTCGGCGGCCCGAAGCAGCTCGTCCTCCTCCTCTTCGATGCCGACCTTGCCCTCCTCGGTGACGAGGTTGGCGTCCAGCGACAGGGCCTGCATCTCCTTGAGCAGGACCTTGAACGACTCCGGAACCGACGGCTCTGGGATGTTCTCGCCCTTGACGATCGCCTCGTAGGCCTTGACTCGCCCGACGGTGTCGTCGGACTTGACGGTGAGCATCTCCTGCAGCGTGTAAGCCGCGCCGTATGCCTCCAGGGCCCAGACCTCCATCTCGCCGAAGCGCTGGCCGCCGAACTGCGCCTTGCCGCCCAGCGGCTGCTGGGTGACGAGCGAGTAGGGGCCGGTGCTCCGGGCGTGGATCTTGTCGTCGACGAGGTGGAGCAGCTTCAGGATGTACATGTAGCCGATCGTCACGTCGCCCTCGTACGGCTCGCCCGTACGACCGGAGAAGAGCTGCGCCCGACCCGCCGACTGCGAGCCCGGAGGGTTGGTCATGTCGAGACCGAGGTTGATGCCCCGCTCCTCGAAGTTCTCCTCCTGCCACTTGACCAGCGCGTGATCGACGTCCTCCACGGAGGCGCCGTCGAACACCGGGGTGGCCACGTTGACGCGACCGTTCGGGATCTGCTGGACCTGCTTGTAGGACTCGGAGCCGTCGTCGTACCAGCCATTGCCCGCGACCCACCCGAGGTGGGTCTCGAGGATCTGACCGATGTTCATCCGGCTCGGCACGCCGAGCGGGTTGAGGATTACGTCGACGGGAGTGCCGTCGGCGAGGTGAGGCATGTCCTCCTCGGGCACGATCTTGGAGATCACGCCCTTGTTGCCGTGGCGGCCGGCGAGCTTGTCGCCCTCCTGGATCTTGCGCTTGGTCGCGACGAAGACCCGGACGAGGTCGTTGACCCCGGGGCTGAGATCGTCGCCATCGTCACGGTTGAAGGTCAGCACCTCCAGGACGACACCGCCGGAACCGTGGGGAACCTTGAGCGAGGTGTCACGGACCTCACGCGCCTTCTCCTTGAAGATCGCGCGGATCAGCTTCTCCTCGGCGGTCAGCTCGGTCTCGCCCTTCGGCGTCACCTTGCCGACGAGCAGATCACCGGCCACGACCTCGGCACCGACGCGGACGACGCCGCGCTCGTCGAGGTTTCGCAGCGATTCCTCGGAGCGGTTGGGGATGTCCCGGGTGATCTCCTCGTCGCCGAGCTTGGTCGTCCTGGCGTCGATCTCGTACTCCTCGATGTGGATCGAGGTGAGCTCGTCGTCTTTGACCAGGCGCTCGGAGAGGATGATCGCGTCCTCGAAGTTGTAGCCCTCCCAGGACATGAAGGCGACCAGGCAGTTCTTGCCCAGCGCGATCTCGCCCGAGGACGTCGAGGAGCCATCGGCGAGCACGTCGCCTTCGGTGACCTCTTCTCCGAGGGAGACGATCGGCCGCTGATGGATGATCGTGCCCTGGTTGGAGCGCTGGAACTTGTTCAGCGGGTAGGTGTCCTTCTTGGAGCCATGCGTGACCGTGATCCGCTCGGCGTCCACCTCGGTGACCGTGCCGGAGCTCTCGGCCAGGACGACATCGCCGGAATCGATCGCCGCGCGGCGCTCCATCCCGGTTCCGATCAGCGGCGGCTCCGGCTTCAGCAGGGGCACCGCCTGGCGCATCATGTTCGAGCCCATCAACGCACGGTTGGCGTCGTCGTGCTCGAGGAACGGGATCAGCGACGTCGCGACCGACCAGATCTGGGTCGGCGAGACGTCCATGTAGTCGACCTGCTCGGGAGTCGCGGCCATGACCTCGGCCTCGTCGCGGACGCGGCACAGCAGCGTGTCGCCGAGCAGCTTGCGGGTCTTGGGGTCGAAGTCGGCGTTCGCCTGCGCGATCACCTTCTCCTCCTCCTGGGTTGCGTCCAGATGGACGATCTCCTCGGTGACCTTGCCCTTGGTGACCACCCGGTAGGGGGTGGTGACGAAGCCGAACCTGGAGATCTCCGCGTAGGAGGAGAGCGAGCCGATCAGGCCGATGTTCGGGCCCTCGGGGGTCTCGATCGGGCACATCCGCCCGTAATGGGTCGGGTGCACGTCACGGACCTCGATCGGTGCGCGCTCACGGGTCAGGCCGCCGGCGCCGAGCGCCGAGAGGCGGCGGCGATGGGTCAGACCGGCCAGCGAGTTCGTCTGATCCATGAACTGCGAGAGCTGCGAGGAGCCGAAGAACTCCTTCATCGCGGCGACGACGGGGCGGATGTTGATGATGGTCTGCGGCGTGATCGCGTCGGCGTCCTCGGTGGTGAGGCGCTCACGAACGACCCGCTCCATCCGATAGAGACCGATCCGGAATGCCTCCTGGATCAGCTCACCGACGGTGCGCAGACGACGGTTGCCGAAGTGCTCGTACTCGTCGAGGTGGTCGGCGACCGGCTCGCGGCCGTAGGACTGTGCCTCGGCGGCGTAGTCCTTGATCGGGTTCTCCTCATCGATCTCCTCGGGCACGCCCAGCAGCTTCGGCAGCAGCACCAGCTCCTTGATCAGGGCGACGATGTCGTCCTTGGTCAGGGTGCGGGTGTCGAGATCGATGTCGAGGTCGAGGCGGGCATTCAGCTTGTAACGGCCGACGGTGGTCAGGTCGTAGCGCTTCGGATCGAAGAAGAGCTGCTCCATCAGGGCCGTCGCGGCGTCGACCGACGGGCGGCTCGCCCGGACGCTGCTTCTTGAACAGCTCGATCAGGGCGCCCTCCTCGGTCCGGGTGACGTCGGTGTCGGCGGCGATCGTGTTGCGGATGTAGACGGAGTTGTCGAACATCTCCAGCAGGACCTCGTCGGAGACGAAACCCATCGCGCGCAGCAGGACGGTCACCGGCAGCTTGCGCTTGCGGTCGATCCGGGCGAAGACCTTGCCCTTCTTGTCGATCTCGAGCTCCAGCCAGGAGCCACGGGCCGGCATCAGGTTGGCGATGAAGACCTGCTTCTCACGATCCTTCGGCGCCATCACGTAGGCGCCCGGCGAGCGGACGAGCTGGGTGACGACGACGCGCTCGGTGCCGTTGATGATGAAGGTGCCGCGATCGGTCATCCACGGGAAGTCGCCCATGAACACCGTCTGCTCGCGGATCTCACCGGTCTCGCGGTTCTGGAAGGCGACCTCGACGTTCAGCGGGCGCGAGTAGGTGATGTCCTTCTCACGGCACTCCTCGATCGTGTTCTGCGGCTCCTCGAAGCGGAACTCGCCGAAGACGATGCCGAGGTTTCCGGTGTAATCGGTGATCGGCGAGACGTCGTCGATGGTCTCGCGGAGCATCCCCTTCTTGGTATCCGTGAGCCGCTCGAAGGAGCGGCGCTGGATATCGATGAGATTCGGTACTTCGAGCGGAGTGTCTGGAGGCGTGAAAAATTGCGGCGGGCGGCAGCGTGCGAAGGGGCCAACTTGGGCGACTCCTCAAGGGATCTCGGGGGTGGTCGGAATGCGCGCGACTCAACGTACGAGCAACGAGGCGAGCCGACGCGCGACCGTCAAATATAACGTACGGTCGCGCGCAGGGTCAAATTACCCGCATTTGCAGGTAATTCCCGGCGCACCGATCTTACCGGCGCGCCGGCCGCAGAGCTACTTCAGCTCGACCTCTCCACCGGCCTCCTCGAGCTCTGCCTTGAGCTTCTCGGCTTCGTCGCGCTCGAGACCCTCCTTGACCGGGCCCGGGGCGCTGTCGACGACGGCCTTGGCCTCCTTGAGGCCGAGGCCGGTCGCGGCGCGGACGGCCTTGATCACCTGGATCTTCTTGTCGCCGGGAGCGGTCAGGATCACGTCAACCGTGCTCGACTCCTCCTCGGCGCCGCCCGCGTCACCGCCGCCGGCGGCGGGTGCTGCAGCGGCGACCGCGGTCGCGGAAACGCCGAACTCCTCCTCGAGCGCCTTGATGCGCTCGGAGAGCTCGAGGACCGAGATGCTCTTCAGCTCGTCGATCCACTTCTCAGTGGTAAGGGTGTCAGCCATCTATTCGTTCTCCTTCTCATCCCCGGCGTCGGCCTCGGCGTCATCGCCTGCCGCTTCCGGGGTCTCATCAGTTTGGTCAGATTCGTCATCGGTTTCGGAAGTCTCGATGTCGTCGGCGGCCTCGGCCTCAACTTCGGCAGCGGGCTCCTCGGCCTCTGCGGCCGGCTCATCCTCGGCCGGAGCCACTTCAGCTTCGGCCTCCGGCTCCGGCTCGGCGGCGGGCGCGGGCGCCTCTCCGCTGAGCTGACCCTGCTCGGCCACCTGGCTGAGCTGGATGGCCAGACCGGCGATCAGTTGGTTCAGCGTCCGCACCACGCCGGTCAGCGGGCTCGCGGCCAAACCGACGAGCTGACCGCGCAGGACGTCCACGCCGGGGAGGCGGGCGATCGCGTTGAACTGATCGGGGCCGAGCGCCATCCCGTCCATCAGCCCACCCTTGTAGGTGAGGACCTGGTTGGCCTTGATGAAGTCGGCGATCGTCTTGGCGGCGACGACGGCGTCGCCCTGGACGAAGGTCAGCGCGGTCGGTCCGACGAGATGCTCGTCGAGGGCGGCGGATGCGTCGCGTCCCGCTGGTCGCCAGCTTGGCCAGTCGGTTCTTGACGACGTTGAAGGAGGCGTCGGTCTCGCGCAGCTTGTTTCGCAGCTCGGCCGCCTGCGGCACCGAGATGCCGCGGTAGTCGACCGCGAACACGGCGTTGGCCGCGCCGAGCTCGGAGCTGATCTCCTTGACGACGACCTCCTTCTGGTCTCTGTTCATGGGTTCTGTCCTTGGTTCTGAAGCTTGTGGGTCCTGAAACGCAAAGAGCCTGCGCGCAGGCAGGCTCAGCAAGATGCTTGGCCCTACCTAGATCGGCCTCGTCCACGATCGTCTGAGGACGGTTATGGAGCTATCGCTCCGCCGACGGTCTTCGGCTTAGGGACGCGGCAGTGTAGGGGAATCGGGGAGTCCACGCCCACGACCCCAACGGTTTCGCCATCCGAGCGAGGAGGATCGCTGGACTAAGCGACGGCCGCTTCGGCCGCGGCGCCGGCCTCAGCGCCCAGAATCTCCGACTCTCGGACGCGGGAGGAGTCGACGCGGATGCCCGGGCCCATCGTGCTCGTGAGCGTGATCGAGAGGATGTAGCGGCCCTTGGCGCCGGCGGGCTTGGCGCGGACGATCTCGTCGATCACGGCGGCGTAGTTCTCGAGCAGAGCCTGCTCGGTGAAGCTGATCTTGCCGATCGAGAGGTGGACGACCGCCTGGCGGTCGGTCCGGTACTCGATCTTGCCGGACTTGGTCTCGCTGACGGCCTTGGTGACGTCGTCGGTGACGGTGCCGACCTTGGGGTTCGGCATCTTGCCCTGTGGCCCGAGGATGCGGCCGAGCCGGCCGACCTTCGGCATCTGATCGGGCGTCGCGATGACGATGTCGAAGTCGGTCCAGCCGGCCTCGATGCGCTCAGCGAGGTCATCGGAGCCGACGAACTCGGCGCCGGCCTCGGTTGCCTCCCGAGCCTTGTCGCCCTCGGCGAAGACGGCGACGGTGACGTCGCGGCCGGCGCCGTTGGGCAGCGCAAGGGTGCCGCGGAGCTGCTCGTCGGCGTGGCGGACGTTGACCCCGAGCCGGATGTGGACCTCGACGGTCTCGTCGAAGTTGGCGGTCGCAGTCTGCTTGAGCAGGGCGACGGCCTCCGCCGGCTCGTAGTGGTGGTTGCGGTCGATCTTTTCGTAGGCGGCGCGGAACCGCTTGCCTCGCTTCTCAGCCATGGCTCTAGCTCCCCTCCACGTCGACGCCCATCGAGCGGGCGGTGCCGGCGATGATCCTGGAGGCGGAGTCGAGGTCGTTTGCGTTCAGGTCGGGCATCTTCTTCTCGGCGATCTCGCGGATCTGCGCGGCGGTGATCGTGCCGACCTTGTTGATGTGCGGCTCACCGGAGCCCTTCTTGATCCCGATCGCCTCCTTGATCAGGACCGCGGCGGGCGGGGTCTTGGTGATGAAGGTGAAGCTGCGGTCCTCGAAGACCGTGATCTCGACCGGGATGATCGTGCCGGAGTCCTGCTGGGTCTGCGCGTTGAACGCCTTGCAGAAGTCCATGATGTTGACGCCGTGCTGACCCAGCGCAGGCCCGACCGGCGGAGCCGGGTTGGCGGCGCCGGCAGGGATCTGCAGCTTGATCAGCGTTAGGACCTTCTTAGCCATCTTCCGTCTCCTCAGACCTTCTTGACCTGGTCGTAGCCGACCTCGACCGGGGTCTCACGACCGAAGATCGAGACCAGGACCTTGAGCTTCGCCGCATCGTCGTTGATCTCGGCGATCTCGCCGGAGAAGTCCGACAGCGGGCCGGAGATGACCTTGACGGTCTCCCCGATCTCGTACTGGGCACGCGGCTTCTCGCGAGCGGCGGCGGCGCCCCCGGCCGATCCGGGCTGAGCCGAGGTGGCGGCGCCCGGTGTCTCGGTGTGAAGCAGGTTGTCGACCTCGGTCTGCGAGAGCGGCAGCGGCTTGTTGCGCGAGCCGACGAAACCGGTCACCCCGGGGGTGTTCTTGACCAGGCCCCAGGCCTCGTCGGTCATCTCCATCTGGACGAGGACGTAGCCGGGCATCGTCCGCTTCTCGACGTTGACCTTGCGGCCGTCCTTGATCTCCTGGACCTGCTCGGTCGGGACGACGACCTGACGAACCTTGCGCGCCTGACCCATCGTCTGGACCCGGTGCTCGAGGTTGTGTTTGACCTTGTTCTCGTGGCCTGAGTATGTGTTGATCACGTACCAGCGAAACATGCTTTGAAGTTCTTTCCTTGGTTCCTGGGTTGCTTGGCTTGAGGCGGCGGCTAGGGGCTGATCACTAGATCAGCAGGTCGATCAGGCGGCTGAAGATCGCGTCCAGCACGCCGAGGTAGGCGGCCGCGATGGCGACGAAGAGCAACGTCACGGCTGAGGCTTGGACCAGCGTATCGCGGTCCGGCCACTGCACCTTGCGCAGCTCCTTGATCACCGAGGAGAAGAAGGTCCGGATCGCGCCGTGCTGCTTTTCGACGACCGGCTCCTTGGCGGAACGGCGCGCCGCCTGATCCTTGGCGCGTTGCGCGGCCTCGCGCTCCTGCCGCTTGCGCTCGCGGCGATCGACCTTCGCGGGGGCGGGGGCGGGGACCGGAGCGTCCGGGTCGATCGGCTCCTCGCCGCCGTGCTCCATCGCCAGCTCGGCCTCGAGCACATCGGCGGTCTCCGGCATCTGGGTTTCGTGCTGGGCCTTCGATTCGGAGTCGCGCTCCTCCTCGATCCCAAGCTCCCGGCGCCTGCGCGCTTCGGCCTTGCGCTGTGCCCGGCTCTTCGCCATACGCGATCAGCGAGTCTCCTTGTGCGGCGTGTGGCAGCTGCACCAGCGGCAGTACTTCCTCAGCTCAATCCGGTCGGGCGAGTTGCGCCGCGACTTGTTGGTCTGATAGTTGCGCCGCTTGCATTCCTCACAGGCGAGGGTCACGGCTATGCGTACGTCTCCACGGGCCATTTAGCTATCCAGACAGCGTCGGGGTGAAAGGTTCTGTAGTCGGTACCTGGTTGCGTCTTGCGACTCCCTCGCTCCCGTCGGACCGTACCTTCCGGGCTCCTGACAAGGGCCCTCGAGGCTGGATCGACTCCCAGTCCCGGGCGCGAGGTCGGTGAAGGATAGCGCGCAGCGTGGGGAGACGTGCGAGCCGCTGGGGGCTCGATCCTCCGTCGAAGTGGAGACCCCCGGCCGGCGGGACGTCCCCGGGAACGTCCTACTTGCCGACCTTCCAGGGTCGCGACGTCCGATTGCCCAGCTTCGCCCGGAACTTACCCTTCCCCTTGACGACCTTCGTCGCCACGGAACCACGCGCAGCGACGGTGGTGGTGGCGACACGCTCCCAGCCCCGTCCGTCCTTGAGCTGGAAGGTGACCTTGCCCGGCCCGGGCGTTCGGGTCCAGACTCGGACCCGCTTCTTTCCCTCCTTGTCGGCGACGAACGGGAACTCGGCGCTATCGAGGGACGGCTTGGCGGCCCCCTTGAACGGATAGACCCCCGACTGCAGCCCGAGCACGGCGGGCCCACCCGCCTTGTACTTGGTGTCGCGGATCTGCAGGAAGATGCCGGCCGAGACCTTCTGCCTCCAGAGGATGTACTGGACCTCGGCGACGGCGTCGGCCTGACCTTGGAGGCTGAGGGCGAAATTCTTCTTCTCCGGCGGGCTGGACTCGAACCAGAGCTCGGTCGCCCAAAGGTCGCGCTTCATGCCCAGCGGCCGGACGGTCTCGTACTTCTCCGCGGCCCTGAGCAGAGCCTGAACCTTGTCCATGTCAGCGGCGGTCGCGTTGTCCTCGTTGGTCGCTCCGACCGTGGGTCCGTCACCGGGTGAGTTGATCGCGTTGTGGGCGAGGATGTCGAAGCGGGCCCGATCCTCTCCGGCCGGGCAGTCCTTGAGATCCGGCTTCGGCTTCTTGCCGCCCTTCAGGCAGAGGACGTCTCGCCAGAACTCGAGCGGAGGTATCCGCCGGGAGCCGGTCGGGTCACCGAACGGCCCCGTCCCACCGGCGATCACCTGGTTGGAATCATCAACCGCCTTGATGCCGTCGTAGAAGGCGTTGAGGAGGTCCCGGAAGATCACGGGTGACTGGTTCGTCTTGCCGGTCCGCTGTGGGTTTATATAGAGCTGCAGGTTGCCCTCGTTCCAAGCCTCGTAATAGCTGACCTGTGGGAGGATCTGCTGGTCGAGGGGCGCCGCGTCGGGATCGACGTAGGACCCGCTGTAGCGGGTCGCGAGGGCGACGGCGAAATCCCCGAACTTGTTCGCCTTCGGCTTCCACGTTCCCGGCCGCACGTCTGCAGGGCGGTTGGCTCCCTCCGCGAAATCGGGGGCGCTCAGCACGGTGAGAACGGGCTCGAGCCCGGCCGCATCAGCTGCCTCGATCGCCTGATCGAGCCCGTCCCAGCTGTAGGCGGGATCGGCGGGGTCGGTCGGGTTCGCCGGCTCGGTGGCGGTCACGATGTTGCGCCAGTAGGTGTTCAGCCGCCCCAACTCGGCGTTCGCGTCGGCCATGCGGTTCGCCCACAGCGTGCGGACATCCGGGTCGTCTCCGAAGAGCAGGCTGTCGGCGTACCTGTCATCGGCGAATCCGAGCATGAAACCGCGCTCGGCTTCGGCGCTGACGGGGGTCAGAAGCAAGAGCCCGACAACGCTCATCACCAGGGCCTGAACGGCGGACCTCAAGGGGCGGCGAACCCCGCTCACGATTCAGCGTCACCCTGCTCTGAACGACGTCCCAGCACCCGGATCACGACGGCGACGACCATCGAAGCCGCCAGCAGGACGAGGAACGGGACCGCGAAGGCGAGCCCCCCCTCGGATTCGCCGGAAGCGAGCGGGGCCGCGGCGGCGACCTCGGCGGGGGATGACCCCCGGCGCTGATCAGCGGAGTCGCCGCGATCGCCTCCCTGCCCGCGCTCGCCCGCCGACGAAGCCTCGCCGTCGCCACCGCCGTCCCCCGTGGTTGGTTCGGTTGTCGGGCTGCCGGAATCGATGCTGGTCACCGGCGGCGGTGCAGCGGTGCCGTCGCCGCCGTCTTCGGACGTGCTGAACGATTGGCTGTCTCCCCCACCTGTCGGGTCCGGCTCGGTGTACTGGTCGACCGCCGGATTGGCGAGCGCGAGGGGGGCCGCGAGCAGGGCCGAGATGATCACGAGCGCGGAGAGGAAGCTCCCGAACCGCCGCTGATTTGGTGCGTTCATTCCCATCCTTCGGTTGCTGACCCAAACCGCCACCGTGATCAAAGTTGCGCCGCTGGCCGCCCCTCGCGTCTCTGGCCGCGGGGGGTGGCTTTGCCGAGCCCGGCAGGGTAGGGCATCCGATTTCGCTGCGGACGGCGGCGGCGCGGGCCCTCTTCGACATGATGCCGCTGACGATGAAAGGGGAACCTTCGGAGAAGCGACGCGTTGCCGGGATCGAGCCGGCCAACCTTGCGAGGTACGGCGTGCCGTTCGTCCTGCTGACCTTTCTGGGCCTGGCCGAAGGCGGTTATGAGCCCGCCGTCTACCAGCTCGTCGGAGCGGGCTGCATCTGGATCCTTCTGCTCGGCCTGATCGCCGGATCCTGGACGCCGAGGATTCCCACCCGCCCTGCCGCGACCGCCCTGGCCCTTCTCGGAGCGATGGCCGGATGGACGCTGCTTGCGATGCTCTGGAGTGAGAGTGCCGGTCGCACCGGCCAGGAGCTCGCTCGTCTCCTCACCTACGGCGCCGTCTTCTTTCTCGCCCTGCAACTGCAGGGGACCGATACGGGCGCGACGCGACGCATCCTGACCGGGGTCGCCGCCGCGATCGGCGTGATCGCCGTCGTCGCACTGGGCTCCCGCCTGCAACCGGGCCTGTTCGGTGCCAATGACCTCGCCGAGCAGCTGCCCGACGTGCGCTCGCGCCTGGCGTTCCCGCTCGGCTACTGGAACGCATTGGCCGCGCTGGTTGCAATGGGGCTTCCGCTGATCGTCTGGCTCGCCTCCACCGACGACCGCCGCCCCGTCAGGATCGCCGCGGCCGCGCTTCTGCCGGTTCTACCGCTGGTGCTCTTTCTGACGCTCTCTCGAACCGGGGTGGCGGCGGCGGCGCTGGGGACGATCGTCTTCGTCCTCCTCTACCCGGTTCGCCTGGCCCTGGTGCCGGCGCTTGCCGGCGGCCTGATCGGCGGCGGCATCCTGATCTGGGTCGCCTCCACCCAGGGCGCGCTGCTCGACGGACTGGAGGACGCGAGCGCGAGGAGCCAGGGGGATCGGCTGATGCTGGTCGTTCTGGCGGTCGTGGCGGTCGCCGGACTCGCCAACTGGCTGCTGTCCCGGGCGATCCTGAGCGACGGCATCGATGGCGTCGGACGGCTACCGCGGGGGCCGACGCGGGTCGCGCTGGGGGTCGCTGCGATCTTGCTGGTGGCCATCGCCCTCCTGGCCGGGGCGCCCGAACGGCTCAGTGATGGCTTCGACCAGTTTCGCGAACCGGTTGCCACCGCTGACGACAGCTCCCGGCTCACCTCCGCAAGCGGCAACGGCAGGTGGCAGTACTGGTCGGCGGCGGTCTCCGCCGGCCTCGAGAGCCCGATGCTCGGGATCGGTCCCGGGACCTTCGAGTTCCATTGGCAACGGGAGGGCGATCTCCCTGGCTACATCCGCGACGCCCACTCGCTGTTCGCCGAGGTCTTTGCGGAACTGGGATTGCCGGGGCTCATGATCATCGTGCTCCTGCTCGGGTTGATCGCCGCCATCGGCGTCCGCAATGCGCTTGGCGCCGGATCCCGCCAGCGCGCGATGCTCGCCGGCGCCACCGGCGCCACGGCCGCCTTCATCCTCGCGGCAGCCGGGGACTGGAACTGGGAGATGCCGGTGGTGGCCATCGCGTTCCTGCTGATCGCAGCCGCGATCGTGGGCTGGCGCCCCGAGGACGATCGGAGACCGCCAATCGTGTTCGGCCGGCGTGGACGGGTGCTCACCGCGACGGGCCTCGCAATCGCGTTCCTGGCAGTGGCCTTGCCATACCTCAGCGGGCGGGCGATCGGCGCGAGCGAAGCCCGCTTCCGTGCCGCCGACTACGTCGGGGCGGCTGAGCTGGCACGCTCCGCCGCCACCCTGCAGCCCTTCGCGGCCGAGCCGCGCCAACAGGAAGCGCTCAGCTACGAGGCGCAGGGCAGAATCGACGAGGCGGAGGTTGCGGCCGAGGAGGCGATCGACCGGGAGCGGACCAACTGGGAGAACTGGTACGTGCTCGCCCGCCTGCAGGCGGCCCTCGGAGAGCCCGAGCGGGCGGCCGAGACCTTTGCCGAGGCGCGCCGCCTCAACCCCTACTCGGCCGTCCTCGATCGGGCGGAGCCGGAGTTCAGGATGGGGGAGCCATAGGCCGGCGGCTGGCCGGAGACAGGCTCAGGGCCGTTCAGCCACCTCGCCCGCCGACACCACCACGGACTCGCCCCCCGCCGTACCGAGGGAGTGGGCGGCGAGCAAGGTGGTCAGCGAGGAGATCAGAAAGCTGTCGGGCTCAGGCGCCTCGCGCTCACCGCGGAGGACCGCGCCGATCTCCGTGAACTGTTCGGTCCAACCCTTCTGCTGTCGGCGGCCGCCGAGCCGACGAGGCCTGCCGCCGGCGTCGCCCTGATCGGTCCAGATCTCGGCACTGCGGAAGTCGTCGATCACTGCATAGGCTCCGGGGGCACTCGCCTCGAAGCGCTCCTTGCCGGGTCCGCTGGGAGCATCGGCGGCGAAGTCGACGGTCCCGACCGACCCATCCGCAAACTCGATGCGGACGCTGAAGTTGTCGGTCGCCACGAGCGCCAATCCGGGCGTGGAGGCGAATCCCGAGGCCTGAACCCGAACCGGATCAGAATCCGCTTGGTCACAGAGGAAATCGATGAAGTGACAGCCCTCTCCCAGCAGGCGACCGCCCCCGACCCGAGGGTCATTGGTCCAGTGGCTCAGCGGCAGGCGGCCGGCGTTGACCCGGTAGCGCATCAGACGGGGCGAGCTGAGCGCCCCCCGCAACTCTGCGGCCAGCGGAGCGTGGCGGCGGTTGAAGCCGACCCAGAGCGGGGCCCCGGAGGCCCGCTGGGCGCCGCGGATCGTCCGCAGACCATCGAAGTCGAGGCTGAGCGGCTTCTCGACATAGGTCGGGATCCCCGCGGCGAGCGACGCCGCGGCCAGCTCGGCGTGGCTGTCGTGGCGGGTGGCGATCACGATCAGGTCGAGATCGGGATGGGCGATCAGCTCGGCGGGATCCGCGTAGGCCCGCTGGAAGCCGAAACGGCGGCGGGAGTCCTCGGCGCTCAGCCCGCCCGCGGAGGCCACCGCCCCGGGCGAGAGCCCGGCCGCGGCGAGCCCGGGAATGATCGTCGCGGTCGCGAAGCCTCCGGCGCCGATGATCCCGAACCGGGGGGCGCCCTCGCGGGACCGGGGACGCCAACCCGCTGCGGCCGCTGCGACCGGGGCCTCCTGGACCTCCACCCCCTTCTCGTCGGCGGGCGGGACCTCGCCGGGGTACTCGAGCACGATCCCAAGCGCCCGCTCCTCGGCCCCGCCTCCACCCGCCAGCAACTCGAAGGCCCGCTCGGCCTCGCCGATGACGAATCGGTGGGTGATCAGCTCGACCGGATCCAGCCGGCCCTCGGCGATCAGCCTCAGAAAAGACTCCATGTTGCGTTGCTCCGTCCAGCGCACGTATCCGATCGGATAGTCATGGCCGTGCTCTTCGTAGCCGGGGTCGTAGCGGCCCGGGCCATAGGAGCGGGAGAGGCGCAGGTCGAGCTCGCCCATATAGAAGGGCCCGCGGGGCAGCTCGAGAGCGACGTCGCCGACGACGACCACCGGTGCGCGGTCGCGCGCGAGGGCCGAGGCGAGACGGATGGGGTCATTGTCGGCGGGGGCGGAAGCGCAGATCAAGACCGCGTCGGCCGAGCCGTCCCAGCGCGAGCCGAGCTCGCCGCGGAGCAGGGCATCGGCTCCGGCTTCGCTGCCGAGCTCGCAGAGGCGAGGGTCGAGGTCGGTCCCGACCACGCGGCACCCGGCGGCGACGGCGATTCGGGTGGCGAGCTGGCCGATCAGGCCGAGTCCGATGATCGCCACCGTCGAACCGATCTGCAGCTCTGCCCTGCGAAAGCCGTGCAACGCGATCGCCCCGACCGTCGCGAACGCCGCCCGCTCGACGCTCACGGCCTCGGGGACCGATGCGCAGAGGAGCTGGGGGACGACATCGACCTCGGCGTGTGTCGCGTATCCGCCGCCGGCGATCGCAACCCTCTGCCCGGGCCGCAGACCACGTACCTCAGCGCCGACCTCCCGCACGGTGCCGGCGGCGCTGTAGCCGAGCGGGGAGAGCTCCTCGAGCCTGCGGCGGACAAGCTGAACGGTGTCCGTGATCCCGTCCCGGCGAGCCTTGGCGATCACCTGTCTGGCCTGCTCGGGCCGAGCCCTGGCCTTTCCCAGCAGGTTCTTGCGGGCGACATCGAGCGTCGCCCGCTCCGTCCCAGCACTCAATACCGACGCCTCCACTCGGACAGCGACCTCGCCGGGCCCGGGCCTCGGATCGGGAACGTCGACGAGCTCGACGCGGCCGTCGCGGAGCCGCTGGGCGATCTGCTTCATCCGACCTCCGCCCGACCGGCGGCGTCAGCCCCGAGCAGGGCCAGCTCGCCCGAATCCGCGATCGCCGCGCAGACCGCGTCAACCTCCTGGGGAGTGATCCCGGCGAACATCGGCAGCGAGATCTCCTCAGCCGCCCAGGCTTCGGCGGCCGCAAGGCCAGGACGATCCGCATCGAGGAAGGGCGGGTGCCGATGGACTGAGGGGTTGTAGTGGAAGCCGGTGCCGATCCCGCGCTCGGCGAGGAAGCTCTGCAGGGCGACCGGATCGGGTACGCGGATCGGGAACAGATGGTGGACGTCGTGGCTGCCCGCGCGCCGGGAGGGGCGCCTGACTGCGGCGGGAAGGCCGTCGGCATACCGGCCAGCAGCCTCACGGCGGGAGCCGTTGGCGCGATCGAGATGCGGCAGCTTGACCGCGAGGACGGCGGCCTGGATCGTGTCCAGTCGCTCGTTGTGGCCGGCCAGAGGTGTTCACCCTTGTCGATCTGGCCGAGGTTGCGCAGTCCGCCGCACGCTCGGCGAGCTCCGGGTCCGACGTCGTGATGATGCCGCCGTCGCCGAGCGCGCCGAGGTTCTTGGACGGATAGAAGCTGAACGCGGAGATGTCGCCGAAGGAGCCGGCCCGGCGCCCCTTCGCCAGGAGCCCCGTGGGCCTGTGCGGCGTCCTCGATCACCGCGATCCCGTGGCGGGCGGCGAACCCCGCCACCGGTCCATCGCGCAGCCTGGCCGTAGAGGTGGACGACGACGATCGCGGCCGTCCGCTCGCTGAGGACCGCCGCGGCCGAGTCCAGGTCGATCAACCCAGTGTCGGGATCGACATCGCAGAAGACCGGGACGTGGCGCCCGCGTCGCAGCGGGCCGAGCGCCGAGGCGATGTAGGTGTGGGCGGGCACGATCACCTCGTCGCCGGGCCCGATCCCCAGCGCCTCGGTCGCGATTGAAGGGCAGCGGTACCGGAGGCGACCCCGACCGCCTCGCCGGCCGCCGATGTAGGCGGCGAAATCCTCCTCGAACTCCGCGACGGCGCCGCCGAGGATGAAATCGCCACGGTCGACGACACCCCCGAGGGCGTCGTCGAGCTCGGCCCGGAGCGGGCCGTGGAGGCGCCCGAGATCGACGAAGGGGACGGTGGCCATCGAGTTGCTCACCCCCCAACCTCTAGCACGGTTTCCACGAAGAGGCTGCGGATGCGAGCTCCACCAGCCCGCAGATCGGCGAGGCGCGCGTCGCCGGCAAGGGCGCTGCGTGGCTCGATCTCGGTCAGCTCGTCGGGATCGGTGAACATCCGCAACATGCCCCGGCGCTCGAGCTCGGCGTCGACGGCCGGGCGCTCACCGGCGAACATCGAATAGGCGGGCACGCCGAGCAGAGCCGCCTCGCGGCTCATCGTCCCGCCGGCCCCGAGAAAGAGATCGCAGCGATACAGGAGCGAGCGGGCGTCCACGGCATGTTCGGGGATCACGGTGTCGTCGAGTTCGAGCTCGCGCAGGTGACGGCGTTGGTCGGGATGGCGGGCAAGACACGATCGTCCGACGTCCCGGGGCGTTCGGCGAGGGCGCGGATGCTGCGCTCGAAGAGCGGGTTCTCACCTCGGTGGTAGGCGGCGCCGGCGGGCGCCGAGCGGGCGAGCACCAATACGTCGCCGCTGCCGACGTCGAGGTCGAACTGCGCGAGGACCTCAGGATCGGGCTCGATCTCACCGAGATAGACCTCTTCCTTGAAGCCCTCGAAACGGACCAGCTTGCGCCTGCTCGCACCCTGTGAGGCGAGCTTGTCGACCGGTAGCGCGTCGGGGACGAGGATCCGGTCGGCGAGCCGAAAGGCAAGGTGATTGGCGGGTTGATGCTCGAAGTCCATCGCGGTGACGATCGGGATCCGCAACAGTCGGGCGGCGGCGATCTGGGCATAGGAGTTATGGGAAAGGGCGACATCGGGCTTGAACTCACGTGCCCAGCCGACGAGCCCGACGCCGCGGGAGGCGAGGTCTCGGGCCTTGCCCAGCCCCCCGCCGGCCGAGTCCGCGGTCGCGGCGCCGCCGATCACGACGACCCCCGGAAAGCGCTCCCGGGCCAGTTCGACCGTCTGAGCGTGGTCGCGGGCGGTGAGCAGCGGCTCGTGGCCCAGATCGAGCAGGTCGCTGACCAGCGGCTCGAAGAAGAGCGGGTGTGGCGAGTTGGAGAGATCGATCCAGACCCTCATCGCGGCTCTCCCCGCGGCCGACCTCCGCCGGCACGGCTGGGCTCCCCCTCCCCAAGGGCCCGAGCGGACTCGGCCGCGGCGAGCCGGGCCAAGGCCTCCAGCATCGGCGCCTCGACCCAGCGGACATGGGGGGTCGGGTTCACCCAGAGGCGGCGGCGCTGGAAGAGGAAGGCACCGTCGCGACGACGCATCGAGCGGGCGCCCCAGTGCGAGCACCCGCCAGGCGGCGTCGAGCCAGGCGGCGTCGTGGCCGGCCGCGGCGCTGAAGGTGGCGATCGCCTGAGCGATGCACTGGCCGTCGATCGGATGGAGGGATCGATCGAAGAAGCGCGGCGCCCCGTCGGGCTCGAAGAGCTGGCGGCGTAGTGGTCGAGCCCGCGACGACGGGCCTCGACGACGCCGGGATGCCCGAGAGCGTGATCGATCCGGCCGAGCGCGTCGAGCACGTAGCCGGTGTGGAAGTTGTCGACCCAGTCTCCGATCGGCGTCTCCGCGTACGGCCAAGAGCCGTCGGGGCGCTGGTGGCGATCGCGTAGCCGCGCCGTCTGCCGGGCGGCCGCGGCGAAACTCTCCGGGCCTCCGTGGCGGTGCAGCTCGGCGAGCAGGCCCCCGGCGAGCAGGCTGGCGTTGTGAATCGGTGTGCGGTCGCCGGGGAAATAGCCGAAGTAGGTCCCGCCCTCGGCCTCGGTGAGCGGGATCTCCTCGAGGAAGAACTCGCCCACCGCCATCGCCTCCTCGAGCAGTTGCGAGCCTCCTCCATGCTCGTAGCCATCGAGCAGTCCGTAGCCGGCGAAGGCGGTCGCGATGGTGTTAGGCGTGCTCGCCGAATAGGAGAAGAAGCGGGTCTCGACGTCGAAGGGATAGCTCCAGCAGGGCAACTCGTACTCGGGCCGGCGCAGATCTGCAATCGCTCGAGAGCCCAGGCGATCCCTCCGCCCGCGGAACCTCGGGGACGCGGCTCGAGCCGAGTGTAGGCGCTGAGCAGGTGGGAGATCGTCGCCGGGTTCTGGCGGGCGTCTGATCCGAGCGGTCGGCGCAGGTCGAGCGGGGAACGCTTGACCACCTGGATCCCGATCCGACGAGCGAGCGGAGTGCGACAGAGGGCCGAGAGCAGCGGGCGAGTTCATACCCTCGTAGGGGTCGGGGCCGAGCCAGGAGCGATCCGACCCCAGCGCTCGAGTTCGACGATCGACGGCGCAGCAGCGCCGGGTCGGGAGGGGCTATGGTCGCCGGTGAGCGACCGTGCCGACCGAGCCGACCAACGACGCGCCCTTCCGGCTGATCCGCGACTGCAGCTTTGGCCCTGATGTCGTGGTTCACTCCTTCACCAACCTCTATGGCTGCTCGATCGGCGGCGGGCACGCAGATCGGCACCTTCGTCGAGATCCAGTCGAACGCCACGATCGGGGAGCGCTGCAAGATCCAGAGCCACAGCTTCGTCTGCTCGGGGGTCGAGATCGGCGACGGCGTCTTCGTCGGCCACGGGGTCGTCTTCATCAACGACAAGCGGCCGCGAGCCCGCACCGCCTCCGGCGAGCTGGCCGGGGACGGGGACTGGGAGCTGCTCGGCGTCCGCGTCGGGGCCGACGTCACGATCGGGTCCGGAGCGTTGGTGCTCGGCGGGGTCGAGATCGGCGACGGGGCGATGGTCGGCGCCGGGGCCGTGGTCAGCCGCGACGTCCGATCCGGGGAGACCGTGGCCGGGGTCCCGGCCCGGGCAACCACAGGGAACTCTGCGCCCGAGGATCGCATCGGGGATTGACGGGCCCCGGCCTTCAGCTCTTCGAGCGACCGCTGAAGACCGCCGGCAGGGTGCGCATCACCAGCCGGATGTCGAGCCAGAGCGACCAGTTGGTCACGTAGAGGTAGTCGAGCTTGACCATCTCGTCGAAGGGGATCCGCGGTCCTGCCCAGCACCTGCCACAGACCGGTGATCCCCGGGGTCAGGTCGAGCCGGGACCGGCCCCAGCCGGCGACGTTCGAGTCCTCCCACTCCGGAAGCGGCCTCGGGCCGACGATGCTCATCTCCCCCCGGACCACGTTGAACGAGTTGGGGCAGCTCGTCGAGGCTGCTCCTGCGCAGCCAGCCGCCGATCCGGGTGACCCGTGGATCGTGATCGAGGAGGAGCCAGTTGGGATCCTTGCTCGCCGACATCAGCCCCTCGCGCCGGCTCTCAGCATCCTCGTACATTGTCCGGAACTTGAAGACGTCGAACCGGGTGCCGCCGCGCCCGATTCTGGACTGGCGGAACACCACCGGCCCCGGCGATGTCGAACGCACCGCGATCGCGATCGCCGCCAGCAACGGCGCGCAGACCAGCAGGGTCGGAATCGCGATCACGAGATCGAAGCCGCGCTTGAGCAATCGGGAGGTCCTCCCCAGAACGGGCGTCGGAATACCGAGCAGGGCGATCCCCTGAAGCTCATCGACCTCCACCGCAGGCCCGAAGGCCTCCACCGCGTCAGGCAGGAGGCCCACCTTGAGCGAGTAGCGACAGCACCTGTCGATCAGATCCCGGACCTGATCGGCCTCGAACGCGTCGCGGCAGACGAAGATCCGCTCGGGCGCGTGCTCTGTGATCACCCGGTCAAGATCATCAGAGGAGCCGAGTCGACGCGGGCCGTGCAGGGTGGGCTCGGCGTCGTTCGGCGCAGAGCCGAGCATGCCGATGGGCTCGAGGTTGAGCTCCGGGTGCCGGTCGAGGATCTGCATCAGGGGCGCGATCACCGGCCCGTCGCCGACCAGCAACACCCGCTCAGGCCCCAGCCGCCGGGCCACCGCGCCCGAGGCGATCTGACGCAACGTCGGGATGAGGAGCATCGAGAACAGGCCGAAGAGGACACACTCGAAGAGGGTCATCTGCTCGACCGAGACGAAGCGGCTGGCCGCCCAGACACCCAGCCCACCGACCAACAACGCGTGGAAGATCGAGGGAAGGTCATCGATCACGGAGTGGCTGATCCGCTTCAGGACGCGGTCGTAGAGGCCGTAGAGCTTCATCACCAACAGCCAGACGGGCAGCGTGAGCGCGACGAAGACGAGGAACTCGGCGCGGTCGGCGCGGTCGGCGGCAATCAGCGCCGCAGCCGCGAACGCGGAGAAGATCGCCAGGGCATCGGCGCAGGCATACAGGCGGCGCACCAGCCGGTCGCGATGGCCCCAGCCGGTTGAGACGATCGCGGTGTCGGAGACCCGCGGCAGAAGAAAGGGCCGGAGGACTCCGTCGCTGCGCTCGGTCTGCTCCGGGCTGATCGGGATGTTGCGCCCCGAGTTGATCAGCCCGACCCCCTGGGGACGCGATGCTCGATCGCCACCGGGATCCCCTGATCGGCCATCGAACGCTCCGCGGCCTCGACCGTGGCGATCACGTCGACGGCAAGATCGTTGTCACTCATCGGCGGCTCCCCGGTTCGGATCGAGTGGACGAAGTCAGCAAGTTCTTCCTTGATCGGCTCCGCGGGCTCGATCCTGAGCGAAACGATGTCCCCCGTGCGGTAGGAGAGCTGGTACTGGCCGAAGGTCTCGGGATCCTGGTACTCGATGCCGGTGTCGTAGATTCGAACCGGCTCGATCGCGCCGTCCTCGTAGACGAGCATCTTGCGACTGCCGACGATCACGGTCCGCCGGAGCTTACTCGGGGAGAGCCAACTCAACTCGACGTTCGCCAGCAACCCATCGGCGTATCCGAGGTCGATGAAGGCGACGTCGGCAACCGCAGGATTGATGACCGCCCGGCCGACGGCCCCCACCCGCGTCGGTGAGTCCCCGAGCCAGTAGCGGAGGATCGAGAAGTCGTGAGGACCGAGGTCGGAGATCACGCTCACGTCGCTGCGGTAGGGGCCGAGATTGACTCGGCTGGAGGAGATGAAGTGCAGATCGCCGAGATCGCCTGCGTCGATCAACCCCTTGATCCGGCGGACGGGCGGACTGTAGATGAACGTGTGGCCGCACATCAGCGTCCGCCCTTCGCGCTCGGCGAGGGCGACGACATCGAGTGCCTCCTCGCTGGTGGGCGCCAGTGGCTTCTCGATGAAGACGTGCTTTCCCGCCTGCAGCGCTGCGGTCGCGAGCTCGTGGTGGGTTGAGGCCGGGGTGGCGATCAGGACCGCATCGACGCTGCGGGTCGGAGAGAACATCCTCGACATCGGTGGTGACTCGCGCTTCGGGATACCGAGGCGCAAGGCGCTCGAGACGATCGGCCTCGAGGTCACAGAGCCACGGAATGCTCACCGCCTCCAGTTCACCGAGCACCCGGAGGCGATTGGGTCCCCAGTATCCGAGGCCGACTATTCCGAATGAAGTCACGACTAGAGTCATCCTCTCGACAACGGCGATCCGCCTTGCCCTCCCCCCACGCCATCCAAGAGCCCACGGTCACTTGACACCCGAATTCCTGCAGAACCAGCATATGGCAGGTCGACCCACTGAGCCGGGCCCAGGAGCCGGCCCATCGTGATCAACGCCGCTCCGCTCGCGGGGCGGCGGCCGCGCGTGGTCATGCTCGACTACGGACCCGAGCATCCCGGCGGCGTCACCAGGGCGGTCGAGAGCTGGCTCGACGCCGGGCTGGCCGACCGCGCTGAGCTGACCGTGATCCACATCAGCAACTGGGACGACTCGAGGCCCAGGCAGTTCCTGCAGGCCGTCGCCGCGCTCGGCCGGCTGTTCGGCGCTCTGGCGCGCCGGTCGACTGATCTGGTGCACATGCCGCTCAGCGTCGGCCTCAGCCCCTACCGGAAGCTCGCGGCATCGCTGATCTGCCGGGCCTTTCGCGTCCCCTACGTCCTCCATGTGCATTCCGGGGACTTCGAAACCTGGATCGAGGCATCGCGGCCGGCCGGCCCGACCATCCGCACGCTGGTTCGCCACGCCGCTGCCACGATCGTGACCGCTGAGCGCTGGAGGAGCCTCTTCGAGTCTCTGGGAGCACCGCGGATCCTGGTCGTCCCCAACGGGCTCGGTGAGTCGGAGCGAGTGGCACTCGAGTCGGTTCGCGACGCTCGCCGCGAGAGACTCCATCGCTCGGGCGGCGCGCCCGCACGGCGGCCGGTGTTGCTCTATTACGGTCGCTGGTCGCCGGCGAAGGGGGTGGACCGAATCGCGGATGCCCTGCGCACCCTGGAGGGGGCCGGCCGGGACTACGAGTTGAGGATCTTCGGAAGCGGAGACCGCGGCTGGCTCGAGCGCTGCTTTGCGGGGGTGGGCGGCGAGGTCCACATCGGTGGCTGGATCGGAATCGAGGCGAAGGTCGCCGAGCTCACCCGGGCCGACGCCCTGATCGTACCCTCGCGAGTCGAGGGTTTCGGGCAGGTCCTGCTCGATGCCCGTGCGGCGGGCGTAGCGGTGATCGCCTCCGACAGCGGCGCGGTCTCCGAGGTCCTCGCCGGACACCAGCCGGTTCGGCTCTCGCCCGCCGGCGACGATGACGCCCTGCGGCGCGACATCGATGCGGTGCTGACCGGCGCCTGGCCACCCTCCGGCATCGAGAGCGCGCCCCTACCGCTGCAGTACCGGACCACGGCCGTGGTCGATCAGCTGCTGGCCGTCTACTCCGATATCGCGTCCCCGCGCTGATGCTGCGGCGAATCCTCGTGGTCGGTGGTTCCGGCGCGATCGGCGCGTTGACCCTCGCGCTCGTTCAGATACGGGTCGGCGCCCTGTTCGGAGCCGGTGGCGAGCTCGACGCCTACTTCGTCGGCGCGGCATTGCCGTCGATCCTGCTCGCCGTCAGCTCCGGCGCGGTGGCCTACTGGATCGTGCCGCGGCTGCCACTCGACGACCCCGCCGGGGCCAGTCGCCTCACCGGCCGGCTCGCCGGCACCGCCGCCCTCGCCGGCGGCGCCCTGACCCTCCTGGTCTTGGTGGCTGCTCCGCTGATCGTCGAGCTGATCGCACCCGGCTTCGACGATCGGACGGCGGACGATGCCGTCTCGGTCCTCCGCCTCTACTCGCTGTCGATCCCGCCGACCGTGGCCGCGTTCGTGATTTCGGCGCTCGGCCACAATCTCAACCGCGGCTACGCCGTCGGAGCCTCGACCGCGATCTACGGGCTGGTCTGGACGGGGCTGCTCTTCGTCGAGCCATTCACCAACAGCCCCCTCGACGTGGTCCTCGCCGGCCTGATCGCCACGGGCGTGCAGCTGCTCAGCGCGGACCTGCTGGCGGCACCGCGCGGGCTGCGCCCACACGTGGCATTTCGCGGAATCGCGTGGCCTGCTCGCGGGGCGCTCGGCTCCGCTTCCACCGTGCTCGGAGCGATCGTGCTGGGCCGCCTCGTCCTGCTCTTCGACCCCCTGTTCGGCTCGCTGCTCAAGGACGGTGCCGTCTCACAACTCACCTACGCGACCCGGGTGCTCACGCTCGCGGTCTTCGCGGCCGGCCAGGGCGCCGCCCTCTCATTGCTGGTCGTATCCCGTCGCGAGCACGCCGAAGGGTCCGCCGACGTCAGGATCGGCGTCGTCACGTCGCTGCTGCTGGCCCTCGCGGCCGCCTCCCTGTTCGCGGTGGCCGGCCCCGCCCTCGCGGAGCTGCTTCTCGCCCATGGGCAGTACAGCTCGGCCGATGCCCGCGAGGTCGGTGAGCTGCTTCGCCTGTACGGGCCGGTGGTGGTCGTGATGACGGCGATCTGGGGATTCGAGGCGATCCTGTACGCGACCTTTCGCGGCGGCGTCGTGCTGCGCGCCGCTGCGATCGGCCTCGTCGTCAACGCAGTTGCCTCAGCCCTCCTGGTCGCCCTGATCGGGATCGAGGGCAGACCGCTCGGCGTCCTCGTCGGCTACTCGGCCCAGCTCGGCTACCTGGTCCCCCTGTTCAGGTCTGAACCCCGCCTCGCCGCGCTCCGCTCTCCGCGGACGTTCGCGCTGCTTCTCGGTGCCCTGATCCTGCAGGGCGCGGCCGCTGGGCTCGCCTACCTGGCCGTGGACACGCTGACCACGTCGGGGGCGGCCGCCGTCGCAGCCACGCTTGCTGCCGGTGCGATCACCCTCCCGCTGGTGGTCGTCTACGAGCGCCGGGCGCTCGCCGCCTCGCCGGTCCCGGCCGGACCGGAACCATAGTCGCGCCCCTCCCGCGTAGCATCACCGCGATGGCGGGCACGAGCTTGGGACTGCGACCTCCTGCTGGGGAGGCCCTGATCACCGCGGCCCTGACGGTCCTCGTCGCCGCCGCAGCGATTCTGGTCGTGGTCGGGCCTCCGGTGATCGTGCTCGGCGGCCTGTTCGCGCTGTTGGCGGTGCTCGCCGGTTGCTGGCGCTTCGGCAGAGAGGCACCGCTGCTCGCGGTGATCACGTTCGCCCCCCTGATCCCGATCGCCGAGGGCGGCTCCTTCAGCTCGCTCGGCGCCTACGGGAGCGACGTGCGGGCGCTGTTGATCGCGGTCGGGACATCCCTCTACCTGCTCGCCTACGTGCGCGGCACACCTGCGTTACCCCGCCCCCTACGGGGTCCCGTAGTCGCACTGCTGGCCCTCGCCGCGATCGGCCTGCCGGTCGGGATCCTCAACTCCGACGACGCCACGGAGCTGATCGCCGAGCTCAGCAAGGGCATCGGTCAACCGCTCTTCTTCGCCGCCTTCGTGATCGCCGTCTCGGCGGCGCTGCGCGACCGTGCCGGCGCCAGGGAGCGAATCCTCGCCGCCTTCGCCCTCGCGGTCCTCGCTCAGGCCCTGATCGTGGTCGCCGAGTTCGCGACCGGCGCCGCCTTTGACGCCGAGCGCGGCATCCTCCGCGCTCAGGGGACGGTCGGCGCCAACTTCCTCGGCGCGATGTCGATGCTCGGAGTCTTCACCGGACTGTCGCTGCGCTCCGGCTCGCTCAATCCACTAATGGTCCGGCTCGGCGGCGCAACGGTGCTCGCGAGCGGCGGCATTCTGGCCCTGGCGCTGACGCGCGGCGCCCTGATCGGGGTCGTGATCGGGGTCGGCTACGTCGTCCTGACCGGCCTCGACGCACGCGGTCGTCGAATCGCGGTCCGTGCCGCGGTGGCGACGCTGGCGGTGATCGTCCTGGTGCCGCCCATCTCCGCGCTCTGGACCTCGCGGCTGGACGAGCAGGGCCTCGCGGGTTTCGATCGACAGGCGACGTGGGTCTCGGGGGTGAGGATGGGGCTTGACGATCCGCTCACCGGCCTCGGTACGCTCGGCGTGACCGAGGGGATAGCCGAGAACCGCGACTACAGCCATACCCCGGTGGGCAACACCAACGTCGTCCCCCACAACATCTGGGTGCTCAGCTTCGCCGAGGGTGGGCTGGCCGCCCTCGTCGCGACCCTGGCCTTCAGCCTGCTCGCGCTCGTAGCGGTGCTCAACCGCCCGCGTCGCGGCAGTCCCGCCGACCGTTTCCTGGTCGCCGGCCTGCTCGGGTTCGCCGTCGTAGTGATGATCAACAACCTCTTCACCCACCCCGAGGTGATGATCCCGACGCTCGCGCTGCTGGCCATCGTCTGCGGGCCGGCCGCCGCGGCCCGCGAAACGAGAGCCGCGGCCTGACGACCTAACCCGCCGACCTCTCGAGCGCGAGGTCGAGGGCCTTGGCGGCCTCGGCGATGACCGATCTCGAGTCGAGTCCCACGGCGGCCGACTCGGGCGGGATCAGGGACTCGTGCTCGCGCTCGAGCCTGAGGATCGCCTCCACGATCGCCTCCGGGTCGTCGCTCGGCGCGACCAATCCGAGTCCTCGGCTCTCCACGAGGCGGGCCGCGTCGCCGTGCGGGGGCACGATCGCGAGCGTGGGCCTGCCGGCGCCGGCGTAGGTGAAGATCTTGGCCGACTCGTACCAGCGCAGCTCCGGGTGGGTGTCGCCGATCAGCAGGACCGTCACGTGAGAGCGTCGGATCTCGGCGCTGATCTCATTGTGGGGTCGAAAGCCGTGGAGGGTGATCAGCGAATCGAGCGGTGGCCGGGCCGCGGCCGCCCGATAGCCGGGCCTCGACGCCTCCGTAGATGTCGAGGTGGATCCGCTCGACCAGCTTCGGATCCCGCCTGAGCATCGACTCCAGCGCCTCGAAGAGGACTGAAGGATCGTACTGCGCGCCCCGCAGCGAGCCGGTGTAGATGAACCGGACGGGGGGAGCCGAAGCCGGTCGAATACCCGCCGATCCAGGGTCGGGCTCGTACCCCCAGCGGACGATCCTCAGCTTCCGATCCAATGCGAGCCCGGGATGGCGAGCGCTCAGATCGGCGCCGAAGCCCTCGGTGGCCGCCATGACCGAATCGGCGCGCTCCATGCTCAACCGCTCCAGCCGCTCGTGCAGCCGGCGCTGCCGGGCGCTGTACCAGGTTCGGTGAGCCATCGAGACCCATGGGTCGTCGACCATCACGCTCAGGGGCCTGCCCGTGATCCTGGCGAGTGCGAGGCCGACGAGGTGATTGGAGTAGGGAGGCCCGGCGGCGAGGATCACGTCGGCCCTCCGAGCGGGCGCAAGTCCGGCCCGAACCGCGAACGGCGCCCAGCCGACCAGCCGATCCGGGGTCGTCGCCAGGGCCGCCGCACGGGTCAGCAGCGAAAAACCCCCGGCGCCGGGTGAGGTGGCCGCCCGTGGGCCCGAAGCGTCCCCCGCGCCCGCCCGCCCCCCGCTCTTGAACCGGTCGACGGCTCGGTCCAGCGACAGCGTCGAGGTCTCGATCGCCCCGTCGCGGACGTCGGGGTAGGACATCTGATCGGAGTACCCGGAGTCCTCGGGGTAGGCAGCGGCCTTCACCGTGAGCAGTTGCGGCACCCAACCGTGGGCGGGCAGGTGGGTGAGGAACTGGGCCGCGCGGAAGCCCTGGGGGCCGCCGTAGGGCGGTGCGAAGTACGAGATGAACAGGACCCGCCGGGGTCCGTCGTCATGGGCGACACTCATCGCGGGCGCTGGTTCAAGCCCCCCGGCGTGAGTTCCCCGCCAGAACGAGTCCCAGGGGCTCCACACCGTGTGCCTCGAGCTGCTCGCGAAGCGCGACCGCGTCGGGCGGCCCGGCACGATCGAGGCCGGTGACGATCAGGATTCCATCGACCAGGCTGAGGAGCGGAACGGCATCCGGTGCCGCCAGCGGCGATCGTGCCGCCAGCACGATCAACGTGAACCGCTCGCCGAGTTCGTCGAGGAGCGCACCGGTCCGCTCCCCGGAGAGCAACGAGGCGGCATCGCTGGAAGTGCCGGCGGCGATACGGGCGCCTCCGGCATCGTCGCGTTCGATCGCCTCCGCGAGGCGGCCAGCTCCCGAGAGCAGTCCCGCGAGGCCTTCATTCGCCGAATCTCCCGGTTCGGTCATCTGCGTCTCGACCAGGATCGCGTCCCGCTCGGCGGTCGAACTCACCCTGACCAGACCGGCGGCGATCTCCGCCGCCCGCCGCTCGTCGCCATCGGTGAGACCGAGCACGAGCAGGCGCTCTGGAGCCGTCCCCGAAGCGGGGAAACGAAGCCGCGTTCGCAGCGCCTGCAGCGCCGCCTCGCCGTCGGTGCCGGCCGAGGCGACCTCGGCAAGCACCGGGGCGCCGAGTTGACGCTCGGCCTCGCGGCGCGAGCGGAAGCGCGGACGAGCACGGTCGAGCATCAGCGCCGCACCGATTCCGATCAGCAGCCCGGCGAGTCCGCCGGCCACGGTGTTCAGCTTCGTGCGCGGGGCCGAGGGGGAACTCGGCGGCAGGGCCGGTTCGACCTGCTCGACGCTGCCCGTCTGCAGCGTCTCGAAGACAGCGAGCTCCCGCGACCGCTTCCTCAAGACCGCAAGATCCTCAGGGCTGGCACCTTCCTCGACCGCGCGCCGGTACTCGGCCAGCAGTTGCCGACCGGCCTCTCGCGGTACCGCCCGGTCGTCCGCGCGCCGCAGATCGATGAAGTCGGCGGCGAACTCGTTCGCCAGGTCGGCGGCCTGCTCGGGGCTCGGACCGTCCGCCTCGATCGTCAACAGGCTCGCCTCCACGTCGGCGGTGACGCTGATCAGGTCGGCGATCACCTGGGCGTCGCCGTCGCCGAGTGCGGCGGCCGTCTTTTCGTAGACCTCATCGAGATCGGCAAGACCCGCCGCCGTCGCCGGCCCGACCGACTGGTTGCCATCGACCCGCAGAACCGGGGTCTCCGAGATCCGATCGTAGATTCCCTGGTCGCGGGAGAGCAGCGTGGTTTGCGCTGTGTAAACCTTCTCGGAGCTGAGTGAGAAGACAAGTGCGAGCAGTGCTCCAAGCGCCGCAGAAGCGGCGATCATGGGGAGCCGGCGAATCATGATCGCCACGGCGGCCCCAAGGTCATATGTGCGTGATTGGTCCTCCAAGGCGGGAGATCGAGGCTATTCGCTCGGCGAGGGATCGGCCACCATAGCCGCTACGTTTGGGGTCGGCATGGAGGCAGAGCGCTCAAGGGGGGCCCTCGGGCACGGCGAGGAGCGGACGCTCGGGATCGTGGCCGCGATCCTCGGCGCACTGCCGGTCGGCTCCGGGCAGCATCGGGTGGTCCGGCCGATCTTCTCCCGCCGGCTGAGCGGGCTGCCGCCGACTCCACGCCGCGCCCGGCTCCGGGGGGGCGGGCGCTTCGACCTCGACCTCTCCGACTACACCCAGGCCCAGGCGTTCCTCACCCGTCGCTACGACCCGGCGCTGCTTCGTTTTGTGTTGAGCCGCCTCGGAGATGACACGACCCTCGTCGACGTAGGCGCCCACATCGGCCTGACCACGGTCCCGGTGGCCCTGGCGCGGCGCCGCACGCGAATCCTCGCGCTCGAGCCGCACCCGCAGAACTTCCGCCGGCTCCGCGACCACGTCGCGCTGAACGGCTGCCGAAACGTCGAGGTCGAGCGGATGGCCGCGGGCGCGGAGCCGGGGGTGGCGGTCCTCAGCTCCGAGGGTGAGGGCAGTGACTACCACCGGGTCATCGGGCCGGCCGATCACGGCTACGGCCCCACTCCCGCCGACGGAACCGTGGAGGTCGAGATGACCTCGATCGATGAGCTCGCCGACCGGCGGGGGATCGAGCGGATCGACCTCCTGAAGCTCGACGTCGAGGGCCATGAGGCCCGCGTCTTCGATGGTGCCGAACGGATGCTGTCGGCGGGGCGGATCGGGGCGGCCATCTGCGAGCTCAACGACGAGCTGCTCGCGGCCGGCGGGTCGAGTTCGGCGGACCTCGAAAGGCGACTTCGGGGCTACGGCATGGAGCGGATCGTAATTCCCCGGGTCGGCCTTCACAGGATCCACGAGCCATCCGTGGCCTATGAGAACTTCGCCTTCGTTCCGGTCGGCGAGGCAGCTTGAATCCCAGCCCCTCCGACGCGGAGCGGGGACCCCCTCTCGGGGTCGGGCTGGTGGGCTGCGGTGGAATCGCCCGCCAGTACCACCTCCGCGTCCTCCGCTCCGATCCGCGGGTCCGGCTCATTGCGGTCTCGGATCCGTCGGAGCCGTCCCGGGCGGCCCTCCCGGAGATGGCCGGCGTGGAGGTGCACTCCGAAATCGACGCCCTCCTCTCACGCGCCGACATCGACGCGATCGTCGTCTGCGCCTCAACCCCCGCCCACGCGGCACTCGCCGCCGCCGTCGGCCGCGGCAGACAGCATCTGTATCTCGAAAAGCCGGTCGCGATCCGCCTCCAGGAGGCTCGCTCGCTCGAGTCGATGCTGGATGCCCGCCCGGCGGTCTGCGCCGTCGGCTTCAACTACCGGCTCAGCCCTGCATTCGTCCGACTCAAGGAGCAGCTGAACGGGGGCCGCGTGGGTCAGATCAGGAGGGTCCGAGCCTGGCATTGCGAGGCCGCGAACCCCGAGACCATGGCCGGTTGGAAGCGTGAGCGGAGCAGTGGCGGCGGGGTGTTGTTGGACCTCTGCTCCCACCAGGTCGACTTCGCCCGATGGTTGCTCGACACCGACGTCGAGGCCGTCGAGGCGGCGTCGGTCGCCTCGAACCGCAGCCAGCAGGACGATGCTCGGGTGGTCCTGCGGATGAAGGGTGGGGTCGAGGTCGAGATGGTCCTCTCCTACGTGCGGGGGCGCAAGCACCGCTGGGAGGTCGAGGGCTCCCGCGGTGTGCTGCGCGCGGATCGTTGGCCGGCCCGGGTCTCGCGGCGACGCCGGCCCTCCGGCGGGGGGCCGTCCCGGCTGGGGACGAGCCTGCGGGCGCTGCCCATCCCGCGGCGTGAACCGTCCTTCGCGCTGGCGCTCGGCGAGTTCGTCGGGGCCGCCCTCGGCGAGAGCCACTCGCTGCCCACGATCACCGACGGCAGGCGCAGCCTCGAGATCGTGCTCGCCGCCGAGCGCGCGGCAGCGAGCGCGGGGTGAGGGTCCTACTCGTAACCGATTGGCCGCTGCGACGGGCGGGGACCGAGCGATACATCCGGACGCTCAGGGAGGGCCTCGCCGAGGCGGGCGAGGAGGTCCGGCTGATGACCTCCTCGATCGGCTCCGCAGCCGACGGGACCGCCGAATACGTCGCCAGGACGACCGATCGGCGGCGGGCGCAGGCGTTTCTGCAGATCGCCAATCCGAGCACCGTCGCCACCCTCCGAGGCGCCCTGCACGATTTCGATCCGGACGTGATCCACCTGGCGATGATCCTGCCGTACCTCTCCCCCGCGGTGATGGCGCCCCTCGGGAGCCGGCCGACGACGCTGGCCGTGTCCGACTTCAAACCGGTCTGCCCGACCGGGACGAAGCTCCTGCCCAGCGGCGATCAGTGCCGGCACCGGATGGGTGCAATCTGCGTCCGCGGCGGCTGCCTCGGCCGAGCACGCGCCGCCCGCGACGCCGTTCGCTACGGAGCCTTCCGGCTCGGGCTCCGCAACGTCGATCGGGTCACGGCCTGCAGTCGCCACGTCGCCCGGGAGCTGAAGCTCATCGGCGTCGAGGCCGAGTACGCACCGCTGCCGGTGCCGCCGCCGGAGACGTCCTTTCGCCGCCGTCCCCGTCAGTCCCCGCGTTTCGTCTACGCCGGGCGCCTGGCGCCCGTCAAGGGGGTCGAGGTGCTGCTGCACGCCTTCGGGAAGCTGCTGGCTCGCCACCCCGACGCGACGCTGCTGATCTGCGGGGACGGCCGCCACCGCGATGCGGCATTCGCCCTGACCGACCGGCTCGGGCTCCGTGATTCGGTCGACTTTCAGCTCGGGATGCCGTGGGACTGGACGGAGTGGCTCTCCGACGCCTGGGCGCTCGTGGCGCCGTCGCTCTACCGCGAACCGCTCGGACTGGTCGCGATCGAGGCGATCGCCCGCGGCGTCCCCGTGATCGCCAGTGCCGACGGAGGCTTCTCCGAGTCGGTCGAGGAGGGACGCAGCGGGCTGCTCTTCCCGAACGGGGACGGGACGGCGCTGCTCGATCGAATGCTCGCGGTGGCCGACGGTCGTGCGTTCGCCAACCACCTACCGGACCCGGCTGCGCAGGCGAGGCTGACGCGCCGCCACGATGTGGTTGATCATGTCCAGCGCATGCGGCGAGTCTGGCAAGAGGTCGCGGCTTGAGCGCCCGCCGACGACTGTTGATGGTCGGTCTCGACGCGGCTGACGGAGACCTGGTCCTCCCCTGGCTTCGCCAGGGTCGCCTGCCGACCCTGGCCGGCCTTGCGGAGCGCGGGATCGCCGGGCCGCTGCGATCCGACGGGGACCACATGCCCGAGTCGTCCTGGGCATCGGTGATCAGCGGCGCCTCCGCCGGGGAGCACGGCATCTACAGCTGGCGCATCGTCCGGCCCGGCAGCGTGGGCCGGGCGCGGATGGCAGGTGGCGGCTGGCTGAGGCCGTTCTGGTGGGTGATGCGCGTGCATGGTCCCGACCCGAAGCCGCGGATCGTGGTCTTCGACGTTCCCTATGCCGGAGGACTGGGAGACGACGGAGTCACCGAGCTCGGGGGGTGGGGGCTGCGGGTGACGAGGGAGGGGACGTCGTGGCCGGCGGACCTCTTCGCGGAGATGACCTCCCGTCACGCCGCTCATCCGTCGTGGGTGAACCGGGACTACGACCGCAACACGTCCTCCGAACGCCGCTACCGGCGCGTACTCGCCAAGCTCGCGCGCCGACGCACCGATCTCGCGCTCGAGCTGCTCGGCCGAGGGGACTGGGACTGCGCGATCGTCAACTACACCGAGCCTCACTTACGCCGGCCATGCCTTCTTCCACCACCTCGACTCCGCCGAGCCGCAGCGCGCCCGCGCCAGATACGCTGCTCCAGAGGGTCTGCTCGACATCTACGCCGAGACCGATCGCAACCTCGCGCGACTGCTCGAGGCGGCCGGCCCGGAGACCGACGTGCTCGTATTCTCGACCATCGGCCTACGCCCCAACGAGTGCTCGAAGGATCTGCTCGGCGCGATCATGATCGCGCTCGGCTACCAGGTGCCCGCCGAACCGAGCCGCGCCGGGAGAGGGCGAAGACTGGCCCTCCGGCTCGCATCGACCGTCGTTCCGCGGTTCATGCGCCATCGGCTGAGGAAGCTCATCCCGGTGGGGACCGCCGAATCGATCGCCGACCAGGCCTGGGGTGATGAAATCGACTGGTCTCGGAGCCGCGCCGTCTCGGAGGCGGAGCCGGGGTCGGCCTGGATCCGGATCAACCTCGCCGGACGCGAGCCTGACGGAATCGTCTCCCCGGCCGATCGCGAGGCTCTGATCGCCGAGCTGATCGGCGAGCTGGGCCAGCTCGTCGATCCAGACACCGGCGCGCCGGCGGTCGCCGAGGTGCTGCCCATCGCGGAGATCGCCCCCGGCACCCTGGTCGAGCAGATGCCCGACCTGCTGGTCGGATGGACGCCGGGCAAACGGATCCGCAGGGTCCGTCATCCACGGGTCGGCACGATCGAGGACGGCGGCGGGCCATACGCGCGCACCGAACACAACGGGAGCGGTTTCCTGGTCGCGGCCGGGCCCGGCATCGCCCCGACGAGCATGGAGGGGCATCCACCTCCGAGCGTGTTGGACCTCGCGCCGACGGTGCTTCACCTATTCGGTTGCCCCGTTCCCGAGGGGATGAGTGGGATGGTCCTCGAGTGGCTGCTGAGCGAGAAACGGCAGCCGGTTCGGGCCCCAATCGACTGCACCTCCGAGCCGACGTTCGGCTGATCGTCGGCCTTGGACCGCTCACGGCGATTTCGCCGTTTCTCACCATCGGTCAGACTCCGGCGCGGATCATGATGAGCGCACCCGTTGCCGGACGCCGGCTGATCGTGTTGGCCCCGACGCCGCCGCCGACCTTCGGCCATTCGATACTCACCCTCTCGATCCTCGCCGCTCTGCGCCGCCTCGGGTTGCTCGCCGCGCACTTCGATACCCGCGACGACCGTTCGCTCGCCAACCTGAACCACCTCGATTTCGAGAACGTCAGGCTCGGTCTGCTCGCCGGCTGGCGCCTGACCGCCCTGATGCGCCGGCACCCCGACGCCGGGGTCTATCTGCAGATCTCACAGGGCCGCTGGGGCTTTCTGCGGGATGCGCTGTGGATCTGGATCGCGCGCGCCTTCCGCCGTCCGGTCTACGTCCACCTGCTCGGCGGCCGCTTCCGCCAGTTCCACGACGAGTCGGGGGTATTGATGCGGGTGCTGATTGGCGTCACGGTTCGCCAGGCGACGGCGCTCTGGGTGCTGACGCCGTCGCTGCGGTCCTGCTTCGAGGGGCTTGCCGATCCCGGGCGCGTGGAGGTGCTGGAGACGGTCGTCGACGACCCGATGGTGGATGTCGGAGGGTCGGGAGCGCCGAGGCGCGGCACCGGCGCCCGTTGCGGATCCTGTTCCTCTCCAACCTGCGGGACGGCAAGGGTCACGACGACCTGCTGGCGGCGCTGGGCCGGCTCGGCGAGCGTGCCGCCGGCTGGCACGTCCGCTTCGTCGGCGAGTACGACGAGCAGACGCGGGCCGAGTTCGAGGAATGGGTCGGCGCCCACCCCGATCCCGCCCCGCGGGTGGAGCTCGTCGGTCCGAGAACGGGCGCGGCCAAGGCGAGGGAACTGGCGTGGGCCGACCTCTTCGCGTTTCCGAGCCGCTATCGCAACGAGGGCCAGCCGCTGGTCGTGCTCGAGGCGCTGGCCGCCGGGTTGCCGATCGTCAGCACGCGCCACCGCGGCATCCCCGACACCGTTCGCGAGGAGCGTGAGGCGTTGCTGGTCGAGCCGGGCGACGTCGAGGGGCTCTCCGCTGCCCTCCTGCGGCTGGCCGAGGACCCCGAACTCCGAGCGAGGCTGGGCGCGGCCGGAAGGTCGCGGTACGTGGATCAGTACTCGCCACCACGGCTGGAGGGGGATCTGGCGCAGCTGTTGGGACGTGAGAGGAGGATCTCCAGTAGAGCCCGGAGTGGGACTTGAACCCACGACCCCCTCCTTACCATGGAGGTGCTCTACCGCTGAGCTATCCGGGCGCGTCGGCGCAGGTTAGCGAGAGGGCGTGCGAGGCGGGGGCGGGGGCGGGGCGACCAGGTGCGGAGATTCCGTCCGGTGGCGAACGTATGTTCGTCGGATGAAGGACGCGGAGCGAGGGCGATTGATCAGCCGAGGCCGTCAGGGTGACCTCGGCGAGGCATCTGCCGTCGACTGGTTCACGAGGCTCGGCGCTGTTGTCTTCGCCCCGCTCGGTCACAGCAGAGACGTTGATCTGATCGCCCTCCTCGATGGCAACCTGCTGCGGATTCAGGTGAAGACATCGACGCAGCAATCGAGCACACCCGCCGGCTCACAGCGCTGTTCGGTCAACCTCGCCACGGCAGGCGGCAACCGGAGCTGGAGCGGCAAGGTCAAGCGCATGGACCCGGACCGATTCGACTTCCTCTTCGTCCTCACGGGAGAGGGACGCCGATGGTGCATACCCGCCACTGCCCTGGAGGCCGCGAACTCGATTTCACTTGGCGGGGACAAGTACTCCGGATATGAGGTCGAGCCCGTCGCCCCGATCCGGCCGCTCGTCTACTCAGAGGCGCCCTCTCTAGACTGCCAGCCCCGCCTGGGGGAGTATCCAAGCGGTCAACGGATGGCGACTGTAAATCGTCCGGCTCAGCCTTCGCAGGTTCGAATCCTGCCTCCCCCATCGGCCGCCCCAAGGTTCCGAAGGACGAGGCGCGAACGGGCGCTTGGCCAGTCCGGTCGGGCCCTGATCAACCAGAAACGTCGGGTCACGCTTCCGCAATCGGCAGTGATGGCCGCCGACCTTCGTGATGGGGATCGCGTCCTCGTATCGGCCGAGGGATATGGCCGCATCGTCATTGAACGGATCGAGCTCCCGGCCGGCGAGCCTGAAGCCGACCCCGCCTAGAAATCGCGCAGCGATTGCGCCTGCGGGAGGCGCTTGAGCTTGCGGAGGGAGTTGGTCTCGATCTGGCGGACCCGCTCGCGGGTGATGCCGAGTTCCTGGCCGATCTGCTCGAGGGTCTGGGGCTCGGCGTCGGTGAGGCCGTAGCGCAGCTCGATCACCTTGCGCTCGCGGTCGGTGAGCAGGCGAAGGGCACGGTCGAGGCCCTCCCGCTGCAGGGAGTCGTTGGCGCTTTCGAAGGGGCCCTGGCCGTTCAGGTCGGGGACGATGTCGGCGACGCGGCCGTTGCCGTCCTCGCCGATCGGGGCCTCGAGTGAGACGGGGGCGGCGGCGAGGCCCATCAGCTCCCGAACCTCAGAGAGATCGAGTCCGACCTCGCGGGCGACCTCGGCGGGCTCGGGCTCGCGGCCGAGGTCCTGGACGAGGCTGCGCTCGGCACTTCGAACCCTGCCCAGCTTCTCGTTGATGTGGACGGGAATCCGGATCGTCCGGCTCTTGTCGGCCACGGCGCGGGTGACCGCCTGGCGGATCCACCAGGTCGCGTAGGTCGAGAACTTGTAGCCGCGGCGGTGGTCGAACTTCTCGACCGCGCGGATCAGCCCGAGCGAGCCCTCCTGGATCAGGTCCAGAAAGCTGAGGCCGCGACCGACGTAGCCCTTGGCGATCGAGACGACGAGGCGAAGGTTGGCCTCGACCATCTGGCGCTTGGCGTCGAAGTCACCCCGTTCGATCCGCTTGGCCAGATCGACCTCCTGATCGGCCGTGAGCAGCTGGACACGCCCGATCGCGTGCAGGTAGAGGCGCAGCGAGTCGACTCCCGGCTCGACGGTGAGGTCGGGAGCGACGATCGGCGGCGCCTGAGCGGGGTCCTCCTCCAGCTCACCTTCGGAGGTGGTCTCGACGATCACCTCGATGCCGGCGTCGACGAGCTGAATGTGAAGATCGCGAAGGCCATCGGGCCCGAGTTCGACCTCCTCGACGGCCGCGGCGACCTGCGCACCGCTCACCTGGCCGCTCTCGCGGCCGATCGCGATCAGAATCGCGCCAGGGTCCTCGCCCGGTTGCTCCATCGCGGGCAACTCGGTGACTTGCAGCTCCTCAGCCATCTCACGTACCTCTCAGCGCCACCTCGACCGAGGACACATTCCCCTCCCGAGGGCGCCCCGCGAGTATGCCACGCCTGAGGCCGGGGAATCGACCTCGGTAGCCTTCGGCGCCGAGCGACCCCCGATGAACCGTCCGCCCACACTGAGCAGCGAATCCACCCACGAGTCGGCCGGCCCAGACGTGCAGGCACGCCGGCCGCGCACCGAGGTCAGCCTGACCCGAGTCGGGGTACGTGGCGTCGAGAAGGTCATCCGAATCAATCCTGAGCCTTCCGTTCACTCCCTCGACGGTTCGGGTGCCCAGCTCTTCTTCGCCGAGTTCGAGTGCTACGTCGACCTCAGCCCCGAGCAGGCCGGCGCCCACATGTCCCGCTTCGAAGAGGTGGTCAACGACGCGATCGACGAGTCGGTGCTGGGCGAGTCGCTGAAGGCCGAGCACCTCGCCGCCCGGATTGCGGAGCGAGTGCGCGACCGCCAGGGCGGAATGCGCGCCGAGGTCTCTCTCGCCGCCCGCTACCCCGAGACGGTACCCGCGCCGGTCAGCGGCAAGCCGACGCAGGAGATCTACACGCTGCTGGGCACCGCCGTCGCCTCCAACGCCGGCACGAGGACTTTGACCGGGGTCCAGGCGCAGGGCATGACGGCCTGCCCCTGCGCCCAGGAGTTGATCGCCGCCGGCGCTCGCGAGCGACTCGGCGAGAACGGCTACAGCGAAGCCCAGGTCGACGAGATCCTCGAGCTGGTGCCCGTCGCCACCCACAACCAACGCGGCATCGGGACCCTCTACCTGGGCCGCTCCGAGGAGTGCGAGGCCGAGATCGACGCTCGCGAGCTGCTCGCCATCGTCGAATCCTCGATGTCGTCGGAGATCTATGAGCTGATGAAGCGCGAGGACGAGCGCTCGGTGGTTGAGAAGGCTCACGCAAACCCCCGGTTCGTCGAGGATTGCGTACGCGAGATGGTCCGCCAGCTCGCCACCGCCCACCCCGACCTCGACGGCCAGAACTTCATCCTCGCCCGTCAGGAGAACCTCGAGACGATCCATCGCCACAACGTGGTGGCCGAGCGCTCCGGAGAGCTCTCCGAGGTTCTCCGTGAGCTCTCCTCGGGCGGGCACTCTCACCACCACATGACGATGCGGGAGTGGCTCGACGGCCCCTCCGCCGGCTTGACCTAGGC
Organism: uncultured Solirubrobacterales bacterium; assembly: GCA_963823275.1. Classification (GTDB taxonomy): domain Bacteria; phylum Actinomycetota; class Thermoleophilia; order Solirubrobacterales; family 70-9; genus RHKX01. The sequence goes on along the minus strand of CAWGKW010000002.1, from coordinate 324,269 downwards.
GCCTCCGGCGCTTCCGGCCCCCTCCGCGTCCTCGGTCAACCGCTGCTTTTCGATCCGCCGACGGATCCCGAAGAAGTAGTCCGCCCCCGAGATCACGGTCGCCGCCACCGCTGCGTAGACGAGCAGGTCGACCGCCGTGGTCGCGGGATCGACGGCGATCAGGGCGATCACCGCCGCGATCTGCAGGGCCGTCTTGACCTTACCGAGCCAACTTGCCGAGATCACCACCCCCTGCTCGACGGCGACGGCGCGGAGTCCGGTGACGGCGAGCTCACGAGCGATGATCACCATCGCGATCCAGGCCTGCAGGCGATCGAGGGCGACGAGCGAAACGAGCGAGGCCACGATCAGCAGCTTGTCGGCGAGCGGGTCCATGAGCTTGCCGAACGTGGTGACGCTGTCGCGGCGGCGGGCGATGTAGCCGTCGAGCCCGTCGGTGAGGGCCGCAAGCGTGAAGACGATGCCGGCGATCAGATCCCCGTTCGGGATCTCGGCCAGCAGCGCCACGACGACGACGGGCACCGCCAGGATGCGCAGCATCGTCAGCGCGTTCGGGATGTTTAGTGGGACCACGTTCGGTTCTGCTCGGTTCCGCCGCCGATACTACGGGCGTGACTGCCAGCCAGCCTCCGAATCGACCGCTGGGCGGTGAGTATGGTGTTATGGTCTCCATATGGCATCGGTGAAATCGACATTCACGTTGGATCTTGAGACCGTCGCTCGCCTGAGCGAGACCGCCGAGCGGCTGCACCGCTCCAAGAGCGCCATCGTCCGCGAGGCGATTCACGACTTCAGCGAGCGGGCCGACCGCCTCAGCGCAAGCGAGCGACGGCGCATGCTGGCCGCGTTCGACGAGCTCGTGCCGAAGATCCCTGAACGGCCGATCGAGGAGGTCGAGGCTGAGCTCAACGAGATCCGGGAGGCACGGCGTCGCGGCGGCCGAGGCTCGGCTGACGGACAACGCTCTTGATCGTCGTCGACACCTCCCTGCTGATCGACGCGCTCACGGGGCCGCGCCGCTCGGCGCCGGGGTTGCGGGCGGCGGTCGACGCGGGCGAGCGGCTCTTGCTTCCCAGCCTGGTTCTCTACGAGTGGCTGCGGGGACCCCGGATCGAGGAGGAGCTCGCAGCCCAAGAGGCTCTGCTCCCAGCCGAGCAGGCCCTCGTATTCGGACCTGATGAGGCCGCGGCGGCCGCCCGGTTGTACGGTGCCGTCGAGGAGGCGCGAGGTCGCGAGGTGGACATCGCAATCGCCGCCCACGGTCTGGTCCGAGGTGCACGCATCTGGACGCTCAACGTGGCCGACTTCGAGGATCTACCCGGCGCCGAGCTGTTCGGCTCCTGAGCTCGCCAGCTCCCTGGCCCGCCTCATCACCGTGACGAGCATCTCCTCGGTGAGGCGCCCCGTGAACGTGTTTTGCTGGCTCGGGTGGTAGCTGCCGAGCAGGGTGAACTCGCCGACGGCGGCCTCCGCGCCGTGGCCGAATTTCGGCTTCGGGCGGGGGACCTCGTGACCAGCGCTCGCCAGCGTACGCAGCGCCGCGTCCCAGCCGAAGGAGCCGAGGGCCACGATCACGCGAGCGTTGGTGAGCAGGGCGAGCTCGCGATCGAGGAAGGGCCGGCACCGATCGCGCTCGGTGATCGTCGGCCTGTTGTCCGGCGGCGCGCAGCGGACGGCCGCGGTGACGTAGGCGCCGCTCAGATGCAGGCCGTCTTCACGGTCGACCGACTGCGGCTGATTGGCCAGCCCGACGCGTTCGAGGGCGGCGAAGAGCCAGTCGCCGGAGCGGTCGCCGGTGAACATGCGGCCGGTCCGGTTGGCCCCGTTGGCGGCCGGGGCAAGGCCGATGAGAACGATCGGCGCGGCGCGATCGCCGAAGCCGGGGACCGGCCTGGCCCAGTAGTCCTGGCCGCGGAATCGCCTCGGTGGATCGGCTGCGACCGCCTCACGCCAGGCGACGAGGCGGGCGCAGGCGCGGCACCCGGTGATCTCGCGCTCAAGCTGATCGAGGGCTGAGGCGTCGGGGGCCCGGTCGGGTGACATCGTTGCGGTGAGGCTAGAGCGCCCGGCGGAATCCCAGGTTCTAGCGGTACCTTTGTTCGCCCGCAGGAGTCGTTCTCCGGCTACCGATGTGGGATCCAATGCCTTCCGAAGACCGTCAAGAGCTGCGCCTGCTGGCCATCGTCCCCGCCTACAACGAGGAGGGGATGATCGGCCGCGTGGTCCGCGACGTCAAGCGCCAGATCCCCCACTTCAACGTGCTGGTGGTCGACGACGGCTCGGTCGATTCGACCGTCTCCAGGGCCGAGGCGGAGGGTGCGATCGTACTCCGGCACCCGTTCAACCTGGGAATCGGCGGGGCGATGCAGTCCGGCTACAAGTACGCGCTCGCCCACGGCTACGACGTGGCGGTCCAGGTCGACGGCGACGGCCAGCACAAGCCCGAGTACCTGGCCCAGATGCTGGAGGCGCTCCACACCACCGGCGCCGAGGCCGACATGGTCTACGGAACCCGCTTCCGCGGTGACCCCGGCTACAAGGTGCCGATCGGCCGACGGTTGGGCAACCTGATCTTCTCCGTCGTGCTGACCGCCATCACCCGTCAGAAGATCACCGACCCGACCTCCGGATTCCGGATGGTCAACCGCCGCGGGATCGAGCTCTTCGCCCGCGACTATCCGCACGACTACCCCGAGGTCGAGGCGATCCTGATGCTGCACAGCCACCGCCTGCGCATCCACGAGGTCCAGGTGCGGATGAACGCGCGCGGCTTCGGGCGCAGCTCAATCGACTACCCCCGCGCCGCCTACTACATGGTCAAGGTGATGCTCGCGCTATTCGTCGGCCTGCTGCGGCGCCGCCCGAAGGATGCATTCGAGGGCTCTCCACCCCCGGCCGCCGATGAGTTCGACCCCGTCGATCCCAGCGGCGCGCCCAGCGTCGAGGGAGGCCGAGGATCGTGAGCCACGACGTGTTCTCAATCGTCGCCGAGGGTCTCGGGGTCAGGCCCCAGCGGATCGCCGCAGTCGCGACCCTGCTCTTCCTGATCCTCGTCATCGAGCTGGTCCGGCGCCGCCGCCTGGTCGAACGCTATGCGCTGCTCTGGATCTCGGCCTCGCTCGTACTCGTCGTGTTGGCCGTCTGGAACGGTGCGCTGAACTGGCTCGCTGACACGCTCGGGATCCTCTCGCCTCCGAACGCGCTGTTCTTCGTCGGCGTCGGGGCCCTCTTCTTTCTCGCCCTGCACTTCTCGGTCGCCTTCTCCCGGCTCAGTGAGGAGACCAAGATCCTGGCCCAGGAAGTGGCCCGACTCGACCGCGAGCAGCGGCGCATTCGCACGGGTGACCTGGGCGGCGAGGGGGATATCGTCATCGAGACTGGAGTCGAAGGAAAGACGAACGGCGACGCAGCGTAGGAGTCGCACCAGCGCCGGGCTGAGCTGGTCAGGGCGGTACCGGGGTCTCGGGAGCGCCTCCCTGGGGTGGACCGCTCGTCAGTGGCGGAAAACCACCGTATCCGATGGAAATCCGCCGGTCAGCTCCATCCGAGGCGACTGGAGGTCCTCGGTTGGCGTCTACTTTCCCCGGCAGCGGTCCCTGGGGGCGCAGGAGTGGCCGGCGAGCCGCGCCAGGTACCCGCGCAGGCGCTCACGCTCCGCGGGGGTGAGCGGGGAGAGCATGTCGGCCTCGGCGCTCTGGGCGGCGCGCTGGGCGGCGGCGAGCCGGCGGACGCCGGCATCGGTCAGCTCGAGCAGGTAGCGGCGGCGATCGTCGGGGTCGCGGCGGCGGATCAGCGAACCGTCGGATTCCAGCTGGTCGATCAGGGCCACCAGGTTGCTTGCGTGGATCCGAAGGGCACGGCCGAGAGCCTGCTGGGAGATCGGGCCGGCGTCGTAGAGCTGGTGGAGGATCGCGAACTCGGGGGCCCGCATGTCGACGGCCGAAAGCGCGTCACCCAGGCCCTCGCCCGAAGCGCGCGAGAGGCGGAAGAAGAGCACCCCGCAACTCGGCTTCGATGCCGTCCTGACTTTGCGGGGTGTCGAGTCCATGAGCTGGCGAATATAGCGTCAATGGCCACGGATTCATAATCGTTGGCATACATAATGATTGGTGATAGGGTTCCAGCTCGAATTCAATCCCAAGTCCGAAGGACCCGCCAGATGGAACCGAACAGCACCAAGAGCACCCTCCCCCTGATCCCCCTGGACGACGTCGTCGTCTTCCCCGGCATGAACCTGACCCTCGCGATCGACGCCGGGACCGAGGAGGAGGTTCTGCTCGTTCCCCGCTCCGGCGAGGAATTCGCAACCGTCGGCACGGTGGCCCGCATCGACGAGACCCTGACGCTGCCCGGCGGCACCCGCGCGACGACGCTGGAGGGTCTGCACCGCGGGGTCGCCGGCGCTGCCCGCACCGACCTGAACGGGGCGCTGCGGATCGAGGTCACGCCACACCAGGACGAGACGGAGCGCGACGAGGACGTCCGCGCGCTCGAACGTGAGTACCGCGCCGTGGTCGAGGAGATCCTCGAGCTGCGTCAGGCCGGGGACGGCATCCGGGCGTTCCTGCGCTCGATCTCGGAGCCCGGCGCGCTTGCGGACACGGCCGGGTACTCCCCGGACCTGAGCTACGAGCAGAAGGTCCAGCTGCTGGAGACCCTGGACGTGCGTGAGCGCCTCGAGACGTCGGTGGCCTTCCAGCGTGAGCGCCTGGCCGAGCTCCAGGTCCGCAGCCGGATCCGCGACGACGTCCAGAGCGGTGCCGAAAAGCAGCAGCGCGAGTACTTCCTGCGCAAGCAGCTCGAATCGATCCAGAAGGAGCTCGGCGAGGATGAGGCCTCCGTCGCCGACGAGTACCGAACTAAGATCGAGGAGTCGGGCATGCCCGACGACGTGCGCGAGCATGCCGAGCGCGAGCTCGGCCGGCTCGAGCGGATGGGCGACAGCTCAGGCGAGTCCTCGATGCTGCGCACCTACCTCGACTGGATCGTCTCCGTGCCATGGGGTGAACGCTCGGAGGAGCGACTCGACCCGGTCCACGCGCGCGGGGTACTCGATGCCGACCACGCCGGCCTCGACGACGTCAAGGAGCGGATCACCGAGTACATCGCCGTCCGCAAGCTGCGCGCTGAGCGCGGCGTCGAGGTCGAAGGGAGGGCGGCGGGAGCGATCCTGACTCTGATCGGCCCTCCCGGAACCGGCAAGACCTCGATCGGCGAGTCGATCGCCCGCGCCACCGGGCGCGAGTTCGTCCGGATGTCGCTGGGCGGCGTTCGCGACGAGGCCGAGATCCGCGGCCACCGCCGGACCTACATCGGCGCCCTGCCGGGCCGCCTGGTGCGGGCCCTGCGCGACGCGGGGACGATGAACCCGGTGATCATGCTCGACGAGGTCGACAAGGTCGGTGCCGATTGGCGCGGCGACCCGAGCTCGGCTCTGCTCGAGGTGCTCGATCCGGCGCAGAACCATTCGTTCCGCGATCACTACCTCGACGTCGAGCTGGATCTCTCCGAGGTCCTGTTCATCGCCACGGCGAACGTCGCCGAGACCATCCCGGGACCGCTGCTCGACCGGATGGAGGTGGTCGGCTTCGACGGTTACACGACCGACGAGAAGGTCGCGATCGCCCGTGGATACCTGTGGCCGCGTCAGCTCGAGCGCAACGGGCTCGAGGCCGACGAGGTCGAGATCGCCGACGAGGTGCTAGAGACCGTGGTGACCGAATACACCCGGGAGGCCGGCGTGCGCGGGCTCGAGCGCGAGCTCGGCAAGGTCCTGCGCAAGACGGCCACGCAGATCGCGAGCCGCACCGAGGGCGAGGGCGATTCCGACGATCCGGTGACCATCGACGCCGAGGGCGTGCGCAAGGCCCTCGGGCGCCAGCGTCACTTCCAGGAGGCAGCCGAGCGGACCGCGCTGCCGGGCGTGGCGACAGGGCTGTCGGTGACCGGAGCCGGCGGCGACGTCCTCTTCATCGAGACGACCTCGATGCCCGGGGCCGGGGAGAACGGCGGGCCCGGGTTCGTGCTGACCGGACAGCTCGGCGATGTGATGAAGGAGTCGGCGCGGATCGCCCTCTCATACGTGCGCGGACATGCCGACTCGCTCGGCGTCGACCGGAACGCACTCGAGGGCCGCGAGTTCCACGTGCACGTACCGGCGGGAGCTATCCCCAAGGACGGCCCGAGCGCAGGCATCACGATCACGACCGCGCTGACGTCGCTGTTGACCGGGCGACCGGTCAAGCACACGGTCGGGATGACCGGCGAGGTGACGCTTCAGGGCCGGGTGCTGCCGATCGGCGGGCTCAAGCAGAAGGTCCTCGCCGCGCACGCGGCCGGGCTGACCGATGTGATCATCCCGGAGCGCAACCGCGGTGATCTCGAGGACGTGCCCGAGGAGGTTCGCGAGGCGATGCGGTTCCACCCGGTGATCACGGTCGACGAGGTGATCGAGCTGGCGCTCGAGCCCGGGGCCGTGCCGGCGGTCGCCTGACTCCCCAGGGAGAAGCGAGAGGGCAGTAACCGGCCCCCCGAGCCGGTTACTGCCACTTCGCTGGGCGTTCGCCTAGAGCAGCCTGCCGACGAGCCGCCAGTAGAACGAGAGGAGACCGCGAATCGCCCCAGATTCGGCGGCGCGACCCAGATAGGGGCTGTCAAGTCCCGGAACCAGCAGCGAGGCGAAGGTGGCGGCGTCGATCTGAGCGGTCGCCTGGATCAGGCGGCGTTCGCGACGCAGGCGCGGCAGTGACCTGAGGACATCGGCATTGGCCCGCAGCTTCTGCGGCAGCCAGCCGCCGGCAGTCGCGACCACGAGCAGCGCCAGCTCGGTGGCCAGCAGCGCGGGGGTCGAGAGGGCGAGCAGCCGGCCGGGGTAGGTGCGGATGATCGTCGCCCAGCGATTGCGCTCCAGGTACCGCCACTTGGCCGGGCCCTTGTCGAAGTCGTAGTCGTGGTCGGAGACCGCCCGCGGCTCGATCCCGACTCGGTGGCCGGCGAGCAGAAGCCGCAGGCCGAGGTCGGTGTCCTCGTGGTAGAGGAAGTAGGGCTCGCTGAAGCCGCCGAGCTGCTCCCAGGCGTCGCGCCGAATCGCAAGACAGGCGCCCGATGGAAAGGTGATCTCGCCCGGTTCGGCCGGGCCTGCGATCCGCGGCTCGCCCGCTCCCCCAGCCCAGGCGATCCCGGTGAAGTGGACGACGCCGCCGAGGCTGTTGAGGCGAGCGCCGTCGGAGTCGGTGACGAGCCCCTGCCAGGCTGCCCAGCCGCGATTCTCGCTCAGCGGCAGCTCGATCGCGTCACGGAATCCGGCCGCGACGACGTTGTCGGGGTTGAGGAAGAGCAGCAGCCCGCCGGTCGCCCGGGCGGCCCCGAGGTTGCAGGCGGCCCCGAAGCCGGGGTTGTCCTCCCCTGCGATCACGGTCGCGTTCGGGGCCAGTTCGGCTGCGATCGCAAGGGTGGCGTCGGCGGAGTCGTTGTCGCAGATGATCAGCTCGTCGCCGCTCCGCAGCTCGGAGACGATCGCCGGCAGTGTCCGCCGCAACGAGTCGGCCGAGTCGTGGGTGACGACCACCGCCGAGAGCGCGGGGAGATCCCCCGTTGGCGACGGCGACGCGCCGGGGCTGTTTTGATCATGGCTCAAGCTCCGGCGATGCTAGCCGTGCAATATGTGCGCTCGGCCCATTGGCGGCATGATTGGCGCAGATGGCCCGCTGCATCGTCACCCGCAAACTGCCCTTCGAGGCGCTGGAGGGGCTCCGCGCCGCGCACGAGATCGAGGTCTGGCGTGGGGCGCTCCCCCCCTCTCCCGCCGAGCTCCGCGACCTCGCGGCCGGCGCGGAGGGAATCCTCTGCATGCTCACCGACACGATCGACCGGAATCTGATCGATGCCTGTACCGACCTGCGCGCGATCGCCAACTTCGCGGTCGGCACCGACAACATCGACGTCGCCTACGCGAGCACGCGGGGAATCGCGGTGGGCAACACGCCGGGGGTGCTGACCGAGACGACCGCCGATCTGGCCTTCGCCCTGATCCTCGCCGTGTCGCGGAAGATCGTCGAGTCTGCGAACTCGGTCAGCAAGGGCGACTGGTGGACGTGGGAACCCGCGGGCTGGCTCGGCAGCGACGTGCACGGCGCCACCCTCGGCATCGTCGGACCCGGACTGATCGGGGAGGCGGTGGCCCGGCGCGGCGAGGGCTTCGGGATGAGGATCCTGCGCAGCGGAAGCTCGCCCGGCCCCGACCGGGTGGAGCTCCCCCGGCTACTCGCCGAGTCCGACGTCGTCAGCCTGCACTGCCCGCTCACCACCGAGACCCGGGGCCTGATCGACGAACCCGCCCTGATGGCGATGAAGCAGAGCGCGATCCTGATCAACACGGCCCGCGGCGAGGTCGTCGACTCGGAGGCCCTGCGGCGCGGGCTCGAGTCCGGCTGGATCGCCGGTGCCGGCCTCGACGTCACCGACCCCGAGCCGCTGCCGGGCTTTCACCCGCTGCTCGGCGCCCCGAACCTGACCGTCGTCCCCCACATCGGCTCGGCCTCGCATGCGACCCGCGGGCGGATGGCGGAGATGGCCGTCGCCAATCTGCTGGCGGGACTCGCCGGGGAGACGATGCCCTCAGCGGTCGTTTAGGGCCGGATTCAGCGAGCCGCGGGGCGGGAATTAAAGCTCAGGCGTGGACCGGTCGATTCCCAGGTGAAGGAATCGAGCTGTGGAAAGCGCTCAGATATCGGATCGGCAAGCGGATCAGCCTGGGGAGCAGCCGAGCTCCGTCCTCGGCACGCTCGCGGATGCCATCGATCAGCTCTCGGAGGCCCAGGATCTGGCCACCGTCCACGAGGTCGTCAGCCGCTTCGCGCGCCAGCTCACCGGGGCTGATGGCGCGACGTTCGTGTTCCGCGATGGAAAGCGGGTCAGCTTCGCCGAAGAGGACGCGATCAGTCCGCTCTGGAAGGGCCAGTCCTTCCCGATCGAGGAGTGCATCAGCGGCTGGGCCATGCTCTACCGCCAGCCCGTCGCTGTCTCCGATATCCAGCTGGACGATCGGATCCGCCTGGAGACCTACGAATCGACCTTCGTCAAGAGCCTCGCGATGGTCCCGATCAGGTCCATCGCTCCGCTGGGCGCGATCGGCACCTACTGGGCGTCGAGCCACAGTGCAAGCCACAGCGAGATATCGGTCCTTCAGTCACTTGCCGACGCGACCGCGGTCGCCCTCGAGGACCCCGCGCTGAGCCAGTTCGCGATCCACGATTCGCTCAGCGGCCTGTTCAATCGTCGTGGCTTCTTCTCCCGGGGCGGCGAGCGCACCGTGGACAACTGGGATCAAGGCCACGGGACGATCCTGCTCTTCGCGAGCCTCGACGGGGTGGAGACGATCTCCCGGCAGCTCGGGCGCCGGGCAGGAGACGAGGCGATCCGCCAGGCGAGCCTGGCCCTTCGGGATGTCTGCGGCGAGGATGCCGTGATCGGACGCGTCGAAGATGCCGCCTTCGGCGCCTGCGATTCGTCCTCATCGCTCCTCACCCACGACGCCGAGGAGCTCGAGACGGCGATCCGCGATGCCATGCCTGCGGCCGACCTGCCGCTGGAGCTGACCGTGGGGGTCGCAATGACGGAGCCCGGCGAACACCTCGATCTGGACACGCTCGTGGGCCGGGCCAATTCCGCGATGTACGAGCGCAAGCACGGCCATGCTCACCCGGTCGGCCTACAGGCCTCCCGGACGACCGCGCGCGAGCCTTAGATCGGAGTTACCGCGGGTAGATCAAGCGGCGCCTGCTCCTCTTCCAAGGCGAGGCCCGACCAAGGGGCCGGTCGCCGCGACTCCGGATCGTGCCCGGCGATGCTCGCTAGGAGCGCAGGCCGGCGAGCGCCCGCGGCAGTCGCGCGAGGATCCCGGTGGGCTCCTCCCCGGTGCGCTTACGGCACTGCTTGAGCGCGTGGGCGTAGCGCCAGAAGTCGACCTGCATCGTGTGCCGCGCGGAGCGCACGTAGCGCTTGGCCATCGCGGCCTGGTCGGCGGCGATCCACTCGTCCATCTCGGCCTCCGACGGCAGCGCGCACGAGCCGGTGATCAGGTCGCCGACCCATTCGGACTGCATTTCCATCAGCGGGATGTTCGATCCGACGGTCTGGACGAAGCCGATGAAGAACAGGCCGGGGAGCTCAGGCGTGAGCACTCGCTGGTACAGCGGCATCGCGTTGTCGGCGGGGTCGTAGAGCTCCTTGTCGAAGAACGGCAGAGAGACCCTGTAGCCGGTCGCGTAGACGAGCAGATCCACGTGCTCGCTGGTGCCGTCGGTGAAGTGCACAGTGTCCCCGTCGAGGCGCTCGACGTTGGGCTTCATCTCGACGTCGCCGTGGCCGACGCGGTCGTAGAGGTCGGAGGAGACCGTCGGGTGGGCCGACAGCAGGCGGTGGTCGGGCTTGGGCAGGCCGCGGTCCTCCGGTCGCCCGGAGCTGAAGCGGATCATCAGCTCGTAGAGCTTGCGCTCGACCGGGAACGGCAGGTAGGCGTTCAGCGGCGAGCCGAACTGGTCGATCGGCCGGCCGAAGGCGTACTTCGGCAGCACGTGGACGCCGTGGCGCGTCGTCAGGAACACGCGGTTGGCGGGCCTTGCCGCGTCGCAGGCGATGTCCATGCCGGAGTTGCCCACGCCGATGACGAGCACGTCCTTGTCCTCGAAGACGTCCGGCTGCATGTACTCGTGGGCATGGAAGGACTCGCCGGTGAACTCCCCGGGGAAGTCGGGGATCCGTGGCTCGCTGTGATGGCCGTTGGCGACGAGGACGTACCGATAGGTCCTGGTGCCCTTCGCCGTCGTGACCGACCAGCCGGATGAGCCGGGCCGGCCCGGTGCGGGCAGCGGTTCGACCTGCGTCACCGGCGTCTTGAACGTGATCCGCTCGGTCAGGCCGAAGTGATCGGCGAAGTCCTGGAAGTACTGCGCCATCAGCACGTGGGAGGGGTAGTCGGGCCAGTCCTCGGGCATCGGGAACGACGGGAACTGCGTCAGCGGCCGCGAGCTGTTGAGGTGCAGGGTCTCGTAGGCCGCCGCCCCGTCGTTGTCGTTGTCGATCCGCCACAGGCCGCCGACCATCGAGCCCTTCTCGAACCAGTCGAAGCCGATGTCGCGGTCGACGAGCGCCTTCGCGGCGGCGAGGCCGGAGGGGCCGGCGCCGATCACGCACGCCTCGGCGTCGAACTCGGCGGTGGGCGTCGGATCGGCCTCGGCGGTGGGCGTGGTCATTGCTCGCTCCCTGGATTCGACTTCAGCAGACGGGCCTGGTTGCGCCGGCCGGCGCGCTCGAAGAGCGGCGCGGCGCGCAGGAAGAGATTGGGAGAGATCCCGACGACGCGGGCATCTGGCTCAGCGCGAACACGAGTCGGGTTATAGCGATCGATCGGCGGCGACTCGTCGCCAAACGACCCCAAGCCCTCCCAGCTCGTTGTTGAGACTAGTCCCGACCCACCCCGCCCCGGCCAGGATGGCAGACGTCTGCCACTCAATCTGGGTAAATGGTGTTGCCGGCAAAAGAGAGACGGGTCGGGTAGTCGACTCCCTGATAAGAGTAGGGGCAGAGATCGAAAAAGCCGCTAGGCGCATAAGGCTTGATCTTGCCGGCCGTGGCTAAGTCGTAAATATCATTGTTGAGGGCCATATCCAATTCCATCGGCGCCTCAAACCAAGAGTTGTCAATGTAGCTGATGTCTCCATAGGTCACGCAGCCGCCGATGTCTGAGCCGTAAGGCAAGAAGTTACCGTCGCTGGGGGTTGCTGGATAGGGGAGAGGATCCCCGGTCTGGGGAGGCGGACCCAGATCGACGTTGCCGATTGGGTTGCTATGGCTCGTGTTATCCCTGACAACGATGTAGCGACTGCCGCCGTCGGTATAGAACGTGTTACCGCCACTCTGGGGACGCTTATTGAAGGCGGTGTTGTGTTTGATCACCAGCCCGTTTTCCAGAGAGGTGCCCTGAGCGCCCAGGGTGTAGACCGCCCCACCATCCCACAGGACTTGCAAGAAGTTGCTGATTCGGTTACCGGCAATAACGCTGTTTCGGTTTGGCGTTGGCTTCTTGTAGCGACCCCACTCGTACCAGCTAGCTCCGGGGACCCCAGGGAAGCCCGTCGGATCAAGCAGGCCCCAGCCCCAGCCGATTGAGATCCCGGAGTAGGGAATGTCTCGGATTGTGTTGTCGCGAATCCTGCTGCCGCTGGTGAACCCAACAACGATCGCCGGAGCATCAAGATACTGACTCGAAGTGCCGTCGATCAGGTTGGCAGAGATAGTGTTGTTTCTCGTTACCTGAGCCTCAGCCTTGGGATGGTGATCACGCAGTCCTATCCCACCCAATTGGACCGCTGATGAGCCGGTGTCCTCGAAGCTGTTGCTCTTGGTGACGCTGGATTGGCTGCCGCGGCCCAAGGACAATCCAACCGCACCCAAGTGAATGAAGCGGTTATTGATAAAGCGAATATTCCTGTCGAAGCTGAAGGATATGTTGCCCGGCGTGGCTTGGTCGTCTGGATCGTGGCCGGTGATGTTTGGCTGGTGGCCCTTGCCAACCAGATGAAAACCGGCTTGGTCATCGACATAACCGTTAGGTCCGCTCGGCTGGTTCCAGGTGGCGTAAGAGAACTGCAAACCGCGAAAGCTGATGTTACGAACGTGATCGCCCTCAATCAGGGACTGCAACACTGGAACGACAACCCGGCTGCTGCGCATCCTCTCCCAGGGCTGGGGCTTGTAGTAGAGCCAGCCGCGGTCGCGATCCAAGTACCACTCTCCAGCAGAGTCCAGGAACTGGTAGGCATTCTCAAAGCGAGTGACCTGCCAGAAGCTCCAGATGCCCGGAGGGCCGGCTTCGGGACCCTGTGGGCCGTTGATAGTGCTGCGAAAGACATTGGCGTTGTCCCAGGCAGGGTTGGCCATCTTCAGCAGACCTGGAGCATCGCCCCGGGCGGCGGTAACGCTCGTCAGCGGCACGGTCATCATCTTCCACTGAGTCAAGATCGTCGCCTCGATGTCGTCGACATTGGTCCATCCTCTTGGGTCCCCCCAGGAAGATGGATTGATCCCATCGGGCTCAATCGTCGGCAGATATCTAATGCCGCTCGTCGGGCCTCCATCGCCGTAGGTCGGTAAGAAACCGGCCGGGTAATCCTCAGTCACGGCGCGTTGTGCACTGCGACCATTGACGTAAAGCTGTCGGGTATTGATTCGACCGACTTCAGCTCGCCAAATGTCTTGCTCGGCGTCGAATTTGCTCCAGGCGCGCGGAGGCACTGGCTGACCCCCGGAGATCACCGGCCTCTGCCCGCTCTGGGCCCGCCAAACCACCTGATGACCCGAAGCAGCTGAGTCCTTATCAGTCAGCTGGAGTGGTTTCTTGAGCTGATAGGTTCCTCCGGCCAAGATGACTGTAATATTCTCTTTGGGAGGATTCCGCAGCAGGCGCCGCACTGCCTGCCTACCTTGCCTGAGGGTTTTCAGCGGCGACGCTTTCGTGCCGAGATTGGTGCCGCGGCCGTCAGGGCTGAGCCAGATCTGATTGGATTGCGCAGCCGCAGTGCCGGCGAATACCAGCAGAAAGAGGGCTGCTGAAGTCAATAGTAGAAATCTACTCAGCACTTCGTCAGCCTAGCAGAGGGATCGCCGGATCGGCGTTTTTTTCACAACACTCAGCGGTCTTGGGAATCATGTTACGGACCACACCACGGGGGTCAGCGACGTCTGGACTTCAACCGCTTTCGTGGACACTGTGATCTACACCGGCTGGCTCTGTTCGAGGCCATCGACTGCGCCCGACATCGTAGGCTCAACCACCCCCAGACAGCCACTACTCGAAGATGGTCGGTGGCTTTTTTCTGTGGTGGGGGAAGTGGGCTTGGGAGTCGATCCCGATCTGGAGCAGCTTCGCCTCGCTGTCGGGGCGTCCGGCGAGCTGGACGCCGACGGGCATGCCCGAATCGGGACTGAATCCGGCGGGCAGGGCAAGAACGGGGAAATCCGGTGAAGCTCAGATCGCGTGCGGGGAAGCGTAGGCGGGCCAGGTGGAAAGAGAGGTTGTTGTCGGCGTCTTCCTTCGTGGGCGTCTCCACCATGGCGGCTGGTTGGAGGATCGCGTCAAGGCTTTGGTCTCGGAAGGTTGCGCCCGACTTCGACATCAGCTCCGCGCGCCGCCTCTGACCCTGTCGCCTGGGCGGCTCTATTGATCCGCGAGGCGAAAGAGGCGCTTGCCATCTTTGTTACTGCCGACCTGCTGGAGCTGGCCGGCCTCCTTGGCCGCCTTCCAGCTCGGTTGCATCTCCGAGATCTCGAGGCCCAACTGCCCTGCGACGTCCTCGCGGGTGAAACCCTCGTCGCGGTTGAGGGACCGAGCCGCTTCCAGGACCTGCTCTTGAGTCGCTTCTTGAGGCATGCCCGACAGAGTACCTGCCCTCTCAACCTGCGCCGAGAACCCTGCTCGACCGTCCCGCCTACGACCGCTCCAGGGCCCAATTCCAGGCTCGCGAAAATCCCCACCGATGCGCCTCCCGCATGCTCCACCAGGCGCTTCGTTGGTGGAAGTCCTGATCTCGGTCAGGCGAAGTGGGCGACGCTCGCCAACCCGATGATCAGGCTGTAGACGGCGAACGGCGTCAGTGTGCGCGTCTCGAAGTAGCGCACGAGGAACCGGATCGAGATGTAGGCGGTGATGCCGCAGACGACGAAGCCGACGGCGACCTGGCCGTGGATTTGATCGCCCGCAGCGCCCGCCAGGCTGGGAAGCTTGAGCACCCCGGCGGCGAGGATCACCGGGGTGGCCAGGAGGAAGGCGAAGCGTGCCGCGTCCTCGTGACTGAGGCCGCGCCACAGGCCGCCGACCATTGTGATGCCTGAGCGGCTGATTCCAGGCAGCAGCGCGGCGATTTGGAGCAGACCGATCCGCACGCTGTCGCCGACCGTGATGTGCGCGAGGCGGGCGTCCGAAGCCCGTGCGAGCGCGATCTCCTCCGCGCTGCGCGTGCCGGCGGCCTGCGCCTGCTGGAACGCCTGCGCCTCGGCCGCGTCGGCCGCCACCGAGGCGCGGCGACGGAAGCGCTCTCCGGCGAGCAGGATCAACCCGTTGAGAAGCAGGAAGATGCTGGCCGCAAGCGGCTTGGCGAAGATCGTTCGGAAGGTGTGCTCCAGGGCGAGGCCGGTGATCCCGACAGGGATCGTGGCAATGATGATCAGCCACGCCAGCCGGGCGTCGGCATCCTCCTCCGGCAGTCGCCGCGTCCGCACGACACCCCTCAGCGTGCGGAAGAACCCGCGGATGATGCGCACCCAGTCCGCCCGGAAGAACCAGAGCAGGGCGAGCGCCGTCGCAACGTGCAACGCGACGATGTAGGCCAAGTAGAACGACGTCTCGCTGCTGCCCTGTGACGACTGCGTCACCAGCGTCTGCCAGCTCCCGCCGAACCAGGCGGGAACGAGCACCGAGTGTCCGAGGCTCGAGATCGGGAAGAGCTCGGTGATCCCCTGCACGACGGCGATGACGATTGCTTGAAAGTAGGACACGTCTGCAGCGTAGTCAGGCTGCACCGGTGCGGGCGCTCGTATTCAGGTCCCTTTCAGGCGGTGCCGCGAGGGACGCTCAGGAGCCTGATGACTCCCGCTCGCCGGCCTCGGAGCCATCTGCTTCGTTGTCTTCGTGGCCCGACTCTGACTCGGCTGAGTCGGCCTGATCGGCCTCCTGGCCCGACTCGGACTCGGCTGAGTCGCTCGACTCGTTGCCCTCGGCGGACTCGGCGGCCGCTGAGCCGTCGGAGTCATGGGCGCCCTCGGGTGCTTCCGCTGCCGGAGCGGCACTCTGGCTGTCACCATCGCCGTTCGTAGCCGTCGCGTAGGCGGCCGCGCCGAGCGCGAGGGCGGCGAGTGCCGCACATGCCGCCACCAGACGTTTCATCTTCTCCGTCATCTGACTTCCTTTCACCCGTTTGCTTGTGGGTCCATCTGGAACGAGTATCGGCCTGCGAAGCTGACGTTCTCCTGATCGCCCGCGATTCCGACCTCGTTCAGGAGCGTTTCAGGCGGAGCGCGGAGAATTGGTGGTTGATGCCTTGTGGTGATCCCGGATGGATGTTGAGCTGATGAACCTCGCAGGGGTACTCGTGATCGAGGACGATCCCGACCTGCGGCGGGTCCTCAAGCAGGGCCTCGGCGATGAGGGCTTCGCGGTGAGATTGGCCCACAGCGGCGCGGAGGCGCTGAATCTCGCGGACGCGGAAAGGCCGGACCTCATCGTTCTCGACATCGGCCTCCCGGACTCCGACGGCCGCGACATCTGCCAGGCGCTGCGCACGAAGGGCATCGACTCTCCGGTCCTGTTTCTGACCGCCAGCGATGCCGCCAGCGACCGGCTGCTCGGCTTCGGGGCAGGGGGCGACGACTATCTGACGAAGCCCTTCGAGTTCGCGGAGCTCGTGGCTCGACTGCAGGCGCTGGCCCGGCGCTCGAACATCGAGCGCCGGGCCGAGGTCGGCGACCTGCGCCTCGACCCACTGAGTCACAGGGTCGGGACGACCAACGGTGAGGCCGACCTGACCCCCACCGAGTTCCGGCTGCTGGGGGCGCTCGCCTCACGCCCCGGCCAGGCGCTGCGACGCCGGGAGATGATCGCCGCGGCCTGGCCCTCGGGAGCGATCGTCAACGACAACACGCTCGACGTCTACGTCGGCAGAATCCGCCGGAAGATCGCCGGACTCGGCAGCTCGGCGACGATCCAGACCGTGCATGGAGTTGGATACAGGCTCGAATGAAGTCCGGCCTGCGCCGACGCCTGATGATCTCGGTCACCGCCATTTCGGCGCTGACGCTGCTGGTCCTCGTCGTCCTCTTCAACCTCGCACTGCGCTCCAGCCTCAGCGCCGATGCCAACAGCCTGCTGGACGCACGAGTGTCGGCCGCCCTCGAGGGTGTCGAGGTCAAGGGTGGCGTGGTCTCGGTCCGCGAAACCTCCGACGATGGCGCCCCTGACGCCCAGGTCTGGATCTACTCGAACGGCAAGAACATCGAGCGACCCCTGGTCGACAGGTCCACCGACGAGCTCGCCAACTCGCTTGCGGCCCAGGGCAGCGGCGAGGTCGAGGACTCCGACGGCGACACCCGCCTGCAGGCCGCGCCGATCGAGTCGAGCGGACAGACGGCCGGAACGGTGGTTGCCGGAGTTTCCCTCGAGCCCTACGAGCGAACGGCCAGGCACGCCCTTGTCGCGTCGATGGTGCTCGGCCTGGTCGTACTGATCCTGATCGCCGTCGCAACCCGATCGGTGGTCGATCGCGCCCTGAGGCCAGTCGCTCGGATGACCGCCGACGCTGCCGACTGGAGCGAGCATGACCTCGATCGACGCTTCAATCCGGGCGGACCGACGGACGAGCTGACCGAGCTCGCGGCGACGTTCGACGGGATGCTCGACCGGATGGCGGCGATGGTTCGCCACGAACGCAACTTCTCGGCCGAGATCTCACATGAGCTGAGGACGCCGCTCTCTTCGATCTCGGCTGAGGCCGAGGTCGCGCTTCTCCGCAATCGCGACGAGGATTCCTATCGCCACTCGCTCGAGCGGATCTCGACGCGGTCCAAGGAGCTGACCGAGATCCTCGAGACGCTCCTGTCGGTGGCGCGGGCCGGCGGTTCCGACCAACTCGGGGATTCCAGTGACCTCGACGAGGTGCTGATGGCGGCGGTCCGCTCAAGCGAGGAATCGGCCGGCCGCAACGAGATCGTGATCGAGGCCGCACCGAGCCCTACGCCGATCTGGGTCCAGGGGAGTCCCGAAGCGCTGCAGCGGGTTCTCGCGCCTGTGATCGAGAACGCACGCGCCTACGCCCGGACGAAGGTCGAGATTCACTCAGAGGGAGGGCCCGAGCCCGCGATCATCGTGCGCGATGACGGCCCGGGCATCGAACCGGCCGAGGTTGCGGCGATCTTCGAGCCGGGCCGGCGGGGCTCGGCCCAGCGGAACCCGGAGTCCGGGTCAGGTACCGGGCTGGGGCTACCGCTGTCACGCCGCCTGGCCAGAGCGCTCGGCGGAGACGTCGACGTCGTCAGCGACTCGGGCGAGGGCGCCTGCATTCGCGTGAGCCTTCGGCGTGCTCCCGGCTAGGCCTGGTCCGGGCCGCCCAGCCGGTCCACGGCAGCGGCTTCCGGATGGACGTGTGCTCGGACGGACGCATGCTCGAACTCGCCATGGAGATGGCCCGTCTCATCCTCCTCGACCTCCTCGAGGTCGACCCTGGTGACGGTCAGGTAGACGACCAGGGCGAGAATCGTGGCCAGGAATATGAAGCTGGTCACCGTCGTCCCCAGCCCCCAGCCACCGTCGGCCTTCGGCTGCGACATCAGGTCGCCGATCGAGGCGCCGAGTGGGCGGGTCAGGATGTAGGCGATCCAGAAGGCCAGCACGGCGTTGAGGCTGAAGCGGTAGTGGGCGAGCGTGACGATCCCGATCAGGGCCGCGAAGATCAGCACCGAGACCCCATAGCCGAGGCCGAACTGCTCGGCCACCAGGTCGCCGGCAGATGTTCCCAGGGCGAAGGTGAACAGGACCGCGAGCCAGTAGAAGGCTTCGCGGCGGGTGGTCACGATCGTGTGGATCGAGAGCGTCCCCTCGCTCGCGTACCAGGCGGCGAAGGTCGCAGCGAGGCAGATCGAGAAGGCGATGGTCGTCGTCTGCAGCGCGACGCCGAGGTTGTCGACGAGGTTGTCGCTGACGAGTGTGCCGACGACGCTGATCAGCACGACCGCGAGCCAGTAGATCCCCGGTACGTACTTTGTGGAGCGGAACTGGAAGGCCAGGACGACCAGGAGCAGTCCCGCCATCAGCCAGCTCGTGTTGGTCAGGCCGAGGCCGAGGTTGTCGTTGAGGTAGTCGGCGGCAGTCTCTCCGACCGTCGTACAGAGGATCTTGATGATCCAGAAGTAGAGGGTGACCTCGGGGACCTTGTTCAGCATGTGCCGGCCGAGGGAACGGGCCGGCTGCTGGGGGGATGCGATTGCTGTCATGCAGGCGAGTCTGGCCCCACCCACCTGAACGGCTCCTGATCAGTTCAGTCGAGTGGGGCCGTCGTGGAGATGCGTGCCGGACCTGTCTGGATCTCGCCGGATCACAGGCGCCTGGCCGTCCTTCGGTTCGCCGCCGGCGCTCTTGCGATCGTCGCTGATCCGCTCCAGATAGCGCGCGGCGGACTCGTTCCCCTCGGGGTCGCGCATCCCCGCCAGGAGGCCGTCGGCGTCGGACCAGCTCCGCCCGATTTCGACCATGTCGTCGGTGACGGCATTGGTGTGGCGCTTGGTGCGAGGAGGGCCAGACGCGGCTTGCCGGCCGGCGTCGTCGCCAGATCATCGACGGCGCCGCCGAGCTCGTCCGCCGGCAGCACGCGGTTCAGGAAACCCGCCTCGAGCGCCTCGGCGGCCCCAAGGGGACGGCAGGTCATCACCAGCTCCTTCGTCAGCGCGGGGCCGACGTCGTCGAGGTCCTCCCCCGGCCCGCGAAGCCGATCGCTGACCAGGAGATGAACCTTGGCGAGTGACCCGGCTACCGGTACTTGAAGTTGGGCTCCTTGCCCGGCTGGGCTACAACGTAGGTGCAGGAGCCCCCGCCCGAGGGCTTCGGATTGCAGAACCACGGGATGATGGGCTTAAGCGCCAGGAACTCCTTAAGCACCTTCTTTGCCGCGGAGCAGGAAACGTGCTCGCGCTTGAGGATCTGGGAGCCGGAGGCCTCGCATCCACCTGTCGACGCAGGCGAGGCCCCCGGAAGAATGAGGAACGCCGTGCAGGCCAAGACCAGAAGAAGAGGCAACTTCGGCTTCATCGAGGCTGGCCCTACAGCAGGGTTCGGCAATCAGCGGAAACAGGCTGCTTTCCAGGACTTCCCCAGAGCCGACGAGCGGATTCGAACCGCTGACCCCCGACGGCTCGCGGATCTTCTGGAGTGAGGCTCAGAGCTCTCGGCGAGCCGCCTTGATGCTGTTGATGTCGACCCGGTCCTGGTCACGGTTGGCGGCGCTCTTCATGTCGATCAGGTCCTGGTAGCCACAGACCCGGATCTGATGCCCGAAGACCCGACGCGGCTCCGCGTGCCTATCCAGGAGCTCCCAGGTGCGCTCCTCGAACGGGCGAAGGTATTGCATGACGTCCAACCTGCCGAGACGGGTGAGCAGTCGGAAGTTGCCGCCGCCGCGCAGCCCATCGAAGTCGTGAGGTGGGAGCTCGCCGGGCTCAAACGCGTCCTCGTCCATGTTCCGGGCATCGACGACCTGGAGGAAGTCGGCCAGGCGCCTGAGGTTGGCCTCGTCAGGGTCAGGGCAGATGTCAAGATCCTCCGTGGCTCGGGGAGCTCCATGGGCGGCGACGGCCATGCCACCGACGAGGATGTAGTCGACTTTCGCCTCGGCGAGGGCTTTGAAGAGTCCCCGCGGGTCGAGCACTTCGGCGTCGCCGCCCCTGGCGCCTCGCCCGCTCACGACCGAGGCCTGCTTGCAGCGAGCTCGCTGGCGACGTTGCTCAGGATCGCCGCCTGCTCGATGCGCTGGTCGGAGCTCAGTGCATCGAAGCCGGCGCGCAGATCCCGAATTGAGACATTGCCACCTCCTGGAGGCGGCTCCCGCAGTGGAATCGCAGCGATCTGGAGAGTCTCTCCCATGGCCTCGAGCAGGCGATTCAGCGTGTGCAGAGATGGCGAAGTCTTGTCCCGCTCGATGCGACTGATATTGGTCTGGGTCATCCCAACCCGCTCAGCCAGCTGGGTCTGGCTGAGGCCGTGGCGGCGCCGGGCCTCGATAAGGAAGCGACCGCAACGTGGGGCTCTCTCATTTCGCATGGCCCCAGTATAGATCAAATTTGATATTGTGCTCTAAGTATTCTGACTTCAGCCTGTACTGCTCAGGGCCCTGACACGCTTGTAATGGCGGGCCTGCCGGGCGCGGTTGCCGCATGCCGATGAGCACCATTCCCGCCTCGGATGAGCTTTGGTGAAGGCCAGAACGCAGCCTGGCGCACCACAGAAACGCAGCTTCGAACGCAGTGGCCCGCCGAGGACTTCGATCGCGCTCGCGGCGATCATGGCGAGGACCGTCGCTTCGGGATCAGGTGAGTGAAAGCTGATCGAGCGACCCACGCCGGAACGCCCAAGCCTGACCAACCGAGGCGACGTCGGGGCTCGGTAACTGGCGGCGTTGATCACCTCGAAAGCCTGGGACGGAACCCCCCGCCCCCCGACAACAGCCTCGACGGCGTTCCTGATCGCCGCCCGTAGCTCGAGAAACTCAGCGAGGCGGGCAGGATCTGCCGGTCTCCCCTCCGCCGGCAGCCGGTCGCTCACGGCCGCCAGCCAGGCGCCGAGCCCAGCCTCATCGGCCAGGCCGTCTACCTGACGGCCGCGGACCGCATAGAGCGTGTTGTGGAACTCGATCGCGAGCGGCTCGCCCCGCACCGGCCCCGGATAGCTGCCGTCCTTCATCTCCTCTAACGCTAACAGAGAATACAACCGTTAGCATCTGTGGTAGGTTGGACGCCTGGAAATCCTAATGTTTGTAAAGCATTGTTGACATTAGTTCCGGCAAGACAGGAGACACGCAGATGATCGTTTCTGAGCTTTGGCGCTACCCGGTCAAATCGCTGGCGGGCGAGCGCCTCGAGCGGGCTCGAGTTGAGGCCAACGGGATCCACGGCGACCGGATCGTCCAGGTTGCGGGACCGAATGGCACCATCACCTCGCGCACCAAGTTCCGGCTGCTCGGGCTGTCCGGAACCCTCGGCGACGAGGACGAGCCGCTAGTCGACGGCCGGCGCTGGGACACCGAGGATTCGGCGGAGGCAATCCGCCGAGCCGCCGGCGAGGAGGCTCAGCTGGTGCGTTACGAGGGCCCTGAGCGCTTCGACGTCCTGCCGCTCTTGGTAGCCACCGACGGGGCGATAGCGAGCTTCGGCAGGGATGGTCGTCGGCTACGCCCCAACATCGTCGTCGGCGGCGTCGAGGGGCTGGCCGAGCGGGACTGGCCGGGAGCCCGCCTGCGGATCGGTGAGGTGGTGATCGGCCTGGACTCGCTGAGGCAGCGCTGTGTAATGACGACCTTCGACCCTGACACGCAATCGCAGGACGTTGATGTGCTTCGCGACATCAACGGGCGCTTCGGCGGAAAGCTGGCGCTCAACGCCTTCGTCGTCAACCCAGGGGAGATCCACCGGGGCCAGCAGGTGGAACTGCTGCGGGCTGATCAGACCGATCTGCTGCCGTCCAGAGGAGAACCGGAATGAACGGCCGTCCACCACTGCCGCCATTCACGGAGAAGACCGCACGGCAGAAAGTCCAAGCCGCCGAGGACGCCTGGAACAGTCGCGATCCGGATCGCGTCGCGCTCGCCTACACCGAGGACTCGCGGTGGCGCAACCGCGGCGAGTTCATCAAGGGCCGAGCGGCGATCATCGAGTTCCTGCGGCGCAAGTGGTCTGCCGAGCGCGACTACCAACTCCACAAAGAGCTCTGGGCCTTCACCGACAACCGCATATCCGTTCGCTTCGAGTACGAATCGCGAGACCGTGACGGTCAGTGGTGGCGCAGTCACGGCAACGAGCATTGGGAGTTCGAGCCCAGCGGCCTGATGAGCCGACGGGACGCGAGCATCAACGACTACCGGATCAACGAGAGTGACCGCCGGATCGCAGCGCGACCTCAACGGACGTCGGGGCGGCCCGAACGCTCCAGGACCTGAACCCCTCGTTCGGGGACCCCTGCAGATGATTGATCTTTGCTGTGCCGGGCTCGCCCCTTAGCTGGCCTCGGCAGCCGCTCTTGTCTCAGGGCTGCAGGCAGTAGACGTGGACGGTGACTAGGTGGGCGCCACGGTCCGCACCGGGGGGGTCCCTACCGATGGCAAACAGTGTTTGGTGGGAGAGACTCATCACGAATCCACCGCAAGGAGTTGGGACAAATGCACAGGCGCGGCGAAGCCTTCCGTTCGGCGATTGGGGTCGCAGCGCTTGACGTCCTCCACACGATCGCTCACGTTTCGGTGGCAACGCTGATCCATGAGCGTGGCGATGTACGTCGCCGAAGCCAATCCTCAGTCGGGAGGGCCTTCTGCCCCAGTCACGCAGATACCTGATCGCAGGCATCGCACTCTCGTTGCTCCTGGCAGTGGCGAGTGGCATCGCGGCGGCGGCGTCGAGCGTCGAGCGCGGGAATCCTCGCGGGCTGGTGGGTATCTCGACAGGCCCCAGGGCCGAGATGCGAGAGACCGTGCCGATAACCGCCCGACCCGGTCATGGCTCCTCCGTGGTGTCCCTTTCCCTGCCCCGCCTCCGGCGGGGGGACGAGATCCGATTCAACGCCGAGGTGACGCTCACGACGACGTGCGTCGATCCGAGCGCGCGCTGCATCGGGCGCAGCTACGACTTCGACCCGCGCCTTTCGGCTTGGATGGAGCTGGCAGCGTCCCGGCGGGCGACGCATGGCCGCCGGGCGAGTCGCGTCTCACGGCGCATCTCGCTCACTTGCCGGCAGGCGCGCCCGAACAGGAATCACCATTGCCCGCTCGTCATCGATTCCGGCGGGTTCCAGGTCCACGATCTGCGGGGCCTACCGTGCCGACGCACCAGATGTCGGCTCAACATTGTGGTGCGAGCATCAAACGATGGCGTTCAAGGCGGCGAGGTCGTCGTCGTGGGCGCCGACAGGCCCAACGGGACGATCGACGGCGGCAAGGCCAGCATTGGCGCAGCAATAATGCGGGATGAGGCTGAAATCCGAATGCATCGGTGGCGAACCGCGAAGCGCCGTGCCAAGACGCTGCCTGCGTCATTCTCCGGCGGCCATCAGGTTGTCTACTCCCAGCGGTTGAGGGGACTGCGGGAAGGCGACGTGCTCCTGGTCCGCTCCAGGCAGCGGACCGAGATCCACAGCATTCCGTACTTCGTAGCGGATCAGATCATTGTCACAACGGATCGATCCCGCACCAGCCCGAGCGGCTTGGCCCAGCGCATCCTCTCCCGCGGTGGGCGGGCAACCGAGGTCAACGGTTTCAACTGCACGATTGGTCACAGCGCCTTCGAGAGCCCTTGCGTCGGCACCAAGGCCGGGATGGTGCGGCTCAAGCGTGCTCCCGTGGGGAGGCATGGTCGGCGGCGACCGCTGTTCGTGAACCTGGTTTCACGGACGTTCCCCAAGCTTGCTCAGGCCCGAGGCTCGTTCCCCCCGGCGAGCATCCTCCGCGGCGGGAGCCTGACCGTCAGACGGCTGCGGGAGCCATGATGCCCACGCGACCGGCTCCGAGTCGTCACCGCCGCGGATGGTGGGGCCGCCCAACTCTACGCCCGCGCATCCTCGTATCGGGGGCGGCGCTGATCGCGGCTGCGTTACTTGCCGTGAGCGCGATGGCTGCCGGCCGGGTATCAGCAGGCGCGGATCGGAAGCAGGCGACGGTCTGGGTGTCGACGAGCGGAAACCACTCCGAGCGCAACCTGACGCTGCCGATAACCCGTTCGGCGTGGCAGCGACCGCGGGTCGTGATCTCCCTGAATCCACGATCGCTCCACAATCCGGAGAACGCTGACCGCATGCGCACGAGCGCCGAACTGCAGCTGACCAACAACTGCGTGTCCAGCATCCCGAGCTGCGTCGGCCCCCCCTATCGGTACAGCCCTCTGATCGAAGCCAGGATCGAACTCAGCACCGGCACCGACCCCACCCCGGCCCACGCGATCGTGCTCGCCAGGGGTCGCGAACGATGCGGCCAGGCCGAGCCGCACCGCGAGCATCACTGCGTGCTCGTGGTCGAGACGAGGGAGAGGCGGCTGAAAACCGCGAACGCTCTCTGTGCATCCGGCGATTGCCGGCTCAACCTCGTCGCCAGCGCCCACGACAAAGCCGCCCACAGAGGCGATCGGATCATGATCGGCGGCAACCGGCCCGATGGATCGATCCCGCAGGACCGCGGCCGGCTCAACCTCACCCATATCCGCCACGGCAGCAAGCCGCAGGTAAAGCGCCGGAAGTCGACGAGGCTGCATCGCGAGGCCGTGAAGCCCGACTTCCACCGCCGAAGCATCCTCAGCATCGGCTTGCGACATCTGCACAAGGGCGACGGGCTCGAGGTCTCCGCCGCCCTCCGCACCTCAATCTCCCATCTGCCCTACAGCGTGCGACAGACGTCGCAGCTCGTGCTCGCCTCGAAGCCCGGCGCCGTCAAGCCGGACCGCCTCGGGCGACGGGTGGCCTCGGTCGACGGCGAGATCGACGAGAGCAACGGCTTCAACTGCGTCCACCCGCTCGGAGGCTGCACGACCCGCAAGGTCGGGGTGGTGAAGATTCGCCGCGATCCCGAGCGGAAGATGTACGCGAACCTCGTCGTCCTGCTCGGTCCGAAGCGGAGCGATGCCGGCGGCAGCGATGCGGTGCGACTGCGCTCCGGCAAACTGAAGGTGATCCGGTACCCCGCGCCCCGGCGGCACAGGTTCGGCTGGTAGAGGGGTTGGGGTGCCCAGCGGTTGATCCGGGACCTGCTGATCTCGTGATCTTCAGCTAGCTGTTGGACGGCCTCAGAAGAGCCGACGAGCGGATTCGAACCGCTGACCCCTTCATTACGAGTGAAGTGCTCTACCAACTGAGCTACGTCGGCGCGAGCGATGAGTTTAGGGGCGACACGCCGACCGCGCCTGAACAGTGAGGTCCGATGCCGTCAGGCGGAGGGGAAGGTCGTCGGCTGGGTCGGTAGGCGGCCCGGGTCGAAGCGGCCGACGAGGTCGGCGACGGTGACCTGCTCCGCGGGGGCGGCGAGTTCGAGGGTGCGGGCCATCCAGATGAGGGCGTCGGCGGGACGAAGGCCCTGCTCCGCCAGGTCGGCGAGGGTGACCGCGCCATGGCGCTTGGCGAGGCGGTCGCCGTCGGGGCCGAGGACGAGGGGTACGTGAGCCCAGGTCGGGCGGGCGATGCCGAGCAGATCGCAGAGCAGCGCCTGGCCGGCCGTCGAGGGGAGCAGGTCGTCGCCGCGGACGACCTCCCCCACTCCCTGCTCGGCATCGTCGACGACGACCGCGAGGTTGTAGGCGAAGGCGCCGTCGCGGCGGCGCAGAACCAGGTCGTCGACGGGATCGGTGCGCTCGCCGTGCAGGCGGTCGGTGATGGTCACCTCGGCACCCCCCGCGCGGAGGCGGAGCGCGAACGGCTCGCCGGCGTCAGCCCTGCGATTCGATTCCTCCTCGGAGAGATCTCGGCAGGTCCCGGGGTAAAAGCCCTCCGGCGCGTCGCCGTGCTGAGCGGAGGCCGCGTCTCGGACCTCGCGCCGGGAGCAGAAGCAGCGGTAGACGCGGTCCTGGCGCCTCGAGTCGCTCGAGCGCCTCGCCGTAGAGCCCCAGCCGCTCCGACTGGCGGACGACATCACCGTCCCAATCGAGACCGATCGCCGCCAGGTCCTTCGAGCTGAGCGCCGACGAGCGGCTCGCGGACCCGGCCGACATCGAGGTCCTCGATTCGCATCAGAAAGCGCCCGCCCGCCGAGCGGGCGAACAGCCACGCCAGCAGCGCGGTTCTCAGGTTGCCGAGGTGGAGATCCCCCGTGGGTGACGGCGCATAGCGCCCGTCGCTCATCGGACTACTCGGGCTCCACCAGCTTGTAGCCGATTCCGCGCACGGTCACGACCAGCTCCGGGTCCTGGGGGTCGCGCTCGATCTTCTGGCGCAGGTTGGAGATGTGGACGTCGCAGGCGCGGACGTCGCCGGAGAACTCCGACTGCCAGAGCTCCTCCATGATCTCGAGCCGGCTGAAGACCTGCCCAGGACGGTCGGCGAGCAGGCGCAGAACCTGGAACTCCGAGCGGGTCAGGTTGACGGGCTCGTTGCGTACCGTGACGAGGTGGCGGGCGAGGTCGATCGAGACCTCACCGGCGTCGATCGAGTTGCCGCCGCCCTCGACGGTCGAGGCCCGGTCGAGCTCGCGGCGGCGAAGCTGAGCGTGGACGCGACCGAGCAGCTCGCGGACGCTGAAGGGTTTCGTCACGTAGTCATCGGCGCCGACCTCGAGGCCGACGACCTTGTCGACCTCGGCGTCCTTTGCGGTCAGCAGGATGATCGGGACCGGGCTGCGGCCGCGGACTTCGCGGCAGAGGTCGAGTCCGCTGCGACCGGGCATCATGATGTCGAGGACGAGCAGGTCGAAGGGGACCTCGCCGCTCCCGAGCTTGCTGTCGGCGTCGTCGCCGTCGGTTGCGATCGTGACCTCGAAGCCCTCCTGGCCGAGCGCGTAGCCCACCGACTCGCGGACCGAGGGTTCGTCGTCTGCCACCAGGATCCGTCCGCTGCTCACATCGACCTCTTCATTCATTGACTCCGTAACAAGTGGGTTGGGGCTGGATCACTCGGGATCTCATCGCTCACGCTATTGGGGTCGAGGTCTGAGCCGCCGCCCGCAGTTTGATTGTGAAGATACTGCCGCGGCCCTCTTCGGAGGAGACGCTGATCTCGCCGCCCATCACATCGACCATCCGCTTGGCGATCGCGAGCCCGAGTCCGAAGCCCTCGCGTTCCAGTGAACCGCTACCGCGATAGAAGCGATCGAAGACCCGGTCCCTCTCGTCCGCACGGATTCCACTTCCTGTGTCCTCGACTTCAATGACGACCTTGTCCTCGGCCCCGAGATGCGCGCGAAGGGTAACGGTGCCGGGGGCGGTGGTGTGCTTGAAGGCGTTGGTCAGCAGGCCGATCAGGACCTGGCGGAGCAGGATCGGGTCGGCGTTGGCAGCCAGGTCGGGGGCGATATCGGTCTCGAGATCGACGCCCTCCGCCAACGGGTCGAGCGTCGCGATCGCCTCCGACACCGCGATGTCGACGCTGACCACGTCCGCCTCTCCCTCGCCGATCGCCTCCATCCGCGCCAACGTCAGCAGCGCCTGGGTGAGGCGGCTGACGCGGTCGACGTCGGTGGCGAGCCGGTCGAGAAAGTGGTCCCTGGCCTCGGGGTCGTCCTTGGCGCCGGAGCGCAGTACCTCGATGGCGCCGGACATGCCGGCGATCGGGTTGCGCAGCTCATGCGCGGCGTTGGAGACGAACTCGCGCTCGGCCTGGTCTCGGCGCAGTTCCTCGGTGCGATCGCGGACGACCAACAGCGCCGAGCTCTCCGCTGGGAGATAGCGCGCTCCGATCGCGAAGACCCGCTCGCCGATCGCGACGTGATCGCTCTCGGCGAACCCCCTGTGGGTGGCCCGGCGGATCCAGGGGCGAAGCGCGTCAACGACCATGCCGTCGGGGCCGATCAGGCCGGAAGAGGCGGGGTTGGCGAAGCGGACGTCGCCGTCGGGATCGACGACGATCACGGCTTCGTCGAGCGACGTGAAGATCGCCGACAGCCGATCGCGCTCTGAAGAGAGGGCGTCGAACGTCTCGGCCAGGGCGATCCGCATCGAGTCGAGCGTGCGCCCGAGATCGCCGATCTCGTCGCGGCCGCTGGGGTACATCGGCGTATCGAGATGCCCCTCGGCGAGCTCGCCGGCGGCGGCGGCGAGGCGCTTGACCCGCGAGGTGATCAGGCTGGCGACGAGAAATCCGATCAAGCCCGCCACGAGGACGGAGACCACGAGTGCGGTGAGCCGCTGACCGGCGAGGGCCTGCAAGGCCGAACGCACCTCCTCCGGCCGCTCGGAGATCGAGAGCAGGACACCCTGGACGCCGGGGGTGCCGACGAGCTGGACGGCGACCATGGTCCGGTCGTTGGGCTGGTCGGAGTCGACGAAGAGGTCGCCTTCGAGCGCGGTGGAGACGGCGTCGGCCCGGCCCCTGACGGTGTTGATGCTGAGGCCGGCGACCGTCTCCGGGCTGAGCAGCCTGGCCGGCCGCCCGGGGACGGGATTGTTGTAGATCCAGGTACGGAAGCCCTCCGTCGGCCGTGTGTCCTTGAGCACGTCGACGGGGGCGTTGAGCTTCGTCCATCTTCCCGTCCGGAAGCTGAGTCTCGACGTTCTCGCGCAGCCGCAGGGTGCGACCGACGGCGAGATCGGTGGCCCGGCTATCGGCGGCGCTCTCGCTCGATCCGGAGACGACGATGTAGACGGTGGCGCCGGTCAGGATCCCGATCGCCGAGAACATCAGCGCGAGCCAGAGACGAACGCCGAACGGGCGTCGTCTCCGATCGGCTGAATCGACGGTCGATCGGCGGTGACCGGCAGCTCGGGCGGCACCGGGCTCGTCGGGGTTGGCGGGGAGGCGGCCATCTCCCCCCCTTTCTAGACCACTTGGTCGGTTTTGCGAAGCAGCCCGGACGCCCGGTGGAACAGCGCGTCCAGGGCGAGGTCCTCGTTCACGTTGACGCGCAGACGCCGCCGCGTCTCCATTGCCAGCTCGGCCGAGCGCCGCGCACCGCGTGGATCGATCACCGCGCGAGTCGGACGCGAGCTGGTCGCCCCGGTCTCGGTTTCTGACGATCTCGGGGGCGCCCTCGACCACCGCCGCGACGTCGGCAAACCAATTGGCGACGAGGCCCAGACTGAGGTCGATCGCATCGGTCCGGGCGCGCCGGTCGGCGCGCTTGGCCGCGTCCTCGCCGTCGCGCCTGATCCTGGTGGCGTCCCTTCCCTTGCCGAACTCGGCGGCCCGTTCGGAGGCGGCGTCGATCACGGTGGCGGCTCGCTGCTTGCCGCTCTCGGCGGCGAGCTTGATCAGGTCGGCCCAGGGGCGACTCGCCAGATCGCCGGAGAAGGCGGCCCGCGCCGAGGCCTCCGAGTGGGCCCGAAGGCGCTGTCCGGTCGGGCGAGCCGAGCAAACGCGCACGTCCGAGGTCGCCCCCGGCGAGCAGCGCCAGTGCCTCGAGCTCGGCTGGCGGAGTGGCCGGGCAGCTCGGCCGCGAGGCGCCGCTGCAGCGACGCGGGCGGAAGCGGCGCGAACGTGACCGTCGAACAGCGGCTTCGCACGGTCTCGAGCAGGGACGCGGGCTCGGCGGTGATCAGGATCAGATGGGCGTAACCGGGCGGCTCCTCGAGCGTCTTCAGCAGCGCGTTCTGGCTCTCCTCGGCCATCGCGTCGGCGGCCTCGACCACGAAGACGCGAGACTGGCCCTCGAACGGCCGGTAGGCGACCGCGCCGATGATCTCGCGCCGCACGTCCTCGACCAGGTGCTGGTTGCCCGGTGGACGCAGCCAGCTCAGATCCGGATGCGGCGATGGATCGATCAGCGCCCGGCGACGGGCGTCGGCGGGGTCGTCGGCGCCGGTCGCAAGCAGCTCGGCCGCGAAGGCGCGGGCGGTGGCGGCCTTGCCGCTGCCGGTCGGGCCGACGAAGACGTAGGCGTGAGAGGGGCCGCGGCGGAGCGCCGCCGAGAGTCGCGGTGCGGGCCGCGGGTTGCTCGGCCGTGACCGTGGTCAGGGCCTCGGAGAGATCGCCGCTCACGAGGTCACCGCCCGCCCCCGGAGGCCCAGCGCCGCGAGCACCCGGGCGTGGACGTCGGCGACGCTGCCGGCGGCGTCGACGACGACGATCCGCTCCGGCTCGGCCGCGGCGATCCGCTCGAAGGCGGCCGCGATCCGCTCCTGAAAGCCGATGCCCTCGGACTCGAAGCGATCCGAGATCGGTGACTCGCAGCGCCCGTCGAGCCCGCTCGACCGCCAGGCCGGTGTCGGCGCGCAGCAGGATCGTGCGATCAGGCATGCAGCCCTCGAACCGCCGCCGCGTTGAGGGTCTCGACGAGACCGTCGTCGAGACCCCGCGCGCCGCCCTGGTAGGCGACGGTCGAGTCGACGAAGCGATCGCAGACGACGTCACGACCCGCCTCGATCGCCGGCGCGATCACCCGCTCGACCAGCTCGGCCCGAGCCGCGCAGAACAACATCAGCTCGGCCCGTGGGGTGAGCTCGACCGAGGCATCCTTGAGCAGGTCGCGGAGCCGCTCGCCCGCAGGGGTGCCGCCGGGCTCCCGAAGCAGCAACGTCGCCGGGCCCAGGGCCTCGGCGAGCAGGCCGGCCTGCGTGCTCTTGCCGGCGCCGTCGACTCCTTCGAGGGTGACGAACACGGGTCAGGCCAACGGGCTCAGCGACGCCGGATCAGGATGAGCCGCTTCGGGACCGGGACTTGGCCGCGCCACCGGTCGACGATCGGGCGCCGGCCCGTTTGGTCCGCGTGGTGGTGGTCGGCGCCTTCTTGCGGGCGCCGCCCTTGCCCTTCTTCGACTTGCCGTTCGTCTCCGAGGTGATGCCGGCAGCCTCGGCCTGCTTCTTGCGCTCGGCCGCCTCCTCCTTTGCCTTCTGGCGCTCGGCGCGCTTCTCGCGCATCTCCACCATCGACGGGCAGTCGTCGTTCAGACACAGGTTCCAGGGCCGGCCACGGAAGCCCTTGACCTTGAGCCGCGGGGTCTCGTCGCAGATCGAGCAGCGCTCCTCGAGCCGCCAGAGCTCGTAGCCGCGGCCCGGCAGCGGCCGGGAGAACGTGCAGGAGTCGGGGTCCTCGGGGTCGTCGCGGTTGTAGCCCTCGCAGCCGACGAAGCGCTTGCCGCCCCTCATCTCGATGATCCGCAGCCGGTTCGGCGAGCCGTCCTCGTGCTTGCGGCCGGCGGTCTCGCAGACCTTGCAGGGGCCGATGAACTTGTCCTCGTCCATGCCGGCCCAGATCACCTTGGCGAGATCCTCACGCTTGGAGAACAGATCGTCGTAGGTGCCGTGGAGCATCTCGCGGCTGATCTGCAGGACGTCGTCTCGCTTGATCTTGCCGGCGGCGATCTCGTCCATGTCGCGCTCGAGCTCGGCCGTCATCTCCGGGGTGGCCATCCGCTCCACGTGCTCGCGGAACGCCTTGAACATGGCGATCCCGGTCTCCGAAGGCTCCGGCGGGTTGTTGTAGACGTAGCCGCGGTCGTAGAGCTTCTGGATGATGTCGGGGCGGGTGGCCTTGGTCCCGAGGCCGAGTTCCTCCATCAGCTCCAGCAGCTTGCCCTGGCTGATCCGCGAGGGCGGCTGGGTCTCCTTGTCGACCATCCAGGGCGCGCCGTCGAGGTCGAGCTTCTGGCCTTCCTCGAGGGCGGGCAGCTCGTTGTCGGCGGAGCGGGCGTAGGTGTAGATCGCGGCGTAGCCCGGGTCGACGACGATCGAGCCGCGGACGAAGTAGGTCTCCGTGCCGGCCTGGATGTCGGCACGGGCCGACTCGGTGATCATCGGCGGGCTGAAGGTGGCGAGGAAGCGCCGCACGATCAGCTCGTAGACGCGCCGGTGGACGCCGTCGAGAGCGTTCGGGTAGACGGCCTGAGTCGGGTAGATCGGCGGGTGGTCGGTCGTCTCCTTCTTGCCGCGGGTCGCCGTCAGCTCGCCGTCGAGCAGGCCCTTCGAGGCCGAGAACTCGGGGATCTTGACCAGCGAGGTCACCAGCTCGCGAAGCGGCAGCGACACCGGGTAGACGGTGTTGTCGGTACGCGGGTAGGAGATGAACCCGTCCATGTAGAGATCCTCGGCGACTCCGCATCGCCCGCGAGGGCGGGATGCCGAGGCGGCTCGAGGCGTCGGTGGCGAAGGCGGTCGTGTTGTAGGGAGTCGGCGGCTTGCGGGTGTTCTTGCGCTTGCTCAGCTCGGTGACGATTCCGGGCGAATCGGTCGAGGCGAGGGCTGCCTCGGCCTCGGGCTTCTCCCAGAACTTGTCGGTCTTGTGATGGGCCTCGAAGGATCCGTCGGCGTGGGTGAACTTGGCGAAGACCTCCCAGAAGGGACGGCGACGTGGGCGCGGCGCTCGAGCTCGCGCTCGACGATCAGGCCGAGGGTCGGACTCTGAACGCGACCGACCGAGAGGAAGTTGGAGCCGAAGCGACGGGTCGCCAGCGAGACCGCGCGGGTCAGGGTGGCTCCCCAGATCAGGTCGATCTCACCGCGCGTCTGCGCAGCGTGGGCGAGGTCGTAGGAGAGGACGTCGAGGTCGTCGAAGGCGCGCTCGATCTCGTCCTTGGTCAGAGCGGAGTAGCGGGCCCGCTTGACCGTGGCCTCGACGCCGGGGTTGACATCGAGGATCTCGCGCAGCGCCTCGAGGCCGATCAGCTCGCCCTCGCGGTCGAAGTCGGTTGCGATCACGACCGTCTCTGCATCCTTGGCGAGCTTGCGGACCGCCTTGACGACGTTCTTGTCGGTCGCCTCGGTGACCAACTCGGCGTCGATCAGCGTCTTCGGATCGATCTTCTGCCAGTTCGAGTAACCCTCGGGGAAAGCCGGGTTGAGGACGTGGCCCTTGAGGCCGACGGTCATCTGCGCGTCATCGCCCTCTCCCCACGTGTAGAACGGACACCTTGTAGGCGGCGTCAGCCTTGGCTTCGCCCTTGCCGAGGATCTCGGCGATCTTCTTGGCGCTGTTGTTCTTCTCGGTGACGATCAGGCGCATGGCCGTTTCCTTTGACTCGTCCGGGCCCCGGATTCCAGCTGGGGTAGGCGGCGGCGACTGTAGCAACCGCCCCGAACCGGATCGACGCATCCACCCGATCGGCCCCCTCTCCCGGCCGCCCACGCTCCGCCTCCCCTACGCTTCGGCAGATGCCCGCCCAGAGCTACCCCGGCAAGGAATGCGTCTGCCAGTTCCGCAGGGGGATCTGCGACCAATCCTGCGTGCGGGGGATGCTCGAGACCCCCTTCTACATCGCCTGCCTGAGGCTGACCGGCCGCAAGTGCCTGGTCGTCGGCGGCGGAGAGGTCGGGCTCGAGAAGATCGAGGGCCTGCTCGCCTGCGACGGCGACGTCGTCCTCGTCGCCCCCGAGGTCTGCGATCCCGTCCGGGCGCTCGCCGCGGAGGGCTCGATCGAGTGGATCGAGCGGGAGTTCGAGCCCGCCGATCTCGAGGGCAAGTTCATGGTGATCGCCGCCACCGACGACACCGACGTCAACATCGCCGTCTACGACGTCGCCGAGGAGAGGGCGATGCTCGCCAACGTCGTCGACGTCCCCTCGCTCTGCAACTTCATCCTGCCCGCGATCGTCCGCACCGGGCCGCTGGCGATCGCGATCTCGACCGCCGGCGCCTCTCCGGCGCTGGCGAAGCGGATGAAGCGCGAGATCTCGGAGATGTTCGGCGAGTCCTACGCGGACCTCGCCGGGATCCTCAACGAGGTCCGCGGCTGGGCGAAGGGCACCCTCCCCACCTACCAGGACCGCAAGGCCTTCTTCGAGGAGATCGTCAACGGCGATCCCGACCCGATCGAGCTGCTGCGCGCCGATCGACGCGACGAGCTCGACGCGATCATCGCCGCCGCCCAGGAGCGCCACGGCGCTCGGGTGGCGACCGCCGACCCCGTCGCCTAACGACGCGCTTCCGGCGCAGAATCGGCACGGGTTGGTCTTGCTCCGTGACCCTCGTTGTCCCAGCCTCTCCGGGATGGGACCGTCACTGCCATTCGATGACCTCAGTGGTCAGCAATTGGCGGCGAAGCGGGCGGTTGAGTTGGCCAGCCGCCAGTTCTGGGCGATCGCGCGACGCCAGCTGTTGGCCGCCGGATTCTCGGCGGCGAGAATCCGGAGTTGGGTTCGCTCCGGTCGCCTGCATCCCAGCCTGCCCGGCGTCTACGCGTGGGGTCGAGAGGAGCTCGGCGGGGAGGGTGAGCTCGCCGCCGCGCTGCTCTACGCCGGTCCCGGCTCCGCGCTCGGAGGCTTGACCGGCCTCTGGTGGCTGGGCCTGCTGAACCGTCGCCCGAACCCCATCGACATCGACGCGCCGGGTCGCTCGAGGTGCAGGCCGGGCATCCGCATCCGCCACCCCGCTCGGGTGGAGCGGACCTGGCATCGCCGTCTACCGGTGGCTTCCCTGCCCGACGCACTGCTTGCCGCCGCGCCCGCGCTCAGCCGAAACGCGCTGCGGCTCGTCCTGGCGCGGGCCGAGTTCGATGTCGCACTCGACCTCACCGCGTTGCACGCCGATCTCGGGCCCGGCCGGACCGGCACCACCGCCGTGCGAGCTGCGATGGCTGCCCACCTGCCGCAGCTCGCTCGCTGCGCCAACGGCTTCGAGCGCGAGTTCGTCCTGCTCTGCGAACGCTACGGACTTCCGCTTCCGGAGCCGAACGCCCGGGTCGGCCGCTTCCGGCCGGACATGCTCTGGCGCGACGCGAGGCTGATCGTCGAGTTGGACGGTCAGGGCCGCCCACCACACGGCGGCGCAGATTGCCTCCGACCTCAGCCGGCAGGCGGAACTCGAGAGCCGGGGTTTCCGGGTAATCCGCTTCACCTGGGCGGAGGTGCACGACGATCCCGCGGCGGTTGCGGCCGAGCTGCGCCGGCAACTTGGCGCCTAGCGCGCAGCGCGGCGCAGACGGCCTTTTCGTCGGCCCTGCGCAACACGCCGAAGACCTCTTCCTTCTGGTCGGGGCTGAGCTGCTCGCCCGAATGCTTCAGGAATCCACCCCGATCAGGCGCCGCTCCATCAGCCACATCGGCTCGCCGCTCGAGAGGGCGATCTCGCCGATCACCTCGTATCCGACGGAGGCGTAGTAGGTGACGTTGGCCATCGTTCCCGTCTCCAGGTAGGTGGGGACCTCGTTGGCGGCTGCTTCGGCGTGGACGTCGGCAAGCAGCGCCTTGCCGATGCCCTGGCCCTGAACGGCGGGGTCCGCGGCCAGAAACCACAGATACATATGCGGGTGTTCGACGTGGGCGGCCCGGATCTTGCGATCGAAGGCGATGCCACGCCGCGCAGGCAGCGGTCCAGCCATGAGCAACCAGCCGATCTCGTAGGCCACGGCGCCCTCGGGGATCGGCCAGGCGCCGGGTTCGAAGGCGATGCTGACGCCGGCGACCCGGCCGGTCTCGGGGTGGCGGGCGACGCGGACGCGGCCTCCATGGCGATCTGAGGCGACGAGGATGCCCATGAACGCGACCGGGCCGCTGATCCGGCGGTGGCCACGGCGACGCGGGCCGACCGCGGTCGAGATCGGGTCGTCGAGGAAGGCGGCCCCCAGCACGCGGGCGGCGGATCGCATCTCGCCGCGGGCGATCGGGCCGACCTCGAAAGCCAGCGGGCGAGCCACCGGGATCGGACCTGGGCCCGCGGTCAACCCGTCGGGGCGGCGTAAATGGCGATCGCGGTGAAGTGAGCGACCGCCGCCGCGACGACGAGCACGTGGAAGATCTCGTGGTAGCCGAAGACGGTCGGACTCGGGTCGGGTCGCTGCCTCGCGTAGACGACGGCGCCGATCGTGTAGAGGACGCCGCCGAGGGCGATCAGGGCTCCGGCGCCGACGCCGGCGTTGGCGACGATCGAGGGGAACGCGATCGCGCCGATCCAGCCCACGGTCAGATAGACCGCCGCGGAGACCCAGCGAGGTGAGTTGACCCAGACGATCTCGACGAAGATCCCCGCGAGCGCACCGGCCCAGACGGCGATCAGAAGCGCGGTGGCGAGAGTGCCGCCGACGACCAGCACGAGGAACGGCGTCACGGTGCCCGCTATCAACAGGAAGATCATCGAGTGGTCGAGTCGGCGCATCCACATCCGCGAGGTGGGTCGCTTCCAGTTGACGCGGTGGTAGATGGCGCTCGTGCCGAGCAGAGCAGAGAGCGAGATCGCGTAGATCGCGAGAGCCAGGCGCTCGCGCCCGCCCGCAGCGAAGTAGACGAGCAGGCCGCCGGCGACGAGCGAAACGGGAAAGGAGTACTCGTGGATGACGCCGCGCAGCTTCGGCTTGACCTTCTGGTGAAGCTCGAGCGCGGCGGCCTTGGCGGCGTCGACGCGTTCGCCCGTGGCGACCTTGGCGGCCTCGACCCGCTCGCCGGTCGCCTCCATCCGCTGGGCGGTGGCCTCCTTGGCGGCGTCGAGGCGTTCGCCCATCGCCTCGCGGGCGGCCGTCGCCCGCTCGCGGCTCGCGTCCGCTGCCTTGCGCATCCCTTCGGTCATGAACCGATTATCCCCCTCGCGACAAATCAGCGGCATGGATCGCGCCGCGGGGGTGGTGCCGAGCGCTCCGACCCCGTAAAATGCGTGGTGTCGCAGGGGGTCTCAGCGGCTTCGTTTTCCCGGGTTTGCGGAGAAGCCGCGGAGGCCCGCCGACGCCCGCCCCTACTCTGACCGCAAGCAGTCCCACGGAAGCCTCGTGGGATCCATTTCGACCGTTTGGGACGTTCTCGCGAAGCTTGTTACGTCCGACTCAATCGCAACCATCCCGCGTTACCAATTTGAAGGCGTTCATGAGGGAGAAGAGATGACGAAGGCAGTTTCTGAGACGACGATCGACGCGACCGCGAAGGTCGCCGACGGAGGGCTGACGATCGATCGCCGGTTCACGTCCGAGGGGGTCCATCCGTTCGATGAGGTCGTCTGGGAGGTGCGCGACGCCATCATCGGCGACCCCGCGGCGCCGGCCTTCGAGCAGCGCCAGGTCGAGTTTCCGGTGACCTGGTCGCAGAACGCGACCAACATCGTCGCCCAGAAGTACTTCCGCGGGCCGCTCGGCTCGCCGGAGCGTGAGCGCTCGGTCAAGCAGATGATCGGTCGCGTCTCCGGCACCATCGCCGGCTGGGGCCGCGAGCACGGCTACTTCTCGACGCCCGCCGACGCCGACGCCTTCGAGGCCGAGCTGACCCACATCCTGTTGCACCAGAAGGCCGCCTTCAACTCACCGGTCTGGTTCAACGTCGGCTTCGAGGAGAACCCGCAGTGCTCGGCCTGCTTCATCCTCAGCGTCGAGGACACGATGGAGTCGATCCTCGCCTGGAACACCAAGGAGGGCACGATCTTCCGCGGCGGCTCCGGCTCCGGCATCAACCTCTCCAACATCCGCGGCTCGACCGAGCAGCTCAGCAAGGGCGGCTACGCCTCGGGCCCGGTCTCGTTCATGCGCGGCGCCGACGCCTGGGCCGGCACGATCAAGTCCGGCGGCAAGACCCGCCGCGCCGCAAAGATGGTCGTCCTCGACATCGACCATCCCGACATCGAGGACTTCATCTGGTGCAAGGCCAAGGAGGAGGACAAGGCAGCCGCCCTTCGCGACGCCGGCTTCGACATGTCGATCGACGGTGAGGGATTCACCTCGATCCAGTACCAGAACGCCAACAACTCGGTGCGAATCACCGACGAGTTCATGCAGGCCGTCGAGGCCGACTCCGACTGGGACCTGACGGCGCGCAAGGACGGCTCGACGATCAGGACGCTGCCCGCCCGCGACCTGCTCAACCAGCTCTCGGAGGCCGCCTGGCGCTGCGCCGATCCGGGGGTCCAGTTCGACACGATCATCAACGACTGGCACACCTGCCCGGAGTCGGGCCGGATCAACGCCAGTAATCCGTGCAGTGAATACATGCACGTCGACGACTCGGCCTGCAACCTGGCGTCGATCAACCTGATGAAGTTCCGCCGGCCCGACGGCACCTTCGACACCGCCGAGTTCGAGCACACGGTCGACATCGTGCTGCTCGCCCAGGAGATCGTCGTCGGCCCGTCGAGCTACCCGACCGAGGAGATCGGCGCCAACGCGCGCCGCTTCCGTCAGCTCGGCCTCGGCTACGCCAACCTCGGCGCGTTCCTGATGTCGAACGGCATGCCCTACGACTCCGACGACGGCCGCGCCGTCGCCGCCGCGATCACCGCGCTGATGACCGGCCGCGGGTACCGCAGGTCGGCCGAGGTGGCCGCCGCGATCGGCCCCTACGAGGAGTACGAGAAGAACCGTGAGCCGCACAACAACGTGATGCGCATGCACCGTGACGCCGCCTACGAGATTCCCGACGGTCAGATCGCCGATGGCGAACTGCTGGCGGCCGCTCGGCGCTCCTGGGAGGAGGCGGTCGCACTCGGCGACGAGCACGGCTACCGCAACGCCCAGGCGACGGTGCTGGCCCCGACCGGCACGATCAGCTTCCTGATGGACTGCGACACGACGGGGATCGAACCCGACTTCTCGCTCGTCAAGTACAAGGAGCTGGTCGGCGGCGGATCGATGACGATCGTCAACCGCTCGGTGCCGCTGGCCCTGAAGACGCTCGGCTACTCCGAGGAGGCCTCAGAGCAGATCACCGCCTACATCAACGATCAGGGCACGATCGTCGGCGCCCCCGGCCTCGAGGACGGGCACCTGCCGGTGTTCGACGTCGCCGTCGGCGAGCGGGCGATCAGCCACATGGGCCACATCCAGATGATGTCGGCGACGCAGCCGTTCCTCAGCGGCGCGATCTCAAAGACCGTCAACCTGCCGGAGACGGCATCGGTAGCCGACATCGCCGACGCCTACACGGAGGGCTGGAAGGGCGGCCTGAAGGCGCTCGCGATCTACCGGGACGGCTCGAAGACCGCGCAGGCCCTGCGCACCGACGCCCAGGACACGGCCGACGAGGTCCTCGAGGAAGTGCAGCCGGTTCCGGTCCGTCGCCGGATGCCCGCCGAGCGCCAGTCGCTGACCCACAAGTTCTCGATCGCGGGGCAAGAGGGCTACATCACCGCCGGCAAGTACGAGGACGGCTCGGTCGGGGAGATCTTCCTGACCGACATCGGCAAGGAGGGCTCGACCCTGCGCGGGATGATGAACGCGTTCGCGACGGCGGTCTCGATCGGCCTGCAGTACGGCGTGCCCCTCGAGGTCCTGGTCAACAAGTTCAGCTACATGCGCTTCGACCCGGAGGGCATGACCAAAAACCAGGAGATCCCGTTCGCCAAGTCGATGCCCGACTACATCATGCGCTGGCTCGCGAGCCGGTTCATCGAGGACATCGACCTGCACGAGGACCTCGGCATCCTGACCAAGGACGTCCGAGCCCGGAAGGACGCCCAGCAGGCCCTGTTCAGCCCCGACACGGCCGGCCCGGCGAACGGCAATGGCAACGGCAACGGTGCCCACCCGGAAGCCGGTCCCGGCGTCCCCGGCTCCGGTGGCTCGGCCAAGCCCGGCTCATCACAGCCCGCCGCGGCCGCGATGACCGACACTCCCCCGGTGGTTCCGGTGCGGATGACCCGGGAGCTCGAGCTCGGCCCGGCCTGCGATCAGTGCGGCGGCATGATGCAGCGGACGGGGTCCTGTTACACCTGCACCAGCTGCGGCAACAACACCGGCTGCGGCTGACGATCACCACAATCTGAGCGTGCCCTGCGGCCACATGTTGGACGCAAAACAGCAAGAAGCGGTGAAGCTGTGGTGAGGACGGCGGTGCGCGGCCGCGTGGTCGAGGGTCGCTACTGAGGCTCGTCGGGGTCGAGCAGGGTGGACTCGAGACGCTCGAGGCGGGCGGCCGTCGCCGCGCGATCGGCCTGGGCGCTGCTGCGGGAGATCTCGGCGTCGATCCGCCAGCGCTCGATCTGCGCCGCCCATTCGGTTAGGAACTGCGGGGTCGAGAGGCGATCAAGCGCCTGGCGAAGGCCGGGCGAGCGGTCGAGACGTAGCTGCGAACAGAGGACGGCGAGCCCGTGCAGGCCCTCGAGCACGACGAGCTCGCAGCGCTCGTCGTGGGAGGCGGTGAAGTCCTCGACCGCCGTACGGACGCCGTTCCGCGCCCCACCCTCGTGGGTCGCGTTCCAGAGGCCGGCGTTGATCCCGGGGTCGCCCAGCTCGGAGCGACCGGGGAGGATCGCCGCCCGAGCGGCGTCCTGGCGACCTTCCGCGGGAACCGTGGCGGGGTCGTAGTACATGTCGCGGCGCCCGTACGGCCAGCCGACGTCGTGGGCGAAGACCAGTGGCAGGGGTTCGCCGACCGCCGCCGCGCCGGCGGCTAGAGCCTGTAGCTCACCGTGGACGGTGAACCAATTGTGGTCGCCGTCGATCAGCACGGCGTCGCTGCCCTCGATCGTGCCGAGGACATCGAGGCTGCGCGCCCGGTGGAAGCGGAAGCGCTCGCCCTGGGCGAGCTCGACCCGGCCGACGTCGAAGCGCGGCGCCGGGTCGATCGAGTGGACGACGCCGCCGACGCGAGCGGCCCGCTCGAGGAGCAGCCCGGTCGTCTTACCCTGCTCGGCGCCGATCTCGATCACGACACGGGCTTCGGCCGCATCGAGGGTCGGCTCGATCACGAGCTTCCAGAACGGGTGCATCAGCTGCGTTCCCCGGCCGCCACGGCCTCGTAGAAGTCGGCCATCATCGGGAACGTGACGTCGAGCGCGTACCGCTCGGCGATGGTGGCTGCCGCCGCGGCGCCGACGCTCTCACGGTGGCGCGCGGGGTCGTCGAGCACCTCGAGTGCGTGCTCGG
Source organism: uncultured Solirubrobacterales bacterium (assembly GCA_963823275.1). Lineage (GTDB taxonomy): Bacteria > Actinomycetota > Thermoleophilia > Solirubrobacterales > 70-9 > RHKX01. Next base: position 283,137 of record CAWGKW010000002.1, on the reverse strand, counting down.
CGAAACGCTCGTCGTCGAAGAAATCGACGAGGTAGCCGTTCTCACCGTCGCGGATGACCTCGCGGACGGGCTCCGTGTCCGAGCACAGCATCGTCGCCCCGCACGCCATCGCGTCCAGGCACGACCAGCTGAGCACGAACGGCACGGTCAGGTAGAAGTGCAGATCCGAGAGGCTGAGCAGGTCGGCGAGGATCTCCGGCTTGACGTTGCCGACGAAGTGGATACGGTCTAGCTCGTAGGCGTCGGCGGCGAGCACGTGCTCCTTAAAGCTGCGCCCACCCGTGTGGCGCAGATCGCCTCCGTAGGCGACCCGGTCGGAGCCGACGACGACGAACCGGACGTCGTCGCGCGCGTCGCAGATCCGCTTGGCTGCCTTCATGAAGACGTCGAAGCCACGCATCATCTCCATGCCCCGCGAGACATAGGTGACGAGGCGCTCCCCCTCGGCGAGGCGGAGGTTGCCGATCCGCCGTTCGGCGAGCTCGCGGCGGTGCCAGATCGACGTGTCGACACCGTCGTGGATCACCCGCACCTTGTCGCGGTAGGCGTCCGGCATCAGGCTCTGCTGGTAGCTCGTCGGCGAGTAGCCGGCGTCGCAGTACTCGAGGTCGAGCAGGATCATCGCGTTGCGGGCAGGGCTGCGCAAGCGGTCGATCTCGGCGACCGGGATCTCTGGGCGGAAGTCGAGATCGGAGTCGCGCGGTCGGTAGAAGTATTCGAAGTAGTTGATCACCTTGGCGTCGGGATAGAGCTCGCGCAGGAACATGGTCGAGCCCCAGCCGGAGTGGCCGACGATCAGGTCCGGCTTGATTGCGGCCGAGACCGGCTTCAGCGCCTCGTAGACGCCGGCGGCGTGCCAGATCCCGTTCTCGAACGTCCGCGACAGGTAGTGGGTCTGCTCACCGGCACCACCGCGCGGCCGGTACTGGATGTTGCGGACCCCGCCGACCTCGCCCGGAGGCTTCTCCGAGACGAAGGTCGCCGTCCAGCCGCGCTCGGCGACCCCGCGGGCGCCGATGTGGCCGAACTGGGCCGGGAAATTCTTGTGGACGAAGAGGACGTGCACGTCGCAACCCTATGACGAGGCGGCGCACGGAGAACCGGCACGCACTGCCACGCATGTTGATAGCGTCGCGCAGGTCGTCCGATTCCAGCGTTCATAAGGGAGACGTGAACCGCAGGCAACGCAGGCTGTGCCGCTACCGCCAGGGACGCCCCCTTCCGGAAATCCGAGTTCCGGTCCTCTTGGGCGCCGGCCAGGTGCGGGCTGCCGGATCCGGGGTCGAGGTGGACCTGCACCACCACGGGGTCGAGGCGGTGCTCTCCCTCCCGCGCCGGCCGAGAGCGCTTGCGATCGCGATCGGCAATGGGCACGAGGACCTCGAGGCCGCCGACCTGGCCGTCGTTCGCTTCGGGCGCGGCAGCGTCCCGATCGACGCCCTCCGCCGGCTGCTGGCCATTCCCGAGCTCCGCCGGCTTCCCCTCGTCGTGGCGGGGAGCGACGCCGGCGCCTCGTTCGCCCTGGAGCTGACGTCGGCGCTCGGCTCGGCCGTCTCGGCGCTGATCCTCGACCGCGAGCTTGCCGCTCCGGTAATGATGACGCCGACCCTGGTCGATCCCGACCCCCAGCCGGACGAGCTGATCGCCTTCATCGAGTCGGCGGGTGGCCTCAATCCCCACCCGGTGCTCTGCCACGAGCAGCGCCGGCGGCTCTCACGGGCGATGGAACGGCGGATGCGGCGCGACCGCCGACGCCGCGGCCCGCTGACCGGGCGGGCGCGATCGGGATTGGCCAGCCTCGCGACGGCCGTCGTCTTCATCCTCTCGGGCGGCCCCGGCTCCGATCGGGCCGAGGCGAGCTGGACGACCATCTCCTACAGCAACACGACCGGTCGGCTGACCTTCACATCCGACGGCGGTGCCGACCAGCTGACGCTCACCTGCCTCGGCGGCGTCGGCGGCGAACTCAGGTACGACACCGGGACCGGAGCGCAGACGATTCCGAATCCGTTCTTCCCGTTCGGGAATCTTCCCTGCGCCTCGGTGGTCGACGCCTCGGTCTTCGGCGACAACGGCAACGACACGATCGACTTCAGCGGCGTCAACGGGACCGAATACACGCAGCTCGGCACGGGCGACGTGACGATCGAGGGCGAGGTCAACAACGACGTCATCCTCGGCCCGCAGGGAATCGCGAGCAGCAGCCTCGCCGGCGGCAGCGGCGACGACACGATCACCGGTGGCTCGAGCGGTGACCTGATCCAGGGCGGCACGCAGAACGACTCGCTCGTCGGCGGCGGCCTCTCGGACACGCTCGACGTCTCAGACGCGACCGGCGCTCTCGACGTGGACCTCGGCGCAGGAACCTCGACCGGGCGCGGCACCGACACCGTGAACGGAATCGAGAACGCCATCGGCGGCGCCGGCGACGATTCCATCGTCGCCGGCAGCGCCACGACTTCACTGGTCGGCAACGACGGCGCCGACACGCTGAACGGCGCCCTCGTCGGACTCAGCACCCTTGCCGGCGACGACGGCGCCGACCGGCTGGTCAGCGGCGGCTTCACCGACAGCCTGGCGGGTGGCATCGGCGCCGACACGCTCCTCGCCGGGGGCTCGACCGACACGCTGAGCGGCGACGGCGACGGCGACAGCCTCGTCGGCGAGGCCGGAACGGACTCGATGGCCGGCGGCGACGGTATCGACACGCTCGAGGGCGGCGACACCGGTAACGACACCGTCAACGGCGGCAACGACGACGATTACGCTTCCTATTCGTTCGCGGCCGGGGCCGTCAACATCAACCTCGCGACCGGCAGCGCAACCGGCGCGGGCACGGACACGCTGAGCTTCATCGAGGGCGCGATCGGCTCCGACAACGCGGACACGATCACCGGCGACAACAACGCCAACACGCTCTACGGCAACGCGGGAAGCGACTCGTTCAGCGGGTCGGGCGGCGCCGACCAGATTTTCGGCGAGGACGACAACGACACGATCAACGGCGGAGCGGGCGCGAACACGCTCTCGGGCGGAGGCGATCAGGACTCGATCCTCTCGACGACGCCGACGGCCGTCGAGAGCCTCGCCGGCGACAACGGCAACGACACGCTCATCGCAGCCTTCGGCGGAAGCACGCTGACGGGCGACGCGGGCACCGACAGCGTGATCGGCGCAGCCTCGGGGACGGGTGACTCCCTGCTCGGCGGGACCCAGGGCGACACGCTCAGCGGCGACTCGAACACGACCTTCGGTGGGCCCGACACGCTGGCCGGGCAGGGCGACGCCGACTCCCTGACCGGCGGCCTGGGCACCGACCTCGTCGACGGTGGGCCCGGCGACGACGTCCTCGATCCGGACGGTGTGAACCTGAGCGAGGGCTCCGTCGACACGCTGATCGGCAACGCCGGCACCGACACGCTCTCCCAGTTCGAGGGAACCAGCGGGGTCGACTTCACGCTCACCTCCAGCGCCCTCAGCGACGGCACCACGTCCGACAGCCTCGACGGCCTCGAGAACGCCTCGCTCGCGACCGGAGTCGGGGACAACCTGCTCGATGCGTCGGGCTTCTCGGGCCCGGTAACGCTCGACGCCAGCAGCCAGGACGACACCCTGATCGGCGGGCCTGCGGCCGATTCGCTCGTCGGCGGTGCCGGCGCGGAGACCGACGAGCTGCGCTACAGCGGCAACGTCTCACAGACCCTGACCGGCGCCCAACACAGCGCACTCGGGATCAACGACACGCTGTCGAGCTTCGAGCGAGCCTCGCTGACCGGCGGCGGGTCGGCGAACCTGCTCAATGCGCAAGCGTTCTCCGGCTCGGTCACGCTCGATGGCGGGGGCTCCAACGACACGCTCTTGGGAGGAATCGGGTTCGGCGCCGAGGACTCCCTGATCGGGGGCGCCGGGGCGGGCGACCGCGTCGATTACACGGAGGACCAACCGCAGGTTCTGACCGACACGCAACATTCGGCCGGACTAGGGGGTGGACTCGAGGAGGACACCCTCTCGGGGGTTGAGACCGCCTCGCTCGTCGGCGGCGGGTCCGACAACGACCTCGACGCATCGGCCTTCAGCGGCTCGACCACTCTGGACGGAACCGCCGGAGAGGACACCTTGCAGGGCTCCGGCGGCGGCGACTCGCTGATCGGCGGTGCCGACAACGACCGAATACTGCAGACGGCAAACTCCAACCAGACGCTGACGAACGCCGGCGTGACGGGCGACGGCACGGACACGCTCTCGGGTGTAGAGAGAGCATCGCTGACGGGCGGGGCGTCCGCGAACACGATCGACGCCTCGGCATTCAGCGCCGGCCAGACGACGCTGAGCGGCCAGGGCGCGGACGACACCCTTCTGGGCGGCGACGCCAATGACAGCTTGCTCGGCGACGGCGGCGGCGACCGGATCGTCCAGGGCGCCGATGCCGACCAGGACCTGAGCAACGGGTTCGTGACCGGCGACGGGAGTGACACGCTGGGTTCGATCGAACAGGCCTCGCTGAGTGGCGGGGGCTCAGCGAATCTGATCGATGCGACGGACTTCACCTCCGGACCGGTGACGGCGGCGGGTCTGGCTGCCGACGACACGCTCTACGGAGGCGGCGGAAACGACCGCCTCGACGGCGGCGCCGACGACGATCGGGTCGAACTCATCGCCGACGCCGACATGACCCTCTCCGACACCCTCCTCAGCACCTCGTCGGGGGCCGGAAACGACACGCTCGTCTCGATCGAATCGGCCTCCCTGCGCGGCGGCAACGCGGCCAACGATCTCAGCGCCAATGCGTTCTCCGGCGACGTTTCGATCAACGGCCAGAGTGGCTACGACACGATCGAGGGCGGCGACGGCGACGACTCTCTGAACGGCAGCAGCAACGACGAGAACGTGCTCCGCCAGCGCGGCGATGTCAACCACGTGTTCACGGGTCCCACCTTCCTGACGGGTCGGGGCACCGACACGGTCAACAACTTCGACGCCGTCTCGATCGAGGGTGGGTCGAGCGGCAACACGATCGACGTCTCGGCGGCAACCACGATCTTCGGCGAGTCCACCCTGCTCGGGCTGGACGGCGCCGACACGATCAGGGGCGGCCAGTTCACCGACAGCATCGACGGAGGCGCCGGCACCGACAGCCTCCCCGCAGGCAACGGGTTCTCCGACACGCTGGCCGGCGGAACCGAGAGCGACACTCTCGTCGGCGATTCTCAGGATCAGCTCCAGGGCGAGGGCGGCGACGACCGGCTCGACGTGACCCCGGGAGCGACCTCGGTCGAGGGCGGCGACGGATCGGCCGACAGGCTCGTCAACGCCGGGGACTTCAGCATGACCCTGAGCGGGTCCCAGCTGTCGGAGGCGGTCGGCGGCAACACGCCGCTGGCGGGAATCGAACAGGCATCGCTGACCGGCGGCACGGGCGCGAACTCGCTCGACGCCTCGGCGTTCCCCGGTCAGGTGACACTCGATGGCGACGACGGATTCGACACGATCATCGGTGCGGCGGGGAGCGACTCGCTGCTCGGCGGCCCCTCCGCCGACCGCTTTGTCCAGAGCGTCGACGCGGATCAGACCCTTGCGAACACAGTCGCAACCGGTGCCGGAACCGACACCCACGGCGGCTTCGAGAACTTCTCCCTGAGCGGCGGCGCATCGGGGACCTCGATCGACGCCTCGGCGTTCACCGCTGCCCCGGTGACGATCGCCGGCGGCGGAGCGGCCGACACCCTGAGCGGCGGCGGTGACGCGGACTCGCTTGACGGCGGCCCGGGCACGGACCGCCTGCAAGCTGCGCTCGACGCCGACCAGACGTTGACCGACGGGCAGCACTCGGTCTCCGGGGGCGGCGCCGATACGCTCGCGTCGGTCGAGACCGCATCGCTGAGCGGCGGTGCGGCGGCGAACTCGATCGACGCTTCGGGGTTCACCCTCGGCTCCGTGAGCCTCGCTGGCCTGGGCAGCGGCGACGACCTGAGCGGCGGCACTCAGGGCGACGAGCTGACCGGCGCCGCCGGAGGCGACACGATCGACGGCAACGGCAGCTCCGACAGCATCGACGGCGGGATCGGGTCCGATTCGCTCGACGGCGGCAACGGGTCCGACACGCTGACGGCCACCGGGGACGGCGACGCAACGCTCAACGACACGGTGCTCTCCGCGGGGGGCGACAGCGACACCCTCGTCTCCGGCAGCTTCGAGGCGGCCCACCTGACCGGGGGCGGCTCGGCGAACAGCCTCGACGCATCGGGGTTCAGCGCCGGGCCCGTCTCGCTCGACGGTCTCGGCGGAACCGACTCGCTGATCGGCTCGAGCCAGGGCGACGCCCTGCTGGGGGGGACAGAGGCCGACAGCCTCCAGGGCGGTCCGGGCTCAGACGACATCGACGGCGGGGCGGGGGACGATGTGGCCGACTTCTCCGACGACCCCGGAGGGACCGGGATCGACGCCGACCTGGGCACCGGGCAGGTCCTCAACGCATCGACCGACAACCTGACCTCGGTCCTCTCGGTGATCGGTACGTCGTTCGGCGACACGATCACCGGAGACGCCTCCGCAAACGGAATCGTTGGCGGCGGCGGTGCCGACTCGCTCTCGGGAGGCGCCGGAGCCGATGTGATCACCGGCGACGACGGGGGCGACACGCTGACCGGCGGCGCCGAGGCCGACATTCTGCTCGGCGGGGCCGGGGCGGACACGCAGAACAGCCAGGACGGCGGCACCGCCGACACCAACGACTGCGGCACCGAGACCGACACGGCGAACGCCGACGTTCAGGACACGACGACGAACTGCGAGACGGTCGAGAACCCCCCCGAGGGCGAGCCGGGCGGCCCACCGGACACAACGAAGCCAGCGCTCAAGGTGAGCGGCCAGAAGAAGCAGAAGGACAAGAACAAGGTGATCGTCAAGGCGAAGTGCACCGACGAGCCCTGCGACTTCGAGGCGACCGGCACGATCAAGGTCAAGATCCTGAAGAAGAACGGCAAGGTCAAGAAGACCAAGAAGTACGACCTCAAGAAGGCGACCGCGACCGGCGTCGACACCGGGGTCAAGAAGGAACTGAAGCTCAAGTTCAAGCCGAAGACCAAGACCAAGATCAAGAAGGTCATCAAGAAGAAGAAGTCGAAGGCGACGATCAAGGTGACCGCGACCGACGCCAACGGCAACGCCACGCCGAAGCAGAAGTTCAAGGTGACGGTGAAGAAGTAACCGGAGGCCCGGGCGGGATCAGGCTGTCTGCGGGAGAGCCTCGACGACCCTGACAGCCCGTTCGATCGGTGCCTACTCGCCGATCGCGTACGTCGCCCAGAACAGCGCCGTGCAGACCTGGACCATGCAGGCGACGAGTTCGTCGCGATCGCTGGAGCCGCGACCGACTTCGGCTTCCGCCATCAACCCGGCGAAGCGCCTCGGCGAGCCGCAGATTCACAGCGCCGTCCTGGGAGAGAAAAAGGTTGAGAGCCAGCTGCGGCTCGCGGGCCACGAACTGGCGGGCCGGCTCGAACGCCGCGAAGGCTTCGAGCAGGGGCGTGCGATCAAGCGAATCCGCTCGGGGGCCCTCGCCTCCGACCTCGACGGCGACGACGTCGAGGATCTCGACGGTCAGATCCCCGCTCACGGGCAGCTCGACGGCATCGGCCCGCTCGGGGCGGCGAAACCGCGGTGGGACCTGATCAGTCGACGTCGGCTGGATTGCTGACCGGGCGGCCCCATGAGGACGGCAGGTCGCGTCCTTTCCAGCTCCTTCCCCGTCATTCACCCGAAATCTGGTCAGGATTTGGTTGTTTCGCTAATCTCGGAGGTGGATCCGCACCCCACCCACGGGCCTAAGGAGCAGACATGAGTTTGAGCATTGGATCGACCGCCCCCGACTTCGAGGCGGAGACGACCGAGGGACCGATCAGCTTCCACGAGTGGCTGGGCGATTCGTGGGGCGTCCTGTTCTCCCATCCGAAGGACTTCACCCCCGTCTGCACGACCGAGCTGGGCTACATGGCATCCATCAAGCCGTCATTCGACGAGCGCGGGGTCAAGATCGTCGGCCTTTCCATCGACCCGCTCGGCAACCACGAGAGGTGGGCGGCCGATATCGAGTCCTCGCAGGGCACCGCCCCCAACTACCCGATCATCGCCGACCCGGAGTTCAAGGTCGCGAAGGCATACGAGATGTTGCCCGCCGACGTCGAGGGCGATCCCACCGAGCGCACCCCCGCCGACAACCAGACGGTGCGGAACGTGTTCGTGATCGGTCCGGACAAGAAGATCAAGCTGATCCTGATCTATCCGATGACGGCCGGCCGGAACTTCGACGAGGTCATCCGGGTCATCGACTCGCTGCAGCTGACCGCCGACCACAAGGTCGCGACGCCGGCCCAGTGGCAGCAGGGCGACGACGTGATCATCGCCGGCACCGTCTCCGACGAGGAGGCCCGCGAGAGATACCCGGACGGCTGGGAGTCACCGACCCCCTACATCCGGATCGTTCCGCAGCCGGTCAAGGGCTAGGCCCAACGCTCGAGTTAGGGATGCGCGCCCGCGGGGGTGCCAGCCCGCCATCGGCGCAAACCGCTGGCGGCGTCCATACCCTTCCGGCGGTGGCGACTGGTAGGCGAATTCGACTCTTGGTGGCGGTAGCCGCGGTCCTCAGCGCAACGATCGCCGCGACCGCGACCGCCTCGACCACGGTCAAGATCAGGCCCGACCGGGTGTTTGTCGGCGCTCCCGGTGCCTCGGCGACGATCGAGCGGGATCCGGTGCGGATCAGCTTCGCCGACGACAGGGACAGGACCGTGCTGCGCCAGCTCAGGGGTCGGGAGGCGGCGTCGCAGCAGATCCCGGCGGTTCCGCGACCACAGTTCGGCTCGCAGGGCACCCCGCCGCCGACCCTCTATGCACCGCTCACGTTCCTCGTCGGCGACATCTCGATCGACCAGTTCCCCTCCTCGCAGTGGAACGGCAACCTGAACGCGGTCACCGAGGGCGGCACCGAGTACGCCGCCGTCGCGGTCAAGCGGGCCGAGGAGCGCCGGGACGGAGTGCGGCTGGTGATGACGACCAGCGATCCGAGCGGGCGGAAGCTGATCGTCGACATCGTCCCGGGTCCGGGCCCCGGGACGATCGAGGTCAGCGCCAGGCCCGACGTCCGCGCCGGCGTCGCCGCGATGGGCGACTCCTTCGAATCCCCCGAAGGCGAGGCCTTCCGCGGCTTCGGCGGCCGTCACAACTCGCTCGATCAGGCGGGATCGGAGTTCTACAACTGGACCCAGCAGGAGAACCTGAGCGCCGGCGGGATCGGCGGCCCTGCACCCCCAGACGCTCCAGACCCCGATCTCTACCTCTTTCCGAACGGCGAACATGCCGCCTACTACGTGCAGTCGTCCTTCATCTCCCCCGACCGCTACGGCTTCCTGCTCGACCGCGACGAGCTCAGCCATTGGCGGATGACATCCGACCGGCCCGACGCATGGCAGGTCCAGGCGGCGGCCGCGCGACTCGACTACGTGGTCGCGCCCGGCACCTCCCACACCGCGATCCGCAACCTGACCGCGATCTCGGGTCGCCATCGGGTCCCGCCCCGCTGGGCGATCGGCCCGACCCTCGATCGGCTCGTTCAGTTTCCCGACCAGCCGGCACCGGACTACGAGGCCGACGTCCGCTCCGACCTACGACAGATGCGCCACCTCAACATCGACCTCTCCGCATACCGGATCGAGGGCTGGCAGTACCTGCCGAGGCCATTCCTGCGCAAGACCATCGAAAAGCTGCGTGGCCGCGGGATCAGTCCGGTCGTCTACTTCCGATCCTTCGTCGGCAGGGACGAGATCGGGACCGACGACCCACGGGCCTACAACGTCGCCCTGAAGAAGGGATACGTGGCGACCAGGGAGAACGGGGAGCCCTACATCTTCACCTCGAACTTCAACGCGCCGGCCGCGCAGATCGACTTCACGAACCCGAAGGCGGTGCGCTGGTGGCAGGGGCGGATCCGCGACGCGCTGAAGCTCGGCGCCGAGGGGTTCATGCAGGACTTCGGCGAGCAGGTCCAGGTCGGCATGCACTTCCACAACGGAGCGACCGGCTGGTCGATGCACAACCGCCTCGGCACCCTCTTCCATCAGGCGACGCGGAAGGCGGTGCGCGATTTCGAGCGTTCCCACCCCGGCCGCGAGATCTTCTACTACACGCGCAGCGGCTACTCGGGCACTCCCGGCTCCGCCCGCTACGAGTTCGCCAACTTCCCCGGCGACGAGACGACCGACTGGAGCCGTTCGGCCGGGCTCGCCTCGCTGACGACCGACATGCTGAACCGCGGCATCGGCGGCGCCTACGGATTCACCACCGACATCGGGGGCTATTTCGACATCCCCTACGGCCCGACCAGCAAGGAGCTCTTCATCCGCTGGACCCAGTGGGCGGCGCTCTCGCCGATGTTCCGAGTGCACGGGTCAGCCGCGGCGGGAACCCACACGCCGTGGTCCTACGACGCCGAGACCCTCCGCATCTACAAACGCCTCAGCGACCTGCACCGGCGGGCCGAGCCGCTGATCATGCGCCTCTGGAAGCGAGCTGCCCAGAGTGGCATCCCGATCGCGCGACCGCTCTGGCTGGAGTACCCCAACGACGGGCGGGCCGCCCGGGAGGATCAGGAGTGGATGCTCGGCCACGACGTGCTCGTGGCTCCGGTGGTCGAGGAGGGTGAGGTCGCCCGCAGGGTCTACTTCCCCCGCGGTTGCTGGCGGGCGGCGAATGGGACCGTCCTCCGCGGCGCCTCGGAGTCCTACGTGCGGGCCCCGCTCCACCGCCTTCCCTACTTCGTCCGCTGCGGCACGCACCCGCTCAGATGAACCTCGAGCCTCTGGCCGGAATCGGATAGAAAACTGAGCATGAGAGTCGTCATCGCCGGAGGACACGGGAGGATCGCACTGGAGCTGACCCGGATTCTCGACGAGCGCGGCGATCAGGTTCGGTCGCTGATCCGCAATCCTGCCCACGCGGAGGCAGTCAGGGATGCGGGTGCGCTGGAGGCGATCGTCTGCGATCTCGAGGAGGCAGATGACGATCGCGTTGCCGAGGCCGTCGGCGAGGCCGAGGCCGTCGTCTTCGCCGCCGGCGCCGGGCCCGGCAGCGGACCCTCCCGTAAGGAGACGATGGACTACGGCGGCGCCATCAAGCTGCTCGAGGCCGCCAAGCACAACCACATCCACCGCTTCCTGATGATCAGCGCGATGGGAGCCGACCCCGACCACGCGGGCGAGGAGACCTTCGACGTCTATCTGCGCGCCAAGGGCAAGGCCGATGCGGCCGTGAGGGAGAGCGGCCTCGGTTTCGCGATCCTCAGGCCGGGAAGGCTCACCGACGATCCGCCGACCGGCAGGGTGAAAGCCGGTGAATCGGTCGAACGGGGCAGCATCCCCCGCGCCGATGTCGCCGCCGTGATCGCAGCCCTCCTCGCCGGCAAGGCGTCGGGGCTGGAGATGGACGTGATCGGCGGCAAGACCCCGATCGAGGACATCGTCTAGACCGCTGCCCGACGGCGCGTCCGGTCAGGCCGAGCTGGAGCTGCTCAGCCGCCCGCCGGAGGGCGCCGGAGCCTCCGCCGTGCGCGGCTCCAGGCGACCGGCGACCGCGACGGTCCAGAGGACCACGAGCCAGGTGAAGGTGGCGACCGCGATGTGGACCCAGACGAGGAGCGCAGGCAGCTCGAGCGCCCACTGGATCCCGCCGATCGCCGCCTGCAGTGCGATCAGCCCGATCAACACGGTCAGCGGGCGCAGGGCGCGCTTGTCGCCCCCGTCGCGGGCGAGCAGGAACCAGACCGCGATCGCGGAGATGCCGAAGATCGCCGCCATGATCGAGTGGCGCTCCACCACCCATTGGAGGGTGTCGGCGCCCTTGAAGTCGAAGCGCTGCACGAGCTCGCCCTCGTGATCGCCGGGATGAGGACCGGAGGCGGTGCTGATCGTGCCGGCGAGAATCGTCAGTTGGCCCAGCGGGATCAGTCCCCGGACCGCCCAGACCCCAGGGCGGTCGCGCGAGCGCGAGCGCTCGTCGGGCTCGTAGCGCGAACACCACATCAGCGCGAACGCGGCGTCGAGGAGCGCCATCGAGAGGATGAAGTGGAGCATGACCAGCCCCGGCGCCAGGTCGTAGTAGACGACGAGCGCCCCGAGCGCGGCCTGGCAGATCACGCCGATCGGCAGCAACCCGCCGAACAGGGCCAGGTGCCAGCGATAGGGGCGGCGCCGGAAGGCGAGCACGCTGGCCGCGATCACGGCGATGCCGACGAACCCGGTCAGCAGGCGGTTGCCGTACTCGATCACGGCATTGAGGTCGGCCGGAGGGACCGTACCCCCGAAGCACTGGGGCCAATCGGGGCAACCGAGGCCGGAGGCGGTGAGCCGCACAGCCGCGCCGGTGAGGACGATGAGCGCCAGGGACGCGAGGGCGACCGCGGCGACGATGAAGTACGCCTCCCTGGAGATCGTGAAGCTGGTCAGTCGCTGCAGTCGGCTCATCGCGGAGGCCGCCACGGTATCGAGCCGGGGCCCGGGGGAACGCTTTGCAAGGTAATTGTGAGCAAGAACTCATCCGGGGAGGGCATCGTGTATCTTGCGCGAACCTTGCAATTGGTAATGCCGAGTCTCGCTCATTGAAGAGTGGGAGCGGGGGAACCATGAGTTGGGGCGAATCCAAGAGTTGGAAGCGCAATCTCCTTTAGCGCTAGCCCGTCAGCTAACCCCGTAGGCCGAAGAAGGAGTCCTACGTGTCGAAAAACTTCCGATTCCCGCGAATAGCCGGAATAGCCGTGATCGCGGCGCTCGCCCTGATCCCGACCGCAACCGCCCAGGCGGGTGGCGGCCTCACCCCGGGCGGCGGCGACCCGACCGTCGCAGGCTCGAAGGCAAAGCTCGTCAACGGCAAGGCCATCGCGCCGGCCGACGCTCCGGTCGAGGTTCAGAAGGTGATCGCCGCTGCCAACAAGATTCGCAACAAGCCGTACATCTACGGCGGCGGGCACGGCAGCTGGAACGACAAGGGCTACGACTGCTCCAGTTCCGTCAGCTACGCCCTCCACGGCGCCAAGCTCCTGAAGACCCCGCTCGACTCCTCCGGCCTCTCGAAGTACGGCCAGAAGGGCAAGGGTGACTGGATCAGCATCTACGGAAACCCCGGCCACGCCTACATGACGGTCGCTGGACTGCGTTTCGACACCTCGAACACCGCAGGAGACGGCCCGAGCTGGAGCACGAGCATGCAGTCGACCTCCGGCAAGTTCAAGGTCCGCCACCCCAGGGGCCTCTAGCCGCACCGCGCTCCGGGAGCGCACAGAGTTGAGCGAAGGGCCGCCTCCGAGCGGCCCTTCGTCCGTCTGGATGAGTTCCCCGAAGTCCTCCGGTCGTCAAACTTCCACGTCCCCATGAGCGAGATCTGCGTCCGCATCACCGAGTTCACCGACCCCATGTGCCCATGGGCCTACAGCGCCGAGCCCTTCAGGCATCGGATCGACTGGCTGTATGAGGGGCGGATCGAGTGGGAGCCGCGGATGGTGATCCTCGCCGACACCCGGGAGGAGCAGGCGGAGAAGGGCGTGACGCCCGAGTCGCTCGCCAAGAGGGTCAAGATGATCGCCGCCGATCATCTGATGCCGATCGACACCCGGCCGAAGCCTCATGTGCCCGCAACCCGGGAGGCGTGCCGGCTGGTGGTGGCCGCTCGCGTCCACTCCGACAGGCGCACCGTGCGCAGGGTGCTGCGAAGGCTGCGGATCCTCAACTTCAGCGGCGAGATGCTCGACGACCCGGCGACGATCCGGGCCGCCGCGACAGACGCCGGGATCGGGGACGAGCTCGACGGGTGGATGGCCGACCCCGAGGTCGAGCGCCAGCTCAACGAGGATGCAGCGCTGGCCCGCCGCCCGATGCCCGCCGCCAAGGTGCTCGATCACAAGCTCGCCAACTGGACGGGTGGGCGCCGCTACACGTGCCCCAGCTACGAGGTGACCCGGCTCTCGGACAGGATCACGATCTCGATCCCCGGCTTCCAGCCCTTTGCCGTCTACGACGCCATCCTCGCCAACCTCGTTCCCGGCCTCGATCGGCGCGAGCCGGCCGGCTCGGCCGGCCAGGTCCTCGACTGGCGTGGGTTTCCCCTGTCCACCCAGGAGGTCGCCACCGTCTGCGACATCCCGTTCGATCTCGCTCGCGAGGAGCTCGGCCGGATCGCCACCCAGGACTACGTGGGTGCCGACGGCTTCTGGCGCCGCAACGACGCAGGATGAACGAAGTTCCCGACAGCCCCGAGGTCTCGATTCTCAAACCCGAACAACACGTGCGCGTCCGTGCGAGCGGCGCGGTCGGCTCGGTCCAGGAGGCGGAGATCACAATCGACCGCAGCCTGCTTGAGGGAATCTGGACCCCGGACAACCTCGAGCTGATCGCCCGGGGATACTGGGCGTTTCTGCGTCGCATATCGCTCGGGATCTTCCGCGTGCATTACACGGCCACCTCCCGGACGGTGACCGCGCTCGGGAGGATCCCGCTGCTCCGCTTCGGTGCCCCGATCTACCGCGCCGAGGATGGCGCCGGCCAGGTGACCTGGCCGATCGAGCGGGGCCTTCTGGTCGCGGTCGAGGGCCGGGGCAAGGGCGCACTTCGGGTGTCGGTTACCCGCTGCGATCGCGACGGCGTCGACGACGGCGTCGAGGTGGCCCCCGGCAAGGTCCGCCTGATCGCGAGGGTCGAGGTCGAGAACTTCTATCCCGGCCTGCGCGGTAGGGGGCGGATCGCCAGGTTCGGTGCCTGGTTCTACGCCCAGACCCAGCTCCGGATCCACGTATTGGTCTGCAACGGCTACCTTCGCCACCTGCCGCGCCTCGACTTCCCCGTGGTCGACCGGACGTCGATGCCGAGCGATCAGGATCAGCCGGCCGCCGAGGGAGCGACGACGTCGTGAAGCCGGCGAACGGTCGAGATGGAGCTCCGACCTACCTGGTCGCCGGGGCGACCGGAGTCATCGGCCGGAGGCTCGTGCGGGCGCTCCTCGACGACGGGATTCACGTCCGCGCGCTCGTCCGCGACGAGGCCCGCGCCCGGAGCATGCTCGGACCCCAGATCGACCTCTTCGAGGCCGATCTGGATTCGAACCCGGACCTGAGTGCTGCGATGCAGGGTGTGGACGTCGCCTACTTCCTCGTCCACATGCTTGGGAGCGGACCCGACTACGCAGCGCGCGAGGAGGTGGCGGCGTCGCGGTTCGCCGCCTGCGCCTCCGCTGCCGGAGTCGATCGGCTCGTCTACCTCGGCGGCCTCGGCCCCGACGAGGGTGGCTCACCCCATCTCGACAGCCGACATCGCACCGCCGAGGCGTTGCGCACGCTTGGCCCTCCCCTCACCTACTTCCGCGCCGCGATGATCATCGCGCCCGAGAGCGAGTCCTACGAGTTGCTGCGCTCGATCGCCGGCAAGCTCCCGGCGCTTCCCGCGCCCGATTGGCTCTGCTCCGACACCCAGCCGATCGGAATCCGCGATGTCGTCTCCTACCTGCGCGACGCCCCCCGAATTCCCGAGGCGGCCGGCCGCGAGATCCAGATCGGCGGCCCCGACGTGATGCAGCATCTGGACGTGATCGCTCGCTTCTCCCATGAGACCGGCCATCGGGCGGCGCTGCGGATCCCGCTGCCCAACGGCATCGCCAGCCCCGGCGTCGTCGCCGCCGGCGCCGCCAGCGTCACGTCCGGGTCGGCCGCCGTCGCCGCCGAGCTGAGCCTGGGGCTCAACGACGACACCAGCGTCTCCGATCCGAGCGGAGCACGCCTCTTCGACATCGCTCCCGAGCCGATCAACGTCTCGATCCAGCGTGCCCTGGCCGAAGAGGAGGCTGAGGGATATGGGTGACATCGTCTCGCAGTCGATCGAGATCGATGCGCCGATCGAGGATGTCTGGGCGCTCGTCATGGACCCCGACCGACTCGGCGATTGGGTCACCATCCACCGGGCCGTCTCCGAGGTCCCGGAGGGAGACCTGGTCAAGGGCAGCCGCTTCCGCCAGGAGATGCGGCTGAAGGGCGTGCCGCTGAAGGTCGGTTGGGAGGTCGTCGAATGCGAGGCCCCCCACCGGGCCCGCTGGCAGGGGAAGGCGGCCGCGGGTGCTGCGGCGCGGATCTCCTACGACCTGAGGAGGGCCGGCGGCGGGACCCGATTCGACTACGAAAACGAGTTCGAGCTACCCGCCGGGAGGGTCGGCAGGCTCGCCGGACGCGCCTTCAACGCGATGTCCGGCGATCGCGAGGCGGAGCGCTCGCTCGTGCGCCTCAAGGACCTGCTGGAGAATGGTCGGTGATGATCGTCGCCGACATGGCCCGGGACCGGGTCGAGATCGCTGATCTGGGCAACGGAATCGAGATCGCCTACGAGAGCTTCGGCGACCCCACCGACCCGACGATCCTGCTGATCATGGGCCTGGGAATGCAGATGCTCGGTTGGGACGAAGCCTTCTGCCGGATGCTCGTCGATGGCGGCTATCGCGTCGTCCGCTACGACAACCGCGACAGTGGCCTGTCCACGAAGATCGGCGGCGGGCCGCCGAACGTGATCGCCGGAGCGGTCGGGCTGACCGGCTCAGCGAGGTACACGCTCCGTGAGATGTCGGCCGACGCTGAGGGACTGCTCGATCACCTCGAGGTCGACCGCGCGCACCTGGTCGGGGTCTCGATGGGCGGAATGATCGCCCAGACCCTCGCCGCCCACCACTCCGATCGAGTCGCCTCACTCTGCTCGATCATGTCCGGCCCCGGGGGGCGCCGGCCGAGCGTGATGCCGCGGCCGAGCGTCATCGGCACCCTCCTGGCCCGTCCTCCGATCGAGCGTGAGGCGTACGCCGCCCACGTGGCGAAGATCTTCATCCGGATCGGCTCACCCGGCTACGAGCCCGACTCCGAACGCCTCCGCGAGCGCGCCCTGGTCATGTACGACCGCTGCTACTACCCGACCGGCGCCGCTCGCCAGCTGATGGCGATCATGGCCTCCGGAAACCGCACGACCGAGCTTCATGCGATCAGCTGCCCGACCCTCGTGATCCACGGCGAGGCCGACAAGCTGATGCCGCCGAGCGCCGGCAAGACCGTCGCAAGGGCGATCCCGGCGGCCCGCCTGGATCTGATCGAAGGTATGGGCCACGATCTGCCGATTGAGCTCTGGCCGCGGTTCACCCGCTCGATCGTCGAAAACGCTGCTCGAGAGAAGCCGGGCTTCGAGGCCACGAAGACCGCCCCGGCCGGCGTCTCCCAGCCAGCGCGTCGATGAGGATGGCTCTGGTCACATGCGAGCGCCCGATCGAGCGCGATGACGATCTCGATTTCCTCGCACCCGCCTTGAGGCGCAGGGGGGTGGAGGTCGAGATCCCCGGCTGGAGCGACCCGAGGGTCGACTGGGCCTCGTTCGACCTGGCGATGATCAGCTCCACCTGGGATTACTACGAGCGTCAGGACGAGTTTCGCGAATGGGTGAAGCTGGCCGATCGGGCGACCAGGCTGATCAACCCTCTCCCGCTCGTGGAGTGGAACCTCGACAAGCGCTACCTGCTGGAGCTCGAGGCTGCCGGGGTGCCGACGATCCCGACCGTCTGGATCGAGCCCGGAGGCGAGGCCGAGGCCGCCGGTGAGATCGCCCAGCTCGGCTGGGAGCAGGTCGTGATCAAGCCCGTCACTGACCTCGGCGCCCGCAACCTGGTGCGGGTTCCCGCCGACCTGGTCGAGGAGATGCTCGAGCGCTACGAGGTCGCCACCATGGCACAGCCCTACCTGCCCTCGGTGGCCACCGAGGGCGAGCTCAGCCTCGTCCATCTCGATGGCGAGTTCAGCCACTCCCTTCGAAAGCTTCCGGCCCGCGGCGATTTCAGGGTCCAGCCCCAGTACGGGGGGACCCACGAGAGCGAGGAGTTCGGTTCGATCCTGCGCGAGCTGGCGGTGGGGGCGATCGCCGTCTGCCCCAGCGCGCCCCTCTACGCACGGGTCGACATCCTCGCCGCCGAGGACGGTCCGGCGGTCATCGAGGTGGAGCTGATCGAGCCGGCGCTCTACCTCGACACCGCCCCCCGGGGTGCCGAGACGCTGGCGAGCGCGCTGCTGGCCGCCGCCGCCTAGAGATCAGCGGAGTCTGCGACCATCTGCGATCGTCGGGGCACGATTGCAGCCCGTCGACATCGGGCAGCAGTATCCTCGACAGGGTCGGTTCGTCGTCGGCCCGGCCGGGCAATCAAACGCCGGAGAGGTTCCCATGGACAAGGTCGTGAAAACCGAAGCGGAGTGGCGCGAACAGCTGACTCCCGAGCAGTATGAGATCACCCGCGAACACGGGACCGAGCGTCCCTTCACCGGCAGGTACGTGGACACCAAGGACGACGGGACCTACTGCTGCGTCGCCTGCGGCAACGAGCTGTTCAGCTCCGACACCAAGTTCGACTCAGGTACCGGCTGGCCGAGCTTCTTCGAGCCGGCTGATAACGACGCGATCGAGCTCAAGCCGGACAACAGTCTGTTCATGCGTCGCACGGAGGTGCTGTGCGGCCGTTGCGGTTCGCACCTGGGGCACGTCTTCGAGGACGGCCCGGCCCCGACGGGCCAGCGCTTCTGCATCAACTCTTGTGCCCTCGACCTCGACGCCGAGGGCCCGCAAAGCTCCTGACCAGGAGAGGGATCCAATGCGGTGGTGTGGGAACGGCACACCATCGCTTGGCCCTGCGCGGATACGGGCTTCGCCCGCCGAGGGGGTTACTTCAATCGGTCGTGTGATCGTGTTCCCTCACGGGTAGCAATGACACGACCGATTACCCACGCTCACCGATTGTGCTGGGGTCGGTCCTCGTGAACGCCGATCCGCGGGTGGCGCGGGCGTGGGTCGACACCCGAGCGTCAGCGAGCGGTGCGGCCCACCCCGCGAGGGGACCCGCGGTCGCCAGCTTCCGGCAGGGCGCCCCGCGGCCTAACCCAGCTTGGCCGGGGCGCCGTTGTCCACCAGCACCCGGGGGATCGAGATCGACCCGTCCTCGTCCTGACGGTTTTCGATGATCGCGATCAGGGTGCGCCCGACGGCAACGGCGGTGCCGTTGAGCGTGTGGACGTGCTCGGGAGGGGCGCCCTCCGCTGAGCGGTAACGGCACCCCAGGCGGCGCGCCTGGTAGTCGGTCGTGTTGGAGGTCGAGGTCAGCTCGCGGTAACGCTCCTGGCTGGGGATCCAGGCCTCGCAGTCGAACTTACGCGCCGCCGGCGCACCGAGGTCGCCCACGGGGATGTCGACGACGCGATAGGGGATCTCGAGCTCGCCGAGGATGCGCTCCTCGGTGGCGAGCAGCCGCTCGTGCTCGGCCCTGGCCATCGACGGCTCGACGAAAGAGAACATCTCGACCTTGTCGAACTGGTGGACGCGGAAGATCCCCCGGGTGTCCTTGCCGGCAGCGCCCGCCTCGCGGCGAAAGCAGGTCGAGATCCCGGCGTAGCGGATCGGCAGATCGGCGCCGGCGAGGATCTCGTCGGCGTGCAGGGCGGCGAGAGCCACCTCGGATGTCCCGACCAGGAACAGCTCGTCCTTTTCGACCTCGTAGATCATCTCCCGCTCGCCGGGAAAGAAGCCGGTGCCGTAGAGCGGACCCTCGCGAACGAGTACGGGGGGAACGACCGGGGTGAAGCCCTGCTCTCCGACCAGCCCGACGGCGAAGCGGATCAACGCCAGCTCGACCAGGACGAGGTCCCCGAGCAGGTAGGCGAAGCGTGAGCCCGAGGCGGCCGCAGCCTTTTCGGTCTCGATCAGCCCGAGTGCACGACCGAGGTCGAGGTGGTCACGCGCGGCGAAGCCGAAGCTCGGTCGTTCGCCGACCTCCCGGAGGACGACGGCGTCCTCGTCGGTGTCGCCGTCGGGAGCCTCGGGATCGGGCGGATTGGGGATCGCGGCCGCAAGTCGGTCCCGTTCGGCCTCCACCGTCTCGAGCTCACCCTCGAGCGTCTTGATCCGGGCCGATACCTCGCGCATCCGCGCGATTGCCTCGTCGGCGGCCCCGGCACCCCCACCCGCCCGCTTGGCGGCGCCGATCGCGTCGGATGCATCGTTGCGCTGTGCGCGCAGACCCTCGACTTCGGGCAGGATCTGGCGGCGGCGGCCATCGAGCTCGAGCAGGTGATCGAGATCCTCGGCCGCTCCCACGCGAGCCAGCGCTTCCCGGGTGGACGCCGGGTCCTCACGGATACGCCGGAGATCGAGCAGGGGACTGTTACCCGGCGGCCGGCGGGTTCTCTGCGCCTCCGCCCGAGCCGGTGGAACCACTCGGAGCGGAGGGCACCGGCGTGTCCACGACCTGGGTACCGGAGTACTGGTCAATGAAATCGGCGACCTTCTCGGCGTCCGTGCCGCTGACGATGTTCTGCGGCATCACGGCCCCGGATGCGCCGCCGTTGTGGATCGCGAAGATCGCGTCCTCATAGGGCACCACGCGCTGGTCGAGGTTCGGGCCCTGCGCACGCAGGGCGCGGTTGCCCGATCCCTGGGTGCCGGCGGGGGTCAACGTGTGACAGCCGGCGCAGTTGGCTGCGAAGATCTGAGCGCCCTCCTCAGCGTCGGCGCTGGTCACGGAGACGTCCTGGGTGCCGCAGGCGGCCAGGACGATGGCCGAGGAGACGATCGCGATCGGAACTAGTAGGCGGCGCACTGTCGGCCATCATACTTTTCGCACGCACCGATGGCAGCCCCGGACCCAGTCGAATCACAGAGCGCGGAAATCGAGCCGCGTCGACTCCGCGATGCGATGTCGCGTTTCCCCACCGGAGTCACCGTGATCACGGCGCTGACCGAGGTGGGACCGGCGGGCCTGGCGGCCAACGCGGTCAGCTCGCTCTCGCTGGATCCGCCGCTGATGCTCGCCTGCGTCGACCGCGGCTCGCGGACGCTGCGCTCGGTCGAGCGGGCCGGGCGCTTCGGCGTCAACGTACTCGCCTCGGACGCTGCCGAGCTAGCGATCAGCTTCGGTCGCAAGTTGCCGGCCGAGGAGAAGTGGCTTGGCGTCGGCTGGAGCGAGATCGAGGGCATCCCGGTGCTCGACGCCGCGATCGTCTGGATCGGCTGCGAGCTCGGGGACATCATCGGCGGGGGCGACCACGTGATCGTCACGGGCAAGGTCCTTGCCGTGCACGAGCGGCAGGGCGCCCCGCTGCTCTTCCACGACGGGGCCTATCGCCCACTGTGACGCGAGATTCTCTGGTCTGATTCCGGACGTGCTCGACCCGCGTCGGATCGGGGCGGCCATGGTCGCCACCTCAACCGGTTACCTCCTGTCTGACTTGGTCGAAGCCGCCCGGGGGGGCTTCTCGACGGGGCAACTCTTCCTGACCCTCGCCTGCGAAGCGCTGATCCCCTTCCTGGTCCTGGGCATCTATGCGGCGCAGCGGCCCGCGATCGGCCGCCTCGGGCGGATCTCAGCCGTCGCCTACGCCGCCGCTTAGGTCATGTTCACCACGAGCGTCGTCTACGCGCTCGTCAAGGACACGGCCAACTACGACGACCTCTCCGACGCACTCGGGCTATGGATGACCATCCCGGGCATCATCATGCTGCTGTCCGGGATTGGGTTCGGCATCGCCGTCATTCGTGCCGGTGAGCTGCCGGCCTGGACTGGTTACGCCCTGGTCGTCGGGGTCGTGCTGGTGGTGGCGACGCAGGACGCTTCCGAGGCTGCCTCGGTGATCGCCGCCGCGATCAGGGCCGCGGCTTGGGCGGGGATGGGCTACGCCCTCGCCACCGGAACGCGATCGCGCCTCGCGCCTCGCGCCGGGTCCTAGAGCGGCGATGTCAGCGCCGCCCGCAGCGCCAGGCCGAAGATGACGAGGGCGGAGACGGCCATGATCCCCGTCTCACGTCGGGAGATCGCGGCGGCGACGGCCCGCTGGCGCTCGCGGGGGAGCGAGTCGAAGTCCAGACCTTCCAGCTCATGGTCGGAGGCGACGACCCGGGCGCCTTCGCCGAGCAGCGCGACGACGATCGGCAGGATGCCGTAGAGGTAGTGGAGGCCATCGGGCGCCTCGCGGCCGTCGAGCACCAGCAATCCACCGAGGCCGACCTGGATGACGACCGAGACCTGGGCGAACCTGAGCAGGTACCAGAAGCCGACCGACGGCCGGCGCAGGTACCAGGAGGCCGCTCCCCAGACCCCGGCGCCGAGGTTGGCGAGCAGAACGGTGATTCCCGTGATCAGGTGGATCGTGAGCATTGCGGCCCCCTTATTAGCAGGGGGTCGAGCGCCTCCATGATGGCGAGGAGCCCCGGGGTATAGATTTTGAGTCTCGAAACGTAGGACCACGCAGCGAGTCCAAAGGATCAGAGTGCTTCAGAGCTACCTCCCGGTAATCGTCTTCGTCTCGCTCGGCGTCATCGTCGGCGGGGCGTTCACCGCGCTCAATCGCGTCCTCGGTCCCAGCAAGCCGAACCGGGTCAAGAGCGAGCCCTACGAGTGCGGGCTGCCGACCGAGGTCACCAAGACCTTCCGCTTCGGCATCAGCTTCTACATGATCGCCATGCTCTTCATCCTGTTCGATATCGAGGTCGTCTTTCTCTACCCGGTGGGGGTTCTGCTCAACGTCTCCAACAGCGTCTTCGTCCTGGTCGAGATCCTCACGTTCGTCTTCGTGCTGATGGTCGGCTTCGTCTACGTCTGGCGCCGCGGCGCGCTCAACTGGCGTTAGGCGCGACGGCCCATGGACATCGAACGAACCAAGCTCCGCGGCCTCAGCCCGCTCGATCAGCCAAAGACCCCGGAGGACCTGCGGGTCCGCCAGATGAAGGCCCGCGACATGCTGCGCGGCGATCTCGAGGGGCCGGACCTCGACGAATACGTCGAATCGCGGGTGATGACGACGACGCTCGAGCGGGCGCAGAACTGGGCACGCGGCAACTCGTTGTTCCCCGCCACCTTCGGCCTCGCATGTTGCGCGATCGAGATGATGTCGATGGTCTCCGCCCGCTACGACAGCTCGCGGTTCGGCTCCGAGGTCTTCCGGGCCTCGCCGCGACAGGCGGACATGCTGATCCTCTCCGGCCGCGTCTCGATCAAGATGGTCCCGGTCATCCGTCGCATCTACGATCAGATGCTGGAACCCAAGTGGGTCCTGTCGATGGGCGCCTGCTCGTCGTCGGGAGGGATGTTCGCCAACTACGCGGTCGTCCAGGGCGCCGACAAGTTCCTCCCGGTCGACATCCACATCCCGGGCTGCCCGCCACGCCCCGAGGCGCTGATCTACGGGATCCTGAAGCTGCAGCGGAAGATCTTCGGCGACCCGGATCTGGGCTGGCGCGACCGTTACGCAGCCCACGGGACCGAGGAGGACGAACGACCTTGGAAGGCCGGCGCCCTGCCCCTTTCTCAGACCGGCACGAGCCCCGCCGACGGCATCGTCCTCGGTCACGGCCCGCCACCGACCGAGGCCGAGCTGAACGCCCCCGTCGACCATCCCGAGATGACCGGCCATGAGGCTCACGACGCCTTCGAGGAGGCGGCCGGGGACGAAGGGCCGGAGGCTCCGGTCCGCGAACCGACCGCGTGGGGGCCCGATGCCTGACGCCCCCGGACTGGAGCTGATCGCTCACGAGATCAACGACCGCCACGAGGGCGCCGTCGTCGGCACGTCCTTCGAGCATGCCCAGGCGGCGTTGATGATCGATCCCGAGAGGGTTCGCGAGGTCCTCAGCTACCTCATGGAAGCCCCGGCCCACGAGTACCGATTCCTCGCCAGTGTCCACGGCGCCGATTACCTGCCGTCCGAACCACGTTTCGCGGTCCACTACGAGCTGCTGAACATGCCGCGGGTGGAGCGGGTGCGGGTCAAGGCGCTGTTGGCGGACCCGGGGCCCGACGCGCTCCCCGAGCTCGATTCCGTCGTCGACATCTTCCCCACCGCCGATTTCCAGGAGCGCGAGGTGCACGACTTCTTCGGGATCCTGTTCCGCGGCCACCCCGATCTGCGCCGCATCCTGATGCCCGAGGACTACGTCGGCTGGCCGCAGCGTCGCGACTTCCCGGTCGGCGGCGACCCCGTGATCTTCACCAACACCGAGGACTCGATCCCCGGCTGGACCAAGTAGAGGCAGGTGCAATGAACCCGCTGAAGACACCGCAGTACGCCGACACCACCCGAACCCCGGAGCAGATGGGCCGCGACGCGATCGGGCGGACCGAGGCCCAGGTGATCGGCACCTCCCCGATCGAGCGCACCTCCCTGGAGCGTGAGGAGGAGCTGTTCACGATCAACATGGGTCCGCACCACCCCGCGACCCACGGGGTGCTGCGGCTGCTCGTCAGCCTCGAGGGCGAGGTGGTCCGCGACCTCAAGCCGGTGATGGGCTACGTCCACACCGGGATCGAGAAGTCGTGTGAGCAGAAGAGCTATTGGAAGGTGATCCCGTTCGTCGAGCGGATGGACTACCTCTCCTACTTCTTCAACATGGAGGCCTTCTGCGGGGCGACCGAGAAGCTGCTGGAGATGGAGATCCCGCCGCGCGCCCAGTACCTGCGGATCCTCCACATGGAGCTGAACCGGATCCACTCCCATCTGGTCGGGCTCGGGACGACGGCCCTGGATCTGGGTGCGATCTCGATGTTCTGGTACTGCTTCCGCGAGCGCGACACGATCCTCGACCTGTTCGAGATGTCGGCGGGCCAGCGGATGCACACGCGTTACTTCCAGGTCGGCGGCGTGATCGAGGACATCCCGGTCGGCTTCGCGCGCAAGGTCAAGGAGTTCTGCGCGCTGATGCCGGGGCGGATCGACGAGTACGCCGCCCTGCTCGACCAGAACGAGATCTTCCTGCAGCGGACCAAGAACGTCGGCGTCGTCTCCCGCGAGCGGATGCTGGAGATGGGAGTGACGGGCCCGCTGCTGCGAGCCGCCGGTGAGCCCTGGGACCTGCGCAAGGTCAGCAACTACCTCCCCTACAGGGACTTCGACTTCCGGATCCCGATCGGGACGATCGGTGACAACTACGACCGCTACCGCGTCCGCCTGAACGAGATGCGCGAGTCGGTGCGAATCATCGAGCAGGCGATCGACGGGCTCCCCGAGGGCGCCTGGGTCTCCGATGATCGCAAGGTCGTCCTCCCCCCGCGCGATGAGCTCGGGACCTCGATGGAGGCGCTGATCCACCACTTCAAGCTGGTCACCGAGGGCTTCCGGGTCCCGCCCGGAGAGGTCTACTTCCCGGTCGAGTCCCCCCGCGGGGAGCTCGGCTGCTTCCTCGTCGCCGACGGCTCGGCGAAACCCGCCCGGGTCCACTTCCGCGAACCTTCGTTCGTCAATCTTCAGTCGCTCAGGGAGATGTGCGTCGGCGGCTACGTCGCCGACCTGATCGCGAACCTGGCGATGCTCGACCCGATCCTCGGAGGCATCGACCGGTGAGCGAGGGCTCCGAGGCCGAGGGGATGACCCATCCAGGCGTCGCCGCCGGCGACTCGGTGCAGATCCCCGAGGCCCACGAGGTCGGCGTCCCCGATGACCTGCGTGCGGAGATCGAGGAGATCATCTCCCGCTACCCGCAGAAGCGCTCGGCCTCGCTCCCGACCCTGTTTGCGATCCAGCATCGCTACGGCTGGTGCAGCCCCGAGGGGATCCGCCAGGGCGCGGCCGTGATGGGTGTGACCGCCGCCTACCTGGAGTCCGTCGCCAGCTTCTACGACCTCTTCCACCTCGAGCCGGCCGGCCGCCATCGGGTGCTCGTCTGCACCAACATCTCCTGCTGGATGCGGGGCGGCGACGAGCTGCTCGAGTCCTTCTGCGAGGCGACCGGAGCCGACCCGCACGAGGCCGGCCACGGCGGCACCGTCTCCCCCGACGGCGAGGTGTACGTCAGCGGCTTCGAGTGCCTCGGCGCCTGCGACCTGGCGCCGATGGCCTCGATCGACGAGCGCTACTACGGTCCCCTCGACTCCGGCGACGCCCTCGCCGCCATCGAGGCGCTGCGCTCCGGCGCCGACGTCCTCCCCGATCGCCAGATGGCAACCCGCCCCCTCGCCGGCGGCCCCGACGGTGATCCGGATCCCCGCGTGACCGGCACCGTCGAATAGACACACCTCCGTCACGGTTCGCCACATCGTGGGGGCCACAGGTGTGCTTTCGCCGGCCATCATCGCCATATGGCGGACGTGGGTCGCATCGAACACAACAGGGGTGTCCAGAACGACCCACGTCCGGAAAAACCGAGCCGCGACCGGCGAATCGAGATGGAGCGGCGGCTGGCCCGTCTGGCGAGGCGGCAACACGGCGTCGTCGCCCGCGATCAGCTGCTAGTCATCGGCTTCGGTCGTAGCGCGATCAGCCATCGTCTGCGCACCGGTCGGCTTCGGCTCGTCCACCCCTCGGTCTACGCCGTCGGCTCCCAACCGCCGAGCCGGCGCGGCCGCTGGTTCGCAGCGCTCCTCGCGACGCGTCCGGATCCCGTCCTCAGCCATCTCAGCTCGGCGGCCGCGCAGGAGCTGGCACGGGAGCGGGGCACCGTCAATGTCACGGTCGCCCGGCGCGCCTCCCGGAGGCTGGAGGGAGTCATCGTCCATCGCGTCCGCCACCTCGATCCCGCCGACGTCATCCGCATCGACGGCCTCCCCCTCACGAGCCTCCCCCGCACCCTGCTCGACCTGGCCGAGACCGAACCGTTCGACCGGCTCAAGGGGATCGCCGAGACGGCCGAGCGACGGGAGCGACTCGACCTCGGGGCGCTTCGCGACTGCATGGAGCGAAACCCCGGCAGGCGTGGGCTTGCGGTGCTCGCCCGGCTGCTCGACGTCTACATCCCGGTCGGCCGGACGAACGAGGGCCTGGAGCGCCGGTTCCAGGAGTTCGTCGCCGAGCGTGGCTTTCCCATGCCCCAGTGCAACGTGCTCGTCGGTGGCCTGCTCGTCGACTTCTGGTGGCCCGAGGCGAAGCTCGTCGTCGAGCTCGACAGCCGCGACTTCCACGCCCATTGGTCGGCAGCGGAACGCGACCGTGAGCGCAACGCGAAACTGATGCGGCTCGACATCCACACCCTGCGGGTGACGGACCGCCGGCTGCAGCGCGATCGCGATGTGCTGGCCGGCGACATCGAGGCGCGGTTCGCCAATGCCGGTGCGGCCTTGCGCTGATGCGCACCAAGTGGGGCAAGAGGGCCGTTCCGGTAGGTTTCGGGACGTGCTGCGCCTGGGTGAACACCGTGCCTGAGACCCTCGAGACGAGAGTTCTGTTCCGGCACATCGACGAGCCCGGTCTGCACGAGATCGAGACCTACGAGCGGCTCGGCGGCTACACGGCTCTGAAGCGGGCGTTCAAGGACATCGAGCCGGGCGATCTGGTCAGTCAGTTCGAGGAATCCGGGCTGCGCGGTCGCGGCGGTGCGGGGTTCTCGATGGGCAAGAAGGCGAGCTTCCTGCCCCGGGGCGACATGGACAAGTACCTCTGCTGCAACGCCGACGAGTCGGAGCCGGGCACCTTCAAGGACCGCGAGCTGATGTTCAAGAACCCGCACGGGCTCGTGGAGGGCGTCGCGATCGGGGCGATGGCCGCCGGCGCGACCCGCAGCTTCATCTTCATCCGCGGCGAGTACGCCGAGGTCGCCGACCGCCTCGAAGTCGCCGTCGCCGAGGCCTACGAGGCCGGCTACCTGGGCGATGACATCCTCGGGACCGGGATCGACGTCAGCGTCGTCGTCCACCGCGGCGCCGGCGCCTACATCTGCGGTGAGGAGACGGCCCTGCTCGACTCGCTCGAGGGCAAGCGCGGCAACCCGCGTCTGAAGCCACCGTTCCCCGCGATCCAGGGTCTCTACGGCGGGCCGACGCTGATCAACAACGTCGAGACGCTGATGAACCTCCCGAACGTCGTCAACAACGGCGCCGACTGGTTCAAGGGCTTCGGCACCGAGCAGTCCACCGGAACCAAGGTCGTCTCCGTCTCGGGCTGCGTGCAGCGACCGGGCAACTACGAGATCGAGCTCGGGATCCCGAGCCGCGACATCATCTACGGGCTCGCCGGCGGACCACCGGAGGGTCGAGAGGTCAAGGCCTGGTACCCCGGTGGATCCTCCGCCCCGGTTCTCGGCCCCGAGGAGCTCGACCTCCCCTACTCCTTCGAGGCCCTCGCCGAGGCCGGCTCGATGCTGGGCTCGGGCGCGATCATCGTCGCCGACGACACCGTCTCGATTCCCCACATGGCGCTGCGCACCGCCCGCTTCTACCAGCACGAGTCCTGCGGCAAGTGCACCCCCTGCCGGGAGGGAACGAACTGGACGGTGAAGATGCTCGAGCGAGTCGTCAGGGGCGAGGCGACCCCGATGGACCTCGACATCATCGCCTCCGTCCAGGAGAACATCATCGGCCACTGCCTCTGCGTCCTCGGCGACGCGATGGCGATGCCGGTCGCCTCGATGGTCAAGCGCTGGCGCGGCGAGTTCGAAGAGGTGATCAGCCGGGCCCGCGAGACCGCCCCCGCCCCACTCGACACCGACCCGGCGGTGCTGTCGCCGATCGGGGTCGGAGCGTGAGCCCTGGCAGCGAGGCGAAGACGATCACGCTCGTCGTCGACGGCGTCGAGATCGATGCCGTGGAGGGCAGGATGCTGGTGGACGCCGCCAAACATGGCGACGTCGAGATCCCGGTCTTCTGTTACGAGCCGAAGCTCGGCGAGCCGGTCGGCGCCTGCCGGATGTGCCTGGTCGAGATCGAGGGCATCCCGAAGCTGCAGACGGCGTGCTCGACCCCGGTCCGCGACGGCATGGTCGTCTACACGCAGACCGAGCGGGTCAAGGAGGCCCAGAACGCCGTCGTCGAGTTCCTGTTGGTCAACCATCCGCTCGACTGCCCGGTCTGCGACAAGGGCGGCGAGTGTCCGCTGCAGGACATCTCGATGGGCTGGGGCACGGGGCGCAGTCGCGTCACCGATCCCAAGCGTCACTTCCAGAAGCCGATACCGCTCTCGCCGCTGATCAAGATCGACCGGGAGCGCTGCATCCTCTGCTACCGCTGCGTCCGCTTCAGCCAAGAGGTCGCCGAGGACGAGCAGCTCCAGCTGCTGGAGCGCGGCGCAAATACATTCGTGGGCACCCACGAGGACAGGCCCTACATCGGCCCCTTCCACGGCAACATCATCGAGCTCTGCCCCGTCGGCGCGCTGACGTCGCAGGCCTACCGATTCCGGGCTCGCCCCTGGGACATCGAGGACGCCGGCTCGGTCTGCACGCTCTGCCCGAGCCAGTGCAACGTCAAGTTCACCGTTCGCGACGAGAAGGTCGTGCGGGTGCTCGCCCGCGACAACACCGACGTCGACGACGGCTGGCTCTGCGACAAGGGTCGCTTCGGCTACCAGATGTTCTCCAGCCCGGCCCGGCCGCTGGCACCCCAGGTGAAGGCGGGCGGCGGGCTGATGCCCGCGAACTGGGACGAGGCGCTGACGAAGGCCGAGGAGGGTCTCGGCGCGGCGCGCGGGAAGGTCGCAGCGATCGTCGGCGGCGCCACCTCCAACGAGGAGGGCTGGCTGATCCAGCGGATGGTCCGCGGCGCGCTCGCCTCGGCCGACGTGACCGCCGGGGCCCGCCCCGGGCTGAGCCGCGGCGCCCGAACCCACCTCGCCACCCCCGACCTCGCGGTCTCGACGGCCGATCTCGACCATGCCGGCGCGATCCTCGTCCTCGGGTGCGATCCGATCCACGAGATGCCGATCCTCGAGCTGCGGATCCGCAAGGCCGTCCGCCGCAACGGCTCCCAGCTGCTCGTCGCCACCGAGCGGCCGACCGCCCTCGACGGTGGTGCTGCGATCGGCTCGGAGGGATGCATCGAGGCCCGGCGCTACGCGCCCGGGGGAGCCCGTGATTTCATCGAGGACCTGCGCGCGGCGATCGGATCCGGGGATTCCGATTCCGATGCCTCCGGGTTCGCCGACGCGCTTCGTGACGCCGGCTCGATCGTCGTCGTCTGGGGCGAGGGTATTCTCGCCGGCGACGATCGTGAGGACGTCGCTGCATCGCTGCTCGGCCTCGCCGACGTGCTCGGCCTCGACGGCCAGGACGGCGGCGGCCTCTACGAGGTGCCGATCGACGCCAACGGCCGCGGCCTGCGCGAGGTCGGCTGCGCGGAGGACTTCGGGCCCGGCCTCAGCGAGGTTCAGGCCCAGGGACGCTCAGCCGCCGAGATCCGCGACGGGCTCGAGTCGGGCGAGATCGAGGCCGTGATCCTCAGCGACGTGGATCCGATCCGCGACTTCGACGATCCCGAGGGCTGGAAACGAGCGCTCACCGCCGCTGATTTCGTGCTCAGCATCTCGATGTTCGACGGCCCGGCCGCCAGGGCATCAGACGTTCACCTCCCTGCCGAGACCCATGCCGAGAAGGAGGGCACCGTCACCCATCCGGACGGTCGTCTGCAGCGGGTCCGGCCCTCGGTTCCCCACCCCGGCGCGGTCCGGCCGGTCTGGCAGGCCCTGAGCGAACTGCTGGCCCGGCTGGGTGACGAGACGGGGGCGGGCACGTCCGGTGAGGTGTTCGATCTGCTTGCCGCCGAAGTGCCGTTCTACTCGGATGTGACTCTGGATCGGATCGGGGGGATGGGCCTGCGGTGGCAGGAGGTCGGTGGAGCCGGGGTCGGAGGCGCCGCGGAGCAGCCGGGACGCCCCGCCGCCTCCGCATCCGCCGAAGGACCGCCACCGCCTGCCGAGGAACTCGCCGGCGGCGGACGCAGAGTGTCGGCGACGGGGGACCCGGCTGCTCCGCTCCGTGCACACCAGGGCGACGCCGACACCGGCTTGGGCGAGGGTGAGCTCAGGGTGGGGACCTACCGTGATCTCTGGGCGGGGGTGGTGAGCGAGGAGAACCCGGCATTGGCGTTCCTGGCCCCCGAACAGACGCTGGAGCTGAATCCGGCCGATGCGGAGCGGCTCGGGGTCCAGCACGGAGAGCGGGTGCAGGTTTCTTCCAACGGCGGGTCGCTGATCGCGGCCGTCGGGCTGCGGGAGCGGATGCTCGAAGGGACGGCGTTCCTGATCGAGGGGACCGCGACCGAAGGTGCCAACAGGCTCGCCGGCGCCGCGGTGATCAGCATCGGGCCGGCTCCGGTCGAGGAAGCAGCTCCCGAGGCCCCATCTGATCAGGTCGGCGACGCCGAGGCACCGGCAGCGCCGGCGCTGGTCGTGACCAAGCGGGAACCGGTCTCTTGGTGAGCTTGGTGATCGCGGACGTCAGTTTCGCCGAGGCGAGCTGGCTGCTGGTCCTCAAGTCCCTGATCATCTTCGCGGTGATACTCGGCCTCGTGCCGATGATCCTGCTGCTCGAGCGCAAGCTGCTCGGCCGCTTCCAGGCCCGATACGGCCCCAATCGGGTCGGCCCCAAGGGCCTGCTCCAGCCACTCGCCGACGTGGTCAAGCTGGTCAGCAAGGAGAGCTACAAGCCGGAGGCCGCCGTCCCGGTTCTCTGGGCGATCGCACCGGCGCTGGTCATCCTGAGCGCCACCGCGACGCTGGCGATCATCCCCTTCGGCGACGTCGTCGACGGCGAGGTCGGCCTCTACGGGATCGACGTCTCGATCGGCATCCTCTACGCCTTCGCCTTCGGCTCCATTTCCTTCTACGGACTGCTGCTGGGCGGTTGGGCTTCGGGCTCCAAGTACAGCTTCATGGGCGCAATGCGATCGGCGGCGCAGCTGATCTCCTATGAGATCTCGATGGGCCTGGCACTGCTCGGCGTGATCATGATGGCCGGATCGCTCAGCCTCGTCGATATCGCCAACGCCCAGGCCGATGGCGTCTGGTACATCGTCCCCCAGTTCGTCGGCTTCCTGATCTTCATGATCGCGGGCTTCGCGGAGACGAACCGCCCCCCGTTCGACCTCCCCGAGGCCGACGCCGAACTCGTCGCCGGCTACAACACCGAGTACGGCGGGATGCGCTTCGGCTCCTATTTCATGGCCGAGTACATGGAGATGATCGTCATCTCCGGGATCGCCGCGGCGATGTTCCTCGGCGGCTGGCACCTGCCGTTCGGCCTCGACACCCCGGCGCTGATCGGCGTCCTGGTGATGCTGACCAAGATCGTCCTGCTGATCTGTTTCTTCATCTGGATCCGCGCCACCCTCCCCCGCCTGCGCTACGACCAGCTGATGAGCCTCGGCTGGAAGATCCTCCTGCCCCTGGCGACGCTGAACGTCCTCGTCACCGCCGTGCTCGTGGTCGTCTGGTGAGAGACTGGAGCTGAGCGATGGCCGAGGAGAAGACACCCAGCGACGCCGGTAGCGGCGTCGGCCCCTACCCCTACCTGCCCGACGACTCCGTCGTCAGCGTTCAGCGCGGTCCCGAGCCGGGCGGGGCCAAGGGCGCCTACCGCGCCTTCGGTGAGACCCTGCGCGGGCTGAAGACGACGATGGCCCGGATCGTCGAGGGGCCGGTCACGATCCAGTACCCGGAGGAGAAGACCCCGGTCTACCCCCGCTTCCGCGGCCGTCACAAGCTGCACAAGTTCGAGGACTCAGGCCTCGAGAAGTGCGTCGGCTGCTCGCTCTGCGCCGCCGCCTGCCCAGCCGACTGCATCCGCGTCGTCGCCGCTGAAAACGACCCCGACAACCGCGTCTCGGCCGGCGAGCGCTACGCCGCCGTCTACGAGATCAACCTCGCCCGCTGCATCTTCTGCGGCTACTGCGAGGTCGCCTGCCCCTTCGACGCGATCACGATGGGCCACGAGTACGAGATGGCCGACTACAACCGCAACGACCTGATCTTCACCAAGGAGATGCTCCTCGCCGAGCCGATCATGAAGGTGCCGCTGCGCAACGAGGGCGAGTAGCCCGCTCGGGCCACCTGATCACTTCTTGATCTTCTTGGGCCCCGGGGCTAGGTAGGACTCGCCCTTCTTGAGCTTCACGGTCCGCTTGCGCTTGAAGTCGCGGACGGTGACCTTGCCCTCCTTGACGAATGTCCTGGTCTTGCCGTTGCAGAGGTCCTCGACCAACCACCATGTCCCCCGGACCGTGCCGGAGCTTTTCCCGCCCTGGCTGCGATGTCCTCCACCACCCTTGCCCCAGGCACCGCGCCCGCCCTTCTTGCCCCGTCGGGCAGCGACCTCCCGGCCCTTCTTCTTGCCACAGCCCTCGAGCTTGCCGACGAGCTTGACCACCGTGTAGGCGCCGTCCTTCTTCGCCTGGAGAACCTTGACCACGCCGCCGTAGAACAGAGCGGATCGCGTCTTGTCGCCCTTCGCGGAGGAGATCAACCTGATCCTCCCGTCGCGGAGGTCGAAGATCGTCCCCACCGGGAGCTGCTGGGCCTCCTCGAACGGGATGAAGGTATCCGTGCCCGGCAACTTCACGAGTACCTCGCCGCTGATCGGGATCACGTTGACCGCTCCCCCCTGGACCGGGGGTGGGAGCTCGACCGGCGGGTCGACGAGATCGACGGAGAAGGTCCGCTCGGCGGGCGTCGGGTCCACCATGAGGTCGCCGTCGATGGCGCGCACCGAGAAGGTGTGGGAGCCCTCCGCGAGACCGCTCAGCAATCGGGGCGAGGTGCAGGCGGCGAAGGAGCCGGCATCGACCTCGCACTCGAACGTCGACGGCACCGCACTCGAGCTGAACCCGAAGCTGGTCGAGTTCGTGGTGATCGTCGCGCCGTCCGCCGGACCGGAGGTGATCGTCGTCTCGGGGGGCTCAGCCACGACAGCCGCCAGCTGACGGCGATAGACGTGGACCAGAGCCGGATTGACGATCGTGTCGGCGCTGACCCCGGAGCCGTCAGTCGAGAAGACCCCGTAGGCACCGTCGGAGGAGATGGCGGGCACCCCGCTCGTACCGACGGAGGGGCCACCGCTGCCGTTCGCCTGACTCAAGAGCGAGGTCGTGGCATCGACGGTGTCCCGAACCCACGCCGCCGCTGGCGAAACATCAGCCAACCCACTCACGAACGTTATGTAGCGGCCCTCGGCTGAGACATCGGCGTAGACGCTGTAGTCGTCGATGGGGGCGCCGGCGACGCCCGTCTCGCGGCCGACGAGCTCCGTCGCATCGGTCCCGAGGTCGCGGCTGTACAGGTGGATATCCGCACTGCTGATGACCGCCGGGTCGAGGTTGGCGGAGTTGCTCTCGAAGGCGACCTTCGATGCATCGTCCGCGATCGCCGCCCCCGAACTGTCGGAGTCGCCCTTGTCCCCCGCAGCTCCGCTCGCTCTGCTGACCAGCTCGGTGGTATCGGCGGAAAGGTCACGGACGAAGACGTCGGAGCCCGTGTCGAGATCGTCCGGATGGAGGTTGTCGGCCCTCGACGAGAAGACAACCATGCTGCCGTCCTCGGAGATCCCGTGGGATTCGACCTCGGATGCATCGTTTGCGCCAAGGCCGGCGGGACCGTCCGCCCTAGACACCAGGAGATTCAGGTTCGTGGTCCGATCGCGGACCAGGACGTTCGTCTCGGTGTCCACGTCGTCATCGCTGAGGTTGTTCGCGTTCGTCTGGAAGGCGACCCGGTTGCCGTCGGCGGAGATCGCCGGGTTCCAGGAATTCGAGCTGCCGTCCGGCGTGCCGACGCCGTCCTCCCGGCTGATCAGCTCGGTGGTGTCGGCGACGGTGTCGCGCACGAAGACGTTCTGGATCTCCCCCGCCGCCCCGGTAGCGAGGTTGCTCGCAGCCGAATAGAAGGCCACGTAGCGACCGTCGGCGGAGAGGCTGGGCCAGTAGGAAGCGGAATCACCCGCCGCGCCCGCCGCGCCGGTCGCCCGGCTGACCAGATCAACCTCACCGGTGGACATATCGCGGATGAAGATGTCCTGGCGGGAGTCCGTATCGGCGGGGTCGAGGTTGGTCGCCTCGGAGGCGAACACCACGTAGCGCCCATCTCGGGAGATGTCGAACGTCGTCTCGTAGAAGTCGTTCGCATCGTCGTCGGCCTGGGTCCCTCCGGCGACGTCGACCAGGTCGTTATCGAACTGCGCGCCGTCGGCGATCAGCGGCATCGCCAGCGCCCCCGCTGTAACAGCTGTAGCTATGGCCAGCCTACGTCGATTGGCCCAAGCGAGAGCACGCCTGGAAGGAAACTCCTCATCTCCCATGTGACGAACAATACCTGCATTCCAGCGCCCCATTGCAGGTCAGCTGCGGCCGCCGGATTCGGCCGCCAGGCCCCAGATCTCCAGCCTGCCCTCGCGCCCGCGCACCTCTCTCTCCCCAACCAGCACGAGACCGTCAGCCGCGTCGCTGCCGGCAACCATTCCGCAGGTGGAGCCGGCGATGAACAGCGAGTGGCCTGAGCCCTTGGTCATGGCCTCAAGCCGGGACGCCGTGTTCGTCGTATCGCCGACGGCCGTGTACTCCATCCGATTGGTGGAGCCGACGTTCCCCGACATGACCTCGCCACTGTTCAAGCCGATGCCTATCTCGACGGGCTCCTTGGCGATTCCACTCGCCAGCAACCACTCGTTGAAGGCAGCCAGCCTCGGGCCCACCATCTCCCGGGCCGCATCGAGCGCTCGCGCAGCGTGATCAGCCTGCTCCAGCGGCGCCCCGAAGATCGCCATGATCCCGTCGCCCATGAAGGCCACGAGCGTTCCGCCGTGACCCATGATCGCCTCGGTCATCTCGGTCAGGTATTGGTTCAGGACCTCGATCACCTGCTCCGGCTCGAGGCTCTCGGCGAGCGCCGTGAAGCCGCGCAGGTCGCTGAACATCACCGTCGCCTCCCGCCTGACCCCGTTGAAACGGAGGTCCTCGCCGGCCGAAGCCATCGCCTCTTCGATGACGGGCGCGGGGACGAAGCGCCCGAAGGCATCGCGCATCCGCACACGATCGACGGCATCAAGGGAATAGTGGGCCACCAGCGCCCCGACCGAGGAGACGATCAGGGCAAGCAGCGGTGGAACGACCTGCCAGATGGACCCCGCGTTGAAGGCGATCTGCGCGGCGAGGACAAACGCCCCGGCAAGCGCCAAGCCCGAGATCAGAGCAAATCCCGGTTGGATACGAAGGCTGATGAGGGGAACGAAGGCCCCCAGAAAGAGGACCTGGCCTACGACGAGCCATCCCGGCGCCGACCTCAGCGGCAGACCATCGGCGACGGTCGCAATGGCGTTCGCCTGGATCTCGGGACCCGACATGACCTCGTCGCCGGCGACGGAGGTGGGATGCACGTCCTGAAGCGAGGGTGCGGAGGCCCCGACCACGACGGTCTTGCCCGCGAAGGTCCCCGGCTCGAACCTTCCCTCCAACACGTCGGAGAAGGGGACGGCCGAAATCGTTCCCGACGGCCCACGGTAGTCGATCCACGCTTCGCGGCCGTCGTCGAAATCCCCGCGTTCGACCCGCTCCCCCGTTCGCTGCTCCTCGGCGACGACGGCGAAACCCTCGAGTCCCCGGATCGCATACGGGAACTGGCGGAAGACACCCCCGGGGTCGGGTTCGAACTGCGAGTTGCCGGCGCGGGCGCCGACGCTGCGAAGGACCGCCTCGCCACCGAAGACATCCGACCGTCCGTTGTCGTTGACCTCGTCCGTCGCGAGCGTCACACCCCCGGCGCGATCGACCGCCCCGATCAGGGCATTGTCCTCGCTGGGACTTGTCGGCTCGGTGAACTGAACGTCGTAGGCGATCGCGGCTGCGCCGTCGCGGCTCAGGCGATCGATCACCTCCCCGTGCATCGAGCGCGGGAACGGCCACTGTTCGTCGAGGCGGTCGAAGGAGACGTCGTCCACCAGGACCACGATGAGGTCCTCGGGAGGATCCTCGGCTCCCCGCACCGAGAAGCGGGCGTCAACCGATTGCAGCTCGAGCTGATCGAAGAGCCCGAGGCCGTAGCCGAGCAGCCCGATCGAGACGCCCAGCAGCGCCGCAATCGAGCAGGCGAGGCGCCTGCCGCTGTTCCACGACCTCACGCCGGAGGCCCGGGTCCAGGCGGACCGTGTAGACGCCCGTGCGCCTCCGACCTCGCAACCTCATGGCTGCGCCGGTGGCCGGTGACGGCGGCGATGAAGTGCTCGCGTTCGAGCGCGAGCATCTCGGTGGGGCGCACCGCCATGACGGTGGCGGTGCGACGAACATCGTGCAGCAACGCAATCTCTCCGAAGGACTCTCCCGGCCCCTCCCGCCGACGGAACGAACCGTCCACCCTGACCTCCACCTCACCCTCGACGATCAGATAGAACCGATCTCCGTGCTCCCCCTGTGAGATCACCACCTGCTCGCCGGCCGCGGCGACGGGAACGAGGCCCCGGGCGACCCCCTCGAGAGCATCGACGGGCAGGGGAGCGAAGATCGAGTTGCCCCGGAGCAGCGCGAAGCGGCGGACGTCGACGGGAGCCCCGATCTCGAGCCGGCGGAGGCCCCCCCAGTTGATCACCGAGATGAGCGGCAGGATCGCGGCGACCGCGATCAGCGCCCCCTCGATTCCGAGCCAGGCAATCAGGGCGGGGGCAGCGATCGCCCCCAGAGCCATCGCAAGGAGGCGGGACGTCTCGAGGAACCCGAGGGCGCGCGCCAGGCTCTCGTCGGAGCCGACCCGCTGCATCAGCGTCCGTCCGGCCACCTCGACCGCGGTGTAGCCGACGCCGATCCCGATCCAGGCGATGTACGCGGAAACGGGGACCGCCCAGACGCCCGCGAGCGCCATCGACGCACCGGCAACGAGGCTTCCGCCCAGCAGTCCCGATGCGAGCCGCGCACGCTCGAGCAGCACCGCCAGGGCGACACCGCCCACCAATGCGCCGATCCCCCAGGCCGCGTTCAGGTAGCCAACGCTTCCCTCGCTGAGGTCGAGTAGATCCAGGGCCAGGACGACGATCAGCACGTCGGCCGCCCCTTCGAAGAGGACGAGCAGGGTGAGGACCAACCCCACCAGCCGCAGGCGAGGATGCTCGAGTATCGTGCGGGCACCAAGGGCCGTCTCGGCGACGAGACCGGAGATCTCGTCGTCAGTTTCGTAGGACGGTCGCTCATCAC
Organism: uncultured Solirubrobacterales bacterium; assembly: GCA_963823275.1. Taxonomy (GTDB): domain Bacteria; phylum Actinomycetota; class Thermoleophilia; order Solirubrobacterales; family 70-9; genus RHKX01. The sequence goes on along the minus strand of CAWGKW010000002.1, from coordinate 245,190 downwards.
ACCCCAGCCCGGCGAGCAGCAGGACCGCGACCGCTGCGGCGACCGCTGCGGCGACGAAGGCCGTCTCGGTGGAGGCAAGGCCCAGCAGCGCTCCGGCGAGGATCGAGCCACAAAGGAAACCGACGTTGTCCATCACGCTATGGGCGACGTTCGCCGCCGACAGCTCCTGCGGAGAACGAGCGATGGTGGGAAGCAGGGCGCCCTCAGCCGGGATGTAGGGACTGATCGCGACCGTGAAGACGCCGGCGAGTATGAAGACAACACCCGCAGGCGCTTCGATGGCCGTGGCGACGGCGGTCGAAGTGAGCGCGACGGCGGCGGCGATCGCGCTCCAGATCAGGACGGATCGCCGCGGGAACCGATCACCCAGGGTTCCGGCAAGCGGGGAGGCAATGGCGCCGGGCAGAAGGCGGACAAGGGCCGCGACGCCGACCAGGGTCGCCCCGCCGACCTCGAACGCGTAGACGCCCAGGGCGATCGCGAACGCCCACATGGCAAGCGCAATGGCCGCCCAGGCGAGCTGCAGCCGCCGCATGTCGTGGTTCTCGAAGACGGTGGCGACCGCCCCCAGGGAGATTCGGACCTGCCGGTATGCCCTACCGATCACGGACGTGAGGCTTCCGATTGAGCCGATGGTCGAGCTCCTCCACGGTTTGGACCCTATTGGGCAGGGCGTGGATCCGCCAGAAGTGCGGCGGCGGGCTCCGGCTCGTCAACCGGCCCCGAGCACGACGGTGGTGAGGGTGGGGAAGAGGATTCTGGGAGCCGCTCCTCCGCCCGGGCCGTGGCAGGCCATCTCGACCGCTCGGGTGCCCGGCAGGATGACGTCGCTGATCGCGGTGATCTTGAACTGCTCGGTCAGTTGGAAGCCGGCGGCGATCGCCCGATCGACGCCGATCGGTGCCCCATCAACGAAGATCTGGCAGGTCGAGACCCTGACTAGGTCGGTACTCCCGCTGTCGGCGTCGCCCTCTCCGATCACGAGCACCCGCGCCGGGCGGGCCAGCTCGATCTCCGCGTCCACGCAGGGATTGAAGTCCGCCGAGGAGTCGGTGCAGAGGAACCCACCATCCTCCGTCCGCCCGCTCGTCGCGTCGGGCAACGTCGCGACGTTGACATCACCGGCGGTCAGGGCACCTCCCTGACGTCCCCCGACTTGATCGTCTCGCTCTTGATGCTCTTCGAGGCGACCGAGTTCTTCTGCGCGGTCTTGACCGCGTAGGCGCCACCACCCAGGGCTACGAACAGGGCGATCACCGAGACGACGTTGGCGAGGCTCAGGTGCCTGATGATGCGGTCCACGTCACTCCCTACGTCAGGTGCCTTCACCCTCCGCCCGATTGGTACTCCGCGATCTCGTCGGCGTCCAGGCCCCAACCCGCGAGCGCCCGTCGGTATCGGCCCCTCCCCCATGCCGAGGACGGGGGTCGCGCAGTCCTCGGCGGGCTCGAGGGCGGCGGTCGCGGGAATCGTTCGCGCTCGGCGAAACCCTCGTCACATTCGCGTCCCCCGGGTGCGCCCCGTCACCCATCCCCAAGGCATGGAGATCGAAGGTGACTTGACGGACGCCATGCTTCCGCGAGAGCAGTCTCGATCCTTGGGCCAAAGGCCGTTGGGCAGGCTCTTACCGCACCCGAGGTCAGATTTCGCTGGTGTAGTGCTGGATTTCGTCGCTCCTCAGGCCCCAGCCGGCAAGCGCTGTGTCGGTGTCGGCGCCGGGGTCGGGGGGAGGTGTCGGAAGCGACGAGGGGGTGCGGCTGAAGCGCGGAGCCGGGCCGGGCTGGAGCTTGCCGTTGATCTCGACGAAGCTGCCGCGGGCGGCGTTGTGGGGGTGGTTCGGCGCCTCCCCCATGTTGAGGACGGGCGTCGCGCAGGCCTCGGCAGGCTCGAGGATCGCAGCCCACTCGTCCCGGGTCTTCGTCTTGAAGACGGCGGCGAAGCTGACCTTGAACTCGGGCCAGCGGGCCTGGTCCATCTGCGGGAACTCCTCGGGGTCGAGCTCCATCAGCTCGAGGAGCGTGGCGTAGAACTGCGGCTCGAGAGCGCCAACCGCGAGGAACCCGCCGTCGGAGCACTCGTAGACCTCGTAGAAGTGGGCGCCTGAATCAAGGAGGTTGGTTCCCGGTTGGTCGCGCCACATGCCGATCTCCCGCATCGCGTGCATCAGCGTCATCAGCACCGAGGCGCCCTCGACCATCGAGGCGTCGACGACCTGGCCCTGACCGGAGCCGCGGGCCTCGATCACGGCGGCCAGGACGCCCAGCGCCAAAAGCATCCCGCCGCCGCCGAAGTCGCCGACGAGGTTGAGTGGGAAGAGCGGCCGCTCCCCCTCGCGAGCGATCGCCCCGAGGGCGCCGGAGAGCGAGACGTAGTTGATGTCGTGGCCGGCAACCGCCGACAACGGACCCTCCTGCCCGTAGCCGGTCATCCGCCCGTAGACCAGGCGCGGGTTGCGCTCGGCGGCATCGGCGGGGCCGAGCCCGAGCCGCTCCATCACCCCCGGCCGGAAACCCTCGATCAGCGCATCGGCCGACTCGCAGAGCCGCAGGGCCAGGTCTCTGCCCGCCGGGCTCTTGAGATCGCAGGCGACCGACGGTCGACCGCGGTGCATGTAGTTCCAGGAGCCCGACCCGAGTCCCGCAGCCGAGCCGGCCCGCTCCAGGCGGACGACGTCGGCGCCCATGTCGGCCAGCATCATCGCCGCGAATGGCCCCGGACCGATCGAGGCGATCTCGACGACCTTGACTCCGTGCAGCGGTCCCACGGATCGGAGACTATTCGCCGCGCGGGGATCGTTCGCGCCCGGCGGCTCGATTCATCGTCGCCGGTTGCTGAGGTGAGGGTCGCGAAGGTCAAGGCCTGCCCGCTGATCGGGAACGGGCGGACCTTCTCGACCGCCAAGTGATAAAACCCACCTAAGTCGAGGTGCCGCCGACCCGGCGGTGCGCGTTTCCAGCATGGGGCAGGAGAGACAATTGTTCAGAGGTTCGAGTTTGACGTCCGGTGCGATCAGGGCGCTGTTCGCGCTGGTCGCAGTCGCAGCAATCGCGGTCGCAGTCGCGGCGTGCGGCAGCAGCGATGACACCTCATCCGATTCGGGTTCCACCAGCACCGGCGGAGAGGCCACCCTCGCGCAGACCTCGCAGCCCGACTTCCTCGACCCTGCCCTTTCCTACACGGTCAACGGCTGGGAGCCGATGTGGATCGTCTACACGCCGCTCTACACCTACCCCCACGAGAATGGAGAGGCCGGCTCCGAGGTCATCCCCGGCCTCGCCGAGGATCTCCCCGAGATCTCCGAGGACGGCCTGACCTACACGATGACCCTGCGCGACGGCCTCACCTATTCAGACGGGCAGGACGTCGTGGCCAGCGACTTCGAGCACACGATCAAGCGGGTGCTCAACCTGGAGTCGGGCGGCTCGCCGTTCTACCAGGTGATCGAGGGCGCCGAGGAGTACCTGAAGAACAACGACCCCGAGGGTGACATCAAGGGGATCGAGACCGACGACAAGACCGGTGAGATCACGATCCAGCTGACCGATCCGGATGCCGCCTTCACGAACGTACTCGCGCTCAACTTCGCCGGCCTGGTCCCGAGCGACACGCCGTTCAAGAACATGACCGAGGACCCGCCCCCCGGCGTCGGTCCATACGTGATCACCGAGTCGATTCCGAACCGCCAGTTCGTCATGGAGCGTCGCCAGGACTTCGCCGACCTCGGCCTGAGCGACATCCCCAACGGCTCGATCGACACCCTGACGACAAGGATCATCAAGAACACCACCGAGCAGGCCCAGGACGTGCTCGACAACCAGCTCGACTACATGCAGGACCCGCCGCCCGCGGACCTCAAGCCCGAGGTCAATGCGCTGGTCGGTCCCGACGGCAGCGAGCCGCAGCGGTACGAGGAGTTCCCAACCTCCTCCACGTACTACTTCTTCATGAACAACAACGTGCCGCCGTTCGACGACCCCGAGGTACGCAAGGCCGTGAACCTGGGCCTGGACAAAGTCGCGCTGGCGAAGTTGTTCTCGGGCGAACTGGCGCCAGGTTGCTCCTTCCTGCCGCCCGGAATGCCCGGCTACGACGCGGCGCTCGACACGACCGAGTGTCCGTGGGGTGACCCGAACGCCGCGCCTGATGTCGAGGCCGCCAAGCAGATGATCGAGGACGCCGGCGCAGCCGGGGCCGAGGTGACCGTCTGGGGCAACAACGACGACCCGACCGACAAGGTCACCCAGGAGTACGCGCAGCAGCTCAACAACCTGGGCTTCGACGCGACGCCGAAGATCATCGACGGCGGTGTCTACTTCCAGACGATCGGCGATCAGTCGACGGAGGCCCAGACGGGCTTCACCAACTGGTTCCAGGACTTCCCGCATCCGCTCAACTTCTATTTCCTGGTTGACGGAGCGACGATCCAGCCGACGAACAACCAGAACTTCGGCAACGTCGACGACCAGAAGATCAACGACGAGATCGCGAGGCTCTCGGGGGAGCCCGACCTGGCGTCGGTCACCACGGACTGGGAGGAACTGGACAACTACCTGGTCAACGAGGGGCTGATCGCCCCCTACGGTCACCGGAAGGTCTCCACGTTCGTCTCCGACCGGATCGACTTCGAGAAGACGGTCTTCAGCCCCGTATATCTGAACGACTACACGAGCTTCGAGCTCGTGGATGGCCAGTAGAAGCACGACCCCAGCGACGGCGCTCGGCGGGGAGGTCCCGCCTGAGCTCGTCGCCGAGCAGAAGCGGGAGGGCCTGAAGGGCGCCAGCCCGGGCCAACTCGCCTGGCGGCGTCTGCGCCGCAACCGCGGGGCGATGGTCTCGGCGGTCGTCTTCGTCCTCCTCGTCCTCGCCTGCGCGGCCGCCCCGCTCTGGGCCGACTACGTGGCCAACCGCGGGCCCGACGATTCCCCGGGCGGGACCGAGACGGTCACGAAGGGGGGCGAGGAAGTGCTGATCCTCGGCCTCGACGGCGTCCCGGTCGGCCCGACCTGGCGGGGCGAGTACTTCTTCGGCGCCGACAGCAACGGCCGCGACGTCATGGTGCGCCTCCTCTACGGTGGCCGTAACTCGCTGCTGATCGGGCTCGGAGCCGCCATCGGAATGACCCTGATGGCGATCGTGCTCGGCCTCCTGGCCGGCTACTTCCGCGGGTTCACCGACGGGGTGATCGCCCGGCTGATGGACATCATCTGGGCCTTCCCGGTGATCCTCCTGGGTATCGCCCTCGGGGTCGCCCTCGCCCAGAGCGGGTTGACCGTCGGGCCGATAACGATCGAAGCGGGCTCGCTGTGGATCCCGATGGTGATCATCGCGGTCGTCTACATCCCCTACATGGCGAGACCGATCCGCGGTGAGGTGCTGGCTATCCGTGAGAAGGAATTCGTGGAGGCCGCCGAGGCCCAGGGGATGGGCTCGCTGCGGATCATGTTCTCGGAGATCCTCCCCAACACCGTGACGATGCTGCTCGTGTTCTTTCCGCTGATGGTGGCGAACGCGATCCTGCTCGAGGCGGCGCTCTCGTTCCTCGGCGCCGGCGTGCAGGCCCCCACTCCGTCCTGGGGGACGATGCTCGACGACGGCGTCAGCCGGATCATCACGGCGCCGTTTCTGGCCGTGATTCCGGGCGCGATGCTGGTGCTGACCGTCCTCACCCTGCAGGTAGTCGGCGAGGGCGTGCGAGACGCCCTGGACCCGCGGGCGAAGATGAAGCTGGACGGCTGAGCATGGCCCGGTTCGCAGTCCGCCGCTTGATCTCGATGTTCTTCGTGCTGTTCGCCGTCTCGGTGCTCACGTTCCTGATCTTCAACGTCATCCCCAACGGCGACCCCGCCGAGCGGATGGCGGGCAGGCAGGCCACCGACGAGCAGATTGCGGCGATCGAGAAGGAGTGGGGCTTCAACGAGAGCCTCTTAGTTCAATACACCAAGACGATGGAGAAGATCTTCTCCGGCGATCTGGTCTCCTACTTCACCCAGCTCAACGTGGTCGAGGAGATCTGGAAGGGCCTTCCGCGCACGCTCTGGCTGGCGATCGGAGCGATGATCATCTGGATGTTCTTCTCGGTCGCGTTAGGCGTCTACAGCGCCGTCCGGGCCGGAAAGACGAGTGACAAGGTGCTCACCGTGCTCGCCCTGATCGGGATCTCCATGCCGGTCTTCTGGATTGGGGCGCTGATGAACCACTACCTCGGCTACTCGCTTGGCATCTTCCCCAACGGCGGCTACGTGCCGTTGACGGAGAACCCGATTCAGTGGCTCTACCACATGATCCTGCCGTGGACGGCGCTGGCGATCCTGTTCATCGGGATCTATTCGCGGGTGCTCAGAAACAACATCCGCGAGACGATGAACGAGGACTTCGTCCGCACCGCCCGGGCCAAGGGGCTGACGGAGCGGCAGGTGATGATCCGCCACGTCCTCAGGAACTCGATGATCCCGATCGTGACCCTGTGGGGGCTGGACTTCGGTGCGGTGATCGGCGGTGGTGCGATCCTGACCGAGTCGGTCTTCGACCTGCAGGGCGTCGGGCAGTACACCGCCGACGCGATCGGTCAGCTCGACCAACCACCACTGATCGCCGTGACCCTGTTCGGCGCGTTCATGATCGTCTTCTTCAACGCCCTGGTCGACATCGCCTACGCCTGGCTCGATCCGCGGATCCGGCTCGACGGCAGCGGGAGCTCGAGTTGAGCGACGAGCCGACCCCGAAGGGCGGCACGGTGCTCTCGGTCGAGAACCTCCGCGTCGGCTTTCAGACCGAGGAGGGAAGGGTCCACGCCGTGGATGACATCTCCTTCGAACTGAAGCGCGGCGAGGTCCTCGCGATCGTCGGCGAGTCCGGCTCGGGCAAGTCGGTGACCGCGATGACGATCATGGGCCTGACCCGCAGCCCCAACGCAATGATCGAGGGCAAGGTCCTGCTCAATGGAGACGACCTGATCGTCGCCGACGACGAGCGGCTGCGGCAGGTCCGCGGCAACGAGATCGGGATGATCTTCCAGGACCCGATGAGCTCGCTCGACCCCGTCTACAAGGTCGGCGACCAGATCGTCGAGGGCATCCGGGCCCATCGCGACGTCTCCAAGGAGGAGGCGCGCGAGCATGCGATCGAGCTGATGAGGGAAGTGGGCATCTCCGGTGCCGAGGAGCGGGTCGACGACTACCCACACGAGTTCTCGGGCGGGATGAGGCAGCGGGTGATGATCGCCATGGCACTGGCTCTCAGTCCCGGGATCCTGATCGCCGACGAGCCCACGACGGCCCTCGACGTGACGATCCAGGCCCAGATCCTGCGGCTGATCTCACGCCTCAACCAGGAGCAGGACGTGGCCACGATCCTGATCACCCATGACCTCGGCGTCGTCGCCGACATCGCCGACCGCGTGCTGGTGATGTACGGCGGGCGCGCGGTGGAGACGGGCACCCTCGATCAGATCTTCTACGAGCCCAAACACCCCTACACCTGGGGGTTGCTCGGCTCGGTGACGCGCATCGACCTGCCGAGCACCGAACGGCTCGTGCAGATCGACGGACAGCCGCCGTCGCTGATCTCACCGCCGGAGGGATGCCATTTCCGGCCTCGATGCCCGTTCGCCTTCGAGGAGTGCACCACCAAGCCCGAGCTGATCCCCCACGGCGATTCGCCGACCCACCTCGATCGCTGTCACCTGCCCGCCGACCGCCGTGAGGAGCTGCGTGCGACCGAGATGGCGGTGCCGGGCCTGTGAGCGCCGGAACCGAGGAGGGTGCCGTCGCGAGTGACGGAGTGGCCACCGCCAACGGCAGAGCGCCGCTCGTCGAGGTGACCAACCTCGTCAAGCACTTTCCGATCAAGTCCGGAATCCTCTTCGATCGCCAGGTGGGAGCGGTGCGCGCGGTCGATGACGTCTCGTTCACGATCGGCGAGGGCGAGACCCTCGGCCTCGTCGGTGAATCAGGCTGCGGGAAGTCGACCCTGGCGCGAACCGTGATCCGCCTGTTGGAGCCGACCTCGGGTTCGATCCGTTTCCGCGGAGTCGAGATGGGTCAACTCAGCAAACGGCGCCTCCGCCCGCTCCGCCGGGAGATGCAGATGGTCTTCCAGGATCCGCAGGCATCGCTCAACCCGCGCAAGCGCATCGGTCAGACCGTCGGCGGTCCGCTCAAGGTCCAAAAGGTCGCTCAAGGCGCCGATCTGCGACATCGGGTGATCGAGCTGCTCGAGCGGGTCGGGCTCGGCGAGGAGCACTACAACCGCTATCCGCATGAGTTCAGCGGCGGGCAGCGGCAGCGGATCGGGATCGCCCGGGCCCTGGCGCTCAATCCCGCGCTGATCGTGGCCGACGAGCCCGTCTCGGCTCTTGACGTCTCGATCCAGGCGCAGATCATCAACCTGCTCGAGGACCTGCAGGACGAGTTCGGGCTCACCTACCTGTTCGTCGCCCACGATCTCGGGGTCGTCCGCCACGTCTCCGACCGGATCGCCGTCATGTACCTCGGCCGGATCGTCGAGATCGGACCCGCCGACGTGGTCTGCTCGAACCCGATCCACCCCTACACCCTGTCGCTGCTCAACGCCGTTCCCGTCCCCGATCCGCGGGCGAATGCCAAGCGGGTGAAGATCATCCTCGAGGGCGACGTGCCGAGCGCTGCCGAGCCGCCGAACAACGAGTTGTTCCAGGCGCGCTTCCCGGGGGCGAAGGAGGCGGGAGCGGATATCGACTCGCCGCTGATCGATCACGGCAACGGCCACCTGGCGGCGTGCCTGCGCCCCGTCAGGCGCTGAGCCGGCCGGGAACCCCCCTGCCGCTGTGGCCGCCGCCTGGTCGGCCTAGTCGGCCATTCGCCGACGCAGGAAGGCGGCGATGTCGGTGAGCGCCCCGCGCGCCGGTTTGAGGACCTTGGCGTAGAGCTGGAAATCGTGCCAGAAGCCGTCGAAGCGCTGAAGCTCGACATCGACCCCGGCGGCATGGGCGCGATCGACGAAACGGGTTGAATCATCGAGCAGGATCTCGTCGGTCCCGACCTGGACCAGCGTTGGCGGAAGGGTGCGAAGATCGGCGAAGAGCGGTGAGATGCGGGGATCGTCCACGTGAAGGCCGGCGGCGTGGTCGCGGGCACTCCGGTCGAGCCAACCGCGCCTCAGCACGGGGTCGCGGTCTCCCACGGTGGCGACGCTCGCACCGGACAGCGAAAGATCCAGCCAGGGAGAGATCAGCACCAGGGCCGCGGGCGAGGGGACGCCCATCTCCGGCAGCGATCGCACGGTCTCGACCGCCAGGGCGCCTCCCGCCGAGTCCCCGATCACGGCTATGCGCCCGGGCTCGTATCCGAGTTCGACGATCGCTCTGTAGGCGGCGAACAGATCATCGGTCGGGGCCGGCTGCGGGCTCTCGGGCGCAAGGCGGTAGTCCGGCAGATAGACGTCGGCGCCGGTGACCTCGGCGATCCAGGAGGCGAAGCCGAGGTAGGCGCCGTCACCACCGATCACGAATCCGCCGCCATGGATGTACAGGACGGCGTCCCGTTCGGCCGGATCGATCGGCCCGACCTCGTCGCCCGACGGTTTGCGCAGGCGCGACATCGGCACCGAGCCGACCCAGAGATCGCTGCGTTCGATCCCACCCGGGCCGCCGATCACGCGGGTCAGCATCGCCATCCAGCGGCGCTGGAAGGTGAGGGGCAGGCGGGAGCCGACCACCGGCCTGAAGAGCAGGCGCAGGCTCAGCCGCGACATGGATTTCAGCACTCGCTGAATCATCTGAAGGACCAGTGTTATCAGGAGACCCGCGAGCGGAGGGCCACCGGGCTTTGCCCGGAGCCGGCGGAGCCGCGCGAGTCCCAGACTGCCCGGCGCAGTCGAGCAGGGCGGAGCCCTGCGAGTCGCGCGGTTGTCCCACCCGAGGGCCACCGGGCTTTGCCCGGAGGCCCGGCGCAGTCGAGCAGGGCGGAGCCCTGCGAGTCGCGCGCTTATCTAGGATGCGGCGCAATGGAGCAGGTCGCATTCTTCGTCGGCGCCATCGGCGCACTTGGGGGTGCGATCGCGGTCATCGCGCTGCGCAATCCGTTCTACAGCGTGCTGGCCCTGGTGGTCCACCTGTTTTCGCTTGCCGGCCTCTTCCTGCTCCTGCACGCCGAGTTCGTCGCCGCCGCCCAGGTCGTCGTCTACGCCGGCGCCGTGATGGTCCTCTACGTCTTCGTCGCCGCCTACGTCGGCGGCTTCGAGGAGCCGCTCTGGGACGCGATCCCCGGGCAGCGCATCCTCGCGCCGCTGCTGGCCGCCGCCCTCTTCATCGAGCTCTCGATCGCCGTCCTCGGCTCGGGCCTGAAGTCGCTGGGGACCGAGGGCGCGATCATTCCCGAGGGATTCGGCTCTCCCGAGGCGATCGGCAGGCTCCTGCTGGAGCGTTTCCTGATTCCGTTCGAGGCCGCGTCGTCTGCTGCTGTTGATCGCCGCCGTGGGTGCCGTGGTCCTCGCCGCTCGCCGACCCGAGGTCGAGGGTCGCGGGCGATCGCGAGGAGATCGCCTGATGGACACCACCTGGTATCTGATCCTCAGCGCGATGCTGTTCGCCACCGGGGCCGGCGGCGTCCTCGTCCGCCGCAGCCCGCTGGTCATCCTGCTCTGCCTCGAGCTGATGCTGAACAGCTCCAACCTCGCATTGCTCGCCTTCAGTCGCAACCTCGGCAACGCCGACGGCCAGATCTTCGCGATGATCGTGATGGTCGTCGCGGCCTGTGAGGTCGTCGTCGGCCTGGGGCTCATCGTCGCGATGTACCGGCGTCGGATCCCGCTCGACGTCGACGAGAACCGGGGGCTGCGGGGGTGAGCTCTTGAGCGTCACAACCTGGGGCTGGTTGATCCTGGCCTTCCCGCTCGCCGGCGCGATCGTGATCGGCGCGACGTTCAAGCTGCTGCCCGCCCGCGCTGCCGGAGCGATCGGCACGCTCTCGATCGCTCTCGCTTTCGCCTGCTCAGTCGGCGCGCTGATCGCGATGCTCGGCCACCCGGCCGAGGAGCGCGAGTTCGCGAACACGCTCTACGACTACGCGAGCGCCGCCGGCATCCCGTTCGACGTCGGGATCCTGGTCGACCCGCTCTCGGTGTTCATGGCGCTGGTCGTAACCGGGATCTCGACGCTGATCCACCTCTACTCGTTCTCCTACATGGGCGGAGACGCCGGCTATCGGCGCTTCTTCTCCTACCTCAACTTCTTCGTCTTCTCGATGCTCCTGCTGGTCCTCGCCGGCAACTACCTGCTGCTGATCGTCGGCTGGGCGTTCGTCGGCTACGCCTCCTACGCGCTGATCAGCTTCTGGTACCGCCGCGACACCGCGACGACCGCCGGCATGAAGGCGTTCGTGATCAACGTGATCGGCGACATCGGCCTCGTCTTCGCCGCGATCCTCCTGATCAAGGAGCTGGGCGTCACCGAGTACGGGCAGGTCTTCGAGTCGGCGAGCGAGCACTTCACGACCAACGAGTGGACGATCGTCGCGATCTGCCTGCTGCTGATGGTCGGCGCGTTCGCCAAGTCGGCGCAGGTCCCGTTCCACACCTGGCTCGCCGACGCGATGGAGGGCCCGACCCCGGTCAGCGCGCTGATCCACGCGGCGACGATGGTCACCGCGGGCGTCTACCTGATCGCCCGCTCCTACCCGCTCTTCGACCTCGCCCCGACCGCGGCGGACCTGGCCGCGTTCGTCGGGCTCGCGACGCTCCTGATCGCGGCGAGCATCGCGCTGGTGGTCACCGACCTGAAGCGGATCATCGCCTTCTCGACGATGAGCCAGATCGGCTACATGATCGTCGGCGTCTCGATCGGCGCCTACAGCGCCGGGCTCTTTCATCTGATGACCCACGCCTTCTTCAAGGCGCTGCTCTTCATGGCGGCCGGCTCGATCATCGCGGCGATGGCCGCCGTCCAGAACATCGACAAGATGAGCGGTTTTCGCAGGGCGATGCCCTTCACCTGCGGGGTGCTGATCTGCGGCGCCCTGGCCCTCGCCGGCTTCCCGGGGACCTCCGGCTTCTTCAGCAAGGACGAGATCCTCGCGTTTGCCGCGACCCGCGGCGGGATGTACTGGATCTTTGCGATCGGTGGCTACATCGGCGCGATCATGACCGCCTTCTACTCCTTCCGGATCGTCTTCCGGGTCGTCTACGGCGCGCCCTGCGAGGAGGCGGAGGAGCTCACCGAAGGCCATATCGCCCACGCTGAGCCCACCAATCCCGCGACCGGCGAGAGCGAGGATTACGACGTCGGCTTCCCGGGCGAGGAGCACCACATCGCCGAGCGCGAGTGGCCGATGCGGGTCGCGATGGGCATCCTCGCCTTCGGCGCCCTGTTTGCCGGTCTGATTCAGATTCCCGGGGTGACCGACGTTCTCGGGAAGTTCCTCGAGCCGGTCTTCGAGGCCTCGCCGATCGCGAGCACCGTTGAGGTCTCGACCACGGCCGCCTACATCGGGTTGCTGGTCGGAGCGATCTGCTCGCTGCTCGGCATCGGCGCCGCCTATTACATGTACATCGTCGCTCCCGGCTCGACGCTGAGGCTGCGGGACCGGTTCGGCCGGACCCACGACTTCCTCCTCAACCGCTGGTACTTCGACGAGCTGATCGACGCGGTCGTCTACCGCCCCGTCGTCGCCTTCGGCCGGTTCGCCAACGACACGTTCGAGCGGGTCGTCGTGCAGGGGATCGTCACCGGCACCAGCGGCGGCGTCCGCGGCCTCGGCGGCGTCGTCAAGACCGCTCAGTCGGGCTTCGTCCGCTTCTACGCCCTGCTCGTCATAGCCGGGCTGGCCGGCCTCGGTCTCTACTTCCTGCTGGTGTCCTCATGAGCCTCGTCCTGATCCTCTTCCTCCCCGTCGCGATCGGCCTTGCCGGATTCCTGATCCCGCGGGGATTGACCGGGATCGTCGGCTGGTGGGCGACGGCGGGCAGCCTCGTCTCGCTCGGGCTGGCGATCGCCCTGCTGGTCGACTTCGACTCGGCGAGCGGGGTGCTGCAGGACGTCGTCGACGAGAGCTGGATTCCGCAGCTCGGGGTTCGCTTTCAGCTCGGGGTCGACGGGCTCAGCATCTTCCTGGTCCTGCTCACCTCGTTGCTCTGGGCGGCGGCGATCGTCTACTCGGCGCTCGGCGCTCCCGATCGCCCGCGCAACTACTTCTTCATGCTCGGCCTCGCCCAGACCGCCACGCTGGGTGCCTTCCTCGCTCAGGACCTGCTGCTGTTCGTCCTCTTCTTCGACCTGATGCTGATCCCGTTCTACTTCCTGATCGGCTCATGGGGCACCGGCGAGCGGATCAAGGCGACGATCAAGATGATCATCTACACGCTGATCGGCTCGCTGCTGATGCTGGTCGCGGCGATCGCCACGGCGGTGCTCAGCGCGGACTCCGTCGGTGAGGTGACGTTCTCGATCGAGGTCCTGCGCCAGTTCCCGCTGCCGACCGGGAGCCAGTACTGGATCTTCGCCTTCTTCTCGCTCGCGTTCCTCGTCAAGATGCCGGCATTCCTCGTCCACGGCTGGATGGCCGACGCCTACCGGGCCTGCCCCCTGCCGGTGCTCGTCCTGCTCGGCGGCGTGCTCTCCAAGGTCGCCGCATACGGCTTCCTGCGGATCGCGCTGCCGCTGTTCCCCGAGGCCTCCATCCACTTCCAGGACGTGCTGTTGGTCATCGGCGTCGCCTCGATCCTCTACGGCTCGGCGATGGCCTTCACCCAGACGAACGTGAGGCTGATCGCCGGCTACTCGTCGATCGCCCAGATGGGGTTCATCACGCTCGGCATCTTCAGCCTCAGCGGGGCGGGCGGTGACGGATCGGTGATCCAGATGGTCAACCATGGCCTCGTCGTCGCTCCCGTATTCCTGATCATCGCGCTGCTGGCCGAGCGAACCGGCACCGAGGACATCACCGAGATGGGCGGTATGGCCAAGCGGGCTCCGGTGCTGGCGATCCTGTTTCTGATCGTGACGATGGCCCTACTGGCCATCCCGGGCTCGGCCAACTTCGTCGGTGAGTTCTTCATCCTCAAGGGCGTCTTCGAGACCAAGGTCGCGATCGCCCTGATCGCCTCGATCGGCATCGCCCTGGCCGCCTTCTACTCGCTGCGGATGTATCAGCGCACGATGCACAACCGCCTACCGGAGGCCACGACCTCGAGGGAGATCACGCTGCGCGAGGCGGTCGTGCTGGTCCCGCTCGTGATCTGCATCATCGGCCTGGCGCTCTATCCGGGATTGATCACCACGCGCGGCGAGGCCTCCGTGGATCGGAGCCTTTCCGCGGTCAATCCCGACCCCGTGCCGGCGCCGGAGGCTGCCGCAGCCGTCGGCGAGGGCTGGACCGGCTACGCGCCGGTGGCGGAGATAACCACGCCGTGATCGACACGCCCGACATCGACTACGGCGCGCTTTCGCCGATCCTCGCGCTCGTCGCCGGGATCTGCGTCGTCCTGCTCGCCGGGCTGGTCTCCCCGCGCGGGAGGCGCTGGCTCTCCTCGGGGCTGACCCTGCTGACGCTGGCGGTCACCGCCGGCCTGCTGATCTGGCAGCTGAGCGAACCCGACACCGACCTCGTCGCCGGAGCCCTTCGCGTGGACGGCCTGTCGATCACGATCGGGCTGATCGTCGTCTTCGCCGCCGCGTTCGTGATCCCGATGCAGCTTCGCGATCCGGCGGCGGAGGAGGCCGGGTTCGGGGAGAGCCACACGCTGCTGCTCGGCTCCGTGCTCGGCATGCTGCTGCTCGCCGAGGCCCAGAACCTGATCTCGTTCTTCGTCGCGCTCGAGCTGCTCTCGATCCCGCTCTACGTGCTCTGCGGATCGCACCGCTCGCGGACGCAGTCGCTCGAGTCGGGCCTCAAGTATCTGATCGTCGGCTCGATCGGGTCGGCCACCCTGCTCTACGGTCTCGCGTTCATCTACGGCGGCTCCGGCGGCGCGACGGACTTCACCGCGATCGCGAGCGGGATCGGCTCCGACCTCGCCGACGACCCACTGATCCTGATCGGGATCGCCTTCGTCGCCGTCGGCCTCGCCTTCAAGGTCTCGATCGCCCCCTTCCACCAGTGGACCCCCGACGTCTACGAGGGCGCACCGACCCCGATCACGGCGTTCATGGCGGTCGCCACCAAGGCCGCGGCCTTCGCCGTCTTCGCACGCTTCTTCATCACCGCCCTCGGCCCCTCCGCCGACCAGTGGCAGCCCGCGCTCGCGGCGCTCGCGGCGATTACGATCATCGTCGGCAACGTCGGCGCACTCGGTCAGAACTCCCTCAAACGGATGCTCGGCTACTCGGGCGTCGCGCAGGCCGGATACATGCTCGTCGGCCTGCTGGTCGGGAGCATCGCCGGCACCGACGCGCTTGTCTTCTACCTCGCGGCCTACACGCTGATGAACCTCGGCGCCTTCGCAGTGATCGCGATCCGCGAGCGCGAGACCCCGCTCGGCGACGATATCTCGGCCGTCCAGGGGATCGGCAAGGACCGGCCATCGCTGGCCTGGCCGTTGACGATCTCGATGCTGGCCCTGGCCGGGCTCCCGGGCACCGCGGGCTTCATGGGCAAGCTCTTTCTGATCGAGTCGGCCGTCGCCGGCGACTACACCTGGCTCGGCGTGATGATCGTGATCGGATCGATGATCTCCCTCGCCTACTACCTGCGGGTGATCGCGGCGATCTGGATGCGCCCCGCCCCCCGTCTCGCTCCGGCGATCGCCGGTGCCTCGCCCGAGGGCGATCAGGAGGCCACCGAGGAGCCCAGGGCGCGCTCGGCGGTGATCGCCGGCAGGACTCCGGCGGGAACCCCGAGCGGAGGCCGCTGCGGCCTGCTGCTCGGCGCGATCCTGCTCACCTCCGCCGCGACGGTCGTCTTCGGCATCGTCCCCTCCCCCTGATCGACTTCTCGGTCCACGCGGGCCAGGCGATAGCGTCAATGCTCGGCCTGGGATGACCCCGAGCAGATCACCGGAATGCTCCATCACGTGACCCTGGAGGTGTCGGCCTCAGACGTCGATCGCTTCGCCGAGCTGCTCGGCCGCGATCGGATTCCGGCCGGCGGCGGTCCCCGGAGCCCTCGGCGAGGACCACCGCTGGTTCGAGGGCGGTGAGACCCAGGTCCACCTGGCGTTGACGCCGGAGCCGATCGCGCCACCGATCGGACACGCCGCCTTCGTGGTGGCTGCTCTGGGCCCGGCGGTCGAGCGGCTCGAGGGGTTGGGTTCGCGGTCTCCGAGCGGCGGCGACATTGGGGCTCCCGCCGGGTCGTCGTCGCGGCGCCGGCAGGGCACCGCATCGAGCTGATGGGAACACCCCCTGGACAAGCCGAGTCGGTGGCCGCAAGGCGCCGGCGCCGGTCGACTTCGTAGCATCGTCGGCCCCTTGCGCTACCCGATCGAAACCTTCACCGAGACAGAGCGACTGGCGCTCGAACCACACTTCAGCAACCTCGATCGACCGGTGTTCGCGTTGACGAACCTGCCGGAGACGGTCAAGGGTGCGCTGTTTGCCCGGTACTCGCGCTATCAGGGGACCCTGCGGCGTCTCTACCTCGACGAGTTCGCCGCCGACGCGCCGGCGGGGGCGCGGCCATTCGACGGCGCCGAGGGCGAGCGGGCGGCCCAGCTCTACGAGCGCATCTTCATCGGCTACGGCGACGACTCGGTCGCGCAGCTCGGTGGCGCTCACCTCGCCTGCGAGTGGGTCAGCAACGTCCTCACCAAGGTCCTTCAGCGCGGGCGCCTGGCCGCCTACCTCGAGCAGTCGACCCGCTACATCCCCTACGACACCCCGATCGAGGCCGGCGCCGAGCAGGGCTCTCCCGGAAGCTGGCGCTACTGGCGCGGCGAGGAGCTCGGGCCCGAGTTCGGCCTGGCGATGGACGAGATCTTCACGATCTACTCGGCGACGCTGAAGCATGTCCGCGCCTGGGCGGAGGAGCGCTGGCCGCGCGGCGACGAGCCCCAGGGTGCGTGGGAGCGCTCGATCAAGGCGAAGGCGCTCGACCTGCTCCGCGGCCTTCTCCCGGCCTCCACCCTCTCCCACGTCGGCATCTACGCCTCCGGGCAGGCCTACGAGCAGCTGCTCCTGCGACTCGCGGCCTCGCCGCTGCCCGAGGCGCGCGAGGTCGGGGCGATGGCGCTCGAGGAGCTGGGCGCGGTGATCCCGAGCTTCATCTCCCGGGTCGACCGGCCCGAGCGCGGGGGCGAGTGGATCAGCTACCTCGAGCAGCGCCGGGCCGACACCGAACGCTGGGTCGCCCGGCTCGGGCTCGACCGGCGGGGCGGCTCCGATGCCCCGACCGTCGAGCTGGTCCACGTCGACGGCGACGAGGATCTGCTGCTCACCTCATCGCTGTATGAGGCGACGGGGGTGCCCGAGAGCGAGATCGCGAGGCGGCATCGGCACGCTCGACCCGATCGAGCGGGAGGGCATGCTGGCCGACCTGATCGGCGAGCGAGGCAATCGCCGTCACCGGCCCGGCCGAGGCTGGGAGGCCGTTCGCTACCGCTTCGAGATCGTCTCCGACTACGGCGGCTTCCGCGACATGCAGCGCCACCGGATGCTGACCTGCCAGTGGCAGTCGCTGGGGCCCGACCTCGGTGCCGGAGTGCCCGAGGAGGTCCGCGACGCCGGCGCCGGCGACGCGTACGCCAGGGCACTGGAGATCTCTCGCAGCGAGTTCGAGCGACTCGAGGCGGCGGGTATGCCGGAGGCCGCCCCGTACGCACTCTGCCTCGGCTACCGGATCCGCTACGTGCTCGATATGAACGCTCGCGAGGCGATGCACGTCTGTGAGCTGCGCTCCGGCCGCGAGGGACACCCGACATACCGGGCGGTCGCTCAGGCCATGCACGAGCAGATCAGCGCCGTCCACCCGGCGATCGGCGCCGCGATGCGCCACGTGGACTCGAGCTCCGAGCCCCGCCTGGAGCGGATCATGAGCGAGATCCGCACTCATCGCAAGCGCGCGGCCCTGACGAAGTAGGGCCGGCGGGTCCTGTCGCGGATCAGTGGGGGTGGGTCGCTTTGAGCACACCAGGGGAGCTCAAAACGACCCACGTCCCCAACAATGCCCCTCGGCAGGCCACACGCACCTCCAACCCCACCGCAGGGTCGGCCGGGGCCTAGCGGGCCTTCCTCCCGGAGCCGCGAACCGACTTGTAGAGCTTCTTCGCCGTGCTGGAGAAATAGGGGCCGTAGAGGATCCCCGGCCGGTTGGGGTAGCCGTAGCTGACCACCGAGACCACCGTCTTGCCGACAACCCATCCACCGCCGCTCGCCCCCGCGGTCATGTCGCAATCGGCGGACAACGTGTTAGGCCCGCTTCCAGGAGGGCTCGAGTCGGAGCCCTGGGAACTGCTGGCACACCGGTACTCGAGCTCACCGGTGAAGGGCGCCTTCGCCGGGTAGCCGAAGATGTCGAAGCTCTGATCCCGGGGTTGGCTGAAGCCGATTCCCCGGCCGCCGACGACACTCTGAAGCTGCTCGCCCGCGGTGTTGCGGCGGACGACGGCGGCGCCGAGGTCGAAGCGGAGGTCGCTGATGGTCTTCCACTGCTCGGTCGTCGCCAGCCTCTTGGCCGTCCACTCACCGAAGGGCTCCGCTCCCGCCCGATAGGCGGGAACGAACATCCAGTTGGTCGCCTTGCCGCCGCCCGTCTGGGAATCGAAGACGCAATGGCCCGCGGTCAGGACGACGCTCCGATTTCGGCTGTTGATCGCGGTCGCGGAGCAGACGAAGTTGCCGGCGTCGGTGCCCTTGGGGATCGTGAAGAAGACCTTCCCGTGGGCGCGGAGGCCCGGGAGGGAGGGGTCGAGGACCTCGCTCAGGGCGCGCCTCCGGGCGGTCGAACCGCCCACTGAGCCATCGAGAAGCCGAGCATCCGCATCCGCACCGGGCCCAAGCGGCGGGACGAAGGTGGCCGAGCCCTGCTCAGGAGCGGAGGCGGAGCTCGGCCCGGGGAGGCCGGCCGTCTTGGTCGGCACCGGCTCAGCCGCACGCATCCTCGCCTTGCTCCAGTAGTCGGTGACGGCTTCGCCCGACTGGTTCACCTCGAGCGACACGGGCCCGGCGGCGGCCGCCACGGCGGGGATCACCAAGACCAGCGCGATCAGCGCGATCAGGACGGAGAAGAGTGCATTCCGGGGTCGGGTCATGGGCAATCCGGGGGCGAAGCTTGCCACTTCGCGACCCAACCCCGAAACACAGCGGGTGCCCGAAAGCTGCGCCGGCCCGGTTCGGCTAGCGTGCCGAGGACGGGTGAAAGAGCGAGAGCGGAGGCGAGAGTGACGGAGAGAGGTGACAAGGGCCGGGTCAACGAGCCGGGCGAGATCGACGTGCT
This sequence comes from uncultured Solirubrobacterales bacterium, assembly GCA_963823275.1. Lineage (GTDB taxonomy): Bacteria > Actinomycetota > Thermoleophilia > Solirubrobacterales > 70-9 > RHKX01. The sequence goes on along the minus strand of CAWGKW010000002.1, from coordinate 225,850 downwards.
GCTCGCCACCGAGCGGACGTTCCCGCCACCGCCGGAGTTCGCCGCGCAGGCGAACGCCTCCGATCCCGGGATCTACGGGCGGGCTGACGCCGACCCGGAGGCCTGGTGGGGGTCGTGGGCGCAGAAGCTCGAGTGGATGGAGCCGTTCGACGAGGTGCTCGACTGGTCCGAGCCGCCGTTCGCCAGGTGGTTCACCGGCGGCAAGCTGAACGTCTCGGCCAACTGCCTCGACCGCCACGTCGCCGCTGGGCGCGGCGACCGGATCGCCTACCACTGGGAGGGCGAGGACGGCAGGCGCAAGGAGATCACCTATTCCTGGCTGCTCGATCAGACCCAGCGCTTCGCCAACGGCCTCAAGTCGCTGGGGGTCGGCAGGGGCGACGTCGTCGGCATCTTCATGCCGATGGTTCCCGAGGCCGCGGTGGCGATGCTCGCCTGCACCCGGATCGGCGCGATCCACAACGTCGTCTTCGGCGGCTTCTCGGCCGGATCGGTGGTCGAGCGGATGGAGGTGTCGGGCGCCAAGGCGCTGATCACCGCCGACGCCACCCTCAGGCGAGGCAAGCCGACCCCGATGAAGGCGGCGCTCGATCCGGCGATCGAAGGCCTCGACTCGCTCGCGCACGTGGTCGTCGTCAACCGGGCCGACACCGATCCGCCGATGACCGAGGGACGAGACCACCTCTGGGACGACCTGCTCGCGGCGGCCGACGCGGAGTGCCCGCCGGAGGCGATGGACTCCGAGGACCCGCTGTTCATCCTCTACACGTCGGGCTCGACCGCCAAGCCGAAGGGCATCCAGCACACCACCGCGGGCTACCTGACCGGGGTCACCGCCACCCACAAGCTCGTCTTCGACCTCAAAGACGACGATGTCTACTGGTGCGCGGCCGACATCGGCTGGATCACCGGCCACAGCTACATCGTCTACGGCCCGCTCGCCAACGGCGCCACCTCCGTGATGTACGAGGGCGCTCCCAACTACCCCGCCGAGGACCGCTGGTGGGAGATCGTCGAGCGCTACGGAGTGACGATCATGTACACCGCTCCGACCGCGATCCGCGCCTGCATGAAGTGGGGCCTCGAGCACGTCCGTAAGCACGACCTGAGCTCGCTGCGCCTGCTCGGCTCGGTCGGCGAGCCGATCAACCCGCGCGCCTGGATCTGGTACCACGAGAACATCGGTGGCGGTCGTTGCCCGATCGTCGACACCTGGTGGCAGACCGAGACGGGAGCGATCATGATCACGCCGCTTCCCGGCCTGACGACGACCAAGCCGGGTTCCGCCACCGTCCCCTTCCCCGGGATCGAGGCGAAGATCTTCAACGAGGCCGGCGATGAGGTCACCGAGGGCGGCGGCATCCTCGTGCTGACCAGGCCCTGGCCGGCGATGGCCCGCACGCTCTTCAACGAACCCGATCGCTTCGTCTCGACCTACTGGGACCGGTTCGGCCGCGATACCTATCTCGTCGGCGATGCCGCCCGGCGGGACGAGGACGGCTACTTCTGGATCGTCGGCCGCACCGACGACGTGATCAACGTCTCCGGCCACCGGCTCTCGACCATGGAGGTCGAATCGGCGCTCGTCAGCCACGAGAGCGTCGCCGAGGCGGCGGTGATCGCCGTTCCCGACCCCGACACCGGTCAGGCGATCTTCGCATTCGTCACCCCGACGGGAGGGGTGAGGGGCGACGACGCCCTCGAGGCCGAGCTGCGCGACCACGTCGCCCACAAGATCGGCAAGCTCGCTCGCCCCAAGCGAATGGCCTTCTCCGATGACCTCCCCAAGACCAGGTCGGGGAAGATCATGCGGCGCCTGCTCCGCGACATCGCCGACGGCAAGGAGCTCGGCGACGTCAGCACCCTGCGCGATCCCGAGGTCGTCGAGCACCTGCAGAGGCAGCTCGCTGAGTAGCCACAGCCGCTCTTTGAAGAGCGCCTCCGGAAGTCATTCTCGAGCCCGAACGGTCCGTATCCCGCTACCCCTCCGGGGACGCGGCACCGATGGCGATCGCGAAGAGATCGTTGACATTCGTGTGGGTGGGGCCCGTTTCGATTCCATCCCCAAGCGCCTTCACCGCCGCTCCCGAACGGTGACTCCGGAGCGCAGCGTGCAGGTCGATACCAGCCTCGGCGGCCCGCGCCAGGGTTGCCCCATCGCTGATCGCACCGGCGAGATCGGTGCCACCGTCTGAGCCGTCGGTATCGATGAAGACGGCGGCCGCTTCGGCGCCTCCCAGCGGCTCAGCTGCGGCGAGCGCCGCCTCCTGGTTGGGCCCCCCGGATCCGAACTCGTCATCGGGCCCCAGCCCGACGGTGCCTTCCCCGCCGCAGCCGATCAGGACCGCGGGGCCGGGGAAGGGACGGCCGAGCCGCGCGCTTTCCGCCGCCAGCTGCCCGAGGATCCGGCCCACGGCAACGGCCTCCTCCTCCAGCGAGGTGGAGAGCACGAACGGCTCCGCGTGGGCCGCTCGGGCATCGGCTGCCATCGCCGCGCAGGCAGTCTCGCCGGTGGCCAGCAGGGTCGTGTGGATATCGACGCCGCAGAGGTCGGGTGAGCCCGCCTCGGGATCGGCGAGCACCTCGCGGATGCTCGGCGCCACCTGGTTCCAGAGGCCTCGGTCGGTGAGGATGGCCCGGGCTTCGGCCGCTGTCGAGCGATCCTGAACGGTCGGGTCGGTGAGCACGTCGAGCCGGTCGCCCGCGACGTCGGAGACGCTCAGGTTGATCACCCTCGCCGGCGCGGCGGCGGCTGCGAGCCGACCGCCCTTGAAGGCCGAGACCTGCTTGCGGACCGCGTTCACCTCCGATATCGGCATCCCGGATCCGAGGAGCCGGCGGTGGAGGTCACGCTTCTCGGCAACGCTGACGCCGGCCGGAGGAAGGCTTGCAAGGGCCGAGCTGCCGCCTGTGAAGCACGCGATAAGCAGGTCCTCGCGGCAGAGCCCGGTCGCGCAGTCGAGCATCTTTGCGGCGGCGGCGGCACTTCTCTCGTCCGGGATCGGATGCGACGCCTCGATCAGCCCAAGCCGTTTGGGGGAGGCGAACGCGCTGCCGAGCCGGACGGCGATTTCACCCCCGTCAAGGCGGTCGCCGAGGATCGTCTCGAGCGCCAGCGCGATCTTCAGGCTGGCCTTGCCGGCGCCGAGGATCACCACCCTGCCACCCGGATGCAGGGGGTGCGGGCGGCCGTCGACGAGCAGCTCGTCACCCTTCAGCTGGACCAGGTTCTCAACCGCGAGAGCCGGGTCGCATGCGGCCATTCCGGCCTCGGCGACCCGCAGCGCAAGCGCCCGCATCTCCGTGAGCCCGTGCGCCAGCAGCGATTCGTGATTGCCGATCAGCGCACCGGCCGGCGCCTTGGCGCGAAACTGCTCCACAATCAGAGCGACGCTACAGGACCGAGAGGGGTCGATCAGGTGGAATCCAAGGGAGCAGATGAGCGGGTGGCCGAGCTGCTGGAGCGGGAGGCCGATCGGTTCGAGGCCGGCCATCCCCGTTCCCGCGAGCTGCACGAGCGCGCTGAGGAGGACCTGCTCTCCGGCGTGCCGATGAACTGGATGACCCGCTGGCCCGGTCGCTTTCCCGTCTACGTCAGGGAGGCTCGCGGCGCCGAGGTCATAGACGTCGACGACAACACCTACATAGACCTCTGCCTCGGCGACACCGGGGCGATGTGCGGCCACTCCCCCGCGCCCACGGTCGCTGCGATCAACGCCCAGCTCGAGCGGGGAATCACGACGATGCTCCCGAGCGAGGACGCCGGCGCCGTCGGCGAGCTGATGGCCGAGCGCTTCGGCCTCCGACACTGGCAGTTCACCGTCTCAGCCACCGATGCCAACCGCTTTCTGATCCGCCTCTGCCGGCAGGTGACCGGCCGGACGAAGATCCTGGTCCACAACCACTGCTACCACGGGACGGTCGACGAAACCGTGGTCATGATCGGCACGGCCGGAGAGGCGGTCCCCCGCTACGGCAGTATCGGCGCCCCCGTCGACCCCGTCGAGACGACCCGAGCCGTCGAGATCAACGACCTCGAGGGACTTGAACGGGAACTGGCTCACGAGGACGTCGCCTGCGTGCTGGTCGAGCCGGCCCTGACCAACATCGGCATCGTCCTGCCCGATCCCGGCTACCACGATGAGCTGCGACGCCTTGCCACCAGGTACGGGGCCCTTCTGATCATCGATGAGACCCACACCCTGAGCTGCGGCCCGGGTGGCTACACCGGTGCCCACGGGCTCCAGCCCGACGCCATCAGCATGGGCAAGCCGATCGCGGGCGGCATCCCCACCGGCGCCTACGGGCTCTCCGACGACCTGGCGGCGCGGGTTCTCGACGCCACCATCTGGGATGCCGCCGACGTCGGCGGCGTCGGCGGGACGCTGGCCGGCAACGCCCTGCAGCTGGCGGCGGTACGGGCGACCCTGGGCGAGGTTCTGACCGCCGAGGCGTACGAGCGGATGATCGGACTGGCCGAGCGCTACGAAGAGGGCGTCAACGCGGCCATCGAGGAGCACGGCATGCCCTGGAGTGCCGTCCGGCTGGGCTGTCGCGTCGAGTACATGTTCTCTCCCGAACTCCCCCGCAACGGTGCGGAGGCGGCCGAGGTGATCGGCGGCCCGATCGATGAGCTGATGCACCTGTACATGCTCAACGAAAGGATCCTCTTCACCCCGTTTCACATGATGGCTCTGATCTCCCCGGCCACGACCACAGAACACGTGGACGCCCACACCGCCGCGTTCGATCGGATCGCCGGGGAGTTGGCGGGCCCATAGCCGGGAGGCACCCTCTCCGCGGAGCCTCCGCAGCTTGATCCCGATCATCGCCGCGATAGTGGTTGCCACCGCCGCCGGAATCGGCGCGGAGCGTCGCTGGCCGGAGCGGGCCGGACATGATTCGCGCCGCTCGCTGGTCTGGATCCTCTACTTCGTCCTCCCGCCGGTCGTCTTCTTCAACCTGGTGCACGTCTCCTTCGACGCCGACCTCGGCGGGGGCATCGGGCTCGCCTGGATCGCCGTGATCGTCGCCGCGCTCGCCGCCTGGGGTCTGGGGGAACGTGTGCTGAACCTGACCCGGCCGCAGACCGGGGCCCTGATCGCCTGCACGCTGGTCGCCAACACCGCCTACCTCGGCTACCCGCTCACGGTCGCGCTGCTCGGCAGCGACCAGCTCGGCGAAGCCGTCGCCTACGACGTCGCCGTCGGCGCCCCGGCGCTGCTGATCGGCGCCTTCGCGGCCGGTGCCGCCTTCGGGACGAAGGCGGGCGAGGGATCGAGGCAGAGAACCCGTGCGTTCTTCGCCCGCAACATGCCCCTCTATGCCGCGGCCCTGGCCCTGATCGCACCGGACTCGCTCGCTCCCGACCTCCTCGTCGACATCTCCCGGGTCGTCGTCGTCGCGATCCTGCCGATCGGATTCTTCGCCGTCGGCGCGGCGCTGATGGAGGACGCCGGACCCGCGGGCCTGCGGATGCCGCCACCGTTGACCGCATCGACGGCAGCGGTCATCGGCACGAAGCTGGTGCTGCTGCCGGCGTTGTTGTACCTGCTCGCGCTGCCGCTGATCGACCTGCCCAGCACCTACCTGCTGATGGCGCTGATGCCCAGCGGGCTGAACGCGATGATCGTCGCTCACGCCTACGGGCTCGACCTGAAGACGACAGCCGAGGCGGTCACGTGGACGACGGCGATCGTCGTCGTCGTCGCTCTGATCGCCAGCCTGATCTAGGCGGGTTCGTCAGGGCGAGGGGGTCTGCGGTTTCGCCCTCAGGATCATCACCAGCACCACGACCGGCGCGATCACCGTCACCGCGAGGCTGACCGCCTCAGCGATCGCATCGCCGGTCGAGAGCCCCTCGAGGTTGAACAGGTGGAAGATCAGGTGCGGCACCGAGTAGAAGAGGAAGGAGCCGAGCGCGACGATCACGAGGCGGCGCTCCAGGTAGACGGCCGCGGCGGCCAGGACGACGCCCGTGGCGAGAAAGAGCCCGCCGACGTCGCGGGTCAGGTGCTCGTTGTAGGCGGGAAGGGCCTCGACCCACCCGCGCCCCAGGGGAAAGTCGTCGAAGAAGGACCTCGGAGCCAGCAACGCGTAGAGGCCGTCGGTGAGCTGTACCGCGGCGAGCAGGCCCGAAACCAGCCTGACGACGGCCCGGGGAGCGCCGAGCGGGGTCATTGCCCGTCTAACCCCGTTGCTTGCGCTTGCGCTTGCGCCCGCCCTCGGAGACACCTGTTCGGGCGGAATCGCCGGCGTCCTCGACCTCGCTCGCGGTGCCCTCGAAATCCTCGGGCGCCGCAAGCTCGTCCGCCTTCGGCTCTGCGTCTCCCGGCCGGCCGGCGGCCGGCCACGGGACCGCCTCTCCCGCCTCCCAGGCGGGTGGACGTGCACCGGGCCACCAGCCCGTGATGAGCAGGGCGATGAGCAACATGAAGCCGATCAGCATGACGCTGCCGAAGAGCAGCGTCCCGATCCCGACCGCCATCGCCAACGTTCCCCAGAACCGCGTCATCAGGCCGGCGCGCATCGCATTCAGGCTCAGGTAGACGGTGGAGAAGGCGAGCCCGAGCGACCCGGCCAAGCCCAGGCCGGTCCGGACCTGCGTCGCAAACTGCTCGTAGAAGACGTCGTTGGCGACGTCGTTGGAGTTGATGTCGTAATCGGCGCCGGGGGCGAGGAAGGCGTCGGCGGCGTCCTTGAAGGCGAAGTAGGCGACGACGAGCGAGGCCGCGAGCAGGATCGGACTGATAACGACCACTCCGATCAACCCGGGCCGGAAGTTCTCGACGCGCGCCTGAACGGAGCCGAACAGCGAGATCAGCGCGGGCAGGAAGAGCAGCAGCGCAAAAGCCTGGAGCAGGGACTGCAGCAGCAGGTCGCCCTCGATCGAGTCCAGCATCTTCAGCTGCTCGGCCTGCTCGGCCCCGTTGAAATCCCCAGCGAGCCCCATCGCCGCGATGAAGATCACGATCCCAACGACCGCGGCGATCCCTGCGATCTTGCCCTGGCGGCGCTCGTCCTCGATCTGCTCGTTGCTCATCTTCACGGCTGGCTGAAACTCCCGGATTCGTCCCGCTCGGCAGAATCGCCGTGTCGCGGACCCTCGTCGGCCGCATATCTTAGGCCCGCCGGCAGTTTCACCGTCAGCGGCCGTGGGGCGCAGGGCGCTACGACGATCCGGGTCGGTCGGCCTGGGGCCGGAGCCCCGGTTCCTCTTCGTAGCCCGGTTCCCCTGGCAGCGCGACCTGCCCACCCGCGCGGATCGGGTAGTACTCCCGATCGCCCGGCTCGACGATCCGGCTGATCCGATCGCCGACGCCCAGGACCAGGTCGAGGAACGGCGCGGCGACGCCGATCAGCGTTTCGATCCGATCGCGGGCCGCCATCTCTCGGGGAGTCATGTGCGCCACAGTCCGGCTCAAGTTAATGGCTCGGCTCCTCAATAGCATTGGGGTGGTGAACGAGATCGCGCCCATCGAGGCGAAAGAGGTCGTCATCTACGGCGCGAGCGGCTACACCGGCAAGCTTGCCGCGGCCGAACTCAGCTCGCGCGGCGTGCCGATCGTCCTCGCCGGCCGCGCCCGCCCGAAGCTCGAGGCGGTGGCCGCGGGCCTCGGACCTGGCGCGGCGGTCAGGATCGCCGCCGTGAGCCTCGACGATGCGGCCGGGCTTCGCGAGCTGATCGAGCCGGCCGCTGTCGTGATCGCCTGCGCGGGTCCGTTCACCCTTCACGGCGCCCCGGTGATCGAGGCCGCGGCGAGGGCGGGCACCCACTACCTCGACACCACCGGCGAGCAGCCCTTCATCCGCGACTCCTTCGATCGCTGGGGTGGGATCGCCGCCGATTCCGGCGCCGCATTGGTCAGCGGCTTCGGCTTCGACTACGTGCCCGGAGACATGCTCGCAGCGCTCACCGCGGAGGGCCTCGGGCGGATCGAGGAGCTGACGATCGCCTACCGGGTCAACGATCTCGGAGTGACCCGCGGGACTGCGCTCTCGGCTCTGGAGATGATCAGGGGCGGCGACGTCGAGTGGAGCAACGGACGCTACGAACCGTCCTCGCTGAAGGCCGGGCGCGGCCGCTTCACCTTTCCACAGCCGATTGGTGAGCAGCGGGTTGGCCGCTACCCGTCGGGAGAGCAGATCACGGTCCCCAGGCATGTGGACGTGGGCACGGTGCGGTCGCTGATCGATCTGCGAGGACTGCTCGGGGTGCAGCTCGGGCCGCTGGCGGCGCCGCTGATGACGGGCACGGCTACGCCATGGGCACCCCACTGCGACGAGCCGTCGGCAAGCTGATCGCCCGGCTCCCCGAGGGTCCCGGCGAAGCGTCGAGGGCGGCGGCGACGTTCACCCTCGTATGCGAGGCGAGAACCACCGACGGAACGCGCAGGGGCGTCCTTCGCGGTGGCGACGTCTACGGGATCACCGCCAAGATCCTGGCCGAGGGAGTGACTCCGCATGCTCGCCCCGGGCTTCGACCGCCGGGGCGGCCTCGCGCCGTCGGAGGCGTTCGATCCGGCCGACTTCCTGGCGGCCCTCGGCTCCCACGCCATCACCATTGACATCGAGCCGATCTGAGTCAGGACCGGGGATGGCTGACGCTCATCGGCAGAAGAACGCTCACTACCCGTGCCCCGCCTGCGGCGCGACGCTGTTCGGATGGACCGCCGCCCACGACCCGCTGGAGCGTGGCAAGCGAATCGTGCTCGATCGCTGCGAGAACTGCGGCCTCGCCGTCACCCGGCACCGGAAGCCGCCCAATGCCGAGGCGGAGATCCACCAGTTGATCGAGCGCAACGAGAGCGGCAGGGTCGAGATCGTCGCCCCCAACCGCAGGAGCTTTCAGGGCAGCCTCGGCGGGGCCCAGTGGGCCGGCCTCGAGCCGGAGCTGCGGCGACTGCACCTGACGCCCGAGGCCCTGCGCCTGCTGCTCGCCCAACAGGGACTCGAGGTGGTCGACTGTGGAACCCCCTTTCGCAACAGCGCCTTCGAGCTGATGTGGCAGACGGTGATCAACGCGTTCACCTATCGCGACAACTTCGTCCGCAACGCCAGAGCCGGCCGCCTCCCGAAACGGGAGACCGGCAAGGACCGCTTCCTCTACGGGCTCGACTGGGTCGTCAGCGCCCTCGTCGCCATCCCAGCGGCGCTGGTGGCCTTGCCGCTCGAGCTGCTGGCGACGGTGTTCGCCCGTGGTGGACTGCTGACGGCGAGCGCCGAGCCGCTGGCCGCCGGATCGCCATCTGAAGAACCGGACTGAGAGCCGGCGCGCCCGAGGGCCTATCCTTCCGGCCATGGAAGCTGGCGGATTCGGAATGTTCGGCGACCCCGACGACCTGCAGGCTCGACTCGGGGAGCTCGCCGAGTCGATGCAGGGGGCACAGAAGGTCGCCTTCGCCGACACCGCCATCCAGCTCGCGGTCACGATGACCGTCGCCGCAATCGGCCGGATCGAGCTCACCGGATCCTCCGACGAGCAGGCCACCCAGGTCCGCGACGTGATCCGGATGATCTTCCCCGAGGCCGTGACCCTGGTCTCGGAGGCCCGCCAGGGCCTCAGTTAGCCCTCGGCCCTCAGGCGTTCCCGGCGAAGTCGTCGACCGCGGGTCCCCCTCGCTGGAGAGCATCCACGAGGACGAACTCCGCAGCTCGATTGGCGAGGGTGAGCCGTCGGTCGTGTCATTGCTACCCCTGAGGGGACACGATCACACGACCGATTTGAAGAAGCCCCTCGACAGGCCACTTCTAACCCACCAACCCCGCCCTCCGCAGCTTCTCCAGCGCCTCGTCGCCGGATTCCGTCACCGACTGCCTGGCCACCCACTCGACCAGTTCGGGCAGGCCGTCCTCCAGCCTCGTCCTCGCCTCGAAGCCGAGCAGATCCCTCGCGAGGGTCGTATCGGCGAAGCAGTGACGGATGTCGCCGGCGCGGAACTCGCCGGTGATCTCGGGCTCGAGCTCGGGGGCGAGGAGGGCGCAGAGCTTCGAGGCGAGCTCGGCGATCCCGATCCGGCAGCCGGTGGCTACGTTGAAGGCGCGTCCGGGCGCCTCGGGGGCCTCCATGGAGGCGACGGTGGCCGCGACGATGTCGGAGACGTGCACGAGGTCGCGGATCTGGTTGCCGTCCTCGAAGACGCGAGGCGGATCGCCGCCGAGCAGGCGGGAGGAGAAGATCGCGGCAACGCCGGTGTAGGGGTTGGCGAGCGCCTGTCGCGGCCCGTAGACGTTCAGGTAGCGGAGCGCGACCGCCTCGAAGCCGTAGGCCTCACCGAGGACCAGCGCCAGCTCCTCGGTGTCGCGCTTGCTGATCCCGTACACGCTGATCGGCTGCAGCGGCTTGTCCTCGGTCAGTGGCACCGGCTCGGTGTCGCGGCCGCAGCGGGGGCATAGCGGCTCCCAGCGGCGCTCCCGGAGCTGAGCGGCGGGGCGGACGCCGGGCATCACCACGCCGTGTTCGCGACAGCGGTAGGCCCCCTCGCCGTAGACCACCATCGATGAGGCAACGACGACGCGGCGGATCTGCTCCCGCCGGGCGATCACGGCCTCGAGCAGGGTGGCGGTACCGCCCGGGTTGGAGTCGATCGCCCTGCGGACGTTGACCATCGATTCGCCGTTGCCGACGATGCCGCCGAGGTGGAAGACGCGGTCGACTCCTTCGAGCGCGACGGCGACGTCGTCATCGCTGCGGAGATCGCCGACGAGCAGCTCGGCGGCCGGATCGAGGTGCCCGGGTGGCTTGCCGCTCGGGTGGGCGAGCGGGTCGAGGTTGTCGAGGATGCGCACCTCCTCCCCACCCGCGAGCAGAGCGTCGACGAGATGGGAGCCGATGAAGCCGGCCCCGCCGGTGACGAGTACGCGGCTCACCAGATCGTGTCCAGGAGGGCTTGGGTGGCGAGAGCCTGGGCGATCAACAGGCCGCAGATCGCCGGCATCCGCCGCACCGGGACGAGCGTCGCAGCCGCGACCGCGGCCAGCGGGCCCATGAACAACCAGATGCGCTCGGTCTCGGCCTTGGTCAGCCCGATCACGACCGAGGCGAGGACGATCGCGGCGAGGCCGATCGCAACCTCGTTGCCGCTGCCCAGCGCGCGGGCGGCAAACCACGCCGTCGGGACCCCCAGAGCGACCGCGAAGGCGACCGGGGAGCCGAACAGCCAGAACAGGTAGGGGCGGGCGTTGGAGATGCCGAGATCGTAGGCCTCTCCAGCCGCCCCGACCGAACCGATCGGATCGAAGCCACAGGCGCCGTAGAGGGCCAGGTAGAAGGCGACGAGCACGCAGCCGGCGACCAGCGCCATCCCGAAGGCTGAGCCGATGCCGCGACGGAGCAGCTGGAAGACCGCCGCGAACGCTCCGATTGCCAGCAGCGCCCAGGAGAAGAACGAGGCGAGGGCCAGGGCGAGGGCGCCGAGCAGCCAGGAGAGGAAACCGGAGCCGACCAGCAGGCAGGCGGCGATCAGGCCGAGCGTCGCGAACATCGCATCGGTTGTGAGCACTCCGTACATGAGGGCGGCCGGCGAGAAGGCGATCAGCATCGCAGCGGCGCGCGAGCGGCCCTCCTCCATCGCGACCCGGCGGGCGAGGACGTAGGTCAGGGGCACCGCGGCGGCCCCGGCCGCGATCACGAGAGCGGCGAACCCACGGGCTCCGTCGATCCCGGTCAGGTCGAGGAGGACGAGGATTCCGGGCGGATGGGCCGATGGATGGATCGGCAGGGTCGGGGAGAGCTCGGCGAACCGATCGAGGAAGGTCTGTAAGCCGAGCGAATCGATGGCCGGGAGGACCGGCAGGTACTCGTTGGCGGCCTCTGGATCGGTGCCGAACACCGCGTACCAGCCCTCGGCGCCGTCGCGGATCAGCGAGAGTCCGAGCCGGGCGGACAGGGCGATCACGAACGCGCCGAGCAGAAACGTCCAGAGTCCGCCGCGTCCGCGCAGCAACGGGACGGCCCCCGCGAACGAGGCCGCGAGAACCGGAAGGCCGATCAGCGCGTATCCATCGACGTGCGGATCCCAGTTTGCGAAGAACGGCGGCAGCGAGGTCCCGAGGCTCCCTCCCGCCCACTTGAAGCTCAGCCCGAAGGCGACGGTGAGCACTCCGACGGCGGAGAGGCCGATTGCGGTTCGGGTCCCGGGGCTCCTCGTCATGGCTGTCAGTTTCACACCGATAGGGTTGATGACGGTTTGCCCGCCCAGCATCCCATCGATGTCGTCCTGCCGGTGCTCGACGAGGCGGCCGCGATCCCAGGCGTCCTGGCGGCTTTCGGTGAGGGGTATCGGGCCATCGTGGTTGACAACGGATCCACCGATGGATCGGATGAGATCGCCGCGAAACTGGGGGCCGAGGTGGTTCACGAGCCGCAACGGGGATTCGGCGCCGCGTGTTACGCGGGCCTGTCCGCTGCAAGCTCCGAGGTGGTCTGCTTCATGGACTGTGACGGCTCGCTCGACCCGGCTGAGCTCGACAGGGTGAGCGACCCCGTCGCGGCGGGGGACGCCGACCTGGTGTTGGGGACCCGGATCGCCGAGGCGGGAGCTTGGCCCGCTCACGCACGCATCGCCAACCGGGCGCTGGGGCTGATGGTGCGCAGGCGAGCCGGGAAGCTGACCGACATCGGGCCGATGCGGGCGGCCCGGCGCGAGCCGCTGCTCGCGCTCGAGCTGCGGGACCGCCGATTCGGCTGGCCACTCGAGATGGTCCTCCGCGCAGCCGACGCCGGATGGAGGATCGAGGAGGTGCCGGTCTCCTACCGCAAGCGGGAGGGCCGCTCGAAGGTGACGGGGACGGTCAGGGGCACGCTGCGCACGATCGGCGACATGAGCAAGGCGATGCGGGCTCAATGACCCAGCTCGACCCGACGTCCGTATCGCTGATCGTGATCGCCAAGGCTCCCCTTCCCGGCTTCGCGAAGACGCGCCTGATTCCCGACCTGGGTGAGGACGGCGCCTCGCGCGTCGCCGAGGCCTGCCTCGCCGACACTCTCTGGGCCGTCGCCGAGGCACCCGCGGCGCGGCGGGTGCTGGTCCTCGACGGGGAGCCGGGCCAAGACCCGGCTTGGCTGCCGCGGGTCGAGGGCCGCGAGTTCGAAATCCTGCCCCAGCGATCCGGCGGGCTCGCCGACCGCCTCGCCGGCGCGTTCGAGGATTCCAATGCCTCCCCGTCGTTGCTGGTCGGAATGGACACTCCACAGATCACGGCTTCGCTGCTCGAGGCGTCCGTCGGCGAACTCTGCTCCCCCGGGGTCGATGCCGTCCTCGGCCCCGCATCCGACGGTGGCTGGTGGGCGATCGGGCTCCGCGCGGGCGACCCCGCGGTCTTCGACGGTGTGCCGATGAGCGCCGACGACACCGGCGAGCGGCAGCGCGGGCGGCTGACCGCTCTCGGCCTCCGCTTCCGCGAGCTCGAGCAGCTCCGAGACATCGACACCCTCGAGGACGCAAGGGCGGTCGCCACGGTAACCCCCTGGACCAGGTGCGCCGCCGCCCTTCGCAGCCTGGAGCGACCTTGAACAGCTCGGGATTCAGCCTCGCCGTCACGCTGGCGACCCTGGCCGTCGTCGGCTGCGGGTCGGCGGAGACCAACCCGCCTCCAGCGGAGCCGATCGCCTCGCCCCCGCTTTCTGAGCAGCCGGTCGGTGAGGTCCGGTCGGTCGGCTCCGAGGCCGAGGGCGTCGTCGTCGACCCGGTGACCGGACTGGCCGCGATCTCGTTCCGCGACCCGAACCGGATCGAGCTGATCGACGTCGCGACGGGCGAGACGGTGAAGCGCATCCCCACACCCGATCCCGCTCGCCATCTCTCCCTCGCCGCGCCCGGCGGCCCGGTGCTCGCACCGATCGAGTACGTCGACGAGCTGCTGCGGATCGAGCTGCCGAGCGGCCGGACATCGAGCGTCGCCGTCGGCGACTTCCCCCACGACGCCGCGCAGGCGTCCAACGACAGGATCTTCGTCGGCGACGAGGGCGGGGACACCGTCAGCGTGGTCGAGGGCGACGCCGTCGCCGTCACGCTCCCCTCACCTGAGCAGCCGGGCGGGATCGCAGTCTCCGAAGACACGGTCGCCGTGGTGGCGGTTGCGGCCCGCGAGGTCGCCTTCATCGACGCCGAGACGCTGGAGCAGGTGGCGCTCCTCGAAGGGGGCGCCGGACCGAGCCATGTGGTGGCGGGGCCCGAGGACGGCACCGACCGCTTCTACGTGACCGACACCGGTGGTGACGCGATCCTCGTCTACGAGGGAGGCGACGAGCCCCGGCTGCTCGATCGGACCAATCTGCCCGGCAGCCCCTACGGGATCGCCGTCGACGGACGGAGAAACCGTCTCTGGGTGACCCAAACGGCCCGCAACCGCGTAGTCGAGCTCGAGGTGAGTGAACTGGCTCCGAAGATAGTCGCGAGTTATCCGACCGTGCGGCAGCCCAACAGCGTCGGCGTGGACGAGCGCACCGGCGATGTCGTCGTGGTCGGTCGTGATAATGGTGACGTGCAGATCTTCAACCCGGACGAGTCTGGGAACGCTGGGAACGAGAGTGGGGTGGGCGGCGGATGAGCCGACTCGAGGACCTCGGTGATCTGGTCGAGGAATCCGACGACGCCCGGACCCCGCCGAGCCCGCCCGTTCCCGACGTCGGGCCCTTCAGGCGCGAGTTCTGGCGCAGCCCGCTGCGCGGCGAATGGCTCACCTCGTTTCTGGGATCGACCCTGCTGCCGCTCGTCATCGTCGCCGCGCTGACCGGCTTCCTTTCCCACGCCGCCTACAACCCGGCGCTCGGCTCAAACGACGTCAGCGGCGGCTTCGAGGTCGACCTCTACTTCTTCGCCTGGCCGACCTACCCCGCCTGGCTCTACTCGTTGACCCAGTCGCTGCACCTGATCGCCGGGTTCGCGGCGATCCCGATCCTGCTGGCGAAGCTCTGGTCGGTGATCCCACGCCTGTTCGAGCGACCGCCGGTTCGATCGGTGGCCCATGGCCTGGAGCGACTCAGCGTCCTGCTGCTGGTCGGCTCGGCGCTGTTTCTGTTCGTGACCGGTGTGATCAATGTGCAGTACTGGCTGCCCTTCGGCTTTTCCTTCGTCCCCGCCCACTACTACGCGGCACTGATCTTCGTCGGGGCGTTGGCGCTCCACCTCGTCCTGAAGCTCCCGGTCGTCGCGCGGACGTTCAAGCGCGAGGGGGCCTTCAAGCCGCTCGGGGAGGGAATCGAACGGATGCGCGTAGCGGACCCGAAGGTCGACACCCTGGCCCCGGTCAACCCTTCCGCCCCGACGATCTCGAGGCGAGGCATGCTCGGCGCGGTCGGCCTCGGCTCGCTGGGGTTGCTGACGATGACCGCCGGCTCGAACCTGCTCGGCTCGATCCGCGAGATCGCACTGCTCTCGCCACGCGGCCAGAGCTACGGAGACGGGCCGAACGACTTCCAGGTCAACAAGACCGCTGAGCTGGTCGGGATCACGCCGGATCAGACCGGCGACTCCTGGCGGCTCGAGCTGACCGGCGGCACCAGGGACGTGACCCTGAGCCGCGGGGACCTGCTGGCGATGACTCAGCACACAGAGCATCTGCCGATCGCCTGCGTCGAGGGCTGGACGACCTGGCAGGACTGGACCGGGGTCCGCCTCGCCGACCTGGCGACGCTCGCCGGGGTCGACCCCGAGGGTGACCCGGAGGTGCTCGTCGAGTCGCTGCAGGAAGGTGGAGCGTTCCGCCAGGCGACCCTCGCCGGCAACCAGATCTTCGACGAGGACTCGCTGCTGGCGCTCAAGGTCAACGGCGCCGATCTCTCGCCCGATCATGGCTTCCCGGCCCGCATCATCGTCCCCGCACTGCCCGGCGTACACAACACGAAGTGGGTCAATCGCATGACCTTCAGCCAGGCATGAGCAGGTGAGCCGATGAGGGACAAGTTCCGATACGAGTACGGCGCTCAGCCGCTGCACCTGATCGCGGTCGCCGTCAGCCTGCTGCTCTGCGGATACGCGCTGCTGCGGATCACCGAGATCCCCGGCGGTGGGCGAATCCTGATCTGGCTCGTGCTCGCAGCCCTCCTTCACGATCTGGTCGCGGTACCCCTCTACAGCGGCCTATCGCGGATCACCCAGGGCGCGGCCGAGTCCGCGATCGGCTCCCGCGCCGGACAGCTCGCCGCCCTCAATCACGTTCGCATCCCCGCCGGCCTCTCGCTGCTGCTGCTCGTCGTATACGCGCCGCTGATCCTTCGCTTCGACCCTGACCGTTTCATGGACACGACCGGCCTCAGCCTCGACGTGTACCTGGGACGCTGGCTGCTGATCAGCGCCGCGCTGTTTCTGATCTCCGGGGTCGTCTACGCGATCCGGCTGCAGCGGGGAACGCTGGGTTCTCCCAGCGGCACCCCGCCCGAGGTCGACTCCGATCCCGGGCCGGTCGATCCCCCCGGCGCATTCTGGCGCGTCGGCTCCAGGTTCGTGCTGGCGCTGACCGGGCTGGCGACGGTCTGGGTGGTTGCGACCGTGATCGTCGGGCTGATCACCAACGGCCTCTGACCGGCTAATTCGTTCCGCTTCCGTTCCGCAATCGGCACGGTAGGTCACCCACGCGCGACGGGTTTGATCCTACGGTCGGCAGATGCGATCAGAACGCGGTTCCGCATCCGTCGAACACGCTGCGCTCGTCCTGCTCATGGCCCTGGTCGCGTGCGCGATCGTGGCGATCGTGGCGCTCGGCCCCGAGCGCGAGGACGCCTCGCTCGCCGCGGCGATCGCCTTCAAGCAGCGCTGCGCGGTCCGCTACCCCGATCCCTGCTGGCAGGACCCGCTGACCGAGGCCTACGGGCGCTCCCTGGCCGGGGCCGTCCGGGCGCTCGCGCCACCGCCGGAGTCCCGGGTCGGCCCGGCCGGCATCCCGATCGTCGGTGTCGACTACCGGCATTGCCGGCAGGCGAGCTGCGCGGTCGCGGCGTCGGAGCGGTTGACGACCTCCGGCCGACGAACGACGGCCTTCACCTCGATCCGCGACGGCCGCCCCTCCGGCGGCGCGGTCACGATCGATTACTGGATCTACCGGCCGACGATTGGCTGGGACCTGATCAGCCGTGAGGTCAGGCCGGAGGAGATCGTCGACTACGCGGACACGCCGCTGCTCGACTCGGCCAACCCGGCGCTTGTTCCGTTGGAGACGCTGCTCGGTCGCGACGACGCCCGCTTCAGCACCGGGGAGGAGCCGCCCTGGCGCAATCGGATCGAGAGCCGGTGGGGGCGGTGAGCTCGGCGCTCACTCTTCGCCCGCCCCCATTCACGGCCACCGCAAAGCCATCGAAGGGCTCGGCCTGATCTCCGTCGGGCCGCCGCAATGCCTGGAAGTCCCTCGTCTGACCGCTCAACCGACGTTAGGGTGATTGGACCCCATCTGGAAGGAGCGTTGCGATGAGTGTTCTCATTCGTTTCACGCCCACAAAGGCGACGACTGCTCAGTACGACGAGACCATTCGCAGCCTCGAAGAGAGCGGCAACTGGCCGGCTGACGGTCTCGAGTACCACGTTTGCTTTCTCAGTCCCGACGACGACAACGTCCGGGTCAGTGAAATCTGGGAATCTCGGGAGCAGTTCGACGCTCACGCCGAGCACCTGATGCCGGTCCTTGCCGCGGCGGGAATCGAACTCGGTGGTGAGCCGGTGTTCCTCGAGGTCTACGCCCAGACCAACCCTTAACGAAACGGCCGAAGAGGGCCACCAAGGAGCGCCGAGCATCCTGGGCACCAACGCGCCTCGGTGCTCAGCACCTGCGGAGTAGTTACCAACGGGTCCTATCTACCGACGATCGGCTGGGAGGAAGCCAGCGAGGAGATCGGCGCCGCCGAGATCGACAGTTACGCGAGCACCCCGTTGCTCGACTCGTCCAGCCCGGCGTTGGTTCCCTTGGAAACCCTCCTCGGCCGCGACGATGCCCGCTTCAGCGCCGGCGAGGAGCCGCCCTGGCGAGGGCAGGTCGAGAGCCGGTGGGAACGTTGAAGGGTGAAAGCGGTACCACTCACGTTGGAATGGTGCCGTCGGCCATGAGTCCACTCACCAGACAGCGTCCTGGTGCTCCATGACTCCGATCCCCTCGGCGAGCTCGATGCCGTCGAGTGAGCCGGTGAAGCGGCCGAAGGGCTGACGGTAGCTGTACTTGACGATGAGCTTGTTTTCGGCGGCCTTGCGCTCGGCTTCCGCCTCGAAGCCGAGGCGCGAGCCGTCGGCGAAGTCCACCGCGTCGAGGTCGTCGAAGCGGACCGGGGCCGGCTCGCGAGGTTCTCCGTCCACCCAGATGGCCCGCTCGCTCCGCTCCGGTGGGTCGTTGACGCCCTCGACGAGGTTCCAGGCCACGGCCCTGCCGTCGGCGGCCGTGCCGACGCCTGCCGACCAGCTCCAGACCGTGTGATGAGGGTGGTAGCCGGCGGACTCGTCCTCGATGCCCCTGAGCTTCTCGCGGATCCGCCGGCCGTCGCTGAGATTGAGGTCGAGCTCGATCTCCGAGGGACGCTTGCGGGTCCACACGTAGCCGCCGTCGCCGTTCGAGCAGACGCACTCCACCCAATCACCGCAATCGCCGAAGGTGAGCTTGCCGGTCGTCCCGTCGGAATCGATCCGGGTTCGAACCCCGTCGCCGGAGGAGCCGAGATCCCAGGCGTCGTAGCCACCCCCGCGCTCGGTCCAGACCTCGCCGCGCTCGGCCGGCAGCAGCTGGCGGGTGCTCTCGAGGATCTCGCCGCTCGCTCGATCGAGCACCGCCCAGAAGGTCTGACCGAGCGGGCCGATCCGCACGTTGGCCGCGCAGAGCATCACCTGCTCCCCGAACGCCCCGACGTAGCGCCAGCGCTTGCGCCAGGTACCGGCGAAGCGGACCGGAAGCTTGCTGGGCGGGAGGGGGAGATCGGGCCGCCCTGGCCCGGGGCCTCGCCAGGGGAGGGCCTCCAGAGCCTTCGTGCGGTTCTTGGCCATCGACGAACCCTATTCGCCCGTCGGCCGGGGCTCCCTACTGGATCTTTGCGATCGGGTCGCCGGCGTTGATCGAGGCGCCGACCTCGACCGCCAGCGAGGTGACCTTGCCCGCCTTGTGGGCGGTGATCTCGTTCTCCATCTTCATCGCCTCGATCACCACCAGGAGAGCACCCTCTTCGACCTCGTCCCCCTCGGCGACCTCGACCTTGAAGATGCTTCCCTGCAGCGGGGCGACGACGTCGTCTCCGGAGGCCGCTGCGGAGCCGGCCCTGCGCTCGCGCTTGGGCGGACGCCTGCCGGCCGACGCGGCGGCACCGGTTCCCAGCGCCTCACCGATCACCTTGACCGGGTAGAGGCGGCCGCCGACCTCGACCTTGTACTCGCGCTCGGTCATCTCCGGTGCGTCATCGTCGCCGGGAGCGGCGACGGGGTCACCGGTCGGCAGAGCCTTGATCCAGGCGGGATCCTCGAGCAGGTCGCGGCAGGTCTCGCCGTTGGCCCACTGGTCGGTCGCCAGGATCGTCTCGTGGAAGGGAATCAGCGTGGTCAGCCCCTCGATCTCGAACTCGCCGAGCGCGCGGATCATGCGCCGGGTGGCCCTCTCGCGGTCGACGTCCCAGGTGATCAACTTGGCGACCATCGGGTCGTAGAGCGGGGTGACCTCGCCGCCTGCCTCGAGGCCCGAGTCGACCCGGACCCCCGGCCCGGACGGCTCGACGTAGGCGCCGACCTTGCCGGGGGCGGGGGCGAACTTCTTGTGCGCCGCCTCGGCGTTGATCCGGCACTCGATCGCGTGCCCGCGCATGACCATCTCCTCCTGAGAGATCGAGAGCGCCTCACCGGCGGCGATATGGATCTGCTCGCGGACGATGTCGATGCCGGTGACCATCTCGGTCACGCAATGCTCGACCTGCACGCGGGTGTTCATCTCCAGGAAGAAGTAGTCGTCGCCGACCTGCATGCCCTCGACTGTGCCGGCGCCGCGATAGTCGACGGCCTCGGCGGCATCCGTGGCGATCTTGCCGATCCGCTCGCGCATCTCGGCGTCGACGTGAGGTGCCGGAGCCTCCTCGATCAGCTTCTGGTGACGACGCTGGATCGAGCAGTCACGCTCGCCGAGGTGGATCACGTTGCCGTGAGAATCGGCGAGGACCTGAACCTCGACGTGCCGCGGATCCTCGAGGTAGCGCTCCAGATAGACGGTGGCGTCGCCGAAGAACTTCTCACCCTCGCGGGCGGCGCCCTCGAACGCCTCGGCGAGGTCGTCGGCGCTCAGCGCGACGCGAAAGCCCTTACCCCCTCCACCCCCGGCCGCCTTGCAGGCGATCGGGTAGCCGATCTCCTCGGCGAGCTTGGCGGCATCTTCGACCGTGTCGGAGGCCTCGGTCGCGCCGGGGACGATCGGCACGCCGGCCTTCTGCATGATCTCCCGCGCCCGGGTCTTCGACCCCATCGCATCGATCGCGGCTGCCGGAGGGCCGATCCAGGTGATGTCGGTCTCGCCGATCGCCCGTGCGAATGGAGCGTTCTCGGCGAGGAAGCCGTAGCCGGGGTGAATTGCCTCGACGCCGGCCTCAGCGGCGACCGCAAGGATCCTCTCGATGTTCAGGTAGCTCTCGGCGGGGATCGCCGGCCCGAGCAGGTGGGCCTCGTCGGCCTCACGGACGTGTCGGGCGTCCCGATCGGCCTCCGAATAGACCGCGACCGAGGCGATCTCCATCTCCTTGAGCGCGCGGATGATGCGGACGGCGATCTCGCCACGGTTTGCGATCAGGACCTTCTCGAACACGGCGCGGAAGGATAGTTGACCGCCGGCGGGAGGGAGGGGTGGCGGCTTGGTGGGCGGAGGGCGGCAATTGGCGGATTGCGGCGCTATATGCGCCGTCGGATGCCAATCGAGTTGATTTCGTGCCTCGGTAAGCCGGCCGAGATTCGAGTCCTTCCCTCCCCAGCCGAACCGACTCTCACCCGAGGGGGATCCCTCGACGGGCCCCGCCCGCCTCCTGCCTCCGGGCTAGTCGCCCGGCCAGTAGCCGGTGGCCCGCTCGAACCCCTTTGCCCCGCCGCGGCGAACCAGCGCCTGAACGACCTTGATGATCGCCCCGCTGACGGCGGCCCCGATCAGGACCTGGGTCCAGCTGGCGTCGCGATCGTCGGGATCGGCGGGGTCCTCTTCGGTGAAGGCGCTCCAGACCTGGTCGAAGGCCTTCTTGCTGAGGATGCCGGCAAGGATGCCGACGACGATCGAGAACGGTTTGTAGGCGATTTTCATTTCATCCCTCTGATCAGGCGGCCTTCAGGGTCGCCTCTGACTCCTCGGAGACCCAGATCACCTGGTCTCGGCCGGGTCCGACACCGATGATCGTGATCGGGACGCCGACGAAGTCCGAGATGTAGGTGAGATAGTCGCGAGCGGCCTGAGGCAGGTCCTCGATCGAGCGGGCGCCGGTTATGTCCTCGTCGAAACCCGGCATCTCGTCGTACTCGGGGATCGCGCGATGGAGGACCGACTGGTGGTAGGGGAAGTCGTCGAAGGTCGCGCCCTCCGGGTGCCGGTATCTGGTCGCGACCCTGAGCGGCCCGATCCCGGTCAGGACGTCGAGCTTGGTGATCACGAGACCGGTCATGCCGTTGAGGCGAACCGCGTACTTGAGCGCGACCAGGTCGAGCCAGCCGCAGCGCCGCGGCCGCCCGGTGGTGGTGCCGAACTCGTGGCCGTTCTCTCGCAGGCGCTCGCCGACCTCGTCGTCGAGCTCGGTCGGGAACGGCCCGGAGCCGACCCTGGTCGAGTAAGCCTTGGTGATCCCCCAGACGTCGTCGATGTCGGTCGGGCCGACCCCGGCGCCGACGCAGGCCGAGCCTGCGATCGGGTTCGAGGAGGTGACGAAGGGATAGGTGCCGTGGTCGAGGTCGAGCAGAGCTCCCTGCGCGCCCTCGAAGAGGACCGACCTGTCGGCGTCGAGTGCGTCCCAGCAGAGCTTGGCCGTATCGGCGATGTAGTGCTCGAGCCGATGACCGTAGGTGACGTACTCCTCGGTCATCGAATGGAGGTCGAGATCGGGGTCCTTGGCATGCGGGCGAAGCAGCTGCCGCTTGGGCTCCATCGCCGCCATGATCTTCTTGCGCAGGATCTTCTCGTCGAGCAGATCCTGGACGCGGATCCCCAGCCGCGCCGACTTGTCCGCGTAGCAGGGGCCGATGCCGCGCTTGGTCGTGCCGATCTTGCGGCTGCCGAGCTGGGCCTCTCCGGCCGTATCCAGCAGCACGTGGTAGGGCATGATCATGTGAGCGTTGGCGGAGATCCGGAGGTTGGCAGCGGGCACGCCGCGGCGCTTCAGGCCCTCGATCTCGTCGGTCAGGACCTTCGGATCGATGACGACGCCGTTGCCGATCGCACACAGCGTCCCCTCGTGCAGGATCCCCGACGGGATCAGGTGAAGCTTGAACTCCTCGCCGCCGCGGACGATCGTGTGACCGGCGTTGTTGCCACCTTGGAAGCGCACCACGAGGTCGGCCCGCTCGGCGAGCAGGTCGGTCACCTTCCCCTTACCCTCATCGCCCCACTGGGCGCCAACGATCACCAATCCAGGCATGACGGCCGATTATGAAGGTTGTGGGTGAACTACACCCGGAGCCATCTCGACTCGCCGGTCCTCCCCGAAGAGGGGCAGGGGGTTTCCGTCGCACATCTCGACCAGGCGGGAGACCGTACGGGCGCCGACCTGCTCGGTCAACTCGGGTTCCTCGAGGTTGGTCGTGAAGACGATCGAGCGCTGGTCGTTGTAGCGGCGGTCGACGATCGCGTAGAGCTGTTCGAGCACCCAATCGGTGCTGCGTTCGGCGCCGAGATCGTCGAGGTGCAGGAGGTCGACGGAGACCAGCCGGTCGAAGAAGGCCAGGTACCCGTCCTGTCCGGCCTCGGCGTCGAAGGTCTGACGGATCCTGGCCAGCAACGCCGGGGTCGAGTAGATCGCGACCGACCGGCCGGCGTCGATCGCGGCCTTCGAGGCGAGCATCGCCAGCGTCGTCTTGCCGGTGCCGGGGCCGCCCATGAGCCAGAGGCCGTGTCCGGCGGTCAATTGCTCGCCGATCGTCTCGCAGTATCGGCGAACCGCGCCGACCGTCGCGCTCACGCCCGGCTGTCGGGCCATGTCGGAGACCGGCGGCCGATCGAACGAGACGCCCCGATAGCGCTTCGGCAGCGACCCCTTCAGCCCGCTCGAGCGGGCCCGCTCGATCCGCCGCCGCCGGCAGTCGCAAGGTCGGGCCGTCTCCTCGGGGCCGATGATCCATCCCGAGCCGTCGCAGACGCCCACCGGGCAGGTTGCACGGGCCTCGATGCCCCCGGCACCCGTCGGAGCCCCGATGCCCCCGGATGTCGGCAGGACCGCTCCCAGGGGATCGGCGCCTGCCGGAGGCTCCTCCGGCAAAGCCGCACGCAGGCCTCCCAGCGGGCCGCGCTTCAGCCCGTTCTCATCGTCGCTCACGCCGCCTCACCGCGCGGCTGTTCGTCGGCGCCGGCGTATTCAGAACTCGCCAGGTTGACGAATTTCGGGAACTGCGCCTGGAAGGCGAGCCGCACCGTGCCGATCGGACCGTTCCTGTGCTTGGCGATGACCAGGTCCGCCTCGCCGGGACGCTCGGTCTCATTGTTGTAGTACTCGTCGCGGTAGATGAAAGAGACGATGTCGGCGTCCTGTTCGATCGAGTTGTGGACGACGATGTCGTCGGCGACGAAATTGTGCAGGCCGTCGACTGTCAGATCGAAGGTCTCCTCGGCACCATCCGGTTCGATCGAGACGACCGGGTCCCAGTAGATGTCGCTCTCGGCGAGCTTCCGCAGCTCCTCCGATCCGACCGCTTCGGCGACCCGCTGGGCGCGATTTCGACCAAGGTTGGACCGGTAGATCGAGGACCCCGAGTAGGCCGAGCCGATGCTCGCATGCATCCCCCGGGCCGTGACACCGGAGGAGGCCATTGCCGGTTTGACGAGCGAACGCCACACGGTCTTGGGAATGACATCGCGGTTCGTGTTCGCGACGACACCTGATGTGATCTGCTCGAGGACCGCGTTTCCGACCTGGCGTTTGCCCTCGCCTGCTGCACCGATGAACTGGAGAAAAATGGTCATCTCGTCAGCGCCGCTCACATCCACATGCCATTGCCCGCGCAACTTTTCCGTCGCCCGGCTAACACGAGCGTTGATTCCGAACCGTAGAAGCAGCGACTGGACGTCACGTGCAAGGCGATGGCTGCTCGATGCGTAATAGATGCGGCGAGCGCCGCTGGCGGTCGAAAGCCAGACGCATCCGTCGGTCGCCCACAGGTGGCGTAGGAAGCGGGCGATTCCACCCCTCGACTGCTCAAACACCGGCCCGGGGATCAACTTCTCATGGCTTCTCAGACCGAAGGCCCCCATCCCGTCGAGCCATTCCGCGACTGGGTTGCGCTTGCCCCAGCCAAGCTGTTGGGATGCCGACAGGAATACCTGCCACCAGTTTCGCTCGCGCACCACTCGGGGCCTGACGCGATCCTCGAAGACCGTGGTAGCAAGCCTTGCCACTTCCAGGGCCAAACCGAGCTCGTTGGTCGTGTACTGAATCGCATGCCCGGGAAGCGTGCATCCATCGCCGATCAGATGGCCGAGGAGCGCCAGCTCGTCGCCGGACATGGTCAGGGGGCGGGGGTTGACATCGAGGGTGCGAGGCAACGCGAGGGTGTCCCCGATCTCGAGCTGGTCGAGGCGTTGCCACCCGTCGAACGTGCGGAATCTGTGATTGGCGGTTGCGCGAATCGTCCGCCCCAACTTCGTCGTCAGCTTGAAGACGGGCTTGGTCCCGGTGCTGAAGGCATTGGTGAGTGAGCGGGGCTTGAGCTTCATCTCCTCCTCGTTGAGTGCCAGAACCCGGACGCCGGTTGGATCCTCGAGCCCGGCCAGCTCCCTCATCGTCGCCCACCCCCCCTTGTCGGGCAGGAAGACGCGGGAGTCGCCCGTGAGGCATCCTGACTCCCTCAGGTCCGAGAGGATCGGGATCTTCTCGGGCCGCTGCTCGGGGGCGCGGGAGAGCTGGGAGATGCCGATGACCGGGACCTCGAGCTCGCGGGCGAGGATCTTCAGTCCACGGCTCATCTGGCCGACCTGCTCAACCCTGCCGGCGCGCGGATCGTCGGTTCGCATGAGCTGGATGTAGTCGACGATCACGAGGCCGAGGCCGCCCACCTGGGAGTGCAGACGGCGGCACTTCGCCCGCAGGTCGAGCATGCTCAGGTCGGAGGAGTCGTCGATGTAGAGGGGTGCCTCGGCGAGCTCGTTGCACGCTTTCAGGACCTTGTTCCAGTCCTTTTGAACGTGTCCCTTGCGCAGGCGATCGGAGGGGATCCGCGCTCGCGAGGCGATGAAGCGGTGCGCGAGCTCGGTCTCCGACATCTCGAGCGAGAAGAAGGCGACGGGCCGCTTCGACTTCCAGGCGACGTTCTCGGCGATGTTGCAGACGAGGCTCGATTTGCCCATCGCCGGGCGGGCGGCGAGCACGATCAGGTTGCCGGGCTGAAAGCCGCCGGTGATCTCGTCGAGCTTCTTGAAGCCGGAGGCGGTGCCCGTCATCTGAGCCTCGCCGCTGGCCAGCTTGTCGAGCTTGTTCGAGCTCGGAGTCGAGGATCGACTCGAGCTTGCTGAAGTCGCCGGCCTGCTCGGCGCGGGCCACCTTGAAGAGGAGGACCTCCGCCTGCTCGACCAGATCCTGGGGCTCGCCCTCGCGACCGTGCACCGACTGTTGGATGCGTTGGGCGGCCCCGAGCAGACGACGGAGCATCGAGTTCTGCTTGACGATCTGCGCGTAGTGGCCGGCGTTGCCGGGCACGGGCGTCGTGGCGGCGAGCGAGTTGATCACGTCCTGGCCGCCGACCTCCTCGAGATTGCCCTGGCTGCGCAGCAGCTCGGCCACGGTCAGCGCGTCGACCGGCTCGGAGCGCTCGTAGAGCTCGTGGACGGCCGTGTAGATGGTGCCGTGGCGGCCGCGATAGAAGTCGTCGGCGGTCAGCCTCGCCTCGCCCATCACCGGGTCGATGGCGGCCTCTGAGACCATCATCGCCCCGAGGACGGACTCCTCGGCCTCGAGATTGTGCGGCTGCAGCATGGGACCCTGCGCGACACCATCGCCCGACCCCTCCATCACGCCGTTTCCGTTCGCTTCCATCGCTCCGTCGACTGAAGCACACGCGGCGGCGCAACGTGAGCCCGGAAGGGCCTATTTACGGAAAAGTAGGAGAAGTGTGGCGCTCTAGCGCTGTTCGGCGACGATCGTCTTCACCGAGGCGGTGGCGCCACCTGGAATCTCGACCTCGACCATGTAGGTGCCGACCTCGCGGATGCCCTCCTCGAGGCGAATCCGCTTGCGGTCGACCTTCAACCCGCGAGCCTCCTGGATCGCCTGAGCGATCTCCTTCGAGGTGACGGCGCCGAACAGGCGGCCGTCCTCCCCGGCCCGGTGGTGAATCGTGAGCACGGTCTTGGAAAGCAGCGCTGCGGTCTCGCCGGCCCGCTCGAGCGCCACTCGGGCGGCCTTGTCGGCGGCCTCGCGGCGGCGATGGGCCTCCTCGAGCGCCCCCTTGGTCGCCGGCTGGGCGAGCTTGCGGGGAACGAGGTAGTTGCGCAGGTAGCCCGGGGAGACCTCGATAGCGTCTCCGGTCTCGCCGAGTCCCTCGACCTCCTTGAGCAAGATTGCTTGAGCCATCGTCAGTGAACCGGCGGCCTACCGGTCGCCGACGTAAGGCAGAAACGCAACCTCACGGGCCCGCTTCACCGCCAGCGCAAGCTGCTGCTGGTGGCGACGGGAGAGACCGGTGACTCGCCGGGAGCGGATCTTGCCGCGGTCGGAGATGAAGCGACGGATCGTCGTCAGATCCTTGTAGTCGATGGTCTCGACCGGGATCCGGGTGTACTTGCGGGGCCGGTTGCGGTCGAGTCCGCGACGACCGCCGCCACCGCGACGCGGGGGGGCGTCGGTTGCCATCAGCGCACCGGCCCGTGGTTGATTTGAAACTGCTTCATAGGCGGCGCTGGATCATAGGGACCGCGCCAATCCGGCGCGGTCCCGAAATCGACGACCCTCCTAGAAGGGGATGTCGTCGTTATCGGGGCCGTTGGCGGTGGCACCTACGGGGTCGGGAAAGTCCGAGGTGTCAGCGGGTACGTCGGATGTCGCCGCAAAGCCCTCGTTGCCCTGGTTGCCCTGGTTCTGAGCCTGGCCTCCGCCGCCGCCGGAGTTGCTGTCCTCACGGGAGCCGAGGAACTGGACGACGTTCGCGACGATCTCGACCTTGGAGCGCTTGCCGCCGCCGTTCTTGTCCTCCCATGAGCTCCAGCGCAGGCGCCCGTCCACGGCCACCGGGCGGCCCTTGGACAGGTACTGCGCGCAGTTCTGGCCCTGGGCGCCGAAGACGACGACGTTGAAGTAGTTCGGCTCGTCGATCCACTGGTCGCTCTGATCCTTACGCCGGTGGTTGACCGCGACGCCGAGCTCGCAGACGGCCGTGCCGCTCGGCAGCGAGCGCAGCTCTGGATCCCTGGTCAGGTTGCCGGTGATCGTCACCCGGTTGATGTTCGCCACTTCTGGTGCTCCTTCTGATCGCTTAAGACTCCTCCGAGTCTAGGCAACCCCGCGGCCGGTCTCGATGCCCTCCCGGGGCAGCAGACCGCTTACCGCGCTAACTGCGGTTATTTGCCGGGAGTCGGAGGGGCGCTACTCGGCGTCGGCGGCTACGGCAGCGGGCTCGGGCTCCGCAATCGGCTCGGCGGCCGGCGCCTCAGCCGGCTCGGCGGCCGGCGCGGGAGTCCTGCTCTCGCTGCTGCCCTCGTCCTCGTAACGAGGCCGGCGGGGTCCGCCACGGTCGCCGCCGCGACCGCGACCGCGGTCGCGATCGTCCTCGTCGCGGCGCATGATCTGCTCGGTGTCCGGCGGCACGATGATCGGGGCGTCCGCCTCGGACCTGAAGATCCGGAAGCGGAGGACGCCATCGGTGATCTTCAACGAGTGATCAAGATCGTCGAGCAGGGCCTTCTCGCCGGTGAAGCGGAAGAAGCGGTACTCCGACGACTCGTGCTTTTCGATCAGGTAGGCCATCTTGCGCAGGCCCCAGTTCGCCTCGTGCAGGATCTCGCCAGCCGATTCGAGCTTGGACTTGACGTCGGCGGCGATCTTCTCGCGCTGCTCGTCCCCGAGGTCCGGGTTGAGCATCAGAATCAGTTCGTAAGTGAGAGTGGCCAAAGCGGCCGGGGACTATAGCGCGACCCAGGCTGGGGCAGGGCCTCTGGGTCCGGGATTGAAGGGGCATGGGTGGCATGAGCGTGAGCTGGCGGCACGCCGCACGCGCCGCCGCCACGGCGGCAGCGGCGGTGGTGGCCCTGCTTGTCGCCCCCTCGCTGCTGCGCACCCCCGAGCCGCCCCCCCTCGACCCCGGCATCGGCCTGACCGGCCTGGCGGAGACGGAGCCGCCGGCGAGTCCAGATCACCCCCTCCGCCCCAGCAAGCCGAAGGAGCCCAGGACGCCCGAGCGAAAGCCGCACGCCGGCGAGAAGCCCGCTCGCGAGCAGGGGAAGCCGGCTCGCCGCCACGAACCCAAGCAAGGGGCCACGGAGCCGGCGCACGAGACCACCGCGCCGCCAGTCGCGTCGACGACACCAACGCCACCGCCGGCCCCCGCCCCGACCTACACACCGCCACCACCACCGCCAACGCCATCGCAAACGCCCCCGGCCAACTCCCCGACCGGCCCACCCCCGGGAATTCAACAGTTCGGCCCCTGATATCCCACGAGACGGCAGAAACCGGCCCCACCAGCCGGTTTCTGCCACCTCGGCGCAAGGCGCCGCCGGTGGAGCTAGCCGCGCTTCGCCTTGATCTCCGCCAGCTGATCGTCGACCCAATCCCCGGGATCCCGGGAGTCGACGAGCTGGCGCAACCTGTCGGCTCGCTCGCGCCGTTCGATCGCATCCATGGTCAGGGCGCGGTGGATTGCCTCGGCCTGCTCCTCGATGTCGAAGGGGTTGACGCTGAGCGTGCATTCGCCGAGCTCCTCGTGGGCGCCGGTGTTCTCCGACAGCATCAGAACGCCGTCGCGGGTGTTGACGGCGGGAGCCTCCTTGGCGACGAGGTTCATGCCGTCGAAGAGCGAGTTGACCATCAGCAGGTCGAAGTGCTTGTAGCGGGCGACGGCCTCGTGGAAGTTCTCGTAGATCCGCAGGTCGATCGGCATCCAGTCGGTCGTCCCGTGTCGGTGGTTGACGACCGCAACCAGGGCTTCGATCCGCTCCAGGTACTCCTGGTACTCGGCGACGTCCTGCCGCGAGGGCTGCAGGTGGGCGATGAAGGTGACGCGCTCGTGGAATTCGGGGTGGTCGGCGAGGAACTGGTCGAAGGCGGTGAACCCGCGCAGGACGTTCTTGGAGAGATCGGCGCGATCGACGCGGATGATCAGGTGCTCGCGGCGGCGGGAGAGGAGCTCGCGCTCGTAGTCGGCGACCTGCTCGGTCGCGGCCACCCGGCGCAGCCGCTCGGCGTCGATCCCGAGCGGGTAGGCGCGGACCCAGATCTCGCGGTCCCCGTAACGGACGACCCCGTTGCGGTAGTCGACCTGGCAGCCGACCAGCTCTCGGCAGCAATCCAGGAAGTTGTGCACGTAGGAGCTCGTGTGGAAACCGATGATGTCGTTGCTGAGCAGTCCGTCGAAGATCTCATCGCGCCACTCGCGGGGGAGGATCCGCCAGGCGTCGGGGTGGGGCCAGGGGATGTGGACGAAGTGGTGGAGGAAGGCGTCGGGCCGCGCCGCCCGGACCAGGGCGGGGGCCGTGTACAGGTGGTAGTCGTGGAACATCACGAGCGGATCCTCGTGACCGTCGAGCTGCTTGATCACGGCGTTCGCCATGTCGGAGTTGACGACCCTGTAGCCGTAGCGCCAGGCCGCCTTCTCCTCGGCCCGGATGTCGGGAGCGTTGGAGAGATCCCAGAGGTAGTGCTGAACGAACCAGAGTTGCGGGTTCGCGATCACGTTGTAGAAGAGCTCGTACGCATCGGGGTCGGAGGCGACCAGCTCGACCTCGTAGGAACCGTCCTCGAGCTCGATCTCGACCGGGCCCACGGACTCGCTCGCGACGACCGCGTCCTCCTCGGTCATCGCCGACGCCACCCAGAGCACCTTTCGGTGGGTCGCCAGGCCGGTCAGCGCAGTGACGAGGCCGCCGCCCCCACGGGTGATCGTGCGCTCGCCGTCGGCATCGCGATCGAACTGGGCCGGGCCGCGGTTCGAGACGATGATCAGGGGTTGGGCTTCACTCATCGGTTGCTCCTCATCGGCACAGCCCTCAGGCTATCCGTACTTGCGAAGGCGCTCGATGCCGGCGTCGAGCGAGTCGATGATCGCGCGATGCAGCTCGGCGTTGGTCGTACAGACGCATGACATCTGGAAATCGTGGCCGGAGCCGAGCAGCAGCCGGTCGTCGAGGCTCTCGCCGTTGGCGTCGGTCACGATCGCGCCCGCCTGCTCGAGAATCAGGGCGGCGGCTGCGAGGTCGTAGGGAGAGTTGTTGAGAATCGCACCGCGGCCGACCCGCTCGAACTCGGCGCGGACCCAGCCGATCTCGTCGATCATGCGCGGGCCGGGGTCGACGTAGGCGTCGAGCTGGCCGGTCACGAGCCGGGTCATGTCGTAGGTGGCGGAGCCGAGGTCGAAGGTGCCGCCGGAGACCGACGAGCTGTCGACCAGCTCCTCGATCACGATCGCGGTCGGGACCACCGGCCGGCCGCGGAAGCCGTAGGTCCAGAGCATCCGCTCGATGCTCGTCTCCGCCGAGGGCCGCGGCGTCGGCTCCACGCCCTCGCCGCGGACGGCGAGGAAGCGCGCTCCGGACTTGATCTCGATCACGCAGCCGACCTCGACGTCGGCCATCGTCGGATCGCCCTCGAGCGGGGCCGCGGCAACCGAGACACACGCAGATTCGAAGCCCGCCATCGCCGGCCTCGTTCCATCGATCGGATCCACGACGAGGACCCAGCGCGGCTCGCCGCCGGGCTTGACCATGCCCCGGTCCTCGGAGTAGAAGGCGACGTCGGGAGCGTGCTCGGCGAGGAACTCCTCCATCCTCGCCTCGGCCCGCTCGTCGATCGCGAACGTGACGTCGCCGCCGGCTCCGTCGCCCTCGTGCTTGCGGCCCTCCGTCCTCCCCAGTTCGGGAAGCACGACCTCACGCAGGTCGGCCGCCAGGTCGGCGACCAGACCCCTCAGCGGATGAGCCTCGGCCCCCAGTGTCCTTCTCAGGCCTCGGGCCGGGCGCCCAGGGTCACGTCGACATCCATTACCTCGCCGTCGCGGATGATCTTCAACGTCACCTGCTCGCCGGGATTGTGGGTGGCGATCAGGCGGGAGAGGTCGTTCTCGGCGACCAGCTCCTCACCGTCGACGGCGACGATCACGTCGCCACCGGTCGCGACCTTGCGGCCCTGGAACTCGATCGTGGAGTCGGCGCCGTCGGACTTGCCCTGGAGGCCGGCCTCCTCGGCCGGGCCGCCGGGGACGACGCTCGAGATCAGCGAGCCGGTCGGCGCATCGATGCCGAGCTTCTCGGCAAGCTGCGGGTAGAGCGGCTGGCTCTTGACGCCGATGTAGGCGTACTCGACCTGGCCGTTCTCACGAAGTTGGTCGATCGAGCGCTTGACCAGGTTGATCGGCACCGCGAACCCGACGCCCTCGTTGCCGCCCGAGGTCGTGTTGATCTGCTGGTCGATGCCGACAACGCGGCCATCGGCGCCGATCAGCGGACCGCCGGAGTTGCCGGGGTTGATCGAGGTGTCGGTCTGGATCGCGCCGTCGATCTTGAACTGGGTGAGCGAGTCGATCGAGCGGTCGGTGGCGGAGACGATTCCGACCGACATCGACTGCTCCTGTCCGAAGGGGCTGCCGAGCGCGGCGACGGGTGCACCGACCTGGACGGAGTCGGAGTCGCCGAGGCCGAGGGGGACGAGGTCAAGCCCGTCCGGATCGATCTTGATCAGCGCGACGTCGGCGTTCAGGTCGGTGCCGATGATCTCGGCGGGAACCTGGTTGCGGTCGCCGAACTCGACGTAGACCTCGTCGGCCTCGTTGATCGGGGTATCGCCGCCGGCCTCGGTCGCGTCGGTGACCACGTGGGCGTTGGTGGCGATCTCGCCGTCATCGCTGACCACGAAGCCAGAGCCCTGGCCGGCCTGCGAGGTGGGATCGCTGGAGTCGCCGATCACGGAGAGGATCGTGACCACGCTCGGCGCCGCCTGGGCGTAGATCGCCTGCGGGTCGAAGTCGGGGCTGGAGCCGAGGCCCGGCAGCTTGTCGCCGGCCCCGTTCGGGGTCGCGGCCTCGGTCGATGTCGTCGCCGCGCTCGTCGCCGTCGACGTCGTGGAATCGTCGCCACAGGCAGCCAGCGCGAACGTCAGCAGCAGAACCGCGACCCCGGCGAGCAACGCGGGGCGAATCCTTCCCGATCCAGCGCTCACGCCGTCGCCTCCAGGGGGCCGCCGAGATCACCGGAGCGGGGCCCAGGGGCCACGGGCGCCAGAGAGAGGCTGAGCGCGGCCCCGCGCTGGGGGCGGGATTCGAGCGCGACGTCGCCCCCCATCGCCCGGGCCAGCTCGCGAGCGATCGCGAGTCCGAGGCCGGAGCCGCCGACTGAATCGGCCGTGTAGAAGCGCTCGAAGATCCGCTCATCGAAGCGGTCGTCGATTCCGGGTCCGTCGTCGGAGACGGTCAAACGAGTTTCGGTGGGGGAGCTTGAAGAGGTGATCGAGATCTCTGTTCCGGGTGCGGTGTGCTTGAGGGCGTTGTCGATCAGGATACGCAGGATCTGAGCCGTCCTCCCCCGATCGGCTTGCGCAAGCGGTTCCCGGCTGCCCCCTGCCTCGACCTCGATCCTGGAGTCGTGCCGCTCGGCGGCCGCGGCGAACTCGCCGGCGACCTCCGAGGCGACTTCGCGGAGGTCGATCGCCTCGATCTGCAGGCTGAGCGCGTCGGCGTCGAGTCGGGATAGGTCGAGCAGGTCGGTCGAGAGCTTCGTCAGCCGCTCGATCTGCCCGCGCATGGTGCGGACGAACTCGCGCCTGGTCTCGGCGTCGGGCTCGGGGTCGTCATCGAGCAGCTCTATGAACCCGCCCAGCGAGGCGATCGGGGTCCGCAGCTCATGCGAGGCGTTGGCGATGAACTCGCGTCTGGCGAGCTCGAGGCCGCGCAGGCGGAGGCGCATCTGATCGAGCGTCTCGGCCAACTGGCCGACCTCGTCCCGCGACCCGACCGGAATCGGCGCGCTGAAGTCGCCCTGGGCTACCCGCTCGGCCGCCTCCTCCAACCGACGTAGGCGACGGGTGTGGTACCCGGCGACGAGAAACGCCGCCAGCAACGACGCCGCGAGCGCGATCCCACCGGCGATCAACGTTCGCCGGCGGACCAGTGCGACGTTGGCCTCGACGTCGTCGAGCGGAGTCGAGAGCACGATCACCCACCCCGCGCCGGCGGCAGCGGCCGGTCGGGGGCCGGCTCGGCCCGGGGACTCGCCCTCGACCGGGAACGCGGTCTCGCCGATCCTTTCGCCGTCGACCGTCTCGACCCCGGAGCTCACCTCGCCACTCGCCGCCGCCCCGGATGCCGACGAGTAGTTCCCGTCGACCTCCTCGCTTTCGATCTCCGAATCGGCGATCACGAAGGCCGGCTCGCCGCCACGCAGCCCGAGCAGCGTGATCCGAGAGTCGACGTTGGCGGCGCTCTCCCTGACCAGGGTGGTCAGCTCCCGCTGCTCGAGCCCGCGCTCGGCCGCGCTACGGAGCCGGTCGAGCTCCTCACCCTGTCCCTCCAGCCGATCGAGCCGCTCCGATGTGAGGCTGGAGCTGAGCTGAGGTACGACGTAGAGGTAGACGAACCCGACCGCCATGGCCGTGATCGCGAAGAAGAGCAGGACGAGACGGGTCCGGATCGAATCGATCCGCGTCCGACGCCGCTCGCCCGTCCGGCGAGTGGAGGGCGGCCCACTCACCGGGCCGAGTCCTCGTCGCGGAATCGGTAGCCGACCCCACGAACCGTGAGTAGGTGGGCAGGCTCCTTCGGATCGACCTCGATCTTCTCCCGCAGGTGGCGGATATGAACGTCGATCGTGCGCGGATCCCGGTAGGAGCTGTCCCCCCAGATCCGCTCGAGCAGGGTCCGCCGGTCGAAGACGTGTCCGGGGCTGCGGGCAAGCGCCATCAGGATCTCGAACTCGACGTAGGTGAGCTGCGCGGCCTCGCCGCGCACGGTCACCTGCCGGCGCGATGGATCGACGTTCAGGTCCCCCGCCGCGATCGGACCCTCGTCGGCGCCGTCCCCCGACAGCCTCGTCCGCCGCAGCGCCGCCTTCACGCGGCTGCGGAACTCACGGACGCTGAACGGCTTGGTGATGTAATCGTCGGCCCCGATCTCGAGGCCGAGCACCTTGTCGAACTCGTCGTCGCGGGCGGTGAGCATGATGATCGGGACCTGGCTGCGGGTGCGCAACCTGCGACAGACCTCGATCCCGTCGACCCGGGGCATCATCACGTCGAGGACGACCAGATCGAAGCGGCCGGCGGCGAAGAGATCGAGGCCCTCGCGACCGTCGCCGGCGACCACCACCTCGTACCCATCCTTGCGGAGCGGGTACGCAAGAAGCGTCTGGATCGACTCCTCATCGTCGACCAGCAGGATGCGAGCCGAGGCTTCAGCCATGGCGAGAGGTTAGTTTCAGCGGCGCACCGATGTTCGATCCGAGGATCTACCGCGCAGCTCTCCTGCCCGCCGTGGCGGCGTTCGTGCTGCTCATGTTCTCCTTCGAACCGATCCCGAACCCGCTCTCACCACCGGTTTCCACCCCCACCTTCGACGGCATCGAGGCGGCTCGGACCGCGCGGGCGATCGTCGAGCTGGCGCCCGACCGGGCCCCGGGCTCGACCGGAGATGATGCGGTCGCAGACCTCGTCCGCGAGCGGTTCGAGGCGATTGAGGGCGGTCAGGTCGCCGTTCAATCCTTCGATTCGAGCTACGAGGGCGAGGACGTCACCCTCAACAACGTGATCCTGACCCTGCCCGGGTCCTCGCAACGAGCCATCCTCGTGCTCGCCCATCGCGATTCGGTCGACGGTCCGGGCGCGGCGACGAGCGCGGCGGCCACGGCGGCGCTGCTCGGCCTCGCCGACGACCTCGGCCGCTCGCGCCGGTCGAAGACGATCGTATTCGCCTCGACCGACGGTGGGAGCGACGGTGCCGAGGGGGCGCGCGAGCTGATCGAGGGACTCCCCCGCCCCGCGGACATCGATGAGGCCATCGTGATCTCACAACCCGGCGCGACCGACCCCGAGGCGCCCTTCGTGATCAGCTCGGGCACCGACCCCGAGAGCGCATCGGCCCAACTGATGCAGACCGCCCGCGGGATCGCCGCCGGAGCCTTCGGGCAGCGTGACCCGGCTCCCGGCCCCTGGATCGGGCTCGCTCGTCTCGCCTATCCGATCGGCCTGGGCGAGCAGGCCGCGCTCCGCCGCGCCGGCACCGAGGCGATCGCGATCAGTGCCCACGGCGAACGCCAGATCCCGGCCTCCGAGGACGGCGTCGACATGGTCTCCCCGGAGAGCCTGAACGCGACCGGGAGCACGGTCCTCGACCTGGTGCTGACCCTCGACGCGAACGCAAGGCCGGAGGAGGGGCCCAACGACTACATCCGGGTCGGCGACAACCTGGTGCCCGGCTGGACCCTGTCGCTGCTGGCCCTCGCCCTGCTGATCGCCCCGGTGCTGACCGCGGGGGACACCTGGCTGCGGGAGCACCGCAACGACTGGCGCACCCGCCGCACGGTCTGGTGGGCGGCCGAGCGGGTGCTGGTGCCTCTGGCGGCGCTGCTGCTGGCGTACCTGCTCGGGCTGGCAGGCCTGATCCCCGATCCGGCCTTTCCCTACGACCCCGGCCTCTACCCGCCCGGCTCAGCCGCGCCGATCGCGTTCGCCGCCCTCGCGGCCGCCGTGATCCTCGCCGCACTGCTGGTCAGACCGATGCGGACTCCACTCGACGTCGAACCGCAGACGCTCGCCGCGGCCGCCGGCCTGCTGACCGGTCTCTCGATCTTCGGAATCTGGTTGATCAACCCCTACATGGCCCTGCTGCTGAGCCCGGCCGCCCACGTCTG
Organism: uncultured Solirubrobacterales bacterium; assembly: GCA_963823275.1. Classification (GTDB taxonomy): domain Bacteria; phylum Actinomycetota; class Thermoleophilia; order Solirubrobacterales; family 70-9; genus RHKX01. The sequence goes on along the minus strand of CAWGKW010000002.1, from coordinate 189,691 downwards.
GCTGCTCGCGGCTCGCGGCTCGGGTCCACCGCGGCCAGCGGTCCTCACCGTCTTCTCCCTGGTCTCGCTGATCCCGGCGCTGATCGCCTTCGCGACCGTCGCCGCCCAGCTCGACCTCGGACTCGCCGCCCCCTGGCAGCTGCTGCTGCTGATCGACGACGGCCAGATCAGCCTCCTGACCAGCCTGCTCTGGTGTGGTGTGCTCGGGCGGCCTGCTGAGCGGCATCTCCGCGGCTGGAGCCGGCAAGCGGGCAATGCCTCCAGCCGGTCCGACGGGCAGCATCAGGGGCGCCGGCAGCCACGCCGGCCCGGGCGCCCTCGGCGGGACTCCGCCGGCGAGCCGCGGCCGCATCTGACGAGCTCGCCCGGGCGTGCAGGCTGGACGCCATCCTGGACGAGCCTCTGGACGCTCGTCATAAGTGGCTAAAGCACCCCCGGCGGGCGTCGATGAAGGCTGTGAAGGAAACCAAGATCAAAACTATGAATCCACAGCAGCGAGGTTCAATGCGTGCCAACGATGAACAACTCGCGGCCGTACAGAGGAAGGTCTCCCGCGGCGAGTACGAAATCAACTCGCAACGCGTCGCGGTGGCGATCCTCGAGCAGATCGGCGTCATGCATAGCCCTGACGTCAGAAAGCTCGAAGGTGGTCATGGCCTCCTGCCGGAATTGAACGCCCCCCGGGGAGTCTGAGCCGGACCGAGCCGCCAGGAACGACCCGGCCGATCTCATGGAGGTCGGTCCCGGTGTGTGCGACCGCAGCTCGGCAGTCGGCGAGCGCGGCCCGGGGAATCGCGCAGAGCAGCTCGTAGTCCTCACCGCCGGAGACCATCAGCTCGTCGGGGTCGCGCCCGGCAGCGGCAGCCACCTCGGCCACCCCCTCCCCCCGCTGGACCCGATCGACCTCGATCTCGATGCCGACCCCCGACGCCGCGGCGAGGTGCTCGGCCTCGGCGCCGAGGCCATCGGAGACGTCGATCATCGCCGCCGCGCCCGCCACCGCGAGCGCCCGCCCCGCCGCCACTCGGGGCTGGGGAGCGAGCTGACGCGACGTCACCGCGCGCCGCACCTGATCGGTGAGCCCTTCACCGAGCTCGGGATGCTCGAGCAGCATCAGCCCGGCAGCCGCGCCACCGAACGAACCGGTCGCGCAGACCGCGAAGCCCGCCTCGGCCCCGGAGCGACCGACCATCTCCGTCGCGGAGCGGGCGTGGCCGATCGCCGTGACGCAGACGGCCAGTGATCCCGAGGCGGTCAGGTCGCCACCGAGGACGGCGGCTCCCTCGAGCTCGGCCAGCTCAGCGAGCCCATCGCAGAGCTCGAGGCAGTCCTCGCGGCTGAAATCGGCCGGCATGCCGATCCAGACGTAGACCTCCGCCGGCGTGGCCCCCATCGCGGCGAGATCGCTGAGCGCCGCCCCGATCGCCTTGCGGCCGATCGCTCGCGGTGGGCACCAGCTGCGGCGAAAGCCGACGCCATCGACCAACGCGTCGATGCTGACCGCCGTCGCCGCGCCGGGGGGCGTCGACGTGACCGCGGCGTCGTCGCCGATCCCGATCCTGATGCTGCCCTCGCGGCCCTTGGCGGTGGCCGCCAGCCGCTCGCGGATCGCGGCGATCAGGTCGAACTCGGGGGAGCTGCGCATTCGCGGCTCGTGGCGGTCGTCGTTCCCGTCGGTCATGTCGGCACTCCGTTGATCACCTGAAACACGGTCAGGAGGATCGTCGCACCGATCAGGAGGCGATCTCGCGAGATCGCGGCCACCGGCAACAGCCAGATCAGATACCAGGGGACCATGTAGGCGGAGGCGACCAGCAGACCGAGGCTCGCCCACCCGGCGGCCCGGACCCAGTCCAGTCCGCGCTCGACGGCAACCAGCAGGCCGATCACCGAGGCGGCGAAGGCGACGCCGAGGAGGATTCGCAGCAGGTCGACATCCGCTCCGCTGACCCGGGCCAAGGTCGCGGGGAAGCTCCAGCGGCTGATCCTGTCCTGGTTGCCGCCGGCGACGCTGAGCGCCTCCCCGACGTGCGGCCCGAACGCCAGCAGGGATACCGCCACGAGCAGCACCAGGGTCGCCGCCGCCCCGGCGAGGAGCCGGCCGCGGCTGCGAGAGCCGACGAAGGCGAAGGGTGCGTAGAGCAGGGCCGAGACCTTGACTGCGGCGGCGGCGGCGAAGCCGGCGCCGGCCTGCGCCGGGCGTGCGGTCAGGGCCGCAGCCACCGCGCCCATCGCCACGGCAACCATCAATCCATCGTTGTGGGCGCCCCCCACCACGTGGACCAGCACCAGGGGGTTGAGCGCGACGAATACAACCGCGGCGGCCGGATCGATGCCCCGGAGTCCGGCGAGACGGGCGACCAGCCAGGCGATCGCCGCGATCGAGAGCCCGGCGACGGCCTTCAGCACCCAGAGCGCGGCGGGGACACCGACCGCGCCGAGCGGGTAGCTGGCGAGGGTGAACAGCGGTCCATACACCGACACGGCCTCGCGATAGTCGACGACCCGGCTCGCGGCCTGGTCGAATGGGATCGCCGACGGCGCATACTCGTAGGGATTGAGGCCGTGCTCGACGCCGAGCCGCGCGTAGGCGATGTAGCTGAAGACATCCAGTGAGAGCAGCGGCCCGGCCAGGGTGAAGACCGTGATCACAAGCCCCACCAGAATCGCGATCGGCCGCAACCCGAGGTCGGGGGCGAGGACGAGCAGGAAGACCCAGAGCCCGACCGCCGCGTAGAGCAGGCCGAGATAGGCGTCGGGATCGAGCTCGAACCCGTTGCCGAAGATCCCGAGCACCCACCGTGGACCGTTGGTGCCGAGGTTGCCGGAGCCGGGGATCAGCTCCGCCCCCGGCGCCGCCAACGGAATCGAGACGCAGACCAGCGCCAGGGCAACGAGGATCGCGAGCATCCGACGTCTTGGCGAGGCCGGGTCTGAGCTGAAGGGGGGGTTCGGCATCCGGGGCAGCCAGAATGTACGCGGCAGCCCATGATGAACCCCCTCTCGACCACCCCGAGGCTCTACCGCGCCTGCCTGATCGATGCCCTCGGCACGATGGTCCGGCTGCTGCCGCCATGGGAGCAGATCGATCCGGAGGTCGTTGCCGGGATCGAGCCGGACCGGGTCGAGCGGGCGTTCAGGGCCGAGATGGCCTTTTACGCCGCCCACGCCGAGCAGGGGCGGGACCCCGATTCCCTGGCCGCGCTGCGCGCCCACTGCGCCGGCCTGCTGGCGAGCGAGCTGGGCAGACCGATCGACGTCGCGACGATGATGGGCGCGATCGCGTTCGACGCCTACCCGGACGCCGCGCCGGCGCTGCGAACCTGGCGGGAGCGGGGGCTGCGGACCGTCTGCGTCTCCAACTGGGACTACGAGCTCGGAGATGTACTGGAGGAGGTCGGGCTTGCCTCCGAGCTCGACGGCGTCGTCACCTCGGCCGGGGCGGGCGCCCGGAAGCCCGATCCGGCGATCTTCGCCCCGGCGCTGCGGATCGCGGGCTGTGAGGCCTCGGAGGCGTTCCACGTCGGCGACAGCGCCGAAGACGTCCTCGGTGCACGCGCGGCGGGCATCGCTGTGATCAGGATCGACCGCGAGGGAGGTGGCGACGTATCCTCGCTCGCCGAGATGGTGGAGCGACGAGCATGGACAGGCCGATGAACGCGCCCGAGGGCCACGAGCCCGAGGGCGCCGGCGCGGGCTCGACCCCGCCGCCGGGCGCCTCGCCGCCGCCACTGGGCCCGGGTCCCTCGGTGCCGCCTCCCCTGCAGGCGACTCCACCGCCGGCCGGCGAGGAACCCGCCGAGAGCAGGTCCGGAGGTCGGTTTCTGACCCGTTACGCGGGCATTCCCGAGACCGGTTGGAGCGGGCTGACCGCCACGATCGGCGTGATGATCGCGGCGCTCGTGATGATCACCGGGACGATCTTCGTGGCGATCTTCGACCCCGAGTTCGAAACGAATGCCGGACGGGACGCGGCTCAGCTGATGGTGGCGCTGAGCCTCGGCGGCACCGCGATCGGCTTCGCGCTCTACGACGCGAAGGGCAGGCTCTCGGGAGCGTTCGAGCGGCTCGGGCTCGGAGGCCGGATCGCGCTCGGCACGATCGGACTCGCGGCGCTCGCCTGGCTGATCTACATCCTGTTCGCCGCGATCCTCACCCCGTTGCTCCAGCCTGACCAGCAGGACGTGACCCGCGAGCTCGGGACCGACAAGGACTCGGCGGGAAGCATCGCCGTCGCCGCGGTCCTGATCGTGGTTCTGGCGCCGATCTCGGAGGAGCTCTTCTTTCGCGGCTTCATGTTCGCCAGCCTGAGGCGATCGATGACGCTCTGGCCGGCGGCGCTGATCGCCGCCGTCATCTGGGGCTCTCTGCATCTGAGCGGCGGAAACATCGGGGTGGCGATCCAACTCGCGGTCTTCGGGGTGATCCTGGCCTGGCTCTACGAGCGCAGCGGGACCCTCTGGGCACCGATCATGGCCCACACTCTGAACAACACGATCGCCTTCGTGCTGCTGGTCACCGACTCGATCTGAGCGATCCGCCGATCGGCCGTTTCGGGCCCTACAATGGCGGACGTGATGAGCTCCAGCGCCCGCCTCCGGGCAACCGTCGTCCTCGCCCTCTCGCTTCTCGCAGTTCCCGCCGCCGGAGCGCTCGCCCAGGAGCCGGCCGCCGACCAGGCCACGGTCGAGCCGGCCGCCACCGCGGAGGCGACCCCTGCCGAGGCGGGCTCGAAGGCCGATCCGGGCGATCAGCCGACCGCGACCGCGATCCGGCTCCAGGGCCTTCGCGGTGGCAAGGTGACGGCGGGCAAGCGGATCAAGGTCGCGGGCACGGTTCGCCCCTTCCAGGCCGGTCAGAAGATCACGATCGTGCTCAACCGGGGCAAGAAGACGGTCAAGCGGCAGAAGGTCAGAGTCACCGCGAAGGGCAAGGGCTCGAGCCTCGGCCAGTTCCACTTCTCCCGCAAGATGGTCGGTCCCGGCATGTACCGGATCCAGGCCCTGCTCAAGTCGGGCCCGGGCTACGGTGGATCGAAGGCCGCCAGCCGCCCCTTCCGGATCCGCTACCCCAGCCTCAAGGAGGGCAACTCCGGCCCGGCGGTCAAGACCCTCAACCAGCTCCTCGACGACCTCGGCTTCGTGACCAGCAACGGCTCCTCCTACAGCTCGGCCACCGGCCGCGCGGTGCTCGCCTACCGCAAGGTCAACAACATGGCGCGCAAGGAGAAGGCGACCGGCAGCATCTTCAAGAAGCTCGCCAAGGGCAAGGGGGGCTTCAAGCTCAAGTACCCGGGCGCCGGCAAGCACGTCGAGGCCGACCTCTCCCGGCAGGTCATGGTCCTCGCCAAGAACGGTGAGGTCGACGAGATCTACACGATCTCCTCCGGAGCACCCGCCACCCCGACGATCACCGGCTCGTTCCGCTTCTATCGCAAGGACGCCGGCTACAACAGCCTCGGCATGTACTTCTCGGCCTACTTCATCCGCGGCTACGCCACCCACGGCTACCACGACGTCCCGACCTACCCGGCCAGCCACGGCTGCCTGCGCAACCCGATCCCCGATTCGGTCCACATCTACAACTGGATCGACATCGGCGACCCGATCTTCGTCTACAACTAGCGGCGGGCAGCCGTGAATGCGCGCGACGTCCTGACCGCCGAGCTGCGCGAGCACGCGCTGGTGATCGGCGAGGTGACCCTGACCAGTGGCGCCACCGCCTCCTACTACGTCGACGCCAAGCGGGCGATCCTCCGCCAGCCCGCGTTCGGAGCCCTCGGCGAACTGGTCGCCTCCGAGGCCAAGCGGCTTGGCGCGAGCGCCGTCGGCGGCATGAGCATGGGCGCCGACCCGATCGCGAGCGCCGCGATCGCCGATCGCGGAGGCCACGACCTCCTCGCCTTCTTCGTCCGCAAGGAGAAGAAGCAACATGGACTGCAGCGCTGGGTCGAGGGTCCGCTGCTCGAGCCCGGCGCCAAGGTCCTGATCGTCGAGGACGTCGTCACCACCGGCGGCTCGACCGTCAAGGCGATCGAGCGCTGCCGGGAAGCGGGCCTCGAGATCGTCGGCACGGTCTCCGTGCTCGACCGCCTTGCCGGCGGCGGCGAGCGGATCATCGAGGCTTCAGCCGGCGCGCCCTACGTCCCCCTGGCGACGATCGACGACGTCTACCCCGAGCGCGTCGACTAGCGGCGCTCGGCACCCTCCGGCGAGGATCGCAGGGCCCTACCGCTTCTTCTTCTTCGGCTTCTTGACCGTCCACGAGTACTTGGCGGAGGTGACATTGCCGGCCACGTCAGCCGCCTGCACCTCCAGCTTGTGCTTGCCGGGCTTGACCTTGAAGGTCGCCGACGCCGAGCAGGGCTTGAAGGACTTCTTGTCCAGCTTGCACTGGAGCGTCGCCCCGGCTTCGAAGCTGAACTTGAACTTCGCCTTCTTCGACTTCGTCTTCTTCTTCGGCCCCTTGGTGATCGCGAGCGTCGGCGCCGTCTTGTCACCGGCGATGATCGCCGCAGGGGTGTCGAGGAGGCCCGCCCCGGCGGCAAGGGGCCCGAACGCACCGACCGGGACCGCGCTCGACACCTGAGCGGCCTTCAACTCCGCCTGGGTCAGCGACGGCTCGGCCTCGAGCTGCAACGCCCCGACTCCGGCCGCGTGCGGCGCCGCCGCGGAAGTTCCGAAGAAACGGTTGAGGGGTCCGAAGAACGTGTTGATTCCACCATCGGTGGCGGCGACGTTCGGCTTGTTGAGGACCTCCGGCGTGCCGAGAGCGGCGGCCGGGGTGGCCCCGTTGACCGGAGCGAACAGGTGCGTGACCGGCCCGCGCGATGAGTAGGGCTCCATCACCGAGCCGTTGCTGAACGGAACCGCGCCGACCGTCTGCGCACCGGCGGTTCCATTGTGGCCGTAGATGGTCGGTCCGACCGTGTCGCCGCCGGTGGCTGTCGGGTACTCGAGCGCTGCGATCGATCCCGCCCCGTTGTCGTTGTTCACCCATTTCAGACGTGGGGTCCCGCTGCCGCTGAACCGCTTGATCACAAGCTGGTAGTTGAAGGCGGCGGTGTTCCCCGGAGTGAACGAAACGAACTCGAAGGGCTTGCCGGTGACCCCGTTGGCATCAAGCGAGGAGCCCGAGATCGCGTTGGTGGCGGTGTTGATCACATACAGGTCCAGGTCCGTGCCGACGCCGAGTTGCGGCTCGGCCCAGTTCAGGCCGAATCGGAACGGAGCCCCCCCGGTCGCGGTCAGGTTGAAGCTGCTGTCGACCCCCGGACCGGGATCGAAGTCCATGCAGTCGGAGCCACCGACCAAGGCTGGACACGGGGCCCCGCCGCGATATGCGGGGGCCTCCCACGAGTTGCTGTCGTTGCCGCCGATGACGCGGTTGTTGTTGAACGCCATCGAGAAGTAGCTCACGCCCTGATTGGTCACGGCGTTGACGGCGTTGGCGATGATCCCGTCCTGGTAATAGGGCTCGGCGAAGTAGATGAAGTCGTCGACGATCACGTCGGAGCCGGCAGCGGCGAGTGCCTGGATGTTGTTGGCGAACGCGACCTCGCCGGTGGCCGCCGTGGCGAATGCGAGGTCGGCGCCGGGGGCGATGTCGTGGACGATCTGCGTCATCGCCCGCCCCTCGTCGGCCTTCGAGAGGGCCGCGGGATCGTCGTCGAGGATCTGCACCGGAGTCGTCCGGCCGCAGGGGTTGCCCGGGCCGGGGAGATCGCCGCTGGCGACGTCGTCGGCCTGCTTGATGCCCGAGACCTTCAGGTCGAAAGAATCGGAGAGCACGCCGACCTTGACCCCGGTACCGTCGACGTCGAACTGGGTCCTGGCGGCACCGGCACCGAGCTGGGTGTCCCCCTCGGAGACGACCCCGGTCGCGCAGGTGTTGATCGCGCCCGAGCCGCCGTCATCGGCCTCGGACGCTCCGGCGACCGCTCCCGACATCGGCGTCAGCACCTCGGTTACCGACACGACTCCTGGCGCACCGGCCAGCTCCGGCAGCTTTCCCTCCGGGATGCTCGCCTCGATCAGGCCGTAATCGGGTGCAACGGCGACGATCTCAGCGCCGGCTTCCCTCACTCCGTCCACCCGATCACGGGCGCTCCCCGAAACCCTCACGTCGACGACGAGGGAGCCGCCATCGCGGAGCAGGCTTCCCGGCCCCCTGTTCAGCAGCGAGACGGCGTCCGCCTGCACGGCTGGCGGGGCCGAGCGCAGATCGGCCCCGGCGAGCATGTCCAGGCGGGACGAGAGTTCATCCGTCGCAGTCGCGGCGGACGCGGCGGCCGGGGCCGCCAGCCCGACGACCACGAAGACGATGGGCAGGAGCGAAGAGCTTCGGCGAGACACGGGATCCCCTCGTCAGAATCGGAAGACCGACCTCCGGGGCCGGACGGACGAATTCGTTATATCCGCTCGACGGAGCGGATACAAGGATCAACCGACTTCCGCGCCTCGCTCGAGCGGCCGTGCCGACGCCGTCGGCTCACGTGGCGGTCATCTTCGCGAACCGCCGCTCGACGACGAGATGCGAATCGAGCGCCACCGATAGCTGACGCTCGCAGATCGCGGCGGCGAGGTGTTCGTCGGCGGCGCGGAGGCGCCCCGCCTCCCATTCGGAATCGATCCAGTGCAGAGCGCGGCCGATCACCTCGCTCTGGATCGTGATCGAATCAATGCCGGAGTCCACCGCATCGGCGACCACCGATTCGGCGGCCTTCGCGTCACCGGCCAGGAGCGCCTGGCGAAAGGATTCGCGAGCCGCCGTCAGAGCTGCGGTCTCGAGCGTCCGCGTCGATTCCAGGGGGCCCGCTGCGATCAGCTTCGATGCATCCTCGACAGGTCCCGGCCGCGAGAGCATGTAGCCCTGGCCCTGTCGATAGCCGAGGGCGAACAGGTGGGCGAGCTGGCCCTCGGTCTCGATCCCCTCTGCGACGACCTCGATCCCGAGCGCACGTGCCAAGGGCAGGACGCCGGCAGCCAGGGCAGCGTCGGCGGAGGCCTCGCCAAGGCCGACGACGAACGAACGGTCGAGCTTGATCTGGTCGATCGGCAGCGAGCGGAGCTGGGCTATCGAGGTCGAGGCGGTGCCGAAGTCGTCGAGTGAGATCCGAACTCCGAGGGCGCCCAGCTCGGTGATCCGCTGCAGGTATGCCTCCGCCGCTCCGCTCAGCGCCGACTCGGAGATCTCGACGACGATCCGCGAGGGCTTGACCTCGAGGGTCTCGATCAGCTCGCTGATCGAGTCGATCAGCGGATCGCAGGTGAGCTGACTCGAGGAGACGTTGATCGCGAGCGAGAGCGACCCACTGGCGTCGGCGGCCGCGATCCTGGGGAAGTCGACCGCCGCGTGTGCCAGCAGGCGGTTGAGGAGATCTCCACCCGAACCCGTCTCCTCGGCGATCGGCACGAACAGCTCGGGCGAGATCGCGCCCCGCTCGGGGTGGTGCCAGCGGGCGAGAGCCTCGACGGAGGCGATCCGCCCCGAGGCGATGTCGACGATCGGCTGGTAGTGGAAGGCAACCTCGTCGGCTTCGAGCGCCGCCGCGAGCTCGCGGCCGATCTCGGCCCGGTAGCGGATTCGCTCCCGCAGCTCGGCGTCGAAGACCTCGAAGCGACGGGTCCCGGAGCGGTCGCGCTCGAGCGCCGACTCAGCGTCGGTGACGAGGGACTCCGCGCGCACCGACGATTCGTCGGTGACGACCACCCCGACCGAGACCGTCGCGGTCAGCTCCTCGAAGCCGAGGTCGAAGGGATCGTCGAAGGCGCTCATGATCGCTCCGGCCAGCTCGACGACCTCGGCGCCGTTGCTGAGGCCGCCGCTCATCACGACGAACTCGTCGCCGCCGGCGCGGGCCACGAGGTCGCCGGCCCTCACCGCCGAGAGAAGTCGGCGCCCAGCGGAGAAGAGGAGCTGATCGCCGACGACGTGGCCGAGATCGCGGTTGACCCGGCGAAACCCGTCGATGTCGACGAGCAGGACCGCAATCGAGCCCTCCGTGTGCTCGAGCGCGGCGATCCCCTCGCCGAGGCGGTCGAGGAACTGCCGCCGGGTGGGCAGCCGGGTGAGCGGATCGGGCTCGGCGGTCGTGGCCGCAGGGTGGTCCGCGGCCATCGCCGATGGCCGTGGGGGGTTCGGAGAGATCACGTCGCCCCCTTCGCTGCAACCCGCGCGTGTCCTGCCGCGCCCTCGATCAGTCGGCGCGGGCCGCTACTTGCCGGGACGCTTCCTCTTGCTCTTGACCCGTAGCGTCAGCTGGCTCTCGATGCTGCCTCCGTCGGTGCTGGCGATCGCGATGTTCACCTCGTAGGCACCGTGAGCCCTGCGCCTGGCGCGGATCGGGATCCGCGCCGTCAGGGTCGTTGCCGGGGAAATCTGCCCCGGCCTCCCACAGCGCCCCGGCTTGATCCAGCGAGCCGCCTTGCCGGTCGCGGTCGCGCAGGCCTCGGCTCCGTTCAGATCGAGGTTGCCGGTGTTCTCAACGGGCACCTCGACCACGACTCTCTGGCCCGCCATGACCGTCACCTTCGCGAATTGCGGATCGGCGAGCTTCAGGATCGGACGGATCCCGGGCAGGTCCGGGTTCGGGGTGCAGTGGGAGGAGCCGTCGGGCCGGGGGATGCCCTTCGAGCAGAGAAACGACGAGAGCAGCTCCGGCTTCTGCGCGAAGAATCCCTGCGACCCCGACGTCAAGCATGTGCTGGTAGAGGTGATCGCCCTCGGGTTCGGCGTCGGAGCCCCAGACGTGGAGCGCGTAGCCGTCGGTCGACGCGAGGGGCTTGAGGAATGCGGGGGCGTCGATCAGCAGCCCGCCGCCGAGATCGTAGATGTCGGGCGGTTGAAGGGCCTGCGGAGGAGGTTGGATCGGCACCCCGCCGAGCGCGTAGTCGCTGGTCGAGCTGAGGCTTGCCGACAGCGAGTCGTGCTGCGGAAGCGCCTCGTGAAACGCCTCGAGCTCGGCCTGTCCGAAGGAGGACACGAGCACGTTCTCGTCGTCCCCGCCGGGCTGCGCGGCGAGGATCGCGGCCAGCTCCCGCGCAGCCTCCTCGCCCTTGTCGATGTGGCCGGACTGCGACTTGATCTCGATGTCGATCCGGGTGTCGGGGAACTCGTCGAGGACCTCCTGGAAGGTCGGGATCCTGAAGTCCGATGCCGTGTATCCGGGCGGCGGCGTGACCTCGCCGTCGGCGACGCCGCGGAAGATGTAGTCACCGGGGGGACGGCCGTGGTCGTACTGACCGGTGCCGGGCGCGAACCAGTGGGCGTCGTCGAGGGTTTTCAGCTCGGCGACCGTGTAATCCCAGACCTCGTCGGGCTGGCCCGGGCCGAACGGCGCTGGCGCGGCGGCCTGCTGTGAGTTGGTCGTCCCCTGCAGGGTCCGGTCGTGAATGACCACGAGCTGTCCGTCCGCACTGATGTAGGCGTCCATCTCGATCCCGTCGGCGCCACGCTCCCGGATCGCGGTCTTGAAGGCGTACATCGTGTTGCCGGGCGCCTCGAGCTCCCCGCCCTGGTGGGCGAAGTTCACGAACTGATCGGCGGGCGTCATCCACGGATTCGTGGCCGCTGACGCGGCGGGCACGGGGGCGACGGCCAGCGCGGCCAGCGCGGCGGCGAATCCACCGATCCCGAGCCGAAACGCTCCCATCAGGTCTCCCACTCCCTCTTCGTCGAATGCCGCGAGCGCGAGACTACTCCGACGGGAGCCCGCGGCCCCGGCCCGACCGGCGCTACTTGGGTTCGCGCGCGATGCCGAGGCCGCCCAGCACCATCAGCAATCCACCGATGCCCACGGCGAAGATGCCGGTGGACGGGGAGCCCTCGTCGTCGACCTGGACGACTGCCGCTACATCCCCGCCGGATCCCTTCGGGGGGGAAACGGTCGGAACGGCTCTCGGGCGTCACGTCGAGGCCGGCGGTGCCCGCGTAGACGGCGATACCGAGGATGACGACCCCGAGCAGGATCGGCAGCCAGGTGCGCGTGGACTTGACGTAGGAGTAGGCGGCGATCACGGCGCCGAGGACGGCGGCGGCGATCACGGCGATTCCGTAGCCGGCGGCGACCATCGTGTTGTCAGCGATGTCAACGATCACGTCGCTTGTGGCCGCGGGGAGGAAGCAGCCGACGATGGCGACGACCGCGCCCAGGATGCAGAAGACGGGGGCGAGCGAGCTGTCGGAGGTCTTGGCCGCTGCGGCCGGGGCGGCGGCTGCTGCTGCGGCATCGCGGGCGGGCTGCTGGGGTCCGGCGGCCTGCGGAGGAGCCCCGGGTTCGGGCTGGACGGCCGTCGGCTGCTCCTCGGCGACCTGGGCCGCTGGCTCGGCGACCTGGCCGACCGGCTCGGCCGGAACGACCGGCTCCGCCTGAACGACCGGCTCCGCCTGGACGGGCTGAGGTTCGACCGCGGGCTGCTGGGCCTCGACCGCCGGCTGCTGGGCTTCCGGGACGGCGGGAGCGACCTGCTGGGCCGGGCGCGTCTCCGGCCCCCAGGCGGTCCCATCCCAGTAGGCCTCCCATCCAGGAGCGGTCGGATGCGGGTACCAGGCGGCCGGTACCGCCGGCTGAACCGGCTGCACCGGTTCCGGATGCTGGGGTTCTCCGGCCCCTCCGGACGTGGGTGGTCCCTGTGACTCCGTCATCGCTAACCGGCAGCCTCGCATATCCGGGTCGAATGTGGAAGGCCAACCTGGACCGGCACCTCCTCAGCCGCTCGGCGGCGGCGGGAGCGCCTCGGTTCCAGTCAGTATCCGCCTTTGAAACATGCGCATCAGGGAAGCCACGCGATGAGACGGGCCCCCGCCCTGGCGGTCCTGCTGCTCTGCGCTTTCGCGGTCAACGTCGACACGACCATCGTCAACGTCACGCTGCCGACGCTTTCCACCGAGCTCGACGCGTCGACCCGTGAGCTGCAGTGGATCGTCGACGCCTACACCCTCGTCTTCGCGGCGCTGGTTCTGGCTGCCGGTGGGCTGGGTGATCGGTTCGGGCGCAAGCGGCTCCTGCTGATCGGCCTCGGCGTCTACTTCATCGGCAACGGAGCCGCCGCCCTCTCCGAATCGAGCGGAGAGCTGATCGCCTGTCGCGCGGTGATGGGGCTCGGTGCCGCGATCATCTTCCCCTCGACGCTATCGACGATCGTGCACCTGTTCTCCGATCGCGGCGAGCGGGCCAAGGCGATCGGGCTCTGGGGCGCGACCACGGGAGTCGCCGTGGCCCTCGGGCCGATCGTGGGGGGCGCGCTGCTCGAGTCGAGCGGCTGGGAGGCGACGTTCTGGCTGAAGCTCCCGTTGGCGGCCGTGGCGTTCGGGCTGGCTCTGGCGTTCGTGCCGGAGTCGGGCGATCCCTCCCGGCCGCGGGTCGACCGGATCGGCCTCGCGCTCTCGAGCCTCGGCGTCCTCGCCCTCGTCTTCACCGTGATCGAGGCCCCCGAGCACGGGTGGCTCGCGGCGCGAACGCTCGTCGGCTTCATCGCGGCCGCAGCCCTGCTGGTCGGCTTCGTCGTCTTCGAGGCGCGAAGCAGGGAGCCGCTGCTCGACGTCCGCCTGTTCCGGAACGCCCGCCTCAGCGCCGCGTCGCTGGCGGTGACCCTCTCGTTCTTCGCCCTCTTCGGCTTCATCTTCCTGATCACCCAGTACTTCCAGGTGCTGCGCGGCTACGGGGCGTTCGAGTCCGGGGTCCGGCTGCTGCCGGTGGCGCTTTCGACCGGGACGGCGGCCGTGATCGGAACGATGCTCGCGGTGCGGGTCGGCAACAAGGCGGTCGTCGCGACCGGGCTTGGCCTCGCCGCCGTGATGTTCGCCTGGACCTCTCAGGTCGACGGCAGTACCTCATATCTGGAGATCGCCGCCCAGATGGTGCTGCTCGGCACCGGCATGGGGTTCACCTCCGCGCCGGCGACCGAGTCGATCATGGGCGCCGTGCCCGAGGCGAACGCCGGCGTCGGATCGGGCGTCAACGACACCACCCGCGAGCTCGGAGGGACGCTGGGGGTGGCGGTGATCGGATCGGTGTTCGCCTCGCTCTACGCATCCGCATTCAACGACGCGGCCGACGCGCTCCCCGTCGGCCCGGCCTCCGACTCCATCGGCGCCGCCTTCGCCGTCGCCGAGCAACTCGGGGGAGCGCCCGGAGCCATGGTCCGTGAGATCGCGAGCGGCGGCTTCTACGACGGCCTCGCCGCCGGCTGCCTCGTCGCCGCCGGCGTCTGTGCGGTCGGGGCCGTCTTCGTCGCGATCCTGCTGCCCTCCCGACCGGCCGAGGAGTCAGGTGCCGACGCCCCACCCGGTTCCCGGGGCGACGCTCTCAGCACGGCCTGAGCCCCCGCGCTTCCCAGCTCATCTCGGGCGGCTGCTCGAGACCCACCGGCACAACCCGCACCGATACTCGCGACTATCTGGACAATGGCGAACATGCCAAGAGGGGTTCAGGCGATCGCGATCCTGGTGGCGGTCGCGGCGGCGGCGGCATCACTGCTGCTCGCCGGCAGTGCCGGGGCCGGCCTCAGCGCGGGTTCTCAATCCGGATCGGATCCGTGCCCCCGCACCCGCGACCTCGACCCGGGTCGCTCCGACGGCCCCTTCTACTCGACGGTCGCGCCGTTCGAGCATTTCGGCTCCAACCGCGCGCAGGTCTTCCCGCGGTCGTGCAACACCCGGCAGCTGACCGGCACCGACCAGCCCGTGATCGCCGAGCGATCCTCGCCGGAGGACTTCGCCACCCCCTACATCTCGGCGACCAGGAACCGAAACCAGCTCTACGTCTACGGGTACGGCCCCGACGCCGCCGAGGACGGGGCGTTCGTGGCGAGCGTCGATCCGCAGACGCTCGACGAGCGCTGGAGGACGGCCATCCTCGACCGCCGCCCCGACGACGGCTGGAGCTACCCGGGGGTGATGGCCGTTCACGGCAACGGCCACCTGTACGCCGTCTACGGCAACGTGATCGCCAAGATCGACCCGCGGACGGGTGAGATCCTCGAGCGGACCAGGCTTCCCGAGGATCCGGAGGGGACCGGCGCCGCCTACAACGGCCTCGTCGTGCTCCCAGACGGCCGGATCGCGACCAAGAAGATCGAACGCGGCCCCTGTGCGATCACCCCCGGCCTGCCGGCCAGTGCCGGGGCGATCAGCGGATTGTTCTGCTCGGTCGCCAACGGGGTGCCCTCGGAGATCGTGATCGTCGACCCCCGCAGGCTCGAGATCCTCTCCAGCACCGTTCCCCCCGAGCCGATCACCGGCCGAATCACCGCAGGCCGATCGGACGGCCGCGACTACATCTACGGGGCGGGACGCGACTCGCTGGTCAGGTTCCGCTACCGCGACGGAGACCTCTCCCTCGACCGGAGGTGGGGGCCGGTCACCTACCGAACCGGAGATCAGACCCCGGGCACGGGCCCCGGCATCCTCGGCGGCTTCGTCGTGGTCCAGACCAACTTCGCCACCTCCACCGAGCCGATGACCGTGACCGCCGTCAGCGTCCACGACTCCGACCGAGTCTTCAGGATCCGGCCCTTCGAGAACTCCGGCACCGGCAGCTGGATCGTCTCCAAGGCCGCCCTCGACGAACGGACCGGGATGGTCGTCACCCACGACACGGTCGCCGGGCGGATGGCGGGGATCCACCTCGACCCCCGGCGCGGGTTCGAGGTCAGCTGGCGCCGCGACATCAAATCGCTCAGCTTCTCCGCCCTCGTCGGCCCGCCGGCGAAACGCCAGATCGTCATCCCCGACTCGAGCTCAGGAAGCGACGAGGTCGTCTGGCTCGACGAGCGCACCGGTGAGGAGGTGACCCGCAGCGAACCGCTTGCGGTCGGACCGGCGCCGGGAAACATCGTCACGCCCGGGTTCGGCGGCCGCTTCTACTACACCTCCGCGGCGGGCAAGCTCTGGGAGCTGCGCCCCGAGGCGCCCTGACCCCCAGGCTCAGGGGTTGCTCTGGCCGAGCTTCTCCTCCGGGAGCTCAGCACGCGCGTTCATGTCCTCGCGGATCCCGGTGATGACCAGCCAGCATGCGAGGGCCACGATCGCGGTGATGAAACAGCCCACGATGAAGATCCCGACCACGGTCAGGGACCCTTCCGCGGGGGCAGGATCAAGGCGCCGAGGGCGAGGATCGAAGGCACCCAGAGCCCGACGAAGATTCCGTGCACCTGCTCATCGAGGAAGTAGAGAGCGACTGAGAACAGGAATGAGAGAAAGGCGGCGAGGAGTACCAGTAGGCGGGCCTTTTCGGTGTTGCTATTTGGCATGAGTTGATCCTATTGGTTCGACCTCGCGGGCACGGTCAGCGAGGAGACGCGCAAGGGCCGGCGGATGGCGACCGCGTCGCAACGGTCCCGCGGGCGAACCATGCCCGCGCCTCGAGCGAGAACGGCCCGTCGGAAACGGCGCCACGGCAGGCTTCGCGGACGATGCCCCGCTCGTCCTCGGTCAACGCGGCCAGCGCGCTCCCCGACGGGCCGACTCCGAGGGTGAACGGAATCCAGAAATCGTCGAAACCCGTGTAATCCGCGGACACCGTGAGCGAGTCGTCGAAGACGTCCTGCACGCCGACCCGCTCGAAGAGCTCGGCGATCTCGCCCCGCCTGGTCCCGACGCGCTGCTCCCGGCGCTCGAAGTCGGGCTTGACCTCACGCATGGCCGACCAGAAGATCCTCAGCATCGTCATCCCGCCCTCGGCGAAGTCCCACATGCACGAGGCGACGGTGCCGCCGGGTCGGGTGACCCGAACCATCTCGCGCACACCCAGCTCCGCGTCATCCATGAACGCGATCACCAAGCACGAGAGCGCAACGTCGAACTCGTCATCGGCCCACGGCAACTCCTCGGCATCCCCCACCCGCACGTCCGCACCCGGGTTGCGCCTGCGGCACTCCTCGACGAACTGCGCTGCAGGATCGATCGCCGCGACGTGATCTGCGCCGACGCGCCTCACCAGCTCCGACGTCAGCCCGCCGGGACCACAGCCGACGTCAAGAACTTGCGAGTTCCCGGTGACGCCGGAGGCCTCCACGAGCGCCGTCGAGAGTGGTGCGGAGTAGCGACCCATGAACCGGTCGTAGTGCTCTGCGGGTGCGGCGAACAGGTCCAAGTGACCAGTCTCTCACGGAGGATGAAACCCGCCATACCGGCGCCGGGCGCTTCGCTCGAATGCGGATGCGTCCCCTGAGTCTCTTCGAGTCGAGCATGAGCGACGGCCAATCTCCCTCGTCGAGCTGCTGGGCGGCCGAACGGGCTCTAGCTCTGATCCTGGACTTGCCGTCGCTGATCTTGCCGAGGAGATCGCCGACGGCTACGTCCGGGAGGACGGCATCCAGGTCATCCCGGTTGGCTCGCTCGGACCTTAGTCCAGGCCGTGCGGCACCGAGTTACTCCGCCCAAGGGCCTTCCGAGATGCCCCGAGCTGGATTCGAACCAGCGGCCTACTCCTTAGGAGGGAGTCGCTCTATCCAGCTGAGCTATCGGGGCGCGTGGGCAGATTATCGCTCTAGCAAGCGGGTTCTGGGAGGTCGGGAATCGGCCGGGTGACCGATCTCATCGGGCAAATATTGGCTCCAGTGACTTTTAGTGACCAATGGAGGGCCATTTCGGCCTTCAATACCGGATGCCAGGCGACGTAGCCCGTAGGCTGGGCACCATGTTGAGGGGGATCGTCACGGTTGGAGCCTTGGCAATCGCGCTGGCCTCGATGCCAGCGGGTTGCGGAGGGGATTCGACCCAGCCTCCGCCATCGAGCGCGAGCACAATCGACTCAGGATCGCCGTCGGAAATCGACCTGCCCGTGGCCCCTGAATACGAGGCAGGCAAGCTCGTCGTCGCGCAGTCGGGATGCCTGGCCTGCCATCAGATCGGCGAGTCGGGAAGTGACGGCCCAGGCCCTGACCTGACCGAGATCGGATCCACCCTGGCCCCCGCCGAGATCGGACGGGCGGTCGTTGACGGCCCGGGGATCATGCCGGGGTACGACTCCCTGAAGGCCAAGGAACAGGAGAAGTTCGCCGACATGGTCGCTTTCCTTTCCTCGCTGAGCGGGTCATGAACGTTGCAGGCCGACACGGCCCCACGGGCGTCCCGGTCGCGCCAGGGCGAGCCCTGCTTCGGCCTTGCGGTCAGGAAGCGCCCACGAGGCCTCCTGGGCTGTCTAAGCGGGAGGATCCGAACCCGTCTTCGGGCTCAGGTGCAGGAGCCACTCGAGCCGCCCGGGCGTACGGCACAGCCCATGCTTGTCGTCGGTGTCGTGGAACTTCAGCTTGCCTTGGATGCTCGTCTCTCCAACCCTGCCGGTGAGCCAGAGGCGGGAGCCCGAGACGTCGTTGATCCGCGTGTCGAACTGACCTCGCCGCCCGATCAACGGGTGGCCCAGCTGCCCCGGAGGTGGGAAGGCAAGATCGAAGTTGAGATCTCGCTCTCCCTTGTCGCAGTCGAGCGGGACATCGGAGATTACGATCCTTCGAAATGAGTACGGCTTGCCGTGTTTGTTGGCGATCGCCATCCGCATCGGGGCGGTAGTCGACTCGACGGTGACCTCGCCCTCAAACACCTGGGCAGCCGATGCCTGCGTAGTCGTAAACAAGCGGCCAGCAGCCCAAGGATGGGCACGCTGAGCGCGACAACTGATCTCCCCCGGAAGGTCATGGCCGAAAGCTATGAGCCGCCCGCACGTCCGAGTTCGGGCAGGCGGAATTTCAAGGTTCGGCCGATCTGGGTGGTCGTGGCTGTACCACCTGAGGTTGTAGACGCCGGGAACGCGATGCGGAAACGCTCCGTTGAAATGGAACTGGTCGGTACGGATGACGTCACTGTGATCTCGAATGAAGACTTTTGCGGTAATGCGGGAGACGCAGCGCTCATTGCCTACGGGCGACATCGAGCAGACGCGAAAGTGCCTGCGCTGTTTCCCGACGCTGGCCGTGAAGACCTGGACCGGTCGGCTGTCATAGGTGGTCGCCGAGCCGCAGGTGGTCGGCGGCTCCCCTGGACCGGGCCGCTCACACCATTGCCTGAAGAAGTTGACCTCGCTCCCCGCCAGCGCCTGCGTTGCAGTCGGGGATATAAGGGCCGCCCCGACGAATGCGGCTACCAAGAGTGATCTCCCCCGGAAGGTCATGGCCGGAAGGCTAGCCGCGAGACCGGAAGCTCGCACCGGGTGTCGGTGGTGATCATCACCCTGAATACGTTCCCCACCACCGGAACGTTGCAGGCCGACACGATCCCACCGGCGTCCCCATCGCGCCAGGGCGAGGCCTGCTTCGACCTAGCGGCCACGAGGCGCTCACGAGGGCTCCTGGGCAGCGAGGCGGCAAGCCCTGGGGCTAGACGGGCGGCAGGATCGTGTACTCGTCGTCGTACTCGTCGGCGGCCCGCTCACGCAGCCGCAACTCGACGTAGCCGTCGGTCCTGCCGACGAGCTTGACACTGGCGACCTCGAAGTCGGCAGCCTCGATGAACTCCCGCATCTTCTCCAGCTGAGAGCTGACCAGCGAGATCTCGTTTCCTGTCTCTTCCATGCCTGCAGCGTAGGAAAGGTCGAGGACGGTTGATGGCGCACGGTCAGCCGTTCTCGCAGTCGCCCGACCATCGCAGGCATCCCCAGCGACACGTTCGGGCCCGCCATTGGGCACTAGTGACCAAATCGCGCCCAATCGGCCCATATCCGATTGACATCCCGATTTCGGACAAGCTCGCAACCCTGCTGACAGAGCCAGATAGCCCGACCTGATGACCACCTCCACACCGCTTAGGAGGGAGTCGCTCTATCCAGCTGAGCTATCGGGGCGCGTGGGCAGATTACCGCTCTAGCAAGCGGGTTCTGGGAGGTCGCCGATCAGCGGGATGGGCGATCCCGTTGGGCATTTTTCGGCTCCAGTGACTTTTAGTGACCAATGGAGGGCCATTTCGGCCTCCGAACCCGGATGTCGACTACGTAGCCCGTAGGCTAAGAAATGTGTTGAGGGGGATCGTCACAGCTGGAGCCCTGGCAATCACGCTGGCCGCGGTGATGACGGGCTGCGGAGGGGATTCAACCCAGCCCCCACCATCCAGCGCGAGCACGATTCAGACCGAGTCGCCGTCGGAGATCGACCTGGCCGTCGCCCCTGAATACGAGGCAGGCAAGCTCGTCGTCGCGCAGTCGGGATGCCTGGCCTGCCATCAGATCGGCGAGTCCGGAAATCACGGCCCGGGCCCTGACCTGACCGAGATCGGATCCGCCCTGACCGCCGCCGAGATCGGACGGGCGGTCGTTGACGGCCCGGGGATCATGCCGGGGTACGACTCCCTGAAGGCCAAGGAACAGGAGAAGTTCGCCGACATGGTCGCTTTCCTTTCCTCGCTGAGCGGGTCATGAACGTTGCAGGCCGACACGGCCCCACGGGCGTCCCGGTCGCGCCAGGGTGAGCCCTGCTTCCACCTAGCGGCCAGGAGGCGCACACTAGGCCTCCTAGGCGGTCTCGGGCAGCTCGCGCTGCAGCCCAGCTCGGTGTCTGTACTCAGCAACTAACCGGAGAATGGACCTGACCCGCAGGGCCGGGCCGACACGATGATCAGGAACCTTGCTGGACTGCCCGTCCTAGCGCAGCGACCAGGGCAACCATGGCAACAAGCAAGACCGGCAAAGGCTTCGCCAGCTTTAGATGAGACATCGGACTCTCCCCTCCGTTGTGAGGGCTTCGCAGACGTTTGCACCAGGCCGTCGGCTTCCACTCTGTCCTCGCTGCGGAGCGTAGCGCCATGAGGGGGTGGAGTGAAATCAGGCGCTGTCCCTAGCCACCGCCACTTATCCTTCTGGCCGTCCTTCGGCTCGCCGCGAGAAAAAGTCGGCAACCCGCAAGGCGGTCAGGGCGAGGCCACTTGCAAACCGATCTGAGCGTCCGTGGCGTTGGTAAAGGCCCCTCCCGAGAAGGTCCCCATGATGGAAAGCCTGCTGTCTGGCGAGATCACGGCAGTGGCCCCGCCGCTGTCGCACTTCGTGACGCTCTCGCTCGGCGGGAGAGAGTCCCTACGCGACCGGCATGATGCCGCGATCTCGCAAGGCGGCTTCGAACGCGACGATCCGCTCGGTGTCCTCGTAGAAGTCCTCCTGATGGACGATCCGGCCCCAGCGTGTGCGAACAAGCAAGACCGTTCGGTTCTTGTAGATGGGTGTGCCGTCGGGCGCGTCCGCCGAATCGTCAAACCTCGCAAGCATCGTCATCCGCCAAGGGGGACCGGCGATGAAGATCTCGCGGATCTCTCCCTGGAGTCCTGCTCCGACGAAATTCTGCAAGAAGGTTTCGATGGCGGCCTTGCCACGATGTTCGCCCGCGAAGCGGTGATCGGCGTTATTGAAGACGAGTACAGCGTCGTCAGCGAAGGCGGAAAGGACCGGCTTATAGTCGCCCGCGTTCATCTGCCGAACGTCGCGCCGGAGCTTGATAAGGATCAGCCGAGGCAGTAGCGCACGAACGGCAACCGCGAAGACGGAACCCGCCAGGAAAGTCAACCGTGCCATGGCGGCCAACCCTACCCTCTCCCGCCATATTCTCCCGCCGTCAGGGGTGCCACGGACGGGTCGTGAACCCACTAGGGTCCCGGGAGTCCCAATCCCCGCCGCCAAAGGCTTTGGGCACCAGTGACCAAATCGCGCCCAGTCGGGGCGAATCCGATTGGCATCCCGATTTCGGGTCAGCCCGCAACCCCGCTCACAGAGCCAGAATAGCTCGACCACCCGACCACCTCTCCACCGCTTAGGAGGGAGTCGCTCTATCCGTGCTGAGCTATCGGGGCGCGTGGGCAGATTATGGCCCGAGCAGTGCGAGAGGGACCACGTCCACACCGTCTTTTCGTCGATAGGCGTAGGGGCCGGTGTTGACTACCACTGCGCCTCTTAGGCGGCCGCCGACCTTCTCTCCAAGCCACCGCAGGTGCTTCGTGTCGTCGTCATCGACCGTTGACGAGAGCTTGACCTCCAAGGCGACGACTTCACCGCTAGCACTCTCGACAATCAGGTCAATCTCGTGGGATCCATCGCGGCTACGTAGGTGGCGTACCTGCGCTTCAGCGGCCTGAGCAAAAACTCGGACGGAGAGCGTTGCTAGGGACTCAAACAGGGAGCCCAGAAATGCTCCGTCTCGCGGAATGGCATCGGATCCGCCTTTGCCAGAAAGGAGCTTGGCTTCGCTCAGTCCTAGGAGGCTGACAGCTAGCGCGGGATCAGCGAGATGGTGTTTGGGTTCCTGTGTGAGTCGACGAAGATGATTGTTGGTAGGTGTCCAGCCCTCCACGGGGTCGAGGATGAAGAGGCGCATCAGTGCGTCGCGGTAAGCCAAAGAAGTTGTCTTGGCCGGCGTGGACTGGTTATGCGTAGCAGCGTCGCGGATCTTCTCCAAGCTCGTAGTGGTTCCCGTCGCTGCCGCATAGGCAGTCATCCACCGACGCAGGGTGTCGGGACGTCGGACATTGCGGCCTAGTTCGTTCTTGAAGTCGCGGTCGATGATGCGATCGATATATCCGCGTAGACGCGTCCTCAGGGGACGACCCGAGAGAGATCGGATACCTGGGAATCCAGAGCGAATGATTTCGGCCGTGTAATCGCCCAACTCGAGGTCTGTCTTCCCGCCGATATCTGACAGGTCGCCTTCTAGGAGAGACCTGAGGCTGACCGTCGTCTCCGTCTGTAACCGCTCCGGCAACGTCATCGGTCGCATGCGAAGAGAATCGATGCGAGCTGATCCGGTGTGTAGCTCCAACTCTTCAAGGTCGTCGTTCCGGGGTGCAGCTGAGCCCGTGAGCAAGAAAGGCCCCTTTGGTGTGCCGTCGTCCACCGCACGCCTGACTGAGTCCCAGATTTCAGGCACACGTTGCCACTCGTCTAGCAGCACCGGCCCTTCGCTTTCCAACACTCGCCGTGGTTCCGCTCGTGCGATATCGGCCTGGGCTGACTCGTCCAGCCTGACTATGTCCTCGACACGGAGCTCCCCGGTAGCCGTCTTGCCCACGCCCTTGGGACCTTCAAGAGCTATTGCTCTGAGAGGGCCGAAGAGTTCGTCGAGCTCTCTGTCTATAACGCGTGGCTGGTAGCCATTCATGCCAATCAGACTACCACAGAGATTTAGTCAACGCTACCGTTTGCCACCGTTTTCCACTACCGTTTGCCATGCCTGCTCGCTACCATTTGCCGATCCCAAACGCTACCGCTTGCCACCGCTACCTCTGAAGAATGCTGATGATGATCGTCATCATCAACGCGATCACGATCGCATCAAGCCATTGGCGCATCAATCCGATCTCGATCCCTCATGATCGTCACCACGATCATAATCGTCGGTCACTAGTGACCAAATCGCGCCCAATCGGCCCATATCCGATTGACATCTCGATTTCGGCCTAGCTCGTAACCCCGCTCACAGAGCCAGATAGCCCGACCCGCTGACGACCTCTACACCGCTTAGGAGGGAGTCGCTCTATCCAGCTGAGCTATCGGGGCGCGTGGGCAGATTATCGCTTAATAGAGCGGTTTCTAGGCTTCGTTGATCCGCCTACGCCTCGCCTGCCGGGGCGGCAGCCACGGCCACGCTGCCCATTGCTGCCCATTCAAGTGCCCGATCGTACTCGTGAAGGGTTGCGCCGGTTAGCCGCGTGCGGTGCCGCAGGGCGTTGGTAAAGACGCTCATCGAGAGCGCCCCGGCGTCGCGTGACCCATCTGTGGGTCGCTCCTCAAGCCGGACCGGCCCACGCGGGAAACGGGGCCGACCGCAGTGCTACCTCTGCTTGCAGCGCTGGACGAAGTCGTCCTTAGTCGTCGGGTGGTTCGTGAACCGGGTGATCGCCTCGAACCGCATCCGCTTGTTGCGGCAGCGGGCCTGCACGTATTTGCCGTTCTGCACGGTCGCGGTGAAACGCGTGATCGCACCGGCGAGCAGCGGCGGGATCTTCACGTTCAGGGTCTTCCCGAAGCCCTTCGGGCCCTTCACGATCCGCCCGACCAGCAGCGACGTGTTGTTGACGGAGTCGGCACGTGAGTGAAGGAAGATCTGGTTCTTCCTCTCGCCGTTGAACGCGGTGAGCACCACCGGGACGCCGAGCGTGGTGCCGGGGCCCGGCAGGTCGACGGTGACCCAGGCGGATGTACCGATGGCCGGCGCTGGGCTGTTCGGGAGACCCGACCCCTTGCTGACGATCGACTTCCGCTTGCAGATCCCGATCGCCTGCGTGGTGGTCGTGTTCTGAAGCTCCGCCTCGGTGCCCTTGCACCTTGCGACCTTCCTGGTGTCGAACTTCATGTTCTTCGGGAAGTTCACCTTCGTCCGGAATGCGCTCGGCGGCTGCTCAGGGTTGATCGGATCGGTCGTGTTCGCTTCGGTGATGATTTCGACCCGGATCTGGGCGGGCCGGTACCGCTTCTTCGGCAGCTTCGTCGGCTTCAGCTTCGCAGTGATCGATTGGATCGGGTCCGCCTGGGCGGCGCTGGGCATCGACAGCGCCAGAATCAGCCCGGCGATCGCCGCAACGGTGAGCTTCGGTGGTGGCCTGGTCAACATTTTCGCCCTCCCGGGTTTGTGATTGAGATGCAGCCGACTTGTCATCCCATCCCCGCATGAGCCTTAATCGGAAGAGCGCTTATAACGCTTGTAACTAAGGATACCCGGGACCACAAGGGCACCCCCGCCAGGGCACCGCCGCCGCCAGGGCACCGCCGCCGCCCGCAAGATCATGAAGGACCCGGAGGCCCGCAGGGAGGTCCGAGGTCCATCTACGCTTGCCGCCGCTGGCGGCCGGAGTGCCGCGGCTGGCTACGACACCGGTAACCCGTCAGTTGGGCACCAGTGACCAAATCGCGTCTGATCCCGCCTAATCCGATTGGCATCTCGATTTCGGACCAGCTGAGAACCCCGCTCACAGAGCCGGATAGCTCGACCTGCCGACCTCCTCCACACCGCTTAGGAAGGAGTCGCTCTATCCAGCTGAGCTATCGGGGCCTGGGGGCAGATTACCGCTCTAGCAAGCGGGTTCCGGGAGGTCGGTGGATCGGCGTAGACCGCGTCCTCCGGCGGCGAGATCGGGCACCAGCGACCGCTAGTGACCAGCCGAGGCCTGAATTACGGCGTTCCGGGCCTGTTCGTGCGTCGGGCGGGGCTCAGCCGAGTCGGCCCAGTCAGCCCTTCTTCTTGCCCTTCCCCTTGACCTTGAACTTGACCTTCGCCGGTGACTGGTCGCGGACTCCGTCGGGGCTGATCGCGTAGACGTAGAAGGTGTGCTTGCCCTTCTTCAGGTTCTTGTAGTTCTTCGGTGAGCTGCAGCCCTTGTATTTGGACTTGTCGAGCTTGCACTTGAACTTCGATCCTTCGATCGAGGAGGTGAAGCGGAAGCGGGTGTCCTTGCTCTGCGCGTACTTCGGCTTGCCCTTGATCTTGGTCTTCGGCGCAGGGGCTGACGGTGGGTTCGCGACCGAGACCGACCTCGTCTGTTCCGCGACTGCCGAGCCGTTGCAGGAGGCGGTCTGGCCGGTGTAGACGATCCGGGTCGAGCAGCCCTCATTGTCGATCAGGGCCACGATCACGTCATAGTCCGCCGCGCTGGCATAGGTGTGGGTCGGGGTCGGGCCGCCGTCGGGCAGGATGTTTCCGTCGCCGAAGTCCCAGTCGTAGGTGGCGACGGTGCCGTCGAGGTCGGTCGAGGCGGAGGCGTCGAAGCTGGCCGGTGATCCGGCCTCGGCAGCTCCGACGGTAAACGATGCGACCGGCGGTTGATTGGGGGTGATCGCAACCGATTGAAAGTCGGGGCCAACGCCGCCGCTGGCGAACGGTGATCCGGTAATCGAACTCAGAGTCCCATCGGCGGCGATGTCATAGGCGGAGACGTTCGTGGATGGCGGAGAAACGTAGTTGGCGACGTAGAGGTGGCTGCTGTCGGGGCTTGCGGCAACTCCGGTCGGCTGGTTGCCGGTGAGGAATGGTGAACCGGTGACCTCCGTCAGGACGCCGTCGGCGGCGATGTCGTAGATGGAAACGTTGTTGGATCCGCGGTTGACCACATAGAGGTGCTTGCCGTCGGGGCTGGTGGCGAGGCTCTCTGGAAAGTCTCCGGCAGGGAACGGAGAGCCCGTCACCTCGGCCAGGGTGCCGTCGGCGGCGATGTCGTAGGCGAAGACATCGTTGTTGTCGCGGTCGGCGGCGTACAGGTGGTTGCCGTCGGGGCTGGTGGCGAGCCCGGCTGGATGGAACCCGACCGAGGAATTGTCTAACCCCGAGATGTTGGTCAAGGTGCCGTCGGCGGCGATGTCGAAGACGGTGATATTCCCGGGGGTGATCGTGCCGCCGCGGGAGGCGGCGAAGAGGTGCTTGCCGTCGGGGGCGACGGCTACGCCTACGAGGTTGCCGGTCGCGATGGTGAACGGTGAGCCCGCAACCTCGGTCAGAGTGCCGTCCGCGGCGATGTCATAAGCGGAGACGCCGTTGGAGCTGGCGACGTACAGGTGCTTGCCGTCGGGGCTAACGGCGACTCCCTGCGGAGCGGTTCCCGCCGCGAACGGGGAGCCCGTCACCTCGGCCAGGGAGCCGTCGGCGGAAACGTCGTAGGCGGAGACGTTGTTGGTGGAAGTGTTGGCGGCGTAGAGGTGTTTGCCGTCGGGGCTAACAGCGACACCATGTGGGCTGTCCCCGGCCACAAAGGGGGAGCTGCCGAGAAGCGAGAGGGAGCCGGCGGCAGAGACGTCAAACGCTGAGACGTTTCCTGGGGGGCCGGTGTTGGAGACGTAGACGTTCCGCTTCGCCTGGGCGAGCGCGGGCATCGCCAGGGCTGTGAGGGCCAACGAGCAGGCGAGGACGGCTCGACGGAGGCGGGTACGGGGTCTGGAGGCTGTTCGTTCCCGCGTCTTCAGGCGAGGAGTTTCTCAGATCCGGTTGGGCCCGTGGTCGGTTGTGCGTATGTGCGCTGCCTGGCGCATGCTGAGATAGCACCGCCGGTGCTATTGGGCACCAGTGACCAAATCGCGTCTAATCGGGCCATATCCGATTGACATCTCGATTTCGGACTAGCCCGTAACCCCGCTCACAGAGTCGGGTAGACCGACCTCCCGACCACCTCTCCACCGCTTAGGAGGGAGTCGCTCTAGCAAGCGGGTTCCGGGAGGTCGCTGATCGGGCTGGTCGGCATCCCGGGGCGGGCAGATTGGGCACCAGTGACTCCTAGTGACCGATAGGAGCCCGAAGAAACGCGTGTCGGCCCAGTTGGTCGACGCGGATTCCCGCGCCCTGGCACCGGTTCAGGGGACCGCATCAGCAGCAGCCCAGGGCGCCCTATCCCTTGCAGTCGTCGGCAGCCCGGCAACCGCCGCCGGGCCGAACGGGCCTGACGCCCTGCGTTCGTCAAGATGGCACGCACACGGAAGAGATGCTTGCCGCGGGCGGCTCTAGCTGCGTTGGTGAGTTGCAGGTCTGAGCCGGTCCAGGCCGAGCTCGCGGGGCTGGCCATACCTCGCCGTGATTGGGTGAGTATTGATCCGGGTCCTCCTTGGTGGTGAGCTCCGACAACCCACAGCCTCGGATCGAACGCGGATGGCATTTCGGCCCGAGCCCCCGGCTCCGCGGCACCGGGGGCTCGACGCCTTCTCAGATGTTCACGATGTCTCTGGGCAGGTCATCTAGCCCGTCCTTGCCTTGACCAGCCACTTGAGCTTCGCAGGCGTGGGATCGAGATTGCCGGCGGGATCTATTGCCCGAACCTCGAACGAGCGCTTCCCGCTCTCGAGGTTGCCGTACTTCTTCGGCGACCTGCATGGCTTGAAGGCGCGGCCGTCGAGGCTGCAGGCAAACGACGAGCCGGGCTCGGTGGAGCTGAACTCGAGCTTCGCATTGTGCTTGGAGGTCTTCTTCTTCGGCCCCTTGGTGATCTTCGTGTCGGGAAGGACGATGTCGGGACAGCCGTTCGGGCTCGCACCGACCAGGGTCGGGCACGCGTCCGCTCCATCGGTGACGGCATCGCCGTCGCTGTCGGTCGAGCGCGGGTCGCTGCCGATCGCCACCTCGACCGCATCCGAGAGGCCGTCCCCGTCTTGGTCGGGATCGCAGGGGTCGCCGGCGCCGTCTGCATCGAGGTCGGCCTGGTCTGCGTTGGCGGCGTTCGGGCAGTTGTCAACGGCATCGCGGAGGCCGTCGTCATCGCTGTCGGGCTGGAGGATCGCGAGTGAGCGCACCTCACCGGCGCCGGTGCCGATGGCCCCGACGAGGGTGGCGGTGGTGTTCAGGTTGAGATTGAGCGTGTAGAGGCCGGTGATGCCCCCCACGGTCAATGCGGCGAAGGCGCTCCCGCTGGGCGAGATGTCGAAGCCGGCATCACTCCCTGCAGTCAGCGCGACCCCGAGCGACCCGAAGTCGGTCACGATCCCGCCGTTGGGTGACTGGAGACCGTTCGGACCTCCCTGCATCGAGAGGGAGCTCGAGTTTCGGTCGATCTCGTAGAGGGTCGTCGCCGGACTCCCGACGGGCCCGGAGGTGTTGCGATCGAAGGCGGCCGCGATGATGTCCGTCGTCGCTCCGGGTGTCAGATCGGTGTCGTTGCCGGCAAGCGCCCCGTTGTTCGGGTTGATGCGGGCGTTCTCGTCGTTCACGTTGACGTAGCGAATCCGGTCGATCGGAGTGTTGCTCGGCCCACTCTGCGCCGGGTTGAAGTCGTACCCGGTTGGGACGTCGCCGGCGCCCGCGAGCCCTGCCGAAGTCTGGCCGATGGGTGTTGCCTGGCCCGTCGCCGGGTCGATCGCGTAGCTGAAGACGACGGAGTTGTTGGCCGAGGCAGTCGCCACGGCCGCCCCGAAGAGTTGGCCGGTGGATGGTCGGACATCGATCCCCCGCAGCGTCTGGGCGGCACCGAGCCCGGTGACCGCAGTCGCCGTGATGGTCCCCGGGCCGGCGGTGTCGAAGCGGACCAGAGTGTTGGGTCCGACCAGCGCCACGGCCTGTTCAGCCTGTGCCGGCGCCGCCCCGATTGTGAGCAACAGACACCCCGCGATCCCGACGACGGCGAGACGCCCCCTCGTCGATCCTGGCCGCATCCTGAACTCCCCTCGTTCGGGTTCTCCCGGTCAGGTGAGACTACGCCGTCTCAGCACGGCGAGGGCCGGCCTCGATCCGGCCCCGGCAGGGCCGCTACATCGAGAACGCTTCGTGGACGTCGATCCGCGCACCCGCTTCGCCGGCCATCGGGTTCCCCCGGACCAGCTCGACTGCGGCGTCATGATCGGACGCCTCGATGATGCTGTAGCCGCTGGCTGCATCGGTGGCGTCGCCACCGATCGACCTCGGCGGGCCGAGCGGGTTGCCGCCGTCGACCAGAGCCTCGCCGAGGCTCTCGAACCACTGGCCCCAGGCGGCCATCACGCGGTCCTTTTCCTCCTCGTCGGCCGGTGGAGCGTTCGAGGATCCGCCGTGATAGAGGACTACGAACTTAGTCATGTTGTTCCTTCCGTTAGTTGGGTGAGTTCGCCGGCGGAGTGTGGAAGCGGCGCAACCACGCGTCCACTTCCCGCAGCGAGGCGGTCGCCAGCGAGCAGTACTGCTGCCGACCCTCCTTCCGCTTCAAGACCAGTCCGGCATCCTCGAGGACACTGATGTGCCTCGAGATCCCCGGCAGCGACATCTTGTGGGGTGCGGCAAGCTCGCCCACCGACGCCTCGCCTTTCCGGAGCCGCAGCATGATCTGCCTGCGAGTCGGATCGGAGAGCGCACCGAAGGTGCCGTCGAGCGTCCGATACTTGAGCACATTGTTAAGTATATCGGATCCGCGGAACAGCTACCGCCAGGCCGTTTGGAACGCGGCCCTGCGCGTTGCCCTGACCCTGGAGCGACGCCTGCGCCTTCGCCATTCGACCCTTGCCGCGGACGACCCCGCGGTCGAGGTCGACCTCGACCACGCTCGTCTCGTCGAGGAGCCCGCTGATCGCGACCTTGTGGCGGGACAGCTCGATGCGAATGCCGTTGTAGGTCGTGCTCTTGCCGCCGATCGGAAAGCGGACGTTCGGCCGGCCGAAGGCGAAGACCGCCACCTCGCCGGTGGAGCGACCCTTCGGGCGGATCGAGAGCTTCGGCGTCTTGATCGAACCGGACTCGATGCCGGTCGCGCCCGAGAGGCCGTAGATGGTCCTGCCGCCGACGCGAGCCACTGACCCGACCACTGAGCCTGCAGGGCGCCAGCACGGCCTCGCCGACCTTGCCGTTCACCGTCAGGGGCTGAGGTCCGTCATCGAGGGAGGCGAGCCGGCGCGGGTTGAATCGCACCCGCTCACCGGATTTCTCCAGCGACCCCAGCTGAACGTCGATCCGCCTGTTCGCCGTGAAGGTCAGCGGCGACTCCGGCGTCGCCGGTCCGGTCCCGCTCAGCTTGACGCCGGAGATCGGGTTCGCCTGCACGACGCGGCACGACGTCTCGTCGACGAGCGAGTGGGGATCTCCGGAGAGGTCTCGCGCCGCGACGGGGGCGGTCTGCGGCGAGGTCGCCGTCGCGCTACCGAGCGGGTTCGTCGCCTTGATCCGACAGCTCATCAGCGCGCCGAGGTCGCCGCCGCCGAGCGCGTAGCTCGGCTCATCCGCTCCCCCGATCACCGCACCGTCACGCAGCCATTCGTAGCTCAGCTCGCCGTTCGAGTTGACCGGCGTGCATGCGAGCATCTGACCCACCTCGGGCGTGCCCTCGATCAGAGCTCCCGTTTCCGGAGGGTTGTAGCCCTGGCCGCTCAGACCGATCTGGGTCACCGGGGATGGACCGCTGCCGATCAGGAAGATCGACGCCTCCTTCGGACCGACGCTGGTCGGGAGCGAAGGAGACGTCGAAGGTGCAGTCGTCCCCCGGGTTGACGACATTCAGGGTGCAGTGTCGCCGAGAGACGGGAAACGCCTGCGGGGTGCCGGAGACGACCAGGATCTGCTGAATCTGGACCGGGAAGTCGCCGGCGTTGCTCACGGTGAAGGTCTGGGGCGCCGACGACGAGCCGATCGCCACGGCACCGAAGTCCTCAGCGGCCCGGGGTGATCTGGGGAACCGGCCCGGTCAACGAGTCGGCGGTGATCGCGAAGGACTGTGGGCTGGCCGGGCTGTTGGAGGTGATCACCAGGTTCGCCTGGGCAGGGCCGGACGGGCCGGTCGGGTTGAAGCGGATGCCGACGGAGCAGCCGCCGTTCACCGGCAGTTGATTGGGAGAGCAGTTGTTGTAGTCGAACGAGAAGAGCGCCTGGTCGGGCCCCGTGATCTGCACGTCGGAGATCGCGACCCCGTAGTCCTGGACCTGGCCGTTGACGTTGACGGACTGGCTGCCGAAGTACCACGGCTGCGGACTGAAGCGCGATCGGGTCGGGATTCACGTTCAGGGTGCCGGTCATCGCCGTCGCTGACGAGTGGGACCGAGGCGACACCGATCGTGTCGTCGACGTCGAGCGATGCCGACAGCGGCCCGACGGTCTGCGGGTTCACGTACAAGTGACCGTGCACGAAGCCGCGTCCGGGACGAACTGGCCGGAGCAGTTGTCGTCGGCAACGGCGAAGGACCCTGAATCAGGACCGGACAGCTGCGCCTGCGGAATGACCCCGACGCCCTCGTTGTTGGTGAACGTGAAGTCCCTGCTGGAAGGACTGCTGGTAGCGGTCGACGTTGCCCCAGTCAAGGAGACGGGTGAGGGATCCATCGCCGCAGCGGCCGTCGCGGGGAACGCCACCCCGACATCACCGCGATCATCCCGATGAACCCAATGAACCCGCGATTGCCCCGAAGTAGGTGCATCCCGGTGATCGTCGACCTCGGCGCGGACATCTTTAGGAAAGCTCCGCGATTCCAGCGCACCTCGACCAGCTCCGAAGCCCTCGCCGGAGCCCGGGGGATCTGCAGCGGTCGGTAGCTTGCCCGGGCAAGCGCTACCACCCGAGGGGAGTGACGGATGAAACCTGAGAGCCAGGCGCCGGGGCTCTGGAGCTGGGCTCGTCGCCACCCCGAGTGGCATCCCGGTGACTTCGGTGCCGAGGTGGTCAGCTTCCTCGCCCG
Source organism: uncultured Solirubrobacterales bacterium (assembly GCA_963823275.1). Classification (GTDB taxonomy): domain Bacteria; phylum Actinomycetota; class Thermoleophilia; order Solirubrobacterales; family 70-9; genus RHKX01. The sequence continues at coordinate 157,686 of CAWGKW010000002.1, read as the reverse complement.
GCGCCGGGAGGGCCGGTGAGGAAACGCTGCTGATCGATCCGCTGCTCGACGGGGAGGAGGACCCGGCCTGGGAGCTGATCGAGTCCGTCGCCGGTGAGTGCATCCGGGTACTGATCACGATCACCTACCACGTGCGCAGTGCCGAGGCCGTTCGCGATCGTTTCGCCGGCACAGGCCGGTGACGATCCATGGCCACCCGGCGATCGCCAAGCGCCTCAGCTCGACCGAGGCCTTCGAACCCTTCGTCGCCGGGGACGTACTCCCCGCCGACGTCACCGCCCACGCGATCGGCAACCCGCGTCGATTCGAGACTCCGCTGCTGCTCCCCTCCCATCGGGCACTCGTCTTCGGCGACGCGGTCGTCGGGCACCGACGAGGGGCCACGGATCTGGGCGCAGAAGCCGCTCGACGAGAGGGTGCTGCGATTCAACCGAGAACGTTTCGGTCCATCCCTTGCGCCGCTGCTCGAGCTCGATTTCGATCGCCTGCTCCTGACCCACGGGCCGTCGCTGATGGAGGGCGGTAAGGCCGGGCTGCGCGAGGCGATCGACGCGCGCCCCTGGTACCACCGCCCCGTTTGACCTCTTCACCCGCCGCGTCGCCCTCTTCGGCGTAGAGGCTCTCGGAGGCGATCTCCTGCAGGCGCTTGTTCCAGAGCTTGATCTCGAGAAACATGTCGTCACCGAAGCCGTGGACGGCGTCGACGGCCATCAGCGTGAAGCGGCCCTCGTTGACCGCCGCCTGATCGAGCACCTCACCGTCAAGCTCTGCGGTGACCGCGAGCGCGCCGCGGATCAGCGGCGTACCCCAGATCAGCGTCACGTCTCCCGCCGCGGCCGCCGTCGGCCCGCCACTCGCCGACCACGTCGTCGTTGAGGTCGACCTCCCAGTCGGGGTTGTCGGCCGCCGTGACGTCGGTGAAGTCGGCGGTCGCGAGCATGTCGGTCGGCCCCTCGGCGTCGTCGCCCCCGCTGCGCAGGAACGAGACGTGCCCGAAGAACTCGGGGGTCGAGCCGTCGACCGGCTCGGCGCCGGGGCCCACCACCGGCACGTAGGTGCGTCCTCCCCAGGTCCGCTCCGGGAAAGTAGCGGGTGCCCTCGATGTCGAGGGCGGTGCCGGCCTCCTCGGTGAGCTCGGCGCAGGCGGCGGCGAAGGCCTCGCCGAGGCGTTCCTCCCAGCGACCGTAGGGCCGGGCCTCCTGCGCGCTGTCGGAGACGAAACGGGGAAAGGGTCTTGCGAGGGGTGGGCTCATAGAGACGGCAGGCTATCTGGCCGGCTGCGGCCGCGAGGGCCAGAGCGATTGGCGGATGACGGCTCGATCGAGCCGCAATCGGCCAATCGGCCCTCAGCTCGGCAGCGCCTCGCGCAGATCCGCCGCCGCGCGCTCCGGCGCGTAGGAGTTGATGTCGATCCCGGTGCCGAGCTCGAAGCCGGCCCTGATCGACATGCGGGGGGCGATGTCGATGTGCCACTGGAACTCCTCGGTTCCGCGCGGCGCCGATCGGACCCAGAGGTTGAGCTGCAGACTCTCGCCGAAGATCGCCCGGAGCGCGGCGAGCGCCTGGCCGAGCATGGCCGTACCACGATCGTCGCGGTCGAAGCGCGGCTGGACCGTACGGGGGACGAGCCGCAGCTCGAAGGGTGAGCGGGAGGCCCAGGGGCAGAACAGCGCCGCCTCGCCGTCGATCGCGACGAGGCGATCGCGGCGGCGGACCTCCTCGACGATCACGTCCTCGAGCAGGTGACCACCCATCGTGCGCTCGTGGTAGGCGGTGAATCGCTCGCGCTCCCGTGCGACCTCGGTCGGCACGAACGGCAGGGCGAAGAGCTGGGCATGGGTATGGGGAAGCGTCGAGCCGGCGTCGGGGCCCTCGTTGACGCAGAGGTGGACGAACGACGCGCTGTCGGCATGCGCAGCGACGCGGGCTCGCCAGGCGGCGACCGCCCCCTCGAGCTCGCCGTCGTCGAGCTCGGCGAGCGAGCCGGCGTGCCGGGGCGAGCTGATGATCACCTCGTGACCCCCGTGGGCTGAGGCGGTCTTGAACAGGTCCGGCTCGCTGGCCCTGGCGGAGCTGCGCAGGGGGTCGGAGGAGCTGGTCAGCCCGGACTCGTGGATGGCGCTGGGGCCGGCCTCGTCGGGCCCGGTCAGCACCGGGTGGAGATTCGGGACCGAGCGCTGCAGCCAACCGGGGGCGTCCGCCTCACCGCCGCCCGGGCGATTGGCCCAGACCTCGGGCGGCGTGCGGTCCTCGCGGCCCTCACAGAACGGGCAGCTCTCGGCGGCGTCGACTGCCGGCTGTGGCGTGGGCGACGCGTAGGCGTTCGGGCGGTCGCTGCGACCGGGCGCGAGCAGGGAGCGCAGGCCCGTGAGCTGGTCGATCCGGACTTCGGGGAGCCCCGGCCCCTCCCCAGATGTCCCGGGATCGGTGGTCAGGGCGCTAGAGGGTCGGATCGGGCTCAGGCTCCGCGGGCGGAGGCTGAGGGGGGTCCGGCATCGCGGGCGGAACGATCACCTTGTCCGCTCCGCCGGAGATCGTCTTGAAGGTCTCCATCAGCTCGATCGGCAGCGGGAAGACGATCGTCGTGTTGTTGACGCCGATCTGAAGCAGCGTCTGCAGGTATCGGAGCTGCATCGTGGCCGGGTTCCGGCTCATGATGTCGGCGGCATCGGAGAGCTTCTGGGCCGCCTGGTACTCACCCTCGGCGCCGATGATCTTCGCCCGCCGCTCGCGCTCGGCCTGCGCCTGCAGGGCGATCGCCCGCTGCATGTCCTGGGGCAGCTCGACGTCCTTGACCTCGACCGTCGAGACCTTGATCCCCCACGGCTCGGTCTGCTCGTCGATGATCGACTGGAGCTCCTTGTTGAGGGTCTCGCGCTCGGCGAGCAGGGCATCGAGCTCCGCCTTGCCGAGCACGGAGCGCAGGGTCGTCTGGGCGATCTGGGAGGTGGCGACGAGGTAGTTCTCGATCTCGGTGATCGCCTTGTCGGGATCCATCACGCGGAAGTAGGCGACGGCGTTGACGCGGACGGTCACGTTGTCGCGGGTGATCACCTCCTGGGGCGGCACGTTCAAGGTGACGGTTCGCAGATCGACGCGGACCATCTGATCGACCAGCGGGATCAGGAATCGCAGGCCCGGGCCCTTGAGCGCGATCAGCCGCCCGAGGCGAAAGACGACTCCGCGCTCGTACTCGCGCAGGATCCGAACCGCCGTGGCGGCGATCAACAGCGCGATGACCACCAGCGCCGCAACGACTATCAATGCCACCATCAACTCGCTCCTTCAGATTCGCCCTCGACGGTCGGGGTGGATGCTCCGGCCGAGCTCGTCCTCGAGGGGTGTGACGACGAGCGTCAACCCGTCGATCCCATCGATCCTGACTCTACACCCGGCTTCGATCGGGCCGATCGGGGCATCGACCCGCGCCCTCCAGAGCGCGCCCTCCACCCACACCTGGCCGATCGGATTGAGTGGCGTCCTGACGTCTGCGACCGAGTCGAGCAACTCCTCCTCCCCGGTGCTCACCGGCCTGCGTCGCGCCTGCATGGTCTTGTGACCGACGAAGACGAGGCCGAGGCCGAGAGCGCCGGCGACGACGACCACCAGGCCCGGGCTGATCGCAAGCTCATCGCTGCCGGTGTCGAAGAGCAGAAGCCCGCCGGCGATCAGCGCCCCGACCCCGGCCAGACCCAGCAGCCCGCCGGTCGGCAGATGGGCCTCGGCGATGATCAGCCCGATCGCGAGCACGAGCAGGACGATCCCGATTGCTGCGACCGGCAGCTGGACGGTGCCGAAGATGCCCAGCACCAGCGAGATCGCGCCGATTGCCCCGGGCAGAATCAGGCCCGGGGAGAAGAACTCGAGCGTGATCCCGACGATCCCGATCAGCAACAGCAGAAAGGCGACGTTGGGGTTGACCAGCACCTGCAGCAGGTCGTACTGGAAAGGCATGTCGCGATCGGCGACGCTCAGCCCCTCCGTCTGCAGGGTGCCGGCCTTCGGGCCCTGCACAGCAAAGCCGTCGAGCTGGGCAAGCAGGTCCTCCTGGTCGGTCGCGACGATGTCGATCAGCCCGGCGTCGAGCGCCTCGGTCGAGGTCACGTTGGTGGCCTTCAGCACCATCTCCTCAGCGAGCTCGGGGTTGCGGCCGTGGCTCGTCGCCAGGGCCCGCACGAATGCGGCGGCATCGTTGGTGATCTTCCGCCCCAGCGTGTCCCCGAGATCCTCCCCCGTGCTCGAGATCGGTGAGGCCGAGCCGATGTTCGTCTCCGGAGCCATCGCCGCGACATCGGCGGCCTCGGTGATGAAGACGCCGGCCGACGCCGCGCGGGCGCCGGGAGGGGTGACGTAGACGACGACGGGCATCGGCGCGGCGATGATGTCCTTGACGATTCCTCGCATCGAGGAATCCAGCCCGCCCGGCGTGTCGAGGCGGATGATCGCCAGGCTCGCGTCCTCCTCAGCCGCATCGCTCAGCGCGCTGCCCACCCAGGCCTCGGTCGCCGGGGAGATCTCGCCGCTGAGCTCGATCGAGGGCACCGTGGTGGACGTGGGTTCCTGGCCGGCGGCCTGCGTCGCGCCGACGAGGGCGAGGGCTGCGACGAGGGCGAGGGTTGCGCGGCGAACGGTCATCGGCCCGCTCAACTGCTCAACGCATACTTGGCGATATCGGCGTCGAGGGCAGCCTGATCGGCATAGACGCCCTGGTGGGCGTAGGCGAGCTCCCCGGCGGCGTCGAAGAAGAGGGTGTTCGGGAGCCCGCCGACGAACGTGGTCCCGACCGTGTTGGCCAGCTCCTTGTCAGGATCGGCGAAGCTCGGATACGGCACCGGGTAGTTCGACAGGAACGTGGCCGCGGCATCGTCGGTGTCGTCGGTGTTGACGCCCATGAACGCGACCTCGTCGAGATGCTCGGCGGCGGCGGCTTGAAACCAAGGCCACTCGGTCCGGCAGGGCCCGCACCAGGACGCCCAGTTGTTGACGACCACGGGGTAGCCCTCAACCTCGGCGAGCTGCGCCTCGAAACCGTCGAGGCCCCCCGGGGCGACCACCCCTCCCTGGTCGTAGAGCCGCTCCAGCTGCGGCGGTGCCTTGGCGATCGCCGGGGCGAAGTCGGGAGGGTTCTCGGCGGCCGATTCGCCGGCGCTCGAATCGCCCGATCCGCAGGCCCCGAGCACCAGGGCGAGGAGCAGGGCCAGCAGCGCTGCTGCCGCGATTCTTGCCCGTTTGTGGTCTCGAACGATCATCTGACCCGCTCCCCTGCTTTAATGGTCGTGCGGTCCGAGGGGATTGTCGGACCGCGGGGCCGCGGCCAGCACAGAAGCCTGACCGCCTCGCCTCACCGAGCTTACTGCGCCGCTCACTCCGTCCTGGATCGACCGGCGCGGCTAACGAGCCTTTCTCATGGCAGAAACCACCGCACTCGCCGCAAACGCGGCCACCGCGCCAAACGGCGCCGATCTCGCACGCGTCCAGAAGTTCACGCGTGAACCGATCCTGCTCGAAGGCGAAACGCTCGCGGACCTGCTCCCGGGCACCGCGCGCAGGCTCGCCCTCGACGCGGCGCTCGCCGAAATCGGCGATGGCCTCGAAGAGCCCTCGCCGGGTTGGCGGCAGAACTTCTCACTGCTGCTCGGCCTCGAACGGGTGCTGGCCGAGGATCGGCCGCTGCTTCTCGACGGCGCCGAGCTCTCCGAGCATCAGGTCGACGCACTCTCCGGAACCCTCGCGGCGATCATCTCCGAGATCGAGGAGCCCGGCTCCAACCGGGGCGGCAACGGGCCCAACGGAGGGGCGAACGGAGGCAATGGAGCAGCCGGTGCCGCCGCCTCCGGCAATGGGAGCGCCGTGGCCGGCGACGACGACACGCTCGCCGAGGACGAGGAGCCCCAGGACTGGGACGAGGAGCCGATCGACGCCGCCGACGACGACGTGGTGGCCGAGGCCGCGGACGATCCCTACGCCAGCAGGCGCTTCTGGTTCGAGCACGCGACCGGCGCCGGCAAGACCGTCGCCGCCGTCGGGTTCGTCGAGTCCTCGCGGACCGGCGGCATCCTGATCCTCACCCACCGCCGCAACCTCGTCGATCAGTTCATCGGCGAGATCTCCGACCGCGGCTACGGCGACCGCCTCTCACCGCCCCTCCTGAAGGGCAGCGACAACGCCTACGGCCCGGTCACCGTCGAGACCTACCAGTGGTTCGTTCGCAACGCCGGCAAGATCTCGAGCGCCTACTCGATCGTGATCTGCGACGAGGCCCACACGGCGCTCGGCGAGAAGACGAGCGCCTGCATCCGCAACTGGCAGGGGCCGGTGTTCATCGGCATGACGGCCACGGGCGCGCTGATCGCCCGCCACGTCGCCGACCTCTTCCCCACCCAGACCTCCCGCTTCGACCTCGCCCAGGCCGCCCGCCGCGGCGTGATCTCGCCGCTGCGCTGCATCCGCATCCCGCCGGGTCCGGGCGTCCGGACGCTCGCCAACGTCCCGCTCCGCAAGGGGGAGGTCGACCAGGACTTCGATCAGGAGGAACTGGCGAAGCTGCTCGACCAGGGGCCGTTCAACGTCGCGATCGCCGACCTCTACAACTCGCGCTTCAAGCGCGTTCCCGGAGTCGTCTACACCGCCGGTGTCAAACATGCCAACAACGTCGCGGCGGCGATGCGCGAGTTCGGGATCAACGCCCGCGCCGTCTCCGGTGAGACGCCCAAGCGCGAGCTGGCCGAGACCCTTGCCGCCTTCGAACGTGGTGAGGTCGACGTCCTCTGCAACGCGATGCTGCTGGCCGAGGGTTGGAACTCCCCGCGCGCGACGATCTGCATGCACCTCGCGCCGACCGCCTCCAAGCGGATCTACCAGCAGCGGGTCGGGCGCGTCACGCGGCGCAACCCCGGCAAGGAGGCCGGCCTCGTGATCGACCTGGTCCATCCGGCGACCCGCCACGACGAGGCGATCGTCACCCTCCACAGCCTGCTCGACCGCGACGTCTACCGCGGCGGCGCGATCGTCGTCGGCCCGGTTCGCCGCGGTCGCGGTCGCCGGGTCAGGGTCGAGAAGCGCGTCGTGCCGGTTTCCGCCGATCCGGAGCGCCGCCTGCAGGTCCTGGAGCGCGAGATGTGGCGAACCGCCGTCGAACGCCTCGATTACTCCGAACAGCACGTCTGGGCCGCCCTCGCCGGCGCCCGCGTGCAGCCGAACTCCTGGCGCAAGGCCAAGGCGATGCTCCAGCACGATCAGGCCAAGGAGCTGCGCCGGCGGTTCCTGCTCACCTGCATCCAGCGCAACCGGTCCACGCAGCTGAAGCTGAAGGCCCTCGGCGAGCTCGCGGCGACGCGTGAGGCCGAGCCCTTCGACGAGGCGATCGACATGGTCGGCACCTGGCAGCGCGACCAGCGCCGGGCCGGCGTCCGGATCCTCCTTCAGGCCCTGGCCGAGAACCGGATCGGGCGCCGCGATCAGGCCCAGGCCTGGGTCTGGCGGCTCGCCGAGTTCACCCGCGACTCCCACGAGGAGTACGCAGTCGCCCGCTGGCCCGAGACCAAACGGCTGCTCGGCCTCTTCGTCAACTCCTCCGGACGCGCTCACGGCAAGAACGCCCGCCGACTGGTCCAGGCCGCCCGCGGCCAGGACCGCCGCCTCGCGGTCGCGCTGCTCGCAGCCGCCGTCGCCCACACGCCCGAGGCCGAGGAGGTTCTTCGCGGCGCTCGCATGCGGATGGCGCGGAAGCCCTCGGCGGTCGCCCGGGAGCTGCTGCGCAACCTCCCCAAGGGCAGCGGCAAGAAGCGCCGCCGGCGCAACAAGCGCCGCGACGGCGAATCACAGGATCCGAGGCCGCAGGAGGCCGAGCTCGAAGTCGATGCGAGCGAGGACGTGGCGCTCGAACCCGAGGCCGACGACGCCGAGATGCCCGGCACCGCCGAGGAGGGGCCCCCCGGAGAGGGCGAGCAACCTGACCTTGACGATCTCGAGGACGACGAGGGTGAGGAGTTCGAAGCGTCCTCGCCCCCGGTCTCGGCGTCCGATCACGACAAGCCGCCGAAGCCGAAGAGCAGGCGCCGCTCGAGATCACGCTCCGGCCAGCGACGCAACAGGGCCGCCTGAATCCACCGAGATCGCAGCGGCGTCCTCCCGGGGACGAAAACGCAACCTCGCGGACTGGACCGGACTAGACGAGCTTCAGCTGGACCTCGCCGGAGCCCAGGGAGTCCAGCTCTCCGTCGGCGCGGCGGACCAGCAGATTGCCGCGCTCGTCGATCCCCTCGCCGACCCCGGTGCGGGCCCGGCCCTCAGGTACTCCCTCCCACGTCAGCGTCCTCCCGCGCAGCGCATCGCGAGCGATGAACTGCTCGCGGACGAGCGCGGGGTCGGCCTCAACCCATCGACTGAGGGCGGCATCGAGTGCCTCCCGCATCGCCTCGGGCCCGACGCCGTGTCCCAGCGAGATCGCCGGCCAGCGGATGTCGCCGGGGAACTGCTCCGGCTCGATCGAGAGGTTGATCCCCACTCCGATCACGGCCCACTCGGGCGGACGCGCCTCGATCAGGACCCCGCTCAGCTTGCGCTGATCGACCCAGACGTCGTTGGGCCACTTGACCTGGCAGCGCACCGGCGCCAGCGACTCGCATGCCTCACAGACGGCGACCGGAACGGCCAGCGGCAGCAGCAGGTGAGCGAGATCGAGCGGCCGCAGGATCGCCGAATAGAGCAATGCCGAATCCGCCGGCGCGCTCCAGACCCGATCGCCCCGGCCCCGCCCGGCCGATTGCTCGGCCGCCGTAACGACGGTCCCCGAGGGCGCCCCGGCGAGCACCAGCTCTCGCGCCCGGAGGTTCGTCGAGTCGGTCAGCCCGTGGTGGTGATGAGGGGAGCCGAAGGTCGTGGCCATCAGGGGAACCTAGCCGGGTGGGGATCCTGCAGGACGCCTCACGGCCCTATTGTGGTCCCATGTCGCGCGTCTTGGATTGGGCCGATCGTCACTGGGGGTTTCTGAACCGCTCGATCAGCGTCCACACGAAGGTCTACCGGGCGACGGGCGGCCGGGTCGGCAGCCGATTTCCGGGGCACTCGGCCCGCGTTCTGCTGCTCGATCACCGCGGCGCCAAGAGCGGCATCGACCGCACATCGCCGCTTCTCTACGTGACCGACGGCGACGACGTCGTGGTCGTGGCTTCCAAGGGCGGCTATCCGAAGAATCCGGCGTGGTTCTTCAACCTGATGGCGAACCCCGATACGACGATCCAGATCGGATCAGAGCGCCGCGACGTTCGGGCGCGCGTGGCCGACGACGAGGAGCGAGAGCGGCTCTGGCCGATCGCCGTTGCCGCCTACGGCGATTACGAGGACTACCAGCAACGATCTCGCGGCCGCAGGATCCCGGTGGTCATCCTCGAACCGAGATAGGCGGCGGATCGCGATGGCGGGAAATCTCCCCAGCGCGACCGCCGAGGGAATCGCGATCCGCGACCTGGATGTGGTCCGCGGCGGCAATCACGTCGTCAGAGGAGTGTCGATCGACGTCCGCCGAGGCGCGGTGACCGGCCTGCTCGGCCCGAGCGGCTGTGGGAAATCGACGCTGATGAGGTCGATCGTCGGCGTTCAGATCGTCGCCGGCGGATCGGTCGAGGTTCTGGGCCTGCCGGCGGGTTCACCTGAGCTTCGCTCCCGGATCGGCTACGTCACCCAGGCTCCCTCCGTCTACGGGGACCTCAGCGTCGAGGAGAACCTGCGCTACTTCGCTGCCCTGGTCGGCGTCGGCGCCGACCGGATCGCCGAGACGATCGAGTCGGTCGGTCTCTCCGGGCTCGAAGCACAGGTCACGGGCTCGCTCTCAGGCGGCCAGCGCTCGCGGGTCTCCCTCGCCTCGGCGCTTCTCAACGACCCCGAGGTCCTGGTGCTCGACGAGCCGACGGTCGGCCTCGACCCGGTGCTCCGGGTCGAGCTGTGGCGCACCTTCCACGAGCTGGCGGCCGGAGGTACGACGCTGCTCGTCTCCAGCCATGTCATTGACGAGGCCGGTGAGTGCGACGAGCTGCTGCTGATGCGCGACGGGCTGATCCTGCGTCAGACCACGCCATCTTCCTTGCGAAGCGAGACCGGCGAGGAGGACCTGCAGAAGGCCTTTCTGACCGTGATCGAGGCCGAGGACAGGGGGCCGACATGAGCTTCAGGGCCAGCCTCGCCACCGCGCGCCGGGTGCTCTGGCAGATCCGCCGCGATCCTCGCACCATCGGCTTGCTGATGGTGGTCCCGGCCGGGCTGCTGGTCCTCCTCTACTTCATCTTCGATGGGCGGGAGCAGACGTTCCAGACGATCGGCGCGCCGCTCTGCGGGCTCTTCCCCTTCATCGTCATGTTCCTCGTCACCTCGATCGCGATGCTCAGGGAACGCACCACCGGGACCCTCGAACGCCTGATGACCCTTCCCCTCGGGAAGGCCGACGTGCTCGTCGGCTACGGGGTCGGCTTCGGTCTCTTGGCGGCCGTACAGGCGATCGTGATCTGCACCGTCGGCTTCGTCGCCCTCGGTCTCGATTCCCCCCACGGCACCTGGCTGATCGCGCTGCTGGCGATCGCGAACGCGGTCCTGGGCATGGCGCTGGGCCTGCTGGCGAGCGCCTTCGCCCAGACCGAGTTTCAGGCGGTTCAGTTCATGCCCGCGCTGATCTTTCCCCAGCTGCTGCTCTGCGGCCTGTTCGTCCCGCGTGATCAGATGGCGGGCGCTCTCGAGGCCGTCTCCTACGCCCTGCCGCTCACCTACGCCTATGACGCGCTGGCGAGGGCGACCAGCCCGTCCGCCCTCGGCGGCGCCTTCGCCGTCGACGTGCTCGTGGTCGTCGGGGCGACGATCGCATCACTTGGCCTCGGAGCACTGACTCTCCGCCGCCGCACCGCCTGAGCAATCCGGCGCCGGCGTCGAGCTCCGGCGGGTCTCTAGGGGGCCGGCTCCAGCTCGACCACGTCGCCGACCCGGATGTCGAGAACCTCGCTGGCATCGCCTCGATTGACCGCAATCGCCATCCGGCCGGAGGAGTCCTCGTAGAAGAGGAAGCCGCCGTCGGGGACCTGCTCGAAGGCGGCCGCCCGGGTGGCGGTTCGGCGGCGCTTGCGCGAGCCGACCGAGACTCGCCCCGAGCCGGCCAGCGGGTGGCCCTCGAGGTCCTCGCGACTGAGGTCGAGGGAGATGTTGCCGAAGCCGTCGATGCGCTCAGCGTGGGCGAACGCGCGCAGCTGCTCGAGGCGGGGCCGGGAGACGGGCTGGCGCTCGAGCGTCGCGGGGTCGATCTGCGAACCCGCGGCGGCCAGCCCGTCGCCGTTGGCGAGATGGGCTGCGACCGGAGCGAAGAGGTCGCGACCGTGGAAGGTCGCCGACGGATGCTCGAGCCGAAAGGGCGATTCGCTGATGTCGACGGCCTCGACCGCCCCGCCGAGCACGTCGATCGCGGGTGGGAGCAGACCGTTGTCGGGGCCGACGAGCAGGTGGCCCTCGCCGACCGTCCGCACGGCGACCGCCCGCCGCGGGCCGCCGACGCCCGGATCGACGATCGCAAGGTGGACGCCGACCGGCGCGTATGGCAGCGCGTCGGCGAGCACGGCCGAGGCCTCACGGACGTCGTGGCGACCGATCCCGTGGCTGATGTCGATCACGTCGGCTCCCGGGGAGATCCGCGCGATCACGGCACGGCAGACGCCAGCGAAATCGTCAGCGACCCCGTAGTCGGTCAGAAACGTGATCGGAAGGCCCATAACCCGAGGCTCACTCTAGATGGTCGTTTTCGCGCCGATCTGTGATCAACGTCACGCTCGGCGGTGGGGACGTCAGCCCGATGCATCGCCGAGGAGCGCCTCGAGCAGGCCGTCGGGGTCGTGCTGGGTCGCCTCGACGGCGACGTTCAGACCGAGTTCCCTCGCCGTGTTGGTCGTGACCGGCCCGATCGAGACGACCCGGGCCTCGGCGGGGAAGGCCTCTCCCACGGTCTCGAGGAAGTAGCGGACCGTCGAGGAGGAGGTGAAGGTGACGTAGTCGGCGTCGGCGACGGCTTCGATCAAACCCTCGTCGGCGGGCTCCCGGACCGTCTCGTAGAGCGCCACGACGTCGACGTGAGCGTCGCGCTCGGCGAGGGCCTCGGGAAGGACGTCCCGCGCCTCCGCCGCCCGGGCGATCAGGACGGGGCGATCGCTCACCTCGACCTCCCGCAACGACTCCACCAGCGATTCGGCGATCGAGCGGGGCGGGACGATGTCGGGGATCAGCCCCAGCGCTCGCAGGCTCCGTGCGGTGCCCGGACCGATGGCGGCGATCGTTGCGTTCGAGAGCGCCCGTCCGTCGAGGCCACGTTCGGCCATGGCCCGCATCAGGAGCTCGGCTCCGTTCGGGCTGGTCAAGCAGATCAGCGCGTAGGAGTGGAGGTTCTCCAGCATCGTCGCCACCTCGGGGGAGTCGATGCGAGGCTCGATCCTGATCGCAGGCAGCTCGATCACCTCGGCCCCGAGACCACGCAGCGTCGCCGCCAGCGAGCTGGCCTGGGCGCGAGCGCGGGTCACGACCACCTTCTTGCCGTGCAGCGGTCGGTGCTCCAGCCAGCCGATCGTCTCGCGACGGGCGGCGACCGCACCGAAGAGCAGGATCGCCGGCGCCTTCAGCCCCTCGTCGGCCACCGCGGCCGGAAGCGTCGCAGTGGTCGCGACCACGGTCCGCTGGCCGGGCCAGGTGCCGCGCTCGATCGCGGCCGCCGGCTCGTCGGGGTCACGGCCGGCGGCGATCAGCCGTTCGGAGATACGCGGCAGGTTCTTGACCCCCATGTAGAGGACGAGCGTGCCGGGGAAGACCGCGAGGGCGGGCCAGTCGATCGCCGACTCCCCCTTGTCGGGATCCTCGTGGCCGGTGACGAAGGCGACTGCCGAGGCATCCTCGCGGTGGGTCACGGGGATCCCGGCGTAGGCAGAGGCGGCGATTCCGGCCGTGACGCCCGGGCACCACCTCGAAGGGCACGCCGGCGCGCGGCCAGTGTCTCGGCCTCCTCCCCGCCCCGCCCGAAGACGAACGGATCGCCGCCCTTGAGCCGCACGACCGACCGGCCCCCCAGCGCGATCTCGACCATCTTGGCCTCGGTGTCGGCCTGCTCCATCGCCACCGATCCGGGCGCCTTGCCGACGTAGATCAACTCGGCGTCGTCACGGGCGCCGTCGAGGGCGCCGTCGGGAATCAGCCTGTCGTAGAGGATCGCGTCGGCGCCGGCGATCAGCTCGAGCGCCCGGGCGGTCATCAGCCCCCGGTCGCCGGGACCGGCGCCGACGAGGTAGGCGACCCCGGGCCGTGGGCCGGATCCTGAGGGCGCGGAGCCCGAGTGTCCTGTGGCGCCGCGGGTCATCGCTCAGACATCGTGACCTGATTCGGCCCGCGCCAGCAGCTCCAGCGCGCCGGCTGCGGCCATCCGCTCCACCAGCGCCGCGCCGAGCGCGACAGGCTGGGCGGGATCGCCCTCGACCTCGTCGTAGATGTGCTCGCTGCCGTCGGGCAGCCCGGCGAATCCGTGAACGACGAGGACGTCATCCCGGCGGCGAGCGCAGACCCCGACCGGGGTCTCGCAGCTGGCGTCGAGACCGGTGACCGCGGCGCGCTCGGCGGTCAGCTCGATCAGAGCGTCGCGATCGGTGAGCCGAGCTGCCGCAGCCGAGGAGTCGGCGTCGTCGGACCTCGCCTCCAGGGCCAGCGAGCCCTGACCGGGCGCCGGCGTCATCGCTCGCAGCTCGAAGCGGAACGCGATCTCCGACGCTCGCCCCAGGCGTTCGAGCCCCGCCGCGGCCAGCACGATCCCGTCGACCTCGCCGTCGGCGAGCTTGCGCAGCCGGGTGTCCACGTTGCCGCGGATCTCGACGATCTCGAGGTCGGGGCGCAGCGCCAGCAGCTGGGAGCGGCGGCGCAGGCTCGCGGTCCCGACGCGGGCGCCCTCGGGAACATCGAGCAGCGACGTCGGCTTCTCCGATCCAGGCGTCGGCCGGGTCCTCGCGGGCGGGCACCCCAACCAGCGCGAGCCCATCGGGAATCTCCCCGGGAAGGTCCTTGGCGCTGTGGACGGCGAGCTCGACGTCGCCGGCGAGCAGGGCCCGCTCGATCTCGCGGACGAACCGCGACTTGTCCTCGGTCACCGCGGCGATCGGCCCGCCCTCGTCGCCGGAGGTGCGGATCTGAACCAGCTCCGCGTCGCCGATCGAGTCGGCGACCGTTCCGGCCTGCGCCAGCGCCAGGGCGCTGCCGCGGGTGCCGATCCGCAGGCTCAGGGCCCTATTCCCCTGACCCGTCGGCTCCGGCTCGTCCGCTGCGACGGTGGAGCTGGGTGACCTCGGCGCCGGCTCCCTCGGGCTCGGTGGCCGTGTCGAGGCCGAACAGCTCGCGCAGCGCAGCGACCTGCTGGTAGGCGTCCGAATCCTCGGCGGCGCGCTTCAGGCGCAGGGTCGGCTCGTGCAGGATGCGGCCGGCGATCGATCGCGCCATCGCTTCGACGCGTGCCTGATCGTCAGCGTCGAGGTCCTTGAAGCGACCGGCGTTCTCGGCGAGGACGTGCCCGACGATCTCGTCGGCGCGCAGGCGCAGGGCGGCGACCGTCGGCAGGACCTCCAGCGAGCCGAGCCAGCGCTCGAAGCGGGAGAGCTCGGCGGCCACGAGCACCTCCGCCCCGCGTGCCTCGACCTCGCGGCCGGTGGCGTTGCGATCGGCGATCGACTGGACGTCGTCGACGTCGCGGACGACGACGCCGGTGACGTCGCGGCAGGAGGGATCGATGTCGCGAGGGACGGCGAGGTCGATCAACAGCAGCGCCCGGTGATCGCGAGCCGTCGCGACGAGCTCCAGCTCGTCGCGCTCGACGATGTGGTGAGGGGAATTGGTCGAGGAGACGACGATATCGGCCACCTCGAGCTGGCTCGGCAGGTCCTCCAGCCGAATGGCGCTGCCGCCGAAGCGTTCGGCGAGGCCGATCGCGCGGTCGTAGCGGCGATTGGCGACGAAGACGGTCTCGACACCTCGCGCCGACAGGGCCTTGGCGGTCAGCTCGGCGGTCTCGCCGGCGCCGATCAACAGCACGTGGCGGCCGTTCAGATCCCCCAGTGTGCGGGTGGCGAGCTCGACCGCGGCGGAGGGGACGCTGATCCCACCCTCGCCGATTCGCGTCTCGTCGCGAACCCGCTTTCCGGCCGCCAGCGCGCCGCGGAAGAGGCGGTTGAGGATCGCCCCGGTCGCACCTTCGACCAGGGCGAGCTCGTAGGCGCGCTTGACCTGGCCCTGGATCTCGGCCTCGCCGACGATCATCGAGTCGAGCCCGGCCGCGACCCGGTACAGATGCCGGCCGGCCTCGATCCCGCGATAGGAGTAGAGGCTCTCGATCAGTTCGGTCGGGCGGATGCCGGCCTGGCGCGAGAGCGCGCCCAGAGCGAGGTTCTCGGCCTCGACGGGATCGGAGACGACGAGGTAGAGCTCGGTCCGGTTGCAGGTGGAGATCGCCGCCGCCTCGCTCACCTGCTCGTGTGACTGCAGATCGTTGAGGACCCCGGCGGCGCGGCCCTCGGTCAGCGCGAGGCGCTCGCGGAGCTCGAGCGGGGCGGTCTTGTGGGAGATGCCCAGCGCCAGCAGCTCACTCATCGGGCGCCCTCGCCGACCGGCTCGCGGTCCTCCGGCTGCGGGGAATCGCTGGGGCCCGGATCCTTGGACTGGCCCTCGGCCAACTCGGCGAGCTCCTCGAGCTCGCTCGAGATCCGGCCGAGCTTGGCGGCCATGATCCCGATGTAGATCACGAGCAGCAGCACGAACACGACGTAGGCAGCGGCGACGTACTTGCCGGCCTCGTCGAGCGGCAACGCCGACATCAGCGGGCCCCTGCGCCCGCGCTACCGGGAGCGATCCGGCCGGCGACGCCGGCCGAGACCGGCGGCTCGATCGTCGAGCGCCCGACGCAGGCGCGTGATCTGCGACTTGGTCCGCTTCGCGGTCAGCTCGAAGCAGACGAGCGTCACCCAGAGTGCCGCGATCCCGGCGAAGCAGACGAGGAAGGCGATCCACATGTCGCCGGGCAGCCCGCCGTCGACCGTGCCGAACGTTCGCGGGTGGACGAGCGACTCGGCGGCCCGGACCGCCATGAAGTTGAGCGGTACGAAGGCCCCGGCCGTGATCGCGAACACCGACGCGTAGCGAGCCTGGCGGTTGCGATCCTCGATCGCGTACCGAAGCGGGTAGTAGGTGCAGTAGAGGAGGAAGACGATCAGGAAGCTGACCAGCGTCGGCTCGTCCCAGACCCACCAGCGGCCCCAGGAGGCCTTGGCCCAGATCGCGCCGGTGATCAGGACGGCGACCCCGAAGATCACCGACGTGTGGATCGAGACGTAGGAGCGGGCGTCGTGGATCGGGTCGCCGGTGCGGAGATGGCGGATCGCGTGGATGCCGCCGACGACGAAGCCCCCCGAGCGCGACGATCGCGAGCGGAACGTGCAGGTAGAAGATCTTCTGGATGAAGCCCTGATCGGCCTCGTTGGGGGCGAAGAAGAACACCAGCGCGAAACCGCCCGCCGATCAGCAGGGCGGTGAGCAGGGCGAGTGTCCTCAGATTGGACGCTTTCATCAGTTCGGTCTTGGATGGACTCTGCTTCGAGACCGGGGCCTCGGCCGGTCAATCCTCGATGAGGAAATCGAACACGGCCCAACCGATCAGCAGGAAGATCAGATCGTACAAGCCGAGCACCCCAGCCAGGTTCCGTACTTCTCGTAGGACGGCCCGCCTGCAGCCAGCAGGCGCTCGCCGGCCGCGGCGGCGGCGATCATCGGCGGCACCAGAAGGGGCAGCAGGATCAGCGGTCCGATCAGATCGCGGGCCCGTGAGTTGGTCGCCATCGGCGAGATCAACGCGCCCGGTCACCGCCAGCGCCGCGTTGAGCAGGAGCAGGACCGGGAGCATCGGCAGCAGCCCCGATCCGGAGCCGAGGAAGAAGAGCCAGAAGACCGGCAACGCGAAGAGCTCGAGCACGGTGAGGTAGACGAGCGAGGGCGGCGGCCTTGGCGAAGAACAGCGCGGTGCCGTCGACCGGGGCGAGGCGGATCGCCTCGAATCCCGCCCTGCTCGCGCTCGGCGACGAAGATCCGGTTGATCGCCAGCAGCGCCGCGAACAGGATCGTGACCAGCAGGACCCCGGCGGCGAGCGAGCCCTCGAGCCTGGTCCGGTCGAGCCCGAAGCGGAAGATCACGTAGATCGTCGTCGAGAACAGGATCATCGCCGGCACCGACTGCAGCGTGCGCAACTCGACCCGCAGGTCCTTGGCCAGGATCGTCGCGATCACGCTGCAGGGTCGAGGGGGCGGCGGCCTGGAGCGCTCATCCCCTCGCCCCCGTTCGCTCCGAGTAGATCGCGCGGGCCCGCTCGGCGTCGACCTCGTCGGCCGGCGAGCTCGAATGCGACGCTGCCGTCCCGCTCCAGCCCGAGAACGCGGTCGGCATCCTCGAGTGCCGCCCCGACGTCGTGGGTGACCAGGATCCGCGTGCGGCCTCGACCCGGACCCAGCAGCGGCGCGACGACCTCGGCCCCGGCCGGGTCGAGGTTCGCGAGCGGCTCGTCGAGGATCAGCAACTCGGGGTCGTGGAGAATCGCCCGGCAGACCGCCAGTCGCTTGACCATGCCGGCGGACATCTCATCGACCCGAGTCGAGGCGCGATGGGCGAGCCCGACCCGCTCGAGCAGCTCGTCGATCCGCGCGGCACCGCCGGTCGGGAAGGCCGAACAGCCGGGCGTGGAAGGCCAGGTTCTCCCGCGCGTCGAGATCCCGGTAGAGCAGCGGCTGGTGGCCGAGGTAGCCGATCTTGCCCCGCAGCTTCCAGGCCTCGCGAGGAAGGTCACAGCCGAGCACCCGGATCGAGCCCTCCGTCGGGCGCAGCAGCGTCGCGACGATCCGCAGCAGCGTCGACTTACCTGCGCCGTTGGGGCCGAGCACCGCGAGCGTCGAACCCGCCTCGAGCTCGAGCGAGAGCTCGCGCAGGACCCAACGCTCGCCGTAGGCCAGGCTCAGCTCCGAGGCCCGGATCGCGGGGGCGTCGGCGGGCTCCGGGACGAGATCGGACACCGCGGGAAGGCTAGAGCTGTCACTCAGCCCTTGGACGCGCGAGCTTGAGGTCTGACTTAGAAAGCCCGTCCAGAATCGGCGCAGATGGCCAATCCCGAAGGACGAAGCGAAGGCTCGGTGAAGCGCCGCATCGCCGCCACCGCGGCCACCGCGGCCCTGGCTCTCAGCGGTCCCGCCGTCGCCGCCCGCCCCGCATCCGCCCGGACAGCCTCCCCCGCCGGCTCGGACAAGGACCCGATCACCCGACTGGTCCATTCCGACCACTCGGTGGCAGCCGCATCGCTCGAACTCTCCCGCCGTGCGGAGATGGCCGACCATCGTCAGCATCTCGCCGGCGCCCTCGCCGCCGAGCTCGGTGGGGTCGCCGCGGCGCCACGGATCGAGCGGGCGCTTGCCGAGGCCGACGCCGAGATCAGCGAGGCCTACTCCCGTGGCGAGCGACCCGCCTTCGCCGGCGGCCTACCGGTTTCCCTGGCCGAGTCGGCAGGGATGAGCGAGGCGGAGCTGACCGAGGCGTTCGAGTCGATGTCGCGGCATGCGCTCGAACGTCGCCGTGAGCCGCAGGCCGACGAGCTGACACCTGTAGCTTCGGCTCGATGGAATTCCGGTACTGCCCGCGCTGCGCGACCGAGCTCGAGCTGCGTCCATCGGCGGGGCCGGACCCCGATCGACAGGCTTGCCCGGCGTGCGGGTTCGTCCACTACGGCAACCCCTCGCCGACGGTGCAGGCCTGGATCGAGCGCGACGGCGAGCTGCTGGCGCTGCGCCGCGGTCAGGAGCCCTTCATGGGCGAGTGGAACATGCCGGGCGGCTTCGTCGAGGCCGGCGAGAGCGGCCCCGAGGCGATCATCCGCGAAGTCCGGGAAGAGACCGGCTTCGAGGTCGAGGTCGGAGAGCTGATCGGCATCTTCTCCTCGACGTACGGGGACGACGCGGGGGCCACGCCGATCTTCGACGTCGCCTACCGCTGCCGGATCATCGGCGGCAGAACTCGAGGTCTCCGACGAGTCCCTGGAGGCCGGGTGGTTCAGCCTCGACGAGTTCCCGAAGCCCGCCTTCGAGGGCGAGCGGAAGGCGCTCGCGCAGCTGCGAATGCGGGCGCTGCGCGAGTTGATCGAGGGCCACCGGGCTTCGCCCGGAGGCCCGGCGCAGTCGAGCAGGGCGGAGCCCTGCGAGTCGCGCGGTTATCTGACGGGAGGGCCACTGGGCTTCGCCCGGAGGCCCGGCGCAGTCGAGCAGGGCGGAGCCCTGCGAGTCGCGCGGTTATCTGAAGGAGGGCCACCGGGCTTCGCCCAGAGGCCCGGCGCAGTCGAGCAGGGCGGAGCCCTGCGAGTCGCGCGGTTATCTCCCGCGGATCGTGCGAGCGCCGGTCCTCAGCAACGAGCCGCCGCCGTCCCTCAGGATCTTCACCTTCGAGCCGCTGCCGCCGTAGAGCAGTCCGGCGCTGGACCTGATCGCCTCGCCGAGCGTGTCGTCGTAGGGGTGCCACCAGAAGTCGCGGCCGCGGGAGGAGTTCCAGGTCACGGTCTTGACCTCGACGCACTCGTAGAAGCCGAACTTGGAGTGCGAGCGGCCGAGGCCGGAATCCTTGACCCCGCCCCAGGCGCACTGGACGGCGGCGTGGGTGTAGGCGTGATCGTTGATCCAGACCATCCCGGACTCGATCCGGCGGGCGATCCGCTCACCCTTGCGGCGATCGCGGGTCCAGACCGAGGCGCCGAGCCCGAACTCCGATGCATTGGCCAGCTCGATCGCCTCCTCCTCGCCGGCGACGACGACGATCGGCAGGACGGGCCCGAAGATCTCCTCGTTCATGATCCGCATCTCGTGGGTGACGCCGGTGAGCACCGTCGGGGCGATGTGGCGACCCGGTGATCCGGCCACCTCGACGGGACCTCCGCAGAGCCGTTCGGCGCCGTTTGAGATCGCGTCGTCGACCAGGTCGGTGACGATCTCGGCCTGCTCGGCGGAGACCATCGGGCCGATCTCGGTGTCCCAGCTCTGCGGGTCGCCGACCGCCAGGCGCTGAGTCGCCGCACGGACCCCGCTCGACGAACCGCTCGGCGACGTCGGCGACCACGTAGACCCGTTCGATCCCCGAGCAGGTCTGCCCGGCGTTGGCGAAGCCTCCCCAGACGATCCCGTCGACGGCGTTGTCGATCTCGGCGTCGGCGCAGACGATCGCCGGATCCTTGCCCCCGAGCTCGAGCACCGCGCCCTTCATCAGCCCCGCGCAGGTCCTGCCGACCGAGTAGCCGACCTCGACCGAGCCGGTGAAGAAGACCTTGCGAACCGATGACTCCGTCAACGCCTGGCCGACCGAACCGTCGCCGTGCAGAACCCGGATCAGGCCGTCGGGAATTCCGGCCTTCTCGAAGGCAGTGCGGATCCGCTCGCCGAGCAGCGGGGTGAGCTCCGACGGCTTGAGCACGACCCCGTTGCCCGCCATCAGCGCGATCGCGACCTCGCCGAAGGGGATCGACCACGGGTAGTTCCAGGGTGCGATCACGGCGACCACGCCGAGCGGCTCGAAGCTGAACTTGGCCCTCTTGCCGAGGAAGAGGCCCTGGCCCATGCGGATCTGCTGGTCGTCGAGGATCGACGGACCCTCCTCCGCGATCCACCTGAGCGCGTCGATCGTCGGAACGACCTCCATGGTGTAGGCCTCGGTGATCGGCTTGCCCTGCTCGGTGGTCAGCAGGCGAGCGACCTCGATCGGCGTCGCCAGCGAGAATCTCGGCTGCCCGCTCCAGGTAGCGACCGCGGTCGCGCAGCGAGAGCTCACCCCAGAACGGCTGCACCTCGGCGACGTCGTCGACCGCACCCTGGACGTCGGCGGGTTCGATCGTCTGCACGGAGCCGATCAGCTCACCGGTCGCGGGATTGAACGAGTCCAGGCTGCCCATCTTCAACGCAGGTTATTCGCGCGGGTCCCGGAGCTGCTTGAGCCGCTCGCCAAGCTCAACCTCGAAGCCGCGATCGGTCGGCTCGTAGAAGCGCTCCCCGGCGAGCGCGTCCGGCAGCATCACCTGATCGTTGACGCCCCCGGGGTCGTCGTGGGGGTAGCGGTAGCCGACCCCGCGGCCGAGCTCCTTGGCCCCCGCGTAATGGCCGTCGCGGACCGCGGCGGGCGGCTCGGCTGCGCCGTTGCGGCGCACGTGCTCCTCGGCCGCGAGCAGCGCCTTGTAGGAGGCGTTCGACTTCGGCGCGAGTGCGAGATAGACGGCGGCCTGGACGAGGTTGATCCGGCACTCGGGCAGGCCGACCCGATCGACGGCGGCAGCTGCGGCCGTCGCCGTCGCAAGTGCCTGCGGGGCGGCGTTGCCGATGTCCTCGGAGGCGAAGATGACCATCCGGCGGGCGATGAAGCGCGGGTCCTCGCCGCCGGAGAGCATCGCCGCCAGGTAGTAGACGGAGGCGTCGACATCGGAGTTGCGGGTCGCCTTGATCCAGGCGGAGATGAAGTCGTAGTGGCGGTCTCCACCCTTGTCGTAGAGCACGGCCCGCTTCTGCAGGGCGTCCTCGGCGGCGGCGAGTGTCACATGACCTCCCGGCCCGGCGGTCGTCGCCGCGCGCTCGAGCGCGCCGAGTGCGGTGCGGGCGTCGCCGCCGGCGCGGTGGGCGAGCATCGCGAGCGCGTCGTCGTCGACCTCGGGCGGATCCACGATCCCACGGTCGGGGTCACTCAGGGCCCGCCTCAACAGTTCGACGACGGATTCATCGCCGAGTCCGTGGAGCTCGTAGATCTGGGCGCGGGAGATCAGCGCCGAGTTGACCTCGAAGTAGGGGTTCTCCGTCGTCGCGCCGATCAACGTGACCAACCCGTCCTCGACCGCGGGGAGAAGGGCGTCCTGCTGGCCCTTGTTGAACCGGTGGATCTCGTCGAGGAAGAAGACCGTCCGCCGACCGCTCCGGCGGCGCTCCTCGGCGCGAGCCAGCATCGCGCGGACCTCGGCGCGGCCCGCGTTGACGGCCGACTCCTCCTCGAAGGCGCCATCGGCGGCCGTGGCGACGATCCTCGCGATCGTCGTCTTGCCGGTGCCCGGAGGCCCGTAGAGGATCATCGAGTGCGGGACGCCGGTCTCGATCGCGGTCCGCAACGTCGAGCCCTCGGCCAGCAGATGCTCCTGGCCGACGAGGTCGGCGAGCTCTCGCGGGACGCATCCGCACCGCCAGCGGCATCCCGGCTCCCGCCGCGGCGGCACCCGGCCCGTCCTCGGAGCTCTCGAAGAGTTGGTCGCTCATCCCGTTCGAGTATCCAGAGGTATGTGGACGGCCCCGGGGACGCCGGCGCTGCGGCGCTAACCTGACGCGATGGCTGGAGCCGAGTCAGCACCTGGGGGACCCGGAGGGGGCGCGGACGCGCTCGCCGACCTCGGCGCCTCCACAAACGGGGCATCGGCCAACGGCAGCACCCCGCCCGAGCAGGAGAAGCTCCGGCTCGGCGGCATGGCCCTGCGCAACGGTCTGCTGATCCACGGCCCGACATCCTGGGGCGCGGCGGCGCGAGCGAAGGACGGATCCATCGACGTCGCCTCCGGGCCGAAGCCGAACTTCGGCGGCAGCCGCTTCGCCAAGGTCCCGATCATGCGCGGTCCGCTTCGGCTCGCCGAGGCCTTCGCGGTGATCCCGATCGCTCGCTTCGCCCTGCCCTCGGCTCGCCTTCCCTTCGAGGATCCCCGGGTCATCGGAGCGGGCATCGCAAGCACGATCCTCGGCAACCTGATCCGCGGTGGCCGGGGCGGCAAGGCGACACCGCTGCGCGAGGGGCTCTCTGCGACCGTCGGGCTGGTTCCCTCGCTCGTCTCGCTGACGGGCTCAGACCTCGCCGCCTACCACGCAGCCGAGCACAAGACGATCGGCGGCTACGAGCAGGGCGTCGATCCGGCCGGCGTACCCAAGGAGCATCAGCGCTGCGGGTCGAACCTGGTCGTCCCCATGATCGTCTTCTCCATCGCGGGCCAGCTACTCGTCGACCGCCTGCTCGAGCATCCCGGCCGCGTCGCCCGCGCGATCAGCGCGGTCGCGGGGCTGTCGCTCTCGGTCGAGACATTCGTCGCCGCCGAGCGCCATCCGGACTCACCGCTCGGCCGGGCGGTACACGCGGCCGGACACGAGATCCAGGCCCGCTTCGCCACCCGCGAGCCAACCGCCGAACAACTCGACGTCGCGGTCGCGGCGCTCGATGCCGTGCTCGGAGCCGAGCGCAGTTAAGCGTCGACTGGCGATCTGCCGATGGAAGATGTCATGGAAACGGGCCACACCCTGGCGCTGATCAACGTGGACAGCTTCCTCAACGGGATCGACCGCTGGCTGCCGCTTTTCTCGCTCATCTTCATCGCGTTGCTCGTCTACGTGATGTTCCGAATGCTCGCGGTGATGCCGAAGACGAAGCCTCAGGAAATCAAGGCCTCCAAGCGAAGCGGCGTCCGTTGGGACGACATCGCCGGCGTCGAGGGCACGAAGGACGAGTTGCGCGAGGTGGTCGACTTCCTGTCGGACCCGAAGCGCTTCAAGGATCTCGGCGCCCGAGTGCCCAAGGGGATCCTCCTCCACGGGCCGCCGGGAACCGGCAAGACGATGCTCGCCAAGGCGGTGGCCCATGAGTCAGGCGCGAACTTCTTCAGCCAATCCGCATCCTCGTTCGTGGAGATGTTCGCGGGCCTCGGCGCGGCCCGGATCCGACGCTGTTCAAGGAGGCGCGCGACAACGCGCCGGCGATCCTCTTCATCGACGAGCTCGACGCCGTCGGGCACTGCCCGCGGCAGCGACATGTCGGGTGAGCGGGATCAGACGCTCAACCAGCTGCTGGTCGAGATGGACGGCTTCGAGGCGAGTGAGAACATCGTCGTGATGGCAGCGTCGAACCTGCTCGACCGTCTCGATTCCGCGCTGCTCCGGCCGGGGCGCTTCGATCGTCAGGTATTCGTACCCCCGCCCGATCTCAAGGGCCGCGAGGAGATCCTGACCGTCCACACCAGGGGCAAGCCGCTGAGCCAGGACATCGATCTGCACCGCGTCGCTCAGCACACCTCGGGGCTGACCGGCGCCGACCTGGCGAACCTCTGCAACGAGGCGGCGATCCAAGCCGGCCGGAACAAGCGCCCGTTCATCGCCCAGTCGGACTTCGAGAACGCCTTCGAACGGGTCGTCGCCGGACTGCAGAGTCGCAAGGTGATCACCGACCACGAGAAGCGGGTCGTCGCCTGGCACGAGGCCGGCCACGCCCTGGTCTCCGAGCTGCTGCCGACCGTCGACAAGGTCCAGAAGGTCTCGATCGTGCCCCGCGGCAAGGCGCTCGGCTACACGCTCAACCTCCCCCAGGAGGATCGCTACCTGAAGTCCCGTCAGGAGCTGATCGACTACATGACGGTCCTGCTCGGCGGGCGCGTGGCCGAGGAGATCACGTTCGGCCGGGTCACGACGGGCGCCTCCGACGACCTCGCGAAGGTGACCGTGATCGCCCGCTCGATGGTCTACGAGTACGGCATGGGGACCTCGATTCGCTCCCACCAGGTACCGGCCAACGACTGGAACGTCTCCGAGATGATGCGCCAGCGGCGAGACGAGGAGGTCAACGAGATCGCCGAGGAGGCCTACCGAGGAGCTCACCGGCTGATCGAGGAGCATTGCGACCTGCTCGATCAGATCGCCAACAAGCTGCTCGACGACGAGGTGATCGACCAGTGGGAGATCGCGGCGATCATGGCCGACCACAGCGAGACGGCACTGTCGCCGGAGCCGATTCGTGAGCCGGCTGACGGACGACGCAACGGCGCGGAGGCCGCGGTCGTCAGAGCCCAGCAAGAGGAGAGCGGACCACCCTCCCCCGGCGTCCAGCCCACCTCCCCCGGACCGCGAATAACCTCTGGCCCGGGCGAGCCCCGGGATCGGTGCCCGCTCGACGTCAAATACAATGCCCGCGATGCTCGACCGGATCGATCACGTGGGCGTCGCGGTCGACGACCTCGACGCCGCCATCCAGCTCTACCAGGGCGCCCTCGGGATGCCGCTCGTCCATCGCGAAGAGGTCGACGAACAGGGCGTCGAGGCCGTGTTGCTCGATGTGGGCGAGGGCCATATCGAGCTGCTCAGACCGCTTGGCGAGGACACGCCGGTGGGTAAGTTCCTCGCCCGCAAGGGGCCCGGTCTCCATCACGTCGCCTACGCGGTCACCGACATCGAGGCGACGCTGGCCGAGCTCGCCGAAGCGCGGGATCGAGCTGATCGATTCGACCCCTCGCACCGGCATCCGGCAAAGCCGGGTCGCCTTCCTGCACCCCCGCTCGACCGGCGGGGTACTGACCGAGATCGTTCAGCCCCATCCCGATCACTGATTCGCCCTGAGGAGCACTGACATGCCAACCACACTGAGAAGGATCGAGATCGGCTTCGACGGCGGCCAGGTGGTCGCGGTTCGCGTCCCCGAGGACGAGCTCACCTCATTGCACAAGGCGCTCGACAAGGGCGGCTGGCACAGCCTCACCACCGAGGACGACACCGTCGACCTCTACGTCGGCAAGATCGTCTTCATCAGGACCGCCGGCGACGGCACCAAGGTCGGCTTCTAGAGCCGGCCACCCTGAGCCTGGGGCCGTGAGGGGATCCGTGCCGGGGGCGCGGTAACAGTGGCGGGGATTTGGTCCTGTATGCGGACCGAATCCGAACCACTGCCGCTGGTCGTCGCCGGAATCGCCCGTCGCCAGCACGGGATCGTCAGCCGCGCTCAGCTTCTCGAGGCCGGCTTGAGCACAGCCGGGATCAAACGATGGCTGGCGTCCGGCCGGCTCCATCGCATCCACCGGGGTGTCTATGCGGTCGGCCACACCCTGATCAGCCAGGAGGGGCGCTGGCTCGCGGCCGTGCTGGCATGCGGACCGGGCTCTTACCTCAGCCACGGACCGGCCGGGCAGCTGAGCGGGATCGTCCCTCGCCGCGAGCGGTTCGCCCTGCACGTTTCAACTCCGGGTCGGAAGATGCGAAGTCCAGCCGGGATCATCGGGCACACGAGCCGCAACCTCGATGTCCGAGATACGACCACCCGCATCCGGATCCCGACCACGACTCCAACCCGCACGATCTGGGACCTGGCGACTTCCCGTTCCCCAACGCAGGTGCGCGGAGCATTCGAGCAGGCCGAGCGGCAGGATCTGCTCGACCGCCACCGCCTGGCCGAGCTACTCGCCGCATCCCCCGCCGAAAGGGTGCCCGGATGATCGGCCGGCTCCTTGCCGAGCACCCCTTGCCACTCGCCGAGACGCGCTCCTGGCTCGAGGAGCTGCTGCTGCGGGTCTGCCGGGAGCACGGCCTGCCGCTGCCGGCCGTCAACGTCCCGCTGCTCGGCTACGAGGTCGACTTCCTCTGGCCGGATGCGCGCTTCGTCGTCGAGGCCGACGGCGGCCGGCACCTCGAGCCGAGACAGCGCGACAGAGACAACGAACGCGACATCGTCCTGGCGAGGGCGGGTTATCTGGTGCGTCGTTACTCCCACCGGGCGATGAGTCGGGAGCGAGCGGTCGCAGCGGAGGTCCTGGAGATCCTGGAGGAGCGGATCGTCCGTCGCTGAGCCGCTCCCAGAGCCCCTGCGACGGCCAACACGTCGTGGGCACCCTCCGCTCAGCCCTCGGCTCGCAGCCGCAGGTACTCCTCGCGGACCACGAACACCGAGCGCAGCTCGGCCGTCACCTCATCGAGAAACTCGTCCCGATACGTCGAGTCCGTCAGCATCGCAATCGCGAAGTAGAGCCCGGTGAAGGCGGCCAGGCCGGCGGCCACCTTGAGCAGCTCGACCGTCATCTGGAAGGTCTCACCGAGGAGGGTGAAGTCGAACAGGGAGTCCTGCTCGAAGTCGAGCGGCAGCCAGAGGTCGCGCACGCTCTCCGGAATCGCCAGCAGACCGAAGACGACGAAGAAGGCGGCGACGAGCAGGCTGACGGTCAGGACCTGAACGGCCTGGCTGGTGAACAGGACGAGGGCGACGTTGCGACGTTGCTTCGTCCTCAGCGGCGTGTCGTCGGAGCCGACCTCGACCTCGATCGCTCGCACCTCGCGCGGCAGGCGGGCGAGCAGAAACGCCGTGCCGAGGCCGACGAAGAGAAGGGCGATCGCGAGCAGGTTGCCGTCGGGGATGATCGAGAAGACCTGCCACATCTCGGTGCTCATGAACGCCAGCAGGGCGAAGATCATCAGCAGCGGCACCGCCCGGGCCAGCAACATGAACGAGGCCAGCAGCTGATGCCAGAGCCGCCTGCCGACCCAGCGAACGATCGAGATCAGCCCGTAGCCCAGGATCGCGTAGACGAGCAGGAGCAGCGCCAGGTTCGCGACCGCCGTGACCCAGGCGCTGCGGGTCTGACCGCCGAACACCAACGGTAGTAGAGCCGGGACGAGGACGAAGGCCGCGAGCTCGATCCTGCCGACGTCCTCCGGCAGGGAGCGGAGCGGGCGTCCCCGGAGGTGGTTGACGACCATCCCGGCGGCGAGCAGAATCGCGAGGCCGCCCGCGATCGCGGCCAGGTTCGCGAGCAGGGACCATTCGAGCTGCACGGCGCCGAGCATCTCGCCGAGGAACACGACCGCCAGCAGCGGAGCCGCCCGGTTGAAGACGTTGGTCGAGGCCGAAAAGTCCTCATCGAGAAGCGGCAGGCCCGACTCGCGGAACCGGCGGCGGCAATCGTCGATCCGCGCCTGCCGGTCGTTGTCGTGATCAGTCGCCCTCGCCGATGCGCTCACGGCCCCATTCCACCCGCCGCGCCGGACGGTCGAGAGCGGATCGCGCCTATGCTGCTCGGCCGTGTCCGTGCTCGAACCCCCGCAGAGACTCCTCGGTCGCCTCGACCGGGCGCTGCTGATCCGGCTCCGCACCCGCGGACACTGGAAGCCGGTTGAGCGGTTGGCTCAGGGCCTCGGCACCTTCGGCGAGTACGGCTCCGGCTGGGCGGCGCTCGGGCTGGGCGGCGCTGCGCTCTTCCCCGCTCGGCGCAACCGGTTCCTCGTCGCGGCGACCGTCGCGCCCGTCGCAGTCGGCCTGAACTACCTGGTCAAGGTGGCCGTCGGGCGTGCCCGCCCGGTGATCGAGGGCTACCCACCGCTCGGGCCGGCCCCGAACAGGCTCTCCTTCCCCTCCGCACACTCCACGTCCGCGATGGCCGCCGCGACCGTCCTCGGCAGGATCTCCCCGCGAGCGCGCTCCCCGCTCTACGCGTTTGCGGCCCTGATCTGCCTCGGTCGCCCCTATCTCGGAATGCACTACCCAAGCGACGTTCTCGCCGGCGCCGCCATCGGCCACGGGATCGGACGGCTCTACCCATTGCCGCCAGGGGTGAACGCATGAAGGTCGGCATCGTCGGCATGCCCAACGCGGGCAAGTCGACCCTCTTCAACGCCCTCACGCAGGCCGGTGCCGAGGCGGCCGGATACCCGTTCACGACGATCGAGCCGAACGTGGCGATCGCTCCCGTTCCCGACGAGCGCCTCGACGAGGTCGCGGCCACCGTCGAGGCGACCCCGATCGTCCACGAGTCGCTCGAGGTCCACGACATCGCCGGACTCGTCCGTGGCGCCAGCGCCGGCGAGGGCCTCGGCAACCGGTTCCTCGCCTCGATTCGCGAGACCGACGCGATCTGCCACGTGGTCCGCGCCCACTCCGATTCGGGGGTCCCCCATCCCGACGGCAAGGTCGACCCGGTCGCCGACGCCGAGATGGTCGAGGCGGAGTTGATGCTCGCCGACCTCGAGACGGCGACCCGGCGGCTCGACCGGGTCGGCAAGCAGGCCAAGACGCTCGACAAGGACGCGATCGCCGAACGGGACTGGCTGATCGACGTCGTGGCCGCCCTCGAGCGCGGCGAGCCGGTGCGCTCGGTCCCCGTGCCCGACGCGGTCGGTCCGGCCGGGCCGCAGCAGCTGCAGGCACTCACCTCCAAGCCCGTCCTCTACGTCGCCAACGTCGACGAGGGCGAGGATCAGCCTCCCGCCGATCTGGTCGAGCACGCGCGCAGGAGCGGCGATCAGGCGATCGCGCTGAGCGCCAAGATCGAGGCCGAGCTGGTCGAGCTCGACGACGAGGAGGCCGAGGTGATGCGCGCCGAGCTCGGCGTCGCCGAGTCCGGCCTCGGCCGCATGGTCGGCGCCGCCTACTCCCTGCTCGATCTGATCAGCTTCTTCACCGCCGGCCCTGCCGTCGAGGCGCGAGCCTGGAGCCTGCGCCGCGGGCAGACCGCCTGGCACGCCGCGGGCAAGATCCACACCGACATCCAGGACGGCTTCGTCAAGGCCGAGGTGATCTCCTGGAAGGACCTGATCGAGTGCGGCGGCTACTCGGGCGCCCGCGACAGGGGCCTGCTGAGGATCGAGGGGCGCGACTACGTGATGGCGGACGGCGACGTGCTGACCGTCAAGCACACCTGAAGTTCACAGGTCCAACAGCGGGGCGGCCTCGTTGCTCACCGTGATGTGAATCGCCTCCGGCTCGACGGCATAGTCGATGACGTTGAGGGAGCGGAGGCGGTCGAGAATGAACTGGAAGGCCTCGGCCTGGCGGTCGCTGGAGTAGTCGCGGAGGACGTCGAAGGAGTAGCCGGTCGTGTGGAGGGAGTAGGCGCTCGTGGCCTCGCCGTTGATCCCGACCAGCTCGTCCTGGTACCGCTGGTCGCGGTCGGCGCTGCTCACGGTGAGCTGTCCCTTGCCGTCATTGATCTCGCGGACCCGTGAGGCCATGTAGATCAGGGTCGCGAGGGCCTCGGGGCGCAGGGCCCGGTACAGCGACCGGTCGACCCCGAGCCTGGGGGCGAGCTCTCCCATCCCCCTGTCGATCGCGTAGCCGAACTCGGCGCCCTCGGGAATCGGCAACAGCTCCTCGTCGTCGAGCGCCCTCTCGATGTCGGCGGGATCGGCGAAGACCCGGGTCTCGTCCTCGGGGTGGAAGACCTCCTCCTGGGTCGCCTTCGCCCCGTGGAGCTCCGCCAGCCGCTTCAGCTCGGGCCCCTCGGAGCGATGGAGACTCATGATCCGCTCGGCGGCGAGGACGCGCCAGAGATAGGTGGAGCTGTCGTCGCCGAGCGATGCGAGGAGGTCCCACGCGGCGGCGTTCCGCAGCGGCGAGGAGTCGAAGAACAACCGCGTGTAGGTGAGGTCGTCGGTCGGGGTCGTCTCCTCGTAGCCCGCCATCGCGTTCTCGAGATTGCCGATTCCCATGTGGTAGCTGACGGTCGCCAGATCGGTCCGGCCGAACCGCGCCTCGGCGATCTCGAGGTACGTGCCCATCCCGTCGAGGGCCTTGACCGGGTCGAAGCGCTCGTCGACCCTCGCCCGCTCGGCGTGCAGAGCCGCCTCCCGCCTCGGCAGCCTGCGCAGTTGCAGGAGGGCCCGCGAACGCTGCTTGGGGTTGCCGGCGGCGGCATCTCTCGTGGCCCTCGCGATCTCCGCCTCGATCTCGTGGATCCGTTTCGTCAGGGCACGGCTGCGGCGCAGGTCAACCCTCATGCCGAGCAGGTCGGGACCGGTCTCGGCGACGATCTGAGCGAGGCCGCTGGCAGCCACGGGGTCATCGCCGGCGATCACCTCGGGCCGGCCGGCGCTCTCGAGCAGCACCATGGCCTCCATCAGGTCGGGATCGGCGCCGTGGGCGGCGGCGGCCGTCTCGATCTCGTCGCGCCAGCGGGCGGTCCGCCGGGCGCTCGCGACGATCCCTCCCGGGCTCTTCTCGTAGAGGACGTGGGAGTAGCCGAGCTCCGCCCGTCGCTCGAAATCCGCGGCCCGGTCGTCTTTGTAGCTGAAGGGGTCGTCGGAGCCGCCGTCGCGGGCGACCTCGGAGATCCGGAGGGGGTCGAACCCGCTCCCGCCGATTACGCCCGTGAGCAACAGGACGCCCACGATCAACGCAATCGCCGAGATCACGACACCGGCGACCGTCGCGGGCCCCGGTCCGCGGATTCGTTCCGTTTGCGGATCGAGTTCACGCCGCGACATGCCTTCAGCTTGACAGCCTCCCTGTCCGGCACCGTCACACAACGAGCTGCCCGGAGCAATACGCTCCCAGGCAGTGCGCACAGAGGCCCGCTTCCCCTCGATCCCAGCCACGGACGGCCACTACGAGAGCTTCTATCTGAAGGCAGCAGCTCCCGAGGGCGGTCGGTCGGTCTGGATTCGCCATACCGTTCACAAGCGGCCCAACGAGGCGCTCAAGGGTGCGGTCTGGATGACCTACTTCGACGTCGGGCGCGAGAAGCCGCTGGCCGCCAAGCGTCAGGTCGACGCCGACCAGGTCGGCATCCCCCGCGATTCGTATGTCCGCGTCGCCGATTCGGAGATCGGCCCCGGACGGATGCAGGGGGTCGTCGAAGGCGGCGGCTGCGAGGCGAGTTGGAGCCTCCGGTTCAACGATCACGCTGAGGCGCTGCGCCACTTCCCTGCCGATTGGATGTACAACGCCCGGCTCCCCCGTACGAAGCTGCTCAGCCCTCACCCGAGCGCAACCTTCGACGGCATCCTCGAGATCGACGGTGAGCGCATCACCATCGATCAGTGGCCCGGGATGGTCGGGCACAACTGGGGCGCCGAGCACGCTGAGAGCTGGGTCTGGATCCATGGCGCGACGGTCGACGACGATGGCTCCCGCGGCTACGTCGACATGGCGGCGGGCCGCGTCCGCCTCGGGCCTCTGGTGACTCCCTGGGTGCTCAACGGCCAGATCCTCCATCGCGGGGAGAAACTGAGAGTGGGCGGATTCAGCAAGGTTCTGCGGACGGAGCTCGCGGCCGAGCCCACGGAATGCGCGTTCACCGCCCCCGGGGACGGCTTCCTCGCCCGCGGGAGGGTCTCCGCCCCCGCCGAGCGTTTCGTCGGCTGGGTCTACGCCGACCCGGTCGGTCCCGATCATCACGCGTTGAACTGCTCGATCGCCGACCTCGACCTGACGCTCGAGCGCCCGGGCCGGGCGCCGGAGAGGATCCAGGTCGTTGAGGCCGCCACCTACGAGTTGGGCACCCGGCGTACCGACCACGGGATCCCGATCCAGCCGTTCCCCGACGGCTAATGTGTCGCCCGGTTAGAACACGACTGCGAACGGAGAGGTTTCAATGAGCGGCGCGACGGAGCAATCGGTGGTCGACGGGGTCGAGAAGCGGCTGCTGATCGGCGGTGAGTGGCGCGACGCGAGCGACGGCGGTGAGTTCGAGGTCGACGACCCATCGACCGGCGAGAGGCTCTGCGAGATCGCCGATGCCACGGCCGAGGACGCCGCCGCGGCCATGGACGCGGCGGCCGGGGCGCAGGCCGAGTGGGCGGCGACGCCGCCGAACACGCGCTCGGAGATCCTCCAGTCCGCATTCGAGCTGATGGGCGAGCGCAGCGAGGAGCTGGCGCTGCTGATGACTCTCGAGATGGGCAAGTCGGTGGCCGAATCGAAGGGTGAGATCGCCTACGCCGCCGAGTTCTTTCGCTGGAACGCGGGCGAGGCGTTACGCACCGTGGGCGACTTCAAGGTGGCCGGCAACGGCGCCAGCCGGGTCTTGGTCATGCGCCAGCCCGTCGGCCCGTGTTACTTCATCACCCCCTGGAACTTCCCGACCGCGATGGGCACCCGGAAGATCGGGCCCGCGATCGCCGCCGGCTGCACGATGGTGATCAAGCCGGCCCAGAACACGCCGCTGTCGATGCTTGCGCTCGCTTCGCTGCTGCAGGAATGCGGGGTGCCGGACGGCGTCCTCAACGTGATCACGAGCACCTCCTCGAGCGCGGTCTCGAAGCCGATCATCTCCGACCCGCGCCTGCGGAAGCTCAGCTTCACCGGCTCGACGGAGGTCGGGAAGATGCTGATCGAGCAGGCCGCAGAGAACGTCCTCAAGGTCTCGATGGAACTCGGTGGAAACGCGCCGTTCCTCGTCTTCGCCGACGCGGACCTCGACGCCGCAGTCGAGGGGGCGATGATCGCGAAGATGCGCAACGTCGGCGAGGCATGCACCTCGGCCAACCGCTTCCACGTCCACGAGTCGATCGCCGGCGAGTTCGCCGAGAAGCTGGCGGCCCGGATGCGCGCGCTCAAGGTCGGCCGCGGAACCGAGGAGGAGACCGATGTCGGCCCGCTGATCGATGACGACCAGCGCTCCACGGTGGCCGGTCTGGTCGACGATGCGGTCGACAAGGGGGCCAAGGTACTCGTCGGCGGTAAGCCACTCGAGGGCACCGGCTCCTTCTACGAGCCGACGGTGTTGACCGAGATCCCCGCCGACGCCCGCATGCTCACCGAGGAGATCTTCGGCCCGGTGGCCCCGATCGCGACGTTCGAGACGGATGAGCAGGCGATCGCAGCCGCCAACGACACCGAGTACGGCCTCGTCGCCTACGTCTTCACAAGGGACGTGCAGCGGGCCCTGCATGTCTGCGAGGCACTGGAGACCGGGATGATCGGCCTCAACCAGGGCCTCGTCTCCAACGCCGGCGCACCCTTCGGAGGCGTCAAGGCCTCAGGCAACGGTCGCGAGGGCGGCACCGAGGGGATCCTCGAGTACCTCGAGACGAAGTACATCGCGATCAACCTCTGAGGCGGGATGGCTGCTGAACGACCTGCCCGGCGCTAGCGGCCCAGCAGCGTCCCCAGCAAACCACCCGAGCGGCGCTGCTCGAGGTAGCACTGGTGGTATTCCTCGGCCATCCAGAACCCGGTTGCCGGCTCGATCGAGGTCGCAACCGGATCGCGGAACTGCTCCTGCTGGGAGGCCTTTGATGCCTCCGCCGCCGCGACCTGCTCGGGCGTGTGGGTGAAGATCACGGTCCGGTACTGATCGCCGATGTCGGGCCCCTGTCGGTTGACCTGCGTCGGGTCGTGCATCGCCCAGAACCGGTCGAGGAGCTCTCCGTAGGAGACCTTGTCGGGGTCGTATGTGACGCGCGTCACCTCGGCGTGTCCGGTGCGGCCGCTGCAGACCTGCTCGTAGGTCGGGTGATCGACATGTCCGCCCTCGTAGCCCACTGCGGTAACAACGACGCCCGGGACCTCGCGAAAGATCGCCTCCGGCTTCCAGAAGCATCCGGCCCCGAAGGTGGCGACCTCGGTGCGCTCGGGCGTCTCAGCGCCTGGGACGGCGGTTCCGTTCGGGCTGTTCGAGCTCTGGCTGTCGCTCATCTTCGACTCCTTGGATTAGGGTTGCCAGGATCATGACAGGGCGTCCGATCCGGCCTTCAGGGGCTCAAGGCCGTGCGGGCGGGTGGCGATAGGACACCGAGACATGTATCTGATCGACTTCGTCAACCACGTGCGTCAGGCCCAGAGCTACGAGGGTCTCGCGCAGCTGCCTCCCCCGGGTGCCGACGGCAGCACGCCGCTCGAGTTGGCGATGGGATGCCGGCTCGAGCCGGGCGCGATGCGGCTCTCGAGCCCGCAGGCCGCCGCGGCGGTGGCCGACGCAACCGGGCTTTCGGTCGGCTCCGATCGGGTCACGATCTCCCTCCCCCAGGCGCTGGGTCCGCATGCCGAGGCCGTCGCCGCTGCCCGCGCTGCCCACGATCACCGCCCGCTCGGGACGCGCGGCGGAATCGGGGTCCGCTGAGCGCCGACGGTGCCGGGGCCACAACGGCCTCGGCGAGGATTCAGATCGGGTGCTGAAAAGAGGCATCGCCGTGCACGACTTGGCACGGAGAGCGCACCACCTGTGACGGATCCTTCGCGATGCTTGGGCGATGGAGGCCGGCTGGCGGAAAGGCGCTGAGGGTCAGTGTAAAGCCGCCAGTGAGCGCGACCGGCGAGCGCTGGAGCTGGGAAGGGGCCAGAAGCAGCTTGCGACGACCGCCCAGCTCGCGAGCGTCGGCTTCAGCGCCGGCGCCGTCAAGTATCGGGCCGATACAGGGCGCCTCTTTCCGCTTCATTCCGGGGTTCACTCGCTGAGCCCACCGCCGTTCACCCACGACCAACGGCTGCTGGCGGCGACGCTCGCCGCCGGCGTAGAGTCGGCGGTCAGCGACCATGCGGCGGGTTGGCTCCTTGGGCTGCTTGGCCGGTTCCCGGACCTCATCGACGTCATCTGCCTTCGCGGGGCCGGGCGCGGTCGTCATGGCCTCAGGATCCATCGCCGGAGTCTGGCCGCCGTCGACGTGACCCATTGCCGGGGGATTCCCAGCACCACCGCCACCAGAACGATCGTCGACCTCGCCTCGACGCTTCATGTCCATGAGCTCGAGAGCGTCCTGCTGCTCGCCAGCTCCCGAGGACTGATCAACGATCAGCGGCTGACGCAACTCGTCATCGCCCACCACGGTCGACCCGGCGCACCGAAGCTCCGCGCAGTTCTCGGAATGGGAACCCCGCGGGTCAGGAGCGGGGTCGAGGTGAGGTACCTCCAGATCTGCCGGATGGCCGAGCTCCAGGAACCGCTCGTCAATCAGGAGATCGTGGTCGGCGACCGGACATTCGAGGTCGACTTCCATTGGCCGGATCTGCGGATCGTCGTCGAGGTGGACGGCTACGCCTTCCACGGCGGTCGATCGCGGGCCAATCAGGACCGCGACCGCGAGCAATGCCTGACGATCGGAGGCTGGTCGGTTCACCGGTTCACCCGCGATCAGATCGTCGGCGATCCGGCTCAGGTGGCCCGGCGAACGGTCGCGATCATGGGCCAGGCCGAGTTCAGTGGCGGAAAACCACCGATATCCAGTGGAAATCCGCCACTCAACCCATGAGTCAGCCGTAACGGCGAGGCTGAGAGCCCGCAGATCGAGGACGCAGGAGGCGATGCGGCCGCAGGGCCGTGAGCCGACGAGAACCCGGAGCCGGGGGCTCGCAGACCGCCGTCAGCCGTGCGGGTGAGCCATTCCGACGAAGTCGAGAGCCTCGTCGAGGGTGGCCTCGTCGACGCCCTTCTCGATCGCCACCTCACGCACGGTGCGGCCCGACGACGCCGCCTCCTTGACGATCTCGGCAGCGCTGTCGTAGCCGATGTGCGGGTTGAGCGCCGTCGCGACCTGAAGGGTCGACTCGGCGTGGTGTTGGAGCTGCTCCTCGTTGGCCTCGATCCCGGCCACGCACTTGGTGTCGAGCAGGCGGGAGGCGGAGGCGAGCAGCTTGATCGAGTCGAGCAGGTTGCGTGCGATCAGCGGCACCCGCACGTTCAGCTCAAACTGACCCTGGGCGCCGCCGAGGGTGACGGCCATGTCGTTGCCGATCACCTGATCGCCGACCTGGATCACGACCTCGGGGATCACCGGGTTGACCTTGCCGGGCATGATCGAGGAGCCCTTCTGGAGCTCCGGGAGCCGGATCTCGGCCAGCCCCGCTCGTGGCCCCGAGCCCATCAGCGCGAGGTCGTTGCCGATCTTGATCAGCGAGACCGCCATCACCTTGAGCGATCCGGAGAGCTCGACGAGCGAGTCGCGGTTGGCCTGTGCCTCGAAGCGGTCGGCCGGGGCGGAGATCGCGAGGCCGGTCGAGCGGGCGATCTTCTCGCGCACCCGATCGGCGAACTCGGGATGGGTGTTGATGCCGGTGCCGGTCGCGGTGCCGCCGAGCGGGATCTGCCCGACCCGGCCGAGGGTGCCGCGGATCCGCTCGGCTCCGAGGCGGATCTGGGATGCGAACCCGGCGAACTCCTGGCCGAGCGTCACCGGTACCGCGTCCATCAGGTGGGTGCGACCCGACTTGACCAGATCGGCGAAATCGGCGGCCCTGCGATCCAGGGTCGCCGCGAGCGCATCGATGGCGGGCAGGAGGTCGTGAGTCGTCTGATCCAGCGCGGCCAGATGCACGGCCGAGGGGAAGACGTCGTTGGAGGACTGGCCCATGTTGACGTGGTCGTTGGGGTGGGCGCCGTCGCCGGCGAGGTTGGCGATCACCTCGTTGGCATTCATGTTCGAGGAGGTGCCGGATCCGGTCTGGAAGACATCGACGGGGAACTGATCGTCGTGTTCACCGCGACCGACGGCGTCACCGGCGGTGGCGATGCGCTCAGCATGATCGGCGTCGAGCAGGCCCAGCTCGGCATTGGAGCGGGCGGCCTCGGCCTTGATCCGGCCGAGCCAGTGAACGACGGGCGCGGGGATCGGATGACCGGAGACCGGGAAGTTGGCCACAGCCTTCTCGGTCTCACCTCCCCAGAGCCGTTGTTCGCTGCCGTTCTCCCGCTTCGATTCCTCGCTCACTTCAAGTTCTCCGTTCAATCGCTCTGAGGGTGCAGGGTAAGAGGCTAGCTGGCACCTAGAATCGACCGCCCCCATGACCCGTTACGCCCCGGTCGACCCCAAGCAATCGTTCCCCGCCCTCGAGGAGGGGGTGCTCGAGCGCTGGCGCGAGGGAGGCACCTTCCGCCGCCAGCTCAGCGAGCGCGAGGGCGGACCACTCTGGAGCTTCTACGAGGGGCCACCGACCGCCAACGGCAAACCCGGTTCCCACCACGTCCTCTCTCGCGTCTTCAAGGACATCTACCCGCGCTACAAGGCGATGTGCGGCTACTACGTCCCCCGCAAGGGCGGCTGGGACTGTCACGGGCTGCCGGTCGAGCTCGAGATCGAGAAGGCGCTGGGGATCACCTCCAAGGAGGAGATCGAGGCCTTCGGGATCGCCGAGTTCAACGAGCGCTGCCGCGAGTCGG
Organism: uncultured Solirubrobacterales bacterium; assembly: GCA_963823275.1. Classification (GTDB taxonomy): domain Bacteria; phylum Actinomycetota; class Thermoleophilia; order Solirubrobacterales; family 70-9; genus RHKX01. The sequence continues at coordinate 120,010 of CAWGKW010000002.1, read as the reverse complement.
TCTTCGCCTACGTCGAGGACTGGGACCGGATGGTCGAGCGGATCGGCCACTGGATCGACCTCGATGACCCCTACATCACGATGGACACCGACTACATCGAGTCGGTCTGGTGGTCGCTGAAGCAGAACTGGGACAGGGACCGGCTCTACCAGGGCCACAAGGTCGTGCCCTACTGTCCGCGCTGCGGAACCGCGCTGAGCTCACACGAGGTCGCGCTCGGCTACAAGGACGTCGTCGATCCATCGGCGTACGTGAAGCTCCCGGTCACCGAGCCGGGCGGGCCGCTGGAGCCGGGCGACAGCCTGCTCGTCTGGACGACGACGCCCTGGACGCTGATCGCGCACGCCGCCGTGGCCGTCGGGGCGGAGATCGAGTACGTCAGAGCGATGAGTGCCGATGGCAGCGGAGTCCTCGTCGTCGCCACGGCACTCGCCGATCGGGTCCTCGGCGAGGGATACGAGAAGCTCTCGACGTTCCAGGGCTCCGAACTGGAGGGGGTCCGTTACGAGGCCCCGTTCGACTACATCGCCGGCGAGGAGTTCGGACCGCTCGGCCACTCGGTCCTGCTCGGGGACTTCGTCACGACCGAGGACGGCACCGGCCTCGTCCATACGGCGCTGGCGTTCGGCGAGGACGACTACCGGCTCGGCGAGCGGTACGAGATGACGCTGCAGAACCCGGTTCGACTCGACGGCACCTACGACGAGCGCGTCCCCGACTTCCAGGGCAAGCTCGTTCGCGACCACAACCCCGAGATCGTCGCGGCACTCGTCACCTCCGGAAAGCTCTTCAGGGAGGTGCCCTACGAGCACGCCTATCCGCACTGCTGGCGCTGCGACACCCCGCTGATCTACTACGCCAAGTCGTCCTGGTATCTGCGCACCTCCGAGGTCCGCGACCGGATGCTCGCCGAGAACGAGCGGATCGGCTGGCACCCCGAGCACATCAAGCACGGGCGGTTCGGCAAGTGGCTGGAGGGCAACGTCGACTGGGCGCTGTCGCGCGAGCGCTACTGGGGCACCCCGCTGCCGATCTGGTCCTGCACCGCCGAGGGCTGCGAGGAGCGCTGCTGCATCGGGGCGATCGCCGAGCTGACCGAGCGCGGCGGCGAGCCGCCAACCAGGGTCGTCGACGGGGCCGATGAGGTCGACCTCCATCGCCCCTACATCGACGACGTCGTGCTCGAGTGCGAGTCCTGCGGCGGCGAGATGCGACGCGTCCCGGAGGTGATCGACACCTGGTACGACAGCGGCGCGATGCCGTTCGCGCAGCTCCACTACCCGTTCGAGAACGAGGAGGAGTTCGGCCGCCGCTTCCCCGCCGACTTCATCTGCGAGGCGATCGACCAGACCCGCGGCTGGTTCTACTCCCAGCTGGCCGAGTCGGTGCTCCTGTTCGACGAGACCGACTACCTGAACTGCGTCTGCCTGGGATTGATCCTCGACCCCGAGGGCCGCAAGATGAGCAAGCGGACCGGCAACCTCGTCGATCCCCACGAGGTGATCGACGCCCACGGCGCCGACGCGTTCCGCTGGTACTACCTCGCCTCCCAGCAACCCTGGGCCGGCTACCGCTTCAGCGCCGAGACGGTCGGGGAATCGGTCCGCCAGTTCCTGCTGACCCTCTGGAACACCTACTCCTTCTACGTTCTCTACGCCAACGCCGAGGGTATCGCGGTGGGCGCCGGCGAAGCCCCGGTTCCCCCCGGTGCCGACGGGTACCCGGCTTCGGGAGGGTCTGCCGAGGCGCTCGACCGCTGGGCCGTCTCCCGACTTCAGGCCACGATCGAGATCGTCCGCGAGCGACTCGACGATTTCGACTCGACCGCCGCCGGCAGGGCGATCGCCGCCTACGTCGACGATCTCTCCAACTGGTACGTGCGGGTCGGTAGGCGCCGCTTCTGGAGCGGGGACGAGGCGGCGTTCGGGACGCTCCGCCACTGCCTGGCCGAGACGGCCAAGCTGCTCGCGCCGTTCATTCCCTTCACCGCTGACGCGATCTGGCTCAACCTCTCACACGGTGTGAGACCGCCGGTCGAGGAATCAGTTCACCTGCAGGATTTCCCCGTCGTCGATGCCGGTCTGCGCGACCTCGGCCTGGAGACCGGAATGGAGGCGGCCCGCCGCGCCGTCGAGCTCGGCCGCGCCGCCCGGGCCCAGGCGAAGGCGAAGATGCGCCAGCCGCTCGCCAAGGCCGTGATCGTCGCCACCGAGGCCGAACGCCACACGATCGAGGGCCTCGCCGACGTGGTCCGCGCCGAGCTCAACGTGCGCGATCTGGAGTTCGTCACAGAGGAGGGAGAGCTGGCGAGCTGGGCGGTCAGGGCGAACTTCCGGGCGCTCGGCCCGCGCTTCGGCAAGGACATGCCGCAGGCCAAGATCGCGATCGAGGCACTCGACGCCGATCACGTCCGCGGCACGATCGAGGCGGGCGGGCAGGTCGGGATCAGCGTCGACGGGCGCGAGCACACCCTCGGCCCCGACGAACTCAGCTTCGCGATGCAGCCACTGGACGGCTACCAGGTCGAGTCGGAGGCCGGCCGCGCCGTCGCCCTGGCGCTCGAGCTCGACGACGACCTGATCCGCGAGGGCCTCGCCCGCGAGGTCGTCCGCGCCGTCCAGAACGCTCGCAAGGAGGCCGGCCTCGAGATCACCGACCGGATCGAACTCGGGCTCGGCGGGGATGACCAGCTGCTCGACGCGGTCCGCGCCCACGAGGAGTACGTGACCGGCGAGACCCTGGCGACCGCGATCTCCTACGACGGCGACGGCGACGCGATCAAAGTCGACGGCCGCGAGTTGGAGATCTCGGTCGTCCGCGTCGGCTGACGATCGCCGGCCGGGCCACCACGCCTGCGACTAGGATCGGCCCGTGGTCATCGGCGGCGACACCAAGGCGGTCATCCTCGCCGCCGGCCTGATCTTTCTCTGGGCGCTGCTGCTGGGAGTCTGGAAGTACCGCCAGATGGCGACCTCGGAGGACGCGCTCGCTCACCCCTACGTCGATACCGCCCACCGGGCGGCGCTGCTCTACAGCTTCGCGACGCTGCTCCTGGCCACGTTCGTCGAGCTCAGCGGCTTCTCGACCGCCGTCAACCTGATCGCGGCCTTCGTGCCGATCTTCTTCTTCGTAGCCGCGATCGCCGGCTACTCGATCCACGGCATGCGCCGCGACACCGACAACCAGTTCCGCGACCCCGTCCCCGGCACCCACGCCTTCATGTGGGCCTTGATGATCGGGGAGATCGGCGGGGTCGCGGTCCTGATCGCGGGTTTCGTCGAAGCTCAGATTCTCTAGGCCAGCGCCGGCTCGATTTCCGCTTCCAGGCGCTTCTTCGGCATCGCCCCGACGATCGTCTTGGCAGGCTGGCCGCCCTTGAAGACGATCATCGTCGGGATCGACATGACCTGGTACTTGCCGGCGATCTCCTGGTTCTCATCGATGTTGACGCTGACGATCTTGACGTCGTCGCGCTCGCCTGACATCTCCTCGAGAATCGGGTGGACGACCCGGCATGGGCCGCACCAGGGGGCCCAGAAGTCGACCAGAACGGGCTCGGTGGAATCGAGCACCTCGGCCTGAAAATTGTTATCGGTGACCTGGGGGAGGTTCGCCATTTGAACTCCTCGTTAGGGGGGTGTGGGGGTGCGATGCACCTTACTACACAAAATGAAGTATTGGAAGGGCCCTAGTTCCAGCGGCTGCCCCGCAATCGCATGATCGGCACTCTCCACGCGGCCTCGGCGACGATGGCCCGGCTCATCTTCGATTCACCGACGCGGCGGTCGCTGAAGATGATCGGGACCTCGACGACCCGGAAACCGGCCCGGACCGCGCGGTAGGTCGTCTCGATCTGAAAGGCGTATCCGAGCGCGCTCACGGTCTCCATGCGAATCCCCTCCACCACCTCTCGCCGATAGCACTTGAAGCCGCCCGTCAGGTCCTGGAGATCGAGCCCGAGCCAGGTGCGCGCGTAGGTGCTCCCCCATCGGGAGATCGCCTTGCGGGCCCTGCCCCAGTCGCCGATCCCGCCGCCCTCGACGTAACGGGAGCCGAGCGCCAGGTCGGCGCCGGCGCCGTCCATCGTCGCCGCGATCAGGCGCGGGACGTCGGCGGGGTCGTGGGAGAAGTCGGCGTCCATCTGCACGATCCGTTCCGCGCCGGAGGCAAGTGCCCGCCCGAAGCCGGCGACGTAGGCCGGACCGAGGCCCCGCTTTTCCCGGCGGTGGAGAACGTCGATCCTGGGGTCCGCCGCGGCCAGTCGGTCCGCGAGCTCCCCGGTTCCGTCGGGGGATGCGTCATCGACGACCAGGATCCCCGTTCCCTCCGGCGCCGCGGCGAGTACGGCGGCAACGATCGACTCGAGGTTGTCGGCCTCGTTGTAGGTCGGCAGAACGACCCTGATCGGCAGGAGGTTTGAGTCGGCGTCGGGCATCGCGGGCAGATCACCCTAAACGGGCTGTCCACCGAGGGCCGGGCGGGCCGGGCGGGACCGTCCACAAGCAAGGCCGAAGGCCTGGTCCCGGGCGGGCCGCCCGGCCCTCGAATGCGACACTGGGGGCCATGCGAAACGCCGAGATCGCCGCCGCCTTCCGGGAACTCGGAACCCTCTACGAGCTCGACGGCGCCAACCGCTTCCGCGTGCTCGCCTACAAGGAGGCCGCCCGCGTGATCGCCGACAGCCCCGCTCCGGTGGGCGAGCTGGCTCGTGAGGGCAAGGCCACGGCGATGGACGGGATCGGCGACACCATCCAGGAGAAGATCGTCCTGCTGCTCGACGAGGGGGAGATCCCCTCCGCAACCAGGCTGAAGGAGAAGTTCCCGGCCTCGCTGGTCGAGTTGACGCAGATCCCGGGGGTCGGAGCGAAGACCGTACGCCGGATCTACGACGAGACCGGCATCTCGACGCTCGACGGGTTGAAGGCCGCGGCCGAGGCCGGCGAGCTCCGTGGCCTCAAGGGCCTCGGGGCGAAGTTCGAGGAGAACGTGCTCACCGAGCTCGAGCGGATGGACTCCGAGGGGCCGGAGGAGCGCCGCCTGCTCGACGACATACGCAAGGTCGGGAACGAGCTGGTCGACGCGCTCGCCGCCAGCGACGCCTCGGAGAAGGTCGTGCTTGCGGGATCGGCCCGGCGCTGGACCGACACCTGCAAGGACATCGACATCGTCGCCACCGCAAGCGACCCGATGGCGCTGGCGACCGAGCTGGCCCACCATCCGCTGATTGCCGAGTCCGGCAGATCCGAGTGTCAACGGCCTGCGAGCCCGAACCCACAACGGCATCGCCCTCGACCTGCGAATCGTTCCGCCGGAGGAGTTCGGCAACCTGCTTCAGCACTTCACCGGCTCGAAGGAACACAACGTGAAGCTGCGCGAGCGGGCGGTGAGGATGGGGCTCTCGGTCTCCGAGCACGGGATCACCGAGGTGGAGAGCGGTGAGGTGACCCGATCTGAGGATGAGAGCGATGTCTACGGGCGCCTCGGCCTGGCCTACATCGAGCCCGAGCTACGGCAGGGCAGGGACGAGATCGCCGCGGCGGCGGAGGACGATCTGCCCGAGCTGGTGACGCTCGAGGACCTGCGGGGCGACCTCCATTGCCACACGACCCTCTCCGACGGCAGGAACTCGCTCGAGGAGATGGCGGCGGCGGCGAGGGAGCGCGGCTACTCCTACCTCGCGATCACCGACCACTCCGCCAGTCACGGCTTTGGAGACGACGTCCAGCCCGACCGGCTGCTGCGGCGCATCGAGGAGGTGGCGGGATACAACGCCACGTCGAAGGGACGATTCCAGCTGCTCGCCGGCTCCGAGGTCAACATCCTCCCCGACGGGTCGCTCGACTATGCCGACGAGGTGCTCGATCAGCTCGACTGGGTGGTCGCGAGCGTCCACACGTCGTTTCGGATCAGCGGCAGGGAGATGACCGAGCGCGTCGTCAACGCAGTCAGCAGCCCGATGGTCGACTGCCTCGGCCACCCCACCGGCCGCCTGCTCCTGCGGCGAGAGCCCTACGACATCGACATGGAGGCGGTCGTCGCCGCAGCGGCCGAGGCCGGAACGATGATCGAGATCAACGGCAACCCCAACCGGCGGGATCTCAACGATCACCATGCTCGCCTGGCGGCCGAGGCCGGCGTCCCGATCGTCTGCAACACCGACGCCCACCGGACCTCCACCCTGGCCCTGATGCCCTACGCGATCGCGACGGCACGGCGCGCCGGGCTGACGAAGGCCCAGGTCGCGAACACGCGGACCTGGAAGCAGTTGCAGAAGCTCAGGGGCCAGAAGCTCAGGGGCTAGGTCTTCGGGTCAGACGGTCGGCGTCGAGGCGGCTCCACGGCGCAGCCCCGGTGTCCGGACCAGCTTGATCGGGTCGAACGCCGAGCCGTGCTCGACGTAGAAGAGGACCCCGTCCCGCTCCTCGACGGCACTGACCGCCGCCTCGCGATTTCGCCAGGCGACCGCCACGCCGAGGGCGAACCCGGTCGCGATCGCGGGGACCTGTGGCAGCACGGGTCCGGAGGCGCCGGCGACGATCGCGAAGAGCGCGATCGGCCAGAGCCGGGCGAGGGCGATCCTGACCGGACTGTCGGCGGGGAGCTGGACCGTCGTCTTCGCTGCGGCGAGCGGTCCGCGCAGGGCGTCGGCCGTTCGCGACGGCCGCCCGAGCCAGATCCCGCCGGCAATCGCGACCAGCCACCAACCCAACGCGAGCGCCGCCAGCGTGTCGTCGCCGGTCGAGTTGACGGCGAATGCGGAGATGACCGCGAGGCCCGTGGCCTCGATCGCGACGAGCAGAACCGTGCCTCTGAGCAGGTCCTTGAACTGCATCAGTCGGCGAGTCCCACGAGCAGGGGGAGCAGCCCTCCGGGGCCGTCCACGACGAGGTCGGATTCCGCGGCGATCTCCGGCGGTCCCTCGGTCGAGCCCACCCCGACTCTGACCACGGTCTGCAGGCGGCCGGATCCGCGCAGCCGATCGAGGGCGCGGAAGGCATCGAGGTCGGTGCGATCGTCGCCGGCGTAGAGGGCGGCGGTCGCGTTCGTCCCGAGCAGGAGGGATTCGATGGCCGAGCCCTTGTCGACGCTTGCGGGCGGACGAAGCTCGAGCACCTTGCGCCCACGGTGGATCACGAGCCCGGCGAGTTCGGCCTCCTCGGCGATCTCCGCCGCCCGCCCCTCGGCGAGGTGCTCGTCTCGCGAGCCGCGCCAATGGAGGGCGACGATCGGACCCTTGTCCTCGACTCGCAGCCCGGCGCTCTCGAGGGCGGCCGGGTCGAGCTCAGAGGCGAATCGGCCGGCAGCTCCGGCGAGGTCGCCGAGCTCGGGAGCGGCCCGGGCCACGGGCGCGTTCGGGAGCAACAGCTCGAAACCGTGGTTGCCGATGTAGGTCAGCTTCTGGATCCCGACGATCGTCCGCGCGACGATCGCCCGGCGCCCGGTGACGACCGCGGTCATCGCGTAGCGGTCGGCGATCCGGGCGAGGGCGACCCTGACGCGGTCCTCCACCCGGGTCTGCTCAGGGCGCTCAACGATCTCGGCCAGGGTGCCATCGAGGTCGCAGAGAACGGCCGCGGCCCCGGGGTCGCCGTGGAGGGGCTCGAGCACGGATGGCAGTCGGTTTGTTTCGTCGCGGCTCGGCAGCACTCATCTAGTATCGCGCCGTGCCCGAGAACCGGACGATCCGCTTCGCCGTGATCGGGGTTCTCGCCGGAGCGTTCAGCGGGCTGTTCGGGGTCGGCGGGGGCCTGGTGATGGTCCCCCTGCTGCTGATGGTCGGGTTCAGCGAGCGGCGGGCAACCGCCACCTCGCTCTGTGCGATCGTCGTCATCGGCGCCCTCGCGACGACCCTGCATGGCCTCTACGGCAACGTCCGGCTCGGCGACGCCCTGCTGCTCGTGGGGCCGGCCGTCGTCGGAGTCGGCCTCGGGGTCGCGCTCCAGCAGCGATTGCCCGAGCGCACCGTATCGCTGCTGTTCGCCGTCCTCCTGATCGCCGTCGCCGCGGAGCTGATCGTGCCCTGATGGATGTCGTCGCGGCGATCCTTCTCGCTCTTGCCGGCGGCGCCGTCGGCGGCCTGCTGGGCGTCGGCGGGGGGATCCTCTTCGTCCCCGCGCTGGCGGTCTTCCTCGGCTCGACCCAGCTCGAGGCGGAGGCAACCTCCCTGCTGGTGATCGTGCCGATGGCGATCGTCGGCACCTGGAGGCAGCATCGCCACGGCAACGTCGACCTCCGCGACGGCCTCACGATCGGGTTGCTCTCGTTGCCGGGGGTGATCGTCGGCGTCGTGATCGCCAACGCGTTGCCCCAACGAGCGCTCGAGCTCGGGTTCGCCGCCCTCAGCCTGCTCGTCGCGGGTCTCCTGCTCCGCCGGGCGTTCACCGACCCGAGACGATCGGAGTCGACCCCCCAGCCATGAGCGAAGACCTCGATATCGGGCACGGGATCAGGATCCCGATCAGCGAGATCGAGATGCGTGCAAGCCGCTCCGGCGGTCCCGGCGGGCAACATGCCAACAAGACCGAATCACGAATCGAAGCGATCTTCGACGTGCGCGCCTCAGCGGCTCTCAGCGATGGGCAGAAGAGCCGGATCGCCGGACGACTGGGCCCAAGGGTCACCGCCGTCTCCCAGGACTCGCGGGGGCAGTCACGCAACCGCGAAACCGCCCTGGAGCGGCTCCGGGCGCGGCTCGCCGACGCCGTCGCGCCACGCAAGCACAGGCGGGCCACCCGCCCCGGTCGGGCGTCGAAGGAGCGGCGCCTGCAGTCAAAACGGCGTCAATCGGAGCGCAAGCGCAACCGCCGGCGGCCTGGACCTGAGGACTGATGGTCGATTACCTAACCCGGGGAGGGCGTCGGCGGACTTCCCGGGACCAGGCCTGCGGCCTCGATTGGGGACGGTCCCGGGCAGCCCACCGACCCCCTCCTGAGCTGTTCAGCTCCAGCCGTGTTCGAGGATGCCCTTCACCGATGCGTCAAGGGAGTTGATTCGCGCCAGGGCGAGTGCCTCCGGAGACGCGAACCCCGAGCCGGCGCCGCGCGCACGGCCGGCCGCCTCCGGGCCATGATGGCTGAGCACGCAGTGCAGCAGGGCCAGGCGCCGCGGCGGATCCAGCGCGGCCGCGGCGGGCTCGATCAACTGGGCACCGATCGTCAGATGCCCGAGCATCGCCCCCTCTTCGCTGATCGCGAACTCGGCCCCGTAGGTGAACTCGCGAGCCTTGCCGACGTCGTGCAGGAGCGCTGCGGCCATCAGCAGGTCGGAGTCGAGTCTCGGATGGAGCTGGCAGACCTCACCGACGAGCGTCCCCACCGCGACGGTGTGCTCGATCAGGCCGCCGAGGTAGGCATGGTGGCCGGCACGGGTGCAGGGCGCACGCCTGAACTCGGAGGCCACCGGCTCGGTATCCAGGACCCGCTCGACCACCTCGCGCAGCCCCGGGTCGTAGACCTCGCGAGTCAGATGTTCGAGGAACCCGTTCAGCTCCTCGACCGAACGATAGGCGGACGGTAGGAACTCGCCCGGGTCGAACGAACCGGGCTCGATCCGGCGCAGATCGGTGATCTCGGCCGAGAGCCTGCCGCGGAAGCGCTCGACCTTTCCCCTGACCTCGATCGCATCGCCGCGCTCGAAGCGCGCCCCGAACTGGTCAGCCTCGCGGAAGATGCGGGCGGGGATCGAGCCGGTCCGATCACGCAATTCGAGGCTCAGGTAGGGAGTGCCGTTCTTCGCCTGCTGGCGGTCCTTGCGAACCACCGCAAACCGCCCCGTGAGCGGCCGCCCGGGTTGGAGCGCGGCGATCCCCTCGGGGGTCGGACCGGCTGCGGGATTGGCGGGGGTCGCATCGATGCACCGATGATGCAATCCGCACCGGACGGTTGCCGCGACCCGGTTGCGGCGCCCGCCGAGATGACGCGTCGCTACTGTGGCTTCGATGGATCCGATCGTCTGGGAACGCGAGCCGCCACAGTTGCGATCCCCGGTGCTCGTGGCCTCCTTCTCCGGTTGGAACGACGCCGCGAGCGCGGCCAGCACCGCGCTGGGCGCAATCGGGGCTTCGCTGGAGACCGAGCTGATCGCTCGGATCGACCCCGAGGAGTTCTTCGACTTCCAGGCCAACCGCCCGACCATCGAGATCTCCGACGGCGAGATGCAGGGCGTCGAATGGCCGGACAACCTGATCGTCTCCGCCACTGCGGAGGGCGCCGAGCGCGATCTGCTGCTGATCAGCGGCACCGAGCCCAGCACCCGCTGGCGCACCTTCTGCAACTCGGTATTGGATGTGGCCGAGGCCTGCGGGGTCGAGGACGTCGTCACCTTCGGCTCGCTGATCGCCGACGTCGCCCACACCCGGCCGGTGCCGATCACCGGCCTCGCCACCGACGAGGCGATGATCGACCAACTCGGCTTCGAAGATGTCGCCTACGAGGGACCGACCGGGGTACTCGGCATCTTCCACGCCGTCTGCCGCGAGCGCGGGATGAGCGCCGCCAGCCTCTGGGCCGCCGTGCCTCACTACGCGGCGGCCGTTCCCAACCCCAAGGCCGGCCTTGCCCTGTTGCGCCGTCTCGAGGGCATGATCGGCATCGCCGTCGAGGCCTCGGAGCTCGAGGACGCCGCGACCGCCTTCGAGCAGCAGGTCACCCAGGCGGTTGCCGCCAACCCGGAGATCAAGGAGATGGTCGAGCGCCTCGAGGAGCAGCAGGACGAGGTCGCGGGCTTCACCACCGAGGACGTCCCGAGCGGCGACGCGATCGCTCAGGAGTTTCAGCGGTTCCTGCGCCAGCAGAACGACTGATGAGAATCGGCTACGCCTCGCTCGCCGGGCAGATCAACCGGTAGTCGCACCACGAACAGACGTTGAAGTCGGGGCGGGGCTCGAAGTCCTGGCCGGTGATGCCGGCACTGACCTCGGCGACGGTGCGCTCGACCCGCTCCATCGCATCGGCCTCGCCTCCGGCCGGGACCTTCTCATCGTCGAGGACGTACCAGTAGGAACCGTCGGCGGCCTCGATGTCCCAGGCCTCCCGAGCGGCGACGCGGTAGAGGGCGATCTGGAGGTCGTCGCCGAGGTCGGCCGCCTGCTTGGGCGAGCCGGTCTTGTAGTCGATCAGCTCATAGCTTCCGTCGGGGTGGCGGTCGACGCGGTCGACCCTGCCGCCGATGGTCGTGTCGCCGATCTTGAAGGAGAAGCGGCGCTCGAGCCAGACCGGACGTGCAGCGCCGGCGCTGTGGCGCTCGTGGTAGCGGGCGAGCGCGGCGACGGCGCGGTCGCGGTACTGCATCTCGTCGTCGGTGAACCCGAAGCCGGTCCGCCTCCAGCCCGCCTCGAAGAGGCCCAGCAACCGGTTCAGCCCGCCGTCGTCGGAGTCCCCGCCCCCGGCGTCGCGGATCTCCTCGGAGTGGTAGCGCTCGAGCACGTTGTGGATCAGGATTCCGAACCGCTGGTTGATCGTCGGCTCCTGAGGGATCGCGAAGACGCGCGCGAACTTGTACTTCAGCGGGCAGGTCCGGTAGAGGTCGACATCGGAGGCCGAGAGCGCCAGACCGCCCGCCCGCTTCGGCAGGAACGCCTCGAGCCCGGGCTCCGCCCGGCTCGCCAGCTCCTCGTTGCGGCGGGTCCGGTCGCGACCCTCATCGAGCACGTACTCGTCAAGCGCTGATCTGTTCAGCTCCACCAGTTGCTCCGGCGTGGCGATCCGCCCCAGGAGCTCGTTCAGCGCGGCGATCGCATCGCGTTCCGACTCCGTTCCCGGGCGCTGGATCAACGCCGCCAGCTTGAGCAGCTCGAAGTAGCGGGCGACCGCACGATTGACGTCCTCGGCGGTATCGAGGCGCATCTCGCTGAGCGCGGCGCCGGCCCGCCAGGAGGCCTCGAGGACCTCGTCTCGGATCATCCGGTAGGTCGCGTGGAGACCCTCGGCAGGACCGAAGAGCTCCTCGGCATGACCCTCCTCCTCACCCCCGACGGCCTCCCTGACGGCCTCGAAGACGGGCGATGGGTCGGTGGCGACCCCCCGGACCTGCTCGGAGTAGGAGAGGACGACCGAACCGCGGGCCCGACTCAGCGCGAGGTAGGCCCGGCGCGCCGCGAAGCGCGTCAGCGACGTCGGCGGCGGGAGGCCGATCACCGTCGAGCAGGTCCTCGGGGATCCACTCGGTCCGCTCAGCCCCCCAGCGCAGGGCGCCCCGGCCAAGGCCGAGCAGGTAGACGCGATCGAACTCCATGCCCTTGACCTGCTCAGGCTCAGCGAGCAGGACCGCGTTCGCCGGCGGCGGCTCCGCGGGTCGGCTGAACCGCTGCCCGGCCTCGCCCACCGCGGCGAGGTAGCGGACGAAGTCGCGGGTCGAGCCGTCCGGGCGGCGGCGGGTCCAGCCGGCTGCGAGCTCGGCCAGGCGGGAGAGGTTGACCAACCTCTCCGCCGTCTCCGGGCTGGCGGCGAAGAGTCCGTGGCGGCGAAATCCCACCCGCTCGATCAGGCGCCGGACGAAGACATCGGCCCGGAGGCCGTCGAAGGCACCGGCCGCCGCTTGGTAGAGCTTCAGGAACGCGCGCAGGCGGTCGCGCGAGGGCGGCGGCAGCTGTGGGCTCTCCAGCGATGCCTCGACCGCGGAGATCATGTCGAGCTTGCGGCGACGGGCGATCGTCGTGCAGCGGGCGAGGTCCACCGATCGCAGCTCGACCGGCGGGCGCGTGAGGGCTCGGACGACGGCGGCGGAATCGTTCGGGTCGGCGAGCGCTCGCAGCCAGGCGATCGCGTCGCGAACCTCGGGGCGGCCGAAGAACGCGGCCGAGCCGGCACTGCGAAACGGGATGTTGCGCTCCTCGAGCGCGGCGGCGATCAGCCTGCTCTCGCGCGCGGAGGCGCCGGTGAGCACGCAGATCCCCTCCGGCCGGCTCTCACCTGAGGCGAGCCGGTGCTCGATCTCACGCGCGACGGCCTGAGCCTCGGCGCGCTCGTTGTCGCAGCGCCAGAAGCGGACGGCGCCCGGCTCGCCGCCACGGCTCGGCGGGACGGCCGGCGTCGGCAGCGCCTCTCGATAGGAGGCGGGGGTCAACTCCTCGACCGTGCCGACCGCGATCCCGAGTGACCCGACCGAACGTCGGCTCGCGGACAGCTCGATCAGCTCGGATTCGGGGAAGGCGCGCTGGAAGCCGAGGGCCGCCGCCTCGCCGAAGCCCCGATTGGCGCGCAGGCCCTGGTCGGGGTCGAAGGTCGCAATCACGTTCCCGTGGGGCGAGACCAGAGGAAGGCAGGCCACACGGGGGCGACCGGCGTCCTCGAGTTCGTCCACGAGCACCCACTGAAACCGCTCACCCAGCGATTCACTCAGATCGGGGTGCCGGGTCAGCACCCTGCCCAGCTCGAGCACGAGCTCGTTCTCGTCCAGCATCCCGAGCTCGAGCATGATCGAGTCGTGGCGGTCGAAGACCTCGCTGAACTCGATCTCGCGCAGGGCCACCTCCCGTTCGGTGCGGCCCTCGGCCCCTCGCTCGGCGGCGCGGGCACGATCCCGCAGCTCGGGCGGGCCGATCCCCTCCGCCTTGAGGGCATCGATCCGTTCGAGTAGTCCCGCGAGCAGCCCGGAGGGGTTGCCGCGGATCTCATGCCTGCGCAGCGGCAGATCATCGAGGCGATCGAGCAGCAGCGCGAGGCGATCCGCCGGGCCGGCGATCTCGAAGAAGGGGTCGATGCCCGCCTCGAGCGCGTATTCGCGGAGCAGCCGCTCGGCGAACCCGGGCCAGGTCTCGATCCAAACCTCCTCGAACGAGCCGCTGAGCAGCTCGGCAATCCGCTCCCGCAGCCGAGCGCGATTGGCGGCGGTCTGGGTCAGAACCGCGATCCGCTCGACCGGAACACCCTCGGTGACCAGCGCTGCCACCTTCCTCGCCAGCAGCTCGGTCCGACCCGAGCCGGCCGGACCGCGGACGAGGGCGGGGCCGGAGCTCAGCGCAAGCGCGCGGTCGAAGCCGCCATCGTCTTGGGTTCCCTCCATTCCGACAACCGTAGCGAGGGCCGGGAGGCCCGCCAAGTTGCCCCCACGTGCTCGCCAATACCATTCCGTCGGTGAACCCCGAGATCAACTGGCTCGATGCCTGCCGACGGATGGCCGCACGGCAGGCGGAACTGTTCGCAACGACCAAGGGGATCGCCGCTCGCACCCAGTACGAGGGCCGAGGCGAGGGCGGGGACATGACCCTGAAGCTCGACCGCCAGTGCGAGGACATCGTCTTCGAGGAGCTCGAGCGGATCGCGGCGGCCGGGGCCGCGCTGTCCGCCGTCAGCGAGGAGCGTGGCGAGGTGCGCCTCGGAGAGGGCGATCCCGAGTTGCGGGTGGTGATCGACCCGATCGACGGATCGATGAACGTCCGTCGGACGATTCCCTCCCATTCGCTCTCGGTGGCAGTCGCTTCCGGTGACTCGATGGCCGATGTCGAGTTCGGCTTCGTCCACGACTTCGGCGCCGGCGAGGAGTTCTCGGCAATCCTCGGCCGCGGCGCCCGCCTCAACGGGGTCACGATCGAGCCACGAACCGAGGAGATGCCGCTGGAGGTGGTCGGGCTCGAATCCGCGGATCCGCGCTGGATCCTCGGTGCCGTGGACGAGCTTCAGGGCAAGGCCTACCGATTGCGGGCGATCGGATCGATCGCGATCACCCTCAGCTACGTGGCCTGCGCACGCTTTGACGGAATGCTGTCGGCCCGCGGCTGTCGCTCCGTCGACGCCGCCGCCGCCCAGCTGATCGTCCGCGAGGCCGGCGGCGAGATGGTCTTCGTCGGTCACGAACTCTCGGAGGCGCCTCTGGACCTAGAGGCGCGCTACGCGGTCGCCGCCGCGCTCTCGCCCGAGCACCTCGAGATCGTCCGCGCCGCCCAGGATGCAGGCGCCGCCCGCCATGCGGGGTAGGTCGTTGCAGTCGCAGCGATCCGCAGCGGCCCCGTGAGCGAGCTCGTCGACTGGGATCTCGCCAACCGCATCGCCGGCACCGGGCTCGGGGGCGGAGCTGCCGCGATGATGGGTGAGGTCGACCTCAGCTCGGTGGGGAGCCGCTCCGCCGAGGCCGTCCTCGGCTACACGGGGCTATCGATTGCCGAGCAGCTCCCCGAGCCCGAGTGGGTCAGTCGTCGCGAATGGGCCCAGATCAACCTGACCTCGATGGGGGAGATGCTCAGGCCGATCGCGAGTCGGCTCGATGGATCGGGGGGTGCCGGCCCGCTCGCGGCGGTCGCGAGCCGTGTGCTCGCCGTCGAGCTCGGCACGCTGATCGGGTTCGCCTCACGCCACGTCCTCGGCCAGTACGAGTTCCCGCTCCTCGGCGGCGAACGTGCGCCGCGGCTGATCTTCGTCGGCGAGAACATCGACAACGCGTCGAGGCAGCTCGGCGGGCGACCCGATCACGTGCTGGACTGGGTCGCACTCCACGAGGTGACCCATGCGGTCCACTTCGCCTCGGCGCCATGGCTGCGCACCCATGTCGGTGACCTGGCACGGAACCTGCTGGAGGAGACGCCGGCGAGGTTCCCGGCGGGCGAGATCCTCGATCGCGCCCGTCGGCTCGCCTCGACCGATCCGCGGCAGACGATCGCCGGGTTGCGAGCCACCGACCCGGTCTCGCTGCTCGCGCCCGCCGAGTCACTGGCGACGATCAACGCTGTGCAGGCTTCGATGGCTGCCATCGAGGGCTTCGCCGAGCACGTCATGGACGCCGCCGCGGATGGGCTCGGTCCCGCGGTCGAGGTGCTCAGGGCCGGGATCGAGCGGCGGCGCGAGAGCCGCAGCCCGGTGGCCCGCCTCCTCTCCTGGCTGTTCGGCTTCGAGCTGAAGCTGCGCCAGTACAAGGACGGCAAGCGCTTCTGCGATGCGGTCGTGGCGGACGTGGGCATCGCCGGCCTCAACCGCGCCTGGGAGAGCCCCGACGCGCTGCCGGACCTGGGTGAGTTGGCCGTCCCGGCGGCCTGGATCGACCGCGTCTCGGCTCCCATCGCGGCTGCCTGAGCACCCCAAACGGCGGATATGGCCTCCCGGGCTCTCTGTGACATCACTCACAGATGGCTCTGTAACTAGCTTTGCGGGGCTGTGTAAGAACAGGCGTTCGGTGCTACACTCTGAACATCCTTAGAAATAAGGAAGTTAGTTAGCACACTTCATCAGACACCTTTAAGGGGTTGAGAATTCAGATGGCTACCACCACGGGACCCAAGACAAAGGCAAAGGCAAAGGCCACCGCCAAGGCGCAGGCCACCAAGACCAGAACGGCGGCCAAGAAGACCGCCACCACCGCCAGGACGGGCGCCGTGGACACCGAGGCTACGGCCGAGGCCGCGGCTGAGGCCACCGCCCACGAGGCGACCACAACGCTGCATCAGGCGAGGGCCGGCGTCAACGCCGCGACCGAGTACGTCGTTGCCGCAACCGAGACGGCCGTCGACGTCCCCGTCGGCGCCGTCCTGACCGCCGCCGACCGCGTCAACGAGATCGGCGACCGGTTCGGCAGTCCGACCAAGCGTGAGGTCGAGCTGCGCCGCGTGCGGACTCAGCTCCGTCGTGAGCTCAACAAGGCCGAGCGTCGGGGCGGCAGCGCCCGCAAGCGCGCCCTCCAGCGCGCCAAGCGCACCCGCACCCAGGTCGAGCGCGTAGTCAAGAAGCGCCGCACCCAGGTCGAGCGTGATCTCAAGGCCCGGCGTCGCGACGCTGAGTCGACGATCAAGACCGGCCGCACGGACGCCGAGAATCGCGTCCGCGAGGTCAGTGAGCGGGTTCGTTCGCTGGTCTAGGACCACTTAGCCCGAGCGCCCACGGAGAGGGGCACTCGGAGAAATCTGCCCGCCCCATAACCCGCGGGTAGACCGGGGAGTCGGACAAGCTCCGGCCCCCCACCTCTCCTCCCCGACACAGCGGGCTCGCAAGGGCCCGCTGTGTCTTTTTTCTGGGCGTTTGCGGTGGGCGTGGCCTGCCGAGCGACCGCCGGCGGGTGAGAGTTGGGGGGCTGGGGAAGGGAGGACCATGGGAGGTTGGTCACCGTTCACGCCGCCTGCCGAGGGGTTTCTTCAATCGGTCGTGTGATCGTGTTCCCTCAGGGGTAGCAATGACACGACCGATGGCCCAGGCCCACCGATCCACCCCAGGCTCAGGGTCTGAGACAATGCCTCCCGATGGCGAAACCCACTGAAGATCAGGTGACCGAGGCCCTCCGATCGGTGATCGATCCGGAGCTGCGCCGATCGATCGTCGAGCTCGGCATGGTCCGCTCGATCGATATCCACGAGGACGGGCGGGTGGATGTCGTGGTCTCGCTGACCACGCCCGGATGCCCGATCCGCGCGCAGTTCGAGAAGGCGGTCGTCGACAACGTCGGCCCGATCGAGGGAGTGACCAGCGTGGGCGTCGGCTTCGACGTTCTCTCCGATACCGAAAAGCAGGGCCTGCAGCAGAAGCTCGGCCGGCCGGGGGGTCTCCCGGAGGGTGCTCTCGCTCAGGTCAAGAACGTGATCTGCGTCGCCTCCGGCAAGGGCGGGGTCGGCAAGTCGACTATGACCGCCAACCTCGCCGCCTCCCTGACCGCGCAGGGCAAGAGGGTGGGCGCCCTCGATTGCGACGTCTACGGCTATTCGATCCCCCGGATGCTCGGGGTCAACAGCAGGCCGGAGGTCAACGCCGAGCGCAAGATCATCCCGCTCGAATCGCCGAGCGGCGTCAAGGTGATGTCGATCGGCTTCTTCGTCGAGGAGAACGCCGCAGTCGTCTGGCGCGGGCCGATGCTCCACAAGGCGATCCAGCAGTTTCTCGAGGACGTCGACTGGGGAGAGCTTGACTACCTGCTGCTTGATCTGCCGCCCGGAACGGGTGACGTGTCGATGACGCTCGCCCAGTTGCTGCCGCAGGCCAAGATCCTCGTCGTCACGACTCCGCAGCCCGCGGCTCAGTCGGTTGCCGCCCGCGCCGCCGAGATGGCCGGCAAGGTCGATCTCGAGGTGGTCGGCGTGATCGAGAACATGTCCGGCTTCACCGCTCCGGACGGCCAGCGCTTCACGATCTTCGGCGAGGGAGGCGGCCAATCGCTCGCCGACGAACTGAAGGTACCGCTGCTGGGCAAGGTTCCGCTGGAGGAGGCGCTGCGCGAGCACGCGGATTCCGGCAACCCGCTGGTGACCTCCGAGCCCGACTCCCCGGCCTCGATCGCGATCCGCCAGGCCGCACGCGGCATCATCTCCACCACTCCCGTGGAGCTGCCGCTGATGGAGGCGGTGCTTGCAGCGTCCCCACCCGCCGCCGCCGACGCTGCCCCGCTCGGCGGCATGGAGCTGCCGGTTGTCCAGGCCGGGGGCTAGCCCGTAGCCCGAGCTTCGCCCGGCTCGCCGGCGGCCGACATCGCCGTGGCCAGCGCGATGGTGGTCAGCAGGCCGCAGACGACGATCGCGGCGGCCGACAGCAGGAACCCCGCTCCGGTGCTGGTCCACGGGATACCGCGGTAGGTCAGCAACGCGAGGGCGAAGATGGCGAGGTTGCCGAGCGCCAGGGCGAGCAACCCGAGCTCGGCGGCGCCGATCGTGATCGAAGGCAGTCGCAGAGGTCCACGAGGCTTCCTCAGATCGGCGCGATCGGGGAAGAGGTGACTCAATGCGGCGCAGGCGGCTCCGACCGAGAGAACCACGAGGAACGAACCGACGGCGTCGCTGGGGCGGTGCCAACCGGCGGCCACGACGGCGACCCCGAAGGCCGACCCGAACAGGCCGGCGCCAATCGCAGTGGCGAGGAGGAGACGACGCGGGACGACGAGCATCGCGGCGACCGCGACCGACATCCCGACCGTTGCGTGACCGGAGGGATAGGAGTTGTCGAAGATGTAGCTCGGGACGAGCTGAGGACGCTCGAGCAGGACGAGCTTGAGCACCTCGGTCGCGATCAGCGAGATTCCGATCGAGGCGGCGCTGATCAACGCGAGCCGCGGGCGACGCCGGAAGACGGCAACCGCCGCCACAAGGCCGATCGCGAGCAGCAGCGACCCGATCGAAACGATCCGCAGGAAGCTGTCGGCCTGAGCGGCTCGGTTGGTGAAGAAGTCGTGGCCGACGAACGCGTGCTCGTCGAGGCGCTGGCCCCAGTAGGTCCTGACAACCAGCAGGTAGAGGGCGAAGACCGCTGCGCCGGCGGCGAGCCAGAGTCCGATCAGGCCTCGCGGCAGCCCTCCGAAACGCCTCCCGTTGCCGCCCGGCGCGGACCCGCCTCCGATCGTCGGGCTACTTGTTGGCGAAGTAGTCAGCGTTGAGCTGAGCGAACGGTGACCACTCGCTGGGGAGCTGATCCTCGGCGAAGCAGGCGTCCACCGGGCAGGCCTCGACGCAGGCGTCGCAATCGATGCACTCGTCGGGATCGATGAAGAGCTGCTTTGCGGCCTCGTAGTCCGGCTCGTCGGGAGTCGGATGGATGCAGTCGACCGGGCAGACCTCGACGCACGAGTTGTCCTTCTCCCCGATGCAAGGCTCTGCGATCACGTAAGTCACGGCTGGTTCCTTCTCGTTCGTTTGATCTCAGCGGGCCGCCCCCTTTTGGTCGGAGCGGCAGACGGCGACATTGTAGGGACCGGCGGTGCGGCCGAGATGCCCGCTGTGGGTCAGGGGTAGGGTTCGCGGCGATGATTCTGCTCACCGGAGGAACGGGGGTCGTGGGCTCGGCGGTGCTGCCGTTGTTGCTCGACCAGGGCCACGAGGTTCGCTGCCTCGTTCGGGACCCACGTCGCCTCGGCCCGGAGCGGGTGCGGGTGCAGCTTTCGCTCGCCGACCTCAGCGACCCGCGCGGATTGCGCCACGCGGTTCGCGGGGTCGACACCGTCATCCACCTCGCCGCAGCAATGCGTGACCAGCCGCCCAGGAGGATCGAGGAGATCACCGCCCTGGGCACCCACCGTCTGCTGGCAGCGGCCGAGCAGGCCGGGGTTCGCCGCTTCGTCTTCTTCAGCGCCCTCGGCGCGACCCGCTTTCAGCGCACCCGGTTCTTCCGCTCCAAGGCCCTTGCCGAGGAGCGGGTCAAGTCCTCGGAGCTCGAGACGACCATCTTCGCCCCCTCGATCATCTACGACCTCGACGACACCTGGGTCACGTGGATGAGGCGCCTGGCGCTGTTGCCGCTGCTGCCGATCTCGGGCCGCGGCCAGTCCGCCTACGAGCCGATCTGGGCCCAGGACGTCGCCCGGGCCATCCTCGCTTCGCTCGACTCGCCGCCGGGGCGCTTCGAGCTGGCCGGGCCGGAGCGCATGACCTACGAGCAGCAGGCTCGGCTGATCGCAGCCTCGGCCGGACGCGAACGCCCCTCGATCCACGTCCCCCTCCCGTTCGTCCGTTCGGCGCTGATCTGGCTGCGGCGGATCTTCGGCGACGTCGCCTTCGCGACCTGGGAGGAGGCCGAGCTGCTCGAGGTGCCGATGGTCAGCGAGCGGGGCACGGCAGACGTCGAGGGTCTCGGGGTGGAGCCGGTGTCGATGAGGGCCGTGCTCGGGGGCTGAGCATTGAGCGAGGACCTCGACCCCATCCTCCAGACTGCTCTCGCCCCCGTCTGAGCCTAGGCGGCGGCGATCAGCGCCGCCGCCTCGATCTCCACGCCGTCGGCCATCGTCTCGAGGTCGCCGACGAGGCCGGGATCGGCATTGAAGCCGAAGAACAGGCCGTCGGCCAGCGAGACCACCGAGATCCGGAGGCCGTGGCGGAGGCCGATCTCGGCGATCGAATGCAGCCCTTCGACCGGCGCACCGAGGACGCTGACCGGATGGCGGGGGCCGGGGACGTTGGAGACGCTGACGGCGAACTCGCGCGGGCTGCTCTCGATCCGGCCGACCAGGCCGGCGAGCCGCGGTGACAGGTGCCTCAGCCGTTCGATCGTCTGCTCGAGCAGCTCGGCGTCGTGCTGCTGCTTGCGCACGGTCGTCTCGTGGTTGACGATTCGCAGGCGCCTGACCGGATCGGGCTCATGCAGGGGAAGGCTGACCGAGAAGAACGAATCCCGGTTGGCGACGTCGTCACCTTCGTGGTGCAGACTGACCGGCACCCGAACGCGGACGGAGCCGAGCGACCCATGGTGGTGTTCGAGCCAGCGTCGCAGCGAGCCTGCGACAACCGAGAGCACCGCATCGTTGAGCGTTGCGCCCGCGAGGCTCTTGGCGGCGTCGTGGAGTGAGTGGAGGGGGATCCTCGCGATCGCGATCCGGCGCCTCCCGCCGATCCTGCCGTCGAACGGCGAGTGGTGCAACGAGCCGGCGAACTCGCGGTCGATGAATGCTGCGAGGTGCCGACGCCGAGCGACGTCTCGTTGCTCATATCGCTCGCCTCGCGGAGCCGGCGCAGGGACCGAACTCACGGAGTCGACATCCCAGAGCAGCTCCCTGGCGAATCGCATCGACGTCTTCCCGTCGGCGAGCGCGTGGTGGATGCGCCAGACGAGCAGCGATCCCCCGTTCGAGCGCTCAACGACGTCGATCGTCCACAGTGGTCGCTCGCGGTCGAGGCGCTGCTCGAAGAGGCGGGCGATCTCGTCGAGCTCGGCCTGCCGGCCGGACGTGGGGCCGAGCGCGCTCGGGCGAACGTGGGCGGCCAGATCGAACTGCTCATCGGGGACCCAGGCCGGGGCGTCATCGGCTCCGCCCAGCTTGCGGGTCAGCTCGGGCACCGCCGCAATCCGCTCCGCAACGCGGGCCCGCAGCTCGTCGGTCCTCGGAGCCCCCTCCCCCAGCAGCACGACCTTGCAGGTGTGGCCGGCGATCGATTCGCACTCGAGGTCGAGGATCGCCCTGTCCTCGGGCTGAAGCGGGATGCCATCGCCGGTGGTCGCCACGCTCTGATCGTGGCAGCTGGCCGGGTCGATTGCTTAGCTTTCGGATGCGGTGAGGCCCACAACACGCAGGCGCTACGTTGATCTATTGGTCGTGGGCGCCTGCTCGGCGGCGCTTCTGGCGATCAGCGGATGCGAGCTCGGCGACGGGAACGCATACTCGACCACGACCCGGGCGAACAGCTCAGGTAAGGCCGATGCGCCTTCGATTCAAAACGATCGCGGTCCCCGGGGCTACGTCAGGCTCTTGAGCGGAAGCTTCAACCTGCTCAACACCTACTGGGGCAATCAGCTGCTCGATCTCGGGGCCGACGATGCGGGGCCGCCCCTGCGGCTCATCTCCTATTGGAACCGATCCGAGGATCCGGGTTGCGGCGGCCGCAAGTCGGGCCCTCGGAACGCCGTCTACTGCCAGGGCGACGAAACGATCTCCTGGGACGGCAACTGGATGCAGCGCGACCTGTATCGGCGATCCGGCGACGCGGCGGTGATGTTCGTCCTCGCCCACGAGTACGGCCATCTGGTGCAGGACCGGCTCGGGATCTTCAACGCGTTCAGGCACTCGATCGAGGCGGAGCTCAATGCCGATTGCCTCGCCGGCGCCTGGCTCGGCTCGATCGACCGCAAGGTCGCGAGGTTCAACCAGGCCGACTTCCGTTCGCTGTACGCCGGGGTGCTGAACGTGGCCGATCCGCGCTGGGTTCCGTGGAGGAATCCGAGCGCGCACGGAAACGCGAACGAGCGCAGCCATTCGATCGACATCGGCGCCACGCGCGGCCAGCGCGAGTGCCTGCGGCGCTACGGGCCGGGCTTCACCAGATAGGCCCGAGATCGCACCCGGGCCGTCGCTGACCATCCTCACTTCTCACGGCGGGGGATGCCATGGCAGGCGGGAGTCCGGGTTCGGGAGGTCGGATGCGCCCTCCAAGCAAAGAGCCCGGCCGGCTGACGCCGACCGGGCTCTGAAGCCACTCCCGGGCGCAGATCACGCGCCCGTGCGGGAGGGATCGCTACATCATCCCGCCCATGTCGGGCATACCACCGGGCATTCCGCCACCGGCGCCCTCCTCGACGGGCTCGGCCACGATGCACTCCGTGGTCAGGATGTTCTTGGCGATCGAGGCTGCGTTCTGCAGCGCCGAGCGCGTGACCATGGTCGGGTCGATGACGCCGTCCTTGATCAGGTCGCCGTACTCGCCGGTACCCGCGTTGAGACCCTCACCGGGCTTCATGTCGCGGACCTTGTTGACCACCACCGAGCCCTCGAATCCCGAGTTCTCGGAGATCTGACGGAGGGGCTCCTCGAGCGCCCGGCGGATGATCTCCGCGCCGGTCGCCTCGTCGGCGTCGAGCCCGGAGGCGTCGACCGCTGACTGAGCGTTGAGGAGAGCAACTCCACCACCCGGGACGATTCCCTCTTCGAGGGCGGCACGGGTGGCCTGCAGCGCGTCCTCGACGCGGTGCTTCTTCTCCTTCATCTCCGTCTCGGTGGCGGCGCCGACCTTGACGACCGCGACTCCACCGGCCAACTTCGCGAGACGCTCCTGGAGCTTCTCCCGATCGAAGTCGGAGTCGGTGTTCTCGATCTCGGAGCGGATCTGGCTGATCCGTCCCTCGATCTGCGCCTTGTCGCCGGCACCGTCGATGATCGTCGCCGTGTCCTTGCTGACGACGACGCGGCGGGCCTTACCGAGCTGGCTGAGCTGGGTGTTCTCCAGCTTCAGCCCCATCTCCTCGGTGATGACCTCGCCACCGCTGAGGATCGCGATGTCCTCGAGCATCCGCTTGCGGCGATCGCCGAAGCCGGGGGCCTTGACCGCCACACCGGTGAAGGTGCCGCGGAGCTTGTTGACCACCAGCGTCGCGAGGGACTCGCCCTCGACGTCCTCGGCGATGATGACGAGCGGCTTGCCGCCCTGCATCGTCTGCTCGAGGATCGGCAGGATGTCGCGGACCGAACCGATCTTCTGGTTCGCGATCAGGATGTACGGATCTTCGAGAACCGCCTCCATCCGCTCCTGGTCGGTGACCATGTACGGCGAGATGTAGCCCTTGTCGAACTGCATCCCCTCGGTGAACTCGAGTTCCATCCCGAAGGTCTGGCCCTCCTCGACGTTCACGACGCCGTCCTTGCCGACCTTCTCGATCGCGTCGGCGATGATGTCGCCGATCTCGTCGTCGGCCGCCGAGATCGAAGCGACGCGGGCGATCTGATCCTTGCCGCCGACCTCCTTCGACTGCTTCTCGCGCAGGTTGTCGACGACCTGGTTGACGGCCGTCTCGATCCCCTTGCGAAGGGCGAGCGGGTTGGCACCGGCGGCGACGTTCTTCAGGCCCGAGCGGACGATCGTCTGCGCCAGCAGCGTCGCCGTCGTGGTTCCGTCGCCGGCGACGTCGTTGGTCGCCGTGGCGACCTCGCGAACGAGCTGTGAGCCCTGGTTGGCGAACACATCCTCGATCTCGATCTCGCGGGCGATGGTGACGCCGTCGTTGGTGATGGTCGGGGCGCCGAACTTCTTGTCGAGGACGACGTAACGACCCTTGGGGCCGAGCGTGACCTTGACTGCGTTGGCGACGGCGTCTACGCCGTCTTGCAGAGCGGCGCGGGCATCCGCGCCGTACTTCAGCTCTTTGTGAGCCATATCAGTGATTCCTCCTGATGCTTAGTGGGTTCGGTAGGTGGGGGCGGGTCGCTACTCGACCTTGGCCAGAACGTCGGACTCGCGCAGGACCAAGAGGTCCTCGCCGTCGACTTTGACCTCGGTGCCGCCGTACTTGCTGTAGAGAACGACGTCACCGGTGACCACGTCGAGCGGAATGCGCTTCTCGCCGTCGTCGTCCCAGTTACCGTCGCCGACCGCGAGGACTTCGCCCTTCTGGGGCTTCTCCTTGGCGGTTTCGGGGAGCACGATGCCGCTGACGGTCGTCTCCTCCTCTTCGGTCGCCCGAACGATCAGGCGATCTCCCAGGGGCTTCAGATTCATGCGTAGTTACCTCCGTGAGGGTTGATTGGGTGGTGGGGAAAGGACTCCGTTTGGCACTCTGCGGGTGAGAGTGCCAACGGCTACGCGCCGAGTGTAGCGGTCGTGACACGGCTGTCAAACGCGCCTCGATCTAAGCCTCGGCGGCTAAGATCCACTTCACCGTGCGCGGCGCCCTCGGTGCCTGCCGTAGATTCAGGTGTGAGATGGCGCTGGCTGACAACTGGGGAGCGACCGCAGCAGAGCTTGCCGCTGCGCTGCCGTGTGACGAGTTCAATCCAGACGCCCGGATCCGTTGCCACCGTGCGATCTCGGTTCGGGCGGCGCCGGCGATCACGTTCCGATGGCTGTGCCAGTTGCGGCTCGCCCCCTACAGCTACGACCTGCTTGACAACTTCGGGCGGCGCAGCCCGCGGACTCTGACCCCGGGCGCCGAGAGGCTGTCCGTCGGCCAGCGGTTCATGCGGATCTTCCGACTCGCGTCATTCGATCGCGACGAGCAGATCACGCTGACGACCGCCGGTACCTCGGTCACCTACGCCGTCCGGGCAGAGGGGGGCGGCTCACGCCTGTTGGTTCGGGTCCTGTTCGAGCCCTCCGGACGGCTCACGGCGCTTGCCGCGCCATTGCTGCCACTCGGCGACCTGGTGATGATGCGCAAGCAGCTGCTGACGCTCAGGGATCTCGCGGAGCTTCAGCAGGCCGAGGCGCCGCCTTCGATCTGAGCGGAGCAGAAGCTAGTTCTGGGACGGCGTCTCGCCGTTGCCGAAATTCGATTGCGGCCGCTCGACGATCTGCGAGAAGCGGATCACGGTCACCACATCGTCGGGAGCGATCGAACGGCCGTAGATCTGCTCGAGGAAGTGGACCGTGTCCTCGAGGCGCCGGAACTCCGGGTTGTCGTGCTCGATGTCGCGCGGGGAGAGGTCGGCGACGCGCTTGACCTCGGCGTCGTCGATCACCGCGGAGAAGATCTTCTCCCGCGGCCCGTGGCGGTAGCCGACCGTGATCCAGACGACCTGGCCGCGGTCGTACTTGCGGGTCTTGTCCCCGAGCCGGATCGTCGCCGTCTTGCGCCCACGCTTGAGCTGATCGACGAACACCGGCGAGTAGAAGTTGAGGACATAGAGAGCGCTCATCAGAAGCGCAGCCTATCTATCCAACGTGGGACTGACGCCCCTGCCGAGCGGCAAGGCCGCGCAGGCCGACTGGACGCGGACGCGAAGCGGAGCCCCACCCCACCGAATGTCGACCTGACGCCCCTGCCGAGCGGCAACACCGCGCAGGCCGACGGAAGCGGACGCGAAGCGGAGCATTCCGTCGGAGTTATCAGGGAACCTTGTCCCGCATCCGATCGCGCTGGTCGGCGACGGACTCATGCGGGGAACGCTCACCTGGGCCGCGGGTGGCATTCATCCCGAGAACCGCGACGGCACCCAGGATCAGCAAGGCGGTCAGCGTCAGCCCCGCGGGGGTTGACAGATCGGAGACCCAGACGGCCGCGATCAGGAGCACCAGGGCAACGGCGGCACCAACTGCGATCAGGGTTCTCGTGGCCATCCCTAGAAAATGTAGCTACGTAGGCGTGAAGGTTCCAGGACGGTGACTCGCCCCCGACCCACTCGGACCACTCCGGCCCGCTCCAGAACCGCGAGGAAGCGGCTGACGCTCTCGCGTGAGGTCCCCGCCAGCTGCGCCAGATCGGCCTGGTTCATCCTGATCGTCACCCCTTCGCGCCCCCGCTCGGCGTTGTCGTCGGAAACGAGCTGGGACAGCACCCCGGCGACGCGACTCGGCACGGTCTGAAAGGACTGGCGGCTGATCCGCTCGTTGGTCTCGCGGAGTCGTTTCGTCAGCGCCACCACCAGCTTGGCGGTGATGTGCGCGTTGCGCTCGAGCAGACCCTTCATGTCGGTGGCCGATACCGCGAGCAGGTCGACCTCGGAGAGCGTCTCGACGCTGGCGGAGCGAGCCCCGCCGTCGAGCATCGCCAGCTCACCGACCAGCTCGCCGGGTCCGAGCGTCGCGAGCGCGATCGCGCGACCGTCGGAATGCTCCCGAGTGACCCTGACCTCGCCCGAGCGGATCACGTAGCAGGCGTCGCTCTGGTCGCCCTCGTGGAAGATGCGATCGCCCTTCGGGTAGGACCGGGGAATCGCGACCTGAGCGATCCGCTCGAGCTCAGCCGGTTCCAGGCCGGAGAGCAGCGGCACGCGAGCGAGCAGCTCCGCGGCGCTTGCCTGTTCCTCTCCCATGGAAGCGATTATCGCTGACAACCCGAACACCAGTAGGTGACGCGATTGTCGTCACCCTGCCCGCGGGTCATGACCCGGCCGCCGCACCGGGCACATGGACGGCGCCCGCGACCGTAGATCTGCTTGGGTCGCCGGCCGGTCGCCATCGAGGTCTCCATCACCCAGCTGTTGGCGTCGACGATCGCGCGAGCTTCCTCCGGAGTCAGCTCTCCGACCGGACGCCACGGGCTGACGCCCGGCAGAAAGCAGGCCTCGATGCGGATCACGTTGCCGATGCCGGCGATCAGGGTCTGATCGAGCAGCGCCTCCCCGACCGGGACCGACGGCTCGTAGGCGAGTAGCCGAGCCGTCGCCGCGTCGGGGTCGTAGCCGGGTCGGAGCGGGTCGGGGCCGAGCTGCAGGAGCACCGGATCGTTGCGGGCGCGGACGGCGCTGGTCAGCCGCAGGATCTTGCCGCCGTTCTGGTTGGCGATCGCGGGTCCCGAAGCGAGCACCAGCCAGGGCCTGCCGTGACTCGGCCGACCGTCGGCGCGGACGAACCAGCGTCCATTCATGCCGAGGTGGCTGTGGACGACCCTGTCGCCGGAGAAATGCAGGAGGAGGTGCTTGCCGCGGGCCTCGGCCTTCTCGAGCGTGTGCCCGGTGAGCTCGTGAGCACGGCTGTGGATCGGCGAGCGGGCGCTGGGCGCCTCGGCGGTCTCGATCTCCTTGCCGACGAGCGCCGCCTGGAAGCGGATCGCGACCCGATGGATCGTGTCCCCCTCAGGCATCGTGTTCTCCGTTCGGAGGCGTAGGATCGATCGCGTGAGGCCGAGCATGAGATGCGTTGCGGTGACGGTGCTCATCGTGGCCGCGCTCTCGCTCGTCGCCGGGCCGGCGGTCGCGGGAGCCGGCTCCGGGCCGAAGGTCACCATCCTCAGCTACTTCAACCGCGACGACGGAAGCCTTCCGCACCGGGTGCTGATGGCGAATGCGCGGCGCACCGACGCCCTCCGATTCTCGACCGTCTTCCAGGGCGAGCAAGCTTCGGCGGCCGCCACCTACGACGACAACATCGGGCGCAGGCTCACCGACAAGCACCCGTGGGTTCTCCAGCACAACGCCTCCGGCGGAGAGAAGGTCTACAGGCTCATCCGTCGCTCGCTCGGCGAGCGCGGGTCGGCGGCCGTGCGCGTCCGGGCACGCCGCGGCGACCGCGTCGACCGCGTGAAGCTGAAGATCCGCGTCGCAGACTGCAGTGAGGATCCGCCCTTCTATCCGCTCGACTGCACGATCCATCGCTGACCCACCCCGGCCGGCTAGGGCTTCAGCTTCCGGCCGGTCGTGAACAGCCACTGCGCCCAGGCGATCATCGCGACTGCCACGATGGCGGTGAAGCCGAAGGCCAGGCCGATGTCCACGTCGCTGCTGCCGAGGAATCCGTAGCGGACCGAATCCACCATGTAGAAGATCGGGTTCGCGTGGGAGATCTCCTGCCAGGGGGATGGCAGGATCTCGATCGAGTAGAAGACCCCGCCGAGGAAAGTCAGCGGCAGGATCACGATGTTGTTGATGAACTGCGGGTGGTCGAAGCTCTGCGCGTGGATCCCGACGACCACCCCAAGGGCCCCGAACAAGATCACCAGCAGGCTCACGGCGATGACGAGATGAACCGGTTTCTCGATCGGAACGCCGGTCAACGGCACCGCGATCGCCATCAATGCACCGCCGATCACGAGCGACCTGAAGATGCCGCCGACCATGTAGCCGAGGTTCATCTGCCAGGGGTGCATCGGGGAGGCGAGAACGTCGTTGACGTAGCGGTCGCTACGTGCCTGCAGCAGGCTCGAGGCGTTGTTGTTGAACGCCGCCTGCGCCATCGCCATTGCGATCAGGCCGGGGACGATGAAGACGTCGTAGGGGAATCCGTTGATCGATTCGATCCGGCTGCCGAGCGAGAGGCCGAAGACGAGGATGAACAGCGCTGCCGAGACGATGGGACCGAGGAGCGTCTGCGTCCAGATGCGCGTGACACGACGGCATTCGCGGAGCGCAAGCGAGCGCATCGAGCGGGCCGGGTTGGGCGCAGCGAAGGCGCGAGCGTCGGGTCGGTCGGCCGGGGCCGCGATCGGTTCCGCGCCTGTGCTCATTCGCCGTCGGCCTCCTCGACGGCCGCCATCACAGTCGGCAATGAGGTCGACACCGTCTGCAGATAGACCTCCTCGAGCGAGGTCGCGTCGTAGCGCTCCTTCAACCCCTCGGGTGTATCGCGCGCGATGATCCTGCCGGCCGAGATCAGCGCGATGTCCTCACAGAGCGACTCCGCCTCCTCGAGGTAGTGGGTCGTGAGCAGGATCGTCGTTCCCTGCTCGTGCAGCAGGCGGATGTAGTTCCAGAGGTCGTGGCGCAGTTCGATGTCGACGCCGGCGGTCGGTTCATCGAGGATGACCAGCAGCGGTTCGTGAAGCAGCGCTCGGGCGAGCAGCAGCCGGCGCTTCATCCCGCCCGAGAGCTTGGAGGTGCGGACGTCGGCCTTCGCGCGCAGGTCGAAGACGTCGATCATCTCGTCGGCCCTGTCGTTGGATGCCCTGTTGCTCATCCCGAAGTAGCCGCCGTGATAGACGAGCGACTCCTTGACGGTCGTGAAGCGATCGAGATTCGGGTCCTGTTCGGCGACGCCGACGAGCCGCCGGGCCTCCATCGAGTCGTGCTCGAATCCGAAGACGCTGATGGTTCCGGCCGACGTCCGGATCAGGTTGCAGACCGCGTTGATCAGGGTCGTCTTGCCGGCTCCGTTGGGGCCGAGCAGGCCGAAGAACTCGCCGGCCGGGATCTCGAGATCGAGACCGTCGAGGCCGAGGGTGCCGTCGTCGTAGGTCTTCGAGAGTCCGGAGATCGTCAGGGCTGGGTCGGCAACGTGCACCCGCAATAGGTTAGGGATGGGAGTCGAGGTGGGAGTGGTTTTGTTGCCTGTGCAACCATGCTCGTATGGGGGGAGCAGAGGGAGCGACCCAGCCCGACAGGACCGCCAGCGGGTCCGAATTCGAACCGCGAGCGATCGCCCGCCGAGCGATGCCCGTGTTCATCGCGATTCCGATCGCGCTCCTGATCGCCCTGCTGGCGCCGGGCCTCGGTGAGTTTCGCGCGCTGCTCGACGATGCACGGCCGGGATGGATCGCGGTCGCGGTCGCCCTCGAGGGGCTCTCCTTCGCCTCCTACATCGTCATGTTCGCGCCGATCTTCTGCCGTGGATTGAGCTGGCGGCGGAGTTGGCAGATCGGGGGCTCGGAGCTCGCGATGGGGTCACTCGTCCCGGCAAGCGGTGCCGGCGGGCTGGCGCTCGGCGCCTGGGTGCTGCACGAGGGCGGTATGGAGACCGACCGGATCGCCCGTCGCACGGTCGCCTTCTTCCTGATCAAGAGCTCGGTCAACTTCGTCGCCGTCGCGCTGATCGGACTGCTCATGTACTTCGGCCTGTTCGGGGTCGACGAGCCGTGGACCCTGACGCTGCTCCCGGCGCTGATGGCGATCACCGTGATCGTGGCGGTCCTGGTCATCCCTCGCCTCGGGCCGGGTGAGGAGCCCGCTGAGGGCGCCTCTCGCATCGAGCGGTTCATCGCCGGCTCCCGCCGGGCGCTGATCGACGGCAGCAGTGGTGCCAGGGAGATCGTCGGTTCCGGCAACGTCCGCGTGATCGGTGGGGCGATCGGCTACTGGGCCTTCGATAACGCCGTGTTGTGGGCGACGTTCCGTGCGTTCGGCTTCACGCCCGAGATCTCCGTTGTGCTGATGGGCTACCTGATCGGTCAGCTCGGGGGGCTGCTGCCGATTCCAGGCGGAATCGGAGGCATCGACGGCGGGTTGATCGGGACCCTGATCGTCTACGGCGCGCCGGCAGCAGTGGTCGCCGCGGCGGTGCTCGCCTACCGGGTGATTCTCTTCTGGCTGCCGCTGATCGCCGGCGGTATCGCGTTCTTCAGCCTCCGCCGTGACATGCCCCGCGACAACGAGCTGGCCCGGTCCGAAGCGGGAGCCGCGCTGCAGCCCCGGGTCGAGGCGAGCGCCTAGTCTGAGCGGGATGCGGATTCGCCCCGGACCGGCACTCACCATCGTCGCGCTCGTCGCGAGCATCCTCATTACCGCCCTCGCGAGCGCGGCCATCGCCCCGCGAGGGGCCGGCTTCGAGCTGAGGCGGACCTCGATCTCGCCGAAGCACCCGCTCTTCGACGGCAAGCGGGAGATCGCATTGCATTACGGGTTCGCCGCAACCGCCGCGGTCGACCTCCGGATCGAGGTTCTGAAGGCGAGAAGCGGCAACGTCGTCCGCGTCTACCGCGAGCGCGACGCCCGCCCGGGCCGGCGCCTGACCAGGGTCTGGAATGGGCTCACCCGTCGCGGCAGGGCCGTCGACGACGGCCGCTACGAGTTCCGGGTCGGACCGGTGGGCGGTCCGCTCAGGTTCGCCGGCCGCCTCCGCCTCCACACCCACGTCTTCCCGGTCGACGGCTCTCACGGCACCCGCGGCGCAATCGGCGAGTTCGGCGCGACCCGCAACGGGGGTCGAGTCCACGAGGGCTTCGACATCACCGCGAGCTGCGGCACGCCCCTGGTCGTCGCCCGGGGAGGAACCGTGCAGAAGGTCGGGTTCGACCCCGTCCTCTACGGCTACTACGTGCTGATCGACGGGCTCGAGTCGAGTGAGGACTACTTCTACTCACACCTGATCGCACCGCCGCCCGTCCGCAAGCGTGAGCGGATCCGCACCGGCCAGTTCGTCGGCAGGGTCGGCCAGACGGGCAACGCCGCAAGCACTCCCTGCCACCTGCACTTCGAGATCCGCATCCACGGCGCGCCCGTCGATCCCGAGCCCTGGCGCTAGAGCCGTCGCGAGCCTCGGCGACCACGGGACATTCCCTCGGTCAGGCGGTGCCGCAGCCCTGGATGACGACAAACGCGCTACCATATGATGACCATATGGCCCGAATCCAGACCATCGTGCAACTGAATGCCGATCTCGTCGAGCTTCTCGACCGCGAGGCCTCACGGCGGGCGATCTCACGGTCGGCGCTGATCCGGGAATCAATCGAGGCTCACCTCGAGGACGCGCGCGAACGATCGATCACGCGAAGGATCGTGGACGGATACACGAAGGTTCCGCCCGAGCAACCCGACATTTGGGGCGATCTCGACGGGCTCGCCGATGTCAGCTCGGAGGAGAGCCTGATCAGGCTTCGCGAGGAAGAGACGAGGAGGGGCGGGCCCTGGTGAGGCGAGGCGAAGTCTGGTGGTACGAGCACCCACGAGCCGGTCGGCGGCCCATTCTCATCCTGACGAGAGACGAGGCCATCCCGTTGCTTTCCCAGATCATCGGGGTCCCGGCGACGACGACGATCCGCGGCATACCAACCGAGGTTGAGCTCGGACCCGATGACGGCATGCCGACACCCTGTGCCCTCACGCTCGACAACATCCAGCCCATTCGACCCGACCTCTGCACGGACAGGATCACCACCCTCCACCCCGCTCGCCTCGTCGAGGTCTGCGAGGCGGTCCGGGTGGCCGTCGCCTGCTGACTGGCCCTTCAACCCCTGACCTTGACGACCCCGGATCAGGGTGAGGCGACGAGCCGCCTCGGTTGGCGCTCGAAGCCGGCCTCGACCAGGGCCGGCTCGGCCTCGTGGCCCATCGCGGGCTCGCCGTCGATCCGCTCGATCCCGAGGCGCGGCAGGCGTCGTGCCTTGACCGATTCGACGATTGCACCGAGCGACGCGGCGAACTGGTCCCCCTCGAACCTGGCCAGGCGGAGCAGGCCCTTGCCGCCGCGCTCGATGTAGATCATCGGCTCACCGTTGCGGAGCACCAGGTAGGCCCCGGCGACCCGGCTCGGCCGCCGGCCCCGGCGACCGTCGCCGTCGGGATCGTCGTCGACGTGTGCAGGTGGGCGCGGCCAGCTCAGGCTGGCGCCGTAGGGCTGGGCCGGATCGGTGACCGCCAGGACGATGTAGTCCTCGTCGACCCTGGGGAGCGATCGCAACCGCTCGACCGCACCGGCGAGCGCGAACTGGGCGCCGCCGAGGCCCTCCACGAAGTAGCCACGCCGGGTCGTGCCGAGCATCTCGAGGTTCGACAACTCGCCGTAGAGGGAGGAGAAGCCGCCGGGCACGCCCTCGGCGAGCACGGTCTCACGGGTGACGATCCCGTAGCGCTCCAGCATCAGCTCGGCCTGAGCGCGAATCCGCGGTCCCGAAGGCGGCGCCCCCCGGAACAGCGTCTCGGTCAGCGACCAGCGGCCGGCGACGGCCTGCCCGGTGGCGTTGCGGCGGGCGCTGAAGCGTCGGCCGCGGCGAGCGGCGGCGGTCTCCGAGGCCTTCAGGCGCGGGGCGCGCAGGGGTGCGACGGCGTCGTTGGTCACCTCGCCCGCCCAGGCGAGATCCCAGAGCGCCGAGTGCAGCTCCTCCTTCTCCCAGGTCGTCTCCCCGTCGGCGAGGTCGAGGACCAGGTCGATCCAGAAGCACGGCCGCTGGGCCAGCAGCTCCCGGATCGCATCGTGGATCTCGCCCTCGGGGCGCTCGAGCTTTGCGTTCGAGGGCGGCGGCCCGGCGATCCGCACGTCCTCGCGGAAATAAAACGCGACGCGGCCGGTCCGGCCCACGGGTCCGGCTCCGATCCAGACGATCTCACCACCGGTCGAGAGCTGATCGAGCCAGGCCTGCGAGTAGGCGCCAAGGCGACGCGGGAGCACGTCACGCTCCCAGACCTCTGGGGTCAGCGCGACTCCCTGCAGGGGCACGAGGATCTCGCGCAGTCGATCGGGCCCGGCGCCCGCGGGCCGGTAGGCATCGACGTTCTGCCAGGAGACCAAGAAGCGGGCCAGCTCGGCGGTGTCGGCGGCCTCGACCTCCTTGCGCAGCACGGCGAGGCTCGCGCGGCGCAGTCGGCGGAGCACGTCGGGATCGCACCACTCGCGTTCGCTGCCGCCGGGGAGCAGCTCCCCGCGGACGAGTTCCCCAGCCGTCTCCAGCCGCTTCAGCGCGGGGGTCGGGTCGACGCCAAAGCGGTTCTTCGCCTGCGCCGTGGGGAACGGGACATGCGTGCGGGCGTAGCGGCGCAGCAGAGTCTCCATCGGCTCGTCGATCCCCTCGAGGAACGCGTCCGGCAGGCCGGATGGAACGGGAACGCCGAGCGCATCGCGGTAGAGGCCGCCATCTTCAGCCGCGATCCAGCGCTCCTCGCCGGCGATCCGGACCCTGACCGCGCGGCGCTCGGCCTCGAGCTTGCCG
Source organism: uncultured Solirubrobacterales bacterium (assembly GCA_963823275.1). Lineage (GTDB taxonomy): Bacteria > Actinomycetota > Thermoleophilia > Solirubrobacterales > 70-9 > RHKX01. The sequence continues at coordinate 85,691 of CAWGKW010000002.1, read as the reverse complement.
ATCATCGAATCGGCCGAGTACCCGTCGGCGACGCGCTCGGCCAGCTCCTCCGTCGTCAGGTCGCCGAGGCGGCGCAGGATCACCTGGAGCTGGTCGCGATCGGACGCCCGCGCCTGGTCGATCCGATGTTGCAGCGAGTCCTCGACGTCGGCGAGCGCGACTGGGTCGATCAGCTCGCGCAGCTCCTCCTGACCGAGCAGCTCGCGAAGCAGGTCGCGGTCGAGGGCGAGCGCGGCGGCGCGGCGCTCGGCGTTCGGCGTGTCTCCCTCATACATGTAGGTCGCGACGTAGTCGAAGAGCAGCGATGAGGCGAAGGGGGATGCTGATTTCGTCTCGACCTCGACCAGTGAGATCCGCCTCGACTTGAGGTCGCGGAGGATCTCGCCAAGCGCCGGCAGGTCGAGGACGTCGCGCAGCACCTCTCGGTAGGTCTCGAGCGTGATCGGGAAGCGGGGGAAGTCCTTGGCCACCTCGAGCAGCGATTGCGACTTCAGCCGCTGCTGCCAGAGCGGGGTGCGCTTGCCCGGATAGGCCCGGGGGATCAGAAGCGCACGGCCGGCGGCCTCGCGGAAGCGCGCGCCGAACAGCGCGGAGCCCGAGAGCTCGCCGACGATCAGGTCCTCGACCTCGTCGGCCTCCAAGAGGACGAGCTCGGAGGCCGGCACCTGGTCGGAGTCGGGAAGGTGGATGACGATCCCGTCGTCGGACCAGATCGCATCGGCCTCGAGCTCGAGGTCGTTGCGGATCTTGGCGGCGAGGGCGAGGCCCCAGGCGGCGTGGACGCGGCCGCCGAACGGGGACAGGACGCAGAGGCGCCAGTCGCCGATCTCGTCGCGGAAGCGCTCGACGACGATCGTCTGATCGGAGGGGACGACGCGGGTGGCGGCCTGTTGCTCGCGCAGGTAGGCGACCAGGTTCTCGGCGGCGAGCTGGTCGAGGTCGTAGTTGGCGGCGAGCTCCTCGGGCTCCGTCGCGACCGCCTCCCGTGAGAACTCGCCGATCGCCCGGCCGAGCTCGACCGGGCGGCCGATCCCCTCCCCGCGCCAGAACGGAATCGCGCCGGGGACACCGGGCGCCGGGGTGACGATCACGCGGTCGCGGGTGATCTCCTCGATCCGCCAGGAGGAGGCGCCGAGCAGGAACACCTGTCCTGCCCGCGCTTCGTAGACCATCTCCTCGTCGAGCTCGCCGACCCGGCGGCCGTCGGGCAGATGGACGCCGAACAGTCCCCGGTCGGGAATCGTTCCCGCATTGGTGACGGCGAGCTGGCGAGCGCCCTTCCGGCCACGAACCGTGCCCGCGGTCCGGTCCCAGACGACGCGGGGTCGCAGCTCGGCGAAGCGCTCGGAGGGGTAGCGGCCGTCGAGCATGTCGAGGACGTTCTCGAGCTGCTCGCGGGAGAGCTCGCCGTAGGGCTCGGCGGATCTGACCACCTGCTCGAGCTCGTCGACGGTCCAGTCCTCGTCGGCGACCATCGCGACGATCTGCTGGGCGAGCACGTCGAGCGGGTTGCGGGGGATCACGGTCTCCTCGATCTCACCCGAGCGCATCCGCTTGGCGACGACCGCGCACTCGAGCAGGTCGGAGCGGAACTTGGGGAAGATCCTGCCCTTCGAGGTCGAGCCGAGATCGTGTCCGGCCCGCCCGATCCGCTGAATCCCGCGGGCGACCGACTTCGGCGACTCGACCTGGATCACCAGATCGACGGCGCCCATGTCGATTCCCAGCTCCAGCGAGGAGGTGGCGACGATGCAGGGGATCTGCCCCGACTTGAGCAGCTCCTCGACGATCAGGCGCTCCTCGCGGGCGAGCGAGCCGTGGTGGGCCCGGGCGATCTCGGGTACATCCGTCGAATTGCTCCGCTGCGGGTCCGCTTCCCCCTCCTGATCCAGCTCCTCGGCGTTCATCTCGTTGAGGCGTTTGGCGAGCCGCTCCGCGCCGCGGCGGTTGTTGACGAAGATGATCGTCGAGGTGTGCTCGCGGACGAGCCTCAGCAACTCGGGGTAGATCGCCGGCCAGATCCCCCGGGAGGGGCTGTCGCCGGGGACGGCTCCGGGGGCCGAGGGGTCGGGGCCGGGTAGCTCGACTTCGCCCTCCCTGGCCGCGTTGCTCGGCGCCCGAGAGCCGGGGTCGGCCATGTCCGGGACCGGGACGACGATCTCGAGGTCCATCTCCTTGCGGATCCCGGCGTTGACGATCGTGCACTCGCGCTTCGGGCCGACGAGGAAGGTCGCGATCCGTTCCAGCGGGCGCTGCGTCGCCGATAGCCCGATCCGCTGGACCGGCCGATCGCGGCCCTCGCCCTCGTTGGCGTTGACCGCCACGTGTCGCTCCAGCCGCTCAAGCGTCAGCGCCATGTGCGCTCCCCGCTTGGTCGGGGCGACCGCGTGGATCTCGTCGACGATCAGCGCCTCCACGTCGGCGAGGATGTTGCGCGCCTGCGAGGTCAACATCAGATAGAGCGACTCGGGCGTGGTGATCAGGATGTCCGGCGGCTTGCGGAGCATCGCCTGTCGCTCCCGCTGAGGCGTGTCGCCGGTCCTCAGCCCAACCGTCAGGTCGGCGCCGATCCCCGCCAGCGGCGCGCGCAGGTTGCGCTCGACGTCGTAGGAGAGCGCCTTGAGCGGGGAGATGTAGACGAGAGATACCCCGAATGACCGCTCCTTCTCCTTCGCGAGGCTGTCGATTCCCCAGAGGAAGGCGGTCAGAGTCTTGCCGGAGCCCGTCGGCGCGCAGATCAGCGTGTTCGCACCGGTCGCGATCGCCGGCCATCCCTTTACCTGCGCGGGAGTGGGCGCCTCGAACGAGCGCTCGAACCAGGACCGGGTTCGAGCGCTGAATCCGGCCAGCGGATCAGCCTTCTCAGTCGTTTTCGTTGCCGTAGCCAACCGATCGATCTTAGGGACCGGGAGGTACGGCCCGCGTGCCACCGGAACGCCTTATCCAACCATGGAGAAGCCCCGCCCCTGGGATTCAGTGGGTGAACGGGAGATCATCCGCGACCTCGGCCAGGCGCGGAGCAGCCTTGTCGCGGTCGGAGAGCAGCGGGTCCTCGACCGGCCACTCGATGCCGACGTCGGGATCGTTCCAGGCGATCTCCGACTCGGTCGCCGGATCGTAGAGCGAGGTCAGCTTGTAGGCGACGTCGGCGACCTCGCTGAGCACCTGGAAGCCGTGGGCGAAGCCGACCGGTACCCAGAGCTGTCGGTGGAGCTCGTCGTCGAGAACGTGCCCCTCCCACTCACCGTATGTCGGTGAGCCGCGACGCAGGTCGACGGCGACGTCGAAGATCGCACCGCGTGGGCAGCGGACCAGCTTGCCCTGGCCCGGCTCGGTCTGGAAGTGCATCCCGCGGAGCGTGCCCCGCTGGGTGGAGCGCGAGTGGTTCTCCTGGACGAAGACCTCGTCGATGCCCATATCGCGCCAGCGATCGACGCTGAAGGTCTCGATCAGGAAGCCGCGCTCGTCGCCGAAGGCGGTCGGCTCGATCGCGACAAGGCCGTCGATCCGGGTGTCGACCGTGGTCGTCATTCCGCCGGGGCTCCGAGCTTGGTGCCGTACTGGCGCTCGTAGTACTCGCGGTACTCGCCGGAGCGAATCGGCTCCCACCAGGCGGAGTTGTCGCGGTACCAGGCGACGGTGCGCTCGATCCCCTCGTCGAAGCCGACCTCCGCCCTCCACCCCAGCCCCTCCGTGCGACCCGAGGACAGCGAGTAGCGGCGGTCATGGCCGGGGCGGTCGGCCACGTAGTCGATCTGGGACTCGTCCCGGCCGGTCAGCTCGAGGATGCGCTTGACGACCTCGATGTTGGGCATCTCCTCAGGCCCCCCGACGTTGTAGACCTCGCCCGCCTCCCCCTTCTCGAGAACCAGGTCGATGGCGGAGGCGAAGTCCTCGGTGAAGAGCCAGTTGCGTACCTGCATGCCGTCGCCGTAGACGGGCAGGCGGTCGCCGGCCATCGCGTTCAGGACCATCAGCGGGATCAGCTTCTCGGGGTGCTGGAAGGGGCCGTAGTTGTTGGAGGCTCGGACGATCAGGCAGTCGGCGCCGTAGGTGTGATTGAAGGCGCGGACGATCATGTCCCCGCCGGCCTTCGAGGCCGAGTACGGCGACGACGGCTCGATCGGCGACTGCTCGGTGAACGTTCCCTCGTCGATCGAGCCGTAGACCTCGTCGGTGGAGATCTGAAGGTGGCGGACGCCGGCGTCGCGAGCTGCCTCCAGCAGCACGTAGGTTCCGTAGACGTCGGTCTGGATGAAGGCGCCGGGATCGGTGATCGACCGGTCGACGTGGGACTCGGCGGCGAAGTTGATCACCGCATCACAGCCGTCGATGGCCCGGGCGACGGCCTCGGGGTCGGCGATGTCGCCCTCGATGAAGTCGACCGTCCCCGGGGGGACGGTGGCCAGGTTCTCCAGCCGGCCCGCGTAGGTGAGCTTGTCGAGGACGGCGATCCGATCGTCGGGTCGCTGCGCGAGGTGGCGGCGGACATAGGTGGAGCCGATGAACCCGGCCCCTCCGGTCACTAGAAGTCGCATCAGGAGATCAGCTCCCTGTCGTCGAGGTAGCGGCGCAGCGCATGCTGCCACGGCTGCAGGATGATCGCGTCGTCGCGGCTGTGGCCAAGCACCGAGTATGCGGGACGTGGGGCCTTGCGGGCCATCATCTCCGTCGTCGCCGACATCACCCGGGTCTCCATCCCCGCCTGGTCGAAGATCTCGGTGGCGAAGTCGAACCAGCTGCACTGACCCTCGCCGACGATGTGGTGGATCCCGTAGTTGTGGGTGCCGACGAGCTCGAGCATTCCCTCGGCGAGATCGGCGCAGCTGGTCGGGCAACCGAGCTGGTCGCTGACGACGAGGACCTCAGGCTGCTCGTTGCCGATCCGGATCATCGTCTCGACGAAGTTCTTGCCGCCCAGCCCGAACAGCCAGGAGGAGCGGACGATGAAGTGCTTGGAGTTGGCGGCGGCGACGGAGACCTCGCCGCCGAGCTTGGAGCGCCCGTATGCACTGATCGGCGCCGGCATGTCGTCCTCCATGTACGGAGTGCCCTTGGTCCCGTCGAAGACGTAGTCGCTGGAGGGATAGAGGATGCTCGCGCCGACCCTCGCGGCGCCTGCGGCGAGCAGGGCGGCGCCCGTGTCGTTGACGGCCATCGCGCCTCGCTCGTCGTCCTCGGCCCCGTCGACGTTGGACCAGGCCGCGCAGTTGATCACGACCTCGGGCCGGAAATCGGCGATCGCCTCGTCGATGGCGGCGGGATCGACGATGTCGAGCTCGCGACGGCTCAGCGCGGTGACGTCGTGGCCGCGCCGCTGAGCCGCGCCGACCACATCCTGAGCGAGCATCCCGGCTCCGCCCGCAATCAGGATCCTCATGCGAGGGTGATCTCAGACCGGTCCCCGACCAGCATCTGGAGCGTCTTCGGGAGACCGTCGGCACGGCAGATCTTGACGTTGCGGCCGAGCAGGCTGGCCTCCATCCGGGAGGGCAGGTGGCTCACTGATGCGCCCTCGAGGAGGATCGAATGCTCGACCTCTGAGTCGACCACCTCACACCCCGCGGCGATCGCGGTGTAGGGGCCGATGTAGGAGTCGCTGATCCGGCTGTGGGCCCCGATCACGGCCGGACCGCGAACTGTGCAGCGCTCGAGTCGGGCGCCGTCCTCGACCACCACGCGACCGACGATCTTGCAGTCGATCACCTCACCGTCGAGGTGGGGCTCGATGTCCTCGAGCACCAGTCGGTTGGCCTCGAGCATGTCGGCGAGCTGGCCGGTGTCCTTCCACCAGCCCTTGACCCGGTGCTGCTCGACGGCGTGCCCAGTGTCGATCAGGTGCTGGATCGTGTCGGTGATCTCGAGCTCGCCGCGGGGAGACGGCTCGATCGCTCTGGCGGAGCGGAAGACCTCAGGGGTGAACATGTAGACCCCCACCAGCGCCAGGTCCGATGGCGGATCGACCGGCTTCTCGACCAGGCGGACGATCCGCTCGCCGTCGAGCTCGGCGACCCCGTAGTGCTCAGGGTCGAGCACCTGGGTCAGCAGGATCAGCGCGTCAGGTTTGTTGCGCCGGAAGGCCTCGACCAGGTCGATGATCCCGTCGCGCAGCAGGTTGTCGCCGAGGTACATCACGAACGGGCAATCGCCGATGAACTCCTCGGCGGTCAGCACCGCATGAGCGAGCCCGAGCGGCTCGGCCTGCGGGATGTAGGTGACTTCGGCTCCGAGCCGGGAGCCGTCGCCGACGGCCTCGCGGATCTCGTCCCCGGATTGCGGCGCAATCACGATGCCGATCTCGGTCACCCCGGCCTCGACCAGCGCCTCGATCCCGTAGAAGAGCACGGGCTTGTTGGCAACCGGGACCAGCTGTTTGGCCGAGGTGTGGGTGATCGGCCTGAGCCGTGTCCCCGCCCCCCGGAGAGGATCAGGCCTTTGAGTTTGTCCATGGGCGGCAGGCTAGCGAGGGCGGCGCATCAGTAGATGCCGCCGAGCTTGCGGTGATCCCATGTTGCCACCCGCACTGGGTGGAAGTGGATCGCCACCCGCTTGGGGGCCTGAGCCTTCAGTCCGGCCGCCGCGTCGCCCTCGATCTTGTCGATTCCGTCCGTGTATCTGATCGCCAGCTCGGCACCGAACTCGTAGACGCGGTCGACGTCGCGGATCAACTCGGCCTCCGCCTCGACCTGAATGCCTCGCAGCTCCCCGTACTCGACGCCCGCCTCGACGAGCAGCGTGCAACGTGGGTCGCGCTCGAGGTTCTTGACCTTCTGCGACTTCGCGAACGTCCACGCCCAGATGTCTCCCTCTCGAACCGTGTACCAGAGCGGCATCGAGTGCGGCCAACCGCGCGGCCCGTTGGTCGTCGCGATCACCACCCGCTCCTGCTCGAGCAGCTCGAGCTGCTCCTCGGGGGTCAACTTGATCTGATCGCGGCGGGACATTGGGGGTTCCGGGTGGTTGGAATCCTAGATGGAGGTCGAGTGGCATGTTCCGTCCAATATCTGGACGCGCCGTGCCGCTCGGTCGGCGCGGCTAGTGTTCGAGGTCGACGGGCAGGCGGCCCTCGGCGTCCAGCTTCTCGAGGTGGGCGCGCATCGCCAGCCCGGCGGCGGGGCGCATCGAGGCCGGGACGTCGGACCAGGCGGCGTCGAGCAGATCCTCCTCGGCCCGCCTGCCGGCTGCAAGAGCCTCGACGAGACGGCGCTCGCGCTCGCGCCGGTGAGCTGAGTACTCGGCGATCTTGGCGGCGGGGTCGGTGATCCACGGACCGTGTCCGGGGCAGAGCAGGGTCGAGCCGAGGCCCGCGAGCAGATCGAGGGAGCGCATGTAGTCGACGAGCGACCCACCCCCCGCGGCGGGCGGCACGATCGTTGAGCCCTCACCCAGCACCAGGTCGCCGCAGAAGCAGACCTCCCCGAGAACGAACGCGACGTGGTCGGGAGCGTGGCCGGGCGTCGCCAGCGCCCGGAACGGGCCGACCCTCTCCCCCGCCTCCGTGCCCCTGGCCGGGGGCATCTCGACGGGCTCGGTCGCGAGCATCGCCGCGAGATCGTCGAAGCCGTCGGAGTTGCCGAAGACGAGCGGCGCCCCCAGCATCGCCACGCCCTCGTTGTGGTCGGAGTGGGAATGGGTCAGCACCACCCCGCCGATCCCGCCGCGTGTCTCGGCCAACTTGCGAACGAGCTCGATGTGGCCGGGGAGGGCAGGGCCCGGATCGATGACCCACGCCGGTGAGCTGCCGACGACGTAGGTGTTCGTTCCGGTGAGCGTCATCGGCCCCGGGTTGCTGGCGCGGACACGAACGACCGCGGGGTGGCCGGGCGCTTCGACGGCCGGCTCCTCCACGGGCCCGAGGCCTCGCTCAGGCCCTGTCGGTGACGGCTTCGAGTACTGCCTCGCGGGCGTCATCGGGCTCGAGGACGACCATGTCACCGGCTCCCTTCAACACCTCGCGCACCAGCCACGAGGTGCCGGCGAACGGCATCTCGATGATCAGCGCTCCGTCGGCGAGCTCCTCGACCACCGTCCGTTCCTCACGGACCCAGCGGGCCCGCTCCGGCGAGACCCAGACGCGCGCGACGCGGGCGTCTGTCACCTCCCCGATGCTGAGCCACTCCTGCTCGGAGAGCTGGGTCTCGACCTCGGGGGTCGGCTCGAAGTGCTCGCCCGTCGCCTCCGCCTCCTTGGTCCGGTCGAGGCGGAAGTGGCGAACGGCGTCGCGCTTGCGGTCGCGGCAGCCGACGTACCAGCCGTCGGGGCCGCGGGCGAGACGATAGGGCTCGATCTCCCGCGAGGTGAACTGATCCTCGTTCTCCTTGTAGTAGTTGATCTTGAGCACGGCGTGATCGGCGATCGCCTCGTTGACGGCGCTGACGATCTCGGGCTCGTCCCGCTCGATCGTGATCTGCAGCCCCTCCTCGGAGGGGTCGTGGCCGAGCGCGCCGATGATCTTCTCGCGGGCGGTGTCGAGCCCGGCCTGCGGCAGGTGGTCGCCGAAGAAGTCGATCGCTGCGACCAGGGCCTTGGCCTCGAGCGGCAGCAGGCGGGCGGGCTTGGCGAAGCTGTCGCCGTAGGCCTCGGGGTCGACCTCGATCTCGTCGCCGACCACCTCGGCGTAGAGGACGTAGGTGCCCCCGCCGAAGTTGACGACGTTGAGCACATCGATGTCGCTGGCGAGCTCTTTGATGGAGATCCCGAGTTCGGTACAGACCTCGGCGGTGAGCAACTGGCGCTCGTTGCGAGCGGACCCGATCAGCATTCCGGCGAGGGTCACCAGCCGCGCGAATCGCTCCGGTCGGATCACGGTCTCGGCCTTGCCGTTGGAGCGCCCGCGCCGCTCGGCGTCGGCGACCGCCGGCACGGCGACGCGCTTGGCGGTCTTGAAATCGCTGGAGTGGCGGCTGCGCAGCATCTCGCGCCTCTCCTCGGCCTCGCTCACCAACTCGGCGGGCTCGATCGCGCTGGCGTTATGGCGCCAGCCGAGCAACCAGGCGACGAGCTGGCGGGAGGAGGAGAACTCGGTCGCGAAGACCGAGCCCTTGCCGAGCTTGGCCTCGCCGTTGCTCGCCGGCTCGATCTCGCCGTACTCCCCGTAGTCACGCTCGACCAGCCAGTCGATCCGGTCGCGAAGGAAGATCCGGGCGGTGCCGGCACTCGCCCCCATCTGCCAATCGGCGCGCGAGGCGTAGTCGCGACGGTCGAAGCTGCCGGGGGGGTTGAAGTCGTGCTCGGCCTTGCTGGCGTAGGAGACCTTGCCCTGGATCCGGGAGAGGCGGAACACCCGGACCGCGTCCCGCTCGTGCGCGTATCCGATCAGATAGAACTGGCCCGAGCGGAAGACGAGGTGGTAGGGATCGACCTTGCGATCCATCGTCGCGTCACGTTCCATCGTGTAATAGCTGAACTGGATCGTCTTGCGGCGGGAGATCGCGGTCTCGATCTTGGCGAGCCGCTGGGAGAGCTCCCGCCCACCGGCCGAGGCCGTCATCGCCATCTCGATCGGCGCGGCCTCGCCGCTGCTGAGCGGCGACTTGCGGCCCCAGGAGACCTGTTGAAGGGCGAGTCGCAGCGGCTCGGCATACGCGAACTGGCCGTCGAGCAGCGCGAGGGCGGTTCGGAGCGCGGCGAGCTCTCCGTCGGTGAACTCGATCGCCGGTAGGTAGTAATTCTCGGGCGGCAGCGCGTACAGCTCGGACTCGAGGAAGCCCTCGCTGGGCCGGTCGACCTTGAGCGCGATCCCGAGGCTCTCGAGCTCAGCGCGATCGGCGTAGAAACGGCGTGCGAAAGCGTCCTCGTTCATCGAGCTGTAGCCCTCCACCTCCTGTTTGATCTCGAGCGCCGATACCGGTCGGCGGTTCGCCATCAAGAAGGAGATCAAAGAGAGCTGGCGGATCAGCTTCTCGGTGTCCTTTGCCACTGCGGGCAGGATAGTTGCCGCCGCCTGCTCACTCGCGCCGCCCCGGCGAGGATTCACGCAGTTTGCGCTCTCCGGTTCGCCTTTCGTGACGACCTTTCGGCGCCTGAACGGATAGATTCGTACAGATGTCGGAGACCCTCGCCCGCAGCCTGATCAAACTCATCGTCACGGTTGGAATCCTCGCCGCCGTCTACTTCTTCATGATCCGGCCGATCCTCGACACGACCAACGACACCATCAACCGGGCCTTCGACGGAGTCGACAGCTCACTCGACAACGCATTCGACAACGCCGGCATCGATCCGCCCAACCTCTCCGGCGTCGGCAAGACCGACGGCGAGAAGATCCTCGCCTGCGTCCAGCGCGTCGAGCCGGACGTCACCAAGATGCAGAAGTGCGCCGAGAGGTTCTCCAACTAGCGAGCCCCCGCTTCGCTGCCATTCGATGACCTATGTGGTCAGCAAATGGCAATGAAGCGGCTCAGGATCTGACGAGCTCCATCTTCGGGTCGTAGATCGGATCCTTGACCACCTCGGCGCCGACCCAGCGCCCGAAGACGCCGACCTCGACCCGGGTGCCGACCTCGACCTCCGCGGGCGTGTAGGCGAAGGCGATGCTGCTGCCGACGCGATGGCCGAAGCCGCCGGAGGTGACGCGGCCGACGACATCGCCCTCGACGCGGACCGGTTCTTCGCCGAAGGCGACCGCACCGGGCTCGTCGAGGACCAGGCAGCGGAGCCGTCGGGAGGGGCCCTCGCCCTCCTTCTGCTCGAGCAGCGCGTCGCGGCCGATGAAGCCATCCGCCTTGTCGAGCTGAACGGCAAAGCCGAGGCCGGCCTCGTAGGGCGTCGTCTCCGGGGTGATGTCGGTGCCCCAGACCCGGTAGCCCTTCTCGAGCCGCATCGAGTCGATCGCCCGGTAGCCGCCGGCGACCATCCCCTCGGGATGCCCCGCCTCCCAGAGCAGGTCCCAGAGCGCCCGGCCGAACTCGGCGCCGCAGTAGAGCTCCCAGCCGAGCTCGCCGACGAAGGTGATCCGCTGGGCGAAGACCGGCACGTGGCCGACGCTGATCTGCCTGGCCTTGAGGAACTTGAAGGCGTCGTTGGAGAGGTCGGCGTCGGTCAGCGGCTGGAGGATGTCGCGCGAGCGCGGGCCCCAGAGGCAGAAGCAGGCGCGGGAGCCGGAGACGTCGGTGGCGACGATCGAACCGTCGGTGCGCTGGTTGGGGAGGTGGCGCCTGATCCAGGCGAGGTCCCCGGGTGCCGAAGGCCGTCGCCGGTGAGCGCGACCGCGCCGCGATCCGGTCGAGCGTAGCCGCCTCGAGCGCCCCGCGGCCCTCGATGACTCGATCACAGGTCCGCCGTCGATGCCGCCGCGATCGCCCCAACGTCGCAGCCCGGGCCGAACTCGCGTGCTCGTTTCGCGATCGATCACGAGGGCGCCGTCGTCGCTCGCGGATCACATAGGCGCCCTGGTCGGTGACGACCTCAGATTGCGGTTCGTCAGGCCGCCCTCGAGGTCGGTGACGGTTCGCCGGCCGGCCAGCTCGGGAACGGGTCGAAGATCCGTTCGAGATTGCCGTCGTGGTCGATGGCTCTCTCGTCCGGCGCGAACCTATTGACCGGCGTGCGCGCCGGCGTCTAGCCTGCTCGGACGTGTCCGCCCCGACGCAGTCATCCTCGACTTCAACGGCACGCTCTCCGACGACGAGCCGCTCCTCGATCGCCTGTTCCGCGAGGTGCTGGCGCAGGAGGCGTGAAGCTACCTCGAGACATACTTCGCCGAGCTCGCGGGCTTGTCGGACCCGGAGATCGTCGTCCGGGCGCTGGCCCTCGGTGGAGTCGAACCGAAGCCCGAGCAGTGCGCGGCGATCCTGCGGGCCAAGATCGACCGCTACAAGGAGGAGGTTGCTCGCCGGCCGACGATCGGTGCTGCGGCTGCCGACTTCGTCCGGGAGCTTGCCGTCCGGGTGCCGGTCGCGATCGCTTCGGGGGCGGTCCGCGAGGAGATCGAGTTCGTTCTCGAACTGGCGGATCTGCGCAACCGTTTCGATGCCATCGTCTGCATCGACGATGTCGAGGACGGCAAGCCCGACCCGGCCGGCTACATGCTGGCGCTCGAGCAGCTCAACGAGGGGCGGGAGGTATCGGTTGCGGCCGCCGATGCCCTGGCGATCGAGGACTCTGCAGCCGGCGTCGTGGCGGCCAGGAGCGCCGGGATGCGTTGCGCCGCGATCGCCGGCGACGAACGGGCCGAGGCGGTCGCGGACTTCACGATCGATCGCCTGGACGCCGGCGTCGCCGCGAAGCTGCTCGACCAGCCGTGAGCCGACGAGGACGCCGGCATGGGCCGGGCGAGCCTGAGCGCCCGCGGATCGAGGACGCAGGAGCCGACGCGGCCTTTTGGCCGCGAGGCGACGAGGACGACGAGATGCGGCCTCTCAGGCCGCCCGGGGCGAGGCTGAGAGCCCGCGGGTCTAGGAAGAGGTCGGCGATGCGGCCTTCGGCCGTGAGCCGGCCGATGACGACGAGCTGCGGCCTCTCAGGCCGCCCGGCGGTCGCGGAAGTAGGCGGAGCCGTCGATCCCCCGGTCGAAGCCCGACCAGGCCTCCCCGTCGGCGAGCGTGCGCTCGATGCGGTCGAAGCTGCCGAGCTTGCCACCGAGGTTGTCCATCATGTGGACGAGGGTCGCCTCGCGGGTGGCGGGCGTGACGGGGGAGCCGTGCTCGAGCGTCCCGTGGTGGGAGAGAATGATGTGCAGGACGGCCCAGCCGAGGTCGGGGTCGAAGCCATCGATCGACTCGATCTCGCGGCGGACGCGGAAATAGCCGAGCGGGATCTCGCCGATCAGCCGCCCGAGGTCGGTCATGTCGATCGCCAGCGGGTTGTCGTTGTAGGCCTCGAGCTTGCCGATGTCGTGCAGCAGGGCGCCTGTGATGGCGACGTCTCGGTCGATGCCGGGAAAGGAAGAGGCGGCGGCGCTGACTCCCTGGGCGACCGAGATCGAGTGCTCGAGCAACCCATGGCGGTAGGCGTGGTGGTAGTGCTTGGCGGCGGGCGCATCGCGGAAGCGCTCCCAGAGTTCTCCGCCCGGCGCGATCAGGCGATCGAGGAGGGTCCGCAGGTCCGGGCTCTGGATCGTCGCCAGCAGGTCGTCGAGGTCGGCTTCCATCCGCTCGATCGGGACCGGCGAGGTGTCGAGCAGAGCGCTTGGATCGTAGGAGCCTTCGACGGCGGGCGCGATCGACTCGATGATCAGCGAGTCGCCCCACTGGGCGCTGCTCTCGAAGCGTCCCTCGATGTGGACGACCGTGCCCGTCTCGGCCACCGCGAATCGTTGCTCGACCTCGTCCCAGGACTTCGCGTTCACGGTCGCGGTGCGGTCGGCGATCTTGAGCGCAAGCCACTCGCCACCGCGCTTGGTCGGCCGGCGGCTGCGATCGCGGACGGCGTAGCAGCCGTCGACGCGATCACCGTCGGCCAGGCTCGCAAGATCCTGGTGAGAGGGGGCGGGGAAGGCCCCGGAAGCGACATCGCCGAGCTGTGACTGCAGCTGCTCCATGACCGGAGAGAAGGTAGGGAAGGGGGCGGACGGCGTCACGATGAATGAAGGGTCGCTCCCACCCTCGTAAAGCTGACGCACCCTGCTTCGCGCCCCCGTCTCCGGGCCTAGAGGTAACCGCTCCGGCGGAACCAGACGTAAAGGCCGATGACGCCGAACACGACGCCGCCGATCCCGAAGGCGGCGAAGGCGGCGAAGGACTCGATGTGGTCGGTCATCCACTTGAAGTTCTGCCCGAAGAAACCGGTGATGAAGGCGAGCGGGAGGAAGATCGTGGCGACGATCGTGAGCTGCTTGCTGATCGAGTTGAGCCGGTTGGAGACCATCGAGAGGTAGGCGTCGCGCGAGCTCGCGAGGAGCTCGCGGTAACTCTCGACGACGTCGGAGATCCGCAGCATGTGGTCGTACAGATCGTGGAAGTAGTTGCGGGTGTCGTTCTGGAGGCCGGGCAGCTCCAGGATGTCGTCGGTGCCGCGAACGAGTAGATCCCGCTGAGGTGCGATCACCTTTCGCAGCCCAACCAGATGCCGGCGCAGCTCGAAGATCCGCTGCAGGTGGGATTCGTCCGGACCGTCGAGGATCTCGGCCTCGAGCTGATCGATCTGATCGCCGAAGTGCTCGAGGGCGGGGAAGAAGCTGTCGGTCAGCGCCTCGAGGATCCGGTAGATGACGAACTGCTCGGAGTGATCCTGCAGCCGCGGAAGCCGCTCGCGCAGCTCCCCCAACACTTCGGAGGCCTCCCAGTGCATGGTGATGATGTAGCTGCCGCTGAGGAAGCCGTGAACCTCGAGCAGCATCTCGTCGTCGCCCTGGCCCTCCGGGCGAGCCCCGTAGTAGACGAGGAACATGTGGTCGTCGTAGTTCTGGAGCTTCGGCCGCTGCCCGGGCACGGGCGCGTCCTCGAGTGCAAGCGGATGGAACTCGAACATCTCGCCGAGCGCCGCGATCAGCCCTTCATCCGGCTTCTCCAGGTCGAGCCAGAAGAACTCGTCGCGCGCCAGCAGGTCGCTGATCGTGCTGGGGTCATAGCTGTTGAGGATCTGCACCAGAGGCGATGCTATTCCCCCGGCCGGGGTATCTGGCGAGGGCGGGAATCGAGGCGGCGGGGGCGAGAACTCGGCGTCGTAGATTCCCGTCGTTCAGGGGCTCGTCGTTTGATGGTCGCGGCCTCTCAGCCGGCAGCCCTCGTCAGCAGTTCCCCGCAGCGGTCGCAGATCGTGTATTTGATCCGTGGCACTGGCACCCCCCGGAAGATGCCGATCAGCGCCGCGGCCTCCTCGGCCTCCAGCCAGGCTCCTGCGGGCGCGAATCGCGAGCACCACGAGCAGCCGTCGACCTCGCCGGGGCCCTTGCACGACGCCGGGACGAACAGCGGCTGATAGGGGCGCGGCTCGATCTGCCGCGGCCTCGAGGCGAGCCGCACCTGCCCGCCGACGCGTGGGGTGAGGCTGATGTCGAGGAGCCGCTTCTTCGTCGGCGAGTCGCAGCGCATCGGCAGCGTGATCTCCTTGCCGCCCGAGCGGGCGGCGGACACGAGCATCCGGTTGAGAGCGGCAACCTGCCGGCCCTGAACGTGCTCCCAGAGCGTGGTCCCGAGAACGTCGGCGCGGGAGGTCGGCCAGTCGTTCTCGTTCGCGAACCGGACGAACTCCCGGTTGACCCCGATCAACCGATCCTGATCGTCGATCAGGAACTCGACCAGGGCGGGACCGATCGACTGATCGTGTTCCATCAGCGATTCCCAGTCTCCCCTCGACCCGTCCACTCGAGGCCTCCTCGTCGGGTTCTCCTGCCACGTTATTCGCCAACGAGGGCCGCTGCAAGCAAGCGGAGCAGATGGCGAGCCTGGGACGTGTCGGATCAAGGAAGAGGCGGGCGATGCGGCCTGTTGGCCGTGAGCCCGCCGATGACGCCGAGCCGGCGCGTCCCAGGCCGCCAGATGGCGAGGGCGGGAATCGAACCCGCGACACCACGATTTTCAGTCGTGTGCTCTACCAACTGAGCTACCTCGCCGGATGCCCTGCACCTGCCGGTCGGGCGGCGATAAGGCTAGTGCAGGAGGGCGGGCATCGATACTCAGATCACGGTCAGCTGCAGGAGGCCGCCGATCAGCCCGCAGCCGACCACCACGTAGAGGACCGTCAGCTTGCCGTGCCAGCGGTTGAGCGCCAGGAAGCCCCCGATCGCGAGGGCCGCGGTCCAGCCGTCGACCACGCCGGTGTCGACGATGTCGACGGTGACCGCCGCGATCAGCCCGATCACGCCGGCGGCGACTCCCAACAGGAACGGGTGGAGGCGCTCGTTCTGCGCGATCGCGACGAGTTGGCGGTGGAAGAAGATCGGCAGGACGAACGCCGGGATGAAGATCCCGAGCGTCATCGCCAGCCCTCCGGCGAGGCCCCCGGCGATGTAGCCGACGAAGGTGGAGAAGATGATCAGCGGCGCCGGCAGGACGCTGCCCATCGCGAGGCCGTCGACGAACTGGCTCTCGGTCAGCCACCCCTTGTCGATGACGGCGACGTCGTGGAGGAACGGGATCACCGTGAAGGCGCCGCCGAAGGTGACGAGCCCCGCCTTCAGCCCCTCCCAGAAGATCTCGGTCGTCAGCGAGACGGTGATCGCCCCGGTGAGGAAGACGAGGACCGCCGGCAGGCTCAGCGAGATCGAGCTGGTCCGGCCGACCCAGGTCCGAGCGTTGGTCCAGACCTCGTAGAGCAGTCCGGCCCCGAGCAGGACGAAGACGAAGCCGGCGTCGGCGAAGAGCGTCAGCGCGAACCCCGCGATCGCCAGCACGGCCAGGGGGACGTCGGTGATGAAGGTCCCGCTCAGCCGGACCAATGCCCGGGCGACGATGGCGCCGACCGCCGCCTTGAGGCCGTAGAAGATCTCGTCGAGGTTGCCCGCGAGATCGGCCTCCACGTAGAGGACCGACAGGCCGAGCATCAGGAGGAAGCCGGGCAGCATGAACCCGAGGCCCGCCATGAAGCCGCCGAGCTTGCCGCCGCGCAGCCGGCCGAAGAAGACGCAGAGCTCGTGGGCCTCCGGACCCGGCAGCACCTGGTAGACGGCGAGTGTCTTCTTGAACGTCGCCTCGTCGACCCAGCCCTCCTCGTCGACGCACTCCTTCTTGATCATCGCGATCTGCGCCGCCGGGCCTCCCCACGCGAGCAGCCCGAACTTGAGAAAGCGGATGAAGATCGACCCCGGCGAGTCCAAGTCGCAAACCTAGGTACTCGATCCGTCGGGGCTGCGCCCGCGCCCGCGGCTCAGCATCTGAGTCATCAGCTCGATCGCCCCTCCCTTGTGGAGGTGATCGTTGAGATTCCCGCACTTCGGGCTCTGCACGCAGGAGGGGCAGCCCTCCTCGCACGGGCACTCCCCGACCAGGCGGGAGGCGTCGCCGACGAGCCGCTCGAACTCCTCGTAGCCGCGGCGGGCGATCCCGACGCCTCCGGGATGGCCGTCGTAGATGAAGATCGTCGCCCGCCCGGTCTGCATGTGGACGTTCGTGGAGAGGCCGCCGATGTCCCAGCGGTCACACATCGCGAGCAGCGGCAGGACGGCGATCTGGGTGTGCTCGGAGGCGTGAAGGGCACCGAGCATCGCCTCGGGCGGCAGCGCCTGAGGCCCGACGAGCTCGTCGGGAAGCACGTACCAGAGCGCCTGCGTCGCGTAGCTCTGCTCGGGCAGGTCGAGGGCGACGAAATCGAACGCCTCGTCGGCATGCCCGTCGCCGACCCGCTTGCGCTGGAAGGCGATCACGTGCTCGCTGACCGACACCACTCCGAAATGCAGCTCGACCCCGAGCGCCTCGCGCCTGGCCTCGATCCGCTCGATGTAGATGTCGGTCTCCTGGCGGGGCTGGGTGTACCAGTCGCCGTTGAACGGCTCGACGATCGCGCGCCGGCCGTCGAGGTCGAGCTCGCGGACCTCGTAGGAACGGCCGAGGTGGATGTAGACCGCACCCGGATGGACGGTCGAGAAGGCGCGCTCGGCCTCGACCGTTCCGAGCAGCTCGCCGGAGTCGGCGTCGACGACGGTCACCGAGTCGGCAGAGGCCGACCTGAGGCTGATCCCCCCCGCCGGATACTCCGAGCCGCGAACCGCGAGCAGGCCGCCTCGGGCCCTGCGCAGGTAGCCATGGGTCATCAGGGCGTCGGCGCGCTCGCGCCAGCCCTCGCCGAGGATCTCGTCGTCGCGGGCGCCGCCCAGCGGAGCCTCGAACGCAGCCGCGACGAGGTGCGCGGACTGGATCCGCTCGTTGCGATGGTCGAGGATCGCCGCCTCGACCGGGCGGGTCAGGAACTCGGTCGGATGGCGGCAGAAGAACTGATCGAGGCCGTCGATCCCGGCGAGGTAGACGGCCAAACCGTCGCGGCGGCGGCCCGCCCTCCCCCACATCTGCCGCAGGCTGGCGACGGTGCCGGGAAAGCCGACGCAGATCGCCGCGTCGAGCTCGCCGATGTCGATCCCGAGCTCGAGCGCGTTGGTGGCGACGACCGCGCGCAGCTCGCCGGAGGCCAGTCGCGCCTCGATCTCCCGCCGCTGCTGGGGGGTGTAGCCGGCGCGGTAGGGCGCGATCGCATCGGCAAGGTCGCGACGTCCCCGGTCGATCAGGGTGTCGCGGCAGAACTTGTGGATCAGCTCGGCGCCCCGGCGGCTGCCCACGAAGCAGATCGTGCGGGTCCCCGCGATCAGCAGGTCGGTGAGCATGTCGGCGGCCTCCGAGAGCGCGGATCGTCGCGCGCCGGCCGCCCGGTCGGTCAGCGGCGGGTTCCAGATCGCGATCCGGCGGCCGGCCTTGGGGGCGCCGTCGGAATCAACCAGGTGAAACGGCGTCCCGACGAGGCGCTCGGCCAGCTCGAGCGGATTGGCGATCGTCGCCGAGGTGAGGATGAACCGCGGCTCGGAGCCGTAGAGGGCGGCGACCCGGCGCAGCCGCCGCAGCACGTTGGCGACGTGGGAGCCGAACACCCCGCGGTAGACGTGCGCCTCGTCGACGACGACGTAGCGGAGGTTGGCGAAGACGTCCCCCCAATTTCGGTGATGCGGCAGAACGCCGACGTGGAGCATGTCGGGGTTGCTGAGGATCAGGTTGGACTGCCGCCGGATCGCCGAGCGTTCCTCGCGCGGAGTGTCGCCGTCGTAGATCGCCATCCGCAGCCCGCCGGGGGCGATCTCGGAGAGCTTGCGAGCCTGGTCCTGGGCCAGGGCCTTGGTCGGGTAGAGGTAGAACGCCCGCACCTTCGGGTCGCGGGCGATCGCGTCGAGCACCGGCATGTTGAACGCCAGCGACTTGCCCGAGGCGGTGCCGCTGGTGACGATCACGTTCTCGGTCTCCGCCGCCCGCAGAGCCTCGAGCTGATGGGCGTAGAGCGTCGTCACCCCGGTGCGCTCGAGCGCCGCCCTCAATCCTGGATCGAGCTGATCGGGCAGCGGCACCTCGGCCGCCTCCTGCTCGCGCTCAGCGCTCTCGGCGACCAGCCGGCCGTCGGCGCGGCCGGGGTCGATAGCCGCCCGCCACGCCTCGTCGACGGCCGAGCCCCAGGGCAGGTCCTCGGCCGGGCTAGCCATGGAACCGAGCGATCCGCCCGGCGACCCGGATCGCGTCGAGCGCCTCGAGATCGTGCAGGCGGTGGATCTGGGCGCCCTTCGCCGCGGCGAGGGTGGCGGCGGCGATCGTGCCGTTACCGCGCTCGGTCGCCGGGAGCCGGTGCTCCCAGGAGCCGGCCAGCACCTCCCCGATGAAGTCCTTGCGGGAGAGCGAGACGTAGAGCGGGCGACCCAGCGAATGCAGCTCCTCGAGCCGCCGCAGGATCTCGAGATCGTTCGTCGGTCGTCAGGTCGAAGTCGAGGCCGGGGTCGATCGCGATCGCCTCCTCCGCGACGCCGAGGGCGATCGCCCGCTCGATCCGCTCACCGAAGAACTCCTTCAGGCGATCGACGACGTCGTCGTAGACGGGAGTCGGGCGATCAACCCGCGGCGGGCCCTCGATGTGCATGAGGACGTATCCGCAGCCGGTCTTCGGCCACCGCCTCCAACATCCGGTCCGGCCCTCCGCCGATGTCGTTGATCACGGCGGCGCCGGCGGCGGCGGCGGCCAGTGCGACCGCCGGCTCGAAGGTGTCGGCGCTGATCGGCGCGTCGGTCGCGGTGGCGAGGCCGGCGACGGCGGGGATCAGGCGCTCGATCTCATCCGCCGCCTCGACCGGCGGACCCGAGCGGGCGGCGACGGCCCCGACGTCGATCATCTCGAAGCCGAGCTCGACCAGGCGCCCGCCGTCGGCGACGGCCTGCTCGGCGGTGCCGCTCCGCGACCCCTCATACATCGAGTCGACGGTCACGTTCACGATCCCGGCCCCGATCGGCTCGTGGAGGGCCAGCGTGCGGTCGGCGAGTCGCCAGGCGGTCATCCGGCTACGGAAGCCGGAAGACGTCGTCGTAGTCGGCGACGTCGAAGCTCGGTGGATCCGGTGGATCCGTCCCGGCGGCCTGGGCGTCGGCGATCTCGTTCAACGAGCCGAAGAGGCCCTCGAAGAACTCGCGCGTCCGCAGCGGCGGGCGGACCTCCCAGCGGACGGTGCCCGCCTCCTCGGCGTGGCCGCCGAACTCGTGCGGCGTGCCGACCGGGATCACCAGCACGTCGCCCTCGGTGAGGATCTGCACCTCGCCGTCGACGCTCGCCCGCACCGAGCCGGAGAGGACGTGGAAGACCTCCTCCTGAGCGGGATGGAGATGCGCCGGGGCGGGTGCGCCGCCCGCGCTGTAGGAGCTCTCCATGACCAGGACATCGTCGGCCTCGGAGATGAAGGTGAGCGTCTGGCCGGTGAAGGGGTTGGTCAGCACCGTCCAACTATTTCACTTTGCCGTCGGCCGTCGGAGTCGGCACCGGGTGAGCCCGCCCAATACGCTCATCGGGTGCCCCTGCGCTGCCTCTACACCGACCTCGACGGGACCCTGCTCGGGAAGTTCGGCTCGTTGTTCGCCGACGCCGAGGGCAACTTCTCACGCAATCAGGCGCTCCTGATCGAGGCCTGCCACCGGGCCGGGGTCGAGATCGTCGTGATGTCGGGCCGGCGCGAGGCCCAGGTGCTGTCGGACTCGCGGCTGATGGGTCAGACCTCCTACATCTACGAGGCGGGGTGCGGGATGGTCATCGATCGTGAGCGCACCTATCTGACCGGCGAGGACTGGGTCCCCGGCGAGGGTGGCGATCCCGCCGACCGGATGATCTCCTCGGGCATTCCCGAGATGCTGTTCGAGCGATTCCCCGGACGGCTGGAGTGG
The DNA here is from genome assembly GCA_963823275.1 of uncultured Solirubrobacterales bacterium. GTDB lineage: Bacteria > Actinomycetota > Thermoleophilia > Solirubrobacterales > 70-9 > RHKX01. Next base: position 64,923 of record CAWGKW010000002.1, on the reverse strand, counting down.
CACGCGCCGTGGCACGAGGGGCGCGTGCTCTCGCTGCTGTTCCGCGGCAAGATCGGCGTCGACCACGCCAACGAACTGATCGCCGAGCAGGGCGAGGCCGGCCGGGATCTGCGCTTCCTCGACAACGGGGCCATCGGCCGTCCGATGGAGGGCATCGAGGTCACCCACGCCTACCACCTGGTTCCCGGCGGGGCGAGCAAGGGCAAGGCGGTCGGCGCCCACATGCGGGCACGCGGCTACCTGCCCGAGGAGTGCATCGCCGCGGGCGACTCGATCGAGGACCTCGGGACCGCCGACTACGTCGGGCGCTTCTTCTGCATGGCCAACGGCTACGAGCGGGACGAGCCGCTGCGGACGGCGATCACCGACTACGACAACGTGACCGTGACCGAGGGCCGAATGGGCGACGGCGTCTACGAGGCCGTGGTCACGACCCTGGCCGGGGGTTAGAGCGGGATGTCGCCTCGCGAGGAGCCCGCCACGCGGGGAGAATGGGTTTGGCTGTGAGGGAAGGCTGTGTCCCGCCACACCTTCCCCCGCATGCCGAGCAGACGATTCTCGAGCTCCCAGGGTGGAATCCATCGCGATTGGCGAATCACGGCGCCGTGAGCGCCGTTGGCTGCCAATCGCAGGTCGTTTGGGCGTGGGGGCAGGCAACCGGCGGGCGTCAGCCCAGCAGCTTCCCCTTCTGCTCCTCGAACTCCTCCTGGCTGAGCGCGCCACTCTGCCGCAGGGCGTCGAGGCGTTCGATCTGGGAGAGGACGTCGCCGGCATCCCCTCCAGCTCCAGCGGGGCTGGCCGCGCGCATCTGCAGCTCGGCCTGGTGCTGGGCGATTACGGCCATCACGGCCTGACCCATCTGCGGATCGGAGGTGAAGTCGAGGCGCTCGGTGGAGCCGGGGGTCAGCTCGCGGCCGATCACCTTCTCGATCTTGGCCCGCAGCTCCGGGTCGTTGCGAAGATCGATCGAAGGCTCGGCGGCCGGCTCGGTCATGCCGCCGGGCCGGCTGAAGGCCCCGCCGAAGACCGAGTCGCCGCCGAGCGGGTCGACGATCGGCGCCGCACCCGCGCCCCCGACCGGACCCTGAGCCGCCAGGGCGGCGCGGCGGGCGGCCGTCTCGGCCGCGTTCTGGTCCTTCGCCGCGTCCCAGTCGATGGCGACCTTTTGGGGATTGTCGTTGTCGACCTTGACCGGCAACGCCATGCCGAATCCGAGGGTGCTCTTGCGGGAGACGATCCACTGGTCCTCAACCTCGTAGGGCGAGAGGCCCTCGACCTGGATCTGGAGGGTCATCGCCACGTTCTGGGAGGAGGCGCCCGGTTCCATCGCCGACATCGCGATGATCGTGCCGGTTCCGGGCCGTCCCTTCTTCAGGACCTTGCGATGGGTGAAGGGGTTGATCATTGTGCGCTCCCAGGTTGCTCTCGGCGACGGATGAGCTCTTCGCGGCAGCCTATCGCCGCCGGGAAGCTCGTGGGTACCCGTCAACCGGCACTTGGCCCGGCGTCCTTCAATAGGATTGACGGGCCTGGAATCGGGTTCCAGGCTGTCCTGGTGTCAAGGAGAGGAAAGTCGCTTTGCGCAAGATCGCGCTTGTAGTTGGTTTGCTGATTTCGATGCTGGTGGCGCCGGCGGCGTTCGCCGCGCCGCCCACCGACGCGCTCGGCGGGGATCTCGACTGCGGCGTGGTCACCGGCGAGGGCACCGGCGCGGGTGAGGTCACGACCTCGCTCGGCCAGACCTGGTGCGGCACGATCCGCGCGAGCGACGACACCAACGCGGTCACGACGCCCGCGATCCCGACCCAGCCGACGGGCGGCGACCCCGCGGTCCGCAGCACGAGCAAGTCCTGGGACGGCGTTCCCCTCGACGTCAACTTCGCCCTCCCCGACGACGCCAGCTTCGGTGCCGGCCCCTACCCCGTGGTCGGGGTGTTCCACGGCTACGGCGGGTCGAAGTCCAGCTTCAAGTCCCTGCAGCGGTGGCTCGACGACGGCTACGCCGCCTATTCGATCACCCAGCGCGGGTTCGGCGAGTCATGCAGGAGCGCCGCCTCGCAGGCGGCCGATCCGACCGGCTGCGCGAACGGGTACGTGCGTCTGATCGACCCCCGCTACGAGGTCCGTGACTCCCAGACCTTTCTTGGTGTGCTCGCCGACGAGGGCCTGATCGAGCCGGAGAAGATCGCCTCGACCGGCGGCTCCTACGGCGGCGGCATGTCGATGGCGCTGGCCGCCCTCAAGAACCGGATGATGATGCCCGACGGCTCGCTCGTGAACTGGGAGAGCCCCGGCGGAACTCCGATGAGCCTCGCCGTCGCCACTCCCAACATCCCCTGGACCGAGCTCAACTACGCGCTCGCCCCCAACGGAAGCACCCTCGACTACATCGAAGATGCCTCCTACTACGGGCGGACCGGCGTGATGAAGGAGTCCTACATCCAGGGCCTCTCCGCCTCCGGCCGCAACGCGCCGATCGGTGCCGACCCGACGGCCGACATCCTCGGCTGGAAGTCGCTGCTCGACGCCGGTGAGAACTACGACGACAACCCCGCCATCACGGCCATGAAGGACGAGATCGGCACCTTCCACTCCTCCTACGGCATCGACCACAGCGTGGCGCCGGCGCCGTTGCTGATCAGCTCGGGATTCACCGACGACCTCTTCCCGGTCAACGAGGCCACCCGCTTCTACAACCGGACCAGCGCGCAGTACCCCGGCTCCCCGCTGGCGCTGTTCTTCGGCTCCTTCGGGCACGCCCGCGGCCAGAACCAGTCCAACGTGGTCAGTGACCTTCGGGATCTCGAGGAGGATTGGATCGCCCACTACCTGAAGGACACCGGTCCGCAGCCGCCGTCGAACGTGACCACCTACACCCAGACGTGTCCGCAGGGCTCGCCGGGCGAGGGTCCGTTCACGGCGCCCAATTGGGCGTCGATCGCACCGGGTGAGATCCGCCTGCGGGACGACGGCGCCCCGCAGACCGTCCAGCCGACGGGCGGCGACACCGCCGTCGGTGCAGCGTTCAACCCGTTGACCGGCGGGACCAACGCCTGCACGACCGCGGCCGGGGCCAAGGAGACCGGCACCGCCAACTACGAGTTTCCGGCCGCTCCCGCCGGTGGCTACACGGTGATGGGGGCGGCGACGATCATCGCCGACTTCACGCTGTCGGGAACTAACTCCCAGATTGCGGCCCGCCTCGTCGACGTCTCCCCCGACGGGACGACCAAGACGCTGATCGAGCGTGGGCTCTGGCGCCCGGAGAACTCCGGCAAGCAGGTCTTCCAGCTGTTCGCCAACGGCTGGAAGGTCGAGGAGGACCACGTGCTGCGGCTCGAGCTGCTGCCCCGTGACTCCGGCCAGACGACCCCGGGCGGCTTTCTCAGCAACTACGGCCGGCCCTCCAACGGCCAGGAGCCCGCGACGATCGACAACGTCGATGTCCGCGTTCCGGTCCTCGAGGCGCCCGGCGCGCTCGGCGGGCTCGTCACGGACCCGGCTCAGAAGGTGCTCCCCGACCGCCCGGGGGTCGAGCTGGCGCCCGGCTACACGGGCGCGGTGGCGATCACGGGCCCGATCGACCTGATTGAAAAGCCCACGGTCAAGCGCGACCGTCTGGACACCACGGTGAGCTGCGACTCCGGGTCGTACTACAGCTGTGAGGGCGCCGACATCCTGCTCGAGGGCGCACCCGAGAAGGGGAAGAAGGGCAAGGGCGTCGTCCTCGCGAAGGGGAAGGACATCACCGTCGAGGCCGGCGGGAACGACCCGCTGCGGCTGAAGCTGACCAACAAGGCGCGGAAGCTGTTCAAGCACAAGAAGGTCGTCACACGAAAGAACGGCAAGAGGCAGGTCAAGTTCGTCAAGGGCCTGAAGAGGCTCCGGACCGAGGTCTTCATCAACGGTGAGTCGGCTGGATTCACGACTGCCAAGCGGGACGGCAAGGTCAAGTAGGCGAGGGGCCGGCTTCGGTCGCCGGCCCGCCCCGCTAGGTACTCTTGAGCGGATGAGCAGTACCCACGCAACCGACGCTGAAGAGGAGTACCTGCAGGCCCTCTTCTGGCTTCAGGAAGCGGAATTGCCGATGACCGGCGCCAACGTCGCCCGCGCCATGCAGCTGTCGCCGCCGACCGTCCACGAGATGATCGGCCGCCTCGTCGGCGACGGCTACATCGCGCGCGAGCCGGACAAGTCGCTGAAGTTCACCGACGATGGCCGCGAGCACGCCGAGGCCATCGTCACCCGCCACCGGCTGATCGAGCGGTTCCTGACCGACGTCCTCGGGATCCCCTGGGACGAGGTCCACGAGGAGGCCGAGCGCCTGGAGCACGCGATGTCGCCGGTGCTCGAGGAGCGGATGCTCGCCGCGATCGGGGACGCGAAGACATGTCCGCACGGTCATCCGATCGTGCTCTCCGAGCGGATCCGTGGCTCGCTGCTCGCCGATTGCGAGGTCGGGGCGTCCGTTCGCATCCTGCGCTTCGAGAACGAGGCCGAGGAGCTGCTCCACTACCTCCGCGCCGCCGCCTTCGAGCCGGGGATGGAGGCGACGGTCAAGAGCTCCGGCGCCGACGAGGTCGTGATCACCTCCGCCGACGGAGACCACGTGGTCTCCCACAGCGTCGCCGAGACGGTCTCGGTCATCGCCGACCCCGCACCCCCGCCGCGCGCGGCCCTGCCTCAGCAGCTGGAGCTCTCCCGCGACAAGTACGGTCGCTAGCTCCGCCAGGGGCTCCCAACGAACAGACCCGAGCCCGCAGGAACGGTGCGGGCTCGGGATTTCCTGTGGGGCAGGACTGTCCTTATGTGCTTGCGCCGGCTGAGGAGTAACGCCGGCGCGGCCTCGGTGCCCAGGGCACCAAGCTGTTTGTCAGGCGGCCCGCTGCTCGCCGCTCGGCGGCTCGCCGCAGATCTGACGGAGGCGGCGGTAGAGACGCTCGTCTCGGGGACCGGTGGCCGGGGTCGAACGGCGGGCGGCAGCCTCGTGATCACGAACGGCCGCCGCGAGGGCGTAGAAGCGGCGTTCCATGTTGCGGCGGGTCACCTCGGCACGCTGATCCGCCGGGATCCCTTCGTAGAAGCTGATTGGCATGGCGTCCTCCGTCGACCTCGTTTGCTGGAGGGTCGACCATTCCAAACCACCCTCAGCAGGTGCTAACGAGAAGCCAACGAGAAGAGAAAATTCGGTGAATGAGGTGACTCCGACGATCCTCCGCTGCGCGTCCGGTCCATCGGCCTGCGCGGTGTCATCGCTCGGCAAGGACGTCAGTCGTTTGGTGGGTCGATGCTCCGCTTCGCGTTGGGTGGGCACTTGGTTGGCGGATTTCCACTGGATGTCAGTGAAAATCCGCCATTGAGCTTGAAATCCCCTCGGTGGGCCACGCCCACCGATACCCGCGGCGCTACCTGATCGAGGCCAGAGCCCGCGCGAGGCGGGCGATTCCCTCGGGAACGTCCTGAGGGGGGACGCTGGCGAAGGAGAGGCGGAGGCTGTTCTCTCCACCTTCGATCATGAAGTCGGCGCCCGCGACGAAGGCGACGCCCTCCTCCTTGGCGGGGGCGAGCATCTCGCGGGTGTCGGTTCCCTCGGCGAGGTCCAGCCAGAGGAAGTAGCCGCCCCCGGGAGCGACGAAGCGTGCCTCCGGGATCTGGGCGGCGAGCTGTTCGACGACCGCGTCGCGGCGCTCGGCCAGAGCGGCGTTGACGATCTCGATGTTCCTGTCGAGCGCGCCCGAGCGGCAGAGCTCGAAGACGATCGACTCGGCGAGCATGTTGGGGGAGATGTAGGTCTCCCCCGCTCCCTTGGCGAGCGCCTTGATCTCGCTGACGGGACCGACCAGGTAGCCGACCCGGACGCCCGGGCTGACCGTCTTGGAGAACGACGAGGCGTGGACGACCTTGGCCTCGGTGCCCTCGGCGAGGGCGAGCATCGTCGGCAACGGCTCGCCGCCGAAGTGGACCTCGCGGTAGGGGTCGTCCTCGAAGATCCAGAAGCCGTGCTCCTTCGAGAGCTCGACCAGACGACGGCGCTTCGCCTCCGAGAGGGTGCAGCCGGCGGGGTTGTGGAAGTTGGGAATGATGTGGACGAGCTTCGGGTTGTGGCCGTCGGCGATGGCGCGTTCGATCCCGTCGACGTCGATGCCGTCGTCCTCGAGCGGGACGCCGATCCGGTCGACCCCGAGCTTGTCCAGCATCAGCAGGGTGCGGTCGTAGGACGGCTGCTCGACGACCACCTCGTCGCCGGGGGCGAGCAGGTTGCTGAACAGCATCCACCCGGCCTCCAGCGATCCGTTGGTGACCATCACACGGGAAGCGTCGATGCCGTCATGGCGCTCGCCGATCCACTCGCAGAGCCCCGGATGACCGAACCCGGTGCCGTAGGAGAGGGCGCGGGTGGAGTCCTCATCGAGCGCGGTCTCGGCGGCGGCGCGCACCGCCTCGACCGGGAGCAGGTCGGCGGAGGGAGCCCCACGGGCGAAGGAGATGAGGGGGGAGGTCATGGGCGGCCGAGTATAGGCGGGAGCGCCGGGCTCATTCGGGCTCCGGGCGGTGCCACTGCATCCGCAGCCGCTCGGGCGGGCTGAGCTCGTATCCGAAACGCTCGTAGAAGGGCACCATCTCCTCGGTGCAGATCAGTTCGATCCGCCTGCAGCGCACCAGGGCCGGGTGGGCGTGGGCTCGTTCGAGCAGCTCGGCGCCGAGGCCGCGCCCCCGCCACTCGGGGGCGACGATCAGGTCGAAGATCGTGCCGCGGTAGACGCCGTCGGTGATCGCCCTGACGAAGCCGATCAGCCCCCCGCCATCGCGCTCGACCGCGCTCAGCACGAGATCGCTGCCCGCGAGCGCCGCCTGGACGTCGGGGCGGGTCCGCCCCCGTGTCCACCACTCGCGCTCGTAGAACGCCACGAGCTCGTCGATCAGGGCCGGCGCCAGCCCCTCTCGGATCTCGATTCCGGCTGGTTCGGAGATCAGCCGCCGGCCGCGACTATCTCGGCGGCGATTGAGGCGGCCTCGCTGGGGCTGCGCCCGACCTGGACGCCCTTGGCCTCGAACGCCTTCTTCTTGGCCTCGGCGGTGCCCGAGGAACCCGAGATGATCGCCCCGGCATGGCCCATCTGCTTGCCCGGAGGGGCCGTGAAGCCGGCGATGTAGGCGACGACGGGCTTGGTCACATGCTCGGCGATGTAGTCGGCGGCGCGTTCCTCGGCGTCGCCGCCGATCTCGCCGACCAGCACGATCAGCTCGGTCTCGGGGTCGCCCTCGTAGAGCTCGAGGATGTCGATGAAGTCGGAGCCGACGATCGGGTCGCCGCCGATGCCGACGATCGAGGAGTTGCCGAGCCCGGCCTGCTTGAGCTCGTTGCCGATCTGGTAGGTCAGCGTGCCCGACTTGGAGACGACGCCGATCGAGCCCTGGGAGAAGAACTGGGCGGGAATGATCCCGACGTTGGCCTTGCCGGGGGACAGCGCGCCGGGGCAGTTGGGGCCGATCAGCCGGACGCCCGCCTCCCTGGCCTTCCAGTAGGTCGGCAGCATGTCGTGGACCGGGATGCCCTCGGTGATCGCGATCACCGTCTCGATCCCGGCGTCGATCGCCTCGTTGATCGAGGCGGCGGCGAAGCGGGCGGGGACGAAGACCATCGACGTGTTGGCGCCGGCCTCCTCGACGGCCTCCTTGACCGTGTCGAAGATCGGCACGCCCTCGACCTCCTGGCCGCCCTTCTTCGGGGTCACGCCGGCCACGAGATCAGTGCCGTAGTCACGGTTGCGGAGCCCGTGGAAGCTGCCCTCGCGTCCGGTCAGGCCGCTGACGACGAGCTTGGTGTCGTTGCCGACGATGATGCTCACGAGCCAGCACCCTTCGCCAGCGCCACTACCTGCTCGGCGGCGCCCAGCATCGTCTCGGCCTTGTGGAGGCCGTCGAGGTTCGCCTCGGCGAGCAGTCGCAGGCCCTCCTCGGAGTTGGTCCCGTCGAGGCGGACCACCAGCGGCACGTCCATGTCGACCCGCGAGTAGGCCTCGATGATGCCCCTGGCGACCTCGTCGCAGCGGGTGATCCCGCCGAAGATGTTGAAGAGCACCGCGTCGACCTTCTCGTCGGAGGTGATGACCTCGAGGGCGTCGACGATCGCATCCGCCTTCGAGCCCCCGCCGGCATCGAGGAAGTTGGCGGGCGCCCCGCCGGCGTTGGCGACGACGTCAAGGGTCGACATGCAGAGCCCGGCGCCGTTGCCGAGGATGCCGACGTTGCCGTCGAGCTTGACGTAGGTCAGGCCCCTCTCCTTGGCCATCCGCTCCTGCGGGTCGGTTGGCGGGTCCTCCACCTCAGCCAGCTCGGTATGACGGAACAGCGCCGATCCATCGATCGTGACCTTTGCGTCGAGCGCGACGACCTCGCGGGCGGAGGTGACGATCAGGGGGTTGACCTCGATCAGCGTGGCGTCGAAGTCGTTGAAGGCCGCGTAGAGCTTGACCAGATTCGCGGCCACCCCCTCGACGACGTCCTCGTCGATGCCGGCGTCGACGGCGAGCGAAGCTGCCGCCTCGTGGGTGAGGCCGACGAGCGGATCGACGTGAATGCGAACGAGCGCGTCCGGATCGTTCTCGGCGATCTCCTCCACGTTCATCCCGCCCATCCGCGAGAGGATCACGAGCGGCTTCTTGGCGGAGCGGTCGAGGATGATCGAGGCGTAGTACTCGGCGTCGATCTCAGAGGCCCCCTCGACCCAGACCTGGTGCACCGTGAAGGGACCCTCGCCGTGCGGGCCGACGATGTCCATGCCGAGGATCGCGTCGGCGTGGGCGCGGGCCTCGTTGGCGTCCTTGGCGACCTTGATGCCGCCCGCCTTGCCGCGGCCCCCGATCAGGACCTGGGCCTTGACCACGCACGGGTAGCCGATCCGATCGGCGGCGGCGACCGCCGAATCGACGTCGGCGGCGGGCTCACCCTCGGGCACGGCGACGCCGGCCTGGGCGAAGAGCTGCTTTCCCTGATATTCGAGGAGGTCCATGGGTGTGGGTGCCGCTTGAGCGGCGGGCGGGAACCCTACCCCACCACCGCGCTGAGAGGAATGCGGAGGGCCGGAGGGGGTCGAACGGCGTCGGCTGCCATAATCCCGCGCCGTTATGCCCCTACCGAAGCGCAGTGAGATCGAATGGGTGACCGTGGATTGCTACGGCACGCTGATCGATTGGGACAAGGGCATCAGCGACGTCTTCAAGCGCGAGGCGGCCGAGGATGGCCTGACCCTCGACGTCAAGAGCCTGCTGATGCGCTTCTACGAGGTGCAGTACGAGGTCATGGGCGGCTCCTACGAGCTCTACGCCGAGGTCCTCCGCCGTGCCGCCGTCAAGGCCGCCGGCGAGGTCGGCTGGAGCCTCGAGCCCTCACGGGCGCAGTTCCTGCCCGACTCGATCGGCGCCTGGCAGCCGTTCCGCGAGTCAAACGCGGCGATGGACAGGCTGCGCCAGAAATACCACATCGGCATCGTCTCCAACATCGACGACAAGCTGCTGGGCATCTCGCGCCGCCACCTGCGCACCGAGCTCGACCTCGTAGTCACCGCCCAGCAGGTCCGCAGCTACAAGCCCGAGCCCGCCCACTTCAAGGAGTGCGCGCGACGGATCGGCAAGAAGAAGGGCTGGGTCCACATCACCAGCGGCCTCTACACCGACGTCGAGCCGCTGATCAAGATGCGCGTCCCGGTGATCTGGATCAACCGGCGCGGCGAGAAGCTCGAGAGCGGCCAGAAGAAGCCGACGGTGGAGGTCAAGAACCTCCGCGACGCCGCCAAGAAGCTGGGCTGCTGAGGATCCCCCCCTCCCGAGGGGGTCGCGCCAATGACGCTCCGCAGGCTGCTTCCCGATCAGGCCGAGACGACCGTCCTCGATCAGGTGGCCGAGTTCAGCCCCTTCGAGCGGGCCCCTGCCGACCGGCCCTACCTCTACACCAACTTCGCCCTCACCATCGACGGCAGGGCGGCCATCGACGGCCGCTCCGGCTCGATCGGCTCCGATACCGATACGGCGATGCTGGTCGGCCTGCGCACCCGCGCCGACGCGGTCATGGTCGGTGGCGGAACGGTGCGGGCGGAGGGCTACGGCCGGGTCGTCTCCGACCCTGCCAAGCGGGCGCTGCGCGAGACCAACGGCCTGGCGGCGGACCCGATCGTCGTCGTCGTCTCCGGCCGGCTCAACCTGCCCTGGGACGCGCCGCTGTTCACCGAGGGCGGCGGTCAGGTTCTGGTGTTCACGGCTTCCCGGGACACGCCCCCCGAGACTGAGACCGAGGTCGAGATCATCCGCCACCCCGACGGCGTGGACGTCGTCGAGGCGATGCGCCACCTCCGCACCGAACGCGGGATCCGCTCCCTGCTCTGCGAGGGCGGCCCAACCCTTCATGCCGAGCTCGTCGGCGCCGGACTCGTCGACGAGATGTTCGTGACCCGCGCCGCCAAGCTCGCCGGTGGCGACGGCCCCGAGATCTTCAACGGCCTGGCGGCCGGGGAGCGCGACCTGGAGCTGGTCTGGCTGCTGACGAACGGCGAGGGCGAGCTCTACGCCCGCTACCGCTTGATCTGATCCCTATCGGTGATCAGTGGAGCGGATTGAGGTCGCTATGCGGACCCAACCCGCCCCACTGGCGTGAATCGCGACCGTGCCGGCACTGATCAGGCCGGCATCAACCCGCGCTCCGACACCGTGACCTCGCCCCGCTGGAGCATCCGCATCCCGAGGATCGTGGCCGCGAGAAAAGATGCGACCGCGAGGGAGAGCTGGACGCTGAGGACGCCCTCACGGCTCCAGTAGACGTCCTTGAAGTCCAGCAGCAGCGCGGCCTCGTCGAAGGTGAGCCCGACGCCGGCCCCGAACGGGACCGCCAGCGTGGTCTCGAGGCTCCGGCTCTCGGTTACGAGGCCGACGGCTCCGCTCCCGAAGGCGAGCAGGATGCCGGGGACGTAGTGGTGGATGTGACGCCCGCCGACGCTGACGTTGCCGAACGGCCACCAGCCCTCGCGGATTCCGAGCGTCGAGACGCGAACGAAGAGCGAGGCCCCGACGAAGCCGGAGAAGAGGTTGAACATGGCGGTCTCGCTCCGGGATGCGGCGTTGTAGCCGGCGACCGCGACCGCGAGCGTGTCCTGGGAGGCCTGGCCGGCGACCTGGAGCGCCTCGACCGTGGATTCGGGACGGGGAGCGGTCCCCTCCTCGGGGTGCCGCTCGGCCAGACGGCGACGGTAGCGTCGGATCCCCTCCCCCACCAGCACCGCCCCCGAAGCGGCGACCGCCGTCGCTCCCAGAACTCGGGTCAGCCGATCCTCGAGGGCTCGGAGCTCGGAGTTGCGGCGGGACAACACCTTCAGAGCAGGACGACGTTATCGGCGCCCAGATCCCTCGTGACGCCGCGGAAGTCGACGACCAGCGACGCCTCGGAGACGAGCTGGGCGTAGTCGATTTCCTCGTGGGCGGTGACGATCGCGACCGCGTCGGCGTCGGCGGCCGCGGCGAGGTCGATGGACTCCATCCCCAGCTCGGGCAGGGCGGGGACGTGCGGGTCGTGATAGCTGACCTCGGCCCCGAGCTCGCGGAGCTCAGCGATGATCTTGAGCGCCGGCGCCTCGCGCAGGTCGGCGACGCCGGACTTGTAGGCGACGCCGACGATCAGCACCCGTGAGCCATTGACCGACTTCTCGCGGTCGTTGAGTGCCCGCTGGATCTTGCCGACGCAGAACAGCGGATGGGACTGGTTGATCTTGCCTGCGAGCTCGACGAACTCGGTGGCGAAGTTGTGCTGACGGGCCTTGAACGACAGGTAGAAGGGGTCGACCGGCAGACAGTGTCCACCCATGCCGGGGCCGGGCTCGAAGCGCATGAACCCGAAGGGCTTGCTGGAGGCGGCGTCTACGACCTCCCAGATGTCGATGCCGAGGCGGTCGGTGAGCTGCGCGAGCTCGTTGACCAGGGCGATGTTGACCGAGCGGAAGGTGTTCTCGAGCAACTTCGAGAGCTCCGCCGCCTCGGGCGAGGAGACCGTGACGACCTCCTCGCAGACCTCCTCGTAGACGGCGACGGCACGCTCGAGGCAGGCGGGGGTGATCCCGCCGACGACCTTCGGGGTCCCGGCGATCGTGTGACCGCTGCGGCCCGGGTCGATCCGCTCCGGCGAGTACGCGAGGAAGAAGCCCTTCCCGACCTCGAGGCCGCTGCCCTCGAGCGGTGGGAGCACCTCCTCACGCGTCGTGCCCGGATAGGTGGTCGATTCGAGCACGACGAGCTGGCCCTCGCGGAGGACGCCGGCGATCGCGGCGGCCGAATCGCGGATGTAGGTGAGGTCGGGTTCCCGTTCGGCGACCAGCGGCGTGGGAACGCAGATCAGGATCGCGTCGCAGGGCCCGAGGGCGGCGGGGTCCGTCGACGCCGCGAACCGCTCACCGAGCGCCGCCAGATCCTCGGAGGGAACGTCCTCGATGTCGCTCTCGCCCCTGGAGAGCCGCTCAACCCGGGCATGTTGGGTGTCGTAGCCGACGACCTCGTGGCCCGCCTGCCCGAAGGCGACCGCGAGCGGCAGCCCGACGTATCCAAGCCCGACGATTCCGATCTTCATGCGCTCAGTCTAGGCGGGGCGAAAGCCTGCAACCGCGTTCAGGGGCCTGCCTGACGGTAAACTTCCCCTAATGAAGCGGCTACTGGCCCCCGCCTTGACCCCGACGATGATTGGCATCAACGCGGCGAGGCATCTGGCCTGGTATGTCAGCTACCTGATCAGCGGATCCCGCGACCGGGCCTAGCCCGACGAGTACCCTGGCGATGATCCTGTGCGTGTAGCCGTAGCGGGAGCAACCGGGGTACTGGGTCGCTCGGCGCTGCCCGCGCTCACCGCGGCCGGCCACGACGTGGTCGGCCTCGCCCGCTCGGCGCCCGGTGATCGATCCGACCTGGTCGCGCTCGACCTGTTCGACCGTGAGGGTCTGCTCGGCTTCGCCCGCAGCTGGAAGCCGGAGGCCATCGTTCACCTGGCGACGGCGATCCCGGCCGAGATCAACCCGCGCCGGGTCGGCAGGGACTTCGCGCCCACCAACCGCCTGCGGACCGAGGGCACGCGCAATCTCGCCGACGCTGCCACCGAGGCGGGAGGGGCTCGGCTGATCTCGCAGAGCATCGGCTTCGTCTACCGCCCCGGGCCGGGGTTGGCGGTCGAGACCGACCCGTTGTGGAGCGAGCCGGTGATGGAGCCGGTGGTTCCGGCGATCGTCGAGCTCGAGAGGATCGCCGGAACGGCGGGGGGAGCCGTGCTGCGCTTCGGCCAGCTCTACGGTCCCGGGACCGCGTTCGATGCGACCGGCAGCATGGGTCGGGCGGCGGCGAGCCGGAAGATGCCGATCCTCCACAGTGGCGGCCGGGAGTCGACCTTCTCCTTCATCCACACCGAGGACGCGGCCCTGGCGGTCGTGGCCGCCCTCGACCGTGGCGCAGCCGGCACCTTCAACGTCGTCGATGATGATCCGGCGCCCGTCTCGGAGTGGCTGCCGGCCCTCGCGGCCGCTCGCGGAGGCAGGCCTCCACACAGACTGCCCGCGCTGCTGGCACGGCCGCTGATCGGGCCCTACGGCGTCGCCTACATGACCGGACTGAGAGGCGCCTCCAACGCCAGGGCGAAGGCAGAACTCGGCTGGAGCCCCTCGATCCCCTCCTGGCGAGACGGATTCTGAGAGTGGGCGATGCTGGGTTCGAACCAGCGACCTTGAGATTAAGAGTCTCCTGCTCTACCAACTGAGCTAATCGCCCCGGGCGATGATGGTAGCGAGAGCTGCGCGGCGCGTGGCTGCCGCTGGGCGGGCGGTGGGTTCCGGCTAGGGAGTGGTCGTGCCGCCGGGGATCGCGCTGCTCGATCCGCCGAGCCCGCCGAGCGGGTCCTGGAGCTGGCTCGGGTCGGGAGCGCTCTGCTTGAGGGCCTTTGCGATCGCTTCTCCCTGCTGCTTGGCCTGGGCCACCTGGGACTTGATCTGGCTCTTCGTGGCGGAGTCGGGGGCCTCCGACAGTGCCCGCTTCTCAGCCTCGGCCGCGACGTCGTCCTCGCCGGCCAGGTAGGCATAGGTCGCGAGCTGGGTGTCGGTGCCGACGCTCGGCTTGGCCTCGGCGACGATCTGCGCTGCCTTGAAGGCCTGGTTGAGGTCGTTCTCCAGCGCGGTCGGATCAACGCCGGCGGAGGTCGCGTAGGCGCGGATCATCAGCGCCGCGACGCCGTCGTCGGGCTGCTTGGGCTTGGTGGCGAGGTAGCGCTCCCAGGCGTCGGTCGCCGCCGCGTAGTCGCCGAGAGCGTCCTCGGTGATCGTCTGCCGGCCCTGGTCGTCGACCTCGACGGCGGACTGGGCGGCGAGGAAGTGGGTGCGCGCCAGCAGCAGCAGGGCCTTCTCGTCCTTCGGATCCGTCTGAAGGGTCGCCTCCGCGCGCTCGATCTGCTGGTCGTACTGCGGGTTCGAGACGGTGTCGCTGCCGCCGATGCCGAAGGCGTCGAAGATCCCGCCGCTGGTGGCGCCACCGATGCCGAAGCCGACGAGCGCGATGAACATAAGTCCCGCCAGGCAGGCATAGATCACCTGAATCAGACGCTTGCGCTTGCCACCGAGTTCGAAGAGCATGCCGAAGAGCCTAGCCGGTCGATTCGGCCGGCGGGTCGGCTGGCTCGAGGGCGGAGGAGTCCCTCCCCAGGCGGCGGTTTCCCAGCACCCTGGCGAGAATCAGGCTGAACTCGAAGAGGACCACGAGCGGCAGCATCGAGAGCAGCATCGTGATCGGATCGGTGCCGGGGAGAAGCATCGCGAGGACGGCGATGATCAGGATCGCGTAGCGGCGATTGGCGGCGAGCTGATCGGGGGTGATGATCCCAAGGCGGGTGACGGCGAGGATCCCGATCGGGATCTGAAAGAGGATGCCGACCGAGATCAGCGACAGCGAGAAGAAGCTGTAGTACTCGCGCGCTCGGATCTGGATGTTGAACTCGTCGCTGTTGAAGTTGAGCAAGAACTTGATCGCCGCCGGGACGACGACGAAGTAGGCGAAGACGACCCCGAGGATGAAGAGCACCGGGACCATCAGGAGGATGGGCAGGATCGTCTTCTTCTCCGTCGGCGTCAGCGCCGGCAGGATGAACGCGTAGGCCTGGTAGAGCAGGATCGGCAGCGTGATCAGGATGGCGCTGTAGAGGACGAGCGTAAGCGTCGTCAGGAACGGTTCCGAGGGCGAGAACGTGAGCGGCTCGACATCGTCGGGAAGCGGGGCGTTGGCGATGCCGAGGAGCAGGTGGTTCTGCCAGAAACAGAAGATCGAGACGATCACCAGCGCGACCGCGCAGAAGATCAGCCGGCTGCGCAGCTCGTCGAGGTGCTCGACGAGGGTCAGGCGATCTTCGAAGTCGGCTGCCTTGACGCGCGCCATTGGTCAGCTCCGGCCCCAGGAAGCGAGCGCTACGTCGCGCTTCAGGACGGGGTGCGCTCGGCGTTTTCGGGCGACTCGGACTCGTCTGCCGACTGAGGTGCGGCCCCTGCGGTTTCGTCCTCGTCGGCGTGTTCCTCCTCTTCGCCGTCATCACCGTTCTCGATCACCGGGAGGTCCTCGTCGTCATCCTCGTCGTCGCGGTCCTCACCGCTGATCGAGGACTTGAACTCGCGCATCCCGTCACCGAGGGAGCGACCGAGTTCGGGCAAACGCTTCGGGCCGAAGATGATCAGCGCGATGATCGCGACGATCGCCAACTCGAGTGGGCCGATGTTTGGCATGGCTTGATCCTATCGAGGCAACCGGGCCGATATGGCAATTTCCGGCCCGGGCCGGACCTCGAGCTACCAGACCCGGAACTCCCGGCGCTTCACCTTCGACGTGTTGTTGGACTCGTCGGTGACCCGAAGCTCGACCATGTAGTGCCCCCGTCTTGGCTTGAAATGGGGCTTGCGGGCGCCGATTCGGGCGCGGTTGTAACCGACGTAGGACTTGTACTTGGCGTAACCGGCAAAGCGGGGCTTGCCCCTGTCGCTGTAGCGGTAGTACTCGGCGACGAGTTGGCCCTTCTCGCTCAGGCTGTACTGCATCGGCGCCCCGCTGCGGCCGAACTTGTAGGGGAGCCGGACCGAGCGCATCCTCGGCTTGACCAGGTCGACGTTGCTCTTCGGGACCGGGTCGGGCTCGGACTCCGGGTCGCCGGGAGTATCAGAGACGGTGATCGTGCCCCTCACCAGCGAGTGGATCTTGCACTGGAACTCATAGACGCCGGGCTCCGCGAAGCTGACCTGGTAGTCGTCGCCGACGTTGTGCTGCGGCAGCGTTCCCGGGTCCGAGTCCCACTGGCGGGCGTTGGCGGAGTCTCCGGTGATCGAGTGCATCGTGTCCGGGCCGGTCCAGTACCAGGTGACGTGCTCGCCGAGATCGAGCTCGATCTCCGGCGAGGACCATTGGTAGTTGCTGATCGAGATCCGCCGGTTCGAAGCATCGGCGAGCGACGGCAACAGGAGCGCCGTGGTCAGGATCATCAGTGCGAGGGCGGTTGCCCTCGCTACTCGACGATGTACCACCCGGTCATCCCCTGCGAAAGGTGGCTGAACACGTGGCAGTGGTAGAGCCAGCGACCCGGGTTGTTCTCGGTGAACCGGGCGGTCGTTATGTCGCCGGGGCCGATCGTGACGTTGTCGATCACCTTGCCGCTGTCGTTCGGCCAGCGGTGGCCGTGGACGTGGAAGGTGTGGAAGTAATCGTCGATCGCGTACACGTAGAAGGCCACGTCGTCGCCGACATTGGCTCTGAACGTTGGGGTGTTGCCGGCGTACGCGCGGCCGTTGACGCACTCGAAGGGCTGGTCGAGGCCCGTCGCCACGGGCTGAAAGGAGTGGAAGCCGGTGAAGAACTCCTTGTCGGGCTGCGGCTTGTTCGGGTCGCGGACGATCAGCGGCCCGATCAGCCCCTTGTAGACCGGCAGCGGCTCATTGGGACCGTGGTCGTGATAGAACCACGCGCCCTCGGCCTCCGGGGTCGCCTCCCAGATGTACTTGATCTCGTCGCCCTTCTGGACGAACCCGCCGGGGTCGGTGTACTTGCCCTTGTAGGCGCCGTCCATGTCGACCGAGTATTGGAGCCCGTGTGGATGCATGGAGACCGGCGTGCTCATCTTGTTGCGGAAATTGACCGTGATCGTCTCGCCGATGTTGGCCTCCAACAACGGCCCCGGGACCGTCGCCGGCCCGAGCGGCTGCGCGAAGTTCGCTGAGTAGGCGCGATAGGCCCACGCCTTGAACGTGGTCTTGCCCTTGACGTCCTTGCCCATCATCTGGTCCCGGCCGGTCGGGACGATGTCCCACTTCACCTTCTCGGCCTGAATCCAATATTCGTTGGTCGTGGAGGCCTTGGCGAGGACGGTCTGCGCCGCCGGAGCGCCGCCGGAGGCCCGGGCGGCGGCCACCTTGGGCGGCACCTCGAGGTCCTTGTTCAGGGCCTCGATGTCCACCTCCTTGTCGAGGGTGAACTGCTTGCCGGCGAGGGTGCAGAGGAGAAGGCCGCCGGCCGCCTCGGCGACGAACGCCCGCCGTCCGATCGGTGGAAGGCTCATCTCAGCTCCCGACTCCGTCTACTTCTTGACGGTGACCTTGATCTTCATCACGTCCGGGTGAATCGTGCAGATGAAGTTGTAGGTCCCGTTCTTGTTGAAGGTCGGGGCGAAGTTGATCCCCCTCGACCCGCTGGCCGAGACGTTGCACTTCGTGATCTTGCCCTTCGCGCACGGCTTCTTGGACTGTCTTGACGCCCTTCGGACCCTTCTTCAGGGTCACGTTATGAGTATTCAGGTTGTCGTCGTTCCACTTGAAGCTGACCTTCGCGTTCTTCTTCACCTTCAGGGTGCTGGGCGAGAAGAAATCGTCCTCGACCTTGACCTTGGCGGACTTACCTGCGACTCCGACAGCCGGGGTCGCGAGCGCGACGCCGGCGACCAGAGCGGCTGCTATTGCCAGAGCGCGCCGCATCATGGGCCGCAATCCGGGCCGGGAGTGACATCAACCGGATCGAAGTCCTCGAACGGTGGGTGAGCGTGCGAGTCCCAGGAGCACTGTTGGTTCTCAGGCGGGTCGGTACTCGAGTAGGCGACGAGTTCGAGCACCTGGTTGATCTCGCCGTCACTTGTACCGGTCGCGCCGGGGTTCGGCTGCGTGCCCCCGGGTACCGGGCATTCGGGGTACATCTGCCCGAGCGTCGCGCCGGTCGGGATCGCACCCGACGAGGGTGACTTCGTTGAGCTGTCGTTGCCGCTGAAGCAGTTGCCGCTGCCGGAGCCGTCGACCCAGAAGTCGAACTGGTTGGTGTCGGTGCCGCCACGACCCATCTCGTTGTTCAGCACCTGGTTGTTCTGGCTGAGCGCATCCAGGTCGGTGTTGAACGGATCGGAGAACATCGCGACGCCCCACTTGAAGTTGCCGAAGATCTGGTTGTCCTTGACGGTCCAGCCATCGGATCCGAACAGTGCGACCCCGACCCCGGTCGGGTATTGGAGCGTGCCGCCGCCGAGTTCCGGCGGCAGCGTGCCGAGTCCGTTGGAGACCGTCTCGACTCCCGAGTTCGGCAGGAAGTAGTTGAAGTTGTTCCAGAAGATGTTGTTGTCCTTGATCGTTCCGGCCTCGGTCGGCTCATACGGCTCCGAGTCGAGCGTGTTCGGGACCAGTCCGATTCCGTTGTTGTAGAAGTCGGAGTTCTTGATCACGACGTACTTCGAGTTCGTGCCGGAGTAGCCGAGGACGTTCTCGTAGGCCTCGACGTTCTTGATCGTCATCGTCTTCGGGTTGTTCTGGAACGGGGTGGCTCCGACGTAGTAGGGGGAGTCACCGTGGCCCCAGCCCTCGGAGTTGCTGAAGGTTCCGCCGGCGCAGCCGAAGGAGAAAAGCCCGTAGCTGCGGTTGAAGGAGACGTCGACGTTGTCGGCGACGTAGTTCTTGCAGGTGAGCTTGTTGTCGTCGGAGTTGGTGTCGCGGAAGAAGACCCCGTTGGTCTCGAAGTTCCGGACCCACATGTTCTTGATCGTGACGTTGCTCGCGTCGTCGATCTCGATGCCGTTGTTGGCGACGCCGAGGCCGCCGGGCAGCTGGGCGTTCTTGCCCTCGAGAATCGTCTTGCGCGGGTTGTCGCTGGTGCCCTTGATCGTCAGGCCGTTGTACTTCTTGCCGAAGACCTGAACGCCCTCGACGTACTTGCCCGGCTTGACCTTGATCGTGTCGTTCTTCTTGGCCTTGTTGACGGCCTTCTGAATCGTCCGGTACTTGCAGCCTTGCTTACAGACGACAAGCGCCTTGTTCTTGTTCTTGCCACCGCCCCCCTTACCGGCGAGGGCTGAAGCTGGAACTGCAAGAAGCGCGACCGCGAGGAAGGCGGTGGCGATTCGAACGACGAGACGACGGTTCAATTGACTCTCCTGGTGGCGATGAATCAGCGGCGGCCATATGGCTGCCGGAGACAAAACACACGACCTTCCCCAAAGTCGCGCTGGCGATGCTAACCGATCTGATTGGCCGGTGCGCCGGTACTGGGCGGGGCCCGAGAATCGCGGGCTCGGCGATTCCTACTCGTCGAAGTAGTCGGGGTGCTGCTCGCGCAGACGAGGGATCTCCCGCAGGACCATCCGCAGGTGATGGCGCATCGCCGCCTCGGCGGTGTCGGGGTCCTTGCGCTCGACGGCGCCGAGGACCTGCTCATGTTCGGCGACCATCTCCTCGAGGTAGCTGGGCGCCGGGAGGCTGAGCCGGCGGACCCGATTCAGGTGCGGCTTGATCCGCTGACCCAGGCTCCAGACAGCGGTGTGGCCGCTGAGGTCGCAGAGCGCGTGGTGGAACTCGTCGTCGAGCAGGTAGAAGGCGTCGTGATCGCCGGCGCGGACGGCGCGGTGCTGGTTGCGGACGATCGCCTCGAGCTCGGCGATGTCGTCCTCGGTGGCCAGGTCGGCGGCCTTGCGGACGGCCGCGCACTCGAGCGACTCCCGGACGAACTGCGCGTCGGTGACCGCCCGCGGGCTGATCGGGGCGACGAAGGTGCCGAGCTGGGCGACGATCTCGACCAGCCCCTCCTCCCGCAGCCGCGCCAGCGCCTCCCGGACGGGTGTCCGACTGACGCCCAGCCAGGCCGCGAGCTCGTTCTCGGAGAGCTGTCGGCCGGGCTCGAACTCCGAGCGAACGATCGCATCTAGGATCGCCCCGTAGGCATGGATCCGGGCCAGCGTCCCCTGCCGCTTCCGGGCGGTGTTGAGCTTGACGATGTTTCCCTCGGGCTTCGGCTCAGTGGCCATCGGGGGAGGTTATCGGCGGGTGTGGCCTGCCGAGGGGCTCGTCAGCCCGGCGGGACTGGGTTTGGGCAGTGGGGAGAGGAAGGTGAGGCTCCGATGGTGGATTGATCACCGTAGTGGTGATCAACTTGCCACCGGTGACGGTGGCGGCGCTCTCGAGGCCGCCAACCTCCCCCTCACTGCCCAAACCAACTTCCGTCCCAGCCGGCGGCCCTGGCGCGAAGCGCCCAGAGCCTTGGGGCCCTACTTGTCCTTGAAGTTGAGGAAGTACCGGCTCGCCGTCGGCTCTTCCTGGCCCTGGTACTTGCTGCCGGTCTCGTTGGAGCCGTAGGCGAACTCGACCGGACCGTCCATGCGCATGAAGGAGATCTGCCCGATCGGCATGCCGTGGTAGATCGTGATCGGGAGGTTGGCGACGTTGGAGAGCTCCAGCGTCAGGTTGCCCTCGAAGCCCGCGTCGACGAAGCCGGCGGTGGAGTGGATGAGCAGGCCGAGGCGGCCGAGGCTCGACTTGCCCTCGAGGCGGGCGACGATGTCGTTTGGAAGCGTGACCCGCTCGAGCGTCTGGCCGAGCACGAACTCACCGGGATGGAGGATGAAGGGCTCATCGCCGGGAACGGTGACCAGCTCGGTCAAATCCTCCATCTCCTTGCGCACGTCTATATATGGGTGGCGGGCGTTGTGGAAGACGCGGAACTGGCGATCGACGCGGACGTCGACGCTCGACGGCTGGATCAAGCTCGCGTCGTAGGGATCGAAGGCGATCCGGCCGGAATCGATCTCCTCCCGGATCGTGCGGTCACTGAGCACCATCGCGGCGGCAGTCTATTCAGCGGCGATGCGGAGAGGCGGGTGGACGAACGTCCAGCCGCCAGGAATGGGGTTCACGCCGAAGTTCGCCTGCCGATACGGAGGCGGAAGCGATGGAACCATCCAACGAACAGCCAGCCGGCGTCGGCGCCTTCACCAACGACAATGAGGAGCTGCACGTCTGCCCGGAGTGCTCCTCGGGCCTCGTCCATCCATTGGAATGGATGCAGATGGATTCAGCCCACTGGCGGGTCTCGCTGCGGTGCCCGGACTGCGAGTGGCATGCCGTCGGCCTCTACGAGCAGCGCGTGCTCGATCGCTTCGATCAGATCCTCGATGCCGGCACGGACTCCCTGTATGCCGACCTCCGCAGGCTCGAGCGCTCCAACATGGAGGAGGAGCTTCATCGGTTCAACGCCGCCCTCGGCGGAGACCTCATCCTCCCCGAGGACTTCTAGAGAGATAACCGCGCGACTCGCAGGGCTCCGCCCTGCTCGACTGCGCCGGGCCTCCGGGCGAAGCCCGGTGGCCCTCCCGTGAGATAACCGCGCGACTCGCAGGGCTCCGCCCTGCTCGACTGCGCCGGGCCTCCGGGCGAAGCCCGGTGGCCGTCCCAGAGAAAGGCCGCAGGCCTGGTCCCGGTTGGCCCGCCCGGCCCCCGTACCTAGCTATACCTTTCGACGACGCCGTCGGCGACCAGCTCCAGCATCTTCAGCTCCTCGCCGCCGACGCCCGAGCCACGCAGCTCGCGCTTGGCCTCCCTGACCCGATCGCGCGCCTCCGCCCGGACCTGCTCGGGGGAACCGGTCTCGGCGATCCGATCGCAGATCGACTCCGCGTCGTCGGAACCGAGTGAGCGAAGGTCGAGATCGAGCAATCCCGGATCTCGCTCGCGAGCGAGAATGAAGGGGAGCGTCACCGTGCCGTCGAGCAGGTCGGTGCCGCGCGCCTTGCCGGTTCGCTCGGGCGGACCGAGGACGTCGAGCACATCGTCGAGCAACTGGAAGGCGAGGCCGATCGCGCGTCCGAAGGTGAGCAGCGCCGCCTCCTCGGATGGCGACCGCGAGGAGCCGATCACGCAGGCGCACTCGAAGAGCGCCGCGGTCTTGAGCTCGCAGCGCAGCTGGTAGCGCTCGATCGAAACGCCGGTGTCGAAGGCGTCTCGGCGCTGGGCCAGCTCACCACGGGCGAGCGCCACCGAGGCGTGCGCCAGGAGCTCGACCTGGCGGTCGGTGCCGAGCTCGGTCGACGCCTTCGCGCCGTCGCCGTCGGCCTCCTGGCCGTCGTCGGCGAGGATCGCGAAGGCGCGCGAGAAGAGCAGGTCGCCCGCGTCGACGGCTCGCTGGCGGCCGGAGTTCGCGACCACGGTCGGCAAACCGCGACGAAGGGGCGCGGCGTCGAGGACATCGTCGTGAACGAGGGTGGCCATGTGGACCAGCTCGATCGCGGTGGCGGCGCGGATCGCCTCCTGGCCGCTCCGCTGCCCGGCACAGAGCAGGACGAGCAGGGGGCGCATGCGCTTGCCGCCGGCGGCAAGCGTCTCACCGGCGTCGGCGGCGAGCTCGGGGCCCCAGCCCTCGACGATCTCGGTGAGGCGACGCTCCACCTCGACCATCCGCGCCGGCAACCATGCCGATGCGAGATCGGTCACCGCGGTGACCGGCTCCGGCGAGGACGAACGGCTCACGGCCCGGGGCGGCGGCCCGAGTGGATCGCGATGATCCCGCCGGCGAGGATCGTCCAGCGGATCTGCTCGAGCCCGGCGCCGTCCATGATCGCGGCGAGCCTGTCGGGAGGGGGAAAGCGCTTGACCGACTCGGGCAGGTAGCTGTAGGCGTCGCTGTCGCCGGCGGCCCTGCCGATCAGCGGAACCACGCGGTCGAACCAGACCGAGAAGAACGAAGAGAGCGGCGGCCGGGTCGGCTGGGTGATCTCGAGGATGACGAGACGGCCGCCCGGCTTCAGCACCCTGGTCATCTCCGCGATCCCGCGATCGAGGTTGAGCAGGTTGCGGACCCCGAAGCCAACTGTGACGGCGTCGAAGGAGGAGTCGTCGTAGGGCAGCTCGAGGGCGTCGGCCCATTCGAAGATCGGTTTGGCCGACCCGACCGCGCCCGGGGCGCTCGCCGGAATCGGCTTCTCGCGCGCCAGGTCGAGCATCCGTTCGGAGAAGTCGGAGCCGACGACCCGGCCGCTGGGGCCGACCCGGCGGGCCAGCTCGAGGGTCAGGTCCCCGGTTCCGCAGCAGACATCGAGAGCCGAATCACCGGGTTCGAGGGCGGCCTGATCGACGGCGCGGGCTCGCCAGCGGTGGTGCATCCCGGCGGTCATCGCCGAGTTCATCAGGTCGTACACGCCGGCGATCCGGTCGAACATGCCGCGAACCTCGGAGGCGAACTGCTCCGATTCGCGGGAGGGCTTGCTCTCGGCGGTCGTCAGGAGCCCGAGCCGGGGGCCGGTTGCACCGCGGCCGGATCGCCGCCGGAGCTGTCGGGGAGCGCCGCTCCAGGGTCGGCCGCCACCGTCGTCTCCTCACCGGTGAGGGAGCCGAGGAAGTCCACGAGATCGCGGAACTGGTCGGGGGGGAGATCCGCATAGGAAGGCATGATTCCCGGCCCGACCTCCAGCGACCGGGCGATCGCGGCAGGATTGAGCCGAGCCCCGATTTCAGTCAGCTTCGGACCGGGGCCGTTGTTGCCGTTCTCACCGAACTGGTGGCAGGCGAGGCAGCCGGACTGCCCGGCGATCAGCTTGCCCGCCTCATACTCGGGGGCGACGCTGATCTCGATCTCAGTGGGCGATCCGGCGTTGGCGCCGAGGAAGGTCAGGAAGGCCATCGAGATGATCGTCATGATGCCCGCGACGGTCGCGATCGGACGCTTCAGCGGGTTGCGCTCGGGGTTGCGGTCGTAAAACGGCAGCAGCAGCAGCAGGACCATGGCGATCGTCGGCACGCCGATCGTCGCGATCGGGACCAGCGAGGGGCCCTTGACCACCCGCAGCACCTCGAACAGGAAGAAGAAGTACCACTCGGGTCGCGGCACGTAGGTGGTCGTGGTCGGATCGGCCTTCGGACCCTGCTCGGCGCCGAGCCAGAGCGCCATGACCACGATCACGGCGACGACGATCAGCGCCATCACCGAGTCCTTCATGATCGCGTACGGGAAGAAGGGCTTGCCCTTCTTCTTCAGCACCTCGTACTCGCGGAGGTACTCCTCCTTCTCCTGCCGATTCACGGGGCGCTCCCGTTCCCCGAGCCCTCGCCGCTGGGGATTGCATCGACCGACTCAGAGCGGGCATCCTTGGGCTTGCGGTCACCCCGCACCCATGGCGGCGCGGTGGTGCCCATCTTGACCACCAGGTAGAGGTGGGCGCCGATCATCGCGATCAGCGCCCCGGGCACGAGCAGCATGTGGATCGCATAGAAGCGCGAGAGCGTGGTCGCTCCGAACTCGGGGCCGGCGCGGAGGAAGTCGGAGAGGTAGGGCCCGATCAGCGGGCCGGTGCCGTTGATGTTGACGCCGACGATCGTCGCCCAGTAGGAACGCTGATCGAAGGGCAGCAGGTAACCGGTGAAGCCCATCGTCATCGTCAGGATCAGGAGCACGACCCCGATCACCCAGTTGATCTCCCGCGGGTACTTGTAGGCCCCGAAGAAGAACGTCCTGGCCATGTGGATGAAGATCAGGATCACCATCACCGAGGCGCCCCACTTGTGCATGCCGCGCACGAACTCGCCGAGGAAGACGTCGTTGGTCAGATGGGTGATCGAGGCGTAGGCCTCGACCGGTGAGGGCGTGTAGTACATCGCCAGGAAGACGCCGGTGATCGCCTGGACGACGAAGGCGAACAGGGTCGCGGAGCCGAGCGTGTAGAACCAGTTGGTCCCCTTCGGGATCTTCCGCATCAGCATCGCGGTCAGGAAGCTCGTCGCTCCCATTCGCTCGTCGACCCAGCCGACGAGGTCCGCGGGAGCTTCCTTGGCTCCGGTTGTGAGCCGCTTGCCGGGGTTATCGGTGATTGGACTGCCGCCGTCGCCGTTCGGCGAGTCGCCGTTCTTGTAGGCGGTCACCTCGCCGTTGCCATTGGCGTGCCCCGGCTTCGGGGGACGGCGCATCGGGGGCGGCAGCAGTTTCTGGAGCCTGCTCATTGCGACGGGGGTGGCGCGGTCGAGGGACGGGGCGGGTACAGGTACTCCCAGACGCCACCGGTGAACTCACCGGGGTCGCGGGCCCTGACCGGCTCGAGCTGGGAGGTGACGCTGTAGCGCGGGCCGATCTCGACGACGTCGTCGACGATCCGGGTCTGGAAGCGGTCGAGCGGGCGGACGGGCGGACCGCCGATGACCTCGCCCTGGAAGCCGTAGACGCCGCCGTGGCACGGACAGATGAAGTTGCCGGCGGCCTGGACGAAGCGGACCGGGCAGCCGAGATGAGAGCAACGGGTCGTGACCGCGACGTAGGACTCCGGGTCCTCGCTGAGGTCGACGCTTCCCTGGCGGACGTAGACGGTCGTCTTGCCCGCCTCGCCGATCCCCTCGACGATCGTGATCACCCGCGGGGCGTAGGTCTCGGGGACGAAATCGTCCAGCGGACCGACCGCCTGCCAGTTCTCCTCGGGCTGCTCGAAGATCGGGGCGACCGCGAAACCGAGGGTCGGCAGTATGACCGCGAGACCGGCCACTCCGCCAAGCGCCTGACCGGCGACGGCGAACACGTGGCGTCGGGTCATCGACTCGCCCTCGAAGTAGCCGACGGGCTTCATCGGAGGGAGCTCATCGACACGGCTTTCGCCGGCCGGAGCGTTCGTCTTTTCTTCGCCTGATTCAGCCACGGTTCGGGGTCGCGAATCCTACTGCTTTGGCCGCGGTGGACAGGTGGACGGACAGCCCCGCGCGGTCGGCTGCCTGATGGGCGACCTCCCAGAGTGGTTCGGCATCAGCCGTCTCCCGCAGCGTCGCCTTGGCGCCCCCGTAGCCTGGATCGGGGCCGGCGGCGATCGTGACCGTGACGGCGAGCCAGGCCACCTCGGCCGCCTGCGGAGCCGGCTCCGGCGCGGCGTCGAGCTGGGAGGCGATCGAGATCAGGTCGGAGAGCTCGGTGACGGCCAACAGGTCGCCGAGGCGGGCGAGGCGCTCGATCCCCCGCGCGTAGAGGTAGTCGCCGACGAGGAGTCGCAGGTCGGGATCCAGCTGGCCGAGCAGCCGCGGTTCGCCGTAGTGGCAGAGGTAGCCCTCGCGTACGAGCTCGAGGACCGTGGCGTAGGCGCCGGGCTGCGCCGCGCAGCGCGGGCCGGCGGCGGCGAGCATGCCGATCGCGGGCTCGACCCGGGGTTCGGCCACGTGGGAGGAGATGAGTGGACCCTCCTCGCGCAGCTCGGCGGCGAGGTGGATCAGCGCGTCCTCGGGCTCTGTCGGCGGCTCAGCGTTCACGCCGAGGAAGATAGAGCCGCTTCACGGAAGCAGTCGGCGGCCGCTTCGCAGGTCCGGTCGATCGCCTCGTCGTCGTGGGCGAGCGAGACGAACCAGGCCTCGAACTGCGACGGCGGCGGGTAGAAGCCCCGTTCGAGCATCGCCCGGCAGAAGCGCCCGTAGCCGTCGAGGTCGCAGGCCTGCGCGCCGGCGAAGTCGTGCGGGGGCTCGGGGGCGAAGAAGGGCGTGACAAGGCCGGGTGCGGAGCTGACGCTCACCCGATCGGCCATCCCGGCCGATTCGGCCGCGGCGGTGAGGCCCGTGGCGAGGCGCTCCGTGGAGCGGGCCAGCCGGCGGTAGGCCTCGGCATCGAGCCGGTGCAGCGTCGCCAGGCCGGCGGCGACGGCCAGCGGGTTGCCGGAGAGCGTCCCCGCCTGGTAGACGTCGCCGGCCGGGGCGATCCGTTCCATCAGCTCACGCGGACCGCCATAGGCGGCTGCCGGCAGGCCGCCGCCGATCACCTTGCCCATCACCGTCAGATCGGCCCGCACTCCGAGCAGCTCCTGGGCCCCGCCGCGGGCGACGCGGAAGCCGCTGATCACCTCGTCGCAGACCAACAGGGCGCCGGACTTGTCCGCGAGCTCCCGCAGATGGTTGACGAACCCGTCGGCCGGCGGGATCAGCCCCATGTTGGCCGGGATCGGCTCGCAGAGGATCGCCGCGGGCTCGTACATGTCGACCGCCTGCTCGACCGCGACGAAGTCGTTCCAGGGGACGATCGCCGTCGCCTCGGCCTGGGCGCGGGGGACGCCGGGGCTGGCGGGGATTCCCTGCGTGGCGAGGCCCGATCCGGCCTCGGCGAGAAGCCCGTCGACGTGGCCGTGGTAGGCACCGGCGAACTTGATCAGCCGCTCGCGCCCGGTCTCCGCCCTGGCGAGGCGGATCGCGCTCATCGCGGCCTCGGTGCCCGAGTTGACCATCCGGATCATCTCGACCGAGGCGAAGCGGTCGGCGACCTCGGCGGCGAGCTCCACCTCGCCCTCGGTTGCGGCTCCGTAGGAGGTTCCCCGGGCGGCGGCGGCCGCCGACCGCCTCGACCACGGAGGGCTCGGCGTGGCCGAGAATCAGGGGCCCCCAGGAGCAGACCCAGTCGACGTAGGCGTTGCCGTCGACGTCGACGACCCGGTTACCGGACCCATGATCGATGAAGATCGGGTCGCGACCGATCGAGCCCATCGCGCGCACCGGCGAATTGACGCCGCCGGGCATCAGGCCGATGGCCTGGGCGTAGAGCTCGGTCGAGCGTTCCGACTTCAGGGCGGAACCGGGAACGCTCACTTTGCCCCGGAGACCTCGAAGAGCTCGGGGGCGTGCTCGCGCTCCCAGGCCTCGTAGTCGGGGGTGAAGTAGCGCAGGCGGATCTTCTTGAACTCGGTCGAGCTGTAGAGGACGGCGCGATCGGAGCCGTGGAGGTCGTGCTCGTCGGCGATCGACTGCAGGACCGCGTCGCACTCCTCCTTCGATCGCCCGTGGGCCATCGTGAAGACCGAGTAGGGCCAGTCGGCGTAAGTCGGGCGCTCGTAGCAGTGAGAGATGCCGCGGACGGCCGCCATCCGGCCCCCGGTATCTCCGACGTCGGCGGGATCGACCTTCCAGACGCCCATCCCGTTGGCCGAGAAGCCGGCGCGGCGATGGAAGAGGATCGCGGCCACGCGGCGCAGGATCTTGCGCTCGATCATCGCCTCCAGGTGGGCGAGGAAGTCATCGGTGGACAGCCCGACCTCGGCGGCCGCGCTGTCATAGGGGCGGTCGACCACCTCCATCGGACCCTGGATCGCCCTGATCACACGAACGTCGAAGTCGTCGTAGGGCTGGGGTTCGAGCTCGCGGGGCGGGATCGCCTCCACCTTGGCGGCGAGTGCCGCGGTGTCGCCCTCCATCTCCAGGTTCATGTTGATCTTGAACATGGTCAGGGTCGGGAGCTGGCGGATCGACTCGGCGCCGGTCAGCTCCGCCAGCACGTCGAGGGTGCCCTGCAGCCCGAGCACGGAGTCGGGCGGGGTGGCGATCGTGAACCAGAGGTTGAACTCGTGATCGCGCAGGTAGTTGTGGGAGACGCCGGGATGGGAGTTGATGATCTTGGCGGGGCGATGGGGGTACTCCGGGTCGACCTTGGCGGCGACGAGCATCGAGGAGTAACCGAGCGTCCGGGTGTCGAAGATCGGCGTGATCTCGCGGATGATCCGCCCGTCGAGCAGGCGCTGGGTCCGCTCCTTGAACTCGGCGATCGGCATCTCCGCCTCGGCAGCCAGCTTCGCGTAGGGCTCGGGGTCGAGCGGGAAGCTCGACTGCATCAGGTTCATCAGCCGGCGGTCGCCCTCGTCGAGGGGAATGGCGGCGCCGTCCTTGCGCGAGCGGAGCTTCGGCCCGGCGGGAGCGCGCTTGGGCCCATCCCCGTTGGTCTTGGTGTCGGTCAACTCAGCCATTCAGCCACCCTGCGGCGTCCTTTGCGTAGTAGGTGATGATCGCGTCGGCACCCGCGCGACGGATCGAGGTCAATGCCTCGAGGGCCGCCGCTCGCTCGTCCAGCCAGCCGTTCATCGCCGCTGCCTTGAGCATCGCGTACTCGCCCGAGACATGGTAGGCAGCCAGCGGTGCGCCGGTGGCATCCTTGACCCGTCGAATCACATCGAGGTAGGCGAGAGCGGGCTTGACCATCAGCATGTCGGCGCCCTCGTCGAGGTCGATCTGCGACTCCCTCACGGCCTCCAGGACGTTGGCGGGATCCATCTGGTAACCGCGGCGGTCGCCGTGCTCGGGGGTCGAGCGGGCGGCGTCCCGGAAGGGGCCGTAGAAGGCGGAGGCGTACTTGGTCGAGTAGCTGATGATCGGCGTCTCGCTGAAGCCGTCGGCGTCGAGCTGGGCGCGGATCGAGCCGATCCGGCCGTCCATCATGTCGGAGGGCGCGATCGCGTCGGCGCCGGCGGCGGCCTGCGAGAGCGCGGTCTTGGCGAGCAGCTCCAGCGAGAGGTCGTTGTCGACCTCTCCATCGGCGCGGACCCAACCGCAGTGGCCGTGAGATGTGTATCCGCACATACAGGTGTCGGCGATCACCGTCAGCTCGGGATCGGCCTCCTTGAGCGCCCGGATCGCCATCTGCACGATCCCCTCGTCGTCGAAGGCGCCCGAGCCCATCTCGTCCTTGTCGGCGGGAATTCCGAACAGCAGCACGGAGTCAATCCCGGCCTCGCGGACGTGGCCCGCCTCCTCGACCAGCTCGCTGATGGAGAGTCGCTCGATGCCCGGCATGGACGAAATCTCCTCACGGACGTCGCTGCCCGCCTTCACGAACAGAGGCTGGATCAGGTGCGACGGGGTCAGCTCCGTCTCGCGGGTCAGACTGCGAAGCACTCCCGTCCGCCGCAGTCTGCGCATCCGTGTTGCCGGGAAGGCCATCTCCCCCATTCTAAGAGGACGAGGTCAGCCCGACGCCCCCGCCCGGAGTCATCTAGCCGGTGGTCGCGTCCGTTCCCGTCGAGCTATCGGTTGAGATGGAGGCCGTCAGGTCGATCTTCCAACCGTCCTCGTTGACGAGTGTGAAGGAGCTGGGGCTGCCATCGCCGGTCACCTCGACCGTGGCGGTGTCACCGTCGATGGTCGAGCCGTCGATCGAGAGCTCATCGGGGACGCCGGCGGCACCCTCGGCCTCGAACGAAGCATCGAACGCCGCCTCGCAGCTGTCGGCTCCCTGCGCGGCGGCCTCCTGCGACGCGGCCGAGAACGTCGCGCATGCGGCCTCGGCGTCACCGCTCTTGGAAGCGGCGTAGAAGGCCTGGACGACGTCCTCGGGGTTGCCTGCATCGGCGGTCGTGTCGTCGCCACCTCCGCAGCCGACCACGATGCCGGCGACCAGGGCCAGCGCTCCGATGATGATGGGCGTACGTACTCCGCTCAAGATGCCTCCGTTGCCTGGAAAGGAATCGCAGGCTATCGACTACACGAACCTGCGAACCGCGAAGCGGGCGATCGCTCCGTAGGCGATCACGAGGATCGCCAGATGCACGATCGCGATTCCGATGCCCGGCCCGGAGGCGTCGAGTGCACCGGTGAGCGCCCGCAGCGCCGGGTCGAAGGGGAACAGGGCGGTGACGACGCTGATCACGTCGAAGAGTCCCGGGCCGACGGTTCCCGAGGGCACGAGCGAGAGGAAGGCGACCGGGAGGCTGACCATGAAAGCCAGCAACGAGGCCGCCCGGACCTCCCTCGCCGCTCCGCCGATCGCCGCTCCGAAGGCGGCGAATCCGGCGCCGCCGGCGACGATCGCCGGGATCCAGAGCGGGAATCTCCCCCAGTCCAGATCGACGAACAGACCGAGGCCCGCCAGCATCAGCAGGGTCACGAGGAGCGAGACCACCACTCCGAGCAGGACCTTCTCGGCAAGCAGCGCGGACTTGCCGATCAGGCCGCGGGTGAGCCGGGCGAAGGCGTTCTCCTCGCGCTCGAGCGCCAGCGAACCGGCGACCAGCAGCACCGTGACGAACATCAGCGTGATCGTCGCGGCGACCGAGATCGCGAACGTGTCGAGGCTCGGGGTGTCGCCGCTGACGACCTCCTTGTCGACCTTGATCGGCTGCGAGACCGAGCTCAGCAGGTCGTCGGCGATCCCCAGATTCTCGGCCGCGAGATGGCTGAAGCGGATCACCTCGTCGAGCCGCTCGAGGTCGGGGCTGTCGGCCGGCAGGTCGGCTCGGATGCCGCGCAGGGTCTGCTCGGACTGGCGCAGCCCGAGGATCTCGATGCCCTCGCCGAGGAAGCTGAAGTCGCCGCCGTCGAGCAGGATCTGCAGGTAGCTGGTCGAGACCTCCGAGACCTGTTGGGAGATCCGCAGGTTCGCCTCCGCAAGCAACGAGGTGATGCGGTCGTCGACGAGGCCGGCCTTGACGGGGTCCTCCTGGTTGACGAGCACCCTGACCGTCGGCTCCTCCGGCGTCAGGCCGGCGAGGGTCCGGAGCTTGTCGACCAGGTCCGCCGGCAGGATCAGCGCTCCGAGGACGTCGCCGGATTCGACGAGATCGCGCGCCTCCTCCTCGCTCTCCACCGGGACGCACTCGATCCGATCGCAGAGCTCGCTCTTGGCGCCGACGAGATCGAATTCCTCACCGCCGATGTCGAAGGGGGTGTCCGGGGGGACCTGGTTGAGAAAGGCGACGCGCGGCTTGTCGGGCCCGCCGCTGAGCGCGAAGCCGATCAGGACCGCGATCGCGATCGGGTAGATGACCAGCAGCGCCGTCACCAGGGGTGAGCGACGCATGATCTGAAGATCCTTGAGCAGTAGCCAGCGCATCGAGTTCCTGCAGGCTCCCCTTCTCTAGTGTCCGTGCTCGGCCAGAAAGCGCACGAAAGCCGACTCGAAATCGGAGCTGCCCGCCTCGGCGTCGGTGGGAGGGGCGGCGGCCTTGAGCTCGGCGACGGCGCCGTTGAAGAGCCCCTGGCCGTCGGCGATGACGAGGACGCGGTCGGCGTAGCGCTCGGCCTCGGAGATGTTGTGGGTTGAGAAGATCACCGTGGTGCCGCGGCCGGCCAGCCCCATTACGAACTCCCAGAGGCGAGCGCGCTGGCGCGGGTCGAGACCGGTCGAGGGCTCGTCGAGCAGGAGGGCGGCGGGCCTCGCGAGCAGGCCGATCGCGATGTTGATCCGCTGCTGGTTGCCGCCCGAGAGCGTCCCCACCTGATCGCCGCGGCGGTCGGTGAGCGAGGTCTGGGTGAGCATCAGCTCGACGGTCTCATCGATGTCGGGGACCTCCTCGAGGCGGGCGAACAGGCGCAGGTTCTCCTCGACGGTGAGCCGGCGGTAGAGGGCCGCCTGCTGGGGGACGAAGCCGACCTCGCCGCGGGGCAGTCGAACCTCGCCCGAGTCGGGCTCGCGAATCCCGGCGAGGATGGAGAGCAGGGTGGTCTTGCCGGCACCGTTGGGCCCGATCACCGCCAGCACCTCGCCGGCGGCGGCGCTGAAGCCGACGTCCTGCAGGGCGTCGCGGTCGCCGAAACTCTTGCTCAGGCCGATCGCCTCGATCGCCGGCGCCGTGGTGCTGCTTGGGGCGGTGCTCACGACCGCGAAAGCTAAACCCTGGCTTGGTCGAGGTCCGGGCGGGGCCGGGGAGAGGCGCCGGGACCGCACCGACGATCTAGGCTGAAGACGTGCGCGTCCTCTTCATCGGAGACATCGTGGGCGGGGCCGGAAGGCGCGGCCTCGCGGCCGTGATGCCGCAGCTCCGGGAGACGCACGAGCCGGATCTGATCATCGCCAACGGCGAGAACTCCGCCGGCGGGGCGGGGATCACCGAACGCACCGCCGAGGACATCTTCAGGACCGGGGTCGATCTGATCACGACCGGCAATCACGTCTACCGCCAGCGCGATGCCTATGAGTTCATCGACAGCTGCGAGAAGCTGATCCGCCCCGCCAACTACCCGAAGGGCAACCCGGGGCGGGGCTCGGCGATCATCGAGGTCGGCGGCGTGAAGGTCGGCGTCCTGAACCTCAGCGGCGAGCTCCAGCTGACCGTCGTCCGCTCCCCGTTTCCCGCCGCTGACGCGGAGCTCTCGGAGCTGCGGCGTAAGGGCGCCGAGATCGTGATCGTCGACTTCCACGCCGAGGTGACGAGCGAGAAGGTGGCGATGGGATGGCACCTCGACGGGCGGGTGGCGGCCGTGCTCGGCACCCACACCCATGTCCCGACCGCCGACGGGCGGGTGCTCCCAGGGGGCACCGCGTTCATCTCCGACGTCGGGATGACCGGGTCCCGGCAGAGCATCCTCGGGGTTGAGGTCGAGGACGCTCTGGGGCGTTTTCTGAACCAGATGCCGACCCGATTCCGGACCGCCGAGGACGACGTCTGGGTCAACGCGGTCGTGATCGAGATCGGCGAGGACGGCCTGGCGAGCTCGATCGAGCAGATCCTCCTGCCGACGACCTGAGTTCGAGGCTAGACGGGGCTAAGCGATTGGCCCTTTCACCCCGATGAAGGGTTGGATATGGATGGATCACAGAGCTGGCTGCTGCCCGACCAGACCGGTAGGGAACGGCTCATGGACATGGACCGGCGCCTGCAGCCGATCAGGCGGACCGTCCTGGTCGTCCTGTTCGGCGCCCTCCTCGCCTGCGGTCCCTGGATCGGGTGGTGGACGGTCGTCCCGCTGCTCGGCTCCGGCCTGTTCTTTCTCCTGGCGAACGGGTTGATGTCCCAGGTCGAGAGGCCGGAGTATTGGATCTTCGCCGCCTGGGCAGGCTCGCAGCTGATGATTGCGCTCAGCGTCCTGCTGGCGGGGGGCGTCAGCTCACCTTCGATGGCCTGGTTCGCGATCCCGATCGTCACCCTGAGCACCCGATTCTCGCTGCGGGGGCTGATCGTCGGCGTGACCTTCACGCTGGTGCTGATGTTCGCGGTCGCGTTCGGATTCGACGCCGGCCAGGTGGCCGAGGATCCACCGCTGATCCTGATGCCGGTGGCTCTCGTCCTGGCCATCGGCATCCTCTCGACCGTGCTGATGAACTCCGACGTCGAACACCGAACCGAGGCGGTGATCGATCCCCTGACCGGGATGCTGAACCGCAAGGCGCTTCGCAACCGCTTCGAGGAGCTGCGCCAGCAATCGGAGGTGAGCGGCGCGCCGATCGGGGTGGTGATGATCGACATCGATCACTTCAAGAGGGTCAACGACACCGTCGGACACGCGGTGGGTGACGCGGTCCTGCGCGACGTCGCCTTCCTGATCCGCCGGGATCTTCGTGCCTTCGAACTCGCCTACCGTTTCGGCGGCGAGGAGTTCCTGATCCTGCTTCCGGGCGCCGACGCCGACGAGGCTCTGACCCTGGCCGAAGGCGTGCGGGAGGCCATTGCGGCCGCGACGTTCGCGGGTGGCATCGAGATCACCGTCTCCTGCGGGGTGAGCGCCACCAAACAGGACCAGGTGCCGACCCTCGCCGGGCTCTTCGAGTCGGCCGACTCCGCGTTGTATTCGGCAAAGCGCGGCGGGCGCAACCGCAGCAGCGTCTCGTCGAGCGCGTCGGCCGTCGCGGTGGCCGCCTAGCCGCGGGTCCCGAGGATCTGATCGCGCTCGGCCAGGCGATTGGCGCGTCGCAGCTCGGCCTCGCGGCGGCGGCGCTGTTCGTCATCGCTCTCGGCGATCAGCTTCGGGGCCGTCACCGGCTTGCCCTCGTCGAGGGCGACCATGGTCAGGTAGGCGGTCGAGGTATGACGGGTCTCGCCGGTGAACGGGTTCTCGGCTTCGACCCGAACGCCCACCTCCATCGAGCTGCGCCAAACCGCGTTGACCGACGCCGAGCAGCGGAGCAGCTCGCCGACGAACACCGGCGTCACGAAGGTCATCCGATCCATGCCGGCGGTGACCACCCGGCGACCCGAGTGCTTGATCGCGGCCAGGCCGCCGCCTCGTCGACCAGGCGCATCACCGTGCCACCGTGGATGAAGCCGGCGGAGTTGGCGTCGCCGATCGACATCCAGCGGACCAGCAGCGAGCTCGAATCGGAGACCCTCCGCGACTCACCCTCCCCCGACCCGGCCTCGGGATGGGGACGCTCGGGTGGCTCGATCGCCTCGGTCATGCGCTCACCCTAGCTCCGCGAGGCGCACCTCGACCAACGACGCCAACCGCTCGGCCGTTCCACTCCGATCCTCGACCAGCTTCCGGCGAACGAACCGATGAGACCGCCAGCCCGCGAGCGCCAGCAGCTGATCGCGCTCACGGTCGATCGCCGCCTGCTTCCAGTCGCCGTGGAAGCGCTGGCTGTCGGCCTCGACGACCATCCGGAGGTCGGGCCAGGCGAAATCGACGACGAGGGGTTTCCGCCGGGAGGGGACGGTGATCGGGTGGTTGACGAGCGGGCGCTCGACGCCGGCCTGGCGGCAGATCGGGAGGAAGTCGAGCTCGTTGATCGAGCGAACGATCGCCGGCTCGAGCGCAACGAGGTTGCTGAGCTTGGAGATGCCCGGGCGGCCCCTGTGCTCTGTGATCAACTCGGCGAGGCGGCCCCGCTTGAGGAGCCCGAGCGATTCGGCGGCGACCAGGAACATCTCGAGCTCTGACTCGGTGTGATCTGGGGCCAGCTCGATCAGGACGAGGTCGACGGAGACGCAGGGGATGTCGTCCTTGATCCGAGCGTCCCGTGGGTCGACCCGGCGACGGTGGACGGTGATCCCCTCCCGAGATCGCCCGGCGCGGCCCGGTGAGCAGACGTGGGCGGTGGGGGAATGGATCTCCGCGATGCCCCAGTGCTGGGCGCACGAAGGTCCGCAGAGGCGGGCGCCGGGGCCGCAGGCGAGGACCGCGGCGAGCCACCACTGCCGGCGGGAGTAGGGAGGTGGGTGGGTGGCGTAGACGCCGCGGTGGAGGCGGAAGAGCCGGCGGCGGTCCGAGCGGGTGCCGATCGTTCGCCGCGTGAGTCCGGCCGACAGGAGCTGGGCAACCGTGACGAGCTGAAGCTGACGGGCTGCGAACCTCTCAATCCTGCGGTCCGTGGCAGCTTGATCACCGTATAGGTGCGTTTCCCGCCATCGGTCGGCCATATCGGCAGACTGGCGGGCTTCGGCGCACGGGTGGCGCCCTCAATCCCCCTTCCCGGAAACGAAGGCGTGACGGATCGCGAACAATCCCCTCGGCAGGCCACGCCCGCCTCAAGCCCCGGCCCGCAAAGCGGAGCGCCGCCCGGAACGACCCGGAGCGGCGCTGGTTCCTGTGGTCTCCCGTGGGCGGAAGAACAGGCGCTTATGGCTTGTCCTTACGCCTTGGAGACGTTGACTGCCTGGGGTCCCTTCGCACTGTCCTCGATGTCGAAGTTGACCCGATCACCCTCGTCGATGCGGGCACCCCCGACGATGTTGCTGATGTGAACGAAGGCATCCTTGTCGCCACCCTCGTCCGGAGCGATGAAGCCGTAGCCCTTCTCTCCGTTGAACCACTTGACGGTTCCACTTGCCATTTCGCATTGCCTCCAATGCCGTTGTACTTGCGGCCCGATTGTGGAAGCACCGCCAACGGCAGTAGCCCTCGTCCTCAAGCGCACATTTCTTCATAGTTCAGCCCGGAAACACTCCTCCAGACCGCCCGACACCATAAACGGGATCCGCCGGGAGGGTCGCGATCCGGGTGGACTTTCGTCCGCACGATCGGCAAGGTAGGTTCCCCCGGGACTTGAGCGAGTACAGGCGACTCACCGAGATGGAATTGGGGCTGCTGGGTGACGACGAGCTCGTCGCGCAGATCGGCGTCGCCAAGGATGCCGGTGATCTGCTCGGAGCCAAGCAGGCGTCAGAGCATCTCGCTCTCGGTTTCGAGGGTCAGATCAAGATCAAGGTCGCGAGGAAGGTGCCCGCTCAGGACATCGACGAGGTGGCGCAGGAGGCGCTGATCTCGCTGATCAACGCGAGCTTCGACGGCAAGGTGCTGGCCTCGTTCCGTGCCTTCATGAACACGATCGTGAAGTACCGGATCGCGGATTACTACAGGGCCAAGGAGCGCCATCCAGACCAGGCACCACTGTCCGGCGAGCACGGCGACGACGACGAGATCTGGGGAGAGGAGCCCTCGACGGAGGATTCCTCGGAGGCGCTCGGGATCCGCGACGCCGTCGAGCGCGTGCTGAGCAAGCGCAATCCCGTCCACCGCCGGATCATCGAGCTGTACGGCCCGGAGATGATCGGCGAGGACCTGACCGGAGCGGGGGTGGTCGAGCGGCTGGCCGGCGAGGGGGAGACCGTCAGCGTCGACAACGTGCAACAGGTCTGGCGGCGATTCAAGGTCGATCTGGCACGGGAGCTGGCCGGCGAGGAGAATGGGGGAACCCGCGATGGCTGATCTGGACCGACTGATCGACGAGTTCAAGGCCGACTACGAGGCAGGCCGGCCGGCCGACGTGACGGCGCTGCTCGAGCGGGCTCCCGACGACCGGCGTCAGGAGCTTGCCTCCAGGCTCGACCGTTACCTCATGGACGCACCGCGGCGAAGGTGGGATCGGGAGGCCTACGAGGGCTCTCTGGCGCAGACCGCCGTCGAGCGTGTCTACGAGTCGATCGAAGGTGTCTCGGGCACCTGGCCGGAGCTGCTGCCGAAGCTGCGCAACCAGGCGCGGATCAAGCGCCGCGACCTCGTCCGACGCCTCGCTGACGCGCTCGGCTTCGCCACCCCTCCCCAGATCGAGAAGATCGGCACCTATTACAACCAGATGGAACACGGGATCCTGCCCGCCGCGGGCGTCTCCGACCGGGTGATCGAGGCGTTGGCCGCGACCGTCGGCGCCAGCGCCGACGCGATCCGCGCCGCCGGCGCCCGGGCGGGGGATGAGATCACCGGAGGCGCCGCCTTCGCCCGCACGGCGATCAGCGACGAGAGCTACAGCGCCGCGTCGTCGGACCTCGGCAGCACCGGACAGGCCGCCCCCGCCTCGCCCGGCGCCGAGTCGAAGCGCGACGAGATCGACGCCCTCTTCCTCGACGGCTGATCGGCTCAGTTCCCCCTCCTCCGACCGGGCCGCGAGTACCATCGCTCGCCGATGGAGGGGGTGGCGAAAAGAGCCGAGGAGCTGCTGACCGAGGTGCCCGACTGGGTCTGGGACGGCTCGACGCTGCCGGTCCCGGTCGAGGACATCGCCGACACCCACTGCGGGTTGCTGGTCCGCGACGTCGACGACATGACCAAGGCGCCCGGCTGCCCCGCGATCGCCGCCGACCAGTCGATCTCGGGCCTGCTGCTGCCGAGCCGCGGGGAGATCTGGGTCAACGCCGAGGAGGGCCGGCAGTGGCCGCCGCGAAGACGCTTCACGATCGGCCACGAGCTCGGCCACTGGGTCCTCCACCAGGATCAGCAGACCTCGCTCTTCTGCCGCCACGGCAGCATCGACGCCCCCGAGCAGAGCGTGGAGCCAAGGGCCGAGCGCCCTCCAATCGACCCGATCGAGGAGCAGGCCAACTGGTTTGCAGCCGCATTGCTGATGCCGGCCGATCTGATCCGTTTTCACTACGAGCGGACCGGCGGCGACTTCGACGCCCTCCGCAAGATCTTCAACTGCTCGGGCGCTGCGATGGGGCGTCGGCTCCACCAGGTGATCTGACGCCCTCACGCCCGGCGATCCCGGTGCCGTCACTTCCCACCGAGGGAGCCCGGCGGGTGGTCGCAACTCGGGTCCCTCAGTCCCCGCTGATCAGGGCGTCCCGGGGAAGGTGCGCGACATCCATGTCCACCCGCTTGCCGGCGAACGGGATCCCCTCCTTGCGCAGCAGCCGGCGTTGTCGCTCGCCCTGGGCGAAGGAACCGTCGGCGCGGACGATCCGGTGCCAGGGCAGGTCCTTCTCCTTCGTCGTCGAGAGGATCCGGCCGGGCAGCCGCGGCGCCTCCGGGCAGAGATCGCCATAGGTGGTGACGAAGCCCTCGGGCACCGAGCGGATCAGCTTCAGGATCCTCGCTTCGCGTTCCTGGTCGGCCATGTCGGGCTCCTTCCGGTCCTGGTGACTACCCGACCAACCATGCCCCAATCGGTGTCACACGTGGGGACT
This sequence comes from uncultured Solirubrobacterales bacterium, assembly GCA_963823275.1. Lineage (GTDB taxonomy): Bacteria > Actinomycetota > Thermoleophilia > Solirubrobacterales > 70-9 > RHKX01. Next base: position 25,827 of record CAWGKW010000002.1, on the reverse strand, counting down.
CCAATGTGCCGATTCAGAAGCGAATCCGGGCCGAATCCCACAGGTCGGCCCCATGACCCAGCCGCTCAGGCCCCCGGTCGCGGGAACTGGGTGGCGAGGAAGCGGTCCCAGAGCCCGTCAGTCATCAGCTTGCGCTGGCCGATCAGCATCGTGGCCGAGGGGGTCACCCGGTAGCGGATCTTCGGCGAGCGGGCCGTGATCGCCGTCTCGATCGTCTTCGCGACCGCGTCGGGATCGCCGCCGAACCGCGCCATCGGTCCCTTCTCGTAGACGTCGGTGGTGGCCTGCCCAACCGCCTCGTTGAACTCCTTGTAGGGGCCCTCCTCCTCGCTCAGCTCAGCCGATGCGGTCGCGGCGAACTCGGTCCGGATCAACCCGGGCTGGACGATCACGACCTCGACACCGAAACCCTTGACCTCGAACCGCAGCGCATCGGAGATCGCCTCCACCGCGTACTTGGTGGCGTGGTAGATGCCGCCGCCGGGGAAGGTGAAGTTGGCGCCCATCGAGCTGATGTTCACGATCCGCCCCGAGCCCGCCTCGCGCATCCCGGGAAGGACGAGCTGCGACATCCGCAGCAGTCCGAAGACGTTCGTCTCGAACTGGCGGCGGACGTCGTCCATCGCCAGCGTCTCGAGCGCGCCGGACTGGCTGTAGCCGGCGTTGTTGATCAGCGCTCCGATCGCACCCTGCTCGGAGGTGACCCGCTCGACGGCCGCGCTCATCGAGGCCTCGTCGGTGACGTCGAGGGCGAGCGTATGAGCGCCACGCGACGCCAGATCGGCGAGCACCTCGGGACGGCGAGCTGAGGCATAGACGGTATGGCCGGCGTCGAGCAGCCGCTCGGCGGTCGCTCGGCCGATCCCGGTCGAGCAGCCGGTGATCAGAACGGTCATCGGTGAGTTCGGTGCGTCGGTCATCTGTGTCTCCTTGGGTGGTTCACGGTCGGTGAGGGCTCAGGGCGTTTCGTCGAGTGCGTACACCTGCGGGTCGATCGCTGCGACGCGGCGGCGGTACTCGAGGGTATAGCCGGGCCAGTTCGTCGGATCGCGGCCCTGCTCGTCGACGTACCAGCTTGAGCAACCGCCGGTCGACCACACGGTCTTGGACTGGCGCCTGCGCAGCTCGGACATGAACGTGGCGTGAGCCTCCGGGCGGACCTCGATTTGCCCGCGCCGGATCGGAGCCGCCGAAGGTGTCAACCGCATCCTGGTCGGCCCCGACATCCTCGATCACGTCATGGAGGAGCGCCGCGATCGCCTCGTCCTCGTCGGCCTCCATCTCCAGAACCAGTGAGGCGACGGCCTCGGTGAAGCGAGGACTCAGCGGCTTGGTCAGCTTCTCAGTCATCCGTCTCCCATCGTCGCCGATCGTGTGGTCGCTCGAGCAATGGGAGTCCCACCGCACTTGTCAGCAAGCGAGCTCACCGGTAGACAGGAGATCCATGCCCGGATCGTTGTGCGCACCGAAATGCCCTGGATGCGGCACCGTCCACGAGATGCGGACGGGTGCCGGCACCTGCCACGAGCACGGCCAGCCGTTCGCGATGGAGCAGTGGGTCTGCCCGAGCTGCTTACGGATCCGCAGCCTGGCCGTCTCGGAATGCTGTGAGACCGAACGAGACTGCGAGGAGTGCGGAGCGACCCTGCTGCCGTGGGCCGGAGAGGTCTGGTTTGCGCCCGGCGAGGTCGGGATGAGGCGGGAGTGCATCTCGGGGCCATGTCCGGTCTGCGGCACCACGATCACCAAGCGGGACAGCACCTTGTTCGGCCTCTGGGACTGACCACGGCCGGGGACTAGTATCGGTCCATCGCCGATCTCGAATCCAAGCTCCGCCCCCTCGCCGAGTCGCTCCTCTCACCGGGCGAGACCGTGCTGGGCACCTGCGTCGCCAGCCAGCAGACGAACTTCAGGGGCTGGATGGTCGCGATCGTCGTCACCGAGGATCGCCTCGTCCTCCAGAAGCTGACCAGGAAGTTCGACCGCGACGGCGAGCCGCTCTCCCTCACGTCCGAGCAGATCGCCGAAGCTCGCGTCGCCGGAGCCGGCGGCCTCAGCTCCGAGCCCACCGCTCTGATCATGGACAAGGTCGCCGTCGAGCTGAAGCTGAAGACCACCGACGGCCAGAAGCTGAAGCTGCGGATGATGAGCGGCGAGGGGCCGATGGGGATCGGCAAGCTGGGCGGCGGCGAGATCCAGGAGCAGGGAGTGCGGTCGATCGGCGAGTGGTTCGAGCGGCAGGGCGGTGGCAACCCGCCGACTTGATCATCCGTAGCACGGGTGCTACGTTCACCCCATGCAGAGGATCACACAACGCGAGTTGCGCAATCAGAGCGGCGAGATCATGCGGCGACTCGACGAAGGTGAAGACTTCCTGGTCACGCGGAATGGCGTGGCAGTCGCCGAGCTGATGCCGAACCGGCGTCGTCGTTTCGTGAAGACCGAGGCCGTCCTCGGTGCGTTTGCCGATGCACCCGCCCTCGATGGCAAAGCGTTTCGAGACGAGGTCGACCAGGTACTCGACCAGGACCCGACGGTTCGTGGCTGAACCGTCGACACGGGGGATCATCGACACCTCGGTGGTGATCGATCTCGGCCGGGTCGATGCTTCGGAGTTGCCTAGCGAGATCGCGATCTCATCGATCACCCTGGCGGAGCTGGCCGCGGGTCCACACGCCACCGATGACCGGTCCGAGCGTGCTCGCCGACAGGACCGCCTTCAGCGAGCCGAGTCGGTTTTCGAGGCGATCCCGTTCGACGCGGCAGCCTCCCGCGCCTACGCTCGCATCTATTCGGCGGTCTTGGAAGGTGGCCGCCGGGCGAGGGGGCACCGGGCCTTCGACCTGCTGATAGCGGCAACGGCCCTGGCGGTCGGGCTTCCCCTCTACACGCGTGACTCCCGAGACTTTCGCGAGATGGGCGAGCTGATCGAGGTCAGAGCGGTTCGGCTGACGTAGCGCAGCTCCGGACGGCGCGCTCAGCCCTCGACGGCCCGCAGCGTGTGATCGGCGTCGCGGCTTCGCCGCGGGGAAAGCCGGGCCGACTCCGCTTCCTCGAGGCGCACCGGCTCCCATTGGGGGACGAAGGTGCCGCAGACGAAGCAGTTCATCGGGAAGTGGCCCGCCTTGCGGACGAACCCCATCAGGTTCGAGCCTGAGTCCCTGATCTCGAGTCGGCAACTCGGGCAGGCGGTCACGAACTCGCCGTCGAGGTGGTCGGGCGTCTCGAGGTCGGCGACCTCGTCGCGGAACCAGACCCGCCGGTAGCCGGCGGTGGCCGCCCAGCGCTTGATCACCCGTCGCGCGGGCGGCACGTCGTTGACCATGAAGCGGACCTCGATCTCGCCCTCTTCAGGCCCCGAAACCTCGGCCTCGCTCTCCTCGTCGTCAAGCTCGACCTCCTCGTCGTCGTCGATCTCCTCGGGAGGCTCGCCGATCGTGAGATCGGCGATCGAGACGTCGGGACCCAGCGCGGCCCGGGCCAGACAGGCGGCCGGGCCGCCGTAGACGTCGGGCAACTGATGGGGAACGAGGGTCACGGAGCCGCTGCGGGTTGTTGCTCTCAGCTTCACCCCCGGTCAGTCGCAGCTGCGAGGGAGAATCTGACACGGTTCGGCCGGCTCGCGGGCGGCCTCGCCAACGGACCGCTCGAGCTCGAAGCTGGGAAGTTCCCAGTCGCGGTAGCCGATCTCGATCCGCTCCATATACCACGCGGAGGGCGACCGGAGGGTGGAGGTCTCGGTCATCACATACGTGATCGCCTCCAGTCGTCCGGACGCCGTCTCGACCTCGATGAAGCGGCGCCGGTAGTGGGTCGGCGCGCCCTCGTAATGGTCGAGGTTGATCAGGTCGCCCTCGGTCAGCGACCACAGGGCCCCCTCGACCACCCGGCCGGGGGCCCGCTCGATGTCGGCGACGCCGCGGAAGGTCAGCCGCCAGCCCTCGAGGCGAGCGGCGATCAGAGGCCGGCCGCCGGGGCAGCGATGGAGCAGGTCGATCCGGTTCAGGTTCGAGCCGTAAGCGAAGTAGGTATGGATGAGGGGCTCCTTTCGTGAGCGGAGTAGGTCGCTGATCCGCCCGACTTCCTGACCCCGCCCATAGGATGGGCCGATGGCGGTCATGTATCCGCGCACGCTCTTCAAACCTGATCTGAAGAGTGAGGCCGAGGGGAAGGTCTTCGATGCACTCGAGGCGCACCTCGACGACGAGTGGGAGGTCTTCCACTCGGCCGCCTGGGTCGTCCGCGACAAGAAGAGGGGCTCCACCGACGGGGAGATCGACTTCGTAATCGTCCACCCTGAGCGCGGCGTGCTCTGCCTCGAGGTCAAGGGCGGCGGGATCGAATGCCAGCACGGCGCGTGGTACGGACATCACGACGGCAAGCGCGAGCGGATCAAGGATCCGTTCAACCAGGCGCTCGACCACACCTATGACCTCAAACGAAAGCTCGGTGGGATGGCGGCCAAGGGTGGCGGCAAGCTGCTGATCGGGCATGCGGTCGCCTTTCCCGACATCACCACCCCCTCACTCACCCTCGCCCCCGATTCTCATCCCGAGCTGATCATCGACCGCCCTGAGATGAAGACGATCGACGAGTCGATCGAGCGGATCTTCAAGTTCCACCGCCCGGCCGGCTCCAAGCCGGTCGGCCCCGGTGCCGGAGGGGTCAAGAAGCTGCGCGAGGTCCTCGCCCCTTGCGTTCGGATCGAGGTGTCGATGGCGGACGAGTTCCTCGACGAGCACGAGGCGCTGATCACCCTCACCCAGCAGCAGGCCGACCTCCTCAATCGACTCGGGAGCAACCGGCGGATGGCCGTCACGGGCCCCGCCGGCTCGGGCAAGACGATGCTCGCGATCGAACGGGCCAAGGCGCTGGCGGCCAAGGGCGAGGAGGTGCTGTTTGTCTGCTTCAACCGGCAGCTGCGCGACCACCTGCGCAAGACGCGAGAAGGACTCGGGAGTTCTCTTCAACAACTTCCACAGCCTGTTGCTGGCGCTGGTCAAACAGGCGGACATCACGCTGTCCGTCGACGACGGCGGTGAGTGGGACCCTCGCGTTCTTCGAGCGACGAGCTGCCGCTCGCCTTCGTCGATGCCAGTGAGAAGCTGGGACCGCGTTACGACGCGATCTTCGTCGACGAGGCACAGGACCTGACACAACGACTGGCTCGACGTCCTGATCGACACGCTCCGCGATCCCGACAAGGCATTCATCTGGTTGTTCATGGACGACAACCAGCGGGTCTACGAGCACCAGCTCGAGGTCCCCGAGGAGTTCCTGCGCTTCGAGCTCGACGTCAACTGTCGCAACACCCAGGCGATCCACCGTGAGGTGATGAAGAAGTACGAGGGCGAGATCGAACCAGAGGCGATCGGGCCCGAGGGTCGTGCCGTCGAGCTACTACCCCACCGCCGACCAGCCCAACGTCGTCCGCCAGACTCGTCGAACAGCCTCTGCGAGGAGGACGGAGATGCCCCCCAGGACATCGTCGTCCTCAGCTCCCACAACATCGAGAAGTCCGAGGTGGCCAAGGCCGGCTGCGGCGAGTACGAGTTCGTCGACGAGCCGAAGCCGCTCGGCAAGTACATCCGCTTCGGCTCGATCCGAGGCTTCAAGGGGCTCGAGTCACCGGTCGTGATCCTCTGCGAGCTCGAGGACATCGACGGGGAGTCGATCGACCAACAGCTCTACGTCGGCTTCTCGCGGGCGCGGAACCACTGCATCGTGGTGGCGCCGGGTCCCCCGGGGTCCTGAGTCAGCCGACCTTGACCCTGAGCTTCGGCTCCAGCTCGGCGAGCACCGCGAAGTCCTCGTCCTGGGTCCAGACGGTCAGGTCGTGGACGAGCGCGGTCGCGGCGATGATCGCGTCCTCAGCCGGAGCCCGTCGGCCCTGTCTGCGAGCCGAATGAATCAGAGCCGCGAGGGTTTCGGCGACCGGCTTCGTCATAGGCCAGGGCAACGTACTTGCGGGCCTTGGCCAGAGTCGCCTCCCGCAGTTCCTTCGTCCCGGGGTCGGTTGCCGACCTCGCCCCAAGGCTCAACTCCATCAGTGTCGCCACCGAGATTCGACCCTTACCGGGAGGCGGCGTCCCCAGATCCCTCCCACCCTCGGCGGCGATGAAGGTGCTGGTGTCGGCGAGGTAATCGCTCAACGCTAGAAGTCGTCCGTCGTCCAGCCCGAGCGGAAATCCTCAGGATTCGACTCCACCCCGAGCTTCTTGGCCAACGCGCTGATCTCGGCGAGATCCGCCATCAGAGCTTCGCTCGAACGTCGCTCGCTCCTGACGACCCTCGGGATGATGTCGGCGACCGGCCGACCATGGACCGTCAGCACCACCGGCTCCCCGCTCTCGATCGCCGCGATCACCTTCGCGGTGTGGTTGCGCAGCTCTCTGACGGAGACGTCCATCGGACCGTGGCACAGCGTAGCACTCTTGGTTTCCATCTCCACCAAGGTTGGCGCATGCCGACGCACGCGTGGCGCGCTCTGCTGTGTCAATTCTGTGTCGAGGGACGAAGGACTTTGCGGCTGCCGTTCCCCTACTGATCGCTCGAGGGTTTCCGGCGCTTCAACGCGCTGATTGGGACCCGCACGACCATCTGGCCGTCGCGGTCGTTGAGGATCTCGCACTTGCCCTGCGCCGCAAACTCGCGCGTCACGTCCGCCGCCGTCTTCGGCTTCTTCTTGTCACTCATTTGATCTCACCTCCATTGATCGAGAGTCACCGAGAGTCGGAACACGACGCAGGTAGCTGACGAGCCGAGCGCCGGCTGTCAGATATCGGATCGCGACGGCGACTCACTCCCCATGAGCGACGTCACCATCAGCCTCGAGCAGGCCTTCGACCAGATCGAGGCCTTCCGCTCGATCCATGAGCCCACCGGCGTGACGATGGAGGCGGTCCTGTGTCTCCAGGAGGCGGTCGGGATCGACGACGCAACTCGTGCCCTGATCCGCGAGCGGCTCTACGAGGCCGAGGTATCCCGCGACAGCACGGCCACGTTCCTCGGGCTGATCATCGGCCTGCTCGCCGCCCAGCTCGACCGGGAGCGGGTGACGCGATGAACCCGCGTGTCAGAACCTCGACCCTTCGAACGACTGGACCATCATGAGCAACCTTCTCGACGACTCCAGCGCCCTTTCCGCCCACCTGACCGAGCCGATCACCGTCGGCGAGCCCGACGTCGCCGGGCCCCTCGCCGTCTATCCCCTCATCGGTCCCGCGACCACCCTCGACTACGTCGCCTTCGCCGCGACCAAGGGTGAGGTCGCGATCACCGAGCTCGAGGGCGGCGCCTCCGTCAACGACCTGATCGTCGACAACAGGAGCGGCAAGGCGGTCCTCCTCTACGAGGGCGAGGAGATCCTCGGGGCCCAGCAGAACCGGGTCCTCGACATCTCGATCCTCGTCGCCGCAAACTCCAAGACCAAGATCCCGGTCAGCTGCGTCGAGGCGGGTCGCTGGGACGGTCGCCGCCACGGCGAGCGCTTCCGCCCCTCCCCACAGGCCGCCGACCCGCGCATGCGGCGCCTCAAGAACAAGCGCGCCCGGATGCAACGCGGCCGCCGGAATGGAGGCCCGCGCCGACCAGAGCGAGGTCTGGGCCGAGGTCGCCGACCGCAGCGTCGAGATGCAGTCGCTCTCCCCCACCGGCGCGATGAGCGACATCTACGAGACCCACCGCGACCGGCTGGCCGAGATTCGCGAGGGCGTCCAGCTCCACGAGGGTCAGTGCGGATCGGTCGCCGTGATCGGCGGCCGGATCGCGATGCTCGACTTCGTCGGCCGCGCCGATGCCTTCGCCGCCCTCCAGCCGGCGATCGTCGAGGGCTACGCGCTCGACGCTCTGGCGCACGAGCGCTCGGACCAGAGCGCCGAGGGGAGCGAGGCCGTAGACATCGGCACCGTCCGCGGCTTCACCCTGTTCGGCCTGCGACGCGCCGGCCGCCTCCCGAACTCCTGGTCCGGGCCTCGGCGAGACCGCGCGCTTCGCTGCCAACGGCGTCGAGGGCTCGGCGCTGATCGTCGAGGGCGAGATGGTCCAGATGACCGCCTTCCCGAGCGATGCCGACGACACGGCGACCGACCCGGCCCAGGCCCGCGCGCGGCCCGGATCAACCGCCCCTCCCGCCGCCGGGGACGCTGAGCGCCATGTGGGTCATGACCACCCAGGGCTTCTACAGCGTCGTCGCCCACCGCGACGAGCCCGAGAGCGTCATCGTCCGCGCCCGGACCCGCGAGGACATCGAGGCCCTGCGCCGGCAGATCCCCGACCTCGAGCCGTTCGAGGACCCGAAGGCCGACTACCGCCACCGCGCGATCGTCAGCAGGGCCGAGTGGGTTGCGGCGATCGCCCAGCTCACCACCGAGATCGACTACGACAACTTCAAGAACGCGGTCGCCAGGCGGCAGGGTCCGGAGCGGGCGGAGCGTCTACGGGGACGTCTGGGGCAGACCTGCGGCAGCTGCAGGCGGACTGAGTCGTGGCCCCAGCTGCGCAATCTCGGAGTTTGAGGTGCGTCAAGCTCGGAATTCGGGCCGGTGAATCCGGTCGCCAGGGCCCGCATTTAGACGCCGGACCCGGCCGTCGCAAGCAGCAGGAACTCTGACTTTGGGGACCTAACCGAGCGGGCCAACTCGATCTGAGCGCGGTCGCGCCCAAGCTAGGGCCAATCGATCCCGATCGTCTTAGCGGCAGTGCTGATCTTCGCAACGAGGCGGTGTTCGTTTTCACGGAGAGGGACGAAGTCGTGGTCCACGTAGAAGGCGATTGCATGCTCGTCCACCGCATCGACGACAACGAGCTTGCCGCCGGCTTTGCGCGCCACCACGACGATTGTCGCCAACGCCCGCACGAGAAGTTCCGATCCGACGCCAGAACCGTGGAACTCGCGATCAAGGGCAAGCTTGGCAAGCAAGATCGCCGGGACGATCCTCGGCATACCTCGGCCAAACGATCGAGCTAGGTCCTCTCGACGAACAAGATGTGGGGCAATCGCGAAATATCCGAGCACTGGATTCGAGGGCGGGTCAACGAGCACGTAGGTGCGGGTTCCCTGGCCCCGGGCCATCAGCGCGTGTTCGATCAGCCATCGGTCGAGGTCATCGTTCCCGCTGGAGAACCCAGCGACGTCGTGGTGGGCGGTGAGCGGCTCTGCCGCGAGATTCACGACAGATCGATGCGGCCGCTGCGGCGCGCCCGTCGGACGGCCTCTTGAAGCCGAGGCGCCGGATCCGGCTGATCGATCGTCGCGAGCAGCTCGTCGAAATAGTCGGCGGGAACGACGGTCGTAGACATCTGCTCAAACACGGCCTCCGAGCGTTCGACGGCCGCACTAATCAGGAACGTGGAGACCGACTCATCTGCGAGGGCTGCGGCCCGTTCGATCTGAGCTCGCTCCTGCGGAGTCAGACGTGCCTCAATTCGGGTTGTCTTCTGCGCCATTGCCGTACAAATGTACGGCTTCCTGCCGCTCGGGTCAAGCCGCCTCGAGGACATCGGCGCTCACCTCTTCCCGGCGATCGACGATGACCAGCACCTTCTCCTCGACCCAGATGAAGCTGACCTCGTAGGGCCCGGGGCCTGGTTGGATCGCGTCCGGCTTGCGCAGGCCGGCGTCGGCGATGATCGTCGACATCTTCGCCGTGACCTCCGCGACCGTGGCCGGCCTGCCCTCGATCGGCTGCTCGATCCGGTCGATGCGCTCCGGGTACTTCGCCATATCCATCGTGATCGGATCGTGGCCCTCCCAGGTCAGCGTGATCTCACTCGGCCCCGGTCCCTGGCGAACCTCATCCGGCTGCGCGTAGCCCTCCTCGGCGAGCACCCTCCGCAATCGGTACTCCGCCTCGTCGAACGTGAATGGCCGCTTCTCCATGCGCCAATCGTGCCCGGAAAGGTGTGACCTGTGGGACACACGGTGTGCCAATTCTGTGACTAGAAGTAACGAGACTGAACGGGGTTCTGTCGGGTCTCGGGCGTCAGGAATGCCCGCACCAGAACGACTGAATCCCCATCGGATCGATGACCGCCCACATAGCAATCGGCTGGGAGGACACCTACCACGCCGGCCTCGCCCCCTCCCACACGATGTGGCTCTACGAGAACTCCCGGCCCGCTTGGATCCTCAAGCCCCTTGATCCGCCGCCGAGCGGCAAGGAAGGCGAACAACCCCAGTGGGCCACCGAGCCCGTGACCTGGGTCCCAAGCCGTCCCGAGCAGATCCTCGCCGACGGCATCCTCCTGCTCGCCTGCCGGGTACTGCGCGACGAGCTGGTGGGCGACATGGCGGAAGAACTGCTGCCGGACCTGCTCTTCTCCGACTGGGTCGACCTCGAGAAGCTCGACGACGACCGCCTCGCAACGCTTCGCGAGAACTGCGAGGAGATCGAGCTCGACTACAAGCTCGTGATCACCGTCCTCGGCGGCTCGTCGCTGGAGAGTCAGCTTCCGGTGCTGGAGCGGTACCCGATGAACGTCGAGGTCTGCACCGTCACCTACTCGCGCCTGCAGTCCGCCGTGGGACCCCGAGGTCCGGACCCACGGATCGCTGACCGCGAGCTGGGCCTCCGACGGCCCGACGCCCGACCGCTACCGCGAGATCAACTTCCCGACCAGCCTGCCGGCGGCGCTCGCCGAGGAGGCGGAGGCCGGCGACACGCACAGTCTGATCCCGACCAATGGACCGATCCGGAATCCGGCGACTAACTGACCCGCCCGCTGAGCAGTGTATTGTGTAGCCCTATGGCTACGGAGGTCCCGCAGCGCGCATTGAGGAACGAGACAGCTGCGCTGCTGCGCCGCGTCGAGGCCGGCGAGCGGCTGACGATCACAGTTCACGGCCACCCAGTCGCCGAGCTCGGCCCGGTTCCTTCGCAACGGACCTTCGTCCCGCGCGAGGAGTTCCTCGCGCAGATGCGGGGTTCCCTCGATCCCGGCGACGACCTTGCCGCGGATCTCCGGTCCTCCGGGGAGGACCTGGCTATCGATCCCTTCGATGCTCAGCGCAGCTGAGTGAGTCGAGGTCTCCTCGATACGTCCGTCGTGATTGCTGTGGCCGCCGGGGAGGAACTCGACTTACCCGATCAGGTCGCCATCTCCACCGTGACCCTTTGCGAGCTCCATCACGGCGTCCTGATCGCGGACGACGCGAAGAGAGCGGGCAGGTTGAACGTCCTCGTCAACGCGGAGCGCTCCTTCGAAGCCCTCCCGATCGATGCCCGTGTCGCACCCCACTACGGCCGACTGGTCGCCGAGGCCCGGCGTCGGACCGGAGGGCGTCCGAAGGTCGCCGACACCCTCGTCGCCGCCACGGCGCTCTCTCACGGCCTTCACCTTTTCGCCAGGGACCGGGATTTTGAGCGTCTGGAGATTCCAGGCCTCATCCGCGTCTGAACCGGAGTCGCGGATCGAAGTTTCGCCGGCGGTCATGCCGAGCGCAACCGGCCGACACCCCAGAGCCATGCGGCCGGACGTCAGAAGGCCGGGCTGAACCCGGACGCGAACGTGCTGACCACAGAGCGCGGCGTCAGGACGGTCACCCCCGCGGGACCGCCGGCCGGCTCGCCGTAGCCCGTGAAGCTCCACGAACGCAGCCGTCCCGACTCGACGAGGTGTGGCGCCCCCTCCGGACCCGGCAGGACCATGACGCCGTCGGGAAGGTCGGAGAGCTTCGCCTCGAAGGTGACCTTGTCCCCGCTGGAGTCGATGCGGTCGCGCTGCAGCATCGCGTCCATGATCGGCAGCCGCACATGCGCGCCGACCGCATCGAGGTTGGTCGCCGCCCAGGCGTCGCGGAACTCGACCGCGCGCTCGCGCATGCACTCCATGCAGGGGCGGTGCCCGGCGGCGAACGCCGTGACCTCGTCGAGGAAGAAGAGCTCGGTGTACTGGCCGGGTTGCATCAGCTCGCGCTTGCGCTCCTTGAACTCGAGCTCGCAGAAGATCCACCGATTGCCCTTGTGGAAGCGGTCGATGGCGCCACGGTCGTCATGCAGCGCGCCGCGGTTGCCCATCAGCGAGCCACGCGCCGGGTCCGCGACGAGGTTTCCGAAGGGGTCGACCCGGTTCTGCCGTGAACCCGAGGTCACGCGGTCACGCGCTTGGGCTCCTCGCCACTGAGACTCTGGAAGGAATCGACCACCCCCTCACCGTAGCGGCGAAGGGCAGGGGGCGAGGCCTCTGGCGTCAGGGAAGGGCGGGGTGAGCGACCTAACGAGGGTGAGCCCATTGAGCCAAGCCATGCCGACCAACCCACCGATGTCGGATAGAACCTCCTCAGCAATGATGGAAGCCGAGGAAGAGAAGCAAGCGCCGCTCCCCCAACTCATCCCGAGCGGCTTCTACGGCTACCTGAAGCCCTCGACCTGCGGGTTGCGCGTCTGGCTGCGGGAGCAGGGAGAGGTCGAGGAGGACCCGCCGAGCGCCTTCGGCGAGATGCTGATGCGCCTCGGCATCGAGCACGAGCGCCGCCACCTCGAGCGCTTCCCCAACCACATCGACATCGGCAAGCTCCCCTGGGCCGAACAGCCCGCGGCGACGATCGAGGAGGTCGGCTTCGTCGAGCGGGTCATCTACCAGGGCCACCTCCGCGCCGAGACCACCCTCGCCGGCCGGCGCGTCGAGATCATCGGCCTCCCCGACTTCATGCTCCCGGCCCGCAGCGGCTACGCGATCCGCGACTCGAAGCTCAACCGCACGATCGGCGGCCCCTCCACCGAGCACGTCCGCCTCCAGCTCGAGACCTACGGCTGGCTGTATGAGCAGAACTTCGGCGAACCTCCCGTCGCCCTCCAGGTCCACACCGGGTCCGACCAGATCCACGACATCGAATACGAGGGTGGAGGGGACGCGCTCGCGACCTTCGAGGAGATGCTCGTGGCGCGGAGCTCCACCGAGCCGCCGACCGAATACGTCGGCGTCTCGAAGTGCTCGCACTGCAGCTTCCACTCCCACTGCTGGCCGATGGCGGAGGAGCGCCAGGACGTCGGCCTGCTGCCCGGGGTCGACCAGAGCCTCGTCGCCGAGCTCCACAGACAAGGCGCGGGAACGCTCCCGGAGCTGCTGCAGCGGTTCGACGCCGAGAGCCTCGCCGCCTTCGAGCGACCCTGGGGAGAGGGGACCAAGCCGGTCGGCGATCGCGCCGAGCGGATGCTGATCAGCGCCCGGGCGATCGTCGAGGACCGGCCGATCCTGATCGCCCCACCCCGGATCCCCGCAAGCGACACCTACGTGATGTTCGACCTCGAGGGAGTGCAGCCGAAGCTCGACGAGCTCGAGAAGATCTACATCTGGGGCATGCAGCCGTTCGGCGAGAGCCCCGGCCCCTTCCGCGCCGGTGTCGCCGGCTTCGGCCGCGACGGCGACCGCGAGGGCTGGGAGGACTTCCTCCGCAAGGCCGACGAGATCTTCCAAGAGCACGGCGACATCCCCTTCGTCCACTGGGCCTCCTACGAGAAGACCAAGATCAACCTCTACCTCGAGCGCTACGGCGATCGCGACGGCGTCGCCGAGCGCGTCAAGCGCAACCTCCTCGACCTGCTCCCGATCACCCGCGCCTCCGTCGCCGTCCCGCTCTCCGGCTACGGCCTGAAGGGAATCGAGACCCTGACCGGCTACGAACGCCAGCTCGACGAGTTCGGCGGCGAGTGGTCGATGGCCAAGTACATCGAGGCGACCGAGACCGACGACGAACTCGAACGCGCCTCGATCATGGACGAGATCCTCGCCTACAACCGCGAGGACCTGGAGGCGACTTGGGCGGTTATGGAGTGGCTGAGGGGGCTGGGGGATGAAGGCTGAATCGAATCGAGATCGAAGCAGGTCGCAGGTACGAAGCGGGGACAGGATTTGAACCTGTGACCTCCGGGTTATGAGCCCGCCTGCGGGGGTTCCGTGGGGCGCCTTTCGGCTCTCTCAAACAATCTGAGGTCCTCAGAGATCAGCTGAGTTTCCTCAGTTTGGTACCACCGCTGGTACCCATTGACTTCGTAGAGACTCAGGACAAATAGGCGACGCCGGCGTTGGCGGCGGTCAGCCAATTCTCAGCGTCGACCTCGAGGATCCGATCGGCGGGGCCGGATCTTGCGTCGGGCTACGTCGACGGTGCCTACCGGCGCCAACGGCGAGGTTCGGTAATCGTCGGAAGGTCTTCGGTAGCGGCTTCCGTCGCGGGCGGGAGTTGCGTAGCGACGGGAAACGCGCTCGGTTATGCCGAGCTCGATGACGTGTTCGTAAGTGGGCTTGAAGCCTTGTTGGGATTCCTCGGTCTGAGCCCCTTTGCCGCAGTTTGGGTTGAGGCGCGATTCAAGTCGTCAGCCTGACCCGTCGGAGGTTCGTGCTCGATGTTAACTCGGGACTGACCCGCCAAGCGGGAGTCAGCTCGGTGAGCGCATGCGGACACGCAAGGCCCTAGCCACATCTGCCATCTCCCCGATACCGCGAGCAAGCTCGTCGATCTGCGCCAGAATCCCTCCAGCTCCGCGTAGAGGTCGAGATTCCGCACCTCGAGACCCAGTAGGCATCGGCGCGAGAGCACCCCGCGCTCCTTCTAGCCACCCGCAGAAAGGAGCCGCGCCGCAACGTCCCCATCTATTCCCACTTGTTGAGCTGAGCTCACTCAAGAAAGCCCGCGAGGCCCGCCTCGAGCCAGTTGACCTCCGGTGGCTTGTGCCTCCAGCCACTCCGTTTAGCACCGATGGGAGCATCCCGGTACAGATCAATCCGCGGTCCCTCACTTCGGCCAAGAATCTGCGGCAGAGGCGACCGAGCTCCGAGGTCGAAGCGTGGGACACATCCAGCTCGTCCATCGTCGGCGATCTTCTTGAACTCGGAGGCATAGCGGTCGGCTTGCAGCGTTGACTGCCGAAGCAGCACCGCTTGGCGTTTAGGCTCCCCCGGCTGATAGGGCCGCTCCGAGGAGGGATCGCCGTTCCAGGGTTCGTCGCTCACCGGGCTCGGGCTCGTCGGCATCGCGTTGAGCAATCACCTGCTGCGGTTTCACGATCAACGTCACATCTGCAACCACCACTGTCGCCGCGTCCATCGGCAACACCATTCCCCGGTATCGGCCGGTCTCTTCATCCAAGACGTTCGCGACCGCAGGCGACGAGCGCCCGCTCTTCTGCCGCTCGTCGCGTTTGGCGGGACGAGACCGGAGAATCGGACCGTTACGTCGTCAGTCTCCGCGAGATGATTATTCCTAATTGCCGCTGGCCGCATGGCCAAGCGTCAATCGGACAAGGAGAGCAGGCGAAGGGCGCCGAACTCGGACGTTGCTAAGAATCAACGACGATCTTGGAGACCACGTGCACGCCCGACTCGACGCCCTTCTCGCGACCGAAACTTATGTCCTGACCGACGATTCCTCAACCAAGGCGCGGTCGGGGCCGGCCACCTCAGATCACCGACGCCGAGCTAATCACCCTGGCGATCGCCCAGGTCTTCATCGGATTGCCGAACGACCGCCAGTTCTTGGCGCTCGTCGGCTACAGTTTTCGCCACCTGTTTCCCTACCTGGCCAAACAAAGCGGCTACAACAAGCGCCTGCGCAAGCTCACCCGAGAGATCGAACGGACGATCAACTACCTGGCCTTCAACTCGCCGGGATTCTGCGACGAGCTGCGGCTGCTCGACGCGACCCCGCTGCCCTGCGGGCAGTCACGCGAGACGACGAGGCGATCGGAGTTCGCCGGGATCGCCGGCTACGGCTACTGCCGAAGCCATTCCCGCTACTTCTGGGGCTTCCGCCTCTACCTGCTCTGCGCCTCTGATGGGACCCCGATCGCCTTCGAAATAAACCGCGCCGGCCAACGCAGCTGAGCGCGAGGTCGCCCGGGAGATGCTCGAGCGGGTCCCGCTCGCCGGCCACACGGTGATCGCCGACAAGGGCTTCGCGGGCGAGGAGTTCGAGGGCTACATGGCCGACCGCGGCGCCACCTTCCTGCGCCCCGACCGCAAGGGCGAGCCGCCGCGCTTCGGGATCACTGGGTCGGATTCGCCAATGGATCGAGTCGGTGTTTTGGACCTGCAAGGGCCAGCTCGGGCTCGAGCGCCACGGGGCCCGCGCCCTGCCCGGTCTCTGCGTTCGGGTCGGCCTGCGGCTATAGGCGCTTGCCGCCGGACTTCGTCACAACGCCGAGATCGGGATGCCGGGCGCAGCTTCGCCGCCTACCGGCACTGATTTGGAATCAACCCATCTAGACGAACTTCTGCTGCCACGCGACGAGAGGGATGGATAGCCAACAGATGCAGGCTATCGGTGCCAACATTCTCAAATCGATGCGGCATGCAAGCGGGGACGACAACTACCTCACCACCTTCGGCGTCAATGACTGAGGTTCCAATCTCGAACCGCGCGCTTCCTGATTCGACGACAAGGTCTCGTCCGTACGGGTGGAAGTGCTTCTTCGGCCGATTTCCGGGTGAGGCCAACGCGGAAAAACGAGATGCGGGAACCGTCACCTGGCCGTACCCTCAAACAATCGCGACTCCTCGTCACCGGGCAGGTCACAGATCTCAACGGCACTCATTCGCAGCGGGCTGTCGTGGTCTTGGATTTGGCCAGGAAGCCACGGGATACCTCCAACGCTCGGCGGACCCAATGAATCGACCTCCGGATCGAAGAGCAACTGCTTCAATTGCATTCGCAGGACACTGATTCTGTTCACGCATTGCTCTCGATGCCTCTCCGAAAGTCGTTCGTCTCGTGTTAAGCATAGGACTGCTTGGCCGGCAAGTTTAGAACCTCGTGATCGCGCCTCTGCACTGATGAGGCCAATACGAACGCTCAAGAATCTGGTTGCTCATGGTCGGTCGCCTCGTGAGCCCATCGAACGGGCGATGCCGGCGTCGCGGGCTTCTGGCCAAAGCCGAGAGAGACGTATTGCCCGGACTCAACCGGTCCTCGCAACAGTTGGCCGAAACGAATCTAGGGCAAGCGACCCTCGCCGCGGGAGGCTCGCCATGGCGAGCCGGAGTGGCGTGGGTCGTCGCGCCACAGCAGCCGCTATCGCTCCCCTCCTCGAACCGTCGTCTTTCCCCGGCGCCAGCGTGATCAGGCCGCTGTTCCCGATCTGACTCGCTTGCGACCGACCCTGACTCCGTGGGCCATGCGCAGCTCGGCGTGGATCCGGCGGGCGCCGTAGACGCCTCGAGCGCGCTCGTGGATCCCGCGGATCAACTCGCTGAGGTAGGCGTCTTCGAGCGATGGAGGACAGCCGGTTGACCCCGAGCACTCGACACATCAGCGAGACCGAGTAGGTCGCCTTCTCCGCGGTGATAGGTCTCGATCACCGCCCCTCGCTCTCTCTCGGACGAGGCCGTGGCTTCGCCAAGACCTCTCGCTCCATCTCGAGTGTTCGGACCCGGCGTCTGAGCTCGCGCAGCTCGGCCTATCGTCGCTGGTCAGGCCCTCGGCCCGGCCGACGTCGATTTCGGCTTGTTCGACCCAGTTGCGCAGGGTCTGGTCGGAGACTCCGAGATGCCGGCTGATCGGCTTGTCGGAGAGCCGCCCTGCACCAGTTCCACCGCTTCGCGGCGGAACTCAAGTGGATATCCATTCGGCATCGACTCCTCCTTGCCGAACTGGCGACCCAAGCGGTTAGGTGTCGCCGAAGGCGGGAGCACTCCAGCCGTTCGAATTGCTTCGCAAGCCAAACTAACCTCCCTCGCGTGCAACCAACGGCACGTTTGATCTCGGCCTTTGTGCCCTCAACGGACTGGACCGCTGAAAAGATCGCCTCGACGTGCATCTGCAGAGATCAGGCTGCATCAACCCGAGACGCACGCCACGCCTCCCGAGCATCGGACTGATCTCCTCCAGCTCGCCGACCCGGTCAATCATCCGTCAAGCTGCTCCGTATGGCCCGCTCCCTGCCGTATAGAGCCCCAAAGGGCTCCTCGATCCTCAGACCGCTCAGGCAGGAACTCATGGAGGGGGTGGATGACGAGCGGATGGTCACTGGTGAGCCCCTCTCCCGCGAAACAGAAGCTCGCAATCATGAAGACTGCAGCGACCGGAGACGGTCGGGCACCGTAGCGCGCTCTAGATGGTCCGTAGCCAGGTCCACTTCGACCATCAGTTCGGCTGTGTCAGATTGTTCATGCCGAATCCGGCGCAACCCCTACGGTGGCCTGGGGTCGAGCTACAACAATCACATCATTACCGGCCGCCGGCGATGTCGAGCGTGATGCCGGTCAGCCAGGTGGCGAGTCGAAACCAAGAAGAGCACGGCAAGAGCGCAGTCGTCGGGAGTCCCCATGCGCCCGAGCGGCCGGTGACATGGCTGGCGCGTCCCCCTCCGCCTCCGCGTCCATGATCGGTCGACCCGCTCCGACGCACAGTGGCGGGAGCGATCGCGTTGGCCCGGATCCCGATCGCCCGACCTCCAGCTCGGCCACGTGCCGAGTGAATTGGATGACGCCGGCCTTGCGGCCGCGTAGGAGGCCGTGAGCGGCTTGTCAAGCAGCCGGCCGCTGTTCGACGACATCGTGACGATCGAGCCGCGACTGCGCTCGATCATCGACGGCAGGATCACCTTCACGGCCAGGAAGGTCGAAGTCAAATTCGCATCGATCGACCTCGCGCCACTCGTTCGAGCCCGATCTCCTGGATCGGGGGTGAACGATTCTGAAGCCACCCGCGAACGGGCAGCAGGATGTCGATGGCCCGAGATCTGCCTCGATCCGCGCCCGCATCGCCTCGATCTGGCCAGGCGTCCGACGCGAGCTGGCGCTGATGCCGATTGCCTCGGCGCCACCGTCGTGCAGTTCCGCGACGAGCAGCATCGATATCGGCCTGAGTGCGCGCGTTGACCGCTACCTTGATCACTGGTTCGGCGACGCAGCATCCGACAAGCAGGCCGCCCCGATGCCCTTCGAGCCCCCCGTGACCAGCGCCACCTGGCCGGCCAGATCGGGTAGGAGCGGCATGCGCTCGGTCGGTTTCGGCGTCTGCCGCTCAAGCCCGAGCACTTCGGGATTCACCGGGCGATTTGGCGGCTCGCCCGTCAGGGCTCCTGCCACCTCCTGCGGCGGCGCGACGCTGGAGCTCGGCCTGAGCCTCGATCGAGTAGAAGGCCATGTGGGGGGTAATCACAGCGCGAGTATGCCCGAGCAGGGGGTGATCGGGTGCAGGGGGTTCTTCCTCCATGACGTCAAGAGCGACGCCTCTGAGGCCGCCGCGAGTCCAGCGCCCCGAGGACAGCCTCGGCGTCAATCAGCGGGCCGCGGGACGTGTTGACGAGCAATGGGTGCCGCCGCATGCGTGCGATCGCGCTCGTGATCGATGAGGTGTCTCGTTCTCTGGCGTGAGGGGAACGTGCAGGCTGATCGCGTCAGCCTCGGCGATCGCGTCCTCGAGCGTCTCGGCCCGCTCGATCCCATCGAGCGACCGCATCGGCGATAGGGATCGAACCCGACTACCTCGATACCGAACGACACTGCGCCGCTCGATCACCCGACGACCGACGGCACCGGCGCCGATCACCGCCAGGCGCTGGCCCCGCAGGCTGTGTACAGGGACCTTGGGGCAGCGCTCCACTGACCCGCCGCCGTCGGACCGATCGCCGCCGACGTACGCCCCGGGCCAGTCCGAGAAGCAGCGCCATCGCGTGGTCGGCGACCTCGTCGACGCAGTAGTCGGGGACGTAGGTGACGAGGATGCCCGTGCGCGGGCGGCGGCGTCGAGGTCGATGTTGTCGTATCCGACGCCGTACCGGGAGATGACCCGGCAGCCGCCGCGCCGCTGCCTCGACCACGCGCCCCGGGACCTGCGCGAAGCAGACGAGCATCGCGTCATGCCGTCCGACGGCCATCGACGAGCGTGCCCTCCGTCGTCCTCGGCGGCTTGGACGAGCTCGACATCCGAGCGGCTCGAGGATCGATCGCTCGATCTCGAGGCTCGCCGAAGACGTGGTCGGTGACGAGCACGCGACTCGCTCATCCGAGAGCGCATCCTCGTAGAACGGGTGCTTGGTGAACATGACCGGCCCATCCTTGGTCACGAGCAGGTTCTCCTCGAGGCGGACCGTCTGCTCGAGCCCCGGGTGGCCGGCGAACGTCTCGCAGCGCGAAGTACATGCCCTCCTCGAGCTCGACCGGGTAGTCGAGCGAGTACGCGCGCGAGATCCACATGCCCTCGTACAGCGAGAGCCCGATCGAGTGCGCGAACTGCTGGAGGGTCACCGTGCCGTACTCGTCGTCGGCGTACTCGGGGAACTTCGCGGCGACGTCGGCGGTCGTGTTGCCGGCCTTCATCTTCTCGATCGCCGCGTACATCGACTCGTAGCACTCCTTGTAGAGATCCTTCTCCTTCGGGTCATCTCCGCCGTCGACCTTGAAGCAGCGGACGAAGTCGACGAAGTAGCCGCCCGGGCCGACCGCGTTCTGGTCGACGATCACGAGGTCACCCTGGCGGATCACCTTGTCGGTGTGCCAGCGCCGGTACGGGCTCGTGTTGCCGCCGGAGGCGACGATGATGTCGTAGACGAAGTCGAACCCTGCTCGTACAGGTACTCGTTGACCTTCGCCGTGATGTAGCTCTCCTTGACGCCGGGCTTGAGCCACTCGTTCTCGATCTTCCAGAACGACGTGTCGCCGATCGCGCTGGAGATCTTCAGGCACTCGATCTCGTCCGGGGTCTTGCTCACGCGCGCCGCCGGACATCGACCGGCCAGGCGCTGGTCGTCTTGATCCCGACCTGCTCGAACGCCGCCACCGCGGACGGGTCGGCGATGTCGACGCCGATCTGCTCGTTCTCGACCCCGTGCTCCTTGAGCACGTCCAGGATCGAGTTGGCCATCTTGCTCGGCCATCATCTCCTCGGCCGTCTCCGCCCACTTCCAGGTGATCGCAGGACGGATCCTGCCTTCCAGCCAGGGAGCGTCGATCTTCGCGCACTCGAAATCCGAGCCCGCGGTCTCGAACAGCACCGGCTCGCCGCCACGGGGCAGCACGCAGTAGCGAATGAAGATGTTGTTCTTCCAGTTGCCCTGGAAGACGCTCGTGATGTAGCGGACGTTCTCGCCGACGAAGCAGACGACGGCACCGAGGTCCTGCTTCTCGAGCATCTGCCGGGCCCTGCGCGAGCCGATCGCGGCGCAACCGGTCGAAATCGACGCGCGCCTGCCAGTCGGTCGCCGTCGTGCTGTAGACGCGGCGCGGATCGTGCTCGTGCGGCCCCTGATGAAGGAAAGGTCGAGTCCCTTTCCGGTCGGCGTGATCTCGTGGTTGCTCATGAAGTCTCCTCACTCGGTTCCATTGACAGGGCCCTCGATTTCGCTCCGCTCGCCAGCCTCGCGCCCTCCGACGATGCACGGATCGTAGCTGATGCGCATACGTTTGCACGATCCCGCTTGCACGCCCCGTGTGTTGTCGAGGTTCGGGAAGCCCGGCCAACGAGCTACGCCCGACGCCGCGGGTGCTCAGAGCAGTAGGCCCTCGTCGAAGCGGGTACGGGTAATCGGCTTGCCACCGTCTTCGCCAACCAGAATCGTGTCCTCGAGCCGCACCCCGGCCCCCCCACGAACGCCCGGCACCCAGATCAGCGGCTCGAGCGCCAGCGTCATGCCGAGCTCCAACTCGACGGTCTCGGCTCCCGGCAGGCTCTCGCCCACGTAGGGCGGCTCGTTCGCTCCCGCCCCGATCCCATGTCCGATGAATAGAGGGACGAAGTGGTCGGACAGACCATGTCGCCGGGCAACCGCGACTACCGCCGCGGCCACGTCGTCGTTCGTGTTGCCCACTTTCATCGCCGCCGTGCCAGCGGCAAGCGACTCATATACCGCGGTGTAGACCTCCCGCTGAACCTGGCTCGGCCTACCGCAGACGATGGTCCGCGCAACATCGGAGTAGTAGCCGCCCCACATCGCCCCGATGTCGATGAACACCAGGTCGCCCTCGCGGATGATCTTGTCCGTTGCGAGCCGGGTCGGCGGGCCCATATGCTCTCCGGAGGCGACGAAGGGGGTGGCAACGTGGGCCATCTCGCCGCCCAGCGCGGAACAGCGCCCGCATGCCCTCCGCGGCCACCTCGATCTCCCGAACGCCCGGGGCCACCGCCTCGACCGCCGCAGTTGTCACCGCCTCGCCGATCGCGGCCGCCTCCTCCATCAACGCCAGCTCGCCGCTCGTCTTCACCAACCGGCAGCCCTGCATCAGCGAGTCCCCATCCTCGAGGTGAACATCCGGAAGCGCCTTGCTCAGCTCCTGAACCTGGATGAATGAGCACTCGTCAAGACCGATCGAGCTCGCCGTGAGCTCGCGCTCGTCGAGCAGAGGCCGGAGTGTCCGCTCGACGAATCCCCGGATCAGACCGCGCGCTTCGAGGATCGGGATTGACCTCGCCCGATCCACGTCATCGTCGCCTCCACGCGATGGTAGTCGCCGCCGGAGCTGAGCAGGACGGGGCCATCCCCGGCAGCAGTACCCCATTGAGAAGAGCGCTTTTGCCGTGGATCAGCTGCGCCCGCATGCCGGTCAGGTACCGTACGTTCTCGTCCTTCCACACGAAGAGCGCATCGAGCCCAGACTCGGCGAGTGCGTCGAGGGCCGTGCCCGCGCCGCGTCCGCAGGCGAGCCGGATCGAAGCGCCGCTCGTAGTCGACCCCGAATGGCCCGGTCGCGTGGGCGGAGAACCTAGCGGCCAAGCCGACAGCACCATCACTGTGCCGGCGCCTGCACGATCCGGGTCATCCGCTCAAGGACCTAGAGCCACCGTGAGCACCGTGCGGCCGACTGTCTCGCCCGCCTCGAGGGCCTCGAGCGCCTCGTTGGCCCGGACAGGGGCAGACCCGGTCGACAACCACCTCGACTCGACCATCGGCGACGAGCGAGATCGCTCTGATCGAGCTCATCGCGACTCACGTACCGTGAGCCGACCAACTCGATCTCCTCGAGCACGAGGCGCGCGGTGGGCAGCGAAAGAGCTGCGCCCATCCGGGCGTATCCCGACCACGACGACACGGCCCCCGGCGCGAGTGAGGTGGCGCATTGCCGGCGGAAGTGCGCTCGTGACCGACGGTGTCGACAACGACATCGACACCGACGTCGGGCGGTTGACCGAAGCAGCCTGGCCTCGGTGTCCGGATCGCGCGCATCGAGAACGTCTAGCCCAAGTCCCCGAGCGACGAGACCGCGCGCGTTGAGACGTCGATCCCGGTGGCCCGTGCGCCGGAGGCGCGTGCGATCTGCAGCGCGTGGATACCGACGCCGCCGAGTCCGATCACGACCATCCGAGCGCCGGCGGAGATCGCGCCCCGAGTGGTCACCGCACGATAAGCGGTACCGAGGGCGCACGTCAGGGGGGCGGCGTGCACCGGGTCGATACCCGGCGGTACCCTCGTCAGTCGATCGACGGGGACGACCAGACCGCTCCTAAACCCGCCCGGTGAGGTGAAGCCGGTCCACCCGGAAGGGTCGAGGCACTGTTGCTCGATCCCCGCCCGGCAACGAGCACAGACCCCGCACGGCCACAGGTGATAGACGACGACGGTGTCGCCCGGCTCGAAAATCGGCGGATCGCTGGCTTAGGACGCGGGCGCAGATCTCATGGCCGGGGACGTGTGGCAGTGCGAGTCTCATCGCTGAACGGCATCGAGCCCCGGGAGGTCTTCACATCCGTGAAGCAACCCCGCAGGTGAGCACCTCGAGCAGCGCTTCGCCCGACGCCGGACGAGGCTCGGCGATCTCGACCCGGTCGAGCGGCGCCCCATACTCATGCACGGCCATAGCGATCACGGCCGAGTCCGGGGCCTCGACTCCCGGGTCCCGTCGTGAAGAATCACGGTCACCGCCCTCGCCTCGATCTCGCCCACGTTGACATACCGATGCGGCACGGTGGACGGGAAGTGGATGCTGTCGCCGACGTCGAGCTCATAGCGCTCGAAGCCAACGAATACCGTCAAGGTCCCCGCGAGGACGAGGACCATCTCGCTCCCGGGTGCCGGTAGAGCTCACCATGCGACTCTGCCCCGGGGGCGTAGACGAGTTCTCATGAAGTCGACCTCGCGAAGGGTGTCCGGCGTCAGGCGCTCCCACCGAACGCCGCCCTCGATGTCGACCGACGCACGTCCGTCGCTGCGTACGACGTACCTTCGGCCGCCGGGGAGTCTGCATCCCGCGGGTGGCGCCGGTGACGGCCCACCCGACCGGGCGGGCCCGCGACCGATTGCGACTGACCACGATCGAAGAAGGCATCCACCGGGACCTCGAGCGACCTCGGCGAGCGCGAACAGGGGTCGAAACCGAGGGCTGCGACTGCCCGCGCTCGATCTGACTGATCAGACTCGGCGAGACGCCGATCGGCTCTGGCGAGGTCGGAGACCTTGAAACCACGTGCCGTCCCTGATGTGCGCGACACGCGACGCCGAGCGCGTGGAAGTGGCGTCGCGCTCCGCGCTCCTGTCTGCTGGCAGTCTGGACCCGAGGACGACATACGAGCACCGCAGCATTAGCAGCACGAAAAGGTCGTCCCTCATAAATTAGCCTCACTACAGGCCTCAACCCGCTCGGTGGCGCCCGCGCGCCGAAAACCGACTCGCAGAGCGCAGTCAGACCACGATCGAGCTGTCGCCCTGCGCTGTGCAGTCCGAACGGCAGGGGCTCGCCGGTCTCCCAGGTGTTGTCGAACTGGGACCTCCGGACCCGGCCTCACGCGCGCGGGCGAGCACCCGTGCTCCAGCGCAAGCTGGCCTGGCTCCCACGCCCGCAGCGCGGCGGGAACGTCGAACGCGTGAGCGGACACCGCCTCGGCGAGACTCCACGCCGCGTCAGCGGCCTTCGCGGTGCCGACCGCGACGTGCGGATGAACGACACACGCCCGGCGTCACCGATCAGGCAGACCCTGCCGAACGCCATGCTGGGGAACCTCGACATCGAAGACGACCTGTACGAAGGGCGGCGACGTGCCAACCATCTCGTGCAGCTGGGGAGCCAGGAGCCGCCTCGCGTCGGCGCGGAGCGCCGGAGATCTCGTCGTCGCGAACCGTGCCCGGGCCCGAGCGAGATCTCGTGACGACGCCCATCCCTCGCGGTCATCGTCTATCGGCAGCTCGGACCCTCCACATTGCGGTACCAGATCCAGTTCAGAAATCGGCGCCCCGGATCGACGGCCCGTCGAGCCCGGGAATCGGATAGGCGAGAATGTGGCTGTGGGGATGACCGCATAAACGATGCCGCCGTCGACCGGGCGAACATCTCAGCGGAGAGGTCGGGCTCTCGGGACTGCTCCACGCCACGCGACGTATCCCGAGTAATCGCGTCGACCGTCCGGCATCAACATGCGCCGGGAGGCGAGCGAATACCGTCAGCGCACACGAGCAGATCGCACTCCGCACGTTCTCGCCGTCGGCGAACCAACGGTCACCGACGTCATCATCCTGATCGAAGCCGACCATCTCAACGCCGAGGTGATAGCGCGCGATCCCGAAAGCGGCCGCCGAGACGCCGTGAAGCGCGAAGTACGAAGTGAACCGATAGTGGCAATCGTGCTCGGCGACGATCGACCCGATCTGGTCTAGATATCGCACGCAACGGGAGGGGTGGTGGTGCGGGGGAGGTCGACGAGTCCGTTCTCCGACCGAGTAGCGCATCGTCGCCGGATGGGCAACGATCCCAGCGCCGCGTCCCGCGAGTGGTGTGGACGACCGTTCATATACCGCCACCGCGCAGCCAACATCCCGCAGCGTCAGGGCAGCCGTCAAGCCGCCCGGGGATCCACCGATGACAATCGCTTTCATGCCATACCTACGGCACGTATCCGATTGCGTCAACCAGCAGCTCGCAGCCCGGTGCGATCAACGAGAGCAATACGAACGTCGAAGGCAT
>CAWGKW010000001.1:0-1278309 GCA_963823275.1 uncultured Solirubrobacterales bacterium | reverse complement strand
ATCGGCGATCGGGCTCATCGACCTCCCCATCGCGACTTCGATCACGGGCGCCTCGAGATCCGCGGCACGGTGGCGATGCGGCCCGCACACCGCGACCTCGTAGCCGCGATCGACCTGCTCCCGGGTGAGAACGCGAACGTGCCCGAAGGCCCCGCCCGCGCTGGGCCTCAGGACATGCAGTACGCGAGTCATCAGGCGCCGATCGTAGCCGTCGCCCACCGCCGATAGGGTTGGGCCATGGCAGGGGCGGGAGTAGTGCTGGCGTACCACGGAATCGCCGACGTCAACCCTCACGATGACCCGGTGCGGCTCTGGGTTGCTCCGGCGGCGCTCGAACGGCAGGTCCGCACGATGCACAGGCGCGGCTATCAATTCGTGACGATGGCGGATTTCGGCGAGCGCCTGCACGCCGGTTCGGGCACGGACGGCCTGTGCGCACTGACCTTCGACGACGGGACCGAAGACCACGCCAGCATCTTGCCGGACCTGCTCGAGCGCCTGGGGGTTCCGGGCACCATCTACGTCTGTCCCGGACTCCTCGGCGAGCCCTACCCCTGGGTGGCGGAGCGCACCGGCATCAGGTTCATGAGCAGGGCCCAGCTTCTGGCCCTGGCAGGACACCCACGGGTTGAGATCGGCTCCCACACCGAACGACACACTGAGCTGGACACGGCGACCGCCGAGTTCGCGTTCGCCGAGATGGACCGGTGCAAGCGCACCCTCGAGGAGATGCTTCAGCTCGAGGTGCCGAGCTTCTGCTACCCGCGTTGTCACTACTCGCCGGCCTGCCCGCCGGCTGCCAAGCGCGCCGGGTACCGAACCGCCGTGGTATGCGGCCCGCGCGGGAGCTGGGATCCATTCGAGCTGAAACGCGAGAGTATCCATACCCCCGATGGGCCGGTGACGTTCGCATTCAAATCACGGGGGCTGTATTACGGGATGCGTGATCGGGCGCCGATTCGGGTGGCGCGGACGCTGACCAGGCCGGTCAGACACTTCCGCGAATGGGTGCCCCGGGGACCGCGACCTTAGCCGCGAACCCGAACGGGTCGGGAGCTCTTCATCGACGGAGCGAGCACCCTGACCTTGGCGTACCGATGTCCGTGGGTGCGGACGCTGATCCGGAAGCTGCCGTTGTCGCTCGACTTGCGACGTGCCGCCGGTCGCCAGCCATCCTGCTTGCGCTGAAGGGTCACCTGGGAATCGGGAGCCGCCCGGCCGCGAACCACGAGGCGGTTGCCCCGGATCCGGGGTCGCCTCAACTTCACCCTCGGCGGGGTTGAGGTGCCGGGGTCCGTCGTGGGAGGCGTCGTCGGCGGGTCCGTGGGTGTCGTCGGCGGGTCCGTGGGTGTCGTCGGCGGGTCCGTCGGTGTCGTCGGCGGGTCCGTGGGCGTCGTCGGCGGGTCCGTGGGCGTCGTCGGCGGGTCGGCGGCGGGTCCGTCGAGGAGGCGGCGGCGGCGGCGGAGGCGGCGGCGGAGGCGGAGGAGTTGGAGCCTCCTTCAGGACGGTTCCCTCGCGCGCCCCTAGGGTGATCGAATCGACCTTGTTGCCCTTCAGGTCGATGCCGCTGATTGCGGCCGTTACCGGGCTGCCACCGACCGGATTGATCAGGGCGGTTCCGTCGCGGAAGTCTCGTCGGATCAGCCCGCGCCAGTTGTACCGGCCCCCGACCGCAGGTCCGAGGTCGGTCTCCCAGGCCTTCCACCAGTTGTCCGGCTCACAGCGGTACTCGGAGGTGATCGAATCGTCGCCCTCCTGCATGACCAGATATCCGGCCAGCTGAAACGTCGCGCTCTGAAGGTTGAGGTCGTACGGCTCATAGGTCACATCCGCACCCAACGAATGCAGCCAATCGATATGAGCCAGGTAGGTGTTGAAGCCGTAGGTACCTCCGCCGGGCGAAAGCCCCTGGTCGTTCAGGCCTCGCTCCAGTTCGACCACGTCGGCCGCGCGGACGACGCGCTGGACGTAGGGGTCGGCATGCGAAAGCCACCATTGCCCGGCGTTGATCGAGACGACGGCGTTCGGGTAGGCGGCCTTGAGCTCAGTCTGCACCTGCTCCACGAACTCCGCCGTGTAGCGCTTCCAGTTCGACTGCGTCATCGCCTTGCCCGTGCGTGGATCGATCGGCGCAACCACAGCACCTGAACCGTTGCCGACCATCATCTCCAGGTTGACGTCATCGATGTGAACGCCGGCGTAGCCGTCCCTCATGTGGCCGATGGCGCGATCGATCCAGTCCCGGCGCCAGCCGGCGCTGCCGATGTCAGCGGCATATTGAGGGCAGGTCCCGCCGCTGCATGCCCAGGGGATGTACATAGGCTTGCCCTGAGCGTCACGTAGAACCCAGTTGGGGTGCTTGGTGAGAGTCCCGCGATCCGGCTCGCCGTTGTTGCGGTCGTCGTTGTAGATGGCGTACAGGTCCTGGTAGAAGTCCGTCGGGGCCGCTCCCACCAGCCCGCCGACGTTGGTGTGATACGGCGGATAGCCCCGCTCTCGCCAATACGTGTCGTTCATCCAGGTTCGCTGTGCACTCGTGGCGTTGGTCAGCCAATGCGCCACGGTGGAGCGGGCGTTGAACATGAACCGGGTCCGTCCGTCGGAGCCGGCCGTGGCCAGAGCCGGTGAGACCGCGAGCATCAGGAGCGCCAGCGCCAGGACGAAGCCCAGGCCTCGAAGGGCGGCCATTCGGCAGTTTCGTAGCCTCCATGCCATCTCCCCGCCCCCATCGGAGCGATGGATGGTGATTCCACACCCGGGCGCCACCTTTTGGACGCAAGTCCAGCGGTTTGTCTAGTGGCAGGCCACCCCGCACCCAGGTGTCCAGATGAAGACACGGTCAGACCGGGGGCTGATTCGTGACCCACAGCCGCTCGCGCGCTTGCCGCACGACCGCGGTGACGAACCGGAAATCGCCCGGGTAGGCGATCCTCTCGATGGCCACGTAGACGATCGCGTAGGTGAGCAGGGCGAGGACGGCCGCGGGTACCCACGGCATCGCCTGCAACGCCGCCAGCCCGGCTGCTGCCATTGCGAGCGCGCCGGTCGTCGGCGACAGGAAGACGCTGAACCAGTTGATCGGATCCATCGGCCGTGCCGTTGTCCTGACGGACAGAAACGCGAGCAGAAAGCCAGAGATAACCGCGTTGGCGGCCGCCGCGTTGGCGCCGTACTTGGGGATGGTGATCAGGTTGAAGACGAGGTTCTGGATGATCACGAGCACCGCCGGTCGGAGGAAGTCGCGTGGGCGCTCGACGGCGATCAGCACGATCGAAACCACAGCGTTGACGCCGAACAGAATCGTCATCCCACCGAGCAGGCGAAGCGGCGTTATCGCACCCTCGTACTCGGGTCCGTACAGCAGATTGATCAGATCGGCCGCGAAGACCGTGTAGGTGATCCCGATGGGGACCAGGATCGCGAGAACGGCCTTCAGAGCGAGGCTGAAGCCGCGACCGACCGCGACCGGACCGCTCCCGGATCGTGAAAACCAGGGGTAGATGGCACCCGTGAAGGCGAAGCTGAGAAACATCGTCGCGTCGACGAGGCGGTACGCGGCTCCGTACTGGCCGAGCTCCGAGTTGCTTCGGTCGCCGCCACCGCCGACGAGGAAGGAAAGCAATACCGCATCGAGCCGGATCAGCACCTGGTAGAGGACGACGATCACCCCGAGCGGTAGGGCGGCCCGCAGGATCTTGCGCCAGAGACCCCGATCGACGACCCTGCTCGGGCTGACCACGTGGCGCCTCATCAGGACCCAGGCCACGGTGAGCCCAACCAGGGAGCCGGCGAAGAAGACGATCGACACCTCGATCAGCACCGCCCCCAGGAGGAGGGCCACGATCCCGACCATGGCCGTCACCCCGCGCTGGATGATCAGGGTGGCCGCGATGTACTTCTGAACCTCGAAGGCCAGGAACACCGCCGTGAGCGTCTTGGTCTGGTACTCGACGGCCACGGCGGCGCCAACGATGAGGATCGCCACCGTCGAGTCGCGGTCGTGGCCGCTGATCAAGACGACGGCGGCCATCACGAGCCACAGCGAAACGAGCATGATGCGCTTGACCGCGATCACGTTCGGGAAGAGCTCATCGACCTGCGAGCGGTCTCGCGCGACCTCTCGGGTGATCAGCTCCTCGGTGCCCAGGGCGGCGATGATCATCAACAGCTGCCCGAACGAAATCCCGAAGATGAAGTCGCCGAAACTATCGTCACCGAGGCGGCGAGCGATCATCACGAAGAACGCGAGGGAGGCGACCTTGGCGACGATCTCGCCGAACGCTCGCACCATCGTTCCATGAGCGACGGTGCGGGAAGTGCCAAAGCCGCCCTCCACGTCGGGATCGCTTGGTGGGCGGGGTCTGTCAGGCGCGGCGGAATCTGTCACTAGGCTTACGTTCCCGATGGGATCGACGCATCATTTCATCCCCGAGCCGAGGATCGGCCCGACTCGGATCCGAGCGGCGCTCCTGCCGGCATCGCTCGCGCTGCTGGTCGGACTCGCGATCTCGGTGGCCACCTATCGCTACCCGCTGCCGTCGCTGAGCTTCATTCTCGCCGGGGGCTTGGCGTTCTCGACGATCGTAGCGCTGGCGATCACACGTTACGACGCCGCCGTGATGCTGGGCATGTGCCTGCTCGGGGTGGTCAATGTCGAGCCGGCACCCCCTGACGCGGTCTTCTTCATCGTCATCGCGATTGCCGCCGCCACCGGCCGGATGGACCTCGAGCGCCTGCCGATGATCATCCTCGGCTCGCTTGGCGCCTTCATCGCCCTCAACGTCCTCTCAGCCCTGGAGGCGGTCGATCCCGCGCGGGCCATGTTCTTCTTCACCATAACCCTCTACCTGGCACTGTTCGCCGTCTGGCTGACGAGCTACGTCCGATCGGAGCGCAACGCCAGGCTGATTCTGATCGGTTACCTGATCGCGGCAACCGCTTCGGTCGTGCTGGCGATGGGCGCGTTGTTCGGCGGGTTCCCGGGAAGCGACTACCTCGTCTACCAGGAGACTCGCGCGCGCGGCCTGTTCAAGGACGCGAACGTCTTTGGACCGTTCATGGTCCCTGCGGCGCTGATCATGATCGAGGAGATCCTGCGTCCGCGCCTGCTCAAGATCGGAACGATCCTGAAGACGTCGATCCTCCTGCTTCTCTTCGTCGGGGTGATCTTCAGCTTCTCGCGGGCCGCTTGGCTGAACCTGGGGATCGGCACCGTGGTCATGATCGGAATGCTGGTGCTTCGGCGCGAGGGCGGGGCACGATTGGCGCTCGTCCTGTCGGTGGTCGCGTTCGCGGGTTTCGCCACGGCGGCAACGGTGGTCCTGACCGGATCCGACAGCTTTCTGGAGGAGCGGGCGAGCCTCCAGCAGTACGACAATGAGCGCTTCGGCGCCCAGGAGGCGGGGCTGAGGCTCGCCCAGGAGAAGCCCCTCGGAATCGGTCCGGGTCAGTTCGAGCCGGTCGTTCAATACGGCGCGCACAGCACCTACGTAAGGGTGTTCGCCGAGGAGGGGGTCTTCGGCCTCCTGGCGTTCTTGGTGTTGGCGGTGGGAACGCTCGGATTGGCGATCAGCAACGCGGCGGCCGGGCGATCGGCCTATGGCATCGGGTCGGCCGCCCTGCTCGGTGCATGGGTCGGGTTGATCGCCAACAGCTTCTTCGTCGACACCCTCCACTGGCGGCACCTGTGGCTCGTGGCGGCGCTGATCTGGGTCGCCACGATGAGCCGACCTTCAGGCGAACAAGCGGGCGCGTCTCAGGTGCCCGCCGCTGCTTCGCGCACGGGTTAGCCCTTACTCGGGGCCGACATCTCGACCGCCAGCATCCAGGCGTGCTTGCGGAGCCTGGGCAATCTCCGAAAGGCGGCCTGGTCGATGCGATCGAGACCGCCGACGAGGCTGTCGAAGCCCGGCATTCGGGCGAACGGAAACGCCGCGATCGTGGCCAGATTGAAGAACCTGCAGTCGACCTCGCCAAAGAACTCATGCGCGTAGGCAACGTCGTTCATCACCAGGGGATGTTCGTCCTCGGTTCGCTGTTCGGGGGTCCGATTGCGATAGGCGTTGATCAGCGGGTTGTGCCCAAGCGCCTCGAGGAAGACGGCCCTGCCGCCCGGGCGGAGGGTTCGCGCGATCTCGGAGTACCCCTTGGCAAGGTCGATGTGATGAAGAATCCCGCCGCCGCAGATCAGATCGAACGAGTCGTCCGGGAAGTCGAGATCCTCAGCGTCCATGACGGCGAAGCTGGTGCTGTCACCCAGACCCTCATCGACCGCCTGCCGCTCGGCGATCTCGATTGCGACCGGCGAGATGTCGATTCCCGTGACTCGAGCCCCGAGGCCGGCGAGCATGAATGCATAGCTCCCCTGCCCGCAGCCGTACTCGAGGATGTCGGTGTCCGCTGCGTTCGAGGCGATCCTCTCCTCGTAGTGGCGGTATCCAGCCGCCGCGACTGAGTAGAAACGGCGTGCCGGGCGGGTGTCGTACACGCCCTCGCCGTAGGATCGATCGTGGAACTCGCGCTCCCGCTCCTGTCGTGCGTCATCCGAAGTCGTTTCCATCCGGTCACTGTACCTCCGAGCGGCACGAGCACGGGTGCCGCGGACCAGTGCCTGAAGGGTTGCTCTCTCCTCCTCTCCGAGCCGGTACTGCGGCGACCAGACGCCGAATCGGTCGAGAACGTCGCGAACGCGCCTGCCGAGTGGGCGCATCGCGTGACGCTGCCCGTAGACCGCCGGGTACAGGAGCCGACGGCAGAATCCGAGGTCCGAGGTCCGCCGCCGCAGGGAGAGCTCGGTGAACAGCCTCGGGTGAGCCTGCTTCAGCCCCTCGTAGAGCTCGCGGTGATGCTCCCGCGCCTGTGTCGCCAGGCGGAATCCATGCTCTCGATGCAGGTATGTGATCTTCTCGGCTCCGAGATAGACGCCGGTCGCCTCGTGCTCGGCAAGGGTCATCCACAGCCCCCAATCAGAGTGGGCGTCAAGGCCCTCGCCGACCCTTTTCCAACCACCGAGGTCGACCAACAGCTCGCGGCGGAACATCGCCAGCGGTGGGTACTCGTTGACGTGGACGATTCGAAACCCGTCGATGCGCTCCGGGGCCCGCCGCAGGGTCAGCTCGGGCCCTTCGCTGGAGAACTCCAGGTAGTCACCGTAAGAGACGGCGGCGGCCGGCTCGGACTCGAGGCGATCGGCCAACTCGGCCAGGATCCCGTCGAGCAGGAGATCGTCGGCGTCGAGTGGGACGACGAACTCAGCCTCGCATGCGTGCAGGGCGGTGTTCCTGGCGGCGGACACGCCCCTGTTTTCGTCATGACGGATGACGGTCGTCGACCCCCCCTCGACGATGTTCAACGCGGCGGCGGTCTCGGGATCGGTGGATCCGTCGTCGACCACGACGACCTCGATCGGCTCAGCCTCGCTGATCGAGCCGAGGGCCTCAACCAGGAGCATCCCGTCGTTGAAGCAGGGCACGATCACGGCAATCCGCGGCGTGCCCTGACCCGTCGAGCCGCCGTCTGAGCTGCTCATGAACCCAACAGCCTCAGGTAGTGGGAATGAAGCCGATCCAGCTGAACCTCACGATCGAGATTGGAAGCGATCACCCGGCGGGCGTTGTCGGCGAGGTTCTCCGCGAACCCGCGGTCATCGATCAGGTGGGTGATCGCCGCAGCAAGTCGCGCCGAATCAACCGGGCTCGTCACCACGTCTTCGCCCGGCGTCAACATCTCCCCGACCCAGGGCAGATCCGAGACGACGCATGGGGTCCCGCATGCCATCGCCTCCCAGATCGAGCGTGGGGAGCTGTCCGAGGAGGTTGCCGAGACGCAGACGTCCGCCGCGCGGTAGTAGTCGGCCATGTCCCGATACGGAACCTTGCCGATCTTGTGCACCCGCTCGGAATGAGGGATCGGCGGAAGCTCGAGCAGTTCAGCGCCCATGTGCTTGATCACGAGTTGCACCTCGGGGTGAGTGTCGGCAACCTCTCCGAAGGCCTTGATGATGGTCGGGATGTTGTACACCGGCATCAGTGAGCGAGGGCTGAGGATGACGGGTCCGGGCCCAATCCGAGCCTGCGCTTGAGCGCCTGACGATCGTCGGAGGGAGAGAAGAGCGAGAGGTCCACCCCCCACTGGATCTCCGCGACCGCAGCCGGGTCGGCCCCGAGGGCGATGCAGCGGTCCAGCAGGTCGACCGAATCGGCAAGGACGAGGTCCGCCCTTCTGACCGCGAGGCGCCCGCGCCGCCTTCTTCAGCCCCCGGGCGCGGTAGACATCGGAGCCCCACGCCGAGACGACGAGCGGCCTGGAATCGCACATGGCTGCGGCGAAGCCGAACCCGGGGAGCCAATGCGCGTGGACCAGATCGGGCTTGATCTCGGCGATCAGCCGGCGCAGCCAGCGGATGGCCGCCGTCATCCCCCATGGTGTTCCCAGTCGCAGATCAGGAGCCCGGTGGACTGCGATACCCGCCGCCTCGATCACCATGTCATCGAGGTCGGGCAGCGAGTTCCCTCCGACGATCACATCGACATCACGCTCGGCAAGCCCGAGGACCTGATCTTCGATGTGAGGTGGGCCGAGCGGACCGACGACGAGGATCCGCGGTTCAGCCATCGGACCCCAGGGCCGCGACCGAGTCAACCGACTGTGGGCTGCCGCGGAGAACCGATCCCGATCCGGCCGCAAGCTGGACCGAGGTCACCGTGGAGCCCTCGAGATCCGTCATCGGACGATTCAGGTTGACCGTCACGGAACCGGAGCCGGGGGGATTGACCAGTGCCACCCCATGTTCGAAGTCCCTTCTCAGCAGTCCACCCCACTCCCACCGCTCGGCCCTGGGTCGGCCGAGGTCCACATCCCAACCGGGCCAGTAACTCCCCGGCTCGGTGCCGAGATCGCTGGCGATCGAGTCGCCCCGTCTCAGGACCAGAAAGACCGAGGCGAGCTCGAAACGGCGCCGAGCCGGGTCGAGTCCGTATGGCTGGGAGATGATTCGCTTTCCGAGCCGGTGGAGCATTTCGACGTGCTCCAGCATCGTTTCGTAGCTGAACCGGCCGGTACCCGAGCCCAACCCGGGGTCGCT
Organism: uncultured Solirubrobacterales bacterium; assembly: GCA_963823275.1. Lineage (GTDB taxonomy): Bacteria > Actinomycetota > Thermoleophilia > Solirubrobacterales > 70-9 > RHKX01. Next base: position 1,269,227 of record CAWGKW010000001.1, on the reverse strand, counting down.
CAGCCCTCGCTCGATCTCAATCCGGTCAGCCGCCTTCAGGGCGTCTCGAACCCGCCGGTTGCCGCTCGGCGCGTACCAGATCGGGTTGTGGGTGATTCTCAGACCGGGGAGCTCTCTTTCGACCTGTTCGACGAAACCCGCCACGTAGCCGCGCCATGCGCGAAGCGTCATCGGCTGACCCGTCCGTGGGTCGACCGGGACGACCTCTGAACCCGTTCCGTCGCCGACGCGAAGAAACAGGTTCACGTTGTCGATGTAGAGGCCGGAGTAGCCCTTCTCCACCTCCCGCCGCGCCCGGCGAATGAACGATCGGCGCCAGGCGCGGTTGCCCGGGTCGGCGGCATAGGCTGGGCAGGAACCGGCCTGACACGCATAGGGGATGAAGAGCGGGTTGCCGTCGGCATCGCGGAGCACCCATCCCGGGTGCCGCTCGATCGTGGAGCGATTCGGCGAACCGTCACCCCGATCGTCGTTGTAGATGGCGTAGAGGTCCTGGTAGAAGTCGCTGGGAGGACCCCACCTGAGGGCGCGGTCATGAAAGGGCGGGTAGCCCCTGAACTCGGCGTATGCCCTGGTCATGAACCGCTTCTCGCTGCGGGTCGGACGCTTGATGAACCGCACGGCGAACGCTGTCTGAGCATCCTTGATAAGCGGTATCGAACCCCCGGGATGAGGCCGAAGCGGATTGCCCTCGGTCTCAGACGTCCCGGCTTCGGGTGAGCTACGACCCGCCGACGCCAACGACGTGACCGTGAACCCCAGGGCCGCCGCCAGGCACACAGCCAGGCCCAGGCGACGCCGCGACGAGCGAGGCGCTGGACTGCCGCGGCGCTCATCCGGTGCGTTCTTGCCATCCATGGATGGCATTCTAGATCCAGCGAGCGACGCTACTGAGCGAGCTGTCGCCGCTTCGGCTTCACCACGGCCGCCCGTTTCGCCATCTCGACATCGCGAACGCGATCGTCAACGATCAGGCGGACGACGTAGCGGCCCCGCTTTTCGTACCGGTGCCTGAGTTCAAAACCCCGCGCATCCTCGGGGCTCAGGGTCCTCGATCCGCCGTCCCCGAATCTGAGTGTGATCGCAGCGGCCACGGGTCCGCCGGCCTCCCCGACGATGATCGAGCGCCCACCGAGCCTGACGGGGTCGATTCTCTCGAGGCGGCTACTGAGATCAACCGGGGGTGGAGGGGGCGGTGGGGGTGGAGGGGGCGGTGGGAGGGGCTCAACGGTGGGTCGATCCGGGGCGGTCGGGTCGATCCTCACCCAGCTCGCGACCGAGGGGACGCCCGAGCCGTCGAGCAGAAACAGCATGTAATAGCCCGGCGGCGCCACCCTAGGAGAGGGCGGAGAAACGACGTTGATACCGCGACCGTCGACCGTGTCGACCACGTCCAGCTCGACGTGGCGCTGGCTCATATCGACCGCGTGGGTCACGGCGGACGGGGCCATCAACACGGCTCGCTGAATGTCCGCGCTATCGCTCGCGACCCCGAACGTGTCGCCCCAGTTGACGGTGGCCGGCGCGGAATCGATGACCGGTCGCTTGTCCTGGAAGAGGTAGGGCGGCGAGTAGATCTCGGCCGTATCGGTGAGGCTCTTCTCTCCGTTCGGCTGCGGCTCGTGAAAGTCATCCCCGGCCGAGAGGACTCGCCCGTCGGGCAGCAGAACCGCCGTCGAATGGTAGGCCCGATCCTCCTGCTGAGCCGGGCCGAGAATCCACTCGTTCGTGGCGGGGTCGAAGACCTCGATCTGCCTGGCTCGACCGTCGGCGTAGGTCACGTAGCCGCCGAAACCCTTCTCATAGCCGCTGCCGCCCCCGACCTCGACCATCGATCCATCCGGGAGCAGCACGGTGTTGGCATTCGCCCTCGGAACGTTCAGCTCGGCATCGGCGACCCAGGCCGGAGAGGGATCGGCGGCATCGATCGTTTCGCTCGTGCCGGTTGCAGGCTGAAAGGTCTCGCCGTCCACGGGGACGCCATAGCCGCCCAGCGTGGTGAACCGGTCGGAGCCGGCCGGCTCCCCGGGGCGTCGAAATGCGGTACCCGCCTGCCGCCCCCGGGACATGTCCGGCAGGGCCTCGTCCCAGGTGAAGGTCGCCGTATCGAGGAGGGCGGTCTGGAACTGCTGCGGACCGAGTCGAATCACATCGTCGCCAACCGAGAACAGGTGCGGGTAGAGGCCCAGGCCCTGGTGTTCGGCACTCGGCTCCTCCTCGACCGAACCCAGGCCTCCGATGGTCGAGGACGGATTGAACACCTCAATCTTGGTGTTCTGGACGGCCCCCGGCGCCGCATCCGTGTATCCCCCCGCAACCACGGTTCGACCGTCGGGAAGCAGAACCTGGGTCGGATACCAGCGGCCCTGCGCCATGTCCGGCTGTTGCAGCCAGGTCTCGCTGAACGGGTCGAACGTGAAGACGGTGGGCAATCCACCGAAGTCGGTGTAGGAGTCATCCGGGGAGGTGTTCGGGTAGACCAGATTCCCGCCCATCACCAGGACCTCCCCCGACGGCAGAAGCGACATCCCGGAGCAGTAGAAGGGAGCAGCCCCCGGCGGCTGACCTCCGGGGCCATCGACGTCGATCACCGGAGGAGCGACGTCCGTGAATGCCTCCGGCCCGGTCCCGAGCCACGGCGACCAGAGTGTGGCCTCCCCGACGTTGGGGATCGCCGGATCGCCACCCCCATCCCCTGGAGGTCGGCCCCAGATCAGCGCTTTACCGGTTGGCAGCATCGCCATGTGGATCGCGAAGGTCGGAATGGAGAACGGTGCCTCGGTCCATTCGCCGACCTCGGCGGGTGGGCCGTTGGACGGGAGCGCTGGAGCGCCCTGTGAAGAGAGGGCGTCGCGGCCGCTGCCCTGCTTCAGTGGGCCGCTCCGCTCGGCCGCGCGAAGAGCGGCATGCTCAGCCGCGTGTTCAGAGCCGAGCACCGTCGTCTCAAGCTGTCTGATCTCCGCCTCGGCGGCCCCCCGGGGGAGCAGATCCTCGAGACCGTGCGCACCGGCCGCCGGCGCCCCGATCGTGGCCAGAAGACCGAGCACGGCAACGAGCGGCGTCGCCCCTATTGATCGTGAAAGCATCCAACCCCCAGAACGGTTTCAGCGCGTGTGAGATGCGCTCCGTCCCGTGACCGGTCGATGCAACGGCGTCGACCCCTTACGACACGGGACTTCCTCGACCGCCAACTGTAGGGGTTCCCGGGCCGTGACCTCAGCCGGGGTCGTACAACCTCGGCTTCTTCTCGTATGCGGCAGTCGCCTGCTCCAACTGGCCCGCGGTGCCGATGTCGTACCAGGGACCCTCGAAGGGGTACTTGCACACCCGCTCCCCCGACTCGATCAGGGCGAGGACCAGGTCTGGGAAGTCGAATCGGCCGGCGGGGATGTGCCCGATCGCCGTCGGGGAATAGACGTAGATCCCCATGCTGACCTCGTAGCTGAGCGTGGGCTTCTCCACGTAATCCTCGATCAGATCCCCCTCACCCGAGATGACCCCGAGGTCGATCCGCACCTCGTTGCGATGGGAGGCCACCGTCAGGGCAGCCTCGCGATCCTCATGGAAGGCGATCAGCTCGGAGTAGTCGAGCGTGGTCAGGATGTCGCCGTTCATGACCAGCATCGAACCCTCGGGCGCCGGTAGATCCCGCACCGCACCGGCGGTTCCCAGCGGCTCGTCCTCGTAGTAGTAGTGCAGCTCGACCCCCTCGGGAGTCGACCTCGACTGACTGAAGTAGGCCTTGATCAGCTCCCCGAGGTGGCCGACGCATAGATCAACGTGATCAACGCCGGCGGCCGCAAGCTGGCACAGGATGAGCTCGAGGATCGGGCGATCCCCCACCGGCACGAGCGGTTTCGGCAGAACCGTCGTATAGGGAGCCAGCCTGGTGCCACGACCGCCGGCGAGGATGGCGGCGCGCATCAGCCCCCGCCGCCCTCGGCGACCATCGCCCGGTCGCTGATCTCGTGATTGGTGTAGAAGCCGGGCCGTTCGGGGAAATCACCGAACGCTCCCGCCCCGACAGCCTCGGCGACCGCGGCGACACTCATCGGCACCCGGAAGTCCGGCTCGTAGCCGAGGCGTTCGCGGATCTTCTCGAAACTCACCCGGTAGTTACGGGGGTCGCGACCCCCCTCCTCGAAGCTGACCTTGCCGGAGCCGCCGATTGCGCTCTGGACCACGTCGACGACCATCCGCTTGGTGTAGTTCTCATCGGAATGGCCGACGTTGAAGACCTCACCGGCCACCAGATCGGCCGGGGCGTCGAGGACCGTCATAACGGCCTTGGAGATGTCGGAGACGTGGCAGTAGGGGCGCCAGGTATCGGCGTCGTAGACGACGAGCTCCTCACCCGCGGCGAGCGTGTAGGTGAACTCCGAGATGGTCAGGTCGAACCGCATCCGCGGTGAGAGCCCATAGGCGGTGGAGATCCGCAGCACCGTCGGGGTGTAGTCGACCCCCGCCTCGGCGGCCGCGAGGATGTGCCGCTCGATCTCGACCTTGTGCTCGGCGTAGAGGGAGACGGGAGAGAGCTCGCTCTCCTCGGTTGCGAGATCGTCGCTGGCTCGCAGCCCGTAGTTGCTGCAGGTCGAGGTGAACACGAACTTGTCGATTCCGCGTCCGCTCAGCGAGTCGATGACCGCCTTGCAGCCCTCGAGGTTGATCGAGTTGGAGAGACCCGGGTAGGTCTTCGTGATCGGGTCGCCTACCAGACCGGCGAGCAGCGCAACGTCGGTGACCCCGTCGAGGGCGGCGTCGAGCGCGGCCGGATCCCTGAGATCGCCGAACAGCAGGGAGAACCGTGGATGCTCCAGCAGCGGAGCGACCGCGGACCCGTGACCGAAGATGAGCCGATCGAGGACCCTGACCTCGTGGCCCGCCTCGAGCAGCCGGCGAACCAGGACATTGCCGACGTAGCCTGCGCCGCCGATGACGAGCACCGTGCGAGGGGGCGAACCCGCCTCATTCTGAGCCATGCTTGATTTCACCATTTCCTCCCAGCCATCGGCATCCGACTGGACGCCGTTAACCACGAACTTCCCCGCCCGCACCGACGAAAGGCCCAGACCGGTCGATCCGAGGCTAGGGCGTAATGCCGCCCGAGTCGGTGGACGTGGTCAGGGTCGGCTCGGTGCTGGTGGTCGATGTCGACGTGGTCGGCTGCGTGGTCGTCGAGCTGGTGGTCGTCGAGCTGGTCGGCTCGGTCGTCGAGCTGGTCGTCGACGACGAGGTGACCGTTGAGGTGGTCGAAGTCGAGTCAGTCGTCGAGGTCGAGTCGTTGCCGCCGCTCGCCAACGCGATCACGGCGATAACGAGTCCGATCACGACCGCCGCGACGAGGCCGATCATGGCCTTCTGGCCGCCGCTCATCCCGCCCTGATCGTCGTTGCGATTCCGGCCGCGTCCGCCGCCGCCCTGGCCGCCGCCTCCGCCGCCCTGGCCGCGTCCGCCACGCCCGCCGCCGCCCTGGCCCGCCGCCGCCGCCCTGGCCGCCACGTCCGCGGCCGTTTCCACCGGACATGACTCTGGTTGGGTCTTCGTTCATTGGGCCAGTCTAAGGGCAACGATCAGGTGATGCCGAGCTCGGCGTACACCGCCAAGGTGCCCTCGATCATCTGCCGCCGGTTGAACCGGGAGACCACCCGATCCCTGGCAGCCAGGCCTAGGCCTCTCGCCCATTCCGGTGCTTCCAGCACCTCGTTCAGCGCTCCAGCCAGCGCCCCGGGGTCCCCGGGGGCGACGACGAGCCCGCAAACGCCGTCGATGACCGCCTCGGCCGTCCCGCCCGCGTCCGTGACGACGCAGGGCCGCGCGGCCGACATCGCCTCGAGAACGCCGTAGGGGAACGATTCGGCAAGGGCCGGGTTGACGTATGCATCCGCTGCCTCCAGCAATCCGGCGACGCCATCGACGTGACCGGCGAGCAGCGTGTAGTCGGCGACTCCGAGCATCTCGCGGATCCGTTCGACCTCGCCGCGATCGGGCCCGTCTCCGGCGACGATGAGGCGAGCTTCCGGATGCGCCCTGTGGACGGCGGGCATGGCGCTCAGCAGGACCTCGACGCCCTTGCGCGCGAACAACTCCGACACCGCCACGATCAGAGGGCCACCGGCGGCGAACCTCGCCAGTTCGGATGGGAGCGGAGATTGCACGAGCGGTTCGATCCCGTTGTGGACGACCCTCGCCCTTCCTCGAGCGCCCATCCGCTCGGCGATCGCGCGCTCCGCGTCGCAGACGCACAGCACCCGGGTCGCGAGCGGCATCAGCAGCCGTTCGACCCCTTCAAGCGCGAGATTCCTGGCCGAACGGCCGGAACCATCTTCGAACGCGTACCGGTGAGGGGTGTGGATCAGGGGCGTCCCGGGGCGCGCCGCCCGCGCCAGCCGTGCCACCACCCCGGCCTGCGCTCCGTGAGCGTGGATCAGGTCCGGCTCGAAGGATCGGTACGCGCGCCCGACCTCCGAAACCGCTCGCGCCGCCGCCGCGGGCGCGATCTCGCGAGGTATCCCCGCTTCGATCAGCGGCACCCCGAGAGCATGATCGGAGCCCCCGGCCGGCCCGCAGGCCGCGACCTGATGGCCCCGGGCGGCCTGCTCAGCGGAGAGGACGCGGACGTGGCCGAAGGTGCCGCCGGTACGCGGCCTGAAGACGTGCAGTATCCGAGCCACCCTCGGGCGTCACCCCGTGGAGGCATCGGCTGCCGTGTCGAGGGCGACGCGGAGGCGTCCGATCCCCTCCGCAAGGTCGTCGGCGGTGATCGTCAACGCCGGCAGCAAGCGGATCGTCTCGGGGTTCGGGGCGTTGACCACCACGCCACCCGCCAGTGACGCCTCGAAGACCTCGCGCGAGTCGACCCCGGGGGCGAGCCCGAGACCCAACATCAGCCCGCGCCCGCGGATCTCGGCGACGGCGGGGTGACCGGCGAGGGCCTCGCGGATCTGCGCCCCCCGCTCACCGACGTTGTCAAGCACCGCGGGATCGGAGAGCAACTCCAGCGCGGTGAGCGCCGCCCGGGCACAGACCGGACCCCCCGCGAAGGTCGATCCGTGCTCGCCCAGGGTCAGCCCCTCGCCGACGGCCGGCGCGGTGATGCACGCTCCGACCGGCAGTCCGCCCCCCAGGGCCTTGGCGCTCGTGATCAGATCCGGCTGAACCGGCGCCGACTCGTAAGCCCACAGGGTTCCGGTCCTCCCCATGCCCGTCTGGATCTCGTCGAAGACGAGCAGCGCGCCGACGCGGTCGCATGCCTCCCGTGCGGCGATCAGCACCTCCGGATCGATCGGGTGGACGCCCGACTCGCCCTGAATCGGCTCGAGCATGACCGCCGCGGTCGATTCGCCCACCGCTTCGCGGAGCCCAACCGGGTCCTCCCGCGGAACCGGGACGAAACCCGCCGGCAGGGGGCCGAACAGATCCTCGCGAGCCAGTCTGGGGGTGGCGGCGAGGGCCGCCAGCGTGCGGCCGTGAAAGGCGTGGTCGAGGACGACGATCTCGGGTCGGTCGATGCCGCGAGCATGGGCTCGGCGGCGAACCAGCTTGATGGCGCACTCGTTGGCCTCCGCGCCTGAGTTACACAGAAACGCCCGCCCGCCGAGCGCGGATTCGACCAGCCGCTCGGTCAGGAGCATCGCGGGCTCGGAGTAGAAGAGGTTCGAGGTCCCCCCGAGAGTGGCGACCTGCTCGCTGATCGCGGCGACGATGCGCGGATGGCAGTTGCCGGCATTGTGGACCGAGAGCCCGCTGAACAGATCGACGTGGGAGCGGCCGTCGGCATCCCACAGCGTCGAGCCCTCGCCCCGCACGAATTCGACCGGCGAACGCGGGTAGGTCGGCATCGCGTAGCGGGCCTCGATCTCCCGAAGTTCGGCCAGGCCCATGGTCATCTCGCGATCACGGGGTCACCTTGGTGCCGATGCCCTCGTCGGTGAAGAGCTCGAGCAGCAGGCTGTGGGGTCGTCTTCCGTCGATGATGTGCGCGGACTGCACACCGCCGGAGATCGACTCGATGCAGGCGGCGAGCTTTGGGCGCATCCCGCCGTCGACCGAGGGCAGCGCAGCCCGGACCTCCTCGACGGTCGCCTGCGAGACCAACGAGGCCGGATCGCCCGCGTCCTCTCGCCAGCCCTCGATATCGGTGAGGAAGATCGCCTTGTAGGCGGGAAGGGCCGCGGCGACCTTGCCGGCGGCCGAGTCGGCATTGACGTTGTAGGAGTTGCCCTCCCGATCGGACCCGGCCCCGGCGATCACCGGGATGAAGTCGGTCGCGATGTGGTTGAGGACGTCGACGTCGACGCTCTCGATCTGGCCGACGAAGCCGACCTTCGCGGCCTCCGCAACCGGCCGGATCTCGAACATGCTGCCGTCCTCGCCCGAGAGGCCGACCGCCGGCTGGCCCTGGCGATTGAGCCGCTGGACGATGTCGGAGTTGATCTTTCCGAGCAGGACCATCTTCGCCACCTCGACCGTCGCGGCATCGGAGACCCGCAGTCCGTCGACGAACCTGACCTCGAGACCGAGCCGGTCCATGTACTCGCTGATCTCGGGACCGCCGCCGTGGACGATCACCGGGTTCAGCCCGACGTACTTGAGCAGGACGACGTCGCGGGCGAACTCGTCGCGTGCCGCAGGGTCGGCCATCGCCGCGCCGCCGTACTTGATCACGACGGTGCGACCGTGGAACTCGCGGATGTAGGGCAGCGCCTCGCGGAGCGTCTCCACGGTGCCCGCCGCGTGCGTCGCCCGTTCCTCTGCCGTCTTCCTCTCCGTCATGTCGTGTACTCCGCGTTGATCCTGATGTATTCGTGGGTCAGATCGCTGAAGTAGACGTGAGCCCGATCCGTTCCCCGCCGCAGATCCACCGAGATCCCGACCTCGGCGAGATCGGAGCCCATCTCGGCGGCGTCGATCTGGTCGGCCCCGAGCTCCTCGAGTTCCTGGCCCGCCAGCGCCTGTCCCGCCGCCTGGGCGACCCTCCCCCAGTTGGGGTCGCGACCGTAGAGTGCCGTCTTCACCAGCGGGGAGTTCGCGATCGCGCGGGCGGCCGCCTCCGCCTCCGCGTCGTCGGCGGCTCCCTGGACCTCGATCCGCCCCACCCTGGAGGCGCCCTCGCCGTCGGCGACGATCTCGAGCGCAAGCTGGAGCAGGACCGCGTCAAGCAGCCCCTCAGGGAGCGGCCGCTCACTCGTGCCGCTCGCCTGCAGCAGCACCATGTCGTTGGTGCTCATCTGCCCGTCGACGGTTATCCGTTCGAACGAGTCGCCGACGGCTCGACCCAACTCGGAGGCGGGATCCGCCACGACCGCATCGGTCTGCACGAAGCAGAGCATGGTTGCGAAACCCGGTTCGATCATCCCGGCCCCCTTTGCCTGCGCCGACAGGGTGACGCCCTCCGCCTGCACACAACAACGCTTCGGACCGCGGTCGGTGGTCATGATCGCCATCGAGAAGTCCTCGCCGCCGTCGGGGCTGAGCGCCGCCGCGGCGCGGTCGATGCCCGAGAGGACTCTGGCTGTATCGAGAGGGACTCCGATGGTGCCCGTCTCGGCGACGGCAACCTGCTCCGGCTCGAGGCCGAGAGCCGCGGCACAGCGTTCCTGCATGGCGAGTGCGTCGGCGTAGCCCTGCTCGCCGGTGGCGGCATTGGCGTTGCCGGAGTTGACGACGGCCGCCCGCAGCGAAGCCGCATCACAACGATCGCGGCAGACCTGGACCGGAGCCGCGGCCGCCGCATTGCGAGTCAGCAGCATCGTTGAGGAAACGTCGGCCGATTCGCAAGCGACGATGCCGACGTCGGTGCCGCCACTCTCCTTCAATCCGCATGCGGCGCCGGCGGCGCTGAAGCCGGGGGCGAGGGCGGTCGGGTCCCGCTCGACCGCTCCACCCGGGCTCGCCACCCAGCGGGAGCGAAAGAAGCTCGGCTCACCGCCGCTCACCGTAGACCGGCCTCCTCGTCGAGGCCGAGCATCAGGTTGAGATTCTGTACGGCCTGCCCGGCGGCGCCCTTCCAGAGGTTGTCGATCGCGCCGAAGACCAGGATCCGACCGCCCGCGTCCCTGGCGACGTGGATCCGGCAGAGGTTCGTGTCTCGCATCTCGCGGACCCCGGGAGGGCGATCGAGCATCTCGACGAACGGCTCGTCGGCGTAGCGGACTCGGTACAGCTCCTCAACCTCTTCGATCTCGACATCACGCTTCGCGCGGACGTAGCAACTCACCAGCTCGCCCTGGTCGAGCGGCAACAGGTGGGGGACGAACGTGAGGCTCGGAGCGCCGGCGCCCGATCGATCGGCGAGCACGGTCAGCTCCTGGGCGATCTCGGGCTCGTGGCGGTGGCCGTCCACGCCGTAGGGGCTCGCGTTCTCGGCCAGCGTCGCGAAGCTGAGCCCCTCCCCCCCGCCCCGCCCGGCGCCCGACACCCCCGACTTCGCGTCGACGACGACGTCCTCGATCAGCCCGGCCTCGGCCAGCGGCGCCAATGCGAGGACCGTCGCGGTCGGGTAGCAACCGGGGTTGGCGACCAGCTCCGCCTCACGGATCTGGTCCCGGTACAGCTCGGTGAGCCCGTAGACGGCGTCGCCGAGCAGCTCGGGCGCCGCAAGCTCCCCGTACCACTGCTCGTAGACGTAGGGGTCACGGAGCCTGAAGTCGGCCGAGAGGTCGACGACCGGGAGGCCCAGTGCCCGCAGGCCCGACACGACAGGTGCGGAGGCGTGATGGGGATAGGCGACGATCGCCGCATCGCAATCCTCGATCGCCTCGAGGTCGAGCTCGGTCAGCTCGATCGTCGCCCGGTAGCGCGGATAGAGGTCGCAGAGCCGCGCTCCGGCGTCGGAGCGCGAGCTCGCCCGACGCAGCTCGAGCCCTGGGTGGTGCCAGACGATCTCGGCCGCGAGGGCGCCGGCGAACCCGGACGCGCCCGCAACAAGGACCCGGGCAGCCGGATCGCCCGCGAGCGGTTGAGCCTGATCAGCCACGGAGCTCGGCCCCGATGGAGGCGAGCGCGGCCACGACGCCGGAGCGGACCTCGGCCACCTCGGCATCGGTCAGCGTCCGGTCAGTGGCCTGGAACTCGAGCCGCAACGCCAGGCTTCGCTTGCCGGCCGGAACCTGCTCTCCCTCGTAGACGTCAAAGACCGTTGCGCTCCTGAGCAGATCGCCGCCGGCGTCGATCACGGTCGAGCGGATGCGCTCGGAGCTGAGCTCACGCTCCGCGAGCACGGCGATGTCCTCGGCGATCGCCGGATGGGTCGTGACGTCCTCGTAGAACTCCTCTCCGGCGACCGACGCCGCAAGCAGCGGTTCGACGTCGAGCTCGAAGGCGACGCCGGTCCGGGCGTCGAGGTCATCGAGCAGCGAGGGATGCAGCTCGCCGACCCACCCGACCTCGGCCCCGGCCAGGCTGACCGCCGCGGCCCGGGCCGGGTGAAGGAACGCCCGCGTTGCGGGCTCCAATGAGAACTCGACCCCGAGCGCCTCACAGAGCAGCTCGATCAGGCCCTTGGCATCGTAGAAGTCGGCCGGACGCGGTTTCCTCGCGCCACACATCGGGGCCGATGCTCCCGATCAGGACGGCGGCGATCCGGTGGGGCTCCGCGATCGGGGCGGGGCGCAGGCCGGCGAAGCGACCGCCGAGAGTCCCCCCTTCCGCCGGAGCGGGCTGCGGCAGATAGACGCGCCCGGATTCGAAGATCGACAGGCGGTCGGCGCCGCGGGCGAGGTTGTGGGAGGCCACCCCGAGCAGCCCGCCGATCAGGTCGGTTCGCATCACCGACTGGTCGCTGGAGAGCGGATTGTGGATCTCAACCGGGGTCGGTGTGGTCGAGGCCGGCGATCCCTCCCCTGCCGGGGTCGACGAAGCTCCACGAGATCGCCTCGTCGAGTCCGGCATCCCGCAGCAGGTCCTCGAGGCGCCGCATCAACCGCTGGTGGCGCTGAAGCCTCCCGACGGCCCCACCCCGCCCCGGCAGCGTCGCCGGCAGGTGAGCGTCGAGGCCGTGGATCCTGGCGATCTCCTCGATCAGATCGATCTCCCGGGTGATGTCGAAGTGCCGGTCGGGGGAAACGGTGACGACGATCTCGCCGCCCTCGGGACCGGCCGGATGGACCTCGAACCCGAGGCGCGCGAGATATCCACGAGCGAGTTCAGGCGTGATCGCCATGCCGAGAAGCGAATCGCTGCGAGCGATGCGGAGCGTCAGATCGAACGGGGCCATCCGCCGATCGTCCGAGTCGATGTCGATCGTGCCCGGGACCAGGCGGGCGCCGCAGAGTTCGACCATCAGCTTCGAGGCGACCCGCTGCGCACGCATCGTCAGGTCCGGGTGGAGTTGCTTCTCGAACCGCGTCGAAGCCTCCGAGCGCAGCGACAGCAGGTTCGAGGTGCGGAGGATGTTGTTGCCGTCCCAGGTGGCGACCTCGAGCAGGACCCGCGTCGTCTCCTCAGACACCTCCGATACCTGCCCGCCCATGATTCCCGCGATCCCCGTGGGTCCGTCGCGGTCGCAGACGACGACGCTCTCGACGTCGAGCGTGCGCGGGACGTCATCGAGCGTCGTCATCGTCTCTCCCGCGGCAGCCGTGCGAACGATGACCTCTCCATCCGGGACCCGATCGAGATCGAAGGCGTGCAAGCGGCTGGCCGGTCAGCAGCATCACGTAGTTGGTGATGTCGACGACGTTGTTGATCGGCCGCTGTCCCGCAGCGACCAGCCTGGCCTTGAGCCAGAGCGGCGAGGGCCCGACCTCGACGTCGGTGAAGGCACGAGCCGTGAAGCGCGGGCAGAGCTCCGGCACGTCGACGCGGACGGAGGCCAGATCGGAGACGCTGCCGTCCCCATCGGCCTCGGCATCGGTCGCCCATGGCGGCGCCGCCAGCTCCGCTCCGGTGAACGCGTGAATCTCGCGGGCAACGCCGAACATGCCGAGGCAGTCGGGCCGATTCGGCGTGATCTCGAGCTCCAGCACACTCTCGGCGATCGGTAGGACATCGGCGAGCGGTGATCCGGGGGCGGCGTCCACTCCCTCGAGCACCGCGATCCCGTCGGACTCCTCGCCGAGCTCCATCTCGGTCTCGGAGAGGATCATGCCCGCCGAGGCGACCCCGCGGAGCTTCGCCTTGCGGAGCTTCGTCCCGTCGGGCATCACCGCCCCGGGCAGCGCGACCGCGACCGTCTGGCCCGCGTCGACGTTCGGCGCCCCACAGACGATCGTCCGCGGCTCGCCGTCGCCGGTATCGACGGAGCAGACCCTGAGCCGGTCAGCGTCGGGATGTGGGCCCGCCGAGATGACGTGGCCGACGACGAACCCCTCGGTCGAGGCGACTCCCATCTCCGCCAGTCGCTCGACCTCCGTGCCCGTCATCGAAAGGCGCTCCGCGAGATCCCGCGGCGCGAGGCCGGAGTCGCAGAGGGTCGAGAGCCAGCCGATCGGAACCCGCATCAGAACTGCTCCAGCAGACGCACGTCGTTGTCGAAGAGCATCCGCAGGTCGGGAACGCCGTGCTTGAGCATCGCAACCCGCTCGATGCCGAGGCCGAAGGCGAAGCCCTGAACCCGTTCGGGGTCGTATCCGCGCTCCTCGACGAACCCGAACACGTTCGGGTCGACCATGCCGGCACCGAGGATCTCGAGCCAGCCGGTGCCCTTGCAGAGGCTGCAGCGCTCGGACTCGTACCGACCCGATCCCCCGCAGCGGAAGCAGGAGACGTCGACCTCGACGCTGGGCTCCGTGAACGGGAAGAAGTGCGGGCGAATCCGCAATTCACGATCGGGGCCGAAGATCTCCCGAGCGAACGTGAGCAGCGTCCCATGGAGGTCGGCGAGGGTGATCCCCTCCCCGACCGCGAGTCCCTCGATCTGGTTGAACATCGGAGTATGGGTCGCGTCGGAATCGCGCCTGTAGACGCGACCCGGGACGATGATGAAGATCGGGGGCTCGCGATCCTCCATCCCGCGGATCTGCATCGGCGATGTGTGGGTCCTCAGCAGAACGTCGCGCGGGCCGGCGGGGCGCTGGAGCGGCTCGCCGTCGGAGCCGAAGAGCGCAGCGGCCGGGCCGAGCGACGCCGGGTCGACGTAGAAGGTGTCCTGAAGCATCCGCGCCGGGTGGCCGGGCGGGTAGTTGAGCGCGGTGAAGTTGTAGTAGTCGTGTTCGACCTCCGGGCCCTCGAGCACCTGGTAGCCGAGGCCGACGAAGACGTCCTCGATCTCGCGGCGAGTCCTCGTCAGCGGATGCAGGTGCCCGAGCCGCACGGGCGGCGTTCCAGGCAGCGTCACATCGATCGACTCGGATGCCAGCCGGCTGTCGAGCTCGGCCCGCTCGTGACGGGCCTTGGCCTCGGCGAGCATGGACTCGAGCTCCCGGCGGACCTGGTTGCCGGTCTTGCCGACCGGACCCCGTTGCTCTGGGGGCAGCTCGCCGATCCCGCGCAGAATCATCGTCAGCTCGGCCTTTCGCCCCAGGAACCGGACCCGTGCGTCCTCGACGGCGGCAGCGTCGGGCGCGGACTCGATTGCGGCCCGCGCTTCCTGGCGTATCGACTCGATCCGTTCCAGCATCGTTCAGCTCACCCGCCCGCGGCGATCGACGATATCCGCTGCAGGCCGATCGCCGCCGCCGCGGCGACGTTCAGTGATTCCATGCCGCTTTGCAGGGGAATGGTGGCGGTCGCATCGCAGGCCTCGACGATCACCGGTGGCAGCCCCTCCCGCTCGGCCCCGAGACAGAGCGTCGGCGTTCCAGGGAGCCCGGCGACGGCTCTGTCGATGTCCTGGCCGCCGTGGGCGACGAGCCCGACCCTGGGGCTCGGGGTGTCCTCCACCCGCCCCCGCGTCGGCGAGCTCGCGAAGATGGCCCCCATGCTCGCGCGCACCGCCTTCGGTGAGTACGGATCGGCGCAGCCGGCTCCGAGCACGACCCGCCCGCCGGCCAGGGCCGCGGCCGTCCGCACGATCGTGCCGACGTTGCCGGGGTCACCCACCCCATGCAGGTAGACCACCGGCCCATCGGCCGAGGGCTCGAGGGGGATCCGCCAAACGGCGATCACGCGCGTCCCTGAGCCGAGCGACGAGACCCCGTCGAGGAGATCGGGCTCGACCTCGACGCCTTCGACTCCATTACCGAGGACCCCGGACCCGGCTGCGACCAGCAGCTCGACGGGCGCCCAGCCGGCCTCGACGCCCGCGACCACGAGGTCCTCGCCCTCGGTCGCGAACATGCCCTCGCGCTCCCGCCACTTGCGGTCGCGCAGCTTGCGAACCAGCTTCAGCTTCTCGTTGTCGTTGCTCGTGATCATCACAAAGGTCCTGATCTGGTCGCGGAACAAAAAAGGGCGGCCCAACCATGGGCCGCCCGGGAATCGTCGATGCGACCGTGACCTACGCCACGGCCTCCCGGGCCACCTCGGCAAATCGGCGGAACGCCTCTGGATCGTTGACCGCGATATCGGCCAGCATCTTGCGGTTCACCTCGACCCCGGCCTCGCTGAGGCCGTGAATGAAGTTGGAGTAGCTCATGCCGTGCTGACGCGACGCGGCATTGATCCGGGTGATCCACAGACGCCGGAACTCACGCTTGCGATTGCGGCGATCGCGGTAGGCGTACTGGCCCGACCGCATGATCTGCTCGTTGGCGAAACGGTAGCTCGAGTGCTTGCGCCCGTAGTAGCCCTTCGCCTGGGCGAGGGTCTTCTTGCGGCGCCGCCGCCGCGCGACTGCGTTGGTAGCCCTCGGCATCGGCTACTTGCCGCCCAGCAGTTTTCTGACGCGCGGCTGATCGGCGGGGGCGATCTCGACCGGGCGCGCCATCTGGCGCTTCCGCTTCGGCGACTTCTTCTCGAGGATGTGGCTCGAGTAGGCACGACGGCCCCGGAGCTTGCCCGTGGACGTCTTCTTGAAGCGCTTCTTGGCGCCGCTGTGGGTCTTCATCTTCGGCATCGGACGCAGTATTGAAGCAGAGCGCGCCCCGGCGGTGTCGCCCAGCTCTCAGGCGGGGCCCGCTCAGCCGTCGAGCACGGCCGAGAGCTCATCGCAGGCGAGGTCCACATCCTCGCTGGACATGGAGCTCGACAGCGGCATCGACAGGTGCCTGGAGGCGAAGTCCTCGGCCCGGGGGCAGGGATACTCGACGCCCTGCTCGGCGTAGAGGGAGAGATCGGTGATCGCCGGATAGAAGGTGGTCTGAATCCTGCGTTCGGTCAGGCCCATCCGGACGCGGTCCCTGGTCTCACCGTCGGCGAACACGACCGGGAAGGCGAAGTGGCCCGAGCGGCTCGCACCCTCGTCGGTGAAGGGCGTCTCCACCCCGTCGATTCCGGCCAGCCGCTCCCGGTACCGGGACACGGTCGTCCGCAGCCTGGCGACCTTCTCCTCGAGGGCGGCGAGGTGCGCCTCCGCCATCGCCGCCCGCGGCTCGTCGAGGCGATAGTTGAATCCGAGATCGGTCACGTCGTAGGTCTCGGCGTGACCTCGGTGGCGATCCCAGGTGACCGAAGTCATGGCGTGTGATCGCAACGACCGCATGCGCTCGGCGGCCACGGCGTCGTCGGTGACCACGATTCCACCCTCGCCCACCGGCAGCTGCGTCTTGGCGAAGAAGCTGAAGCAGCCGGCGAGCGATGCGGTCCCGATCGGTGATCCGTCGGCGAAGGTCGAACCGGCCGCCTCGCAGCAGTCCTCGATCAGCTCGATCCCGCGGTCCGCGCAGAGAATCCGCAGCTTGTCCATACCGCAGGCGTAGCCGAACATGTGAACCACGAGCACCGCCCTGGTGCGATCGTTGATCAGCGCCTCGACCGCGCCCACGTCGAGCAGCGGCCGCTCAGCGGACTCGATGTCGGCGAAGACGGTGCGCCCGCCACACCAATGGGCGGCGTGTGCGTCGGCGACGAAACCGACCGCCGGAACGACCACCTCATCTCCGGGACCGACCCCGGCAGCGAGCATCGCCAGGTGAAGGCCGGCCGTGCCGCTCGAGACCGCGACTCCGTGGGCGCGACCCTGGCGCTCGGCGAAATCCTGCTCGAGCCTCTGGGTGCGGGGGCCCATGGTCAGCCAGTTGCTGCGCAGGGCATCCATCGAGGCTTCGATCACCGGCTCCGAAAGCTGGACGTCGGCGAGCGGAAGTCGCCAGCTCACCGCAGGCCACCCGTCGCCACGACCTCGGAGAGCGACTCGATCAACCCGCTGACGACTCGCCCCTGCTGCTCGGAGCTGATGTGAGGAAAGAGGGGGATCGAGAAGAGCCCCTCGGCAACCCGCTCCGTCACCGGCAGCGAGATCTCGCCGTACGCCTCCCGGTAGGCCGTGAACAGGTGCACGGCCGGGTACATCGTGGTCTGCACTCCGTGAACCGCGGCGAGCCGCTCGCGCAGATCCCGCCGGGTGGCCGCATCGGGAGCCAGCAGGCCCATCAGGTAGCACGACGAGCAGTCGAGATCGAACTCGGCGTAGGGAATCGTCAGCTCCGGCACGCCGGCCAGAAGCTCCCGGTACCGGGCGACGACCGACCGTCGTCGGCTCGAGCTCCCGCTCCAGTCGATGGAACCGCGAGAGCAGGAGGGCCGCCCGTGGATCGTCGAAGCGATAGTTGTAGCCGCGCTCGTACACGTCGTAGTCGATCGCGGAGCCGCGATGCCGATCGATTGAGACCGCGGTCATCCCCTGAGAGCGCAGCCGTCGGACCCGCGCGGCGATCTCCTCGGAGTCGGTGACGAGAGCCCCGCCCTCGCCGACCCCGAGGACCTTGTTGGGGAAGAAGCTGAAGCAGCCCATCGCGCCGAAGCTTCCGAGCTTCTTCCCCGCCCGGGTGAAGCCGGGCACTGGGAGCGTGGGCGACGTCCTCGATCATGGTCAGCCCGAGGCCCGCGCACAGCTCGCCAAGACGGTCGATGGCGACGGGGTAGCCGGCGTAGTGAACCGGGATCACGGCCCTGGTCCGCTCGTTGACGAGGGTCTCGACGTGATCGACGTCGATCCCGAGATCGCGCTCGGAGACGACGTCGGCGAAGACCGGGGTGGCGCCCGTGTACCGGACGGCGTTCGCCGTCGCGGCGAATGTCATCGACGGCACGATCACTTCGTCACCGGGCCCGATATCGGCGGCCAGGCAGGCGAGGTGGAGGGCCGCGGTACAGCTCGACAATGCCACCGCGTGGGCGGAGCCGATGCTCTCCGCGAACTCGCGCTCGAAGCGCTCGGTGCGCTCGCCCATCGTCAGCCAGCCCGAGCGGAGTGCATCCTCGACGGCGACGAGATCCTCATCGGTGACGCGAACGTCGAAGACGGGGATCTGCTCGGGCGGGCCGTTCATCGGTAGGCCGCTACTCGGCCGAACTGCCGTCCGGCTGAAGTACTGCGTGCGATTCTGCGGCCCGGCTCAAGCCGAGACTCAGGTTGGACTGCCGGCGACCTTGCCGGGGGCGAGGACCATATGCATGTTGCGGCCCTCCTGCTGCGGCGACTGCTCGACGACGGCGAGCTCGCCGAGATCCTCGTGGAGCCGCTCCAGCAGAGCCCGTCCGCGCTCGGGGTGGGCCTGTTCACGACCGCGGAACATGATCGTGACCTTGACCTTGTCCTTCTTGTTGAGAAACCGCTCGACGTGACCCTTCTTGGTCTCGTAGTCGTGGTCGGCGATCTTCGGGCGCAGCTTGATCTCGCGGACGTTGACCTGCTGCTGATGCTTACGGGCCTGCTTGGCCTTCTGCTCCTGCTCGTACTTGTACTTGGAATAGTCGAGCAACCGGCAGACGGGCGGACGCGAATCGGGTGCGACCTCGACCAGGTCGAGATCGGCCTCACGGGCGATCTTGCGAGCCTCGTCGGTATCGACGACGCCGACCTGCTCACCGTCGGCGCCGATCAGGCGGACCTTGGGAACGCGGATGCGCTCATTGATGCGAGTCAGGTCCCGTTCGGGGGGACGCCGATCGAAGCGACGCGGGACCGGCACTAGCGCGAGGGGGCGTTGAGCGTCAAGCGGTCAACGCGGAGGGGGTGGGACGAGGGATGCAGGACAAACGTATCGAGGGCACGAGCGCTCAGGGGCGCGACGTGGTCTGGCCGAGGTGCATCGCCGCGCAGTATAGACACGACCTGACTGGGGACGTCAACGCGAGTGTCTACGAGAGCCCCGCAAGCGACCGATGATCGGAGAGCCGGGCGATGAGCTCCTCAGTGCTGAGCACGCCGAGATCGCCGTCGGAGTGCGAGCGGACCGAGGCCCCCCCGGCCTCGGCCTCGCGGTCGCCGAGCACGAGCATGTAGGGAACCTTCGACAGCTCCGCGTCGCGAATCTTGCGACCCACCGACTCGCTGCGGTCGTCGATCCGGGCCCGGATCCCCGCCGCCCGCAGGGCCACCAGCAGCCTGCCGGCCCCCTCGTTGTGGCGGTCGGAGACCGGGAGGATCGCGGCCTGCGTCGGCGCCAGCCAGCCGGGGAAGCGACCCGCGTGGTGCTCGATCAGGATCCCGGCGAAGCGCTCCATCGACCCCAGAAGGGCACGGTGGATCATCACCGGGCGGTGGTTGGCGTTGTCGGCCCCTTGGTATTCGAGCTCGAAGCGGTCGGGCATCATGAAGTCGAGCTGGCAGGTGCCGAGCTGCCAGGAACGGCCGAGGGCGTCGGTCACGTGGAAGTCGATCTTGGGGCCGTAGAAGGCACCGTCGCCGGGGTTGAGCGTGTAGGGGCGCCCCTGCTCGTCGAGCGCCCCGGCGAGCGCCTTCTCGGCCATCTCCCATTGCTCGTCGGTGCCGATCGCCTTCTCCGGGCGGGTCGAGAGCTCGACGCTGACATCGTCGAAGCCGAAGGTCTCGTAGAGCTCGTCGATCGCCTCGCAGATATCGATCACCTCGCGCTCGATCTGTTCGGGCGTGCAGAAGACGTGGGCATCGTCCTGGGTGAACGCCCGAACCCGCAACAGCCCGTGCAGGACCCCCTCCCGCTCGTAGCGGGAGACGTTGCCGTATTCGGCGAGCCGCAGGGGCAGGTCGCGGTAGGAGTGGCGGGCGGAGTCGAAGACGAGGCAGGCACCGGGGCAGTTCATCGGCTTCAGGGCGAACTTCCGGTCGCCCTCCTCGCGATCGCGATCGGATGGCTCGGCGAAGTACATGTTCTCGCGGTAGTTCTCGTAGTGGCCGGAGCGGTGCCAGAGATCGACGTCCATGACCTCCGGGGTGCGGATCTCGACGTAGCCGCGCTTGGCCAGCTGCGCGTCGACCTGCTCGCGGATCAGCTTCAGCAGCACCGTCCCCTGAGGCAGCCAGAACGGCATCCCGGGCGACTCCTCGCGGAACAGGAAGAGGTCGAGCTGGGGGCCCAGCTTTCGATGGTCACGTGCCTTGGCCTCTTCGATCCGCTCGAGGTGTGCCGCCAGGTCCTGTCTTGGAGAAGAACGCGGTGCCGTAGATCCGGGTCAGCATCTGCCGGGTCTCGTCGCCGCGCCAGTAAGCGCCGGCGAGCGAGTTCAGCTTGATCGCGGCGATCCGCCCCGTCGAGGGTGCGTGAGGGCCGCGGCAGAGGTCCGTGAACTCGCCGTTGCGGTAGAGCGATACGGTCTCGACCCCCTCGCTCGCGATCAGGTCCTCGATCAGCTCGACCTTGTACGGCTGATCCTCGGCGCGGAAGCGCTCGAGCGCGTCGGCGACGGGGATGTCGGTGCGCTCGAAGCCCTCGTCGGCGGCGATGTGCTCGGCCATCCTCGCCTCGATCCGCTCGAGGTCGGAGTCGGAGAGCGAGACTCCCTCGGGAAACTCGAAGTCGTAGTAGAAGCCGTCCTCGATCGGCGGTCCGATCGAAACGCGCGTTCCGGGGTACAGCTCGCAGACTGCCTCCGCCATCACGTGAGCGGCATCGTGGCGAATCAGGTCGAGCGCCCCGTCGCTCTTGGCGGTGACGATCTCGATCGCCTCGCCCTCCGAAAGCGGTGCATCGAGATCACGGGTCTCCCCAGCCACCCTGATCGCGAGAGCGGCCCTGGCGAGGCCCGGCCCGATCGCCGCGGCCGCGTCGGCGCCGCTCGCGCCTGCGGCGAGCTCGAGCGGCGAGCCGTCGGGCAATGTCACGGTCAGTCCGGGCATCGGGGCAATGCTATTGACCGCCGTCGAGGACCCGCCAGAGGACGACCCGGTTGGAGCTGCCGATCCGCTTCAGAGCCGCGAACGGGGGGGCCTGCTCCCCGCCGACGACGAGGACTCGCGTCACCCCCCCAGGGGCATCGGCACCGGTGTTCGGCTCAATGGCGCCGACCTCCGCGCTGCCGGCGCCTCGCAGCTCCCACCCGTAGAACTCGCTGCCGTGCTGTTCGTCGATCACGTTGCTCGGCGCCAGCAGCAGCGTGGACTCGCCGGCGAAGCGGTTGCTCAGCTTGCGGACCCCGGGGCTGTAGTCGTCGGGACCGACCGGGGCATTGGCGAGGGCGAGGGCGCTGGAGACTCCGGCCGCGGCGACGAACCCGGCCGCGAGGATCGCGACGCCTCCGCCGACTGCGGGTCCGGAGGGGAATCGGCGCCAAGGGGTCGAGCAGGCCTCGTGCGGCGATGAGCATGGCAAGCGGGGCGATCATCTGCAATGCCTTCGCGGCCGTGTAGGGAGTGCTTCCGACCCGGGCGGCGAGCCAGATCAGGGCCGCTGCGGCCAGCGCGGCCAGAAGCGCGGTTTCCGCCTGCCGCCAGGCACCGATGGCCCCCAGGGCGACCGCCAGGGCGCCCAACGCGGCCCCGAGGTAGAAGGCGAGCGCCGGGACCGCCCCGTCGCCGGGGTTGACCCGGAAGTCGCCGCTCGGCCAGATCCCGAAGACGGAGCCCGGGTTGACCTGCCCGAAGAGGTTGCCCAGGTCGTTGTCGTAGTCGGGGCGTTCCCGGGGGACGCCCGGGGAGGCGGACCGGCTCGCGGTCTGAGCCGCCCCCTCCCCCGCTCCGCCCGAATCACCTGTGGGGCTCGCGGGGGCAGCGGGCCTGGGCGTCCGTTCGGTGACGGCGTCGACGCTCGTTCCGAACTTGCCGATCCGATCGATCTCGGGAGCTGCGATCACCGCCAACAGCAGGAGCCCGACGAGCGCGCAGGGGAGCACTCGCCGGATCGCCGCCCACGGTTCGGAGCGACGGCGGAGGAGTTCGGCGAGCGCCCAGAGCCCGAGCGTCCCGACGAGCCAGGCCAGTCCGGGCCAGCTGTAGACGTAGAGGGCGCCGGCGGCAATCACGGCTCCGGGCAGGAGGGCAAGCAGGCCGTTGCCGGCGCGGGCCCGATCGCCGGTCAGATCGCGAAGCCAGAGCGCGAAGCCGAGCAGGAACGCCGCCTCAAACAGCTCCTTGAAGGCACCCTGGGCGAGGTAGGAAGCGGCGAGGTAGGCGACGGCGGTCAGGACCGCGACGAGCGTGGCCCGCAGGCGTGAGAGCGAGTCGAGGGCGGCCATCGCCGCGATCGCGACGATGACCGGGACGGCGATCGTGATCCCGGTGAAGGCGATGCTGAGCTCGCCGGTCAACTCGTTGGCGGCGACCGCGAGCGCGTGCGGCCCGAGCGGGTAGCCGTTGCGAAAGATGCTCGGGCTGAGCCCGCCGGGGTCGGCGAGCCAGCTCGCCGCGAACAGGTGCTGGGACATGTCGACGTTGAAGCCGGTGCCGAGCACGCCGAAGTGACCCTCGACGCCGAACGGAATCGACACGGCCGCGAGCGCGATCAGGGCGGCCGGCGCCGAGCGGGTGATGCCCTCGCGAATGCCCGACAGTCGCGATGAGGCAAATCCGCCCGCGGCTGCGGAGGCCACCACCAATACGATCAATGCGGTCAGGCCGTGGCCGGGAAGGCGGACGGCCCACCAGGCGATCACGCTCGCCGTGGCGAGGCCGATGACCACCGAGGTCGGTGACCACCTGCGGGCACCCGCCGCTGCCAGGATTCCGGACCCGATCGCCGTCGAGGCGGCGATCACGATCAGGGCGGCGGCGTAAGTGCCGAGCGCGTCGGCTAGCACCCGCGACTCCCGCCCTCGTTGGTGCTCAGCTTGCCGCGGGGGCCGGGTTCGCTTCGGCCCAGGAGACGATCTCGGCGGTGCCGGCGATGAAATCGCCGTCGTCGAGGACGAGCACCGGAACCTCGTAGGAGCCGGTCAACTCGCGGACCTCCTTGCGACCCTTGGTGAAGTTGAGGGGCGGGATCTTCGCCCACCCGTAGGCCTTCACGACCTCCGGGTCGTAGCCGGCGTCAACCACCGCGTGATAGGCGACACCGCAGGGATGCTCACCCAGCACGGGGTGCTTGGCATTGGAGTCCCAGCAGACGTAGACGCGCATCGCCGATCAGTGTAGGGCGCCGAGGGCCCGCCCGGCTACTTGCTCAGCGACCTGGCGATGACGACCCGCTGGATCTCGTTCGTGCCCTCGTAGATCTGGGTGATCTTGGCGTCGCGCATCATCCGCTCGAGCGGGTACTCCTTGACGTAGCCGTAGCCGCCGAGGACCTGGATGCCCTCGATGGTCACGTCCATCGCCGTGTCGGAGGCGAAGAGCTTGGCCATCGAGCTGTAGCGAGCCCTGTCGGGGTCGCCGCGGTCGATCTTGGCGCAGGCGGTGTAGAGCAGCTCGCGGGCCGCGGCCGTCCTCGTCGCCATGTCGGCGAGCTTGAACTGGATCCCCTGGAGCTCGATGATCGGCTTGCCGAATGCAACTCGCTCCTTGGCGTAGCCGACGGCGTAGTCGATGGCTCCCTGGGCGATCCCGACGGCCTGAGCCGCGGCACCGAGGCGGGTCCGCTCGAGGGTGCCGAGGGCGACCGAGAGGCCCCGGCCCACCTCGCCGATCACGTTGGCGGCGGGCACTCGCACGTCCTCGAACACTGGTGAGCCCGTCGGCGAGCCCTTGATCCCGAGCTTGTGCTCGAGGTTTCCGATCGAGAAACCCGGACGGTCCTTCTCGACGACGAAGGCCGTGATCCGGCGGCTCTCCCGGTCGGTGACCGCGAAGACGACGTAGAAGTCGGCAATCCCGGCGTTGCTGATCCAGTTCTTGGAGCCGTTGATGACCCATTCGTCGCCGTCCTGGACGGCGACGGTGCGCATCGCCGCCGGATCCGATCCGGCCTCCGGTTCGCTCAGCGCGAATGCCGGCGACCACTCGCCGCTCGCGCACTTCGGCAACAGCCGGTCCCTGAGCTCGTCGCCGCCGAAGAGCTGGATCGGCAGCGTGCCGAGCTCCTGGACCATCAGGATCAGGGCGCTCGAGGCGCACGCGCTCGCGATCTCCTCAACCGCGATCTGCTGCATCAGCGTTCCGGTGCCGGTTCCGCCGTACTCGGTCGGGAACGGCAGGCCGAGGATGTCGTGGGACGCCAGCAGCTCGCGGATGTCCCACGGGTACTCGCCCTGCTCGTCGATCTCGGCCGCACGTGGGGCGATCTGCTCCTGGGCGAGCCGGCGGACGAGTTCACGGAAATCCCGCAGCTCCTCGGGAACCTCGTAGACCCCGGCGCCCGCCGAGGTCATCTCTGTGGTTTCGCTCATGTCGGACAGCCTATTCAGGCTGCTGGCCGGGCGGCTCGGGCCGCACGAGGATCACGTATGCGGGATTGATCCAGACCGGCCCACCGCCATCCTGCGCCGTGAACTCCACCAGTCCCTCAGCTCGAGCCTGCCGGATCAGCTTGCGAACCTCTTCGGCGCTTTCCTCGACGATCACCACTTCCTGTTGGCCACCGGCGAGCGAGATCAAGGCTGGCATGGAGCCGAGCCTACAGCGGAGGCCGATTCACCCTGGCCCTGGCTCGACGGCGCCCGACCCGCCGGTGAGCAATGGGGTGGCGGTGGCCCCGGGCAGCTCCTTCAGACCGAAACCCCACCCACCCCAGTCCTCGGGCTCGGCCCAAGCCCTGAACCCAAGCGCCGTCAGCGCGCTCACGCAGCGCTCGGCGTCAAACCCCTTTGCCGGATGCAACTCACAACGCACGGAGCGAGTCCGGGCGGCCCATTCCCCGCCGGCCTCCAATACCTGTCCCTCCGCCCCCTCGAGGTTGAAGCAGATGTAGTCGATGTCACCGTCGGGCATCTCGGCGGCAAGCAGGCTGTCGATGGTCAGCCCCGCGACGGCGCTCGCGGCCTCTCCGACCGGTCCGACCGTGTAACCGGACGGCTGATCCCCGCGAACGGCGAGCCGGTCGCTTCGGTGCCAGATCGCCGCCTCGACGACCCGGCAGCGATCCCCGAATGCGGCCACGTTGGCCCTGGCGAGCGCCGCGTTCTCCGGGTCAGGCTCGACGCCCAGCACCCGTGCCGATGGATAACGCGCGGCCAGACCGGCGAGGCCCGTCCCAACGTTCGACCCGAACTCGCAGATCTGCCGGAGATCGGCGTCGAGCAGGGGTGGCGGGGGAAGGTGCTCGAACCGGACGAAGTCGTGGAACAGGGTGCCCAGATCGGTGGTTCCGGGTCGCACCCGCATCGGAAGGCCACCGAGCTCGGCGATTCGCAGGGTGACCGAGTGGCGGCGGGCCCGCGACCGCGCATATGGGAGCGCCGCGATCAGCTTGATTGCTGCCAGTTTGACGCGGCTCCGGGTGTCGGCCATGACCGCAAAGCTGGCCGAGGCCTCGTGGACGCGGCCCCATGCCCCCGCGAGCCCTTTCGCCGATAACACCTTGGGCATCTGGCCCTCAGGCAGCGTCCGGCCTGCGCCCGGCGATCACGCAGGACTCCTGCCATCGCCAGGGCTTGACGAGCCGGCGAAGCTGCTCGGTCACTCCCGGCATCGAGATCCACCGGCGCCCGACGGGGATGACCGATGCCCTCGAGACGAGGCCCTTGTAGTACTGGGGGGCGTCGATGCGTACCAGCTCCGCCGTGATCGGTTCAAACCTTGGATCGGCGAGGAGCAGGTCCCGCAGTTCCCCGGGAGACGGGCGGTAGCCGAAGTCGACCGGGTCCTCGGTGCGGCGGTACTTGAACGGCGTCGTCACGGCCAGGGCGCCTCCCGGCTCGACGACGGACTGCAGCCGGCCGAGCAGGCCGGGAACCAGCTCGCGCGGAATGTGCTCGAGCAGGCCCGTAACCAGGACCAGGCCAAACTCGCTCCCGAGCCGAGCATTCAGGTCTAGCTCGTCGGCAAGAAGGTCGCAGACGACGTCCACCCCCGGCGCGGCCTTGAGGTCGAGATGAGTGAACTCCGCACCCCGATCGCGCAGCGGGGCCAACACCTCGCTCTCGTTGTGGGGCTGCTCGATCGTCCGGTAGTGCTCGGTCGAGGAGGCGACGTTGAGCACCCGGCAACCCTCCGAGATCGGCACCTGCGCAAGCTCTCGTCGCAGCCAGGCTGCCTCCTCCACGAACATCCAGGCCCATCCTAGACCCGGGGCGTTCGCCGCACCACTTCGACCGGGATGCGCAGGTTGGCGAACGGGTTGGACTCGCCCGGAGGCCCTACCCGGCGGTTATCACCTTCGAAGCCGCCCCCTTGCAGACAACCCTCGTCTTCTTGCCCTTTTTGAGTGTCTTCTTCTTGACCTCGGCCAGGTACCTGTCGCCGGGCACGAAATCCTTGCCGGCGCCGACGCCGTACTTGCCCTTCCCGTCGGTCTTGGCCTTGCGGATTATCTCCCCGTCGCGCTTGTGGATGATCCTGACCCGGCGGTCCTTCGCGCATCGCTTCTTCAGGTCCTTGGACTTCGTCTTGGCCTTGACCTTGCCGTAGAAGCTGGCCGGCTCTGCGTAGTCGCTGGAGCCGCCGCCCCTGAACTTGATCGAAATCGTGGACTTGACGACCTTCTTGTTCGCCGCCGACGCCGCGACGCCGCCGAAGGCAAGCATTGCCACCAGCGCGACTACGAGTGGGGCGATCTTGTTCGTTCGGCTCATACGACTAAGGCGACCTCTTTCATCCGGCTTTCTTCGGCGGGGCTGACCCCAGCTGATGGGGTCATTGGCATGATCGACAGACGCATCGGACACCTTGAGCCCTGGTCACGGGGGCTGTCCTCGCTCATCGGGTGAACCGGCGCGTACCGGCGCAAATGACAATGAGGGCCGATTCGACCCCCATCGAGGTCGCCGAGCCCGAGAACGCGAAAACCCGCGTCAGCGGGGCGGCCGGGCTATGGGCGTTACTGGGCTCGAACCAGTGACCTCCAGCTTGTCGAGCTGGCGCTCTCCCAACTGAGCTAAACGCCCGGGATGCGGCAATCTAGCAGCGGCCCGGCCTCAGGCGGTGGAGCTTGGCGGGTCCTCGGTTTCACCGTCGTCGCGCTCGGCTTCGACCTTGACCGGCTCCTGATCCTCCTCGTCGTCCCGAGAGCCGCTCAGCGACGCCTTGAGCTCTCGCATTCCCTCGCCGACGCTGCGCCCCAGTTCCGGCAGGCGCTTGGGGCC
Source organism: uncultured Solirubrobacterales bacterium (assembly GCA_963823275.1). Lineage (GTDB taxonomy): Bacteria > Actinomycetota > Thermoleophilia > Solirubrobacterales > 70-9 > RHKX01. The sequence continues at coordinate 1,241,879 of CAWGKW010000001.1, read as the reverse complement.
GAAGATCACCAGCAGGATGATCAGGACGATCACGATCTCGAGTGGGCCTATCGAGGGCATGGAGGCCGATTATCGCTGATCGGTGCGTGCGGGCAATAGGGTGCGGGCATGAGCGACAGGGACTTCGACGTCGTCGTACTCGGCGCGACCGGGGTAACCGGACGTCGGGTGGCGGCCTACCTGTCCGAACGGGCCACTGAGGACGCCTACAGGTGGGCCGCGGCGGCCCGCGACGCCGGCAAGCTGGATCGGGTCCTCGGGGAGGTCGGGGCCGCGGGCGCCGAGACGATCATCATCGACACCGGCGACGGCGACTCCCTGCGAGCGATGGCGTCCCGGACCAAGGTGGTCGTCAACCTCGTCGGCCCCTACACGCGTCATGCCCGCCCGGTGATCGATGCCTGCGTTCAGGGCGGCGCCCACTACCTGGACCTGACCGGTGAGATTCCGTTCGCGCGCCGAATCCTCAGGGATTTCGGGGCCGCGGCCCGAGCCGAGGGCGTCGCCATCGTCCAGGTCTGCGGGTTCGAGGCGCTGCCACCCGACCTGGCCGTCCTGCTCGCTGCCGAGGCGGCCCGGGACCGCTGGTCGGAGGACCTCCTCAGCGTCGACCTCGAGGTTCGCATCCAGCCTCCGCCCGGCCTCCCCCGGCCCTCCGACACGATCTCCGGCGGTACGAGCCAGAGCATGGTCGAGGTCACCGCCGACCCGGACTCGGCGGTGGCGGCCGATCCGGCGGCGCTGATCGACGATCCGGCCCGGGCGCAGCGAGTCCGAGAGGTGAGCCCGATCGAGATCGAGGTGCGCCGGGGAGCCGACGGAGCCGTGATCGGACCGATGTCACCGGCGGCCTTCATCAATCCGGCCGTGATCCAGCGGACCACGGCGCTCACTTCCGGAGATCATCCGCCGCCGCCGTTCCGCTACCGCGAGGGCGTCGCCCTCGACGGTGGGCTCATCACGCTGCCCGCGCGCCTGGGGATCGCCGGAGCGCTCGCGGCCACTCAGGCCGGCATGCGCCGGACACTGCTTGCCGGGCCCGACACCAAGAAACGCGTCAGCTCGGTTCTCCGCCGCGTGCTGCCCGACTCCGGGTTCGGACCATCGCCCGACCGCCTCGAGGACTGGTCGTGGCAGATGAGGATCGAAGCCACCACAACGGGGGGAAACCAGGTCGCCGTCGCCGTCGAGGCGCGCGGGCACCCGGGCTACCTGACGACCGCCCACATGCTTGGCGAGGCCGGCCTGATCCTGTCCGGCAAGCCGGCCACGCCGGACTCCTTTGGCTACGTGACCCCGGCGATCGCCCTCGGCACCGAATCCGCCCCGCGCCTGGAGCGGGCCGGGCTGAAGTTCACGGTCGAGGACTGAGGGGCCAACCTGCCCAGGCCCGACGCCAGCCCCGTCCGGGCCGCCCCTTACTTCCGCTTCTTCGGGTACTTGCAGCTGATCGACCCGGCGAACGAGTAGCCCTCGGTGAAGGTCTCGTTGGAGGCCGCGTAGAGGCCGATGCCCACCCGGCGCCCGTCCTTGCGGAATGCGATCGCCCCGGCACCGACCGTCCCGGGGGGTGTTCCGGGGATATCGAAGTTGCTGAATCGCTCGTCATCGGAGTTCCGGGCGAGGATGATCTGAGGGTTGCTGGCGCCGTAGTACGCCGTGTAGGAATCGTCGAATCCGACGAACTTCGGGTGGTCGATGTAGGCGGCCAAACTGAACTTCCCATTTTCCGACCTCGCGAACAATCTGAAGTCCTTACTGCCCTTCTTGCCGATTACGGCGCACTTGCCCTTGGTGACCGTGTCGACCTCTTGCCCACTGTCGCTGTCGAGGATCGTCACCTTGGCGTTGGCGTGGGATGCGAACAGAGCGAAGCCCAGGACGAGGGCGGCCAGGGCAGCGGTGAGGCGGCGGTTCATGCCGCCATCCTGTCACACCGACCGACATGCGTCCAGGCCATTCGCCGTCACTCATGCCGGCAGGGACTGTGAGGTACGAGGCTCGATCCCTGTCGTCCCCGGTTGCCCCATTGCCGTAGAAACAGCTCGTACAAAGAGGCGCCTACCGGAGTCGAACCGGTGTAAACGGCTTTGCAGGCCGCTGCGTAGCCACTCCGCCAAGGCGCCGAGCGACGGCAAGGGTATCCCCTTGTGCCTCTCTCGACCGCCCGAGTAGATTGACGCTGATGGATTTCCCCCGTCGGTCACGCATCGCCCTGCTCGCAATCGTCCTCACGGCCCTCCTCGGAGCCGGGTTCACGGCAACGGCGAACGCGAGGATCAATCGCTGCAACGGGCAGAAGGTCCTCTGCAATCAGCCCTTCAACGAGGTCGTCCTGCCCGCCGCCCACAACGCGATGTCGACGGCGTCGCTGGGTTGGGTGCTGCCGAACCAGTCGATCGCGATTCCCGATCAGCTCGAGCTCGGGATTCGCGGGTTCCTCGTCGACACCTACTACGGACAGCTCCACGATGACGGCGTCGTCGCCAACGCATCCGCCGACGACCCCGGAGCCAGGACCTACTTCTGTCATGTCTACTGCCAGCTCGGAGCATCGGAGCTCGCCCCGGCCCTGCGGCAGATCACGAAGTTCATCCGCAACCATCCCAACAACGTCGTGCTGGTTGAGAACGAGGACTACATCAGGCCGTTCGACTTCGCCAAGGCGGTCAAGCGGAGCGGCCTCTATGACTTCGTCTACAAGGGACCGACCGCCGAGTGGCCGACGCTGCGGCGGATGATCCGCTCGCAGCAGCAGGTCGTGATGCTGGCCGACAACGACGCCGGCGAAGTCCCCTGGTACCACCGCACCTACCAGGGGATCCTCCAGGAGACTCCCTACACCTTCCCGAACTCCAAACAGCTCACCGAGCCCTCCAACTGGCAGGCGAGCTGCGGGCCCAACCGGGGCGATGTGACGGGCTCGATGTTTCTGATGAACCACTGGTCCCCACCCACCGCCCCCGCCGTTCCCGACCTCGGGGCCTCGGCGCTGGTCAACGCGCGCGGCGTGATCGCCGGACGCGCCCGGAAATGCGCTGAGGTCCGGGGGCGATTGCCCTCGATCATCGCCGCCGATCAGGTCACCGCCGGCGATCTGCTCGGCGCGGTGCGGGATCTGAACGCGGAAGCCGCCCAGACCCCGGGCCCTTGAGCGCAGTCGAGCTCAAGGCGGCGGGCGGACTTGCATATCGGGAGGCACTGCCGGACGGTGATCCGGTCGGCCCTCCCGTGCTCTGCATCCACGGATTCCCCGAGACCTCGTTCATGTGGCGCCGTGTGCTCGTCGCCGCGGCCGAGGCCGGCCATCGGGCGCTGGCACCCGATCGGCCCGGGTCGGGCGGCTCAAGCCCCGACCCGCCCGCCACCTGGGAGCGCCAGGTCGAAGCGATCGAGCGATTCGCGACCGAGCTCGACCTGCCGCCCGTCGTCCTCATCGCCCACGACTGGGGTGGGTTGATCGGCCTGCGCTGGGCATGCGACCACCCCGAGCGGATCGCAGCGCTCGTGATCTCATCCTCGGGCTTCTTCGCCGATGGCAAGTGGCACGGCATGGCGGAGGGGCTGCGATCGCCGGGGACGGGCCGACAGATGCTGGCCGCTCTCGATCGTGAGTCCTTCGGAGCGATGATGGCATCCACGGGGACGGGTTTTGACGAGGAGACGCTCGACGAGTACTGGGCGTCACTGGCGACCGAGGAGGGCCGAGCCGCGATCCTCGAGATGTACCGCTCAGGCGACTTCGAGAAGCTCGAGCCCTACGAGGGGGCGCTCGGCCGTCTCGGGGTGCCGGCCCTGATCCTCTGGGGCGAGAGCGACGACTTCGCTCCCGTCGCCGGCGCCCATCGCTTCCTCAAAGAGATCCCAGGCTCGGAGCTGCAGATCATCGACGGCGCCGGGCACTTCCTCTACTCCGACGCGCCCGAGCAATGCGCCTCCGCCGTAGCGGACTTCCTTCACGGCCTCCACGGGCTTTAGGCAGAAGCTTGTGCTTCTGCCGGTCCGGCTCCGGGTGTCCGATCAGAACGAATCGGTGGTGTAGATCCCGTCCTGCGGATCCGGATCGCGGTATTTGTCCCGCTTCTTCTTCGCCTTCCGCTCCGAGACCGACTTGACGGTGATCTCGAGTTCGGTGGAGCCCGTGTCCAGGTGCTCCGATGGCCCTCCGACTGCCTCGGTAACGCTTACGGAGTCCTGCCAGGACCCCTTGAAGTGCCGATCCGAGCGTGGGTTGAATGTGCCGTTGGGCACGGGGGTCTCGGAGGGAAGAATCAGGGAGTAGAGCTGCAGAGCCGGAGGCAATCCGTGGTAGCAGTGCTGGACGAGGTTGTAGTTCGACGGGTAACCGACCTCGAAGCCCCCCTGTCGGAACTGGATCGAGGTATCCGGGCTCGATATCCACTGCGGCGAAGTCCCGGGGAACGGCCCGCTGGCCCCGAACGGCAGGGAGTAACTGATCAGCTCCCTGCGCACCGCGCTATCGACGCAGAGATGGTCCTCGCTCAAAACCGACATCAGGACCAGGTAGCTGATGATGTCCACGTCATGGCTTGATGAACCCTTGAACTCGGCCGCGGCGCTCTTCAATGGCCCGTTCCCGATGGCGCGGCCGACAGCGCGGATTTGCCACGACCACGATCCGGTCTCGTAGCCGTCGACGCCGAACGATGTGGTCAGGCCGGGTTCGAGGCGTTCGTCGCCATAGTCGGCGGTGTACTCGCCGCTGGCCTCGGCCGTCATCAGGAAGAAGTGGGCGTCCTGCCCGGGGCCGTTTCCCGCGCCGTATGCCTCCCCCGCGACGACCAAGGCGCCCAGAACGACGATCGCCGTCAGAAGTAACGCTCTCCGCGCTCCCATCATGCAATCCACCCCTCGTCGAGTGTCGGCGGCGGTCAGCCGCTCAACGACACTAGCGCCAAGTGACAATCCGCGCAAGGAGAGGCGAACCGACTCACATAGCGGCGGCCGCCCGCGCCTGTCGCGATCTGACAGAGATCCAGAAATGAGCGGATCAACTCGGACCCGCGGCTATCTGCGGACGAGCTTGACGCTGGTCGACTCGGTGTTCGCGGTGCCACCGGCGGGGGTGAACGTGACCGCGGGCTTGAAGGTCTTCTCGCCCTTGCGGCGCAGCTTCTGCTTCGCCTTGCCGGTCGCCTTGACGTCGAGCGTCAGCTCGCCGGCCGCGGCGGCGGTCGCGCTCGACGATTTCAGGCCGTTCCCTGCCAGGGCGAGCTCGCCGGCGCCCGCGACGCTGACGGCGAGCGTCGCCGTGCCCTTCTTCTTGTTCTTGGTCACCTTGCCGAACGAGATGTCGTTCGAGGGCGGTAGGGGGGTCGGGTCGGTCGTCGCGCCGACCTCGACCGCGCCCGCATCGCACGGCGCCGCCGGCGCGCGGAAGAGCCCGCGCTGATCGGTCGCCGGGCAGGCGCCGCCGTGGTCGATCGCCGGGCTGCCGGGGTTCGGCAGCTGGGTGAGGGTCGGGCCGCCGAAGGCCGAGAGCGGGGCGAGATTCGGGCTGCTGACGCCGACGAGGTCGTTGCTCGCCGCGACCGTGCCGCAGTCGGCGGTCGCTGCCGAGCCGAGCAGGTTGTCGCCGAGCGAGACGAGATCGTCAGTCGGGTTCTTCTGGCCGCAGTCCAGCTGACTCTTCGCCTGGTTGCCGGCGAGGATCGACCCGCGAATGGTCGCGCCGGGGTCGCCGGGGTCGTTAAAGACGTTACCGAGCAAGATACCGCCGGAGTGCACGTTCGTCGACGGCCCGGTCGCCGAGTTACGGTTGATCGTGACGTTGGTCAGCGACATCGAGGCTCCGTTGGCGAAGTAGATCCCGCCGCCGAAGGCCTCGTTTTCGGCGACGAACGAGTCGACGACGTTGCCGGAGATCGTGCTGTTGGTCGCGTTCATCGACCCGTTGCCCGCCCAGAAGCTGATCCCCCCGCCCCACGCGTCGTTACCCGCGTCGGGGCGCGACTGGACCGAGTTGCCCGCGACGGTGCTCCCGATCATCGTCAGCGCACCGGGATCGAAGACGAGGATCCCGCCGCCGCCGAAGCCGGGAAAACCCGCGAACCGGCCGACGTTGTTGCCGCTCACCTCGGAGTCGATCAACGTCAGCGGCGCCTCGGTGCGGATCCCGCCGCCGCCGTTGCCGTCGGTCACCGCGCCGTTGATGATCCGGACTCGCTGCAGCGTGACGGCGCCCGCTCCGTCGTGGATCTCGACCGCCCGTCCGCGGACGGCGTCGTTGCCGGGGAGGAGGGTGCTGTCGGCGTCGATCGTCGCCGGCCCGGGACCGGCGCTGCGGATCGTGGTGCCGCCGCCGCCGGTGATGTCGAGGTCCCCGGAGACGTTCGCGTCCTCGGGTGCCGCGTGATTGCTGAGCGTGTAGGTCCGCCCCGCCTCGAGCACGATCGTGTCGGCGCCCGCGGTGTCGGCGTTGCAGTTGGCGCCCGGGAGGTTCGTGTTCGCGCTCTGGACGGCCTCACGCAGGGTGCAGCCGGTGTCGTCGAAGCCGCCGTCGGGGGCGTCGTTGGTGACGTCGACGACGATCGTCGCCGCGCTCGCGGTCGCCGTCCAGCCGATCGCCAGGGCGATCGCGGTCGCCAGCGCCAGGGACCGCGCTCGCCTCGCCGCTCGCTGGGCGCCGACGCTCATCTGCCACCGTCGCGCATGAGCTTCTCCCCCCACGTCAGCCGCGCAGCATCAGGTTCGTTGATTGCGTCGCCGGGGTCCCGCCGCTCGGCGCAAAGGTGACCTCCGCCCTGGCCTTGACCTTGCCTCGGTCCTTCAGCACCCGCTTCGCGAGCTTGGTCAGCTTCACCTTGACCTCGACCGTGCCGGGGCCGCCCGTGACCTCGGACTCCTTCAACCTGTTCTTGGCGCCCGCGTCATCGATCGTCACCGTGCCGGCCGAGGCGACGTCGACGCTGAGCTTGCGGCGGTCGAGCCCGCCGATCGTGAACTCGTTGCTCGGGGTGGGCGGCGGCGGCTCGACCTCGAGCGTGAGTGCCCAGCCCGAGTTGATCTCGAAACCGACGAAGCCGGCCGAGTTGTCATCGAGCACGAACAGGTCCCAGGACCCGTTCGGCGAGCCCCCGGCCAGGAACGACAGCGCGTTTACGTACGGTGGCGGCGGGCCGCCCGGGGCGGCGCTCAGGTCGTCGGGCTCGGTGCTGTTGTCATTGGGAGCGCCCGGTTGAGGGACGTAGTTGGACGGGCGAAAGCTCATCTGAGTTGGAAAGCTGGGGCTGCAAGGGCCCGGCCTCGAGAGGAAGCCGGGCGCCGAGTCGTCGAAGATCCAGTTGCCCCTCAGCGAGGTGCCCTGGACGCAGGCATCCGAGATCAGCATCACCTGCTGTCCGTTCGGCCCACGCAGAACCATGTCCGTGTCGGCGTTCGCGACCATCCCAAGGATCGTCACGTTCACATCCGTGACCGTGCCGGGGACGCCGGACACGGGGATGCTCGAGGGATAGGAGTTCGCAGGGCCGGCGGTGCCGGCCCCCTGGCTGGGGCCGAGGCCCTGCGGGTTGGCGAAGGTGAGCGTCGCCGCCTGGGCCCCGGTGGGCAGCGCCACGAGCACGCCGAGCGCCAGAGCGAGCCTCGATGCGAGCAGGGGTGCGGTCATCGCGCTCAGCAAACCTCCACCGCCGCCTCGCTCTGCACGACCTCGAATGCTCTGCCCGGAATCTCCTTCAGCTGATTGAGGTTGTCGTCGTCCCAGCCCGGATTCGGAGCACCCTGGAAGAACCAGTTCGAGCCGTTGTCGGCGTTGATCAGGCCGTAGCGCTTCAGGGCTGCGGCGATAACCGCCGCCTGGCCGCTGAAGGCGGAGGTGTCGTAGGAGGCCTTGAGCCGCAAACGCAGCCCCATCGGCGGGGCGTCGGGCGAGTTCGTATCGCCGGCGCAGTGGGAGGCGGGCCGGATCCAGGCGTCGCGGGTCGATTCGAACGTGACTCGCAGCGCGTGGTCGATCGCGCCGCTCCTCACCTCGTCGAGGCGGAAGAGGCCGGGAAAGATCGGCAGGCCGGCGGCGTCGGCCGAGGTGAACCCGATGGTGCGCAGGCCGGGGTCGGCGAGGTTCCAGATCGCGCCGCCTTCCGCCTTCCACTTTCGCCCCCCCGGGAAGGCACGGTAGAGCTCGTAGAGCAGGCATCGAGACTTGTCGTAGGCGATCACGTGGCGGTCGCCGTCGCTCCTTGGGCCCCCCTCGACCCGCGCCGACAAGGGGATCCTGTACTTGCCCTTGTCGGACTCGGCTCCGTAGGCGGTGAACCTGACCCTGACCGGCTTGGTTCGCTGGCCGACGACCTCGTAGGGGATCCCGTAGATCGACCTGCTGCCGACGTCGGGATGAAGCTCTGAATCTCCGTGCGAGTTGATGTACTGGATGATGCGATCGGACGCGGGGTCGGTCGGGGCGCCGGAGATGTCCTGGTTCCAGGCGCGCTGGTCCGGAAGCGAGGGCGCGTCGGCGGCGACGCCGGTCGCTGCCGGGAAGCCGCCGCACTTCGAGTCGAAGGCGCGCTCGGCTGAGCCCGGGCTCTCCGGCGCAGCGCCGCCGACACTCGCGAAAGCGAGCAGTGCCGCGGCCGCCGCGGCGACAGCGAGGATCGATCGGTTCCGGCTCATCCTCTTGACTCGCAGGACCTCTAGTCGAGGCCTGGCGGAACGTCCTGCTGGCCGTAGGTGTTGTTGGTTCCCCAGCACTGAATCGACTTGCCGTTCGTCTCGACGGCGCAGGCATGCTGGGAGTAGGAGCCGTAATCGACCTGACGGAACTTCCCGTTGGGCTCGTCACTGAAGATGTTGTAGTAGTCGTAGCCGAAGCATTCGATCCGCGAACTGTTCCTGATGCCGCACGACGTGTAGTAGCCAGCCCCGAGGGACTTGAAGAAGCCGCCCGAAAGGTCGGTCGCGCCCTCGCTGTTGTCACCCCAACAAAGGCCCCGACCGTCGACGGTCACGCCGCATGAGTGGGCGTAGCCCGCACTCACTGACTTGAACTTCCCCGGAGGAGGAGACGCTTGGCCGTAGTCATTCCTGCCCCAGCACTCGAGCTTGCGATTCTCCTTGACGCCGCAGCCCGTGAACTCGCCGACCGAGACCGAGAGGAACTTCCCGTTCGGCGGACTCGCCGATCCCTCGTCATCGGCACCCCAACACTCGACCTCGCCGGTGACCCTCACCGCACAGGCGTTCTCGATTCCCTCAGCCAGAAATTTGAACTCGCCCCCGGGGGGTGACGCCTCGCCGTGGCTGTTGTTGCCCCAGCAGGTAATCCTCTGGTTCGTCTTCAGGCCGCAGGTGGAGTCGTAGCCGGCCCCGATCGACTTGAATTTGCCTCCCGGCGGAGCGGTTTCGCCGTAACCGTCGTAGCCCCAGCATTCGACCCGCTGCTGCTGGTCGATCGCGCAGGTGTGGTAGCTGCCGGTGCTGACCTTGACCGGTGGCTTTGCGGCGCCCGCCGAAGCCGCACCGAGCAGGCCGACGATCGTCACCCCCGCCATGCAGAGAAACGTGACTGCGAGACGCTTCAACTGAAACCTCCCCGATCAGGAAACTGAAGACCTGGAGAACGTAGCACGGCATCGTGCGGTTTGAAAGCGGCTGATGGGATTCGAACCCACGACCTTCTGCATGGCAAGCAGACGCTCTAGCCAACTGAGCTACAGCCGCATGGCGAGGATCTTAGCTTGCAGCCTGAGGATGCGAGATCGAGGGTGAAGACGCTGCCCACTCGGTCCCAATGGAGCGCGGGCCTTGCAAGCGCAGACGGGCCGGCGGGGCGCGGGCGCTACTTGCCCTTCTTCACCTTCCGCTTGAGTTTCACCGGCTTCGTCTGGGTCCTCGCGGTCCCGTCGGTCGGGGTGAACTTGACCTTCGCCTTGACCTTGACCTTGCCCTTCTTCTTCAGCTTCTTCTTCTTGCCGCCCTTGGGCTTGACCGCCAGCTTGTAGGTGCCGGCCGAGGGAACGGCCGCCCGCTGCGACTTCAGGTCGCTGCCGTTCAGCGCCAGTTCGCCGGGGTTGCCGACTTCGACGCTCAGCTTCCCCGTCCCCTTCTTCTTGTTCAGCTTGACCTTGCCGAAGGAGAACTGGTTCGACGGGCAACTCGGCATCTTGAAGACCCCGATCGCGGTCTTCCATGTGACCGGCGAACTCGCGCTGTAGTACTCGTTCGTGTACCAGAAGTCGCATCCGGCGGCGGGATCGATGCTCATCGCGCTGTAGTCCCCCCAGCGGTCCGAACCCGTCTGTGATCCACCGCCGGCCTGCATGACCTGCTCGGACTGGAGGGTGCCGAGCGGGTCGGTCGCCTCACGCGTCGAAAAGCGGATGCTCGGGGACTCGGTGCTGCTCGACGCCGAGTAGCCGAGGGCGATGTTCCCGTCGCGGTCCATCGCGATGCTCCCCATGAAACGGTTGAGGCCGCCACCCTCGTCCTCGGTCCCCTCCTGATGGAGCTTCCAGCCGGACCCGGTATCGCGCAACTCGAACCAGCGGATCGCTGCGCCCGGGGTCGCCGCGCCCCCGCCGACGGTGAAGTTCCCGACCATGGACTCATGGTCGTTGAAGCGCCGATAGGCGAGCCGCTGCATCGGCCACTCGCTGACGGCATCGACCTTCTGCGTGGTGCCGCCCTGGGGGATGCAGTCGAGGATGAAGAACCCGCAGACCGTGTAGGCGAAGGGCGCGACCGGGATCGTCGCGGCGAGTCCGAACGTGCTGCTGGCCGGAGTGGCGAAGTCGGGCGTCAAGCGGAACAGCTCGAGGCGGTCGGAGCCCCCGTGGAAGACGTCGTCCTTGAACGTGTAGAAGAGGCCGCCCGAGTTGGCGGGCGGGGCGTCCGCGCCGTCGACGTCGGCGGGCATCAGCAGATTCGTCTCCCCCGGGAAGCGAACGCCGGATGCCGACGGATCGCCGGCAAGCATCTTCGTCCGGTCGAAGGCGTAGGCGGTGTAGGTCGTCTCGTTCGTCGAGACGTAGTAGCCGGTCGGCCAGACCCCGATCTTGAAGTAGTCGGGGAACTCGGGGGTCGAGAACGTGTAGAGGTTGTAGCTGCCGAGCGGGTTCGCGGTCTCCGAGACCGCGAAGCAGAGCTCGTTGGTGAGTGTGAACTGGGCGAGGACCCAGCGGTCGGCGAGCTCGTCGTATAGGACCTGCGGGTCCCCGGTGTTCCCGGCGTTGCATGGAGCCGAGGTGAACAGGGTGCTCAGGTTGAAGGGCGCGGCAAGCGGATTTCCGCTCTTGTCGAAGACCGCGATCTTCGTCGCGTTGACGGCCTGCACATAGTTGTCCGGTCCGACGTCCCCGGTGGTGTCGGGCGGGCTGCAGGTCCCGCATCCGGTGGGGTTGGAGGTACCGTCGAAGACCAGTCCCGGCGCCGGGGTCCTCCCGGGGGGGCGGCCCGAGCGGGCGGCGAGCGGGTCAAGCGGCACCTTCCCCCGATCGGCCGTCCCGCGGTCACCCGCGTCAGCTTCTCCCGCGAGGGGGTTAACCCGCGGTGGCGCGGCCCCGGGAGACTGACTCGGAGCGGCTACGTCGAGATCGCGCACTGGCACGCTGAGCTCGTAGTCCGTCGCCCTGATCATGGTGGGCGATCCCCCGCTCTCAGATTCCGAGGCAGCCGCCCCGACGGCGGCCGACAGGCCGGTCACCAAGACCGTGACGACGACGACGACTGCGCGGCGTGGGCTCATGACAATTCCTCCCTCATCGCCAAGCGCGAACCGCTCGGACACGCGCCAGCCTCCCATTACCGCTTCGGTCTGTCAAGACATACCGAGCCGAAGCGAGCGGACCGGACCAGTTCTCAATCGTCGGCGTCAAGGGCCTCGTTGACGATGCGATCGGCCTCGGCGTTGTGCTCGCGCTTGACGTGGCGGATCGACCACTGGTCCAGATCGGCGAGGGCGGCATGCGCGGCGGCATGAAGGGGTTTCATGTTGGGGTCCTTGACCTTGTACTCGCCGCGGATCTGTTTGACGATCAGCTCGGAGTCACCGACGAGGTCCAGCTCGGTCGCACCCAGCATCTTCGCCTGCTCGATGCCGAAGATCAGGGCACGGTACTCGGCGACGTTGTTGGTGGCCCTGCCGATCACCTCGCCGGCGCTGTAGACGACTTCGCCGCTCCGATCGCTGAGCACGGCCGCGATCGCGGCCGGCCCAGGATTCCCCCGCGATCCCCCGTCGACGTGCACGGTCAGCTTCATTCCCCGTTCACCGTGGGGGTCGGGGAGGTCTTCTCCTCCAGAGTGCCGTCGGCATCGACCATGAGGTTCCAGGTTCGATCAGCGGAGCGAAGCTGATCGAGGGTCTCCCCCTTGCCGGACTCGCGAACGTCGTGCCCGCGACCGCGCGGCCCGACCTCCCACTGATACCAGGTGAGCTCCCAGGCGACCGTCAGGCGAACACCGGGAAGGCCGCTGCCGGTCTCGCCGGCGATCGCCGTCGCCCTTGGCGGCCCCAGAGTCCGGGTCAATCCCGCGACCGTCCGCCGGTGATCGGAGCTGTTGAAGGCGTAGAGGGCATCGGCGACAGACGTAGCCGGGGCGATCGAAGAACCGGCCGACCCGGGGAGAGCCGGAGCCAGCGGCGGCGCCTCCTGATCGTCGAAGTCCGGCTCCGGCTGCGCGCTCGGTGGCCGCTCGGACCCCTCGCCGGGCTGCCCTCGCCGCGAGAGGAGTCCGCCGAAGACCTGAGCCCCTCGCGTTCGCCTGCGCTCACGGCCCGGCGCCGCGCCGACGACCGGCTCAACCTCGTCGGGTCGCAGCCATCCCGCCGCCTCGGCTCGGGGCTTGCAGAGCTCGCAGACGTCGACCTCGGCGCCGTCCCTGGTCACGAAGCGGATCGGGCGCTCGCCGGGGAGAAGCCGACGTTCGCAGACCACGCAGGAGGGGTCGACATATGGCTCATCGGTCATCGAGGCGCAGGTTAGGGCAAGGCGTCGAGCGGGCCCGGACCCGTATCGATCGGTCGATCCGCTCGGGGCGGACGCCCTCAGGCGGCGTTCTGGAGGTGCGACCGCATGCCGAGCACGGCCTTGGTGTGAAGCTGGGAGACGCGCGACTCGGTGACCCCGAGAACGTCACCGATCTCACGCAGGGTGAGGGTCTCGTAGTAGTAGAGGGCGATGACGAGGCGCTCCCGATCCGGCAGGGATTCGATCGCGTCGGCGAGCCGGTCCTTGAGCTCGACCGTATCGATCGCCTCCTCGGGATCGACCGCGTTGGGGTCGCGGATCGTGTCGAGGAGCGAGACCTGGCCCCCGTCGGAGTCGGAGACCGTCCAGAGGTCGTCCAGGGCGAGGACAGAGGAGTTGGCGATCTCGAGCAGCGTCGTGCGGAAATCGTCCACGGAGACGCCGAGCTTCTCGGCCATCTCCTCCTCGCTCGGGGCCCGGCCGAGCTTGTTCTCGAGCTGGGAGTGGATCTTCTCGACGTCGCGGGCCTTGGCGCGCACGGAACGAGGGACCCAATCCAGCGATCGAAGCTCGTCGATGATGGCCCCACGGATGCGGGAGACGGCGAAGGTCTCGAATTTGATCTCGCGCTCGAGGTCGTAGCGCTCGATCGACCCGATCAGGCCGATCAGGCCGTAGGAGATCAGGTCCCCCTCCTCGACATGGGAGGGCAGGCCGGAGGCCATGCGGCCGGCGACGTACTTGACGAGCGGCGAGTAGGCGACCACCAGGCGCTCGCGTGCGCGCTCGTCGCCGTCCTCCTTGCAGCGACGCCAAAGCTCCTTCAATTCAACCGCTTTGACGTTGGTTTCCATTCAGACCCCTCCTTGGCAAGTCATACGTTAGTCCAGGTTGGCTCAAGCACGCGGATGGGCGTCCGCATACGCCTCGCGCAACCGGCTCGGCTCGACCCTCGTGTAGATCTGCGTCGTCGAGATGCTCGCGTGACCCAGCAGCTCCTGGATCGAGCGCAGATCCGCACCGCCCTCGAGCATGTGGGTCGCGAACGAATGGCGGAGCGCGTGGGGCGAGACCCGCCCCGCGATCGCCGCCTCGTTGACCCAGCGGCCCAGGCGCCTCGTCACATCCGACGTCGACAGCCGCCGACCACTCTTGGAGATCAGGAGGGCAGGCTCCCTCGAGTCGTCGACCAGGGCCGGGCGGAATCGCTCGACGTAGCGGGAGACCGCGCGCTGGGCCGGCTCGCCGAGGGGAACGATCCGCTCCTTGTCCCCCTTGCCCCGCACCCGGACCGTCTCGGAGTCGAAATCGATGGAATCGAGGTTGAGCCCGACCAACTCCGAGCAGCGCAGACCCGAGGAGTAGGCGAGTTCGAGCATCGCCCGGTCGCGGGCCTCCAGCGGCGTGGCTGCGGGGATCCGCTCCAGCAGGTTGCGGGCCTGATCGCGATCGAGGACCCGGGGCAGTCGCGATGCCGACTTCGGATTGGGCAGCAGCTCCGCCGGGTTGTGAGCGGCCTGGCCCGACCGGGTCAGAAAGCCGAACAGGCCACGCGCGGCGGCGAGCTTGCGGCCGACGCTGGATCGCTCGAGGCCCCTGCCGGCGAGCACTGCCGCATACCCGCGCAGGCGCCTGTAGGTGAGTTCGCGAGGGTCGGCGATGCCCGAGGCCGTCGCCCAGCAGGCCAGTTCCTCGAGGTCATTGGAGTAGGCGCGCAAGGTGTGTGGGGAGAGCTGTCTGGCACTCAGTTCGCGCTCGTATCCGATCAGGGCGGATTGCCACGCCGGCGAAATCGCAGCGATCGGCTCAGCTTCGGGAACGGCGGACATGGAGCCCGGTTCGCCCTCGGGGCACGCGACCCTGCCGCTGACAGCGATCGTGCCGCCGGGTTGCCCGGCCCGGGGCCGGAGCGGCGTCCGGTCAGCCGATGTAGATCGGGGTGCCGACATCGACGCGGTCGTAGAGGTCGATCACGTCCTCGACGCCCATCCGCACGCAGCCGTGGGAGGCGGCGCTGCCCAGCGAAGCGGTATCGGAGGTGCCGTGGATCCCGGCCCCGTTGTAGATCCCCATCCAGCGAGCCTTCAGCGGGTTGTCGGGCCCCGGGGGGATCGACTGGCCGGCGAGGTCCCCGGCCCAGTCGGAGTCGGGGACGTTCCAGACGGGATCCACCTGCTTGTCCTGGATGTGGTAGAGGCCGGTTGGGGTATCGAAGCCCTGAGCCCCGATCGCAACGGTGTATTGCACCTCCTGTTTGAGGTTGCGGTACAGCGTCAGCGTGAAGTTGGCGCGATTGACCACCAGGTAGGTGGGGTACTTGTCCGCGACCTCAGACGTCGTCACCTCCGGCTTGACCTTCTCGACCTCGGCCTTGACCGTGCGGTTGGCGGGATCCTGGAGCGCGGCATCGACATCGCTGCGAAGCAGCGAATCGTCGACCTTGATGCCGGGCTGGGCGGCGACCGGCTCGAGCACGCCGCCGCTCGGGTCGACGCTCGCGTCGACGGGGTCCCGATCGAGGTTCGACTCGATGTGGTTGACGAAATGGTCGACGGCATCCTTGTCGTACTCGATCTGGGGCTGGATCGCCACATCGACCTCTCCCCCGGTCAGGCTGCGCCATGTCCGCGCCGCCAGGCCGCCGTCCTGAGATGCCGCAATCGCCTCTTCGACCATCCGGTCGGCGTCGGCGCTGACATCGCTCTCGTGGGGGGTGAGGGTGAACTCGTCGTCGTCGTACCTGACCGTGACGGTCTTGTTGAGCGGTGCGACCAGGTTGGTCTCGATCTGCGAACGAGCGCCGTCGGCATCCAGGCCACCCACATCGACCCCGCCGATCGTCACGCCCTCGGCGATCGTGTCCTGCTGGGTCGAATCCCACCAATAGACGAGCAGGGTTGCGACGATCGCAGTGAATACGACCGCAACGATTGAAATCTGTGCCTTGCGCCCCACGATGAGGATCGATCAGCGGGGAGGACGGCCGAATCGGCGATGCCCCGCTCTCGGGATTAAGTGTAGGCACCCCACCGGCTCGACGGACGGCTCCAACGGCTCTGCAACCCGGTTTGCGGCCCAACCCCCGATTCCTCAACGAAGCCGCCCGCCGCTCAGATTCCGAACGGCTCGCTCTCAGTACCCGATGTTCCGCTCAGCGGCGGTTGCGCCGGCCTGGCGAGCGGACTTCGCCGGAGGAAGCGCTCGACCTCGCCCTCGTACTCGTAGGGCGACTCCATTCCCCGGAGGATGGGCTGCAGCCGCAGGTGCTCCGAGAACGCGACAACGGTCTCACGGGAGGTGTAGCCGTACTCGAATCCGCTCGCCTTCAGCCGCCGGTTGTCGAGGCCGCGCCCGAACCGAAGGTGATCGAGCATCTCGTCGGGGATCCTCAGGCCGAGGGTTCGCAGGGGGGCGGCCAGCAGCCCCGATCCCCAGGGCGGCAGCACGGGCGCCGATCGCTTGCCGAGCAGCCCGATGACCTCCGAGAGCGCGAGCACGCCGTCGGCGGCGAGGTTGAAGACCCCGGGTAGAGGATGCAATGCCGCGTGCTCGAGCCCGTGTACGACATCGTCCTCGTGGACGAACTGGGTGCGCGGGTCGAAGCCGAACACCATCGGTACCAGCGGCAGCGAGAGCATCCGGCCGAACGAAGTCGTGACGTCGGGGCCCAGGACCTTTGCGCATCGCAAGACCGTGACGTCGACGTTCGGCTGCTTGGATGCGAAGTCGAGCACCGAGGCCTCGGCCTCGACGATGTCGCGTTCGATCGCCGTCGCCGGCTGGTGCGAGCGCGACATCGACTCGGTGAAGAACGCTGGGTCGTCCTGGGCACAACCGTAGACGTGGGCCGACGACTTGAAGATGAACTTGCGGACCGGCGAGCTCTCACCCGCGCAGGCGGCGAGGAGGTTCATGGTGCCGATCACATTGCTCTCATGGGCCTCCTTGGGCGACATCGTGATCGAGTCGACGACGAGGCGGGCATCGATCACCGTGTCGATTCGCGCGGCGCGGACGATCCGCTGGATCAGGGCGTGCTGGTTGGAGACGCGGACGAACTCGGTGCGCTCAAGCTCCACCGTCGGGTCCTGGGAATCGACGCCGACGATCGCCTCGACCTCGGCGAAGGACTCGAGCGCCCGGGCCAGCCTGCCGCCCCAGTAGCTCGAGAGACCGACGATCAGCACCCGGCGTCGACCCTGACGCTCCCCGGTAACGACGACCTGAGCCTCCTGGACGCTCATCCGAGCCACACCGACTTCCGCTCCGCGACCATCTCGTGCAGGCCCTCCTGGATCCGCGCCCGGACCTCCTGGGCGACCGACTGCACCAACGCCTTGTCCTCCGCGGGCTCGGGGCCCATGCGGGTGGTGTCGATCGGCTCGAGGAAGCGAATCTTGAACTTGGCGGGTAGATAGCCGAGCATCCCCGCCGGGCCGAGCCAGGGGAACGTGGGGGTGAGCGGGAAATAGATCAGGCCGGTCGCCCGCTGCAGGAGCCTCGAGCGGGCGAATACCGGAGCGGCCTCCTCGGCCCCGACGACGCAGACGGGGACCAGCTTCGCCTCGCCGCGCATCGCCGCCTCGACGAAGCCACCCCGACCGAAGCGCTGCACCTTGTAGCGGTCCTTGACCAGCTTCTCGGTGCCCTTGCGGCCCTCGGGGAAGACCAGCACCAGCCGGCGCTCGTCATAGAGCAGGCGATGGACGTTGGCCGGATGGGCCGGCACGCAGCCGATCTTCGGCAGCAGGCTGGAGAAGCCCGGGTAGCCCTTGAAGAAGTGCTCCACCGTCATGTAGAGGGGACGCGGCGAGGGGTGCTCGTCGCGAATCGCCTTACCGATCATGGCGGCATCGGGCGGCAGGGCCCCGGCGTGGTTGGAGACGAGCAGAGCGCCCCCCTCGGCGGGTACGTTCTCGATCCCCTCGACCTCGCAGCGGAACCAGTAGCGGTAGAAGAACTCGACCACGGTCGCGTCGAAGACCCCCTCGATGCGTTCGGAGCGGCCCCAGTCGTCGACCCGGCGATCGGGCTCGACCGCGGGCAGCAGCGAGCGCATGCGCTCGCGTTCGGAAACGCCGATCTCGTCGCCGGCGTCCACAGCCGAATCGGGGCCGCGGGCGAGCGACGTGTGCCTCGGAACCATCGCGGAATGATCGCACCTCGGCGCAGGCCGATCAGGACGGGCCTCACACGGCTCACACCGGGCGGGCCGCCGTCTAATCTCCCGGCCAGTGACCCCCGAGCCACCCGCAAGCCCCGATGAGGCCCGGCGCACGCCGCGGGCGGTCACGTATCCCTACCGCCGAATCGAGCGGGTCGAGGTCACTCCGCCCGACGGTGAAGACCCCTACGGAGACCCCGAGCCCGCCTGGCTGAAGATCGATTGGCAGCAGCATCTGCGGACGATCGAGGTCGGCGGCACGACGATCAACTACACCGAGATCGGCGACGGCCCCGAGACGATCATCTTCATCCACGGCCTCGGGGGCTGTTGGCAGAACTGGCTCGAGAACATGCCGCGGATGGCGGAGCTCGGGTACAGGACGATCGCCTTCGACCTGCCGGGGTTCGGATCGAGCCCGATGCCGCCGTGGCCGATCTCGATCCCCGACTACGGGGTGCTGCTCAACAACCTCCGCGAGGCGCTCGGGGTCGGAACCTGCACCCTGGTCGGTAACTCGATGGGCGGCTTCATCGCCGCCGAGGTCGCGGTCGGGGAGCCGGAATGGGTCGATCGACTCGTGCTCGTCTCCTCAGCGGGGATCAGCCACGCAACCATGCGGCGGGGGCCGGTGGTGGCCGGAGCTCGGGTGAGCGTCCTGGCAAACCCGCTCCTGCGCCGGATCGACATCGCATCGATGAGGCGGGCGGGGCTGCGCAAGCTCGCCCTCGGCGGGGTCATGCGCCACCCCGAGCGGATGCCGCGTGAGGTGCTGGTCGAGTTCCTCGCGCCGGCCCTCGGCGCTCCCGGATTCGTTCCGGCGGTTGCCGCGCTCACCGGCTACGACCTGCTCCACCGCTTGGATCGCATCCGCGTGCCGACGTTGATCATCTGGGGCCGCGACGATCTCGTGGTTCCGGCCGCCGACGCGGCGGGCTTTCTCGAGCGCATCCCAGGCTCCGAGCTGGTCGTCTTCGACGAGTGCGGTCACGTGCCGATGGCCGAGCATCCGACCCGCTTCAACCGCCTGCTCGCACGATTCTGCGCGACCGCTCCCTGAGGCTTGGGTCGCGAGGCGGAGACGTCACGCGATGAGGTTTCCGCAGCTCGGCGCTGAGTCCCGTCGGCTAGCGGCGGCGGACCATCGAGATCACGGCCTGAGGGAGGCGGCGGCGCGAGCCGTCGAGGGCATCGGCCAGGGCCTCGGCCGTTCCCGGGCCGTGCATCCCGGTGCCGTGGCCGGTGAGCAGGTGCTCGGGCTCGTAGACGGAGAGGCAGCGCGGTGGGGTCATCCGCAGCATCGGGTGGATGCCGACCGCCTCGTCGCCGGCGCGGAAGTAGCGGGCGGTGCCGACTGCCTCGGCGACGATCAGCGCCCGGTCGGGCTCCGACCAGATCGCCACCTCCTTCCAGAGACGGTTGCTGACCACCTTGATCGGCTCGAGGTCGGTCCCCTCGATCCCATCGAAGGGCAGGCGATGAAGCGGAACTCCGTGACGATCGGCCAGTCGGGCGCAATCGCGCTCGTGACGGTCGAGGAGCTGGAGCACGCCGGTGACCTCCCCCGCTTCCGCGAGAGCGGCGATCCGCTCGTCGAGGCCGGAGACGTCGACGGGATCGACGATCCAGATCTTCGATTCGGGGCCGAGTCGGACGACGTGGCAGGCCCGCTGCATCATCTCGCCGGGATCGGGGAGCCAGGAGAACCCGAGGTCGTGCTCCTCAAAACGCGGCTCCCTGCTGTCGGCCACGGCCTCCGGCCCCCTACGAGGTGATGGCGCCGTGGGATGCGCTCGAGACCGTCGCCGCGTACTTGGCCATCACGCCGCGCTTGAAGGGCGGCTCGGGCGGCACGTAGGCCGCGACCCGCTCGGCGATCTGCTCTTCGGTGAGGTCAACGTCGATCCGGCGGGCGTCGATGTCGATCGTCAGGGTATCCCCCTCCTGGATCGCCGCGATGGGTCCGCCCTTGACGGCCTCGGGAGCGACGTGGCCGATCATCAGCCCCCTGGTGGCGCCGGAGAAGCGGCCGTCGGTGATCAGCGCCACGTCCTCGCCGTGGCCGCTGCCGACGATCGCCGCGGTCACCTGCAGCATCTCCCGCATCCCGGGACCGCCGGTCGGCCCCTCGTTGCGGATCACGATCACGTCACCCGGGTTGATCCCACCGGAGCGGACCGTCGCGAAGCAGTCCTCCTCGCACTCGAACACGCGGGCTGGGCCGGTCTGACCGCGACGCTCGGTGCCCGCGACCTTGACGACGGCGCCCTCGGGGGCGAGGTTGCCGTGCAGGATCGCGAGGCCCCCCTTCGCCTTGACCGGATCGTCGATCGGCCGGACGACGTCCTGGCCCTTCGCCTCGGATGCCGCATCAGCCTCCGCGCCGATCGTGCGGCCGGTGACGGTGATCTGATCCCGGTGCAGCAGGCCCGCCTCCGACAGTCGGTTGAGGATCAGTGGGACCCCGCCCGCCCGATACAGGTCGTTGGCGACGTAGCGGCCCCCCGGCTTCATGTCGACGTACTGGGGGGTGCGCTGGGAGATCCGCTCGAAGTCGTCCATCTCAAGCGGGATGCCGGCCTCGCGGGCGATGGCGATCATGTGCAGGACCCCGTTCGTCGATCCACCGGAGGCGCAGATACAGGCGATCGCGTTCTCGAGCGACTCGGCGGTGATGATCTCGCTCGGTTTCAGGTCCTCGGCGAGGATGCTCATGATCAGCTCGCCGACCTTCTCGGCGACCGTCCCCTTCTCCTCGTCCTCGGCGGGAACCATCGCCGAGCCGCCCACCGAGATCCCCAGCGCCTCGAAGGCGCAGGCCATCGTGTTCGCCGTGAACTGGGCGCCGCAGGCCCCGGCACCCGGGCTGGCCACGCCCTCGAGCTCGTGCAGCTCCTCGTCGGTCATGTTTCCGGCAGCATGGGCGCCGACGGCCTCGAAGACGTCGAGGATGGTCACGTCGCGGCCCTTGTAGCGCCCCGGGGCGACCGATCCGCCGTAGAGGAGCAACGAGGGGATGTCGAGGCGGGCCAGCGCCATCACGCAGCCCGGCAGGGTCTTGTCGCAGGCACCGAGGGCGATCACGGCGTCGAACTGGTAGCCGCGTACGGTCAGCTCGATCGAGTCGGCGATCACCTCGCGGCTGACCAGAGAGCTCTTCATTCCCTTCGTGCCCATCGTGATCCCGTCGGAGATCGCGATCGTGTTGAACTCCATCGGCGTTCCGCCGGCGGCCCGAACTCCCTCCTTGATGTACTCGGCGAGGCCACGCAGGTGGTAGTTGCAGGGCATCGCTTCGATCCAGGTGTTCGCGATCCCGATCGTCGGCCGCTTCAGCGCATCGTCGTCGAAGCCGATCCCCTTCATGTAGGCCCGCGCCGGGGCCCGCTCGGGACCGTCGAAGACGGCGGCTGAGCGCGGGCGATTGTCTTTGGCGGTGTCCGTGCTCATTGCTCCGGTTTCTGTATCGCTGTGGGGGATGATCGGCTGGTCCACTCGCTGAGCCTGGCGAGATCGCGGCGAACGTGATCGGGATCGAGCTGACGACCGGGGAGGTGCATGTTGGCTTCGTTGATCAACCCACGTTCGTCGGCGCGGAGGGCCATCCACTTCGCGAGCACGTCGTCGGCGTCGGGCAGGCGCTGGCCGCCCTCGGGCTCGCTGCGATCGGGGAAGGCCACGCAATGCTCGTTGAGCAGCTCCCCGGTCGCGGCGTCGAAGCTGACGATCGGCTTGTGCGGGTAGATCAGATACCCGTAGGCGATCTCGCCGTCGCGGGTGGAGCCGTAGGAGTGCAGGAAGCCCAGCGCGCGGTAGGCCTCGAATGTCTCCGCTCCGAGCACATCCGCGAGGAGCCTCTCGGCGCGACGCTCCGCCCGCAATTGCAGACCGGGATCGGGGACATGATGTCGAGGCCGCCGATGGACGCGCGATGGCCTCCGCGGTCGGTTGCGAATCGCGCGCGAGAGGTCCGGGCCGAACGCGAACGCCGCCAGGGCCAGGCAAACGATCGCCAGGGTGGCCGCTGCCGCCGACGTTCATCCGCCGGCCGCCGGCGGGAAGAAGATCACTCGCTCCGCATCCCTGGGGACCTCCCCGAAATCGCGCACCATCACCGCTTCGCGCTTGCCGCCGGTTGCCAGCGTCGGGACGGCCGCCCACATCCCGAGGTCGAGCTGGCGCCGGAACGCCTCGATCAGCAGGGCCTCTTCCTCGGCGAGCTCGGGATCCCCCTCGGCCAGCAGCAGATCGCCGTGGCCAGGCTTCATCCGGACGAGCTTCATGTGCCGATTATGTCAGCGAGCCACGGGAGCGCCGATCGGCGAGCCCGATCGCGTCCACGGGCCCGGGGCCCTGGCCGATGTCGCGCAAACCGTTCGCGATCGCATCTCCAGCCCGCCGACGCGCCTCGATCGACGCCTCCCGCAGGGGAACGCCGAGGGCGAGCAGCGCCGCCAGGCTCGAACTGTGGGTGCAGCCGGAGCCGTGCGCGGCGCCGTCGGGATGGACCGGCCCGGGGATCGAGAGTTGCCCGGCGCCGTCGTCGAGCAGGTCCGTCCCGTCGGCGTGCCCGCCGGTGACGATCACCGCGGCTGGGCCGAGATCGAGGATTGCCCGGGCGAGATCGGCGGGGGTCGCATCCGCCCCTTCACCGGCCAACGCTCGTGCTTCGGGCAGGTTGGGGGTCAGCACGCTTGCAAGCGGCAGCAGCCTCGTGATCAGCGCCTCGCGCGCTTCGTCGTCGAGGAGTTGCGCGCCGCTCTCGGCCACCATCACCGGATCGATGACGATCGGGACGCCGGTGAGCGAGGCGAGAGCCCCGGCGACGGCAACCGTGGTCTCGCGGGTTCCCAGCATTCCCACCTTGACGGCGTCGACGCCGATGTCGGCGACGACGGCCTCGACCTGGGCGACTATCACCGCGGGCGGAACCGGATGGATCGCCGTCACACCGACCGTGTTCTGAGCGGTGATCGCGGTGATCGCGGTCGTTCCGTGAACACCCAGGGCGGCGAAGGCCTTCAGGTCGGCCTGGATGCCCGCCCCGCCGCCGGAGTCCGAGCCCGCGACCGAGAGCGCCACCGGTGTCCGAGATCCACTCACACGGCGATCCTAGGCCAGGCCGGGGTGCTCCGGCTCCGCCTGGGAGGTCCTCGTGTATCGGCCCGCTGCATCACCGCGCACGTATCCCTCGCGCTCCAGGCCGGCCAGCACCACGAGCGCATCGGAGAAGCCCAGAGCGGATCCGCTCGCGATCGCGTCGACGGTGCCGGCTCCGCCCTCGATCACAGCCAGGGCCGCACGCGCGGCCGGGCTCGTCGGCGGGCCGACCGGGAGCGCCGCAACGGCGCCCGGGCCGAGCAGCAGATCAAGGACGTCCTGCGCGTCCCGGATGACGGCCGCCCCCTCGGCCAGAAGCTTGTTGGTGCCGCTCGAGCTCCAGGAGGTCACCGGACCTGGAACCGCCCCGACCTGCCGGCCGCCCTCGATCGCCATCTCGGCCGTGATCAGGGACCCGGAGCGCTCGGCCGCCTCGACGACCACCGTGATCCCGGCCATCGCCGCCATCAGCCGATTGCGAGCCGGAAACATCCAGCGAAACGTGGGAGAGCCGGGAGGCAAGTTCGGAGACGATCAGCCCCTGGGAGCGGATGCGGGAGTACAGGTGGCCGCGAGAGCGCGGGTACGGCCGCTCGGCACCGGGGCCGAGGATGGCCACGGTGGCGGCCCCGGCGGCGAGGGCCCCCTCGTGCGCCGCGGAGTCGACCCCGAGCGCCAGGCCGCTGATCACCAGGATCCCGCTGGCGGTAAGCGATCGCGCCAACTCGAATGCGACCTCCCTGCCGTAGGCGCCGGCGCGACGAGAGCCGACGATCGTGACCGAACGTTCCGGCATCGATCCGCGCCAGCAACGAGCGATCGCCGACGCCGTAGAGGGCTCGGGGAGCCGAGTCGCCGAGCGCGCTCGAGCGACTCCGGCAGCACTCCGGAGTGAGAGCAGACGCTCCAGCATCCGAGCGAGTCGAGGTGGGCTGCAAACGACTGCTCAGACGCCCGGCCCGCAGCGCCCCGAAGGTGCCTGAGCGGATCGCTCGGCGCGACGGCCCTGGCCAGGCGTCCGTCATCGAGCGCCAGCAGGTCGCGGGCCCGGCCGCCGGCCCGGGAGCTGACCGATCGATCGATGTGACCCGCGAGGCTGGCGAGCAGCAGCCCCCGTCGAGCGCATGCCGGGCAGGGTAGCGGGATCCACTCACGACGCGCCCCGGCGCCGCAGCGACATCGCCTCGTCGACGTGACGGCCGGCGACCGGTCGGGAACCGTCGAGGTCGGCACACGTCCGGGCGACCTTCAGCACCCGGTTCCAGCCCCGCCCGCTCAGTCCCAGGCGCTCGTGACCGGCGATCAACGACGACCTCGCGTCTGCATCGAGATCGAGCAGGTCGGCGATCTCACGCTCCGACATCGTCGCGTTGGTGCGGCCCTCCCCGAGCCGCTCCCGCTGATGCTCGCGCGCGTCGAGCACTCGCGCTGCGACTGTGGCTGAATCCTCGCCGCGATCCCCCGCCAGCGCCGAGGACGATGGTTGCTCGACGGCGAGGGCGAGATCGAAGCGGTCCGCCAGGGCGCCACTCAGCCGCGACTCGTAGGCGCGAACCCGTTCGGGGCTGCAGCGGCAGCGCGGCGAGGAGGAACCGTGTCCGCACGGACACGGGTTGGCTGCGGCGAAGAGTTGGAACCGGGCCGGGAATGCCAATGAGCCCTGCGCCCTCGAGATCGTCACGCACCCTTCCTCGATCGGCTGTCGCAGGGCCTCGAGGCTGGAGCGGGAGAACTCACCGAGCTCATCGAGGAACAACACCCCCCGATGGGCGAGGGTGATCTCCCCCGGCCGCGGCGGCGATCCGCCCCCGACCAACCCGGCCGGCGAGATCGTGTGATGGGGCGCCCGGAAGGGCCTTGCCGAGAGGGTGC
Organism: uncultured Solirubrobacterales bacterium; assembly: GCA_963823275.1. Classification (GTDB taxonomy): domain Bacteria; phylum Actinomycetota; class Thermoleophilia; order Solirubrobacterales; family 70-9; genus RHKX01. The sequence goes on along the minus strand of CAWGKW010000001.1, from coordinate 1,216,814 downwards.
CGTCGGGAGGGGGCCGACCGGAGATGCTGGCGATCTTCGTCACCTCGATCGCTTCCGACAGCGTCAGCGGCGGCATGATCGACGGCAGGCGGCGGGCGGCGAGCGACTTGCCGGCGCCGGGAGGACCGATCACCAGGGCGCCATGCCCACCGGCGGCGGCAACCTCGAGACCCCGGCGCAGCCCCTGCTGCCCCTTCAGATCGCAGAGGTCCGGCAACGGCGACCGAGCCGCAACCGCCGACTCAGGCCGGTCGTCGGGTGGCAGCTCGCCCCCGGCCAGCAACCCGAGGTCACACAGCCTGCCTAGCGCAGCCACCGCCGCCCCTTCGACGAGCATGGCCTCGCCGGCATTCGCGGCCGCCACGGCGATCCCCCGGCCGCCCTCGCGCTTGACCCGCTCAGCCATCGCGAGCACCCCCCGCAAAGGCCGGATCGATCCGTCGAGGGCCAGCTCCCCCGCCAGCCACCAGTCCTCCAGCGGCTCGGCCGCCACCTGGCCGGAGGCGCAGAGGATGGCCGCGGCGATGGCGAGGTCGAAGCCGGGCCCAGCCTTGCGCAGATCCGCGGGTGCGAGGTTGGCGGTGATCCGCTTGAGCGGGAACTCGTAGCCGGAGTTGACGATCGCGGCCCTGACGCGCTCGCGCGACTCCCGCACGGCAGCGTCGGGAAGGCCGACGAGCGAGAACGCCGGCAGGCCGCGATGGATGTCGATCTCGACGTCGACGGGAAGGGCGTCGACGCCGCAGAGGGCGAGCGTTCTCGTTCGGGCCAGCATCTCTCTGAGACTAGGCGCCTTCGACGCGCCGATGGGGCCTTCAATGGGTCGATACCCGCACGGATGTGCGCCGATTGCCAGCAGCTCGGCGCGGGCCGGGAAGTCGGCGCGGATCGGCGCGCCAATCGGCACATTGAGACCGCCACGCGCGCGCAGATCAGCCTCAGGATGTGCGAATGATGTATCGGGAGAAACGATGACCGGCGCACGGCTGCGCGTCGGCCGGATCGGCGAGGATCGCGCCTGCGAGTACCTCGCCCGGCGCGGCCTGGCCATCATCGCTCGCAACTGCCGGACCCGCTACGGCGAGCTCGATGCGATCGCCCTTGATCGCGGAACGCTGGTCTTCGTCGAGGTCAAGACCATGCGCGAGGGCACCCGAGCGGGCCCGGAGCGGCCGGCATTGGCGGTCGGGCCGAAGAAGCAGATGCAGATCAGACGCCTTGCCCGCGCATGGCTCGCGGAGAATACGCCGCCTCCCCACGGCTCGCTGCGCTTCGATGTGGTCGGCGTCAGCCTCGGCGCCTCGGATCGGCCGACCGCGATCGACCACGTCCCCGACGCGTTCTGATCTCGTCAGTCGTCGAGCAACCCGACCTGCCTCAGGATCGAGACCGAGTCTGAGTAGACGTCCTTGCGGGTGATCAGCCCGGCCTCAAACGGGATCACGTCCATCCCCACCCATTCGATCCGCCTTCCGGTCGGCGGCGCGACGATGTCGCCTCGCCGCATCTCCTTGGCGTGGGTGGCCGACGCCGTCCACTCCTGGACCACGAGATCCTCGCGGACGTAGAGGCGTCGGCAAGCGAAGTTCAGATCCGGCCAGCCGCTGAAGATGGCGGCAATGTGCTCGCGAACCTCCTCACCCTCGGCCCTCTCCTTCGCGGTGTGATTCTCGAACACCATCCCCGGCGCGTGCATCGAGACGATCGCGTCGACGTCATGTGCATTCCAGGCGTCGTTGTAACGCCCGATGGCATCAGTCAGGTCCGAACTCATCGGATACCTCCTCGGATTTCGCTACGGCGAGCCTAGCTCCAACTGCTGATAGGCGGTGGATGCGAACGAGCGGCGGTGCAGTGAGCAGATGCCGATCCGCGAGATCGCCTCCCGGTGGCCGGGCGACGAGTAACCGACGTTGCTCTCGAAATCCCAGCCGGGATAGGTCTCGGCGGCTCGGCGCATGTAGCGGTCACGCGTGACCTTGGCGATCACCGAAGCCGCCGCGATCGCGGCGCTGCGGGCGTCGCCCTCGACCACCGCCTCGTGCTCGACCCGGCATCGCGATCCGAGCCGAAAGCCGTCGCTGAGGCACTTTGCGCCCGGGACCGCCACCTGACTCAGCGTGTCCGCGAGCGCCTGCAGATTGGTGACGTGGAGGCCGCGCGAGTCGATCCCGCCGGCGCTTCGCGCGGTCACGGCAACCCGGGTGGCGGCCGCGATCACGGCCGGGTAGAGGCGCTCGCGCTCCTCCTCGGTCTTTCGCTTGGAGTCGTCGAGGCCGGCGAGAGCCTTGCGCTCGTCCGACCCGAGACAGCGGTAGTCCAACAGCACGGCGGCGGCGACGAGCGGCCCCGCGAGCGATCCCCTCCCCGCCTCGTCGGCACCGGCCACGAAGCGCCGACCGAACTCCTGGTCGAAACGAAAGAGCCACGCGGTGCGGCGGCCGTCGGGCCGACGGGCGCGCCGCCGCTTCGGTTTAGCCGACGCAGCGGCCCCAGACGACCCAGGCTCAGAGGAGGCCGACGCGATTGAGGGGCCAGTAGGTGGCGAAGGCCTTGCCGATGATCCAGTCCTTGGGGACGGGTCCCCAGAAGCGGCTGTCGTCACTGGCTCCACGATTGTCGCCCATCATGAAGTAATGGTCGGGCGGGATCGTGATCTCCTTCGGCAGGTTGCATCCGCGAGCTCCGCCGCAGGGGCGGATGAAGTCGTCGGGGATCGGCTGACCGTTGACGATCGCGTGACCGTCCTTGATGCTCAGCGTGTCCCCCGGGGTCGCGACGACGCGCTTGATGAAGTTGGTGTCATCGGGCTCGTCAACCGGCTCCGGGCAAGCCTGGCGGGGCGGCAGGGGCTCGAGTCCGCACGTCTCGGTTGTGTCCGCTCCCTTCGGCGGGTGGAAGACGACGATGTCGCCGATCTCCGGATCGCTGAAGTGGTAGCTGACCCGCTGAACGAGCACGCGCTGTCCGACCTCGAGCGTCGGGATCATCGAGCCCGTGGGGATCTGGTAGGGCTTGACGACGAACGCCTGGATGACCAGGGCCAGGCCGATCGCGAAACCGACGATGACGACCAGCTCGAAGATCGCACCGATCGTCGACTTCGGACGCGGCATGGTGGTTTCGGCGGCTGGACGCTCTACGCGTCCTGCCGCGAAGCCTCTTCGTCTGCATCGGAGTCCTCGTCGGACTCCGCGGCTTCTCCCTCCGGCTCCCCAGCCGGCTCCGTGGATGCGGCTTGAACGTCTGTGCTCTCAGCCTCGGACGTCACCTCGACGTCAGCCTCCGCCTCAACCTCGGTTTCCGTCACGGCTTCAACTTCGGCCTCGGCCTCGGCTTCCAGCTCTTCCAGTTCGACCTCTTCGACGGTCTCCTCTCCCTCGGCGGCCGGGACCGCCTGCGGAGCTTCGACCTGAGTGGCGCCCTGGGCGTCGACGGCGCCGTCCGCACCTCCGCCGAGCACCTCCTCGCCGATGCCCCAGCGGCGTTCAGCAACCCGAGCGGCCTTGCCGACCCGGTCACGGAGGTAATACAGCTTGGCCCTGCGCACGGCCCCGCGGCCGGCCACCTCGAGCGTCTCGATCTTGGGGGAATGCAGCGGAAAGGTTCGCTCGACGCCGACGCCGAAGGACTGCTTTCGCACGGTGAACGTCTCACGGACACCGCTTCCCTGGCGCTTGATGACGACGCCCTCGAAGACCTGAGTACGGGTTCGGCTGCCCTCGATGACCTGGAAGTGAACGCGAACGCGATCACCGGAGGCGAACTGCGGACGTGGCTGCAGCTGCTCCTTCTCAAGACTCTGGATGATCGTGCTCATGTGATTGCGCTCCGGCTCGTCTGACAGCCACCGACTCGGGGGATCCAATCGGCAGGTCTGTGCAACATGCACCTCTGGCGACCGCAGATCGGCCGCACGGGGCCGCGAATAGTAGCTAAGAGCCCCCCTCATGAGCCCGACCCCGTTCGCGGCTGCGCTCAAGGCGCCATTGACGCACCCGCGCGTGGTCGCCCGAGACGAGGACGTCGGGGACGCCCCAGCCGCGGTACGTGGCCGGACGGGTGTAATGGGGGTATTCCGGATGACCCTCGAGCGCTTCGGTGAACGACTCCTCCAGGGCGCTCTCGGCATGCCCGAGCGCACCCGGAAGCTTGCGCAGGACCGCGTCGGCGACGACCATCGCCGCCAGCTCCCCGCCCGAGAGCACGTAGCGGCCGATCGAGACCGCGTCTGTGACCAGGTGCTCGCGAACCCGATCGTCAACGCCCTCGTAGCGGCCGCAGAGCAGCGTCAGCTCCCGCTCGGCGGCGAACTCCGCGGCCATCTCCTCGTCGAACGTCCTGCCCGACGGGGTCAGCAGCACCGTGCGTCGCGGCCCCGGCGAATCACCGTAGGTGGCGCGCAGCGCCGCATCCACGACATCGACGCGCATCACCATGCCGGCGCCTCCCCCGTACGGCGAGTCGTCAACCTGCCCGGCGCTCAGCGGGGTCGTATCCCGGTAGTTGATGAACCGCAGCTCCGAGCCCTCCTCGACGGCGTTCCGAACGTGCCGTTGGGTCCGGAACCACTCAAACCACTCCGGGAACAGGGTGAAGACGTCGAGTCGCATGCGCCTGAGCCTAGACGGCGGCAGGGGCACCCATTCCCAGTAACGCTTGGACCTGCCCGAAGACCGCGTCCTCGTTGTCGCTCAGTCGCTCGCGCGTGAAGCGGATGACCTCATAGCCGCGCACCTTCAGATCGGCGTCGCGCTCGAGATCTCGTCGCCGTTGCGCCCAGGAGCGGTGGTGCGTGTAGCTGTCAATCTCGACCACGAGCCGGGCGTCCGGCCAGAGGAAGTCGACCTCGTATCCGTGCAGCCGGGTGTTGACCAGCGGCTCGGGCAGTCCACGGGCCAGGCAGCGGCGGAGGAACAACGCCTCCGGTGGCGACTTGGTGCGGTGAATCGCGCCGCGCTGTTCGAGCGCAAGCCGGCGAAGGGCGCCGACCCCACGCCTGCCGGCGGAGGCGTCGCAGAGGGCGACGAGAGAGGGAACATCGAGTCGCCCACTCTTGTCAGCCGCCTCCACGGCGTAGCGAAGACGCTCGGTCGGGAGGATCGAGGCGAGATCGAGGAGCGTACGATGAGGACTGGTGACGGGGATCTCGTTCCACTCCGCGCGGTGCTCCGGCGGAAGGTGGCGGGTGCGATGCATCAACAGACCAGCCCGGCGATGAGCGCTGGCTCCTGGAACGAGGACGTGGATGAGGTCGGGCGCACGATCGATCATCTTCCAGAGCAGCGCGGCGCTGAGATGGCTGAGAAGCGCGCCCTCTCCACCAGCGAGGACCGCGGCCATCCACCTGCCCTCGCGGCTGAGGTTGAGATGGCCTACCGCGTAGACACCGAGGTGAATCCCGTGGAGTCGGCCGGCCGTCAGCTCGCGGCCGACGAAACTCGGGTCGTGGCCGAGGGCAAGTAGCTGGGCGCGAGACACGATTCCGTGCTGACGGAGCGCGACCCTCGCCAGAACCTTCCCCGGTGGCGCGGATCCGGTTGCCATGCAGTGCTGGATCTGCGCCACCTCGACCATGCCGTAGACGGTGGCGCCCGGGAGCGCACCGATCAAGGCGTGAATGTGACGAAAGCGGGAGGCTTCAGTCGAGGATGTCGACGATGACCCTGCGATCGTCGCGGGCGCCGGCGGCGCGGGCAACGGTGCGGATCGCGTTGGCGATCCGGCCGCCGCGGCCGATCACCCGGCCGAGATCGTCTTCGGCCACGGAGACCTCGAGGACGAGATCGCCGTCCTCCTCGAACTCCTCCACCTCGACCTTGTCCGGCTGCTCGACGAGAGAGCGAACGAGGAACTCGACGAGCTCACGCATCCGGACCCGCCGATCAGGTGCCGGCGGGACAGTCGACGCCCTGCGTGCGCAGGAGCCTGGCGACGGTCGGTGACGGCTGGGCGCCGTGGTCGAGCCAATGCTGGGCCCGCTCCGCGTCGATCTTCACCTGAGAGGGCTCGGTCTGCGGGTTGTAGCTGCCGATCGTCTCGATCGTGCGGCCGTCTCGCGGGGAGCGCTTGTCGGCGACGACGATGCGCCAGATCGGGTTCTTCGAGGAGCCCGCTCGTCTGAGTCTGATTCGTACTGCCATGGGACGGCGGCGCAGGTTACAGACCGCGGCCCTCGGCCGTCGCCGACGTCATCGACGGCGCCCGCCGCCGAGCTGTCCGCGAATCATCGCCTCGGGGTTCGGCATCTTGCCGGAGGCGAGCTGCTTCATCATCTTCCGCATCTGATCGAACTGCTTGGTGAGCTGTTTGACGGCCTGGACGTTGGTCCCCGAGCCGGCAGCGATCCGGCGCCGGCGCGAGCCCCGGATCACGTCCGGATTGGCCCGCTCCTCGGCGGTCATCGAGAGGATCATCGCTTCGAGGCGATCGAGCTCTCGGTCATCGAGGTTGGCGCTGCGAAGGTCCTTCATCGCCTTGCCCATGCCGGGCATCATCCCCAGCACGCTGCTCAGCGGCCCCATCTTGCGGATCTGCTTGAGCTGCTTGAGGAAGTCGTCGAGGGTGAACTGGTCCTGGCGCATCTTGCGCTCGAGCTCCTCCGCTTCGGAGGCGTCCATGTCCTTCTCGGCCTTCTCGATCAGGGAGAGCACGTCCCCCATGCCGAGGATCCGCTGCGCCATCCGATCAGGGTGGAAGCGCTCGAGCTGGTCGAGCTTCTCCCCCGTCGAGGCGTAGAGGATCGGCTTGCCGGTGACGGCCTTCACGCTCAGTGCGGCGCCGCCGCGGGCGTCACCGTCCAGCTTGCTCATCACGACCCCGTCGAACTCCGTGACCTCGGCGAACTGCTCGGCAACGTTGACCGCGTCCTGACCGGTCATCGCGTCGACGACGAGCAGGACGTCGTGGGGCCTGGTCCGCTTCTTGATCTCGCCGAGCTGGCTCATCAGCTCACCGTCGATGTGAAGCCGGCCCGCGGTGTCGACGATCAGCACGTCGAGTTCGTCGGATCGGGCCTGCCCGAGCGCCCACTCGGCGATGTCGACCGGGTCGCGGTCGGTCCCCTGTGAGTAGACCGTCGCCCCCGCCTGCCGGCCGAGCCTCGTGAGCTGCTCCACCGCGGCTGGGCGCTGGGTGTCGCAAGCCGCCACGCCGACCTTCTTGTCCTGCTCGCGAAGATGCAATGCGAGCTTCGCCGTGGCCGTCGTCTTACCCGAGCCCTGAAGCCCCGCCATCAGGATCACCGTCGGGCCCTTGGTTGCGAAGACGAGCTCCCGGCCCGACCCGCCCATCAGCTCGGCAAGCTGCTCGCTCACGACCTTGACCACCATCTGGCCCGGATCGAGGCTCTCGAGCACACCCGCGCCGATCGCCTGCTCGCGGACGGCGGCCACGAACTGCTTGGTCACCTTGAAGTTGACGTCGGCCTCCAGCAGCGCGAGGCGGATCTCGCGCATCGCCTTGTCCACGTCGGCCTCGGTGAGCTTGCCGCGTGAGCGCAGATCGGAAAGCGTGCCCTGGAGGCGATCTGAGAGCTGGTCGAACATGCTTCGCAGACTACTGCCGAGATAACTCAGCGCAGATGCTCCGCCCCGCGTCCGTTCCGCCCGGGCGCGCGGTGTCGGCGCTCGGCTGGGGCGTCAGGGAGTTGGCGGGGCGATCATCCGCCGAGCAGGGCCGAGCTGAACTCCTCAGCATCAAAGGGGCGAAGGTCCTCGATGCCCTCCCCCACGCCGATCAGCTTCACGGGGATCCCGAGCTCGCCCGCGATCGCCAAAGCGATCCCGCCCTTGGCGGTGCCGTCGAGCTTGGTCAGCACGACGCCCGTCACCTCGACCGCGTCGCTGAAGACCTTCGCCTGGCGGAGGCCGTTCTGACCCGTGGTCGAGTCGACCACGATCAACGTCTCCGAGGGCCCCCGCCCGATCCGCTTGTCGATGACCCGGCGGACCTTCGACAGCTCCTCCATCAGGTCGTTTCTGGTGTGCAGGCGCCCGGCCGTGTCGATCAGGACGACATCGCTGCCGCGCGCTTCGGCTGCGGAGATCGCGTCGTAGACGACCGCGCCCGCATCCTGGCCCGTCTCGGCCTTGACGATCTCACATCCCGCCCGCTCGGCCCAGGTCTCGAGCTGCTCGACGGCCGCCGCCCTGTAGGTATCGGCAGCGGCCAGCATCACCGACAGGCCGGCCTCCTGCTGGAGGTGCCAGGCGAGCTTGCCGACGGTCGTCGTCTTGCCGGTCCCGTTGACGCCGACGACCAGGACGACGGCGGGCCGCGGTCGCAGGTCGATCGTTCCACTTCCCGTCATGGCCAGGTCGGCGAGCAGCTCGACCAACCGGGCGCGGATCGCGTCGGCGCCCTCGACCTTGCCGGCATCGACTTCGCCCTCGAGCCGGCCGACCACCTCGGCGGTGGTGCGAGCGCCCACGTCAGCCATGATCAGAGCCTCCTCGAGCCGCTCCCATGCCTCCGCGTCGAGGTTTTCGAACAGGCTCGAGCTGAGTTCCGCTCCAAGTGCCTGGCGGCTCGTCGCGAGGCTCTCGCGGAGCCGCCGGAAGATCCCTCGGCGCGCCTTCGACCCATCGTCGCCCGAAGCTTCGGCTTCGGGGGCGGCGACCCCCTCGCGGTCGCCGATCTCCAGCAGATCTGCCCAGGTGGTCGGCATCGGCGCGCAGCCTACGCCGCGCGGGCGTCAGGCTCGGCCTCGGTGAGCCTCTGCTCCCTCGGCAGCCGTCGCGAGATCACCTTGGTCACCCCGTCCTTCATGCTGACCCCATAGAGCACGTCGGCGGCATCCATGGTCCGTTTCTGATGGGTCACGATGACGAACTGCGCGCGATCGGAGAACCGCCTGACCAGCTGCAGGAAGCGATCGATGTTGGCGTCGTCGAGGGCCGCCTCGACCTCGTCGAGGATGTAGAAGGGCGACGGCCTCGCCAGAAACACGCTGAAGACGAAGGCGAGGGCGACCAGCGACTTCTCGCCGCCCGACAGCAACGACAGACGCCGTGTCGCCTTGCCCGCCGGAGTGACCTCGATCTCGACGCCGGCCCAATCGGCCGGATCCTCCTCCTCGACCTCGAGGTCCTCTTCGGTCTCCGAGCCCACGCCGCGCTCCTCGGTGCCGGCGCCGCCCGCCTCCTCGGGTTCGGCACCCCCGAGGATCCGCTCGGGCTTCTGTGCCTCGACCATGCGGAGCCGGCCGGCACCGCCGGGGAACATGTGCTCGATCAGCTCGCTGAAGTTCTCGCCGGCGGCGGCGAACGTCTCCTCGAAGGCCGCCGTGATCTCACGATCGGTCTGGCGAATCAGCTTCGCCAGCTCGGTCAGCGCCCGCTCGAGGTCCTCGCGTTGGGCCTCAAGCTCACCGACGTGCTCCTTGGCCTGCTCGTACTCGCCCTCGGCCAGCGGGTTGACCGGGCCGAGCTGCTCCCGGCGGCGGATCAACCGCTCGATCGAGGCCTCGACGGCAGCTCTTTCGTCATCCTCCAGGGCAGCCGGCTCAGGAGCCGGCACGAGCTCGAGCTTGGCCACGATCCGCCCCCATTCGGCGGCCGCCTCCTCGCGGCGCTCGCGCAGGCTGGCGGCCCTCACCTCGGCCTCGGTGACCCGTTCGCCGATCAGCCTCAGCTCGCCGTGCAGATCGGCTTCCACCCGTGAGCACTCGCGGAGCTCCAGCGCCAGCTCATCGCCGGCCTGGGCGCCCACGACGCGCTCCTCGACGGCGGCGGCGCGGGTCCCGACCGCATCACGCGCAGAGGCGAGCGCCACGCAGAGCGTCGCAAGGGCCTCGGAGAGCTCGGCCTCCGACTCGACCCGCTGCTCCAGCGAATCCTGACGCCGGTGCCCGAGCATGTCCTCGGCCCGCCGCGCCGAGCGGGTCGCGCGCTCGGACCCGGTGCGGACCCGAGCGAGGGCGGTGAGCCGGGATTCGACGTCGCCGGCGTCGAGCGCCGCGGCGATCCCCTCGCTCGCGTCGGCCAGTGAATCCCGCGCGGACTCGAGCTCCCGAGCCAGGGTCGCCTCGGCATCACGCTCGGTCGCCCGCAGCTCAGCCGCGAGAGTGCCGAGAACCGCACGCCGGCGTTCCACCGCGGCTCGCAGCTCGGCCTCGCGGCCGGCGATCGACTCGGTCCGTGCCCCAAGTCGTTCGTGCGCTGCCCGCAACGCGGTCAGCTCGCCCCAGACGGCGGTCCGCTCCCGGTCTCGTTCAGCAAGCCGCCGCTCAACCTTGCTGCGTCGCTCGTTGGCCTCGGCGAGCTTCGCCTCGACTCCATCCCGAGCATCGCGCGCCTTGCGCGCAACCCCCTCGGCGCTCGCCAGGTCTCCCCCGCCGGCCGAGAGCCGGTCACCCAGGAGCCGCAGGTGCAGCTCCGAGGACTGGCGCTCGAGTCGGGCATGGGTCTCGGCGGCGTTGGCCTGCTGGCGCAGGGGTCGGAGCCGTGTCCGCGCCTCGCGCTCGACGTCAAAGGCGCGGTCGAGGTTCGAGCGTGTCCGCTCGAGCTTCAGCTGCGCCCGGCGGCGACGCTTGCGGTGCTTGCCGAGCCCGGCCGCCTCCTCGATCAGCATGCGCCGATCACGGGGCTTGGAGAGCACGATCGCCTCGACCTTCCCCTGACCGATCACCGAATGCATCTCACGGCCGAGGCTTGCGTCGGAGAGGGCCTCCGTCACGTCGGAGAGCCGACAGCGAGCTCCGTTCAACCGGTAGCCGCCATCGCCGCTGCGGTCGAGCTTGCGGGTAACCGAGATCTCGGAGAACTCGGAGCCGGCGGCACCGTCGGAGTTGTCGATCACGACCTCGACCTCGGCGGCACCGCGAGCCGATCGGTCGCGACCGCCGGCGAAGATCACGTCCTGCATCGACTGGCCGCGGACCGCCAGAGGACTCTGCTCACCGAGCGCCCAGAGAACGCCGTCGGTGATGTTCGACTTGCCGCACCCGTTCGGCCCGACGATCACGCTGACGCCCGGAGAGAACTCCAGGTGGGTGCGTTCGGGGAAGGACTTGAAGCCCTTCAGGGTGATCGACTTCAGATGCATGCTCTTCGGTCCTCTGGAGGGGAAGCGTGCTGGCTCGACCGGACGGGATCGCGCCGCAACGAAAAGTGCCTGCTCAAGTGCCGAGTTCCTCGAGCGACTCGGCCGCCGCGGCCTGCTCGGCGGCCTTCTTGCTGGAGCCGTCTCCGGCCCCCACGACCTCCTCGCCGACGCGAGCCTGTACCCGGAAGATCCTGTCGTGAGGGGGGCCCGATTCCTCGATCACCTCGTAGACGACCCGCCGGCCCTGACGAGCCAGTTGCTCCTGGAGGGCGGACTTGAAATCGAGCAGGGTGCCGGATGCGAGCTCGATCTGGGGAGCGAACGCGGCAAGCAGCGCCTCCACGGTCCGCTCGAGACCGAACTGCAGGTAGCAGGCGCCGATCAACGACTCCACGATCGAGGCCATCGCCCGCTCGCTGTCGACGAGCTCGGCAGGAGCCAACCCGCCCTCGAATCCGCTCGGGTAAGCCTCCTCGAGCATCCCGGGCACTCCGAGCTCGAACGCGATCTCCGCGCAGGCGCGTCCGCTCACCGCCTGTCCCTGGATCTTGGTCAGCCGGCCGATGTCCGATCGCGGAAGCCGCGTGAACAGGTGCTCGGCAACTGCGAGGCCGAGGACGCTGTCGCCGAGGAACGCCAGTCGGCCCCAGGAGCTGACCCGGCGCTCCGTCCAGGAGCTGTGCGTCAGGGCCTGCAGACGCAGGCGCGGCTCGAGCTCGGCCACCAACGCCAGCAGCGGCCCGACCGCCTCGCCCCCCGGGGGCCCCTCCTCGAACGATGCAGCTGCGCCCGGCTCAGGCACCGGGGAGCCGCTCGAAGACGAAATCGACTGCGGCGCCCACGGTCTCGATCTTGGCCGCCTCGTCCTCGCTCATCGGGATTCCATAGGTGTCCTCGAGTTCCATCACGAGCTCGTAGAGGTCGAGCGAATCGGCGTCGAGGTCGTCCCGGAAACGGGTCTCGTCGGTGATCTCCTCCGGCGCGACCTCGAGCTCGGCGCTCAGGTGGTCTCTGACCATGCCGAAGATGGAACCGCGATCGGCCGGCGGGCTGGCTTCGGTGCTGACGGTCATCGGTGGCAATGGTGTATCACGACTCGGGTGCTTCCCGGGATCCGCGAATCGCGCCGCGCCCGACCCCGGAGCGCTCGATCAACTCCTCGGTGCGCTCGACCGCACGCTCGCTGACGGCTCGCGCCGCCAGGCGAATCTGATTCGCGACCCCGAGCGCGCCCGCGGATCCGTGGCCGACGACCGCGACACCGCGCAGGCCGAGCAGGATCGCGCCCCCGGTTCCATCGGGATCCATGTCGGCCCTGAGCCCCCCGAGGGCCGGCCGCAACAGCAAGCCTCCGGCTGCGGCGCGGGGACCCGATCGAGCCGCGGCGCGGACCGCGTCGGCAACCGACCTCGCGGTCCCCTCGATGGTCTTCAGGACCACGTTCCCGGTGAACCCGTCGGTGACGATCACGTCGGCCTCGGGATCGAGCAGGTCCCGTCCCTCGACGTTGCCGATGAAATCGACCCCGGAGGCCCGGAGCAGGGAATCGTGAGCCTCGACGACTATCGCACTGCCCTTCTTCGCCTCCGAGCCGACCGAGAGCAGGGCTACGCGCGGCTCGGCGACGTCGAGCACGGCCTCGGCGAAGGCCGAACCGAGGTGGGCAAACTGGACCAGATGTGACGAGCGGGCATCGCTGTTGGCGCCGACGTCGAGCATCAGCAGCGGCCGGTCACGGCCCGGCGCGGGGATCTCGACGGCGAGCGCCGGGCGCTGCACCGAGCGGATGCGCTTCAGCGCGAACAACGCGGCGGTCATCGTCGCACCGGTGGACCCCGGGCTCGCGAGCGCATTCGAGTTGCCGGCGGCGACATCGCCGGCGGCGCGGACGATCGACGCCTCCGGGCGCGAGCGCACGGCCCGGACCGGCTCCTCGTCGTTGCCGATCGACTCGCTCGTCTCGATCACCTCGACCCCATTGACGGATCCGAGCTCGCTCAGGTCGGCCGTTCGCCCGAACACCCTCACGCCGATGCCCTCGGCGGCAACGGCCCGCACGCCCTCGACGACGACTTCGGGACCCGCCTCGGCGCCGAGTGCGTCGAACGCCACGGTCACCCGGTCAGCCGGCGGAGCGCCAGGCGGGCGCCCCGCCTGGGCCTCCATCTATTCGCCCTCGGGGCGTCCGGTGAGCTCAGGCGTGGTCTCGTCGAGCTTGACGACCTCACGACCCGCATAGGTCCCGCAGGTCGGGCAAACGCGATGCGGCAGCCGGGGGCTGTGGCACTGTGGGCACTCGTTCAAGCGAGGCGCGGGGATCGCGTCGTGGGCACGACGCTTATCGCGGCGCGCACTGGATTGACGCTTCTTCGGGACTGCCATGAGGCCGGGAATCCTAGCGGGAGCGCTCGCGGGTGCATCGGCACCCCGCCGCGTGATTCATTCGAGCAGGTCCCGCAGCTTGGCGAAACGTGGGTCCGGCGGGCGATCGTGGACGTGGCTACCGGGCTCGAGATCGTTGAGCGAGATGCCGCAGACCTCACACAATCCGGCGCAGTCGGCACGGCAGAGCAGGCGTTCGGGCAGGGCGAGCACGAGCGCGTCGTGCAGCCAGGCGCCGCAATCGAGCCGTTCGCCCTCGACGTAGGGGCTGGTCAGCTCATCGTCGCGGACATCACCCTGGTCGACCTCGCGGGCGTCGATCTCGACGGGGAGCGTGGCGGGCCCGAGACACCGTGCACAGGTGCCGACGAGAACCGACCGGGCGCGGAGCCGGAGAGCGAAACCGGAGCTGGTCCGGGAGATGTCCACGCGGAAGGCCACCGGGTCGGTCTCGAGGCTCAGCTCCTCGCCCCCCAGCACCGGTGCCGGCGGGGAGAGCTCCGACTCCCTCCACGCGGCCTCGCCGCTGCGCAAGCCCAGAGCCTCGAGATCGATCGTTGGGTCGGCCATCTAGTCTCCGAGGGTACCTTGAGCGCTCAGTTCCATTGGGACCCTGAGACCTACCTGCAGATGATGCGGGCGGAGGTCCCCGGGTTCGACGAACTCCAGGAGGCGGCCGTCTCCGCGGTGCCGTTTCCGCCGGCCACGGTGCTCGATCTCGGCATCGGTACGGGCGAGACCTCCCGGCGGATGCTCGAGGCCCATCCCGAGGCCCGGATAACCGGGCTCGATTCGAGCCCGGACATGGTCTTCCGTGCCCGGGAGCTCGGCATCGAGGTTCGCCTCGCCCGCATGGAGGACCCTCTCCCCGACGGGCCCTGGGATCTGGTGATGGCGGTCCTCAGCGTCCACCACCTGACGGCCGAGGGCAAGCGGGATCTCTTCCGGCGCGTCCGCGAGCAGTCACGCTCGCTGGTCCTCGCCGACGTGGTGCAGGTCGACGAGCAGATGACCGCGCTCGACCCCGATCGAGATTTCCCGGAGACCGCCGAGGACCTGGCCGCATGGAGCGGTGGCGAGGTGGTCTGGAGCGCAGGCGACCTGCGGGTCATCCGCGCGACGTACTGAGCCGGCCCGAGCCCGAGCGGAAACAGGAAGCGGGAGGCGATGCGGCCGCGGGCCGCCGGGCGCCGCCCGATGACGACGAGGCGCGCAGCGCCTCGGGTCGCCTCAGCTCACTTCGGCGGGCTCGATTTCCTCATCGCGGCCGGCGAGCCGGTCGCGACCGCGCTGCACGGCGGCGAGGAACTTCTGCAGGTTGACCTCGAGGGTCGAGAGGATCTCGTCGGCATAGTCCTCGGCTCCGAGGCGAATCTGCCGTTCGGTGTCGCGGGCGTCCTCGAGGATCTCCTCGGCGCCGCGCTCGGCCTGCTTGTAGACCTCCTCCTCGGAGATCAGGCGCGCCTGTTGGTCGCGAGCTTCCTTGACGACGCGCTCGGCCTCGCGCTTCGCCTCGGCGAGCATCTCCTGGCGCTCCTTGACGATCCAGCGGGCCTGCTTGATCTCCTCAGGGATCGTCGCCCGCATCTGGTCGAGCAGGTCGTAGATCTCTTCGCGATCGACCCTCACCTGGTCGGTCAGCGGGACCGGCCTGGCGTTGTGGATCAGGTCGTCGAGTTTGTCTATTAGAACGAGGACGTCCATCAGTGCAACTAAAGCTTAGGGGTCGGAGGGAAAAACCCTCGCTTCGCGACATCGTTCTGCAATCGACTGCAAGCTCCTGCCCATATCCCGGGCGTCCGGCGCAGGCAGCTCAGCGTGCGATCCGCTCGCTCAGCGCCGCCGCGACCTCGTCGGGAACCAGGTCGTGTACATCCCCGCCGAAGGTCGCCAACTCCTTGACGCCGGTTGACGAGAGGAAGCTGTATTCGGCCGACGCCATCACGAAGGCGCTCTCGATCTCGGGGGCGAGCTTGCGGTTCAGCTGATTCATCTCGAACTCGTACTCGAAGTCGGAGATCGCGCGCAGGCCCTTGACGATCGTCGTGGCGCCGTTCTCGCGGGCGAAGTCCACGAGCAGGGTCGAGAAGGTCATCACGTCGACGTTGTCGACGTCAGCCAACGCCCGCTCGATGAATCCCGCTCGCTCCTCTGCCGAGAACAGGGTCTTCTGCTTGCGGACCGGCTGGTTGACGACCCCGACGATCACCCGGTCGAAGATCCGTGCGGTACGAGTGATGATGTCCACGTGCCCGTTGGTGATGGGGTCGTAGCTGCCGGGGCAGATCGCGGTACGGACGCCCTCGGCCATCAGCTGTCTCCGTGGATGCGGACCATGGTGGAACCGTAGACGCGCTCATCGAGCAGCGGCATCCCGAGGTCGAGGGGATTCGCCCTTGCCGACTCGACGATCACGCGACCGCCCCTGCTGAGGCGGTCGGGGAGAAGCTTGTCGAGGTCGGAAGCAAGACGCGGCGCGAGACTATAGGGCGGGTCGCAGAGAATCAGCTCGTAACGCTACACGTCGCGCTCGAGGAACCGGATCGCATCGGACCGGACCAGGCTGCACCGGCCGCCGAGCCCGAGTGCATCAACGTTCGCCTCAGCCGGGTCGATCGCGGTGTCGACCAGGGTCGCGACGGCGGCACCACGCGAGATCGCCTCGATCGCGAGAGCACCGGTTCCGGTGAACAGGATCGAGCACGGCCGCACCCTCGATGTCACCGAGGATCGAGAAGAGGGCCTCGCGCACGCGGTCGCTGGTCGGCCGGACGGCGTCGTCGGACGGGGCGATCAGGCGCCTGCCTCCCAAGCTCTCCAGCGACCACCCGCATCGTCGGCCAGCCTAGGCCGCGATCGGCTCGGCCCGCTCGTCCCCGAAACGGGCGCGGGTCGAAGTCCAGCAGCGGCCCGAGCTCGGGCGCATCGAGAGAGCCGCAGCGGGCGAGGATCGCGGCCAGGTCCGAACGCGCCTCGGCGAGCAGCTCAGCGTCCTCAGGAAGCCTGGCGATCCGAAATCGCGGCAGCCCGCTCTGTCGGGTTCCGAGCACCTCCCCCTCGCCGCGTAGACCGAGATCGATCTCGGCCAAGCTCGAAGCCGTCGCGCTCGCGGACCAGCGCCTCCAGCCGGATCCGGGCGCGGTCCGTTTCGGGATCGGCGAACAGAATGCACTGCGAATCGTGACGGCCGCGACCGATCCGTCCGCGCAGCTGATGGAGCTGGCTGAGCCCGTAGCGATCGGCGTCCTCGATCAGCATCACCGTGGCGTTGGCGACGTCGATACCGACCTCGATCACGCTGGTCGCGACGAGCACAGTGAGCGGAGCCGTCGGCGAAGGTCGCCATCGCCCGCGACTTGTCGGCCGACGACATCTGGCCGTGCAGGACCTCGACGCTGAAGTCGCGGAACTCCCCGGCGGCCAAGCCGCGCCGCCTCCGCCGTCGCCGCCTTCGCCTGATCCCTTGCCGATTCGCTGACGAGGGGGCAGACGACGTAAGCCTGCCTGCCCTCCCCCAAGCGCTCGCGGATGAAGTCGTAGGCACCCTCTCGGCGCTCCTCGCCGACCAGCCAGGTCTTGACCGGCCGCCGACCGGCGGGCAGCTCACGCAGGGTCGTCACGTCGAGGTCGCCGAACGCCGTCAGCGACAGCGTCCGTGGGATCGGCGTGGCGGTCATGTGCAGAACGTGGGGGGCGGTCTCACCCTTGGCGTCGAGAGCTCGTCGCTGATCGACCCCGAATCGGTGCTGCTCGTCGACGATGGCCACCGACAGCCCGGCGAACCGCACCGTCGGCTCGATCAGCGCATGCGTGCCGACGACCAGAGGCAGCTCCCCGGACTGGAGCCTGGCGAGCAACTCGCGACGGCGCGCCGCCGGAGTCGAGCCGGTGAGCAGGCCCGGTCGGGGTTCCGGAGCCGGCGAGCAAGCGCCTCGAGCGTGGAGAAGTGCTGCTCGGCGAATGTTTCGGTCGGCGCCATCAGCGCCGCCTGCCGGCCCGACTCGAGCGCGCGAAGCATCGCGTAGAGGGCCACGACGGTCTTGCCTGAGCCGACCTCTCCCATCAGCAGCCGCTGCATCGGCAGGGCCGACTCGAGATCCGCATCGACCTCGTCGAACGCCCGGAGCTGATCGGCGGTCGGCTCGAACGGCAGACCGTCGAGCCACGAACCGACCAGATCACCGGATGGCTCGAGCGGCGCGTGGCTACGAGCCCCGAGCGGCGCTCACCCCGGCGAACCTGCAGAGCGGCCTGATGGAGGAACAAGTTCCTCATAGGCGAGGCGGCGGCGGGCCGAGGCCGCGGCCTCCCTGCTCGCCGGGAAATGAGCCGCGACGCGCGCATCGGCCGCACCCGGATAGCCCACGACGAACCCGGACCTCGGCCGGCAGGGGCTCGAGCACCTGTCAGCGCCTGGGCCAACGCCGACCAGACCCACTCCCGGATCCTCTGGACGCGCAGCCCCTCCCCCGCCGGATGAACGGGGACGATGCCGCTGGTATGCAGCCCGGTCGGTGGTCCGGGCTGATCGCGGATCGGATCGTCTCCCACCCTGCTCGCGGGAGCGGGAATCGAGAATCTCGTATGCGTCGGGTGCGAAACCCGCCGTCGTCGAGGCGCCCGCTGAGCAAGAGCCGAACCCCCGGCTTGAGACGATCGGCGAGCCAGGCCTGGTTGAACCATGTGACCTTCATCGATGCGGACCCATCCGTGACCGTCGCCTCGACGATGTTGAGATTGCGCCGGCGCGTCGGACGCAGCCGCGCGCTCCGGACCTCGGCCACCACCGTCGCCGGCTCTCCGATCCGGAGCACCGCGATCTCGGTCGCCGACGAGCGGTCGCCGTAGTCATGCGGGTAATGCTCGATCAGGTCGGCGAGCGTGCGCAGCCCGATCCGTGCCGCGGCCTCGGCCAGCTTCGGGCCGACGCCACGCAGGTCGGTCAGCGGGCGCTGCAGCTTCGCCGGATCGGGGGCGGTCGCAAGACGGGCGTCGAGGAGCGAGCGGACCGTCGTGGATCCGCCGCCGAGTGCCGTCGGTGCAGCCCCGAACCCGCCTTCGCGGGCGGCTCTCGAGCGGTGCAGGCCCAGCGGACGTCACGAGGTCAGGATAGGAGCGTGGCCCACGGAACCGCCTGCCTAGACTGAGGACCATGGCGATCGGTGCCAACCGCCCGACACCCGACCCAGCCGTCGGGGTCGCCGAGAACGGCCTGCCGCGCGAATCCGTCTGGGACTACCCTCGTCCGCCCCGTCTGGAGCCGGTCGAGCGGCGGGTCAGGGTCTCGCTCGGGAATGTCGTGATCGTCGACACCGGGCGAGCCGTGCGGGTCCTCGAGACCGCCGGCGCGCCGACCGTCTACATCCCGCCGGAGGACGTCCTCGAGGGCTCGCTGCGTCCCGTGCCCGGCTCGAGCTTCTGCGAATGGAAGGGCGTGGCGAGCTACTTCGATGTGCATGCCGACGACGCTGAGGCCGATCGGGCCGCCTGGAGCTATCACGAGCCGAGCGCGCCGTTCGCGAAGATCAAGGATTACGTCTCCTTCTATCCGTCGCTGGTCGACTGCCTGCTCGACGACGAGCCGGTCGAGCCACAGCCGGGCGGCTTCTACGGCGGCTGGGTCACGGCCGAGATCACGGGGCCGATCAAGGGCATGCCCGGCTCGTCGGGCTGGTGAGGGGCCCTCGGGCCTAGGGGCGGACCGGATCCTGGCGGTGACGGGCGAACATCTCCTCGACCCAGACGAACCCGCGCCGGGCGCGCAGGGGCTCGAGGAACTCCTCATAGCTCGCCGGGGAAGGCGGCAACTCCGGGCCCTGCGGCGGGTCGACCACCGGGACGAACAGCGCCGCCGCGGTCAGGTCGGCCACCGAGAAGTCGTCGCCGACGAGGTAGTCGCCGCCGCCGGAGCCGAGCTCGGCCTCGAGCCGGTCGAAGGCGGCCAGGATCTTGGCCCTGGCCCCGTCAGCCGCCTCGTCGGAGGCGACCCGGTAGCGGAGCTGGGCGAATAGTCGCGTTCCGCGGGCGGCGACGGCGACGACCCGCTCGTTGTCCGGCCAGTCGAGGCGGGAGGATGTCCGCGGTGAACGCCTCCAGGCCCTGAGGGTTGTTTCGCAGCTCGTGGAACGCCAGCAGCCGCGAGTACGGTCCCAGCTCCTCGTCGAAGAAGGTCTCCAATGCCAGGGCCCTCTCGAGGGCGGAAGGATCCTCGGGATAGAGCGCGGGCTCGGGGTACCTCGCCTCGAGCGCGGCGATGATCTCCGTCGAGTCGCCGATCGTGTGGCCGTCGAGCTCGAGTACCGGGAAAGGTCTTGGCGGCGCCCCGGGTCATCCACAGCGCGACCGCCATGTGGGCGCCTGGTGGTGGGTCCCTGCGCTCAGCCTCCACACCCTTCAGATCCAGAGCCCAGCGGACCTTCTCGCTGTAGTGGGAGACCGGGATGTGCCAGAGGATCGGACCCCCGTCGATGGAACTCACCGGCCCAATCTATCTACTGGGCGGCGAGCAGCCACCAGTAATGGGGCTGACCACCGCGGTGCACCTCGGCCTCGACCGTGTCGGGGGCGAACGCGGTGACCTCGTCGATGGAGATCGGGGCGGCCCTGCCCTCGACGATGGTGATGATCTCGGCGCCTGCGGTGAGGGCTTCGATCGTCGCCGCAAGCGTCGAGCCCGCCCCACCCCAGGCGATCACCTCCCCGTCGACGAAGCCGACGGCATCTCCGCGGACGAATCTCCCCTCGACATCGTCTCGCGCGGCAGGGGCGACGGCCCCCGTCCGGGTCTCGGCGAGGGCCCCGGTGAGCCTGCCCGAGTTCTCCTCCAGCGTCGCCGATGGATCGAGTTCGATCATCGCGACGAGGCCTGCCTGCTGGGAGGTGCAGTCGAGGACGCGAGCCTGCCGGTCGGAGAGCTCGGCGGCATGCTCCGCCGCCATCACGACATTCGGGGAGTTCGGCAGCACCAGCACGCCCTCGGCGCCGACCGAATGGATTCCGGCAAGCAGCTCGTCGGTCGACGGGTTCATCGTCGATCCACCCTCGATCACGGTCGCGCCGAGCTCCTCGTAGAGCTGGCGAAGACCGTCCCCGGAGACGACTGCGACGATGCCGCAACTGTCGCCACCGGTCGCCAGGCGCCGCTCACGCTCGGCGACCTGCTCGCGCATATCGGCCTCGTCGACCTGGGAGATCGTGCCGTGGGCCTCGAACACCTCGCGGGCGCGCGGCGGCTCGTCGGTGTGTACGTGAACTCGCAGGGTGCGGCGATCACCGACGATCAGGATCGAGTCTCCGAGCTCTCGCAGCGGCGCCTCGAACGACGGCCCGTCGAGTTCCGTTCCCTGGACGATGAAGTTGACGCAGTACTGAAAGCGGCTGTCGCTGTGCTGCGGGGCGGAGAATCGGGCCGGGGCCTGCTCGGGGATGTCGACCTGCGGCGTCTCCTCGCCCCTGAGGCCGGCGACGATGCCGGCCATGATCAGGACGAGACCGTGGGCGCCGGCGTCGACGACCCCCGCCTTCGCGAGCACCTCGAGCTGATCGGGAGTCTTCAGCACCGCCTGCTCCCCGGCGCGCGTGATCACCTCGAGCACCGCTGCCAGGATCTGCTCCTGGGCCTCCTGGGACAGATTCGGATCGAGGCTCAGATTCGAGTCCTCGAGCCGAGCCAGGTGCATTGTGGCCGAGTTCGCCATCGCCCGGACCACGGTCAGCATCGTTCCCTCGGCCGGGTTGCGGACCGACGCGTACGCGGCGTCGGCGGCGGATGAGAATGCCGAGGCGACCAGGACCGGGTCGATCAGGTCGCCCGGCCGGGTGGCGAGCTCCTCGGCCGCGCCGCGAACGATCTGGCTGAGGATCACGCCGGAGTTTCCACGCGCGCCCATCAGCGCGGCCCTGGCGACCGCGTGGACCAACTCGGTCGCGATCGGCCTCCTCGCCCTCCTGGGTTTCGATCCGGTCGAGCTCCTCGAGCACGGCCCGCATCGTCAACGCCATGTTGTCGCCCGTATCCCCGTCGGCGACCGGGTAGACGTTCAGGTCGTTGACCTCGTTTCGACGGGCGTCGAGATACGAATAGGCCGTCGCGACGATCCGCCGGAAGCGGGCAACTGAGGGATCGGGCACGCGGGGAGAATAACCCAGGGCAATCCCACCCCCACCAACGTGGGAGTCATCCAGGGCAGCGGGAGGTCATCCAGGGCAGCGAGGGAACGACTCGAAGTCGCACCCACCGCTCACCCGCCCGCCGAGCGCCGTTTCAGGTTCAGTGGTGGATTACCACTGACATCCAACGAAAATCCGCCAACCAACTGCACACCGCGCCGCCCGAGCAGAGCGGACGCGAAGCGGAGCATCTGCTCGGAGTCGTCTAAGCGGCCTTGGTGACCTTGTTGGCCTTGAGGCAGCGCGTGCAGACGTAGACCCGGGTCGGGCCGTGGCCCTCGTCGATCCGGACCTTCTGCAGGTTCGGGTTGAAGCGGCGCCGGGTCGCGACCATCGAGTGGCTCCGCGAGTTTCCGACCGCGGGCTTCTTGCCGCAGCTGTGACATACCTTGGCCATGGGACGCGGCATGGTAGCCAACCGGGGGCCCGGTCGCTAATCCAGCCTCTCGTCAGCGGACATCAGGTGCATCCGCGCGGCGGCGATTGCCGCGTTGCGGCCGGAGTCGCGCTTGCCTCCGCCCGACCGCTCCTCGGCCTGCTCGCGCGTATCGCAGGTGATCACACCGAAGGAGCAGGGGATTCCGGTCTCCAGCGTGACCTGGCGCAGGCCGCTGGCGGCTTCGGAGCAGACGAAGTCGTAGTGATCGGTCTCGCCGCGGATGACGACGCCGAGGCAGGCGACACCTCCGTAGCGCCCCGAGTCGGCGCACAGCTTGGCCGCGAGCGGCAGCTCGAAGGCGCCGGGAACCTCGAAAGTCTGGATCGAAGCGGCCTCGGCCCCCATCTCGGTGAACCCCTCGACCGCCCCCTTGACCAGCCGATCGGCGAGGTCGCCGTAGAAGGTGGCGACGCAGATCGCCCACTCCGCCCCGGCGATCCGCTGGCGCTCGCCGGGACCGAGCCGCCTGGTCACGCCGTCAGCCATCGGCGCGCCCCTCGGCATCCCTGGCCGCGCGACTGTCGCGCCCCCGCTCGTCGTGGAACATCTCATCGTCGAGGGGGAGGCCCTGATGGTGGAGCGTATGACCCATCCGGTCCCGCTTGGTCGCCAGGTATGCCTCGTTGTGAGGGTTCGAAACCGAGGCGATCGGCACCTGCTCGCTGACCGACAGCCCGTAGCCCTCGAGCCCGATGATCTTCTTCGGATTGTTGGTCAGGATCCTGATGCTGCCCAGCCCGAGGTCCTGAAGGATCTGGGCGCCGATGCCGTAGTCGCGCAGATCGGCGGGGAGGCCGAGCTTCAGATTGGCGTCGACCGTGTCGAAGCCCTCCTCCTGGAGCTTGTAGGCCCTGAGCTTGTTGAGCAGGCCGATTCCACGACCCTCCTGGGAGAGGTAGAGCAGGACGCCGCTCCCCTCCCGCTCGATCATCGCCAGCGCCGCAGCGAGCTGATCTCCGCAGTCGCAGCGAAGCGAGTGGAAGACGTCGCCGGTCAGGCACTCGCTGTGGACCCGAACCAGCACGTCGTCCCTGCCGTCGACATCACCCTTGACCATGGCGACGTGGTGTTTGTCGTCGACGAGCGAGCGGTAACCGACCGCCGTGAAGTCTCCGAACTCCGTCGGCAGCGACGTCGAGACGATCCGTTCGACCAGCTTCTCCTCGCGGCGCCGGTAGGCGATCAGGTCAGCGATCGTGACCATCTTCAGGCCGTGGAGCTCGCAGTAGGACGCGAGGTCGGGGATCCGGGCCATCGTTCCGTCGTCGTTCATGATCTCGCAGATCACCCCAGCCGGGTTGACGCCGGCGAGGCGCGCCAGATCGACGCTCGCCTCGGTGTGGCCGGAGCGTTCGAGCACCCCGCCCCCCTTCGCCTTGAGCGGGAAGATGTGGCCCGGAATGTGGAGGTCGCCCGGGCCGGAACTCGGGTCGACGGCGACCTGGATGGTTCGTGCCCGGTCATGAGCGGAGATCCCGGTCGTGACCCCTTCGACGGCCTCGATCGAGACCGTGAACGCGGTCTGCAGCGGCGCCTCGTTCTTGGCGGTCATCAGGTTCAGATCGAGCTCGTCGCAGCGCTGGGAGGTAAGCGCCAGGCAGATCAGCCCGCGGCCGTGGGTCGCCATGAAGTTGACCGCCTCGGGGGTGGCGAACTGCGCGGCCATGACGAGGTCGCCCTCGTTCTCCCGATCCTCGTCGTCGCAGACCACGACCATTCGGCCGCGGCGGATCTCCTCTATCGCTTCCTCGATCGTCGCAAACGTCGGTCTCGTCGAACTCGTGGGGCTCGCTGCCTCGTTCATCTCTTCATCCTCCATCATTCGCCTCAAAGCCTTGCAGGAGTCGTTCGGCATGGCGGGCGATCACATCGACCTCGATGTTGATGTGAGCGCCCACCGCGACCTCGCCGAGCGTCGTTCGATCGAGCGTCTCGGGGATCAGAGAAACCTCTGCTCGACGGCCGTCGAGCCTGGCCACGGTCAGGCTCACCCCGTCGAGGGCGATCGAGCCGCGCTCGACGACGTAGCGCTCCAGCCCGGCGGGCAGTTCGACCACGACCCGGCGTGCGAACCCGTCGTCGATCAGCTCCATGACCATTGCCGTCGCGTCGACGTGACCCTGCACGATGTGCCCGCCGAGCCGATCGGAGGCGCGCAGCGCGGGTTCGAGGTTCACCCTTGCCCCGGGCTCGAGCCGGCCGAGCGAGGTCAGCTCGAGCGTCTGGTTCATGACGTCGGCATCGAAGCCCCGGGGGCGCAGTTCCGCGGCGGTCAGGCAGACGCCGGAGACGGAGATCGAATCGCCGTCCTCGAGCTGACCGGCAACATCTGCGTCGATCGAGATGCGCGCACCCGCGTCGCCGCGCTCGATCGCGCGAACCGCTCCGATCTCCGCCACCAGGCCGGTGAACATCGTCACCACTCCCGCATCCGTACGAGGGCGAGCATGTCGTCGCCGCTGGTGCGCCATTCGACCGCGAGCGCGCGATCGGCCTCGCCGATGCTCGGCGCGCCGAGCCCTCCCAGCAGCGGCCGGGCCTCGGAGCCGCCGAGCACGATCGGCGCGTAGAAGAGCCGGAGCTCGTCGAGCTCACCGGCGTCGCGGAACGAACCGGCGAGCGTCGCACCACCCTCCAGCAGAACGCTCGCGATCCCGCGCTTGCCGAGCTCGTCGAGGCCGGAGCGGACCCGCTCCGCCCCCTCGCCGGAACAGACGACGACCTCGACCCCGGCGTTGGTCAGCGCATCGACGCGCTGCCCGGGGGCCTCCGGTCCCGCGATGACGATCACGGGGGCCTCCGTCGCGGTGGACACCAGCCTGCTCTCGATCGGGAGCCGCGCGGTCGAATCGAAGATCACCCGGGACGGCTGTCGGGCTGCCGCGACACCGCGGGCGGTGAGCAGCGCGTCGTCGGCGATCGCCGTGTTCACGCCGACTGCGACCGCGTCGAGCTCCGCGCGCCAGCGATGGACGGCCTCGCGGGATTGATTGCCGGAGATCCACTTCGACTCCCCGGCATCGGTCGCGGTGCGGCCGTCGAGCGTCAGGGCCGACTTGAGGATGACCAGTGGGCGGCCCGTGCGGGAGTGCTTGCGGAACGGCTGGTTGAGGAGCCTCGCAGCCGCTGCGTCCTCTCCTTCCGACCAGGTGACCTCGACCCCCCCGTCGCGGAGGATGCCCGGCCCCCGTCCAGCGGCCTTCTCCGTCGGGTCATCGGAGCCGATCACGACCCGGCCGATGCCCGCCTCGAGGATCGCCTCGGCGCAGGGCGGCTGGCGACCGTGATGAGCGCACGGCTCGAGCGTCACGTGCATGGTCGCGCCGCGAACGTCGGCGCCGCGGTCGCGGGCGTCCTCGAGTGCCTCCACCTCGGCATGACGCCCACCCAGCTTGGCGTGGAAGCCCTCGCCGAGGACGTCGCCGCCGGGGCTGACGATGACCGCGCCGACCAGCGGATTGGGGCTGACGGTGCCGCGACCCCGAGCTGCGAGCTCCAGCGCCCGCTGCATCCGCGAGCCGGAACTCGAGTCGATGGGGTCGATGGCGACGCTCTGGTCCATGCGATCGTGGTCTTCCTTCGGATCGAACTGAGCTGGAAAAACCGCCGCTGATTGACAAGTCAGTCAACGTCAATCGTAGCGCTCGGTGCGCGCGCTGAACAGGCGGGTTTCTACCCAGTTCGGACATCGGCATCTATCCTGCCTACTCGAAGCACCCGAACCAGGAGCAACCACTCGTTGTCCGATGCAGAGCTGATCCTGATCGGCGGGCTCCTGCTCGGCTCCGGCATCGCCGCCGCGATGGTGGCCGATCGGGTCCGCGTTCCCGGCCTGGTCCTCTTCCTCGGCCTCGGGATGCTCGTCGGCAGCGAGGGCCCCGGAGGGGTCGAGTTCAACGACGTCGAGCTGACCAGGACCCTCGGCACGATCGGCCTGGTCCTGATCCTCTTCGAGGGAGGTCTGACCGCCGGCTGGCAGGAGATCAGGCCGGTGCTGAAGACCGCGCTTTCGCTGGCGGTCGTCGGGACCATCGTGACGGCCGTCATCGGTGCTCTGTTCGCCGCCTGGCTGTTCGACCTTGGCACGCTCGAGGCGCTGATCGTGGGCTCTGCCATCGCCGCCACCGACTCGGCGGCGATCTTCGCCGTCCTGCGAGGATCGACGCTGCGCCGGCGGCTGGCTCGCTCCCTCGAGGGGGAGTCCGGGATGAACGATCCGATTGCGGTCCTGCTCGTGACGGGCTTCATCGCCTGGATCGAGGAGCCCGGGTACGGATTGGGCGACATGGTCCTCGAGTTCGCCGGCGATCTCGTCGTCGGGGCGCTGGTCGGCGTTCTCGTCGGCTACCTCGCGCGCTGGGCCTTCCAACGACTGGACTACCCCACCCCGGGCCTCTACCCGGTTGCGTCGATGGCGGCTGCAGCGCTCTCCTTCGGCCTGGCCGACGTCAGCCACGGATCGGGCTTTCTCGCCGTCTACCTGACCGGACTTGCGCTCGGAACCGGGATCCTGCCCGCCCGACGCACCATCACAGCCTTCCATCAGGGCCTGAGCTGGGTCGCCCAGATCTCGCTGTTCTTTCTGCTCGGGCTTCTCGTCTACCCGAGTCAGCTGGTCGACGTCGCCCTGCAGGGATCGGCGCTGGCGCTGGCGCTGATCTTCATCGCCCGGCCGATTGCAACCCTGATCGCCTCCCAGGTCGATTCGTTCCGGTTCGCTGAACGGGTCATGCTCAGCTGGGCCGGGCTCCGGGGGGCCGTGCCGATCTGGCTGGCGACGCTGCCGGTGATCGCCGGCGTGAAGGGCAGCGAGCTGCTCTTCAACGTCGTCTTCTTCGTTGTCGTGGGCTCGACCCTGATCCAGGGGTACACCTTCGAGCCGCTGGCCCGGAGGCTCGGGCTGACGACCGGGGAGGCAGCCCTCCCCCACCCCGTGGTCGAGACCGGGATGATCCAGGAGCTGGGCGGGGATGTACTCGCTTTTCGGATCGAGCCATCCGACGCCGCCGTCGGCCACAGGGTCAATGAGCTCGGCCTGCCCCGGGAGGCCCTGATCAACCTGATCGTGCGGGACGCGGAGGCGCTGCTGCCGCAGGGCTCGACCCTGATCGAGGCGGGCGACGAGCTCCACCTACTGGTGCGCCGGGAGAACCGCGACGAGATCGCGAAGCTGATCAGGACGTGGCGGGAGGGCCCGATCGTGGGGCCCCCGAAGCTGCCGATCGGAATGCGCGGGTCGCCGCCGATCTTCTCGGTCAGGCCGACCCGCCCCGAGGACGGCGACACCGGCAACCCGCGGAGAATCGACGGGATCGCGGTCGCTCAGACCCTGCGGACGCGGTCGGACGTCGCCGCCGCCGTGGTCGTACTGGCCGACGGTCGCTTCGCGGTGACCGGCCCCGACCTGGTCGCCCTCGGCGGTCGCCGCTATCTCGCGCGCTGGTGCAGCGAGCGAGCCGAGCGCCTGTCGACAAGTGCGCAGGACCGGGCCTGGCTGCAGGAAGCGACCGGCACGATCGACGCGCCCGCCCTGCGTTAGGCGACCGCGGCGTTGATCGCGCGGTATGCGGCAGCCGGATCAGCGGCCCCGTAGATCGCCGATCCGGCAACGAACCAGTCGGTGCCCGCGGCGGCCGCCCGGGCACCGGTTTCGACGTCGATCCCGCCGTCGACCTCGATCACAGCGTCCGAGTCGAGCTCGGCGATCCGGCGGATCTTCTCCAGGGAGGCCTCGATGAACGACTGACCGCCCCAGCCGGGGTTGACGCTCATGCAGAGCAGCAGATCGCATTCGGAGGCGATCTCAGCGAGGGCGACGACGGGCGTGCCGGGATTGATCGCGACGCCTGCCCGGCAGCCTGCGTCGTGAATGGCGGCGACGATCCGGCTGAGGTGATTGGTGGCCTCGGCGTGAACCGTGATCGAGTCCGCGCCGGCCCGGGCAAACGAATCGACCTGCGCTCTCGGGGCGGTTGATCATCAGATGACAGTCGACGAGCGCACCGGCGGAGTGGACCTGATCGGCGATCGCCGAGACGATCAGCGGGCCGATCGTGATCGGCGGAACGAAGTCCCCGTCCATGACGTCGACGTGGATCACCTCGGCGCCGGCCTCGAGGACCTCCCCGACCTGCTCGCCCAGCCGGGCGAAGTCGGAGGACAGAATCGAGGGGGCCACGCAACGGCCGGGCGGAATGCTCGGAAGCTCGCTCACCGGATCAGCCGCTCCGAAGCCCTCACAGCACCTGAAGCATCGAGGTTCCGCATTCCTGGCAGCGCAGATCCTGATCGACGCTCATCCTGACGATCGTCTGGTGAGTACCGCAGCCGGGGCACCGCGAGACCAGCTCGTAGCGCTGCAGGCAGTTGACGCAGCGGAACCGACCGGGCAGCTGCGTCGGCCGCAGCCAGGGCTCGCCGCAGCCCGGACAGGAGGGCCGCGAGAAGGTGCCGGCCTCGGACTCGATCGATGAACTCATACGTCGATCGTAATGCCCGGACACGCCGACATCGCGACCGGTCCGAACAAACCCGGCTACGGTCGTAGCCGGGCGATGAAGAAACCATCGGTGCGGTCACGGTCGGTCCTCGTCTGCACGAACCTGCGGGTCCGAGCCGGACGCCAGGGGCGCCAGCGCCGGGTCGGAGGAGGTCAGGTCGTCGGCCTCGACGCCGCAGGCGCCGACCACCGCCTCGTTCTCCGCCGATGAGATCGTGCAGGTCGAGTAGACCACCCGGCCGCCCGGCGCCACCGCATCGAGCGCTCGACCGAGGATCCGGCCGGCCAGCTCGGCCAGCTCGGCGATCGCCTCGGGGCTTCGCCGCCAGCGTGAGTCCGGGCGGGTGGCGAGCGTTCCGAGCCCGGAGCACGGCGGGTCGACGAGGACCGCATCGAACCGCTCGCCCACCCGTGGGTCGGCGGCGTCGCCGCGCTCGACCACCGCCGCATCGGCGCCGAGACCGCGCAGCAGATCCTCGAGTTCGCGGCAGCGGCCGGGATCGCGCTCGACCGCAACCAGGCCCGCGCCGCCCGCGCCGAGCGCCGCGGCGATCTGGCTGGCCTTGATCCCCGGACCCGCGCAGAGGTCGAGAACCCGCTCCCCCGGCTGCGGGTCGAGCAACTCGACGACGAGGGCGGACGCTCGTGACTGGGGCACCAGGGTCCCGTCACCGACGAGCTCCTCGACCATCCCCCGCTCGCCGCCCGTGACGATCACCGAATCACGGGGAGCCGGCGGCAGTTCGGGGTCGGCAGCCATCGCCTCGACCCCGAGTCCGAGGAGCGACCCGAGGGCCGATTGGCGATCCCCGCGGAGCAGATTCGCGCGCAGGGCCCGCTCCGGAGGCTGGTTGATCGCGGCGAGCAGCGAACGGGCCGAGTCGGGTCCGAGCTCCTCCCACCAGAGCTCGGCGAGCCAGGCGGGCACCGAGTGGGCGACGGAAGCCGAGGCGGGGTCGGAGTCGTCGAGGCCGGCGAGCAACTCGATCCGCTCGCGCGCTGCGCGCCGCAGCACCGCGTTGACCATCCCGGCTCCGCGTCGCTTCCCGCTCCGCCCCTTGGCGAGCGATACCGCCTGGTCGACCGCCGCATGGTCTGCATCGCCGGTCGAGTAGAGAAGCTCGAACAGGCCCAGGCGCAGGGCCGCGAGGAGCGGTGGGTCGATGCGCTCGATCGGACGGCCGGCGAGCAGCGCAGTGAGGTGATCGCTGGTGCCGCGACGCTGCACCGCCCCGTAGGCCAGTGCCTGGGCCTGGGCACGCTCCCGACCGGCGAGCCCGTAACGGGATGCGGCGCTCCGCAGGGCACGGTCTGCCCAGGCGCCCTCCTCGAAGACCCGGCGAAGCGTCTCGTAGGCCGCTCGGCGCGCGGGGGTCGGGGCGCTCACCGGGCCGCTGCGGGCTCGTCGCCCGGGATCCCGTAACCCCGCAGGTAGTCGCCGGCCGCCATCCACCGCTTGCCCTGCGGCTGAACCGTGCTGACCCGTAAAGCGCCCTCGCCGCAGCCGAGCAGCAGCGCTTCGCCGGTATCCGCCGCCGCGAACTCCCCCGGCGGGAGGTCGCTCTCGATCGCCACCGCGGCCCGCACTCCCAATCGCTGGTCATCGCCCAGGGAGACGTAGGCTCCGATGTGAGGGGTCAGCGCCCGGATCCGGAGGGCCTCCACGGGGGCCTGGGCCAGGGTGTCCACGCGCCGCTCGCCGGCGTCGATCTTCTCGGCGTAGGTGACCCCCTCCGCGGGCTGCTCGGTCAGCTCGAGACGGCCCTCCGAGAACCGGTCGAGCGCTTCGGCCAGGAGGCGCGAACCGATCTCGGCGAGCTTTCCGGCCAGCGTGCCGTAGTCGTCGGTCGCCTCGATCGATACCTCCTCCGACCCGGCCACGGGACCCGAATCGAGCCCGGCGGTCAGCTTCATCACGCACACCCCCGTCCGCTCGTCGCCGGCCATGATCGAACGCTCGATCGGCGCCGCCCCCCGCCAGCGGGGCAACAACGAGGGGTGAACGTTGAGCAGGGGCAGATCGGAGATCAAGGGCTCGGTGATCAGCTGACCGAATGCGCAGACCGTCGCCACCGCGGGCGTCCTCGCCAGCAGCGCGCGACGCGACTCCTCGCCGTTGATGTCGGCGCTCTGATGCACCTCGATCCCGAGCTCGCGGGCCGCGACCGCCACCGGTGGCGGGCTCTCCCTCCTACCCCTGCCGCTGCGGCGGTCGGGCGGCGTCACGACGAGCACCGGCAGATGCGGCGTTCCCGCCAGACCCTCGAGGATGGTTGCGGCGAACTCGGAGGTGCCGCAGAAGACGTGGGT
This sequence comes from uncultured Solirubrobacterales bacterium, assembly GCA_963823275.1. Lineage (GTDB taxonomy): Bacteria > Actinomycetota > Thermoleophilia > Solirubrobacterales > 70-9 > RHKX01. The sequence continues at coordinate 1,185,969 of CAWGKW010000001.1, read as the reverse complement.
CACTCCCGGTCCGGCTTCGACTCGTCCGCCTCCAGCGCCTCCGGCTCCTCCAGCATCGAGGGATCGAAGTGCTCGCCCGATCGCAGCGCCCGCAGGGCGGCCCGCCGCTGCCTCCGCTCGGTGCGGTCGAGGATCAGGATCCCGTCGAGGTGATCGATCTCATGCTGAAGCACCCTGGCCTCGAGTCCTGACGCCTCGAGCAGGATCGGCGACCCGGAGAGATCGACGGCGTTGACCCGGGCGTGCAGCGGGCGCTCGACGTCGACGAGCACGTTGGAGAGGCTGAGGCACCCCTCCTCGGCGATCACGAGCTCGTCCGAGGTCCACTCGACCTCCGGGTTGACGATCGTGCGGGGATCGGCGTCCGGGCCCGCCTGGAAGACGAGCATCCGTCGCATCGTCCCGAGCTGGGTGGCGGCGAGCCCGATCCCGAGCGCCCCCTGCATCAGCCCGATCATGCGCTCCGCCTCCGCCGCCAGCTCAGGGCCGAATGCGGTCACCTGCGACGCCTTCGAATTGAGCACCGGGTCGCCGAACTGGCGGACCTCGCCGAGAGCCAAACGGCGCCGTTCGAGGGTCTGCTCGTCCAGATCCGGCGACTCCGAGTCGACGAGCTCCTCGCTGGTGGTTTCTTCCTCGGACACAGCGCTGATTCTAGATCCTGAGTGGTTCGTTCATTGTGGATCGACGTCCACCGCCAACGTCACCCGTCGCAGTGCGGCGTTCACCTCGGGCCGCTCCAGCGCTGCCCGAACCGCGACGACGTCCCGATCCGGATCGGCGCTCTTGATCAACAGGCGCCGCCGGTAGCGCCCCCGGCGACGAAAGCGCGGCGCCGGACCGAGCAGCTCCGCATCCGGGCCGAGCGCGGGTCTGACCGCCTCGGCGAGAACGTTGCCGACGTCGATCAGCGCGGACTCGTCGCCGCCGGTCAACTCGATCGCGAGCAGCGATGAGAACGGCGGGTAGCCGAACTCGCGGCGCCGCTCGAGCTCGCCGGCGAGAAACCCGGCGGCATCGTGGTCGGCGGCCGCGACGATCGGTGCCGCCGTCGGGGCCAGCGTCTGCACGAGGACCCGCCCGCCGCGTTCACCGCGCCCGCTGCGACCGGCAAGCTGGGCGACCAGGGCGAACGTACGCTCCTCGGCTCGGAAGTCCGGGTAGCGGAGGGTTGAATCCGCATCGACCAGCACGCTCAGCGCAACATCCGGGAAGTCGTGGCCCTTGGCGACCATCTGGGTCCCGACCAGGACGCCTCCCTCGGCCCGTTCGAAGGCGCCGAGCACCCGTGCGTGACCACCACGGTCAACGGTCGTATCAGCGTCGAGGCGGAAGACCGGAGCGGGAGCCACGAGCTCGCCGACGAGACGCTCGATCCTCTCCGTCCCCGCCCCGTGGCGCGCGATCGAGACGGACCCGCACTCCCGGCAGGACTGCGGAATCGGTTCGGTGTGACCACAGTGATGGCATCCGATCAGACCGCGCCCGCTGTGGAGGACGAGTGAGACGTCGCAGTGCGGGCAGAGCACCGCGGCGCCGCATGAACCACAGCTCAGGTGGGGTGAGAATCCCCGTCTGTTCAGCATCACGATCGCCTTGGCGCCCGCACCGACCTGATCGCGAAGCGAGCTGAGAGCCTCCCGCGTGGTCGGGTGAAGCGGGCCCGCGCCTCCCGGCACCTCGCGCATGTCGAGGACCTCGACCGGCGGCAGCGGCAGCCCGTCAACCCGCTCAGGAAGCTCCAGGCGCGCCAGCTCGGCCCAGCTCTCCGGGCGCGGGGTCGCGGTACCGGCGAGATAGACCGCTCCCGCCGCAGCGGCGCGATGGCGGGCCACCGCCCGGGCGTCGTAGCGCGGATCGCCCTCCTGCTTGTAGGAGGAATCGTGCTCCTCGTCGACCACGATCAGACCGATGTCCGGCAATGGGGCGAAGACGGCCGATCGGGGGCCGACGCAGACCCGCGCCTCGCCCGACCGCAGTCGCCTCCATTCATCGAAGCGCTCGCCCTCCGAAAGGCCGGAATGGATCACCGCGACACGGTCGCCGAGGCGCGCGGCCACCCGGCCGACGGTCTGCGGAGTCAGTCCGATCTCTGGGACGAGGAGGATCGCGGTGCGCCCACGCTCCAGCGCCGCCTCCATCGCAGCGAGGTATACCTCGGTCTTGCCCGACCCGGTGACACCGTGCAGCAGCAGCTCAGATGGGGCGCCGGGCGAGGCGCCGTCGAGCGCCGAAACCAGATCGACGACGCAGGACTGCTGCCGAGCCGAGAGTCGCGGCGGCCCGGCGGTGGCCCCGACGGCGTCGATCCGCGGCGCCCGGCGCACCTCCTGCGATCGCTGCGCGACCAGGCCGCGCTGCTCGAGCCGCGCCAACACCACGGAGTCGGCTCCGGCGAGCCTCTTCAGCTCGGCGCCGGAGAGCTCTCCGTCGGCGGCGAGGAGCTCCAGCGCTCCGCGCTGCTTGACCCCAAGGCGGCCGTCCGCCAGGACCCCTCGCCCGGCCGCGGTGATCTCGGCTCGGCGCTCCCTCAGCGGCTTCAGGATCCGCGGCTTCTTGCCGGTCCCCGAACCCGGCGGCAGGACGAGCGCGAGGCCCCGGGACGGGGTCGAGCAGTAGCGCTCCGCCACCCAGAGTCCGAGGCTGACCAGCTCCGGCGTCACGGCGGCCTCGATCGCCTCGACCGGCTCGGCCAGGCGTTCCGGTGGAAGGTCGCTCTCGGCCGCGACCTCGATGACGACGCCGAGGATCAGGCGGCCGCTGAACGGGACCAGCAGCAGCGAACCGACCCCGACGCCCGCCTCGACCATCGCGGCGGGCAGCCGGTAGTCGAAGGGCCCGCGCAGGCCCCTCGTGGTCGTGATCGGCTCGACTTTCGCGATTTCCATCAACGGTGATGAAGCTACGGGAAGCCACGGCGCCTCGCGCATCTCGGGCCGGCGGTATATCTTGGGCTCGTGGCAATGAACCTGGGAGCTGGAGAGCAGGTCGTTTTCGAGGGGCACCCGTCGTGGAGGGCGATCCTCGGCTTCTACATCAAGGGGATCCTGGTCGTCGGCGTGATCGCCGCGCTGATCGCGCTGCTCGGCGGTGGATCGGACGCCGTGTTGATCACGCTGATCGTCGTCGTCGGAGCCACGGCCGTGGTGCTGATCGGATTCCTGCGCCGGGTCTCGACCCGGTACACGATCACGACCAGGCGGCTCAACATCAAGCACGGGATCATCTCGCGCGACGTTCAGGAGACCAAGATCGAGCGGGTCCAGGACGTCAACTACCGCCAGTCGTTCTATCAGCGGATCATGCAGATCGGCGATGTCGACTTCGACACCGCCGCGCAGAACAGCGACTCGGACTTCGTCTTCGCCGGGGTGGCGAACCCCGGGGAGGTCGTCGAGCGCGTTCATCACGCCACCGAGGCCGTCGGCCCCCCGCCCCAGACGGAAGCTCAGGCCCAGGCCCGCTACACCTCAGGCCTCGAGTAGAAGCCCCGCAGCCTCGCGGAGCTCATCCACGCGGTCGGTCCGCTCCCAGGTGAAGTCCGCACCGTCGCGGCCGAAGTGTCCGTATGCGGCGGTCGCCTGATAGATCGGCCGGTGCAGATCCAGGTAGCGGCGGAACGCTCCCGGACGCAGGTCGAAGACCTGCTTGACCGCCGCCGTCAGGGCGGAGTCGGAAACCTTGCCGGTGCCGAACGTCTCGACCATGATCGAGACCGGATGGGCGACTCCGATTGCGTAGGCGAGCTGCACCTCACAGCGATCAGCCAGACCGGCCGCGACGACGTTCTTGGCGACGTAGCGGGCCGCATAGGCGGCGGAGCGGTCGACCTTCGACGGGTCCTTGCCGCTGAACGCCCCGCCTCCGTGACGAGCGGCGCCTCCATAGGTGTCGACGATGATCTTGCGTCCGGTCAGGCCGGCATCGCCCACGGGGCCGCCGATCACGAACTTGCCCGTCGGGTTGACCAGCAGGGTGGCGCGAAGCTCCTCGGGGTCATAGAGATCGGCGTACTCGCCGCTGAGGACGGGCGTGATCACGTGCTCCCAGAGGTCGGGCTTGATCGTCTCCTCGCTGTCGATCCCCTCCGCGTGCTGGGTGGAGATCAGGATCCTAACCACCTCGACGGGCACCCCGTCGCGATAGCGCACCGTCACCTGCGTCTTGCCGTCCGGGCGCAGGTAGGCGAGCGTCTTGTCCTTGCGGACCTCGGCCAGCCTGCGGGCGAGCGTGTGTGCGATCTGCACCGGCATCGGCATCAACGCGCTGGTTTCGTTGGTCGCGTAGCCGAACATCATCCCCTGGTCGCCGGCCCCGTCCTGATCGAACTCGTCGTCGTCGGTCTCATCGGTGCGGACCTCGTAGGCCCTGTCGACGCCCTGGGCGATGTCCTTGGATTGTTCGTCGATGGCCGTGATCACGGCGCACGTGTTGCCGTCGAAGCCGAAGTCGCCGTGGTCGTAGCCGATCTCGTTGATCGTCCTGCGGACGATCTTCGGAACGTCGACATAGGTTGTAGTCGAGATCTCACCGGAGACCACGACGAGCCCCGTGTTGACCAGCGTCTCGCACGCGACCCGTCCGGCCGGATCCTCGCTGAGCACAGCATCGAGGATGCCGTCGGAGATCTGGTCGCAGATCTTGTCCGGATGTCCTTCGGTCACCGATTCGGAGGTGAACAGGAACTCGCCCTTGCCGATCTCGATCTGGTCGCTCATCTGATTGACGTCCTCATTTCTGCTCGCTGGTGGTCGTCCCTGGTCGATTCCGGCACTTCGCCGTGCATGAATGCTATTCCCCACCGAGCGGGGGAGCGTCGATCTGGGGTTCCTGGCGGGGCCCGACGACGATCTGCAGGTCGGTGCGGATCTGATCGTCGCCACCGTCGACCGACAGCGCGGCGGCGGTGAGCGATCGAAGATCGGGCGCGTAGGTCGTATACGTCGGATCCACGGCCAGACCAACCTGCTCTCCCAGCGACAGCAGACCGACCAGGTCGAGGTAGCTGAGAAGCGAAACGGATTCGGGCATGCCCGAGGTGGCCTGCTGGAAGGCCGCCGATTGGTCCAGACCGTCCTCGGTCGACCGCGCCTGCTCGATGCCGAGCGAGTCGGTGGCGATCACGAGACGATCCCCATAGGTCGCGTACGTGAGGGTGATCGCCGGGCTCACCGCCAACGACTGCGCCTGGACCCCGGCCACCTGAATGGTCTCGAACGTGACGACCCGCCCGTCATCGGTAGGCGCCAGGGCCTCCGCCACCGGCTCCTGAAGCTCGGCGAGCGAGCGAGCGGCGGACTCGGGGTCGATCCCATCGGCGATCAGGCTCACGTACGGGGTCCCGGCGTCGGCGACGACTCCCGGAGTGGCTGGATCCCCGATCGCGGCGGCAACCGGCTGCACCGACAGCGCGGCCTCCGAGCCCAACAGCGGCAGCAGGTCCCTGCCGAGATCGACCCCGGTCTGCTTCTCGAGGTCGTCGGAGGCCTGCCTGAACGCGGCAACGAGGTTCGGAGAGCTCGATTTCGCCTGGTCGAGCAGGGCGTCGACGCTCGCGGCCGGGTCTCCGAGCCCGAGGTAGGCGAGCGAGCCGGTGCCGAGATCGGCGGTCAGCGAGGGCGTGAAGGTGGGCAGGGCCGCGAAGAACCCCGGAGAAGCCTCCGCCCGGCCGGGATCGAGGTCGCTCTGCACGGTCAGATGAACTCCCGACTCGTCGGCGGTCAGCGCCGCTGCCGCTCCGTCCGTCGCGGCCGAGTCGATGAACGTGTCGAGGGGCTCGAGGCTCCTGACGCTGAGCAGGGCCCTGGCGCCGTCCGCCGACAGGAACGCGTAGGCGAGCCGCTCGTCGGGGAGGTCGTCCAGCACCGCCGTCCCCTCGGAGCCCCGCAGGCCGACGCCCTCCTGGCGGGCCGAGAGCATGCTCGAGACCGCCTCCTCATCTCCGAGGACGAGGAAGCCGTCCTCGACCGCCCACGCTGCGCCTCGCCTGACGGTCGAGATCTCGGTACCTCCGGCCTCCCTGGTCGACTGCTTCGGCCCCAGCAGCTCGGTGGCGAACTCCTCGGCGCCGGCGACGTCGTCCGCCTCGATCAACAGGACCCGCTCGACGGAGGTCCCCGCGGGCATCACGGCGATGGCGATCTCGCCGCCGGCCCAGGGCTCGATCTGGCTGCTGAAGTCGAACTCGAACCCGGCGATCTGCGTCGCCCCACCGACCGCGATCCCACTCAACAGCGGCACCCTTCGCGCGAGCTCGGTGGCCACCTCGAATTGCTGGGAATCGATGTCCGTATCCAGGTGGGCGTAGGCGAGCGCATCGTCGGGGACCAGGGCGATCGCATCGTCGTCGGGCGGGCAGCTATCGCCGCCGGGGAAGCCACACGGGGCCACCGATATCAGCACGAACCAGATCAGCGCCACGACGACTGCCACGATGGCCCCGGCGAGAATGCGGTGTCTGCCGGTCTGCGGGATCTTTCCCCAGCTGCCGTCCAGGCGACCTCTGATCGCGGCCAACCAGACGCCCAGGGAGCCGCTGCCCGGGCCGATGTCGCGCAGCCCTCGCAGCCGCCTCTCGATCGCGCGACGGCGGCCCTGCTCAGCTTCGCCGAGCGGCGCGATCGGCTTCTGGCCGAGCTCGGGTTCCGGCTTCGATGATTTCCGCCGCACCGTGCCTCCAAACATATCCCTCCCCCTAGCCGGAGTCGCGGTCTCGCCGGCGGGGCACGAAATCGATGATCAGCGGGACGCCGTCGAGCCCCAGCGCGAAGCGCATGTGGTTCTCCAGGTAGTAGGACCAGTCGCGGTTGACCAGCAGCCGGTCGTTGACCTGGATCGCGATCCGAGGCGGGGCGTCACCGACCTGGGCGGCGTAATAGAGCCGCAGGCGTCGACCGCGCTTCGAGGGCGGCGGATTGCGTTCCACGGCCTCGGCGAGGATCTTGTTGAGCGCTGGGGTCCGGGCTCGGGAGGCGCGCCGATCGAAGAGCTCGATCGCCTTCGGCAGCACCTTCTGGAGATTCCGGCCTCGCAGGGCCGAGATCGTGATCACCGGCGGGCGCAGCCGCAGGCGTCGCTCGATTCTGGCCTTTGCATCGTCGAGGTCGACCTCGACGATGTCCCACTTGTTGAGAACCACGAGCGTCGCGCAACCCGCCTTCATCGCCAGCTCGCCGATCCGCAGGTCCTCGGAGGTGACGCCCTCCGAGGCGTCGCAGACGAGAATCGCGACGTCTGCGCGATCGGCGGCGCGCTCCGCCCGCAACTGTGAGTAGTAGTCGATCGACCCGGCCACCTTGGAACGGCGGCGAATGCCGGCGGTGTCGACCAGCAGCGCGTCCCGGCCGTCGATCTCGATCCGGGTGTCGATCGAGTCGCGAGTCGTGCCCGCCACATCGCTGACGATCGTTCGCTCGGTTCCGAGCAGCGCGTTCAGGAGCGAGGACTTGCCGACGTTCGGCCGCCCGAGGATCGCGATCCGCGGCAGCTCGTCGACGGAGACCTCGGCCTCTCCCGACACGGCCAGGCCGGTCAGCCTGTCGAGCAGGTCCCCGGTGCCGAGGCCATGGCTGGCCGAGACCGGCATCGGCTCGCCCAGCCCGAGCTTGTTGAGCTCGGCGGCGACGTGATGGTCGTTCGGATTGTCGATCTTGTTGGCGACTACGATCACCGGCTGCGGTGCCGCGCGGAGCAGGGCCGCGACCTCAGCGTCGCCCGGGCCGAGTCCGGCGCGGGCGTCGACGACGTGCAGGATCGCGTCAGCGTCCGCGATCGCTTCGCGTGCCTGATGCTGAACCGAACGCGACAGCGAGTCCTCAGCCGCCATGTCCACCCCGCCGGTGTCGATCAGCGTGATCGGCACCCCGTTCCACTCGGTCTCGATGTCCTTGCGGTCCCGGGTGACGCCGGCCTCGGCATGGGTGACGGCCTCCCTACCGCCGGCGAGCCTGTTGACCAGGGTGCTCTTGCCGGCGTTCGGATAGCCGACGACCGCAACCTTCACAGCAGCCCCCGCGATGCCGCGAGCCCGGCGATCTGCTCGACGACCTCATCGACGTCCAATCCGGTCGTGTCGACCTCGACGGCGTCGTCGGCCAGCGCGAGCGCCCCGTGCTCGCGTCCGCGGTCGCGCGAGTCGCGATCGCGCTGGGCGGTGAGCACGTCGGCGGCAGGCTCGCCGCTCTCGGCCGCCCGGCGGCGCGCCCGCTCATCCTCGTCGGCCGTCAGGTGGACCTTGAGCGGCGACTCCGGGCAGACCACGGTGCCGATATCCCTTCCCTCGGCAACCCACCCACCGTCCGAGACGAGCCCGCGCTGCCGCATGACCATCGCCCTGCGAACTCCAGGATGAACGGAGACGCGCGATGCGGTCGCCGAAACCTCGGGGGTCCTGATCGCCGCGCTCACGTCCTCGCCGGCGATCGCGACGGCTCCCGGGATCATTCGCAGATCAAGGCCTTCGGCCAACGGTGTGACCGTCGTCGCATCATCTGGATCGATACCGGCTCGCAGAGCGGCCAGCGCAACGCAGCGATACATCGCGCCGGAATCGAGATAGGTGAAGCCGAGCCGCTCCGCGAGCGCCCTGGCCACGGTTGATTTCCCGGCCCCGGCGGGGCCGTCGATTGCAATCACCACGAGGACCGATGAGAGTAAGGCAACGCAATAGGGTCAGTGCCAAGCATGCTGGATCTGGGCCGACACGCCGACCGGGCGATCTACGTGCTGATCGCCGTTCTGGCCGTCAGCGTCGCCCTTCAAGACACCCGGGCCGGGGCGGTTGCGGTCTTCGCATCAGTCGCCGGGACCGTGATCGCACTGACCCTTGCAGAGCTGTTCGCGGGCCGGGTTGGGATCTCAATCCGCGAGCACCGCCGACCCACCCACGGCGAGTACCGCGACGAGAACAGGGCTGCCGCCACCGGCCTCGCGGTTACGGCGCTGCCATTGTTCTTCTTCCTCCTGGCGGCGCTTGACGTGATGCCCCTCGACCTCGCGTTCATCCTCGCGCAGTGGACCGGCTTCGGGGTCATCGGGATCTACTCCTACGTCGCGGCGCGGTCGAGTGGGAACGGCCGGGCCCGTAGCGTCCTCGGCGGAATCGGCCTGACGGCGATCGGCGGCTCCCTGATCCTGCTCAACTCCCTGCTCAAGTGAGCAGCGAACGCAGGTCCCGTTCGAAGCCGGGGTAGCTGATCCGTGCGGCCCCGAAGCCCCTGACGGTCACCCCGTCCCTCGATGCGAGCCCGGCGATCGCGCCGAGCATCGCCAGGCGATGATCGCCCCGCGAATCCATCTCCCCTCCCCGAAGGCCGCCCGTCCCAGTGACGACGAAGCCGTCGGCGAGCGCCTCGGCCTCGCCGCCGAGGGCGTTGAGCGCATCGACGACGCCGGCGATCCGATCGGATTCCTTGTGGCGCAACTCCTCCGCCCCGCTGATCCGGGTGACCCCCTCCGCGAAGCAGCCGAGCAGCCCGATCAGCGGCAGCTCGTCGATCGCCAGGGCGACCTCGGCGGGACCGATATGCGTCCCCTTCAGCCCCCCGTGCCGGGCCCGGATCGCGCCGACCGGCTCACCGCCCTGGTGACCGAGTTCCTCGACCTCGAGGATCGCTCCCATCCGGTTGAGAATCCCGAGCAACCCGATTCGGGTCGGGTTGATCCCCACCCCGTCGATGCGAACATCGCTGCCCGCCGTGATCAACGCCCCAACGAGGTGAAAGGCGGCCGATGAGAGGTCGCCGGGGATGCTCAGGTCGGGAAGCGCGATCCGCTCGGCCCCCTCGACGCCGACCGTTCCGCCAACGGGATCGGTCGGCAGGCTGGGTCGGTCCCGCTCGATTCGAACGTCAGCCCCGGCCGCGGCGAGCATCCGCTCCGTGTGATCGCGGGTCTCGGCCCGCTCGCGCACGGTGGTCCTGCCCTCGGCCAGCAATCCCGCAAGCAGCAGGCATGACTTGACCTGAGCCGAGGCGATCGGCATCTCGTAGTGGATGGCCCGCAGATGCCGACCGGTGATCGTGATCGGCGGCAGGCCCTCGCCGGTGGTCTCGATCGAGGCGCCCATCTCCGCCAGCGGCTCGGCGATCCGGCCCATCGGCCTGCCCCTGATCGACTCGTCGCCGTCGAGCACGAACGTTCCATCCGGCTGTCCGGCCAGCAGACCGGAGATCAGCCTGATCAACGTTCCCGCGTTGCCGACATCGAGCGCGACGCCGTGGACGGGCGGGGAGGCGCCACGCAGGCCGAATCCGTCGATCGCGACGTCGAGCGCCCCGCCCTCGAGCTCGGCGATCTCGACCCGCGCGCCCAGAGCCCTGACGGCGCCCAGTGAGCTGCGGGTGTCGGCGGAATCGAGGAAGCGCGAGATCCGGGTGCCGCCCTCGCCGAACGCCCCGAGCAGCGCGGCCCGGTGAGAGATCGACTTGTCGGGAGGGGCGACGAGCCCGCCCACCAATGGGCCCGACGGCGCAAACAGCGCACTGGTCGCGTTCACGGGAGCGCTCAAGGCTCGCTCTCCGGGATCGGTGCGACGGTGTGGCCGAGGTCGGAGACGATCTCTCCCGCCCGCCTCGCCTCACCGATTCCGGCAATCCAAAGCGAGATCGCACCGGTGCGCTGATCGGCTGCGGGGAACAGGGACATGTCCTCGATGTTGACGCCGGCGCGGCCCAGTGCGAGGGCGATCTCAGCGACCGTCCCGGGCCGGTTCTCAACCGCGATCCGGAGCTCGAGAAGGGGCGAAGCCGTCAGGTCCGCCTCGAGCATCCGGCGCCGATCCTCCCGCGCCGCCTCCTGCCAGCGCGAGAGCGCGCCACGCTCACCCCCACGCACCAGCGCCGACGCCTCCTGCAGGCGGGTGACGACCGCATCGATCTCAGCGGCGACCGCCTCCGAGTTCGAGCTGTAGATGTCGGCCCAGATGGCAGGGTTGGCCCCGGCCACGCGGGTGGCGTCGCGGAAGCTGCGCCCGACCTCGGCCGGGCGCTCGGAATCGACCGCGACCGAGTCGGCCGCGGTCGAGACCAGCGCGTTGGCGATCACGTGCGGAAGGTGGCTGATCGCGGCCATCTCGCGATCGTGGGTCTCGGCGTCGATGGCCTGCGGACGGGCGCCGACCCCGGCGAGGACTCCGTGCAGCCGGTCGAAGAGCACCCCCTGGGAACGGGCGGTCGGCGTCAGGTACCAGCGCGCCCCCTCGAACAGATCCTCTCGCGAGCCCTCGACCCCCGCGGTCTCAGCACCCGCCAGGGGATGGCCGCCGATGAAGCGATCGGAGTTCTCGACCCCTGCCAGCGCTTCGACCAGCGTTCGCTTCGTCGAGCCGACGTCGCTGACGACCGCGTCGGGGAGAGAGGAGCCGATCGCCTCGATCACGAGATCCGGAAGCGCGGCCACGGGAGCTGCGCAGAAGATGACGTCCGCCGGTCCACTCGCATCGACGCCGGTGACCGCGTCCGCAACCGACTCAGCCGCGCGGTCCAGCGCGCCGATCGCCAGGGCGCGGTCAAGGTTCTCGCGGTCGGGGTCGAAGCCGACGACCTCGGCACCGAGGCGACGCCGGGCCGCGAGTCCGATCGACCCTCCGATCAACCCCACCCCGAGGACGGCGATCCTCAGCGGCGGCTCGGTGGTAGCGGAACTCTCCACCCGGCGATCTTCGCCTAAATGACGGCGGCGGGCACGGAGGTCCTCTTTCCGGCGATCTCGGCGACCGTTCTAACCTGCTCTGCGTACTCGCCGAAGTCCTCGGTCGGCAGCGCCTGGGGCCCGTCGCAGAGCGCGTTGTCGGGATCGTCGTGCACCTCGACGATGATCCCGTCCGCACCCGCCGCCGCCGCGGCGAGCGACATCGATCGCACCCAGTCGCGGCGCCCCGGCGCGTGGCTCGGGTCGACGATCACCGGCAGGTCGCTCATCTCCTTCAGGGCCGGAATCGCCAGCAGGTCGAGGGTGAAGCGGTAGGCGCTCTCGTGGGTCCGGATCCCGCGTTCACAGAGGATGATCCGGTCATTTCCCTCCTTGAGGATGTATTCCGCCGACATCAGCAACTCGGCGAGGCTGGCGGCGAAACCGCGCTTGAGCAGCACCGCGCAGCCGGTCCGACCGATCTCGGTGAGGAGCGGGTAGTTCTGCATGTTTCGCGCGCCCACCTGAATCACGTCGGCAACCTCGATCACGTCCTCGACGTCGCGGACGTCCATCAGTTCGGTGACGATCGGCAGGCCCGTTCGCGCCTTCGCCTCGGCGAGGACCTCGAGGCCCGGGCGGCCGAGGCCCTGGAACGAGTAGGGGGAGGTGCGCGGCTTGTAGGCGCCGCCGCGCAGCATCGCTGCACCGCCGGAGGCGACGGCGTCCGCCACCTCGAGCGTCTGCTCGCGGCTTTCGACCGTGCAAGGGCCGGCGATCAGGGTGAAGCCATCGCCGCCGACCGTTCGGCCGTCTATCTCGAGGGTCCTTCGGGGGATCGTCATTGCTGGGGTGCCTTTCGAATCGGTACTGCCGGGCAGATGGTGCCGCGGCGGGATCTACAGGGGATTCAGAACTGAATCGACGCCTGGATAAATCGCCAGTACCAATACGAGGAGCGGCACGCGCTGCTGTTCGTTCTGCCGCTCATCACTCCACGTTCTAGCACAGCTGGAGCAAGTCCTTCAAGGCTTCGAGGAAGCGCAGGTTCTCCGCCGGGGTGCCGTAGCTGACCCTGATGTGCCCGGGCCCACCCAGCGGGCTACCGGCGCGAACGATCACTCCGCTCCGGCCGAGACCCTCGACGATCTCCGATTCATCCCTGCCTCCGAGGTCGATCCAGGAGAAGTTCGTCTGCGTGTCGGCCGTGGTCAATCCCATCTCGTGGAGCGACTCCTCGACGCCGATGCGTTCGGCGATCGTCCGCTCGACCCGTTCGATCACGTCATCGGAATGCCGCAGCGCCTCGGCACCCGCCGCCTGGGCGAGCAGGTTGACGCTGAACGGTTGACGGACGGCGTCGACGGCGGCGCGGAACCTGGCCGAGCCGAGGGCGTAGCCGCAGCGCAGGCCGGCGAGCCCGTAGACCTTGCTGAACGTGCGCAGCAGGACCAGGTTGGGGAACTTCGGCAGCAGATCGACCGTGGCATCAGGGTGGTCGAGTACCTGCATCTCGACGTAGGCCTCGTCGACGATCACGGTCACGTGCCCGGGAACGCGCTCGAGGAAAGCCTCGATCCGCTCCGGGGGCAGACAGGTGCCGGTTGGGTTGTTCGGGTTACAGACCAGGACGAGCTGAGTCGCGGCGCTGATCTCGGTCGCCATCGCCTCGAGATCGTGCTCGTAGGCGTCGTTGAGGGGCACGCGGAGCTCGCGGGCTCCGGAAAGGGGCGCCAGCTGCGGGTACATCGAAAACGACGGCCACGCGTAGACGATCTCGGCACCCGGCTCGCACAGCGCCAGCGCCGCGGCCAACAGGATCTCGCAGGAGCCGTTCGCGACCGCGATCCCACCGGGCTCCAATTCGAAGCGCTCGGCGAGGCGCCTTCGCAGGGCGGACGCGTATTGATCGGGGTAGCGATTGCCCCCGATCGCGGCCCGGGTAACCGCCTCGAGCACCGCGGGATGAGGGCCCCACGGAGACTCGTTGGAGGCGAGCTTGATCACGTCGGAGCTCTCGTAGGTCCGCCGGGCCCGCTCGAGGTCCATCCCACCCTCGTAGTGGGGCAGGTCCGCCAGCTTCTTCGCGTAGTGGATGCTCATCGACGGCTCCCGCGACTACTGCGCCGAGGACAGGTCGGATCGGAGCTCAGCCGCGGCGCCGAGATAGACGTGGGAGGGAACGTGACCGGTCGGCGCGTAGTAGTGCAGCATCGTCCTGATCACCCGCTCCATCGCATCCGGCACGTCAATCTCGCGAGTGCAGAGGAGCGGCACCGTTTCGAGTCCGAGGTTTCTGGCGGCTACGGCGGGGAATTCGGCGTCGAGGTCGTCGGTGCAGGTGAAGATGCAGCTCACCATGCACTCGGGCTCGAGATCGTTGCGGCCGATCAGTTCGCGGAGCAGCTCATCGGTGGCGGCCAGGATCGCGTCCCGTTCGTTGGACTCGGCCTGCACGGCGCCGCGCAGCGCGTAGACGCGCTCGCCGCTCATCCCGATCGCTCTGTTCCGGAAGCGTCCATCGACCCCGCATCCTTCCAGAGCCGCGCGACCTCCGATCGCGTGAGCTGCCGGGCCTCCCCCGAAGACAGCGTGCCGAGGGCGAGCGAGGCGAAGCGGACGCGCTCCAGGGAGGCCACCGCGTTGCCGACCCGCTGGATCATCCGGCGCACCTGGCGATTGCGACCCTCCCGGATCGTGATCTCGACCTCGCGAGGCCCGTTTCGCCGCACCTCGGCGGGTCCCGTCGGCCCGTCCTCGAGCTTCACTCCCTCGCGGAGCCGTTCGATCTCCCGCTCGCTGATCGGCCCCCGCAGGGTCGCTCGGTAGGTCTTTGGAACGCCGTAGCGGGGGTGAGTCAGCACGTTGGCGAGCTCGCCGTCGTTGGTCAGCAGGATCAGCCCCGTCGAGTCGGCGTCGAGCCGGCCAACCGGGTAGAGCCGCTTGTCGGAGGTGATCAGATCGGTGACGGCCCTCCGGCGACCCGGCTCGTGCGCGGTCGAGGTGACGTTCAGCGGCTTGTTCAGGGCCCAGGTCTCGTGGGCCTCCGGCAGGACCGGGCTACCGTCGAAGGCGACGCCGCTGTCGGCGTCGACGTCGTGGGCGGGGTCGGTGAGCACCTCTCCGCCAACGGTGACCCGACCCTCGGCAATCAGCTTCTCGGCAGCCCTCCGCGAGGCGACCCCGCAGTGGGCCAGATACTTGACGAGCCTCAAGGGGCCGAGCGCCGCTCACCCGCCTTGAGCAAACGCTCCCGAAGGTCGGCCGCGTCCTCGGGCGTCGGGTCGAAGGCGGCGACGTCGGGGAGGTCCTCCAGGCCGCCGAGGCCGAAGAGCCGCTCGAAGAGCTCGGTGGTCCTGTAGATGACCGCGCCGAAGCGCGAACGGCCGGACTCCTCGATCAATCCGCGCTCGGCGAGAGTCTGCACGCCCGACTCGGAGCTGACCCCTCTGATTCGCGCGATCTCAGGCCGCGAGACCGGCTGCAGGTAGGCGACGATCGCCAGGGTCTCCGCCTGTGCCGGGGTCAGCGGCGGAGTCTTCGGGCGGGCGAGCAGGCGGCGGGCGGCCTGCTCGGCGGCTGGATCGGTCGCGAGGACGTAGCCACCCGCAATCTCGCGCAGAACGAGCCCCCGTCGGCCCGGCGCGAAGTCCTCCGAGAGCACGTCGAGGGCGTTACGGATCTGGACCTCACCGACCTCGCAGGCATCGATCAGATCGCCGACCGGAACCGGGTCGGGCGAGAGGAACAGCAACGCCTCGACGATCCGGGCCAGCTCGGTCGCCGAAGTCGAGGAGACGGTGCTCACGCCGAGGCCTCCGATCGGCCTGAGCCGCTCGCCGCCGCGGAGGAGCTGATCTCGATCGGGCCGAAGTTCTCCCGTTGCGACCAACTCGCCTCGCCCGTCTTGTGCAACTCCAGCAGGGCGAAGATGGTGACTGCCTGCGTCAGTCGGTCCTCATCGCCGAAGGCCTCCTCGAAGTCCACCCTGCTGCCCTCGGCGAGAAGTCCCCGAAGGATGTCGAGCCGAAGCTCGAGCGAGACCGTCGGGCGGATGTGGCTGGTGTCGAGCTCCGGGGGCGGCGTCAGCAGGTCGCCCAGGGCGAGCCCGATTCGATCGGGGTCGTAGGCCTGTCGCGAAGCCTCGAGCGAGATCCGCCGCAGCTCGATCGGCAGCGGGGCCGACCGGTACAGAAAGGGTGATTCCCGCTCTAAGCGCGCCTTGAGCTCTGCTCCCGCGTCCTTGTAGCGGCGGTACTCGAGCATCCGGGCCAGCAGCTCGTCAGCCGCCTCCTCGGGGCCGAGATCGAGCTCCGCCTCCTCGGCGGCCGGGAGCATGAGACGGGATTTGAGCTCGAGCAGCGCCGCGATCAGGACGAGGAACTCAGTCGCCGCCTCGAGGTCGAGCTCGCCCTCCTCGGCGAGATGATCGAGGTAGGCCAGCACGATTCCGCCGAGCTCGACCTCGAGCAGGCTGATCTCCTCGCGGAGGACGATCGCCAACAGCAGGTCGAAGGGACCGGCGAAGACGTCGAGGTCGAGCTCGAGGTCGGCGGTGCGCACGACCCCAAGATTAGGCGCGGAGCCGGTCGGTGAACGTGCCCACCCCACTACCCTGGCCCGATGGCGGATCCGATTCCCGCAATTCGCGAGGAACTCCGCAGGCTCGCCGAGCCCGACCGGGTCCCCGATTTGCAGCGCTTCTTCAAGACCGGCCCGGGCGAGTACGGCGACGGCGATGTCTTCATCGGGGTGCGCGTCCCGGCCTGCCGTCAGGTGGTCAGGGCCAATCGCGGCCTACCCCTCGCCGCATGCCTCGAACTGCTCGAGAGCGAGGTCCACGAGGAGCGCCTCGTTGCCCTGCTCCTGATGGTGCAGCTCTACGCCGACTCGCCGGAGGACCGGGAGGCCGTCTACGGCGCCTACCTGGCGAACACCGCCCAGATCGACAACTGGGACCTCGTCGACGCGTCATCGCGCGACATCGTCGGAGCCCACCTGCTCGAGCGGTCGCGGGAGCCCCTCTACCGATTGGCGTCCTCCCGCGATCTCTGGGAGCGGCGGATCGCGATCGTCTCCACCTCCGCTTTCATCCGGGTGGGTGACCTCGACGACACCTTCGGGATCACCGAGGCCCTGCTCGGCGACGATCACGACCTGTTGCACAAGGCCTGCGGCTGGATGCTCAGAGAGGCCGGCAAGCGCGACCCGGCCAGGCTGACCCGGTTCATCGAGACCCATGCGGCGGTGATGCCGAGGACGATGCTCCGCTACGCGATCGAGCGGTTCGATCCAGCCGAGCGGCGGCGGCTCATCGACCTTCCGCTCGCCGGCTGAGGGTCAGCCGGGACGGGGGGCCGCGACGCCCATCGCCTCGCGAACGTCGGCGAGGATCGGGGCGGCGATCTCGCCTGCCTTCCCCGCGCCGGCCGCAAGCGCCGCCTCGAGGCTCTCCTGATCCCCGCGGAGCGCCGTGTACCGCTCTCGGACGGGCGCCAGGTAGTCGGCGACGGCGTCTCCGACCGCGACTTTGAAATCGCCGTAGCCGGAGCCTTCGAACTCCGCCTCGACCTCCTCAGGGCCGACTCCGCGCACGACGGAGAGGATGTCGATCAGGTTCTCGATCCCCTCCTTTCCGCCCTCCGGCCCCGCCCGCCTGATCTCGCTGCCCGAATCGGTGACGGCGCTGCGGAACTTCTTGCGGATCCGCTCGGGCTCGTCGAGGACGTAGACGGTCCCGGCCTCGCCGCCGCTCGTCGTCGACATCTTGCTGCTCGGGTCCTGCAGGTCCATGATCCGGGCGCCCGCGCCCGGAATCCGGTGATCGGGCTCGACCAGGGTCCGCCCGAACCGCTCGTTGAAGCGGCGCGCGATCTCACGCATCAGCTCGACGTGTTGGCGCTGGTCGTCGCCAACGGGAACGTCGGTGGCCCGATAGGCGAGCACATCGGCGGCCTGTAGGACCGGGTAGTTGAAGAGGCCCGCGGAGACGAAGGCGCCCGACATGGATTCGACCCGCTCTCGCTTGGTCTTCCACTGGTGCATCCGGTTCAGATCCCCCCAGGCGGTGACCGAACCAAGCAGCCAGCAGAGCTCGGTGTGCTCGCGGACGTCGCCCTGACGAAAGAGGATGCATCGTTCGGGGTCGAGTCCGGCGGCCAGCAACGTCGCGGTGGTGTCATAGACGCGCTCGCGCAGCTCGACCGGGTCGTAGTCGACCGTGATCGCGTGCAGGTCGACGATGCAGTAGATCGCCTCCTCGCCCGCAGCGGCATCGAGGCGATCCTGACCCTCGACGTACTGGCGAATCGCGCCGATGTAGTTGCCGAGGTGCTTGCGGCCCGTCGGCTGGATGCCGCTGAAGATGCGTCTCGTCGTCGGTCGTCGGTCGCCCTGGCTCACGGGCGGGGAATCTACCCCTCGCTCAGTGAATGCCGCTCGACGGCTCGTCCGTCCTCGGCGGCAAGCGACATCCCGGTCATCTCGACGATGGCCTGGGGGGCCTTCTCCAGCGACCCGGTGTCGAATGGCGGCGCGGGGTCGTACTCGATGCCCAGCTGCAGGGATTGAGCGACCTCGGTCCCCGCGACGAGCTCGGCGAGCCGGAGCGCCATGTCGATACCGGAGGAGACGCCGGCGGCCGTGATCACCTTGCCGCGCTCGACGACGCGCTCGGCCACGGGATTCGCGCCAAGCTCGCCGAGCAACCCGCGAGCGGCCCAATGGGTGGTGGCGTCGACCCCGTCGAGGATCCCCGCCGCCGCCAGCAACAGCGATCCGGTGCAGACCGACGTCGTCCAGTCGGTCGTGCCGTGAACGTCGGCGATCCAGCTCGCGTAGGGGCCGTCGGCATCAAGCAGGTGGCGGGTCCCCGCGCCGCCCGGGACCACGAGAATGTCGGGGCTCGCGACCTCGCCGAGGGTCCGGTCGGCGACGATCCCGAGCATGCCCTGCTCGGTTCGCACCTCACCCGCGTGCTCGGAGCAGAAGACGACCTCGGCCTCGGGCAGGCGCTGCAGCACCTCGTAGGGCCCGATCGCGTCGAGCGCGGTGAAGGCGGGATAGATCGGGATCGCGATCTGCACGTCGAGCCAGGATGACAGAGCTCGCCCCCGAGTGGCGCGGATTCTGAAACCGGGGACTGCGAGATCTGCGCCACCTGAGGCGGGCGTGGCCGTCTCACTGCGCGCCACCACGGGCGGGCGGGGCGGTCCACGCAAGATCGCGCCCGCCCCGAGGCGAGCGGGCGGAGGCGGCGCGGTATCGTCGAAAGACTCCATTCATGCCTCGCGCGATCTGGACAGGCTCAATCACCTTCGGGCTCCTCAACGTTCCCGTGAAGCTCTACTCGGCCGTCTCGAGCAAGGCGATCCGCTTCCGCGAGCTGCGTGAGAAGGACGGCTCACGCGTTCGTCACAAGCGGGTCGCGGAGGAGGACGGCGAGGAGGTCGCCTACGAGGAGCTGGTCAAGGGCTACGAGATCTCCCCCGACCAGTTCGTGGTCATGAGCCGCGACGAGCTCGAGGCCCTCGATCCGAAGAAGTCGAAGGCGATCGAGATCGAGGATTTCGTCGATCTCGACCAGATCGACCCGATCTACTTCAACCAGCCCTATTACGTCGGCCCGGCGCCCGGCGCCGAGCGCGCCTACGCCCTGCTGGCGCAGGCGATGGGTGAGCAGCGGAAGGTCGCCATCGCCCGCTTCGTGATGCGAAACAAGGAGAGCCTGGCAGCCGTCCGGGCCGGCGACGGGGTCCTGACGCTGGCGACGATGCGATTCGCCGACGAGGTCGTCCCCGTCGATCAGCTCGAGGGCGTTCTCGGCGAGCGGCCCGACGTCGAGCCGAAGGAGCGCGAGATCGAGATGGCCAAGCAGGTGATCGACTCGCTCTCCACCGACTTCGATCCCTCCTCCTACAAGGACGAGCATCGGGCGCAGCTCCTCGCTCTGATCGAGCGCAAGGCCGCCGGCGAGGAGATCGTCTCCAGCGATGCCGAGATCCCGAAGCCGACCAAGGCCCCGGACCTCATGGCCGCACTCGAGGAGTCGCTCGCCGCGATCAAGAGCGACGAGCTCAGCGGAGGCGCCAAGCGGAAGAGGACCGATCCGAAGGCGAAGGCCCGCAAGGCATCGACGAGGCCCAAGCCCACCAAGCCCAGGTCAACCACCGCCGCGAAGGCGAAGAGCAAGTCAAGGGCGAAGGCCGCGAAGTAGAGATCGACGGCCGGCGGCTGTCGATCACGAATCTCGACAAGGTCCTGTACCCCGAGACCGGCTTCACCAAGGGCGAGGTCATCGACTACTACGCGCGGATCGCCCCCGCGCTGCTCCCACACCTGCGCGACCGGGCGCTGACGAGGGTCAGGTACCCGAACGGGGTCGAGGCGAAGAGCTTCTTCGAGAAGCGGATCCCCCCCCACCATCCCGATTGGGTCCGGACCGAACGGGTCTGGGCGGGCAATCGGGCGGGGGAAATCGAGTTCTGCGTCTGCGACGACCTGCCGACGTTGGTCTGGCTCGCCCAGCTGGCCGCGATCGAGTTGCATCCGTCGCTTGCCAGGGTCGCCGATGTGCAGCGGCCCACGGTTCTGGCATTCGACCTTGATCCCGGCGAGCCGGCCACGATCGTGGAATGCTGCGTGGTCGCACTCCAACTCCGCGGGCTGTTCACCGATCTCGGCCTCGAATGCTTCCCGAAGACCTCGGGCTCCAAGGGCATGCAGGTCTACGTGCCGCTGAACGGCGAGGTCAGCTACGAGCAAACCAAGCCCTACGCCCGTGCCGTCGCCCGGGCGCTCGAGTCATCGGAGCCGGATCTGGTGACCTCGCAGATGAAGAAGGCCCTGCGACCCGGCAAGGTCTTCATCGACTGGAGCCAGAACAACGCCACCAAGACGACCGTCGCCGTCTACTCGCTGCGGGCGCGACCGACTCCCACCTCGTCGACGCCGCTGCTCTGGGACGAGGTCTCGGGAACCGTCGATGCGGGC
Organism: uncultured Solirubrobacterales bacterium; assembly: GCA_963823275.1. Classification (GTDB taxonomy): domain Bacteria; phylum Actinomycetota; class Thermoleophilia; order Solirubrobacterales; family 70-9; genus RHKX01. The sequence goes on along the minus strand of CAWGKW010000001.1, from coordinate 1,165,350 downwards.
GATCCCGACGGCCTGCGCTTCACCTCCGATCAGGTGCTGAAGCGGGTCGACGAGCACGGCGACCTCTTCGCCCCCGTGCTCGAGCTGCAGCAGACGCTCCCGAGCGGCTCCTGACGGCTACGCGCGGTCGAGCGGCCCGTGACGGCTGCCGGTCGCGCAGCCGGCCGGCTAGAACTCCTGGCGGACGACGGGGTTGCGAGCGGCGCCGGCCTCGTCGAGGCGCCTCACCGGGGTCGTATAGGGCGCGTTGCGGGCGATCTCCGGATCCACCTCCGCCTCGGCGAGAATCGACTCGACCGCGTCGGCGAACCGATCGAGGGACTCACGGGCCTCGGTCTCGGTCGGCTCCACCATCAGCGCCTCGTCGACCAGCAGCGGGAAGTAGACGGTGGGCGGGTGCATGTTGTGGTCGAGCAGGCGCTTGGCGATGTCGAGCGTCTTCACCCCCAGGTCCTTCTTGGCCCCGCTTCCGGAGAGGACGAACTCGTGCATAGGGCGGCGGTCGAAGGCCAGCTGGAGGTACTTGCCGGACAGGCCCTCCTGCATCCGCGCCAGCAGGTAGTTGGCGTTCAGCACGGCGGTCTCCGATGCCTCGGTCAAACCATCGCCCCCGAGGCTGAGGATGTAGGCGTAGGAGCGGACGAAGACGCCGAAGTTGCCCTGGAATCCTCGGAGGCGCCCGATCGAGGCGGGGTGGTCGTCGCGGCCGCGCAGGTCGAAGCGTGGGCCGTCGCCGTTGTTGCCCTCGATCCGCTCGACCCTGGGGACCGGCAGGTACGGCTCGATCCGCTCGGAGACGGCGATCGGGCCGGAACCGGGGCCGCCGCCGCCGTGGGGCTGGCTGAAGGACTTGTGGAGGTTGACGTGGACGATGTCGAAGCCCATGTCGCCGGGCCGCGAGTGCCCCATGATCGCGTTCAGGTTCGCGCCGTCGTAGTACAGGGTGCCGCCGGCCTCGCGCACGATCCCGGTGATCTCGGCGATGTTCGTGTCGAACAACCCGAGCGTGTTGGGATTGGTCAGCATCAGACAGGCGACGCGATCATCGGTCTTGGCCCGCAGATCCTCGAGGTCGACGCCGCCACGCTCGTCGGTGTCCACCTTGACGACCTCGTAGCCGGCCATCGTGACCGACGCGGGATTGGTGCCGTGAGCGGTGTCCGGGGTCAGGACCCTCGTCCGCTTCTCAGCCTCGCCGTTGGCGGCGTGGAACGCGCGGGTGAGCAGCAACCCCGCGAGCTCGCCGTGGGATCCGGCGGAGGGCTGGAGGCTCACGTGCGGGAGGCCGCAGATCTCGCTCAGCGACCGCTCCAGAGACCACATCAGCTCGAGCGCTCCCTGAGCGCGGCGCGGGTCCTGGGCGGGGTGCAGGCGGGCGTGCCCGGGCAGCGCCGCAACCCGCTCGTTGAGGCGGGGGTTGTGCTTCATCGTGCAGGAGCCGAGCGGGTAGATGCCGGAGTCAAGATCGAAGTTGCGGCGTGAAAGCCGGTTGTAGTGGCGGACTATCTCCGGCTCAGCAAGCTCGGGCAGCCGGGCGGGCTGGGCGCGAAGCAGATGGCTGGGGATCAGATCCTCGATCGGCAGGTCGCCACCGGGGACGCCGGCTTCGGGGATCGAGGCGGCGCGGCGTCCGGCCACCGACCGCTCGTAGATCGTGACCGCATGGTCTCGCTGCATCGGCGTCTCGGCCTCGGCGCTGCTGGGCGGGCTGGCGATGGCGCTCATGCCGGCACCTCCTCAGCCGCACGGCGTTCGCTGCCGGCGGTCCGCCCGACGGCCTCGCCGAGGACCTTCGCCAGGCGATCGATCTGCTCGATCGTCCGCTGCTCGGTGATCGCGACCAGGAGCCCGTCGCCGTACTCCGGCGCCAGCGGCACCCCGGCGGCGATGCCTCGCTCCGCGCAGTACTCGACGACGGCGTCGACGGGCGCGTCGAAGGTGACGGCGAACTCCCGGACGACCGGATCGCCGTGCAGCGCCTCGACGCCGTCGATCGAGGTCAGTCGCTCGCGCGCATAGTGCGTGCGACGCACGAGCAGCTCGCCCAGTTCGACCAGCCCCTGCTTGCCGAGCCAGCTCAGGTAGATCATGCCCCCGAGCGCGTTGAGGGCCTGGGCGGTGCAGATGTTGTGGGTCGCCTTCTCGCGGCGGATGTGCTGCTCGCGGGTCTGCAGCGCGAGGACGAAGCCGCGGCGACCGTCGACGTCGACGGTCTCCCCGGCGATTCGCCCGGGCATCCGGCGAATCTGCTCCTCGGTGGCGCAGAAGAAGCCGAACGAGGGACCGCCGTAGTCGAGGCGGTTACCGAGGGGCTGGCCCTCCCCAACGGCGATGTCGACGCCGCAGTCACCGGGGGTTCGGAGGATCCCGAGGGCGATCGGATCGCAGGCGGCGATCAGGAGCGCGCCGGACGCGTGCGCGATCTCGGCGATCCGCTCGAGGTCCTCGACGCCGCCCACGAAGCTGGGGTACTGGACGAAGACGGCTGCGGTCTGCGCGTCGATCGAAGCGGCGAGCGCCTCGAGGTCGGTCACGCCGCCCGCGAGCGGCACCTCGACGACCTCGGCCGGGTAGCCCGACGAGTAGGTGCGGAGCGTCTCACGGCTGTGGGGGTGGAGACCCTGGGAGACGACGAACCGTCGCCGTTTGGTGGCGCCGATCGCCAGATAGCCCGCGGCAGCGACGGTGGACGGGCCCTCGTAGAGCCCGGCGCTGGAGAGCGGCAGGCCGGTCAGCTCGGTCATCGCCGTCTGGAACTCGAACATCGCCTGCAGGCCGCCCTGGGAGATCTCGGGCTGGTAGGGCGTGTAGGGCGTCAGAAACTCGGAGCGGGAGATGATCGCGTCGACGATCGCCGGCGCGTAGTGGTCGTACATGCCGGCGCCGAGAAAGCAGACCTCGGACTCGGCGTCGGCGTTACGCGAGGCGAGCGACCGCATGCGCTCGTAGACCTCTGACTCGGTCAGGCCGTCGGGCAGGCGGAGCGGACGATCGAGGCGGACGCCCTCGGGAACGTCGAAGAGCTCCTCGACCGAGGAGACGCCGATCTTGTCGAGCATCTCGCGACGCTCGACGCCGGTGACGGAGGTGTAGCCACTCACCCGCGAAAGGTTAGAGAGGTGACCGGTCGGGCGAGGATCACTCCGGCCAGATGCTCGGCTGCTCCGGCTGCCCTGGCCGGGCGGCGCGGTGTTGCCACTCGGCAAGGGCGTGCGGTTCGTTGGCGGATTTTCGTCGGATGTCAGTGGTAATCCACCACTGAACCTGAAGCTGACATTTGTCAGTCGGCTATGAGGTCCTGGTATGCGGCGGAATCCATGAGGGCTTCGATCTCGGCCGTGTCGCTGAGCCTGACCTTGACCATCCAGCCCTCGCCGTAGGGATCGGTGTTGATCAGCTCAGGGTTGGTGCCGGCCCCTTCGTTGACCTCGAGGATCTCGCCGCTGAGGGGGGCGATCACGTCGGAGACGGCCTTGACCGACTCGACCTCGGTGTAGGGCTCGTCCATGCTGACGGTGGCGCCGACCTCGGGGGGGTCGAAGAAGACGACGTCGCCCAGCGAGTCCTGGGCATACCAGGTGATCCCGAAGACGGCCGTATCGCCATCGATCCGTGCCCAGTCATGCTCGGGGTGGTAGCGCAGTTCGTCGGGGTAGCTCTCCTCGGTCGCCATGAAGGTCCTTTCGGTTGCTCAGTTGGCCGTTTGGGTCTTGTCGTACATGGGCTTGCTGCGGATCTCCGCCTCGCGAACCCGCCCCCGCACGTCGATCTCGACCCGGGTACCGGGTTCGGCGAGGTCCGAGCGAACGTATCCCATCCCGATGCCGATTCCGAGCGAGGGTGAGAAAGTCCCGCTGGTGACAGTGCCCGCGTTCGCACCGTCGACGAGGATCAGATTGCCGGCGCGAGGAATGCCACGGCCCTCGATCGCGAACGCCGCGAGCCTCTCCACCGTCCCCTCGGCGCGGGCGGCCGCGACGGCCTCGGAGCCGGCGAACCCGGTCTCCTCCTGACAACACCAGCCCAGCCCGGCCTCGATCGGGTTTCGATCAGGGCCCATGTCGTTGCCGTGCAGATGGAAGCAGACCTCCAGGCGCAGCGTGTCGCGGGCGCCGAGACCGCAGGGCGTCACCCCGGCGGCCAGCAGCTCACGCCAGAGGCGAGGCGCGGCTTCGGGAGCGAGCAGGATCTCCACGCCGTCCTCTCCCGTGTAGCCCGTTCCACAGACCAGCGCCGCCGCGCCGGCGACGTCGAGTTGTGCGGTCCGCATCCGGGCCGGCAGCTCGGCCGACGCCAAGCCCGCAACGACGGCACGCGCCTCGGGACCCTGCACGGCGAGCATCGCGTAATGCGGGGCGAGGTCGACGACCTCAACGTCGAAACCCCCGGCAAGCTCCCGAAAACGGGCCAGATCGGTCTCGTGGTTGGCGGCATTGGAGACCGTGAGGTATTCGACTTCGAAACCGTCGATCAAGTAGGTGAAGAGGTCGTCGATGATGCCGCCGTCGTCGGCACAGAGGCAGGAGTACTGCGCGCCGCCCACCCGGAGCTTGTCGATGTCGTTGCTGACGACCCGCTGCAGGAAAGCGGCGGCCTGCGGGCCCCTGGTCCCGATCTGGCCCATGTGGGAGACGTCGAAGACGCCGCTGCGCTCGCGAACGGCCTCGTGCTCGGCGGCCACCCCCTCGTACTGGACGGGCATCTCCCAGCCTGCGAAGGGCACCAGCCGGGCGCCCGCGGCCACATGCTCGTCATGGAGGGAGGTGCGCCGCAGGGGCTCGGGGCCGGTCACTGCCGGCAGGCTATCGGGGTGGGGCCGCGCCCGGCGAGGCGTCTATCGTCTATACCGGCCCGCGGAGCAGCGAGACGGCGGAGTGCCCGGGATCCCCGTTGACCCGCTCCAGCGAGATGTCGATCAACCTGTAATCGGCGGGATCGACCGGCAGCGGCACCTCGACGTTGCGAGCACCGGCGGAACCGACCTTGAAGCCGCCCACCGAGATCAGCTTGCCCTGGCCGCTCATCAGCCAGAGCTCGTAGTAGCGCCCGGGTGCGGTTGCCGGCATGTCGGCGACGGAAACCGCGAGGCTCTGGTCCCCCCCGTCGGCGCCGATCACCCGCGCCGAACCCCGCGATCCGCTGCCGGCCTTCCCCGCCGGCCGCAGCTCGCTGCTCGACACGATCTGCTGCGGCGAGGATGTGGGCGTCGTCGCCCCCTCGTCGCCAAGCTGCGAGCCGATCGCCAGTCCGGCGAGCAGCACGGCCAGCGCCCCTGTCGCAAGAGCGGGCACGCGCAACCCGGAGAGCCAGCCACGCCGCCGAACGGGACGCGGTGGGGCCACGGGCGGCGCCTCCTCTACGGTCGCCTCATCGGCCCTCGGGTCCCGGCCTTTGATCGGCAGTGCCAGCGGCGGGGGCTCGTCCGCCGACCAGGAATCCTCGGGCAGGCTCCGAAGCGCGGCGAACAGCGAGTCGACCTCAGAAACCTCCTCGCGCAGCTCCCGGTCCCCCCGCATGCGAGCCTCGAAGGAGGCCCGGTCCTCGTCGGTCAGGTCGTCAAGCAGATACTCGATCGGCTCCCGACCGCTCGGCCTTTCCATGTCACCCATCATCGTCCATCTCCCATCAACTCTCGCAGACGACCGAGTCCGCCGACCATCCTCATCTTGACGGTGCCGAGCGGCATCTCCATGCGACTGGCAATCTCGCGCTGGGTCAGGTCCTCGTAGAAACGAAGCCGAAGCACCTCTCGCTCCTGGGGGTGCAACCGGCTCAGCAACCCGGAGATCCGCCAGCGCTCGGCGAGCGTCTCCGCCGAATCGATCTCGCGATCAGCGCCCTCCTCGATCAGGAGATCACCGCTGGGCACGGGAATCTGGCGGCGCTTTTGATCGATCGCCCGATTCCTGGCGATGGCCATGATCCAGGTCAGCAGGCCCGACCGTGACGAGTCATAGCTGGAGGCGGCTCGCCAGACGTCGAGATAGACCTGCTGCTGAACGTCCTCGGCCGTTGGGCGATCCCGGAGGGTGCGGAGCAGGAAGCCGAACGTCGCGCCCCCGAACCGCTCGTAGACGTCGCGCATCGCCTCCGAGTCCCCGCGGGCAAGTCGATCCGCGAGCTGGTGCTCCGCAACGGGTCTCTGCCGGCGCTCCATGGCCATGCATCTTTGCGCATCGGAATGCTCGACTCACGAAGATTTTCCAACCGCGCGCCGGGGTCGGCACGTAGAACGGGGAAAGGACCAAACCAATTACGGAGGTATCCGACCCGATGAGAACCAGATTCAATGCCGCGACAGCCGGCCTGCTGGCCGTGACGGCCCTGGCGCTGCTGCCGGCAGCAGCGCAGGCACACAACCCGATCAGCGGGGGCAACACATCGCTGAAGGTGGACGGCGGAACCGCCAAGGTGCTGGCCGCCAACGGCGTCTCGGTCAAGCCGCTCAAGCCCGCCAAGGTCAAGGGCGGAGCGATCGACTTCCCGGTCACCGGTGGTGAGATCTCCAGCGACGGCGCCAAGGGCACCATCAAGCACAGCGGCGGCCTCAAGTTCAAGGCGGGCGGGAAGTCCCTGTCGGCCAAGTCGTTCGTGATCGAGCTCAACAAGGGCAAGCTGACCGCCAAGGTCGGAGCGGCCCGGGTCCCGTTGTTGAAGCTGGACACGAGCAAGGCGAAGATCAAGCGGCAGGGCCTCGACACGAAGCTGTCGAACGTCAAGGGTTCGCTCACCAGGGCCGCGGCTGAGGCGCTCAACGCGACCTTCGGCGTGAACCTGTTCAAGCGCGGGATCCCCGTCGGCAAGACGACGACGCTCGTCAAGCCAGAGACGGTGAGAATGACCGGCGGTGACACCGCGTTGACACTCGACCCCGGAACCGCGGGAGCGCTGACGGGCCTCGGGATCAGCGCCGCGCCGATCGATCCGGCGTCGGCCAACCCCGACGGCTCGCTTGCCTTCCCGATCACCGGGGGCAAGGTCAACGCCACCACGTTCGCCGGCAAGATCAAGCACAGCGGCGGAATCTCGCTGACCGACGGGTCGACGACGGTGGATCTGACCGAGTTCAACATCCAGATCGACGACGCGCCGGACCTGACCGCGGCCGTCGGTCCCAACCGGATCTCGATCCTGGACCTGGATCTGTCCGGGCTCGATGCCGGCGTCAGCGAGGGCGGGACGATCACGCTCGCCAACGTTGTCGCGACGCTGACCCCCGGTGCCGCCGGGGCGCTCAACGCCGCCTTCGGGACCACGGCGTTCACCGGTGGGCTCGTGCTCGGCACGACCGTGACCACGGCCGAGACCACCTGAGCTGATCTCGGCAGGGTGGGAGCAGACGGAGGCCGGGCCACGCGCCCGGCCTCCGTTCTGTCGTCTGCGGGCTAGTGTCCCCGGGGATGCGGCTGGTGCACGAATCGACGGCGGAGGGTGAGGATCCTCTCGGGGCGCCCTGGAGTCGCCCCCTGTCCGGCACGCTCGACCGGCTCGTGGTCGAGTCCGACCTGCTCGCCGGCAACCCGCTCGCCGACCCCGTCAGGCGACCGCTCTACGTCCTGCGTCCACCGGGCGTCGAGCTCGACCACCCGAGGGAGCTCCCAACGGTCTACGTGATCCAGGGCTACACCGGCCAGCTCGACATGTGGACCGGGCGCAACGCCTTCGAGCCGACGTTCATCGAGCGCATGGATGCGATGCTCGCCTCCGGCGACTGCCCCGATGCGATCGTGGTCATGGTCGACTGCTGGACCTCCTACGGCGGCTCGCAGTTCCTCGACTCGGCCGGTACCGGCCCCTACCAGTCCTACCTGTGCGAGGAGATCGTCCCCTTCGTCGACGACCGGTATCCGACGGCCGCCGACCGTGACCATCGCGGCATCACCGGCAAGTCCTCAGGGGGCTACGGCGCGATGGTCGTCCCGATGATGCGGCCCGAGGTCTTCTCGGCGCTGGCATCCCACGCCGGCGATGCCCTGTTCGAGATCTCGATGCCGCCCAGCATCGCCGGCGCCGTCCGCACCCTCAGGGAGCACTTCGACTCCTCCTATGACGTCTTCTTCGACCGCCTCCCCGAGGAGGACCCCTTCGAGTGGGAGCGCCACGGAGGCCCGCTGGAGATGTACGGCTACGCGGCCTGTTACTCGCCCGACCCGAGCCGACCCGGCAAGGCGCTGCTCCCCTTCGACCTCGAGAGCGGCCGTCTCGTCGACAACGTCTGGCGACTCTGGCTCGATCACGATCCCGTGATCATGGCCCCCCGCCACGCCGAGGCGCTCCGCTCGATGCGCCGGATCCATCTCGATGCCGGTCTGGGCGACGAGTACTACCTCGACCTCGGGGCCCGGGCCTTCTCGGCCGAACTGGAGAAGCTCGGGGTCGAGCACTCCCTGGATCTCTTCGACGGTCGTCACGGGGGCCTGACCTATCGGTATCCCAACGCGATCAGGGAGCTGGTGCTGGCGCTCAGCTGACCGGTTGGCGCTCCAGGCCCGCTCCCGGCGGAAGCGCCAGACCGCGGTCCCCCTCGGGGGTACGCCGCGCCCCGCTCGCTGACGCTCGGGAAATGTCGGCCCACGCCCGCGCCACCCGCGGATCAGCGTTTCCGAGGACGGACCCAAGGCGCGATCGGTGAGCGTGGGCCATCGGTCGTGTCATTGCTACCCCTGAGGGAACACGATCACACGACCGATTGAAGAAATCCGTCGGCGGGCGAACGAACGGTGATCGACCTCCCGAGTCCCCGCTCCCCAGCCCCACCAACTCTCACCGGCCGGCGAGTCTCTCGGCGAGCCACACAAATCCCCGCCCCCCCGGCGGGCCCGCCGAAGAGCCCCGCGCCGAACGCCCCCTAGTTGCGGAGAAACGGCGGGATGTCGATGTCGTCGTCGGAGAGTTCGAGTGATCTGATCTCGCGGTCGCTCGGCGGCTGGACGCCACGTCGGCGACTACGCCGCCGAACCTCGGCCGGCCGGCGGGCGAGCATCTCGAAGCCCTCGAAGCCAGTGGCGATGACGGTGACCCGAAGCTCGTCGCCCATCGTGTTGTCGACAACGGCGCCGAAGATGATGTTGGCGCCCTTGTCGGCAGTGCTGCTGACGACCTCGGCAGCCTCGTTGACCTCGAAGAGGCCCATGTCCTCGCCGCCGGTGATGTTGAGCAGCATGCCCGTTGCGCCGTCGATGGCGGATTCGAGCAGCGGTGAGGAGATCGCCTCCTTGGCGGCCTCGCCCGCGCGACTCTCGCCGGAGGAATTGCCGATGCCCATGAGCGCGGAACCGGCATCGGCCATGATCGCCCGGACGTCGGCGAAGTCGAGGTTGATCAGGCCGGGGACCGTGATCAGGTCGGTGATGCCCTGAACGCCCTGCCGAAGGATGTCGTCGGCCTTGCGGAATGCGTCGCTGATCGGCTCGCGCCGCTCGACGATGTTGAGCAGCTTCTCGTTCGGGACGATGATCAGGGTGTCGACCTCGTTGCGGAGCTTCTCGATCCCGTCGAGCGCCTGTTGCATGCGGCGCGAACCCTCGAACTCGAACGGCTTGGTGACGACGCCGACCGTCAGCGCACCGATTTCCTGCTTGGCGATCTCGGCGATGACCGGCGCCGCACCGGTCCCGGTCCCGCCGCCCTCGCCGGCGGTGACGAAGACCATGTCGGCGCCCTTGAGCGCCTCCTTGATGTCGTCCCGGCTCTCGGCCGCGGCGCCGGCTCCGACCTCGGGCTGGCCACCCGCCCCGAGCCCTCTCGTCAGCTCCTGGCCGATCGCCAGCTTGACGTCGGCCTCACAGGAGCGCAGAGCCTGGGCATCCGTGTTGACGGCGAGGAACTCAACGCCCTTGAGCCCGGCATCGACCATCCGGGACACCGCGTTGGTGCCACCGCCGCCCGCGCCGACGACCTTGATCACCGCCAGGTAACTGGAAGCCTCCATCTGAGCTTCACACGCCTTTCTCTGTTCCGTCCGGAGCTTGAGTAATAGTTGAGAGTTTGCGCGCTCCTCACCCGCAAACTCCAGGAAAAGTAAGTCACAAGTGGGTGCGTGTCAACGTCACCCTAGTCGCTCTGCAAGATCGCTGTCTCAACCGCGGGTTGAGAGTTTCCCATCCCTCAGGGGTGGGTTGAGGGTCTCGAAGGCCCTATCCGACGACCGGTCTGGAGGGCACGGAGAGGTCGATGTAGGTGGCGCTGGTCAGGCTCGGATCGGCCAGCACCGCGGTCGCGGCGCGCCACTTCTTTTCGGCGTTGACCGGTGCCCCGAACCGCAGTTCGATCCCGCCCGTGACCTCGACGACGACCCCGTACTCATCATCGACCCGCGCGTTGGCGACCTCGGGCTGCAGCGGTCCGGGGACTGCCCCGAGCACCCTGGCGGCGGCCAGCGACCTGCCGTCAGCCCGTCCCGCCAGGCTGGAGGAGTCGCCCTCGATGGTCGGCACGCCCTCAGGACGCTCCACGTCGGTCGCGAGGACGATGCCGTCCGCTGCCACCAGCGCGCCACCGTCGGTCGCGAGCCATCCGGCGGGCGTCCGGCTCTCGACGTCGAGGGTCAGGCCATGGGGGAAGTCGGTGTCGATCTTGAGCGCCACCACGGACGGGTCGTCGGCGACGGCGGCATCGAGCGTCGATCGGTCGAGATGAAGCGTGCTGAGACCGATGGCCGCCTCGCTCAGGCGTCTCTCCACGTCGGGGGAGAGATCGGCGCCCGTCACCTCGACCCGCTCGACCGCGACGAATGAGGAATCCCGAAACCAGAGCATGTAGCCGGCCAGCAGGGCGCCGAGCACGATCACCGCGGCGAGGACCCGTCTGCGCCAGGCTCGCCACCTCGAGGTCGTCGCCGACGAGGAGCGGAAGCGCTTCGAGCGGGCGGGGCGGGCTCTGGAGCCGCCGCGGGTGCGACTCCGCCTCGGTCCTCTGATCGCTCGTGCGGGCATCAGCTCAGGTCCCATCCGGCCGGCCACTCGACCTCGCCGAGCACCTGGACCTCGGGCTCGAGCACGACGCCGGTCAGCGCGTGGACGCGGCGACGCCCCTCCGCCATCAGCTCGAGGATGTCCGCGGTCGTGGCACTGCCGTCGTTCTCCACGAAGTTGGCGTGCTTGGCCGAGAAGCTCGCGCCCCCGATCTTCAGGCCGCGGCAGCCTGCCGCGTCGAGGAGCTGCCCCGAAGACCTGCCGTCAGCGCGTTCGTCATCGGGGTTCTTGAACGTCGATCCGAAGGTCTTGATGCCCGAAGGCTGCGCCTCGCGACGCTTCGCCCTCATCGTGGCCAGCGTCGCCCTGACCGCGTCCGGGTCCGACGGGGCGAGGACGAACTGGGCGCGAGAGACCACCTCGCCGTCTCCGAGATTGGAGTGGCGGTAGGAGAAGCCGAGCTGGTCGGGCGTCCGCCGCTCCGTCCCCGAGGCGGTGCAGATCGAAACCCAATCGAGGGTCCGCGCCAGCTCGCCGCCGTAGGCATTGGCGTTCATCCGCACGGCCCCGCCCACGGTTCCCGGGATGTTGACGCCGAACTCGAGGCCCGTGAGCCCCCAGCCCGCGGCCTTGGCCGCCGCCGAGGGCAGGCGAACGCCGGCGCCACAGAGAAGCCGCTCGCCGTCGCGTTCGATCCGCGCCAGCTCACCATCGAGTTTGAGGACAAGCCCTCTGAAACCATCGTCCGATACGAGAAGGTTCGATCCCGAGCCCACCACTCCTACCGCCGAGCCCATATCGGCGGCGTAGGCGAGCAGCTCGACCAGCCCCTCCTCATCGCCGACGCGGGCGAAGAGGTCAGCGTGACCGCCCGCCCTGACGGTGGTCAGGCGCGCCAGGTCGAAGTCCGGCTCGATTGCCTCCGGCGCTCTCATTCCACCCCTCCGACGAGCCTCTCGCCAAGCCGATACACGTCCCCGGCACCGACCGTCACCAGCAGGTCGCCCTCGCCGAGGTGCTGGGCGAGAAGGCTCTCGGCGCGGTCGAGGTCACCCAGCCACCAGACCGGGCGGCCCGGGGCGGCGTCTGCGGCGGCCTCCGCGACATCGAGACCGCTGACCCCGGCCAGCGGTCCAACCGGCTCCTCACGGGCCGGGTACACGTCCAGGACACCGATCTCGTCGGCGGCGCTCAGCGCCCGGCCGAACCTCGATGCCAGGGCCTTGGTGCGGGAATAGAGGTGAGGCTGGAAGACGGCGATCAACCGCCCGGGCGAGAGCTCGCGAAGCGCGGCGAGCGAGGCCGCGACCTCGGTCGGATGGTGGGCGTAGTCGTCGTAGATGACCGCCCCGGAACGCGTTCCCTTGCGCTCGAGGCGGCGGGCCATGCCCGGGAAGCTCTCCAGCGCCGCGATCAGCTCTGCGATCGGCGGCAGCCCGGAGTCGAGCTCGAGGGCGCTCAGCATGGCGCCGATCGCCGCCGTGGCGTTGGCGACGTTGTGGCGGCCGGGGACCGACAGACGGACCTGGTGTTCGCCGATCGCCTCGGAGCTGACGACGAAACGGCTGCCGCCTCGATCGGCGACGACGTCGGCTGCGAGCAGGGCCGCGGGGGTTCCGGCGCCGGCACCCGGTGGGGGGGCCACCGCGAAGCCGAGCACCGCTCCGGCCCCGTCGAGGGCCGCCAGACGCGTCTCGGCCGGGCGCACGACGACGGCGGCACGCTCGGCGAAGGCGGCGAAGGCGTCGATCAGCTCCGCCTCCCCGCTCCAGTGTGAGTGATGGTCGAGCTCCAGGTTGGTGACGACGGCCACCTCGGGACTCAGCTCGATGAAGCTCCCGTCGCTCTCGTCGGCCTCGGCGATCACCCAGTCCGACGCCCCCCAGCGCGCGTTGGCGGGGGTGCCGTCCTGCCCGGCGCCGGGCAGATCGCCACCGAGCAGGAACGCGGGCTCAGCCCCGGCAGCGGCCAGCGCATGGCTGATCATCCCCGAGGTCGTGGTCTTGCCATGAGCGCCGGCGACCGCGATCAGCCGCTTGCGCCCGCAGATCTCGGCCAGAAGCTCACTCCGATGCATGACCCGCTGCCCGCGCTCCTCGGCTCGCCTCAGCTCGACGTTGTCGGACGGGATTGCGGTCGAGACGATCACGTCGGCGTCGGCGGCGACGGACTCGGGGTCGTGGCCGATCACCGGCTCGATGCCGGCCCCCCTGAGCCGATCGATGTGGGCCGACTCGGACCGGTCGGAGCCACCGACGCGGTACCCGAGCGCATGGCAGACCAACGCCAGGCCACTCATCCCGGCACCGCCGATTGCGATGAAGTGAAGGGGGCGAGGCCCAGTTGGGTGGGCGGCATCGGCGTTCATCGGGAACCACACGAGGTGAGAATCTCTTCAGCGATCAGTTCGGCCGCGTCGAGCCGCGCCAGCGCCCGGGAGGCGACGGCCATCCGGGAGAGCTCAGCCGGGTCAGAGAGGAGCGGCTGGACCTCGGCGAGCAGTCGCTCCGGGCCGAGATCCGCGTCCTCGACCACCCGAGCGGCTCCGGCCCGCCGCATCCACTCGGCGTTCGCGTGCTGATGGCGGGCGGCGGCGTGCGGATACGGGACCAGGACGGCGGGCTTGCCGGCGGCCGTCAGCTCGAACACCGACCCGCCCGAGCGCGAGAGAACGAGATCGCTGGCGGCGAGCGCGTCGGCCAGATCGGGCAGGTACTCGATCAACGTGTATCTCGCGGCTCCCGCCAGTTCGGGCTCGATCTCCGGGTAGTCCCGGGAGCCGGCGATATGGAGAACGTGGAAGGGCCGGTCGGCGGCCGGCCCGCCGGATCCGAACGAATCGGCGGCGGCCCGGTTGATCCGCAGCGCCCCAAGGCTGCCGCCGAAGATCAACAGGCACGGCACGTCGGGGTCGATCCCGAACCGCTCTCGCGCGGCTGCTCGATCCGCGCCGGCGATCGACGCCGGGACGGGACGGCCGGTGACGAGATAGCGATCACCGTCGCGCCCCTGGATCGGAAACGCGAGGCAGACTCGATGGGCGCGCAGAGCCAGCATCCGGTTGGCCAGGCCGAGGTGGCTGTCGGCCTCGGTCAGCACGAGCGGCAGCCGCATCGAAATGGCGGCGATGCCCGCCGGCGCGGCAACGTATCCCCCGCCGCCCATGACCGCGTCGGCGCCGCGCTCGGCGAGCAGGCGACGGACCACCCCAACCGCTGCCCCCGCCCGACCAAGCGCCACGGCGGCCTTGATCGGATTCCGACGGTCGATCCCGCGCACCGAGATGAAGTCGATCTCGTAACCGGCGGCTGGAACCAGATCGGCCTCGGCCCGCTCGCGCGTGCCGATGAAGCTGACCTCGGCGCCCTCGTCAACGAGCGCGTCGGCGACGGCCAGAGCCGGCACTACGTGTCCCGCCGTACCGCCGGCTGCGATCACCACCCGCGGCACGTGAGGCTCCCCTCGACGCCGAGCGCTGAGCAGCGGAAGGTGCCCTGGGCTGTGTCCGGGAGCGGCCGCCGCTGACGACTCGCAGCTGACGGCGTCGTTTCGAGGCCGGTCGGGAGGCCATCCGAGCGGTTCCGCCGTTGGCGATATTGAGCAGCAGACCGACGGCCGCGAGGGTGACGATCAGGCTGCTGTTTCCGTAGGAGACGAATGGGAGTGTCACACCGGTCAGTGGGGCCAGGCCCATCACCGCAAAGAGGTTGATCGACGCCTGGACCAGAATCATCGCCGTCAATCCGGCGGCGAGCAGCCGACCGTAGCGATCGCGTGCGGTCTGGGCCGTCCGGAAGCCCGCGTACCCGAGCATCATGTAGAGGCCGACGAGCAGCGAGATGCCGATCAGCCCCAGCTCCTCGCCGATCACGGCCGCGATCATGTCGGTGTGCGCCTCGGGCAGGTAGAAGGCCTTTTGAACGCTCTCACCGATGCCCACCCCGAAGAAACCTCCCGACCCGAGCGCGATCGAGGCCTGCTGGCCCTGGAAGCCGGCGCCGGCGGCGTCGGCGGAGGGATCGATGAAGCTGGTCAGCCTCGCCATCCGATAGGGCTCCATGAGCACGGCGATCAGGACGAGGACCGCGAGCGCGCCGGCGATCATCGCCAGGTGGCGGATCTTGGCTCCGGCGGCGATCAGCAGCGCCGCGACCGAGAACGCGGTGACCATCCCGGTTCCCAGGTCCGGCTCGAGCACGATCAAGCCGCAAGCGGCGCCGGCGACCAGGAGGAACGGCATCATGCCGTGCAGGTCGCGGGTCATGGTCGGACGCTCGGCGAGCAGGTGGGCCCCGTAGAGCATCAGCGAGATCTTCGCGATCTCCGAGGCCTGGATCTGAATCGGCCCGAAGGCGAGCCAGCGCTGCGCACCATTCGCCGAGGAGCCCATCACCTTGGTGATGAGCAGGAGCGCAAACGCTCCGACGAGGATTGCGCCGGTGAGGTTGCGCAGGCTCTCGAGCCGCTGCATCGAGAGGAGCTTGAGGGCGATCAGCCCGAACACGCCGAACATCAGGGTGCGCTTGAGGTAGAAGAGGCCGTCGCCGTTCTCGAGCAGCGATGCGCTGGAGCTCGCGCTGAAGACCATCACGACTCCGAACGTGAGCAGGCACATCGTCGCCGTCAGCAGGAGCGTGTACTCGAGCGGCTTGTCCCCGGTGCGCGCCTTCGGCCTGACGGCCTTGTGCCGCAGCCCCGAGCGAAGCGACCCCGCCAGGCCGCTCACCTGAGACCCCCGACCAGCTCGCGGAAGCGCTCGCCGCGCTCCTCGAAGCCGCGGAAGGCATCGAAGCTCGCACACGCCGGCGCCAACAGCACCGTCTGGCCCGCCCGGGCCGCGCCGGCCGCCTCGGCGACGGCCGCTTCCAGGGTGCCGCAGCGATGAAGCGGAACCCCCGCCGGGGCGAGGTCGGCGGCCAGGCTCTCCTCGGCCTCTCCGGTGAGATAGCAGGCGACGCAGCGCTCGCCGACGGGACCGACCAGCTCAGCGAAGCCTCCGCCCTTGAGACTGCCGCCGAGAATCGCGTGGACCCCACCCTCGAAGGCTCCGAGGGCCGCCGCGGCAGCGGCTGCGTTCGTGGCCTTGGAGTCGTTGACGTAGGCGACGCCGCCGATCTCGGCGACCCGCTCGAGCCGATGGGGGAGCCCGGCGAACGTTCTCAGGCCGCTCGCCACGGCGTCACGGGGCAGCCCGGAGGCGAGGGCGGCGGTTGCCACGGCCATCGCGTTGCGAAGGTTGTGCTCGCCGAGGAGGCCGAGATCCGAACGCTCGATGAGGAGGCCGTCGGAATCGTGGATCGCCCCATCGATGAAGCGCACCTCGCAGTCACCGCCCCCGCATGCTTCGACTCCGTAGCGAGCGCGGCGTCCGGCGCCGGGAATGCCGGATTCTCGCAGCGCCGGCTCATCGGCATCGAAGACCGCGATCCCGTCGGGGCCCTGCCTGGCGAAGATCCTCAGCTTTGCATCCAGGTACTCGGCGAGGGTTCCGTGACGATCGAGGTGGTCGGGGCTGAAGTTGAGCATCACCGCCACATCGGGCGCGAACGCGACCGAGTCCTCGAGCTGGAATGAAGAGCATTCGCAGACGACGGTGGCCTCAGGGTCGAGCGCGCCGGCGAGCGAAGCCAGCGGCGTGCCGATGTTGCCGGCGACGGCTGCCGGGGCTCCCGCCTCCCGCCAGACGTGCCCAAGCCACTCGACGACGGTCGTCTTGCCGTTGGTCCCGGTAACGGCGACGAAGCGGTTGGCAAGCATGCGCCAACCCAGCTCGAGCTCCCCGATCACGATCTTGCCCGCCTCCCGGGCGGCGACGATCACCGCTGCATCCGACGGCACGCCGGGGCTCTTGACCACGGCGCTCACGCGGTCGAGCAGTTCGGTGCCTTCGCCATCCAGCTTCATTTCGACGTCGAGCGCCGCAAGCCTGCTCGCATCCGAAGGATTTCCCGAGTCGGTGCCGTACACGCGCTCCCCGCGCGCGATCAGGGCCTCAGCTGCCGCAACCCCTGAGCGGGCGAGGCCGACGACCAGGAACGGACCTTCGGGCAGGGGCGGGCGGGGCATGGGACTAGCTTCGCCGCCGATCGATGGGCTCCTAGCCGCGCCCGACGAGGTCGGGAGGCGTCAGGTCAGGAAGGTGCCGGTCGATGTGGCCGCTGCCGTCGTTCGGCCGGCGAAGACGCCCATGGGCCTCCCGGCCCGTCAGGCGCCGATGGAGTTCTGGAACAGGGTGTAGCCGATTCCTGCCAGGACCGCGGCGATGATCCAGAAGCGGATCATGATCTTGGTCTCCGACCAGGCCTTCATCTCGAAATGGTGGTGAACGGGCGCCATCAGGAAGACCCGGCTGCGGAAGGTCTTGAACCAGAAGACCTGGATCGCCACCGAGAGGGCCTCGATCACGAAGATCCCGCCGAGGATGATCAGCAACACCTCGGTCTGGGTCATGATCGCCAACCCCGCGATGGCCCCACCGAGGCCGAGCGATCCGGTGTCCCCCATGAAGATCGAGGCGGGGAACGAGTTGAACCAGAGGAAGCCGACCGAGGCGCCCACGAAGCAGGAGGAGAGCAGCGCCAGATCCTCCTGACCGGTGGTGATCGTGATCGCCAGATAGGAGAGAAAGACGATCGCGCAACAGCCGGCGGCGAGGCCGTCCAGGCCATCGGTGAGGTTGACACCGTTGCTGGCCCCCGCGAGGACGAGAAAGCTGAGGACGACGTAGGCGACCGGGCCGAGGTAGAGCTCTGCGTCGAAGACGCGGATCTGCAGGCTCGGGTCCAGGCCGATCTCCTGGAAGGCCACCCACCAGAGAATCACCGCCAGCGCGATCTGAAACGAGAGCTTCCAGCGGGCCGAGAGGCCCAGCGAGCGGCGTTTGATGATCTTGATGTAGTCGTCGGCGAACCCGATCGCGGCGCTGCCCAGGGCGACTCCGAAGACGGCGAGGCTCTCGGTGTCGCGATCGGACAGCACCAGGTAGGGGACCGAGATCGCGGCGAAGATGATCAATCCGCCCATCGTCGGTGTGCCGGCCTTGCTGTGATGGCCCTGCGGCCCCTCCTCGCGGATCTGCTGTCCGAACTCCCGCTCCCGCAGCTTCTCGATGAACTTCGGCCCGAGGAAGATCGTGATCAACATCGCCGACATGCCGGCGATCAGGATGGCCCCGCGATCGACCGCGACGGTGCTCAGGCCGTCGGTCTGGGCGAGCGCGATCACCCGTCGGCCTCGCCGAGGCGAGCGCGGAGGCCATCGGTCAGCCGCTCGAGACCCACCGAACGCGAGCCCTTGATCAGTGCGACGTCGCCGGGACGAAGCTCGTCGCCGACGAGGGCTGTCGCCTCGTCGGCATCGGCCGCCCACAGATCTGGGGAGTAGTCCCGCGCCAACTCGCCGACCCCGATCAGTGGACCGATTCCCCGGTCTCGCACGAGCGCGCCGATCTCGGCGTGGAAGCTCGGGGCGTCGGGACCGAGCTCCGCCATCCCTCCCAGGACGGCAACCGCCCGTGCATCCCCCCGCCCTGCGATCGTGGTTGCGAGGTTCTCGATCGCTGCTCGCATCGAGATCGGATTGGCGTTGTAGCAGTCGTTGAGAAGCAAGATCCGCCCGGGCAGAGAGACTCTCTCGCCCCGTAGCCGCGAGAACTCTATCCGCGGGGTGCGCGCCGCCATCTCGGCCGGGTCGAAACCGAGCCGAACCCCGATTGCGATCGCGCAGAGAGCGTTGCTGAGGTTGTGCTCCTGATCGAAGGGAAAGCTGAAATCCGCCTCCCCCTCCGGTGTGGCGATCCGGGCCGCGATCGAGCCCTCCCCCACCGTGCGCGAAAGCGCGAAGACATCGCCCCCGGGCCCGAACGTGAGCACGTCGAGATCATCGCTGAGGTGGGGCCTCAGGGCCTCCTCGTCGGCTGGGAGGACCGCGAGCCCGCCCGCTCCCAGCCCCTGCACGATCTCCGCCTTGGCCTCGACGATCGCCTCCAGCGTTCCCAGCAGCTCCAGGTGAACCGGTCCCACGTTCGTGATCGCGGCGACGTCGGGCTCGGCGATCTCGCAGAGCTCGGCGATCTGACCCATTCCCCTCATCGCCATCTCCATCACCAGGATCTCGGTCTCCGGCGGCGCCGCAAGCAAGGCCAGCGGCATGCCGATCTCGGTGTTGAAGTTCTCCTGGCTCGCGTGCACGCGGCCGGGCAGGATCGCCCTGCAGATGTCCTTGACGGAGGTCTTGCCGGTCGAGCCGGTGATCCCGACCAGCGGGCAGCCGATCTCCCGACGCCAGCCGCGAGCCAGCCCCTGCAGCGCTGCAAGGGGGTCGTCGGCGGCAATGATCCAGCCTCCTGAGGCGGAGTCCGCCGCCAAGCCGCCGGCCCACTCTGGCGTGACGATCACCCCCCAGGCCCCCGCGCCGAGGGCATCGGCGGCGAATCGCCCGCCGTCGACGTGCTCGCCCGGGATCCCGACGAAGAGGTCGCCCGCCCCGACCGCGCGCGAATCGATGGCGGCGCGGTCCGGGCGCCCCCCTTCACCGCGGGCGACGATCTCGGCTCCGGCCTCCGCCGCGATTCGCTCAGGCGCGAGTTCGATCATCGGCCGGAGAGCTCGTCGCGGGCAACGTCGCGATCGTCGAACGGGACCTTCCGGCCGTCCTCGAACTCCTGCCCCTGCTCGTGCCCCTTGCCGGCGATGACGACCAGGTCACCCGGTGCGGCGCGGCTGATCGCCAGCCCGATCGCCGCGCGGCGATCGGGCTCGACGACGACGAGGTGCCGCCGATCGGGGGGGACGCCCTCGAGGACCTGCTCGATGATCGCCTCGGGGTCCTCCGAGCGCGGGTTGTCGGAGGTGACGATGGCCAGATCGGCCAGCTCCGATCCCGCACGGCCCATCAAGGGCCGCTTGTGCGGGTCGCGGTCGCCGCCGCAACCGAACACGCAGATCAGCCCGCCGTCGGTCAGCCGGCGGCCGGCGCGCAGCACGTTCTCCAGGGAGTCAGGGGTGTGCGCGTAGTCGACGACGACGCTGAGACCGCCCCCGCCGCCGATCGGCTCCATCCTTCCCGGCACCGGCTCGGCGTCCGCCAGGGCCTCGACTGCGACGTCGAGATCAACGCCGAGCGCCAGCGAGGACCCGAGGGCCGCCAAGGCGTTCTCGACGTTGAAGTGGCCTGGAAGTCGCAGGCGCAGCTCCCGGGGCGTCCCCTGACCGTGCAGCGTGAAGCGCGTCCCGCCGGCGTCGAAGTCGACGTCGTGGGCGGTCAGGTCGGCGACGTGACCGGCGGCGGAGAAGGTGAACAGCCTGGGGCTGCCGGCCCGCTGCAGCTCGACCACCAGGCGCTCGCCGTAAGGATCGTCGACGTTGATCACGCCGATCTCGGGAGCGAGACCCGCGCAGCCGGGCTCGGGGACGAACAGCAACCGCTTCGCCTCGTAGTAGTCCTCCATGTCGCGATGGAAGTCGAGGTGGTCCTGCGTGAGGTTCGTGAATGCCGCAACGTCGAAGTGGATGGCATCCGCCCTGCCCAGCGAGAGGGCGTGCGAGGAGACCTCGATGACGCAGGCCAGATCACCGGCGTCCACCATGCGCCGGAGCGTCCGCTGTAGGTCGATCGCCTCCGGGGTCGTCCGTTCGACCGGCTCCGACTCCCCGCCGACGACCTGCTTCACGGTTCCGAGCAGCCCGCAGGAGATGCCGGCGTGCTCGAGGATCGAGCGAACCAGGAACGCGGACGTGGTCTTGCCGTTGGTGCCGGTGATGCCGACCACCTGGAGCTCCGCGCTCGGGTCCCCGAACCATCTCGACGCGACCGGGCCCATCGCCCGGCGTGAGTCACCGACCACCAGCTGAGGGACGTCGAGGTCGAGCTCGCGTTCAGTGACGAGAGCGGACGCCCCCGCCTCGACCGCCGCCGACGCGAAGTCGTGGCCGTCGGAGACCGACCCCTTGACGCAGAAGAAGAGCGTCCCCGGCCGCACGTCGCGGCTGTCGAAGGTGATGTCGGCGATCTCAACGGATCCGTCGCCGCGAGCGATCCGGCCCGGCGCTCCGACCTCGGGAGGCCCAAGAGGCCCAGAAAGCAGTTCGGCGCTGAGTTCGTCGAGCCTCATCAGCAGCGATTCTAGGAACGCGGCAGGCGACCCCGCCGGTCCGGCGCTACTCGGTCGGCGCGATGCCGAGGTACGGGAGGGCGAAGCTGGCGATCTCACCGAAGGCGGGGGCCGCGACCGAGCCGCCGTAGTAGTCGCCCCCCTTTGGATCGTCGACGATCACGGAGACCAGCAACCGCGGGTCGGCGGCCGGGGCGAAGCCGACGAACGAGGCGATGAACTGGCTATCGGAGTAGGTGCCGTCGACCACCTTCTGGGCGGTGCCGGTCTTGCCCGCGAGCACGTAGCCCGGGCACGCTGACCTCGGAGGCGGTGCCTCCCTCCCCGAGCACTCCCTCCAGCATCGTTCGGAGCTGTTCGGACGTCTGGGAGCTGATCACGCGCTCGCCCGCGGAGTGATCGACCGGCTGACCGTCGATCGTCTCGAGCAGCCGCGGAGTGCGCAGGATGCCCCCGTTGGCGATCGCCGAGTAGCCCTCCATCATCTGCATCGGGGTCACGGAAAGGCCCTGGCCGATCGGCAGGTTGCCGATCGACGAGCCCGAGTACTGATCCGCGGAGCGGACACGATTCCGTCTCCTCGCCGGGGTAGTCGATCCCGGTCGGCCGACCGAATCCGAACTTCGAGACCCAGCCGGCGAAGTCCTTCGTCGCCCAGCTTCTGGCCGACCATCACGGTGCCGACGTTCGAGGACTGGGCGAGGATGTCGGCGACGCTGAGCGTTCGATAACCGACCTCGTGCGACTCTCCGATCGTCCGATCGGCGACCTGGATCTCCGGCGGTACGTCCAGCGTGGTGTCGGGCTCGACCAGCTTGTCCTGCAGCGCACCGGCAACGTGAACGCCTTGAAGGTCGACCCTGGCTCGTAGGTGAAACCGGTGGCCATGTTGGTCAGCTGGTCGGGGTCGGTGTCCGAGAGATCGTTCGGGTCCACGGGAGGCCAGCTCGCCATCGCGAGGACATCACCGTCGGTCGGGATCCATGACGATCGCGGTGGCGTCCTCGGGGAGGTACTTGTCGCCGATGTCACCGAGCACCTTTTCGGTGTAGGCCTGGATTCGGCCGTCGATCGTGAGCTGGACGTCATGCCCGGCGGCGGAGCCGACGACGACGTCACGACCGATCTCCTGGCCGAGCGCGTCCTTGGTGATCGCGACCTCACCGTCGGTGCCGGTGAGGACGTCGTCCTCCGACATCTCGAGGCCGAATAGCCCCTGTCCCTCGTCTCCGATCGCGCCAACGAGACGTCCGGCGTCCTCGCCCTGCGGATAGACGCGGCGAGAATCCGGCAGCGCCCCGATCCCCGCGAGATCCAGCTTCTCGACCCGGTCTGCAGTGACCAGGTCGACTTTCTGGGCGATGTACTCGAATCCGGACTCGGCGGTCAGTGAAGCGAGGATGTCGTCGGCCGGCTCGTCGAGGACCTTGGCCAGCTGATCGGCGGCCTTCGGTGGATCCTCGATCTGGTAGGGGGTCGCAAAGATCGTCGCCGCCTCCTCGGAGACGGCCAGCGGGGTGCCGCGGCGATCGAGAATCGCGCCACGGATACCCGGAACCTCAACAGTCGCGACCTGCTGGCTGCGCGCATCAGCGCTGAACTCGCCGCCCTTCACGGTCTGCAGCCACGCAGCCCTGACCATGACCACACAGAAAGCCAACGCGAAGGCGGCAAACAGGAGGCCGACGCGCTTTTCGATCAACCGCAAGGAGGGCGCCCTACGGGATCGCTTCAGGTATCGCGGCGGGTGCCGCCACGGCCGTGGCGGCCGGGTCCACCGCGACGACCGTCGCAGGATCGGTGACCACGGAGGGGTCGGTGGGGACCACGGACGGATCGAGGGTCTCGGCTTCGGACTGGGCGAGCGCCGGGGGCGAGTTCGAGATCGAGCCGTCGGCGAGCCGCTCCGCCGCCCGCTTGGCATCGGCGGCCGAGGAGTTCAGGTAGTGCACGGCGTCAGGAGCGGGAATGGCGAGGCCGAGGGCGGTGGCCTGGCCCGTGATCCTGCCGTTGGAGAGGCGATGGGCGATGCGGGCCCCGAGGACGCTGTTATCACGGATCAGCTCGTCGATCTTCGCCGAGGTCTGGCTGCCGGCGGCGCTGAGGCTGAGCCCGACGACGTTGACGGCAACGATCCCCCCCAGCAGGAGACCCAGGACGACGATCCAGACACGGCTCCGCGACATGCCGACGACGAAGCCGGAGTCGGCGATGCCGCCGACTGCGACGGCCGTGCGCCCGACGGCGTTGACGGGCATCATCACCACGTTCCCCGAGGAACCGGGGCGGGAGCGCCGGCGCTCAATCGGCTTTGTTCTGGCGGGCTTCGGCTTCGGGCGAACTGGAGCGCGGCGTGGCGCAACTCGTGCTGGGGCGCCCATCAGACGGTCTCCTTGCGGTCGATCTTTCGCGCCACGCGCAGGTGCGCCGAGGCCGAACGCGGGTTGTCGGCGATCTCGCCGGGGCTCGGCGCCACGCCACCCTTGGTGATCAGCTCACCCTCAGGCTCGAGGCCGCAGTTGCAGACCGGGAACTCAGGTGGGCAAACGCAGCCACGGGCCCGATCGACGAGAAACCGCTTGACCCGGCGGTCCTCGAGCGAATGAAAGGAGATCGCGGCGAGCCGACCGCCGGGCGCCAGCATTTCCCATGCCTCCGGCAACGCGGCGTCGATTGCCTCGAGCTCGCCGTTGACGGCGATCCGAATCGCCTGAAAGGTGCGCTTCGCGGGGTTGCCGCGGCCGAAGCGGGCCGCGGGCGGCAGCCCTGCGCGAACCGCCTCGACCAGCTCAGATGTGGTTTCGAGCGGTCGCCGCTCGACGATCCTGCGGGCGATCGAGCGCGCGTGGCGCTCGTCGGAGTAGTTGCGGAGGATCTCAGCGATCCGGCTCTCCGGCCATTCGTTGACGACCGTGCGGGCGGACAGCTCCGAATCTGGATCCATCCGCATGTCGAGGGGAGCGTCGAAGGAATAGGAGAATCCACGCTCCCAGGCATCGATCTGCATCGAGGAAACGCCGAAGTCGAAGAGAATGATGTCGGGCCTGACCCCCTCCGCCTCGAGCCCCGCGAGCGCGGCCGCGAAGTCAGCGCGAATGAACCGCATCTCACAGGGCGCCTCGTGGGCGATCTGCTCGAACCGCTCGGCGGCGACAGGGTCGCGGTCGATTGCGATCAACGTGCCCTCGGGCCCGAGTCGGTCGGCCAGCAGCCGGGAGTGACCGCCGCCGCCGAACGTGCAGTCGACGACCGTCTCACCGGGCTGGACGTCGGTGTCGCGGATCACCTCCGCTGCGAGGACTGGAACGTGATCGGTCGGCATGTAGGTAAGTGTCACCATCTCACTGCCCCGCCCCCGGCAATTGAGTACCGGCCCCCTGTGTCAGGGCGAGGCTCTCGGTCAACTCGGGTGTCTTCCTCTCGTTCTCCTCGTCCTCGGCGAACCACTCGTCGGGAGCCCAGATCTCCAGGCGTGTCCCCATGCCGATGATCACGCATCGGCCGTCCAGCCCGGCATGCTCGATCAGCTGCTTGCTCAACCGGACGCGGCCGGCCGAATCGAGCTCGGCCGACTCCGAATGCGCAAAGAAGCGGCGCTGGATCCTCCGGGCGTCGCGACTCAGGGGACTGAGCTCCGAGAGCGTCGCACCCTCCATCCGCTCCGCCGCGCTCGCCGGCCAGATCTCGACGCAAGGCTCGATGCCCATCATCAGGACGATCCCCTCCCCGAGGGCGACGCGGTACTGAGCCGGAACCGTGATCCGGTCCTTGGTGTCGAGCGAGTGCTCGTTGAGGCCGCGAAAGGTCATACGCCGAAGGAGGGCCGAGGTGGGTTGGAGTCGAATGGCATGAGGTGCGATCGGTGCTTGGAAGAAGCCGGGCCGGAGAGGTGAGGTGGGAGGAACCTCGCCTCCCCGGCCCACATGTGCTTCTGGTGTTCGTTTCTCAACTGAGCGCCACGGTAACCCACAACGCCCCACTTCGCAACACAACACTGGTCCGGCATTGCACACGGTCCATCGGACGGACTTGCTACCCGGGGGACTGATCTCGGCCTGTAACCGCTTGAACAAGGGACTTCAGGGCCGAGAGGGCCGGATCGGCGGCCCCCGCAACCGCGCCCTGCTGCAAGAGGCGTTGCAAACGCCGCGCCCCGGGTAGCGTTCCCGCCGTGGAAACAACGCCGCTCGACGCCGACGACACCCGCGGGATCCATCTCAAGAACCTGATGGCCCACCCGGTCACGCTCAGCCTCGGGGCGGTCCTGGTGATCGCCTGCTTCGTCGGTGGAACGCTTGCCGCTGGAGCTTTGGTCGGGCTGGCGATCGCCGCGGTCGGCGCCCTGCTGGTCTTCCTGATCGTCTACGTCATCGCCTCGAGCCGCGCCCAGGAGGACTTCTTCAGCTCCTACGCGCAGGCGCGCGGCCTGAACCGCAACGCGGGCCAGGCCTTGCCGCCTCCGACCACGCCGCTGCTCCGCAAGGGGGACCGCCGCCACGCCGAGCAGGTCATGAACGGCACCCTTCCGGGAGGAGCCCCCGGAGCGATCGGCCTCTACACCTACGAGGAGGAGACACGCGACAGCGAGGGCAACACCGACACCGACTACTACAAGTTCACCGTCGTCATGCACGACATCCCGGCCGCGGCCGTCAAGGCGTCCGACGTCTACTGCCAGCGTCGTTCCGGGTTCCGCTTCATGGATTCGGCGGAGGACGCCTTCCGCAGGATGCAGCGTCTCGAGCTCGAGAGCGAGACGCTCGACAAGCGCTACGAGATCTTCTACGGAGCCCAGGACGACCAGGTCTGGATGAAGCGGCTCTTCTCCCCCTCCTTCATCGTCTGGCTGACCGAAGAGACCCCCAAGGACTTCGCCTTCGAGTTCTCGGCAGGGAGCCTCTGCGTGAACGTCAAAGGGCACTATCACAGCGCCGCCGAGCTGGACCGGCTCTGCATGGCGGCCGGCGAGGTCGCCAACCGCCTCGCCTCCGAGGCCGCCGAATAGCCGCACCCCGTAGAGCGGACCGTCCTCAAAAAGAGGGAAGCAGCGATCCCGAGTTGGCGACGATCGCCGCGGCGACGATCAGCAGCACCGACGGGACGAGCAACAGGGCGACGGCGAGCTGCATCTTCGGCGCCGCGCGGGCCGCCCGCTCGGTGAGCTCCCGCCGCTGCTCACCCCGCAGCGACCCGGCCTGCTCATGCAGCGTCCGCGAGAGCGGAGAGCCGTGTCGGCGAGAGCGCTCCAGCGACCCGGCCAGCCCGGCGAGGGTGCTGCCCCGGGAGCGCTCGGCCAGCGAGCGCAGAGCCTGCTCCTTCGAGCAGCCGCACTCGATTGCCGCAACCGTGCGGGCGAGCTCCTCGCGCAGCGGTCCCGACGAGGATCGCATCGCCTCGGCGAGCAGCAGCCCAACCCCGCGCCCGGTGGCCGCCCCGGTGGCCATCAGGTCGAGCGCATCGGGCAACGCGGCCGCCAGGCGCTCGCGCCGGGCGCGGGCGGCCCGCTCGAGCAGCAGGTCCGGCGCGAGAAACGCGGCCGCCGGGACGCCGACGAGGACGATCGGGCCGAAGCGGCCGGGGGCCACCGGTGCCGCTGCCGCTGCTATCGGGATCGCCAGCATGACGCTGGTCAGCTTGGCCGTGAGCACGGCCGCCGGCGAGAGCCGCGACTCCAGGCCGGCGTCGCGAATCGCTCCCCGCCGGCGCTGAGCAGGGGCTCCAGCCGGAGGCGCGGCGACGGTTCCCCGCGGCGTCCCCGCAACCACCGTCTGACCGCCCGCCCGCCGGCCTCGCCGCGCGCCCCCGCGAGCTCCCATGCCGCCGCGGCACAGAGCAACACGCTGGCGACGATCAAAGGGCTCATCAACGGACCACCCCGAGCCTGCGGATGGCGAGAAAGCCGAGGACCTGAAGGACGGCGGCCAACGCGAGCAGCGCCGCGGATGCCGGATCTCGGCGAGCATCGCGGCGAGAAAGCCCGGCGCGATCAGCTCGACGAGCAGGCCCATGATCAGGGGCATCGCGACCACCATCCCACCGGTCATTCGCGCCTGTGCGGTGGCCGAGCGCGCCTCCTTCTCGGCGCGCTGTCGTTGCGCCGCGGCTCTGGCGTGACGCCTCAGCAGCCCGGCCAGGTCGCCGCCGGCGCGCTCCTGGGAGAGGATCGCAGCGACCAGGGCGTCGATCCGCGGCGACGGGACCCGCTCGAGGAGGGCCTCGAGCGCGCGGCGAGCCGACATCCCGAGCTCGAGATCGGCGCCGACCCGCAGCATCTCGACCCCGCTCGGCCCGTCGAGGCCGGTGCCGGCAGCCGACAGGGCGATCCGGAGCGAGCCGCCGGCCGCCACCGAATCCGCGATCCCGGCGGCGATCGCCGGCACGTCGCGCTCGACCCGCAGCCGATACCGGCGCCGGCGACGGGCGACGATCCACCCCGCGACCGTCGGTCCCGATCACCGCCAGGCCGGCCAGCGGGCCGAATCCGGTGAGGACGACCGCCAGGAGCCCGAGGGAGATGCCCGGCGACGATTCCCAGCCGGCGCTGCTCCTCCTCGCTCGGCGACCGGTTCTCGTGGCCGGCCAGCGACGAGGGTGCGCGCGGCGGCCTCGATCTGACCGAGTAGCGAAGGCATCGCAGCGATCCACTCGCGCCCGGCAGACGACCGCAGCGCCCCCCAGAGCGGCAAGCACGACGGGGGCCGCCTCGACGCTCACGCCGACCCAACCCGCGACCAGATCTCGCGCACCGCCGGGACCCCCGCCACCCGGACGACCTCCGCGAGCCCGATCGCGTCGACGGGTTCCGCCGGCCCCCCGCTGGAGGTGGAGGACGAGGTCGATTCCACCGGCCACCTGCTCTGTGATCACCTCGTGTGGGACCCCGAGCCCGGCCATCATCGCCAGCGTCTCGATCCGCCGGAGCGCGTCCTCGGCGCCGTTGGCGTGCACGGTCGAGAGCGCACCCCCATGGCCGGTGTTGAGCGCGACGAGGAGATCCATCGCCTCGGCGCCGCGGACCTCGCCGATCACGATCCGATCGGGTCGCATCCGCAGCGCGTTGCGCACGAGGTCTCGGATCGTCACCTCCCCCGAGCCCTCGATCCCCGGCGGCCGACTCTCGAGCCTGACGACGTGAGGCTGGCTCAGGCTGAGCTCGGCAGCATCCTCGATCGTGATCACCCGCTCGCCGGGATCGATGAACGAGGAGAGCGCATTGAGCACCGTCGTCTTTCCCGAGCCGGTCCCCCCGCTGATCAGCAGGTTGCGGCGGGATCGGACGGCATCGCCCAACAGGTCGAGCAACTCCTCGTCGAAGGAGCCGCGAGCCACGAGCTCCGCCGGATCAGGCCGGATGCCGGCGAAACGCCTGATCGAGACGGCAGGGCCGTCCACCGACAACGGGGGGATGATCACGTTGACCCGCGAGCCGTCCGGCAGGCGACCGTCAGCCATCGGACTGAGCTCGTCGACACGCCGGCCGATCGGGCCGAGGACGCGCTCGATCACGTCCCGCAGGCCCTCCTCGTCGGGAAAGGCCACCTCGGTCCTGATCAGCTGACCGCGGCGCTCGATCCAGACCTCGCGGTGGCCATTGACCAGAACCTCCTCGACGTCGGGGTCCCTGAGCAGCTCCTCCAGCGGCCCGAGGCCGACCGTCTCCCGCATGACCCGATCGGCGACCCGCTCACGCGCCTGCTGTGAGAGCAGTGCAGCCTCTTCGTCGACCAGGGCTCCGATCGCCGACGGCAGCCCTGGAGCATCCCCATCCCCGGCCACGGCCAGCGCTCGCCGCTGCTCGACCAGCTCCTCGCGGAGCTCGCCGGCAAGCAGCCCCACGTGGTCGGGAGGCTCCGCCCTCACGACGCCGGGATCAACCTGATCTCGCGGGCGAAGTTCTCGGCCTCGATCAACTCCAACGCCTGATTTCGGGTGAGCGCGAGGGTCGCCCTCCAGCTGTCGCCGCCCGCCGTCATGCCCTGACTCGGATCCGCCGGCTCGATCCCGATCAGGCGTACCCCCCGCGCTGCGACGCGGACCCGGGCCCTGCCCCCCGTCACCGGCTCTCCGGCGACGACGACGTCAACCCGGGAACCGCCCACCGGCCCACCCGCGAGTGCCCCGGCCCCATTGACCGTGACATCGACGGGATGGAGATCGCGGCCGAGCTTCGGCCGCGAGGGTTCGCGCGGCTCACTCGATCGCAGATGAGATGCCAGCAGGTAGGACCCCGCGGGAACCGTGGCCGCCGTCCTCCTGCCCGCGATCTGCGCCGGATCGGAGATCGCGTCCGGCGGTAGGAACCTCACCGGGACCTCGCGGATCGCCAGGGACGAGCGCAGTACCCGGCCACGCAAGGACGTCCCCCGCTCCAGCGGCCTGGCGACCGTGACCACCGACCGAAGCTCCCCGAGGCGATCGTCGACGCTCTCCCGGTAGGCCGAGGCGATACTCGCCGAGGCGACGGCGGAGATCAGCGCAAGCCCGGCGAAGCCGATCGCCCTGGCCCTGCGGTTCATCCCGGCAGGCCCTCGCCGGCCAGCGGCAGCGAGATGGCGGACAGCGTGCCCCGACCCGCGACCGGCCGAGCGGGCGACATCGAGCCTCCGTGCGTCGCAGCAACGCCGGCCACGACCTCCAGTCCGTGACCGTGGCGCGGGTTCCCGCCGCCGCCGTCGATGGCGCCCCGGTCGCGCGGGCCGTCATCGCGAACCTCGAACCGAGCCCTGCTGCCGTCGGCGGTCGCCCGGACGCGAACGATCCCGCTGCCGTGGCGAAGCGCGTTTGCGACGAGATTGTCGAGCGCGGCGCCGAGCCGCTCGAAGTCGGCCTCGATGTCCCGATCCACGGTGGGGCCCTCGACCTCGACGTCGGCGAAGCGCCAGCGTCGGTCCAGGGCCTCGACCACCTCGCCGATCCGTGTCCGCCTGACCAGCGACCCGGGCCGGCGCCCGTTGACGGTCGCGTCGAGCTCCCGCAACGCGCGCCGCGCCTGCTCGAGACAGGCTTCGGCGCCGACCAGATCGGGGGAGCGCGCCTCGAGCGTCAACGCGATCGCCTGCAGCGGCCGGCGAAGCTCGTGCATCCCCCGGTTGAGCTGGCGCGCCCTGCGGGCATCGCGGATCAACCGACCGCCCTCGACCAGGGCGACGGCGCCAAGTAGGAGGATGAAGAGCCCGGCCATCGCCGCCCGACCTAGCCCTCGACGAGGCGATATCCGACGCCCCAGCAGTTGATCACGTACATCCCGCGCTCGGGGTCGAGCTTCCGCCGCAGCCGGCTCGCATGTGAATCGAGCGTGCGCGTGCGTCCGTGCGACTGATAGCCCCAGATATCGCGGAGCAGCTCCTCCTTGGTGAACACCCGGCGGGGCTCGGTCGCGAGCGTCCGCAGGAGCTCGAACTCCTTGTTGGCCAGCGCGACGTCCCGACCGCCGACCGTCACCTCACGGGTGGCGGTGTCGATGCTGAGCAGACCGATCCGGGTGGGCCCGCGACGGGCCGAGGCCCGCCGCTCGAGCAGCTTGCGGATCCTGATCAGCAGCTCCTCGTAATGAAATGGCTTGACCAGGTAGTCGTCGGCCCCCTCGCGGAGGCCGCGGACCCGGTCGCCCTCGGCCCCCCGCCCGCTCAACGCCACGATCGGGAGGGCCGGGTCGAACGCCGACGCCGGCCCCACGGCCGCACGGATCTCGCGAATCACGTCCAGCCCCGAGGCGTCGGGCAGGCCGATGTCGATCAGCAGCGCGTCGGGAGCCCCGTAGCGGCAGAATCGCAGCGCCTCCTCGGCAGTACCGGCGGCGAGCGCGTCGAAGCGATCGGCGGTGAGGTTGTCGCAGAGAAGCTCCCGGGTGATCGGATCGTCCTCACAGACGACGACGGTGGCGAGGGTGTCGACTTCAGGCAGCATCTTCGCCCCTGACAACCCCGGCCGCGACACCCTCGCCCCCGCGCGAGCGCGATCCGGCGATCCGTGCTGACAATCAGGAGGATGAGCGGGCTCTTTCAGGTACTCCGGCACCGTGACTTCCGGCTGCTCTGGCTGGCGGGGCTCGCCAGCATGCTCGGAGACCGGATCGTCACCGTGGCGCTGGCGCTGTTCGTCATCGATCTGACCGGCAGCCCCACCGATCTGGGGCTGGTGCTCGCCGCACACGCAATCCCGCTCGTGGCATTCATGCTGATCGGCGGCATCTGGGCCGACCGTGTCCCACGCCATCGGCTGATGGTCCTCACCGACCTGATCCGTTTCGTGCTCCACGCCGCGCTCGCCGCGCTGATCATCAGCGGCGAAGTCGAGATCTGGCAGGTGATCGTGATCGAGGCGCTGTTCGGAACGGCCGAGGCGTTCTTTCGCCCGGCCTCCTCCGGCGTCGTGCCCCAAACGGTCCCCGAAGCCGAGATCCAGGAAGCGAACGCGCTGATGTCGATGTCCAACAACGTCAGCGAGTTCGTCGGACCGGCGCTGGCGACGGCGCTGGTGCTCGGCGTGGGAGCCGGCGAGGCGTTCGCCTTCGACGCCGCCACGTTCATAGTCAGCGCGGCGCTGCTGATCCGGATGGACCCGCGCCGCCGCAGGGGCGAACCAGAGGAGCGAGCCGAGCGGGCGTCGCTGCTGGGCGAGCTGCGCGAGGGCTTCGATGAGGTGCGATCGCGGGCCTGGGTCTGGGTGACCCTTCTGTCGGTCAGCGCGACGCTGTTCGTCGGCCTCGCACCGTGGTTCGTGCTCGGGCCGCTGGTGGCCGAGGACCAGTACGGAGGCACCGAGTTCTACGGAATCGTCTCCGCCGCCATCGGGGCGGGAACGATCCTGGGTGCGACCGCGGGCATTCGATGGCGACCGCTGCACCCGCTGAAGCTGGGAGTTCTCCTCGCCTCGATCTGGCCGTTCGCCGTGCTGTTCTTCGCGCTCGGAGCTCCACTCGAGATCGTGGTGCCGGCGATGGTGCTCGGCGGCTTCGGGTTCTCGATCTTCGACGTCTGGTGGTTCACCGCCCTGGCCGAGCGGATCCCGCCCGATCGACTGTCACGGGTCAGCTCCTACGACTGGATGGTCTCGCTGGGCCTGTTGCCGATCGGATACCTGCTGGCCGGACCCCTTGCCGATGCCTTCGGCGCAATCGAGGTGCTCGCCGTCGGATCGGCCCTGGCAGTCGTCGTCTGGCTCCCGGCGCTGCTGCCCCGTGAGACGCGGGCGCTCGAACGGGTGAGCGTCGCCGGAGAGCCCGTGGGGCCGCCGACCGGGGAGACGCGGATCGGATTCCCCGACATCTGATCGAACATCGGAATCGATGGGCGTCGCCGTGCTCGCCTCGTGTTCGCCGCCAACGGCGGCTACGGCTCGCCGCAGTCGTTCACGGACGGAGTCGACGCGGCGCTGCCCGTTGCGGTCGTCGTCCTCTCGATCGGCGCGGTCCTGGCGTTCCTGGTGCCGGGCAGGTCCAGCTCACGCGAGCCGGTGGGAAGCTCCAGCACCGCATCGGCCCCCCACTCCAGCGCCACCCTGCAGGAGGGGACCGCCTGATCGCGGCGGATCTCACGCCCCGCGGCATCGAGGAAGACGAGATCAAGGGGGAACCGCATCCCGAACGTGTGGACGCAGCGGCAACGGGGGATCAGCAACCCCGGGCCGGCGTTCGCTCGTTGAAGGAAGGCGAGGCCGAGCAGCCGAGTCCGAAATCCGTCGGCGACGGGAACGAGCAGTCCCCGCACCCGCTCGCGGGCCGAGCCGTCGAAGCGCGGACTGATCGCAGTCATCGACCTTCCAAGCCCGCACCGAATCCGGGCGCCCCTATCCGTCGCCACCGGCGCCCGCATTCCTGCCGGCTCCCGTGGGTGCAAGCCTGCGTTCACCGAGGGGTCCAGCGCGGCGCGCCCGGGGGGCCTTTGGCGAACATGGTCCACCCCTGACGGAGAACCCCGTCGGTGGGTCGCCCACCATGGAAAGAGCTACACGCAGAGGCAACTACGAGTCGGGCTCCGACTACGTTCTCGAGTACGGAGAGCTTCGCTTCTCGTTCAACGAGGCGGACTTCTCTCAGCGCGTCGAGCAGGCGGCGGTGAAGCTGGACTTCACCCACCCCGGGCTCGCTCCGGAGGAGTTGCACGATCTGGTCGAGCTGGCCGTCAACGGTGAGATCCGTGAGTCGGCATCAGCCCTCGGGGAGCACGTGAACGCGAACTGGATCGAGCTGGTCAGCGGTTCGCAGAAGAGCCTCGTTCATTGGATACGCCGCCTCGTCTTCCGCGGTGCATGGCTCGACCAGCGGGTCAAGGAGGGCGAGCTCGACATCGTCTTCGACGAGAGCACCAGCACCTTCGGCTACACCCAGCCCGATCGGGACCACGAACCGATCGAGCTCTCACGCGAGCCGTCCTGGCGCACGCTCGCCTACCGCCGCTGACGCCGAATCGCGCCCGGCCAGAACGTGCTCCGGGCAGGACCCAGCCGATACCGAAAGGTGGGTTACGTTGCCGGGTCCGCCATCAGTCCACGTGGAGCAGCAGCCGCTCGACGCCGGTCACCCGCACCGTCTCGCCGGAGGCTGCGCCCCGCTCACACCGAGCGTCCCAGATCTCCCCGCGCAGTCGAACCCTGCCGCGAGGCTCGCAAGCCTCGATCACCTCGGCCCGCTCCCCGACCATGCCCTCCACCCCGGTCCGCACCCTGATTCGCTTCAGGTAGCGCGTCCAGAAGATCGCCTCCCCGACCTCCATCACCGCGCCGAGGGCAAGGAGGATCCCCCCGAGCGGCGGGTCGAGGACGGCGAAACAGATCAGGCCGAGGACGAGAGCCAAGGGCGGCCCTCAGCCGGTGAGCGAGGCGATCAGGGCGCCGTTGTCGGGCGAATCCTCGATCAGCCGCCGCAGCTCGGCGGCGAACTCCTCCGCCGACAGCGCGCTGAGGCTACGGCGGAGCTTCCGGACGGCCTCCAGCTCGGCCGCATCGCGGATGTGCTCCTCACCGGAGATCCGCGATGCCGTGAAGTCGATCGCGGGGAAGATCCCCGCGGCCGCGAGGTCGGGGTCCAACACGAGCAGGGAGTTCTCCGTCGTCTCCAGGGAGCGCTCCACGCCACCCTGGTCCTCGCCCCCGTCGCCGAGCGTGGTCGCCACGACCGTCAGCGAACCGACGCCCTCCTCGGCGGTCTCCCGCCCGGCACCGAAGATCGGCTTGACCCGGCCCGGATCGTCCGATGCGACGGCGATTCGCGAGATCGAGTCAACGAGGAGAACGACGTCCTCCCCGGCCTCGGCCTTTCTGCTGGCGCGCCCGAATGCGAGCTCAACCAGGCGAAGCTGCTCGCCCGATCGCATCTCGGCGGTGGCGACGGCGAGATCGGCATCGGGAGCGGCGGCGCGCCAGGCGGCGACCTCCTCCGGCCGCTCGTCGATCAGAAGGACGACCAGCTCGATGTCCTGAGATCGCGAGAGGGCGCCGGCGAGCGCCCGCAGAAGGGTCGTCCTGCCGGAGCCCGGGCGGGCGTCGACGAGGACCCGCTGACCGCGAGCCAATGGGTTGAACAGATCGATCGATCGCAGCAGGATCGCGTCGCTGGGCGAGGCGTCCGGTCCCGGGGTGAGGTCGATTCGCCGGCTGGGATGTACGGGGGTGGCGTCGCCGAGGCGCGGCCGGTCGCTTCCCGGCTCGACGCCGTTGATCGTGTCCACGTGGATCAGGGCGGGATAGCGCTCGCCCCGACGTGGCTTGCGAGCCGGGCCGGCAACCTCGTCGCCGCGCTGCATCTCGCAGCGACGGATCTGAGAGGGCGAGACGTAGACGTCCTCCTCCGCCGAATCCAGCCCGGAGAGCCGGATGAATCCGTGTCCACGGGGGGTGATGTCGAGCACGCCGACGACCGGTTCGCCGGTCTCGTCCGCAGTGTCGTCGTCAGCTGCTTCGCCGTCCGCGGTCCGCCTCCTCGCCGGCACCACCTTCGCGCCGACGTCCGGAGCGACCGCGCTGCGAGCGACGACCGCGCTGGCGCGGGCGCTGCTCGCGATCCTCGTCCGCCGAGGATGAGTCGGCCGTCTCGGGTTCGGGTTCGCGATCGGCGGCGTCAGGATCTCGCTCGATGATCGCGGCGATCAGCTCATCGCGGCCGAGCAGTCGGTAACGCTCGATGCCGAGATCGGCGGCGAGCTCGTGAAGTTCGGACAGGTGGCGCTTCTGGAGTGTGGGGGCCATGGGGCGGGGAAGGATATCGCCGCCGTGCTCAGACAGCTGATCGGACCGTCTGCTCGCCCGCCGGGTCGGCTCCCGTCGCGCGCAACTCCTCGGGCCAATCAGCCGCTTCCGCCTCGACCCGCGCGCGGTCCCAACCGAGCTCACGGCCGAGCACCTCGGCGGCTGCAATCACGGCATCCGGCTCGCGCAGCTGCGGCGCGGCGACGAGCGCCAGCCGGGTCCTGCGCAGGAGCACGTCGGAGAGGCTGCGGGCCTGCTCTAGCCGAGCCGCCACGGCAACCTCGGCGAGCAGATCCGGCTGGCCCTCGACGATCGGAGCCGACAGCTCCGGCCGCTCGTCGACCACCGCGAGAACCTGCTTGGCGGCGTGTCCGTAACGAAACGCGAGCTGGGCCCTCCAGCCCTCGGGAAGCAGATTGGGATCGACCCCCGCCGGCGGGTTCAGATCAGCGTCGCTCGCCTCCATTCCGAGCGGGATCTCGGAGGTGTGGCACCGCAGATCGCGGTCCTCGCGCATCGCAATCCGGTCGACCACCGACTTCGCCATCCGGCGCCAGGTGGTCAGCTTTCCGCCGGTGATGGTCAGCATCCCTGAGGAGGTCTCATAGAGCTCCGCCTTGCGAGAGATGTCGACCGACTTCTTCGGATCGCCGGTGGAGATCAGCGGCCGGACGCCGGCATACGCACCGGTCAGGTCGGCGCGACCGAGGTCGGTCCCGAAGTAGCTGTTGACGGCGTCGAGCAGATAGGCGATGTCGTCGTCCCCCGGCCGGACATGGTCGATGTCGCCGTCGTAGTCGTTGTCGGTCGTGCCGACCAGCACCCGCCCGTACCAGGGCAGGACGAAGATCGTCCGATCCGCGCCGGCCGGAACGATGCAGGCGGCGTTGTTGAGCGGCAGGCGCTCCAGGGGCAGCGTCACATGGGTCCCGCGGCTGGGGGCGATCTTCGGTACCTCGGTCTCATTGAGGATCTCTCCCGGCCGGATCCGATCGGCCCAGACCCCCGTTGCGTTGACGACGTTGGCGGCCTCGATCTCGACGGTCGCTCCGCTCTCGCCGCAGCGGCACACGACGCCCTCCGCCCGACCGCTCCGCTCCAGCAACGAGGTCACCTCGAGGCGGTTGGCCATCACCGCGCCGAAGCGCTCGGCCTCGCCGAGGATCGTGAGGACGAGCCGGACGTCGTCGGTCTGGCAGTCGTAGAAGAGATAGGCGGACTTGGGATCGCGAGGGGCAAGGGCCGGGATCAGGTCGACCACCTCCGGGCCGGGGATGGTCCGGTGGCGATCCGGTGACCAGCTGGAGGCTTCGGCCTCCGCCGCCATGCCGTCACGGCGTGACCGCCGCTCTCGCCGCCCGCTGCGATTGCTCGCCATGACGTCGTACATGTTCAGACCGATCCCGATCTTGCGATCTCGGCGGTCGTCGCCGAGGGTCGGCACGAGGTAGGGGGTCGGGTAGACGAGGTGGGGCGCCAACTGAACCATCAACTGGCGCTCCAGCAATGCCTCACGCACCAGCCCGAGATCGAAGTTCTGCAGGTAGCGGAGGCCGCCGTGGACCATCTTCGAGGACCGGCTCGAGGTTCCGATCGACCAGTCGTCGCGTTCGACCAGGGCGGTCGAGTATCCGCGCGAGGCGGCATCGAGGGCAACCCCCGCGCCGGTGATGCCGCCGCCGATCACCACCACGTCGAAGGGCCCGGCGGCGAGCTCATCGATCGCTCGGCCTCGCTCGATCATCTAGGGAAGCCGGCGCCGGTACAGAAGGAAGCCCACGCCGAGCAGGGCCGAGAGGCCGCCGAGGCCGCCGAGCAGAACGGGGGTTGCGGGTGCCTCGAAGTTGTCTGCGGGGTCCTCGGCCTCGGCCGTCGCCTCGGCCGTCGCCGCGTCGAGCCCCGCATTCGCCGGAATCCGCTCCCGCCCGTCGCCGCTGGCGGCGAGCCCCCCGGCGTCGGCGGGAATGCCCTGCCCTCCCTCGGTGGGCGTGTCGCCGCCACGGCTGCCGCCCGAACCGCCACCGGAGTCGTAGAGACCTCCAAGGCCCGCCGCGGAGCCCCCATAGCTACCGCTGGAACCGGAGTACCCGCCCGAATAGCCGCCGTATCCGGTCCCGCCACCGTTGTTGGAATCCTGCTTGACCGGGGGCTTCGGTGCGCGCTCGACCGCCTTCAGGGGGAACTCGGAGCCGTAGGCCGCCGACAGTCCCTGCGCGGTCACCCAGACCGGAGTCTGGTCGCTGGCGCTCGAGTACTCGTAGTGGCCATCCTCCCGCTGCCGACGCTTCAGGTAGGTGAAGGGGTTCTTGCCCTTGGGCTTGAACCTGCCCGGGTCCTTGCCGGCCGCGACCAGCCCCTGGACCGCCCAGGCGGTCGATTGGGTGTTTGAAGACGCGCCGCCGACCAGCGACCAGCCGCCGGTTCCATGCTGGGAATCGCGGAGCCATTTCACGCCCTCTTCGATCTGATCGCCGCCGCCCGGGGAAACGGAGAGCGCCTGCATCACGGCTCCGGTGCTGTCGGGCTCGCTGCTCGCGCCGGCGACCGACCCCCAGCCACCGTTCTTGTTCTGCGACTCCCGCAGCCACTTGGCCGGCTTGCCGAGCTTCGAGTGATCGACCTTGCCGGCGCGCATGGCGAGCACGGCGTAGGCGGTCAGGTTGACCTGCTGCTGGTAGGAGCCGTCGCGGCTCTGCCGCTCCCGCAGCTCGCCGACGAGGTCGCGGCCGGCGAAGTTCCTGGGGTCCACCCCGGCCCCGGCGAGCGCGAGGATCGTGCGCTCGAGATCACCCGTGGAGCTGATTGCGACGGCATTGCGACGCAGGTAGTCGATGGGCGTATTGCCGGCGCGGCGGACGTCCAGCGGATTGATACCCGCCGACTCCATGCCGAGCACGGCCCAGCCGGTCATCCCGACGCTCGACTCGGCGTCGATCGCCGTGCCGAAGCCGCCGTTCTTGTTCTGGGCGTCGAGCAGCCAGACCTTTGCCGACCCACCACCCGCCCGCGCCTCGCCGGCTGGCGGCGCAAGCAGGGGCAGGCCGATGCCGAGGGCGACCACGAGACAGACGGCGGCACGCCCGAGCGGACCGTCGCGCCACGCGAAGTCGAACCTTTCCCGATATCGGTCGAGCATTCTCACCATTGCCGGTCCGGCCGCAAGCATGAGAGCGAAGTTTCCTGCGGCATGAGCGACATTGAAGGGTATTCCACGCGCCGACAATGCCAGGTACCGGTCAAGTGACTGCTCACCCCCATAGCTGACCATCACCGACAGGTCCAGCAGCGCGCCGTAGGCGAACCCGGCAAGCGCCGCCCAGAACGCCAACTGCCACCGACCGAGGCGGCGGCCGCTGACTCGCCCAAGGACGGCGGCACCGACCCCGATCATCCCCCAGCCGGCCATCTGCCACGGCGTCCACGGACCCTGCCCGAGCCAGAAGTTGGAAACCAGTCCGGATAGGGCACCGACCGCAAATCCGGGCCCCCCGCCGAGCGCGTAGCCGGCGAGCATCACGACATCGGTGGTCGCGACCACGTTCGGGATCGGGGCGAGCACGACGCGGCCCGCCACCGCGAGGGCGGCCAGAGCCGCCACCGCGGCGACGATCCGGGCCGACGGACGGGAGCGCTCGAACCAGACGAAGCCGCCGGCGATCGCGACTGCGAGGACGACGAGCGAAGCCACCTGCCAACTCACCTCCCGAGCCCCCCCTGCTCACCAATCGTCCCCGCGACCTCGACCGGCTCGAACAGACGGGCGCCGGCCTCCGGCGTGATGGCTCGGCCACCGGTGATCCGTGCCGTCTCGGTCGCGAAGTACCACCCGCCGCCCAGGACCGCGAGCGGCGGACCGTCGGCGATCAGGCGTCCCCTCGCCAGCAGGATCACGCGCGAGGCGAAGCGGGCCGCGAACTCGACGTCGTGGGTCGCCACGATCAGACCGGCACCGGCACCGGCCAGCTCCCCGATCCATCCGGCGAGATCCTCCTTGCGGCCGCGGTCGAGCCCGCGGGTCGGCTCGTCGAGGCAGATCAGGCCGCTCGGCTCACCGCCGGCGCCCCGCCCCGCCATCGAGATTGCGAGCGCAAGCCGCTGCCGCTCCCCGCCCGAGAGGTCGCGGGGATCGGAGCTTCCCGGAACGTCGAGCCCCACGGCGGCCAGCGCCGCCCGGCCGGCCGAACCCGGCAGCTCCTCGTCGACCCGCTCGCGGACGAAGTAGTCGTCGGGGCGCTGGCCGAGCATCGCGCAGCCGCCCGGTGTCTCGATCGACCCCGTCGCGGGATCGAGGATCCGGGCCGCGGCTCGCAGCAGCGTGCTCTTGCCGGCGCCATTGGGACCCATCAGTGCCACCCGTTCACCGGGGGTGATCTCGAGGTCGATTCCGCGCAGGACCTCGCGCCGTCGCTCGCCGGCCGGCAGCTCGACCCGCAGCCGCCGGCACCGGAGCGCCGCCGGACGGCCGCCCCTGCGCCGGACCCGACGGGCCTTGGGTGGAGCCGGCTCCGCGGTCACCGGCGGCGGCAGCTCTCCGAGCAGGGTCCGGGCGGCCTTGATCGTGACCGGGCTGGCATCGATCCCGGCCAGGTCAAAGAGGCGTGTCACCGGGGTCGCGAGCTCGGGGGCGATCTCGAGCGCCGCCCGACCGAATCCCTCGGGCCCTGCGTCGTAGATGACCCGACCGCGATCGAGGGCGACCACCCGATCGGCCGCGGCCAGGCAGCGCTCCAGCCGATGCTCGCCCAGCAGGACCGTCACCCCCCACTCCTCGTTCAGCCGACGCAGCAGCGCGATCAGCTCATCCCCGGCGACCGGGTCGAGCTGGGAGGTCGGTTCGTCCAAGAGCAGCAACGGCGGGCCGGTGACGAGCGCGGCGCCCAGCGCCACCCGCTGCAGCTCGCCCCCGGAGAGCGAATCGGTCGTGCGATCCAGCAGCGGCTCGATCGCGAGTGCCAGTGCCGCCTCCTCCACCGCCCTGGCCGTCTCGACCGCTCCGGCACCGCGAAGCTCCAGCGGCAGCTCGAGCTCGGCCCGCACCGTGGTCGAGACGACCTGCGTCTCGGGCTCCTGGGCGACGAAGCCGACCGATGTGGCCAGCTCCGCCGGGCCCCTCTCGCGGGTCGAGCGGCCTCCCACCCTGACCTCGCCGGCGATCTCCCCGCCGTGGAAGTGGGGAACCAGACCGCAGGCAGCGCGAAGCAGCGTGCTCTTGCCGGAGCCGGACCGCCCCGCCAGCACGACGAACTCGCCACCCTCGAGGCGTAGGTCGACTCCGTCGAGCGCCGGCTCGGCGGCATCCGCATAGCGATACTCGAGCCGCTCGATCTCCAGGGCCGGCTCAGCCACGTCGACCCCTCCTGCGCCTTCGCGACGCGTCGGGTACGAACGGGGCCGCCGCGACGACCGGAAGCGCGACCGCCAGCAGCAGGGTGGATGGCCCGGCGGCAATCGCAATCACCGGGTAGGCGTCGAAGCCGCCGACCCCGGCTACGGCGGCTGCCGTCAGGAGGAGAAGGTTGAGGGCCCCGGCGAGGAGCAGGCCGTACTCATCGGGCTCGCGAACATGGCGCGAAAGCTGTGAGCGGATTCCGAGCCCGTAGCCCCGCAGCTCGAGCGTCGCGGCGATGTCCACCGAGCGGTCGAGCGATCCGGCGATCAGGCGACGGGCGATCGCGGGGCGACCGAGCTGGGCCGCCGCCGGCCCTCGCAGGCGCCCGGCCTCAGCCATCCGCGCACCGTCCGCGGCGGCGAGCGGGACGAGCCGGGCGATCAGCGTCGCCGTCAGGGCCGATCGCGCGGCGATGGGCCGGATCGCGCGCAGCACCCGGTCGGGGTCGACGCAGGCCGACCAGACTGCGAAGACGATCAGCGAGACGATGATCCTCATCGCCAGCACGAAGCCCTCGGCGAGCGCCTCCGCGGAGATGTCGATCTGGCCGACGATCGGGAAGTCCTCGCCGCGGAACAGGACCGTCGCGCCACGCTGAGAGACGATCGCGTTGACCGCCACGATCATCACGGCCAGGCCGACCGACCACCGCAGGGGCTGGCTGATACTCGGCCCGGCACCTGACATGACCCCGGCCATGAGCGCGGCGGCACCTGCCCCGGCGAGGACGATGGGATTGGCGAAGGTGAACGCGACGATCGCCAGCGGAGCCAGGTAGACGGCGGCGATCCAGGGCCGGGCATTGCCGAGCGGCCCCGGTCGTGGCGAGTACGTGAAGGCCGATCTCAACGGCAACCCTCCGTGACGATCGACGAGACCGGATCGGTCGAGTCGCTCGCCGGCAACGGGAGGTCATCCCCGTTGGAACTCGCGACCGCATACCGGTTGGTGAGCGAATCGGCATCGAGCAGGGCGGCGGCATCGGCGACCGACCCCTCATCCGTCCCGGTGACGACCCAGGTCGGCTGATCGTCGCCTCCGCGGACCGCGGCAACGAGGCCGGCATGTTCAAGTCGCTGAACGACCCTGCCGTGGGAGTCGTCGACCTCGAGCAGCCAGCCGTCTCCACAGGGCGAGAACTGCCCGTAGACCCCGCTGCTGTCGGGGCCGGATTCGATCTGGCCGACCGCCCGGTCGCCGCGCAGCCGCTCCCACGGCCCGACCAGGACCCGGAGTTGATCACGATGTTCAAGCGGCCTGGACACGTTCTCGAGGCGCGGATTCACGCCCGCATCCTCGAACGCGGCCACGACCGCGTCGCAATCGGGCTGCTCTGCCAGGCACTCGACGACGGTCTCGTAGCGCTCTCCGTCGTAGCCGCTCAGAAACGGCTCGGGCCAGGAGCCGACGACGGCCGGGACCCGATAGGCCGCGCTCCAGTAGCGATAGTCCCACCAGATCCGATCGCCGGGGAGGACCTTCGTCTCCCCCGCCCCGACGTCGGAGTAGTAGCCGTTGACGAAGAAGAACCAGTCCTCCTCTCCACCCCCGCTTCCACTGCCGGCGAACCCGTTGATCGAGTCGACGAAGTTGCCGCCGTAGGAGGTTTCGACCTCGGCGTTCGAATCGAGAAGGCGAACTACGGTCTCAGACGGCGTCGGGCCGTCGATGGTCGCGTCGACCATCGAGACCGCCCCGAACTCCCGGGTCACCCGCAGGCCGGCCTCGCCGGAGGAGGGCTCGCCGGGTCCGAAGCCACAGCCGCTCACTGCGGCGGCGCCCAACACCAAGGGAACCGCCACAGCGAGGATGGCCGCGACCTGTCCGGCCCGGTTCATACCCTCAGAGCTCCCGATGCCTAGCGGAACGAGACCGTCTCACAGGACGTGAACTTGGACTTCGACCCCTTGGCGAGCACGAGCTCGTCCCTGCCGGGGCCGCAGTTGATCTTGTCTCTGCCGGGGCCCTTACGGGCGTCGACCTCGTCCTTTCCGGCGCCGGCCAGGATCTCCTCGGCCTTGGCATCTCCGGTGATCTCATCGGACTTCGACGTGCCCCCGACCGTCCTGGCGTAGCCGGCCGGGCACTTCGACGCCCTGTGGGTGCATAGGGCAACCACGTTGGACGGAATCGAGCCCTCACGGGTCGCGCGCAATCGGCTGACGCCGGCGTCGGGAGCGATGGTCGTCCTGCCGTCTGCCTCGGTCAACTCGACGGCACCCGAGACAGCGACGCCGGCGGCGGCGCTCTTCGTGCCGTCGTCGGCGAAGCTGAGCACCCGGACGCGCACCTGCTCGCCGGCCTCGGCGCTGACCGGCGCCTTCAGAACCAACTCGTCAGGGGTCGGATCGTTGAAGTCCGCGATCAGAAACCAGAGGATCTCGTCGCCCCTGCCGACCGCGGTCTGGTCGGCACCGGTCGACGAGGCCACGTGGTTGATCTTGAGGTACCAGTAGCCGGTCGGCGGGGCGACGAACTTCCCGATCCCGCAGAGG
The DNA here is from genome assembly GCA_963823275.1 of uncultured Solirubrobacterales bacterium. Taxonomy (GTDB): domain Bacteria; phylum Actinomycetota; class Thermoleophilia; order Solirubrobacterales; family 70-9; genus RHKX01. Next base: position 1,122,258 of record CAWGKW010000001.1, on the reverse strand, counting down.
GCGAGACCGAACCCGAAGTAGTCGGTCACGGCGAGCGGGTCGATCGCCGGGAAGGCGTCGTCACCCTCGGCGAGCTGCCCGAGCGCGGTCGATCCCGGGACGTCGGCGTCTTTCCCGGAGCCACCGGTCCCCGGGCCGAGACAGTCGGCCTCCTTGCTCGTCTTGATCGTCGCCGACCCCGCGAACTGGGTGCCGTCGGCCAGCGACTTGCCCGCCGAGTTGACGACGCGGAGCCCGCCGGGAACGGTCTTCGACTTCGCCTGAGCCGTCGGGATGAATGACATCGCAAGCATGAAGACGCACAGCAGAGTCGGCGCGGCGAACAGCACGCGAAGGGTAGGTGTTGGCATGGAGCCACCCTTTCCTCGAGGGTTTACATGGGCTCGGTCGGAGTCAGGTCTCCTGGCTTCCGGGACTGATGCCACGCCTTCCCGGGCCCTCGTCGGACCCAGTGACCGGCGGCCGAACCGCCTGGCGACACCCTCACCCGGTCACAGTGGCGGGACCGCGCCGGTTTCTCACCGGACTTCCCTTGAACCACCGACCGTATGTACTGACGTCGATCCTACTCAGGACCGCGGCCCGAGGCTCCCAGCCGCTAGCCGGATCTCTCCTCGATGGTCTTCTGGAGCTCGACGAGGACTTCCGGCATCGCCTTGCGCATCCTCGGGATCTCCCAGTACTCGATCTTCAGGGCCCTGATCGGGGCGGTGGCGACGACCGACGCCGAACGCTCCTGCCGCTCGAGCAGACCCTGCTCGCCGAACACGTCTCCGGGACCGAGTTCGGCGATCGCCTCTCCGGCCCGCTCGACCGAGGCGGTGCCTGACTCGATCGCGTAGAAGTCGTTCGAGAACCCACCCTCCTGAATGATCGTCTTGCCCTCCGGGAACTCGACGAGCATCGTGAACGGAGCGATCTTGCTGAGCTTGCTCTCGTCGACGTCCTTGAACAGATCGAACTTCTTCAGGCTGCTGGGGTCCATCGGGTTCCTCCGGTCGCGTGGGGTCGCGTGGGGTGGAAGCTATCCGATCGCCACGCGGAAGCATGTCCCCTCGTCCGCTATATTCGATTAGTGCGACCGATTCTCACTTTCTTTATCGGTACTGCGCTCCTCCTGACGGCCGCGCTCTGGGTCGGCTGTGGAGGTGACGATTCGACCTCGACCGGCTCCGGCCCGGGTGAGGTCTCGGTGGTTGCGACCACCTCCCAGGCTGCGGATCTGACCCGCAACGTCGTCGGCGACCGCGGTGAGGTCACCCAGATCCTCGCCGCCAACGCGGACCCGCACGACTACGAGCCGAAGCCCAGCGACGCCGAGGCGCTGATCGATGCCGATCTCGTCGTCCAGTCCGGCGGCGATCTCGATCTCTGGATCGATCAGCTCGTTGAGAGCTCCGGAACGGACGCGCCCGTTCTGACGCTGATCGACGGAGTGGAGACGATCGAGGGCGAGGGTGAGAGCGACCCCCACTGGTGGCAGGACCCGACCAACGCGATCCTCGCGGTTGAGGAGATCCGCGACGAGCTCCTCGCGGTCGACCCGAAGGGCGCGGCCGATTTCGAAACCAACGCCGACGCCTACATCGCTCGGATCGAGGACCTCGACTCCGCGATCGCCGCCTGCATCGACAAGGTCCCCCCCTCCGAGCGCAAGCTCGTCACCAGCCACGATGCCCTCGGCTACTACGCCGACCGCTACCGAATCGACGTGATCGGGGCGGCGATCCCCGCCCTGACGACCCAGGCGCAGGCCTCGGCCGGCGAGACCGCCGACCTCGTCGATCTGATCGAGCAGGCCGGGGTCACCACGATCTACTCGGAGGCCGGCGTCAGCGCCGAGCTCGAGCAGGCGATCGCCGACGAGGCGGGAGCCCAGGTCGGCGGCGAGCTGTGGGCGGACACGCTCGGGCCCGAGGGCTCCGACGGCGCGACCTACCTGGAGGCGATGGCATCGAACACGGCGAAGATGGTCGGCGGCTTCACCGACGGGGCGACGGGCTGCGAGATCGGGATCAGGTGAGACCTCGGTCAGCCGTTGGCGGCGGCACACTGCGGGCACTCGCCCCGCAGGATCACATCGTGATCGCCGACCACGTAGTCGAGCCGGTCGCCGAGGTCCTCGATCGCCCGCTCGAGACCGGCATCCTCGAACGGGGTCACCCGCCCGCACCGATCGCAGACCAGGTGGTGGTGATGATGCTCCCCTCCGGGGAGCGCGGGTTCATAGCGCGCGGAGGTCCCGCCGACGTCGAGACGCTGGACGAGCCGCATCGATTCGAGCAGCTCGAGCGTGCGGTAGACGGTGGCCACGCCGACCTCGCGGCCGCTCGCCCTCAGCTCGTCGGCGATCTCGGTGGCGCTGAGGACGCACTTCTGATGGCCGATCAGGTCGAGGACCGCCGATCGGGGGACGCTCGCGCGATGGCCGGCACGGCCCAGCTCGCCCTCCGCGTGCTCGATCCACGCCTCCGCGGGGGGCGTGGGGATCTCCTTCGTCCGGGTCGCCGCCATTCAGATAAAGGTAATGGTTCTCATGTTTGATCCCTTCCAGCTCCCCTTCATGCAGCGCGCCGCCCTCGAGATGGTTCTGCTGGCACCGATCGCCGGCGTCCTCGGCGCCCAGATCGTCCTCCGCCACCTCGCCTTCTTCACCCACGGGGTGGGCGCCGCCGCCTTTCCCGGCCTCGTCATCGCGGGGCCCGCCGGGATCCCACCCGCCCTGGCGGCCCTCGGCGTCGGCGGTGGGTTCGCGGCGCTGCTGGAGCGGCTCGGCCGCCGCACCGGCCTCGCCTACGACGCGGCCACCGCCCTGCTGCTGGTCGGCGCCCTCGCGATCGGCGTCGTCCTCGCCAGCGACGTCTTCGGGTCGGGTTCGGGCGTCGATCAGCTCCTGTTCGGATCGCTGCTGGCGATCGGCCCCACCGAGCTGCTCTTCACGGGGGCAACGCTGGCGGCCGTGATGATCGCCGCGGCCGTCTTCCGGCGCTCGTGGATCGCCTCGGGCTTCGACGCGCTCGGGGGTGGCACGCTCGGACTGCGGACTGCGCTGGCCGACGGGATCCTGATGGGCGTCGTCGCCCTCGCCGCGATCGCGTCGCTGGACGCCGTCGGTGCCCTGCTCGTCAGCGCCATGCTGGTCGTCCCGGCCGCCACGGCCAGGCTCTTCGCGCCGAGCATCGCGACCCTGGAGCTCGGCGGCGCCGCCCTCGCGCTGACGGAGGGCCTGGTCGGGCTGCTGATCGCCTACCACCTCGATGTCCCGCCGGGTCCGGCCGTCGCCGTCCTCGGTGGCATCGTCTTCGCGGTCTGCCTGCTCACGCGCGAGCTGACGACATGGGGCTCAGGCCGAACCCGACCGGAGAAGGCGAGCGCATGACCAAGTCAGGTCCGACTGCCCCCAACGCGATCGAGGTGGCCGGGCTCGAGGCCGGCTACACCGCGGGCTCGCCGATCATCAACGGCCTGACGTTCTCGGTGCCGACCGCACGGATGGTCGCCGTCCTCGGTCCGAACGGTGGCGGCAAGACGACGCTGTTTCGAGCCCTGCTCGACGAGGCGCCGCAGCGAAGCGGGTCGGTCGTCGTCCGGGGCGCCGTCGCCTACGTCCCGCAGACGGAGCGGTACCGGCTCGACTTCCCGGTGAGCGCACTCGACGTCGTCCTGATGGGCACCTACGCGGGCTCGCCCTGGTATCGGCCGCTGGGGCGAAGGCAGCGCTCGAGGGCACAGGCCGCGTTGGAGCGCGTCGGGCTCGGGGAGCGGGCCCGCGACCGATTCGGGGAGCTTTCCGGGGGGCAGCGCCAGCGAACCCTGATCGCCCGTGCGCTGGCTCAGGAGGCTCGCGTCATCCTCCTCGACGAACCGCTGAGCGGCGTCGACCACCCGTCCGCCAAAGGGATCCTCTCGATTCTCCGCGAGCTGCGGGACGAGGGCCGCACGATCCTGGTCTCCAGCCATGACATCGAGCAGGCTCGGCAGTTCGACACGGTGCTCTGCCTGCACGGGCGTCAGGTCTTCTTCGGGCCCCCCGCCGGGATGACGTCGAAGGTGCTCCGCGACACCTACGGCGGCGAGATGATCGTCCTCGACGGCGGCGAGCGGGCGATCGTCGTCCAACACCACGAGCACTGAGATGACCGATCTGCTCGAGCCGTTCCAGCAGGGCATCACCCAGCGCGCGTTGGCTGAGCTGGCGATCCTGGGGGTCGTCTGCGGGCCGCTCGGAGTCTGGGTTGTCCTCTACCGGCAGAGCTACGCCGCCGAGTCGATCGCTCATTCGATGCTCCCGGGACTCGTTATCGCCTCGCTGATCTCGATCCCGCTCGGCGTCGGGGCCGCAGCCGGCCTGGCGATCGCGGCCGCCTGCATCGCCGCCGCATCGCGCCAGTCGGCGGTCAGCTCCGACGTCGCCGTGGCGGTGACGGTGACAACGCTGTTCGGTGCCGGATCGCTGCTGGCCCTTTCGCCCGAGGCACCACTGCGGCTGGGAGAGCTGCTGTTCGGGGACCCGCTGAGCGTGTCGAGATCGGACCTGCTCGCGTCGTCGGGCCTCGCGTTCGTGGCGCTGATCGCACTCGCCTACGGTCATCGCTCGCTGGCGCTCTCAGGCTTCGACCCGCAGACGGCTCACAGCCTTGGCGGCAGCAACCCGAGTGCCGCTCGGCTGCTGATGGCGCTGCTGGCCCTGACCGTGCTGATCGCCGTCCAGGCCCTCGGCAACCTGCTCGTGGTCGCGATCGTCGTCGCCCCCGCGGCCGCGGCGCTGCGACTCACCTCCAGCCTTGCCGGGGCGCAAGCCCTTGCCGCCGCAGCCGCAGCCGCCGCGGGTTTCGCCGGGATCTACGTGAGCTACTTCGCCAACATCGCGGCGGGGGCCTCGATCGCCCTGTGCGCGATCGCGATCTTCGCCGCTGCGTCGCTCGTCAGCGAGCTCAGGCCGTCGTCGCGAAGTGGCGGCCCCGCTCCTCGGCGAGATCGCCGCCCGGCCGGCTCAACCACGGGAACCGGCCCCTCCGCTTCCTGATCCGGTTCATGAACTTGTTCAGAGATGGCCACAACCTCCATCCGACCGGGCCGCACGGAAATAATCTACGGGGATGGATCGCAGCGAGAGAGCAGGATTGATCCTCCAGCACGAGGAGGGCGCGCCGGCGGCGCTGTTCGCTCACTGGTGTGATCACCGCGACATCCTCTACCGCGTATGGCACGTCTGGGAGGACGAGCTGCCCGCTGATCCCGACGCCTTTGCCTGGATCTGCTCGCTGGGCTCAGATCATGCTCCGGGTGCGTCGACCGCCCCCGAGTGGGTCGACGAGGAGGTCGCGTTTCTCCGCGCCGCGCTGGATCGCGATGTCCCGATCCTCGGGCTCTGCTTCGGCGGGCAGGCGCTCGCGGCCGCCGCCGGAGCACCGATCGCTCGCGCCGACCCGCCCGAGGTCGGCTGGTTGGAGATCGAGAGCGAGCGGGACCACGAGATTCCGGCTGGGCCCTGGCTCCACTTCCACTACGACCAGTTCGCGCTTCCCAAGGGGGCCGAGGAGATCGCCCGATCCGCCGCCGGGACGGCGGCCTTCAAGCTCGGCAAGAGCCTCGGCCTTCAGTTCCACCCCGAGGCCACCCCGGAGATCGCCAACGCCTGGGTCAAGGCCGACGAGGAGCGACTTGCGCCGCTCGGGATCACGCCATCGGGAGTCGCGGCCGAGGGCCGGATGGCCGCCCGTGCGGCCGCCGAGGCCGCGGATGTCCTGTTCGACCGCTGGTGGGCGGGCCTGCGCGACGATTGAAACCTTCGGCCGCCCGAATGAACGGATGGGCGAGCGAGGTGTCGATGCGGCTGGAGGGAGTCGAACCCCCACGTCCTTGCGAACACGGCGACCTGAACGCCGCGCGTCTACCAGTTCCGCCACAGCCGCGGGACCGGGAAATCTAGCGACTGGGATTGGCCCGTACCGCAACGGTCGTCGGCCGGCGTGGTTATCTGCAGGAGAGATGTTCGCCCCGATCAAGCTACGAAGCCGTGGAGGCCGGACCTGCGACGCGTCGATTGCCCTCTCGCTCGTCCTCTCGACCCTGCTTGTGGCGGCGGCCCTCTCGCCCGATCCCGCCGAGGCCCGCGCATGGCCGAGGCTGGACACCTCGGCCGTACAGGGCCTGAAGCTCTTCGACCTCGGCGCAGTCGACTACGACGGCGACGGCAACCTCGACTTGTTCACGACCAATCACAAGTTCGAATCCAGCCTGCTGCGCGGCGACGGTATCGGTGGACTGGCCGAGTCGCTGGTCCAGGCGGGCCTCAGCCCGACCCAGGACTTCCCGGGCTTCGAGGCACTTCGCCGGAGCCCCGATATCTCCACACCCGGCGTCTACCTGTTCGCGACGACCCGCCCGGAGCCGCGGGATCCCTTTCAGATCCGCACGACCGGTGCCTCGGCATCGGGCACGCTGACGTTCACCGCCGAGGACCTGCAGGTGGAGCGCTCCGAGGGCGCGACCGTGAGCATCGGCAGCACTCCGGAGGGCCTCCCCACGCTCGACTTCGACGCCGGCCCGGGGGCTGCGATCGACGTCACGGTCGCCCATCTCGACCTGCCGATCGAGGTCTCGATCGACCCCCCGACGGCGCCCAGGGAGATCAAGGTCGGCGCCGACGCGGTCCCGGCATCGAGCCGCAGCTTCGAGCTCAACCTGCGCGACCGCCACGGCTTCGGCTTCGGCGACTTCGACGGCGATGGGCGTCGCGACCTGTTCATCGCCACCGGCGGGCTCGGAGGCGAGATCCTCGACCCCTTCTTCACCGGCAGGCAGAACGACGAGCTGCTGCTCGCGCGCCCAGGCGCCGGTTACCTGACCTCGACCGCAGGGAGCGGGCTGATCAAGGGCACCTGCCGAGGGCGAGGGGTTGATGTGGCCGACTTCGACGGCGACGGCGACCTCGATCTCTTCGAGTCGTGCGAGGCCGACGAGCCGCGGATCTACCTCGGCGACGGCGACGGCCACTTCACCTCCGGCCCGGCGCCGCCGGCGCCGGCGAGTACCTACCGGGTGATCGACCTGCAGGGCGACCGCCGACCCGAGATCGTGGCCGCGAGCGGCCGGACGCTCGGGGTCTGGCGCAACTCGGCGGGGGCTTGGAGCCTCGTCCAGGAATTGCCGATGCTCAACGGCGAGAGCCCGATCGAGCACATCGCCCTCGGCGACTACGACAACGACGGCGACCTCGATCTGTTCGCCGCCTCCCCGGCGGGCAACACCATGGTCCGCAATGTCGACGGCCGGCTTCGGCGCCGGGACCCCGAGCTGCTCAATCTGCCTCGCAAGCGCTCCTACGCAGCATCCTTCGTCGACTACGACAACGACGGCGACCTCGATCTCGACCTGATGCCGCAGGGGATTCAGAAATCGGACGGTGAGCATGCGACCTCGTACAAGCGCACCGGCCGGCTCGAGTTCGGGCCGCTCGTCGATGGGCGGATCAGGTTCGCCACCGTCTCCTGGCCCGACCTCAACGGCGACGGCCGGCGCGACGTGATCAGCGCTCGGGGTCGCGGCGAGTTCGCGGCCGAGCAACTGATCGACGCCCGGCTCAACAACTCCGGCGATCGACATTGGCTGGAGGTCGATCTGATCGGCCCCGACGCCAACCATGAGGCGATCGGAGCGAGCGTGCGGGTGCAGACGGCCAACGGTTGGAGCTACGGATGGGTCGGCCAGAGCGACGACTCGCGGGAGTCGACCGGCCACTACCGCCTCTATTGGGGGCTCGGAGATGAGTCGCGGATCGAGCGCCTCGTGGTCCTCTGGCCCGACGGGACCAGGAGCAAGCGGAGCGGCATCAGCGCGGACCGCCTGCTCAGGATTCGGCAGCCGTAGGCGCGAGATCTCGGGTCACGGCGAGGGGCGGACCCTCTGGTGTTGCGTCGAATGGATCCGCAGGCGAACCGGAGACTCCGCAGGCCGAGCGGGCCTGGTTCCCGGAGCTGGACCAGCTCCCATCCGGGCGCGTTGCGACAATGCCGCTCATGAGCCATCCCGAGGATCTGATCACTGCTGCGCAGGCACGCCTGGCTAAGTCCGGCACCACCGAGCAGGTGATCGCGGCCGGGGCCTTTGCCCTGCAGGACAACTACAAGGCGATCGCCGCCGGCGGGCTGGCTTCCAGCTTCCTGCCCGGCCACGACAACCCGCTCGCCGCCGGCCTGGAGGGAGCGGGGGCGATCGAGGCATCCCGGCACGCCAACGCCGCCGCCCACGGGGTGTCGGAGCGGATGATGGTCTGCGTGGCCGAGGCCAACATCTACGTCTTCGCGCTGCGCTCCCCGATGGGCAACGAGCCCGGGGAGCTTCTCGCCACCTTCGACCGCGCCGGTGCCCAGGTCGAGGTCAAGCACTTCGGCCTGGCCCGCCGCCTCCACATCGTCGAGGGGGACCAGAAAATGTTCCTGCAGGGCTCAACCGCGCGGATCTCCCCCGACGCCGGCGGCGACAAGGGTGTCCTCGCAGAGCTCGCCGCCTAACGACCAGCGAGCAGCGCATCAGATTTCTCGTCGAGCTCTTACCCCCCCGCCACGGTCGGCCCGGCTGGGCCAGGATCTGCCCCCCGGCCCCGAACGGAAGCAGGCTTGCGGGGGTTTCGTCGATACCGCTACGGGGATTCGAACCCCGGTTTCCGGACTGAGAATCCGGCGTCCTAGTCCCCTAGACGATAGCGGCGCGCGAGCGGCAGTCTAACAACGTGACCTCGGCTCGGAGACCCTGGCCAGATGGGAAAAAAGGCGTCCGATGCCGCGGGGGAACGACACCGAACGCCTAGACGGGCAACATAGCATCGCGCCCAGGTCGGCTGAGGGCACTGGAGGGATGTTTGGCCGTATTGGTGGGTGGGACGGGCGGGGACGCGACACCCTGGCGAATCGTCGGACACCAGGCTATTCGGCGTGCCATGCGCTGGAGATGATTTCGCCCGAGCCCGGGTCCGATCCGGCACGCCCGCCCCCGTTGGACAAGCCGCGGAGGCGGCGGCAGGGAGTCGATCTAGCGCTTTCCCCAGAGCATCAGGGAGTTGGCGTCGTCGGGATCCACGCGGACGATGACGTCGTCGCCGGCGCTGAACGGCGCCGAGGGGTAGATGTACTGGTTGGTCGTCACGGTGTAGGGGGTGCCGCCCTCGGGGCTGACGGTGATCGTGATGTCGTGTTCGGTGCCGCCGGGGGTGTCGGTCTTGCCGGTGGAGGCCATCGAGTCGATGTGAGCCGGCGTCTCGATGCCCTCCTTCATCAGCTTCTGACCGCGGTTGGCGAGGTCCATCTGATCGGCCGACGCACCGACGCCGACCTTGCTGGTCTGCGCCTGAGCGGACTCAGCCGCCTTCTTCATCTTGTCCATGAACCCCATCGGAACCCTCCTATTCGCGTTACCGGAAAACCGCGACGGACTCTACCGCCGGGCGAGCTAGAGGATCCCTTCCTCTCGAGCACCCTGGATCGTCTCCCGCAGGGTCGCGTCCGCGTCCCATTCGGGGGCCCAACCGAGCCCCTCGCGAGCCTTGCGGGTATCCATCAGCGTGGGGACGCGAAACGCGGTCAGCCACGCCGCCTCAGCGGGCATCCCGGGCAGCTTGTCGAGCAGGTCGTCGAGGGTCGCGACGGCAGCTCCGGGAACCGGGACCGAATGCCAGCCGAGGGCGCGGGCCATCCTCCCCACGCTCATCGCTCCCGGCCCGGCGAGGTTGTAGCGACCGGGCTCGCCTCGTCCCTCCACGGCGGCGAGGAGGGCGGAGGCCACGTCGTTGGTGTGGACGAGTTGGAAGTCGACGCCCGGGTCGGGCAGGATCGGCCCCAGGAAGGGGATCATGTCGAGGGCTCGGCGAGCGAGTCTGAGCTGACCGTAGATCGGCAGGGTGCCGACCATGGTCTCGATCAACATCGGCGCCCCAGCCCCGGCGACGATGCACGGCCGCAAGACGTAGGCGTCGACGTCGGATCCTGCGACGCACTCGTCGAGGACGCCCTCCAGCTCCGCCTTGTGGGCGGAGTAGTAGAAGGAGTCGCTCCCCCGGGTCGGGACGTCCTCGGTCAGGGGCTGGGGGTTGTCCGCGTGGAAGCCGTAAGCGGCTACCGATGACGTGTAGACGAGCCGCTTCGCACCGGCGGCCACCGTCGCCTCGAAGACGTTCCGGCTCCCCTCGGAGTTGATCCGATGGGCCTTGTCGCGATCGCCGAAGATGATGAACGCCAGGTGGACGACGACGTCGGCATCCGCCACCAGGGCATCGACTGAGGGGCGATCGAGCACGTCCCCCTGCTGGTAGATGACCTTCGGGCCGAGCCCGTGCTCGGCGGGCTCGAACGGTCGCCTCGCCATGCCGATCACCGCGCCGACCTGCGGTGAGGCATCAAGCGCCCGGAGGGCGGCGATGCCGATGTCCCCGGTCGGGCCGGTGACGGCGACGGTCAGCTCAGTCGGCGGCATCGGCGGCCTCCAGGTCGTCAACGTCGAGATCGCGAAAGAACTCCTCCCCCTCGATCCCGAGCTGTGGCATGTGCTTTTCCATCCAGGCTGGGAACCACCAATTCGCGTTCCCGAAGATCACCATAACCGCGGGGACGAGCAGGCAGCGGACGATGGTCGCGTCGATCGCCACGGCGACCGCGAGGCCGACCCCGAACTGCTTGACGGTCGGATCGCCGTTGAGGATGAAGCTGGCGAAGACGGCCACCATGATCAGGGCCGCCGAGGTGATCACCCGGGCCGTCCCGGCCAGGCCCTCGACGACGGAGTCGTGGTTGCCGACCCCTGCCTTGAAGCGTTCCTGGATCTTGGTCAACAGGAACACCTGATAGTCCATCGAGAGCCCGAACAGGATCGCGAACATCAGCAAGGGGACGAAGGAGACGATCTCGGTCGTGTGGTCCAGGCCGATCAGCGACAGCCCGAATCCCTTCTCGAAGACCGCGACGAGCACACCGTATGAGGCGGCGACCGAGACCAGGTTCATCAGGCCCGCGGTCAGCGGAACGAGCAGGGAGCGGAAGGCGACCATCAGCAGCAGGAAGCTGAGTCCGACGACGATCCCGATCACCAGCGGCAGCTTCTCCGAGATCCGGTCGGCGAGGTCGATGTAGGCCGCGGTGGTGCCGCCGACGTAGGCCTTCGTGGTCGAGGGGTAGCCGAGCGCCTTCGGAATCACGTCGTCGCGGAGGTCGTTGACGAGGGCCACGGTGCGTTCCGAGGATGGCGCCGAGCTCGAGATCACGTTGAGGACGGCGGCGTCGCCGTCCTTGTTGACCGCGGGTGGGGACACCGACGACACGTCGGGGCTCTTGGCGATCTGATCGCTCAGCTTGGTCAGTCGTGGATCGCTCGCAGTCGACTTCAGGAACTCCTCCTGCTGCTCCTGTTCGGCCTGCTGCTTCGCGGTCGGGCCGGCCGGCTCGGGCGGCGGCGGCTGCCCGGCGAGGGCCGCCTGCTGGGCGGCCTCTTCGTACTGCTGTTGGGCCTGGTCCTCCTGCCGCTTCTGCTTCGCCTCGACCGAGTTCAACTTCTTCGTGTCGGGCTTGGCCGGAGGGTCGAGCCTCACGGAGACCAGAAGCGGACCGTTGGTGCCCGCGCCGAAGCCCTCTGAGAGCAGGTCGTAGGACTGCTTGGTCTGGGTGTCTTCGGGATAGAGGTCGGAGTCGGGCTGGCCGAGGGTGATGTCGAGCAACGGCAGGGCGAGGGCGGCGAGAATCACCAGCCCGGCGACCGCCGCGACCCAGGGGCGCTTGCCGACCCCGCGGGCCCAGCGGGCCCAGCCGTGGGGCTGGTCGTCGTGGGGGTGACCTCCGAAGGGCAGCTTGAGACTGTCGATCCGCTCGCCGAGCAGGCCCAGGACAGCCGGCAGCAGGGTCAGTGCGGTGACGACGGAGACGGCGACGACGATCGCCGCCGAGTAGCCGAGCGCACGGACGATCGGCAGCCCGGAGAAGTAGAGCGAGAGCAGCGCGATCACGACGGTTCCGCCGGCGAACAGAACCGCGCCGCCCGAGGTGGCGGTCGCGCGCGCCGCCGATTCCTCGACTTCGTGGCCCTCGGCCATGAATCCGCGGTGGCGAGTGACGATGAAGAGCGCGTAGTCGATCCCGACCCCCAGGCCCAGCATCGTTCCCAGCGTCGCCGCGATCGTCGGCACCGAGATGACGTGCCCGAGCAGGCCGACCAGGCTGAGGCCTGCGGCGAGCCCGAAGATCGCCGTCAGGATCGGGATCGGCATCGCCGCGGCGGTCCCGAAGGCGAAGAGCAGCACGATGATCGCGACGGCTATCCCGATCGCCTCGCTCGACTCGGTGCTGGGCTTGGAGACGGCCGAGCCCAGATAGGCTCCGGCGGCGACCTCGATGTCCTGCTTCACGGCCGGCTCGGCGAGCGCGATCAGCGCTTCGGCCTCTCCCTCGTCCAGGTCGTCGGGGCCCGGCCTCAGATTCAGGGAGATGTAGGCGTAGAGGGCGTCCTTGCTGAGATCGTCGGCCCCGGCAGAGCTGAAGGGACTGACCACCGAGCGGACGCTCGGATCCTGCTTGTAGTTCTGGACGACCTGCTTGACGGCCGTCCTGTTCGCCCCTTCGTCCAGCCTCCCCTGATCGGACTTCAACGCGATCGGGACGATGCCGTTGGCGCGACTCGGAAGCTTGTCGTCGAGCAGATCGGTGGCCCGGGTCGAGTCGCTCCCTGGAATAGTCAGGTCGTCGTTGGTCGGCTTGCCGAGGATCGCCGCCGCGATCACCAGCCCGGCGGCCACCGTGACCCAGAGCCCGACCACCAGCCAGCCGCGCCGGGCTGCGAAACCTCCCAGCCCGTAGAGGGGGCCGGTCAAGTCAGTCGGCGAGGATGGCCCGCGCCGTGCGCCGTGCGAGGGACATCACGGTGAACATCGGGTTGGTCCCGGAGGCGGTCGGGAACGCGCTGGCGTCACCGATCCAGACACCGGGGGTGTCATGCAGCTCGCCCCACGGGCCGGCGACTGAGGTCTCCGGGTCGGAGCCCATCCGGCAACTCCCCATCTGATGGGCGCTGAACAGTCCGATCTCCCGGGCGGGGATCGAGAGCTGCCCCACGGCTGAGATGAACTCCTCGAGGTCGTCGCCGCGGCGCCAGACCGGGGCGAGTCGACTGAGCGCCCGCATCTCCATCACGCCGCTCGCCTCCATGATCCGCGACATCTCCGCGAGGCCGCGATGGAGGTTGGCGAGGTCGAGCTCGTCGCTGATGGCGTAGTGAAGGACGGGCCGGCCGGCGGCGTCGATCGTCACCCGCCCGTGGCCGTGATCGCGGGTCAGGTTGATGATTCCCCCGCTGTGGGAGTACCTGGAGACGCCGGTCTTGTGGTCGCGGCCCGAGCGCCAGGGGAGCGCCGCCGCGGTCAAACCGGTCGTGTGTTGAGCGCATTCGATCAGGAATCCGTGGCCGTCCTCGAGCTCGGCGAACTCGTGCGAGAGCCCCGCCTGCGGGGGTCCCCACCATGGGTCCTGTCGCTCCTCGTGGAAGCCGAATATTGCGCTGGTCGGATGCAGTCGCAGGTAGTTGCCGACCGCGGGTCCGCCGATCTGAGAGCGCAGCAGGAGCCCCGGAGACTCGACCGAGCCGCAGGCGACGACCACGGTCGGCGCCCGGACTGTGACCCTGCAGCTGCGACCCTCGGGGTCGAGATAGGCGGCCTCGACGCCCGCAGCCCTGCCGTTCTCGACGATCACCCGCTCGACCCGGCAGTGGACGAGGAAGTCGGCCTCGTCGGCGGCGGCGTCGGCGAGGTAGGTCTTGGCGGTCGATCGCTTCGAGCCCGATTGATCTCCGAAACCCATGTAGCCGGCGGTGACCGGGTCGTAGGTTGCGGGATCGGTGTTGCGGGTGATGCCTCGGAAGTCGAGCCCGCGGGCCTCGCAACCCTTCTGCAACAGCTTGTGGGGGCCGTTCAGATCGCTGCACTCGCCGGTCACGCCGATCCGCTCCCAGACCGCGTCCATGTGGGCGTCGTAGTCGGAGCCATCGATGCCCTCGAGGCCGTGGTGGGCCCACTCGCCGCGGACGTGATCGGTGGTTCGCAGACAGTTGGTCCAGTTCAGCACCGTGCCCCCGCCAAGGGCTGATCCGGCCTGGATCGAAACCTGGCCCTCGGCCGTTGGGAACGGTCCCTGGTTGAGGAAGATGTTCTGGTAGGCCCACAGCTCGAGCCCGTTGAACTCCGACTCGTCGTGGTAGCCGCCCATCTCGAGGACGCAGACCTTCTTACCGGCAGCGGCGAGCTCAGCGGCGATCACGCCGCCGCCCGCCCCGGAGCCGACGACGACCGCGTCGGCGTGCAGGGTCAGCTGATCGGAGTCGGGGACGATCGGCTTGATCGGCCGCTCGACCTGATCGGCCGGCTTCGGCAGGGCCTGCGGGCCCGGGTAGCCCATCCCGGGCCAGTTCGGGTTGATTCCGGTAGCGAGGTCGGGGAGCGCGTAGTGCATCGACATGCAGACCCCGCGGAGCGCATCGAGGCCGACCGCGGCCTCGGGGTCGGCCATGAACGCGTTGACGATCGCCTCGCGCCCCTCCTGCGGGGTCGCAGCGGCCATTCCCTCGGCGGCGAGGGCATCGAGCAGACCCCGCAGGCCGTTCAGCTGCTCCTCGGCCGCCCCCGACTGAAGCAGGGCGATCTCGACCGCCACCTGCACCGAGTAGTCGCTGGCCGAGCGCGCCCAGAAGCCGGTCGGATCGCCCTCTCCATCGGGCGGCTCAAGCGAGGGGATCCAGGTGTCGCAGAGGGCGGCGAGCGTGATTCGCTGAGCGTCGTTGAAGACCGGGCTCATCACCAGGGCGGTCAGCGTGTCGCCGACCTGGGAGGTCACCTCGCCGACGTAGGGAAACCAGTTGAGCTCCCGCGCCGGCGCATAGCCGGGGGTGATCAGCAGCGACTGGCGCTTCGTGTACTTGCGGATCCCGTCCGCACCGTGGCGGGAGCCGAGCCCGGACTCCTTCCAGCCGCCCATCGGCAGCTCCATGGCTCCGTAGTTGAGCTGCGCGTCGTTGACGCAGGCGACTCCGGCCTCCATCCGCCGCGCCAGGGCCTCGCCGCGGACGACGTCGCGGGTCCAGACCGAAGCCTGCAGCCCATAGCGGCCGTCGTTCGCCAGCGCGACGGCCTCCTCGGCGTCCCCGACCCTCATCACGGGCAGGGTGGGGCCGAACGTCTCCTCGGTCATGCAGAGCATCGAGTGGTCGACGCCGGTCAGCACGGTGGGCTCGTAGAAGCGCCCGGGACCCTCGCCGATGCTGCCCCCCGTGCGCACCTCCGCTCCCCGCTCGACGGCGTCGCGGACGTGAGAATCGATCAGGTCAATCTGGGGCGGGAAGATGATCGCGCCGATGTCGACGGATCCGAGTTCGCCGGGGGGACCCTGGCGGAGGGTCTCGACCCTCTCGGTGAGCCGCTCGACGAACTCGTCGTGCACCTCGTCCTCGACGTAGATCCGCTCGACCGAGATGCAGACCTGGCCGGAGTTGTTGAGGCCGTTGGAGACCGCGGCGTTGACCGCGCGCTCGAGGTCGGCGTCTGAGAGGACGATCATCGGATCCTTGCCGCCGAGCTCGAGGCTGACCGGGGTCAGGGTCTCGGCCGCCTGCGCCATGACCATCTTGCCGGTCTTTACCGAGCCCGTGAACATCACGTAGTCGACCAGGTCGACGAGGGCCGCGCCGGTCGCTCCCATGCCGGTCGCGACGGTGAAAATGCCCTCCGGCAGGCCCGCCGCTGCGAGCATCTCGGCCATCAGCATCGACGTCAGCGGCGTGATCTCCGAGGGTTTGAGGACCACCGCGTTGCCGGCCGCGAGCGCCGGGATGCAGTCGCCGAAGGAGTTGATCAGCGGGAAGTTCCAGGGGCCGATCACGCCGACGACGCCGAGCGGCTCGTAGCGGACCTTGAGCCGGCGACCCCCGCTGATGAAGGGCGAGGCGGTCTCGACGATCTCGTCGGCGAGCATCGTCGGCGCGTTCTTGGCCCAGAACTCGAGCGCGGCGACCCCATAGGAGAGCTCGGCGAACATCGTCTCGTCGGCCGGCTTGCCGGTCTCCCCGCAGATCGTCTCGACCACGCGGTCGCCGTTGGCAACCATCCAGGCGCGCGCGGCCATCAGGATCCGGGCGCGCTCCTCGAAGCCGGCGGCAAACCAGTCAGGCTGCACCGTGCGGGCCCTCTCGACGATCGCGGCGACCTCGTCGGGGCCGAGGTCGACAACGTGGCCGATCGTCTCGCCGGTCGCGGGGTTCTCCACCGCGATGCCGGCGCCGTTGGCGCCCGAGGGGGCCGATGCGCCCGTGGACGTAGCGCTCTCCATTCCGCCGATCAGTGTACCGGCAGCGCCATCACGAGCCTCGGCGGTTTGCGGTGATCCCCCTGCCGGAATGGTGGAGTTGCGAGGATTGCCCCATGGCGACCACGGTCCTGATCTCCGACCTGCACCTGGGGGCACTCTCCGGCAGCGACGTACTGCGGCGAAGCCCGCTGCGCGAACGCCTGCTGGAGGCCCTCGCATCGGTCGGCGCCGAGCGGCTGGTGCTGCTCGGCGACATCCTCGAGCTGCGGGATGGGCCGCTCGGTGAATCGCTCGCGAGCACGCGCAGCTTCTTCGAGGGGATCGGCCAGGCCTTCGCCGGTGGCGAGGTCATCCTCGTCCCCGGCAATCACGATCACCGACTGCTGGGGCCCTGGCTCGAGCGCGCTCGCACCGAGGAGCGTCCGGCGAGCCTCGACGAGATCGTCGGCTCACCCCATCCCGCCGTCGAGACGATCGCCGACTGGCTCGGGAACGCTCGGCTCGAGGTCCGCTACCCCGGCTTCTGGGTCCGCGACGACATCTTTGCGACTCATGGCCACTACCTCGACAGCCACGTCACGCTGCCGACCGTTGAGAGACTCTCGGTGGCCACCGTCGATCGGCTTGCCGGCAGGCCCACCGGCCGGCGCGAGACGCCACACGATTACGAGGAGGTCCACGCGCCCGTCTACGACCTGATCTTCAACCTCGCGCAGGGGGGCAGGGCGTTCGGTAGCGACGAGGAGGGCAAGTCCCGCGCACTGCAGATCTGGGAGACGATCGGCGGGGCCTCAGGCAGGGCACGGACCATCCGCGGCAAGCTGCTCGGCTCGGCGGTGATCCCGACCGCGCTGCGCGGAATGGAGCGGGCCGGGCTCGGGCGATTCAACCGCGACTTCTCGATCACCGAGATCGGTCGCTCCGGCGTCGAGGCGATGCACGTGGTCGTCGAGCGCCTCGACATCGACGCCGAGCACGTGATCTTCGGCCACATCCACCGCCGCGGCGCGCTCCCCGGCGACGGCGAGGCCCCGACGACACCGATCTGGGAGCGCAACGGGGTCACGCTCCACAACACCGGTAACTGGCTCTACACGGAGGCTCTCCTGGGCCTCGCCGTCCCCCAGAGCCCCTTCTGGCCGGGCTCGATGATCGTCGTCGGCGATGCCGGGCCGCCCGAGCTGGTCGAGGTCCTCGCCGACGTCGACCGCGAGGTGCTGGCCGGCAGGGCGGGCGTCGGGTGATCGCCGGATGACCCTCGCCCTGGCCCCCGAGGTCCGCGAGCTCCTCAGCGATGCCCAGATCGAGGCGGTGGACGTTCAGGTCCGGACCGGTGAGGCGCCCTGTATCCGATGTGGCGAGACCATCGACCCTGAACTGAGCACCGCCACCGTCGTGCTGATCGTCGACCCGGGGCCACGCCGTGCCGCCGTCCGTGTCTCTCACGAGAGCTGCGGTCCCTCGATCGTCACCGAGGCGGAGCTCCCGGGTCCGGCGGAGGCGCGACTGGCGGAACGCTGGGCCAGCTTCGTGCTTCCCACCGTACCTTTGGTCGTCCTGCAATCTGACGCCGCCGTCTGGACCGACGAACGCCAGCCGGCGCTGACCACCATGCTTCGCGGCCTTGGCTTCGAGGCCGCGCGCGAGGCCTTCGACTCGGACCTCTTTGCGTCGGGGGTCGGTGCCCCGCCCATCGCCAGCGGGGTCGAGCTGGCCCCCAACGGAGTCGACCTGAGCATTCGGCTGGACGAGGGCCAGGAGATCGAGGTCCTGCCCGGCGTGCTGGCGGGCGAGTGGGCTCAGCTCGCCCGAGGCCGGCACGGAGCACTCGTCGCGATCGGCTCCGCCCTCGGCCTACCCACCGAGGGCGGCATCGCCCTCGGTGAGCTGATGCCGGTCCTGCTGGACCGGGCCGTGGCCGCATGGCTGCCAATGACCTCCGATCCCCCGCAGGCCGCGTAGCAACCACGCGGCGAACGTGAGCTTGCTCGCTGCGCAGGGCGGCAGGGCTCGCCGAGCGGTCGACTCAGTGGCCGCCCGAGCTGCCCCCCAGCAGACGTAACGCGTGCGGCAGCGCCTCCGCGATTGCCTCGCCGGCCTCTCCGATCGCCTTTGGGCTGCCGGGGAAGTTGACGATCAGGGTCGTGCCCCGGATCACGGCGACGTTGCGGGAGAGCATCCAGTGGGCGGTGTGCTCGCGAGACGCCAGCCTCATCGCCTCGGCGATTCCCGGAGCGTCCCGTTCGGCGACGGCAACCGTTGCCTCGGGCGTGACGTCGTCGGGAGAGAAGCCGGTTCCGCCCGGTGGTCAGCACCAGATCGCATCCGAGCTCGTCGGAGAGGTAGCGCAGACGCTCCTCGATCGACGTCGCGCTCGTCGCCGATCAGCTCACGGCTGATGATCTCGGCGCCGAGTCCCCGGCGAAACCGCGCCAGCTCGTCGCCGCTCAGGTCCTCCGCCCCGCTGCCCTCCGCGCGGGAGGAGCTGATGCTGAGGATCGCCGCCCTGAATGCCTCCGATCCCCCGGGCGCGGGCTCAGCCATCGCCTGCGTTCCACTCGCCGCTCTTGCCGCCGCTCTTGTGGAGCAGGCGGACCCGTTCGATCTCGACGCCGCGTTCGATCGCCTTGACCATGTCGTAGACGGTCAAGGCCGCGATCGCCGCGGCGGCCATCGCCTCGATCTCGACTCCGGTGCGCCCGACGCAGCGGGTCTCGGCCGTCAGGATGACCGTGCCGGACTCGGCATCGACCGTGGCGCGAACATCGACGAAGCTGAGCGGCAACGGGTGAGCGAGCGGCACCAGGGAGCCGGCCTGCTTGGCCGCCCCGATGCCGGCGATCCGGGCGGTTCCGAGAACGTCGCCCTTGGGGCCGTCCCCGGCCTCGACCGCCCGCGCCGTCTCGGGCTTCATCCGAACCACCGCCTCGGCGATGGCGCGCCGCTCGCTCTCAGGCTTGGCGCCGACGTCGACCATCCGGGCCGCGCCGTCGGGGCCGATGTGGGTCAGCTCGGCCCGACCGGACTCGTCCCCTCCACCCATCTGCGCCTCACCTCCCTCGATCTCGCGCTTCCAGATCGGAGCCTCGGCCTTGATCCGGTCGATCGCCTCGCGGGCACCGGCGAATGCCTCTCCCCGATGAACCGCCGAGACGCAGACGATCACGCTCGACTCGCCCAGCGGCACCGAGCCGGTCCTGTGTTCGGCAGCGGCGGCCTCCAATCCGTGGTGCTCGACGCACTCGCGAAGGATCTCGGCGATCCGCTCGGCCGCCATCTCGTCGTAGGCCTCGTAGTCGAGCCGCTCGACCTCGCGGGTCACCCCCTGAAAGCTGACGACCGCCCCCGCCCCGCTGCGCCCGACCATCCCGGCGAGCCGCTCGAGCGACAACGGCTCGGCCGTGACCCGGGTGTGGACGTCGCCGGCTCCCGCCGCTGACCGGCGGGATCAACGCGACCTCGTCGCCGGCTGAGAGCACGGTGTCGGCGGCGGCGTAGTCGCGATTGACCGCCATCGCGACCGGCATTCCGATCGATCACCCCGGACAGCTCCGGCGTCACGCCCAGCGCCGCGATCGCGTCGCCGACCGTGGCGCCCGGTCGGAAGCTCGAGCTCGATCGAATCGCGGCCCGCCCGCTCCCGCAGGATCGCGAACAGGCGCACGCTGACGGTCATCGATCGACATCGAGACGAGGCTACCCGTCATCGCAGCAGCTCCACCGGAGCGCTGTGCCGGCCGCCAGATCCACCTGGTCGGCGGCGCCGAACGCCAGGCCGTCGGCGCCGAGCATCGACGTCAGCACGTGGGAGCCCTGCGGGCCGGTCGGGGTGATCTCCCAGCCCGACTCCCCCGCCTCGACGCTCGACCCGGATCGCCTCCGCCCGGCCGCGGACCTTCGTGTAGGCCTCAGTCAGCCTCGCGACGAGGCTGCGGGCATGCGGGGTCGGCCCCCTGCATGGCGAGCAGCGCCGGGCGAACGAAGAGGGCGAAGGTGACCATGGCCGAGACCGGATTACCGGGCAGCCCGAAGACGAGCGCCCCGACGGCGCAACGCCGAAGTAGGTCGGCTTGCCGGGGCGGAGCGAGACGCCCCAGAAGACCTGCTCGACACCCAGCGACTCGAGCGCCGGACGGACGTGGTCGTGCTCGCCGACCGAGACGCCGCCGCAGACCACGAGGACGTCGCCCTGCCAGTGCCGCGCTCGATCGCCGCGCGCGTCGTCGCGCGGTCGTCGCCGATCACCTCGACCAGATCCAACTCGGCTCCGACGCCGGTGGCGAGCGGCGGGACCGCATAGGCGTTCGAGTCGTGGATCTGCCCCGGGCGCAGCTCGGCGGTCGGGTTCGACCAGCTCGTCTCCGGTCAAGAGCACCGAAACGCGAGGGCGGCGCGCGCAGGCGATCTCGGGGACGCCGCCGGCGGCCAACGCTCCCAGCTCCGCCGCCCCGATTCGCCCGCCCGGCCCGAGGATCAGCGATCCGGCGGCCATGTCCTCGCCGCCGCGGCGGATGCTGCTTCCAACCGGCACGGCGGCGCTGACCGTCACCCGATCCCCGTCGCGGTCGGTGTCCTCGACCCTGATCACCGCATCCGCTCCCCCGGGGACCATCGCCCCCGTCGAGATCGAGATCGCCTCGCCCGGCGCCACCGTAGCCCGAGCCGGATGGCCCGCTCGCGACTCGTCGACGACGCGAAGCGAGCGCGGGGCCTCACCGGCGCCGTCGCTGTCGGCAGCGCGGATGGCGAAGCCGTCCATGGCGGAGTTGTCGAATCCGGGCACGTCGACCCTCGACACCACCGGCTCGGCGAGGACCCTGCCCTCCGCCGGCGGAGCGGGATGCGCTCGGAGCCGAGCGGGGTCGCTCGTTCGAGCACCAGGTCCCGTGCCGGTTCGATGTCGATCAGGGCCTCCACCTTGATCTTGGGATCATCCCCGATCGCTGCGAGAATGGCGGGGTGAAGGCGCGACATGTTGCGATCCTCGCCGGCGGTCGAAGCAGCCGGATGGGCGAGCCGAAGGCCGTCGTCGAGCTCGCCGGGAAGGCCGTTGATCTCCTATCCGATCGCCGCCGCCGCGGCGGCCGGCCTCGAGCCGATCGTCGTCGCCAAGGTCGACTCCCCCTTGCCGGAGCTGAGCTGCTCGGACGATCACGAGGCCGAAGAACCGCTGCACCCCCTGACCGGGATCATCGCGGCCCTAGAGCACCTGGGCGAGCCGATCGTCGCCGTCGCCTGCGACCTGCCGCTGATCCCGTCCGCCCTGCTGGTGGAACTGGCCAATCGTGACGCCGACCTGGCGCTCCCGGCCAACCCGCGGCCGCAGCCGCTTGTCGCCCGCTACAGCACGGAGCTGCTGCCGAGGTTGAAGGCGGCGCTGGTCATGAGCGAGCCGCTGGTCAAGCTCGCCGCCGAGCTCGAGGGCGAGGGGATACCGACCAGCGAGCTGCGCGCCTTCGGCGACCCCGACCTGATGTTCGCCAACGTCAACGATCCCGCTGAGCTGGAGCGGATCGAGCAGCTGCTCTGAACGCTCGCGGCGCCCCTCAACCGGGAAGGATCTCGACCCGCGCGTTGTAGTCGGGGACGTCGGCCTCCGCCGAGCGCCGGTGGCCGATCAGAACGTTTCCCTCGGGCCAGTGGACCTGCAGGTTTCCGGGGGCGATCGGGGCGGTGAACACCGTGCAGCGGAGCTCTCCGTGATCGTTTCGCAGCAGCACCGGGTCACCCTCGGAGAGCCCGAGCCGCTCGAGCGTCGCCCGCTGCGATCAAGACCGACTCGCGAACGGCCCCGGTGATCGCGTCACCGCGCTCCTGGACCATCGAGTTGAACTGCTTGCCTCGCCTCGTCGAGACGACGAACCGGCCGTCGGCGGGAATCGGGTCGGGAACGTCGACCGCGAACGAAGTGGGCCCTGCCATCCGACGGTCGGGAAGTCCGTCCCCTCCGGCAGCAGCGGGCCGCCGTACTGGAATGAATCACCGCCCTCCTTCAGCTCCGCGATCTCCTCGTATCGGGGCACGACGCGGGCGATCTCCTCGCGAATCTCGGGGGTACCGGCGAACCGCACCCGATCGGCGAGCTCGGGCCGTACCCGCGCCGCCAGATCACCGAAGACCTCCCACTCCTGCCGGGCCCCGGCGATCCGCGGCCCGGGGATCTCCGGGCTGAGGATCACCCGGCGCTCGGTGCTCGTCTCGGTGACTCCGCCCTTCGCCTCGTAGCGCGTCTCGGCCGGCAGGATCAGGACCGCGCCGCCCTCCGGCGGATCGACGAGCATCTGCGAGGACGGGACGAGGTCCATGTGGACTCGCAGCGGGATCCGGCTCAGCGTCTCAGCCACCGACTCCGGGGTCGGGCAGGACATCGAGAAAGTTGCCGCCCGAGGCGAAGAGCACGTCCAGCTCGCCCCGGCCGGCGGCATCGACCATCCCGGGTGCGGTCAGACCCGGGGAGTGGGGCACGTCGAAGCCCCATCGAGTCCGCGAGGGCCCTCGCGTTGGCCTCGTTCACCTCCCTGCCGCCCGGAAACGCGGTCGAGTAACAGCCCATCTCGGCCCCGCCCTGCACCCCGGAATGGCCGCGGATCGGCATCAGCCCGCAACCCTCGCGCCCGACCCAGCCGCGGGCCAGGGCGAGGTTGACGATCGAGCGGACGTTGTCCTCGCCCGCGCTCATGCTGGGTGACGCCCATGCTCCAGACGAGCACGCCGTTGCGAGACCGGCCGAGGATCTCGGCGAAGGCGGAGATCCGCTCGCGGGTCGTCCCGGCGACCAGCTCGAGGTCATCCCAGCTCGGCGCCCTCCGCCATCTCGCGGACCTCGTCGAACCCGCTGGTGTGGTCGCGGACGAACTCCTCGTCGACGGCCCCGCTCTCGATCAGGTGCTTGAGCGCGCCGACCAGGAAGCCCATGTCTCCACCGGTGTTGAGGTCGAAGAACTCGTCGGCGATCCTCGTGCCGAAGACGGCGCTCTCGAGCTTCGAGGGGATCCAGTACCGCTCCATGCCCGGCTCGCGGAACGGGTTGACGACGACGATCTCTCGTGCCGGCCTTCTTGGCGACGTGGATGTACTTGGTCGTCACCGGCTGGTTGTTGGCGACGTTGGAGCCGATGAAGACGATCACGTCGGTCCCGATCCAATCGCTGAAGGAGCACGTCGTCGCCCCGACCCCGAGCGCGTCCTTGAGCGCGAACGTGCTCGGCGAGTGACAGACCCGCGCCGCGTTGTCGATCGAGTTCGTGCCGATCGCGCGGACCGCCTTCTGGGCGCCGTAGTAGCTCTCGTTCGACATCCCGCGGCTGGTCAGGTAGAACCCGCAGCGATCGGCGCCGGCCGCCCTGATCCGCTCGGCGGCCATGTCGAGTGCCTCGTCCCAGGTGATCGGCGTGAAGCCGGGCTCGCCGTGGCGGCGAAGCATCGGCTCGGGCAGCCGGCCGAGAGCGCGCAGCTGCTGTCCTCGGAGCTTCCGCAGCGGCTCGACGTCGGCAAGCCCGCCGGGATCGAGCGGACCCATCGTGTTGAGCCGCAGCAGTCGCAGGCGCACGTTGCAGAGGTGCACTCCCGGGATCGTCCAGTCCCTCATCCCCTTGGTGCCCAGCGCGCAGCCGTCGCAGACGCCCTCGCTGAGGATTCGCCAGGTGTAGCTGAGACTGTCGCGGTTCTCCCAGCCGGCGCGGAACACCTCCTTGTAGTTGTTCGGCCGCTGCTCGCCGATCCCGAACGGCTTCTTGCTCGCCCAGTTCGAGGGCGTCAGGCGCTTCGTGGGCTTCGGCAGCATCTGCTCGGCAGGCTACCCGCCTAGGCTTGTGGTCAGATGGATGCAGCCATGGACCCGCGGATGCTCAAGCGCGTCGACCACGACGGCGTCACCGACCAGGTCGCGGTCGAGGAGCCGCTCGAGATCCGCGTCGACGGCAGACCGCTCGCGGTGACGATGCGGACCCCGGGCAACGACGATGAGCTGGCCCTCGGCTTTCTCCACGGGGAGGGCCTGATCGCCGAGGCAAGGGCCGCCTCGCCGCCCGACGATCTCGCCGCGAACACGATCGAGATCGAGGGGCCGCTGCTCCGCGAGCCGGGCGACCGGAGCTTCTACACGACGTCTTCATGCGGCGTCTGCGGCAAGGGATCGATCGAAGAGGTCGCGGTCGACGCGCCACTCGCCACCCCAGGGCCGACGATCGCGCGGGCACTGCTGGCCTCGCTTCCCGACCGGCTCAGCCAACCGGCGTTCGAGCTGACCGGGGGCCTGCACGCCGCCGGCCTCTTCGACGCGACCGGCGAGCTGCTGATCGCCCGCGAGGACGTCGGCCGCCACAACGCCATGGACAAGGTGATCGGCCGGGCGCTGATCGACGCGGCCCTGCCGCTCGCCGATCGGGTCCTCTGCGTCAGCGGCCGGCTCAGCTTCGAACTGGTCCAGAAGGCCGCGGTGGCCGGCTGCCCGATCCTCGTTGGGGTCGGCGCGCCCAGCTCGCTGGCGATCGAGCTTGCCGGCGATCGGGGGATGACGCTCGCAGGCTTCGCCCGCGGGGGCGAGGTCAACGTCTACTGCGGCGCTCAGCGGCTCCGCTGAGGTCAGGGCGGGGCTCGAGACGGGCGTCGACGCCGTCACGCTCGATCGCGTCGACCTTGGCCAGGCGTCGGACGTGGCGCTCCTCGCCGCTGAAGACGGCGTTGGCGAAGGCGCCGACGAGCTCGCCGGCGATCTCCGGGCCGATCACGCGGGCGCCGAGCGCAAGGACGTTGCAGTTGTCGTGCTCGACGCACTGGGCGGCGGTGTAGGTGTCGTGAGCCATCGCCGCGCGGATTCCCTCGACCTTCGTCGCCGCCACGGCGACGCCGGCGCCGGAGCCGCAGACGAGGATCCCCCGCTCCGCGTCGCCGGCCACGATCGCTCTGACCACCGCGAGCGCGAAGTCCGGATAGTCGTCGTTGGGGTCGAGCTCGTGGGCACCCAGGTCCATCGGGACGTGGTCATCGGCCCTCAGGGCATCGAGGACCGTGTCCTTGAGCGGCAGGCCGCCGTGGTCGAACCCGCAGGCGAATCTCACGGCTTCTCTCCGGCGATCAACTGGCGGGCGTGGCTCGGCCACCGCGGCGGGGGTCAGCCCGAAGCCCTCGAAGATCGCGCTCGCCGGCGCCGAGGCGCCGAAGTGATCGATGCCGACGCTGTGGCCCTCGTCGCCGACCCAGCGATCCCAGCCGAACGTGGACCCGGCCTCGACCGACATCCGCCGCTTGACCGACGGGGGCAGGACCGCGTCGCGGTAGGCCTCCTCCTGCTTGGCGAACCGGGTCGTGCTCGGCATCGAGACGACCCGGACGGCGGTGCCCTCGGCCGCGAGCAGGTCGGCGGTATCGAGGCAGAGCGAGACCTCCGAGCCGGTGCCGATCAGGATCAGGTCCGGCTGGCCGTCGGAGTCGCGGAGCACGTAGGCCCCCCGCTCGATCGCATCCTCGGGAACGGCATCACCGTCGAGCACCGGCAACTTCTGCCGGCTCAGGGCCAGGACCGCCGGCTCCGACGCGCCGCCGAGCAGCCAACGCCAGGCGAGGATCGTCTCATGCGCGTCCGCCGGACGAAGCACCTCGATGTTGGGCATTGCCCGCAGCGAGGCCACCTGCTCGACCGGCTGATGGGTCGGGCCGTCCTCGCCGACGCCGACCGAGTCATGGGTGAAGACGAAGATGGACGGGATCTCCATGATCGCCGCGAGCCGGATCGCCCCCCGCATGTAGTCGGAGAAGACGAGGAACGTCGCTCCGAAGGCGCGGAGGCCCTCGATCGTCATCGCGTTCACGATCGCCCCCATCGCATGCTCGCGGATGCCGAAGTGGAGATTGCGACCGCCGAAATCGTGGCGGCGCACGCTCGCGTAGTCGTCGAGGTTCGTCGAGGTCGACGGCGCCAGATCCGCGGCTCCACCGATCAGGGCGGGGACGTGCGGGGCCAGCCAGTTGAGCGCCTTGCCCGAGGCCGTCCGTGTCGCGATCTGTTCTCCGGTCTCGAACGTCGGGACCCTCTGCGGGTGGCGGCAGCTCCGGGGCCGTCCCGCCTCGTCAACTTGACGAACTGGTCGGCCAGGTCGGCGTGCTCGGCGGAGTAGGAATCGAAGAGCTCATCCCATGACTCCTCATCGGCCAGACCACGCTGCTTGACCGCCTCGAAGTGCTCGTAGACCTCCGGCGGGACCGTGAACGGCTCCTCGTAGGGCCAGCCGAGCGCCTCCTTGGTCAGCCTGACCTCGTCCTCCCCGAGCGGCGCCCCGTGCGCGGAGGCCGCGTCCTGCTTGTGCGGGCTGCCGTAGCCGATGTGCGACGGGAGGATGACCAGCGAGGGGCGGTCGGCGACCGACTTCGCCTCCTCGAGCGCCTCCTCGATTCGCTCGAGTGAGGAGTTGATGTCGAGGCGGTGAACCGACCAGCCATAGGACTCGAACCGCTTGCCGACGTCGTCGTGATAGGCGAGGTCGGTCGGGCCCTCGATCGTGATCTTGTTGTCGTCGTATATACCGATCAGCTTGCCGAGCCCGAGGTACCCCGCCAGCGAGGCTGCCTCGCTCGAGATCCCCTCCTCCATGTCGCCGTCCCCGGCGATGAAGAACGTGTGATGGTCGACGATCTCCTGCGACGGCCGGTTGAACGTGGCGGCGAGGTGGGCCTCGGCGAGCGCGAAGCCGACCGCGTTGGCAACCCCCTGGCCCAGCGGTCCGGTCGAGACCTCGACCCCGGCGGTGTGACGGAACTCGGGGTGGCCGGGCGTCCGGCTCTGCCACTGCCGGAACCGCTTGATGTCCTCGAGCGAGAGGTCGTAGCCGGACAGATGCAGACACGCGTACTGGAGCATGCAGGCGTGTCCAGCGCTGAGCACGAACCGGTCCCGGTTCTGCCAGTGGGGGTTTGCCGGGTTGTGGTGCATGACCTGCGAGTAGAGGACGTACCCGAGCGGGGCGAGGCCCATCGGCGTGCCGGGGTGGCCGGAGTTCGCCTTCTGGACGGCGTCCATCGCGAGCGTCCGGATCGTGTTGACCGAGAGCGCGTCGATCGACTTCTCCCCGTTCGTTCCGAGTTCGGTGGTCTGGGTCATCGAGCTGATTCCTCTCGTCGCTTCAGTTCCTGTTTGGCAAGTAGTGCGGCCCCGAGCACGCCGGCGGTCGGGCCATGCACCGAGAGTCGGATCTCGGTCCTCGTTCCGACCCCCGGCAGCACGTAGCCCGCAGCGACCCGGCGCGCGGGCTCGAGCAGCAGGTCGCCGGCGATGGAAACCCCGCCGCCGATCGCCACCACGTCGGGGTCCAATGCGTTGATCACGTTCGCGATTCCGATCCCGAGGCGCTCGCCGAGGATGCGGAGCAGGTCGATTGCAATCTCGTCCCCTGCCTGGGCCCCCTCAACGGCATCGTGGCCGTCGATCTCCTCGCCCCGGCCGAGGCGAGCCCCCAGGTGGGAATCCGGATTGGCCTCGGCAGCGGCCCGGGCAAGGCGGTCGAGAACCGATCCGGCGGCGAAGGACTCCAGCGAGCCGGGCTGGGGAAAGCCCAACGGCTCCGCCACCCCGTCCCCGAGATCGAGCCCGATCAGCATGTGCCCGAGCTCCGCGGCCGCCCCCGTGGCGCCCCGGTAGGGCCGGCCGTTGAGGACGAGGCCGCCTCCGACCCCCGTTCCGACCGTCAACATCGCGAGGTTCTCGATTTCGATCTCGCCGTCGACGCACGCCTCGGCCAGGGCCGCGAGGGTGGCGTCGTTGTCCACGAAGACGGGCAGCCCGAGGCGATCGCCGAGGACGCTGCGGAGGGGAATGTCGGCCAGCGGGACGTTGACCGATGTGCGGGCGGTCCCGGTCTCGAAGTCGACCACGGAGGGGACTCCCACGCCAACCGAACTGACCCCGTCGGTACCGACCCCTGTAACCAGCGAGCAGATCTCGTCGATCAGCACCTCGGCGCTCTCGGCGTCGGTCGGCTCGATGCTGTGATGGCTGAGCGATCCGCCCTCGAGAACTGCCACGGCGATCTTCGTCCCGCCGACGTCGACGCCGATATGTCGGGCGCTCATCTGGATCAGGGCTGGAGGGCGGGGTGCAAGGCGACCGTGACGATAACGGCGGCGGTGGCCGATGTGGGAGGAGTGAGGGTAGTCTCGTCGCCGTGGCCCTCCACGACGTCTCCATACCGGTCCATCCGGGGATGATCATCTACCGGAAGAACCCGGGCGTGAAGGTGGAGCGGGCGCTGGCGATCGAGGACGGGGACGGTGCCAACGTCAGCCGCCTGACGATGGGCGTGCACTCGGGCACCCACATCGATGGTTCCCTGCATTTCTTCGACGACGGCAAGGGGGTCGACGCGTTGCCGCTCGAGGCGATGCTCGGCCGCTGCGAGGTCGTCGAGCTGACCGACCTCGGCGACGCCATCGACCGACCGGCGCTCGAGGCGGCCGGGATTCCCGCCGGGACCGAGCGCCTGATCCTGAAGACGCCCAATTCCAGGCTCTGGGAGCTCGGCGAGTTCACCCACGACTTCGTCCGCCTCGACGGCAGCGGCGCCTCCTGGGTGCTCGAGCGCGGGATCAGCCTCGTCGGGATCGACTATCTCTCGATCGGTGATCACGACGCCCATGTCGAGCTGCTCGGCAACGGCGTGGTCGCGCTCGAGGGCCTCGATCTCCGCGAGATCGATCCGGGTCCCTACGAGCTGATCTGCCTGCCGATGCGTCTGATCGACACCGATGGAGCGCCGGCCAGAGTCCTGCTGAGAGATGTCGGACGAGAGGATCAGGAGAGCTGATGACACCCTTGATGAGACGCGGCACCCGGCGCGGGGGCATCGACCTCGGCGGCACCAAGATCCAGGCGATCGTCGTCGACGCTGAGAACAACGTCGTCGGCCAGTCGCGCTGCCCGACGCCACACGAGGGCGGTCCTCAAGACGTCGCCGACGCGATGGCGGGGGCGATGCGGGAAGCGGCGAGCCTGGCCGGGACCGAGACCAAGGCGCTTCGGGGTGTCGGCGTGGGCTCCCCCGGCGAGATCGACGCCGCCTCGGGGGCGGTCTCGAACGCGAAGAACCTGCCCAAGTGGGCGGAGAGCTTTCCGCTCGGCCCGAGCCTCGCTCAGTCGTTCGGGACGCCGGTCGCCGTGGGCAACGATGTGGACGTCGCAACCTGGGCGGAGTACGTGCTCGGCGCGGGTCGCGGTCGCGGCTCCGTCCTCGGGGTCTTCTGGGGCACCGGCGTCGGCGGCGGCCTGATCCTCGACGGCAAGAGCTGGGACGGACGGGGCTCCGCCGGGGAGATCGGCCACATGGTCGTCAAGCGCGGTGGGGCGATCTGCCCGTGCGGAAATCACGGCTGCATGGAGGCCTACGCGGGTCGGTCGGCGATGGAGGCGGAGGCCCGCAAGCGGGTCAAGCACGGCCACGAGACGAAGCTGTTCGAGCTGATGGCCAAGCACGACAAGCCGCGTTTGACCAGCGGCATCTGGCAGCAGGCCCTCGAACGCGACGACGAGATGGCCAAGGAATTGGTCGAGCGAGCGATCAAGGCGCTCGGTGCCGGGATCGCGTCCGCCGTGAACCTGCTCGATCCCGAGATCGTGATCCTCGGAGGTGGCCTCGGGGTCCGCTTCGGCGAGGAGATGGGTCCGCGGATCGAGGAG
This sequence comes from uncultured Solirubrobacterales bacterium, assembly GCA_963823275.1. GTDB lineage: Bacteria > Actinomycetota > Thermoleophilia > Solirubrobacterales > 70-9 > RHKX01. The sequence goes on along the minus strand of CAWGKW010000001.1, from coordinate 1,092,264 downwards.
CGGATGCAGCTGAACCTCTTCAACCACGACAATCCGCCCGAGTTCGAGATCGCGGCCCTGGGCGATTTCGGTGGCGCGCTCGGCGCCGCGCTGCTGGTGGGATGACTCCGAGCAGATGCTCCGCTTCGCGTCCGCTCTGCTCGGGCGGCGCAGTGTTGAGTTCGTTGGCAGATTTTCGTTGGATGTCAGTGGTAATCGACCACTGAACCTGAAACGTCGCTCGGCAGGCCGGTGAACGGCGTGGTGGGAGTCAGGTTCTTCCCTCGTTGCCTGAGATGACTCCGAGCAGATGCTCCGCTGCGCGTCCGCTCTGCTCAGGTTGCGCGGTGTTGCCGCTCGGCAGGGGCGTCAGGTGATTGGTGGGGTGGGGCTCCGCTTCGCGTCCGCTTTGGCCGGGCGGCGCGGTGTTGCCGCTCGGCAAGGGCGTCGGGTTGTTGGTGGGGTGGGGTGACTCCAGCCCGCTGGGCCTACCCCCTCCGGGCTCGGTAGGCCCGGATCAGGGCATTGGTCGAGCTGTCGTGGGTGAGCTCGGGCTCCTCGCGCGCCTGCAGCTCCGGGACGATTCGCTCGGCCAGCGTCTTGCCGAGTTCGACGCCCCACTGGTCGAAGGAGTCGATGCCCCAGATCGTCCCCTGAGTGAAGACGCTGTGCTCGTAGAGCGCGACCAGCTTGCCGAGCGTTGCCGGGTCCAGCCGCTCGGCCATGAGGACGTTGGTCGGCCGGTTGCCCTCGAAGGTCTTGTGCGGCACGAGGTGCTTCCCGGTCCCCTCGGACCCGACCTCGGTGGCGGACTTGCCGAACGCCAGGGCCTCCGCCTGAGCGAAGACGTTGGCGACGAGCAGGTCGTGGTGATCGCCGAGCGGGTTGAGGCTGCGGGCGAAGAAGATCAGATCGCATGGGATCAGGTGGGTTCCCTGGTGGATCAGCTGGTAGAAGGAGTGCTGGCCGTTCGTTCCCGGCTCTCCCCAGAAGATCGGGCCGGTCGCGTAGTCGACGCTCCAGCCATCGAGGCGGACGTGCTTGCCGTTGGACTCCATCGTCAGCTGCTGAAGGTAGGCCGGGAAGCGCTCCAGATACTGCTCGTAGGGCAGGACCGCCACCGTCTCGGCACCGAACAGCTCCGCGTACCAGACCGTCAGCAGCCCCATCAGGGCGGGCAGGTTGCGCTCGAACGGAGCGGAGATGAAGTGCTCGTCGACCGCATGGAAGCCGGCCAGCATCTCGGCGAAGAGTTCCGGGCCAATCGCCAGCATCGTCGTCAGACCGATCGCGGAATCCATCGAGTAGCGGCCCCCGACCCAGTCCCAGAAGCCGAACATGTTCTCGGTGTCGATGCCGAAGTCCGCGACCTCTCCCGCGTTGGTCGAGAGCGCGACGAAATGCCTGGCGACGGCGGAGCTGTCGCCAAGCGACGCCAGCAGCCACTCCCGCGCGGACCGTGCGTTGGTCATCGTCTCGAGCGTCGTGAACGTCTTCGACGCGATCACGAACAGTGTCTCGGCCGGATCGAGGTCGTGGGTCTGCTCGATGAAATCGGTCGCATCGACGTTCGAGACGAAACGGACGGTCAGGCCGCGGTCGGAGTAGTGGCGGAGAGCGCGATAGGCCATCACCGGCCCCAGGTCGGAGCCGCCGATCCCGATGTTGATCACGTTCCTGATCCGCTTGCCGGTATGTCCCGTCCACTCGCCGCTGCGGACCCGGTTGCTGAAGGTGGCCATCCGGTCGAGCACCTCGTGGACGTCGGCGACTACGTCTCGCCCGTCGACGATCAGCGAGCGCTCCCGCGGCATCCGCAGGGCTACGTGAAGAACGGAGCGGTCCTCGGTGACGTTGATCCGCTCCCCCGAGAACATCGCGTCGGTCCGCTCACGAAGCCCGGCATCCTCGGCCAGCTGAACCAGCAGCCGCAGGGTCTCGTCCGTCACCCGGTTCTTGGAGTAGTCGAGAAACAGCCCCTCCGCCTGGGCGACCATCCTCTCGCCGCGACCCGGATCGACCGCGAACATCTCGCTGAGATGCAGATCGCCGATCTCGGCATGGTTGGCGACGAGGGCGTCCCAGCCGGCGAGGCCCTTCATCCCCGATTCCCCGGCCGGGCCAACGACGGCCATCTCAGTCTGCCGCCCCGACTGCGCTCTCCTTGCCGGAGATGCACTCGAGGAGGTCCGTCCAGGATTCCTCGAACTTCCTGGCGCCCTCCGTCTGGAGGTGCTGAGCGAGGGCGTCGAGATCGATTCCAGCCGCAGTGAACTCGGCCAACAGCGACTCGTTGTCACCTCCGTCAGCCGGCAGCAGACCCCTCAGCACGCCCTCCTCGGCGTAGGCCAGGAGGGTCTCTTCAGGCATCGTGTTGACGGTGTTCGGGGCGGCGAGCTCGTCCACGTATTTCGTCGTCGGCAACTCCGGATCCTTCGTCCCGGTCGAGGCGAAGAGCAGTCGTTGCGGCCTCGCTCCCTCGCTCTCGAGTCGCTGCCAGCGGTCGGAGGCCAGCAATCGCCGGTAGGCGACATAGCCGCGGATCGAAGCGGCCACCCCGAGCCGGTCCTTGAGCCCGGCCGGCACCTTCTCGGCCACCGCAACGTCCCAGCGGCTGACGAAGATCGAGGCGACGGATTCGACCTTCGGGTCCTCCCCGCGCTCGATCCGGCGCTCGATGCCCTTCATGTAGGCGTCGGCCTGTCGCTCGTACTGAGCGGCGTCGAAGAGCAGGGTGACGTTGACGGGTATTCCCGCGGCGATCGAATCGGTGATCGAGCTCAGGCCCTCGGGCGTCCCGGGGATCTTGATGAACAGGTTCGGCCGAGCCGCCCTCGCGTGCAGCGACGCGGCCGCGGCGGTGGTCTTCTCGGTGTCGTAGGCCAGCAACGGGGATACCTCGAGCGAGACGAAACCGTCGACACCGTCGGTCCGATCGTGAACCGGGCGAAAGAGGTCCGCCGCGCCCTGCAGGTCTCTGATCGCGAGCTCGAAGAACAGCTCTTCACCCACCCTGCCGGCCGCGAGCAGCTCGCCGATCTGAGCGTCGTACTGATCGCCGGCGCGCAGCGCCTTGTCGAAGATCGTGGGGTTGGAGGTCAGCCCGGTGAGCGACAGCTCGTCGATGTAGCGCTGCAGGGTCCCGTCGTTGACGAGATCGCGGGTGATGTAGTCGAGCCAGAGACTCTGGCCCGCGTCGTGAAGGTCCTTGGGTGCAGTGGATCCGCTGCCTGTACTCATCTGATCGCTCCTCTTGTGGCTGTCATCTCTTTGTGGGCGGAAACTCGGCTTCGGGCAATCGCCACAGGTTCGGCGCCAGCAGGTCCATTGCCGCCTCCGGACCCCACGAACCCTGGGGGTATGGGTGCATTGGACCGGGGTGCTCGAGGACGTCGGCGCTGATCGCCCAGAGGCGCTCGATCCCCTCGGCGCTCGTGAACAGCGTCCCGTCCCCAAGCATCGCGTCGTGGATCAGCCGCTCGTAGGCCTCGAGCTGGTTCTCCGCCTGAAAGGACTGGTCGTACTTGAAGACCATCCGGGCGGGTCCGAGCTCCATCGTGGCGCCCGGGACCTTCGCCTGGAAGTCGGCGGTGATCGAGCCCGGCTCCGAGAGCTCGAAGACGAGCTGGTTGGCGCCCTGGTGCTGAACCTCGTTGGGGAACATCCTCATCGCCGGCTCGCGGAAGTCGAGGGTGACCATGTGCCGCGACTCGGCCATGCACTTGCCGGTTCGCAGGTAGAAGGGAACGCCGGCCCAGCGCCAGTTGTCGATCTCGACCTCGACCGCGACGAACGTCTCCGTGTCCGATTCCGGGGCGACGCCCTGCTCGTTCAGATAGCCGTCGTACTGGCCCCGGACGACCTTCTCGGGATCGATCATGCGGAAAGCCTGCATCACCTTGTTCTTCTCCTCGCGGAGCGCCTTGGCCGACAGCGCGGCGGGCGGCTCCATCGCCACGTAGCTGAGCAGCTGAAGGAGGTGGGTGACGACCATGTCGCGATAGGCGCCGGTGCCCTCGTAGAAGCCCGCGCGATGACCGATCGAGAGCGTCTCGGGGACATCGATTTGGACGAACTCGATGCTGGTGCGGTTCCAGAGCGGCTCATAGAGGCCGTTGGCGAACCGCATCGCGAGGATGTTCTGGACCGCCTCCTTGCCGAGGAAGTGGTCGATTCGGAAGATCTGGGCGTCGTCGAAGGCGCCGTGGAGCCTGTCGTTGAGCTCGACCGCCGACTCGTAGTCGTGTCCGAACGGCTTCTCGAGGATCACTCGGGAGTTCGGCCCGTTCAGATGGGCCTCGGTGATGGTCCCGATGATCGACTCGAACGCCACCGGCGGAACCGCCAGGTAATGCAGAAGCCGGAACTCACCTCCGAGCCCGCGCTGGGCGTGCTCGACCGCCTCGTCGAGGGCCGGCGGTCCGGCGCTGATCGGCACGTAGGAGAGCCGAGCGGCGAACGTCTCCCAGGCCTCGTCGGTGACCTCGGTCCTGCTGAACTCGCCGACGGCCTTCTGGGCATGGTCGATGAACCTCGCATCGTCCCAATCCTCGGCCGCGGTGCCGACGATCTTGTAAGCCGCAGGGAGCAGCCCAGCACCCTCGAGATGGAAGAAGCCCGGCAGCAGCTTTCGGGCGGCGAGATCTCCGGAGGCGCCGAAGAGCACGACGACATGTGGATCGGGCACCGTTGCCGCGGCGACATCGCCGACGGCCGAGGGCAGGGTGGCGACCGACGAGGTGCTCAAGCTCCCGAGCCGCCTTCGGCCGCATCCGCGGCGGGCTTCTCGTCGTGGCCGCCGAACTGCTTGCGCATCGCCGAGAGGATCTTGTTGGCGAACTCGTCCTCTCCCCGCGAGGCGAAGCGCTCGTAGACGGCGGTACTCAGCACCGGCGCGGGTACGCCCTCGTCGATCGCGGCGTGGAGGGTCCAGCGGCCCTCGCCGGAGTCGGAGACCCTGCCGCTGAACCCCTCGAGGGTCGGCGAGTCGTGGAGTGCGGAGGCGGTCAGGTCGAGCAGCCAGGAGGCGATCACCGACCCGCGGCGCCAGACCTCGGCGACGTCGGAGATCTCGATGTCATAGGGGTAGTACTGCGGGTCGCGAACCGGCGCGGTCTCGGCGTCGACCTCGTGCTCGCGGGTGCCGATGTCGGCGTTCGCGATCACGTTGAGGCCCTCGGCGTAGGCGGCCATGACGCCGTACTCGATCCCGTTGTGGACCATCTTCACGAAATGCCCGGCGCCGGTCGGGCCGCAGTGCAGGTAGCCCTGCTCGGCCGGGGTCGGCTCACCGCTGCGGCCCGGAGTCCGCTGGGCGGCATCGACGCCGGGGGCGATCGTCTCGAAGATCGGCTGCAGCCGGTTCACCGCCTCGTCCGGGCCGCCGATCATCAGGCAGAACCCCCGATCGAGTCCGAAGACGCCGCCGCTGGTGCCGACGTCGAGGTAGTCGATGCCCCTCGGCTTCAGAGCCGCGGCGCGATCGATGTCGTCGCGGTAGTAGGAGTTGCCGCCGTCGATGATCGCGTCACCCGACTCCATCAGCTCGGCAAGCTCGGTGAGCGTGTCCTGGACGTAGCCGGCCGGGACCATGATCCAGGCGGCGCGCGGAACCTCGAGAGCGTCGACGAACTCCCGCAGTGAGCCGGCCCCCCTCGCCCCCTCGTCGGCCAGCTCGGCGATCGCGTCGGCATTGACGTCGTAGACGACGCATTCGTGGCCGTCGCGCATCAGTCGGCGAACGAGATTCGCACCCATCCGACCAAGTCCGATCATCCCGAGCTGCAAGTTCGACCTCCTCGTCGATGGCCAGCGTTGACGTTGTCACCCGCACCTTTACACAGCGGGCGAGCGGGCGTGTGGGAAGCCGGTCAACCCCTCGGTGGCGACGTTGAGCGCCGCGGCGGGAGCGGGATGAAGGCGCTCGTTCGCTCCACGTACTCGCGGTAGCCGGGACGCCGGCCGGTGATCGTGCGCTCGGTCAGCGCCACCCCCGAGACCCGAAGCAGAAAGAGCGTCATCAGCGCCGGCCCGACGGCCGTCCACCAGGCGGACCCGGTCTCGAGCGCGATCAGCCAGATCCCCCACCAAAAACAGGCGTCGCCGAAGTAGTTGGGGTGCCGGGAGTAGCGCCAGATCCCCGAGTCCATGACGGCCTCGCTCGAGTCGGGTCGCCTCAGAAAGCGTGCGAGTTGGGCGTCGGCGACCGCCTCACAGGTGAGCCCCGCGAGGCAGACGAGCGCCCCGATCAGGCCGAGAAGGCCCATCGACACCGGGGTCCCGTCGGTCGCCGCCACCTGGATCGGCGCCGATACGACCCAGGCGATCAGGGCCTGCAGCCCGAATACCGACCAGAGGCTCCGCATCGCGAACCCCTCGCCGTACCTGCGGCGCATCGCGACGTAACGGCGGTCCTCCCCGTCATGCCTCCAGCCGATGTAGGCGGCGAGCCGCACACCCCAGATCGAGACCAGCACCCCGATCAACAGGCTGCGGTCGCCCGAGGCGGGACCGGCGAGCAGACAGACCCAGGCGACGGCCACGAATGTCAGCCCCCAGGCGATGTCGGCAACCGACGCGTCCCGCATTCGCAGGCTGACCAGCCACGCGACCCCCATCACCGCAGCCGCGGCTGCCAGCGAGCCGAGCTGGACCCCGAGGTCGAGCATCGCGCGCGGGGGCCCGTCAGACCGACGCCGCCGCGACGGCGTCGATTCGGACCGGGACGCCGTTCAGATGCGCCATGCCCGCCAGTCGCTCGAGGTCTTCGGGCTCAGATGACATCAGCACGTTCACGTTGGCGCCGCCGGCGGCGTTCGCCGTCTCCCAGCCGCCGTTGTGGCCCCACCCGTGGGGGACGGCGATGGTGCCGGGGCTCACCTCGTCGGTGACGCGCGCCTCGGTCTCGATCTCGCCGTGGGCGGAGACCACCCGGATTCGCTCGCCGTCGGCGATCCCGGCGGCCGCCGCGTCATCGGGATTGAGCCGGGCGCGATGGACGCGGTCGCCGGCCATCAGCTTCGGTGAGTTGTGCATCCAGGAGTTGTGGGAGCGAAGCTCACGCAGACCGATCATCCGCAACGGGTACTCCCCCTCCCACTCCCCGTTGCCGTCGGCGATGCGAGCGACCTCGCCGGCGATCTCGCTCGGGCAGAGCTGAACCCGGCCGTTCTTGTGCCGGATCTTGCCGGCCAACACGCCCGGCTTGAGGTTCTCCGCCAGGACGATGCCGTGTGGCGATTCGGCCAGTCGTTTCAAGCTCAGGCCGCCGGGTCGCAGGCCGAAGCGATCCCCCTTCGGGCCGATCCGCAAGAGGAGATCCACGAGGCGCCGAGGCGAGAGCTTCACCCCCGCCCGGCCGAGCCAGCGCGCGGCCGGCAAGCTCGAGGGGACGATGCCGATGCGGGAGGCGATGTCCTCGATCACCTCCCATTCCTGGCGTGCTTCGCCGGCGGGTTCGACGACGGCCTCGGTCATGTTGATGAATGGCTTCGTGAACAGGGAGAGGAAGGGCAGCGGCAGATCCTCGCGCTCGAGGAATGTGGTCGCAGGCAGCACGTAGTCGGCCAGCTTCGCCGTCTCGCCCATGTAAATGTCGAGCGACACGCACAGGTCGAGATCGCCGATCGCAGAGGCAAGCTCGTCCCCGTTGGGAACGCTGAGCACGGGGTTGCCCGCGGAGACGAAGAGCGCTCTCATCCGGCCGTTACCCGGGGTCGTGATCTCCTTGGCCATCAGCGAGGCGGGCATCGCCCCGAGCACCTCCGGGAAGCCACCGACGCGCGAGCGACGCTTGCCGTAGTCGCCCGCGCCGATCGCCTCCGCCACGCGGTCGAAGGGGATCGCCGCCTCTCCGAACATCGAACCCCCGACCCGATCGAGATTGCCGGTCGCGAGCGCCAACGCGTCCAAGAGGAACGAGACGAGCGTCCCGTTGCGACCCAGACACGAACCGGTCCGCCCGTAGATGGCGGCGCCGTCGGCGGCGGCGATCGCGCGGGCGAGCTCGCGGACCCGTTCGGGCGTCACACCGGTCTCGGCCGCCGTCGAAGCGGGCGTGAACGGCGCGACCAGCTCGCGGAGGTCTCCGGCCCCCTCAGCCCGGCCCATGGCGTCGGAGTCCTCGAGCGACTCGGCGAACGTCACCTGCAGGAGCGAGAGCAGCAGCGGCGCGTCGGAGTCCGGTCGCAGGGGCAGGTGCTCGAACTCTCGGGCGGTCTCCGAGCGGCGCGGGTCGACGACGACGACGCGGCCACCGCGATCGACGATCTCGTGAAGCTGGTCCTTGATCCGGGGAGCGCTCATCACCGAGCCGTGGGAGACCAGCGGGTTGGCACCCACCACCAGCAGGAGCTCGGTTCGGGCGAGGTCTGGGATCGGTAGCACGTACGGCGAGCCGTAGAGCAACGAGCTGGCGGCAAAGCGGTTGGAGACGTCCTGCGAGGAGGCCGTGTAGTAGTGCTGCGAGCCGAGGCCGTCGACGAATCCCTTGACCCAGAGCGGGTGTGAGTAGCTGAAGGCGCCCGGGTTGCCCATGTACCAGCCGATGGATTCCCCGCCGTGTGCGGACTTGATCGCGCCGAGCCGTTCGCCGATCTCGTCGAGCGCCGTCTCCCAGCTGATCGGCTCGAACGTGCCGTCGGACCGGCGTCGCTGGGGATGGAGCAGTCGATCGGGGTCGTTCTGGACCTCGGTCATCGCGATCCCCTTCGGACAGGCGAAGCCCTTCGAGAGCGGATGCTCCTTGTCGGGCCTCAGCTTTGTCACCCTGCCCGCTTCAACCGTGGCGACCATGCCGCACAGGGGCTCGCAGATTCGGCAGTAGGTGACGTGCTCGGTCGAACTCATCTTCAACTCACACGGCGCAGCCTACTCCCGGTCGTGGAGAATGCTGGAAGGTGGTGGCCGAGGAGGGCCGATGCGAGTTCTTTACGGGGTCAACGGAGAGGGAATGGGTCACACCGAGGACACGCTGAACCGATATGCGGCCGAGGGCTACGAGTTCGTGACCGTCCCCGACCTGATGGCCGCCTGAGTCAGCCCCCGTCGCCCTCGGTGCCGGCCCGCTTTCCCCGCTCGGCGATCGCGATCGCCTCGTCGAGGTCGAGTCCAGCCGCCCCGGCGATCCAGCAGGCGATCGGAGCAGCGATCCGCTCCGAGGAGTGGGCGGCGACCGCGGCGAGCTTCAGCAGCTTGTCGACCTGCGCCTGATCGGGCTCGGCGGCGCCGACCTCCCTCGCGAACCCCGCGATCCATTGCTCACCGCTCAACGCCATCTGAACCTCCTCGGTTGGATGCGATGAAGCTACTGATGAGGCTCGGGACCCACCAGATGGCCAGGCCGAGCAGGACGGCGACGGCGAGGTTGAACTGGAAGCCGACCGCCCCGACCAGCAGCGCGATGACCCAGCTTCGGGTCCCTTCGAGGTCCCCGAGGAGGCCCAGGTGCAGAGCCCCGGCGGCCGCGAGCATCCCGGCCAGGATCGGGAGGGGGAATGCCGCCAGCTGGGCCGCGAGACCTGCGCCGAAGATCACCGCGATCGCGAGCAGCGCGACGCCCATGATCAGCGGCGCGCCGGCAGTCCGGGCACCGAACGCGCGATGGGCCGTCATCCCGCCGGCGCCGTGGCAAACCGGCATCCCCCCGATCACGCCGGAGAACAGGTTGGCGAGGCCGAGCGTTGTGGCCAGACGTCCCGGCTCGACTCGTGAGGCACGGTCCCCGAAATAGGTGCGAGCCGCGTCGCTGGTCGCGATGCAGGAGTTCGTGAACGTGAGGGGGACCTGCGGCAGGACCAGAACGGTGAAGGCAGTCCAGAACGTCGCCGCGCTGAACTCCGGAAACGAGATCGGCGAGGGGCCCACGACGACCTCGCCGCCCGCCCGGCCAACCACCACAGCGAGGGCAACGCCCACGAGGGCGAGCGAGACCAGGCGGCGCTTGAAAGCGAGCGCCACCGCGAGCACTCCGAGGCCGAGAACGATGAGGGCCGCCGAGTCGAGGCTCTGATCGGTGAACGCTGCCGGAGGGTCGCTGACCAGCCCCCAGGCGATCTTCAAGAACAGGAGTCCGACCGTGAGCTGCACGCCGCGCACGACCGCCCGCGGAAAGATCCGTGCGGCGAGATCGATCAGACCGGTGCGACCGAGGACGACGAAGATCACGCCCATCAGCAGGGCCCCGGCAGCGATCGCGTCCGTCCCCAGTCCCTCGGCGATCGCGATCGCGCCGAAGGCCTTCAGCGGCTGTACCGGCACGGGCAACCGGTAGACGAATGCGACGCTCAGATAGAGCAGCGCGGCCGGCAGCAGGACCGCGGTCGCCTCGAGGCCGTTGGCGACGATCAGTACCGTTGCGATCGGCACCAGAACCCCCACGTCCGCCACCGCACCCGCCCACTCCCGGCGGTCGAACCGCGTTCCGGGATCCTCAGCCCGGAAGCCGCCTCGGCCTCGACGACAGTCGCGGGAGAGGAAACGCCCTACCCCTTGGATTCGCGCTGGATCATCACCGAGGTCGCCTTGACCAATGCGGTGGCCTCGACCCCCTCGACCAGGCCGAGCTCCTCGACCGAGTCGCGGGTGATGGCGGCGATGACGCGATGAGGGCCGGCCTCGATCTCGACCAGCGCCATCACGCCGTCGGTCTCCACCGAGACGACCCGCCCGGGGAAGCGGTTGCGGGTCGAGAGGGCATCGCCGGTACGGCTGCGCTCGGGTGAGGTGCGCAGCCGCTCGACCTCGGCCACCGGCACCCGGCGACGGTCGTTCGAGTCGCGCGTCGTCTGCAGCTTGCCGTCGCGATCCCAGCGCCGCAGGGTGTCGACGCTCACGTCGAGCCGCTTGGCCGCCTCGCCGAGGCTGAGATCCTCCATCTGCCTAAGCATTGCATAGGCAGAGTCCCCAGGTTCAGGCGTTGTCGCCGATCAACTCGTACTCAGCCGGGTCGAGCCGCTCGGTCAGCTCGGCGTAGTCGCGCATGTAGCCGGGCCAGTTGGTCACGATCCGGCCACTCTCGTCGCGGTACCACGACTCACACCGCGTCCAGGCTGTTCCTGCAAAGCGGGCTTGGGTCTCGCGATCGCTCCTCGCCTCGACCTCGGGGCGCACGGCGATTGCGTCGGCTCCCTGCTCGCGCACCCGCTGCAGCGCCTGGCGGATGTAGGAGGCCTGCGCCTCGAGGTAGAAGACGATCGATCCACCGGAGGTATTGGTGTTGGGTCCATACATCAGAAAGAGCGACGGGAAGGCCGGAACGGCGATCCCCAGATGGGCGTGCGGCCCGGACGCCCACTCATCCGCCAGCGTCTGCCCGCCCCTCCCGCTGATCCGCATCGGGAACATGAAGTCCATCGTGCGAAATCCGGTTCCCCAGATGATGCAGTCGACCGGGTGCGTGCGACCGTCCGCGGTCGTCAGGCCGTCGGGCGTGATCGCGGTGATCTCTTCGGTGACGAGTTCAACGTCGGGCCGCTGCAACGCCGGTAGAAAGCGCGAACTGAACAGCACCCGCTTGCATCCGAAGGTGTAGTCGGGCCAGGCCTTTCGCCGCACCTCGGGGTCGCGGAGTTGCCGACGCATGAACAGGGTCGAGCGGAGCCGGCCGATCCGGCCGAAGGTGGCCGGGTGGCGGATCATCATCGTCAGGGCTTCGCCGTAGTCGAAGACGAACCGGCGTCGCATCGCCTGAACGCCGGGGATGCGCTCGATCGCGGCCCTGACCGCGGCCGGATAGGGGCGGTTCTTGCGCGGCATGAACCAGTTCCCGGAGCGCTGGAAGACGAGGGTTTCACGCGCGACGCCGGCGATCTCGGGAACGAACTGCACGGCGCTCGCCCCCGTCCCGACCACAGCGACCCGCTTCCCCCGCAGGTCGTAGTCGTGATCCCATTCGGCGGAGTGGAAGCTGTGGCCGGCGAAGCTCTCGATGCCGTCGATCCGCGGAAGCGCGGTCCGATGTAGCTGTCCGGTCGCGACGATCAACGCCTCGCTCTCCCAGGTTCGCCCATCCTCGGCGGTGGTCGACCCAGATACGGCGCCCGTCGTCCCAACGACAGTCGGTCACCTGGGTGTCGGGAACGAGACGACGGTCGACGCCGTACTCGTGAGCAACGGCCTCCAGATAGTCCGAGGATCTCCCGCTGGGTCGAGCAGAGCCGCGCCCAGTCGCGACGCTGGGCGAACGAGTACGAGTAGAGGTGGCTCGGCACGTCGCAGGCCGCACCCGGGTAGTGGTTCTGAAGCCAGGTTCCTCCGAGCCCGGGCGCGCGGTCGAGGATGGTGATGTCGCCGAAGCCGTGCGACTGGAGGTCGATGGCCGCGGCGATCCCGCCGAAGCCGGCACCGATGATCAGAACGCGTGGGCGGCCCATGCTCTGAATCTAGCCCTCAGCCCAGCGTCGCGCCCTTCTCGCGGTTGCACGAATCACAGAGCAGCTGCAGATTCTTTGCGGCGCTCGATCCGCCCATGGCAACGGGGATGATGTGGTCGAACTGCAGCAGCGCCCGGGAGCCACATTCGACGCATCGGCCACCGTCCCGATCGAAGACCGCCAGTCGAACCTCACGCGGAATCCCGGGCCGCCCGGGCCCCCGGCCGTCAGCGGCTCCGAGGCTGTGAGCCCGCTCGAGCTGCCTCCGCTTGCGATCGAGGCGCTCGTCAGCCAGCGCCTCGACGTCGCCGGGGCCGAGATCCTCGCGCTCCCACCAGATCCGATCCCGGTAGAGCCAGTAGCGGCGGTCGTCGCGCTCGCCGACCGCGACGGCGGTGCTCTCCTGAAGATCCTGGAGACGCCGCCAGGATCGGCCTCCGACCGCAGGCCCCGCAACCTCCGAGCCGATCAGCAGCCGGTAGTGACGGCCGACCAGGGACCGGTTCAGCTCGAAGCCGGCATTGACTGCCTCGTGCAACACGGCCGCGAAGCTAGGACGTGAGGCGGATGCCCCACCGATTCTGCAACCGATCCTGCAGCGCGGAGTGAGCCCCTCGGCAGGCCACCCCCGCCTCCAGCCTCAGCCGCCGATTGCGCTCATTGAGCGGGGCGGCGGGCGGAAACCCTTCTCGCCGACGTGGTGCTTGAGCTCCTTGCGCCAGACCGCCTCGCGGATGATCCCCTCGAGCTCCTGATCGGAGGCGCCCACCCGCATCGGTTCGCGCAGATCGGTCTCATGGACCGAGAAGAGGCAGGTCCTGAGCTTGCCCTCGGCGGTCAGCCGCAGGCGGTTGCAGTCGGCGCAGAAGGGTTCGCTGACGGGATTGATGAACCCGATCTCGCCCGGGCTGTCGGCGAAGCCGAAGACCCGGGCGGTGGCCGAGGGCTCACGGGGCAGCTCAACCAGCTCGTGCTCGCGTTCGATCAGCGAGCGGATCTCGGCGCCGGTCAGGACCGAGTCCGGCGTCCAGGTGTGATCGGCGTCGAGCGGCATGAACTCGATGAATCGCACCTGGTAGTTGCTCGTCCGCGCGAGGTCGGCGAAGGAGGAGACCTCGCGCTCGGTGAAGTCGCGCATCGCGATCGCGTTGACCTTGATGGGACGCACGCTCTCATGGGCGGCGATCGCCTCGAGGCCCCGGAGCACCTGGGGAAGAGCGTCCCTGCGGGTGATCTGGAAGAAGCGATCGCGGGCCAGCGAGTCGATCGAGACGTTGACGCGGCCGATCCCCGCCTCCACCAGCGCATCGGCATCCCGTTCGAGCAGGTAGCCGTTGGTGGTCAGTGAGAGGTCCCCGAGACCTAGGATCGGAGCGAGCATCGAGACGAGCCTCGGGAACTCCCTGCGGACGAGGGGCTCGCCCCCGGTCAGCCGCACGTCCTCGATCCCGAGACCGACCAGCAGCCCGACCAGGCGCTCGATCTCCTCGAAGCTGAGCACTTCGTCGCGCTCGAGCCAGGGCAGGCCGTCGGCGGGCATGCAGTACTGGCAGCGGAAGTTGCAGCGATCGGTCACCGACACGCGCAGATCCGAGATGACCCTGCCGTGCGCGTCAATCAGCGGCTCTGCACTGGACTCCATGCTCGGGCAATGATCGCGCATCCGGCCTCCGGGCCGGTTGCCGATGCTCAGCCGGAGCAGTTCGCCCGATGGTTCACCGGCGGGTAGGGGAGGTCGGCGATCACGGCGGTCTCGAGGTAGTCGTTCTCGCGGGGGTCGCCCGAGCCGGGCGCCAGCGCCGCGCCGATCTCGCGCAGCTCGTCGCGCGAGGCGTCGGGCGCGGCCCATGGCGCCAGGCCGAGGAACTCGCGCTTAGGCCCCGCGTAGACCTCGTAGGCGGCGGGGTCCTCGGGCAGGAACTCCGAGTTGCCCACGTAGTTGCAGCTCGCGTTCGCCCGCTTGACGCCCCTCGGGCCCCTGAGGCCGCGCTGGGTGATCGCGGTCTGCCCGTCGAAGGGGAGGTCGGCGAGGTTGCCGACCATGTGCGGGGTCACGTTGTAGTCGAAGGAGACGGTCGGATCGGTCGAGGAACGCCAGGTCGACGACATCCACTCGAGCGGTTGCCACTCGTTCGCAGTCGCCCATTCGCCCGGGTTCGCCTCGTCCTGCATGACCAGGTTGGTCCCCAGATCCTCGAGGCAGTACATGTAGTACTTCGAGGTATCCGAGCACGGATCGATGCCCGGGCCGGGCGCCTCTCCGAAGGGCGTCACCGGGCCGCCGTTGTAGACGAACGCGGGGAGACTGGTCGCGAACGACATCCTCGCCTTGGTCCCGGGGATCCTGTACGGACGGACGTTCTCGACCGCATCCGGGCCGGTGCTCGGGCCTGGAGTCAGGCTGATCAGGTTTTCGATGCTGGTCAGCGGCACCTTCTTGTTCGATGCGACCACGTTCCGCAGCGGGCGGGGGCCGTCGGCGGTTAGGTTCTTCGGCGCCCACATGAACGCCTCGTTGTAGACCTCCGGGCCGGTTGCCACGAAGGCGCTGGTGGGGTCAGGGACGTCGGGATCGGCGAAGAGCGCGATCTCGTCCGGGTCGACCGACTCGCGAAACTCGGGCTGGTTGTTGGAGCCGAGGATGTAGACGTCGTACCGCTTGGCTAGAGAGCTGAACGTCTGCATCCAACCGCGGGCGAAGGTGTCGGTGCCGGCGACGAACGTCTTGGAGAACCCGGGAACACCGCCGAACCGATCTTCGTAGGCCGACTCCTGGGCGGCGTACTCGCCGTCGAGGGTGCCGAGCGCCACCGCTACGCCGCACGGCGAGGGGATGTTCTCGCAGCCCGGGACGTTGCCGGGATCGCTGAAGATCTCCCGCGTCGATGCCCCCCGGGAACCCGTCGCCAGCGTCATCAATCCCACGTCCTCGGTCAGCGCGACGACGTTCGGGCGCCTCTTGGCGATGTTCGGCACGACGTAGTCGAGGATCAAGCACTCGATCTTCCTGCGGAACGAGTCGTAGCTGACGACGTTGCTCAGATCCTGCTTGTACTGGAGGGCGAAGACCCGCGGGCCGCTGTCGTCGGGGTAGAGGTTGATCGCCGGCTTCGAGCGGTTGGCGGCTCGGGTCGCAGCGCAGGCCCGCTTCGACGGAGGCCTCGGCAGCGGGGTCGCGTCGGGCTCGACCGCCCTCACCGCCCTGCGGGCCGATTGCGGATCGTTTGCGATCAGCGCATCGGCACCCGCCAGCGTCGCGGCCCTGACGTCGGAACGTGCCTCGAACGTGAAGGGAGCGACCTGGAGACCCTGAGCGTGGGCATCCTGGATCAGCTCCTCGTCGACCGGCCATTGCGGCGAGATGAAGTCCATCCCGCTGCCCGCCGCAATGTCCGCGGCGATGCTGTTGACGTTCTGAAACGTCAGAAGCGACGCGCTGCTGTCGTCGAAGTAGCGGTCGTCGAGGAACGGGGTGAGATTGCCGGGTAGGAAGCTCTGCAGGATCAGATCGCCGGGCGGATAGCCGCTGTCTTTGACCTGCTGGGCGACCTTCAACGCAAAGCCCGAGGGCGATGAGGGGTCGTAGTCGGGGTCGGTGGGGTAGTTGTTGGTCTCGAGGTTGACGTCCACCCCATGCCTCTTCGCGAGCTCCAGCGCCTGGATCGTGGTCGGAATCCTCGCCCGGCGGTCGTCGAGCTTACCGAGGTGGCGGGAGACGTCGTCGGTGCCGAGGATGTCGATCTCACACTCGCCGCGGATCTCGGCGAGGGTCCTCTCCGAGACCAGCCCCGTGCAGTTGGTGGTCCGCTTCAGGGAGGCATCGTGCATGACGACGGCCCGGCCGTCGGACGTCAGGCGGGTGTCCATTTCGAGCACGAATCCGGCCTTCGCGGAGTGACGGAATGCCGGCAGGGAGTTCTCAGGGTAGGCGGGCCGAAGCTCGCCGCCGACGGTCTCCAGCGGGCCCCCGCGATGGGCGTGGATGTAGGGAGAGGCGTTCGCCGGCGCCGTTGACATACCCGATAAAGAGACCAGCGAAGCCAGGGCGAAGACGACGGACTTTCTCACTGCACTCTCTCCTCCGGGACGAAACGCGCGATGGGAGCGGACAGTCTATTTCTCGCAACCCGGGCCGGCGTCGATTGACGATCGCCTCGACCCGGTTAGCTTCAAGCGATGCCACCGCCGGCCTCAGTCGCCCTCGCCGCACTGCTCGTCGCGTTGCTGGCCGTCCAGGTCGGCTTGCCGCGGCTCGCGGCCGCTCGCATCCGCCGACGGCTGATCGAGGGCGGCGGACGCGCCGACGTGTCGGTCAGCGCCTGGCCGGCTCACCGGTTGCTCCGCAACGGGGGCGACCGACTGTCGGTCTGCGGCGAGGGCCTGGTGATCGGCCTTGCCGGCGATGACGACGCGGGGCGCGACCCCGGCGGACGAGGGGCGGGGCTCTCCGCCCTCGACGGCTTCAACGAGGTCGACATCGAGCTGGTCGACTTCCGCACCGGCCCACTCGAGGTCACGGCGTTCGTGCTCACGCGCACCGGCGGGGGCAGCTACGCGATGGCGGCCGAGGGAACGACGACCGGCGCCGAGCTGATCCGCTTCGGCGATCCGTGGCTACGGGCGGCGATTCCCGGCGGAGGACTGCTCGGCGCGGTCGCCGGCGGCGCCCCGCTGACCTCCCGGTCCGTCAGGGTCTCGATCGAGATCGAGCTCCACAGCGAGCCGGCTGGGCTCAGGATCGGCTCCGGCGCGGGGTCGATCGCCGGATACCCGGCCGGACCGTTCGCGACCGCGATCGCCGCCGCCGTGGCACGCCGGCTGGAGATCGTTCCCTAGCCGATCCGCGGTCCAGATCCACGCACGTGCGGAAGGTGGGTCCGGCCGGTCCGTCGAAAACTATTCGGGGCCGCCCGTGTTGGAAGCGATGATGAAACTCAAATCGATTCTTCCCGTCCTGATCCTGATCGCCCTGCCGCTGTTCGCCGCTCAGTCGTACGCCGCGGCGACGATGCCGATCAAGGGCATCGACGTCTCGCGCTTCCAGGGGGAGATCTCGTGGAGGAAGGTCGGCAAGACCGACATCCGGTTCGCCTACGTGCAGGCCAGCCGCGGGAGTGGCAGGGACTGCACTGTGGTGCCCGAGGAGTGCGGTCGAGACCGGTACTTCGCCCGCAACTACGCCAACGCGAACGCGGAGGGATTGCGGGTTGGCGCCTACCATCGCGCCTTCGCCAAGGGCGGCACCCCGGAGAAGGCCAAGGAGGACGCCCGCGCCGAGGCGAATCGGTTCATCAACGTCGTCGGCAGCGTCGGCGATGACGACCTTCGTCCCGCGCTCGACGTCGAGTCGCCGTTCACGCGGCTCGACGAGAGGAGGTTGCGGCTCTGGATCCGCACCTGGCTCAACCGCGTCGAGAAGAAGCTGAACGTCAAGCCGCTGATCTACACCAACAGCTCGAGCTGGCTCGCCACCGGCGACACGACCTCCTTCGCGGGCGAGGGCCACCCCCTCTGGGTGGCCAACTTCGACGTGCCGAAGCCGAGCGTCCCGGCCGCCAACTGGGGCGGCAAGGGTTGGACGATCTGGCAGTACACGAGCTCGGGCCGGGTCAAGGGCATCACGGGCAACGTCGACCGGAACCGGCTCAAGAAGGGCTTCGGCAAGCTCAACGCGCGTTGATGGCGACACCGCCCTGACGCGATCTGCCAAGGTGAGTCGATGAGCAACCAGGAGGACCGGGAAATCACCGGAGAGTCGATCACCGCCGAGGGCCTGCTCGAGCTCAGGGCGGAGGTCGATGAGCTGGAGGGACCCGGACGCCTGGCGATGGCGGCGCGGATCAAGGCCGCCCGCGAGCTCGGCGACCTCAAGGAGAATGCCGATTACCACATCGCCAAGGAGGATCAGGCTCACCTCGAGACCAAGATCAAGCGTCTTCGGATGCGGATGCGCGACGCCGTGGTGGTCGAGGTCGACAACGACCCGGAGACCTTCGCGTTCGGGCGGACCGCCGAGGTGCTCGACGACTCCGGCGAGACCCATGCTTGGAAGCTGGTCGGACCGACCGAGGCTGACCTGAGCGACGGCCGGCTCTCGGCGGAGTCCCCAGTCGGCCGGGCGCTCCGCGACGGCCGCGTCGGCACCGAAATCGTCGTCGAGACCCCACGGGGCAACCGCAGGTTCACCATCCAGAAGCTCGTCGACTGACTGACCCTCTCGGCCTATCGGCCCTCGGCGCCAAGTGACGGCAACGACCAGCCGCGCCTGATGCTGAGCATCCTCAGGCCGAGGATGACGAGCATCCCGATCGCCGCCGAGATCGGTTCGGCAACCGACGTCTGCTCCTCCAGAAGGACGAAGATCGCCGAGCCGGCCAGAGCGGCCGTCGCGTAGATCTCTCCGCCGACGATGATCAGGGGTTTGCGACCGGTGAGGATGTCGCGGATCACCCCTCCCCCGGCCCCGGTGATGATGGCCGCAACGACCGCGACCCCACCGTCGAAGCCGAGATCGAGTGTGATGCTTGCCCCGACGATCGAGAACAACGCCAACCCTGCGGCGTCGGCGAGCCGGACCCCGTCCTCGATCCGGCGGGTCGAACCCTCCCCGATCAGGCCGACCAACGGGATTGAGAGCGCCGCCCCGATCACGGCCACGAGGAGATAGGTCTGATCCTCGATCCAGAAGACGGGCGTAGCCCCGAGGATGAGGCCGCGAATCGTTCCCCCTCCCAGCGCCGTGACGACGCCGATCACGATCGCCCCGAACCAGTCGAGGTGGCGTGCTGAGACTGCGAGCACGCCGGAGACGGCGAAGACGATCGTTCCTGCGAGCTCGGCCACCTCCATCGGCGCTTGAAGCTACCGGCTATCCACGGGCTCGGAAGCCGTGCTATTGAGTCGGCCATGCGGATTCAGCTCGTCACCCAGATGTGGCCCAGCCCCGAGAACCCGGACCTCGGCAGCTTCCTCGTCCCACTGACCCGTGAGCTCGAGCGACTCGGCCACGAGGTCGAGGTCTCGTCGATCAGCAGGCGGGGCGGGGCGCCGACGAAGTACGCCGGACTGCTGGGCAGTTCGATCGCGACCGCAAGGCGCTGGGATCCCGACGTCGTGTTCGCCCACTTCCTGTTCCCGGCCGGGGCTGCGGGCGCGGCAGCCTCGCTCGCGGCCCGAGCGCCGCTCGTCGTGATGGCGCACGGGCAGGACGTGAGGAACATCGGCGAGATCAACGGCGTCAAGCTCGCCACACGCGTGGTGATCGGCCGGGCGTCGGGCGTGATCGCCAACTCGCGCTGGCTCGCGGGGCAACTGACGCAGGCCATCCCCTCCGTCGAGCCCAAGATTTCGATCGCTGACTGCGGCATCGACCTCGATGCCTTCCGCCCCGCCGATGCCGGAGAAGCCCGAGCGGAGCTCGGCTGGGAGGGCGCGGGGCCGGCGTTCCTCTGCGTCGGCTCGTTGCTCGAGCGCAAGAACGTGGTCGGGCTCGCCGAGGCGTTCGCCGCGCTCGGTCGCGGACGGCTCGCCTTCGTCGGCGACGGCCCTCTGCGCAGCGACCTCGAGGGCCGCGAAGACGTCACCATCGTGGGCCGGATTCCCCAGGCTGAGGTCCCCCGGTGGGTCGCGGCATGTGACGTCCTCTGTCAGCCGTCGCTGGTCGAACCGTTCGGCCAGGCGACGCTCGAGGGTATGGCGATGGAGCGGACCGTCGTCGCGACAACGATCGGTGGCCCGCCTGAGTTCGTCTCCCCCGAGTCGGGGGTTCTGGTCGACCCCGGAGACACCGTCGCACTCACCTCCGCCCTCGAGCGGGCGGCGGAGCTACCGACGCCGAATCAGGCCGCCCGTGCGGCCGCCCGTGCCCACGACGTAAGGCTGGAGGTCGCGAGGATGGTCGCCGTACTCGAGCGGGCGCTTCAATAGCCCTGACCGGGTGGCGAACCGCCGGGGGGCCGATTGCTGAAGGCGAAGATGGCCCCGACGACGAAGGCGACGGCGCCCACGATCATCAGGATCAGGCCCACGGTCGGCAGATCGATCGCATCCCATTCATCCTTGACGGCGTAGCGCAGGATCGCGCCGATCGCCACCATCACGAGCCCGGTCCCCATGGTCATCTGCTATCCGCCGCCTTTCTTCGGAGCCGTCCGGTGCCAATGAGGCGGAGCGTATCCGGTTCCCCGGGCTCCAGCCCGCTCAGTAGGCGGCACGGATCGAGCCTGGGAGTCGGCCCCGATGAACTCGATGCCGGGCGAAGCTACCTTTAGAGGTGGCTCCACACCAAGGAGGTGAGCAAACGTGCCAACCGCCGAGAGTCAAGGATTTCGCGACCGGCGCCATGCCGGCCGGATGCTGGCCGCAGGGTTGGCTGAGATGGCTGACCGCCACCCGGTCGTCGTTGCCCTGCCTCGCGGTGGAGTCCCGGTCGCCTACGAGGTTTCCCAGGCGCTCAACGCGCCGCTGGACATCGCTCTCGTTCGGAAGCTCGGTGCGCCGATGCAGCCGGAGCTTGGCATCGGCGCGATCGGGGAGGATGGGCGGAGCGTGCACGATGCCGAGGCGGTCCGCGCCCTCGGCGTCTCGGAGGGTGAGTTCCAGGCGGTGCTCGAACGTGAGCGGCGGGAGCTCGAGCGGCGCCGGCTCAGCTATCGCCCCGATCACCCTGCCGTGGATGTCGAGGGCCGCACGGCCCTCCTCATCGACGACGGGGTTGCCACCGGGCTCACCGCCGTTGCGGCCGCACGGACGCTGCGTGATCGCGGCGCCCGTGAGGTCATCCTGGCCGTCCCGGCATGCCCCAGGGACGTGAGCGATCGGCTTCGATCGGAGTTCGACGGTTTCCTCTGCCTGCGGCCGATGGAGCCGTTCCGCGGGGTCGGATTCGCCTATGAGGACTTCACGCAGACCTCCGACGAGGAGGTGGTCGAGTTGCTGGCCCGGTCCCGCCGGCGAGCCACGGTCGAGGACGGAGCGCCCCCGGCGCCGCCAGGACCGGAACCCGCGGCGAACGTGGCCGCGCACGAGGTCGCGATACCTCATATGGGCCTCGAGCTTCTCGGAACCCTGCAGGTTCCCATCGAGCCGGTCGGCCTGGTCGTGTTCGTCCACGGGAGCGGCTCGAGCCGGCTCAGTCCGCGAAATCGGGCCGTTGCCGCCCGCCTCAATGGCGCTCGCTTCGCGACCCTCCTGTTCGATCTGCTCACCGAGGAGGAGGCCGAGGACCGCGCCAACGTCTTCGACATCCCGCTGCTCGGCGATCGTCTCCTCTCGGCGCTGGCATGGGCGAAGAGCTCGCCCGACGTCGAGGATCTGCCGATCGGGTTGTTCGGGGCCTCAACCGGGGCTGCGGCTGCGATGCACGCGGCGGCTTCGTCCGCCGGCAGCGTCGATGCGATCGTCTCTCGGGGCGGACGGCCCGACCTCGCCGGCGCCGCCCTCGGGCGCGTGACGGCGCCGACTCTGCTGATCGTCGGCGGCGCCGACCAGGCGGTGCTGGAGCTGAACCGGCGAGCGGCGAGCCTGCTCGGCGGGCGACAGGAGGTGGCCGTGATCAAGGGGGCAGGCCACCTCTTCGAGGAGCCGGGAGCGCTCGAGCGCGTCGCCACCCTCGCGACCGCTTGGTTTCTGGACTGCTTTGCTGCCGCCTCGACTCAACCGCCGAAACTATCGACGGGGTCCGAACCACTGGGCCATCGATGAGCGTCGCGACGTCAGCGCGGCAGGGACAGATCGCCACGATCCGGCAGGCGGCGGTTCCGCTGGCGGGCGCCCGCGACGACTACGACGATCTGCTCGAGCTGATCGGGGAGGCACGGGTCGTCTTGCTGGGTGAAGCCTCCCACGGCACCCACGAGTTCTATCGCCAGCGAGCCGAGATCACCAAGCGGCTGATCGCTGAGAAGGGCTTCGATGCCGTGGCGGTCGAGGCCGACTGGCCGGACGCCCATCGGGTGACGCGCTTCATCCACGGAGCCGTCGAGGATGCGGACGCCGAGGAAGCGCTGCGGGGATTTCAGCGCTTTCCGACCTGGATGTGGCGCAACGCGGACGTCGTCGATTTCGTCGGCTGGCTTCGGGGACGCCGCGAGCAAGGGGACCCGCCCACGGGATTCTTCGGGCTGGATCTCTACAGCCTCTACCGCTCGATCGAGGCCGTCGTCGACTACCTCGAGGGGGTCGATCCTCCAGCCGCTCAGAGGGCGCGGGAGCGTTACGCCTGCCTCGGACGCTTCGAGGAGAGCCAGCGATACGGCCAAGCGGTCGCCAGCGGCCTTTCCGACGCCTGTGACCGTGAAGCTCTCGAGCAGCTTCTCGACCTGCAGCGCGCCGGTGACGCATTCCTGCGCCGCGACGGGATCGCGGCGGAGGACGAACAGTTCTACGCCGAGCAGAACGCGCGCCTCGTGATCGAAGCGGAGCGCTACTACCGCTCGATGTTCGCGGCTCCAAATGCCTCCTGGAACCTTCGTGACCGCCACATGGCCCAGACCCTCGACCGCCTGCTCGAGCATCTCGACCGGCGCAAGCTCAACTCGCGGGTCGTCGTCTGGGCGCACAACTCCCACATCGGCGACGCTCGGCGTACCGAGATGTCGCAGCGCGGCGAGCTCAACCTCGGACAGCTCGCGCGCCAGCGGCACGGCCGTGCCGCGTTCCTGGCCGGCTTCACCACGTTCGAGGGAACCGTGAGCGCCGCTTCGGCTTGGGATGCACCGGTGGAACGCAAGCGCGTCAGGCCGGCGCTTCCCGACAGCTGCGAGGCCCTCTTCCACGAGACGGGCATCGGCGATTTCATGCTTCCGCTGCGCGACGGCGGGCGGGCGGCCGAGGTGCTGAGCAAGCCGCGGCTGGAACGTGCGATCGGTGTCATCTACAGGCCTGAGACCGAGCGGCTCAGCCACTACTTCCATGCCGACGTCGCCAACCAGTTCGACGCCGTGCTGCATTTCGACCGCACCCGGGCGGTGGAGCCGCTGGAGCCGACCACGCACTGGACGCGCGGCGAGCCCCCGGAGACCTATCCGACGGCGCTCTGAAGCCCGCGAGCGCCGTCATGACCTCGAGCTTCAAACTGGGACGCCTCGCGGGCGTCGAGATCGGCATCAACTGGAGTTGGCTGCTGATCTTCGCCCTGATCGTCTGGTCGCTTGCCGCCGTCGTCTTCCCGGAGTCGCGGCCGGGGCTTTCAGACGGCACCTACCTGGCCATGGCGGTCGTCGCCGTTCTTCTCTTCTTCGCCTCCTTGATCCTGCACGAGCTCGGTCACGCGACCCGTGCGCAGCGGGAGGGCATGGAGATGGCCGGGATCACGCTCTGGATCTTCGGTGGCGTCGCGCAGTTCCGTGGCCGGTTCCCCTCTGCGGGAGCGGAGTTCCGCATCGCGATCGCAGGTCCGATCGTCTCTCTGGTGATCGGCCTGGTGGCGATCGGGCTGGCGCTCCTGCTGCCGCTTCCCGACCCCGTCGACGGCGTCGTCTATTGGCTCGGGTACGTGAACCTCGTCGTCCTGGCCTTCAACATGATCCCAGCCCTTCCGCTCGACGGCGGGCGCGTGTTGCGGTCGGCGCTCTGGGCGCGAAAGGGCGACTTTCTCGCGGCGACCCGCACCGCTGCGGCAATCGGGCAGGGTTTCGGCCAGTTCCTGATCGCGCTCGGCGTCGTCTCGGTGATCTTCGGAGGTGCCATCGGCGGGCTCTGGCTCGTGTTCATCGGCTGGTTTCTGCTTGCCGCGGCCGACGCCGAGCGCACTGACGCCGAAACTCATCAGGCGCTGAGCGGGATCGTGGTTGGAGACGTGATGGTTGACGAGCCGGTCTGCGTGGATGCCGATGTCGGGCTCGACGCATTCATGCAGCGATATTTCTTCCCTCATCGCTACGTCGCCTACCCGGCGATGGAGGGGGATCGGGTCGTCGGGCTGATCTCGTTCCGGGCGGTGCTCGAGCTTTCTGAGAACGAATGGCCTAGCAGACGCGTCCGAGATGCCATGGTCCCGCTCGAGCGGCTGCCGGAGATCGGGCCGGAGGTCCCCTTGGAGAAGGCAGTCGAGCTGCTGTCGCGCTCCCCGTGGAATCGAGGACTGGTGCTCGCCGACGACCGCCTGGCCGGGCTCCTCTCGATCACCGACGCCACCCGCATGATCGAGGGACACGGCGGCCGCCTTCGCCGGCGCTGATCCTCCGGGGGCCGCGGTGGCTCAGACTACGGTCAACCGATGAGCAGGCCCAGGACCCTCAACCCCGGCGAAGCCGTGTGCCGGCTGGAAGCCGTCGAGCTCTCGCGGCTGATGCTCGGCGCCCTGCGCTCGCCCGCCGAATCGACGGAACGGGGCTCGCTGGAGCAGCTCGCCCCCCAGCTCAACGGGATCGACCCCGGCGAGATCGAGGCAGACGCCGCGCGAATCGCCTTCTGGGCGAACCTCTACAACGCGCTGCTTCTGCATCGGCTCAGCATCAGACCGGCCCGTGGCAGCATGCTCAGGCACCCGCGAATCTTCGCCTCGAGCGCCTACGGGGTCGGCGGCTCCATCTACTCGCTCAATCAGATCGAACATGGCGTCCTGCGTTGCAACCGCCGGGCGCCGCTGCAGCCGAGACGACCGTTCCGAGGCGACGATCCGCGACTCCGATCGCTCCCGTCCGGCCTTGATCCGCGGGTCCACTTCGCGCTCAACTGCGGCGCCCGCTCCTGCCCGCCGATCCGCTCCTACGGTCCGGCCGGACTGGAGGCCGACCTGGAACTGGCGACCAGGGCCTACCTCCAGGCCGAGAGCTTGATCGATCGCGCGAGCCGCACCGTCACCCTGCCTCGGCTGATGCGCCTCTACGCCTCCGACTTCGGCTCGCGCTCCGAACAGCTCGCTTTCGCGTCCGCCCATCTCCCGGAGGTCGCGGCGCTGCAGGCCGAGGGCGGACCGGCGATCAGGGTGAGGTACGGCCGCTTCGACTGGACGGCTGCCGGGGCACCGCCGGGTCTCGGCTCCGGGTTAACAGACCGGTAACCGCGGCGCCGCCGACGACGCTAGGCTGGCGCCCGTGGCGGTCCTGGAGCAGGTCCCAGTTGCGCCGGCATCGCCGGAGCGATTCCGAGCGCTTCTCGGGGATGACTACTCCGCGGTCGAGAACGCGATCGGCGACGCCGGCCGGCTGCTCAACAGCCGCGTGATCTGGCACGTCAACTCGACCGCTCGCGGCGGCGGGGTCGCCGAGATGCTGCAGTCCCTGCTCGCCTACGCGCGCGGCGCGGGTGTCGACGTTCGCTGGCTGACGGTCGAGGGCAACCCTGAGTTCTTCACGATCACCAAGCGGATTCACAACCACCTCCATGGCTCGCCGGGCGACGGCGGGGAGCTTGGTGAGGCCGAGCGTCTCGTGTACGAGAACACGCTTGCTCGCAGCGCCGCCGAGCTCGGCGAGCTGGTTCGACCCGACGACATCGTCTACCTGCATGATCCGCAGACCGCCGGGCTGATCGAACCGACGAAGGCCATGGGGACGAAGGTCATCTGGCGCTGTCACGTCGGGCTCGATAGACCCAATGAGCTGGCCCGATCCGCGTGGTCGTTCCTCGAGCCGTACGTTCAGCAAGCGCACGCCTACGTCTTCTCGCGAAGCGCCTTCGCGTGGGAGGGCCTCGACACCGAGAAGCAGTGGCTGGTCGCACCGTCGATCGACGCATTCTCGCCCAAGAACCAGGAGATGGAGGCCGATGCGGTGGCGGCGATCCTGGGCAGAATGGAGCTCGCTCCCGACGGTGATGGGCCGGCCGTGTTCCTTCGCGAGGATGGCAGTCGCGGGAGGGTGGATCGCACCGCCGAGCTCGATCAGGAGGGCCCCATCCCCGCGGGCACGCCGCTGATCGTCCAGGTGTCGCGCTGGGACAGGCTGAAGGACCACGCCGGGGTTCTGCGCTGCTTCACCGAGCATTGCCGGCACCCGGAGGCCCACCTGCTGCTCGTCGGCCCCTCGGTCGCCGAGGTGGCCGACGACCCCGAGGGGGCCGATGTGCTGCGCGAGATCCGCATCCAGCGCCAGGAGCTCCCCACCGAGATCCGAGGCCGTGTTCACCTCGCGTGCCTGCCGATGGATGACATCGAAGAGAACGCCGCGATGGTCAACGCGATCCAGCGCCGCGCCGATGTCGTTGTGCAGAAGAGCATCGCCGAGGGGTTCGGGCTCACGGTGGCCGAGGCGATGTGGAAGGCCAAGCCGGTCGTAGCGAGCCGGATCGGCGGCATTCAGGATCAGATCGTCGACGGCGAGTCCGGGCTGCTGATCGACGATCCGACCGACCTGGAGGCAACCGCGGCCGCGATCGACGGGCTGCTGGCCGATCCCGTCCGGGCGGCGGCCATGGGGGCGGCGGCCCGCGAGAGGGTGCGGGAATCCTTCCTCGGCACCCGCCACCTCGTCCAGTACATGGGTCTGATCGGGGCAATGCTCACAGATGGATAGTCTCGTTCCAGGATGAGGCAAGCGCCACAGTCGCCGCCGGGCAGTGTGTCTCGGTGGGTCTACCCCTTCCAGGCAGGCTCGCGAGAGATGCAGGCGCTGCTGGGCGGAAAGGGCGCCAATCTCGCCGAGATGACGAAGGTCCTCGGGGCGGAGCTGGTGCCCGGCGGATTCACGATCACCACCGAGGCGTGCGTCACCTACATGAGAAGCGGCGGCGAGCCACCCGCCGGGCTCGACGAGCAGATCGAAGACGCCCTGGCTCAGCTCGAGCGTGAATCGGGAAAGGGTCTCGGCGACCCCGACGACCCCCTGCTCCTGTCGGTTCGCTCCGGCGCCCCGGTGTCGATGCCGGGGATGCTCGACACCGTGCTCAACCTCGGGCTGAACGAGGCCTGCGTCGAGGGGCTCGCTGCGGCGAGCGGCGATCCGCGCTTCGCCTGGGACTCCCACCGACGCCTGGTTCAGATGTTCGCCGAGGTTGTGCGGGGCGCCGAGGCGCTGGATTTCGAGGACGAGCTTCACGCCACCCGGGAGGCCTCCGGCGTCGCCCTCGACAGCGACCTGGACGTTGACGCGTTCCGCACGCTGACCGGTCGCTTTCTCGAGATCTTCTCCGAGCACACCGGCGATCCGTTCCCCGAGGATCCCCGCGAGCAGTTGCGGCAGTCGGTCCTGGCGGTCTTCGACTCCTGGAACAACGACCGGGCCCGAAGCTACCGGCGGCTCAACGGCATTCCCGACGACCTCGGAACCGCGGTCACGGTCCAGCGAATGGTGTTCGGCAACCGCGGAGAGGGCTCCGGTTCGGGCGTCGCCTTCACTCGCGACCCCACCACCGGGGCCCCCGAGCCCGAGGGCGACTTTCTCCTCAACGCCCAGGGGGAGGACGTCGTCGCGGGGGTGCGCAACACCGAGGACCTGGCCGACCTCGCCCGTCGTATGCCGGAGGTCCACGCCGCCCTGCTCGACTCCCTCTCCCGTCTCGAGCGCCACTACCGCGACATGCAGGACGTCGAATACACGATCGAGGAGGGGCGCCTCTACATCCTCCAGACGAGGACCGCGAAGCGACCCGCCCAGGCTGCGGTCCGTTTCGCCTTCGACGCGGTCGCCGAAGGCCTGCTCACGCGTGAGCAGGCGCTGGGCACGATCGACGCCGGCTCGCTCGACGCCCTCCTACACCCGA
The DNA here is from genome assembly GCA_963823275.1 of uncultured Solirubrobacterales bacterium. GTDB lineage: Bacteria > Actinomycetota > Thermoleophilia > Solirubrobacterales > 70-9 > RHKX01. The sequence continues at coordinate 1,064,272 of CAWGKW010000001.1, read as the reverse complement.
CCTTCGATCCGAACCAGGAACTACGACGTGCTGCTGCGCGCCGTCCCCGCATCGCCGGGCGCGGCGAAGGGGGCGATCGTATTCAGCGCCGAGGAGGCCCTGCAGCGGGGCGAGGCCGGAGACGACGTGATTCTCGTCAGGCGATTCACATCCGCCGACGATGTCGGTGGTTTCCACGCCGCCCGGGGAGTGCTGACCTCACAGGGAGGGAAGTCCTCGCACGCCGCAATCGTCGCCCGCGGGATGGGCCGGCCCTGCGTCTGCGGTGCGACGGAGCTCGAGGTCGACGTCGAGCGGGGAGTGCTCCTGGTGGAGGGCGCGCGAGGTGCGGGCGGGAGAGACGATCGCCATCGATGGATCGAGCGGCGTCGTGACGCTCGACGACGTGCAGCCTGGTCAGGCCGCCGGTCGACGAGAGCCTCGCCGCGGTGCTCGAATGGGCCGACGGAATCCGTCGCCTCGGGGTGCGGGCGAACGCCGACACCGGCGAGGACGCGGCTCGCGCCCGCGAGCTCGGCGCCGAGGGCATCGGCCTCTGCCGAACCGAGCACATGTTCTTCGGCGCCGACCGCGAGGAGCTGGTCCGGGACATGTTCATCGCCGGCGAGCTATGGCGCAGAGGCGCGGAGGACCCCAGCGCGGAGCGAATGTTCGCCGAGGCGCTGGAGCGGCTGGGCGAGCTCCAGCGGAGCGATTTCGCCGAGATCTTCGAGGCCATGAGCGGGCTTCCCGTGACGATCCGGCTGCTCGACCCGCCGATGCACGAGTTCCTCTCCGTCGCCGGCTTCTCCGACGAACTCGCGCAGGCGGAGCAGAGTGGTGCCGCGGGCGACGCCGAACGAGCCCGGCTGCGGCTGACCGTGGTCGAGGATCTCCAGGAGGTCAACCCGATGCTCGGAACGCGTGGTGCACGGCTCGGCCTGCTGCTGCCCGCGCTGTATGAGATGCAGGTCAAGGCGATACTGGGCGCTGCCGCCGAGGTGGCCTCCAAAGACGCCGCACCGCTCGTGGAGATCATGCTTCCCCTGATCGCCTTCGAGGCCGAGCTCGACCTGCTGGTGGACCTCGTCAAGGGGGCGGCCGAGGAGGCGAGCGCCGATGCGCAAAGCCCGGTCGACTTACAGGGTGGGCACGATGATCGAGCTTCCGCGCGCCTGTCTGATCGCGGGAAAGCTCGCGGAGCGCGCCGAGTTCTTCAGCTTCGGCACCAACGACCTCACCCAGACGACCGACGGCCTCTCACGAGATGACGCGGAGCGCAACATGCTGCCGACCTATCTCGATCTCGGAGTGCTCGTCCGCAGTCCCTTCGAGAGCATCGACGTACCAGGTGTCGGCGAGCTGGTCCGGATCGCCAGCGAGCGAGGACGAGCCGCCAAGCCGGGCCTCAAGATGGGGATCTGCGGAGAGCATGGCGGCGACCCGGCGAGCATCGAGTTCTTCGACTCGATCGGCCTCGACTACGTGAGCTGCTCCCCCTTCCGGATCCCGATCGCTCGCGTCGCCGCGGCGCAGGCCGCCCGGTAGTTTCATCGCGCCGAGCCGATCAGGCGTCGTCGACCTTCCAGGTGCTCGGCCACGGATGACTCGAAGGAGCGACTGCGACGCGAACTCTGGCGTCGACGACCAGCGCGCCATCCGGACCGGCCATGACCGGATTGAGGTCGAGCTCGACGATCTCATGGTGGGCCTCGACCATCGCGGAGACCCGTAGCAAGACCCCTTCCAGCGCCTCGGCATCGGCCACCGGCGCCCCGCGAAATCCGGTCAGCAGCGGCTGGATCGCCAGCGAGCCGATCATCGCCTGAGCCTCGTGGGCGGCAATCGGGCAGATCCTCACGGCGACGTCCTTGTACAGCTCGGCCGCAGTTCCGCCGGCCCCGCAGGCCAGGACGGGTCCGAACACCGGGTCGCTGACGACGCCGACCAGAAGCTCCGTGCCGACCTCCACCATGCTCTGAACCATGAAGGTCTCGCGCTCGACGCCGGCGCCGGCAAGGTGTTCGTCCATCTCGACGGCGGCCCAGGAGACCTCGGCGGCCCCCGACAGACCGGCACGCACAGCATGCAGATCGGTCTTGTGGACGATCGCCGGGCCGGCTGCCTTGAGCGCAACGCGACCGCCCAGTTCCTCCGCAGCATGGCCGGCGGCAACGGAGTCGGCGACCGTGCGCCATTCCGGCATCCGGATCCCGTAACAGCCGAGCAGCTCGGCGACCTCACTCGGGCCCACCCATCCCCCTCCCTCGGCCAGCGCGCCGGCGATCACTGCGGCGGCACCGTCCGCATCGGCTTCGCTGAACCCGGCCGGCGCCTCCTGGGGTCGTTCCCGCCATTCGACGTGGCGCATCACCCGGCCGAGCGCGCGGGCGGCGTCCTCGGGGTACTGAAGCGCGGGCACGCCGCCGGCAGCTGTCATCGCAGCGTGATCGCGGGCGGACATGAACACCGCCTGCACCGGGATCTCGCGGGCCAGCTCCGAGCAGGCGGCGCGCACGGCCTGGGCAACGTCCTCGGCCCGCGTCAGCAGCGGCCGAATGAAGATGACGATCAGGGCGTCGATCCCCTCCCACTCCGCGAGCGAGGCGATCGTCCGTTGATACTGCTCGGCGCTCGCCGTCGCAATCATGTCGACCGGGTTGGTGAGCGAAGCCTCGGGGGCCAGCCCCTCCGCCAGCTTGGCCTGCACGCTGGCTGGAAGTGCCGGCACCTTCAGGCCGACCGCCTCGCAGGCGTCCGCGCACATGATCGCCGGCCCCCCCGCGTTCGTGATGATCCCGACGCGCGGGCCGGCCGGCAAAGGCTGATTGGCCAACAAGGACGCGACATCGAGCAACTCCGACAGGCTGTCGGTGCGGATCACGCCGACCTGGTCGAAGAGAGCGTCGACGGTCACGTCCGAAGCGGCGATCAGCGCGCCGGTGTGAGATTCGGTCGCGCGCGCGCCGGCGGTCGACCGACCGCTCTTGACGACCACGATCGGCTTGCGGCGCCCGACCCGGCGGGCCACCTTCGAGAAGCGGCGAGGGTTGCTGAACGACTCGATGTAGAGGAGCGCAACCGACGTGGCGTCGTCACCCTCCCAGTACTCGAGCAGGTCGTTCGCGGTGATGTCGGCGCGATTGCCGATCGAGGCAAAGGACGAAACCCCGAGGCTCCGGTCTTCGGCAAGGTCGATCAGGGCCAGCCCGAGCGCCCCGCTCTGCGTCACGAAGCCGACGCTGCCGGGCGGCGGCATGGAGGGCGCGAAGGTTGCGTTGAAGCTCGAGTCGGCTGCCGTGTTGAGGATCCCGAGGCAGTTCGGCCCGACCAGCCTCATCCCCGCGTCGCGGCAGATCTCCAGCAGTATCCGCTGGCGCGCCGCCCCTTCCTCGCCGACCTCCGTGAACCCCGCCGAGATCACGACGAGCGCAGGAACGCCCTTGGCTGCGCACGCTCTCGCGGCGTCGGCGACGGCATCGGCGGGCACCGCCACGACCGCGAGGTCGACCTCTCCCGGAACGTCGGCGATGTCGTGATAGGCCCGCACCGACTGGACGACTTCCGCCGAGGGGTTGACCGGGTAGACGACGCCGTCGAAGCCGGCCTCGAGCATGTTGTGGAAGATCTCGCCACCGATGCTGCCGCGCCGACGCGACGCGCCGATAACGGCGACCGCCCGTGGCTCGAGGAACTGTCGCACGGCAGCTGCGGCGGAGATCCGGTCACGATCCTCGAAGCGCTCCGTCGCGCCGGGCGAGAAAGAGGTCGGAAGCTCGATGTGGATCGCCCCCGGCAGAGACGACCTGTCGATGGGGAATCCGCTCTCGCGAAACACCTCGACCATGCGGCGGTTCCCCGCCTGGACCTCGGCTTCGAACACGGCGACCCCGTTCGCAGCCGCAACCTCCGCCAGGTGGGCGAGCAGGATCGTCGCCATTCCCATACCCGCGAGCTCGTCGGCAATCGCGAAGGCGACCTCGGCGCGATCGCTCCCCGTCTTCGCATAGGTGCCCTGTGCGACCAGGTGGTCGTCATCGCCCCGCGTCGCGACCAGGCCGTAGCGGGATTCGTAATCGACGTCAACGGTGATCCGCGCCGCGTCATCGACGCTCGCGCCGGCCGAGAAGAATCGGAACGCACGCGACTCCGGGCTGAGGCCGGCGAAGAACTCCGCCAGCAGCGGCTCGTCACTGGCCCAAACCGGTCGGACATGGACGGTGGAGCCGTCGCGCAGGACCACGTCTGCCTCGTTGCTGACGGGATAGCCACCGCTCATGCGTTGATCGTAGCCAGGCCGTTCACCCAGACGCCCCACCCGACCAGATCCGCCCTCAGCTCCGTGGCCGCTCGAGATCCCTCGGCCTGACGAACTCGACGAGCCGCGCCGACCCGGGATTGAGCCCCCTCCAGGCGCCCGTGACGGCGAACGTGGCAAGCGCCGCGGTCGGGAACTTCTCAATCAACCCCTCCAGCTGCTTCCCCGCACCCTGCGCCCCCCCATCCGCCAGCGCCAGCGCTAGACCCTGGATTGCAGGCTGGTGGCCGATGAGCATCACGGACTCGACGTCGTCGGGCACCTCACGCAACCTCGCGAGCAGCTCGTCGGCGGTGGCCGTGTAGAGGGTCCGCTCGGTCTCCACCTCCACCTTGCTCGCCTGCTCGAAGCCGCCTGAGATGCGGGCAAGGGTCTCGCGAGTGCGGGCCGAGGTGGAGCAGAGCACCAGCGCGGGCGTGATCCCCCGGCTGCGCAGGTACTCGGCAATCGTCTTGGAGGCGCGGCGCCCTCGCGGTGCCAGGGGACGATCGTGGTCGGCCAGAGTCGGGTCCTCCCAACTCGACTTCGCATGCCGCAGGAGGTGGAGCGCCTTGGGGATCCGCGCCTCCTCACCGGAGTTGACCGGGCCTACCGGGGGGATGCGAACCGCCAGACGTCGTTGTCGATTCGATCGAAGTTCACCTGCGGCGGCAGGTCGAAGCGCTCGCGGTCCCCTCCGAACGTGTAGATCGAGCAACCCGCCTTCTTCGGCGGGTTGGCCCGACAATTCGCCCCGTCTCCCTGCGGAGCGACGAGGGCGTCGAAGTCGTACTTCACCTGCTCGGAGCCGGGAGCGTTCCACGGCGACGGGGGGATCTGGCGCCAACTCGCGCCGTCCCTGCTGACCCACATGTCAACGGGGTTCTCCTCGAGACCGAAGCCACCGAAGCAGACGAACCGGTCCGAGATGACGACGCACTGGTGGCCCGGCCGCGGGGACCACTCGGCCGAATCGGTCACCAGTTCCCAATCCCTGCCGTTTTCGGATCGCCAGACATCGTTGAAGTAGGGCGGGCAGCGATCCGGACGCTCCGGGTCGCACTCGAAGGCATCCTCGCCGCCGAGCAGGTACATGTAGCCGTCCTTGACCGCGGCCACGCCTCCGGCACGCGGATCCCAGGGAGCGTCGGCGGTCATCCGCTTCCAGGTCCGCCCGTCGCCGGACCTCCAGACGTCGTTGAACAGGATCCGGCCCGAGCCGCCGGTGGAGACGTCATCGCCCTGGCTGCCGCCCATGACGTAGATGCGGTCCTTGAAGGAGACGGCGCTCAGGCCGGCTCGGCCCTCCCAGCCGGCGTCCTGCGTCAGCGCGGTCCAGCGCTCGCCGTCGGGGCTGCGCCAGACGTCGTTGAAGAACTCCGAGGACTGGCCGAAGCCGGCTCCGAAGTTCTGCCCGCCGAGCACGTACATGTGCTTCTTCGCCGCCTTCCCCTTGCCGGTCATCGTCACCGCCTGGAAGTAGGCGCGAGCCGGCCAGGGCGCCTGCTGAACCGTCTCCGTCCAGCTCGCCCCCTCATCCGGGCTCTCCCAGACATCGCCGAAGATCCTGCTCGCGAAGGGGATGAACTCACTCAGGGGCGTGCGCCCGCCCATGACGAAAAAGCTCCCATTGAGCTTGACCGCCTGCAGCCCGGCGCGCCGCTCCCAGTCGCTGTCGCCGTTGATCAACTCCCATCGGTAGGAGCCCAGGTCGGGGGACGCCGAGCGGCCGACATCGGAGGCCGGGGTCGTTCCTCCACGGTCAGGCGCTGCCTGTCCCGCCGCAACCAGCAGCCCGGTGGCCATGACCATCGCCAAGACGCCGACCATCCACTTCACCCGTCCGCCTCCATTCCGATCCCTCCATTCCGATCCGCCCAGAGCCTACTCGCCGCGGCCCATAGAGTCGACACATGGAACTGGGCTTTGCGATCGCCATCCTGCTCGCGTTCGCGTTCGCGGTCACCAACGGACTTCATGACGCATCGAACGCGATCGCGACGCTCGTCGCCACCCGCGCCGCCCGACCCCTTCAGGCGATCATCCTGGCCGCGATCTTCAATCTGCTCGGGCCGCTTTTCATCGGCGCTGCGGTCGCCGACACGATCGGCGGAATCGTCACGGTGAATCCCTCGGTGGCCGCCGCGGTGATCGGATCCGGACTCGCCGCCGCGGTGACATGGAATCTGATCACCTGGCATTTCGGGATTCCCTCGAGCTCCGGGCATGCGCTCGTCGGCGGTCTCGTCGGCGCGGCACTGATCGAAGGAGGGATCAGCGCGGTTCAGTGGGGCGGCCTCGACGGCTGGCATCCGGTGGGCGTCTTCGGCGCGCTGATCGCGCTCGCAGTCTCCCCGCCCCTGGGCGCGCTCGGCGGACTCGTCGTGATCCGCGCCCTCCGCGGGCTCGGGCGGCGAGCCACCCGGCGCTGGCGCGGCCCCGTCCGCGGTGGAGAGTGGGTGATGTCGGCCACTCTCGCCTTCAGCCACGGCGCAAACGACGCGCAGAAGTCGGTTGGGATCGTCGCGGCGCTGCTTCTCGCCGATGGGCGAATCGACTCGCTCGCGGCGCCGACGTGGACGACCGTGGCGTGCGCTCTGGCTCTGACCGCGGGTACGACGCTCGGCGGATGGCGCATCATTCGCACCGTGGGTCGACGCATCTATCGCATCCAGCCGGTCGAGGGGCTGGCCAGCCAATCGGCGTCTTCAGCCGTGATTCTGGGTGCTTCGCTGGTCGGGGGGCCCACCGCCACGACCCAGGTGGTGGCGTCATCGATAGTCGGCATCGGCGCCGGGCGCCGGCGCCTGCATCATGTGCGCTGGCTGGTCGTTCGCCAGATGGGCCTCGCCTGGTTGATCACCATTCCGGCCTCCGCACTGCTCGCCGTCGGCATCTTCGAGGTTTGGCAGTTGCTCGCATGAGGTTCACCCGGTGGTTCTTACCCGAGGAACCCGACGTGATCGGGTTGCTTCGCCGCCAGCTGGTGGTCACCCTCGAGGGCTTGGACGCCTTCGCCGAGTGGGCCGGGGGCGACCCTGACGCCGCGCAGATCGCCATGAACGCCGAGCCTCGTGGCGACATCGCGAAGCGCAATCTGATGAACGCGCTCCGCGTCGCCTTCATGCTCCCGCTGGAGCCGGAGGACGTGTTCGCGCTGTCTCGCAGTATCGACTGGATCCTCGATTACACCTGCGATCTCGTCGCCGAGGCGGAGGTGATGGACTGCACCCCGGACGCCGGAATCGCGGAGATGGCCGGGCTGCTCGGCAAGGCCGTTCGACTGATCGACGAGGCGATCGCCCTGCTCGGCCACGACGGCCAAGCCGCCACCGAGGCAGCCGAGAAGGCGATCGAGGTGGAGCATCAACTAGATGCCACCTACTACCGCGGCATGGCTGGCCTCCTCGAGGTCGAGGACATGCGGCAACGCATCGCCCGTCGCGAGTTGTATCGCCGCTCCTCGCGGATCGGCGAAGTGGTCGTCGATGCGGCGGAGCGGGTCATGTACGCGGTCGTCAAGCAAAGCTGAGGAGCTCCGGCTCCCCCAGCCTGCAAGGAGGGCGGGATGAACAAAACCGGGAACTACACCTGAGCCGACTGCTCGGTGTCGCCCAGGAAGGTCACGATCGCCTCGGCCGTCCCGTCGGGCTGGTCGATCGGCGTGAACGTGTAGCTGTCGTGGATCGGCACGACCCGGCCCTGCGGCATCAGCCCGGCCAGCTTCTCGCCGTCGGAGAACGGGAAGAAGCGGTCTTCGGTCGCCCAGGCCATCAGCGCCGGTCGCGGAAATGAGCGCAGGCGCTCGGCGGCGTCGAGCGTGAGGCGGGGACTCATCGGCGCCACGAATCCGGCGACGTCCCCCAACACCGCCGGTTCGGCGTAGAGCGCGTCGAACCAGTCGTCCATAAGTTCGTCCGGGATCGGCCGCTTGGACAGCCATCCGAAAGCGAACGGCATCCGGCGGATCGGCCGCCGGGTCAGCGGCCACACCGCCGCGCCGAGCAGGCGCGGGGAGCGGGCGATCAGGGTGAGCGGCCGGAAGAACGCGGGCGGGAAGTGCTCAAACGCATCGGCGGGAGTGAGGATGAGGCGGTCCACGACGTCGGGGTCGTCGGCGGTGAGGATCTGGCAGATCGCCCCGCCCGAGTCGTTGCCGACGAGCACCGCCCGCTCGGCGCCCAGCGCCCTGATCAGGGAGGCGACGCGGCGGGCCTGGCCGAGCGGCGAGCGATCGGCGTCGGCCTCGAGCGGATGCCGGTGGGCTCCAAGCGGCAGATTGGGCAGCACGCAGCGGTACCCGGCCGCGGCGACCGCCGGCCAGACGTCGTCCCACAGCCGGCCGTCGACCAACACGCCATGGACGAAGACGACCATCGGGCCCTTCCCTCCGGAATCCCGGATGGCCACGGCGCCGCCGGGCAGGTCGACGAGTGATGAAGTGAGTGCGGTCATGCGAAGCTCCAGACGGTAGATTGACTCGACCGTCGGGATAATACAGACTGTCTGTATGGAAACAAGCCACCCCAGCAAACACGCCACCCGCAGCGCCGCCACCCGCGGAGCTTTGATAGCCGCCGCGCGGCGCCTATTCGGTGAGCGCGGCTACGCCGACGTCGGCACCGAGGAGCTTGCGCATGCCGCGGGCGTCACTCGCGGTGCCCTCTACCACCAGTTCGCCGACAAGCGCGAGCTCTTCCGGGCGGTCGTCGAGGACCTCGAGGTGGAGCTCATGGGACGGATCGGCGCGCGCATCGAGGCCGCGGATCCGACCGACCCGCTCGGGTCCCTCGGCGACGGCGCCGAGGTGCTGATCGACGCATGCCTTGAGCCGGACTTCCGGCGAATCGTCGCGCTGGACGCGCCGAGCGTCCTGGGATGGGAGGAATGGCGCGCGATCAGCGAGCGCTACGGGCTCGGCCTCATCGTCGCTGCCGTCGCCGGAGCGATCGAGCAGGGGACACTGGCCGAGCAGCCCGTGCGGCCGCTCGCTCACCTGCTGCTCGGTGCGCTTAACGAGGGTGCGATGTACGTCGCCCTCGCCGACGACGTGGCGGCGGCGAGGCAGGAGACCCTCATGGCCCTCGGCGGGTTGCTCGACGCCCTACGCAGCTAGCGACGATCGACCTCCGCATCCCTCAGACGATCGCGCGGAGCCTCTAGACGGCGGGACCCTCCGCAGCGGGATCTTCCCAGGGCTCGATCAGCCCGTAGTGGCCGTCGTAGCGCAGGTAGATGACCCGGGCGCGACCGGAGGCCTCGTCGACGAAATACAGGAAGCGGTGGTTGAGCTCATTCATCTCCGCAATGACGTCCTTGAGGCTGCGAGGCTCAGGGCCGCGGCTGTCCTCGCGCACGAACCCGAACTTGTCGGGTCCCGACCAGCCGGTCCCAGCCGGGCCGATCACTCCGATTCGGCCGTCGTCGCGCCGGTAGACGACGGCGTCAACTCCCGGGACCACCTCGCGGAAGAGGTAGAAGTCGTGATCGAGCATCTCCATCTCCTCGGCTGCCCGCACGGCGTCCATCTCCCCGACGGCGATGCTCTTCTGGCGCACCACCTCGCGCTCCTCGGGGGGTCGTGGAAAGTAGGCCGGACGCACGGTGGGCGGGTCCCCGTGGCGCCACTCGCCGGGGCTGCTCGATGCCCCGTGGTCCCTCTCGGTCACCCGGCGCTCGACGAAGGAGCGCAGCTGGCGCTCCAGTCGCTGGGCGAGCAGGTCGATCGCAGTGCGCATGTCGAAGCTTGCGACGTGAGCTCGAACCATTGTCCCGTCCAGCAGCACCTCACCCTCGGCTCGCGCCGGCCGCTCGACGCGCGGGTTCGCCTCCTGATGGAGGACCACGTGGGCCCTCAGGAAGCGGGCGTTCAGGTATCGGTCCAGGGTCCCGATCTTTTCCACGGCCAGTTCGCGGGCCTCCTCGGAAACCTCGCCCCTGGCGGTCAGATCGACGTCCATATTCCTCCTACCTTCAGTCCCGATTGAAATCGACGGCTTGCATCCGCCCAGCCTAAGGGTCGCTGGTCGGGTGCGCATCGTGGGGGAACCCGGGTCGGGATGCAATCGATCGGGGGGAGGCCCTCAGGGAGCCACCTGAGCCGAGAGGAAACGGCGGGTAGTCGCATTGGCCCATGCCGATGTGGAAGCGGGTTATGGTCGCCGCGACAGTGGTGGTCACGGTCGTTCTCTCCGCGATTGCGCTTTCCCAGAGCCCGCAATCGTCCGCTCCGGCCGATTCGACCGCGTCCGCCACGACCGGCGGGGTCATCAAGGCCTGCGCCAAGAAGCGAGGCGGGGCGCTGAGGATCGCGAAGAGCTGTCGAAGGTCGGAGCGGAAGGTGACCTGGTCGCAGGCGGGAGTGGAGGGCCCAGCCGGCCCTTCGGGACCGAAGGGAGCCCCCGGCGATGACGGAGCCAACGGCCTCCCCGGCACAGACGGCGCAGACGGCGCAGACGGCACCAACGGCGTGGACGGAACGACGACGGGCCAGACGTTCTACGCCGAGACGCTCGGATCGCAGACGAACCTCGGCGGCAGCGGCACCAGCTGCACCACCACTCCCGCAGGGCCGTCGATCACCTTCACTGCCCCAGCCGGTGCCTACGTCCAGATCATGGCCGAGGCCGAGATCCAGAAGATCGGAGGGAACCTCGGATTCGTCTATATGAAGGTCGACGGCGATGCTGCCTTCAACGTCATGAGCACTGCCTCGCTCGCGTTCGAGCGCAGGTTCCTCGACAAGGGCACTGCGGCGGGAGCGACCGACAAGTACACGATTGATCCCTTCGTCTTCCCGGTCAGCGCCGGGAGCCACACGATCAGTCTTCAGTACGGCTCCGACGGCGGTCAGTCCAGCTTTCGCAACCGCAAGCTCTGGGCCACGATGTTCCGGCCGACCCCCTAGCGCCCCACGGTCGCCTGCGCCTCGGCATCCTCGAACCGCTCCTCGAGCCAGTCGTCGAGGTCCTGCCAGACGTCGTAGAGCCAATCCGCACGGGCCGAGCCCGCGGCGGGCACGGTGGACCGGGGTAGGCGCGTCACCCTGACCCGGACCACGAGCCCGACGAGGCCTCCCCGCCAGATATCGGAGATCAACCGCAGGCCGTCGAATCCATGGTGGGCGATCACGACGATGTCGGCGTCGGGGGCGCCGTCTAACAGAGCTCCCACCCCGCCGAGCCTCGGCGGCAGCAGATGCCGAATCCGCTCCGCCCTAGCGGCGAGATTGCCATCGCGCTCGGCGATGCGTTCAATCGCGCGGGCCCGACGCTCCGGCGTGAATCTCGTTCCCTCCGGGTAGATCAGGACACCGTCGTCGGCCCCGAGGTCGTGGGCGAGCGCCTGCACCCGCCCGACCTCCTCCGCCGCGCCGGTCCCGCGGCGCACGAAGTAGTTCGGCAGGCGCCGACCGGCGATGTCGAGGCAGGGATCTGCGAGCAGCTCGCGCTTGAGCACGTAGCGCAGGCGGATCCGATGCGGGCGGGCCACCAGGTTCGCCGGCAGCAGGTTGTCGACGATGCTCGCGTGGCGGATCAGCACGATCACCGGCCCCGGGGTCACCGCTTCGTCGCCCGTCACCTCGAGCCTCAGGCCGAACAAGACCCGCACGGCGCCGAGCAGCGCGCCCGCCCACAGTTGCTGAAAGCGCCAGGTCACGTCGCCGAGCCAGGCGCGACGCCTGCCGCCCAGGCTCGCGAACCACACCGCGGCCAGCACGAGGACCCCACCGGTCTCGGCAGCGAGGTATACCCAGAGGAACATGACGAGCCGCGCAGCCGTCGGCGGGACGCCGGAGGCGACCCGGCGCACCAGGTCGATCACCAGGCCGACGACGAACAGCACCGGCAGCAGCGCCGTGACCAATATGAAGCCCAGCACGAGCGGCGTGATCGTGCGCAGCCGTCGTAGGACGGTCTCTGCCCGAGTCTCATCGACGCCGCCCTGCTGCACCGGATCATTCTGCCACCGCCCGTGCCGCATGGTCCGCCGGCGCCCCGGATGACTGAGTACGACCCGGCGGAGGCAGGAAAGCCAGTCGCGGAGCCGAACGGTCGGAGGATGGAGAAGTCGGGCAGCGGCCGTTGGGACGGCGATCGGATCGAGGCGCTTGCTCAGCGGGCCAGCGATGCATTCGGTGCCGTGCTGGGGCTGGTCACCCTCACCTACGTCCTCACCTACGTGCTTCCGGACGGCAGCTGGTCGAAGGTGGTGATGATCGCCACCGCGACCGCCACGTCGATCCTGGCGCTCAGCGCATCACATGTCCGGGGGGCCTGGATTCACCGGGCAGTCGCCCTCTCGATCCTCGCCATGGCAATCGGGGTCGGGGCCGCGGTGAGCGGAGAGTCGGACCTGCTGATCGTCGCCTGGGTGATCGAGGTCGGGCTGCTCGCCGTCTCAATGGGGACCGTGCTGGCAACCGTGGTCACATCAGCGAAGATCGGGCCCCGGACGATCATGGGCGCCCTCACGGTCTATGCCTCGCTGGGGATCCTCTTCACGGCCGTCTACAACGTCATCGACAGGTTCCAGGACACCCCGTTCTTCAGCGGTGTGAGCGACCCCGCCGCCACCGATTTCCTCTTCTTCAGCTACACGACCCTGACCACCACCGGCTACGGCAACCTGGTTCCGGCCGAACAGGTGGGCCAGATGTTCGCCGGGCTGGAGATGATGATCGGCCAGATCTTTCTGGTGACCCTGGTCGCGGGACTGGTCAGCGCCTGGAAGCCGGGCGAAGCCGTTCGGCGCAGACGCGAGAAGCGCACCGGCGATGGAGCCGCGGCCGACGAAGCTGCCCGCTGAGCGACCACTGCATCCAGCTGGATCAGCCGAGGCCGGTCACCCGCGAAATCAGATGGGTGGTGCGCAAAGCGCGCCAGCGGGCGAGTGCGCTATTCGTCCTCGGACGGCTGCGCCTCGGACCCGAGCGCCTCAGCGATCTCGTCGAGCACCGAGCGCTCGCCCGAGCTGACCTTCTCCCCCTGCTCCTCGTGCGCTTCGGCGACGCGCTCGGCGAGCCCGGTGACGAAGTTCCGGTAGGCGTCGATCTCGTTGGGCGATTTCTCCTCGATCGCCTGGACGGCCTGCTGCAACATCTGGATGCCGGCGTTGTGGAGCTCGATCGCCGAGCCGGGCTTCTCATCGAGCTTCGGCTTCTCTGCGACGATCGCGTCAAGCAGCTCGCTCTCGCCGTGGCGCTGGCGCGCCTCGGCCCAGGCCTTGGACATCGAGAACGTCTCGCGCATTGTGCCGCCCTTGCTGGCGGTGATGGTCATGAACCCGGCGTAGACCGGCCCGTCGGAGATCGCCGCCCACTCCTCGGTGCCGAAGTCCTCGTTGGTCGCCATGCGGTCCTCTCGGTCGTTGACTGGGCGCCGATGACCTTACGACACCGCAAGCAGGACGGCGGCCCGGTCGGCGTTGTGCTCTCCGTGGGCGGCCGAGACCGCCGAGTCCGAGCGGGCGGCCGCGGCGCTGACAGTGCTCTTCAACGACGCCGAGGAGTCCGTGCGCCACGAGGCGGCTGAGGTCGCGGCGGCGCTGCGCGGGCAGCCCCTAGCACCACACCTCGACCTGATTGAGCGCCTCATCGACTCGCCGGCATTCGAGTCGGCCTGCACTGAGCTGCTGATCACCCTGGAGGACGCCACCGAGCGCGTCGACGGGTTAATCGTGGCGACGACGCGTCGCTTCCTGAATTGCTATCGGGGACAGCTCTCCAGCATTGCGACGCACGCCGCTGCCGACGCTCGCGAGGTCGGCACTCCTGCTCCGCGCGTACGCCCCAGCCCAGGACGCGCCGGTTGCCCAGATCGCGGGTGCGATGCGGAGAGGTGATTCGGGGTCACGGGTCACACCGGTATGCCGCCAGCTACCCGCTACTGCTCGGCGCGACGAGGAGGAGTCCGGGTGGTCTGCTCCGCGCGCGAGATTGGTCCTCACGGCTGCCGTTGGGTGGGTGCCTCAGGCTCGAGAGGTGATGGTTGGACGCGGAGGATTCGAGCGGCCCAGTCGGGGAGCCACCAGTTCCAGCGCCCGAAGAGGGCGACGGCGGCCGGAGCGAGGACGCCTCGGATGATGGTTGCGTCGATCAGGATGCCGCCGCCGAGCGCGGTGGAGAAGACCTTGGCCTCGGTGCTCGGCTGGAGCGCGAAGGCGACGAACGCTAGGAAGAGGATCAGCGCCGCGCTGGTGACGAGTCGACCGGTGCGGCCGATGCCCTCGACCACGGCTTCTTCGGTCGAGCCGGTGCGGTCGTACGCCTCCCGCATCCTGCTGATGATGAAGACCTGGTAATCCATCGAGATGCCGAAGAGGAACGCGAAGATGACGACCGGCAACTCGACGTTGATCGCCTGCGTCGCCTCGATGCCCCAGATCGCCTCGGAGCCGAAGCCCTCCTGGTAGACGAACACGATCAGTCCCCAGGCGGCCGCGACGGAGAGCAGGTTCAGGAGGACGGCTTTCAGCGGCAGGATCAGCGACCGGAAGGCGTGCGCGAGCAGGATGAAGGTGAGGATCGAGATCAGCGCGACCATCAGCGGGAAGTTGCCGTAGACGGCGTCGAGGAAGTCGGCGCCCTGCGCCGCTTCGCCACCGATCGTCACCTCGGTCGGCAGCGCCTCGGCATCGTCGCGCAGGCGGTCAAGCGTCTCTCGGCCCGCCGGCGAGTTTCCATCAGCAGTTGGGATCGCGACGACGATCGCAGTGCCTTCGCGGCGCCAGTCGGCAGGTGCTGCTGCGTTGCGGACACCATCGACCTGCGCGAACGCCCGCGCCACGTTGCCGGGATCATCTGAGCGGACGAGTGCATCGAAGGGCGAGAGCGGCCCGGTGCCGATGCCGGAGTCCTCCAGATTCTCGAGGCCGGCCCGCGCGGGCCCTTCCTTTGCGAGCGAGGCGGCCAGCGGGTTCCCGAGCTGGATGTTCGTGGCCGCGACCACCAGGGCCACCAGCACGGCGGTTGAGGCCACGGCTGCGGGCCAGCGGTGGCGCACGATCAGACGCGCCCAAGCCGACCAGCCACGACTCGCCTGCGCGTCGCGTCGGTTTCGAGGCCAGTCGAGCTTCGGCCCGATCGTCGCCAACACGACCGGCAGCAGCGTCACGGCCACCGCGACGCTGACCAACGCGATCAACAGCCCGGCGATGCCGATGCTGCGCATGAACGGCACCGGCAGAGCGAGCAGAGCGAGCAGCGAGATCGCCACGGTGGTGCCGCTGAAGACGACGGAGGTACCGGCGTGGCGCATCGCATTGCGGACAGCCATCTCGTTCGTGACGTCCGGTCGCTGCCTCTCTTCTCGCCACCGCGCCACAACGAGCAGTGCGTAATCGATCGCGATGCCGAGCCCGATCAAGGCGACGAGGAACTGGACGATCACCGAGACGTCGGTAATGCTCGCCAGCGGCCAGACCAGAAGGAAGGTTGTCGGGATCGCGACGAGTGCCATCAGCAACGGCACAAAGGCCAGGAGCGAACGGAAGACGAAGGCGAGGACGAGCAGTGCGCCCAGCGCGGCCACGAGCGTTCCCAGCAGGACGCCGACGCCGTCGCCCTCGTTGTCTCCGGCGGAGGCGCGGAGCGCGTCCAGTCCCGTCACCTCGACCACGGATCCGCCGACGGTGACGCCCGCCAGCGCGGCTTGAGCGGCGCGGGCCTCCACGTACCCTGGGTCGACTCCACCCACGGCCGGGATGTAGACCAGCGCAAAGGTGGTCCGTCCATCGTCGGAAACGAAGGCCCGGTCGCCGGTCGAGGCAAACGAGGCGCTCATCGACTCCGGCAACGCCGCCTCCACCTTCGCCAGCGCCGCGTCAAGCTCCTCGCTAACCCCGGGCGTGTCAACCGTCGTCCCCTGTGGGAGTGTGACCACGGGCACGATCGGCGCGACGTCCCCGCCGGCGCCGTAGATCTCGCTGAGCTCCTTGTTCGTCTCGAAGCCCTCGCGTCCGGGGATGTTGAACTGCTGCGACAAGGAGTCGCCCGCCGGCCCGATCGCGGCGAAGGCACCGATCGTGACGGCAATCCAGACCCCAACCACCAGTCGCTTGTGGTTTAGAACCCAACTCGTCAACGTCGCCACGGTGGCTCCTTATCTAGCCTGCGAGGCGTTTCTGAGGTCATTCGTGCCTTTCTCGCTGGACGGCGTGGCTCATCGGCGCCTATGGGATGCCGATCCATACGCAACGTACCGTAGCGTAATAGAGGCGAACTAAGTGTTGCCCGCTTTAGGTGGCGGGCTGATCTAGGTACCATTCGTAGCGTTATGCCGCGCACTCCGAGCAAGGTAGCCGAGGCGCGCCTGCTTCAGGCGACCGCCGAGATCTTGGCGGGCGACGGGGTTGGCGCGGTCTCGGTCGAGGCGGTCGCCCGCCGCTCCGGGATCGCGAAGACGACGCTCTATCGGCATTTCGGCGGGATCGATGGGTTGATCTTCGCCGCTGTCGGAGCAACCGTGCGTGCGAATCCCGGTCCGGATACGGGCTCGCTGCTAGGCGACCTCCGAGAGATTCAGCGGCACTACTTAGAGGTGGCACGTTCGCCCATCAACCGGGAGCTGTTCGCATGGATGCTCACTCGGTCGATGCAGAGCCCTGATGCCGCTGCTTTGTTTCGAAAGGCACGCGTACAGCCCCAAGGTCCGACGGTCCTCGCACTCCAACGGGCCATAGCCCGTGGTGAGCTTCCGGCTACCACCAACATCGAACTGGCCATGCACGCCATCCAGGGGCCGCTCATCTCAAGACGGATCGTCGAGAACTCCGACCTCAGCGACGACGAGTTCGAGACCCTGCTGCAAATGACGTACCGAGCACTCGTCGGGGCCGCGCCCAGCAGCGATCGACGGGGCGACCCAGAGTAATCCGACGTTTCGGCCGCAGCGACCTTTCGACCCCCAGTCGACGGGTTGGGAGTGTGGATGCGTCCCGGAGCGTCCGATGTGTCCGCTCTTTCCCGGGTCGTGGACTCTCTGGACGGATTGGACGTATCAGTCGGTACCACGGCGGTACCAAACCCTCCCGCGCGAGACTCTCATCGGAGCGCCCCTCGGGCTGCCTGGGTCCGGCGCTCGGCGAACGCACCTGTGTATTGAGTAAGCGTCCGATAGGGTCCAGCCATGCTCCGCCGCGTCTTCGCCGTCATCGCTGTCTTGGGCTCGGGCGCAGCGTTCGCAGCTTGCGGGGGCTCGAATGATTCCACCGGCTCCGATGAAACCGCCGCATCGAGCTCCCAAACGGCCCCCGCCGCCGCCCTCACTGCAGGTGAATTCGTGGACCAAGCGGATGCGATCTGCGAGGAGGCAAAGAGGAATTACTTGGAGCTCGTGCGGCAGGCCGGTGCCGCTGCGGCTGCCGGCGAATCACAAGCCAAGCCGCTCGGAGGAGTCGCGGACCTGTTCCGTTCAGTCGAATCCGACCTGGCGGGCCTGAGTCCCCCGGCGGATCTGACGAGCACCTTCGACGACTACCTGAACATAAAGCAGGACCAGACAATGGCGGCAGATGACCTCGCACAGGCCGCGGCCGCGTCCACGTCCGCACAGATCACTCCCGAGATGAAGCGGCTCTTCGACAAAGTCGGCAACACCGGAACGGAAGAGTCGGCGAAGCTCGCCGCCGAGCTGGGGTTCAAGGTCTGCGTCTGAGGCTCCTCACGACCGAGCCTTCGCACCCCGCGACTCCGGGGACCAAACTCGTTATCGGGGCGACTGGATTTGAACCAGCGACATTTCGACCCAGTCGACGTGCCGGGGGTGTCGATCCGTGCTCACGCGTTCCCCGCGTCCCAAGCGTCCTCGACTGTAGACATTCCGGACCGATTGGACGTAGCGGTCGGTACCAAAGCGGTACCTTCGACCTTCCAGGTTCAAGCGGGGACGGGATTTGAACCTGTGACCTCCGGGCAACTTCATCTGCCTCCTCTCGAAGGCGGCTGACGCCGCGCGAGGAAGGGTCCGCCGAGGCCGGCTCCCGAGCTGTCGGTGTGGGATAGTCCCCTCCATCGCATCCAGCTCGCCATCCAGCCAACGCCTCGTTGCCGTCGACGAGCTCGGCGACTCGGGGGTTTGCGTCGTCGAGGAGACTCCGCACGGGACGCTGGCGGTCGGAATCAGCAATGGGGAGCCGTTCGCGGTCTCCAACCGGTGCCGGCATCTGCTTGCCCCTCTCGGCGAGGGCCGAATCGCCGACGACGGTTGCCTTGAGTGCCCCAAACACAGGGCTCGCTTCGACGTCACCACCGGGAAGATGACTCGAGGCCCGCAGGGCGCGTTCAAGCCACTGGCCGGGGCGGTCAAGGCGACCACAGGCTCTCGCTCGCTGAGTACTTTCCCGGTCGAGATCCGCGACGACGCGATCTGGCTGTCGGGATAGGGAGAGACCATGAAGCCGGACGACCCGCGCATCTCGATGTGGCTGATGAACCTGACCTATGTGGTCGGAGGGATAGGACTTGCGATCGGCTACTCGACGGTCAACGACACCCCTGCAAGCCTGTCGCTGGCAGCGCTGCTGGCCGTCGGCGGCTCCGGGGTGCTCTCCTGGCTTCGCCACTCGGTCTTCCACCGCTCGGACGCAAAGCGGATGGGTTGGGACCTCGGACAGAGGAACAACTTCCAGATCGAGGTGGGGATAGCCAATCTCGCCTGGGGGATTCTCGCCATCCTCTCGGTGATCTTCGACTAGGGGATCGCCGCCGAGGCGGCCTCGCTGATCGTCTTCGGTGCCTATCTGGTCGGCGTCGCCGCGATGCTCACGATCTCACGAAAGGAAGGAGCGGCCCGCCCGTGGGTGAACGTGATCGTGATGCTCGCATTCGGCGTGGGAACCACCGTGCTTGGCATCCTCGGAATGAGCGCCTAGACCCGCCTGGCAGGCGTCGAAGCGGGTCAGTTTCCCTGTCGGCAGCTGGCCGGTAGGGCTTCAGGTGTCGTATACGGACGGAGGCGGTCATCTCCGCTTCTGCGACCGCTTCTTCTCCCTGCTGCTCCGAATTCCATGTTGCGGCGTGAACGGCTCAACCATCGCATCGCCCATCTCCAGCCGGAGCAGATTCTGCCTTCCTGACAGTACTGAGAGCTTCTCCAGTTACGCCGGACTCCTTGGCCTAGGCAGATCAGCCCGCGATATCGCGCGAGCGAAACAGCAGCGCCCCGATGGACGCGAGCGCGATGCCGGCCACGGTCAGACCGACGAAGGCGACCGGGTCGATCCCGTCGCTGACCGCCGAGCCGTAATGGCGGAAAGCCGAGATCCAGCGCAGCGAATCGACGCCGTCAGCGACCCTGCCGACGACGTCGAGCAGATACATCCCGATCAGGACGCCGGTCGCCGTAGCGGTGACGGGCGCCGCGCCCCGAAGCAGCCCGGTCAGCAGCGTCGCCACGCCGGCGAAGAACATCGCCAACGGCCAGACGTTCGCCAAACCCCGGCCGATCTTCGCCAGTGACGGATCGGTACCCGAGGCCACGCCTGCAGCCATCGTCAATGCCAGCGTCACGGCCAGCACCCCCGCGACGACGATCGCGGTGACGATGAACGTCGCGGCGACCAGGCGCTCACGCGTGAGCGGTGTCGCCAGCAGCGTGTCCAGCCAGCGGTCCTCCTCGGCTCCAGAGATGCGGCGCGAAACCGTCCGGATGGCCAGAAATGCGACTGCCAGCGGGATAATCAAGCTCAGCATCTCGACGTCGAAGTAGGACTCGACGGAGTCAAGTTCCGTGAAGCCGAAGGCCTCCTTCAGCCCCTCGGGGTAGCTCTCGACCAGTTTCGCTGTCGAGTCCTCGATCGACGGCCAGACAAAGACGATCAGGGCAGAGAACAGGCCCAGCGGGAGCCCCCAAAGGAGCGGCGTCCGGCGCAGATCACGCAGGCCGCGCTTCACCCCGGCCCGGATCGACGCGAAGGTTGAGACCGGCGCGAGGACCGATTGCCCCAGGGCGGTCACCGCTCCCCACCGCGGCCGTAGTAGGTGAGAACGATCTCCTCGAGGGTCGGTCTAGTCAACTCCATGTCGGCGACCGTGTATCGGGCGGCGGTCTTGACCACCTCATCGAGGTCTCCGGCGGCCTTGAAGGAGATCTGCCTTCCCGAAGCGGAGCAGCTTAAGTCGCGAACCCCATCGATCCGCTGGAAAAGCGTGGGGTCGATGCTCTCGACGAACTCCAGAGTCACGTGCTTGAAGCTCCGGCCGGTGACCTCGGCGACATCCTCGACCGCAACGAGAGCGCCCTCGCGGATGATTCCAACCCGATCGCAGGAGCGCTCGACCTCGTCCAGCTCGTGAGAGGAGATGAAGACCGTCGCACCACGCTCCCGCTCCTCGGCTACGAACACCAAGAACTCGTCCTGCATGAGCGGGTCAAGACTGCTGGTCGGCTCGTCGAGCAGCAGCAGCTCGGGCTCATGAAACGCGGCCTGGATCAACCCGATCTTCTGTCGGTTGCCGCGCGAGAGTTTGCCGAGCGGGCGGTCGAGATCGGCCTCGAAGCGCTCCGCAAGCTCGCGGGAGCGGCCGAGGCCGCGAACCCCCCGCAACTCAGCGAAGAAGCTGACGATCTCGCGGCCGCTCAGGCGGTGGTCGTAGGCGTAGTCGCCGGGAAGGTTCCCGAGTCTCGCGCGGATGGCCTCGCTGTGAGTGTGGGTGTCCAGTCCGAAGATGCTCGCCGTGCCGCCGCTCGGATGCAGCAGGTCGAGCAGCAGGCGGATCGTCGTCGTCTTTCCAGCGCCGTTGGGGCCGAGGAAGCCGAACACCTCCCCCGGCTCCACAGCCAACGAGATCCGGTCCACCGCGCGAACGCTGCCGTAGTGCTTGCTCAACTTATGGGTCTCTATGACGTTCATTCGGGATGATGATGGCGATCGGCGCAGTCGCCGAGGCCTTCGAGACCCCGTCGCGAACCGCCCGGCCGAGGACCGCGTCCCGAGCGGCGTTGCGATCTATCGGGGCGACTGGATTTGAACCAGCGACCTTTCGACCCCCAGTCGAATGCGCTACCAAGCTGCGCCACGCCCCGTGCGTCCGAGCATGATGGCGCACCGGAGTCGCCGACGCCGTCAGGCGAAAGCGGCGGACGAGAATCGAACTCGCGTCATCAGCTTGGAAGGCTGAGGCTCTACCGTTGAGCTACCGCCGCACGGTCCGCTGATGCGGACCCCGACAGTCTGCCGGAAGCGACGTTCCGCCGTCGGGTTACTCGGCGTGGCGAAACGCCCACGGGGACTCGTTCGTCATCTGACGGAAGTCCCCGGCCCGGAGGAAGCCGGTCAGCGCTTGTAGCCGAAGTCGAGCGTGTAGGTCCCGGCATGGGACTTGCGGTGCTGTGGAGATCCCCAGCGGACCCCGGCGCCGGCGTGTTCGTAGGGGCCGAGGATGTTGGCCCGATGTGGCGGGCTGCCCATCCAGGCCTTGACGATCCTACGCGGAGATCCCTTTCCCCCAGAGCCCCAGCCGATGTTCTCGCTGACCCCCCAGCTACAGCTGCATGGCAGGTAATCAGCGCGCTGGTAGCGGCCTGTAAGCGCCGCCTCCCCCGGGCAGGTGTGGTCGAAGCAATCGGTCTTCTGCATCTGCTTCGAGTGGCTTCGCGCCGCCCTGGCAAGCTCCCCGTTGTAGCTGAGCCTGGACATCCCACGCTTCGACCGCTGCTGGTTGACGAGGCAGACCACGAGCTGGGCCGCCTTCTTGCTCGAAATCTTGCGGGGGCCCTTGTCGGCACCGGAGCAGCCGGCGGCGAGCGCCGATGCGGGGGACGAAACCGACCACGCCCCGAAGGCGGCGACGGCCAATGCGATCGCGGCCAGCGGGAGAACGATCAGGTGTCGGGCTCGGGTCGGGTTCATCTTGGGGGGTGGCGACCTATTCGACGCCGGGGCCGAAAAGTATTAGCAGACCCTAAGGATGGACATAAGATTCACTTACACTCTCGAACCCCTCGAGCTGAGGCCCATGAGGTCGCGAGCGTAACGGCCAAGGCGGTCGGGACCACGGCAATCAGGACATAGGCTGACTCCGCGCTCACGTTGGCGAGCAGCCAACCGCCCAGCAGGGGCCCGAGGGTGTAGCCGAGCGCGTAGACCAGGTTCAGGCCGCCGTAGGCGAGCCCTCGGTCGAGCTCGCCGAACGCCTCGTCGAGCCACGGAACCGTGGCGGCGAACGTAGCGGCGAGGCCGAAGGCCAGGACACCGAGCGCCACGGCGGTGCCGGCCAGCCCCCCGAGGACCACGAGCAGAAGGCCCGAGACGGCCATGATCACCGATCCGGTGAACGCAACGGGGCGGCGTCCCAGGCGATCTCCAGCCGCGCCGGCGAACGGCGATACAGCAGCGTCCACCAGAGCGACCGCCGCAAAGAGCAGTCCGATCGTCGTCGCCGAGGTTCCGAACTCCCGATCGAGGTCGAGGGGGATCACGAAGTCGATCAGCCCGAGGATCGCGGCCCCGACGATGGCGACCGCCGCCGGAAGCGCCGCGCTTCGCCGGAAGAGCGAACCTACGCCGCGGACACCCTGCGCCTTACCGGAAGCCGGGATCGAGCGTGGGAGCACGAAGAAGCCGATGGCGAACAGCGACGCGGCGATCCCGCTGACGAGCAGAAAGGGGGCTTCGAACGAGACTGCCCCGCCGACGACCCCGCCGAGCGCCGGTCCGCCGATCGCGCCGAGGCTGTTGGCGGCGAGGGCGAAGCCGATCGCCTCTCCCTTCCGGCCAGGCCGAGCGAGGTCGGAGACGAGCGCGAGCGCGGCGACCCAGCTCAGCGTGGAGCCGATGCCCTGGACGGCCCGGCCGATCAACAGCGGCGGCAGCGCCCCGGAGATGGCGATCAGGATGGAGCCGAGCCCGGTCAGCACGAGGCCACCCAGCAGCAGCGGCCGACGGCCGATCCGGTCGGCGAGGCGTCCGACCGGGATCGAGATGATCAGGATCGGAATCGCGTAGGCGGCGAGTGCGAGGGCGAGCGCCTCGTCTCCGGCGCCGGTTCGCCGCTCGATCTCGGGCAACAGCGGGGCGACCATCCCGAGCAATGCGGTCTCGAGTGCGATCGCCGATATCGCGATCGTCAGGGTCGCCCGGCGGGACCTCTCGGAGATGGATGTGACCGTGGGCACCCGCCCACGGTATTGGGGCTAGCGCCTGTAGCCGAAGTCGGTTGTGTAGGTGGCGGAGCCGCGATCACGCCCGCCGGACGGCGTTCCCCACGCGACTCCGATCCCGATGTGCTGGTAGCTGCGGTTGAGGATGTTGGCCCGGTGATCGGAGCTGTGCATCCAAGCGTCCACGATCCTGCGCGGTGAGCCGAGCCTGCCGTTGCCGTAGGCGATGTTCTCCCCGATCCCCCACGAGCAGTTGCAGGGAAGGTAGTTGGCTCGGACGAGACGACCGGCCAGGTCGCTCTCACCTGGGCATTGGTGAGAGAAGCAGCGATCCCGGATCATCACCTCGGTGTGCTTGCCGGCTGCCTCGGCCTGTTCGCGCTGGCGACGGAGCTGCCTGAGTCCGTGGGCCCGCCGCTCCTTGTTGAGGAGGCAGAGGACGGCCTTGGCAGCCTCACGCTGCTTCAGCTTGGCCGGCGCCGCGGCGCCGCCGCGGCATTCCGCGGCCTGTGAATCCGCGGGAGACACCGCGGCGGCCAGCGGCAGCATCAGCAACGCAAGCGCGAAACCGACCGCGATCATTCTCGCGCTGGGGATGGTCCACATACCCTGCCTTCGACCCCGCGGGCGTCGAAGTCAAGCCTCGGCCCGGGAACTGGACCCAAGTCGTAATCAGCCCCTGCCTACCGGGCGTGATCAGCGATCCGCGGGGTTGCGCTTGAACAAGCTGCGCGCGAGGTCCCGGACGTTCACGGCAGGTGGGCTGCGATCGTCGTCGTCGCCTGGATCGAAGTCCCCGCGGCGGACCTGCGGCCAGAGGAAGGCGATCTCGGCTCCCACGAGGAAGACGATGGAGGCGAGATAGACGAACACCATGAAGGCCATGACGGCGCCGAGGGAGCCGTAGACGGCGTCGTAGTTGGCGAAGTTCTCCAGGTAGAAGGAGAAGGCCAGCTTCACCGCCTCGTAGGCGATCACGGCGAACAGCACCCCCGGCCAGACGTCGCGGAGCGCCTGTCGTTGGACCGGCAGGATCGTGTAGGCGACCGAGAACACGATCGTGCCGAGAACCAGAGGCAGGAGGATGCCGCTGGCCGAGAGGATGGTCTCGATCACCCCGATGACCCCGCTGTCGGGGCCGAGGTCGAACTGCGTGACGATCGTCGCGGCGAACGAGATGATGAAGAGCAACCCGATCGCGAGAACCAGGAGCACATCGAGTGCCTTTCCGCGTAGCGCCCCCCTCGTGACCTCTCCGGCGAAGACCGTGTCGATCGAGTTGCGGGTGGCGCTGACCAGCGCGCTGGCGGAGATCAGCAGGGTGATCGCGCCGAAGATCCCGACCGCGCCGGAATTGCCGGTGACGCCCACGACGAGGGCCTCGAGGTCGGTACGGGTCTGAGGGTCGTCGCTCAGCGGCAGCGAGTCGAGCAGGAAGTCGACGACGTCGGTCTGCACGGTTGCGGAGTCGAGCACGAGGCCGAGGATCGCGGTCAGCACGATCGCGGTCGGGAAGATCGAGAACAGCGCGTAGTAGGACATGCTCGCCGCCGACTGCGTGCCGCGATGGCGGGCGAGTCCGCTGATCGCGTTCTGCAACAGCGCAAGTACGCGATGGAGCTTCAAACGGGGCAGCCAGGACTCGAACCTGAATCACCGGTTTTGGAGACCGGCATGTTGACCATTGACACCACTGCCCCGGAGGCGGTGATCCTAGCGCGCCGACCGTCGGGCCAGCCGTGGTTTGCGCCCGCTCCATGCTCGGGATCGAGCTCGGCGAAGGTGCGGGTCGCGGCGCACGGAGCGCCACGATGCCGGGCCGATTCGCCGGCCCGAGGGAGTGATGCGGGCGGAGGGACTCGAACCCCCAAGCTCTTGCGAGCACCGGCACCTAAAGCCGGCGTGTCTACCAGTTTCACCACGCCCGCCGCAGGCGCAGTCTAGGTCGCCAGCGGCACCCGCTGCGTGTGACCGCCGAACTTCATATGCTTGACGGCGATGCAACAGGTTCTGCAGGCGCGCGAGGGCTACGAGCTCTGGCGCCCGAACAGGGAGAAGCCGGAGTCGAAGACGACGAAGGCGATCATCGCGTTCGTACTGCTGATCTCCGCCGCCCTGCTCGTGATCATCACCCTCGGCGGCTGGGAGCAGCTTCAGAGCACCACCGTCGGCCTGATGACGATCGGCTGGGCACTCCTCTACGTCCTCTTCGCCTTCCTCGTCATACGCTGGAACCGCGGTGTCCTCCCCGTCGCCGCGGCGTTGTCGGTGATCATGATCATCTTCGCCACGGTGGCGGCAGGAGCCTGGTTCGCCCGCGACAAGCCCGGCCTCGATTCTCCGGCGCTCCCCGAGGACCTGCTCGGGCTGTTGACGGTGATCGTGATCCCGGTCCAGTTCCTTCTGGTCGTGGTTTCGATGGTCGGCTTCAACCAGGCTTGGAGCATCGAAGAGGAACGCCCGATCGCCGGTGGCCCCCCCGCGGCTCCCCCTCCGCCCGGCGGCATCGAGGAGAGCATCCCGGGCCGCCGCCACCAGGAGCCGGCCGCGCCTACCGATCTCGGGGGCCGAACAGCTCCCCTCGACGCCGACGACGCCGACGACTGGGCCGACGGCCCTCAACCCAACCCCGCGGTCTAGGCGGGAGGTCGACTGGCAGGGAACCGGCTCGCGCGAGCGCGTCGGCTCAGAAGAGCTGCATCGGTGGCTCGAGCAGATGCGGCCCGTCGGCGCGACTGTCGTTCACCGCGTCGCCGACGTCGCGGGAGGTCAGTGCGTCGCCCGGTGGCGGCCGCAGCAGCTCGATCAGGTCCGCCGGCTTCGCATCGGGATCGATCCAATCCGCCTCGGCCGCGCGATCGAGCACCACCGGCATCCGGTCGTGCACAGGGCTGACCGTCGGGTTCGGCGGGCATGTGATCAGCGCGCAGCTCGTCAGCGGCTCCACGCCGTCGCGCTCGAGTTGGGCCCAGATCCCGGCGAAGGCGAACAGACCGCCGTCCGGTTCGCCGGAGAGGCTGAACCAAACCGGGCGCTTACCCTCCGGGTCCTTCCGCCACTCATAGAAACCGTCGGCGGGGATCAGGCACCGCCGTCGCTCGAAGGACTCCTTGAACGCCGGCTGCCTCGAGACCGTCTCCGCCCGGGCGTTGATCAGCGGGCGCTGGCCCTTCCGCTCCGCCCAAAGCCCGGGAACGAGACCCCACCGCAACAGACCGGCCTCGTTGCCCGTCGCATCCTCACGCCGCCGGATCGCGATCACGGGGTCGGTGGGGGCGATGTTGAACCGGGGGCGTTCGTTGATCTCAAACGAGCCGTCGAGGTCGAAGCGCGAGGCGAGGAGTCTCGGGTTCGGGTTGGTCAGCGTGAATCGCCCGCACATGGCCCATGACGTTAGCGACCGTCAGCCACTCAGCAGAGCGGCGATACCGGAGGTGGGATTCGAACCCACACGTCCTTTCGGACAATCGATTTTGAGCCGATCGCGTCTGCCATTCCGCCACTCCGGCCGGTGGGTCTAGCCTAGCCGCGTCGGCCACGGTCGGGCTTCATCGCCCGACTTGCAACCCCCAGGATGTACTCGGGATCGTCGGACTTCGGGTCGAACTCGGAGGCACCGACGTGAAGACGGACGGGTTGACCGTCGGGCCGCACGCAATTGCGGCGGACCTCATCGCTGAGGCGCTCGCCCAGGTGCCCCGCATCGCGACCGCCGACATCGGCGAGGACCACGAACTCGTCGCCCCCCCACCGGAAGCACGCGTCGGGCGAACGCACCGCGGCGTCGAGCGTGCTCGCCACCTCCTGCAACAGACGATCGCCGGCGTCCAAGCCGTAGACGTCGTTGACCATCTTGAAGGCCTCCACGTCGGCGATGATCACGCTCAGCGCCTGCCTGTTGCGGGCGGCCCGATGGGCCGCCGCCCGCAGAGCCTCATCGAATGCCCGCCGGTTGCCCAGGCCCGTGAGCGGGTCGGCGCGGGCCTGTACCTGAGCCTCCTCCCCACGCTCCTGCAGAGCGGCGCGCTCGAGCCTCTGTCTGACCATCAGCATCGATGTCGCCATGGCCAGACCGCTCCAGATGACCAGGCGGGCCAATTGCTCGGCGACCGTCTCGGTGCTATCGGCCAACAGCACGACCACAAGCGCTGCGGCGACCGCGACCATGTAGGCGGCAGTGGCCCGGGGAGAGAACACGGCCGCGGTATAGATCGCCGCAAGGACGAAGAGCTGCTCGTAAGGACCCTGGTCCCCGCCCAGCACGCTGAAGATCGTGATGAAGGCGATCGCGACGTAGTCGAAGAGAAGGATCTCGCGCGGTCGAACATCCGGGCCGGACCCCGGGCGGGCGGCGCGCAGGAGCCGGACGCCGTAGAGAGTCGCAGAGAGCAGGACGGCCGCGGCGATCACCCAGCCCGCTTCGCCGACCGATGACTGGTCCGGCGGCGCGAGCGGGATCAGAATCAGCGAGGCGAGAGCTCCCCCCAGCCAGGAGATCCCGCCGACCCGTTTCGCCAACCCCATATCGGTAATCGGGTGAAGATCGGCGCTACGGACCTCCAGGAGATGCCGCCACGAGTACTCGATCTCCCCCGCCATGCGGCCAGAGCCTATCCAGAGCACCCCTGTTTCACTTCTGGCCGCTGGTGCTGACGGCGATCATCGTACCGACCGCAACCGCGCAGATCGCGCCGAAGACGACCCACTCCGACCAGCTGTCGAGATCGAACAGGGCGCTGTAGATCAGCATCGTGAGCACGAGCAGCATGACTCCGCTGAGGATCTGAACATGGCGAGCCTGTCGGCGGAGCTTCTCCTCGTGGGGAAGTTCGCTCGTCGGGGTCCGCAGGTGATGCTCGCCGTGTTGACCTGCCTGCCGATCGGTCATTTCAGCCTCTCCATCTCCTCCTGGATCTGATCCTCGGTGATCGGCTTGCTCGTGGAGCCATAGGCCTGCCAGCCGGAGGTCACAAGCGCGATCCCGAGGCCGAACACGACCCAGATCGGCCAGAAGTACCCGCCGCCGCCGAGCGCCCAGATCACGACCACGAGGGTGATCACCGCGGCCGAGGTGACGAGGAGGCCGCTGAAGCTACGCTTCGCCTTGAGGCGCTTGAGAGCGATCTCACGAACCTGATCATCGACTTCCTCAGCCATGTGGCCAGTCTATCCGCGGATCGGATGGGAGCGGCCCGGAGAGATCCCTCATCGTGAACTGGCATCCTCGCCGGATGACCCGATCCCCAGCCGGCGATCGAAGAGACGGCCTCGCATCGGTCGAGGTCCATCGGCGGCTGCGTAAACAGATCCTGACCGGCGAGCTATCCGCGGGTGATCCGGTCCCCTCCGAGCGCGTCCTGTCGGAGAGCCTCGGCGTCAACCGGCATGCGGTCCGCGAGGCCCTGAAGCGACTCGAGCAGGCCGGCCTCGTCCGAATCAGCCAGGGCGGTGCGACCAGGGTCCTCGACTGGCGCCACAGCTCCGGGCTCGATCTGTTGCTCGACCTGATGGGGCAGGGTGACGCGCCGCCGGTCGAACTGGTCCGATCGGTGCTGGAGATGCGCGCCAGCATCGGCGTCGACGTCGCTCGGCGCTGCGCCGAGCGGGCGAGCGCCGAGCAGCGGGGCCACATCGTCGGCGCCGCCGAGGCGACGGCCCGGTTGGCCGAGGACGGCGGCGACGGGATCGCCGAGAGCTTCATCACCCTGTGGCAGCTGATCGTCGACGGCTCGGAGAACCTGGCCTACCGGCTCGCCCTGAACTCGCTCAACGCGGCCCTGACCGCCAATCCGGATCTCGCTGACTCGCTGACCTCCAGGGATCCCGAGGCTCTGAGGGAACTCGGCGCCGCGATCGGGGGCGGGCGCTCGACCGACGCCGCCGAGGCGGCCCGGGCGATGCTCGATGCCGACATCAGAGTTGCCGGCTGAGGCTGGCTCCTGGGCTCAGCCCAGCTCGGACTCGACCTTGATCCGGCCCGAATCCGCGGCCTGCTTGAAAGAGAGGTAGTCGCGCTCGTTCTGATCTGCGTAGCGCGAGGCGAAGTCGACCATCGCCCGGTCGAACCGGTCTCCCCCGCCGAGGTAGGAGGAAATGGCGATCCGATCACCTGAGCGCGCATGAGCATTGGCCAGAACCCCGCCACAGAGACGGCCGTAGACGGCCATCGTCCGCGGCGCCATCAGGTCGATCCGGGCCGAGCCCTTGGCGTCCCAGAGCTGGCGTACATAGAAGTCCCTCACCTTGCCGCGCGGCGCCTTCAGCCTCATCCAGCCGAGAAGGATGTCCCCGCTCGCCTGCATCAGCCGCTGGCCCTCGACCACCCGGCGGCCCTGGAGGGCATAGGCGCTCTTCGCGGTGTACGGCTCCAGGACCGACCGCTGAGCCTCCTTTAGCTGCAGAAACAGGGGATCGCCCTGGTCTCGCCCGATGAAGAGCACGATCCAGGCGCGGGTCCCCACGCTGCCGACGCCGACCACCTTGCGCGCACTGTGCACGTACCGGTAGCGGTCGAGCAGGTGGCGCAGCCCCCTCGAGAGGCTGCCCTTGTACTCGGTGAACATCTTCCTGATCTCGGTTTCAGACCGGGCGAGCTCCTTCGCGTCGAAGAGATCCTCGAGCGGCGTGATCAACGGCGGGTCGCTGATGATCCGCAGGTTGCCGTCGACCGTCTCGGTCAACTTCGAGAACGCTCGAATCGAGTCCTTGCGCCGGGCCTTGGCGACGTTCTTCTCGAAGAGCTCGATCGCCTCGCTATCAAGATCGGCGGCGAAGCGCTGGCGCATCAGATCGATGTTCACCCGCTCATACCAAGCCTCCAGGTTGCCCAGCTTCGCAAGGCGCCGCATCTGCTCGCGGTACTCGGTAGCGGCGGACTGGACCGCGAGCCGGCGCTGCTTGCGTCCGAAGTCGCGGTCGCGGCCCGCGATCTCCACGCTGGCCACCAGACGCATCAGATCCCACTCCCACGGCCCGGGGAGCGTCTCGTCGAAGTCGTTGATGTCGAAGATCAGACTCCGATCGGGTGCGGCGAAGCCCCCGAAGTTCGAGAGGTGGGCATCGCCGCAGAGCTGCGCTCGAATCCCGGTCTGCGGGGTGGCGCCGAGGTCGGCGGCCATGATCGCCGCAGCACCGCGGTAGAAGGTGAACGGCGAGGCGAGCATGCGCCCGTACCGGATCGGGACCAGCTCCGGGACGCGATCGGCGGCCTGGGCGACGAGAACTTCCACCGGGTCCGGTCGATCCGATGCGGGGGCCCAGTCTGAATGAGTCGAACGAGGAGCCCGCTCCCGCGCCCGCTTACCCCGGGCGGAGGACTCCTCCGTCAACTGCGTCGATGGGCTCCCGCCGCCCAGTGCTTCCGTGCCGTCCTCCATGGAGCCCCAGACTATTTCGCATCGGCTCTGGGCGTCACCCCGTCGACGCCATTGAAGGACCCGCTGCATGCGAGCGACGGCCCGACCTGACGGCAGGATCCACATCCCGCCCGGGTACCAATCGGGGCGCCCGGATTTGAACCGGGGATCTCCTGCCCCCAAAGCAGGCGCGTTACCAGGCTTCGCTACGCCCCGAGGTGCCGAGGAGTCTAGCCCGCTTGAAGGGTGGTGAAGAGCTCCTCCTGCTCGACCTCTGGGAATCCCTCCTCGCGGATCCGCGTCATCCAGCCGTGCAGGCGGATTCTCAGATCCGCGTTGCTGCTGCGGACCGTGACCACTCCATGTTCGGCCTTTCCGGCCCGGGCGGCGTTCGGGCGATCGTGGAACCAGCGCTGCAACCGGATCCGATCCTGGCCGACCCCGAGCCTGGCCGTCCAGAACCGGACCATCTCGACGACGTCCTCGCCCTCGCCGAACTGCAGGCGGTAGTCGACGCGGCCGTGGGACAGGCGTCGCAGCCAGTGAGCGGCCAGCGTGACGACCTCGGGATCGGAGCTGCGGATCTCAACCGGGCCGACGTCGGAGGCGGCCCGCTCGGAGATGCACAGCGCGATGAAGTGGCGGAAGTTCGGGTCCCGTGCAAGGCGCTCGAACTCGGCGCGCTCATCGGCGTGTGCGGCATTTCTGAGATTTCTGTACTCGGTTTGCATCGATCTCACCGTTCTCACCTCAGTTCGCTTCTCCTGATGTGTTTGATTACGAACAGATGTTCCCCCATCGGTCGGACGGAACGGCGGAACGCGCCCGGTCAATAGTCTCCGGGGCGAATGGCCGACGTGAGAGCATTCCGAGCGCTGCACTACGACCCCGAGCGAGTGGTGATCGCCGATGTCACCGCTCCCCCCTACGACGTGATCGACGAGGCCGGGCGCGCTCAGCTGCTCGGGCGCTCCCCCAACAACGTCGTCGAGCTCGATCTGCCCCGAACCGAAGACGGCTCCGACACCTACGCGCACGCCGGCGAGCTGCTCGGCCGCTGGAGGGACGAGGGAGTCCTGGAGCAGGACACCGCGCCGACGATCTGGGCGCTCGAGCAGGACTACGTGGCCCCCGACGGCAGCTCGCAGACCCGGCGGGGTTTCATCGCGCGGATCGCCGTGACCGACTACGGCGCCGGCATGATTCGGCCCCACGAGCGGACCCAGCCGGGCCCCAAGGAGGATCGCCTCCGCCTCACCCGGGCGACCGGCTACAACCTCTCCCCGATCTTCGTCCTCCACTCCGGCGACGCGTGGAGCCGGATCTCGGCGGCGCTGAGCGGATCGGCGTTCTGTGAGGTGACCGACCCCGACGGCACCGTCCACAGGGCCTGGCCGATCACCGACACCGATGTTCATGCATCGGTCTCCGAGGTCCTCGCGGACTCCGAGCTGCTGATCGCCGACGGGCATCACCGCTACGAGACCGCCCGCACCTACGCCGACGAGGTCGGGGCCGCCGGCGGCGAGGATGCTCGTTTCACGATGGCCTGCCTCGTCTCGCTCGAGGATCCGGGGCTGAGCGTATTCGCCACCCACCGACTCCTGCACGACCTCGACGACGAACGCCGCGTCGCGTTGCGGGAGACGATGTTCGAGCTGTTCGAGCTGGAGCCCGTCGAGGACCCCGCCGAGCTGGTTCCCCCCGACGACTACGGAACGATCGCCTTCGGCTACATGGACGCCTTTCACCGCCAGCCCTACCGCCTGCGGCTCAAGGACGAGGCTGCGATGGAGCGGGCGCTGCCCGGGAGCTCGCAGGCATACCGCACGCTCGATGCGGCCGCGCTGGAGGCCCTGATCCTGCGGGGGCCCCTGGGCATGAGCACCGACGACATCGCCGCCAAGCGCGGCCTCTCCTACTGCTCCGACTTCGGCGAGGCCGTGGCCCGGCTCGACCGCAAGGAGGCCCAGGCGGCCTTCTTCCTCCGCCCCACGCCCGTCGCGCAGGTCCGCGCGGTCGCCGACGCAGGGGAGACGATGCCGCCGAAGTCGACGTACTTCTTCCCGAAGCTGCTGACCGGAATCACGTTCAACCCGCTCTCGAGTGAGGACTCGGAATGAAGATCTACACACGCAAGGGAGACGACGGGACGACCGGGCTCTGGTACGGCGGGCGCCGGCCGAAGTCCGACAGCCGCATCGAGGCCTACGGGACGATCGACGAGGCGGGCTCGGCCCTCGGCGTCGCCCGATCGCTCTGCGGCGAGGAGGAGGCCGAGGTTGCGGCCGACCTACTGGAGCTGCAGGGCGACCTGTTCGTTGCCGGCGCCGAGCTGGCCGCGGCGCCCGAGGCGGCCGCCCGGCTCGAGGACGGCGTAAGCCGGATCACCGACGAGATGGTGGCCGCAATCGAGCCCATGATCGACCGCTATATGGACCGGGTCGAGCTGCCGCCGAAGTTCGTCATCCCGGGCGGCACCCCGCTCTCGGGCTCGCTGGACCTGGCGCGAGCAATCCTCCGTCGCGCCGAGCGTCGGGTGGCCGCGCTCGCCGACGACGGACAGCTGGCCTCCGGTGCCGTGCTCGCCTACCTGAACCGAGCGGCCGATCTCGTCTACGCGATGGCACGCTTCACCGACGTCGCCGACCCGGCGCTGTTCGAGGGCCGTTCCAAGGGCGCGGCGACCGCCGCCGCCGCGAAGCGATCGGAGGAGCCGAGAGTGAGCCGCGTCACCGTCCGGCGGCGCTCCGGACTCACCCACGTCGTCGAGATCGGGGATCACGAGCTGATCGCCGACGAGCCGCTCGACGCCGGCGGCACCGACGAGGGGCCGGCGCCCACCCAGCTCCTCGCAGCCTCGCTCGCCTCCTGTATTGCGATCACGATCGCGCTCTACACCAACCGCAAGGAGTGGGACATCGAGGGTCTCGAGGTCTCCGTGGACTTTCCCGGAACGCCCGGCCGAGGCGAGGCGGCGCAGTTCGCCGTCGAGGTGACGCTGCCGGATCACCTAGACGAGGACCAGCGCGAGCGGATCATGGTCATCGCCGGGAAGTGTCCGGTACACCGGATCCTGCTCGGGGACATCGAGATCGAGACTCGAGCAGCGGGCTCCTCGGGCTGATGGATCTCGGCATCGCCGGCAGGGCGTGCGTGGTGACCGGAGCCGGCCGGGGGATCGGCAGGGCCACGGCTCGGATGCTCTGCGAGGCGGGCGGACAGGTCCTGCTGGTCGCCCGCACCGAGTCCGAGATTCAGGAGGCCGCCGCCGACTGCGGCAGGGCCGGGGCTCCCAGCCACGGTCGAGCGGCCCATCTCGCTTTCGACGTCACCGAGGCGGACGCCGGGGAGCGCATCCGCTCCGAGGCGGAGGATCGGTTCGGCTGCCTCGACGTGATCGTCAACTGCGCGGGCACCGCGAGGTGGCGGGACCTCCACGATGTACCCGACGAGGACTGGTACGCAGCCTGGGAGATCAACGTGATGGCGCCGATGCGGCTGATGCGCGCGGCACTTCCCGCGATGGCGGAGCGCGGCTGGGGTCGGGTCGTCAACGTCTCCTCGACCGCGGGCAAGCGCCCGTCCCAGCAGCTCGGTGAGTACTCGGTCGCCAAGGCGGCGCAGCTCTCGCTCTCGCGCCTCTACGCGGACCGCTACGGGGGCACCGGCGTGCTCGTCAACGCCGTCACCCCGGGCCTGGTCAAGTCCGAGCTCTGGATGGAGCCCGGCGGTTTGCTGGACCAGGTGGTCGAACACGGGGGTCACGAGGACCGCGACGCCGGTCTGACGAGCGCCGTCGGCAGCCGCCCGATCGGTCGGTTCGCGGAGGCCGACGAGATCGCCGCAACGATCGTCTTCCTCTGCTCGGAGCGGGCCTCCTACGTCCTCGGCGCCTCCTGGAGCATCGACGGAGGCGCCGTGCAGGTGATCATCTGAGCCTCCCCGCCCCCGGGTCCCACGAGCTCTCCGCGGCGTTCCTGAACCCGGACGCAGCCGAGGCCCTCGACGCGCACGGCAACAAGGCGGCAGCGGTCCTCGTGCCGATGTTCGGGTGGCCGGAGCGCCCCGGTCTGATCTTCACCGAGCGCCGCCACGACCTGCGACGCCACGCCGGCGAGATCTCGTTTCCCGGTGGCAGGGCGGACCCCGGCGAGACCCTCGTCGAGTGCGCGCTGCGGGAGGCCAACGAGGAGATCGGCCTCGACCCCGCCGCCGTCGAGATCGTCGGCGCCCTGCCCCCCACATCGACGGTCGTCACCTCCTACAAGGTGCTTCCGATCGTCGGGCTCGTGCCGGAACGACTCGCGCACACGCTCAGCCCGAACGAGGTCGAGCGGGTCATCGAGCTCGACCTCGATCAGCTTCGCGAGTCCTACGGGATGCGACGCCTGATCCGTCGCGGCGTCCCCTTCCGGACCCCCACCTTCGACATCGAGGACGCCTTCATCTGGGGCGCCACGGCAAGGATGCTGCAGCTGTTCTTCGAGCACCTGGACGGCTGACTCCAACCGACCAGGGGCGCCGCGTGATCGGTTGCTCTCAACCGAGGAGCACCGACGAGACCGCCCCCGACATCGCGGCGGTCCAGGCCTCGGCATCCTCTCGGTCGGCGTCGACGATTCGGACCGGGATCATCCAGGTTCGCGCCGCCCGCTCGACGAGCTCCGCGCCCGCCGCGAGAACGCTGTCCCCGGCCGTTCCCGAGCCCTCGAAGACGAACCCGCGAACCGGCGTGTCGACCAGCTTCTCCAGCAGGCTCTCCAGCCGGAGGACGTTCACCGCCTCGAGTTGATCGGGGGTACCGGTGGCCGATCCCATCAGCCAGACCACCACCGCCACATCGCCAACCTGCTCGAGGATCGTCCCGACCCGATCGGGATCGGCGGACGCCGCGTCCAGGCCAGCTGAGCCGATCAGCTCGAGCCCGGCGGGGCTGCGGGAAGTTCCCCGCACTGCCCACCCTTCCGCGATCAGCCTCTGCCCCAGCTCGCGGCCGTGGCAGCCGCATCCGACGAGGAGAGCCCGGGCCACCGCCAGCGCCCCTAGGGCTGGTCCGTGCTTCCGGGGCCGGAATCGCGGCGGTCTCGCATCTCCCGGTCGAGCTTCGCGAGCGACTCCTCGTCCATCCGTCCGCGCGCGCGGACCTGCTGGTCCTCCTGCGCCATCCGTTGAGCGTCCCGCTCATCGAGCTCACGGGCCCCGCGGCGACGGCGGTACTCGTTCTGTGCGGCGATCATCTGCGAGATGTCGTCCTGCTCGAGCTTGAACTCGGTCTCGTAGTCGCGGGTCGGCTTCCAGTCGACGAGGTCGGAGCCGTTTCCCGGGTAAGCGCGGGCGAGAAGGACGAGAACACCGACGATGAAGGCGATCATCCCGAGCGTGATGAGGATGTAGTCCATGCGCTGAGGCCACCTTAGCCCGTGAGCCGCCCCGGTTGCGGTCGACGGGTAAAGTCGCAGCGTGGCAACAGCGGTACTCGCAAGCGTCGATGGGCAGATCACCCCGCCGAGCGAGGCGACCGTCTCGATCCTCGACGAGGGCCTGGTCCGCGGCGACGGCGCCTTCGAGGTGCTGAAGCTGTACGGCAACCATCCCTTTCGCCTCGATGCCCACCTCGATCGCCTGGCGCGATCCGCGGCCTCGATCGAGCTCGACTTCGATCGGTCGACCCTCGAGGCCGAGATCGCCGCCCTGCTGGAGCGGGGCGGGGCGCCGGACGGCTGTCTGCGCGTGATCATCACCCGGGGCGGTCGGCGCCTGCTCACCCTCGAGGAGCTCTCGCCGTTCCCCCCCAGCGTCTCGATCGCCCTGGTCGAGCTGACCCCCAGCGAGATCCTCGTCGGCGTCAAGTCGCTCTCCTACGCGGCGAACATGCAGGCCAGCCGCATCGCAGCCGCCCGCGGGGCCGACGAGGCCGTCTACATTCGCCCCGACGGGGTCATCCTCGAGGCGCCGACCTCGTCGATCTTCTGGGTCGCCTCCGACGGTGACCTGAGGACGCCGAGCATCCACGCCGGGATCCTCGACTCGATCACGCGCGACGTTCTCATCGAATCAGATGGCGGTCTCGCAAGGGACCTACAGCCGCAACGACCTGCTCGCCGCGCGGGAGGCTTTTCTCGCCTCGACCAACCGCGAGATCCAGCCGATCTCGGCGGTCGAGGGGATCCCGTTGCCCGTCGTCGGCGGACCAGGCGCGGCCGCAGCCGCCGAGGCGCTGCGGAAAGCCGTCGATGCCGAGCGTGCCGCGGCTCGCGGCTGACCGTGGACCTGACGCTCAGCGACGAGCAGCGGCTGACCTCGGAGACCGCGCGAAGGTTCGCCGACGAGGTGATCGCGCCGCGGATACGCGAGAGCGATCGCGCCTGCCGCTTCGATATCGACCTCGCCCGCCGACTCGGGGAGATGGGATACCTGGGAGCTCCGGTCGCCGAGCAGTACGGCGGGCGCGGCCTCGACTACGTCTCCTACGCGCTGATCGTCGAGCAGATCGGGCGTGCCGACAGCGCCGCCCGGACGGTGATATCGGTGCAGAGCTCCCTGGTCTGCGGGTCGATCGAGCGCTGGGGGACCGAGGAGCAGAAGCAGCGATACCTGCCGGGCCTCTGCAGCGGTGAACAGTTCGGCTGCTTCGGCCTGACCGAACCCGATTCGGGCTCCGACGCCGCCTCGATGAGGAGCCGGGCCGAGCGCATCGCCGGAGGTTGGCGAATCACCGGCCAGAAGATGTGGATCTCGCTCGGGAACGTCGCCGACCTGGCCCTCGTCTTCGCCCAGACCGACCCCTCGAAAGCTCATCGCGGCCTCGCCTGCTTTCTGGTGCCGACCGAGTCCCCGGGCTTCTCGGCTCAGGAGATCCACGGGAAGCTCGGCCTGCGCTCCTCCGATACGGCCTCGCTGGCGCTGGACGCGGTCGAGGTACCCGACGATGCGGTGCTCGGCGAGATCGGCGACGGCTTCAAGATCGCGATGAGCGCGCTCGACCTCGGCCGCTATTCGGTCGCCGCCGGCTGCGTCGGAATCTGCGACGGCTGCGTGGACGCGTCGGTCGCCTACGCGACCGAGCGCGAGCAGTTCGGAGTGCCGATCGCTCGATTCCAGCTGGTCCAGGCGATGATCGCCGAGATGATCGTCAAGCGGGACGCCGCTCGGATGCTCGTGCTCAGGGCGGGGTTGCTCAAGGACGCCGGCGAGCCCAGCTCGACCGAGACGTCGATCGCGAAGCTGTACGCGACCGAGTCTGCGGTCGAGTGCGCCAACACCGCGATCCAGGTCCACGGGGGCTCCGGCTACGTCGACGACCATCCGGTCGAGCGTTATCTGCGCGACGCCCGGGTCACGACGCTGTACGAGGGGACCTCCGAGATCCAGAAGCTGATCATCGGGCGGGCCGCCACCGGGATCGACGCGATCCTCCCCTTCGCCCCCGATCAGGGTGGTGGCTGAAGATGGCTGCCGGGGTCGACGTCACGGTCAGAGGGCGGGTCGGGATCTGCCGGATCGACAGGCCAGAGACGAGAAATGCGATCGACTCGGAGCTGGCCGAGACGCTGATCTCGACGCTGGAGCGACTCGACGCCGACGCCGCGATCCGCTGCATCGTGCTCACCGGCACCGGCGAGTACTTCGCCACCGGTCACGACATCCGGGCCTTCTCGGGCCGGGAGTCGAATCCGCCCGTGGACGTGCTCATGATCGACTTCTGGAGCCGCCTGAAGGCGATCGGCTCGCCGATCATCGCCGCCGTGAACGGATGGGCGCTGGCGTTCGGCTGCGAGCTCGCCCTCGCCTGCGACCTGATGGTCGTCGGCAAGGAGACCACGTTCGGCCTGCCCGAGGTCACCTTCGGGCTGATCCCCGCCGGCGGCGCGACCCAGCGGCTCACCAGGGTGATCGGCAAGCAGCGGACCATGGAGCTGGTGCTTTCGGGAAGGCGGATGAGCGGCAAGCAGGCCTTCGCCTGGGGCCTTGCCAACATCCTGGCCGACAAGCGCCACTGTCTGGAGGGCGCCACGGCGTTTGCCGAGGACATCGCCGAGCGGCCGCCGCTCGCGCTCCGGATCGCCAAGCGCGCGGTCGTCGATGCGGACGAGACCCATCTCGAGGACGGACTCGAGCGCGAGCGGCAGCTGCTCGCCGAGGCCATGGCGACCCAGGACCGGGTCGAGGCGGTCAACGCCCTGCTCGAGGGCCGCCCCGCCGACTTCGGCGGCAGGTAGGCGCGACACCGAGCGGCTCGAAGTGCCGCGTCCCGCCCGGCTGCGCATCGGAGGCTTGTAGAGTCGCGCTCCGTGAGCGCCACCGACCCGTCCTCGCTGCGAGCGTGCTCCGAGCACTTCCCCCGGATCGGCTCCTACGGATTTCTCTCCGACTGCGAAACCGGCGCGCTGCTGTCGGCCGACGGGGCGATCGAGTGGTTCTGCCTCCCCCGCTTCGACTCCCCCAGCATCTTCGGAGCGCTGCTCGATAGATCCGCGGGAGCGCTGCGGTTCGCGCCCGACGAGCGGGTGCCCGTGGCTCGTCGATACGAGCCCGGCACGAACGTGATCGAGACCACCTGGGCGACCGAGACGGGCTGGGCGGTGGTTCGGGACGCGCTGCTGATCGACTCGGAGGCCGACCACAGCGGCCGGAGCAGGATGACGGCGGAGAAGATGCTCGTCCGCTGGGCGCACTGCCCCGAGGGTCATGCCGAGATTCAACTCGTCTGCGACGCACATCCCGACTACGGCCGCGGGACGATCGATTGGGATCTCGATCGCGAGCTCGGCGTCGCGACCGCCGAGGTCGACGGCATTCCGCTCCGCCTACAGGCGGACATGGATCTCGAGCTTCGAGACGGGCGGATCTGGGGGGTCAAGAGGATGGGCAGGGACGAGAACACCTTCTGCGCCCTCACCTGGTCGGATGAGGCCCGCCTTCCCGGACACGCCGGCGAGGCCGCACGCCAGGTCTACGAGACCGGGCAGGCGTGGCGGCGCTGGCTCGAGCGGGGCAAGTTCCCCGATCATCGCTGGCGCGGCGAGCTGCAACGCTCGGCCCTGACCCTGAAGGGCCTGATGTACGCGCCCTCCGGCGGCATGGTCGCGGCGCTCACCACCTCGCTGCCGGAGACGCCCGGCGGCGAGCGCAACTGGGACTATCGCTACACCTGGATCCGCGACGCCACCTTCACGCTCTGGGGGCTGCACGTGCTCGGCCTCGATGACGAGGCAACGGACTTCATGGGCTTCGTTGAGAGCGTCTGCGCCAACGACGCGGACCTGCAGATCATGTACGGCATCGGCGGCGAGAAGGAGCTGACCGAGAGCACGCTCGATCACCTCTCGGGCTTCCTCGACTCGAAGCCGGTGCGGATCGGAAACGCCGCCTTCTCGCAGCACCAGAACGACGTCTACGGCGCGCTGCTGGACTCGATGTACATCCATTCTCGAGCGCTCGGCGGCGTCAGCGACGGTCTCTGGGAGATCGCAACCGAGCAGGTCGAGGCCGCGATGGGGATCTGGGAGCGCCCCGACCAGGGAATCTGGGAGGCGCGAGACGAGCCCAAGCACTACGTCTCCTCGAAGCTGATGTGCTGGGTCGCCCTCGACCGAGGCGCGCGCATGGCCAAGGCGAGGGGCGAGCGCGAGCTTGCCTCACGGTGGGGCGCCGAGGCCGAGCGGATCAGAGACGACGTGCTCGCCAACGGGGTCAGCGATCGCGGCGTCTTCCGCCAGCATTACGGGACCGATGAGCTCGACGCCTCGACCCTGCTGATCCCGCTCGTCCGCTTTCTCCCCTCCGACGACGCTCGGGTGCGCAACACCGTCCTGGCGATCGCCGACGAGCTGACCGAGATGGGCCTGGTCCTCCGCTACCGGGTCGACCGCACCGACGACGGACTCTCCGGGGTCGAGGGGACGTTCTCGATCTGCTCGTTCTGGCTCGTCTCGGCGCTCGCCGAGATCGGCGAGCACGATCGCGCCTCCCACCTCTGCGAGCACCTGCTCAACATGGGTGGCGCGCTCGACCTCTACGCGGAGGAGATCGAGCCCCGCTCGGGCCGGCAGCTGGGCAACTTCCCCCAGGCCTTCACCCACCTGGCGCTGATCAACGCCGTCTCGCAGGTGATCGCCGACGAGGAGGCCGATGGCCGTGACCCCAACGACGAGCGCGCCGTCTTCAGCGAGATGATGGCCGCCGACGGGGCCTGATCGGACGGTTGGGTCGTCCGGATCGCGGCGGGCTGAACCTCCCGGACCGTCTCAGCCGGCGACCCTCGCCTCTTCGGCCGCCTCGATCCGCTCCTCGTCGGTCGGCGGGGTGTCGCGCAGATACCACTCGGCGTCGAGGGCGCCCCGGGTCCCGGAGCCGGCGGCGGTGACCGCCTGCCGGTAGGTGAAGTCGACGAGGTCTCCGATCGCGAACACCCCCGCCAGGTTGGTTCGCGTCGAGGGCTCCTCGACCTTGACGTAGCCGTTGTCGTGGAGCTCGATCTGGTCGGCGACGAGCTTCGAGCCCGGAGTGTGGCCGATCGCGACGAACGCACCCCCCACCTTGATCTCGGAGACCTCGTCGGTCTCGGCGTTGCGGATGCGGACGCGGTCGAGCGCACCGTCGTCGCCGGCGACGAACTCCTCCGGCACGAACGGGGTCTGAAACTCGATGTTGGGTGTCTCTCGGGCCCGGTCCTGCATCACCATCGAGGCACGGAAGTCGTTGCGGCGATGCAGCACGGTGAGCCTCTCGGCGTACTTGGAGACGAAGATCGAATCCTCCATCGCCGTGTCGCCGCCGCCGATGACGACCACGTCGCGACCTTTGAAGAAGGCGCCGTCGCAGACGCCACAGGTCGATACCCCGCGGCCGCCGAGCTCGATCTCGCCGGGGATGCCAAGCCGCTTGGGCTCGGCCCCCATCGCCAGGATCACGCTCTTGGCCCGGTACTCGTCGTCATTGACCCAGACCTTCTGGATGCCGCCGTCGGTGAGCTCGACCCGGGTCGCGTCGTCGGTGATGAAGCGGGTGCCGAAGCGCTCGGCCTGAGCACGGAAGCGGTTCATCATCTCCGGACCCATGATCCCCTCGGGGAAGCCCGGGAAGTTCTCGACCTCGGTCGTGTTCTGGAGTTGCCCACCCCATTGGAACCCCTCGATCAACAGCGGTTCGAGATCCGCGCGAGCCGCGTAGATCGCGGCTGTGTAGCCGGCGCAGGCACCGCCGATGATGATCACGTTCTCGATCCGGCTCTCAGTCATTTCGAATCCTCGCTCCTTCGCTCACACTCGGTCTGGGTACCTTACTTCATTTTCTGAAGTATTGGTGGGGACCGCAGACTCGCCCCCGTCGTCATCGACATCATCGACGATCGGGCGGCCCTCGGCCTCCCAGCGGGCGACGGTGCGGCGCAACTGCAGGAACGCGACGATCCCCGGCGGCAGCGGCATCCAGAACGCGATCAGCCGGTAGACCAGGACCGCGGCGATCACGCTCTCGGCCGGGTAGCCGAAGATCAGAAAGGACCCGATCAGCCCGCCGTCGACGGCACCGACCCCGGCCGGATCGGGAGCCAGGTTCGCGGCCATGCCGACGAAGAAGCCCATCACGATCACCCCGATCGGAACCGCGATCCCGAAGGCCATGAACGTCGCCCAGAGGATGCCGATGTTCGATGCCCAGAAGCCGGCCGCTCCGAGGACCGCGAGCCCGCCCCTGCGGGGGTTCCGGATGAAGCCGACCGCGATCCATGTGCCCGTGGAGATCGTCGCCGGGACCGTGCTCAGCCTCAGCGCCATGCGGCTGGCCCAGCTATCGCCCTGCAGCGAGAGCCGGCGCTGCAGATCACCTGGGATCAGCATGATCAGGACGAAGACCAGCATGACCCCGCCGGCGATGGCGGCCGGGATGATCGTCATCGACACCGGGTCGGGTCCGGATAGGACCCCGGTACGGAGCAGGATCCCGAACACGACCACGGCGATGACGTAGAAGGCGTAGAGGAGGACCAGGAATGCGACCATCCGCTTCGCGGCCTCGACGCGTCTCATCCCCGCCTTGCGGAGCGCCCAGTAGCTGAGGATGACGCCGCCGGCGCCGCCGGCCGAAAGAACCCTGGAGGCCGCCAGGCCGGCCATCGTGATCTGGTAGCTCTCACGCCAGTCGAGGTGGACCAGGTTCTCGCCGATCACGCCCCGGAAGAGGGCGACGTAGGAGCCGAAGGCGAGCACGTTGAAGCCGACGGCGACCACGAACCACTGCCATTCGCCCTCCTGCATCTTCTCGATCGCGTCCTCGAGCCCGACCAGCTTCGGGACCAGTACGTAGATCGCCGCGAACATGAACAGGACGACCAGGCCTGTGACCACCAGCCTCCGCGGGTTCTCGAGCAGGGATGGAGCCTCATCAACCTCGGCTTCCTGAGGGGGCATACGCGGAGCCTACGAGTTCGCGATCCGCTCCAGCTTCTGCACCCCGGCGCTGACCGCGAGCGCGAGCGGCTCGGCGAACGGCTCCCCGAAGCGAACGGTCGCAACCAGGCCGAGGCCGGCCAGGAGATCGACCACGTAGTGCTCGCCGAGGTAGACGAGCGCGAAGCCGAGGACCCCGGCATAGGTCCAGCCGACGGCGCCGGCGGTTCGGCTCGACTCCGTGAGCAGGATCGCGGCGAGCACCGAGGCGCCGAAATGCAGCGACGGCATCGCCGCCCACGGGTTGCCGTCAACGGCGTCGTACACCCTCGGCCAGGCCCCCTCGAAGGTCTCCTCACCGACCGCCAGCATTCGCCGCTGAACGCGGTCGTCGCCGGTGTAGCCGTTGGCCGCCGCCCACCACGGCGGGGCGGTCGGCAGGGTGATGTAGGTCGCGCAGCCGAGGTCGAAGGCCCCGGCCATCTGCCGCGCCGCCCGGACGAAGCGCTTCTCGTCGGTGACGAGGATGTAGGCGAGTGACAGGTGCGGCTCGAAGAACCAGGCCCAGTGAGCGAAGGTGAGCAACCGGTCGAGCGGACCGACCGACCCGTCGGCTCGGGTGAACCGCTCCTGCAGCAGCGTGTTCGGGAGGCGACCCATGCCGATCAGCCGGTCCCCCCTGATCGGGTAACGGATCTTGAGTCGGCGGCGGAGCGCCCCCGGATCGTCGTAGGGCAACTCGTGGATCATCGTGAAGGCCCACATCTGCTGCATGAACAGGAACATGTCCCGCGTCTTCGTGCGCCGCCTGAGAGTGGCCATCCCGATCGGGCCGGCGACCGTTGCCCCAACCGTCGCCATGGGAGGGAGCCTCAGTCGCTTGCGCAGGAGAGGCACGGCCACCGATGCGGCCAGCGCCGCGTACGCGATACCGCGTACATAGGGGCGCAGCCGAGACCGGCCCCTGCGGGATGGGGTGGCCGCCAGGGACAAAGCGCGGCGAGTATAGAAGCGCCCAGGGACGCCGGTCGGAGGGCATCCCGGCATCTGCCGGTCACGCCCCCTAGAATGGCGGCGCCTTGCAGGTCCCCCGCAGAAGAGTCGCTTTTTTCTCCGCCGTCGCGACCGCCGGTGCCCTCGCGGTGTTGCCGCAGGTCGCAGCGGCGGGCCTGCTGGC
Source organism: uncultured Solirubrobacterales bacterium (assembly GCA_963823275.1). Lineage (GTDB taxonomy): Bacteria > Actinomycetota > Thermoleophilia > Solirubrobacterales > 70-9 > RHKX01. The sequence continues at coordinate 1,019,972 of CAWGKW010000001.1, read as the reverse complement.
TCCGGACGCGTCGGCATCCGACAGCGCCGGCGCCGCACGCACGACCTACGTGATCATGGCCGTGCTCGGCCTGATCGTCGTCGTCGCCGTGCTCGGCGCCCTCTTCCGCGCCCTCCGCTCGACCGATTCGGACGCGGGCGACGACGAGCAACCCCGCCGCACGCGCGGGACCCGCTCGGCCCAGACGCGGGTCGGTGCCGGCCTTGGCGTTCTGGCGATCGTCCTCTTCGTGGTCGGCATCGTCCTCACGGAGAAGACGACCGAGGTCGACGCGTCGAGTGCCGATCCGATCACGATCCAGGTGGACGGCCAGCAGTGGATCTGGCGCTATCAGTATCCCGCTCCCGAGCAGACCGCCGACGGCTTCAACGCCGACGCCCCCTACAGCTATTACAGGCTCGTCGTCCCGGTCGACACCCCGATCAACCTCGAGATCGGCTCCATCGACGTTCTCCACCGCTGGTCGGTGCCGGCCCTCGCCCCCTCCGCCGACGCGGTCCCCGGCCTGACCAACGAGGTCTCGTTCACGGCCACCGAGACCGGTACCTACGAGGGCGCCTCGACCCGATTCTCAGGACCCGGCTACTCGGCGATGAGGACGATCGTCGAGGTCGTCGAGCCGGACGAGTACGAGGCGTTCCTGCAGGAGAAGATCGACGGGATCAAGGCCGCCCGCGCCGCAGTTCAACAGCGGGTCGACGACGGCACCGCACCGGGGGTGGCGTTCGAGCAATGACCCCGCCGATCCGGACATCCGCCCACCCGGAGGTCGTCAGCGAGCAGATCCCTCGTGCCCAGAAGGGCTGGATCACGCTGGTCAGCAGCGCCGAGCACAAGTCGGTGGGCAGGATGTACATCGCGACCTCGCTCTTCTTCGCGACCGCCGCGCTCGCCGAGCTGCTGATGATGCGCCTGCAGCTGATGGTCCCGGAGAACACCCTGATCCGGCCGGAGATCTTCGACCGGCTGCTCTCCGCCTACGGGGTGACGGCCCTGGTCCTGTTCGCCCTGCCGCTCGCCCTCGGCCTCTTCTCGATCGTCGTACCGCTGCAGATCGGCGCCCGCGGCATGGCCCTCCCCCGCCTCCACCACCTCTCCTACTGGCTCTACCTGTTCGGTGGGATCACGATCTACGGAAGCTTCCTCTACCGGCCATCCGAGGCCGGCGTCATCGGCCTGCCGCCGCTGTCCTCCGCCGAGTTCCTGCAAGGCGCCGCGGTCGACGCCTGGCTGACCGGGTTCGCCCTCGCCCTGCTCGGGTTCATCTGCTTCTCGATCAGCATGATCGCCACGATCCGCAACTCGCGGGCACCGGGAATGGCGCTGCAGCGGATGCCCCTCTTCGCCTGGGCGGGCGCGACCGCCAGCTACACGCTGCTCGTCGTCAGCCCGATCTTTCTCGCCGCGATCTCCATGCTGATCATCGATCGCCATTTCGGCGGCGTCTACTTCGACGCCGGCGAGGGCGGCAAGCCGATGCTCTACGAGCACCTCGCGTCGATCTTCCTGGCCGGCGCGACAGCCTCGGTCCTGGTCGCCGGACTCGCAACGATCTCCGAGATCCTCGCCACGTTCTCCCGCCAGCCCCAGTTCGGGCATCGGACGATCGCCGGCTCGCTCGTCGCGGTCGCCGTCCTGGCGGTGCTCGGCTGGATGCAGAGCATGTACTCGGCCCCGATCCCGATGGGCTTCCTCTACTTCGCGATGCTGATGGCACTGATCGCCGTCGTCCCGATCGGATTGATCTTCTTCAACTGGATCGGGACGCTGAGCGGCGGAGCGGTGCGGAACGGCATGCCGCTGAAGTACGCGCTCGGTGCGATCTGCCTGCTCGTCATCGCGCTCGTCGGCAGGTTGATCGAGGCGATCGTTCCGGCCGGCGCGCTGCTGGCGGGCAGCACCTTCACCTCCGGTACGACCTTCGGCCTGCTGGCGGGGGCCGGAGTTCTCGGCGGCTTCGCCGGGCTCTACTACTGGTTCCCCAAGCTCAGCGGTCGAATGATGGGCGACTCGCTCGGCACGGCCTCGTTCTGGGCGCTGTTCACCGGAGTCACTGCTGATGATGCTGACGATGATGATGGCCGGCCTTCAGGGCATGCCGGTCGACGTCTCGCGGTTCTATGGCGACGGTGGGCTGGACACGCTCAACCTGCTCACTTCGATCGGGGCAATCGTCTTCGTCGTCGGCTTCATCATCACGATGTTCAACGCCGCATCCAGCTATCACCACGGCGTCGAGGTCGGGTCCCGACCCCTGGCACGGCAGCACCCTCGAGTGGTTCGCGCCATCACCGCCCCCCGTTCACAACTTCGACCTCGTTCCCGACGTCCGCAGCGCGGAGCCGCTCGACGACATCCGCGACGCGATCGGGCGTCGAGCCACTCGCTGGTACCCGCCCGCGGTGACGAGCGGGGATCCGAAGACCGACCCCGAGCCGGAGACGATCGCCGTTGCCGCCGACGTCCCGGACTCTCCGGAGGTCGAAGATGACCAGGCTGCACCGGATGCACTCGAGCCTTCGCAAGACGAAGACGACCGCCCGGGAGCCTGAGCGGCAATGCCCGCGCGCCCCAGACGGTGGCCCCGACCATGCTCTCGACTCCCCCACAATGGAATCCTCGGCAGGCATAGCTGAACGCGGAGCCCCGGTCGGCGGGGCCGGCCGGCCGGCCGGACGAGGCGAGCGTCGCTCGCCCAAGCCCGCAGTCCCCGGCGCCCACCGCCTCGACGCAGCGGGGCTGATCACCCACGCGCTCGACTACCTGGCGCTGACCAAGCCCCGGATCATCTCGCTGTTGCTCTGGACGACCGTGGCGACGATGTTCGTCGCCCGGCCCAGCGGACTGGCTCTCTCCACGGTCCTCTGGACCTGCCTCGGCGGATATCTGGCCGCCGGAGGGGCCGGGGCGATCAACCACTACATCGATCGCGACATCGACGCGCGCATGGGTCGCACGCGGGGCCGGCCGATCGTCTCGGGCCGGATCCAGCCGGTTCACGCCCTCGTCTTCGGGATCGTCCTCGGGGCCCTGGCCACGGCGCAGCTCTGGCTGACCGTCAACGCCCTGGCGGCCGGCCTCGCACTCGCCGGGCTGCTCGGTTACGTCCTGCTCTACACGGCGTGGTTGAAGCCCCGGACGCCCCAGAACATCGTCATCGGAGGCGCCGCCGGAGCGATGCCGCCGCTGGTCGGCTGGGCGGCTGCCACGGGCAGCCTCACGCTCGATGCGATCTTCCCCTTCATGATCGTCTTCCTCTGGACGCCTCCCCATTTCTGGGCCCTGGCGCTGCTGATCTCCGACGACTACGAGCGGACCGGCATCCCGATGCTTCCGGTCGTTCGCGGCCCGGGCTACACGCGCCGGCGGATCCTCTACTACTCGCTGATGCTGGTCGTATTCACGCTGATCCCGGTCGCCACCGGCCTCTTCGGGACCCTCTACCTCGCCGCCGCGGCCGGGCTCGGGTTCGCCTTCGTCGTCGGCGCCGTGCGGCTGCTCAGCAGCCCCTCCAAGCGGGCCGCCCTACAGCTCTACCTGGGGTCGCTCGCCTACCTCTTCCTGCTCTTCGGCGCGATGGCGGCCGACAGGGTCATCGCCGCTTGATTAGATTTCGCTTCGATGGATCGCAACAAAGCCAACAGAAGCATCCGCTCAGGCTTCGTCGCCGCCGGGATCGCCCTCCTGCTCTTCACCCTGACCTTCTACGCCGCCGTCCTCTACGTCGGTGGCTGAACGGACCGGATGAGCCCCCCCGCAAGAGACGAATGCGCCCACGGAGCCCTCGGAGCTGATCTACGTCCCCAACAACTCCCTGGCACCGATCATCATCGCCGCCGGGATCACGCTGATCCTGATCGGCATGTTCAAGGGCTGGTTTCTCTGGGCGGTCGGAGCCTTCGTCCTGCTGATCGGCCTTCGGGTCTGGTGGCGCCTCTCCAACGACGAGATCTCGCGGATGCGCCGCGAGCAGCAGACCGACACCGCCGTGATCCCGGCGGAAGCCATTCGCCGCACCTGAGCAGTTCCGGCTCTACCCCGGCGACATCGCCGACGTTGCCCCCGCCGAAGTCCAGACGCGCATGATGTCGCGCATCGAGAGCACTCCGACGAGCTCGCCCCCCTCGACGATCACGAGGTGGCGGATGCCCCGGGCGGCCATGTCGGTCGCGGCGCGCTCGAGGCTCCAGTCGGGAGCTGCGGTGATCACCGACGCGCTCATGTGGTCGCCGACGAGCTCGACATCCGGGTCCTGACCGCCGCCGATCGAGATCAGGACGTCGCGCTCGCTGATGATCCCCGGACCCGGCGCCTCCTCGTCGACGACGATCGCAGCACCAACGCCCTTGTCGCTCATCATCCGGGCGGCATCACGCAGCGTGTGGCCCGGCCCGACGGTGAGCACGACCTCCGACATTCCCTCGCGTACTTCCATCTCTCGCCCAGCGCTCCCTTCCTGTTTTCATCCGCACCGCGCAGGCACGCCGTACGGGCTTGTGCTGATCGCCTCAACCCTACCCGATGGGCTCGACCGCGAGTCCGAACGGCCTCCCGGGCCGGTAGGATCCCGCCCGTGAAGGGACCTCGGATCAAGGCAGCGGGATTGGCGGCCCTGGGCGCAGCGATGATCGCTTCGATCAGCGGCTGCGACCTCCAGGAGAACGCCGATCTCGCCAACGGCCGCCAGCTCTTCATCGCCAAGTGCGGCACCTGCCACTACCTGCAGGAAGCCGGCACCTCCGCCGTCGTCGGCCCCGACCTCGATGCAGCCTTCGCGGCCTCTCGTGCCGTCGGGATGGACCAGGACACGATCGAGGGCGTCGTCAGCGATCAGATCTCCCACCCCCGCTACACCGACCCCGCCAGCCCCACCTACATGGCCGCCGACATCGTCACCGGCCGGGATGCCGAGGACGTGGCCGCCTACGTCGGATCCGTGGCGGGCGTTCCCGGAATCGAGCCCCCGGTCGCACCGGGCGGCCCGGGCGGCCAGGTGTACGCCAACAACGGCTGCGGCGCCTGCCACACGTTCGCGGCCGCCGAGTCCACCGGCAACGTCGGCCCCAATCTCGACGAGGGGCTCGGGAGTCAGACTCCAGATCAGATCGAGACCAGCATCGTGGACCCGAATGCACAGATCGTCCAAGGCTTCTCCGACGACATCATGCCCGCCAACTACGGCGACGTGATCGACCCCAAGGACCTCCAGCTGCTCGTCGACTTCCTCTACGACAACGCCGGCAAGCCCGCCCCGGGCAACTGACCCGCCTCGACGCTCAGATCGCCGGCGGAGGATCCTCGTCGTTCGACCCCCGCGGGCTGGAGTCCGCCGAATCATCGTCCGGCTCGCCGAGCGCGACCCTGAGCCACCCCGCCGACTTCCAGAGGCCCAGGGCGATTGCGATCACCGCCAGGATCGCACCGAGCGTCTGGCTGATCAGCACGGCGCTTGCGATCACGATCACCGCGGCGGCGGCGATGATCACGAACACGCGGAAGGCGTCCTCCTCCGACTGGAACGGGTTTCGCATCTCCTGATCGGCCACACCCCTGATCTTCGCAGGCACGGGAAACCGGCCGGCCTCGCCGCGACCGGGCTCCGGCACGGATAGGTTGGCTGGGTGCGCCTGATCGCCTATATCGCCGCCTGCCTCGTCGGGCTGCTGCTGGCGCTGATCGGTGACGACCCCCCGATCGGGATCCTGGTGATCGCGATCGTCCTCTATCCGCTCGCCACGGCGACCATCATCCGCGCCGACTCGAGCTCCCGCGCCCCCCGCACCCCCTCGCTCCTGCCCGCGTTGCTGGCCGGCCTGACGGGCACCCTGCTGATCGTGATCCTGATCAGGCTCGCCGTCGCAGCCCCCGACTGGGTCGACCCACTCAGCGCCGACTGTGGGGGGCCCTCCACAGGCGCCCAGCAGCTCGCGACCTGGTTCGCCGCGGTCGTCTTCGTCCTGTCCGCGATCCCGGAGGCGGTCACGGTCGCGGCCGTCGGGCGACGGCTCCGGCCCAGCGACCGGACCGGACCTTCCCGCTCTCGCTCAACTTCTTCCCGATTGCCGTGGCCTTCTCGGGGCTCGCCCTGATCATCGTCAGCTTCGCGACGACCTGCTGAGAGCCGAAATGAGCCCCGAGAGCGACGCCGGCGACGCGGAACCCCGGAGGCTCACCGAGGAGGATGCCAGGGCGCTCTGTGAGCGCCTGGCCGCCACCCACGCCGACCGCGCGACCCACCAGTGGCTGCCGCGCCGCCCGAAGGCGGGTTCGGACTCCTGGCGGGTGGTCAAGGTCGCGATCCCTCCCCCCGCCGACAACCTCGGCACCGAGATCCGCGCCGACGAGCGCCCGGACACCCCGGCAGACCCCCGAACAGCCCACGATCGCAACGTCGGCCCCTGGGTCGGCCCCGGCTGAGCGCCCCGACAACGTAACCCACACCTCACCCGCCGGCGTCGGTGACGATCATTGGCCCCCGGCACATGAAAGGGCACACACCCGGCCAATCCACCGGGGGTGAGTTGACGTTCATCGGGGCCTGGGGACGCCGAGCCGGCGTCTCCCGGCCCGTCAGAGGCTCGCCTGGAGATGGCTGACGAGTTCGGGAGGCGTCAGGTCAAGGAAGAGGCAGGCGATGCGGCCTTCGGCCGTGAGCCGACCGATGACGCCGAGATGGCGTCTCCCGACCCGTCAGAGGATGTAGACGGTGGTGAAGACGACGATCCACATCACGTCGACGAAGTGCCAGTAGATGCCCGATACCTCGACGCCGAGGTGGTCCTCGGCCTTCGGCCCGAAGTGTCCACGCCAGGCACGGATGTTGGCGAAGGTGAGCAGCAGAAGCCCGACGAAGACGTGGGCGCCGTGGAGGCCGGTGAGGCCGTAGAAGATCGAGCCGAAGGCACCGTCGCGAGCGCTGAAGCCGATGTGGACGTACTCGTTGATCTGGACGAAGAGGAAGGTCGCGCCGAGCAGCCAGGTGATCGCGAGACCCATCTTCATCGCGTTGCGGTTGCCCTTGCGGGCGCCCTCGAGGGCCCAGTGGATGCTGAAGGAGGAGGTGATCAGGATCGCCGTGTTGACGCCGGCGACGAGCTTCGGCAACTCGAAGCCGTCGGGTGGCCAGCTCCCGGTCGGGTTGGAGACCTCGCGGAGGAAGAAGTAGGAGGAGAAGAAGGCACCGAACAGCATCACCTCGGAGAGGATGAAGAGCAGGATTCCGAGCGTCTGGCGGTCGATCTTCGAGGAGGAGTGGGCCTCTGGAGGGCCGTGGTGTTCGTGAGCGTGGCCGGTTGCGACCGGAATCGACGCGGACTCCATCAGGCTTCACTCCCCCCGCTGCTCGCTCCAACCCCGGCGGGCTCCCTCGTGCCCGCCCCCGCCTCGAAGTGCTCAACCGGGTCGTCGGTGATCGCCTTGATCTGATCGATCAATCCGCCGGCGAGCCACTTCGACTCGCGGCCGGCCAGGGTCGAAACGAGAATGTCGTCGACGCGGTAGTGCTCGATCGCGTTCTCGACGGCCGCGAACGGGTCCGGGGCGCTCATCGGCTGCCCGGTGGCATCCGCCTCGGCCCTGTAGAGCGCCGCCATCGTCGACGCCAGGCGATCGCAGACATCCTCGCGGGAGATCTCGCCCGACGCCGGGGCGATGAAGGTGTAACGGTGCGGCTTCTCCCGGTGGAGTGCGATCAACCGCTCGACCAGGTCGGGGGCGTTGACGGTCTGAGTCGCGATCACCAGCGTGTGGGTCACATCCCAGCGGATCGCGTCGTCCTCGATCCGGACCGGGATGTGCTCGACCGGGACACTGGTGCGGCTGCGGGCCCATTCGATCAGATCCTTGCGGGCGAGCCCGAAGCGGGCCTCGGGCAGGCTCGAGAAGAGGACGTAGGACGGTGAGAAGGCGCGAACCGCGTCGTCGAAGGCAAGCGGCGGTGAGGGATCGAAGATCGACGCCGAAGACTCGAGGCCGAAGTCGTGGAGGATCTCCTGGGTCACCTCGACGCGGCTGAGAGCGGCGTCACGGACCTCCCCGACGTCGACGATCTGACCGGCGACCGGCTGGTTCTGCGGCGCGGCCAGCGCGACGTGGGCGGCGCCGGCATCGACGAGCTCGCGCACGCGACCGAGCAGCCTGCGACCGCCTGCGACCTCGTTGAGGAACGCGAGGACGGTTCCACCGGTCATGTCGGGCGTAGCCGTGAGGTCTGGCGTCGAAGCCGACTCGGTCATGAGCCACCTCCCGAGGTCGCCCCGACCACGGCCGGTTTCGGCCCGCTGACCTCGGCTCCCTCGTCGCCGTGCATGATCGCGTGCCGAGCGCCGGGGACGCCGTACTCATATGGCCCACCGACGACCCGGGGGATCTCGTCGAAGTTGAAGACCGGGGGCGGAGACGAGACCAGCCACTCGATCGTCTTCGCGCGCCAGGGGTTGTCGCCGGCCTTCGGACCGTACTTCCAGCTCACGACCACGTTGTAGACGAAGATCAACTGGGCGGCGCCGAGGATGAAGCTGAAGATCGAGATCACCAGGTTCCACTCGCCGAACTGGGCCGCGTAATCGGCGACGCGGCGCGGCATCCCCTCCATCCCGATCCAATGCATCGGGATGAAGGTGCCGAGCATGCCGACCAGGGTCAGCCAGAAGTGCATCCGGCCGAGGCGCTCGTCATACATGCGCCCGGTCATCTTCGGGAACCAGTGGTAGAGGCCGGCGAAGATCGTGAACACCGAGCCGCCGAAGAGCACGAAATGGAGGTGGGCGACGACGAAATAGGTGTCGGAGACGTGGATGTCCAGCGGGATCATCCCCAGCATCACGCCCGAGATTCCGCCGATCACGAACGTGACCAGGAACCCGAGCGAGAACAGCATCGAGGTGTTCTCCATGTGCAGCTTGGAATCGAACAGCGTTCCCAGCCAGGAGAAGATCTTGATCCCTGTCGGCACCGCGATCAGCAGCGTCGTGATCATCATCGGCACGCGCAACCACGCAAACATCCCGGAGACGAACATGTGGTGAGCCCACACCGCGAACGCGAGCACGACGATCCCGAGCAGGGCCAGGGCCATCAATCGATAGCCGAAGATGGTCTTGCGGGCGTGGGTCGAGATCACCTCGCTGACGATCCCGAAGCCGGGCAGCATCATGATGTAGACGGCCGGGTGCGAGTAGAACCAGAAGATGTGCTGGTAGCTGATCACGTCACCGCCGGCGGCAGCCTGGAAGAAGTTCGTGCCGAGCGCGCGGTCGAAGAGCACCATGAACTGAACGCCGGCGATGAACGGCGTGGCGCCGACCACGAGCAGTGAGGTCGAGAGGTTCGCCCAGACCAGCAGCGGCATCCGCCAGAAGTTCATCCCCGGGGCACGCATGGTCACGATCGTGACCAGGAAGTTCAGCGCCGTCGCGATCGACGAGGCCCCGGCGAACTGGACTCCGAGGTTGAAGAACGACTGCCCCAGCGGCGCGCCGGTGGAGAGCGGGGCATAGCCGGTCCAGCCGGCGTCGAAGGCTCCTCCGGGAGCCAGGAAGCTGCTGAGAAACAGCACGCCCGCCATCGGCAGCATCCAGAAGGAGAGGGCGTTGAGGCGCGGGAACGCCATATCGGGCGCGCCGATCATCAGCGGCAGGACGTAGTTGGCGATCCCGGCGAAGATCGGGACGATGAAGAGAAAGATCATGAACGCGGCGTGCGTCGAGAAGAGGCTGTTGAACACACCGGGATCGACCACCTGGGTACCGGGGTTGGCCAGCTCGGCGCGCATGATCATCGCCAGCAGGCCGCCCACGAGGAAGAAGAAGAAGGTGACGCAGATGTACTGGATGCCGATCACCTTGTGATCGGTGTTGAACTTGAAGTAGTCCTGCCAGCGCTTGGCGCCGTGCTGAGAATGGTCGTCGGGAATCGTCGGCGCGCCCGATGCCCAGCGGAACCAGTAGTCGAAGCAGCCGATCCCGATCAGGTAGCCGATCGGGGCCGTGATCGCGGGCACGATGACGTGCGGGTAGCCGGTCTGCTCGGTCTGGAAGATCTCCAGGCCACTGATCGCGCGCAGGGCGACGACCAGTCCGAAGCCGAACGCCCCGCCGATCAGCAACCCCAGCAGGGCCCGTGGTTGTCCGGGGCTCTTCAGCGCTGCTGCCACTTCGTCAAGACCTCCTGATCATTGTGTGATTTCACCGCTGAAGACACCGGCGCCGTTGCCCCCGGCCGCCCCGGTGCTGACGGTTCCTTCGGGAATAGCGGTCTGGTCCGCGATCCAGGCATCGAACTCGGCCTGCGACTCGACGACCGCGGCGGCCCTCATCGTTGCATGGCCCCAGCCGCAGAGCTCGGTGCAGACGACCGAGTAGGTCCCCTCGACGTCGGGGGTGACGGTGACCGTGTTGTCGATGTCGTCGCCGCCCGGCAGATCGGAGCCCGGCACGAGATCGCGCTTGATACCCCACTCCGGCACCCAGAAGGAATGCAGGACGTCGAGCGCGTTCAGGTGCAGGTCGAGCTGGGTGCCCGACGGAACGTGAAGTTCGTTCGAGGTGACGCCCTGCTCGGGGTAGTCGAAGCGCCAGGCGAACTGCTGGGCGGTGACGTCGACCTCCATCACCGGCCCCGAGGCCTCGGCCTCGATGTCGCTGAGGATGATCGTGGAATAGACGCCCAGGGCGATCACGATCAGCGTCGGGATCACGGTCCAGATGATCTCGAGCCTGGTGTTGCCGTGGATCGGCTCGCCATCGGATTCGTCGCCGGGCTTGGCCCGGTACTTCCAGATCGCGTAGACCATCATCACCATGACGACTGAGAAAACGAGTCCGCTGAGGACGATCGTCACGTTGAGCAGGTCGATGATCTTGTTCTTCTCGACCGAGCCGTCCATGCCGAGCCAGTCGATGTTGACCATGACCACGGAGAAGACTCCCGTCAGCACGAGAGCTGTGGCAGCGAGCTTCAGAAATGTGGCGCGAGACATGTCCTTCATGAGCCGCCGCGCATTCTATTGAGTGAGCGGCGCATGGTCTTTGGCGACCTAAAGAGCGAGGCCGACCCCGCTCCGCCACTCAGGTTCCCGGGACCCGAACGAGGCCGCCGAGGTCGCCCTCGGAGGCGGCGAGGACGGTTCGGCCCACGCTCTCCCAGCTCCAGCGGGCGCGGACGGCGGCGGCCAGATCGGCGCTCGCGGCGGCCCGATCCGGCTCGGGGAGGGCAAGCCAGCGGTTGAGCCGATCGGCGATCGCCTCGACCGCCCCCGGGCCGAGCGGGAACGACGTGAGCTCCCCGACCCCGGGGGGCAGCTCGCCCGCCAGCGCCTTCGCGACCTCGGCCAAGCCGGAGTGCCCGGCGCAGACCGGCAACGCACCGGTCGAGGCGGCCTCGGCCGCGACCATGCCGAACGCCTCCGGGAACGTGCTCGGCACGACTATCGCCTCACTGCTGCGAACCGCGTGGGCGACCTCGCCGTACTCCAGGCGACCGGCGAAGTCGATGCTCCCGGCCGCCACCCGCGCCGCCCCGGCGTAACCGTCCGGCGGGTAGTCGAGGAACGCGGCCAGGTAGCGGAGCGGCGCCTCCTCCCCACCCTCGAGCGCCCAGCCGAGCCGAGCGACCTCGCGGGCGTCGTCGAGGTCGCCGGATCCGAGTGAACCCCAGAGCCGCACCAATCCATCGTGGTACTCGCCGAAGCCGACCATCAGCAGCCGGGCGCCCGGGTTCTCGCGGACCACCAGCGGCCAGGCGGCGATCAGCAGGTCGCAGCCCTTGGAGACGATCAGCTTGCCGACGAAGATCACCCGCGGGCCGACGGCGCCGGCGTAGCTGCCGATCGCGGCCGCGGCGAGCTCGAGGTCGCGCCCGAGACCGCCGGGCTCGGCGTCGGCGAACGACCGGCTCAGTGGCCTCGAGCTCGTCTCGCCGGATCGGCTCCCTCGGGCAAGCGGCAGAGAACGCCTCGACGTCGACTCCGGGCGGCCCGAGCCGGGTCTTCTCCTCGAGGCCGGGGAGATCGATCGTCTTCCAGAGGCTCTCGCCCGTGTGCCGGGACCCCACGAGCACGACCCTCGCGGCCTCCATTCCCTCACGGGCGTAGGGAACGAAACGGGGGTTGGGCATCACCGTGTAGGAGAGCGCGCTGCCGTGAACCTTGGCCGCGAACGAATCGAGCGCACCGGCCGCGACGGCGCGAGCCAGGATCACCGGTCCCATCACCAGATGATTGGCGAGGGCGGCGTCGAACCCACCGATTCGCTCGCATACGTCCGTGACCGCCGCGACGTTCGCCCCTATGTATGACTCGACCTCCGCCTCGGTCATCTCGGCGAAGGTGCGGGCGGTGAAACCGACGTAGGTGTCGGCGACGTATACGGGTAGGAGCCCGCCGATGTCCGGCAGATAGGCGGTGATCGACCCCTCCCCGGGTGAGGTGCCCTCGGCGGCCTCAACCGTCAGGACATCCGCCGACCAGGTCCCGACGGCGTCGACCCAGGGTAGATCCGTCGCCTGGAGGTCCTGACAGAACAGGTGAACGTCGTGGCCGAGGCGGGCGAGCGCCTGGGCGACGTTGGCGTTGTAGACGTTGCTACCGGTGCCCCTGAGCAGGTAGCCGTGGAAGATCAGAACCCTCATGCATTCATCCTGGCGGCCACACCGGATATTGTTCCCCCCGTGCCGAACCAGCAGACCTACAGGATGCGCGCTCCCGCCTCCGGCCGCGAGGCCCTCGTCGACGCTGATGCCGACGGCGTCTACGTCGACCGCGAGACCGGCGAGGAACTCAAGCCCGTCACCCGGGTTCTTCCCCTCGCCCCCTCGCCCTCATCGCTACTGCGCGCCCCCGAGAACCTCTGCGAGTGCCGTCGTTGCCGGCAACTGATCGGCATCGACCTGAGCGACTGCCCGCACTGCGGGCTCCGCCAGGAAGCCACCAACGGCGACGGTTGACCCGCTGCCGTTGGCCTCGGCACGGACGACGCTCCGATCCGCCCTGGCCGCAGGCCTCGTCGCGGTCGCGATCGCCGCCGCCGGCTGCGGGGACAGCGAGGAGACGACCACGTCCACCACGCACCTCGTCGTCGACCACGACTTCGTCGTCTTCGACATCCACGGCTTCCTCGACAACTTCCCCGAACACAACGCCCACGACCACCACGTCGACGACCGGGACATCGTCGACCACGACCACGCGCCCGGTCGACCCCGCGCAGCCCGATACCGAGAACAACGACACCCCGCCCGAACCGGGCTCACCCGAGGACGCCTTCGAGCAGGCCTGCCAGGACAACCCGGGCTCCTGCGGCTGAGCGTCGCTACTTGCCGTCGGGAACGAAGTAGGCCCAGTAGAGCAGGCGCTCGCCGTTGAAGCGGCAGCCGTAGTTGCGGGTCGAACCGATCTTCTGCTGGGGCTTGGCGTCCGTGGCCTTGCCCTCACCGCATTCACCGGCTTCGCGACTTGCGATCCACTGATTGTCGCCACTCGGCAGACCGTTGCTGAACAACGGGATCCAGGCCGGGTAGGTGATCGCGACCCGCTGCCCCTTCTTCACCTTCAACTGCTTCCCGAGCGTGATGATCGGCGTCGTCCCCAGCTTCGATCCGAGCTTGACCTTCGGGCTCTGCTTGGTGAGCTTGTACTTGCCCTTGCCCTTCGGCTTCAAGACGGAGAGGCGGGCGGTCGGCTCGCCGCCGTAGTTGCCGTTCGCCTGGTCGATCGCACTGTTGGTCAAGGTCCCCAGGCCGACCGACCAGGCGACGAGGCGCCCATCAGACGGCACCTCGAACGGGCTGCCCTTCCCGTCGGCAACCGTCTGGAAGGCGGTCGACGAGACGACTATCCGACAGCTCGTGGGCTGCGATTCCTTGCAGGCGGACGCCGGCGTCTTCTTAGTGGCGCCCAGCTTCTGCGCGGCCTTGGCATCGGCATTGCTCGCCCGGATGCCGACCGCGATCAGCAGGGCTAGCAGCAGAGCGGCCGCGCCGATCGCGACTACGGCCCGATGGGCCTGGCTTCTTGTCTGGGCTTCGATCATCAAGGTCCCCTAACACCAGGCCCACCGCGTGGTTGCGGTCAGGTGGGCCGATCCCCTCCACAATGTTAAGCGGCGGGAGGTCGGATCCTGCCGCATCGCCCCTAGGATGGCGGTTCATGCCGGCGATCGAGGTAGTCAACTTGCAACGGGCGTTCTCCGAGGAGGTGCTCGCCGTCGCCGGAATCGACCTGCACGTCGACGAGGGGGAGATCTACGCGTTCCTCGGGCCCAACGGCGCCGGGAAGACGACCACGGTGCGGATGCTGACGACGCTGCTGCGGCCGACCGGCGGCAGTGCCCGCGTGGCCGGCCACGACGTCGTCGACGATCCCGCGGCCGTCCGATCGGCGATCGGCGTGGCCCTGCAGGAGGCGGCGCTCGACCCCCTGATGACCGGCAGCGAGCTGATCCGGCTGCAGGCGACCCTCCACGGCCTGCCCCGGGCCGAGGGCAGGCGAAGGTCGGATGATCTCCTGGGCCGGGTCGGCCTCACGCAGGCGGCGAACCGCCGGGTCGGTACGTACTCGGGCGGGATGAAGCGACGGCTCGACCTCGCATCGGCGCTCGTCCACGAACCGCGAGTCCTCTTCCTCGACGAGCCGACGACGGGCCTCGACCCGGTCAGCCGCAAGGCGATCTGGGAGGAGGTGGAGGCGCTCAACCGCGACGGCACGACCGTGTTTCTGACCACTCAGTACCTGGAGGAGGCCGATCAGCTCGCCGACCGGGTCGGGATCATCAGCGCCGGGCTGATCGTCGCCGAGGGCACACCGGAGTCACTGAAGTCCGAGGTCGGCAAGCCGCGGATGGAGCTCGTCCTTGCCGCGGGGGAGCAGACCGACTGCATGGGTGTCCTGGCCAACTTCGGCAAGCCGCTGCCAGCCAAGGACGGCAAGCTGATGATCGAGGTCGAGGACGGCGTCGCCGCGATCGCCCCCGTCGTCCGGGCGCTCGACGAGGCCGGGATCCTGGTCGAGTCGCTCGACGTGGTCGAGCCGACCCTCGACGACGTCTTCGTCGAGAAGACCGGCCAGCACCTCGAGGGCGACGGCGACGCCGCCCCACCGCAGGGCACCGAGTCCGATGCCGACCAGGCAACGGCATGAGAACCCTCGCGGTCGTCACCGAACTCGGGCGACGCTCGGTCCGACAGACCCTGCGGCGACCCCAGCTCGTCGCGCCGCTGCTGATCATCCCGACGCTGCTGCTGGCGGTCCAGAGCACCGGCGCCGGGCGTGCCGTTGACATTCCCGGATTCCCGCCCGTGGAGAGCTTCTTCGACTTCCTGCTCGCCGGGGCGATGATCCAATCGGCGCTCCTGGCCGGAAACAGCGGCGGCATCGCGCTCGCCATCGACATCGAGATGGGCTTCAACGATCGGCTGCTGGTCGCACCGATTCCACGATTCGCGATCGTCGCCGGCAGGCTCGCGGGCACGGCCGTGATGGGCACCATCACGGGCATCTGGTTCCTTGCCCTGGGCCTGATCTTCGGCGTGACGATCGAGGAGGGCGTCCTCGGGGCGCTGATGATGATCGCGCTGGTGACCCTCGCGGCGCTCGCGTTCGGGACGCTCGGGGCGGCGCTGGCCCTGCGAACCGGAAGCGCGTCGGTGGTCCAGGGGACGTTCCCGCTCGTCTTCGTGATCCTGTTCCTCTCGACCGCCTTCTTCCCCGCCGACCTGTTGCTCGAGCCCGCTCAGACGGTCGCGCGGTACAACCCGCTCAGCTTCATCGTCGAAGCCGTTCGAGATCCGGTCATCTCGGTCTTCTCCGGCAAGGAGCTGCTCCAGGGCCTGGCCGGAATCGTGCTGGTCGGTGGGATCGGTCTGACCCTCTCGTCGATGGCGCTGAGGCGTCGGCTGCGGATGGGCTGACCGCGTGGCCGCCATGGACTCGACGAGGTCCCACGACTTCGAGACGATCGGAGTCCTGGTCCGGCGCTCGGCCAACGAGCTGATCAGGGTCCCCGGTGCCGCCATCCCCGGAGTGCTGGCGCCGACGATCTTCTTCCTCGGCCTGACCTCGGTGTTCGGCAGCCTGACGCTGCTGCCCGGCTTCGGCACCGATAGCTACGCCAGCTTCATGATCCCGGTGAGCATGCTCCAGGGTGCCGGCTTCACCGGCGCGGCGGCCGGCGTCAATCTCGCCCGCGACATCGAGCTGGGGCTGTTCGACCGCTTCCTCGCCTCTCCGGCTCCGCGCTGGGTCCTGCTCTGCGGCCTCGTCCTCTCGGCGGCGGTCCGGTCGCTGATCCCGGCGACCTTCGTCTTCTTCATCGCGATCGTCGTCGGCGCCAACTTCCCCGGCGTCGACGGACTGATCGTCACCTACTTCGCGGTCATGGGGATGGCGGTGATCGCCTCCTGCTGGTCGGCGATCGTCGCGCTCAAGTTCAAGACGCAGTCGGCGTCGCCGCTGATGCAGACGGTGATCCTCGCCGCCATCCTCTGCACAACCGCCTACGCCCCTCAGGCCCTGCTCACCGGCTGGCTCGCCACGGTCGCCGAGATCAACCCGATCACGCAGGTCGTCGACGCCGCCCGCCAGGGCTTCATCGGCGGGGTCACCTGGGAGGGCACCTGGCCGGCGATCGTCGTCCTCGTCGCGCTGACGGCCCTCCTCGGTGCCCTGGCGCTGCGGGGAATGCGCCGCACGGCCTACTGACCTTTCGCGGGGGTCCGATGTCGCATCGGCGCGGATCGCCGACTTCCGCTGCGCTAAAGGGATTTCCGCCGTTCGCCGATATAGCTTCTCGGACACGTGCCGGGGCGACCTCGTTAATCGCCGCAATCAAACACTGGGCAGCGAGGTAGCTGAATGCGTCGGAATCTGAACGTCCTGTTGCTGGCGATCGTCGCCTTGCTTGCCTTCGGGGGCGAGGCACAGGCCGCGGGAACACCGAACATCGGGCTGGACAAGTCCGCGCCCAACACGGTCCTGTTCGGGAACACCTCGACGGTCCAGCTCCGCGCCTCAAACCCGGCCGGGCAGCCCACCGGCTACAACCTCAGCTTCCGCGACGTCCTGCCCAACGGGATCTCCTACGTCCCGGGCTCGGCGCCGGCCACCGTCGGTGAGCCGCAGATCATCAACAACGCCCCACTTGCGAACCAGACGACCCTGATCTGGTCCAACGTCGCCGACCTGACGCCGAACTCCAACTTCACGTTCACCTACCGGGTGGCGCACAGCACGAGCGTGTACTCGGTCGGCGACGACTACGTAAACGACGCGGGTGCCTACATCAACTGCGATCCGCGCTACGTGCCGGACTTCTCCCCCAACGGGCTGCCGACGCTCTCGGGCGGTCAGGCGACCTGCAGCGGCGGCACCCCCCAAGAGCAGTCCTACACCGGGTCCGCCACCGACTCCGCCACCACCTCGATCACGGCGATCCTGGTCCGCAAGAGTGAGCCGTCGCCGGAGGACGAGCTGCTTCGCGGCCTGCACGACCATCAGACCGTTTACACGATCGAAGTCGAGAACAACAAGGTCAACCCGACGAACGGTCTCGATCTCGAGGACTTCATCCCCGCCGGCCTCGAGTTTCTCGGCTGCGGCACCGACGACAACACCAGCGATGCACCGACCAACCCGGGCAGCGCCGAGGAGTACCCGGGGTCCGGACCGATCAACCCGGGCAACGCCCCCGCCGCGCCGGGATGCGTGGCGCCGGACATCGTCGAGACCGTCCAGAACCCGCCGGGGAAGCCCAACGGCATCTACACCCGCGTGGTCTGGAACGACCTCACCGATCTCCTCGCCGGTGAGACGTTCACGTTGCGTTACGTAGCCGCCATCCCGCTGCGTGAGAACACGATCGACTGGAACGGCGCCGGACCCAGTAACGGCACCGCGCCGGGAATCGGGGGGGCGCAGGGATCGAACCTGGACAACAACTCCGGAGCCGAGACCAGCGAGGACGGCGGAGTCGAGAGGACCTACACGAATCGGGTCACCGGCTCGGGCAGCTACCAGGACGGCAGCCCGGGCGGGCTGCCGGTCAGCGACTCCGGTGCCGAGAGCGTCGTCTCCGAGGATCTCCGGGTCCTCAAATCCGTCGACTCCTCCTCGCTGGCTCCGGGCGCAATCTCGACCTGGACCATCGACATCGCAACCGGCGAGTACCGCTACGTCGACGACATCGAGGTCACCGACACCCTCGGCGATGGCTACTGCCCCCTGTCGACGACGAACCTGGAGGCGACGCCACCCGCCGCCGCCGCGGAATGCGACCCGCAGGGCGGCAACCTGCCCAGCTTCCCCTACACCGCGACGCAGGAGAACGCGGACGGCACCTGGACGCTGAACTGGGACAGCTCAACCGACCCCGAGCTCGCGCGGATCGAGCCGAGTACGTCACGCACGATCACCTTCCCGAGCCGGACCCGCGCCTTCTACCAGGAGAACTTCACCGACTCGACGCCGGTGCTGGCGAGGGATTCCGCCGTCAACGACGTTTCGATCACCGGCGACGACTTCGTCATCTGCGCCCCGGGAAGCCCCTCACCCTGCCCGATCGGAGACCCCGACAAGATCGACGCCGACGAACCCGACGGAACGGCCGACACCGACACCTCCCAGGCCGGACAGAGCAGCGCGGCGCCCTCGATCGACAAGAGGGTCAGCTCGACCGTCAACGCCACGCCGTGCCCGACCGCGTCCGGCAGCTACGTCGACGCCGCCGGCGCCGAAGGCCAGGCCGGGTCAGCGCGTCTGCTACTCGCTTCGAATGGATTTCCCGGCCAGCGTCCGTACCGGTGGGGTCACCGTCAATGACTTCATCCCGCCGGGCACGACATACGTGGCCGGCTCGACGCTGGCGACCCCCAACAACAACGTCGTCATCGACTCGGCTTCACCGCCTCAGCCCGATGTCGACGGCTCACGACTCAGCTGGCCGCTCGACGACGGCGTCGGGACGGTTCAGAAGGCGCAGACGTTCGAGGTGGTGTTCGCCGTCACAGTCGGCCGCACACCGTCCAGCGCCGACGGCGACCTGCTCGACAACCTGATGAAGGCGCGTCTTTTCGAACACCGGCGGCGAGAGCTTTCCGCTGCGCGACGCCGCCGGGTTCGAGCTCGAAGCGCCGGAGCTCTCCCTGCTCAAGGGCGTGCGAGACGTCAACGACAACCCGCCGGCGGGCAACGGCCCCAACGTCGACGGCGGCGTCGTCAACGGCGGAGACGTAGTCACCTATCGGGTCGACGTCACCAACAGCGGCTCCGTCCAGGCCGACGCGACGCAGGTGTGGGACCTCCTACCGAGTCAGGTCAGCTGCTCGAACGTCAGCTCGATCTCAACGCCCGGAGGCAGCGCCGCGTCCTGCAACGCAGGTCAGAACCGGATCGAGTGGAGCGGCGTCACGGTGCCCGCCAACGGTGCGGTCACCCTCACCTACGACGTCACGGTCCCTGACGGCCTCAGCGGCGGCGACGTGCTCACGAATACCGCGGGCGTGCGCCAGTACCGAGCACTCCACGGGGCCGGGAACGAGCTTCACCGACATCCCGGCGAGCAACATCGACCCCACCCAGGATCCGCTGGCGAACGCGCCCGCGGCTGACGACCCGTCGAACGTCAGCATCGAGTCGGCGACCGTCGCGAAGACACGGACGACTGAGATCAACCAGCCGGGCAACAACCTGGCCAGCCAGGCGACGATCGGCGAGAAGGTCAACTACACGGTGACCGCCACCGTCCCGGCGGGCACGGCCCTGTACGGCACACCGCGTCTTCTCGACTCCCTCGGAGCGCGCAAGACCCTGGTCGCCGGCTCCGCCTCGGCAACGCTCGACGCCGACGGGCCGGGGGGCGCCGCCCCCGTGCCGCTGCCGACCGCAGGGCTGACCCTGAGCGAGAACGTTGGCGCCAACTCGGTTCAGATCGACTTCCCGAGCTCCTACTCGAACGCCCAGGGCTCCGGCGACGACATCATCGCCCTCAGGTTCGACGCGACCGTCGATGACGACTTCCCGGCCAACCAGGCCCGTGGCACCGCAACGCAACGAACGCTGCCGAACACCGCGACCCTCTCCTGGCGGGACTCAGGCGGGGCTGCGCGCTCGGCGAGCGGCAGCGTCGATACGACGATCGTCGAGCCGAACGTCTCGATCAACAAGGCCTCCGATGCGACGGGGCTGCTGACGCCCGGCCAGATCATCCGCTTCACGCTCACCGGCTCGAACGCCTCCGCCGCCTCGACGGCCAACGCCGTGACGATCGTCGACACCATCCCCGCGGGGCTGACCCCGGTCAACTCCGGAGTGCCGGTGGTCGACGGCGGGACGGTGAACCCCGACGGCGGCACCTGGGACGAGACGGCACGCACGATCACGTGGAACATCACCTCGATCGCACCCGGGGTCGCGAATGACGTCCTGCGCCGATACGACGCCCAGGTCGACAACGACGCGATCGGCGCCGGCACGCTGACCAACACGGCGACGATCCGGACGGACTCACTCGCCGACGGCGTCAACGACAGTGGCCGACGGACCCCGGGCTCAGCCGGGCTCAACGCTGCCAACGGCTTCAACGGCTATCGGGACGACGCGAGCCTCTCGGGCACGCTGATCAACGGTGCGATCACCAAGCAGTCCAGTCCCGACGAGGCGACGATCGGTCAGCCGGTGAACCACACGCTGACGATCTCGATCCCGCCGAACATCGGCGAGTTCGACACGAACGTCATCGACGACCTTCCCGACGGGCTGATCTTCGACGACTACGTGAGCGCCCAGTGCACCGTCGGCTGCAGCGGAGGTGCCACCGACATCACCGCGGCGCCGCTCACCCCGATCCTGAACCCGAACGGCACGACGCGGATCGGCTGGTTCCTCGGCGACATCGCGCCGGCGGCGGTCGCCCGCACGGTGATCGTCACCTACACGACCCATGTGGGTCAGAGCTACGACGGAGGTGGCGCGGTCAGCGACGGCGACTCGCTGCAGAACACGGCGACACTCGGCTTCAACACCACGAACAAGGTGAACACGCCGCCGACGACTCCGCCCGACCCCTCTACGTTCGACAAGACGGAGTCGTCGTCCGCGAGCGTCGACGTGATCGAGCCAGCCATCGAGATCGACAAGGCGGTCTCCGGTGACCCCGACGCAGACGACCAACGCACGGCGAACCCGGGTTCGAGCTTCACCTACACGCTGAAGATCACCAACACCGGCAATGCTCCCGCCTACGACGTCACCGTCACCGACCGGCCCGATTCGGAGCTGACCAACGTCCAGCTCGGCAGTGGCGCCTCCTTCAACGTCGACGACTGGACCGCCGCCGATCCCAGCATGAGGTGGCTGATCCCCGGCCCGATCCAGCCCGGCGCCGCAAACGCCGTCACGCTCACCTACACCGCCGACCTGGTCGGCTCCGGCCAGCTGTCGAACGGCGAAACCGTCGACAACACAGCCGACGTGCCGACGTTCTTCGGGATACCACTGGCCGATCAGGATCCCGGAGTCGATTACAACACCTACACGGACGTCAGCGACGACTCGGTCCAGGTGACCGTCCTGATGCCGAGCCTGGACGTCGACAAGACGACCGGGGCGTCGGGGTTCCCCAACGACGCGCCGGCGATGATCGAGACGCCGTTCGACTGGCACATCGTGATCACGAATCCGAACGTCGGAAGCGTCCTCAACGGGGTCGACGCGCTCGACACTCTGCCGAAGAACTGGGCATACGTCCCGAACTCCGCGCAGATCACAGGAACCGGCGCGCTCACGCCCGGCGGCCAGGTCGAGCCGGCGATCACCCCGAACAACTCCGGGGACGAGCTTCGCTGGAACAACCTCGGCGATCTCGACGGCGCCGAGACGATCGTGATCGACTTCAAGGCGACTCCGTCAGCCGCCGCGGCGCTCGACCCGGGCGTGAACGTGGCGCAGGAGAACTCAGTCGACGCAAGCGGCGAGGACACCTCCGGTGCGACGAGTAGCGCCGAGGGACCCTATGCCGACAGCGACGATGCGACCGCAACCCTCTCCGCTCCGATCGCCGACCTCGCGATCACGAAGGTCGCCGACGATCAGACACCGACGGCCGGCACCAACACGACCTGGACCCTCGAGGTCACTAACAACGGTCCCGAGACCGCACCGGACGTACACGTCACCGACATCCTGCCCGCCGGCCTCACGTACGTCTCCGCGGTTCCCGATCAGGGGAGCTGCGCGCTGGCGGCGGGGACCGTCACCTGCGACCTCGGGACCATGGCGAGCAGCGACGTCGTCCAGATCACACTGACGACGCTCGTGAGCGCCGACGCGGCGGGGCAGACGATCGTCAATCCGGCCGTGGTCGCCGACCCGACGATCGACGACCAGGACCCCGACAACGACAGCGACGACGACTCGGTCGCGCCCGTGGCCTCAGCTGACATCGGGGTGATCAAGGAGCTCCTGACTCCGCTCAACGTGGGCAGGCAGGCAACCTACGAGCTGACCGTGACCAATGCCGGCCCGAGCGTCGCCCGGGACGTCGAGCTGACCGACACCCTTCCGGCGCAGCTCAGCTTCGTCGATGCCCGAGGCGCGAGCTGCAGCGCCAGCGCGCAGGTGATCACCTGCGCGCTCGGAGACCTCCAGCCCGGCGCCGTGGTCTCGATCCAGATCGACGTCGACGTGAACGCCTCGGGCCTGGTCACGAACCCGGCCGACATCCAGACGACCTCCCCCGACCCGAACCCTGACAACGACCATGCCGAGGTGACCAACCAGGCGGGCAACGCGGACCTCGCGATGAACAAGACCGGGCCGAGCAACCTCGTGGTCGGCAAGGAGCGGGGCTACATGCTGGCGGTGACGAACGTCGGCGACATCGCGTCCGCCGGCCCCGTGACCGTGACCGATCTGATTCCCGACAGCCTGTCCCCCGTCAAGGCCTACGGAGACGGCTGGAACTGCTCGATCGCCGCCCAGCTCGTCACCTGCACGCGGACCGACTCGCTGCTCCCGAATCAGAGCTTCCCGCCGATCACCGTGCGGGTCGTGGCTCTCGAGGTCGACGGCCTGACCTTCGTCACCAACGGGGCGACGGTGGATATCCAGGGCGACCCCAACGTCGACAACAACACCGACTCGGTGGTGACGCCGCAGGGCAACGAGGGCGAGATCAAGGACAACACCACCAGCGGCAAGTGCACCGACGGTTCGATCAGCGCGGTTCCCAGGGTGGTCTCGGTGGGCGCTCCGACCAGCATCGTCGTCACGGTCGAGGACGAGATGGGCAATGCGGCCGCAAAGGTTCCGGTGACTATCTCCGGGCACGGTGGCGACACATCCACCCAGCAGGCGAAGACCTCGGGGTCGGGGAGGGTCACTTTCTCGGTGCGGGCGGACACCTCGAAGCAGCGTTGGAGCGTCCGGGTCCGGGCGTGCAACCTGGAGGCGAAGGTGCGAGCCCAGGCCCAGCAGAGCTGTACGGGGATGCGGGTCAGCCCCGACAGCATTCCCGCCGACAGGCGAAGGAAGCTCAGGGTCCACCTGAGCGCCCCCGAAGGGACCCCACTCGTGGGAGTCGACGTCAAGGCAAAGGGTGCCGGTGCACTCGACCACGCAAGGACGAACGACCGAGGCAACGCCGTGCTCTCGGTGAAGACCGACAAGGCGGGAGTGCTGAGGATCAGCGCCCCGAGCGCCTTCCGCTGCAAGGTTCCGGTCGGTTCGGTCCAGAGTGAAGTCGACGGCGGGCAGCTCACGGGTTGAGATGATCACCCCGAAGCTCGGGATCGCGACGCTCGCCGCCGTCGGCGTCTGGGCCCTTCTGGCCGTCACGGGCGCATCGACCGCGATCGCCGAGCCGGGCGGCGCGGCGCAAGCCAGGCTTCCCGCCGCGGCCGAAGCGACCGTAGGGAGGGTGCAGGTGAGAAAGCACCCCCGCCGGAACGCGCGGCAGATCGCCACGATGAGTCGCCTGCGCTTCGACTTCCGCCCGACCGTGTTCTTCGTGATCGGTCAACTGGATACGAATCGGGACGGACCGTGGTACCTGATTCGCGTCCCCGGGAGACCAAACGGCCAGAAGGGCTGGGTGCGATCCGGCTCCCTGCGGCTGCGCGAATACGTCGGGAGCCCGGAGATCGTCATCGACCGGAGCAAGCGCGAGCTACGGCTGGTTCGCAACGGCAGAACGATCCTGAGGAAGCCGGTGGCGGTCGGCGCCCCCGGCGCCCCGTCCCCGATCGGCCATTTCTACCTGACCGCGGGGTTCAAGCCCAACGACGACTTCCTCGGCCCATGGGCCTTCGAAACCAGCGCCTACTCCGCGATCACCGACTGGCCCCGAGGTGGCATAGTCGGCCTCCACGGCACGAGCGAACCTTCGTCGGTGGGCCACCGCTCCTCCCACGGCTGCCTGCGGGTCAAAAACGACGTGATCCGGCGGCTGAAGAAGAGGGTCGGTCCGGGCACGCCGCTGCGGATCAAGCACTACGGAGCGCGTCGGTCGGGCCTCCGGGGGCGTGTGAAGGAGAATCGACGCTACTTGTAGCGATATGTGATGCGGCCGCGATCCAGATCGTAGGGGGAGAGCTCGATCTTGACCCTGTCTCCCGGCAGGATCCGGATGTAGTGACGGCGCATCTTGCCGCTGATGTGGCCGAGGACCTCGTGGTCGTTGTCGAGCTTCACCTTGAACATGGTGTTGGGCAGCGATTCGGTGACCTCGCCCTCCATCTCGATCTTCTCTTCCTTTGCCATCAGCCGCGGCAGAGTAGCAGCGACGGGCCTATTTGCCCTCGAATGTGGCGTTGCCCGGCCCATCTTTGAGGAAGCTCTGAACGGCGCTCTTGAGGTCCTCGGAGTCGAAGAGGGGCCCGGCGATCGCCGCCGTCGCCTCGTCGGCGGCGGCGACCCCGCCGTCGAGGTAGGCCCGGACCAGACGCTTCGTCGCCCCGTGAGCGATCGTCGGGCCGGCGGCCAGATCGTGGGCGAACTTCATGCCCTTCTCGGTCAATTCCTCGGGCGGGAGGACGCGGTTGAGCACCCCCCACTCGAGCAGCTTCGCCGCGTCATAGAGGCCGCCGGTCATGACGAACTCCCGCGCTCGGGCGGGGCCCGCGCGTTCGGCCATCCGCTGTACACCGCCACCGAACGGAGTCAGCCCGACCACGCGTTCGACCAGGCCGAACCTCGTTCCCTCGGCTGCCCAGATCATGTCGCAGCCCAGAGCGGCCTCGAGCCCGGCGGTCAGGCACGAGTCCGTGGACGAGGGACAGCGTCGGGATCTCGAGCCGCTCGAAGGCCTGCAGCTCCCTGACGACCTCGGCGGCCAGCCTGGCGCCCTCCTGAGCGGTGGGAACGCCGCGAAGAGGTCGACGTCGACGCCGCCGGTGAAGACCCGCCCCTCGGCGCGAAACACCATCGCGCGCGCGTCGGAGGCGGCCACTTCGGCCGCGGGCTTCGCTCATCCCCGGAAGACGTCCCGTCGAACAGGTTCACGGGGGGCGATCTCGAGGATGATCACCGCGACGTCGCCATCGTGCTCGAGCCTGATCGGCTTCGACGTCTCGGTGTCTTCGGTCATCTGCCTCACTGACCCTCCCTGATCGTCGCTGCGATTGCGGAGATCTCCTCCATGTCGGCGCCCCGGGGGATCCACGGCAGCTTCAGCGGATCGTCGGTGTAGCGCGGGATGACGTGGATGTGGAAGTGAAAGACCGTCTGCCAGGCGGCCACCCGGGTGGCATTGAGCAGGTTGAAGCCGTCCGGCTTCAACGTCGCCTCCATCCGCTTGACGATTCGTTGCGCGGCGATCGCGGTGTGGGTGAGCTGAACGGGGTCGATCGCCAGCAGGTCGGCGGCGTGGGTGCGCGGGATGACCAGCGCGTGACCCCGGGTGGCGGGGTTGATGTCCATCATCGTGACCGTGTGATCGTCGGAGTCGATGACCTCGGCCGGTGCCTCGCCAGAGGCGATCGCGCAGAAGACGCAGTCGGGATCAGCGAACGTGGACTCGGCGGACACTCCGGGCAGGCTATCGCTCACCCGCCCAGGCCCGCAGGTGCGCGACGGCCTCCTCCCGGGTCGTCACCTCATCCGCGTACTGGGCGCCCTGGAGCTCGGAAACCGCCAGGCCAAGATCGGGGCCCGGGGCGATCCCGGTCTCGCCGGCAATCTCATCACCGCGCAGAAGCGGCTCGTCGGGCCCCTCGAGCTCCCACTCGACCGCCCAGCCGAGCATCTCGCGGGCAAGTTCGAGATGACCCGTGATCGCCTCGTCGGGCACCCCGTCCCCCTGCGCGGAAAGCCGGTCGGCCACGGTCAGAAGCGTCGTGTCCACGGCCTCGGGACCGGTACGGCTCAGGTACTCCCAGACTCGCCGCGGGGCCAGCGGGCGCTCCCTGACCATGAATCCGAGGATCAGGTGATCGCGGGTCATGGCCGCCAGGTGGGTCGCGAACCTCCGCGAGGTCTTGAGCCTCCGACAGAGCTCCCCGATCATCTCGGCCCCGACTTCGTCGTGGCCGATGAAGCTGACCCAGCCATCCCGCTCCGTTCGGGTCGCCGGCTTGCCGATGTCGTGAAGGAGCGCGGCGAAACGAAGCGCGTCGCCGCGGGTGAGCTCGTCGGCCAGCGGCTGCGTCGAGCAACTCGGCGACCTGGTCGGCCGCGTCCCCACAGAACTCGGGGAGGGATCGCTCGACCTCCAGACAGCGGCGCAGCACCTCCAGCGTATGGCCGTGTGCATCCAGATGGTGGTTGGCGCTCTGGCCGACCCCGCGAAGCCCCTGAACCTCGGGAAGGACCACCGCGGTCGCATCGAAGAGGTCGAGCAGCTCGAGGCCGAGAAGTGGGTCCGGGCCGGTGAGCAGGCCGGCCACCTCGGCGAACTGGCGCTCGCCGGCCGCCTCGGCAACCCGCGGCGCTTCGCTCCGCCCCAGCTCCACGGTGCCGGGGTCGGGAGTCAGGCCGACCAGCGATGCGATCCGGGCCGCCCTCAACGACCCGGAGCGGATCGTCGGAGAAGGACCGGCCCGATGAGGCGCTGAGCACGCCGGCCTCGAGATCGCGGAGCCCCCCGGTCGGGTCGAGCGGCGTGCCGCCCGCGAGCGGGACCGCGATCGAGTTGACCGTGAAGTCGCGGAGGCGGAGGTCGACCTCGATGGTCGCGCCGCGGAGGGCGGCGACGTCGAGCTTCCAGCTCCCGTCGCGGGCCACGACCCGCCACGTCTCGAACTCCTCGGAGAGCTCGAACGGATGCCCGTCCCCGTCGTCGGCGATCCGCCGCGCCGCGGCCGCAACGTCCCCGTCGAAGGCGAGGTCGATGTCGCCCACGTCCGCCCCGCGCACGGCGTCGCGCACCGCCCCGCCGACGACCCAGGCCCGGTCGGACGCATCGCGAAGGCCGCTGCGGGCGACCTCGAGCGCCGGGGCCTCCCCGAAGCGCTCCTCGAGCCTCGTCAGGTGGATCCGCTGGGCGCTCATCGGCTGGTCGGGCCCACCGGCGATCAGGTCCGGTACGCGCGCGGGACTCGCTGAGTGATGCCGCAGGTGATCTCGTAGTTGATGGTCGCCAACCGCTCGGCCAACCGCTCGGCGGTGACCCTCCCCCGCCCCTGCTCCCCGATCAGGACCGCGGGCTCACCGACCTCGACGTCGGTCTCCGGCCCGAGGTCGACGGTGATGTTATCCATCGATATCGTGCCGATCAGCGGCCTGGGAACACCCTTGACGAGGACCTCGCAGCTGTTGGAGAGGCCGCGCCTGAAGCCATCGCCGTAGCCGACGGGCAGCACCCCCACCCAGGTGTCCTCCGACGCGGTCCAGCTCCTGCCGTAGCCGACCGAGTCGCCCTCGTGGAAGCGCTTGACATCGGCCACGTAGGTGTGAAGGGAGAGCACCGGGTCGAGACCATGGGCCGACGCATCGGCACCGAAAGGGTCGAGTCCGTAGATCGCGACCCCGCAGCGGACCATGTCGAAATGAAACTCCTCACCACGCAGTGTCGCGGCGCTGTTGGCGGCGTGGAGGAGGACCCCCGGATGGCGCTCCTTGATCGGCGATGCGACCTGCCGGAAGCGCTCGAGCTGCTCGCGCAGGTAACCCTCGTCGTCCTCGTCGGCGGTCGCGAAGTGGGTCCAGACGCCGGCCAGTTCGACGCGGTCGTCGATCTGGACGGCATCGGCGAGCCGGACCACGGCGAACGGCTCCCGCGCGCCGAGCCGTCCCATCCCACTGTCGTACTTGACGTGAACGCGAGGTCGAAAACCGAACATGGCAGCGCGCTCCGCCACCTCTTCGAGCGCCTCGGCGCGCCAGACCGTCAACTCCGCGCTGGCCTGCAACGCCACGTCGAGCTCCGCTCCGGTGAGCGCCCCCATGATGAAGATCGGAACTGTCTCCCCCGACCCGCTCGCGCAATTCGAACGCCTCGGTCGCCGTCGCGACCGCGAGGCGCGATGCGCCGCCTCGCAGAGCGGCCTCGGCGCACTCGACCATGCCGTGCCCGTAGCCGTTCGCCTTGACGACCGCGCACAGCTCCGCGCCCGCCAGGCAGTCCATCAGTGTCGCGCAATTGCGTTCGACCGCCCCGAGGTGGATGACCGCCGTGGCTCGCTGGAACGGGTCGTGGCCGCTCAACGATGCAGCCCTTCGGCAAGGGCCTCGATCACGTCGGTCGCGATCACGGATTCGTCGCCGTGCAGCTCAGCGGCGATCCGCCCCGCCCGGGCGTGTGCGAGCACGGCGGCGCACGCGGCTTCGAACGGATCCATGCCGCGGGCGATCAGGGCGCCGATGGCCCCGGAGAGCACGTCCCCGGTCCCCGCCGTGGCAAGCCCGGGGCACTCCAGCGCGTTGACGGCGACCAGCTCCCCGGCGACGACGATCGTGTCGTCACCCTTCAGCACCACGACCGCATCCGAGCTCTCCGCCACCCGCCGCGCCTGCGCGAGCCGATGGCTGGAGACCTCCTCGGAGGAGCACCCGAGCAATCGGGCCAGCTCCCCCGCGTGCGGTGTCAGCACGGTGGGATGGGTACGCCCCTCAGTGTCCGAGGTCCGTGCCGAGTGCATTGAGCGCATCGGCGTCGATCAGCAGCGGGGACTCGATCCTCGGCACGAGCTCTCTGACCAGGGCCGCGGATTGCTCGGCCCTCCCGATGCCCGGCCCGATCACCACACAGGCGGCTCGCTTCGAGCGCTCCAGGATCGGAGCGGCGGCTGCGGCGTCGAGACCGCCACCCTCCTCATCGAGTCCGATGGTCATCACCTCGGTCAGCTTGGCTTCGAGGATCGGCTCGAGCGAGCTCGGGCAGCCCACGGTCGCGTACCCGGCACCGGAGCGGATCGCAGCACTCGGCTGCCATGCACGGTGCGCCGGTCAGCCCGCGGGACCCGCCGATGATCAGCACATCGCCGGAGCTGAACTTCGTCGACTCCGCGCCGCGCCGCGGGGCGAGGTCAAGCACCCTCGCTCCGATCACCCCCGCAGCCGGCTCGGGCGGGGCGCCGGGCGGAATCCCGATCGGCGCGACGACCGAGCGACCCGACCGCCACTTGCCGGGAGCGATGCGGTGCCCGATCTTGAGGGCATGGAACGTCACCGTGAGGTCGGCGTCGACGGCGACGCCCGCGACCTCCCCGGTCGATGCGTCGACACCGGAGGCGACGTCGCAGGCGACGACCGGCGCTCCGGCGGCGTTCATGGCCTCGATCGCGGCGGTCGCCGGCTCCCGTGGTGCCCCTGCGAATCCGGTCCCGAAGATCGCGTCGACGATCACGCCCGAGCCGGCGAGGGCCGCAGCCACGTCTCCGGGATCGACCTCGACGGCCCCTCCCTCGAGCCGAGCCAGGTTCGCGGCGGAGTCCGGACTGCCCTCGTCGGAGGGCCAGAGCAACAGGACGTCGACGGCGTGGCCTGCCTCGCGAAGCAGGCGGGCGGCGACGAGCCCGTCCCCACCGTTGTTGCCCTTTCCACAGACGACCCGGATCGGGCCGCCCACCCCCGCCTGTGCGACCAGTTCGGTCTCCCGTGCGAGGGCCTCCCCGGCGGTCTCCATCAGATCAAGCGAAGCGATCCCACGCTCCTCGATAGCCCAGCGATCCGTTCCGCCCATTCCGGCGGCGTCGAACAGGGGCTCAAGCCAGGATCTTGCCTCCACGCCCGCCAGCCTACGCGGTGTCGGCCAGTGGGCTTGCGAGCACCGCGGCGGCGGCGATTTCGCGTGAGTGGGTGAGCGAAACCGAGAGGTGAACCCCCCGTGCGGCTGCGATCGAGGCGGCCCGACCATGGAGCCGAAGCGCCGGGCCCGGCCCACCGACGACCTCGACATCGAAGGGACCGAAGCCGCCACCAAGGGCCTTGATCGCCGCCTCCTTCGCCGCGAACCGCGCGGCCAGGTGACGCCCGGGACGTGCCCGCCCGCCGCATGCCCTCAGCTCGCCCTCACGGAACAGCCTGGAGGCCAGACGGGGGTGCCGTTGCAGAGCGCGCTCGACCCGATCGATCTCGATCAGGTCGATCCCGAGCGCCGGAACGCCCGGGCCCCCGATCAAGGGGCGATCACCGCCGAGGCGCTGGTGGAATCGCCGCTGTCGTCAGGCTGATCCTGGACGCCGAGCGTGAAGCCGGCGACCGACCGATCCCCGTCCACCTTGCTGCCGCCGATCATGAAGTCGAGCGCGTTCAGGTACGGCCGCGCCGACTCGATGTCCGGGTCCGTCTGACCGGTGCTGTCGACCAGGTCGAGGATCGGCGCGAAGTTGATGAAGACGCTCGGGGTCAGGCCATCTCCGAGATCGTCTTCGGCGGCCTGGAACGTGTCGGAATCGGCGAGTGTCTCGGAGGGAGAGACGACGTCGTCGACCGTGTCGGCCCCGGCGGCGACCACCACCTTGCCGTCCTCGACGGCCACCTCGGCTCCGATCGGGACACCCTGCATCTGGAGACCGAAGCCGCTCTCGCCCGGGGTGACCTCGACCCCCGCTGATTTGCCGACGGCCTGCTGGAGACTCGCGACCGCATCGGTCGCGGCCTGCTCGTCATCGGTCGTCATCACCATGCCGCCGCCGAGGCCGAAGATCGAGGCTCCCTCGATGAACCCCCCGACATCGCCGATCCAGGCGACGTCCTCTTCGAGGTTGAGCCCGGTCGCATCCTGGAAGGCCCCGAGGGGGTCGGAATTGGCAGCGACGTTCGGCGCGGCCTGGGCCAGGCCCGCCTCGAATCCGGCCTTCAACTGCTGGATCGAGCTCTGGATCTGACCGCCGACATCGGCGGCGGCGAACGCGAACCAGGAGTCGGCCGGGAAGGTCGTCATCAGATCCGTCGGATCGGGGGCGTTCTCAGCTGCCGGCGCCGCGGCGCCGAAGCCCATCGAATCCTCGGTAACCGTGCCCCATGCGTCGATCGGGCCCCCACCCATCTGAGCGAGCTGCTCGTCGATCTGCTTGAGCTGAGCCGCCGGGATCTGTCCGGAGCTCCTGAGCAGGTCGACGGCCTTCTGCGGGTCTGCGTAGAGCGAGAAGAGGCTGTTGTCGGGAACCTCATCGAGGCCGGTGGTCGAGTCGTCGATCCCGGCGAAGGTGTCCCCGTCCTTGGCATCGATCGCGTCCTCGACGCCCTGGGTGCTGCCGGCGAGAAGGAAGTCGCCGTCGATGCCGACCGCGGTATCCCCAGCGGGGTCGGTGGTCAACGAGACGCCCTCGTAGTCGGTCTCCTTGCCGTCCTCCATAGCGTCGATGAACGACTGGGCTGCGTCGGCATCGGTGACCGCGACCACCCCAGCCCCCTCGACCTCGTCGGATTTGACGTCGTAGCCGTTGAGGTAGATGCCGGCGCGGGAGCCAAGCCATGGGGCGATGTCCTCGCCGTAGGTCAGGCCGTCGCCGGCGAGACTCTCGTCGATCGCGCCCTCGATCATCGTTCCGGCGTCGTCGGTCACCAAGAGCTTCGAGAGCGCTGATTCGAGGTCCGAGCCCAGATCGCCCTCCGGGCGGATCACGACCTCCATGTAGAAGGGCGCGTCGGCGGGGACCATCGTTGCGGGGTCGGGGCCGAGGTCGGCGATCTCAGCAGCGGAGTCGCTGCCGCTGCAGGCCGAGAGCGCCAGGGCGAGCGCGGAGAAGAGGGCGATGAACATCGGTCGCAGCAGGTTTGTTCGCATGCCCCTGATGGTAGACGTCAGCGGTCCCGGAAATCACGTCAGGTGACGCACGCCGATCTACTCGACCGTGACCGTCTTGGCGAGGTTGCGCGGCTGGTCGACGTTCAGGCCCAGCTGACGGGCCGTGTGGTAGGCGAGGAGTTGCAACGGGATGACGGCGAGAATCGGCTGCAGGATCCAGTCGGTGCGGGGCACGAACAGGGTCTGGTCCGCCGCCTCGGAGACCTCGTCGGAGCCCGCGGTGCCGATTGCGATCACGTCCGCCCCCCGGGCACGGACCTCGGCGATGTTGGAGAGAACCTTGTCGAGCACCGGGCTGTCGGTGGCGACGCAGACGACGGGAGTCGTCTCGTCCAGCAGGGCGATCGGCCCGTGCTTCATCTCCCCGGCGGCATAGGCGTCGGAGGGGATATATGAGATCTCCTTCATCTTCAACGCACCCTCGAGGCAGATCGGCAGCCCGATATGGCGGCCCAGGTAGAGGAAGAACCGGCCCTGATAGTGGCTGCGGGCGATGGCCCTGACCTGCTGATCGGTCGACTCGATCGTCTCCTCGATCTTGCGGGGCAGGGCCTTCAGCTCGGTGATCAGCTCGGTGATCCGCTCCCGGCCGAGGTGGTCGCGCGCCTGCGCCATCCACAGCCCGAGCAGGAAGATGGCCGCGACCTGGCTGGTGAACGTCTTGGTGGCGGCGACCCCGATCTCCAGCCCGGCGCGGGTGTAGAGGACCGAGTCGGCGTCAC
Organism: uncultured Solirubrobacterales bacterium; assembly: GCA_963823275.1. Lineage (GTDB taxonomy): Bacteria > Actinomycetota > Thermoleophilia > Solirubrobacterales > 70-9 > RHKX01. Next base: position 987,076 of record CAWGKW010000001.1, on the reverse strand, counting down.
GGGTCGCCTGGCTGCCCATCACGTTGGTGATCGCGAGGACGTGAGCGCCGCGCTCGCGGGCCAGCCGCATCGCGGCGAGGGTGTCGGCCGTCTCTCCCGATTGGGTGATGCCGACCACGAGGTCGTCGGGGCCGATCACGGGGTCGCGGTAGCGGTACTCGGAGGCGACGTCCATCTCGACCGGGATACGCGCCCAGGTCTCGATCGCGTAGCGACCGACGAGCCCGGCGTGGTAGGAGGTGCCACAGGCGACGATCACGATCCGCCGCAGCTTCGCGGCCTCCTCGGGGGTGATCGCCAGCTCGCTGAGGTCGACCTGGTCGACCTCGGGCAGGCGATCGGTGATCGTCTCGGCAACCGCATCCGGCTGCTCGTGGATCTCCTTCATCATGAAGGTCGGGTAGCCGCCGCGCTCGGCCGCCTCCTCGTCCCAGGTGACCTCCTCGAGCTCACGCTCGTGAGGGATGCCCTCGGAATCGGTGATGGCCACACCGTCGGGCGTGATCGTGACGATCTCGCCGTTCTCGATCTGCATCACGGTGCGGGTCTCCCGCAGGAAGGCGGGAATGGCTGAGGCCAGGAAGACCTCGCCCTCGCCGACGCCGATCACCAGCGGACACTCCTGGCGGGCGCCGACGAGCAGATGCGGGTGGTCCACGTGCATGGCGACGAACGCGTAGTGGCCGCGAAGATCGGCGAATGCCGCCCGGACGGCAAGGGTGAGGTCGCCTTCGTAATGGCGTTCGATCAGGTGGGCGACGATCTCGGCGTCGGTCTCGGAGCTGAACTCGTGGCCTTCAGCGAGGAGGTCGCGACGAAGCTCGGAGTGATTCTCGACGATCCCGTTGAGGACGATGTGGATCCGGCCGCCCTCGTCGCTGTGTGGGTGGGCGTTCTCCTCGGTGACCCTGCCGTGGGTCGCCCACCGCGTATGGGCGAGTCCGATCGTCGCCTCGGTTTCGGCCACGGCGACTGCGCCGTCGTCCCTTCCGTCCGCGACCGCCGCACGCAGGTTGGCGAGGTTGCCGACCGCCCTCACGGAGTCGATCCGGCCGTGATCGAGCAGGGACAGCCCAGCGGAGTCGTATCCGCGGTACTCGAGCTTCTCGAGGCCTGCGATCAGAAGATCACGACAAGGCCTCCTGCCCACATATCCGACGATGCCGCACATGAAGTCTCCAAGGCGTTAAGAGGGCAAGGGAGGATAAGGGCACCCCTGCAAATGGGCAAACTGAGGTGCTCGCGCGACTCGCAGGGCTAGACCAGCTCGCGATTGGCGACCGCGACGAGGCGGCCGAGAACGAGCTCGCACTCCTCCTCGTCGGGCGCCTCGACCATCACCCGCACCAGCGGCTCGGTGCCGGACGGCCTGACCAGCACCCGACCGCGACCCTCGAGCTTGGCTCCCTCCCGCCCCACGGCCTCCCAGAGGCCGGTGGCGGCCGCCAGCGCATCGCGGCTCGGCACGGCGACGTTCTCGAGGCGCTGCGGGAGCTTCTCGATCGGCCGGCTCTCCGACAACGGCCGCGACCCGATCGCGCGCATCACTAGCAGCGCCGCCGCGATGCCATCGCCCGTTGCTGCGAAATCGGTCCAGATGATGTGCCCGGACTGCTCCCCGCCGATCGTCCAGCCCCGTTCGACGAGCTCCTCGATCACGAAGCGGTCGCCGACCTTCGTGGTCGCCACCTCGATCCCGGCGGCCTGCATCGCCTGGTGGAATCCGTAGTTGCTCATCACGGTCACCGCAGTGCCGCCGGGCAGCTCACCGGCCTCGCGGAGATGCAACGCCGAGATCGCGACGATCTCATCGCCGTCGAACTCGCGACCCTCGGCGTCGACGGCGAGCATCCGGTCGCCGTCACCGTCGAAGGCGAAACCGACCTCGGCTCCGTGCTCGGCGACGGCCGCAGCGACGTTGCCGAGATGAGTGGAGCCGCAATCCTCGTTGATGTTGCGACCGTCGGGCTCGGCGGCGATCGTGACCAGGTCGGCACCGAGGCGTTCGAAGACGGCGGGCGCCGCCCGATAGGTCGCGCCGTTGGCGCAGTCGATGACGATCCTGCGACCCTTCAGATCCAAGTCGAAGCTGCCGGCGAGCGCCCGCAGGTAATCGTCGAGGGCCCCCTCGAGCCTGCGGATCCGCCCCGATGCAGCCCCCGACACCGGGCTCGCCTCGACCCTCGCCTCGACCCTCGCCTCGGCGTCGTCGTCCAGCTTGCGCCCGTCACGGCCGAAGAACTTGATCCCGTTGTCCTGCCAGGGATTGTGTGAGGCAGAGACGACCGCACCCAGATCGAGCCCGTGCTTGCGGACGAGAATCGCCGCGGCCGGCGTCGGCAGGACTCCCCCAAGAAGACATCCGCGCCCGCGGCGGCCAGGCCCGCGGCGAGGGCCGATTCCAGCATGTGTCCCGACTCGCGGGTATCGCGAACGATCAGGACCTGCGGGCGCTCGCCCTCCAGTTCAGCCGCGGCGGCTCGGCCAAGCGCCAGGGCGAGCTCAGGCGTCAGGACCTCCCCGACGGGTCCACGGACTCCGTCGGTCCCGAAAAGCTTCAATCGCTCAGGCATGCGGGAGCATGATCAAGCAGCGACCGACTAATTGTCGGCTCGTGCGAAGCGATGATCCGGCGAGTGCGGGAGACCCCAGACAGGGGGCCCGAGGCGATGGGCCCAAGGGCCGTGAGCCGAGGGGAACGCCGCATCCCGGGCGCTCCCGTACCGCCGGATCAGCGCTTCGAGAACTGCGGGCGCTTGCGGGCCTTCTTGAGGCCGGCCTTCTTGCGCTCCTTGCGACGGTCGTCGCGAGTGAGCATGCCGCGCTTCTTCAGGTCGCCGCGAAGTTCGGGCTCGAGCGAGGTCAGGGCGCGAGCGACGCCGTGGCGCACGGCCCCGGCCTGACCGCTGATCCCGCCACCGTGAACGCGAACCTTGACGTCGACGCTGCCGTCGTAACCGGCGGTGACCAGGGGCTGGCGGGCCAGCGCCTGATGCTGGGTGCTCTTGAAGTACTCCTCGATGCTGCGGTCGTTGATCTGAAAGTCACCGTTACCGGCCCGCACGATGATCCTCGCGACCGCGCTCTTGCGCTTGCCGGTGGCCTGAATGTCGGTGTCAGCCGGAACCGTGACCGTGCGCGGCGCGATCGCCTCGTCGTCGGGATCGGCGGCTGCGGCGGCCTCACGGGCAGCGCGCTCCTCCTCCTCGGCCTCACGGGCAGCGCGCTCCTCGGTGCTGAGCTCGCGCTCGTCGCCGATCGCGATCGGCTCGAGGTCGGCGCCGGGGACGACGTCCCTCTTCGGCGAATCCTTGGCGGAGGGCGCCTGGGCCGGGGCAGCAACGGGATCGGCCGGCTCCTCGGCTGCGGGGGCCTCCTCGCCAGCGGGCTCTTCAGCCACGGCGACGGGCTCCTCGTGCACCTCCTCAGCGACGGGCTCCTCGGTCGCTTCCTCAGCGGCGGGCTCGGTGAGCTCCTCGGCTGCGTCCGCGGCCTCGGGCTCGACCGCCTCGGGCTCGGGAGCCTGCTCCGACTCGCTCCCCTGTTCGTTCTCGGCGTCTTCGCTCCAGGTCACTTGTTCACCTCCAGGGGCTTCGGCATCTGAGCGGAATGGGGATGCTCGGGCCCCGCGTAGATCTTCAGCTTCAGCATCTGCTTTCGCGCCATCTTGTTACGGGGAAGCATCCCCTTCACGGCGAGGCGGATCACGTCCTCCGGCTTGCGATCGAGCATCTCCTCGAGGCTGCGTGAGCGGAGGCCACCGGGGTATCCGCTGTGGCGGTAGTAGCGCTTGGTCTGGCGCTTGTTGCCGGTCACCGCGATCTTCTCGGCGTTGACGACGACGACGAAGTCCCCGACGTCGCAATGCGGCGTGTACTGCGGCTTGCGCTTGCCCCGCAGGGTGTCCGCGATCTGGGTCGCCAAGCGGCCCAGGGTCAGGCCCTCGGCGTCGACGATGTACCAGTCGCGCTGGCGATTCTCCGGAGTTGCGACGTAAGTCTTCATTGCGCGAAACAGCCGCGTACCGACCCAGGCGGGTCCCACGCGGCCGGCGGGATGATAGCCACTGGCGCCCGGCCTTGTGTGCGGGCGCCCGATCCGACGACCGATGACGCCGGTTCGCGTGGGACGCGCCCGGTGCCGCGGTTATACTGGCGCCGCATATTGACCTGCCGAGTCCTCGGGCGTACGCGTTCGAGGGGCGGGGGAACCGCACGGGAGCCGGCCTGACGATCGGCGGCGACCATGGGGCGAATCCAGGGCCACGGCCCGGTAGCGCTGCTCTTTCCGCGCGAGCCCGACAGCTAACCCCGTAGGCACAACTGAAAGAGACGAACCACTTGAGCACCGGCCCCTCCTGGATGCGGCACCGCAGGACAAGCGCGATCACCGTCGCCTGCTTCGCGATGCTCGCCGCCACGCTCAGCTTCGTGGGCGCCGCCGCCGGTCGTGACGGCGGGATCGGAACGCCCGACCCGCCGACGATCAGCGATGTCACCTGCAGCGATCGCTGCCTCGATGTTCGAACGGTCACGGAGACGGGCAGGATCGAGGTCGCGGGCGATGCGCTGCGCGACACCGAGACGGTCAGATTCCCCTCCGCCGACGGACGGCTCGACGTCCGTCCCTCCTCGATCTCCTCCGATGTCGTTGCGGCGAAGGTCCCGACCGGGGCGACCAGCGGAAAGGTCGTCGTCGTCAGCGAGTTCGGAAGCAAGGCCACGGCGCCGGAGAAGCTCAAGGTCAGGCCCGAGGACGCGATTGCGAGCGTCGACGGCTTCGCGGTCAGGCGGGTCGAGGCGACTCCCGAGCAGGTCTACTTCGACGGCAAGGACGAGATCGAGCTCAGCTACCTGTTCGAGGCCGAGGACGAAGCCGACATCCGGATCGACATCGTCTCCAAGGAGAGCGGCGAGACGGTCGACACGATCGTGCAGCGGGGACGCCAGCCCTTCTCCAATCAGTCGGCGGTCTGGGACGGGCTGGACGAGCGCGGCAAGCCGCCGCGTAACGGCAAGTACCGGTTCCAGGTCTCGGCGCTGAGCGGTTCCGCCGGTGAGAGCGACTCCGTCGGATTCGCCTACTACGACCACATCTTCCCGCTCCGTGGCAAGCACGCCTACGGCGACGGCCTCGGCGCCGGGCGCGGGCACCAGGGCCAGGACGTCTTCGCCAGATGCGGCACCAAGATCGTCGCCGCCCGCGGCGGACGGATCCAGACCAACGCCTTCCAGTCGGCCGCCGGCTACTACCTCGTCATCGACGGGACCAAGACCGGCGAGGACTACGCCTACATGCACATGGAGCGCCGCGGCCGACCCAAGGAGGGCTCGCGGGTCAGGACGGGCGAGGTCATCGGCTACGAGAGCGACACCGGCGACGCCAGCGGCTGTCACCTCCATTTCGAGCTCTGGTCGGCCCCCGGCTGGTATGAGGGCGGCCACGTGCTCAACCCGACGAAGCCGCTGAAGCAATGGGACAAGTGGAGCTAGACGGATAGCTCCACTTCGCGGCCCGACTGCAGGAATCGGGCGACCATCGTCCGCCACCGACTGCCGATGGCAGGAAAAGCACCGATACGGTGATCAAGCTGCCACCGGGACCGAATCGCGCCCAGCCGGGCCCATTCGTCAGATCGACCCCCTCCCCAGCCCCAGCCGACTCCTCCCAACGACAGCGTTCCCTCGGTAGGCCGCGCCCACCGAAACCCGAGAACCGATCTACTCCCACTCGATCGTGGCCGGCGGCTTCGACGAGATGTCCAGGGCCACGCGGTTGACGCCCGGTACCTCGTTGATGATCCGATTCGAGGCGCGCTCGAGCAGGTCGTAGGGAAGCCGGGCCCAATCGGCCGTCATGGCGTCGTCGGAGGTGACGGCGCGGATCACGATCGGGTAGGCATAGGTGCGGCCGTCGCCCTGGACGCCGACGGAGCGAACCACCGGCAGCACGCAGAAGGACTGCCACAGGTCGCGGTAGAGGCCTGCGGCACGGACCTCCTCCTGGAGGACCGCGTCGGCCTCGCGGAGGATCTCCAGCCGCTCCTCGTTGACCTCGCCACCGACGATCCGGATCGCCAGCCCGGGACCCGGGAATGGCTGTCGCCAGACCATCCGGTCGGACAGCCCGAGCTCGGCCGCGACCGCGCGGACCTCGTCCTTGAAGAGCATCCGCAGGGGCTCGACGAGATCGAACTCGAGGTCGTCGGGGAGGCCGCCGACGTTGTGATGGGACTTGATCGTGGCGGCCCCGGTCCCACCGCCCGACTCGATCACGTCCGAGTAGAGGGTTCCCTGAACCAGGTGGCTGACGTCGGGGAGCTTCAGTGCCTCCTCCTCGAAGACCCGGATGAATTCCTCGCCGATGATCATCCGCTTGGTCTCTGGATCTTCGATGCCGGCGAGGCGCGCCAGAAAGCGCTCCCGAGCGTCGACGTGGATCAGCTTGATCCCGAGCCCCTCGCGGAAGGTCTCGACCACCTGCTCGGCCTCACCCTTGCGCAGCAGGCCGTGGTCGACCAGGACGCAGGTGAGCTGCTCGCCGATCGCGCGGTGGACCAGGGCTGCCGCGGTCGCGGAGTCGACGCCGCCGGAGAGGCCGCAGATCACGCCGCCGTCGCCGACCTGGGCGCGGATCCGGTCGATCTGCTCGTCGATCACCGATGCAGCCGACCACTGCTCCCTGCAACCGGCGACCTCGCGCAGAAAGCGCTCGAGAATCGCCTGGCCGTGGGGGGTGTGAACGACCTCGGGGTGGAACTGGATGCCGTAGAGCCCGCGCTCGGTGTCCTCGCATGCGGCGACCGGGGAGCCCGGGCTGGATGCCAGTGGGGAGAAGCCCGGCGGCGGCTCGATGACGCAGTCGCGATGGCTCATCCAGCACTGCTGGGTATCGGGGAGACCGGCCATCAGATGGCCGCCGCCCTGGAGCAGCGTGAGCTCGGTACGGCCGAACTCGCCGCGCTCCGCGCCCTCGACCCGGCCACCCAGGGCCTGGACCATCACCTGCATGCCGTAACAGATGCCGAGGACCGGAATGCCGAGCTCGAGCAGCTCCGTTCGCAGCACCGGAGCCTGAGGTTCATAGACGGAGGCGGGGCCTCCGGAGAGGACCAGTGCCCGCGGCTTGCGCAACCTGATCCGGTCGATGTCGGTGTCGTGGGGGAGCAGCTCGGCGAAGACCCCGCATTCGCGGAGCCGGCGTGCGATCAGCTGCGAGTACTGGCCCCCGAAGTCGAGCACGAGCACCTCCTCGCGATCGAGGCTGACGGCGCCGGCCTCGGTGCCCGAGGGATCGATGATCGGAGCGTCGATCGGTCGCTCTGGCGCGATCGCCTCGGTCGGCGTCAGCCCAGAACTCATCTAGTCGTCTGAGACCGCAACGCCGTTGGCCACGGCGGACTTGCCGTTGGAGCCCATGCCGACCGCCTGGCTGCGCTGGAGCTGCTTACCCTCGGTCTGCAGCGCCGGAGCGACCATGACCTCGGCGCGATGGAACGAGGGGATGTCCTCATATCCGGTCGTCGCCATCGACGTCCGCAGCGCGCCGATCAGGTTGAACGTGCCGTCGTTCTCGTTGGCCGGGCCGAGCAGGATCTGCTCGAGAGTGCCGTCCTGGGTGGTCGTGACGCGAGTTCCGCGGGGCAGGGATGGGTGGAAGGTCGCCATCCCCCAGTGGTAGCCGCGACCGGGCGCCTCCTTCGCGCGAGCCAGCGGAGAGCCGATCATCACCGCGTCGGAGCCGCAGGCGATCGCCTTCGAGATGTCGCCGCCGGTCCGCATGCCGCCGTCGGCGATCACATTGCAGTACTGGCCGGTCTCGAGCATGTGCTGGGAGCGGGCGGCCGCGACATCGGCGATCGCCGTCGCCTGCGGAACGCCGATTCCGAGCACGCCGCGGGTCGTACAGGCAGCACCGGGGCCGACCCCGACGAGCACCCCGACAGCGCCCGTCCGCATCAGGTGCAACCCGGTCGAGTAGGAGGCGCAGCCGCCGACGATGCAGGGCACCGGGGCGCTGGCGATGAACTCCTTCAGGTTCAGCGGCTCCGAGGTCGAGGACACGTGCTCGGCGGAGATCACCGTGCCCTGAACGACGAGGATGTCCAGCCCGGCCTCTAGGGCGGCCTCGTGGTAGTCGCCGACCTTCTGCGGCGTCAGCGACCCGGCACAGACGGCGCCCTCGGCCTTGATCTCCTCGATCCGCTGAGCGATCAGCTCAGGCTTGACCGGCTCGGAGTAGATCTCCTGCATTAGGTGGGTCGAGGTTCCCGGGGGAGCCGCCGCTATGCGAGCGAGCTGTTCGTCGGCATCCTCGTAGCGAGACCAGATGCCCTCGAGGTTGAGCACTCCCAGGCCGCCGAGCTTGTTGATCGCAACCGCGGTCTTCGGGCTGACGACTCCATCCATCGCCGAGGCGAGCAACGGCAGCTCGAAGCGGTACGGGCCGAGGTTCCAGGTGATGTCGATGTCGTCGGGGTCCCGTGTGCGCCTCGACGGCACGATCGCGATGTCATCGAACCCGTAGGCACGACGAGCCTTCTTTCCCCGTCCGATCTCAACTTCCAACTGGTGGCGCTCCCTCGGTCGAATGCAGAGTGGTGATTGTAGGTGCCGGGGTCGACGGGCCGAGGCGCAGCGCGGGACCCGCACCCGGAAACTGCGGCAAAACCGAGGCGCCGGCTGAACCGGGCCGGGTCAGGCGGCTCGGAGCGGCGCGTTCAGGCGATTCACGGAGACCCGGCCGACGAGCTTCGCCACCTCGGAGCCGTTGAGAGTCCCGGCACCGAGATGCTGGGTCGATTCGGCTCCGCACGCAACGCCGTGGCCAAGGCAGTCCTCGACCGAGCGTCCCGCCCGGCGGGCGGCCACGAAGCCGGCGAGGAAGGCGTCCCCGGATCCAACGCTCGCAACCGTCGCCAGAGACTCGATCGAGGCCTCGAACAGATGCTTTGCAGGGCCCGCGCCGACGAGTGCGACACAACCGGACGGGGTGGTCACGATGGCCTCCTCGGCGCCCATCCCGACCAGATCTGCAAGTGCGGCATTGAGATCCTCCGGCTCGGTGAACTCGTAGCCGACGGCCTCCTCCGCCTCCGCGACGTTCGGGACGACGACGGTCGGCTGGGCCCTGAGGCCGACTCGCATGGGCTCGCCGTCGGTATCGAGGAGGGTCGGGACGCCCAGCGAGCGCAGCCCCCCGATCAGAGAGCCGTAGTAGTCGGCCTCCGCCCCGGGCGGAAGGGAGCCGGCTATGACGCAGATCTCGGCACCCCCTGCGAGGTAGAAGAGCCGTTCGCGGAACTGCTCGAGGTCGGCCGGCGTGACCTGCGGACCTCGCTCGTTGATCTCCGTCTGCTCACCCGAGGTGGGATCAACGATCGAGAGGTTCGTGCGCGAATCGCCCGAGGCCTCGACGAAGTCGTGGAGAACCTGCTCTGCGTCGAGCAGTTCGCGGATCCGTGCGCCGGTCGGACCCGCGGCAAAGCCGGTCGCGATCACGGGCTCCCCGAGGCACTTCAGAGCACGGGCGATGTTGACCCCCTTGCCGCCGGCGGCACGTCTGGAGTCGACGACCCGATGACGATTGCCGAGAGCGATGCGGGGTACCGCAACCGTTCGATCCAGCGCAATGTTCAGCGTCACGGTGAGGATCATTCCGCCTCTCCCCCTCTCCTTCTGCGAATACGCTCCTGGCGGGTCCTCATTCTCTCCTCCGGGTCACGCTCCGAATCGCGTTCCTCCTCATTGCGACGACGCAACGCGAATGCGGCTGAGGCCAGTATGACGATCACGGCCCCAACGATCAGCGCGGCGACGAGGGGCCCGCCGATCCGATCGACGAGGGTCGGCTCGTCCACATCCCGGCCCGCCAGCAGCGGCACGCGGTCGATGAACTTTCCATCGACCGTGGCGGTCACCCGACCGAGGCGATCACCGGCGACAACTGGGCCCTCGACGTCGGTCGGGCCCTCGACGTCGACCTTCAGGTTCTGGTCGGCGCGGATCGAAACCTCGACGGCTCGTTGGGCAATCAGGGGGAGCGGCTGATCCTCGAAGCGCACGCCGGACGTCGCGACCTCCTCGCCGCGCTGAATCGGCTCCCGTCGCTCATAGAGCGAGTACCCGTAGTCGAGCAGCTCCTCGGTCTCGGCGTCTCGCTCGATCTCGCTCGGCGCCCCGAGGACGGCCGCGACCAACGGCACCCCATCACGCTTGGCGGAGGCGACCAGCACGTAGCCCGCTTCGAGGGTGTGGCCGGTCTTGACGCCGTCGACGCTCGGGTCGGTGAGCAGGAGGGTGTTGGTATTGACGACCCGGCGCTCCTGAGACCCGCTCTTCAGAGTCGCATCGGTCCTGCTGACGATCTTGCGGAAACGTCTGTCGGCGAGGAGCACGAGCGCGAGGTCGGAGAGATCGCGCGCCGTCGAGTAGTTGCCCCTCTCATCCAGGCCGATCGGATTGGCGTAGCGGGTGTGATCGAGACCGAGGTCGACGGCGGCGCGATTCATCTCGGCGACGAATCCCCGCTCCGATCCGGCCACCCCCCGCGCGACGGTCAGGGCCGCATCGTTGGCGCTCGGAAGCAACATCGCCAGCAGCAGGTCGTGGACGGTGAGCCTCTCCCCCTCGATCAGGCCGGCGACCGACTCGGCTGCGCCGGCGGAGTAGCCGGGCACCTCGAGCTTCTCGTTCATCCGGAGTTCCTTCAGCGCCAGGTAGGCGGTCATCAACTTGGTGGTGCTGGCGATCGCACGCTCCTCCCGGGGGGCGTGGGCGGCGAGACTCTCCCCGTCGCCGGCGTCGAGAAGCAGCCAGCTGGCCGCGTTCAGCTTCGGCTCGGCGTCGTCCCCGGAGCGCGGAGCCGCGACGGCGAGGCCGGCCGTGAGCACGAGGGCGGCGCACATGAGCGACGCGACGAGGAGGGCTGCGGCCGCGACGGCCCCGTCGCGCGGCGATCGAGTCCAAAGGGCCCGCATCTAGATGACTGATTCCACGAGCTCGCACCCACGAATGACGCCTGAACACGCTTCGCCGGACCGCGACCGTGCTCCTCGCCCGTGCCTGCTGGCACGGGCTTCGTCGCCCGGCCACGCCCAGCTCGGTGCCAGGCGCCCCCGCGGGCACGATCCCGCGAAATCAATCATCTAGCGGATCTGGAGCTCTTGCCCGGCGTTCAGGGTCTGGGGATCGATGTCGGGGTTGAGCCGCACGAGCCGCTCGGTGGAGACGCCGAACTTCTCGGCGATCGCCCCCAGCGTGTCACCGTCCTCGACCGTATAGGTCTTCGGGTTCTCCGGCCCTTCGCCGTCCCCACCCGAGTTCCCCGCATCGACCTGGGTGGTGGCGTCGCGTCCGGCCTTGCTGTCGTCGCCGGTGTTCGCGGATACGATCGCGACGATTGCGAGCACGACGGCGAGCAGTGCAAGCGGGGCGACCAGCCGGCTCCCCCAGGAGATCCGCCGGGTGCTGTCTCCCGGTGCGCTCGTATCCGACACGGCAGCGATGGTACGCGACGAGAACGGCGCCGCCGGTTCCCGGCGCGCTCAGCGGTCGACCGCCACCACTCCGAGGGCGCCCCCGGCCCCCAACAGCTCGCGGGCGCGATCGAGCGCATGAGGCGGCGTATCGGCGTCGACGACCACGACGACGCCGTCCACGAGCTCGCTGATCGCCTGGGTTGACTCGACACCGACGGGGGGTGCCAGGTAGACGACGAGGTCGTAGGCCCGCGAGAGGCGACCGACCAACCGCTCGAACCGCAGGCCGGCGATGCTCGCACCGAGCCCGGCGCGGCCCGCCGGAACGCAGGCGAAGGTCGTGGCCCCATTCAGCTCGCCGTCGCCCAGCGCGACCCGCACCGTGCGGAGCACCTCGCGCGGAGACGCGCCGTCATCGAGGTAGTCGCGGAGTCCGGGGAGCGGTTCGATGCCGAGCTTCCGGGCGAGGTCGGGCTCGCCGAGGTCCGCCTCCACCAGCAACACGCGTCCACCGGCGCTCGCCGCTGTCGCGAGGCCGGCACCGACACTCGATGCGTCAGCGTCGTCGCCGACCCCGATGACGGCGATCGATCGCGGCCCGGAATCCCGGTCGATGCCGATTCCGTGGGCGAGTGATCGGGCCCGCTCAACCTCGCTAGCCCCGAGCACCACGGCTCCCGATGTGTCCACGCCGATCCCTCCCTGGGACGCCGCAAGGGGTCCCAGCAGAGGGGCACCGAGTCCGGCGGCGAACTCCGCGAGGGGGTCGCGAGGCGCCGCTTCCTCAGATGACCAGCCGCCGGAGCCGTCGCCGGCACGCCCGGTCCTTCGGCCCCGCGGACCCGAGATCGAGAGGAAGAGGGCGATGATCAGAGCGAGGAGCGCGCCGATCAGCAGGCCGACCACCGCGCAGAGGACCGCCGGGCGGTTCTCGGCGGCCGACGAGGGGATCTCGGCGGCCGCACCGAGGGCCAGGGGATCGCCCTCGACCTCCACGAGCGCCTCGGCGAAGCCGTCGGCGGCCGCGGCGGCGAAATCGGGGGACTCCGCGGTGGCGCTGACGATCAGGGCGCCGCCCTGCGGAGCCGGCCGGACGACCACCGTGGACAGCAGATCGGCGCCGGCGACGTCGCCTCCGAGCAATCCCGCGGCCTCGGTCGCGACCTCGGCGCTCTGACCACGCTGGGCGAAGCGCTCCAGACGGGCCTCGTCGGCGCCCTGCGAATCGCTCTCGACGGCGACCGTCGCAGTCGCCCGGTAGAGCGGCCTGTCCGCGATTCCCCAGCCGAACCCGAGCACCAGTCCGACCAGCGCGAGGGTGAAGATCAGACGCCAACGCGAGATCACAGAGCGATGGGCTGCGGGTTCGTCACCGCTCGCGCTCAACTCCTCACATCTCCTCCGGCGCCTCAACCCCGAGCAGATCGAGGAGCGTGGCGATCACGTCGCGGGTGGCAGCGCAGACGGCGAGCCGCGCGGGCTCCAGGCCCGGGCCGGCCCCGACGACGCGGGCGTCGCGGTAGAAGGCGTGGAAGTCGGCGGCGACCTCGCGGACGTAGGTGGCGATCCCGTGAGGCTCACGCTTCGTCGCAGCCCGGTTGACCTGGTCGGGCATCTCGAGCAGCCTGGAGATCAGCGCGCGCTCGGCGGGCTCCAGCGATCCAGCGGGCACGGGCGCGTCCTCGTCCGCTCCCCCTCCACCCCGCTCGGCCGCAGTACGAAAGAGGCTGCAGATGCGGGCGTGGGCGTACTGTGCGTAGTAGACGGGGTTGTCTGAGGAGTGCGCGCGCGCGAGCTCGAGATCGATGTCGATCGGGGTGTCGTGGCTTCGCATCAGCATGAAGAAGCGGGTGGCGTCGACTCCGATGTCGTCGAGCAGATCGTCGAGCTTGGCGAAGTCCCCCCGCCGCTTCGACATGCGAGCACGCTCTCCGCCCTCCACCAAGTTGACCATCTGCATGATCGGAGCCTCGAAGGCCTCTGGGGGGGCGCCCAGGGCGACGATTGCGGCGCGCATCCGGTCGATGTAGCCGTGGTGATCGGCGCCGAGCACGTCGATCATCAGGTCCGGGCCCCGCTCGAGCTTGTCACGGTGGTAGGCGATGTCGGCGGCGAAGTAGGTCGGCGCGCCGTCGGCGCGGATCATGACGCGGTCCTTGTCGTCTCCCAATTCCGAGGTCCGCAGCCAGACGGCCCCGTCGCTCTCGTAGACGAGGCCCCGGTCGCCAAGGTCGGCGATCGCGGCGTCGATCGCGCCGGCGTCGTGCAGGGTTCGCTCGAAGCTCCAGCGGTCGAACTCGACCCGGGATCGCTCCAGCGTCCTCCTGATCGAGGCCAGCATCAGCTCGGCCCCGAGCCGGCCGAGCTCCTCGTCGCTCAGGCCGCGGCCGTGCTCGGCGACGATGCGCTCACCGAGCTCGGTGACGTAGTCGCCCTCATAGCCGCCCTCGGGAACGGCGGTGCCCTCGATCCGCGCCGCGATCGAGGATCCGAAAAGGTCGATCTGGGCCCCTGCGTCGTTCAGGTAGTACTCGCGCGAAACCCGATGGCCGGCGAACTCGAGGATCCGCGCGAGGGAATCGCCGTAGGCGAGGTGGCGGCCGCTGGCGACCGTGAGCGGGCCGGTCGGGTTGGCGCTGACGAACTCGACCAGGATCGAGAGGGAAGTGGTCGCGCCACCGGAGCCGAAGCTCCTTCCCTGCTCGCGGACGTAATCGGCGGCCGACCGCATCCACGCCTCCGACACGTGCAGGTTGAGGAAGCCGGGACCGGCGACCTCGACCCGGTCGAGACGATCGCCGAGCCGGGCCTCGACGCCCCCGGCGAGGTCCGCGGCAACCTCGCGCGGCGACGCTCCGATCAGCGGCGCGGCGAGCATCGCGGCATTGGTGGAGTAGTCGCCGAACTCGGGCCGCGGCGGCCGCTCGAGGCTGGCCTCCGGAACCCCCGAATGCAGCTCGGCGGCCGATTCCGCAATCGCCGTGCGCAGGGCGCCGGTCGGATCCGCGGCTGCGGCAGTGTCGCTGGAAGCGTCCATCGGCGCCACTCTAGGGCGACGGGCGCGGATCGCGAGGGGCGCCCCGCATCCCACCCGGGACGGGAAGCGCTCAGCCGCCGGCGACGGCCCAGACCTCCGCCCGCAGGTTCTCGGCTGCTTCAGCGGGATCCGGGGCCGACGCAACGCTGCGCGAGGCGGTGACCAGCGCCGAGCCCGGTCCGCCGAAGGCGGACGCCAACCCCTCGGCGGAGCCCCCCTGAGCACCGACGCCGGGGAGCAGGAAGATCGCCCTCGGCATCAGCTCCCGGAGGCTGGTGAGAAACCTGGGCTCGGTGGCGCCGACGACGGCGCCGGCGCCGCTGAATCCCCCGCTCCCGGCAAGCCGGTCGGCGAGCGCGTCGACGGACCTGGCAATCCGCTCATGCAGCGGGGAGCCGTCGGTATCGAGGTCGAGCACGTCGGCGGCCCCGGCGTTCGATGTCCGGACCAGGACGAAGATTCCCGCGCCGGCCGCGGCCGCGGACTCGACCAGCGGCTCGAGCGAGTCCGATCCGAGCAGTGGGTTGAGCGTGGCTGCGTCGACCCCAAGCCCCTCAACCGGACCCCAGGGGGTCTCGGTGCTGCCGAAGAGCGCGTCGGCGTAGGCCTCGGCGCTGATGGGCACGTCTCCCCGCTTGCCGTCGGCGACGACGAGCAGGCCCGCGTCGTGCGCTGCGCCGACGACCCCCTCGAGAGCCCGCCAGCCGGGCGCACCGAGGGCTTCGAAACGCGCGAGCTGCGGCTTGACGGCGACGCAGAAGGGGCCGGCCGCAGCGATCAGATCGCGACAGCAGGCTTCGACCGCAGAGGCGGCGCGATCACGAGCGTCGCCGTGATCCCCACCGCTCGAGGACGACCACGGTTCCTTGGACGGAACCGGGTCGAGCCCGAGACAGATCTGGCTGCGACGCTCGGATTCGAGCGCCGCAAGCCGATCCGCGAACGGTGTCGTACCGCCCGGAGGCGTCTTAGGAGCCCTTGACGGCGCTCTTGAGCCCGGCGCCCGCCGAGAACTTCGGAACCTTGCCGCCGGGGATGGTGATCCGCTCGCCGGTGCGGGGGTTGACGCCCTGCCGCGGGCCACGCTCGTTGACGCTGAACTTCCCGAACCCCGTGAAGTTCACGTCCTCGCCGCCCTTCAGCGATGAGACGATCCCTTCGAGCACGGACTCCACCGCGTCGGCTGCGGCCTTCTTGCTGCCGATCCGGTCGTCACTTGCGATCCGTTCAATGAATTCAGACTTGGTCAATGTGTTCCCTCCTGTCGTGATGCAGAGCGGGCGCCACCCTAACAAGAGCTGCCGACGGCGTTAGCGTGCAACGCCGAACGTGGGTTCGCCCGGGTCGATTCCGCGCTCCTCCGCGAACGCGAGCGCCGCGCCGATCCGATCGACCGTCGTGGGGTGGGTGCGGAAGGCCGCGTCAAGCGGACTGCGGGGGTCGGGGTCGCTCAGGTTCGAGCCCGACAGGCGCTGCTGCAGCTCGATGAACCCACGTGGATCGTCCGTCAATTGCAGCGCAAAACGATCAGCCCTCGCCTCGACCTCGCGCGAGAGCTGGTTGCCGGCGAGGTTCAGCGAGAAGGCCACGACCGTGATCAGCAATGCGAACGCCGGCAGGGCGGCGGGGGTGCCGGGGCGGGCGCCGGAACGCCCCGCGACCGCCGTCCCCGCAAGGGAGACGAGCAGCATTCCCAGCGGGGCGACGATCGCGACGAACAGCAGTCCGCGCGGCAGATCGTCGTTGGCGACGTGGCCGAGCTCATGGGCGACGACCGACCGCAGCACCGGCCCCTCGGTCCGCTCGAGGAGGTTGTCGTAGAGGACGACGCGCTTGCTCGATCCGATCCCGTCGACATAGGCATTGAGACCGGTACTCCGGCGCGAGGCGTCGACGACGTACACCTCGCCGACGTCCACCCCGGCCCTGTCCGCGAGCTCGAGGACCTGCTGGCGGGCCGGACCCTCGGGAAGCGGCTCGAAGTCGTTGAAGATCGGGGCGAGGACGACCGGGGCGAGCCAGGTCGTGATGATCGCGTAGCCCACGATGATTCCCGTGCCCGCGATCCACCATCGGCGGGGCAGCCTCCGCTGCAGGGCGATCAGGATCATCGCGCCGAGCGCTGCCAGGAGGGCCGCGATCGCGGCCGAGCGGGCCCGATCGCCGAACCAGCCGGCCAGATCCTGGGTCGACAGGCCGACTTCGACGGCACGGTCGTGGGCGATCAGCCCCGTCGGCAGGGCCAGGAGCGTCAGCAACAAAGAGATCCCCGCACCTGCGAACGCCGCTCCGACGACCGGCCTGGACCCGAGGCGATCGAGCAGCCGCCGGGCCGGACGCGGGCGACCGAGTGCCAGGAGCCCGAGGGCGATCAGCTCGATCCCGAAGCCGATCAGGAAGAGATTGCGCTGTCCGACCCGGAAATCGACCGCCTGACTGCACCTGCGACGGGTCGAAGTATCTGGCCACGTCGACCGGCAGTGGATCAGGGCCGATGTCGCCGGGGCCGAGCAGCAGCACGGCGAGTTCCGCGACCAACGCGGCGGCAACCGCGATCGCGGCGACTGCGACGATCCGGCCGGATCGGGTGCCCGAACGTCCGCTCCACGTCATCGGCACCTACGATAGACCGCCCCGGATTCCGGTCCGGACGCGTCCGCGGGGCCTGATGCCGCCGCCCAACGCCACTCACCCATGCAGGTAGCCGTCTTCAGCGACATCCACGCGAACCTTCCAGCCCTCGAGGCGATCCTCCGCGACAGCGACGAGGTCGGCGCCGAGGAGCGTTGGTGTCTGGGCGACGTGATCGGCTACGGCGCCAGCCCCGATGGATGCATCGAGCTGGCCCGTGAGCGCTGCGAGGTCTGCCTGGTCGGCAACCATGACCTCGCGGCCCTGGGCGAGCTCGACACGTCGACCTTCTCGGCCGCGGCGGCGGCGGCCGTCGAATGGACTGCAGCCAACACGTCGAAGCCGAACCTCGACTATCTCGCCGGGCTGTCCTCCCTCCGATACGTCGCGCCCGCGGCGCTCTACCACGCCTCACCCCGCGATCCGGTCTGGGAATACGTGCTGTGGCCCGAACAGGCCGCCGACTGCCTCGAAGTCCAGGACAAGCGCGTGAGCTTCGTCGGCCACTCCCACGTCGCCCTCTTCTTCTCCGCGCCCGAGCACGGCGCGGGCGATCCCGGGGCCAGCGAGGCCCGCGGCTGGCAGGCCGGGGCCGGGACGCGCCTCGAGATCGACGAGGGCCGGTGGCTGATCAACCCCGGCAGCGTCGGGCAACCCCGCGACGGCGACCCCCGGGCCGCCTGGCTGGAACTCGACACCGAAACCTGGGAGGCGACCTACCACCGGGTCGGCTACGACATCGAACGAGCGGCCAAGGCGATCGAAAAGGCCGGCCTCCCCGAACACCTCGCCCGCAGGCTGTTCCAGGGCAGATGAGGCCGCAGCTACACTCGCCGCCGATGGCGCTCAGACGTCAGATCGCCTGCTGCGTGGGCCTGATCACGGCGGGCGTCCTGTTGCTCGGATGCGGCTCCAGCGACTCGACCAGCGCCAACATCGATCCTGTGATCGCGGGTGAGTTCACCGCCAAGCTCGGCGTGATCAAGCAGTTTGCGGATGAAGGCAGGTGCGACCGGGCGACCCAGGCCCTGGCCACGCTCAAGATGGCCGTCGACGCCGAATCCGGGCAGACCGGCGAGCAATTCACCGCGGACCTGCAGGACCTTCTCGACAAGCTCAACGCTCAGATCGAGGAGCAATGTCAGCCACCGGACCGGACGACGACCGATCCGAGCACGACCACGGATTCCTCCGATACGGAGCCGACGACCACGGACGAGACGACGACCGATTCGAGCACCACCACGACGACCACGACGACCACGAGCACGAGCGACAGCACGACCACCACCACCCCGACCACCCCGGGCGGCGGCGGGCCGCCCAACAATCCCGGCGGCGGGATCACACCGGGCGGCAAGAGGTCCCAGGTCCCAGGCGGCCACCCGAACCACAAACCCCCGCGCCAAGGGCAGGGCAAGGGCGACGGGCATGAGAGGAAGGGGGGGAGCGCCCGATGACCGGCTCGACCATCGCCAACCGGTATGAGCTCGGCGACCGGCTCGGCAGCGGCGGCATGTCCACCGTCTACCAGGCGACCGACAGCGTGCTCGAGCGAACCGTTGCCGTCAAGGTGCTCGCCGAGCATCTATCCGACGACGAGAAGTTCGTCGCCCGCTTCCGCCGCGAGGCGCTTGCCGTCGCGAAGCTGGTTCACCCCAACATCGTTCAGGTCTACGACACCGGCGTCGACGCCGGTCGCCACTTCATCGTCATGGAGTTCGTTGAGGGTCGCTCCGGCGCTCAGCTGCTGCAGCGCGACGGAGCCCTGCGACCCGGAATTGCCGTCGAGATCGCAGCCCAGGCGTGCGCTGGGCTCGAGTACGCCCATCGCATGGGGATCATCCACCGCGACGTCAAACCCGGGAACCTGATGGTGATCGGCGGGCCTGCCGGCGGGCCGCCGGAGATGACGGTCAAGCTCGCCGACTTCGGCATCGCCCGAGCGGCCGAGCAGACGAGGCTGACCCAGGTCGGCTCGGTCGTCGGCACCGCGGCCTACCTCTCGCCGGAGCAGTCGCGCGGCGAGGAGGCGACTCCGATCTCCGACCTGTATTCCCTCGCCGTCGTGACCTACCAGCTGCTCACCGCGCGCCTTCCCTACGAGGGCAACAGCCTCGCCGAGCTGGCGATCAGACGCGAGAACGAGCGGCCGCTGCCCCCGACCAGCTACGAGCCGAAGATCCCCGAAGCCCTCTCCCAGGCCGTTCTCAGAGGCTTGGAGAACGAGCCTGAGGACCGTTACGTCGACGCGCTGGCCTACGGCGCCGCGCTGAGGGCCGGGCTCTCCGGAATCGCCCCAGCCTCCGAGGCGACCACGAGGCTCGTCGACAGCCGCAGCACCGCCGCCACCCGGGTCGCCCCCCGGGAGCCCCGGACGCCGACGGCACCCGCCCGAGCCGCCCGTCCGCGCCGGACCTCACCGGCGCCGAGGCAGGCCGTGACGCCCACGCGCAAGCGCTCCCGCTTTGCCAGCTTCATGCGCGGCCTCTTCGCGATCCTGATGATCGCGATCGTCGCCGGCCTGATCGCCGCCGTCATCCTGCTTGCGACCGACGCCGGCCAGCAGACCGACCTGGGCCAGTTCATCGGCGACCGCTACGACCAGTCGATCGACAAAATCAGTCAGTTCATCAACGATCAGACGAGGTGACTCCGACCAGATGCTCCGCTTCGGGTCCGCTTAGGTAACCCCGAGGGAATGCTCCGCTGCGCGTCCGCTTCCCTCGGGCCGTTGGGTGTTGCCGCCCGGCAAGGGCGTCAGTTGGTTGGGCGAGGAGGGTCGTGGTTGGCCGAACCGAATCCCATCCAACGGTGGAAGTCACTCGGCAGGCCCCGCCGAACGCCCGACTCACGCCTCCCACGGCGTCGCGCCCGCGAGAATCGCGTCTCGGTAGCCCGCGTATCCGCCGGCGATGATCGCCTCGCGGGCGCCCTTCATCAGCTCGGCCGTATAGACGAGGTTGTGAAGCGTCAGGAGGCGGACGCCGGTCAGCTCCTCCGCCCGCGACAGATAGTGGACGTAGGCGCGGCTGTGGTCGGTGCAGGCGGGGCAGGGACAGCCGGCGACGAGCGGACCGGGCTCACCCTCGTTGCGGCGCTTGCGGACGTCGAAGCGGAAGCGCTTGCCGGGCAGCGGGGCGAGGGCCATCCCGTGGCGACCGAGGCGGGTCGGGACGGCGCAGTCGAAGCTGTCGAGCCCACGGCCGACGCCGTCGACCAGATCGTCGGGCTCGCCGATCCCGAGCAGGTGTTTGGGAGCATCGACCCCGAGCATGTCGATCGTCATCCCGACGACCTCGCGCATCTGTTCCTTGCTCTCACCGAGCGTCCCCCCGATCGCAATCCCGTCGACCCCCGCTGCCGAGATCGCATCAGCCGACTCGCGACGCAGGTCCTCGTGGACGCCGCCCTGGACGATCCCGAAGACGGCCTGTCCGGCGGGCCCGTTGCCGGCGTGCCATTCGAGACATCGATCGAGCCAGCGATGCGTCCGCTCGGTCGACCGGGCCGTGTAGTCCCGGTCGGCGTGAAACGGCGTGCACTCATCGAAGGCGAGGGCGATGTCGGAGCCGATCTGCGCCTGGATCTCCATCGATCGCTCCGGCGAGAGGAACTGCTCTGATCCGTCGATGTAGGAGCGGAAGCGGACGCCCTCCTCGCCGATCTCGAGCACGCCCCCATCCAGCGACGGGCGACCGCGTCGGCCCTTGACCTCGTCGTTGACGCTTCCGTGAGCCAGTGAGAAGACCTGGAAACCGCCGGAATCAGTGATGATCGGGCGATCCCAGCCCATGAACTCATGGAGGCCCCCGAACCCGGCGATTCGCTCACCGCCGGGCGAGAGCATCAGGTGGTAGGTGTTGGCGAGGACCATCTCGTAACCGATCGCGGAGACCTCATCGGGGAGCATCCCCTTGACCGATCCGCGCGTCGCCAGCGGCACGAAGCAGGGCGTCTCGATCGGCCCGTGAGACGTATGCAGAACCCCGGCGCGGGCATCGCCGTCGCGGGCGACGATCTCGAAGCGGAGCCTCTCGGGTTCGGAGCGCATCGCGGCTCAGCGTAGGCGACGCGCCCTCGAGCAGCCCGGAGGGCTGCGAGTCGCGCGGTTATCTGACGGGAGGGCCACCGGGCTCTGCCCGGAGGCCCGGCGCAGTCGAGCAGCCCGGAGGGCTGCGAGTCGCGCGGTTATCTCGCGGGAGGGCCACCGGGCTTTGCCCGGAGGCCCGGCGCAGTCGAGCAGCCCGGAGGGCTGCGAGTCGCGCGCTTATCCGACCCGGAGCGTCGACCCGGTCATCCCGGCAGGCTGTTCGATGCCCAGCAGGTCCAGGGCCGTCGGCGAGACGTCGGCGAGGATGCCGCGCTCGCGCAACTGGATTCCCTCCACCGTCGTGATCAGAGGAACGAGGTTGGTCGTATGGGCGGTGTTCGGCGAGCCGTCGGGCTCGAGCATGTGCTCGGCGTTGCCGTGGTCGGCGGTCACGAGGCAGGCGCCGCCCGTCCCATGGACGGTCGCGATCACCCGGGCGAGGCAGGCATCGACCGCCTCGATGGCGCTCACCGCCGCCGGGATCGAGCCCGTGTGCCCGACCATGTCCGGGTTCGCGAAGTTGATGATCCCGAAGCGGAAACCGCCCTTCGACCACTCCGAGCAGAACTCCTCGGCCGCCTTGGCAGCGCTCATCTCCGGCTTGAAGTCGTAGGTCGGGACGTCGCGGGGAGACTCCGCCATGTGGCGCTCCTCGCCCTCCCACTCCGCCTCGCGGCCACCGTTGAAGAAGTAGGTGACGTGGGCGTACTTCTCGGTCTCGGCGACGTGCAGCTGCTTGCCGCCCGCCTCGCTGATCACCTCAGCCATCGTCGTCGCCGGCGCGTGCGGCGGAAACGCAACCGGGTACGTCCATCCGCCGCGGTAGCTGGCCATGGTCGTGATGTCGAGCCTGGGATCCCCGCCGCGCTCGAACGCATCGAACCCCGGATCGCCCAGCGCCTCGATGATCTCGCGCATCCGGTCGGGGCGGAAGTTGAAGGCGATGACCACATCGCCCGGCAGCATCCCGTCGTAGTTGCCGATCACGGTCGGCTTGATGAACTCGTCGGTGTCGCCGGCCGCGTAGGCATCGGCGATCGCCTCCGCGGCGGTCTCGGCACGCGAGCCCTCGCCGTGGACCATCGAGTCGAAGGCGAGCTTGATTCGCTCCCAGCGGTGATCCCGATCCATCCCGTAAAAGCGGCCGCCGACGGTGCCCACCCGACCCGCGCTGCGGAGCCAGCGCTCCACCTCCTCGAGGTAACGGGCGCCGCCCGAGGGGCTGGTGTCGCGGCCATCGGTGAACGCGTGCAGGACGAGGTCGGGAACACCCTCGCGCGCGGCCAGCTCGATGCAGGCCTCGATGTGCTCCCAGCCCGAGTGCACTCCCCCGTCGGAAACGAGGCCGATCAGGTGCAGACGCCCACGAGGGCTCTTCAGCGCTCGTCGGCAGGCGCCGAGCAGGACCTCGTTCTCATAGAAGCTGCCATCGGCGATCGCGGAATCGATCCTCGCGAGATCCTGCTCGACCACCGAGCCCGCCCCGAGATTCAGATGCCCGACCTCGGAGTTGCCCATCTGGCCGTGGGGCAGCCCGACGTCGTGCCCGGACGCCGACAGCCGCGTATGCGGGTAGCCCTGCCAGAGCCCGTCGAAGGTTGGCGTCGAGGCCAGCGAGACGGCGTTGCCAGGCCCCGGTTCGGCGAGGCCCCAGCCGTCGAGGATGACCAGCGCCAATCCGCTGACCGGAACCGCGCCGGGGCCCGTGGGAATCTCAGTCATCGCATCCTCCTTGCTCACGCCGCCGCGACGATCGCGGCGAAATCGTCTGGATCAAGCGCGGCGCCGCCAACCAGGGCACCGTCGATCTCCGCCCGACCGAGCAGCTCGGCGGCGTTGGCGGGCTTGACCGAACCGCCGTACTGGATTCGGACCCGTTCGGCCGCGCCCTGGTCACGCCCGGCGACCAGCGAACGGATGAACCCGCAGGCATCTTCGGCCTGCTCGGCGGTCGCGGTCTTACCGGTCCCGATCGCCCAGATCGGCTCGTAGGCGACGACGACGTCGGCGAGGCGCTCGTCGGCCACCCGTGAAAGCCCGGCGTCGATCTGGCGGCGCAGGACCTGATCGGTCTCGTCGCGCTCGCGCTCGGCGTCACTCTCGCCCACGCAGAGGATCGGCAGCAGCCCGGCCTCCAACGCAGCCGGGACCTTGCGAGCCAGGGCCTCGTCGGTCTCGCCGAAGAACTGGCGACGCTCGGAGTGACCGAGAACCACCGCGCTCGCCCCGACATCGAGAAGCATCGGGGCGGACACCTCGCCGGTGAATGCCCCCGACTCCGCGAAGTACATGTTCTGGGCGGCGACGCCGACCCCGGTCCCCATGCAGAGCTGCGCGACCAGCGGCAGGGCCAGGTAGGGCGGGCAGATGATCACCTCGGCATCGTCGGGGGTCGCGTCCTCGACCTCCGGGAGCAGCGCCTCACAGAACGCCCGGGCCTCGCTGATCGTCTTGTTCATCTTCCAGTTGGCCGCGATCAGCGGGCGCCTCTGGGCCATGTCAATCCCCTCCGTCGGCGTCGGCCGCATCGATCAACGCCTCGACGCCCGGCAGCGGCCTGCCCTCGATCAACTCGAGCGAAGCTCCGCCCCCGGTCGAGAGCCAGCTGACCTCCTCCTCGAGCCCGAACTGGACGAGGGCCGCGCCGGAGTCGCCACCACCGACGATCGTCGTCGCGTCGCTGGCCGCGACCGCCTCGGCAACGGCGCGTGTGCCGGCGGCGAACGGCGGCAGCTCGAAGGCGCCCATCGGCCCGTTCCAGAAGACCGTGCCTGCGGCGGCGATCGCCTCGCCGTAGACCCTCGCGGTACCCGGCCCGACGTCCAGGCCCATCATCGCGTCGGGAACGTCGACCCCGTCGATCTCGACCGGATCGGCATCGGCCGAGAAGCTCTCGCCGAGGACGAGATCGGTTGGAAGGCGCAGCTCACAATCGGAATCGGCGGCGAGCTCGAGTGCACGCCGCGGCCAGTGCGATCCCGTCCTCCTCGACCAGCGAATCACCCGTCCGGTGCCCCTGAGCGCGGAAGAAGCTGAAACACATCGCGCCGCCGATCAGGATCTCGTCGGCGATCTCCAGGAAGCGTTCGATCACTCCGACCTTGTCCGTCACCTTGGCGCCACCGAGCACGACGACCAGTCGGACGGGCAGGATCGTCGAGGACGGCGGTCAGCTCGCGGACCTCGCGCTCGAGCAGGAGCCCGGCGTAGGCGGGCAGGTGGTGAGCGACGCCCTCGGTCGAGGCATGGGCGCGATGCGCGGCTCCGAACGCGTCATTGACGTAGACGTCGGCAAGCCGGGCGAGCGCCGCAGCGAGCGCATCGTCGTTGCGCTTCTCCCCCGCCTCGAAGCGGGTGTTCTCCAACAGCAGCACCTCCCCGGGGCCAAGCCGCGCCGCCGCCGCATCAACCTCCGGACCCACGACCGCGGGGGCGACCCTCACCTCGGCCCCGAGCAGCTCGCCGAGGCGAGCGGCGACCGGCGCCATCGACAGCTCGGAGTCGCGACCCCTGGGTCGTCCCAGGTGCGAGCAGAGGACCACCCTCGCGCCGCGTTCGCGGAGCAGTTCGATGGTCGGGAGAGCCGCTCTGATCCGCTTGTCGTCGCTGACGGAGCCGTCGTCCAGGGGAACGTTCAGGTCGACGCGGACCAGGACCGTTCGCCCCTCCACGTCGGCGTCGCGAACGGAGGCCTTCGAGAATCGCCCGCGCTCGCTCACAGTCATCGGTCGCTCCGCTTACAGGACTTTGCCGGCGAGCTCGACCAGGCGGTTCGAGTAACCCCACTCGTTGTCGTACCAGGACACGACCTTCAGCATCGTGCCCTCCATGACCATCGTCTGGCCGGCGTCGAAGATCGAGGAGTGCGGATCCTTGACGATGTCGGTGGAGACGATCTCGTCCTCGGTGTAGGAGAGGATTCCCGCCATCGGGCCGGCGGCGGCGGCCTCGACGGCTGCGTTGATCTCCTCCGCGGTCGTCTCTCGGCCGACGATGCAGGTCAGGTCGACGACCGAACCCGTGGCCACCGGGGCCCTCATCGCGAACCCGTTCAGGCGGCCGTTCAACTCCGGCAGCACGAGGCCGACGGCCTTCGCGGCCCCCGTCGTGGTCGGGATCAGGTTGAGCGCTGCCGCCCTCGCCCGCCGCAGGTCGCTGTGTGGCATGTCCTGGAGCCGCTGATCGGCCGTGTATGCGTGGATCGTGGTCATCAAACCGTGGTCGATCCCGACCGTGTCGTGCAGAACCTTCGCGACCGGGGCGAGGCAGTTGGTCGTGCACGAGGCGTTGGAGATGATGTCGTGGGAGTCGCGGTCGTAGTCCTCGAAGTTGACGCCGAGTGCGACGGTCACATCAGGCTCCTTGGCCGGCGCGGAGATGATCACCTTCTTGGCCCCCGCCGAGAGGTGCTTGGCGGCATCCTCGCGCTTGGTGAAGAAGCCGGTCGACTCGATCACGACGTCGACGCCGAGATCGCTCCATGGCAGATTCGCCGGATCGCGCTCCGACATCGCCACGACGTCCTTCCCATCGACGGAGATCACGCCGTCCCCAAGCACGACCTCACCCGGATAGCGGCCCAGGATCGAGTCGTACTTGAGCAGGTAGGCGAGGGTCGCGTTGTCGGTCAGGTCGTTGACCGCGACGATCTCGAGATCGGCGTCGGACTCAGACGCGGCACGGTAGAGATTCCGCCCAATCCTCCCGAAACCGTTGATACCCACCTTGACTGCCACGTTGCCTCCTGTTTCGTTGCCTGCTCGATCGGTGCTCGGTCGCCTAGTTCGATCTGGGCGACCAGCGGAAGTAACGCATGGTAATCAGCATCGACCCGATTCCCCATGCCGCGACCACCGCGAGGTGACCCCAATCGAAGCCCGCCCCGACCGTGTTCGGATCGAAAACGGTCAGCATCGCCTCGAAGAAGGGCCGGATCGGGAAGATCGAGGCGAAGGTGAGCACACCGTCGGGGATCTCCGTCTCAGGCACGAACACCCCGGAAAGGAAGTAGAGGGGCAGCACGGTGAAGTTGGTGATCGGCGGGGCCGCCTGCTCACTCGGAATCGCGATGCTGAGCGCCAACCCCATCGAGCAGAAGGAGAACGTCCCGACGACCAGGGTCACCAGCAATGCCGGAATGGTCGTCGTCGGAATCGGCACCCCGTAGAGCACGTTGCCGATCAACGTGACGAGCACGACCATCAGCAGCGAGACCACGAAGGCATTCCCGATCCGGCCGCCGATGTACGCCCAGGTCGGCAGCGGCGTGCCCCGAATCCGCTTCAATCGCCCGCTCTCACGCATCTCGACGATGCGCATCGCGACGTTGACGAGGGTGGCCGAGACGACCGACAGGGTGATGATCCCGGGCACGTAATAGGTCGCCGCGTCGATTCCGAGGCCGTCGATCGTCTGATCGCCGAACAGCGTCGCGAAGAGCAGCAGGAAGATGACCGGGAACATGACGGTGAAGAAGACCGCCGCCGGGCTGCGCCAGAAGACCTTCTGCTCGAAGCGGAACTGATGGAGGACGAGGGCCGGGGCGCTCAATGTCCGCTCTCGGTCCCGGTCAGCTGGAGATAGACGTCCTCGAGGCTCGGCCGCGACACCTCGAGGTGGTCGAGCTCGAGCCCGCGAGCGATTGCCCAGCCGGTCAGCTCGTTGAGGCTCCGGGTCGGATCCGGCGTCCGTAGGGCCAGCCGCCCGTTTTCGGTGGACCAATCGCCGGATACGACACGCTGGAGCTCGTCAGCTTGATCGCCCTGCGGTCGGTCGAAGCTGACGGTGCTGGCGGCATCCGCCCGGCCGCCCAGATCGTCTGGAGTCCCCGAGGCGATGATCTCCCCGGCGGCGATCACGGCGACACGGTCAGCCAACTCCTGGGCCTCGTCCATGTAGTGGGTGGTCAGCATCACGGTCTTGCCGAGCTCCCGCAGCCCCGCGATCACCTGCCAGGCCTGACGCCGGGCCGATGGGTCGAACCCGGTGGTGGGCTCGTCGAGAAAGAGGAGCTCAGCGTCGCCGATCAGCGAGACCGCCACGTCAAGACGGCGCTGCTGCCCGCCGGAGAGCCTGCCGGCCCTCGCGTCGGCCTTGTCGGTGAGGCCCACGAGGTCGATGGTCTCGGGGACCGAGCGCGGCCGCTCGTAGTAGCCGGCGTACATCTCGAGCGTCTCCCGAACGGTGAGCAACGGCTCCATCCGACACTCCTGGAGGACGAATCCAACCCTCCCACGCCAGTCACGCCCGGCCGTCGACGGATCCTCGCCGAGGACCAGGACCTCGCCCTGATCACGGTCGAGGTAGCCCTCGAGAATGGAAATGGTCGTCGTCTTGCCGGCGCCGTTGGGGCCGAGGAAGGCGAAGACCTCGCCCTCGAGGACTTCGAGGTCGACGCCCCGGACCGCCTCGACGTCCCCATAGGACTTGTGCAGTCCCTCAACGCTGATCACAGGCTCAGGCACGGGCGTGGAGTATGAAGGTCCCGCCGAATCCGGCCGGGCGCATCAACCGGCCTTGTTGAGCTGACGATGGATGTCGCGGGCCAGTTTTCCCGGAATGCCGGGAACTGCTTCGATCTCCTCGGCCGACGCGTCCAGGAACCGCTCAGGGGAGCCGAAATGACCGAGCAGGGCCCGCTTGCGCGCCGGGCCGACCCCCCGCAACCCGTCGAGGACCGACCCGGTCATCGCCTTCGAGCGACGCTTTCGATGGAGGTCGAGGGCGAACCGGTGCGCCTCGTCGCGGACGCGCTGCAGCAGTCGCGATGCCTCCGAATCGGACCTGATCGGAAGCGGCGTGGAGCGGCCGGGCACATAGACCTCCTCGAGGCGCTTGGCGAGAGAGATCACGGTGGTGCCCCGCTCGATCAGCGGCTCCAGCGCGCGAACGCCGGCCGCGAGCTGGCCCTTGCCACCGTCGATCATCACCAACCCGGGGAGAGCTGCGAAGCTCTCGTCGAGTTCGGCGTCGTGCGGTGACTTGCCGCTCTCGTCGAGATGTCGGGCCATGCGCCGGGTGAGCACCTCGTTCATCGAGGTGAAGTCGTCGGAGGCCTCGCTGATGCTGCGGATCTTGAAGCGGCGGTAGTCCGCCTTCTTCGGCGCCCCGCCCTCGAAGACGACCATCGAGGCGACGGTGTGCTCGGGCCCGAGGTTGGAGATGTCGTAGCCCTCGATCCGGATCGGGACCTCCGTCATGCCGAGAGCCTCCGCCAGCTCCGAAAGGGCCTCGGTGCGCTCTCTTCGGCGTCGCTCCCTCCGCAACTTGTCCTGGGCGAGGGCCAGCCTCGCGTTGCGCTCGGCCAGCTCGCGCAGCCGGCGCTTGTCGCCGCGCTCGGCGGCCCGGACCTCGACGGTGGTGCCGCGCCGCTCGCTCAGCGCCTCGGCCAGCAGCCGTGTCCGCTCCCCGAGCTCCGGGCCGACGACGACCAGCGGCGGGACCGTCGGCGAAGCCTCGTAGTACTGGGCGATGAATTGCTCAGCAACCTCGTCGAGGCCGTCTTCGCCCTTGTTGTCGAGGTAGAAGCCCTGTCGCTCCGAGAGCACTCCGTCGCGGACCTGAAAGACCTGGGCGTTCGCCTCCTGGCCCTCGACGGCAACCCCGATCAGATCGGCCGTTCCCACCGCCTCGCCGGCAACCTGCTGACGCTCCATCAGCGATCGGATGGCGGTCAGCCGATCACGGAAGAGCGCCGCCCGCTCGAACTCCTGCGCCGATGCCGCCTCCTCCATCTTCTCGGTCAGATCGCGCTCGACCTCGCGGTAACGACCCGAGAGAAAGCGGCGGATAGCCTCGATGTTGCGACCGTACTCCTCGGCGTCGATGTAGCCGACGCAGGGAGCCCCGCAGCGCTTGATGTAGTAGTCCAGACACGGCACCCCGGAGCGGCGACCCGGCTCGACCCCGTCGCACGTCCGGTACTGGAAGAGCTTCCCGAGCAGCTCCAGGGTCTCCCGGACCCGCCTGGCGTTCGCATAGGGCCCGAAGTAGGCGCGGCTGGGTCGATGGCGCTCACGGGTGAAGTAGACGCGAGGGAACTCCTCGTCCAGGCTGATCCCGATGTAGGGATAGGACTTGTCGTCGCGGAGCTTGACGTTGAGGATCGGGCGGTGGCGCTTGATGAACTGCTGTTCGGCGATCAGCGCCTCGGCCTCGGTCTGGGTGACGATGAAATCGATCGACTCGATCTCGTCGGCCATCCGCCCGAGCGTCGTCCGGGCGGAGAAATGGCTCGCGACCCGCTTGCGGATCGAGCGCGACTTTCCGACGTAGACGACTCGGCCGTCGCCGTCGCTGAACATGTAGACGCCGGGCTGATCGGGCAGCCGCTTGCGCTGCTCGGAGATTCCCTCGCGGTTTCTGGTGCGTCTGCTGTCCCCGCTGGTCGCCATCGCAGGCCAACTGTAGGGAGGGGCACCGCTGAAGCCACATACACTCGCGCCTTCCTCAGAGCCGACGATCGACTGGAGAGACGATGAGCAACGCAGCGATGACCCCCACCCCACCCGAGCTGAAGACGATGCGGATCGGTATCGACGGAGATGTCGGCACATTGACGCTCTCCCGACCCGACGACATGAACGCGATGAGCCCCCAGATGATCGCCGAGCTGGCGCTGATCGCACCGTGGCTGGCCGACCGCGCTCCCTTCCGGGCCCTGATCGTGACCGGCGAGGGTCGCGCGTTCTCCGCCGGCGGCGACATCAACTGGTTCAAGCGGGGGCTCGAGGAGCCCGGCGCCGACCTCGTCGCGGAGGTCCGCCGCGGAGCCGACGTGCTGCACCAGGCGATCGTCGACTTCAAGCGCATCCCATATCCGGTGATCGCCGCCGTCAACGGGCCGGCGGCGGGGGCCGGCTTCTCGCTGGCGCTGATGTGCGACATCAGGATCGCATCCGAGGAGGCCTTCTTCGTCTGCGCGTACGGCCGCATCGGCGCCTCACCCGACGGCGGCATGACCTACTTCCTGCCCCGGGTCATCGGTCCGGCGGCGGCGGCGGAGCTGATGCTCGAGGACCCGAACCTCACCGCGAGCGACGCACTCGATCGGGGGCTGATCTCGAGCGTCGTCGACCACGACGAGCTGCTGCCCGTCGCCGGCGCGAAGGCAGCCGAGCTGGCGCTCAAGTCGCCCCACTACCAGCGCATGGTCAAGCGCCTGGTCTGGGAGAGCCTCGACAACCCGCTCGCCGACCACCTGCAGCTCGAGCGGCACGGGATCGCCGAGAGCATGGGCACCGAAGATCTGCGCAACGGCGTCGGCACCTTCCTCGCCGGCGATCAGCCCACGTTCAGCGGCCGCTGAGAGCCATCGCAGCCCGGCCCCGGGACCATCGGAGTAGGGTCGGTGCCACCTACGATCCGAGGAGGGATCCCATGAACGAGCGATTTTCCGTGGCCCGCGATACTGGCCGCGGTAGCCGTCTTCGCAGTTGCCGGGTTCGTGCTCGCCGCATGCGGCGGCAGCGACGATACGACGAGTGCAGCGACGGAGGCGGCCTCCGAAACCACCGCCGAGGAGACCACGACCACGGATGCCGCCGCGGGCGGGGCCACGGTCACGTTCTCGGCCGATCCGAGCGGAGCCCTCGCCTACACCGAGACGGACGTGTCCGCCAAGGCCGGCAACGACACGATCGAGTTCGACAACCCGTCGTCGACTCCCCACAACGTCGAGATCGAGGACGAGTCGGGTGGAGACGTCGCTGGGACCGAGACGATCAGCGGTTCGACCACCACGACCACCGCCGACCTGCAGCCCGGCACCTACACGTTCTACTGCAGCGTCCCCGGCCACCGCGAGGCGGGCATGGAAGGCACGCTGACCGTCAAGTAGGAGGGTTCGATCACAGCCCGGCGGCGATCAGAGCGGATCGGTCGCCGTCGGATGGGATCAGACGAGGACGCGGCCGACGCTCTCGGCCACGCAGCAGGGCTTCTCGTTGCCCTCGACCTCGACGGTGAACCGGGTCACCTGCTGGAACCAGCCGTTGCCGACCTCGTCGAGGGAGATGACCTCAGCCGTCGCCCGCAGCCTCGAGCCGGCCGGCACCGGCGCCGGGAAGCGGACCTTGTTCCAGCCGTAGTTGACGCCGAGCTTGAAGCCGGTCGTCTCGACCAGGGCCAGTCGCATGCCGTCGATCATCGAGAGCGTCAGGTTGCCGTGGGCGATCGTCACCCCGAACGGGCTCTCCGTCTTCGCGCGCTCGACGTCGACGTGGATCCACTGGTCGTCGCCCGAGAGCCGAGCGAAGTCGTCGATATCGCCCTGGGTGACCTCCCGCCACTCGCAGGGGCCGATGGTCTCGCCGACCATCGCCCGCGCCTCGTCGATCCCGTTGATCTGAACCAGTGCCACCGCCCCTGAGCCTATCCACTCAGGCCACCAACCTGACCTCGAGCGCCGGCGGCGGTCCCTCCAGATCGCCGGCGCCGTCGAGAAGCGCCAGGATGCGGGCGACGTAGGCCTGGGTCTCTGGGTAGGGCGGAACGCAATCGCATACCGCCACCGCCCCAGGGCCGGCGTTGTAGCCGGCCAGGGCGAGCTCGACGGAGCCGAACCGGGCCAACAGCTCGCCCATCAGCCGCGCCTGGGCGTCGATCGCCGCGATCGGATCGAACGGATCCTCGAGGCCGTAGGAAGCTGCGGTCGCCGGCATGAACTGCGCGATTCCCTGGGCACCGGCCGGAGAGGTGGCGTTGGGGTTGAAGTTGGACTCCGCCATCAGCTGCGCGGCGAGCAACGCGGCGGAGACGTCGTGACGAGACGCCGAGGCCAGCAGCGGTGCCCGGTAGCGTGGCGGCACGAACGCCGGCAATCCCGGCTCGCCGGCCGACGCCCCATCCGACTCCGCGCCGGCGGTCGCAACCCGGTCGCCCTCGGCCGAGCATGGATCAGGACCGTCGTCGTATCCGAAGTGCCACGGCTCCCACGAGTAGCGCCTGGTGAAGCCGAACCGGTCGGCGTTGGCGGCAAGCCATCCGTAGGCCGCCGCCGGCCCGAGGTCCAGTTCGGTCCCGCAGCGGTGGAGGGAGGTGCCCGGTGGAGCCACCCAGCGCGGGTCGGGGTTTGCGTCCCAGAGCCGTTGCTGTTCGGCGTCGGAGCGATAGGCCGAGTTGATCACGACCGTCACCCCCGCCGACCGAGCCGCCGCCGCGAGCCGGTCGAAGGCGATTGCCACGTCCGGGCGCATCGGCCTGCCCTGGCGGTAGGCGAGCGGGCCCCCGTAACCGCCACCCTCCCCGATCGCCGGTTGGGAGGCAGCCGCCGATGAGCCGGATTGCAGGGCCACCTCGGCCGTCGCGTCGACCTCGGCGTTCCTGTCCTTGCCGGGAACGGCCTCGACCCCCTCGATCCCGATCCGACCGGCGATCTCGACCCGGACGAGCAGCGGGGCGAGAGAGTCCGCGTCGGGGAAGCGAACCCTGATCAGATCTGCATCGACGCCGTTGCCCTCCGCGGCCGCCGATGCGGCCTTATCGGCCCGCGCCAGGTACTCGCGGCGCTCGAGGTGAGCCGGGTTCGGCGATCCATCGGGGAGCGTCGGCGGGGCGAAGACCATCGCGAAGTCGTCGCGCATCGAGCGGGCTGCCGAGATCGCCGCCAGGTCGGCGGAGCGCTGCAGCCGGCCCTTGGCGGTGGCCGCCCCGCCGATCGCGACGAGGATCAGCGCCAGCGCGACGATCAGGATCGAGATCCCGAGGACCGCCGGAAGTGCCTGCGCCCGCTCGGCCCGGACCGGGATCGGAGGGGGCCCGACTCTCATGGCGACCGCCCTGGCGCGTCCTCCCAGCAGTGCGGCGGCGAGTCGGCCCGCATGCCTGCCGCTGTCGCCGCCCGGCTCCAGGCCCGCCAGAGCACGGCGGGCGCCCACCGGGCCGATCGCCGGGACCCAGACCCTGCAGGGGACGCCCTCGGCCCGAAGCTCAGCGGCGAGCAACGCGATCAGGTGCCGATCGGCTCCGCGGGTCGCCTTCAGCAGGGCGGAGCGGCGCGCGCACACCGACGGATCGATCAGCGACCGGAAATCGACCGGGTCGCAGACCGCCATGACGAGGCCCGCCCCGAGTCCGGGCGCCACCAGATCGGCGAGCAGCCCGGCCCGATCCACCTCGCCGGGCCGGCGATCTGCGGTCGGGGAGGCGAAACAGAGGCGCCCCCTGGCGGCCGCCCGCAGGCCCGGATGTACCCGGCAGAGCGACTCGAGGGAGCGGGCCGGAGCAGAGGCGAGCACCGTCCCGCGCATCAACCGGGGCGAGCGTCGCAGGTCAACGACCAGAGCCCCGGGGTCCGCTGATGCGCGGCCGGCGATCGCGGCCACCGCGAGGGCCGCGGCGGCGGCGCTCCACCCCGCGGGCATCCCCGACCGCGGAGCAGACGACGAGGCGGGGCTCACCGAGCTCCATCAACCGTTCTCCGGCAGTGCGTACGCACGCGATGAGACGCCAAGCCGATCGCCTGAAAGGCCGGGCAGCAGCGCCGGCGAATCGAGCTCGACCTCCACCGCCCCCGCGTCGACCTCGACCTCGACCCTCCCCTGCGCCCAACCGGGAAGGCCCGCTCGCGCGGCGTCCTCGCCGTCGCGCCCGTCGGCCGCGGCGATCGCTCCGGCCTCGGCGGCGCCGTCGGCCAGCGACTGCGCGTATCCGACCGCCAGCAGCTGCAGTGCGATCAGGGCCGCAAGCATCAGCAGTGGGAGGCCCGCGATCAGCTCGAGCTGGGCCTGGCCGCCCTCAGACCGATGTCGCTCAGCCATCCGGCACCCCATCCTCGGGCCCGAGCAGCGCCGAGGCGGCGACCGGAATCCGCGGCATGAAGGGCAGCGCCCTCGGCGCTCGCACCTCCACCTCGGTCCGATCGTCGAGCTCCCGGACCTCGGCCGCATCCCGAAGCGGCTCGGGAAGTGCTGCCAGGGCCGCCTGCTCAACGTCGGTACCGGCATAGGAGGCGCGAGCGGCGGCGCGGGCGGCGGCGGCGGCCGACATCGCCGCGTGCCCGGCGAGCGCGAACTGGATCATCGTCAGCGTGACGAGGATCAGCGCCGGGACGATCGCGACCAGCGCGACGGAGGCCTGCCCGCTCTCAGCCTCCGGTCCTTCTCCTCCCGGTCCCTCTCGGTGAGCGTTCCCAGCCATGCCTCCACGCTAGGAAGCTTCTCCGCACGTGTGGCGCCCTCAATGCAACGAATCTGCGGCAAAAGGGGAACTCTTGCTCGCCAACCCGATGCCCCCGATGTCTACAGGCTCTGTGCCTCGCGCCAGGTGTTGAAGATCAGCCACCCCGAGACTGCGAGAAAGGCCACCCAGACAACCGTTCCCGGGCCGGTGGAGAGCAACTCGTCAGCGCCGACGAGCATCAGCGCGATCGCGCCGATGGGACCGTAGATGAGCCAACGCTGACGGTCGGTGAGCGCGTCGCGCTGCAACCCCTTGGTCCTCCACAGCCTGATCAGAAGCGCCGCGATCGCCACTCCGAAGGCCAGCGAGAGGGTGACAAGAATCCCCTCTGCGATGTTGCCGCCGGCCGGGAGCACCGTGAGCCCAAGCGCCAGCAGGGCGATGATTGCGACATTGCGAACCGTCTTCATAGGCAGGAGCCTACGTGATGGCTCGACGCCAGCCGCGAGATTCAAGCATTCTTGATCGCCACGCCCTCGATGATGTGAGCGCACGCCTCGGTGGCGTCGATGGCCCGCTCGAGCACGGCGAAGATGTCCTTCCAGCGGATCACGACCATGGGGTCGATTCCGTTGGCGAACAACGATGCGACCGCATCCCTCGAGATCCTGTCTCCCTCGTTCTCGAGCCGGTGGATTTCGATCAGATGCCGATCCAGATCCTTGAACCCGCGCAGTCCCGCAACTGCTGCGGCGAGTTCGTCGCAGCATCCGACGAGGATCTCGGCAAGCGCGAGCGACTGCTCCATCGGCGCCTCGATCTGGTATAGGCCCAGGAAGTCAGCGGCCTCCTCGATGTAGTCGACGACATCGTCGATCTTGGTCGCGAGGCCGAAGATGTCCTGTCGGTCGAAGGGCGGGGCGGAACTCGAGTTGAGGCGCCTGATGATGTTGTGGGTGATCCGATCGCCCTCCTGTTCGGACTTCAGGATCTCCCGGTTCAGCCCCTCGGCCCCGTCGGGCCAGCTCGAGAGCATCTCCCGGAGCATGTTCGCCGAACGCACGGCGTTGAGTCCGGCCTCACGGAAAAGGTCGAAGAACTCGCCATCCTTGGGCGCGAAGCTGAGGCTGACCATGGGGGTGAATATCGCAGCTTCGGGCGACGCGCGAACGCCGCCCCATCTCGCCCCATCTCATCGCCCAAGAGGGCGGGCTTCAACGATCGAGGAAGGCCGCAACCTCGGTCGCGAGACGCTCCGACGCCCTGCCGTCCCAGAGCTGAGGCGGATCCTTCACGGCGTCCGTTCGAGCCGCAAGCAGCGCCGGGACGTCGGCGATCCGGGCCGGATCGAGCCCGAGCAGGTGATTGGTCCCCTGGTCGATCGTGATCGGACGCTCGGTGTTGTCGCGCAGCGTGAAGCAGGGCACGCCCAGATAGGTGGTCTCCTCCTGGATCCCGCCCGAATCCGTGAGCACGGCACCGGCGTCGGCCTCGAGCGAGAGGAAGTCGAGGTAGCCGACCGGGTCGAGGAGCCTGAGGGTCGGCGGCAGATCCGCGGCCGCAGGCCCGAGCGCCGCGCGAGTCCGCGGGTGGACGGGGAACAGGACCGGCATCACCGCGGAGACCTCGACGAGCCGCTCCATCGCCATGCTCAGCAGAGGCCCGTCGACAAGCGCCGGCCGATGCAGGGTCACGAGCAGGTAGGAGCCCCGATCAAGCCCGTGGACCGAGCAGGCGCGGCGCTCGCGAAACTCGCCCTCGAGCGCGACCAGAGAGTCGATCATGGTGTTGCCGACGAGGTGGATGCGCCCTCCCTCGATCCCCTCTCTCGCCAGGTTCACCGCGGCCTCGGGGGAGTGGATGAAGAGGAGGTCGGCGACCTGGTCGGTGAGCACCCGGTTCACCTCCTCGGGCATCGTCCGGTCGAAGCTGCGCAAACCCGCCTCCACGTGCGCCAGCGGGATCTGCATGTGGGCGCAGGCGAGGGAGGCGGCGAGGGTCGAGTTGACGTCGCCGGGAACGATCACGAGGTCGGGCCTCTCCGCCTCGAGCACCGGCGCGATCGCCTCCAGGATCCCGGCCAGTTGGGCCGCATGCGTCCCAGAACCGACCCCGAGCATGTGATCGGGCACGGGAACACCCAACTGCTCGAGAAAGATTCCCGACATCATCGGGTCGTAGTGCTGCCCGGTGTGGACCAGCACATGATGACCGCCCGGGTCGACGGCCCGGACAGCGGCGATCACGGGCGCCATCTTGACGAAGTTCGGACGGGTGCCGACAACATGCAGAAGCCGCATCAGAACCCCCTCTCACGCTCGCGCTAGGCGAGCGCGTCGATCCGCCCGGCCAGCTCGAAATCAGCGGCGGTCAAGCCGCCCTCCGAGTGGGTCGAGATCCGGACCCGGACCGTGGACCAGGAGATCTCGAGGTCGGGATGGTGTCCGAGCTCCTCGGCCGGTCCCACGATCGCGCCGGCGAAGCCGACCGAGCCGACGAAATCGCCGCGATCGAACTCGCGCACGATCGCGTCGCCATCGCGATTCCAGCCCTCGCGGGAGGCCAGCCGCTGCCCGATCTCTTCGTCGCTGAGAAGCACCACCCGATCCTATGGCACGGCCGATTCAGCCACCATCCGGCCCCCAGCTACAGGGTCAGATTGATGCCCTGCTGGGCGACGAAGATCGCCAGCGCGAAACAGGCGACGCCGATGCCGGCCATCGCGATCAGCTCGCCCATCAGCGTCTCCCGACGCGAGATCCGGCGTTCGGCGGCGACGACGACGAGAGCGCCGATCGCGCCGCCGACGATCCCGCCGAGATGGCCCCCGATGCTGATGTTGGAGGCGGCGAATGTGAACACCAGATTGATCACGAGCCAGAACGCAAGCTGCTGTACGACGGCGGTCATGCCACGCTGTCGCGCGATCACGATCGTCGCTATGAAGAGCCCGTAGATCGCGCCGGATGCACCGACGGTGAAGGTCGTCGGCTCCGACATGATCAGCGCGCCGACCGAGCCCGCGATCAACGCGACGAAGTAGAGGGCCACGAACCGGGCGGTGCCGATCGCCGGCTCGAGCACCTGGCCGAGGATGAAGAGCACGAACATGTTGAGGGCGAGGTGGATCAATCCGCCATGGAGGAACCCGGAGCTGATGATCCGCCACCACTCGGAGCCGGCCGTTTCGATCAGCTGGCCCCCGCCGGCGCAGATCCCCCCGTCGCCGACGGCGTTGCCGCACAGAGCGCCGTCGGCGAACAGAAAGCCGCCCGTTCCCGAGGCACCTCCGCCGAGCAGCTGCAGAACGAAGACGCCGACGTTGATCGCGATCAGTACGAAGGTCGCCTGCACGACGCCCGAGAACGCCCCGCTCGATGCGGTGCGAACCTCGGTCCGGTCACGTGCGCACTCCGGACAGCGCATCCCGACCGAGGTCGGGGTCATGCAATCCGGGCAGATCGGACGTCCGCAGCGGGAGCAGCTGACGCCGGTCTCGCGGTCGGGGTGTCGGTAACAGGTCTCCATGAGGGAACGGCCAGACTAGCTACACGCGAGGCCGGCCCCACGGGCCCGTCACGGTGCCTTGACGCAAGCGCGACGAAGCCTCGCGAGCGCCGCCTTGATCTAGCCCATCTCGGCGGTCAGGAGCGAGTTCTCGCCCGGCAGCTCGCTGCCGCCCCTCGGCTCGCGGGTGACCATGACCCGCCGGGCATTCGAGAGGCCGTGCGGGATCGCGACGTCCCCGATGCCTTCCTCGGAGACCACGAAGACCGACGAGGGATGAATCGCACCGCCGGCCTTGCCGGAGTCCTGGATCCATGCCTGGTAGACCTCACCCCTGGTCGTGGCGGGCAGGTCGGTGACGTGCAGCGATCCGGAGTCGCCGCTCACCGCGAGCCTCCCGGAGGCAGGTGAGCCGGGCTGATCGGCCTTCGCCGCGTAGACCTGCTCGGCCTGCTGATCGCCACCGCCCGTTCCATCATCGCGGAGCGCGTAGCCGGCGACGCCGGCCCCGAGCACCAAAAAGACGCCGAGCCCGGCCAGCACCGGTCCCAGCGAGAGGCCACCGAGGCTCGGCAGGCCCCGGCGCCGGGAGCCCTCCTTCCGCTCCCCACGGGCGGCGCGGCCGGGGTCCGCGGCCGACTCGATCATCGAGGATTCCCGCTGAACGACGTCCATCAGCCTCGACCTCAGGGCCGGCGATGGCTGCAGCTGGGTGACGGCCGCGGGCAGCACGTCGACCGCCGGCGCCATCCAGCGCAGGCGCTCGGTGCAGACCTCGCACTCCGCCAGGTGCCGGCGGAGAGCCCGCACCTCGCTCGGCTCGAGAGCGTCGAGAGCATAGGCCGCGAGATCGTCGTTCCAGATCTCGCCGTGATCGTTGCGGTCGCCCTCGCTCATAGCGCCTTCAGCACTCCGTCGGGCGTGATCGACTCGGCGATCTGCACCCTGACCTTCTCCAGTCCGAGTCGCATCCTGCCCTTGACCGTACCCAGCGGCATGCTCAGCATCTCGGCGATCTCCGAATGACTGAAGCCGCCGAAGTAGGCGAGCTGAATCACCTGGGACTGATCGTCGGGAAGGGTCTCGAGCGCGCCCCGGAGCTCGCGTGAGGTCTCTCGGCGGATCGCCTCGTGCTCGGTGTCCTCCGCAGCGGGTCGGGCCTCCAGCAGGCCGTCGTCGTCGTGGTCGAGCTTCGGAGCCTGCCCGCCGCCCCGGCGAAGGGCGTCGATGGCACGGTTGCGAACGACGCTGAGCACCCAGCTGCGGACGCTGCCGCGGGCTCGGTCGAAGCGTGCGTTGCTGCGCCAGATCGAGAGGAATGCCTCCTGGGCGACGTCCTCGGCC
Organism: uncultured Solirubrobacterales bacterium; assembly: GCA_963823275.1. Classification (GTDB taxonomy): domain Bacteria; phylum Actinomycetota; class Thermoleophilia; order Solirubrobacterales; family 70-9; genus RHKX01. Next base: position 947,866 of record CAWGKW010000001.1, on the reverse strand, counting down.
GCATTGCGATCGCCGACGATCCGATAGGCGAGCGAGTAGGCGGCGGCGCCGTGGCGGTCGTAGAGAACCTCGAAGGCCTCCGGCTGCTTGCGATCGACATGAGCCATGAGCTCCTCGTCGGCAAGGCGCTCCAGTCGTGCGCTTGTTGGGTTGGAACCCTCGTCCATCGGTTCAACATACGCTGTGTCAACGATGGCGGATCACTCCTCACGAAGCGGCCGGGCGAGGGAGCCGGGGGAACCCGGTCCCGCTCGCCTTTTCGCGCTGGTTGCAGGTGCTCTGCTGGCCCTGCTCGGGGTGCTCGGCTTCTTCTACGACGCGAGCTTCGACACGGGCACCGACCTGGCCGCCGATGACGTCGCCGGCATCATCGTCGTCAACGGTTGGCGGAACGTCGTCTATCTGGTCAGCGGCCTGCTGGCGCTCGGCTTCGCCGCCCGCCGCCCTCGCCGGACGGCCGCCGCCCTCGGCATCTTCTACCTGCTTTTCGGGGTCTGGGGAGTGCTCGAGACCGACAAGGACATCGGCTCCATCCTCGAGGTCCTCCCGCTCACCGACAACGACAACACCTTCCATCTCGTGCTCGGAGGGCTGGGAGCGCTCGCGGCCCTCGTCGACGGCCCCCTCCCCGCGCCGAAGCAGCGGGCCCGGAGACCGAGGGTGCCGCGAGTCAGGGGCTCCGGGCGAGCCGAGGGCTCAAAGGTTCGTGGCGCGGCGGATATCGCCGACGATCGACCGTAGGCCCTCGCCACGTCGGCGCCGGCGAACCTCGATCAGGACCAGAGCAGTTCCCGCCGCACCACCGACCGCTGCGGCGGCCACGGGCCGAAACCAGTTGCGCGGGTCGCGCAGCGCCAGAAGTTCGGTATCGGAGAGCTCGTCGGCCCACCAGGAGAGCTCACTCGCCGCGGCCTCGGTTAACTTCGAGAGCGTCGTTTCAACCCTGCCGCCGAGCTGCTCGGGCGGTTCGATCGGGCGCAACGCGTCGGCGAGCAGCTGCTCGAGGTCGATCCCCTCGGGAGCGCCCTCACTCATCGCCGGCACCCGCCAACTCCAGCTCCTCCTCGAGTTGCTTGATCGCCCGATGGATGAGGACCTTGGTCGCGCCGTCGCTGCGCCCGAGCGCACGGGCGATCTCCCGATTCGACATGCCGAGCGAGAAACGCATGATCAGCGCCTCGCGACGATCGTCGGAGAGGCGCTCCAGACCGGCCATGACCTGCCGCATGCGCTCCCTTCCCTCGACGACCCGCTCGGTCCCGTGCGGGTGTTCGACCGGCTCGACATTGTCGAGGGCCGAAGTCGGGCGCCGCGACCTGTCTCGGTGATAGTTCGCCGCCAGGTTGTGGGCGATCCTGATCAACCAGGGCCGCAGCGGGCGCCCGTCGGATTCGCGACGGGCGCGCTCGAAGTGACGGTACGCCTGGAGGAAGGTCTGCTCGGTCAGATCCTCGGCGTCGTGGTGGTTGCCGATCCGGTAGTAGCAGTACGAATAGACATCGCGCAGATGGTCGCGATAGAGATCCTCGAAGGCGCGGTCGAGAACCGCCTTCCCCTCGCCCGGGGGCTTGCCGTTTGCGCTCGCCGGCGCGCCGGCCGACTCCCTGCTGGATCTCTCCGTCACCGGGCAAGCCTAGTGTGAGCGTCGAACCGCTCACGCGGCGGTCCTCGCCCGCTCGACCCGACGCAGGCCCTCGATCCACTCGACGGCGGTGACCTCGCCCGCGATCAGGGCCGCGAGGCCGTTGAGACCGCCGGCCTCGACGCCGGCCCCCTCGACGGCCGCCGCGATCAGCGGCACCGAGTCGAGTCCCTCCGATGCCTGACCGAGATGATCGGGTATCTGCTCGGCGGGGACGCCGCTGCCGAGCAGCTCGCCGGCCCGGCGGTTGCGACTCCCGGGAGCGAGGATCGTCGCGGTCAGATCGCCGACGCCCGCCAGACCGGAGAAGGTCTCGAGCTCGGCCCCGCGCATCGTCGCGTAGGCGACGCATTCCCGCCAGATCTCGGCGGCGGCGATTCCAGCGGCGTTGAGGCCGTGCGGGGCGGCGGCGGCGGCGGCGAGCGAGGCGGCGTTCTTGGCCGCGCCGGCGATCTCCACGCCGACCACGTCGCCGGTCCGCTCACAGATCAGGCCGGCGCGATCGAAGACGTCGCCCAGCTGGGCCCGCAGATCCTCGTCACGGCTGGCGAGCGCGAGCGCGGCGGTCCCCGACGCCGCCTCCTTGGCATGGGCGGGGCCCCCGAGGGCGGCGATCGCGCGCGAGCGGATCCGCTCGCCCACGTACTCGGAAGGCAGCGTGCCCAGCGGCGGCACCAGGCCCTTGCTGAGCAGCAGGACCGCGGTCCGCGAGCCGATCCGGTCGGAGAGCGCCCCGACCGCCGCCGGCAGCGAGGCGGAGGGCACCGCGAGGCAGACGAGGTCGAGGCCGGCGACCTCGATGTCGGCGGCGCGCTTGACCGTGATCGAATCCGCCAGGGTGATTCCGGGCAGGTAGGAGTTCTCATGGGCGGCCGCAACCTCGGCGGCCTGTTCAGCTGTCCGGCAGCCGAGCTGGACCTCGACGCCGCCGCGGGCCAACAGCACGGCGACGGCCGTGCCCCAGCTGCCGGCACCGATGACCGCGGCCTTCCGCATCGGCGGCAGACCGCCCAGCCATTCCCACTGCAGCTCGATGTTGGGCCAGATGCGCGTCGTGACGGTTGCCGCGAGCGAGGGCGACGGATTCTCGGTCTGCGGAAAGGTCAGCGGCTTGCCGGCCCGCATCCGGACCTGCCGCGGCCGGATCTTCCAGCCGTCGCGGACATGCTCGGAGCCGTGGACGGCGACCGGAAGGACTGCGGCGCCGGATTCCAGCGCCAACCTGCCGACCCCCCGATGGGGAACAGCAAGCGAGCCGCGCCTGATCCTGGTGCCCTCCGGGAAGATGCAGAGAGCGCCGCCCCGCTCGAGGATCCGACGGGAGGTCTCGAGCGTTTCGGTGTCGGCTTCTCCCCGGCGCACCGGGTAGGCGCCGAGCCGGCTCAGGATCCAGCCCTGCCAGGCGGGCTCGAAGAGCTCGACCTTCGCCACGTAGTGCATCGGTCGCCGCCAGGGAAGCATCGAACCGAGCACGAACGGGTCGAGGAAGCTGCGGTGATTGGAGGCGACGATCAGGCCGCCGTCAACGCGAGCGTGCTCCTTCCCGAGACGCTTGAGGCGGAACCAGATCAGGAAGGCCGGCTGCAGGACGAGGCGGGCGACGAAGTAGATGACCCAGTTGACACCCTTGGTCCGGGTGTAGGCGTGGTAGGCGCTGATCCGATCCGATCCGATCCGATCGGAGGCACCGGTCGCCGGCGCCCGTCGGGGCTTCTCCTCCTCCGCCCGGGAATCCACCCGTTGCGGCTTTGTCTCTTCCTTGTCGGACACCGCGAAGCGGTACACGCGGTGCCCCGTGCAGTTACAGCTCAGGTTGCCGGGGCGGCCCCTATTCTGAGGCTGGAACGCCGGAGTAGCTCAGCTGGCAGAGCGCGTGATTTGTAATCACGAGGTCACGGGTTCGACCCCCGTCTCCGGCTTCGCGCTAGTGGAGTACCTCTCGCGAGTCGAGGTGCGTCGTGACCTTGCGCTTGACGCGCTGGAGGGCGTTGTCGACCGTCTTGGTGTCGCAGGCGAGGCGGTCGGCGATCTCCTCGTAGGAGCGACCGTCGAGGTAGCAGGTCAGAACCTCGCTCTCGAGCTCGGATAGAACCGAGGTGAGGCACTCGACCAGACTGCCGAGCTCCTCGGTCGAGATCACCTTGCTCGCCGGATCTTCGACCCGGGACCCCGGCAGGATCTCCTCGAGGGTCGACTCGCCGTCGCCGGAGGCGGTCGGCGAGGTCGCGAAGCTGATCGACTGATTCAGCGGCGCGTGCTTGTTCCGGCTGGCGGTCTTGACCGCCGTGATCATCTGCCGGGTGATGCAGAGCTCCGCGAAATTGCGAAAGCTCGACTCGCGGTCGGTGCGGAAGTCCCTGATCGCCTTGTAGAGGCCGACCAGCCCTTCCTGGATGAGATCGTCGGATTCCCCGCCGAGCAGGAAATACGAGGACGCCTTGAGGCGGACGAAGCCCCGGTAGCGCCTGACGATTCGGTCATAGGCGACGCTGTCTCCTCGTTTCGCCTGCGCGACGAGGTAGGCGTCGTTGAGTTCTCCTGCGGCTTCGTGTCCACGCGCCGATCGACGGGATGCGGGGACCCGCGGGAACTCCTGGGTAACTGCTGCCACGTGCTCTCCTCCAATAGGGGCCGTGGCGCCTTACCTCCCCAGGCGCCTCCATCTTCTGTTTCACGAGGCGAGGCATAACCTTGAACCTTTAGTTAAGCCTTACTTGCTGAGCGGCACTCTATCCGCCAGCGGAGTTCTGTCAACCCGAAGTTGCAAATTCGTGCAACTTTCCTTGCAGGACAGATTCTCCGTCCGAGCGTACCGCTAGGAACCCGAGAGCCGGAAAAGCGCCTCAATCGGCTTGAGAGCGTGATCCTGAGGCCGTGAACAAGAGCACGGAAGCGGCGGCGGAGACGTTCAGCGAGCCAACCTCGCCGACGGTCGGGATCGAGACGAGGGCGTCGCACGATGAGGCGACCCGCGGCCTCAGCCCTCCCCCTTCCCCCCGAATACCAGGACAACCCTCTCCCTGTAGTCAAGGGTTCGGTAGTCGGTTGGAGCCTCGGCTTCGGCACCGTAGACCCAGGCTCCCGCCTCCTTGGCGACGCCGATCCAGTCCGTGAGGTTGCCGACATGGGCGATCTGCAGGTGCTCGACCGCCCCCGCCGATGCCTTGCATGTCGCGGCGGTGATCCCGGCTGCTCGACGTTCGCAGATCACCACCCCGGCCGCCCCGGCGGCTTCAGCGCTCCGGCAGATCGCCCCGAGGTTGCGGGGGTCCTGGACCTGATCGAGTGCGATCACGAGCGCATCGGGTTCCTTCAGCAGCGCCCGAGGGTCGGAGTAGGGGTAGGGATCGACCTCGGCGACGACGCCCTGATGATCGGGCGAGCCGGCAAGCCGGGTCAGCTCAGCTCCATCGGTGTCCTCGCTGGTCCAGACCCTGTGGACCCGCCGACGCCCGCGCTGAGCCTCACGCACCGGATTGCGGCCGTAGATTCGATCCCTTCCACCCTCGCTCATCGGAGCCCGGCGACCCTCACCCATCGCGGCGGACGAGGCGTGCGCCCTCCGCGGTGTCGCGAACCTCGTAACCGAGCTCGGCGAGGCGGTCACGGATCTCGTCGGCGCGGCTGAAGTCTCGTTCGTCGCGGGCCCGCTGGCGCTGGGAGAGTAGCTCGGTCGCCTCGGCGTCGGGAGCGTCCTCGCCCCCTGCCGCCAGAGACTCCAGGCCGAGCAGCGCGAGCAGCTCCGCGGTCACCGTCCGGGCGCCGGGAAGGGGCTCCCTTCTCGCGTCCGCGATCAGCTGGAACAGCTCGGCAAGCGCCCTCGGCGTGTTGAAATCGTCGGCGAGGGCGTCGAGGAAGGCCTCACGGCGGGCCAGCACCGCGGGCTCCGGCTCTCCGGAAGGATCGGCACCGGCGCGAAAGAACTCGCGGATCCGCTCGTTTCGGGCGACCGCCTCCTCGAGCGCGCCGTCGCCGAAGGCGATCGGCTGGCGATAGTGGCCCGAGACCAGGAAGCTGACCACGGCCGCACCGCCGTGCCTGCGGATCGCCTCGCCGAGCAGGAAGACGTTGCCGACGGATTTCGCCATCTTCTCGTCCCCGCCCGGCGCGGCGGAGCCGGGTGACTCGACCATCCCGTTATGCATCCAGATCTTCGCCAGGGGCCGCTCACGGGCGGCCTCCGTCTGCGCGAGCTCGTTCTCGTGGTGGGGGAAGACCAGATCCGACCCGCCGCCGTGGATCTCGAAGTCGAGGCCCAGCAGCTCCTCGGCCATCGCCGAGCATTCGATGTGCCAGCCAGGTCTGCCGTCACCCCATGGGCTCGGCCAGAAGGTGTCCTCGTCCGGCTTGCGCGCCTTCCAGAGGGCGAAGTCGAGGGGATCTTCCTTCAGGTCGGCATCCCCGGCCTCCTCGCCCTGATCCATCGCATCGGGATCCCGGTTGGACAGTTGACCGTAGGCGGGGAAGTTGCGGACGCGGAAGTACACGTCTCCCCCCGACTCGTAGGCGTGATCGGATGCGACCAGATCCTCGATCAGGCTCACGATCGGACCGATCGTCTCGGTCGCCTTGGGCTCCTCGTCGGGACGCCCGAGCCCAAGCCCGTCGGTATCGGCGACGTAGCCGGCGATCATCCGCTCGGCGTGCTGAGCCGACGGGGCCCCCGCCTCCCGTGCGGCCGTGTAGATCTTGTCGTTGACGTCGGTGAGATTGATCACGAGCGTCGGCGAGTAGCCCTCGTGGGCGAGAAAGCGCCGCAGCAGCGAAAAGACCACGTAGGGGCGCGCGTTGCCGATATGGATCGGGCCGTATGTCGTCGGCCCGCAGGCATAGATCCCGACCTCGCCGGCCGGCCCCGGCACCAGCGTCTTGACCGCGCCGCTGAGCGTGTCCCTGATCCTGACTTCGCGCATCAGCCGATCCTAGATCCCCCACCCCACCTCAGGCCTGACGCTCCTGCCGAGCGGACGCGAAGCGGAGCCCCACCCAATGTCAACCCGACGCCCCTGCCGAGCGGCAACACCGCGCCGCCCGAGCAGAGCGGACGCGCAGCGGAGCATCTGCTCGGAGTTATCTCAGATCTCGCTTCAGGACCTTGCCCGTCGGATTACGCGGCAGCTCATCCAGAAACTCCACGTCACGCGGCACCTTGTAGCGGGCCAGGTTCTCCCTGATGTATTCCTTGACCCCGACTTCGTTGAGCTGGCCGTCGGAGCTGATGACGACGAAGGCCTTCAGCCGCTGGCCGAACTTCTCGTCGTCGACGCCGATCACGGCGGCCTCATCGATCGCCTCATGGGCGGCCAGCAGATCCTCGACCTCCCGGGGGAAGACGTTCTCTCCACCGGAGACGATCATCTCGTCGTCACGCCCATCGACGAAGAGGCGACCGTCGGAGTCGAAATGGCCGACGTCGCCGGAGGAGAGCATGCCGTCGACGGTGTCCTTACCGCCGCCTCCGGTGTAGCCCTCGAAGGACATCTCGTTGCCGACGAAGATCCTGCCGGTCTCCCCGTCGGGAACCGGCGAATCGTCCTCGCCGAGGAGCTCGATCGACGTTCCCCGGGGCGGCCTGCCGGCTGTCCCCGGGGCGGCGCGCATGTCCTCGGGCGTCGCGATCGTCGCCCAACCAACCTCGGTCGACCCGTAGAAGTTGTAGAGGTTGTCTCCGAAGGCGTCCATCCAGCGCGTCGCCAGGTCGCCGGGCAGCGACGAGCCACTCGCCGCCGTCACCCGCAGCTTCGGCAGCTCGTGGGCCTCCAGGGTCGCCTGGTCCAGCTCCATGATGCGCTGCAGCATCACCGGCACCACCGCGAGGGTGTCGGCGTCGTTGTCGGCAGCCATCGCCAGGATCGCCTCCGGATCGAACCGCCGCCTGAGCACGTAGGTCGAGCCGAGCGCAAGGCCGAACAGGAAGTTGGCGAAGCCCCAGGAGTGGAACAGCGGAGCCGCGATCACGGTCGTCCGCTCCGACCGCATCGGGATCATCGCCAGCAGGACGGCAAGCGGGGCGAGCGACCCCGGGGACTCCCGCTGAGCGCCCTTCGGGGTCCCGGTGGTCCCCGAGGTGAGGATCACGAATCTGCTTGGATCATCGGGGGGGTCGAGCGGGGCGTCGGAGGTTCGAGCGATCGCGTCTTCGGCGATCTGCCCGGTCGCCTCGTGACCTTCCTCGACCCAGGAGACGAATCGGCAGAGCCTGGGACCGGCGCCCTCGGCGCCCTCCAGGAGATTCTCGAACTCGGAGTCGTAGATCACCGCCTGCGGCTGCTCGCGTTCGATCACGCCGACCAGCTGCGGCCGGGCGAAGTCGGTGTTCAGCAGCAACACCGACGCGCCCAGCTTGGCGCAGGCGAAGATTGCGTCGACGAAGCCGCGGTGGTTACGGCACATGACGGCCACCGAATCGGAGGGGCCGACCCCGCTACCGCTCAGCGCCCGCGCAAGTGAGTTCGATCTGCTCTCGAGCTCGGCGAACGTGAGCTCGCCGATCTCGTCGACAAGGGCCACGTCATGCGGCCGCCGGGCGGCTGACGACGTGATGCCGGCGGCCGGCGAGGCGCCCCAGCGGCTCAGGGTCCGACCGAAGGCGAACAGGTCCTGAGGGGTCATCGGCTTGATGATCCCCGCCTCGATCAGGGTCTTGATGTTGAAGGGAAGGTCGGCGAGATTGCCGAGTTGCCCGATGTTGACGCGGCGGGCCAGGTCCTCCGCGAATCCGGTGACCCTCCGCGCCGCCCCTGCCCCCGTATCCATGCCGGGGAGCCTATTGCCCGTCATCGGTCGATCTCGTCGTCGGGCTCGAACGACGCGACTGCGATCGCCGCGATGCCCTCTTCGCGCCCGATTGCCCCGAGCCCCTCGTTGGTCGTCGCCTTGACCGAGACGGGGGCGCCGATGGCCTCGCCGAGGCGGGCCTCGATCGCGCTGCGGTGGGGTCCGATCGGCGGGCGTTCGCAGATCACCGTGGCGTCGACGTTGACGACCCGGCCATCGAGGAGTGCGATCACCTCACGCAGGAGGACGATCGAGTCGGCGTCTCGCCAGCGCTCATCGGTCGGCGGGAAGTGAGCGCCGATGTCGCCGGCGCCGGCTGCGCCGAGGATGGCGTCGATCACGCAATGTGCGAGCACGTCGGCATCAGAATGGCCCTCGAGGCCGCGCTCGAACGGAATCTCGACGCCGCCGATGATCAGCGGGCGACCCTCGACCAGGCGGTGACTGTCGTAGCCGATGCCCACGCGAACGCTCATCCGAGGGGCTCCAATGTTCGGGCGCGAGCCGAGAAGACGCAGATCTCTTCGATCCCGAGGTTGCGCATGAACCGCACGGCATCCCCGTAGGCGTGACCGACCTCCTCTGGCAGGTGGGCGTCGGATGAGAGTGTGAACGGAACCCCCGCCTCGACGCAGAGGGCGGCGAAATCCGCCGATGGGTAGATCTCGCCGATCGGCTTGCGCAGGCCGGCGGTGGAGACCTCGACGGCCACTCCGGCCTCGGCGATCGCCGCGACCGCGGGCTCGTAGTAGGTCCGGGGATCGCGCTCGGGACCGGGTCGCCCGGCCCCCCAGACCTTGACCAGGTCGGGATGAGCCATCGTGTCGAACAACCCCGAGCGAGCCGCCTCGGCAAGCCGCTCGAAGTAGCGGGCCCAAACCCGGTCCGGGTCGTTGCCCTCCGCTCGCCAGACGTCCCAACGATCCTGGTCCACCGCCGAGTCGCCGACGAAGTGGACCGAGCCGACGACGTAGTCGAAGCTGCGGGCCGACAGGAGATCGCGAATGCGCTCGTCGGCGCCGGCGATGAAATCCGCCTCGATCCCGACCTTGAGCCCTGACGAGGCCAGGAACTCGCAATAGAAGTCGAGATCGTCAACGGCCTGTTCGACCCAGAAGGGGTGCCGCCAGACATCGAGGGCCTGAGCGAAGCGGTGAATGTGCTCGGCGATGCCGAGCTCGGCGATCCCCGCCGAGTCCGCTGCGGCGCGGTAGCGGGCGACATTCGCCTCCGTGAAGTACTGATCCGGCGGGGTGCCGGCCTCATCGGGGCGCAGGTGGACGTGGTAATCGGTCAGCATCGGTCCTCGTTGTTTACCCTAGTTGCATCGCAACGCTGACCGACATCGGGATCGCGGTCGGAGCATTCGCACTGGCGACGCTTCTTGGCCTGGCGCTGGGTGCCGCCAACCTGGGCACAGCACTTGGAATCGGCCAGGTCGTCTTCGTCTTCGCAGCCACAGCGGTGATCCTGCTCCGGGGCTGACGCAACTCAGCTGCGCGGTGTGGCCGCGATCAGCGCCGAGGCGGCCGTCAGGTCGGCGACGGTGGTCACCTTGAAGTTCGCCGCGCCCGTCTCCTCGAGCAGCACCAGCCCGCCGGCGCGCTCGATCAGCCAGGCCTCATCGGTGGCAAGATCGAGCTCGCCGGCCTCGGCCGCTTGCCGCTGAGCCCGCTCGAGTGCCTCCCGTCGGAAGGCCTGCGGGGTCTGCGCCGACCAGAGGGCATCGCGATCCAGGGTCTCCGCGACGACCGTCGAGTCGGATGCCCGGGATCCGCCGTCGCCGGGGCGCGCTGCCCGGGCGCGCTTGATCGTGTCGGTCAGCGGCACCGCGGCGATCACCGAGTCGGCGTCTTGCTCCCGGTCCAATCTGCCGACCACACGATCGACGAGTTCGGGGGTGATCAGCGGGCGGGCGGCATCGTGGATCGCTACCAGATCCCCTCGCACATGCTCGAGGGCGAGCTCGATCGAGGCCGCCCTGGTCACCCCGCCAGGAATCACCACCACCGCGGCGCCGGGGGCGGCGTGGCTCGCCGCCAGCTCGGCCTCACCAACGAAGCCGGCGGGAGCCGCAATCACCATCGGACCGATCGTTTCAGCCGCATCGAGCGCGGCCAGCGACCACTCGATCAGCGGCCGGCCGCCGAGCTCGACGAAGGCCTTCGGGCCGCCGGCGCCGAGCCTCCGCCCGGAACCGGCGGCCGCGATCACGGCCGTTGCGCGGGTACCGCTCAGGCGGGAGCGCCGGCTTCAGCTTCGACGGCGGTCTCGCCGAAGCGCTCGGTCAGGAGGCCGTTGAGGTACTCCTCAGCGCCATCCTCATCCGTGTCGAGGGCGTACATGAACTCGGACGCGAGGATCTTCTTCGCGCGGGTGTACATCTGCTTCTCGCCGGTCGACAGGCCCTTCTCGATCTCGCGGATCGCGAGGTTGCGCACCACCTCGGCGAGCTCGAAGACGTCGCCGGTCTTGATCTTCTCGCGGTTGTGCTTGAAGCGCCGGTTCCAGTTCTTCGGCATCTCCGACACGTCGTCGGTCAGGACCCCTGTGACCTTCTTGACATCATCGGGACCGATCACGCGCCGCAGTCCCGCCATGCCGGCGTTCTCACACGGCACCTGCACGGTCATGTCGTTGTGGAGGATCTTGATCGTCAGGTAGTCGCGCTCCTCACCGAGGAGCTGCTTGCTCTCCTTGCGGAGAACCACACCGGCCCCGTGATGGGGATAGACGACGTTGTCGCCAACGTCGAAGTCCTCGCACTGCAGCAGTTCGATCTCGAGATCGGTGTCGGTCGCCTCTTCAACTAGCTCAGGAATGTCCGCCTCCTCTGGTTGCGGCGCCCCGTTTTCGCGAGGGCCTTGTTCATGTCAGTGGGTATCGCTCGAAGACCTCGGATTCGCGCACCCGATCGAGCCCTTCGCGGATGTCGGCGGCGCGGTCCTCGCCGACGCCGTCGATTGCAGCGAGTTGCTCGTCGGTGGCCGCGAGGATCTCCTCGAGGCTTCCGAAGTGTCGGATGACCTTCTCGCCGACCAGCCGCGGGAGGCGCGGGATCCGGCCGAGCGCACGGTATCCGCGCGCCGATACGTGCAGGTCATGCGGGTTCGCCTTGCGATCGAAGCCGAGCAGCTCGGCCAGACGCCCGAGGTCCAGAAGCTCCTGATGGGTCAGGCGGGAGAGGGATGCCAGCGTCGAATCGAGCATCTCCTCGGAGTCGGTGGCGGCGTAGTCGCGCAACAGCGCAACCCGATCCGACAACACTCCGACCGATGTCTCCTCCAGCTGCATCTCGATCATCCGGCCCTCGGCGCCGAGCTCGATGATGTAGCGCTCGACCTCGTTCGAGGTTCTGAGCAACAGCTCGGCCCTTTGAAGGACCGTGAGCACGTCGTGGAGGGTCGCGGCCCCGGCCATCTCGACGGTCGTCAGGCGGGCGGTCACCCGATCGAGGCGAAGACGGTACTTCTCCATGGTCGCCAGGCCCTGGTTCGCCTTGCTGAGAACGGTGGGGATGTCCTGAAGGATGTACTTGGTTCCGCCCAGATAGATCGAGACGACATCGCGGCGAGCGGAGATCGCGATCACGAGCGCGCCCGTCTGCTTCGAGACGCGCTCAGCCGTCCGGTGTCGGGTCCCGGTTTCGGAGGAGTGGATGGTCGGATCGGGCATCAGCTGGACGTTCGCCCAGGAGATCTTGTTCGCCTCCGGATCGAGCACGATCGCCCCGTCCATCTTCGCCACCTGGTAGATCAGACCCGGGGTGTAATCGACGTCGAGCTTGAGCCCGCCGCTGAAGAGGAACGAGATCTCCTCGGGCTCCCCGATCACGATCAGGGCCCCCGTGGAAGCGTGGATCACGTTGTCGATCCCCTCACGGAGAGTCGTGCCGGGCGCGACCATGTCGAGAGCCCTCAGGAGCCTCGGATCCTCGTGCACCAGCGCCGCAGTCTTATCGTCCCAGGAAGCCAGCTCCATCAACGCCCAGAACTATGGCAGACGGGCATAAAGAGCCGGTTTGCGGCCACTACGGGTGAACGGGATCCCGCTTGCCGTCAGGGGCTCGCCGCGGCTACGATCTCCCCCATGTGCCGAAACATCAGAACACTCCACAACTTCGATCCACCCGCAACCGAGGAGGAGGTCCACGACGCGGCCCTCCAGTTCGTCCGCAAGATCAGCGGTTCGACCAGGCCCTCGCAGGCCAACGCCGAGGCCTTCGACGACGCCGTCGAGGAGATCGCCGCGGCCACGGAGCGGCTGCTCGATCACCTGGTCACGAACGCCCCGCCCAAGGACCGCGAGGTCGAGGCCGCCAAGCGCAAGGCGCGCTCAGCGGCCCGCTTCGCCAACGCTTGAGGCGTCGTTCCCGACGGAAGTCTTGAGACCCCGGGGGAGGACCTGCGGATCAGCGCCTGAGGACAGGCGTCGCCCCGCTGGGGTGATGCCATTAGGTGACCACATAGGTCACCTAATGGCAGATCGTCGACCTTGTGAGTTCTTGAGGGGCGATCGTGGAGCTAGACGGCTTCACGTAGGGAAGAGCCCGTGCGCCTGCGCGCCGCCCCCAAGGCCGCCCGCAGCGTCGCGGCGGTCTCGAGGCCCCGGGGGGCCTCCTTGATCGACGGGCCGAGAATCGGCGAGAGCCCGAACTTCAGCGCCTCGGCAACGCGGCGCTCGGCATGGGCGACGTAGCGAAGCTCGCCCGTCAGCCCGACCTCGCCGAAGCAGGCCAGAGGCCTGCCGTCCCGATCGCTCAGCGGCTCACCGCGCTGAGCCGATGCGACCGCCAGCGCGATCGCGAGGTCGGCCCCGGGCTCATCGACCCGGACACCGCCGGCAACATTGACGAAGACGTCCGCTCCGCCGACCCCGACTCCACCGTGCCGGGAGAGAACCGCGAGGATCATCGCCAGCCGATTCCGGTCGATGCCGTTTGCGACGCGACGCGGAGGCACCACCTCAGTCGGTGCCACAAGCGCCTGGACCTCGACGAGCAACGGCCGGGTGCCCTCCATCGCGCACAGGACCACCGAGCCGGCGGCAGCCGTGGCCTCGCCGACGAAGCGGGCCGAGGGATCTTCGACCTCGACCAGGCCGGCGGAGCGCATCTCGAAGACGCCCAGTTCGCTCGTAGCGCCGAAGCGGTTCTTGAGGGCCCGCAGGGTCCGGTAGGAGCGTTCGCGCTCACCCTCGAAGAGCAGGACGCAATCAACCAGGTGCTCGAGCACGCGTGGTCCGGCGACGGCACCTTCCTTGGTCACATGGCCGACGAGGACCAGGGCGGTCCCGTTGCGCTTCGCGACCTCCATCAGACCGTTGGCGGCCTCGCGGACCTGCGCTACGGATCCGGGGGCGCTGGTGAGCTCGGCGGAGTGGAGCGTCTGCACCGAGTCGACGACGCAGACGTCCGGGCGCTCCGTCTCGATCGACTCGACCACCGCGGCGAGGTCGGTCTCCGCAAGGGCCGGGACATCGAGCGCTCCATCTCCAAGTCGCTCGGCTCGCATCCGCACCTGCGCCGTCGATTCCTCGCCGGTCACGTAGAGGACCCTGCGGCCCGCCGCTGCGAGGTTGCCGAGAGCCATCGCGGTGATCGTGCTCTTGCCGATTCCGGGTGAGCCACCGAGCAGCACGAGCGAACCGGGGACGAGCCCCCCTCCCAGGACTCGGTCGAACTCGCCGATTCCGGTTCCAAGACGCTCCTCGTGTGGTGGTTCGACATCCCTCAGCGGCATCGAACGCGCAACCCGGGTTCTCCGCCGGCCGGAGGATCGCCCTGCCGAGGCCGCCGTGGTCGCCGTCACGACCACCTCCTCGAGCGTGTTCCACTCCGAGCAACCGGGGCACTGACCGGCCCAGGCCAGCGACTCGTGGCCGCATTCACGACAGACGTATCGGCTCCGTTGCTTCGCCATCACCGTCGATCCTGCCAAGCCCGGGGGACGGCTTCGCGCCCCCAGCCGGCGGGAGCTTGCGCAGGCTGACCGCCATCGCCACCAACCAAACGCCGAGAATGACCTGGCTGGCGCGATGGAAGATGCCCTTGACCTGATCGAGATCATCCAACACGTACTGAGTGCCCGTCAGAACGTTGCAGATCATCCAGAGAGCACCGGCGACCGCCGTGATCGCTCCCAGGCGCCGCAGCCCGCTGTCGCCGTCACCTCGAAAGCCGATCGCGAGCAGCCCGAATGCGGCGATCGTCGCGGCGATCGCGACGAAGGTCTCGACGACGTGGACGATGTCGACTGCGTCGTAGCTCAGCTCGCACGAACCAGGTAGCGACTCGGCACAGCTCAGCGGAAAAGCACCGTCGATCAGTGAGCAGGCGCCGGCGACCACGAGCGCAATCGAGCCCCATCTGAGCGCCGGCCCGCGCGCAGTCAGCAGCGGGCGTACGAGGAGCGCGAACGCCAGCAGCAGCAGGCCCGCGCCGGCATCGAGCAGATCGAAGATCCAGCCGGTCGACTCCGAACGGGCCCCGAGGTCGCTGACCCAGCCGCCGGTCACATCGGTTCGATCGGCAAGGAGTCCTTCGAGCAGCCAATAGTTGGCTGCTACCCCGGCAGCGATACCGACGGCAGGGATGAGCCGCTGACGGCTCAACCCGTTCGGCGAAGCTACTCGGAGGCTTCGGCCGTGGCGTCGGGGGATTCGTCGTCGGTGGGTTGCCCGGCCGGCTTGTCCCCCTCGGAGCCCTTGGCGCCGACGCCGACCGGTTGCTTGTCGGCACCATCCACACCCACGGGCTTGGCCGGAGCGATCAGCTCGAGCTTCAGCGGCTGATCCTTGTCATCTCCGGACTCGTCGCGGGAGACCAGCACGGTCGTCCCGGAGGCGATCTGGTCGGGGCCCGCCTTGAGCACCTCGTCGGCAAGCGGGTCCTCGATGTAGCGCTGGATCGCCCGACGCAGCGGCCGGGCTCCCATCGACGGGTCCCAGCCCTTCTCGACCAGCAGGTCCTTGGCCTCGTCGGTCAGGTCGAGTTGCAGCTCGTGCTCTGAGATCTGAGTGCGGACGCGACCGATCAGGAGGTCGATGATGACCTTGATCTCGACGCGGCTCAGCTTGTGGAAGACGATGACCTCGTCGATCCGGTTCAGGAACTCCGGGCGGAAGACCTTCTTCAGGTCGCCCATGATCCGCTTCTTCATGTCGTCGTAGGTCGTGCCGGTCTCATCGGTGACCGCGAAGCCCAGGGGGGCGTTGCGAGCGATGTCCTGCGCGCCGACGTTGGACGTCATGATCACGATCGCGTTGCGGAAGTCGACGGTGCGGCCCTGCGCGTCGGTCAGGCGGCCGTCCTCGAGAATCTGCAGCAGGATGTTGAAGACGTCGGGGTGGGCCTTCTCGATCTCGTCGAGCAGCAGGACGCAGTACGGCTTGCGCCGCACGGCCTCGGTCAGCTGACCGCCCTCGTCGTAGCCGACGTATCCGGGAGGCGAGCCCACAAGGCGGCTGACCGCATGCTTTTCCATGTACTCGGACATGTCGATGCGGGTCATCGAGTCCTCGTCGCCGAACAGGAACTCGGCGAGCGTCCGGGCAAGCTCGGTCTTGCCGACGCCCGAGGGGCCGAGGAAGATGAAGGACCCGGACGGGCGCTTCGGATCCTTGATCCCAGCGCGGGCGCGACGGATCGCCTTGGAGACAGCGGTGATCGCGGCCTCCTGGCCGACGACGCGCTTGTGCAGCTCCTCCTCCATGCGGACGAGCTTCTTGGTCTCCGCCTCGGTGAGCTTGAAGACGGGGATCCCGGTCCACATCGAGACGATGTCGGCGATCTCCTCCTCGCCGACGACGGGGCGGGTGCCCTCCTCACCGGAGCTCCACTCCTCCTCGAGCTCGCGCTTCTTGGCGGTCAGCTGCCGCTCCTTGTCGCGGAGGTTGGCTGCCTTCTCGAACTCCTGTGCCTCGATCGAGGCCTCCTTGGAGCGGCGGGTCTCGTCGATCTCATCCTCGAGATCACGGTAGACGGGAGGCTGGGACATCGACCTGATCCGCAGGCGCGAGGCAGCCTCGTCGATCAGGTCGATCGCCTTGTCGGGAAGGAAGCGCTCGGAGATGTAGCGATCGGCGAGATCGGCTGCGGCGGCGAGGGCCTCGTCGCTGATCTTGACCTTGTGATGCTGCTCGTAGCGCTCGCGGAGCCCCTCGAGGATCTGCACGGTCTGGTCGATCGACGGCGGGTCCACCCGGATCTGCTGGAAGCGACGCTCGAGCGCCGAGTCGCGCTCGAGGTACTTGCGGTACTCGTCGAGCGTGGTCGCGCCGATCGTCTGCAGCTCGCCGCGCGCCAGGGCCGGCTTGAGGATCGATGCGGCGTCGATCGCGCCCTCGGCGGCGCCGGCTCCGACCAGGTTGTGGAGCTCGTCGATGAAGAGAATGATGTCGCCGCGCTGGGTGATCTCCTTCATCACCTTCTTGAGGCGTTCCTCGAACTCGCCGCGGTACTTCGAGCCGGCGACGAGAGCAGCCAGGTCGAGCGTGTAGATCTGCTTGTTGCGGAGCAGCTCGGGGACCTCGCCATTGGTGATCCTGGAGGCGAGACCCTCGACGACGGCGGTCTTGCCGACGCCGGGCTCACCGAGGAGCACGGGGTTGTTCTTGGTTCGGCGCGAGAGGATCTGCATGATCCGCTCGATCTCGGTCTCGCGGCCGATCACCGGGTCGAGCTTGCCGTCGGCGGCGAGCTTGGTCAGGTTGCGTCCGAACTGGTCGAGGAGCTTCGATGACTTCTTGCCCTCGCCGGAGCTCGTCGGGCTCGAGCTGCCCGAGCCCTGACGCCGGCCTCCCGGGCCGGAGAGCATGCGGATGACCTCGTTGCGGATCTTCTCGGAGTCGGCGTCGAAGTCGAGCAGGATGCGAGCGGCCACGCCTTCGTTCTCTCGAACGAGGCCGAGCAGGATGTGCTCGGTGCCGATGTAGTTGTGGCCGAGCGACAGCGCCTCACGCAGCGCGAGCTCGAGCACCTTCTTGGCGCGCGGGGTGAACGGGATCTGCCCCGACGTCACTTCCTCACCGGAGCCGACGATCCGCACGACCTGCGCCCGGACGCGCTCGACGGTGATGTCGAGTGATTCGAGGACCCGAGCGGCCAGGCCCTCCTCCTCGCGGAGCAAGCCGAGCAGGATGTGCTCGGTGCCGATGTAGTTGTGCTTGAGGGTCCTGGCCTCCTCCTGGGCTAGGACGACGACCTGGCGGGCCCTCTCTGTGAATCTCTCGAACACTGGTTACCTGACCTGACTACTTCGCTGCTGACTCAAACCAACCTGCCGGCCCCGCGGTCTGCAAGGCCCCGGCCTGGACGCTCTCCGGGAATGCGCTGCCACCGGAAGTCTGGATCAAACTCTTCGGCGTTTGGTTGCCGATCGATCAGCCCTCCGGTTTGGCGTTTGCGCGGATGCAGAAGTATAGACGGGGGTGCCGGTCGGTCAGATCACTTCCGCGGGCGTTCGGACGGGGATCTCGCAAGCTGGGCACGCCGTTCGCGCGGACCGGGTTCGTCGAGACGCTCGTCCTCGACCTCGAGACGGCACCGGAGCCTCCGGGTTCGAACTCGAATCGGTGATGAACTCGAATGGGTGATCGGAATTCGATAGGTTGCCGCCGATGAAGCTCGCCGCCGTCCTCGGTCTGCTCGCCGGCGTGGCCTTCGTGCTGCCGGGGCCGGCTTCGGCCCGAACGCCGCTGGAGAGGACCGGGCCGGCTGCTCGCGTGGGCAACGTCCCCTCCAACTTCGTCAAACACCAGGAAAGCCCCTACTGGACCTGGTTCGGGCCGCGCAGCTGGGTCGGCGTATACAGCGCCTACGGAATCACGATCACCGCCCCGGCCAACCAGGGCTCAGCGATCGACTACGGAGGATCGAGCATCCTCTGCGACGGCAACCCACAACAGCACTTCGCCGGCCGGCGCCTCGCATTCGCCAACACGCCGGGGCTGAAGCGGGTGCGACTGCGCAGGATCAGCAAGGTCAAGCAGCGGGGCGGGACCTTCTCCCAGACGCTGAGGTGGTCCGGACGGGCCAACGGCATCGACCTCGGCGGAACCCTGGGAATGCAGTACGCCTCCTACGACGGCACCTACTGCTACCAGGCGACGCTCTACAAGGGGGCCGTCGACAACCGCGATTTCCGCGACTCGATGAAGACGCTCGAAGCGGTCTGGCGCAACACGTTCTACAGCGGGCCCGGCCTTCCGATCAACCCGAGCACCGGCCTGCCCAGGCAGCGCTGAGCGATCGACATCCGCGAAGCGACTCCCGCCGACCTGCCGCGGATCTTCGAGATCTACAACCGGGAGGTGCTCGGGGGCATCGCAACATTCGACATCGAACCCCGGCGGCCGGGTCGCGACGACGGGTGGCTGACCGGCCGCGCGCCCTACCACCCGATCACGGTCGCCGTCGACGATGAGAACCCCGTCGGCTGGGCATCGATCGGCCCCTGGTCGCCCCGGGGTGCATACCGACGCACCGGTGAGGTATCGGTTTACGTGGACGCCGGGATGCGGGGAGCCGGGCTCGGCAGACAGCTGCTCGCGGACCTGGTCGCCCGCGCCCGCGAGCTCCCCGAGATCTCGGTGTTGCTGGCGCGCATCGCCCAACCGAACCCCGCCAGCGTCCGGATCCACGAGGCGGTCGGGTTCAGGTCGTTCGGCACGCAGCGTGCGTGCGGGGAGAAGCTGGGACGGATCCTGGACGTGGAGCTATTCGACCTGCACCTGGACGAATAGGAGGCGGAAGGCGAGGACGTGCGAGGTCGGCCACCGTTCACCCGCCCGCCGAGGACGTTGAGGCTCAGTGGGGTGGGTTTGGTCCGGATAGCGGACCAAACCCACCCCAGTGGCCGGGAAACACGAACCCCATCGGGGCGTTGCTGGACCTGGCCCTCCCGGCGGGCTCGTTCGGAAGGACCTAGGCCGCTTCGATCTTGGTGATCTTGAGCTCCCGGCTGCCGCCGCGGGGGACCTCGACGCTGACGATCTCGCCGCGCTTGCGACCCATCAGGGCCTTGCCGATCGGGGACTCGTGGGAGAGCTTGTCCTCGGCCGGGTTGGCCTCGGCCGAGCCGACGAGCTGGAACTTGCGGGAGTCGCCGGTCTTCTGGTCCTTGACGTGGACCTTCACCCCAACCGAGACGACACGCGTGTCCAGCTGATCCTTGTCGACCACGATCACGCGGCGCAGGCGTTCCTCCATCTGGGCGATCCGCGACTCGAGCATCGCCTGCTCATTCTTGGCGTCGTCGAACTCGGAGTTCTCGGCAATATCGCCGAACTCGCGCGCTTCCTTGATCCGCTCGGCCACCTCGCGCCGGCGCACGGTCTGGAGCTGCTCGAGCTCCGCCCGGAGCTTCTCGAGACCTTCGGGAGTGATCAGGGACTCTCTGGCCACGGTTTTCGTACCTTCCTCGTGATCGTCCCGGGGCCACCTGGACGCCCCCCCGGAGACTAGAAACGCCCGACTGCGAAACCCTGCCGGGTTCGCTGCTCGGGCACGGCGGCGCGGGACTATAGCAAGCGTCCGACCCGGTCTCGAGGAGAGTGGAAAAGGGGCAGGCGAACGTCGGCTACGCGGGGATGAGACGGCCGGATCGGAGCTTGCGGACCCGGCGACGGGCGGCGTCGAGATCGTCGAATTGCTGGAACTCGGAGGCCTCCCGGTGAGCGATTCCCATCCGAGTCAGATACCAGGGATAGAACTTGCGCAGGTAGTGGGCGGCTCGATCCGCCCCAAGATGCTCCTCGGCTGCGTCGATCACCCAGAGAAGCTCGTCGGCGATCTCCTCCGAGTCGGGTGCCTCGGTGCGCCTCCCGGTCAGCTCCTCGAAGATCCAGGGGTAGCCGAAGGATCCGCGAGCGATCATCACCGCAGCAGCCCCGGACTCCTCGTAGGCAACCCGCGCCGACGCGGCACTGTCGAGGCCCCCGGAGACGATCACCGGAACGTCGATCAGGCCGACCAGCTCCCTGACCAGCGCGTAGTCGGGCGAGCCCTTGTGTTGGATCGCCGCCGAGCGGGGATGGAACGCAATCGCCGAGACCCCGGCCTCCTCGACCAGGCGGACCGCAACGTCCACACCCGATCTGTCCCCCGCCCGCAGGCCCGAGCGCAGCTTCACGGTCACGGGTCTGCCGCCGCCTTCGACGGCGGCCGCCGCGATCGCGACCGCGAGATCCGGATCGGAGATCAGCTCAGCGCCGGCGCCCGTCTTCCGAACCTTCTTCACCGGGCAGCCCATATTGAGATCGATCAGGTCCGCGCCGGCCTCGGCGGCGACGGCGGCGGCGCCGACCATCACCTCGGGATCGGCCCCGAACAGCTGGATCGCGGTCGGGTGCTCGTCGGGGTGGATCCGCAGCAGCTCCTGCATGGTGCGCTCGTTGCGGTAATGGATGGCATGGCTGGAGACCATCTCCGAGACGGCGAGGCCGGCGCCATGGCGACGCGCCTGCAGACGGACGAACCAGTTGCCGATGCCGGCAAGCGGCGCGAGCAGGACCCGGTTGGCGATCTCGACGTCCCCGATCGTGAACGGTTCGGTCAGCGGCGGTTGTGTGGGTCGCTCAGTTTCGCCGCTCATCGGTTGCGCTCCCAGATCAATTTCAGGCCCTTCAGCGTGAGGTAGGAATCGACCTCGTCGACGGTCTCGCAAAGGGGGGCGATCCCGTTCGCCATGCCGCCTGTGGCGATCACCGTCGACGGTGCGCCCAGCTCGTCCAGCATCCTGCGGACGACCCCGTCGACGAGACCGGCGAATCCGAAGACGAACCCGGATTGCAGTGCCGCCTGGGTACTGCGACCGATCGCGACCTCGGGCTCCTCGAGCTGGATCCGCGGCAGCTTCGCCGCTCGGGAGGAGAGCGCCTCGATCGAGACCTCGAGCCCGGGGGCGATCGCACCGCCGAGGTATTCGCCGTCCTCAGAGACGGCGTCGACGTTGATCGAGGTGCCGAAGTCGACCGAGAGGCAACGCCCGCCGATCCGCTCGTATGCGGCGACCGCGTTGACCAGGCGGTCGGAGCCGAGCTCGCGGGGGTTGTCGATTCGGATCGGCATGCCGGTCTTCACGGTGGGGCCGACGAGCAGGAAGGGGGCGGACAGATGACTCTCGCAAAGGCGCTCGTATTCGGGGCCCAGGCGCGGGACCACCGTCGAGACGATCACGCCGTTCACATCGGCCCACGCGAGCCCGCGGAACTGCAGCGAGCCCGAGATCGCGACCGCGAGCTCGTCCGCGGTGGAGTCCCCCCGGGTGGCGAGGCGCCAATCGCCGATCAGATCGGCACCGTCGAAGGCGCCGACGTGGGTTTGCGTGTTGCCGACGTCCACCGCGAGAAGCATCCGACGATTGTCGCAACCGCGACCAGCGCAATGCATCTAGGATCGCCGACATGAAGGTTCGCCTGTTCACGGTCCCCGCTTCCCACCCCGGCTGGACGGCCCGCCTGATGCTCGAGCTCAAGGGCATTCCCTACTCGCGCGTCGATCTGGTCGTGGTCATTTCGAAGCCGATCCTGCGGGCGGCGGGCTTTCCCGGGACGACCGTCCCGGCGCTTCGGATCGACGGGACGAGGGTCCAGGGCAGCCGCGCCATCGCGAGGGAGCTGGACCGACTTGTTCCCGACCCGCCGCTGTTTCCGGCCGATCCCGACGCCAGGGCGAAGGTCGAAGCGGCGGAGCTCTGGGGCGACGAGACCCTGCAACCGGTCCCTCGGCGACTGGTCTGGAACCTGCTGAGCAAGGACAGATCGTCCATCCAGAGCTACCTCGAAGGCGCCCGCCTCGGCATCCCGGTGTCCCTGGCCGCCAAGACGGCGCCTCCCATCGCCAGGGCTGCGGTCCATTTCAACGATGCCACCGACGCGCGCGCGATCGCCGACCTCGCCGAGATGCCGAGGCTGATCGACGCCGTCGACGGCTACATCGCCGAAGGCGTGATCGGCGGAGAGCGGCCGAACGCCGCCGACCTTCAGATCGCCCCGAGCATCGCGCTGCTGATGACCCTCGACGATGTACGGCCCTTCATCGAGGGCCGCCCAGCGGGGGATCTCGCTCGACGCCTCGTCCCGGACTTTCCCGGACGCACCGCCCCGGGCTTTCCCCCCGCCTGGCTGGAACCACTCCGCCGGGCGGGCACGAAGTAGATCGCGGAGATCACCGCACGAGCCGCGCGGTGATCTAGAGGATTGGGCCGAGGGGATCGACCCGCTCACCGGTCCCGAGCGAGGCCAGCGACTCCGTCAGCCTCGTTCCGTCGGGCAGGGTCAGATCCGGGTCGAGCTCCAGCAGGGGGATCAGGACGAAGCGACGTGAACTCGCCTCGCGGTGAGGCAGCGTCAGCCGGCCCGTGCTCATCTCGACGTCCCCGAGCATCAGCAGGTCGACGTCGATCGGGCGCGGGCTGTGCCGCGGCGCGTCGAAGTCCCGGCCGGCGTCGGCCTCGACCGCCTTGCAGGCATCGAGCAGGGCCTCCGGCTCCAGGTCGGTCCTGATCCTGACGGCGATGTTGAGGAAGTCGGGCTGGTCGAGGATCTCACCGACGGGTTCGGTCTCGTAACCGCTGGAGACGGCCTCGATCTCCACCCCGCGCTCGCCGAGACCGTGAATCGCCGTCCTCAGGTTGGCGGCCCGGTCACCGACGTTGGAGCCGAGGCCGAGGTACCCGGTGCGACTCACGCGGGACCGGGCCGGTTCAGCGTGACCGCCACCTCCCCGATCGCCTCGCTGATCGGGGGCTCCGTCTTCGCCGCCCTGACCTCGAGATCGCGAACGTCGAACCGCGAGGAGATCTCATCGGCGATCAGGCCGCAGAGGTGCTCGAGCGTGCGGCAGCTCGTCCCGGTCACGATCCCGGTGGCGAGCGTGGCCACCGCCCCGTAGTCAACGGTTCCGGAGAGCTCATCGTCGGCGACCGCTCCGGACTCCGGAACGGTGAACGCGATATCGAGCACGATCCGGCGCCCGACCTCCCGCTCGGCATCGCTGACCCCGTGCGCGCCGAAGGCCTGCAACCGGCGGAGCTCGACCCGCACGGGCTCACCTCCGGCCTTCACGGCCCGCCTCCCGCCGGGAGGCCCTCCAAGGCCGTATCGGTCCCGAGGATTCGCTCGGCAACCCTGACCGCCTCGATCGTCTCGGCGACGTCGTGGACGCGCAGCACGTCGGCACCGTTGACCAACCCGAGCACGTTGGCGGCGATGCTGCCGCCGAGACGGTCGCCCACGTCCCGACCGGTGATCCTGCCGATGAAGTTCTTGCGGGAGGCGCCGATCACCACCGGCCGCCCCAGCTCGGCCAGCTCCCCGAGGCGACCGATCAGCTCGAGGTTGTGCTCGACGGTCTTGCCGAAGCCGATTCCGGGATCGAACCAGATCCGCTCCTCGTCGATCCCGGCGGCGACCGCCAGCCGCATGCGATCGGCCAGGAACTCGCGCACCTCGGCGACCACGTCATCGTAGACCGGATCGTCCTGCATCGTCCTGGGGGTGCCCCTCATGTGCATCAGGATCAGGCCCGGACCCCCCGCTCCAACCGATGCACACAGCGGAGCCATGCCCGGATCGGCGAGAGCCGTGACATCGTTGACGATGCTCGCTCCCGCCGCGAGTGCGGCCTCGGCGACCGACGCCTTCGACGTGTCCACCGAGACCGTGGCCCCTTCCCCAGCCAGGGCCTCGATAACGGGAACGACCCGTGCGATCTCGTCAGCCGCGCCGACCTCGGCGGCGCCGGGGCGGGTCGATTCGCCACCGACGTCGAGCAGATCGGCCCCTGCCTCCAGCAGGCCGCGTGCGTGGGCGATCGCGGCCTCGGCCTCGAGGAAGTTGCCGCCGTCGGAGAACGAGTCCGGGGTGACGTTGACGATGCCCATGACGAGAGACACGTCGCGCATTATGGGCGCTCGGACCGCGCCGGGGAGGCGGGGTTACTCGTCGCGGTCGTCGGCGCGCATCTCGGCGGCGCCACCGGCGAAGCCCGGCCGGGGGGCGGCGTCGCAATCGTGCGAGGCGCCTCGCGCTCGGACTCCTTGAGGGGATCGTCCGCGGGCTCCTCGGTCGCCGGGGCCGAGCCCTCGTCGTCGGCCGATCCGAAGACCTCCTCCTCGCTGGCGCCGTCGAGCAGCGCGACGAACTCCTTGGCGTCGATCGTCTCGCGTTCGAGCAGGATCTTCGTCACCGACTCGAGCTCGTCGCGGCGCTCGTTGAGAATGTCCTTGGCGGCCTGATGAGCCTCCTCGACGACCCGGCGGATCTCGTCGTCGATCTCGCGGGCGATCTCATCTGAGTAGTCCGGCTCGGAGGAGAACTCGCGGCCGAGGAACGGCTGGCCGCGATCGTGGCCGAAGACGCGCGGGCCGAGGCGCTCCGACATTCCGTAGCGCATGACCATCTGCTTGGCGGTCTGAGTGACCTTCTCGAGGTCGTTGGAGGCACCGGTGGTTATCTCGTTGAAGACGATCTCCTCCGCCGCGCGACCACCGAGCGTCATCGCCATCGTGTCGGAGAGCTCCGCGCGGGTGGTCAGGAACTTGTCCTCGGTCGGCAGGGAGATCGTGTAGCCGAGCGCCTGACCACGGCTGATGATCGAGACCTTGTGGACGGGGTCGCAGTTGGGAAGCAGGTGGCCGACGATCGCGTGGCCGAGCTCGTGGTAGGCGGTGATCAGCCTCTCCTTCTCACCCATCACCCTCGACTTCTTCTCCGGGCCGGCGATCACGCGCATGATCCCCTCCTCCAGCTCGACCATCGTGATCTCGCGATGGCCCTTGCGGGCGGTGAGCAGCGCCGACTCGTTGATCAGGTTGGCCAGATCCGCGCCGGTGAAGCCGGGGGTCTGGCCGGCCAGCACGTCGAGCTCGATCTCGCCGGCGAGCGGCTTGCCGCGGGTGTGGACCTCGAGGATCTTCTTGCGTCCCTTTCGATCGGGGCGGTCGACGGCGATCTGGCGGTCGAACCGGCCGGGCCGAAGCAGCGCCGGGTCGAGGATGTCGGGGCGGTTGGTGGCGGCGATCAGGATGATGTTGTCGGTCATCGTGAAGCCGTCCATCTCGACGAGCAGCTGATTCAGGGTCTGTTCGCGCTCGTCGTTGCCGCCGCCCATGCCGGCGCCGCGATGCCGGCCGACGGCGTCGATCTCGTCCATGAAGATGATGCAGGGGGAATTCTGCTTGGCCTGCTCGAAGAGGTCGCGAACCCTGCTGGCGCCGACCCCGACGAACATCTCGACGAAGTCCGAGCCCGAGATCGAGAAGAACGGTACCCCGGCCTCGCCGGCGACCGCCCGCGCGAGCAGGGTCTTGCCGGTACCCGGGGGTCCGTAGAGAAGGACGCCCTTCGGGATCCGCGCCCCCAGCGCCTGGAACTTCTTGGGGTTCTCCAGGAACTCCTTGATCTCGTGGAGCTCCTGCACGGCCTCGTCGGCCCCGGCCACGTCCCGGAAGGTGATCTTCGGAGCGTCCACCGACATTCGCTTCGCCTTCGACTTGCCGAAGTTCATGACTCGCGATCCGCCACCCTGCATCTGGTTCATCAGAAAGATCCAGAAGGCGAAGATGAGCACGAAGGGGAGCACGTAGGTGAGCAGCGAGAGGATCGAGGATCCGCCGGTGCCGGTGACGGTCGTGCTGACGTCCTGGCGCTCGAGGGTGTTGACCAGCTGTTCCTCGGTGTTGGGCGGGTAGCCGGTCGAGTACTCGGTCTCGTCCTGCTCGGTCACGTTGAGCGTGTTGTCGTTGGTCTTGATCTCGACCGACTTGATCTGGTCGACCTGAGAATCGTCGTTGATCTGCGCGATGAAGTCCGAGTAGGTCGGGTCGGTTTCCTGCTGAGGAGGCGAGATAATCCGCTGGGCGAAGAACGCCAGGACGATCACGATCAGGATCGGCACGAGCGCGCCGCTGCGCGAGATCCGCTTCATGAGTGCTGTCCTTCAGGTGCAATCCGCATGGGAAAGGGGTTCCTCCGGTCCAATGACCGAATAGTGAGCGTACCAGGGAGGAAACCCCGCTCAACCGCGATCCGGGACCACGAACGGTCCTGCCCCCGCGACTACTCCCCCGCCAACTCGGCCACGTAGTTCAGATTGCGGTACTGCTGCCCGTGATCGAGCCCATAACCGATCGCAAAACGGTCCGCGATCTCGAATCCGACGTAGCGGATCGGCGTGTCGACCCGGCGTCGCTCGGGCTTGGTCAGGAGCGCGCAGACCTCGATCGAGGCGGGATCGCGAGCCTTCAGGTTGCGCAGCAGGTATTGGAGCGTCAGCCCGGAGTCCACGATGTCCTCGACGATCAGCAGATCGCGTCCCGCGATCGCCGTGTCCAGGTCCTTGAGAATCCGCACCACCCCAGAGGAGTCGGTGGCCGATCCATAGCTGGAGACCGCCATCAGGTCGATCTCGCACGGGATCGTCAGCGTGCGCATCAGGTCGGCCATGAAGATCAGGGCGCCCTTGAGAACGCCGACCATGACCAGGTCGCGCTCGGCGTAGTCGGCGCTGATCTCGCTGCCGATCTCGGCTACGCGGGCGTGCAGCCGCTCGGATTCGATCAGGGTCTCACCGATGCGACCGCGCCCGCTGCTGCCAGGTGGCTCGCCCATCGCCCGGCTCAGTCTATTGGGGGGCCCGGGGCCGGACGGTCGCGGCCCGTGCGGTGATCACGGCGACCTCCGTTGACGCCTCGAGCAGGCGGAACTCCTCGCTGACCGCGACCCCAGCGACCCAGGCAACGCGGCCGTTGGCGGTCACCACCGGAATCCGGGACCGCACCGAGCGCGGCACCCCCCGGTCGGTGAACAGGTCCTGAAGGCTCTTGCTGCCGTCGAGGCCGAGTGGCCGGATCCGGTCGCCCCTTCGCCAGGCCCGGATCTCGACCTCACTGCCGATCGAGGCCGCATCGAGCGTTGCAAGCTCGGGGCCGGCCGGATCGAGGGGGCCGCGATGAATCTCCGCCCGCAGTTCCCAGTCGCCGAAGCGCGCGGTGCCCGGAATCGCCATCCGGACGATCGACGGCAGGGGATCGGAGCCCGTCCCGAAGCGGACCATGCCGCCCTCGCAGATCGCGCTGAGCCCGCCCCCGAGCTCGATCTCCCCTCCCTCGGGCCGGCCGGCGATCGTGGTGATCTGCGCCGCCCTGGCCCGGTTCACGGAAACGCGCTTGCCCGCCGCGCGAGCGGCGAGCTCTCGCAATGCCAGCCGCCGGAGACCGGGGGACATCCGCTGCAGATCCTCGGCGTCGATCGCGGTGGCGGTGCCCCCCGCGCCCGCCGCCGCGAGCGCTTCCTCGACGACGCCCGCAAGCAGCTCGGCTTCCTCATGGAGCTCGGCGTGGGTGGCGGCGAGGTTGCGCTCGATCTCAGGGCCGATCTCGGCGAGGATCGGCAGGACCTCATTGCGGATCCGGTTGCGCGCGTAACGGGGGGACGCATTGCTTGGATCGTCGACGAACGGAAGCCCGGCCTCCTGGGCGACCGCTCGCGTCTCCTCCCTCGAGATCGCGTGCAGCGGCCTGACGACATGGCCGTTGCGGGGCGGAAGCCCGAGCAGGGGCCGGGTGCCGGGCGAGACGGCGAGGCGGTAGATGAAGGTCTCGGCGAGGTCGCTGCGGGTGTGCCCGGTCGCGACCCAATCGCCGCCGAGGCGCCGGCGCAGGGCCTCGGCCGCGCCGTAGCGCGCGTCGCGGGCCCTCGCCTGCAGGTTGCCGGAGCCGATATCGGGGCGCTCGACGTGGAGGTCGATCCGGAGCTTTGCGCAGAGCGCCCGGGCGGCGCGCTCGTCATCGCCGGAATCGTCCCGCAGGCCGTAGTTGAGGTGAATCGCGGCGATCGACTCTGGGCCGCACAGCGCGACCACCGCGGCCGCGGCGCAGGCCGAGTCGGGGCCGCCCGAAACCAGGACGACGCCGTGGGACCGGCTCTCGATCAAACCCCCCGCCTCGACCACGTCGGCGAGTGCCTCGATCGCAGGGGAGCTCTCCACGCCTCGAGAATATGTTCCGGATCGGCTGGAATCGGCATCGCGCCGACGATCCCGCGGCCGCCGCGGGTCCAGTTCGGCCGCCGCCTCGTCCCCGGTCATTGCCGGCCGGCGCTGCGAGCGCTCGCCACGAAGAGCTCGATCGGCTCCGGGAAGCCCTTGAGCCCAACCTCGCCGATCGGCTCGAGGTCGGCGTAGGCTGAGTGGCCGATCGCCTCGACGACGGGGCGGGTGAGGAGGACCTCTCCGGCCAGGGCCCGCGCAACGACGCGATGGGCCAGGTTGACATCGCCGCCGAAGTAGTCGCCGTCCCGGTAGACGGCACCACCGCAGTGGATCCCGACACGCGGCCGCGGTCGTTGATCGAACAGAGTGAGGAACCCGACCGCCCACTCGGTGAGCATCCTGGCCTCGGAGGAGACGATCATCACCTCGTCACCGATCGTCTTGACGATGGTGGCGTCGGCGGGGAGGGTAGCCTCGACGGTCTCGACGAACCGCTCGACCAGATCGAGCGCCTCCTCGTCCCCCTCTTCCTCGGTGAACCGGGTGAAGCCCGTCAGGTCGACGAAGCAGAACGCCATCGAGACCCGATCGGAGCCACCGCGGGTGAGCGGAAGGTCCGCCTCCATGTGGCCGACCACGTCCTGTTCCATGTAGAACCGCAGGTAGCGCCAGTGGATGTAGTCGAGCACGGGGGCAACCGTCGGCAGCATCTCCGACGCCATCCGCTCCATGTCCTCCGCCATCACGAGCGGCGGGACTCCATCTCGGATCATCGGCTCGTGAACGAAGAGATGGAAGAGCCTGACCTCGGCCTCTGCGATCTTACGGCCGGCCTGCGCGTAGACCCGGACCAGCTGCAGCAGGGCGATCAGCGGAAAGCCGTTGTGCAGAGCATTCGCCATCCGCTCGAGGGCCTCGATGTCCTGGTCGGTGATCCGGTCCGCGAGCGCCATCGGGGTACCGAGCAGCGCCATGATCCGCTCGACCAGCTCCTCCTCCAGGCCCACCGCCGCCGCCGCCTCGGCTCGCGAATGGCTGCGGGTGGGGGTCGGCAGCAGCTCCTCGACCGAGCCGAAGGCCAGCCGCCCGTCCCGGACGGCGCTGCGGATGTCACGCAGGCTGTAACCGCGACCCCGCATCCTCGAGACGACCCGGGCCTGCGCAGCCGCGGCGGTGGTCCAGCGCCCGCCGCGAATGGGCAGCACCCGCTGAGAGGCCCAGCGCTTCAGCGTCGTCGCGGGAACCCCCGAGCGCCTCGATGCCTCAGCCAGCGAGATCGTCTGGTCGGTATCCATCGGCTCAGACGAACGCCGAACCGCGCTTGACCAGGTTCTCGTAGAGCTTCTGCTGGATCGTCTCCCGCACCTGCTCGGAGATCTCGAAGACGAGCTGCCGGTCCTCGGCGGCCTCGGGGCCATGACCGGAGACATCGATCGGCTCGCAGAACTCGATCCGCCATTTCGAGGGAAGGGGGATCAGGCCCAGGGGACCGAGCCACGGGAACGTCGGCGTGATCGGAGCATAGGGTGCCCCGATCGCCCGCGCGAGCATCGAGCTGTCGGCGATCTTCGGGTAGATCTCCTCGGAGCCCACGACCGCGATCGGAACGATCGGCGAGCCCGTCTGAAGGGCGACCTCGACGAAACCCCCGCGACCGAAACGCTGGAGCCGGTAGCGCTCGGAGAAGGGCTTCCCGGTGCCCTTGACACCCTCCGGGAAGACCATCATCAGCCCGTCGCTCTCGAGGATCCGGGTGGCGTTGAACGGGCTCGCGGGGACGCCTCCGACCTTGCGCATGAACGCCGACAGAAACGGCAGCGAGAAGGCCCAGTCGAGGACCATGAAACGCGGCCATCGAGGCAGTGGATGCTCCTTCATGATCGCGCCGGTGATCATCGATGCGTCGAAGGGGAAGATCGCGCCCGCGTGGTTGGAGACGAGCATCGCCCGCCCGTGGGCGGGGACGTTCGCGAGCCCGGTCGCGTCGACCCGCCACCATTGGTCGTAGAGGAGCTCGAAGAACGGATACGCAGCCTCGGCGAACTCCTCGTCGAAGCCCCACTCGTCCTCGTGGTATTCGCCCCGCATCCGTCGCGCCATTCGATCGATCGAGTCACGCAGGGACTTCGGCAGATCCGCGGATGCCGCCTCCGCGGCCGCGACCGGGTCGAGGCCCTCGTCGACGGCGGTCCTGACCCCGCGCAGGAAGCGGACGCCGATCTCGGGAATGGAGGTCGAGGCCGATCGGGTCGCGGCGGTCATCGCGTGGACCCGGCCAGGCGGTCCAGGACCGAGCCGATGCCCGGCCTGGGAACCAAGCGCATCCCGCGGTCGGCGGCGGCGAAATCGCGAATGGCCGAGACGGCGTCGTAGGTCGGCTCGTAACCGAGCTCGACCCGCAACCTCGTGTTGTCGACACCGCGCCCGTATCGCAACAGCCGAACCGCGTCGCCGTAGAGGCTGCCGGCGCCGAGCCGCTCGCCGAGCCGCGACATCGCGGGGCCGAAGAGCTGGTGGGGGATCGGCATCTGGGGCCGATTGATCAGCCGCAGTGCGCGCGCGAGCGAGATCGAGCCGCTCGGGGCGACGTTGACGGGGCCGCGAACGGGGGCCATCGTCGCCGCAATCAGGGCACCTGTTGCGTCCTCGGCATGGATGAGCTGCAGGCGCGGGTCGAAGCCGAGTTGCGTCGGCACGACCGGCAGCGACAGGTAATTCGACAGGGGTGCGTCCAGGCCCGGCCCGATCTCCGGCTGGTAGCGGAGCATGCAACAGGTCAGACGGCTGTGCCGGCGGGCGAAGTTCTCGAAGTAGCTCTCGAGCTCACCGATGTCTCGTTGAAAGCGGGTGCGAAGCGGAAACTCGCTCGCCATCGACTCCTTGAAGAAGGAGGGGCCGGTGGGCTCGCAGCCGTAGATGGCCGCTGAGCCGCGCACTACGACACGCTCCAGCGTGGGCATGCGTTCACAGGCGGCCAGGAGCTGAAGGGTTCCGATCACGTTGATGTCGTGCAGGACTCGGGCGGGCTTGCCGGGCTCGGGATACCAGAGGATCCCGGCGTGCACGAGGGTGTCGGCGGCGGTCGTGGGAAGCAGTCGCGCGATCAGCGGGCTGCGGATGTCGGCGTCGAGAAACTCGGTGTGCTCGAGCTCAACCAGAGGAGGGGTCGTGTCGATGCCGATCACCTGATCCACACGATCGTCGCGCTCGAGACGAAGCGCCAGTTCGGTTCCCCAATGGGTGCCGATTCCGGCGATCAGTATCCGGCGGCCGGCGGCCACCTACGCCTCGGGATCCCGCTGATCAGGGCGATCGGCGGTTGTTCCATCAGCCTCCACTTGAGGGTCAGCATCAGCCCCCGGAGCCCCCATCCCTTCGATCTGTGCCTCCACGGCGCTGAGGCGGCTCTCGACGCCCGCAAGCCTCGCCGCCATCTGCTCGAGGTCCTCGCCGTCGGCGGCGCGCAGCTCTCCGATCGCCTCCGCAAGGCGGGCCGTCGCCTCCTCGCCGCGACGGGCGACGCGCTCGCGGGCTCCCTGGCCCCGGCGAACGACGTCGTCGAGTAATCCCTGCGCGCGATCGCGGGTCTCCGTGGCCGAGCCGGCGGTCGCCGTCAGCGTTCGCTCAACCGCGTTTCGCAGCGCGTCCCCGACGCCCTCGGCCCCGGACGCACCGGTCGGCTCCGGGGTCGCAGGCCCGTCTGATTCCGCTTCGCTCATCCCCCCAAGCTTAGAGCGCCTGGACGGCTCGTTCCCGTCCCGTCGGGCCGCGACTATCGTGCGATCTCCCCTCGATGCCCTTCTACCTGAGACCCAGCGCCCCCACCGCAGCCGACGCGGTGATCTGCGGCGACCCGGCGCGCGCGCTGGCGATCGCTCAGCACCTGATGGTTCAACCGCGGATCAGCAACCACAATCGGGGGCTCTGGGGTTACTTCGGCGAGACCCGCGCGGGCACGGCCCTGACCGTCCAGGCCACGGGGATCGGCGGGCCGAGCGCCGTCGCGGTGCTCGCCGAGGCGATCGAGCTCGGCGTCGGGCGGTTGATCCGGATCGGTACCTGTTCGGCAGCCGGCGGCGACTCGGCACTCGGATCGACGGTGGTGCTCGAAGCCGCGATCGCCGGGGACGGCACCTCTCGGGCCCTCGGAGTCGCCGAAGGCGAGGCACTGCCCACCGACCGGGCGCTGACCGCATCGCTCGCCGCGGGGGCGGGAGTCTCGCCGACGACGCTGAGCAGCTGCGACCTGATCGACGCCGGCGGACCGGTCGGCCTGCGAGACCTGCAGACCGCTGCGGTGTTGTCGCTCTGCCGCCGCGAGGGCGTCCCCGCGGCCGCGGCACTCGTGATTCGCAGCGTCGACGGTCGTCGACTGCACGACGACCCCCTGGAGGCCGCCGTCCTGAGGCTGGCCGATGTCGCCGTGACCGCGCTGAGCGAAGTATCAGTCTCGAGTTGAGGCTGAGCCCTACTTCGGCTGCTCTCGGCGCAGGCGATCCAACTCGTCCTCCAGGGCCTCGACGCGGTCCGACAGGGCCCGGACCCTGCGGCTCAGCCGCTCCAGATCCCCCGAGCTGGGCACGTCGATCGCGTTGAGCGCGGCCCGTTGCGCGCCGGCCGCCCGCTCGCCCGCCCCGAGGGCCTTGCCGAGCGCCTGGCTGAACAGCGGGTTCTCGAGCAGCGTCTGGGCGAGATCCCCGATCATCTCCTCCCCGCGAGAGCGGATTCCGGGCGCTTCCTCACTCAAAGCTGCCGCCGATGCAGTTCGTCCATGGGGTGACGGTATCCCAATCGCAACTCCGGGCCCGTTTCGGTCCTGTAGTTTCAAGGATTGGCAGGTCGCTGCCGATTGCTTTTGGAGATGGGGCAGAGAGAAACCAAGTGCGTCCTGAATGGGCGCCCAGTTACGGGCCACCCTTGTCCGTTGCATTCGTCTGGTCAGACGGATAGGTTTCGGTCTGCTCTTGGAGAGGTCGGCGATCAGCGGGCAGGGCTGAGCGAGTCTGAAGACAAGGGTGCATGGGAATGAGGAACCGACTATTCATATCGCTGGCACTCGGTGTGCTCGTGGCCGTACTCGCGGCCGGGGCTGTCGGCGCCCAGGGGCTGGGCGGCAGCGGCGTCACCGTCGACGTGCCCGGCGGCAGCGCCGACACGAGTCAGGTGCTCCCCGCATGCTCGAACCTCCGCGACGATGACGGCGACGGCCTGGTCGACCTCGGCGACCAGGGTTGCGAGAACCCTCTAGATACGGATGAGACTGACCCTGTGGTCACCACCCCGACGACGCCGACCACCCCGACGACGCCGACCACCCCGACGACGCCAACCACCCCGGACGGCGACATCACCACCTCCAACGGCGACGATCCCACGGAGGCCCCGTCGGGCAAGGACGACCCCAGGGACCTGCCGGGTACGAAGAATCCCTTCGGCGGCAAGGATGACGACGGGGACTCGAAGACCTTCACGGTCGAGGAGGAACAGACCGACGGCGCGGCCGAGGATTCGATCCCCACGCCCGAGATTCGCCGGCCCGACGGCACGCCGACCCTCGACAATCCGACGATCACGATCGGCAGCACCGGCGCCGCTCCGATCGGCGTACCCAACTTCGTCATCGACCAGTTCTCGATCCCGCCGTTTCTGCTTCCGATCTACCAGGCCTGCGGAACCCAGTACGGGATCCCCTGGGAGGTCCTGGCATCGATCAACCGGATCGAGACCGCCTTCGGCACCAACCTCAACGTCTCGACCGCGGGAGCCCAGGGCTGGATGCAATTCATGCCGGCGACCTGGGAGATGTACGGAGTCGACGCCAACAACGACGGCCGCAAGGATCCCTACAACCCCGTCGACGCAATCTGCGCCGCGGCGCGCTACCTCAAGGCGGCGGGCGGCGAGGCCGACCTCTACCAGGCGATCTTCGCCTACAACCACGCCGACTGGTACGTGGACGAGGTCCTGCTCTACGCCAAGCAGTACGGCGACCTTCCCAGCGGCCTGGTCGACTCGTTGACCGGCCTGACCGAGGGGGCGCACTTCCCGGTCGCGGCCAAGTCCCGCTACGCCGACGACATCTCCGAGCGCGCGGCGCTGCGGCGCTCGACCTCCGGGCAGGGCTCGGGCAACGTGGCCGACGTGATCAGCGACTCCCCCACCCGCCGCGGGATCGACATCTACTCCGAGGATGGCGCTCCGGTCGTCGCCGTCAACGACGGCGTGATCACGAAGCTCGGGCAGAGCAAGGAACTCGGCAGGTTCATCGTGCTCCGCGACGCCTACGGCAACGAGTACACCTACGCCGGCCTCGGCGCGATCGCCAAGGCGATCCCGGTTCCGGAGGAGCGCAAGCTCACCTCCAAGGATTTCGATCTGATCACCCCGGGCGAGGGTGACGCCAAGCCGAAGGTGTCGGCCAGCAAGACGACCCGGTCGACGACACTCCACAACGAGGCGGAGTCCGACG
The DNA here is from genome assembly GCA_963823275.1 of uncultured Solirubrobacterales bacterium. Lineage (GTDB taxonomy): Bacteria > Actinomycetota > Thermoleophilia > Solirubrobacterales > 70-9 > RHKX01. The sequence continues at coordinate 912,985 of CAWGKW010000001.1, read as the reverse complement.
GGACCAAGGCCCCCGAGACGAGCAGTGGCGACTCGGGCGGCGGCGAGGCGGCCAAGGTCGAGGACGCCACCGGGCCGACCAACACCGAGGACAGCCGCCAGCGGCTCTACGCCCTCCCGAATCGCGCCGGCAACGGTGGCAACGCCGGCCTCGGCACCGAGGTCGACGACCTCCTCGGCAAGGGGATGCCCGGGTATGAGACGTTCAAGTCCTACTTCTCCGGAGTGCTCCGCTTCGACGACAAGACGATGGACACCGCGCCGCTCCGCAAGGGCTCCAAGGTCGTCGGCGGGACGATCATCGGTGAGGTCGGTCAGACCGACCCCGATCTGGCGACCCACCTCCACTTCGAGATCACTCCGGCCGGGCGCGGCTCTCACACGATCGACCCGAAGCCGATCCTCGACGGCTGGAAGCTGCTCGAGGCGACCGCGATCTACCGGGCCGCCGGCAAGAACCCGTTCGAGGACCAGGCCACCGTCGGCCAGGTGCTGCTGGCCTCCAAGTCGCAGCTCCAGCGGCAGGTGCTCGCGGATCCCGGGATCGAGATCTACTCATGCGGCCGCGACGACATCGCCTCCGGTCAGATCGACCGTCGGGTGCTGGCGAGCCTCTCCTACCTGTCCGCTCGCGGATTCGACCTGACGATCACCTCGCTCAAATGCGGTCACAGCATCCTCACGACCTCGGGCAACGTGAGCGCCCACTCGACCGGCGACGCCGTCGATATCGCCGCCGTCAACGGGATTCCGATCTACGGCAACCAGGGTCGCGGCTCGATCACCGAGGCCGTGATCAACGACCTGCTCAAGTTGCAGGGCCCGATGGTGCCCGCCCAGATCATCTCCCTGATGGAGCTCGGTGGACCGACCTTCGCGATGGGCGACCACGACGACCACATCCACGTCGGTTACTCGCCCGACGGGTCCGACAGCGAAGGGCAACCGATCAGCGGCCTGCTGAAGCCCGACCAGTGGGACAAGCTGCTCGACCGGATCTCCGAACTCGACCAGCCGACGGTCCCGGTCAAGCCCTCGAAGGCCTCACTCCCCGCCGAGAAGGGCGACCGGGCGAGTAACGCCCACATCGGCGAGTAACTTCCGAGTCGCCCCCTGGCAACTCCACCGCTACTCCCGTTCGCCCAACTCGATCTTCCCGGCAGGCTGGGCCCCGGCGACGGTCGCTACCTGCTGCGACCCGAGGGCGATGCCGACGTCGAGCCCGACGTCCTCGTGATGACCACCCTCGGTGCACCCCGCGCGCGCTCGAAGCTGCGCCGAGGCAGGATCCAGGCGCTGGAGGGCGACCCGGCCCCCACCCCACTCCCCCTGACCCGCGCGACCCTCGTACGCCCACGGCCGTTCGCAGACGAGGCAGCGGCGGATGCGTGGCTGCGAACAGGTCTGCTCCGACGGTGAGATCTGGGGTCGCCTAGCCCGCGAGGCCGCGATCCAGATCAATCGGCTGATCCATGCCCACCGGACCGCGGCCGGAGACCCCTATATCGCCGATGTCGACCCGGGTCGTGCCGTGGCCGTTCGCTTCGGCTACGGAACCGGCGACGAGGTCGCCGACGGCCGCTGGCGCCGTGCCAACGAGCTTCCCAGCCAGGAGACCCGGAAGCTGATCCGACGTGACTACGAGGCGCTCAGGCCGCAGGAGAGGATCGCAGCGGTACTGGGTGGGCGGGAGAGCGTCGGCGCCTACGAGGATCTGATCGTTCATGCCCGCGGAGACCTCGATGCCGGCAGGGTCAGCGCGGCAGCCTTGGGGCTCCACGCCGGGCTCGAGGCGCTGGTGGCACAGGGTCCTCAGGTTGACGGCGATCTTTCCGAAGCCTCGCGAACGGCTGCGGAGGCGCGGCGAGCGATGCTCGCAGGAACCGACCCGGATCCCGCCGCCATCGCGTCCGCCCTGCGCGCGGCGGAGGCCGTGATGCGGCGGCGCGCCCGCGACTGAGGCTACGGCCGGGCAACGGACCGCTGCCCCGCGGAGGGACTATCCGAGAGCCGCCAGAACCCCGGAAAGCTCGACTGCGACGTCGCCGTCGAGCTTCAGGATCGCATCGTCGTCGTAGGAGGTGGGGCCGATCGTCACCAGGGCGACGTCCCCGCCGTGGGCGAGCGTCAGCTCGGGCAGCCCGGCGGCCGGGAATACCTCGAGCGAGGATCCGATGCAGATCATCAGGTCGGCTGACTGGGCGAGCGCAGCGAGCGCGCTCGATGGCCGCGGCCGGGAGCATCTCGCCGAAGAGGATCACGTCCGGCTTGACGTTGCCCGAGCATTCAGAGCAGATCGCCACGCCGTCGGCATCGAACAGGCCGCTTACGCGCTCGAGGTCGTAGGTGACTCCACAGCCCACACAGCTCGAGGTGGCGATCGACCCGTGCACCTCGATCAACTGGCGGGTCCCGGCGGCCCGGTGCAGCCGGTCGATGTTCTGGGTGATCACAGCGTCCAGCATCCGCCGCTCTTCCAGCGCCGCCAGGGCATCATGCGCGGCGTTCGGAACCTTGTCCCCGAGCATGCTGAAGCGAGGGCGGTAGAAGTCCCAGAAGCGCTTCGGGTTGCTATTGAACGCTTCGATCGAGGCCACCTCGAAGGGATCGACGTCCTCCCAGATGCCCTCACCCGGGGTGCGGAAGTCCGGGATCCCGGATGGAACCGAGATCCCCGCACCGGTCAGTGCCACGGTGCTGCGCGAGCGCTCGATCAGCTCGGCGAGCTGATCGACGCCCGCGGCGCTGCTGCCCCCCGGCGCGCAGCTACTTGCCCTTCCAGTGCGGCGTTCGCTTGCCCAGGAAGGCGCCGATGCCCTCCTGGGCGTCCTCGCTGAAGAACGCGGCGGCGAACCCCGCCTTCTCGGCATCGATCCCCTCGTCGAGATCGCCACGGTGGGAGACCTTCTTGATCTGGGAGACGGCGATCGGCGCCTGACCGGCCAGCTTGCGGGCGAACGACACGGCGGTGTCGAACATCTCGTGGTCGGGGGTCAGGTAGTTGACGAGACCGATGTCGTAGGCCTCTTCCGCCGTGATCGCATCGCCGATCAGATTCATCTCGAGGGCCTTCTGCGGCCCGACGAGACGCGGCAGTCGCTGGGTGCCGCCGAAGCCGGGGATGATCCCGAGCTTCACCTCGGGCTGGCCGAAGACCGCCGACTCGGCGGCGATCCGCATGTCGCAGGCCATCGCCAGCTCGCATCCGCCGCCGAACGCCAGCGAGTTGACCGCGGCGATCGTTGCGATCCCCTCGGCGCCGAACTCGCGCAACAGCGCGTGTCCGTCCTCGATCAGAGCCGCGCCGCCCGCTTCGTCCATCTTCGTGAACGCCTTGATGTCAGCGCCGGCGGAGTAGACGAGCGGGATCGACGAGGCGATCACCAGCGCCCGGACCTCACCGTCGGCCTTGAGCTTCTCCCAGACCGAACGCAGATCGACGATGACCTGCGGGCTGATCGAGTTCATCGGCAGGTTTGCCAGCCAGGCGATCGCGAAACCGCCCTCACGGGTCTCGAGCTTGATCGTCTCGGTCTGATCGCCCTCGTCCGGGCGCGGATAGGCGTAGAAGCCCTGGCCGGCCGCGTAGCCGGTGCGCCCCTGGGCGACCAATCGCTTCAGGGTGATCGGAACCGAGAATCGATCCGGGTGCTTCTCCGCCAGGTTCTCGAGCTTCTCGAGGATCACGTCGAGCCCCTCGATATCGGCCTTCCAGAACGGCGGGAACAGGCCGCGGCGCGGATCGAGCCCGGCCCCGGCCATCATCCCGAGGTCGATCTCGCGAACGGTGCAGACCCCCTCCTCGAGAATCAGGCATGCCTCGACAAGGGCCTTGAGGGAGAACATCTCCACCAGGGCCTCGACATCGGGTTCGGCATCGCCGGGGAGGTTGGGCTGGCCGTCCTTGTAGGCGCCCTCGCCGCCGGTCTTGACGCCGAGCTTGCCCTCGTCGACGAGCTTCTGCATGCCCGGATGAACGTAGAAGCGGTCCCCGTAGGACTCCTGCAGGTGCTCGGCGACATGAAGCACCGTGTCGAGACCGAGGAAGTCGGTGAGGATGAACGGACCCATCGGGGCCGCGTTGGCGGCGGCGATGCCCTCGTCGATCTGCTTGATCGATAGGCCGCCCTCCTCCTGTTCGCGCCAGACCTCGGCGACGGAGGCGTTGAGGATCCGGTTGACGACGAAGCCGGGGACCTCGTCACAGACGATCGGCTGCTTCTTGATCGCCTGGGCGAAGTTGAAGGCCGTCGAGATCGTCTCGTCTGAGGTGTCCTCGCCGCGGACGATCTCCAGCAGCGGCATGATCGAGGCCGGGTAGAAGAAGTGGAAGCCGACGACCTTGTCGGAGCGCAGGGTGGCCTCGCCCATCTCGGTTATCGACAGCGAGGAGGTGTTGCTGGCGATCACGGCATGACCGGGAGTCACCTCGTCGAGCTCGGCGAAGACGGTCTGCTTGATCTCCATCCGCTCCGGCGCGGCCTCGATCACGAAGTCGACGTCGCCGAAGGAGGCGTAATCGGTGGCCCCCTCGATCCGGCCCATGACCTCGACGAGGCGGGCATCGGCCTGCTCCTGGGTCAGCTTCTCCTTGGCGACGAGCTTGTCGAGCTGGCCCTTTGGTGACCTCGCGGGCCTTCTCGAGACCGTGGTCAACGAACTTCTGATCGATGTCCTTGAGCACGACATCGATGTCGGCGGCGGCGATCGCCTGCGCGATCTCGCCCCCCATCGTGCCGGCGCCGACGACTGCAGCCTTGAAGACGAACATTCCGCTCCTATCGTGGATTCGTGTGTGGGTGTCTGCTTGAAGTGCACGGCGCGCGGCCCAGCTGCCCGCGCGCGGCCCGAAGCACGGCTCCGGGGCTCGGAAGGCTACCCGGACGGGGGATCAGCCGCCCTGCCCGATCTCGATGCGGAGATCGCTCAGCGAACGCTCCAGCGAACGCCGCATCTGCGAGCGGATGAAGAGGAAGTCGGTGACCGCGCCGAACGGACCACCTTTGATCACCGCGTAGGTGAGACGCTGGCGTCACCCGAGTCGTTCGCCCGTCATCGGACGGCAGCATCTCGAACGTCGTCTCCAGCGATCCCGAGGACTCCGGGTCCTCGTAGTCGACCCTGTGCAACGACCGGGGCTCGTGAGCGGTCACCTTCTCGCGAACCTGACCCCGGCCGGCCGGGGTCGACCTCCAGACCAGCTCCCCCCCGGTCTCCGGGTACCCGTTCTCGGAGTCACGGAGGCAAAGCCGTCGACCCAGGTAGCCCAACTAGACCGATCGAAGTAGAAGTCCCAGACGTCCGCCAGAGAGGCGGAAATCTCGACCGTGGCCTCAACGCTGGCCATAGATCTCACGCTGGATCAGAGTCACCGTCCTGATCATCGAATCGAGGAAAGGCGAGAGCTCGCGCTGCAGCCGCTCGTACTCCTCCCGGCCCGGCCCGGTGATCGAGTAGAAGCGGCGGGTTCGCCGGTCCGGGTGCTCCCACTTGCCCTCGATCATCCCCTTCGATTCGAGCTCGCGGAGCAACGGATACATGGTGTTGGGGTTGACCGTGATGACGCCCTGGGTGATCACCTCGATCTCCTCGATCAGGCGGTTGCCATAGGCGGGCTCCCGCCCGACCAGGTGCAGCACGAGCAGCGGGAAGACATCGCGCCGCCGCAGCTCGCCGCCGAAGATGTCGGAGGCCCGGCCCGGACCGCGGGCGGTCCTCCGGCTTCGCTCGGTTGCTCGTGTCGTCTCGGCGACCGCCTCCGCAATCGGCTTCGAACGCCTCTCGGCCATTGGGCGACTATAAGACCGCCATCCCGCGTCCACCCCCTTCATGCAGGACTCAAGGTGATGGACGCCGGTCCCGATAGTGAATGCAGTAGAGGTCGGCGGATCGCCTGAAGGCACGTTCTACGGATGGAACGTGGCCAGGGTCATGACGACCCCGGGTAAGCGATGCGGCATGACGTCGGTCGGCTTTCCAGTCGCATCCGCCGGCCTCTACGTAGATAACTGCGCTACTCGCAGGGCTCCGCCCTGCTCGATACGCGCCGGGCCTCCGGGCAAAGCCCGGTGGCCCTCCTGTTCGGTTCAACTGCGCTACTCGCAGGGCTCCGCCCTGCTCGATACGCGCCGGGCCTCCGGGCAAAGCCCGGTGGCCCTCCTGTTCGGTTCAACTGCGCTACTCGCAGGGCTCCGCCCTGCTCGATACGCGCCGGGCCTCCGGGCAAAGCCCGGTGGCCCTCCCCGTCGGCCCGCTCTTCGAATGGGCTGCCCGTCGTCGACTTCCGGCAGGCGTCGAGCGGTTGAGGTCCCGCCGACACTCAGCGCGAGCGAAGCGAGTGCGGCGGCGGGGCCTCTGCCGCTCGACGCCCCCGTGGAGCCAGCGCTGCGAGTGGGCGCCCCCTACGCGGGGACGACCTCCTCGACGCTCTTGGCGTGCGACATCGCCTCGGGGAGCGGCTCGTTGACGTTGCGGCCCATCAGGACCTCCTTCGCGATCACGAGGCGCTGAATCTGCGACGTGCCTTCATACAGCTGCATGATCTTGGCGTCGCGCATCAGCTTCTCGACCGGGTAGTCCTTGATGAACCCGTAACCGCCGTAGACCTGAACGGCGTCGGTCGCGACCTCCATGCAGGAGTCAGCGGAGAACCGCTTCGCGTGCGACGCGGCCAGCGTGTTGCGCAGGCCGTTGTCGAGCAGCGAAGCCGACTGCCAGGTGAGCAGGCGACCGGCCTCGACCTTGGTCGCCATGTCGGCGATCATGAACGCGACGGCCTGGTGCATGGCGATCGGCACGCCGAACTGGACGCGCTCCTTCGAGTACTCGCAGGCGAACTCGAACGCCGCCCGAGCGATACCCACAGCCATCGCGGCAACGCCGGGACGGGTGCGGTCGAGGGTCATCATCGCGAGCTTGAACCCCTTGTTCTCCTCGCCGAGCATGTTCCCGATCGGGATCTCGGTCTCGTTGAACGTGACCGTCGCGGTGTTGGAGGCGCGCTGCCCGAGCTTGTCCTCCTTCTTATCGATGACGACCGTGTCGTCGCGGGGGACGACGAAGGCGGAGATCCCACGATGTCCGGCCTCCTTGTCGGTCTTCGCGTAGACCGTGTACCAGTCGGCGTACTGACCGTTGGTGATGAAGCACTTGGAGCCGTTGATCACCCACTTGTCGCCGTTCCTGGTTGCGGTGGTCTTCATCCCAGATACGTCCGAGCCGGCGTCCGGCTCGGTCAGGCAGAAGCTGGCGATCTTCGGAGCCTCCGAGAGCATCCCGAGGAACTCCTTCTTGACCTCTTCGCTGCCGCCGAGGGCGACCGGAGCGGCGGCCAGGCCGTTGGCCGCCAGGGAGGTGCCGATGCCCGAACAGCCCCAGCCGAGCTCCTCCTCGATCAGACAACCGGAGAGGTAGTCGAGTCCCGGACCGCCGTACTCCTCGGGGGTGTGGGTGTTCATCAAGCCGACCTCCCAGGCCTTCTCGATGATTTCCTGCGGCCAGGTGCCTTCCTTGTCGTACTCCCAGGCAACCTTGCGCATCTCCTTCTCGGCGAAGTTGTGCGCCATCTCCCTCAGGTCCTGCTGCTCGTCGGTCAGAGTGAGGTCAACCACGGTGGATCGCTCCTTGTAGGTCGTTTGTAAGGGCTGTTCAGTTGTTCAGATGCGGGGGAAGCGCCTTGCCCTCTTGCTTCGACGCTGTTTATCTGGCCCGCGGCCAAAACCGATTGACAAGTCAGTCAACCTTGGAAAAGGATAACCGCTGGCGCCTCTTTGCGCAACCGCTGGGCCGCCCTCCAGGCCCGGGATTGAGAGGATGGACGACGATGACATCAGTCACCGAAGCGGCGGCTCTCGTGCGCCCCCAAGACACCCTGGGCCTGACGCTCGGCCCCGGCCAGCCGCCGACGTTCCTCGCCGCGCTCGGCGAGCGGGACGACTGGACGGATCTCCACGTCTACGGCGGGCTGCTCGCGGTCGGCACCGAGCTGTTCAATCGGGACGGCGTCCATCTGCTCTCGGGCTTCTTCGGACCGTTCGAGCGGGCGCTGCGTGACTCGGGCGCCAACATCAGCTTCGCCCCGGCCGACTTTCGGCGATTCGCGCCGCTCTACGAACGCGAATGCCCGCGGGTCATGTGCACGGTCGCCTCCGCGCCCGATGCCGACGGCTACTGCTCGCTGTCCCTTCATGCCGGCGGATCAATCGCCGAGCTGATCCGTGCCGGCGAGGACCCCGGACGGCTGCTGGTGGTCGAGGCATCGAGCGCCTACCCACGGACGTTCGGACTGCCGCCCGAGTTCCCGCATCGGCTTCACGTCGACCAGATCGACGTCCTGATCGAGACCGACGCCGCCCCGCCCGAGCTGCCGACGACAGATCCGTGCGACGTCGACCGGGAGATCGCCCGCCACGCAGCCGTGTTCATCGCATCCGGGGCAACGGTCCAGACCGGGATCGGCGCGATCCCGACTGCGATCGCGACGATCCTCGCGGCCGGCGACGCGGTGGATCTCGGCATTCACTCCGAGATGTTCACCGACGGCCTCATGCAATTGCACCTGACCGGCTCGGTCTCCAACCGCAAGGGCGTCTACGACGGAGTCTCCGTCTCCACGTTCGCGTTCGGCTCCAAGCGACTCTACGAGTGGCTCGACGGCAACGAGGACGTGGCGTTCCTGCCCGTCGACGTCGTCAACTCGCCGGAGGTGATCCGCCGCAACCGCCGCATGGTCTCGATCAACGCAGCCCTCGCAGTGGACGTCCATGGTCAGGTCATGGCCGACACGATCGGAGGCCGCCAGTACTCGGGAATCGGCGGCCACGAGGACTTCCTGGCCGGCTCCGGACTGGACCTCGAGGACCGCTCCCTGATCTGCCTTCCCTCGACCATCGAGGTCGGAGGCGAGACTCGGTCCCGGATCGTTCCGGCCTTCGACCGCGGCGCGGTGATCACCACCCCCCGTCACCAGGTGGATGTCATCGTCACCGAGCACGGCGCCGCCGAGCTCGAGGGCAAGACCATCCACCAGCGCGGAGTCGCATTGGCGCGGGTCGCCCACCCGGACTTTCGCGACGAGCTGATCGAGGCGGCGGAACGGGCCTCGCACGGCAACTCACCCCTCGGCTGAGCACGCAGCTGCGGATACGTCCTCCCCGGAGCCGTTCTTGCAATCTCGCGGGGATCGTCAGCCGGCGGCGCCCCGGCGGCGCCGGACGGCCCTACTTCTTCCTCTTCAGCTTGACCGACTTCGCCTGGCTGGCGGCGCTGCCCCCGGTGGGCGTGAAGGTCACCTTGACCTTCAACTTCACCTTTCCCTTCTTCTTCAGGGACTTCTTCTTCTTGCCGGTGGCCTTGATCGAGAGCTTTACCGCGCCGGGGCCCGCGACCGGCTTGGGGTTCGAAACGGGGCCTGGAACCACGGGCCGCTGCGGTTTGACCCCGCTTCCGGAAAGATCGAGGGTGCCGGCGCCCGGAACCTCGACCGTCAGCTTCGCCGTCCCCTTCTTCTTGTTGCGCTTGAGCTTGCCGAGCGTGAAGGCGTTCGAAGGCGGCGGCGCGGCCGCAGGCCCTACCGCAACCCCACAGGGCCCGTCGGCGCCCGTGATGAAGGTGTCGTCCACACCCGACCCATCCACGTTCGAACGCCCGATCGTCGTCTCGGATCCGTGAGACCAGAAGATGTCGGTGCCGTCAAGCGCCGGCCCGCATGCATAGGAGGACAGGCCGGCGATGAAGCTCCTGATCGGCGTTGTCCCCGTTGAGGTCGGCGCGCCCGATCGAGCTGGTCCCGTTGCCCCAGTAGACATGCGAGTCGTCCACCGCGACGCCGCACGGGTCACCGAGTGGGATCGGGATGAAGACCTGCTCGACGTTGGTGCCGTCCAGGTTGGCGCGGCCGATCCCGGACGGACTGGTCCGAGCCCAGTAGATGTGGGTAGCGTCGACGGCAACGCCACACGGCCCGTTGGTTCCGGTGATGAAGTTCTGATCGACACCGCTTCCGTTCAGATTGGAGCGACCGATCTTGGTTCCTCCTCCGCCGGAGGTCCAGTAGAGGTGAGAGGCGTCAACGGCCACTCCGCATCCTCCGGTCCCAACACCGGTCACGAAGTCCTGGTTGGTGCCGGTCCCGTCGAGGTTCGCGCGGCCGACCGAGCTCGAGCTCGAGTTCGACCAGTAGATGTGCGAATCGTCGACGGCGACGCTGCATGGGCCCTCTGCCCCGGTGACGAGGCTCTGGTTGACGGCGCTGCCATCCGTGTCTGCAACGCCGATCGTGGTGCCACCCAGGTTCGCCCAATAGACGGCGGATGCCTCAGCCGCCGAGGCGGTTACCAGGGAGACCGCCAGCGCGCCGAGCACCACCAGCTGGACGAGCCGGGGCCGCACCGGCCGAACGGTTCGCCGGCTGAACTCGCAGGTCAACGACCCTCGGTGTGACATCGGTTCCTCCCCTGGTTGGAGTCACGGAAACGCAACCCGTGAAACGAACCTACTGCGACCGGCTGGAACAGTCAATCCAGGTCGGTGGCCGACAGCAGATCAGAGGCTCTCCGCGACCCGTGCCGCAGTCCGACGTCCGCTGCGGATCGCGCCCTCCATCAGGGCGCTCATCTCGCCGCCGAGGTGCTCGCCGGCGAATCCGATCCGGCCGTGGCAGCGCCGCAAGCAGGCCATCGGCATCCTCGGGGGTCGCCACCGAGTAGGCGGCACCGACCCAGGGATCGTCGTCCCAGGTCGAGAGCAGGGCGCGCTCCGGCTCGAGATCGAGATCGTCCCGAAGCCCGACCAGCTTCTCGACCCAGCGCTCCGAGCCCCGGCGACGCCGAGGCCCCGGAGCGCGTCGGGTGAGCCCGCGAACGCGCTGATCACGGGCTGGACGCGCGAGCCGTCGCCCGTCGCCGTCCACGCCCAGTAGCGGTCCCCGACGGCGAGGGTGGCGCTGGGCGGGGCGTCCACGGACCCGGGCCCGAGCGGAATGAAGAGCTTGGCGGCGTGGCCGTACGTCACGGCGGCCAGGGCGGCGGCGACCGGGCTGGAAAGGGGCGGGTCGAAGGTGATCGCCATCGACCACCGATGCCGGGACGGCGACGATGCAGAAGTCGACGGCGACCTCGTCGTCGTCGGTTCTGATCACGACGCCGTCGTCGCCGGCCGCCGATCGCACGGACCGGGCTGCGCAGCTGACCGCCTCGATCCCGATCGCCGCCGCCAACGCCTCGGCCAGGCGCTGGTTGCCGCCGGCGATCCCCGGCGACGGCAGATCGCTGACCCGCGCGAGTAGCCCGAGCTCCGCCGCCGGCACCTCGTCGGCTGAGGCCGCCGCCGAGACCTCCGCCCTCGCCAGGACGGCCTGTCGTGCTCCGTCGTCGATATCGATCCGATCCGAGCAGTTCGCCGACGTTCCGCCCCTCCCCCTCTCCCCGCCCGAGAGCCGCCTCGATCTCGGCGACCGCCGCCTCCATCGCACCCTGCGGGACCTGCGACCCCGCGGGGCTCCCGTCGCCCGTAACGCATGCCCTTGTCCCAGAGCCCAAGTCCGAGGCGCTCGGCGAGCCCGATCGTCTCGGTGCAGCCGGGGAGGATGAACTCCGCGCCCATCTCGACCACGGCGCCGTTGTCCAGGGTCCGCGAATGAACCCGTCCGCCGACCCGATCGCGCGCCTCGAGCACGATCGGGCTCGATCCCGGCCGTGGTGAGGGCGTCGGCGGCGGCCAGTCCGGCCAGTCCGGCCCCGACGACGGCGACCCTCAACGGAGGACGCAGACAGTTCTCGGGGTGCCATCCGACACTCACCTCCATGCCCTCCTCCCAGCGGTCGTCGGCGCTGGCGCGATAGGTGGCCTGCTCGAGGGCGACGAGGTGCGCTCCGGCGCCGAGATCGACCGTGAGCTGGGTGTTGACCCCGTGGTAGATCCGCGAGATCACCCTGCCGCTCATCCTGACCATGTCGTCCTCGACCTCCTCGTCGACGGCGATCTTCTCGGGTCGGACCGACAGCTGGACGGTGTCGCCGCAGATCGCAATCGCCCGGGACCGGTGCGGGGATCCTCATACCCGAGCCGACCTTGACCATGCCCGGACCGTCGACGACCCCCTCGAGCATGTTCGAGATGCCGATGAAGCCGGCGACGAACTCCTCGTTGGGATGCTCGTAGACCTCCTCGGGCTCGCCGCACTGGGCGATCCGCCCGTCGCTCATCACCGCGATTCGATCCGACATCGAGAGCGCCTCCTCCTGGTCGTGGGTGACGTAGACGAAGGTGATCCCAACCTCTCGCTGGATCTGCTTGAGCTCGACCTGCATCTGCCGGCGAAGCTTCAGGTCGAGCGCCCCGAGCGGCTCGTCGAGGAGCAGCACGGCAGGGCGGTTGACGAGCGCCCTGGCGAGGGCCACCCGCTGACGCTGCCCGCCCGACAGCTCCGAGGGTCTCGCGGTCGCCCGGCTCTCCAGGCTGACCAGCTCGAGCGCCTCGTCGACCCGGCGCCTGATCTCGTCCTTCGGAACCTTACGGCGCTTCAACCCGAAGGCGACGTTGTCGGCGATGTCGAGATGCCCGAACAACGCGTAGCTCTGAAAGACCATGTTGACGTTGCGACGATAGGGCGGAACGTCCTCCACCGGCTCACCCTCCAGCAGGATCCTGCCCTCGGTCGGGATCTCGAAGCCCGCGAGCATCCGCAGCGTCGTCGTCTTCCCGCAGCCCGAGGGGCCCAACAGGGAGAAGAACTCGCCCTTTGGGATCGAGAGATCGATGGCGTCGACGGCGGTGAAGTCGCCGAATCGCTTGCTCACGCCCTCGAGCCGGATCGCCTCTCCTCCGGGCGCGTCGGCCCCGTCCTCAGCGCCGTTCACGGTTGCCTGCTCCACCTCAGCCCTCCTCCTGTCCCGTCAGGACCTTGATTCCACTTTCCTTGCGCCCGAAGAAGCGCGGGATCAGCACCGCAGCGACCACGGCGGTCAGCGACACGGCCATCATCAGCGTCCCGATCGCGTTGATCGTCGGCGAGACGCCAAACCTGATCGCCGACCAGATGCGCACCGGCAGCGGCTGCGCGTCCTCACCGGTGGTGAAGAACGAGAGCACGAAATCATCGAAGGAGAGGGCGAACGTGAGGAGCCCGGCCGCCACTACGGCCGGCCAGAGCTCGGGCAACAGGACGAGCCGAACGGCCTGGAATCGGGTTGCGCCCAGATCCATCGCAGCCTGTTCGACCTCGTCGCCCATCGAGGCGAGCCGCCCACGGACGACGACGGTCACGTAGGAGATCGAGAAGGTGATGTGCGCGATCACGATGGTCCAGAACGACAGCTGAATCCCGAGCTGGGAGAAGATCAGCAGCGCCGAGATGCCGGCGACGATCTCCGGGGTGACGAGGGGGATCAGCATCAGCACGTTCGCGGCCGGGCTCCATCGGGTCTTCGCCCGGACGAGGCCGATCGCCAGAGCCGTCCCGATGATCGTCGCGATCACCATCGTGATCAACGCAATGCGCAGGGAGACGAACAGCGATTCCCGCAGGGTCGGATCGTTGAGGAACTCGCTGTACCACTGCAGTGAGAACCCCTGAAAGGACTGCAGCGACTTGACCGAGTTGAACGAAAAGAGAACGACGACGGCAATCGGGATGAAGAGGAAGAGGTAGACACCGAAGCTGTAGAGCTTCAGGAAGCGAGGGCGGTCGAACCCGTCCTCGTGCGGCCTGCGGGTTCCCCGGGGGCGCAGCCTCCGTGCGCCGGAGCCGACGGTTGTCGGGGGCACGCCGGTCATCGCTTCACGCCGCCACCGGCTCGCGCGCCTCGCGCGCGGCAGAGCGCAGGTAGCCGAGCATCCAGATCGAGAGGAAGATCATCATCACCACGGTCAACGCCGAGCCGAACGGCCAGTTGCTCGCGGCGAAGAACTGATCCTGGATCAGGTTGCCCACCATGTAGGTATCGGGGCCGCCGAGGAGCTGCGCGGAGACGAAGTCGCCGACCGCGGGCAGGAAGACGAGAACGCAGCCGGCGAGGATCCCCTGCTTGGTCTGCGGCAGGGTGACGTGCAGGAACGTCCGGGCCGGCGTTCCGAACAGGTCCTTTCCCGCCTCCACCAGAGAGCGGTCCATGCGTTCGAGCGAGGCGTAGATCGGCAGGATCATGAACACCAGGTAGCCGTAGACGAGCCCGCCGATCACCGCGTAGGGAGTGTTGATCAGCTGAATCCCGTTCTCGGTCACCCCCAGGTCCTTGAGGGCGCTGTTGACGAGCCCCTCGTCGGCCAGCAGGGCGACCCAGGCGTAGGTGCGGACGAGGTAGTTGACGAAGAACGGGATCACGAGAAGGGCGATCAGCAGATGCTTGCGCCGCCCCCCGTAGCGAGCGATGTAGTAAGCGATCGGATACCCGAGCAGCAGACAGATGGCGGCCGTCGCGACCGCGAAGCCGATCGAGCGCAGCAGCACCGGCATGTAGAGCGGGTCGAAAGCGTCGGCGTAGTTGTCGAGGCGAAACGAGTAGACGGCCCGCCCGAGATCGTCGGTGTAGCCGAAGGAAAGTGCCAGGACGAGGCAGATCGGGACGACGAACAGCAGCAGCAGCCAGAGCCCGCCCGGGAGCAGAAACCGGGACCAGAATCCCTTCGAACTCAAGTCGCCTTGACCTCGGTCCAGGTCTGGTTCCAGAGCGCCCGGTCGTCGGCGCTGTCGAGCCGGTACTCCATGCCGCCGTCGCCGAGCTGCTCGAGGTCGACGTCGATCGACGGCTCCTCCTTGACCAACCCGGCGAAGGCCTCCCTGCCGCCTTCCACGGGCTGCGGATAGCCGTTCCAAAGCACGTTCTGCGCCGCGTTGTCTGGCTGCAGGATCCAGTCGATGAACTTCAGCGCCGTCCCGGGTGCGCGAGCGGTGACCGGGACGCACATCAGGTCGGTGCCGACGGGCACTCCCTCCTCGCAGGTCTCGTACTTGTAGTTCTCCGGGTCGTCGACCTGGTTGCGGACGTTGACGATGTCGCCGTTCCAGGCCTGGTGGATGGCGGCAGCCCCGCTGACCAGGTTCTGGGTCGAATTGGTCGAGATCCCCCGCGCGAACTCCTTCTGCGCGAGCAACGTCTGCTTGGAGATCTCGAGCTCGTTGGGGTCAGTGGTGTTCAGGTCGAAGCCGTTGATCAGGTTCGCTTGGCCGATCGCCTCCTGGAAGTCGTCGAGGATGAACATCCGTCCCTCGCCGTCGGGGTTGGTCAGGTCGTTCCAGGAGCCGGTCATGCCCGAGACCTCATCCTCGCGCCAGGCGATGCCGGTCGTGTAGTAGGTGTAGGGAACCGAGATTTCGCTCTGCGGATCCCACCAGCCGGTGTCGTAGAAGGCCGAGATGCCCTTGGCGTTGTTGAGGCTGTCGCGATCGAAGCGCGACAGCAGTCCTTCCTGATTGAGTCGGAAGGCGTACTCGGGAGTCGGCCAGATGATGTCGTAGCGACCCCCCGCCCTGAGCTTGGTGACCATCGCTTCGAGGTTGTCGAAGTTGACCTCGTTGACCTCGACTCCGTACTTCTCGCTGAAGGTCTTCTTCAGCTCCGGATCCATGTATTGGGCCCAATTGAAGATCAGCAGATCCCCGTCGATCTCGGGCTTGATCGCAGCGGTGCTCGCGGGCTTGTCGATCGGCCGCTCCACGGTGCATCCGGCGAGCGACCCGAGTCCGTACAGGCCGAGCGCACCGCCCGCCCCGTAGCGAAGGAGCTGGCGCCGGTTGAGCCTCGAATCGAACTCGAACGTGCTCATGAGATCACCGCCTCGGCCGGGGCATCGCTCGACCGTTCGCAATGAGGCTCCGAGCAGGTCTTCGGCGAAGCCGATCACGATCGCCTCCATCAACTCCGTCGAGACGGCGGGATCCCTCAACGTCGCCTGGACGCCGAGGCCGTCCATCAGCGAGCCCAGCGACAGCGCGGCCCGGGTCGAATCGACCTCGCGATCGAACTCGCCGGCCGCCTGTCCCTCGGCGATCACGTCGGCGAGGATGCTTCGCCATGCGTCGTCGAGTCGCCTCCGGGCGGCGGCGGCATCGGGGTCGTGGAGCGAGCGCGCCCAGAGCTCCACCCAGAGGCTGATGTCGCTGTCGCCGATGGTCGCCCCGAGCACGCTGAGCGCAGCTTCTCGGCGGCGCTGCCCTGACCGGCGAGCATCTCGGCGATCTCAGCGGCGAAGCCCTCCTCCTCGGCGATCAAAGCCTCGTTGAGAAGTTCCTCACGACTCTCGAACCAATAGAGAACGGCCGCCGCACTGGTTCCGGCACGCTCGGCGATATCGGCAATCCGAGTCCCGTCGAACCCGCGCTCGGTGATCACCAGCGCGGCCGCGTCGAGAATCTGCGGCTTGCGGATATGTCCGATGGCCGGCCGCGGACTCATCGTCGCAAGGCTGCCGTGGTGGCTCACTTCACTCGTCATCTGCCCTCTCCAAAGCTGAACTGCCGTTCAAGTTACTCCTGCCGAACTCGTCGCGCAAGTGCCAACCGATACGGCTGCCCCGCGCGGGTTCCCGTCAGTCGAGCAGCGGGCCGGGCTCGATTCCGAGCTCCATTGCGAGTGCCGTGGCGACGACGGTGCGGGCGGCCTCGACGTTCATGGCGGGGTCGCCGAGCAACGCCCGCACCCCGGTTCCGTCAAGCAGTGCCACCGCCAGGCTGGTGGTCCGCTCGACGTCCGTTTCGGCTCGGAACTCGCCGCTCCTGACGCCCGCCTCGATGACCTCGGCCATCCATGCCCGGTAACGCTCGTACATCCGCGCCGCCACCGGCCGGAGATCGGGTTCGCGAACCGCCCGGAGCCAGAGCTCGACCCAGAGCACCCACTCGCGCTCCTGCCCTCCGGGGTAGGGGAGGCTCTCCCTGATTGCGGTCGCCAGGCCGTCGATCGCGCTCCCGCCGGCCGCTGCCTCCTCCCCGAATCGCTCGTCGCCCGCCTGCTCGAAAGAGTGGACCAGCGCCTGCTCGAGCAGCTCCTCGCGAGTCGAGAAGTAGTGGTGGACGAGCGAGGTCGAAGCACCGGCGCGCTGCGCCACCCGCGCGATCCGCACCTCGTCGATCCCGTCCTCGGCGATCAGCTCGCAGGCGGCATCGAGAATACGATCAGCGGTATCGGAAGACACCCGCCGAATCTAGTCGAGGGACGGGACGCAACAGAGGAGGCTCCATGGGATATCGAGTTCTGACCGCGGAGGAGGCCTTCTGGCGACGCTCCAACCAGATGGGCGTCCTGAACACGGACCTTGCCAAGCAGCTGGACGCCGACACGCTGGGCGCTCGGCTCTGGCGGATCGAGCCCGGGCAGGCATCGACAAGGCACCGGCATTCCGAGACGGTCGAGATGTATCTGCTCCTGAAGGGAACCGGAAGGCTGCGGGTCGACGACGAACTCCTCACCCTGACCCCGTTGAGCGCCGTCCTGGTCGAACCCGATTCGATCCGCCAGCCGTTCAACGACACTGACGCAGACCAGCTCTGGCTGGTGGTGGGAGCGCCGCGGGAAGCCGCCAACACCCTGGAGATGACGGAGGAGCAACTGCGCACTCTCTACCCCGATGGCCCGAAGGCCCTGCCGCCCGAGTTCGGAGCCCTAAGCGTCCTGCAGCACGGCGGACGCCGCATTGCGGCCGTTGGTGGCGATGACGCTGCCGCCCGGATGGGTGGCCGCCCCGCAGAGATAGAACCCGGGGATCGGAGTACGCGATGACAGTCGGTTCTCCCACATCTGATCGGGCAGCACGGCGCCCTGGAAGATCTGTCCGCCCGTGAGGCCGATTCGCGACTCGATGTCGGGAGGGCCGAGGACCTCGTACTCGATCAGGCGATCCTCGATGCCGGGCGCGAACCGGTCGATCAGGTCGATGAACTGGCGGGCGACGTCGTCGCGTCGGGAATCCCAGTCGCCTTCCGCGATGTCGTAGGGGGCGTACTGGCCGAACACGGTCATTGAGTGCTTGCCCTCCGGCGCCGGGCTCGGATCGAAGCCGGTCTGCGTGTAGACCTCCGCAAAACCGACCGCCGGCTCCCCCGCAACGCAGCTCTCGAACGCGGCCTGGGCTGACTCGATCCCGTCGGTCAGCTCGATCATCGCCCGGGCCGGCCACGTCTCCCCGTCGGCCGCGGTCCAGTTCGGGAGCTCGTCGAGGGCGGCGTTGAACTTGACGACCGGGCTGCGCACGTCCCAATCCTGGAGCCGCTCGCGGAAACCCCGGTCGAAGGAGTCGATCGCGTCGGTCCCGATCAGCCCCATCGCGACCTTCGGATCGGCGTTGCAGATCACCACCCGCCCCCTGATCGTGGTGCCGTCCTCGAGCTCAACGCCCTCGCCGGGAACGATCGAGGTCACCGGCACGCCGCAGGCGAGCATGGCGCCGGCCTCCCGTGCGGCGTCGGCGATCGCGAAGGAAACCATTCCCATCCCGCCCTCCACGTACGCCCAGTTGGATCCGCCGCCGTCGAGGTCGCCCTGGTGGTGCATCAGCTTCACCGACGCGGTGCCCCTGTCCCGCGGCCCGGCCCAGGTCCCGATCACACCGCCGCCGAAGAACGCATCATGCAGTCGCTGATCGCTGAAGTATTCATCCATGACCTCCGCGATCGAGGCCTCGAAGACGAGGTCGATCATCGCCTGATTGCCGCCGAGCATCGACTCGATCTCAGCGCGGGTCGGCGTCTCGCCCTCCCAGGCGTCGCGCTCTCCCTTCCTCAGCAGCCTGCGGATGTCGTCGTAGAGCTTCTGGTGTTTCCAATACCCGTCGATGTCGGACCTGGAGACGCCCAACTGCTCGAGGTTCGCCTGCGTTCGCTCGTCATCGACGAACTGGCCGAGCGAGCTGCCGTCGGCGAACGGGATCCACAGGTTGGGGTCGGCGATCCACCAACGCAGGCCGCGGCGGTGCAGCTCGAGATCGTCGATGACACGCTGGTCGAGCAGGCCGAGAACGTAGGCGCAGGGGCTGATCACGAAGCGGTCGTCGGCAAACGGGCGCTCGAGGGTGCAGGCCCCACCGAGCCGCTCGCGACGCTCGAGGACGAGCACCGACCTGCCGGCGCGGGCCAGGTAGGCGGCGGTGGTCAGGCCGTTGTGGCCGCCGCCGACGATGATGGCGTCCCAGTCCCTGGAGGCGAGCTCCGAGATTGGAGCCGGAAGACCGACCTCGCCGAGCTGGTCAGCGATCGGGTTCATGAACGGCACCTTCTCAGGCTGATGCCGGGGTGGGTAGGGCGGCGCCCTGGTCGGCCAGCACCGCGGCGGCCGCGTTACGCCCGTTGAGGGCGATCACGCTGCCGGCCGGATGGGTGGCCGCCCCGCACATGTAGAGCCCTTCGATCGGCGTGCGCGAGGCGAACCTCCCCTCCCAGAGCTGGTCGGGGGTCACCTCGCCCTGGAAGATGTTGCCGCCCGTCAGACCGATCCGCTCCTCGATGTCGGGCGGGCCGAGCACCTCGTAATCGGCGAGCACGTCCTCGAAATCGGGCGCGAAGCGGACGATCAGGTCGATGAACTGGCGGGCGACACCCTCGCGGGCCGAGTCCCAGTCGCCGCCCGTGATCTCGTAGGGGGCGTACTGGCCGAAGACGCTCATCAGCTGCTTGTCGCCGGGCGCCGGGCTCGGGTCATAACCGGTCTGCACGTAGATCTCGCCGAAGCCGACCGCCGGCTCCCCGGCCGCGCAGCGCTCGAACGCCTGCTGCGCCTCGTCCATGCTGCCGGTCACGTCCACCGTTGCCCGGGCCGGCCACGACTCGCCGGGCGCTGCGGTCCAGCTCGGGAGGCGGTCCAGCGACGCGTTGAACTTGACCACGGGGCTGCGGATCTTCCATGCCTCGAGCTTGCCCAGATAGGCGGGATCGACCGATCCGATCAGCTCCGGTCCGACCAGCCGCATCGTCACCTTCGGGTCGGTGTTGGAGATGATCGTTCGAGCGCGGATCGTTGTCCCGTCCTCGAGCTCGACGCTCTCCCCGGGGGTGATCCTCGCGACGGGAACGTCGCAGGCAAGCATCGCGCCGGCCTCCTGGGCGGCGTCGGCGATCGCGAACGAGACCATCCCCATGCCGCCCTCGACATATCCCCAGACCGGTCCCTGGCCGTCCATGTCGCCCTGGTAGTGCATCAACTTGATCGAGGCGGTTCCGTGATCGTAGGGTCCGCCCCACGTCCCGATCACACCCTGGCCGAAGAGCGCCGTCTTCAACCGCTCGTCCTCGATGTATCGGCCCAGCACGTCGGCGATCGAGTCCTCGAAGACGAGGTCGATCTTCTCCTGGTCGTTGCCGAGCAGATCCTCGATCTCGGGGCGCGTCGGGGTGTCGCCCACCCACGTGTCACGAGCGCCCTTGCGGAGCATCTTGCGGACGTCGTCGAAGAGCTCCTCGTAGGCCCAATAGCCGTCGATGTCCCGCTTCGAGAGGCCGAGGCCCTCGAGGCTCTCCTGGGTCTTGGCGTCGTCGAGGAACTGGCCGAAGGAGGTTCCGTCCTCGAAGGGCACCCACAGGTTCGGGTCCGCCATCCAGTACTTCAGGCCGCGCTTGTGAAGCTCGAGCTCGTCGATCACGGTGTCGTCGAGCAGGCCGACCACGTAGGCGCAGGGGCTGACGATGAACCGATCGTCGGGAAACGGGCGCTCCAGCGTGCAGGCCCCACCGAGGCGCTCGCGGCGCTCGAGGACGAGCACCGACCTGCCGGCGCGGGCCAGGTAGGCGGCGGCGGTCAGGCCGTTGTGGCCGCCGCCGACGATGATGGCGTCCCAGTCCCTGGAGGCGAGCTCCGAGATTGGAGCCGGAAGACCGACCTCGCCGAGTTTCGCCGCGATCTCGTTCATTCGATTCTCTCCTCCAGTGCCGGCGCTCAGGCCGGGATCTCGGCGCCCTCGCGGAGCGCCTCCATGTAGCGGCCGGCCACCATCGTGTCGAAAGCATGCACGTCGGATTCCTCACCCGAATACCTGCCCGCCGTGTAGCCCTTCGTCCTGACGCCCTTCTGGGTCAGCTCGCAGACGTACCAGTCCTGCCTGTTGACCATGTCCCAGAAGTCGACGGCATCGCTGGGATCGAAGTCGTCGCGGGCCACCGTCTCCGGCTCGAAGAACCAATCGCAGGTGACCTCGGTTTGACCACTGGACCGAGGCCAGAGCGTGTGCAGCATGAAGTAGTCGGGATGCAGGGAGACAAGCGCGTTCGGGAACAGGGCGAAGTAGTAGACGGAGTTGACGTCCTTCTCGGTCAGACCCCGGATCGGCGGTCGCTCGGTGGCGTGGCCGTCGCCGGTTCCCATCGTCTCGGCGTGGTCGTTCAAGGTCATCGAACCACCGCACCACGAACCCTCGCCGTGGACATCCTCACCGCTGCGGTAGTCACTGAGCGCATTCAGCTCCGGGTGGACGCCGGGACAGTGCAGGCACTCGTTGTAGTTCTCCGCGATGCCCTTCCAGTTGGCCTCGACCTCGTACACGGTGCCGCGGGCGAGCTGCAGCTCAGCGACCCGGTAGCGGTCGAGGAATCCGATCAGGTCACCGACATGTTCGGCCGGATCGGGGGCCTCGCCGCTGAGGTCGATCAGGAGCAGCCCGCCGATGATCGCCGAGCGGACCCCGATGAGCCCCCAGCAGGAATGATCGAAGTCCTCGACGTCGTTCATGTGGGGAGCCGCGACGAGTTTGCCCTCGAGGTCGTAGGACCAGGCGTGATAGGGACACTGGATGCGCCGGCGAACCTGACCTGCGGTCTCCTCGACGATTCGCGCCCCACGATGACGGCAGACGTTCAGGAAGGCCCGGACGACGCCGTCTGAGCCGGTCATGGCGAAGACGCTCGTATCCCCGAGCTCGCGCATCAGGAAGGACCCCTGCTCGGCCACGGCAGAGGCGTGGCCCATGCAGACCCACCCGTTGAAGAGGTTGTCGACCTCCCAGCTGAGAACCGACTCGTCGGTGAAGGCGGCCGGCGGCAACATCGTGGCTCGCTCGACCGGTTGAAGGGTCAGCTCCACGTCCCGCGGATCCAGCCAGAGCTTGCCGTTCGTCGCTGCCGGTGTGCTCATCGGGCGGTTCTCCTCTGCGTTCTCGCGGTCATCGATCGGGCCTCTATTGATCTTGTAGTCAATCGATCAAGCGCATGTTAGAGTGCCGGTCAAGTGGAGAGCGCACCCACATCAGCCGCCGACGTCGACCCATCGGACATTCCCTTCGACCTCGACGACGCGACGCTCGACGTCCAGGCCCGCGCCAGAGCGTTCACCGAGGAGATCATGTTCCCCCTCGAAGAGGAGGCGGAGCGCCGACACGGCAGGCTCCCCGAGGACGTCATCGCCGACGTCAAACGCGAGGCGATCGCCCGCAATCTGACCGGCGGTCTCCACTACCCCGCTCACGGCGGCCAGGGCTGGACCCGCCTGCAGTGGGCCCTGGTCGAGGAGCAGTACGGCCGCTCGACCAATGCCATCCACTGGCACATCCCCAACGGCTACAACGTCTGGGAGCACGCCGGGCCCAAGCACACCGAGCGTTGGCTGAAGCCGCTTCTGCGCGGCGAGATCCGCGATGCCTACGCGGTGACCGAGCGCGACGCGGGCTCCGACCCGAGCCGGATCGCCGCGACCGCGGTTCCGAACCAGGCGGGTGGCGGATACCTGCTCAACGGGGAGAAGTGGTTCGTCACCTCCGGCGACGTCGCCTCCGTCTACATCGTGATGGCGAACGTGATCGATGACGGGGAGAGGCTGCCGACCCTGTTCGTCGTCGACGCCGAGCGCCCCGGGATCAAGACGATCGACGACCCCCTCTTCACCCACATGTATCCCGACGGCCATCCGACGATCACCTTCACCGACGTCGAGGTCAACGAGGCCGACGTGATCGGCGGCATCGGCGCTGGGGACGACCTCCAGCGCTCGTGGTTCATGGAGGAACGGCTGGGGATCGCCGCCCGCTGCGCCGGCGCCATGTGGCGACTGCTCGACGTGACCACCGATTGGGCGATGAAGCGCGAGCAGGGAGGCAACCGGATCTTCGATTACCAGGGCGTCTCCTTTCCGCTGGCTGATTCGACCGCCGATGCTGCGGCGGGACGGCTGCTGACCCTGAGCGTCGCGTCGCTGGCCGACGCGGGGGCCGACCCCAAGGTCGTCCACAACAAGGCATCGATGGCCAAGCTGTTCATGAGCGAGGCCGCCTGGCGCTGCGCCGACCGCTGCGTGCAGGCGTTCGGAGGCCGCGGCTACCTGCGCTCGAACGTTGCCGAACGACTGCTGAGAGAGCTCCGGGTCGACCGGATCTGGGAGGGCACCAGCGAGATCCAGCGCCTGATCATCGCCCGCGGGATCGAGCGCCGTGGCGTCGAGCGGATGCTCCACTGAGCGGCTTCGGGTGACGGCAGCCAACGGTCTCGCGCGGCTGCTGGAGCCACGATCGATCGCAGTCGTCGGGGCGACGGATCGTCCCGACGCCTACGGCGACACGATCCTGCGCAACCTCGAGCGCCTCGGCTACCGGGGAGACGTCTGGGGGATCAACCCGAACCGCGACCGGATTCGCGAGGTTCGGTGCGTCCCCACCGTCAACGATCTCCCGGAGCCCGTCGACGCGATCGCGATCGCGATTCCGGCCGCCGGGGTCCCCGATGTGATCGCCGACGCCGCGGCGCTCGGCTGCGGCGGAGCGGTGGTCGTGTCGGCCGGCTTCGGCGAGGTGGAATCGGGCCGTGACCTCGAGGCGCGCCTGAAGGCCTCCGCCGAAGCGGCCTCGTTCCCCGTCTGCGGTCCGAACGGCAACGGGATCGTCAACTTCACCGCGCGGGCCGGGATGTGGGGCGACTCCGTGCAGGCGCTGCAGCCGGGCGGCGTCGCGATGATCTCCCAGAGCGGCAACGTCGCGGTCAACGCGCTCGGCTCGCGCCGCGGGATCGGGTTCCACACGGTGATCTCGACCGGCAATCAGGCGGTCTGCGACGCCAGCGACTGGCTCGGTGCCCTGAGCGCGCAGGACGGGGTCCGCTCGGTCGCCCTCTTCCTGGAGTCCGATGGCGACGGCGAGCGATTCGCCGGGGCGCTGGCGAGCTGCGCCGAGCGCGGGATCGGCGTCGTCGTCCTCAAGGTCGGCTCGTCGGAGGCGGGCGCCGGGGCGGCCGCAGCTCACACCGGCTCGCTCGCCGGAGACCAGCGGATCTTCCGGGCGCTGATCGAGGAATCCGGTGCCTGCTGGGCTCGCGACCCTCACGAGTTGCTGGAGCTGTCACGCGTGCTGGCCGAGCCGCGCGCCCGGCCGAGCGGGAGGGGCGGCCTCGCTGTGCTCACGTGTTCGGGCGGTGACTCGGGGATCGCCGCCGACGAAGCCGAGCGCCTGGGGATGGTGCTCCCGGAGCTCGCCGAGTCGACGAGGGACCGGCTCGTCGATTTGCTGCCGGAGGCGGCCACCCCAGTCAATCCGCTCGACTACACGTCGATGATCTGGGCCGAACGCGAGCGGCTTGGGTCGATCGTCGCCACGGTCGGTGACGACCCCGCGATCGACCAGTTGCTGATCTTTCACGACACCCCCGAGGATCTGGCCGAGGAGGTCGAGCCCGGCTGGCGGGAGACCCGCAACGGCCTTGCCGACGGCGCCGAGCGATGCTCCGCCGCCCCGCTGTTCGCCTCAACGCTTCCCGACCTGATCGGCGAGGAGGTGATCGGCGAGCTCGCCGATCGCGGCCTTCCCTCGATTCAGGGACTGTCCACCGCGGTCTACTGCGCCCGCGAGCTTCGCCGACCCGCCGGGGACCCGGAGCGGTTACGCGCCATCTCCGCGGCCGCGCGGACCGCGGGCTCGGGGGCCGCCGGCCCCGAGGGCTGGCTGAGCGAGGCCGGGGCCAAGCGACTGATCGGCTCGGCGGGCATACCGGTACCGGAGATGCTGACCGTCGGCGACGCCGCCTCGGCGGTGGACGCCGGCGAAAAGCTTGGCTTCCCGGTCGCGATCAAGTTGTCCTCACCTGGGCTCCACCACAAGAGCGATACGGGAGCGCTGGAGCTCGGGGTCGCGAGCGCGACGGAGCTCAGCAAGGCCGCCGAGCGCCTGCTGGCTCTGCCGGCGGCCGCGGGCGCGGAGCTGCTGGTCGAGCGGATGGCGCCGGCGGGAGTGGAGCTGTTCATCGCCGCCCGGGCGGATGCGATCGTGCCGGCGCTCGTGGTCGGCCTCGGGGGGATCTGGACGGAGGCGCTTGACGACGTGGCGATCATCCCCCTACCGGCCCCTCCCGAGCGGATCGAGCAGGCGATCCGAACGCTCCGCGGCTCATCGCTTCTGCTCGGCGATCGCGGAGGCGCGGCGGTGGACCTGGCTGCGGTCGTGACTGCGGCGTCCGCTGCGGGCGAGGCCCTGCTCGAGTCCGGGCTGGCCCTGCTCGAGTTGAACCCGCTGATTGCCGGTCCGACCGGGTGTCTTGCCGTCGATGCCCTTGCCCGACGCAGCACATAGACTCCTCGCGTTCGACCGTCGTCCAGGAAGGGCCCAGATTGACATCGCAGTCCGCACTCATGCCACGCCGGGCCATGATCGGACTTGCGATCGGGCTCGTTGCACTGGTGGCGGCGGCCGGCGCCGTCGGATCGCGGGGAGCGGATCGCGGATTCAGCCCAGCGGAGGTCGCGGCCATCGACGCGACCGTGATCGACACGATGGCCACGCAGAACGTCCCGGGCGTCAACGTCGCCGTGTTCGCCCCCGGCAAGCGGTTCGAGCGCTCCTATGGCATCTCCGACATCGCCACCGACGAGCCCATGGATCCGGCCGACACGATCCGGATGGCGAGCATCTCAAAAACCTTCACGGCCGTCGCCGTCCTCCGCCTCGTCGACCGCGGCAGGCTGAGGCTGAACGAGAAGCTCGCCGACTACGTCAAGGGCGTCCCGAGGGGCGGTCAGATCTCGATCCGCCAGCTCCTCGCTATGACCGGTGGGATCTATGACTTCACCCGCGATGATCAGTTCAATGCGGCCTTCTCCGCGAACCCGCTCTATCCGGGCTGGGAGCCGAGAGACACGCTGGAGATCCTGGATCGCCACGAGCCCGATTTCAGGCCGGGCAAGATGGTCTCCTACTCCGACTCCAACTACATCCTGCTCGGGTTCATCCTCGAGAAGATCACGGGCAAGCCGGTCGAGGACGTGATCGACCGGCTCGCCCAGCGGGCCGGGCTGAGACGGACGCTGTCGCCGACGACGGCGGAGCTCGAGTCTCCTTTCGCCCACGGCTACTACGGTGGCGACGAGGGCGATCAGCCGCTCGCCGACTACACGCTGGTCAACCCCGACGTCGCCTGGACCGCCGGCAACATGACGACGACGATCGGCGACCTGAAGATCTGGGCGAAGGCTCTCGGCACCGGCGAGCTGATCTCCAGGCGACTGTTTCGAAAGCAGATCGGGTTCCGCCCGATCGCCAACCCCGGTGGCCCGAGCATCGGCTACGGCCTCGGGATGTTCCGGCTGGACGACTGGATCGGCCACAACGGCGCGATCTACGGGTTCAACACATCGATGTTCTACCTGCCCGCCGAGAAAGCCACGATCCTGATCTCCGCGAACAAGTCGACGAACTTCTCGGGCGAGACGATCGGCATGTTCTTCGCGCTCGCCGGGGAGCTGTTCCCCGGCTCGGTGACGACGGGCTGAGCCCGCACCCCCGGCCTGACCCGCAGCTCAGACCGGGGCGCCGGCCATCAGGTGGTCGTACGCGTGCTCGAGCCCCGCGCGGAGGACCTCGGTGATCTCCTCGAACAGGGCGATGTCGGCCACCAGCGGCGGGGCGATCTGAACGATCGGCTCGGAGCGGTCATCGAGACGGCAGATCATCCCGCGCTCGAAGAGGCGGTCTGAGAGGACGTCCTTGAGCAGCCAGTTGGCCTCTGCCACCGTCAGCGACTCCTTGGTCGCCTGGTCCTTGACGACCTCGATCGCGAAGAAGTGGCCCAGGCCGCGGATGTCACCGACGATCGGGATGTCCTTGAGGCCCTCGAGCATCTCGCGAACCTTCGGCTCATTGGCCATGACGTTCTCGAAGATCTGCTCGCGCTCGAAGATCTCGATCGCCTTCAGTGCCACCGCTGAGCCGACGGGATGGCCGCCGAAGGTGAGCCCGTGCAGGTAGTCGCCCTTGCCGGTCAGGAACGGATCGGCGACCTTGTCGGAGATCATCACTCCTCCCATCGCCGCGTGGGCGCCCGTCAGACCCTTGGCGAAGGTGATCAGATCGGGCGAGTAGTCGAGGCGCTGAGCGCCGAACCAGGTGCCGATGCGACCGAAGGCGCAGATCACCTCGTCGGAGACGAGCAGGATCCCGTGCTCGTCGCAGATCTCGCGCAGACCCTGCCAGTAGCCGGCCGGCGGGACGATCGATCCGCCGGCGTTCTGAACCGGCTCCATGATGATCATCGCGATCGTCTCGGGCTGCTGGAATTCGATCACCTGCTCGATTTCCCCGAGCAGCGCCTTGGTGAACTCGTCCTCGTCGGCACCGGCAGGGTGCCTGTAGGCGTTGGTCGAGGAGACGTGGCTGGTCGGGATGCCCAGGGGCTCGAACGCGGTCCGGCAGATCGGAATGCCCGTGAACGACAACGCTCCCATCGTCACCCCGTGGTAGGCGTCGCGCCGGGCGATCACCTTGCGCCGCTGCGGCTCGCCGTTGGCCTGGTGCCACTGGATCGCCAGCTTGTATGCCGACTCGACCGACTCCGAGCCGCCCGATGTGAAGAAGACCCGCTCGAAGCCGTCGGGCGCAAGCTCGGCGAGCTTGGTCGCCAGGTCGATCGAAGGCGGGTGGGCGACCGTCCAGTTGCTCGTGTAGGGCAGCGTGCTCATCTGGCTGGCGGCGGCGGCGGCGATCTCCTCGCCGTGGGAGTGGCCGAGGTTGAGGCAGTAGAGGCCCGAGAGGCCGTCGATGTAGCGGTTGCCCTTCTCGTCGAAGACGTGGCTGCCCTCGCCGCGAACGATCACGGGGATGTCCTCAGCGGCCGTCGTCATGTCAGAGAAATGCAGCATCAGGTGCTGCTTGGCGCGTGTCTGTAGGTCTGTCATCACCCCTGAGTGTAGGGGGTTGGGAGGACCAGTTGACCTTGTAGTCAATTGAACGATGTGTTAGCTTGGCCCCATGGAGCCCTCAGCCACGTCACCGTCGTCCCTGCCCACTTCCAGCGCCGGCAACGGCAGCCGGGCACCGGCGACCGGGGGTGGGTCGTGGGACGCGATCGTGGTCGGCGGTGGCCATAACGGGCTGACCACCGGCGCCTACCTGGCGAAGTCCGGGCTGAGGACGCTGATCCTCGAGCGGCGGCACATACTCGGCGGTGCCTGCGTGACCGAGGAGGTCTGGCCCGGCGCCCGCGTCTCCCGCTGCTCCTACGTCGTCTCGATGTTGCAGCCGAAGGTCGTCGCCGACCTGGAGTTGAAGCGATACGGCTACAAGGCCTACCCCCTCGATCCCGCCTACGCGGCGATGACGCCCGACGGCCCGATCATCTTTCACGACGACGTCGTCAAGACGCAGGAGTCGATCGCCCGCTTCAGCAAGAAAGACGCCGAGAACTACGCCAAGTTCGAGGAGCTGCTGTTCATGGCCGCCGACTTCGTCCGGCCGATGATGATCCGCCAGCCTCCGGCGCCGGGCTCCAAGGCCCCTGGAGACATCGCTGGTCTGCTCAGGGAGGCCGGTCGGGTCGCGGGCATGTCGCAGCGCGACGTCCAGCAGCTCATCCGGATCTTCACGATGTCGGTCGGCGACTGGCTCGACGGCCTGTTCGAAAACGACTACCTGAAGGGCTCGATCGCCTCGACCGGCGTCGTCGGAGTCTGGGCCGGCCCCTACTCGCCGGGCACCGCCTACAACCTCCTCCATCACGCGCTCGGTGAGCTCGACGGCCAGGTCGGCTCCTGGGGTCAGGTGATCGGCGGCATGGGCGCAATCAGCGAGGCGATCGCCACCAGCGCCCGCGCTTCCGGCGCCGAAATTCGCACCGACGCCGAGGTCGCCAGCATCGACTCCAGCGGCGGCCGGGTGACCGGCGTCACGCTCGCCGACGGCACCGTGCTCCGCGCTCCGATCGTCGCGTCGGGCGCCCATCCGAAGACCACGATCATGGATCTCGCGGGCGCCGAGAACTTCCCCGAGGACGTCCGTGAGGACATGGCCGCCTACCGGACCCGTGGTGCATCGGTGAAGATCAACATGGTCCTCTCCGAGGCACCCGTCTATGAGGGCCTGAGCGAGGAGGACTCCAAGCACCTTCTCACCGCCGGGGTCAACTGGTGCCCATCGCTCGACTACCTGGAGCGCGCCTGGCAGGACGCGGTCCGGGGCGTTCCCGCCGAGCACCCCTACGTCGAGATGGAGGTCCCGTCCTCCGTCGACCCGTCGCTGACCGACGACGACCGCTGGATCGCGACGATGTTCACCCAGTACGGGCCGACCGAGCACGAACAATGGCCGGAGGGCGCCCGTGAGAAGTATGCGGACACCTGCATCGCGAGCATCGGTGAGTACGCGACCAACCTGCCGGGCTCGGTCGTCGAGCGCGAGGTGCTCGCGCCGCCCGACCTCGAGGACATCTTCGGCCTCGTCGACGGCTCGATCTTCCAGGGCGAGCAGGACATCGCGCAGATGGCGTTCATGCGCCCCACTCCCGGACTGGCGAAGTACGCGACCCCGCTCGAGGGCCTCTACCTCTGTGGCGCCGGAACCCACCCGGGCGGCGGCGTGATGGCCGCGAGCGGGCACAACGCAGCGCAGCGGATCCTCAAGGATCGTCGCCATCGGGCCGGTTTGCGTGGGCGCTTCTCGCGCCGTACCGCGACTACGTAGACCGCGTTCACGGTTCCCGTCGCGCTCAGGGCGGCGCTACCCTGACCCGATGCTGCCGTTTGCCATCAGCAACGGCGAGGTGATCATCCTCGTGGTTCTCCTCGCCGCGCCCATCGCGGCGTTGGCGTTCGCCGGCTCCGGCGCGGTCTATCGGGAGATCGGCAAGGGAGCCTTCGCCATGGACCACGACAAGCCCGGCCCCGGTGACGATCTCCACACCGCGATGGGCAAGGCGGCCCAGCAGGCCGAGATCAGGCAGATGCTCGAGGCCAAGGCCTACCGCCAGCGAGCGCGCGGCGAGACGCCACTCGACGTCGAGGAGGAGATGCGAAAGCTGAGCGCCCCGGCGGCGGTCAACCTGAAGGCCGACCCCGCCCTGGTCGACGAGGTTCGCCAACTCGTGATCGCTCGTAATGCGAGGCGAGTCCGACAGGGCAAGGAGCCGCTCGACGTCGAGTCCGAGATCGCGAGGCAACTCCGCGACCTCGAGTCCCTCGGTCAGTAGTCAGACAACCGCGCGACTCGCAGCCCTCCGGGCCTGCTCGACTGCGCCGGGCCTCCGGGCGAAGCCCGGTGGCCCTCCGTCAGACAACCGCGCGACTCGCAGCCCTCCGGGCCTGCTCGACTGCGCCGGGCCTCCGGGCGAAGCCCGGTGGCCCTCCCGAGACAACCGCGCGACTCGCAGCCAACTGCGCGATCGGGATTCCGGGTATAAAGATCGCGATGGCCGACGTCGGCGACATCTACGAACTCGAACAGCTTGCCGTCCAGCCCGGTACCTACGTCAACCCGCAGACGGAGGTGGTGATCGTCGTCGACGACTCCGCCTCCGTCGATCAGGAGGTCTTCGAGGATGAGGGCCTGGAGGGCAACGAGTGGGTGCGGATATCGGACGAGGTCCCGGTCGACGAGACCCTCCTCGAGGAGGCGCTCGAGGAGTTCCACAAGGGTCGGCACCCTCGTACCGCGGCGCAGGCCTCGAGCCTGATCATCGAGGACGAGCTTGATCCCGACGACAACCCCGTCCTCGAGCCCGACCCCGACGAAGAGGACGAGGCCTGACGGTGGCGATGCCCGAGGTCGGCTCGCCGGCTCCGGCATTCGAGCTCCCCGATCAGACCGGCGGAACGGTCTCGCTCACCGACCTCGCGGGCGGATGGGTGGTCCTCTACTTCTACCCTCGCGCTGACACCCCCGGTTGCACGACCCAGGCCTGCAGCGTCCGCGATCGATCCTCCGAATACGCCGAGTACGACGCTCGCGTGATCGGCATATCACCCGATCAGGTCGAGGCCGTGGCCAAGTTCGACGCCAAGTACGACCTCGGCTTCACGCTCCTCGCCGACTCCGACCACTCGGTCGCCGAGGCCTACGGCGCCTGGGTCGAGAAGAGCATGTACGGCAAGAGGTACATGGGCGTCCAGCGCTCGACCTTCCTGATCGACCCGGCCGGCAGGATCGCCCGGACCTTTCCGAAGGTCCAGCCGAAAAAGCACGACGACCTCGTGCTCGCCGCGCTGGCCGAGATCAACGCCTAGCTGGTCGCGACCACGTAGATCAGAAACGATCCGAAGAGGGACGCCCAGACGATCACCGGCAGCAACTCGAAGCGGCCGCGCCTGCGCAGCACCCAGTAGGCGAGAGCGCCGCCGGCGAGTCCAAGGCTCGCCGAGACGACGGCGTAGCGATCGAGGTCCCAGTCGGTGAACGCCAGGCCGAACGCGACCGGGATCGTCGACTGGAAGACCATCGCACCCGTGATGTTGCCGAGCGCGAGACTGTCCTTCGCCTCACGGATCCAGAAGAAGCTGTTGACCTTCTCGGGGAGCTCGGTCGCGAGCGGGGCCAGGATCAGCGAGAGGACCAGGGCCTCGACCCCGATCGACTCGGCGACCTGGATCATCTCCTCGACGAACAGGTGAGCGCCGCCGACGATGGCGCCCAGCCCGACCGCGAGCTGCAGCCCGATGAGGAGGTTCGATGGCTCGTCGTCCTCGCCCCGGTCCATGTACAGGCGGCCGATCGTCTCGACCTCCTGAACGTCTCCCCCGCCCTGGAGCGTCCGCCTCACGTAGACGAGGTAGGCGAAGGCGAAGACGATCGCGAGCGGCACGTGGAGCTCGTCCGGCAGAAAGGCCCCGGCGGCCAGCGCCCCGCCGAAGAAGACGAGGAAGAAGATCAGGTCCCGGTCGAGCGTCTCGGCATCCGCCTTCAACTCCAGGCCCTGCGGTCGCCTCGCCTTGAACAGGAACGCGGAGAGGCCGACGAGGGCCATCGCCAGCGTCGCGAGCAGAAACGGTGCGCCGATGATCGCGCCGACCGCGACCTCCTCGGAGCCCGCGGTCCCGCCGATGATCGCAACGATCGGAATCAGGGTCTCGGGCATCGCGGTGCCGACCGCCGCCAGGATGCTGCCGGTCGCGCCCTCGCCGAGCTCCAGCCGGTGACCCAGCCACTCGACGGCATTGGTGAACGTGAGGGCCCCCGCGAGGATCACCGCGAAGCTTGCCATCAGGAGTGGTAACGCGCTCACGCGAACGACCTCAGGCGGCGAAGAAGGCGATCGCGAACACCGTGTAGACGGCGAGCAGCAGGACTCCCTCGAACCAGGTGGACTCCCCCTCCTGGGTGACGGCGTTGGCGATCAGCGCCGCGAGCAGGATCGCGCCGAGCTCAAAGCCGTTGAAGACGAGCGGCATCGGCCCCGGGCCGATGATGAAGGAGGCGAAGACCAAGGCCGGGGCGACGAACAGCGCGACCTGGGCGCCCGAGCCGATCGCGATGTTGACGGCGAGGTCCATCTTGCCCTTGTAGGCCACGAGCACCGCGACCCAGTGCTCGGCTGCGTTGCCGACGATGGCGACGACGATGGCACCGATGAAGAACTCGCTCAGGCCCACCGATGACGAGGCTTCCGAGATCGAGCCGACGAGGATCTCCGACATCACCCCGACTGCGACGCCCGCGATCGCCAGCGCCGTCACCGACCGGCGGACGCTCCAGCCCCAGGTGTCGTCGAAGTCAGCCGGCTCGCCCCCCTCCGGATCCTCGGGGTCGGGTGGCCTCGCCTGCGGGTTGAAGATGTCGCTGTGGGTCTTCAGGGAGAAGAAGAGGCCCGCGACGTAGCAGAGGATCAGAACGATGCTGACGGCAAGCGAGAGATTCTCGACGGTCGAGCCGTAGTCGACGATCTCGGGCCCCACCGACGGCAGGCCCCGGCCCTGAACCATCTCGAAGATCGCCGGCATCAGCAACGCTGCGGCGGCGAGGAAGAGCATCGTTGACTGGGCGCTGGCCGCCGTTCGGTCGAACTTCTGGACCTTGCCCGGGCGCCTGAAGCCGCCCGCGACCATCGCCGCCCCCAACACCAGCAGGACGTTGCCGATGATCGAGCCGATGATCGAGGCCTTGACGACCTCCTGAAGGCCCGCGGAGAGGGCGAAGAGGGCGATGATCAGCTCCGGCGCGTTGCCGAAGGTGACGTTGAGCAGGCCTCCGATCCCGGGCCCCGAACGCTCTGCCAGCTCCTCGGTTGCGCGTCCCATCAGCGCGGCGGTCGGGATGATCCCGATCGCCGCAACGAAGAAGATGACCGTCGCCGAGGCCCCGGCCAGATCGAACGCGATCGCAAGCGGAATGAACGGGACCAGCAGGTAGGGCCACCCGTCGGGCCCCAGGAGAAAGCCCCTGTTGAGCGCCGGTCCCGGGCTGCTCATCCGCCGAGCTGAGCTGCGCAGGCATCGACGGCGTCGGCATCCTTGGCCTTCGCGACGCAGTCGTAGTACTTCTCGGCGGCGTCGCCGACCGGCGCGCCCGACCCTCCCGAGATACCGGTCGAACCCAGGCCGAGCGCTTCCGCGCCGCCGGGGATCTGGGAGAGGAGGTCATCGAGGGGCACCGCGTCGGCGGGGGCGCTGATCTCCTGCTCGCCACCGGGGTCGGCGATGCCGACCGAGAGGGTCACGGTCACCACTCCCGCGCCCCCCCGCGGATCGGCAAGGGTGAGGCCGACGTCGAACTGGCGCAGCGAGTCGTCGTCGGTGGCGGCGTAGACGTCGATGGTCGCCTCGCTGACCGTGTCCTCGAGGCTGCCCAGCTCACTCAGGTCGAGCTGTTGGGCCTGTCCCGTCTGCTGGGCGACGTCGTTGAGGTCGGCCACGAGCTTCGGCACATCCGCCGTTCCGGAGATGTGCACGACCTCGGTGCCGTCGAGATCCTCGGTCCCCTCGTTGGTCAGGTCGGTGACCCACGATTGGGGGTCGATGCCGAACTGCTGCAGAGAGCCCTGGCTCTCCTGGGTGTCCTGCTGTGCCGCCGACTGCTCATAGGAGGCCTTGAGCGCCTGGAAGGTCGCGTCGTCGAGCTGGTATTCGTTGCCGTCGAAGCCGATGAAGACCCCATCGGTGGTGATCGTGAGCCCGCCGTCGAAGCCGAAGCTGGGCTCACCCGAATCGATGCTGACGGTGGCATCGAAATCGACCGAGGGCAGGGTTGCCGTGCCGTTTGATTGGAACGGCCCCTGCAGGGATGCGGTCAGGTTTCCCTCCTGCCCGCCGGTGGACGCCAGGTCGAGGCTGAGGTCGAGGACCCCGCTGTCGACGCCTCCGGTCCCGCCGAGGGCGTTGTCGAGAACCTCCTGCGGATCGGCGTCGGAACCGCCGCCGCCGCATCCGGACACCCCGAGGAGAGCCGCCAGGGCGACCGCAAACAGCAGCGTGATTCTCAGATTCCTTCTCAAGGTTCTGCTCGCCCGTCCCGCTTGATCAGGCGCGGTCAGAGTACCCTGGATCGGTGCCGCTCGCCGACGAGAGTGAGCCGATCGTCCCGAGAACCATCCTTTACACGGGGAAGGGCGGAGTCGGCAAGACCAGCGTCGCCGCAGCGACGGCGCGTCGCTGCGCCGGGTCGGGCCTGCAGACGATCATCCTCTCGACCGACCCCGCCCACAGCCTCGGCGACTCCCTCGAACACGAGCTCGGCCCCGCCCCCACCCAGGTCTCAGATCGACTCTGGGCCCAACAGATCGAGGCGCAACACGAGATGGAGGACAACTGGGCGGCCGTGCGCGACTGGCTCGGGCGGGTGCTCGCCGACCGGGGTGTGCTCGGAGTCGCTGCCGAGGAGCTGACGGTCCCCCCGGGCATGGATGAACTGTTCAGCCTGCTCCAGATCCGCGAGCATCACGCGTCCGGAGCCTACGACGTGATCATCGTCGACTGCGCGCCGACCGGTGAGACGCTGCGACTGCTCTCGTTCCCCGACGTCGCGCGTTGGTGGCTGGACAAGGTCCTCCCCTGGGAGCGCCGGCTGGTCACCGCGGCGAGACCGTTCGCCAAGACCCTTCTCGACATCCCGCTCCCCGGCGAGGATGTCTTCGCCGACGTCCAGAGGCTGGTCGGCAACCTGATCTCGATGAACGAGATCCTTCGCGATCGGGCGCACACGTCGATCCGGCTGGTGATGAACCCCGACCGGATGGTGATTCGCGAGGCCCAGCGGACGTTCACCTACCTGAACCTCTACGGGTACCTGACCGATGCAGTCGTGGTCAACCGGCTGTTCCCCGAGGAGCTCTCCGACTCCTACTTCTCCGCCTGGCGCGAGAAGCAGGCCGAGAACATGGAGATCGTGCGCGAGGGCTTCTCGCCCGTCCCGCTGCTGACCGCCCGCTACTTCCCCGAGGAGGTCGTCGGCGCCGAGATGCTTGACCGCCTGGCGGCCGAGCTGTTCGCCGACGAGCCGCCCGAACGCGTCATGCATACCGAGCTCACGCAGCGGATCACCTCCGAGGGTGGACACACGGTGCTCTCGATTCCCGTCCCGTTCGCCGACCGCTCGGAGCTGAACCTGAGCAAGGTCGGCCAGGAGCTGATCGTCCGTGCCGGTCGCGAGAAGCGGACTATCATCCTCCCGAACGCGCTGGCCAGGCACCGAGTAACGGGCGCCCGGCTCGAAGCCGGAACGCTCGAGGTGATTTTCGAGGATGACCGCCCCCGACGAGCAGACAAACCAGCCCCCGAGGGGGGACGAGATCCCGTTCCGGGACCGACGCTCTCCGGGCGAGACCGACAGCGGGTCTGACTGGAGCGGGGGCCCGGGCGGACCCGAATGGCAGGGCGCGGCCGGACCTGACTGGTCGGCGACCCACTCCCGGGATTCGCGCTGCCTCGAGTTCTGCCCCATCTGCCGAACCGCCGAGATCCTGCGGGCGGCCGGGCCGCCGGAGCTCCGCGGCCAGCTCGACGACGTCGGGCGGGAGGCGCTGTTGACGCTGAAGTCACTGGTCGACCACTACCTGGAGCGACTGGATCAGCAGCCGGCCGCCGAGGACCGGGTCGAGCAGATCCCGATCGACTAGCCCCCGTCCGGGATCTCGTCGATCAGCTGCCGGTCGTGGTCGTAATCGAGCTTCGCCCGAGCGGCCTCCCGAGTCAGCCAGCGGAGCTCATCGACCTCTTCGTTCGGCTCGAACTCGCCTGCGCGCACCGTCATCAGCCAATAGCGAACGATCTTCGGACGCCCCTTGCGATCGCGGTAGCTGGCCTGGGTCAGCTCCTCGCCCAGTTCGCAGGCGAAGCCCGTCTCCTCCTCGACCTCTCGCAGGGCGGCCTGCGCGAAGCTCTCGCCCGGATCGAGCTTTCCCTTCGGCAATGACCAATCGTCATAGCGGGGGCGGTGTACGACCACGATCTCGAGTCCGTCGGCGCCGGCACGACAGATCACGCCGCCGGCGGCACGGACGTCGCCCGACCCTCGCTTCGCCATCTAGAGCAACCCCAGACCGGCGGCACGCTCACGGGCTCGCGCGAGGACCTCGTCGAGGCCCTCGATCTCTCCGCCGCTCATCAGCACCCGTCCGTTGACGATGGTGGTGTCGACGACGGAGCCGGAGGCGGCGTAGATCAGCCCCGCCTCCAGCGATCCGATCCCGAGCTCGTAGCCGTCGGCGCGAACCAGCAGGAGGTCGGCCGGGGCACCGACCTCGATCACCCCGGCGGCTCCCAGCAGAGGCGCTCGCCCGCCGGTGGCGATCGCGAGGGTCTCGGCAGCCGGGCTGGCGGCGGCGTCGACCGCGAGGTGTTTCTGGGCCAGGGCAAGGAGCTTGGCGTCGGCCAGCAGATCGAGCGAGTTGTTGGAGCCGGCGCCGTCGGTCCCCAGCCCGACCGGGATCCCGTGCCGCCCTGCCGCGGGCAGGTCGAAGATTCCGCCGACGGCGAGCTTCATGTTCGCCACCGGGTTGGTGA
The DNA here is from genome assembly GCA_963823275.1 of uncultured Solirubrobacterales bacterium. Lineage (GTDB taxonomy): Bacteria > Actinomycetota > Thermoleophilia > Solirubrobacterales > 70-9 > RHKX01. The sequence goes on along the minus strand of CAWGKW010000001.1, from coordinate 875,904 downwards.
CAACCGTTGCCCCGGAGGCGGCGATCAGCTCCCGCTCGTGCTCGTCGAGCCAGACGGCGTGAGCGAGCAGCGTCCGCGGGCCGAGCAGGCCGACCCGCTCGAGCAGCTCGACCGGGCGGAGGCCGTGGGCGCCGATGCAGTCACGAACCTCGCCCTCGGTCTCCGAGATGTGAATCTGCACCGGCAGCTCGAGCCGCTCGGCCTCGGCGGCGATCCAGCTCAGCGACTCCGCCGAGACGGTGTAGATCGCATGGGGAGCCAGCGAGGCACTGACCAGCTCACTCGGGGCGGCCTCCAGCTCCTCCAGCCCGGCCGCTGCCGCCCGCTCGAGATCGCCGCGACCGCTCGGGTCCCCCCCGTCCAGCAACGGCGGGCCGACGGTCGCCCTGATCCCGGCGTCGGCCACAGCCCTGGCCACGGCACCCGGCTGCCAGTACATGTCCCAGAACCGGACCGTTCCGGTGCGGATCATCTCCACGCACGCCAGTCGCGTCCCCCAATAGACGTCCTCTGCGGTCAGCTTCGCCTCGGCCGGCCAGATGTGTCCCTGCAGCCACTCCATCAGCGGCAGGTCGTCGGCGTAACCGCGAAAGAGCGTCATTCCGGCGTGGGTGTGCCCGTTGACGAAGCCGGGAACGGCGGCCGTGCCGGCACCGTCGATCCGCTCATCGCCGGCGAGCGCGGCCACCCCGGCGCCCAGCTCGGCGATCACGCCGTCCTCGATTCGGATCCCGATCGTCTCGCCGGCGAGCGTGGCACCTTCGACTGCGATCGCCATCAGCCCGCCCCCGACCCATCCAGCTCGCCCGCGACGACCTCGATCGCGGCCGTCAGGCGCGCCCTGTTCTCTTCCTTGCCGGCCTCGAACTCGGTGACGGAAAGCGGCTCGTCGGCGATCCCGTTGGCGAGGTTGTCGACCACGCAGACGGCCGCGTAGGGAATGCCGAGCTCGCCGGCGATGATGCTCTCGGAGGCGATCGTCATGCCGATCACGTCGGCGTGGGCGGCGATCATCCGGATCTCCGCCGGAGTCTCGAACCGCGGCCCGATCGCCTGCCAGTAGACGCCGCCGTCGATCAGCGGTGGATCGGCGACGCGACCCCAGGCCGCCAGGACCGTGCCGCGCCAGGCGGGCTCGAAGCCGGGCACCCTCTCGCCCTCCTGCTGATCGGAGAGCGAAAGGCCGAGGTGCAGGGCGATGAAGTCGTCTGGGCAGAGGAACGTCCCGACCCCGAGATCGGGCCGCAGGCCGCCCACCGACCCGATCGCCAGGACGCGATCGCAGCCGAGCTCGCTCAGCGCCGCGAAGTTGAGCGCATGGTCCAGCTTCGCCGCGGTCGTGTATCGCTCGAAGCCGTGGCGCTGGAGCATCACCTGCTCGCCCCGCTCGTGGACGACGACCGGACCGGTCGGAGTCTCCACGCTGCGCGGCTCGAAGCCGGCGGCCGGAGCGGTGCCGAGAATCGAGTGACCGCCGATCAGCGCCAGACGTCCCATCGCCTGATCCTAGCCCCCGCCGGGTCCGTCGATGACCTCGAATGCCTCGAGGCGCCGAAGCAGGTCGCCCGCCGCGACGCTGACGCCGCCCGCCGCCTTGACGGAGTTGCGAAGGCGCCGGTCGCTGGTGGCGACGACGATCGAGCCCGGGTCCGGATCGGCGCGCAGGATCCGCAGGATCTCCCGGTCGGCGGCATCGGGTCCGCCGGGGGCGAAGCCGATCTCGATCCCCGAGGCGGCGGCCGCGACCCGCCGGTGAGACCGACCGTCGAAGATCACCCGCAGGGCGATCCGCTCACCCCCCGCGAACGCGCTCAGTCGCCGGGTCAGCGCCGCCATGGCGGCGGGCCTGTCGCGCCACCAGCCGTCGGGCCTCGACCCGAGGACGTTCATCCCGTCGACGATCATTCGCTCCATCGAGCCGACCGTAGCGACGATCGCACCGACGGAGAGGGGTCAGGCGACCATTGAGCCCGCGGCCAGCAGCGGGTCGTCGGGGAGCCGGGCGGCCCCGAGGCGGTCGGCGAGGTCCACGTCGGCGCTCGACCCGGCCAGCAGCAGCTTCGAGCGGCCGGACAGGCGGGCGAGATCGGGCTCGACCGCCGCGAGCAGGTCCTCGTTCATAGCGAAGATGACGATCACGTCCGGCCCCGTCTCCTCGGCGCAGGTCTTGATCGACTCGATCGGGGTGTCGGAGCCGAGGAAGGTGATCCTCCAGCCACGCTCGCGAAGCGCCAGGCCGAAGCCGATCAGCCCGAAGTCGTGGTGCTCGCCGGGTGGGCAGGCGAGCAGTGCCAGGCTGCCGTCCCCGCTGCCCCAGCCACGCGCCAGGCCCATCAAGCGCCCGCGAAGGACGTTGCTGGCGAAGTGCTCCTGGGCGATGGTCACCTGATCCAGGCTCCAGAGCTCGCCGATCCGCCTGAGCACGGGGAGCACCAGATCGCCGACGAAGGCGTCCAGGCTGAGCGTGCTGATCGCGCGGTCGAGGACCTCCTCAGAGGCCGGGTTGTCGAAGCGCAGCAGGCTCTCGATCAGCTCCGCCTGCATCGAGTCGCCGAGTGAGGTGGCGCCGGATGCGCCGTCGGGCTTGCCGGGATCGCCCCCGATTCCGCGGATCCGGTCGGCGGCCTCCGCCGGCGCCAGGCCCTCATCGACCAGCGCTGCCATCGAGCGCAGCCGACGCTCGTCGGCCGGTGAATAGAGCCGGTATCCCGATTCCCCGCGCCGCGGCTCGACGACGCCGTACCGACGCTCCCAGGCGCGAATGGTGGCACTCGGCATGCCCGTCCGCCGCGCCAGCTCTCCGATCCTGATCATCGGCTCGGCGTAGCTATTACGAACCTTTGACACACCTTGAACATAGCTGTTAGGCTCGCAATCAGTCAATGAGCGCATCACTGAAATCACTCGGTGGATCCTCCGCCGTCGACTGGATCTTGGACCGGTCGATCCTTCCCGGCTTCAGCTCGATCGGCTACGACGTTCGCGGACTGTCGGACGCCTCGGCCGACCCCCAGCATCGCCTGCGCGGGCGAGACGTCGTCGTGACCGGTGCCAACTCCGGCATCGGAGCCGCCGCCGCCGAGCAGTTCGCCGCCCTCGGGGCCAGGGTCCACCTGGTCGTCCGCAGCCTCGAACGAGGTGAGGACGCCCGCGCGCGGATCAGCGAGGCGACGGGGAGCGACCATCTCTACGTTCACCGCTGCGACCTCTCGTCGCTGGAGTCGGTGCGGACCGCGGCCGCCGAGCTGACGTCGGAGATCGGCGAGGGCGGCATCGCGGCCCTGGTCCACAACGCCGGCATGATGACCCGCGAGCGCGGCAAGAGCGAGGACGGCTACGAGCTGACCCTCGCGACTCACGTCCTCGGCCCGCTGCTGCTGACCGAGCTGCTCGCCCCGCTGCTCGAGCGGGCGGCGCCGGCGAAGGTCGTTTTCGTGACCTCGGGCGGGATGTACAGCGAGAAGCTCGACGTCGAGGACCTCGAGCTCGACCACCGGGACTTCAACGGCACGGCCTTCTACGCCCACGCCAAGCGGATTCAGGTGATTCTGACCGGCCTGCTCGACTCCCAGCTCGGCTCCCGCGGAATCAGCGTCCACGCGATGCATCCCGGCTGGGTCGATACGCCCGGCGTCGTCGAGGCGCTTCCCCGCTTTCACTCCACCCTCGAGCGGATCCTCCGCACACCGGCGCAAGGGGCCGACACGATCGTCTGGCTCGCAGCCTCCGACGAGGCCGCCGAACACGGCGGCGAGCTGTGGATGGATCGGCGCATCCGTCCCGCCCATCGCGTCCCCTGGACTCACGAGAGCCCCGAGGACCGCGCCCGCCTCTGGTCCCGGCTGAGCGAGATGGCCGACCTCACCGACGCCCAGGCGGCGACCCCACCCGGTTAGCCTCCCGCGGATCGATCGGGGTCGTCAGCGTCCTCCCCTCCCCCTGATGGACGTCGACGGCCCCGGTCGATCCGACCGCCGTCCATGGCCCGCCAGATGTAACACCGCTCGATGTCGAATCGGCGCTAGGCTCCTCCGATGGCGGAGACCGAGCGGGACGCGATGACGATCGATGAGCTCTCTCGGGAGAGCGGGATGACGGCGCGCAACATCCGGGCCCACCAGTCGCGCGGGCTGCTGCCGCCGCCGGCCGTCCGGGCCCGCACCGGCTACTACGGGCCCGAGCACCTGCGCCGGATCCGGCTGATCCAGGACATGCAGGGTCAGGGCTTCAACCTGAAGGCGATCGAGCGACTGCTGGAGATGGGCGCCCGCAACGGCAGCCGGCAGACGCTCGAGTTCCAGCGGACGCTCCTGCAGCCGTTCGGCAGCGAGCAACCCGAGGTCGTGGACGCTGCCGGCCTTCGCGACCCCTTCGGCGACCCGCTCGACCCCAGGTTGATCGCGAAGGCTCAACGGGTCGGGCTCCTGCGCCCGATCGGCGAGGACACCTGGGAGGTTCCCTCCCCGACGATGCTCCGTGCCGGGCGCGAACTCGTCGAACTCGGGATCCCGCTCGACCATGCGCTGGCCGTGGCCGACTCGATCAACCGGCACACGGCGGCGATCTCGAAGGAGTTCGTGAAGCTCTTCGTCAAGGACGTGCTGCAACCGATCCGCGACGGCAAGCTGCGGACCGAGGGTGATCTCGCCGCCGCCGGAAAGGCCGTCGAGCGGCTGCGTCCCCTCGCCTCCGATGCGGTGCAGGCGAGCTTCGGCCTCGTCATGACCCGCGCGGTCGAACGCCAGCTCCAAAAGGAACTGAGCTAGCCGGATGGCTCCGGGCCCCCGAGGGGCTCGGGTTCGAGCTCCGGGAGCTCCGCGGCCAGCTCGGTCAGGAACGGCAGCTCGGGGCGCCGGCCGGCGTAGAGGCGCAGCGTGTCCCAGTAGTGGTCGAGCCGTTGCGGGTCGATCTGCTCGCCGCTCTTGATGAACGCCCTCGTCCTGGCGAGCTTGTCGGCTAGGTAGATCGTCACCGGCACCGAGCCCGAGACGAGAACGCGTTCCCGGTGCTCGGCCTTGCGCCGCTCATAGTCGGCGATCGAGAGGTCCTCGGTCAGCGCCTCCACCCAGCCGCTGATCTCGTCGCCGAACGTGGCCCTGACTTCCTCCGGCTTCGTCTCGGTGTCCTCGATGATGTCGTGCAGGACGGCGGTTGCCACCGCCTCGTCGCCGAAGCCCGCCGCGTCCACCAACGCGGCGACGGCCGTCGGGTGGCCGATATCGGCACCCGCCTCGACACCCGGGCCCTGGTAGATCGCCGACGCGAAGCCGTAGGCACGGCCGACCAGTTCTCTATCGGCGATGAAACCGGGATCAGACCGCATTCGTGGTCGAGGATAGTCTGAGCCGGGTAGGGAGTTGAAAGCGGGTGATCTGCCCGGCCGCCCTCTAGGAAGGAAAGAGCAACATGGCCAGATACGTAACAACCGTTGACACCACCTGGGACCGCGAGCGAGCGTTCTCCTACCTCGCCGACTTCGCGTCGATCTCCGACTGGGATCCGGGCGTCGTCCGCTCCAAGCGGCTGAGCGACGAACCGTTCGCCGTCGGCGCCCGCTTCGAGGTCATCTCCTCCTTCCTCGGCCGCGAGATCCCACTGGTCTACGAGGTCCTGGAGATCGACCCCCCGCGCCGCGTCCTGCTGCGAGCCGAGACCTCGACGATGACCTCCCTCGACGAGATGACGTTCGACCTGCGGCCCGGCGGCGGCACGCTCGTCACCTACGACGCCGACCTCGCGATGAAGGGCCTGGCCAGGATCGCCGAGCTGCCCATGCGCCTGGCATTCGGCCGGATCGGCGACAACGCACGCGACGGCCTCCGAGACCGGCTCGCCGAGGAGGCGCCGGCGGCCGATCAGCTCTCGGAGATCCCGGAGCCTGACCAGGCACCGGCCGGCTGAGGCGAGGCGCAGGCTCAGTCGAGCATCGTGTTCGTGCGGAGGTGGCGACGGTAGGGTCGGCCGATGGCGCGGGACCCGGAGGAGCTGAGAGCCAGGCGGCGCGAGGCGGTGATCAGACGGCGACGGACGTCGGCCGCACTCGTGATCGTGATCATCGGGCTGCTTGCGGTCGCGATCGTGGCATTCGTCGTCGCCCGCGGCGGCGGCGACCCCGATCCGGTCGCCGAGAAGCCGCTCCCCTCACTGAGCACGACCCAGCTTGCCGGCCAGCGTCTGATCGCGGGCTTCGGCGGCACGCGCATCCCCGCGGGCCTCGAGCGGATGATCGCCGACGGGGAGCTGGCCGGCGTGATCCTCTTCGACGAGAACGTTCGGGACCGGGCGAAGACGTCGAAGATGCTCACCGAGCTCCAATCGATCACGCGGCCGGCCGGCCTGCAATCGCCGCTGGCGGTGATGGTCGATCAGGAGGGCGGCCAGGTCCGCAGAATCCCCGGACCCCCTTCCGCCTCGGCCGAGGAGATGGGAGCTCGCGGCTCCGCCTTCGCGGCCGGCCAGGCCCGGGTGACCGCCGACTCGCTGCTGGGCTACGGGATCAACGTCAACCTCGCCCCCGTGCTGGACGTCGCCCGCCGGGGATCGGCCATCGGGGCCGAGGGTCGCAGCTTCGGCAGCGACCCCGCGACGGTGGTCGAGGTGGGTGTGGACGGCTTCGCCGCAGCGCAGAGCGAGGCCGGGGTTGCCTCCACCGCGAAGCACTTCCCCGGGCTTGGCCGAGCGGCGGTCAACACCGACCTCGAAGCCCAGCGGATCGGCAGCTCCCGAGCCGACCTCCAGGGCATCGACGAGGTGCCGTTTGCGGCCTTCGCCGACGCCGGCGGCGAGATCATCATGCTCAGCCTCGCGACCTATCCCGCCCTCTCGAAGCGGCCGGCCGCACTGGCGCGCGGGATCGCCACTCGCGAGCTGCGGGGCCGGCTCGGCTTTCAGGGCGTCAGCATCACCGACTCTCTTGACGCAGCCGCCGCGCGGGCGTTCGGCAGTCGCGACCAGGTCGCGCTGACCGCGGCTTCCGCCGGCAGCGATCTGCTGCTCTACGGAGACTGGCGCACGGCCCGCGAGATCAATCGGACGCTGAGCTCGAGGCTCGAGGCGGGCGGGCTCGACCGCACCGAATTCGAGGGTTCGGTGCGACGTGTGCTGGCGCTGAGGGAGGGCCTCACGCTCCCGGGCGCGGGCTAGGGGACTTCCTTGACCGTCTCACAGGTGTTGTCGGCCTTATCGCCGTTGCCGCTGCCGCCGTTGCACTCGTCGGTGCCACCCTCGCCGGAGAGATCGTCGGAGCCGTCGCCACCGAGCAGCAGGTCGTCGCCCTCGCCGCCGAACAACGCGTCGTTGCTGCCGCCGCCGTCGATCTTGTCCTCGCCGCCGCCGCCGCGGATCGTGTCGTCGCCGATGTCGCCGAACAGCAGCCGGTCGTCGCCGTCGGTCCCGGTGATCCGATCGTCACCGATGTAGCCGTCCATCTTCTTGACCGGCGAGTCCTTGGTCTTCGAGGAGAGCGTGTCGTTGTCGGCCCCGCCCAGCAGGCTGTCGAAGCCCCCGGCGATCAGGACGTCGACGTCGAAGCTGCCGTCGAGGAAGTCCTTGCCGTCGTCGACCACCCGGCCCTTGCGCTTGCCGTAGCCGATCAGCCGATCGCGGCCGGCCTGACCGTTGATGTAGTCGTTGTCGGGCCCACCCACGAGGTAGTCGTTGTCCTCCTCGCCGTAGACCTTGTCGCGACCCTCCTCGCCGTAGACCTTGTCGTTGCCGACGCCGCCGCAGACGACATCGTTGCCGCCGCCGCCGAAGACCTTGTCGTTGCCGCGGCCGCCGTTGAGGATGTCGTCCTTCGGCCCGCCGTAGAGCTTGTCGTTGCCGCCGCCGGCGTTGTACTGATGACGGCCGCCGCCGAGGCGGATCGTCGTCCCCTTGTCGCTGCCCATCTCGGTGCGCTTCTGGCAGATCTTCGCGTCGGCCGGCGCGAACCTCGTGGCGGCGGAAGCCGGTGGAGCCACCATCACGAGACCGACGCCGACCGCGATCGCGACCGCCGAGCCCCTTCGGGCCTTCAAGCCTCGACCTCCTCGGCCACGTCCGTCTCGCCGAAGACCTCGAGATGATCGATTCTCGTCGTCCGCTCGCTTGCGGAGCGGCCGAGCACCTCGATCTCATGCTCCATCCGCGGAACTGAGGTGGATGCCTCCGCTGCCGCGACCCTCTCGCCGACGGAGCTCGTGATCAGCGTGCGCAGCAGGTAGGTCAACACGGCCGCCCTGGGGACGAAGACCCGAGCCCTGCGCTGCTCGAAGCCGTCGACGATCGCGGCGGCACACCTCTCCACCGACGTCGTCGACTTGATCGGCCAGGGCAGCCTCGACTTGGCCTCGCGAAAGCTCGGCAGGTCCTGCTCGCTGTCGCGGACCATCGCGGTGTCGATCCAGGAGGGGTGGATGGCGCCGACGTCGACCCCACGGAACCCGACCTCCTGGCGAACCGCGCGGACCATCGCCTCCGCCCCGGCCTTGGAGGCGTTGTAGGACGACATGCCCGCGAGCGGGGCGAAGGATGCGATCGAGCAGACGACGCCGATGTAGCCGCGGCGTTCGATCACGTGCGGGAGCGTCGCGTGGAGCGTCCTGTAGGCGCCGTTGAGGTTGATGTCGACGGTCCGCAGCCAGGCGTCGGGGTGGCCCTTCTCGGTGGTGCCGTAGGTGCCGATCCCGGCGTTGGCCAGGACGATGTCGATCCCGCCGAGCTCCGCGACCGTGCCGTCGACCGCCGCCTGTACGGAGGCCATCTCGGTCACGTCGCAATCGAAGTGAGGGGTGCCGGGGCCGACCTTGGCGGCCGTCTCGGCGAGCTGCTCGGGCTCGAGGCCGGCGAGGGCGACCCTGGCGCCACGCTTGGCCGACTCCAGGGCGACGGCCGCGCCGATTCCACGCGCGGCCCCGGTGATGAAGACGACCCTGCCGTTCAGATCCATCATCGAAGCAGCATATAGCCGCCGAAGCAGCGTCGGGACCGCTCTCGGCCGCTACCCTCGGCGGAGATGGAGCGGCGCCTGAGCAGACGACAGGTCATCGGCGGCGCGGTCGCGGCGACCGGGGCCGTCGTCCTGACCCGCCAGCTCACCGTTCCCGGCGACGGGGGGGCCGCCACGCGCGGCAAGGTGCTGATTCTCGGCGGCGGCCTCGCCGGGCTGACCGCCGCCTACGAGCTGGAGCGCGCGGGGTTCGAGACCCAGTTGATCGAGGCCCGCGACCGGCTCGGCGGTCGCGTCCACACGATCCGCGACTTCACCGACGGCCAGCACGGCGAGTCCGGAGCGGAGGCGATCGACACCAAGCACCTCGACATCCTGCGCCTCTGCCGGAGCTTCGGCCTGCCGCTCGAAAACGCCTACAGCGGCTACGGAAGGAGGCGCGGGACCGTCTACCGCCATGGCCGCAACTATCCCGGCTCCCGCTTCCGGACGGCCGCCGACCAGACGCGAGATCGCGCGCTTCTGGAGGCGGATCGAGCAGCTCGCCCGCCCGCTGGACGTCAGGGATCCGACCGCCAACGGAGGCGGCGCGCAGGACCGCCGCTCGATCGCCGACCTGATCGACCGGATGGGGATCACCGGCCGCGCCCGTTGGCTGATCGCGCGCACGATCGAGTCCGACTACGGCTTTCCCGCCGATCGGCTCTCCCTGCTCTACGTGACGCTCTCCGAGCGGCTCGCCTGGGATCAGCCCGAATCCGGCGTCGAGCGCTACCGGATCAGGGGAGGTAACTCGACGCTCGTCGACGAGCTCACCCGCCGGCTCGTGACGCCGCCGATGCTGAGCTCACCGGCGACTGCGGTGCGCTGGAGCGACTCCGGCGTCGAGGTCGACGTCGACGGCGGCGACACGGTGAGCGCAGACAGGCTGGTCGTCGCCGCCCCCACCTTCGCGCTCCGCTCGATCGACTTCTCCCCCTCGCTGCCCAAACAGCAGGCCGGCTTCATCGCCGACATCGACCTCTGCGCCGTCGCCAAGACGCTGATCCAATACGACCGCCGGATCTGGCGCAGCCAGGGCCGCACCGGGGGCTCGACCACCGACCTGCCGATCGGGCAGACCTGGGAGACCACCGACCAGCAGGAGGGGGCCCCGGGCATCCTGATCGCCTACACGACCGGCAGGCGAGGCGAGCGGACCGCCCAGATCACGTCGCGCCGGCGCATCGCCCAGGCCCGCTCCGACATCGACCTCGTCTTCCCCGGCTCGAAGCCCCTCAGCGGCGACACCTACAGCGTCGCCTGGAAGGCCGAGCCCTACTCGGGCGGCTGCTGGGCGACCTACTCCCCCGGCCAGATCAGCAAGCACTGGCTCGGCCTCCACAAGCCGACCGGCCCGATCCACTGGGCCGGCGAGCACACCGAGCGCCTCAACGGCTACATGAACAGCGCCGTGGCCTCCGGCAACCGGGTGGCCGCCGAGATCGACGGCGGCTGAGCGTCCAGGCCCCGGCGATGGCGCCGGTTCCGGGCGCCGCTAGGAGTCGCGGTAGGAGGAGTGGAGCTTCGCCCGCCGATAGCGCGGGACGAACACCAAGATCAGAAGGCCCAGCAACACCAGGATCCCCAGCGGGCCCTTGAGCGCGTCCACGACCTCGTCGAAGCGGTCCTTCACCGCCGCGGACGGCCCCTGCCCGAAGGTCACCGCCGGGGTGATCCGCTGCTGGGTATCGGAGCTGTCGGTCTCGATCGTGTACGTCCCCTCATACGGCGTCTGCACCTCCCCGATCAACCGGGCCAAACCGTCACCGGTCGACACCTGGTCCTCCCCACGGGCATCCACCGGCACCGACACCTCATTTCCGTCGAAGACCGTGTACTCCAGATCATCGGGCGTGATCAGCGGAACCCCCGAGTCGGGGTCGACCCCCTCCGCGTAGTAGATGTCGACGGCCCCCTTGGGCAACTCCACCGTCGCCCTGCCCGGGATCGGCACCTTCCCGAACTGCGCCGTATCCCCGTTGAACGCCGCCAGCAACAGATAACCGAAGAGCAGCGCGATCCCGATCCCGATCACCGCACCGGCGCTGATCAGCCCCGACTCCCCTCCCATATCGAACCGGCTGCCACTCCTCATGCCATCGATGATGGCACCGACGGCGGAGGGAGATCACGCTCACCCGGGCGGTTGCCAGCGAGCGCCCTCGATGCGACCGAGGTCACGGTCGAACGAGACCGCGGAGGTCATGGTGACTCGCCACCGCGGATGCGAAATCCCAGCTTCCGCTTGGAGCGGTTTCCAAGTTGATCGACGTAGCGGGCGGTGACGCCTACGGTCAGGTGGCCGGGGCCTCGCAATGCTCGACGGATCCACCTGGAGCTCGGCCCTGGGGGCGCGCAGTTGAGTGGCACCGGATCCCCTTCCGCCGAACTTGAAGTCGGCTACGTTGAGACTCACGCTTCGTCTGCTGCTCGAGGCTGAGGCCCTCAGAGTGATGCGTCCGGCCTCATCGATTCGGACCCGGACCTTGCCGAGCATCCCCTTCGCCAGGTCCACGCGCTTCGAGACCTGCCGGAGACGAGCCCCTTCGACCCGGCGATCGACCGCGAACGAGCGTCGCGCGGCAGTCTGGTCGACGTTGCCCGCCGTGTCGATCGCACGAGCGCGCACAGTGTGGGCACCCTCTTGGAGGCGACCCGGCCGGTAGGCAGCCCCACAGGGGGCGAACGAGGACGAATCGAGGGCGCATTCGTATTCGGCATCGAACTCGCTGCCCAAACCGAACTCGGGTCGAAGCTCTCGTGTCGGTCCACCGGGGCCGGAGATGATGGTCGTCTCGGGGGCAACCGTGTCGACGGCAAAGCTCGAAGTGGGTGGATCGGAATCGAGGTTCCCGACCACGTCGACGGCCCGCACCGAGAAGGAATGGGAACCATCCGCCAGCGTCGTAACGGTCAGCGGCGACGCGCAGGGGGCGAACGCGGCTCCGTCGACCGAGCACTGGAACTCAGCTCCGCTTTCGGGGGCCGAGAAAGTGAACGTCGGGTCGGGGTCGTTGGTCGGCCCAGCGGGCCCGGAATCGATTGAGGTTGAAGGCGGCACGCAATCGACATCGAGCTCCACGTTCTCCGTTCTCTCGAAGGGCGTCCCCAGGGCCTGGCCCGTGCCGGAGATCTTCAGCTCTTTGGAGCCGTCAGTCGTGGCTTGGACGGTCCAACCATGGCCCTCCGATGTGGTCGCGGGCTCCAGGTCCCCGCCGGAGACCTGCTGCGTGGGCGCGCCGGCGATCAGGTCGACGCCGGGCGGCAGCTCGATGGCCACTTCAGCCGCGCTCGACCCGAGGTCAGCCGAGTCATTGCGAAGCGCGGTTGTGATCTCCACGGGGTCTGAACAGCTGACTGGACCGCTCGGAGATGCGGCGAGACCCACGGGTCGCACGAGCGGGGTCTCGAGCTCCGTCAGGGGCGCGGCGGAGGTGACGGCGAACGGCTCAGAGTCGGCACCCTCCACCGTGGAGGCCGCCTCGACCTTGTAGGTGATCGCCTGCGGTCCGCCCGCGGGCGCGCGCACCTGCTCGACGGTGTCGTTTGGGTCGACGGCGTCCGGGCCGCCCCCGGTTCCGGATCCGGGGGGCCGACCACCTCCACCCCGGACGCGAGGTACTGCCGCAGGTCGAGGTTCGATTGGGTGTACTTGATGGTCTGGGTCCCGGGGTTGGGGAAGCCCACGAAGAACCCGCGGAGCTCATAAGCCAGCGTCGCCTTGGCTCCGGTCGGGACCGTCGCCCGGTAGAAGGCGGCCTCTCCGCCGCGAACCGAACCGAGTTGGTAGTTGCCTCGCTCCGCCAAAGCGGCCGCCAGGTCGAGCTCGCCCCAACCCACCTCCGGTCGCCAACCCGTCTGCGGAGCTGCCCAGCCCTCCAACCCCGTGTTCATCCCGTTCCAATCGCGGGCACTGTTGATCAGGATCGCCCGCTGTGCCATCGGGTCGCCGATGCCGGCGCCCTCGAGCAGGGTCATCGCACCGGCGACGTGCGGCGCCGAGAAGGACGTACCGCTGGCGCCCGTGAAGTCGGGATTGGAAGGCGGCGTGTTCCAGAGGGCCGACGGCGCGATCACCGAACCCCCGGGCGCCGTCAGATCAGGCTTCTTTCTGCCGGCGGGGGTCGGCCCGCGAGAGCTGACCCCTAAGACCACGTCGTCGGTCGATGGGACGGTCCCCACGTCGTTGAAGGCGGCAACGCTGAGGATGTTGCGACCGATGTTCGCAACGCTGGGAGAGCCATCGACATTGTCGTTGCCCGCACCCTGGGCCTGACCGACACCAAGACGTTCGTCAGCACGTCATCACTGTCGTCGGCGTCGTCAATGCTCGCCGTTGAGCCAAAGCTGTAGCTCAGCGTCTCCGCTGGGTCAATCGCACCAGGACCCTCCGACGTCGCCACCCCAAGCGCGTATGCCTCGTTGGCGCTGCCGATCAACCGATCGACCCCGTAGGAGACGCCGGGATAGGTCGAGTCGCCCGAAGCGATAATTCCTCCCGTATGCGTGCCGTGGTCGCTGACGCTGCCGTCGGGGTCGTTGTCGACCGTCACCCCCGCGAAGGCGGGGTGGGTCGGGTCAGCCGCCTCGCTCTGAATCGCCGCATCGGCGGGAACGGTGTCGCTCGCACCCGTGCCGCCGGTCAGCCCCGCCGCCCACCAGCTCGGCGCGCCCACCGCCTCCGTGCCGACCCCCGAAAGCGGAACCTGGGCCGGCGCTGGCTCGACCGCTGCCACGCCGGGCAGGCTCTCGATCCTCTTGAGCAGACGCGGTGCGACCCTGGCGAGGACCGCCGCGGGGAGAAGCTCCCGGTCGAGACCGCGACCGCCGATCCGCCGTACCGCTGCTTCGACGCGGCGGAGATCCTCACCCGACTCGGCTGCCTCATCGGCGAGCTTCGAGATCGCGCGCTCATAGCCGGCCTCGCCCCCCCGAGCGGCACGCTTCTCCGCAGCCGTGATCGTCGCTGGACTGGCCTGCCCGGCAGCGCGAGCCGCCTCGGAGGGCGACGGCCGGACGAGCGATCGGATCCGCGTCGAGGACGCCGCGGCAAGGACGGGCTGCTCGGCGAGCACGATCCGGACGCGCACCGGGGCGCCCTTCGCCCGGGAGCGATCGGTCGACCCCCGCGTCGCTCCACACCGCTGCACGCTGATGGCTCGGTTCGGCGACCCGGGCGAAGGTCGAGGTGCTCGTCGAACCCGCCCCAAGCACCGCGGCGGCCAGAACGGCCGCGATCGCGACAGCGAGGCCTCGGCTGCCCTCCTCGGGAGATCGGTCTTCGCTCGGTTCGCTCATTCGGCTCCTCAGCCTGTACCGCGACGGGTACCCACGGCGGTGATGAAATCGTAGAGGCAACAACCCCCTGGGGTCACCCGCTCGATCAGGGCCGGACAAGAACCCGTCGCTGCTTCGAGGCCGCGGGCAGGTAGGGCCAGCCGCGCTCACGCAGCACCACGGCGCGGAACCGGTACCTGACCGGGCGCGTGTAGATGGCGACGAATCGGTAGCGGAGCTCGTACCTGCCCTTGCGGTCGGTGCGGATCGACCGTCCGACGGTCTTCCATCGAGAGCCGACCCGCACCTGCACCTCAACCGACTTTCCCCCGGAGAAGCGCGCGCCCGCGGCCCTCACGCGACCGGAGAAGGTCGCCCTCGCGCCCGCCGACACGCGACGGGTTGCCAGCAACGTCACCTTTCCGCGCACCCGCAGCCGTGCCGACCCGGAATCCGCGCCGAGCCGACGGAGATCGCCGTCGTAGCTGGCCTCAACCGACCGCGACGGCCCGGCGGGCAGCTCCGCCCGAAACCTGCCGGCCGGATCGGTCGTCACCGACAGGCGGCCGGACGCGTTGACCGAACCAGGGTCGTAGCTCTCGACCAGCTCGATCCGGGCATCGGCGATCGGCACCGCGTTCGAGTCCAGCAGCCGGCCGCTCACGACGGCGGGCTTGCCGTATCCGATCCTTGCCCGCTTCCTCCCGTTGACCGTCAGCGCCGAGAATGAGGCCGGGAGCCGAAAGGGTCCGACGACGCTCATCTCCGATCCGTCGGCTCGCTTGGTGGTCGTCGCCGCGTTGCCGGCGGCGTCGACGGCAGTCGCTCTGAACTCGTATCTGACCCCACGTTCGAGATCGTTCGAGTCGACCCTCGCGATCAGCCGGTTGCCCACGAGGCTCGTCTCGAGGGGCATCCACTGACCGTCCCCGGTGATGCGATAGCTGATCGAACCGGAGGCGACGCCGCTCAGGCCGTCACCCACCGGTGCGACCAATCGGTCGGGGTCGGCTGCGTCCTGGCTGTCGGTGAACGCAACCTCCGGTGGGGTGGTGTCGATCCGGACGACTGCGGACCCGGGCGATTCGTTCGACCCGACCCCGTCGTTGGAGTTGCCCGCCAGATCGCGAGCCCAGTACCTGACCTGGTGAGCTCCCTGCCCGGAAACCGTCGCGGACACGGCTGAGTCGGGATCCTCGTGGACGTCGCCGTCGATTGAGAGCACGGTCGCCGGAGGCGCGTCATCGGGGTACTCGGCCGTATCGGTCATGCCGCTGAGCGCGTCCCGGGCGACCGCCTCGAGCTGGACCGCGCGATCTGACCCATCCATCGGGCGCTCCCCGCAGGCTCGTGGCCGGGTCGGTCAGATCGACCTTGATCGGGGTGTGGCCGACGGTCGTTGCCCTCATCCCGGACCCCGAGACCGGGACGACGTGGATGTGGTTGATCCCCTCGCCCAGGTCGGAACCGCTCAGGGTGCGGCTGTTGTTGTTGATCCCGATCTCGGTCAACGGTCCTGCGCAGGTCCGGGGTCGGCCGCGCCGGCGCACGGATCGGTGTCGGTGGCGGCGTCCACAAGGACCCGGTAGCCGGCGATTCCGGACGGCGGGGTCTCCGCTTCGTTTGGTGAGCGCCAGTGCTGCAGATGTCCAGCGTTGAGATCTGCGCGCGAGACCCACCCATTCGCCTTTTCGGGGTCTGACTTGGCCGGACGGTGTCGTCGAACCTGAGATCGACGGATGCCCTGTTCGTGGGTGATCCGTTCCCGGCGGCATCGATCAGATGCACGTCGGCGCTGTAGGCGCCGACGCCTGGGACCGTGATCCCCTCAACTGAGGAGATGCCCTCGCCCGAGTAGGTCGTTGTATCTGCGTAGCCGCCCGGGCCGCTGATCCGTACGACCGCCGCGGCAATCGGTGAGGCCGCCTGCGCCGGGTTGGCCCAGCTGAGATCGAAATCGTTGTCCCGGCGCCACCCCTGCCCGCCGTCGACCGCAATCGACTGTGGGGCGCCCGGAGCGGCGTTATCGACCCTGAAGCTCCGGTTCGTGCAGGTGCTTGCGGCTCCGAGACCGTATTCGTGGGTGCATACCCTCACGGCGTTTCCTGACCCCTCGATGAACGGGGTCGAGCTCGTGGTCACCGGGATGTTGCGCAACTCGATCGCATCGCAGGGCGTCATCGTCCCCACGTTGCCGTTCCCGTCCTGGCCGGGGCTGCAGATCACGTCATTGACCACCTGCGTGCCATTGACCTCGACGGTGGTCCGATACACACCGCCACCGAGATCCACGTCGCCGACCGCCACCTGGGTGGTGCCGCCGACCCAGTTGCCGTCGGCCGCCACGCCCGCCACGACGGGGGCGCTGGGCGGGGAGATGTCCTCCATGCGGAACGACATCGTCGAGAGGCGGGAGAACTGCCCCGGAGCGTAACCGCAGCTTCCAGTCGGCCGGCTGCAGAACATCCCCACTCCCACCGCGGAGAACGGGCCCAGGTTCTGGAGCGTCGAGTCGTAGGTGCCCGCGACCGAGCCGAGCCCGACCACCGACAGGTTCTCCTGCTCAGACTGCCCATGGCGCCTGATGAAGAGGTAGGAGCGATTGCCGTCCGGACTCGTGTCTCCGACCAGGTTGTAGTCGGCGCTGAACCGCTCGATCCGCGTTCCAGCCGGAGCGCTGTAGGACCACTGCTTGCCCGCACCCGCCGCAGCGGTTCCAGCCGACTGCACCTGCAGCCAATTGCCGCTGGCGCAGCTGGTGCTGGCGGAGAAGTCGGTGGTCGCACCCTGAACGCTGGCATCCGGTGTGGCGGTGTGACCAGGAGAACACTCCACCACGTTGTAGAGGCCTCCCGCGGTGGCGCTCGTCGGCGCCAAGAGCCAGCCCAGAGCCAGCATCACCAGGCATGGCCCCGTCAATCGGAACAACGTCGGTAGGCGGAATACAAGAGTCTTGGTCATCGGGTCATCCTCCCCAGTGGTCGATCAGCTGCATCGTTTCCTCGGCGGCACTCAGGGCCCGAACTCGTCCTGAGCAACTGAGTCCGCCGAAGTGCTGGCGCCCGATTCCGAGGGCAACGAAGCATCTGAACCTGAGGTGTCGGAGGCCGAGGGTCGCGACCGCATCGGCAGCGATTGGATCGAACTCCTCAACCGGGGTCGCAACGGGGGGCGCCTCCGACGATGCGGGCTGCGTCGTCTCCGGAGCCTGATGCTCTGGGGGCGGATCCGGCGATTCCTGCGCACCCTCGCTCTTCGCCACCGCTTCAGTGACGAGCACGACGCTCTGTACGGCTCGGCGCGGGTCGAGCCGTACGTCAAGAGTAGGCGCCGCCCTCGAGGAGACGCCGCGGTCTCGGTCCGACCCATCTGAACCCTGTAGAGACACCCCTGGAACCACCCCTGCTGCCACGCAAGCGGTCGCAGCGGCCCCCGCCCCCAGGCACGCCAGCGCCGCCTTGCTTGCCCCACCAGCGCCAGCGAGCTTTGCGACGACTCCAGCCCCTGCGGCGCCAGTGCCCCGCCCGCTCCCCGAGGTCATCACCGCACTCACTCCGTGGTCGGCCCTCCCGATCAGATCCGTCGCCGCACCGCGGCCGCCATCGAGCAGATCACCAATGCGATCGACGATCGTCAGCCTCCGCTCGCCGATGCAACCCGCCACCGTCGAGAGGGCGACCATCCCACCGACATCGTGCAGATGGCCCGACAAGCGAGCCGCCAACTCCGAGCAGGCGCGGCAATGCTCCAGATGCATCGCTGCTTGGCGCCGGGTCGCCTCGTCGGCTGTGCCAGCAACGAGATCGCGGACGAGCGGCTCGCGGCTCTCACACCACTCACCACTCTCGACCCGCCGCAGCGCCTCGATCAACTGCTCCACGCCCCGAGTTACTTCCTTGCGGTAGGCCCGCGGAGACAGTCCGGGTACGAGGGCGCACACCTCGTTTGGACTGAGACCCCATCCGTAACGCAGCAGCATCACTGCACGGCGTCTGGGGGGAAGGCTCATCAGAAGATCCCGCGCAACGCCGCGAGCCTCCGAGCCGATCACGATCTCGTCCGGGAGGGGAGCATGCCCATCGGCGATCAGCTGCTCCCTTTCTCCCTCCATGGGCGACGAGGGCTTTCTTGACCGCCTTCGCATCTCCTTGCTCGCGTGGCTGGCGACCGCCGTCAGGACGTAAGCCCGAAGCTCGTCGTCGGCCATTGCCGTGCCCCTGCCCCGAAGCGCCGCGAGGGTTGCCGTCGAGCGGCTCGAGTAGGCGTCCTCGATCTCATCGGTCACTCAGAGCCCGGCCATAGGCGCGTGCGACCATTGCCCTCGCCGGTCTGCGCATCTCCTCAAACAGCGCGGCGCAGCGATCCGCCCACTCGACCTCGGTTGACCTTGCAGAAGAAGGGTCTCGATGCTCGGCGGCTTCGGATTGCGGGGATGGAGTCATCGCGAATCAGGCGTCTACTCGCTTCTCGCTGATCCCCGGGTCGAAACGAATGCCCCCGCAGGGCACGCCACGTCCATCCGCCGCCGGCCGGATCGAGCCCCGGCCGCAGCGATGACTTCAAGACATCCTTATCCCTCGTGCTCGGCACATCCATGTGCTCGGCTTCCCCTTCTCATGGTCCTACGTCACAGGACCCATGATTCATCGCACAATCCGACTGGTTCGTCGAGCCGTTTCTGCGGAATTCACTTTTTTCGGTAACGAAACGACGGCCGGCCGGCCCCTCTACCCTCCCTTCCGCGATGTTCGAAGAGCGCGAGCGCACCTACAAGGAGGGACTGATCGAGCGGATCGATCCCCACATCGGCCCGGGTGAGCGGGTCCAGGCGGTGGCGGTGACTCAGGTCGGTTTGCCGCCGTGGGTGCAGGCCCTGCCGCTGGCGGTGGGGATCGGGTTGATCGTGATCAGCCTGTTCGTGGGCCTGCCGGGGTGGGTGGGGATCGTCGGGGCGCTGCTGGTGTTGGGCGGGGTCGTGAATCTGTCTCGGGTCTCGCGGCGGCTGCTGGCGCGGACGAACCGGAGCGTCCATGTGTTCGACCTCCCGCGCTCGCAGTCGGCGGCGTTCGGGGAGCCGCGGGCGAGCATCGCGCTCGCCGATCTGCCCAGCTCCGGAGGGGCGTCGGTCGAGTTGGACGGCGAGCGGCTCTGGCCCAACTACGGCAGCGGGCTGGAGCGAGATGCGCTGGCCGAGGTGCTCGCTCCGGCGGGGGACTGAGCGGCCGCCCTTGACCGATCGGTCGTGTCATTGGGTGGCCTGGGGGCACACGATCGCACTACCGATGTTGCGGGCACGCCGGCTGCGGCGCCGGCGCCCGTCGCGATAGCGTGCTTATCCCCAAGGGAGAACGGAGCACCCGATGAGCATCAAGCTGCACACCTGCGGAGTCACCTGGCTGAAGATCGACGCACATCCGTGCTGGAAGGTCCAGAAGACGCTGGATGAGAGAGGCGTCGACTACGAGCTGGTCAAGGAGCCGACCTACCCGCGCGGCCGGCGCACCGACATCGAGGAACACACCGGGCAGAAGATGCTGCCGGTGATCGAGACCGCCGACGGGATCTGGATCCGCGAGGAGTCGAGCGTCCTGATCGAGAGGATCAACGCCGGCGAGTTCGACTGAGCCCATGCGCTACCGGCGCACGCCGATCGAGGTCGAATCGCCCGAGGAACTGGGCTACGAGGCGATCACCAACAACCTGGCCGAGAGCTCCTTTCGCGATCAACGCCTGAGCGACTACGGGATCGACACCGACGTCGGCGACCTGCTGCTCCATTACGGCGACCATCGGGGGCTGCCGCGGCTGCGGGAGCAGATCGCGGGCGACTCGCCGGGGACCGTGGGGGTCGGTGACGTGCTGGTCACGGCCGGCGCGGCGCCGGCGCTGTTCATCGTCGCGACCGCGCTGCTCGAGGCAGGCGACCACATCCTGGTCGCCGAGCCGAACTACGCGACCAACGTGGAGACGCCGCGGACGCTGGGGGCCGAGGTCGAGACGATCCCGATGCGCTTCGAGGACGGCTGGGGGCTCGACCTCGATCTGATCAGCAGCGGGCTGCGACCGGAGACGAAGCTGATCAGCATCACCTACCCCCACAATCCGACCGGGGCGATGATCGACGCCGCCACCCTGGGGCGGCTGGTCGAGATCGTCGAGGCGCACCCGAGCGCGCGCCTGCTCGTCGACGAGACCTACCGCGAGCTCGCCTTCGGCGATCCGCTGCCGGTGGCGGCGGGGCTCTCGCCACGAGCGATCAGCGTCTCCTCGATGTCGAAGGCCTACGGGTTGCCGGGCCTGCGAATGGGGTGGTTGATCTGCCGCGACCCCGAGCTCGAGGAATCGCTGCTCGCCGCCAAGGAGCAGATCCTGGTCTGCGGATCGCCGATCAACGAGGAGATGGCGGCGCGGGTGCTCGAGGCCCGCGACCGCGTCCTGCCGCCGATCAAGGCGACGATCGCCGGCCACCTGGGGATCGTCAACGAGTGGATGGCGGCCCAGGAGGTGTTCGAGTGGGTGGAACCGCAGGCCGGCGTGGTCGGGATGCCGCGGTTCCGCGATCCCCGGTCGGTCGACATCGACGGCTTCTACGACGACCTGCTCAACCGGTTCGGGACCTACGTCGGCGCCGGTCACTGGTTCGATCAGCAGCGGTCCTGCTTCCGGCTCGGGTTCGGGTGGCCGGAGACCGAGGAGCTGCGCCGCGGGCTCGACGGGCTGACGGCCGCAGCGGCCGCGAACGCGACGACGGACTAGCCGGAGCGTCACCGGCGTCGGCGCCACCGGCCCCCGTTCTCCGAACGGTCTCGACCTCGGCTGGTGCGAACCGCTCGCTCCAGGCGAAATAGGCGCCGGCGGCGACCGATAGGCCGGCGAGGCCGGCGGCGACGAGTGGGGCTCGGGGGCTGACCGCCTCGCCGAGCCAGCCGGCGATCGGACCGCCGACGACCGTGGAGCCGAGAAAGACGATCGAATAGATGGCCATCACCCGGCCGCGCATCTCGGAGGTGGCCGCCAGCTGGAGGCCGGAGTTGATCCCGGCGGCGAAGGTGACCGAGCAGATGCCGAGCAGCCCGAGCGCCAGCATCTCCAGGGCGAGGGTCGGAGCGGCGGCGGCCATCAGCGAGGTGATCCCGAAGCCGAGGGCGGCGGCGGTGATCAGCTCTCGGCTGACCCGCTTCCTCCCACCGACGGTGAGCGCGCCCAGGATCGAGCCGGAGGCCATCGCGACCATCAGCAGCGAGTAGGCGGAGACCTCGCCGTCGAAGCTGCGATCGGCGAGCAGCGGGATCACCACCTGGAAGTTGAAGCCGACGGTGCTGAGGACGAGCATCAGGACCAGCGGGACACGCAGCTCTCGCCTGGCAACGACGTGGCGCAACGCCTCACGGAAGTTCCCGCGGGGACGATCGCGATCGGGCCGGTGCAGCCTGGCCGGGTGCATCTCCGCGAGGGCGAAGAGCATTGCCGCGAAGCTGAGTGCGTTGACGGCGAAGACCGGGGCCACACCCCAGAAGGCGATGACGAGCCCGGCGATCGCCGGGCCGGTGATCCGGGCGGAGTGGACGAGCACGCTGTTGAGGCTGACGGCGTTGAGAACGTGGTCGGGGCCGACGATCTCGATCACGAACGCCTGCCGGGTCGGGTTGTCGACGGCGAGGACGAGGCCGCGGAGGGCGATCACGACGAACACCATCCAAGCCTCGGCCGAACCGCTCGCCGCGAGTCCGAAGAGGAGCAGCGCCGGGACCATCATCCCCGCCTGGGAGACCATCAGCAGCTTGCGCTTGTCGAAGCGATCGGCCAGCGAGCCCCCGAGGGCACCGAAGAGGAGGATGCCGGTGAATTGGAGGGCCGTGGCGATCCCGACCGCAAGGCCGGAATCGGTGAGCGACAGGACCAGCCAGAGCTCGGCGACGACCTGCATCCAGTTGCCGGCCAGCGAGACGACCTGCCCGCCGAAGTAGAGGCGGTAATTGCGGATCTGAAGCGAGGCGAATGAGCTGCCGAGGGACCTGCGGACGAGGGCGCTCAAGCGCGTCCCTCCTCGAGCACCTGCTCGAGGATCTCGGCCGCGCGCGTGAGCGTCGCGACGTCGTCTTCGGGGAGTTCCCGCATCCGCTGGGCCAGGTAGGCCGTCTTGCGCCTGCGCAGCCGGGTCAGGGCCGTTCGGCCCCCGGCGGTGACGTCGACGATCGAACATCGGCCGTCAGCGGGATCCGCCGCCCTGGAAACCAGGTCGTCGTCGGTCAACCGGGTGAGGACCCGAGTCGCCGTGGGGCGCTGGATGCCCTCGAGGCGGGCCAGCTCGCTGGGCGTCAACGGACCCGATCGCTCGATCGTCGCCAGCGCCGAGATCGACGCGGGACCGAGGTCCGTGTTGGCCTCCTGGCGCAGGCGCCGGGCCATCCGGTTGATTGCAAGCCTGAGCCGAGCTGCCTGCTCGGTCAGTTCCTCAGTGGATGTCGTCTGGGTAGGTGCCATTGATTAGTATTGCTAATTATCTTAGCTAACTACTTAGGCTGAGTCAAGGGGCATTCAGGCGGATCGCGGGATTAGTTCGCGAAGGGATCGAGAACCTCAACCGGATCTCCCGCGGCCTGAGGCCGATTCGTTGATTCGGGGGAGCTAGGCGGGCTAACCGCTGACGTGGGGTCCGGGGGGACGTCGCGGCGCCTGCTCCCGAGACAGCGCCCGGTCGCCCGATCGGAGTAGCGGCAGGCTGCTTCCGATCGGCGGCCTTCCGGAGGTTTCTCCTGGACCGCAGGGCGGACGGTAGGCGTGAGGCCGGACGGGACTTCGGCGGAGAACGAAAGTAGCGGCCTGAGGCGACTCGGTGGCCTGCCTCGCGCGTAGCCTTCGCGCGTTCAAGACCTCTCGAGTCGGCTTGAGAGCTGCCCCCCCGCTTAGCTTTCGCGAAGTTCTTTCTCTCTCCCAGACCGCTGCGGCAACCATAGGGGTAGATCCCCGAAAGCGCAAGGGGGTGACGGGCGGGATTTCGCAAATTACGGCGAAATGACCTCATCGGCCGCGCCGGACTCGAGCTTGCGGACGAGGTCGTCGAGATCGAGGCGCTGGAGCTCACCGGAGACGGCATCGAGCTCGCCCTTGCAGTACTCGACCAGAACCTTGCCCTCGCGGCAGAGCTCGAGCGTCTCCCGGAGCTCGGCCTGGCCGGAGTCGAGACGCTTGATGATCGCCTCGAGCCGCTCGACAGCGGCCTCGTAGCTCGGCGGCCCCTCAGCGCTCGCGCCGCCCTGACCCTGACTGATCTCTGCATCACTCATCCTCGATCACCTCCGTCAGCACATCATCGTCGGCGAAGCGGACGCGCAGCCGGGATTCGTCGCGGGCTCGCTCCGCCGAGGTCACGACCTCCCCGCCCTTGCCGGTGACGATCGCGTAGCCGCGCTCGAGCACCCGGTCGGGCTCGTGGGCGGCGAGCGTCTGCGCGAGTCGCGCCAGGGCCTCCGAGCGCGCCGCAACAGCCGAGCGCTGATGGCGTCGCAGCGCCGATGCGGACCCCGTCAATGCTCGATTCGACGCGCCGGCGCCGTGTAGAGCTGCGCTGCGCCTCCGCGACAGGACGAGAGCGCGTCGGGCGCTTTCCCGGCCGCCACGGGCGAGAGCCCGCCCGGCGGAGGCGCGCATCTCGCGGGTCTTCTGATGGAGAAAGCGCCGCTGGCTGTCGGTGTGGTGTCCGAGGGTGCGGGCGATGGTCGCGAGGTGGCGGGCGCGCGACGGTCCCGCCTCCACCCCGCTTCGGGCGAGCCGGTCACCGGCTGCTCCGATCTGGCGGCGCGCGAGCGCGACGTCGATCCGGACCGCCTCCTCGGTCGCGTGGGTGGGGGTCGAGCAGCTGACGGCGGCGACGTCGTCGAGGAGCGTCCGGTCGGATTCGTGTCCGACGGCGGAGATCACCGGCACCCGCAGCAGGGCGACCGTCCGGCAGAGCGTCTCGTCGCAGAACGCCCACAGGTCGGCGAGGCTGCCACCGCCGCGGGCGACCAGGATCACCTCGACCTCATCGATGGAGGCGAGGTCGGCCAGCGCCCGGGCGATCCTCGGTGCGGCATGACGATCCTGCACCGGCGGGTGGGCGAAGACCGCGCGGCCGCCCCAGCCTCGGCGCCCGAGCCCGGCGATCAGGTCGGCCTCCGCGGCCGAGCCGCGGCCGGTGACGATCCCGATCGCCCTCGGCAGGACGGTGCGAGGCAGCAGCCGCTGGGGCTCGAACAGTCCCTCGTCTCCCAGCTTGCGGCGGAGGACGGCGAGCTGTGCGAGCAGGTCCCCCTCGCCGGCCAGCCGGAGATCGGTGCAGCGGAAGCTGAACGACGGAGACGCCGTCGCGCTGCCGGGATAGAAGTCGGGACCGCCGGCGACGACGACCTCGGAGCCGTCGCGAACGGCGCCGTCGGGGACCTCGAGTGCATCCCAGGTGTTTCGCCAGATCGCGCATCGCATCGCGCCGTCGGCGTCACGCAGCTCGAAGTAGACCGACCTCGCGGTCACCTTCAGGTTGGTGACCTCGCCGATCAGCCTGACCCTGGGCCGGCCGCGAAGGAAGTCGCGCATCCCGGAGGCGTAACGGCCGACGGCGAATGGGCCGGGCAGCGCCGTGGTCGGCTCACCCGGAGCGGAGCTGCTCTCAGTTGCCTCGGCCATACGCCGAGGATTGCAGGCCTGCCACCCACGAAAGGGGCACCGGGCCGACGAGCCGGCGGAAACGTCCCCCGCAGGACGTTTCCGCAACCTCGCTCAGGCGAGGGTCGGGGCGTCCCGCTCGACGTCGGCGAGCAGCTCGATCTCGTACTCGCCGATGTCGAAGCGCTCGGTCGCCTTGGCGTGCTCGCTGGTCCAATCGGGCCAGAGGGTCGAGTTGCGGCCCGTCTCGTCGACGTACCAGCTGTCACAGCCACCCGTCATCCAGACGGTCCCAGCCATCTTGCGATCGATCTCGGCGACGAAGCGCTCCTCAACGTCACGGCGGACATCGACGCTGGCGATTCCCCGCCGCTCGATCTTGGCGAGCGCATCGAGCACGTAGACGAACTGATGCTCGAACATCGCCACCGCCGACATGTGACCGGTCCCGAAGTTCGGTCCGCCGAGGATGAAGAAGTTGGGGTAGCCGTTGACCGTGCTGCAGCGGTGGGCCCAGGGGCTGCCGTCCCAGAGCTCGGTCAGGCTCCTCCCATCGCGGCCGTGGATGATCCCCGCTCCGGGGAACCCGGTGACGTCGAAGCCGGTTCCGAGAATGATCGCGTCGACCTCGCGCTCGGTCCCGTCCGAGCCGATCACGACCTTGCCGCGAACCTCGGCCAGATCCTCGGTGAGCAGCTCGACGTTCTGCCTGGCGACGGCCGGATAGAAGTCGTTGGAGATCAGGGCGCGCTTGCAGCCGAAGGTGTAGTCGGGAGTCAGCTTGCGCCGCAGCTCCGGGTCCTCGACCTGGGAGCGGATGTGCTTTTCGGCAACCCGCTGCGGGTAGCGCATCAACTTCGGATGCTTGACGAAGGCCAGCGCCAGGATCTCCCGGGAGTGGTAGATCAGGGCGCGGGTGGCCCGCTGGAGGGCCGGGAAGCGGCGGTAAATCCGCTTGCGCAGGTCGCTGATCGGGTGGTCGGAGCGCGGTGCGATCCACGCCGGAGTGCGCTGGAAGAGGTGAAGCTCGGCGACCTTGGGCTGGATCTGAGGGACGAACTGGATCGCCGAGGCCCCGGTGCCGATCACGGCGACTCGCTTGCCACTCAGGTCGTATTCGTGGTTCCAGCGAGCCGAGTGGAACACCTCGCCCTCGAAGTCGGCGAGACCCGGGACGTCGGGAAGCCTGGGCTCGATCAGTCCACCGACCCCGGCGACCAGGACGCGGCAGCGAAACTCGCCGTCGGCGCTCTGCAGGACCCAGAGCTTCTCGTCCTCGCTCCAGCGGGCATCCGTGACCTCGCAGTTGAAGCGGATGTGCGGGAGCAGGCCCCGCTGCTCGGCGGTGCGCTGCAGATAGGACAGGATCTCCGGCTGGGGGGAGAAGGAGCGCGACCAACCGGGGTTCGGGGCGAACGAGAGCGAGTAGAGGTGTGAGGGGACATCGCACGCGCAGCCGGGGTAGGTGTTGTCGCGCCAGGTGCCGCCGACGCCCGGAGCCCGCTCGAAGACCACGAAGTCCTCGATGCCCCGCTCCTTGAGCCTGATCGACATACCCAGGCCGGCGAAGCCGGTTCCGATCACGGCCACCTGATTGACATGCCCGACGGGATCGGGCGTCCCGGTCTCCGATGGCTCTGTGGCGGTGGTCGGCATCTGCTCCTCCGTGCTTGCCGGTGGCGGCTGCCCGCGGCCTCTACCAATGGTAGGCTACTGCCGGTAGGTATGAGTGTGACGTCAGGCACACAATCCCCCTTCAGCCCAGCCGAGCAGCGGGATCGGCGGCTCTCCGACATCGAGGACGAACTGTCCCGACACCCGCATAGACGGGTCCCCCGCGGGCTGCGCCGCCGCCACCTGATCGAGCTCGCGACCGGCCTGTTCTCCGAACGCGGTCTCGAGGCGGCTTCCATGGACGAGCTCGCGCAGCGCGCCGGCGTCTCCAAGCCGGTGATCTACGACCAATTCGGATCCAAGGAGGGATTGGTCGTCGCGGTGGTCGACGCGATGGGGATCGAGCTCAACGAGGTGATCATGGCCGCGGTCGCCGGCCGGACCGATCCGGAGGATCTGCTGCGGGCCGGCAGCCTTGCCTTCTTCGGCTTCGTCGGCGAGCGGCGCGCGACCTTCTCGATGGCCTTCGGAGCGGTCCGCTCTCTCGATTCCTCCAGCGCCTATCTCGCCGAGAAGACCGCCGAGATCCGCGCCCGCCAGGACGCGCTGGTGTCGGCGGCGATCTCGGCCACCGCTCGCTCGCTCGGCACGGAGCCCGACGAGCTCGAGATCGGCGCGATCACCCGCGGGCTGAACGGCGTCTATGAGGGTCTCGTCGAATGGTGGGACCACCATCCCGATGTCCCCCCCGAGCAGCTCACCGATTGGGTCGTTGCGCTGGTGCTGCCAGGGCTCAGGGCGATGGGCGAGGGGACTTGAGATGCTGCGGGCCGGAGAGTCAATCCGATCAGCCGACAACCAAGGAGAGACATGGCAGCGACCGGACATGCAAAGTGGACGGGTGACATCGCCGGGGGCGAGGGCACGATCGACACCGGGACCGGAGTGGTCGCGGGCTCGTACTCGGCGGCCTCGCGATTCGGTGATGGCAGGGGCACCAACCCCGAGGAGCTGCTCGGTGCCGCACACGCCGCCTGCTTCTCGATGGCGCTGACGCTGATCATCGGCGAGGCCGGGCATGAGCCGGGAAGCGTCGAGACCGAGGCGAGCGTGTACCTGCGCCGAACCGAGACCGGCTTCGAGATCCACAAGATCGCGCTCGAGACCGAGGGCACCGTCGCGGGGATCACAGAGGAGGAATTCCAGAAGTACGCCGAGGTCGCCAAGGAGAACTGCCCCGTCTCGATCGCCCTCGCCGGGCCCGAAATAACGCTCGAGGCGAAGCTTGCCGGCTGAGGAGCGGCGGGGCGGCTACCCGCACCTGACGACCCTGCAGACCCGCTGGGCCGACAACGACGTCTACGGTCACGTCAACAACGTCGAGTACTACGCGTTCTTCGACACGGTGATCAACCGCTGGCTGATCTCTGAGGGTGGACTCGACATCCACGGGGGCGACGTGATCGGCGTCTGCGCCGAATCGCATTGCACCTACGCCGGCGGGTTCGCGTTCCCCGAGGACATCGAGGTCGGCCTGCGGGTGGGAAACCTCGGCAACTCGAGCGTCCGCTACGAGATCGGGCTGTTCGCGACCGGCGCCGAGGAGCCCACCGCCACGGGTTGGTTCGTCCACGTGTTCGTCGACGCCGAAACCCGCCGGCCGGTTGCGATACCGAAACGGCTGCGGGTGAGCCTCGAGCGCCTGCTGGCCGAACCCCCCGGTGAGGCCTCGTGAGGATCAGGAGTGCGGTCCTTCGAGAGATGGGCTCCCCTCCCCCCTACGCAGAGTCCCGGCCGCTGGAGATCGTCGAGCTCGAGCTCGATCCGCCCGGTCCGGGAGAGCTGCTGATCAAGGTCGGGGCGGCGGGCCTCTGTCACTCCGACCTCTCGGTGATCGACGCCAGCAGGCCCCGGGTGATGCCGATGGCGCTCGGGCACGAGGCCGCGGGCGAGATCGTCGAGCTCGGCGAGGGAGTGACGGGCTTCGAGCCCGGCGACCACGTTGTCCTCGCCTTCGTCCCCGCCTGCGGGAGGTGTGAGCCGTGCCTGGCCGGCCGAGCCGCCCTGTGTGAGCCGGGAGCTGCGGCGAACCACGCGGGAACGCTGCTGGGCGGTGGGCGTCGGCTGAGCCGCCCCGAGGACGGGGAGGAGATCCACCACCACCTCGGCGTCTCGGCCTTCTCCGATCACATCGTCGTCTCGCAGCGCTCCGCGATCAAGGTCGAGCCCGAGCTTCCCTACGAGCTCGCCGCGCTATTCGGATGCGCGGTCCTGACCGGTGTCGGCGCTGCCGTCAACGCCGCGAGGATCGAGGCCGGCCAGCGCGTCGCGGTCTTCGGCCTCGGCGGGGTCGGGCTCTCGGCCCTCCTCGGCGCCGTTCTGCAGGAGGCTGGAACGATCGTCGCCGTCGACGTCATGGCGGACAAGCTCGAACTCGCAAGGGATCTCGGGGCGACCCACGCGGTCGAGGCCGGCTCCGGGGCCGTGGCGGCGATCCGCGAGATCACCGGTGGCGGGGCCGAGCACGTGATCGAGACCGTCGGCAGCGCTGCGGTGCTGGCCGAGGCCTACGCGGCCACTCGTCGCGGCGGGAGCACGACGACCGTCGGGCTTCCCGACCCCAGCCAGATGCTCACCATCCCGGCCGTCTCGCTCGTGGCCGAGGAGCGGACCCTCCGCGGCTCCTACCTCGGGTCGAGCGTTCCCGCTCGTGACATCCCCCGCCTCGTCGAGCTGCACCGCCAGGGCCGATTGGATGTCGGGCGCCTACTCACCCACACCCTCAGCCTCGATCAGATCAACGAGGGCTTCGACCGGCTCGCCGACGGCCGGGCGGTCCGCCAGGCCGTCGTCTTCGACTGACCCTGGTCACGCCGTCCGGGGGGAAACCGGTATCCGCCCCTGAACTTGAATCCGGCGCTGGCGTGTGGCAAACTAGTTGCATGAACAACCTTTCTCACCCAGTCTCCGCGAGTCTCACCCCTTCCGCCGGGCCCAGGTTGCCCGACGATCTGCGGCTCGGCGCCGTCCACATCGTGGTGAGCGACCTCGACCGATCGATCGACTTCTACGAACGCTCGATCGGCCTCCGGGTGCGCACGCGCGACGGCGGGCGGGGGTTCCTGGGGACCGGGCGCGACGACCTGTTGGTCCTCCACGAACACCCGGGGGCCAAGCGGGCCGGCCGCCACGCGGGGCTCTACCACTTCGCCCTGCTCCATCCGACCAGACAGGAGCTGGGACGCGCGGTCCGGAGACTCGCCGATACCGGCACGCGGATTCAGGGCGCCTCCGATCACGGGATCTCCGAGGCGATCTACCTCCCCGATCCCGACGGCAACGGGATCGAGCTGGCCGCCGACCGCTCGCGCGAGCACTGGGGGGACCTTCGTGACCCGACGACCATCGGACCCGAGCCGCTCGACATCGCCGGGCTCGCCGCGACCGTCGCCTCCGAGCCGCCGCCCGAACACGCCGACCGCGATCTGAGCGTGGGTCATCTGCACCTGCACGTCGGCGACCTCGAAGAGGCGCTCGGCTTCTACCGCGACCTGATCGGCTTCGAGGTCATGACCCGCTTCAACGGCGCCGCATTCGTCGCCGCCGGCGGGTACCACCACCACCTCGGCCTCAACACATGGAGGGGCGCCGGGGTCCCTCCATCTCCCGCCGACGCGGTCGGGCTCGAGCGCTGGACCGTGCTGATCGACGCCGACGGGATCGACTCGCTGCACGAGCGCCTCGCCGATGCCGGCGTCGAGGTCGAGGTCCGCGACGACGGCATTCTCGCCCGCGACCCGTGGGGAATCGCGACGTCGTTTCAGACGGACCGCAGCCGGTAGCAGCCGGCCACCGCTAACCGAGGATCTTGGCCTTCTGGGCCGCGAACTCCTCCTCGGTCAGGACGCCGCTGTCACGGAGCTCCCCAAGCTCCTTCAACTGCGCGATCGGATCGACGGCAGGTGCAGCGGGCGCCTGCTGAACGGGGGGCGCCTGCTGGTCCTGCTCCGCCCACTTGTTCGCCTGCCGACGGGATACCCGATTGCTGACCGTAGTTGCGGTTCCTGCGACGACCGCGGTACGGGCTACACCTCTGATCAGTCCTGGCATCTAACGTTTCCTTTCCTGGTTTTTGGGGAGTTGAGCTCTAGGCCGCTTCGACCGCGTCGAGCGCGGCGAGGAATGCCTGCACCGGAATCCGGCTGTTGGCGACGAGTTGTCCGCCCGAACGCCGGACGGCCGCCGCGAATGGGCCGGCCCAGCAGTTCTCGTAGACGATCAGGGCGCCGAGGGCACCCGGGGTCAGGGCCTCGCCGGCCTCGATGAGATCCTCGTCGGAGAGCACACCCGAAGACGCGCCTTCGAAACCCTGCAGAGCTGAGCCCTGGTCGCCGAGATCGGCGAAGTCCACCGCGGCCACCGAGCCATCCTCTTCCTTGGCGAAAATCGCGAAATCAAGCAACCGGATGATCCCCCTCTCGACCAGGTCGAGCACGATCGGGGCGGCCTCACCCGTCGGCGCTCGGTCCGTCCACTCGATCAGCACGTAATCGATCGGGCCCATTTCCTCGAGGTCACTTGCTTCCACGACCACTCCTTCCGACTGGGGTATGAGGCAGGCAACCTATCGGAGTCGCTGCTGCATAAGTCCGGTCGCGCGACCGGACTCGGCAGCGGACAATCTCAGGCGCCGGAGCACTGATGTCCAGCGACGAACCTATGATGGGGTCGTCGGCTCTGTCCTGCCGACCCTACGCGACCAGGATTGGGTCGAACTCAATTGAAAGGAGCCATGATGAGAGGTGCAGGTCGGGTTGTATTCGCCGCGATCGTCTTGCTGATCGTGGGCACGCTGAACATCATCTACGGGATTGGCGCTCTCGACAACGCGAACGTGTTCGTCAACGACACGCGGCTGATCTTCAGCGACCTGAACGCGCTGGGGTGGGTCTTGATCATCCTCGGAGTCGTTCAGCTCACCGGTGGGTTCTCATTGCTCGCCGGAAACGCCTATGGGCGTGTGATCGGGGTCATCGGCGCCGGCGTCGGCGCATTCTGGGCCCTGTTGTCGATCGGCGCCGGAAACCCCTGGTGGTCATTGGGCGTCTTCGCTCTCTGCCTCTACGTGCTCTCCGGGATCGTGGAGTACGGCGAGGAAGAGCGGGAGACTCGCGCCTGACGGAAGCGAGGAGGAGGCTGGAGCCCGAGCAACCGCAGGGCTCCAGCCTCCGATTCGCGGCCGGCGGGAGTTGACGACCGCGAGGCCCGACAATCGCTAGGGTCGCGAGCTTGGACGAGTTAACAGCCGACGAGGCCGGTCATGGCGATCCGGCGGTGGTCTTCTCGGAGACGCACCGGATCAATGCTCTGAACCGCAAGCTGTGCCCCCACGTGATCGTCCTCTTCGGAGCCAGCGGAGATCTGGCTCGGCGCAAGCTCCTCCCCGGGCTTCTCAACCTCTCCCGCGTCGGCCTGCTGCCCGACTTCCGGGTGGTCGGCGCCGCTCGCAGGGATCTCAGCGACGACGACTTCCGCGAGCAGGCGCTGAAGGCCTGCTCGGAGTTCGGCAGAAGGACCTTCACGCCCGAGGAGCGCGAGGAGTTCGCCAGCCGCCTGTCCTTCGCCAACGTCGCCGATTCGGACCCCGATCTGCTGGCGGCCGCCGTCGGCAGGGCAGAGGGCGAGCTCGGTCCCGACGTCCAGCGACTGCTCTATCTGAGCGTACCTCCCGCCGGGGCGCTGAACCTGATCCGGTTGATCGACAGGGCCGACCTCGTCGACCGCTCGCGAATCATCATGGAGAAGCCCTTCGGCACCGACCTTGCCACCTCCCGGGATCTCAACGACGCGATCCACGAGGTGTTCGCCGAGCCGCAGATCTTTCGCATCGATCACTTCCTGGGCAAGGAGGCGGCTCAGAACATCCTCGCCCTTCGCTTCGCCAACGGGCTGTTCGAGCCGATCTGGAACCGCTCCCACATCGCTCACGTTCAGATCGACGTGCCGGAGACGCTGTCGGTGGGGTCGCGCGGCAGCTTCTACGAGGAGACCGGCGCCTTCCGGGACATGGTGGTCACCCACCTGATGCAGATCCTCGCCTTCCTCGCGATGGAGCCCCCGACGCACCTCGACCCGCTCGCCATCATCGAGGAGAAGAACAAGGTCTTCCGCTCCCTGCGACCCATCGATCCGAAGAAGGTCGTGCGAGGACAGTACGAGGAGTATCGCTCCGAGCCGGGTGTCGAGCCCGATTCGGAGGTCGAGACGATGATCGCCCTGCGCTGTGAGATCGACAACTGGCGCTGGTCGGGCGTTCCGTTCTACCTGCGGACCGGGAAGCGGATGGCCGAGGGGGCACGGATCATCTCGATCGCGTTCCGCGAGCCCCCCCAGAGCATGTTCCCGGCCGGCTCCGGCGTCGGCGAGTACGGTCCCGACCACCTCACCCTCGACCTCGACGACTACGCGCGGTTGTCGCTGTCGTTCTACGGCAAGCGCCCCGGCCCGACGATGGAGCTGGAGAAGACGAGCATGCAGTTCTCGCGCCATGACGCCGAACCGACCGGTGACTCACTGGAGGCCTACGAACGGCTGATCCGCGACGCGATGGCCGGCGACCACACCCTGTTCACCACTGCCGAGGGCATCGAGCGGCTCTGGGAGGTCTCCGCCGAGCTGCTCGACAACCCGCCGCCGGTCGAGATCTACCCCTCCCATTCGTGGGGCCCACTTTCGATGCACGAGCTGATCGGCCCCTTCGACTCCTGGCGCCTGCCGTTCGCCAGGCGCTGGAGGGGCTGACCCCGTTCCGTTTCCCTTTCGTGAACGGGCCGCCCCGGCAGGGTTCAATCCGCCCGGCATGACTCAATCGGCCGCGGAGCCGGTATCGATCATCGCCCGACTGTCGCTGGTCCTGATCAGGGTCAGTGCGAAGATCAGACCCAGGATCGCGAAGCCGGCGCCGACCAGAAACGCTGCCTGAAAGCCCTCGGTGAGGGCCACCGGATCCAGCGCGTTGTCACTGACGGAGTTGGCGATGGTCGCGAGGATCGCCAGGCCGAGGGCGCCGCCGATCTGCTGTGAGGTATTGATCAACCCGCTCGCCAGGCCGGACTCGTGCTCGCCGACGCCGGCGACGGCTGCGATGGTCGTGGTGACGAAGGAGAGTCCAAGCCCGACCGCGGCGAGCAATGACGGGCCGAGGATGTCAGAGACATAGGTGCCGTCGGGTGATACGCGCGACCACCAGAGCAGCGCCACCGCGATCAGGGCGAGCCCGGTGACGAGCACCGGCTTGAATCCGATCCTGGTCGCCACCTGTGAGCCGACCGCAGCCGAGACGATGATCCCGGCCGAGAGCGGCAGATAGGAGAGGCCCGCCTTGATCGCACCGTAGCCGAGCACCTGCTGCATGTACAGCGAGGCGAAGAAGAACATCGAAAACAGCGAGGCGCCGACGAGCAGCCCAACCGCGTTGGCGCCGGTCAGCGTCGGCAGGCGGAAGATCCGGAACGGAACGAGCGGCTCGGCGGTTCGCCGTTCGATCACGACGAAGGCGCCGATCAGCCCGATCGCGATCGCCATCAAACCGATCGTCTCGGTCGATAACCAGCCCGCCTTCTCGGCGTTGACGATCGCGAATACGAGGAGCGAGAGTCCAGCGGTGATCGTGACCGCTCCGGGGACGTCGAAGGAGCGACTGTCCGATTCCGAGCGGCTCTCGGCGATCAGCCTCGGGGCGACGAACGCGGTGATCAGGCCGATCGGGACGTTGACCCAGAGCACCCACTCCCAACCCAGCCCGTCGGTGAGGATGCCGCCCAGCAGCACTCCGACGGCCCCGCCGGAGCCGGCGACCGCGCCCCAGGCGCCAAGCGCCTTGTTGCGCTCGGCACCCTCCTTGAAGGTCACGGTGATGATCGACAGCGCCGCGGGCGAGACGAGCGCTGCCCCAAGGCCCTGGACCGCCCGGGCGATGATCAGCTGGATGTCGTTTGTCGCGAACCCGCCCGCCAGCGAGGCGATCGCGAACAGGATCAGCCCGGCCATGAAGACACGGCGACGACCGAGCAGATCGGCCAGGCGCCCGCCGAGCAGCAGGAACCCGCCGAACGTCAGCACGTATGCGTTGACGACCCAGGAGAGGTTGTCCTGGGTGAAGTCGAGCGCGGTGCCGATGCTCGGCAGGGCGATGTTGACGATCGACGCGTCCAGGATGACCATGAACTGAGCGATGCAGAGCAGCGCGAGCGCCTCCCATCGCTTCTCCGCGTAATCGGTGCTCCCCTCCCCCACGATCACTCCTCGGTGGCCACGGCCGCGGCCCGGGCGGCCGTCGGCGGCGAATCGTGCTCGGGGGCCTCGACGTTGAGGTTCGGCAGGAGACGGTCGAGCCAGCCCGGCAGCCACCACGCCCGCTTGCCGAGCAGCTCCATGATCGCCGGGACGAGGATGCTGCGGATGATGAACGCGTCGATGAACACGGCCGTGGCGAGCGCGACGCCGAACAACTTGATCGTGAGACTGCCGCCGAGCGCGAAAGAGCCGAAGACGAAGAACATGATCGTCGCCGCCGCGGTGATCACCCGCCCGGTGGCCGCAAGGCCGTGTGCGACCGCCTCGGAGGCATCCCCGCGCCTCTCCCATTCCTCATGGACACGCGACATCAGAAAGACCTCGTAGTCCATCGACAGACCGAAGACGATGGCGAAGACCATCACCGGCAGGAAGGAGTCGATCGGCGCCGTGCCGTCGAGGCCGATCAGCGAGCCGAGCCAGCCCCACTGGAAGATCGCGACGACGACTCCGAACGACGCACCGATGCTGAGCAGGTTCATGAGCACGGCCTTGAGCGGCACCAGCACCGACCGGAAGGCGGCCATCAACAGCAGCGCCGAGAGCAGGATGACGACGCCGATGAAGAGCGGCAGCTTGCCGGCGATATAGGTCGTGAAATCGTCGTAGATGGCCGTCTGCCCACCGACGTAGGCGGTGAAGCCGAGCTGCTGCTCGGCGGGAGGCAGGACGCCGGAGCGGAGGCTCTCGACCAGGTCGCTGGTCGCGTTGACCTGCGGAGAGGACGTGGGAAACAGCTGGATGACGGCTGTGTTACCGGCGTCGTTGACGGTCGCGGGGCTGACCGTCGCCACCCCGGGGGTCGCCGCCAGGTCCCTGCCCAGATCCTCGAGGTCGGACCGCGACTGCGACGCCGTCGTGCCCGCCGGCAGATCGACGACCACCTGCAGCGGACCGTTGAACCCCGGTCCGAAGCCCTCGACGAGCAGATCGTAGGCCCTGCGGGTGCTCGTGTCGGCCCCATCGGTGCCCGCGTCTGCGGAGCCCAGGTCCATCGAGAACACCGGGATCGCGAGAATGATCAGGAAGGCGCAGGAGGCGATCGCCGCGGTCCACGGCCGGCGCTGGATGGCCCGGCTCCAGCGGGTCCAGTTCCTGCCCTCCTCGGCGGCTGCTCCGCCTCGGTTGAGCAAGGGCAGCCGGAGCCTGTCGATGCGCGTCCCGA
This sequence comes from uncultured Solirubrobacterales bacterium, assembly GCA_963823275.1. Classification (GTDB taxonomy): domain Bacteria; phylum Actinomycetota; class Thermoleophilia; order Solirubrobacterales; family 70-9; genus RHKX01. Next base: position 839,878 of record CAWGKW010000001.1, on the reverse strand, counting down.
CCTTGCTGAGCAACGCCGGCAACAACGTCAGGGCGGCCGACATCGTCAGCAGCACAGCCAGCGAAGCGGCGAGCGCGGGGCCGTGCAGGAAATCGACTCCGATCGCGAACAGGCCCAGCATCGCCACCACCACGGTCGCCCCGGCGAACAGCACCGCACGGCCGGCCGTGTCCATGGAAAGCAGGACGGCCTCGCGCACCTCGAGCCCCTCGCGAAGCCCGGTTCGGAACCGCGTGACGACGAAGAGCGCGTAGTCGATCCCGACGCCGAGACCGATCATGGCCGCCAGCGCCGGGGACCAGTCGGCGGTGTCGATCACGTGGGTGCCCAGCGTGATCAGGCTGAGCGCGGTGCCGAGGGCGACGATCGCGGTGACGATCGGCATCGACATGGCGACCACCGACCCGAACGTGATCAGCAGGATGATGATCGCGGCAAGCAGTCCGATCAGCTCGGTGGTGCTGCCCACCTGTTGCTCCACCTGGCGCACCGGCTCCCCGCCGGCCTCAACCTCGAGCCCATCGCCGCCGGAGGAATTGATCGTTTCGGCGATCCGCTCGATCGACCCGATCGGCAGGTCGAAGGCGGCTCCGTCGAGCGTGACGATCGCGAACCCGATCCTCCCGTCAGCTGAGATCGAGCCGCTCCCCTCGAAGGGGTTGCTGACCGCGGTGACGTCCTCGAGCCCCCTGACCTCCTTCAGCAACGCATTGATCTCGTCCTCGACGGCTGAGCTCTCGACGCCCTGCGGATCGGTGAAGACGACCTGGATCTGATCTCCCGACTCGACGGGAAAGCGATCCTCGAGCAGGTTCAGCGCCTTCGTCGAGTCCGAATCCGGAAGCTGGAAGTTGGTCGAAAAGCTCTCCCCCGCCACCCCCGCGGCCGCCCCGCTGGCCAGCAGTGCCACCACCCAGGCGAGGACGATCAGGCGACGGTGACGAATGCAGAAAGCGGCAAGCTGTCTCAAGGTAAGGTGATTCCCTGCGGGTCGACGGTCAGTGGCGGAGGTGGGCCGCGCAGAATGAACCATCGGGGCCGAGATCGCGTTCCCGGAGGCTGACGAGTCCCTGGGCCCTCGATCCGTACCATCCCGCGCCCCGATGACTCCTGACGCCGCCACCTCACTTCAGAAGCGAGACGACCTGCGCAACGTTGCGATCGTCGCTCACGTCGACCACGGCAAGACCACCCTCCTCGACGGAATGCTGTGGCAATCAGGGGCGTTCCGGGCGGGATCGGACGTCAACGAGCGCGTCATGGATTCGATGGACCTCGAGCGCGAGAAGGGCATCACGATCCTCGCCAAGAACACCTCCGTCGACCACGAGGGGGTGAAGCTGAACATCATCGACACCCCCGGCCACGCCGACTTCGGCGGTGAGGTCGAGCGCGGGCTGACGATGGTCGACGGGATCCTGCTGCTCGTCGACGCCTCCGAGGGGCCCCTGCCGCAGACCCGTTTCGTCCTCCGCAAGGCCCTCGAACGTCGCCTACCGGTCATCCTCGTCGTCAACAAGGTCGATCGTCCCGACGCCCGGATCGCCGAGGTCGTCGACGAGGTGTACGAGCTCTTTCTCGACCTCGACGCCGAGGAGTCTCAGATCGAGTTCCCGATCGTCTACACGAACGCCAGGGACCGCTGGGCCTCGATGACCGAGGGCGAGGTGGGCACCGACCTCAAGCCCCTGATGGACCTGATGGTCGAACAGATCCCCGCGCCCGAGTTCGACCCCGAGCACCCGCTGCAGGCTCTGGTCACCAACCTCGACGCCTCCCCTTACGTCGGCCGCCTCGCCCTCTGCCGAATCCACCACGGAACGATCCGAGCCGGCCAGCCGATCGCCTGGTGCCGCGAGGACGGCACGATCACCCGTGCCAACGTCACGACCCTGTACACGACCCAGAACCTCGAGCGGGTGGAGACGAAGGAGGCCGGGCCGGGAGAGATCATCGCCGTGGCCGGGCTCGATGAGGTGACGATCGGCGAGACGCTCGCCGACCCCGAGGACCCTCGTCCGTTGCCGGTCACGACCGTCGACGAGCCCTCGCTCGCGATGATCGTCGGTATCAACACCTCCCCCCTCGCCGGGCGCGACGGCAGCAAGCTGACCGCCCGCCAGATCCACGATCGGCTTCAACAGGAGCTCGTCGGAAACGTCTCGATCCGCGTCAATGACACCGAGCGCCCCGACGCCTGGGAGGTTCAGGGCCGCGGTGAATTGCAGCTGGTCGTCCTGCTGGAGATGATGCGGCGCGAGGGCTTCGAACTGACCGCCGGCCAGCCCCAGGTGGTCACCCGCGAGGTCGACGGCAAGACCTGCGAGCCGGTCGAACGACTCGCGATCGACGTTCCCGAGGACTACGTCGGCGTCGTCACCCAGGCACTCGCGGTCCGCAAGGGCCGGATGGAGCAGATGGTCAACCACTCGACCGGCTGGGTCCGCCTCGAGTTCCTCGTTCCGGCCCGCGGGCTGATCGGCTTCCGCACGGAGTTTCTGACCGAGACCCGCGGCACCGGCCTGATGCACCACGTCTTCGATCGCTGGGAGCCCTGGGCGGGCGAGCTGCGGACTCGGCCGACCGGTGCCCTGGTCGCCGACCGGACTGGAAAGAGCGCCAGCTTCGCCCTGTTCAGCCTGCAGGAGCGCGGAACGCTCTTCATCGGCCCCGGCGAGGACGTCTACGAGGGCATGATCGTCGGCGAGAACTCGCGGGCCGACGACCTCGACGTCAACGCGACCAAGGAGAAACACCAGACGAACGTCCGCGCTGCCAGCGCCGACATCCTCGTCCGGCTCATCCCTCACAAGCTGCTCTCCCTGGAGCAGGCGATCGAGTTCCTGCGCGAGGACGAGAACGTCGAGATCACCCCCCAGTCGGTCCGCATGCGCAAGCTCGACCTCTCCAAGAACGATCGGGTCCGCGCGGCCCGCCGCGCTCGCGCTGCCGCCTCGAACTGACGGCCCCACCACTCGCGAGATGGCAGAAACCGGCCACCACAGCCGGTTCTTGCCATCTCGAGGTCGCCAGGTCACAAGCTCCAGCGCAGGAAGCGTTGATCCGATCCTCGCCGACGCTCGTTACCTTGAGTGAGGGTCGCCGGTTCTTCGATCCGCGGCCCGAGTAGACAAACCCAGCGCCAAGTCGCCGGTGAAAATGGATGGGAGGGGCCTCGTCATCGCGGTTGTAGCGAGACAGAAGGGCACAGCCTTGAGCTCCACCACCCAGGCCGAACGTCTGTTGTTGAGGCAGTTTGCGGAGACGCAAGATACTCGCGTCCGGGAGGAGCTCGTCGAGCGCTTCATGCCGCTTGCCCGCTCCCTCGCCCTGCGCTACCGCGGCGGCATCGAGCCCGTCGAGGACCTGGTCCAGGTCGCCAGCGTCGGACTACTGAAGGCGATCGACCGCTTCGACCCGGCCCGCCAGATCGATTTCGTCGCCTTCGCCGCCCCCACGATCCTCGGCGAGTTGCGTCACCACTTCCGTGACCACTCCTGGAGCGTGCGCCTGCCACGGGGACTGCAGGAGCGTTCGATGAAGATCAGCGAGGCCTCGCGCGAGATCCGCGGCGAGAGCCATCGCAACGCGAGCGTCGCCGAGATCGCGACCCGCTCCGGGCTCGCGGAGGTCCAGGTGCTCGAGGGGCTGCAGGCCGATCGCGCGCGGCGGACGATGTCGCTCGACGCCCCCTCAGCCCGCGGTGAGGACGACATGACCCCGATGGTCGAGACGCTCGGCGTCGACGACGGCGGCTTCGAACGGATCGAGTCGAACCTGGCCGTCAGCTCAGCCGCTCTGCGCCCAAGAGAGCAGCAGGCTCTTCACCTGCGCTTCCACGAGGGCCTGACGCAGCGCGAGATCGGCGAGCGGATAGGCATCTCACAGATGCAGGTTTCGCGACTGCTTGCGGCGGCGCTGGACAAGCTCCTCACCGCCGTTCGCGGCGGCGAGAAGCTGGACCTCGACGTCGGCGCCGATGGCCTAGGAGCTGCGTGAGCCCTGCTGAGGCCGGCGGCGCTTGCGCTGCTTGGGAGCGGTTGAGCCGCCTCCGCCCTGCTTGGACTTGCGGCCCTGGCCCTGGGAGTTGCGCTGACTGTTGCGACCGCCGTGGTTGCGACCGCCGATTCCCGTTGTTGCGGCCACCGTGACCCGGTCGGGACCCGCCGCCGCCCGGGCTGCTGAACTCGGCACCCTCGCGGCTGTCGAACTCGCGGGTCAGACGCAGGTCGGCGGCCATCCGTCGCATCTCGTGGACCTGGTCGCCGAGCACGAAGCTGACCGCCTCACCGGTGGCACCGGCCCGGCCGGTGCGGCCCGTCCGGTGGGTGTAGGTGTCGGCATCTTCGGGAGCGTCGAAGTTGATCACATGGGTGATCTCGGAGACGTCGATGCCACGGGCGGCGACATCGGTCGCGATCAGCACCCTGACGTCGCCGCGCTCGAAACGGGCGAGCGCCTTCTGGCGCTGTGACTGGGACTTGTCGCCGTGCATGGCGACCGACTGGACGTCCTCGGCGCTGAGCTTCTTGACCAGACGGTCACAGCCACGTTTTGTGCGGACGAAGACGAGCGTCCGGCCGCGGTCGCCGGCGTCGATCTCCTTGATCAGAGCGTCGACCTTGGCCCCCTGGCTGGAGACGCCGATGAAGCGGTGGCCGATTGCCACCCGATCCTCGTGCTTGGGCGCGTTGACGTGACGCCGGGCGTCCTTGGTGTAGGTCGTGGCGAGGTCACCGGCTGCGCCCTCGAGGGTGGCGGAGAAGAACAGGGTCTGATTCCTGTTGGGGATCAGAGCGACGATCCGGTCGACCGCGGGCTTGAAGCCCATGTCGAGCATCCGGTCGGCCTCGTCGAGGACGAGCGTCTGGACGTTGTTGAGGGTGAGCGCGCGGCGCTGGATCAGATCCTCGAGGCGGCCGGGAGTGGCGACCAGGATGTGGGCCTTCGGCGCCTTGCGGATCTGCGGCTCCATGCCGACCCCGCCGTAGACGACCTCGACCTTGAGGGCACGGGCCCTGGCGATCATCTCGAGCTCGTCGACGATCTGGCGAGCGAGCTCGCGGGTCGGGGCAAGCACGAGCGCCGCCGGGCGGCGGGCGTCGGCGGCGATCCGATCGACGAGGGGGACGCCGAACGCGAGCGTCTTGCCCGATCCGGTCGGTGACTGGACGAGGACGTCGTGGCCGGCCATCACGTCTTCGATGACGAGCTTCTGGACCGGGAAGGGACTGTTGATGCCGCGTTTGGCGAGAGCCGTCGCGACGGTATTTGACACGCCGAGATCGGCGAAGGTGGTACTCATTATCTGCTGCTCCTTGCGAGCGTTGTGATTCGGGGAGATTCGTCGGCCCCGAAAACGCTCAGCCGAGTGCTGACGCAGCGAGAAACTTGAACCTCTCAGGCGCCCGCCAATGAAAGTAGGGCAACCCGACGCCGGGGACGGTAGCAGCAAACTCCTGCAAATACGAGAACGGCCGCCGCGGTCGCCCGCCGCCGGCCGCCTCGATTCAGCTCCCCGCCGGGGCTACGGCCCCGGGAAGTTGAAGTCGTAGCAGGGGGCGCCGGCACACTCGTCGTTGATCTCGCTGACGTTGTCGGGCATCAGGAAGTCGGAGACCATCTGCTGCTCCTCCGGGGTCGCACGCGGCAGGCCGTGTGGGTCCCTGCCCGTGCGGTTCGACAGGTTCTCGAGCGGTGGGACGTCGGTGCCGAGCACATCCAGCGGATCCACCGAGCCCGGATCGTCGCGAATCGGACCGCCGTCCCAGTAGACCAACGCCGAGCCGCTGTTGTACGGGTAGCCGGCGATCGGATCGATGTTCCAGCCGACATCCACCCCCGGCCAGCGGCCGGGGTACACGATCGGGTTGTGGATCTGGGCGGAGCCGATCGTTCGCGCCATCGTCTCGGCGGCGAAGTTGGTGACCTGATGATCGCCGACGGCGATGTTCATCAGCAGCTCGTGGGGGGGCGTGTCCGGCAGCGGGTTGGTGGTCATCCGGTGCGCGTAGCCGTTGGACTCACCGCGGTCCCAGAGGATCTGGATCATCGAGAGGATCAACTGCTGATCCATCGCCGACGGGTAGGCGGGGTCGAGGAACAGCTTGTAGGTGTCGAAGTCGACCGAGCGGTTGAGCAGGACCGAGTAGTTCATCCCGCCGACGCCGAGTGAAGAACGGGTGAAGTCCGGTGAGAGCGCGGTCAGGGCGCCGCCGAAGATCGCGCCCTGGCTGTTGCCGTTGTAATAGAGACGCGAGGTGTCGATCACCGGGGGGTTGCCGGGACCGGCCGGGCTCTCGTCGTCGACTCTGAAGGCATCCTCGCTGACGAATCCGTCGTTGTTGTTGAGCAGGCGACCCAGGTAGAGCCCATTGATCAGCCCCTGCTGGAGCCGATCGGCGAGCTCCGGGAAGTCGCTCATGTCCTGCAGGATCCCGATCGTGTTGAAGGTGTCGGGGTCGGACATGCCGATCTCGTCGGTTGCGCAATCCATGATGTTCTGCGTGTTCCCCAGCGTCTTCTGCGGACCCGACCGGGCCTCGCCGGCATCCCCGAGCAGGCCGTGACCGTAGATCGTCGGCCGGGCCGGAGACGAGAGCGCGCTGTAGGGAATCATGCATTCGAAGTTCGCCGTCCAGGTCCCGTTCTGTTCCGGCAGGCCAGCGCTGTTCAGGTTCAGCTCCGAGCCCGGCCCACAGGGTGGAGTCCCACCAGGTCCATCGGGATCGGTCATGTAGCAGGGGACCTCAAAGGTCCCGGACACGCTTCGAGCCATGTTCGAGTCCTCGGGCAGGAGCGGGTCGACGCCGGGCGGCATCTCGTAGTTCTGCGACGAGGTGACGGTGAAGTTCGGCGCGTCGCCCTCGACGATGTTGTTGCCGAGGTTCGTGTCGCCGAGCTGTGAGAAAGCGTCGTTCCGCATCTTCAGGGTGTTCTTGGCGATGTTCTCGTCGGTGGCGACCGTGAAGTCCCAGGCGAGGTAGAGGTCGGCGCGCTTGACGTCCGCGTCCTTGAGCGAGCCGAAGATGCTGTCGAAGCGGTCGCGCTGATCGTTGATCTCAGAATCATTCGAGGGCAGATCGTCGCGGTAGTAGCGGAACCCCTCGGGCGCGCTCAGCGTCTCGCCGTCGCTGTCTTTGAGGTTGCGCATCGCGATGATGTAGCGGTGACCTGAGGCGAAGTTCTCCGCCGGATGAACGAGCACCGTCGTCTGCTCGGGCACGTCGTTGGCGTTCGAGTCGATCTCGACCCAGATCGGGTGACGCTCACCCGTCTCGGCGTCGATGACGACGACAGGTGCGTCCTCCTCGGTGTAGCGGCCGAGGTCGGCCAGCGGCGTCGCGTCGGTCGCCGCAAGCGCGTCGGGGTTATCGAGGCCGGGGATCCTGACGACGATCGCCTGGCCGGGGCTGAACCCGTCGCTCTGGCTGTAGGGCGTCGCGTCGATCGGCACGTCGCTGGAGTTGGTCGGGGTCGCGCCGGTGCTGATGTTGAGGCGCTTCTCAGTCGCGGTATCGGGGTCGTTGATCGTGTAGTAGTCGTCGGGGAACGGGAAGCAGGCAGCGGGAGCTGCTCTGATCACCGATGAAGTCGCACTCGTCGGCTCGGCTCAGATCGATGTCCTGGGGCTTGCACTTCGCGGTGTCACGGACGAGCTTGACTTTCGACTTCGCACCCTTGACGGTCACCTGGATCGTCCTGCCCTGGCAGGTCTTGACCTGTGACTTGCCGTCGCTGGAGAGCTTCAGCGAGACCTTCGCCTTGCCCTTCTTGTTGAGCTTGATCTTCTTGGTCTTGCCCAGGGACTTGAACTTCGACTGGTCGAAGGTGCTGGAGGCGAGCTCCAGCTTCAGCTTCTTGGCCTTCTTGCCGGTGACCTTGACCTTGACACCCTTGTTGAGGATGTCCTTCTGGCTCTTGCTCTTGATCTTGAGCGAAGTCTTCTTCTTCGGCGCGACCGAACTCCCGTCGGCCGCGAGGGCCGATGAGCCGAGTGTGGCGCAGAGTGCTACGGCGATCAATGCGGCGAGAAGCCTGGACGTCCTGGTCAAGATGAGTCTCTCCTCCAGTTGGGTGCGACACAGCGGCCCCATCCGCTGCGCGGCGCGACCCTATCACCGCCCAGATCAGCGCGTGCCGGTTCTCCGGTTCTCTCGCGGCCGGGGCCGGGCTACTTCTTCTTGCCCTTCTCGCTCAGCTTCGTGAGCCTGTACTCGGGATCGCCCTTGATCTCCTTGTTCGTGTAGAGCATCTCGATGAACTCGCTGTTGGAGAACTGCTCGGTCTGGTCGCTGTAGTGCTTGTTCGACCTGTTCTCCGACTGCGAGTAGGTGAGCAGCCAGTTGCCCTTGGGGCCGTTGTCGGTGAACTCGGTCATCTGGACCGTGCTCGAGCCGGCGGAGACCCGCCCGTAGGGGAAGTCCGGGTTGGAGTCATTGGTCGAGCTGTAGATGGCCTGCCAGCACCCGGTCGAGCAGCCGTGGATCGGAATCAGTTTGTCATTGCGGCCCAGCGCATACTGAACGTCTCCGTATGTCGCGTCGAGCGGGATGCTGCGATCGCGGAGCTCCTGCACCGCGACGCCGAGCGCCTCGATCGAGGACGGGTTGCTCTGGTTGAGAGTATTCGGCGTGGTCAGCGGCTGGTTGGCATCGAACGGAGTACTCCAGAACGTGCCGCCGCCCGACTCCTCCCACCAGATGTTGAACAGCCAGCCCCCCGGCGAGTCGAGCAGGCCGGTGTCGTTGTAGGCGGCGATGATCGGACACGCCTCGGTGACGTCCACGTTGCCCGACGGCGTCGTGATCGTCGGGTTGTCGGTGCAGATCTGAGCCAATGCGTCGCTGGTTCGCTCGGCGGCGAGGCTGCGATCACCGAGCCACATCCTCTGCATGTTGTCGAGCGTGAACTCGGGCTTGCCGCCGAGCCCGTCGGTGGCGTCCATGCGCTCGGCCACCATCTCGTGGCCGAGCTGCGTGCGCAGGCCCTGCTGGCAGTCCTGGCAGCCGATGATTGGGCTGAACCCCGTCAGCGGCGCGTCGGCGTTGCTCTGCCAGAACGAATCGTTGGCGTTCAGCACGTAGTCGTCGCGGAACTGGATCGGGAGGTTCGAGGGCCCGAAGATTCCCTTCACCGCAGCATCGGGATCGTTGTCCCAGTTGCAGGCGGAGGTCGAGCCGTCGAGCGGAATCAGGCCGGCCGCGTTGTAGATGACGGTCGAGATCCCAGGCTTGATGCAGGTGTCGATCTTCTCCTGGGTGACTGCCGGGACGACCGTGTCGTCGGTGTAGAAGGCCTTGGCGTTGTCGTCTGCGCCGATCGTGTTGACCCAGGGGTTGCCTTGGTACTTCGACTGGGCGGCGACGAGGTCCTTCGAGCTCTTCGCCTGATCCATATGCAGCCACGTATCGGCAGAGCGAATCTGGTCGTTGGCGTCGCCGAGGGCGAAGACGGTCGTGTCCGTCCAGCTCAACCCGACGCTTGGGCGCGCCAGGATGCGGCCGAACTGCGAATACCAGAGCGTCGTCGACTCGGTCCCCCCGCCCTGCACCGGAACCGTGACCTCGCGGCTCGTCATCGGAATCGACTCGCCGTCGTAGATGTAGCTGGTCGGGTCGGTGGGGTCGAGCTCCAACTCGAACAGCGTGAAGCGCTGCGCGGTGGAGACGGTGTGGCTCCAGGCGACGTGCTTGTTGTGTCCGATGTTGATTGCCGGGAAGCCCATCAGGCTCGAGCCGATCACGTTGATCTCGCCGGGGATCGTCATCTGGAACTCCCAGAAGCGGTCGATCCCCTTCCATGGGAAGTGCGGATTGGCCAGGACGAGCCCGTTTCCGTTGCGCGAATCATCCTTGCCGACCCCGAGGGCGTTGGAACCCATCTGCGCGGTGTCGGCGTCGTCGGCGCTGACGTCGTAGGGGGAGCCCTTGAGCGCCTCCGCCGCCTGATCAGGCGAGAGCTCGGGCGCCGACATCATGCTCGGTGCCGGCGGCTCCGCCGCGACGAAGTCGGAGATGAAGTTCTGGCTGCTGGCGAGCAGGTCGGCTTGGTAGATCCGGCGCCAGACGTCGATCGCCTTGATCGGCTTGACCCACTTCTCGCCGCTGCAGCTCTCGTCGGGGATGTTGTCGACGCCGACCTTGGAGAGGTAGGCGTTGTAGCCGGCGGCGTAGCCGCGGATCGCCGCCTTGGCATCCTTGGAGGGGCTCTGGACGCCCTTGGCGTCCAACAGGTCTTCGATCCGCTTGGAATCGATCACGGACTGCCAGAAGAAGTCGGAATCGAGGTTGCTGACCGATCCCGCGGCACTCTCAGGCGTCGATTCCCCCGGGCCGAAGTACTTCGATCGCCGCGCCGACGTGGTGACGTTGTTGTTGGCGAACGTGCAGATGTTCTGCTTGGCAAAGGCGTAGCCGACGCCGTAACCACCAGATCCGAAGTTGTCGGCCTTGATGTGCGGGATCCCGTAGCTGGTCTCGCGAATCTTGACCTTGTAGCCAAGCGCGGGTGAGACCAACATTAAGGCGCCGATCAGGGCTGAAGACGCGGCGATCACGCCACGGACGAACCTGCGGTTCAGGGGCATCTCTCCTCCTCGGTAAGTGTGCCGCGGTGAACCCTACCGCCCGGCCTCGGGGCGCAAGCCGGTGGACACGGTCATACAGTTGCCCGACGCCGTGGCAACCAGATGGACCAATTTCGCCGGTGACCAGAGCTGCACCCCCGCGAGCTTCGAGCGGCCCGCCGATCGCGAGCAGGTCGCGAGGGCGATCGCGCGGGCGTCGGAGGCGAACCGCACCGTCAGGGTCGCGGGAGCGGGTCATTCGTTCACCGATGCGGTCCTGACCGACGGGACGCTGCTCTCGCTCGAGCGCATGGATCGGGTGCTCGACATCGACCGTGACTCCGGGCTGGTCCGGGTCGAGGCGGGGATCACCCTCGGGGCGCTGAGCGAGGCCCTCTGGGACGCCGGGCTCGGGTTCGCGAACCTCGGCGACATCGACGTCCAGTCCCTGGCCGGCGCGGCGGCCACCGGCACCCACGGGACCGGGGCGGGACTCGGAAACATCTCCACGGGCCTGCACTCGATCGAGCTCACGCTTGCCGACGGAAGCGCGCTCGAGCTGAATGAGGACTCCGACCCCGACGCCTGGCGGGCGGCGCGGGTATGCATCGGCGCCCTCGGGGTGATCACGGCGGTGACCCTGAGAGCGGTGCCCGCCTTCACCCTCGACTCGGTCGAATCGACTGCGTCGATCGAGGAAACGCTCGACGAGCTGGATGACCTGGTCGAGGACAACGACCACTTCGGCTTCTTCACCTTCCCCCACAGCGACCTGGCGATGACGAAGGTCAACAACCGTGTCGATGCGGCCCCCCGACCGCGACCCCGTCCGGTGGAGTTCTTCGAGCAGGTGCTGCTGACCAACTACGTCTACTGGGGGATCTGCGCGCTGGGCAGAGCTCAGCCCCGGATGATCCCCAGGCTCAACCGGATCTGCTCCCGAATCACCGGGACGACCCGCCGACGCGATCGCTCCTATCGGGTCTTCCGCACCCCGCGACGGGTGCCGTTCACCGAGATGGAGTACGCCATCCCCCGAACTCACGCGGCAGCAGCCGTCCGGGCCGTCCGGGCCCTGGCCGAGCGAGCCGAGTTCGATGTTCCTGTTCCGATCGAGGTCCGGTTCGTCGCCGCCGACGACGCCTTCCTCAGCCCCGCCCACGAGCGCGACAGCTGCTACATCGCCGTGCATCAGTTCCACGGGATCAACTGGGAGGACTACTTCCGCGCGGTCGAGGAGGCCCTGCTCGGGTTCGGCGGTCGCCCCCATTGGGGAAAGCGGCACTTCCAGACGGCCTCGACCCTGAGCGGCCTCTACCCGGCCTGGGATCGATTCGCGGCGGTGCGTCGCCGGCTCGACCCCGAGGGTCGCTTCGCCAACGCCTACGTCAACCGGGTGCTCGGGCCGTCGGCGTGAGCGGGGCGAGCTATCCCCTCCTCTACGACCACCTGCCCGAGCTGCGCGAGACCCTCCCCCACCTCCCGCTCTCCGAACGCCCGACGCCGGTCCGCGAGCTCACCGAGCTCCCCGACGGCACCGCTCCGGTCTGGATCAAGGACGACGGCGCCTACGGGTGGGGCGGCTGGGGCGGCAACAAGGTTCGCAAGCTCGAATGGCTCCTGCCCGATATCCAGCGCAGCGGGTCGAAGACGATCCTGACCGTCGGCGGGCTGGGGACCAACTGGGGCCTCGCGGCCTCGCTCTATGGGCGCGACCAGGGATTGAAGACCGCGCTGGCGCTGATCGACCAGCCCCGCGACGATCACGTGCGTACTCAGCTCGAGCGACTGAAGGCTTCAGGGGCGACGATCCACTTCACTCACACCAAGGCACGGACGATCGCGGCGGCGCCCTACCTGATGCTGCGGCACGCCGACGGGCTCAAGCTCCCCTATTTCCTGCCCGCCGGCGGCTCCTCGCCCCTCGGCGCCGTCGGCTACGTCGAGGCGGCGCTGGAGATCGCCGCCCAGGTCGCCTCCGGGGAGCTGCCCGAGCCCTCCCACGTCGTGACCGCCGTCGGGTCGGGCGGGACCGCCGCGGGGCTGGCGGTCGGGCTGCGGCTGGCCGGACTGGCAAGCATCGTCGTCGGAATCGTCGTCAACGACACCCTGCGGCTCGACCGCGAGGCGCTGCAGAAGACTGGGTCGGAAGACCGAGACCCTGCTGCGCCGGCGTGGGGCTGCCCCACCGCCGGGCGACGGTGAGCTTCGGATCGAGTCGACCGCCGATTGGATGGGCTTCGGCTACGGATATCCGACGGAGGATTCCGAGCGGGCGATCCAACTCGCCAGGGAGCGCGAGGGGCTCGAGCTCGACCCCGTCTACACCGGCAAGGCGATGGCCGCGATGCTCGCGATGAACGCCGACGGACGTTTCGGCGACGGACCCGTCCTCTACGTTCATACCGACGGACCTCGCGTTGGCCCCAATCAGAAAGGCCTCATCAGATGAACAACGTCGTCTGGATCATCCAGGGAGCCCTGGCCCTGGTCTTCCTGTTGGCTGGGCTGATGAAGCTGACCCAGCCGCGCCGGCGCCTCGCGGCAGGGCCCATGCCCTATATGGAGGACCTGACCGACGGGGCCGCCAGGACCATCGGCAGGATCGAGATTCTGGCCGCGTTCGGGTTGATCGTTCCGGCGGCCCTGGGGATCGCGCCGATCATCTCCGCCTTCGCCGCCGCCGGGATCGTCCTGTTGATGATCGGGGCCGCCCGGGTCCACATCAGGCGCGGGGAGACCTCGGCGTTACCGGTCAATATCGCCCTCGGACTAATGGCGCTGTTCGTCGCAATCGAGCGTTTCGGCCCGCAGTCGCTCTAGCGGTCGAAGACGCGGCGTGGGTTGCCTCGAGGTCAACCGGTGAGACCGTGGCGGTCGAGAAACCCGAGTTGATCGCCCGCGATCAGCGCGGTCGCCTCGGGACCGAACGGCTGGAAGTGGTCATAGGGATATCGGTGGAGCTCGCCCTGCCGCGCGTCGATCGCGAGACGCTCGACGGCGCCGGCATCGGTGGTGAGGTCATTCTCGCCGAGGCCGACCCAGAGCGGGCAGCTGATCCGCTTGGCGCGGGTGACCGGCCGGTGGGCCGCGACGAGGGCGAACAGCCCGGGTGAGATCTCGTTGCGCCACGGCGACCCCTCCTCCACCGTGGCTGCGAACCCGTCGGCCTCACCGGGAAAGGCCATGGCCGCGCGCTCTCCGGGCTGGGCGGTCACCGCGATCAGGTTGTGGCGGCCGGCCAGGTCGGCGACGGCCCTGGGCATGATCCAGGCCGAGAGCGACGGCGGCGTGGCGAGCACCCGCTTGAGCCCGTCGACGAACGGGCAGAGGACGAGCGCCGCCGCGAGATCGTCGCGCTCGGAGGCGAGCCGGGCCACGTGGCCACCGGAGAACGAATACCCCCAGAGGATCACCCCGCCGTCGACCACCTCCTCGCGGCCCTCCGCATAGGCGATGGCGTTGCGCCAGTCGTCCTGCTGTTCGCGGATCCGAAACCGTTGACGCGGCTGACCGCCGGAGTCACCGAGGAATCGATGGTCGAAGGCGAGCACGTGGAACCCGGCGGCGGCGAAGCGCTCGGCGAACGCGGGCAGGCCGTCGCGGCGGGTGAGGCTGAAGCCGTGGGCCATGACGATGCAGCGCCCGTTGGCGCCCTGGTCGGGTACGTACCACCAGGCCGCGCAACGCTCCCCGCCGGAGGTGAACCAGGTGTCGTCCCGTCGCATCGAGGTCACCCTACGGAAGTTACGACTTGCAGTCGGGACTCTCGAAGTCGGCCTTGGAGGTGTAGGTCCCCTGTGGGTAGTAGGGGCCCATGACCTCCTGCTCGTCGCCGGGGACGGAGGTCCTCTGCACCGCATGCTTGAAACCAGGGTCCGGAAGCATGTTGCGGACGATCAGGAGTCCGTCGAGCAGATGGCCGTCTCCATCGCCCGCCGCGGGCCACGGAATGAAGGCGACCCCGCACTTCCGGCGGGCCGTCGCCGGACGATCGGCCGGCAGGCTGGTGACGATCGTGTACCGCCGCGCTGCGTCGATCGGGATCTGCTCGTCGTAGACGCAACCGGCTCCCTTCGTCGTGAAGAGCGACTCGTTCTGGCACATCGACCAGTACCTCATCTGGCCACCCCGCATCGTCTTTCGGCCATCCAGCGTGCTCGGGGTCCTGGGCAGCTTGCCCTTGAGCACGAGAACGTCGCCGAAGCCGCGACTGACCAGCGCGGAGACGTAGTTGTTATCGATGTTGCTGTACTGGCCACCCACCCGCTCCGGGTTCCCACCGCAATTGCCCTGGTAGGCGCAGCTGATCGTGAAGCCGGTGCTGTAGTAGGACCTGAAGACGGGCGGATCATTGGCCGGGAACGTCTCGGGCTTGCCGGGTTGATCGCGGAGGCTCTCGTAGAAGGCTTCGGGGAGTAGCGTCAGCGGCAGCAGCTCCTTCGTCGACTGCACCGCGCCGCAGGCGGCGGCGCCCGTCAGAGTCGTGCCGTCGGCGAGCTTCAGCTCGGGCCTGGGCAGGCCGACCCCGCCGGTCAGGTCCTCGCCCGCGTCGGGGAGGTAGACCCGGTAGATCAGCCGCTGCTGGGCCTGACCGTCGACTCCGGCGTAAAGCGTGTTGGGGCGGCGATCGGCACTATCGGCCGGGGCGGGAAGGGGAAGGATCCGCACTGAGTAGTCCCGTTTCCTCGCGTTTCGATCAGCCCCCTGCAGGAACGGGTTCCGCGAGCCCTTCGCGGGCCTGGTGCTGACGTCGTTGAGCGCGTCGGTCGGGGCCGCATCGCTTCCATAGGAGTTGAGCGACTGATAGCGCGAGTGGGTGAACTTGCCGTTGAGCTTCAGAACCGAGCCGGCGGGCATCTCGATCTGCGCTGTCCAGTAGACGGCACCCGCGTCGGGAAAGGCGAAGTTCGCGTCGGCGCTCAGGTCATTTCCAGCGGCGGGACCCAGCCAGAGGCAGTTACTTAGCCTGTGTTCCCCTGGCTTTGCAGCTGACGCTCCACCGGTCACAAGGCCTGCGATCGCGGTCAACCCTGCGAATGCGGCGAGCAACCCAACCGCGCGCCTCATCGGTACATGCTCCATCCCGAGCGACTCTAGGGATTGGGGCCCTGGCCGGCGCCGGGGGCGTAGGCGTTGTCGGGGAAGCCGTCACCGTCGGCGTCGGTGCTATCCGGAGCGGTGGTCGTGGTCGCCGCGGGATCGGTCGTGGTCGAGGTGGTGTCGCCGCTGTCGGTCGAGGTGTCAGTCTGGCTGCTCTTGAACGCGGAGAGGTTGGCGGGGTTCTCGGGGGCAGGGTAGTCGCGGCAGTTCTCCGTCGCCGCGACCGTCATGTAGTCGTTCCAGATCGGGGCCGAGAGGGTGGCGCCGTAGCCGGGCAGGGGCGTTCTGGCGTCCGGGTTGCCGGTCCAGACAGCGGTCGAGACATCGGGGGTGTAGCCGACGAACCAGGCGTCGGACTGCTCCTCTGTCGTTCCCGTCTTGCCCGATGCGGTGCAACCGGGCAGGTCGTAGCCGGCCGCCGTGCCGAAGTCGAGCGTGCCCTCCATCACATCGGCGACCGTGTAGGCAACCCCGTCGCTGATCACGCGGTCGCCCGCGGGGTCCTCGGGCTCGTCGACGTCGCCGTTGGGGAACTCCACCTTGCGGATCGCGGTGGGATCGTGGTGGACGCCGCCGTTGGCGATCGTCGCGTACGCGTTCGACATCTCCAGCACCGTGCAGCAGGTGCTGGTGCCGCCGAGGGCCTCAGCGGGTACCGCCTGCAGGTCGGAGGTGACCCCGAGCTTGTGTGCCATCGCATCGAAGTTTTCCGGTCCGACGTCGAGTCCGAGCTGTGCGAATACCGTGTTGATCGAGTTCGCGGTCGCTGCCCGCAGCGTCATCGACCCGCTGCCGCCGCCGCTGACGGTCCAGGGAACGCCGTTCGGGGGCTGCAGCGTGATCGTGGACGGGGCCGGGTAGCTGGTCGTGTCGGGGTCGATTCCCTGGTCGACGGCGGTCGTCAGCACGAATGGTTTGAACGACGACCCCGGCTGCCGCTCTCCGTCGGCGGCGAGGTTGAACTGACTCGTGTCGTAGGACTGCGACGACGCCATCGCGATGATCGCGCCCGTGTTGGTGTCGGTCGAGACCAACGCCCGGGCGGCCCCCGCGACGGGCGGGGCGTTGGCGATTGCCTGCTCGGCGGCGGCCTGGTCGGTGGGGTTGAGCGTCGTGTAGACCTCCAGGCCGCCCTGACGAACGGTCTTCAGGCCGTACTCGTCGATCAGCTCGTTCTGGACGAAGTCGAAGAAGAACTGCTGGGAGCGGATCTCGTACTTCGTGCCGCGTTGCAACCCGAGACCGGAGTCCTTCACCTTGTCGGCGGTCGCGGGGGTGATATAGCCCTGGTCGGCCATCGCGTCGAGGACCTCGTTGCGGCGATCGATGGCGTCGTTGGGGTTCGTGAAGGGGTTGTACTCAGACGGTGCCTGCGGCAGGCCGGCCAGGAGCGCTGACTCGCGCAGGCCGAGGTCCTCGGCATCCTTGTCGAAGAACACCTCCGCGGCGGCCTGGACTCCGACGGCTGAACGGCCGTCGTTGGTGCCGTAGGTGGCGGTGTTCAGGTACTCGTTGAGGATGTGAGACTTGGTGTGCTCAGACTCGTACTGGCGCGCCATCTCGGCTTCCTGGATCTTGCGCTCGATGTTGTCCTCAGGGTCGTCGATGTAGAGGTTGCGGACGAGCTGCTGGGTGATCGTCGAGGCGCCCTGGCGGACCTCGCCGGCCTCGGCGTTGGCGACCGCCGCGCGAATGATCGCGCTGACGTCGACGCCACCGTGCTCGTAGAAGTTCGAGTCCTCGATCGCGATCGTCCCCTCCTGGAGCTCCGCTGGGATCTTCTTGAGCTCAACCGGCTCACGCAGGATGTCGGACTGAACGTAGCCGAGGCTGTTGCCGTCGGCGTCGAAGATCTGGGAGTTGGCGCCGTCGTTGGCAGGCCGCAGGGTGTCGATATCGGGAGCGTCCGCGGCGACGTCGAGCACCCACACAGCAAGCCCACCCACGGCCAGGGCGATGACGCCGAGAATCCCGACGAGCACGGCAACGATCTTCTTGCCGACCGACCCGCTGGAGCGGTGGCGTCTATTTCGAGCGCGTAGCGACATCTCTGAACCCAGAAAGGGTAACGACCGGTTACTCCGGCCAGATCAACTCAGCGGCTTGACTGGCGGGACCTTGCAAGGCGTGGGGCGCAGTCGAGCAGCCCGGAGGGCTGCGAGTCGCGCGGTTGACTGACAGGAGGGCCACCGGGCTTCGCCCGGAGGCCCGGCGCAGTCGAGCAGCCCGGAGGGCTGCGAGTCGCGCGGTTGACTGACAGGAGGGCCACCGGGCTTCGCCCGGAGGCCCGGCGCAGTCGAGCAGCCCGGAGGGCTGCGAGTCGCGCGGTTATCTACCCACAGACGGGCCAGGGCGAGGTGCCCATCTGCTTCTTCAGATGGACCGCGACAACGGCCTGCGTCGTGTACTTGAAGTCGATCGGGTCTCCGCCCGGCGACTTCGGCGAGTTCTTCCACGAGGAGCGCAGGAACATGAACGCTCCGCGGTAGGCGCCCCCGCCGCCGATCGCCTTCGGGTCCTTGCCGGACTCGCATTGGGCGGTCCTGCTCGCCCAGCGCTTGTTGCGGTTGGAGACCCTGTCCCAGAGACGGTCGTACTTCGCGTCGTCGCCCTTGCCCTGGGATGAGCCGCCGGTGCTTCCATCCGGTCCGATGCCGCCGGATGCGGCGGCCGATCCGGAGCCGGAGGCGAGCGAGATCGCGAGCAGCGCCGCCACGATCGCAACGAACGCGACGATGGTGCTGGGTTTGGGGGGCGTCAGGGTACGAGAGGAAATCATGCTCATCAGCTCTTTCTGTTGCTTGCGGGGTTAGCTGACGGGCTCGCGCCAAAGAGCAGGCGCTACGCGGCAAGTAGCCATGATTCGCCCCAACATGTGGGTCCCCCGCTTTCCCGGCCGGATATGTGGGCCGGGATCTTCAGCGGATGGCCGGCATGTTAGCAAGTTGTTAGCGAAGCGTTACCGCACGTCCCGGGAGGCCGCTCATCCGTGCCTGGGACGCGGGCCGCCCGCCATCAAGCACGACCTGCAGGCTCGCCTCTCGCCGCGGTCGATCCGGGCTGGGCCGTCAGCGACGGCTGTCCGGCGCCCCGACGACCTCGCTGGTGATCAGCCCACGCCTGGGCGTGATCTCGTCAAGCACCTCGAGCCAACGCTCAGCTCGGGGCACCGTGTCGATCACCTCGGTGACGGTTGGGACTCGGCGCCGCAGTTTCCGGAACGTGTCCCCGTGCGGTGCATTGGCGCCGTCGAACCCCCAGACACCGCGAAGGGCGGTCGCGCCCTCGGCGCCGGCGGCCCGCAGCCTCCTCACGGCCTCGATGTGGACCGGCCGTCCGCCGAAGTGGACCTGCTCGCTGGAGTAGAGGGTCAGCTTCCGCCGCTCGGGCTCCGCGGATCGGCCGGCGCCGGCCGCCTCGAGCGCGCCCAGAACGATGCCGTCGCGCTTGTGGACGTGGGCGCTCTCCACCGCCACCACCCGCTCGCCGGGTAGGGCCCGAAGGGACGACAGCCCGCGCCTGATGGCCCCCGCGGACCCCACCGAAACGACGAGGGCGGGGACATCGATGTTGCGCGAGAAGAGCCCGGCGCGCCGCCGCTCCCCGCCAAGCAGACCGTCGACGCCGAGCAATACCGTGGCGCCCTCCACGCCGGCCGCCCTGAGCCGGGCGACGACGGCCGCATATGCCGCGATGCCGTTGATGCGACGGCCACGCCCGAGGAAGATCGATGCCTTCAACCACCGCCCGGCGGGCTCCTCGACGACCTCCGTCGAGCGGGCCAGGGCGACGGGATCGACCGTGATCAGGCCCTCCGTCGCGACCGTCCTGATCTCGGCCGCGGCCGCTCCGACCGCCTCCGGCTCGCCGACCCCGATCGCGACGATCGGCAGGTCCTCAGACAGGGTGAGCAGTCGATCGGTGCGCAGGCCGTGCCTCGGGCCAAAGCCCTCAGCCCCGCGAAGCAGCGCCGCGGCTTCGAGACCGTGAGCCTCGAAGCGGTCGAGGATCCGCTCGGCCAGGAACCGGCCGTCCGCGATGTCGCGCTCGCCGAGGTAGGCGGTCATCCTGCTCGCGTTCGAGCCGGTCAAAGAACGCCGCCGATCTGAACGCCGATCCAGGCCAGCGCAAGGCCGATGAAGAGGCTGCCGACGATGTTCGCGATCGTCGGACCCGACTCGCCATCCTCGATCAGCCGCTCGCTCTCGAACATCCAGGTGCTGAAGGTGGTGAAGGATCCGAGGAATCCGATGGCGATCAGCCGCAGCGTCTCGGCGTCGGTGGTGAGGCCCGCGAGCAGACCCGCCGCGAGGCTGCCGGCCATGTTGACCGCGAACGTGCCGATCGGGAACACCATCGCGAAGCGCGCGGAGACGCGGCCGTCGACGAGCAGCCGGGCAACGGCGCCGCAGCCGCCGATCACTCCGACCAGGGCGATCGTCAGCGCGCTCATGCCGCGAACCTCGCGCGCCGAGCCATCCCGGACGCCAGAACGACGGCACCGAACCCCGCGATGACGCTGGCCGCCGCGTAGGCGAAGGCCAATCCTGCGCTGCCGCCCTCGAGCATCCGGACGAGCTCCAGCTGCATCGTCGAGAACGTCGTCAGGGCACCGCAGAAGCCGGTGCCGAGCAGCGGCCGGCGGTAGGCGGAGAGGGGCAGCCGCTCCTGAAGCCGGGTGGTGAACCAACCCAGCGCGAAGGCCCCCAGGACGTTGGCGAGGAAGGTGGGCCAGGGCCACTGCAGCGCATCGTGAGGGAACGCCTCGATCAGGCCGAGCCTGGCAAGGGCGCCGATGAACCCGCCACCGAACACGGCCGCGATCTCCCGCCGGTCGAACGAGGCCATCGGGTGCTCAGCGTCCGGAGGCGACGATGGCGTCGATCGGGAATGCCGGCTGCATCGTCCCGTCGAGGCGCTCGGCCGGGCGAGCCGCGACGAGGCAGTTGTAGACGGCCTCCCTCGCTGCCTCGAAGGCGGCCAGAAAGCAGGTGTTGACGACCTCGTCGGAGACCCCGGAGCCGCCGTCGATCCCGCCGGCCGTGCCGAACGCGATCCCGATCTCGCCGGAGCCCTCCGCCCCGTAGGAGCCGGCGCGCGCCAGGCCGAGCAGCGGCCTCAACGCGAGGCGCCTGAGTTGGAGAAGGGAGAGCGGTGCGTCGGTCGCGCAGACCGCTATGCACGAGCCGTGCGGGGTCGGTCGATCGGAGCCCTTCGCCGGGCTGCCCGCTGGGCCCTCAACGCCCTCGAGGACGTCGAGATCTTCACGGTCGCCGAAGTTGCAGAGCAGCAGGACGCCCACATGATGGCTGCCGACGCGCCGAGACGCGGTCCCAATGCCGCCGGGGAAGTCGAAGCAGTTCATTCCCGTGCCGGCACCGACCGTGCCCTCCCCGACCACCTCGCCGAGGTCGTTCAGCGCCCGGGCGATGTCTCCGGCCACGACCGTGCGCGAGTCGGCGAGGTCACCGTCGTCGCACTCCCCAACCACCGGCAGCACGATGTTGTCGGGGCCGCGGCCGGAGGCGGCTATCGCCGCCTGCAGAACGGTGCCGATCGCGTGGGAACCACAGAGGTACACGGGCGTCTCCATCCGCCCTCGCTCCTCGATCTCGAGCTTCGCGGTCAACTCGCCGACGCCGTTGACCGTCGCCGTGCCGGCTGGAGCTGGCAGGCTCGGCGGCGCGACCACGGTCACTCCCGTTCGCTGGCCAGAGGCCGCCTGAGCCTGACCCACCCGCACGCCGGGGACGTCGGTGATCGCGTTCCGCGCACCGGTCGGGAGACGACCGACGGGGCCGACGAGCTCACGCCACCGAGCCCGGGCCGCACTCACTCCCCGGCGCCCCGGCCGGCCGCGGGATCGTGCAGTAGGCACGCCGCAGCCTGACCCGGCCCGCCGACCGGGATGAGTGAGGGGTCGACGGTGTCGCACGGCTCGAAACGACGCGGGCAGCGCGGATGAAAGCGGCAACCCGAGGGGATTGCGGCCGGGTCGGGCAACTCGCCCTTGAGGAGCTCACGTTCTCCCCCGCCGCCCGGGGTGGGAACCGGAATCGCGGTGACGAGCGCCTGGGTGTAGGGGTGCTTGGGTCGCTCGATCACGTCGACCGACCGCCCCTCCTCCACGATCCGGCCCAGGTACATGACCGCGATCCGATCGCACAGGGACCAGGCGAGGCTGAGGTCGTGGGTGATGAAGATCAGTGCCAGGCCCCGCTGCGTCTGCAGGTTGACGAGGACGTTGAGGATCTGCGCCCGCACCGACGCATCCAGCATCGAGACCGGTTCGTCGCAGATCAGACCGTCGGGCTCGAGGACCAGCGCGGCGGCAATTGCCACCCGCTGGCGCTGCCCGCCGGAGAGCTGGTGGGGGTACCGATCCAGAAAGCGTTCCGGGTCGAGGCCGACATCCCCCATGGCGCGCCGCACGCGTTCGTCGTGCTCGGACTTCGGGACCTTCTGGATCTTCAGCGGCTCGTTCATGATCGCCGAGACCTTCTGGCGGGGATTCAGGGTCTGATAGGGGTCCTGGAAGATCATCTGGACCCGCTTGCGCAGCGCCCGATGGTCGCTCTTGCTGGACATCACCTCGCCGCTGAAGTGGAACTCTCCCTCCGAGGTCGGCTGCAGCCCGAGCATTGCCCGCGCGAGGGTCGACTTTCCACACCCCGACTCGCCGACGACTCCGAGGATCTCGCCGGGGCGCCATTCGAGCGAGACGCCGGCGAGCGCAAGGGCGGTCTTCCTGCGGGCCTTGAACCGGACCTCGACGTCGCGGGCGTTCATAAGGGTCTCGCCCGTCCCGATCTCTCCCGCCTGGATCTCGCTCATGCGCTGACCTCCTCGGCCGTTACGGCCGGAACCTCGACCACCGGCCAGCTGGACCACGGCGCGTAGTGGCAGGCGGAGCTATGGCCCGGGGCCACCTCGCGCAGGTCGGGGTCGACATCGCAGCGCTCGGCCCGGTACGGGCAGCGTGGGTGGAAGCTGCACCCGCTCGGCGGGTTGCCGGGATCCGGCGGCGAACCGGGGATCGGCGGCGCCAGGCCGCGCTCGCCGCCGATCACCGGCAGAGAATCGAGCAGGAGCTTCGTATACGGGTGCTGCGGCGATGCGAAGACCCCTTCCACGGCCCCGGTCTCGACGATCCGCCCCGCGTACATGACGGCGATCCGATCGCAGGTTTCGGCGAGAACGCCCATGTCGTGGGAGATCAGTATCAGGGCGAGCCCGAGTTCCTCGCGTAGCCGCTCCAGGAGCTGCAGCACCTGGGCCTGCATGACGACGTCGAGGGCGGTCGTCGGCTCATCGGCGATGACCAGCGAGGGCCGGCAGGCCAACGCCAGAGCGATCATCACCCGCTGACGCTGCCCGCCCGAGAGCTCATGCGGATAGCGTGCACCAACGCCCTCGGTCAGCCCGACCGTGGAGAGCAACTCCGCGATTCTCGCACGGAGATTCTTCGAGGAGGAGATCTTCTCGTGCAGGGTGATCGCTTCGGCGATCTGCGCGTTGACCTTCTTGACCGGGTCGAGAGAGTTCATCGCACCCTGAAAGATCAAGGAGAGATGGCGCCACCGGACGACCCGCATGCCGGCCTCGGTGCGCTTGCCGATGTTGATCGGATCCTCGACCCCTTCCGGCATCAGGGTGATAGCCCCGGACTGCTTCAGCCCGGGTGGCAGGATCTTCATCAGGGCGAGGGCGGTCGTGGTCTTTCCGCAGCCCGACTCTCCCGCGAGGCCGAGCGCCTCCCCCGGGTCGAGCCGGAGGTCGACGCCGTCGACGATCGACTTGCCGCCCGCGACAACGTGAAGGTCTTCGACTTCCAGCAGCGCGGTCACGTCAGCTCCGCCACCTCCTGCAGCCTCGGGTTGACGAACTCCTCGAACAGAAAGCCGATGATCGCGATCGCAAGGACGAGCACGGTGATGCAGAGCCCGGGCGGAACCACGTACCACCAAGCGCCAGCACTCGGAGCGCCTGAGCTGAAGGCGCTCTCCAGCATCGTGCCCCAAGAGATCCTGGTCGGATCGCCTAGCCCGAGGAACGAGAGCGCTGCCTCGGAGAGGATCGCGACGGCCACGATCAACACTGTATTGGCGAAGATAAGAGGCAGGGTGTTCGGGAGGATGTGGGTCTTGATGATGTATCCGTCACCGGCCCCGAGCGCGCGGGCCCGCTCGACGAAGGAGCGTTCGCGCAAAGTCAGGACCTGGGCCCGTACGATCCGTCCGGTTCCCGCCCAGGAGGTCAGGCCGATGACGGCGATCAGGACCCAGAGGGACGGGTTCAGGACCCGCGCCAACACAATCATCAGCGGCAGGGTCGGAATGACCAGGAACCAGTTCTCGAGCGCATCGAGCGAGCGGTCGGTCCAGCCTCCGTAGTAACCGCCGACCAAACCTACGGCGGATCCGAGCAACGCGGAGATCAACGCGGCGGCAACTCCGACGACCATCGAGACGCGAGTGCCGGCGAGGATCTGGGAGAAGACGTCGGCGCCGCTCTCAGTCGTGCCCAGCAGGTGGTCGGGGCTCGGCGGCTCCAGGACGTCGAGGCTCGAGGCCTGCGGGTCATATGGGGCGATTGCGGTGCCGAAGATCGCCAGAAAGATGAACAGGGCGAGGACGCCCAGGGCGATCCGGCCCCGCCAAGTGCCGAGTAGCTGCTCGAGGACGCGTTTGCCGGTCATTTCGTCTGCAACCGCGGGTCGAGGTAGAAGTAGAGGATGTCGGCGAGCAGGTTCGCGAGGATCACCCCAGCCGAGAAGACCAGGAAGGTGCCCTGGAGGACCGGAAAGTCCTTGTCGTTGATCGCGTTGAAGCTGAGCTCGCCGAGGCCCGGCCAGGAGAAGACCGTCTCGATCGTGATCGCGCCGCCGGCGACAGCTCCGAACTGAATTGCCGACAGGGTCACCAGCGGCAGCAGGGCGTTCGGGACCGCGTGCCTGCGGACGACCCGCTCCCATGGCAGCCCGATCGCCCGCTTCACCGTGATGAAGTCCTCGGTCAGCACGTCGACCATCGACGAGCGCATGATCAGGAAGTACTGGCCGAGCAGCATCAGTGTCATCGCGGTGACCGGCAGGACCATGTGCTGGGCGACGTTCAACGCCTCGGCGAAGAAGCTCGAGAACTCCTCACCCGGGGTCTTCTGCAGCCCGGCGGGAAAGATCGGGATCTCGACCGCAAAGAGCAGGATCAGGATGATTCCGATCCAGTACTCGGGCGAGGCGTAGGTGAAGAGGCTGAACCCCAGTAACCCGTCATCGGTCTTCTCACCCCGGCGGGTGGCGGCCACAACCCCCATCCAGCTACCGATCATGGTCGCCAGCAGGGTGCCGGTACCGACCAGGAGCAGCGTCCACGGGAGCGCGTCCTTGATCTCACCCCAGACCTGCTCGCGGGAACGCTGGCTGACTCCGAGGTCGAGCTGCAGTGTGTCACCCATGTAGTCGACGAATTGACCGGTGATCGGCTTGTCGAGCCCGTAGTCGCTGCGCAGCTGCTCGAGCTCTTTCTCCGTGGCACCCGGCAGTCGGGCGAACTGGGTGGTGGGATCGCCCATGATCCGAAACAGGAAGAAGTTGAAGACGAGGACGAACAGCAGCGTCAGCAGCGCCGCGGCGACCTTGCCGATGAGCCAGCGGCTGTTCAACCCTCGCCCCTCAGTCCTCGAGCTCCAGCGGTTCGTCGTCGCGGCGCTTGCGCCGGATCAGGAACAGGGCGCCGCCGCCGACCACGACGGCAGCGATGATCGCGATCACCGCGCCGCCGCTCCCGGCGCCGGAGCTTCCGCCAGACGAGCCGTCCGCCGGACCGATCGTGAAGAACGGCTCGTATGAGGCCTGCTCGCAGATCAGGTCGCCGTCGCCGGACGGGCAGGTCGGCTCGATGCCGCTGACCCGGTCGGTCCGGTAGGCCTGCAAGTTGGGATCTTCGGTGAAGACGATGTAGGGGAGATCCTCCTGGGTGATCGCGACCATCTGCCGGATGATGGCCCGACGCTCCTCGACGTCGAAGATGCCGGCCTGCTCCTCATAGAGACGGTCGTACTCCGGGTTCGAGTAGAACGAGTCCGACAGATTCCCGATCTGGTCGGTCGTGAACAGGCTGAGCAGGAAGCTCGGATCGTAGGCGTCGCCGCCCCAGCCCCAGACGAATGCATCGAAGTCGGGGGCCGGCTTGCCATCAACTGACTGGGTCGTGAGCTCGGTCAGCTTGTCCACGCTGACGATCTGGACGTTGAACTCGACGCCGATCTCAGCAGCCATCTCGGCGATCAGCTTCGCCGACTGGACGTAATAGGAAGAAGACGAGTACGTCGTAAGGTCGAACGACAGAGTCTCTCCGTCCTTGGTCCGCGGCTGGTCGCCGTTGTCCTGCCACCCCGCGTCGTCGAGGATCTGCTTCGCCATCTCCACGTCGAACGGATAGGTCTGCTCGGGAGTCTCGTAGAAGTCCTTGTAGTAAGACGGCAGGATCCCGTTGGCAACGAAGGCCGTTCCCTTGGCGGCGATCTGATTGATCCGCTCCCGGTCGATCGCGTAGCCGAGCGCCTGACGCACGGACTTGTCCTGGATCGCCGGATTGAACTGCGCATCCGGACAGTCCTCGGCGGAGCACAGGTTGAAGGCGAGCTGCGAGTAAGCGGGAGACGGACTCGAAAGGGTCTCGATGTTCGGATCGCTGCCGATCCGGTTGAAGGTCGACGACTCGACCTCCACGATCATGTCGATCTCACCCAGTCGGATGGCCCGCTCGACGGCATCCTGGTTTCCGTACTTTATGTACTCGATCTCGTCGAACTTCACCGCCGGACCCTGCCACTCGGGGTTCTTCTCCATCGTCAGTGTGCGCCCCCGATCGAACCCGGTGACGACATACGGACCGCTGCCGACCATCGGCAGGTCGGGCTGGAAGCTGCCGCTCAGGGTCTTGACCGACTCCTCGCCCCAGATGTGCTCGGGAATGATGTAGACGAAGAGGCCGCCGATCAGGCGTGCGTCCGGCCTTTTCGTCTCGATCACCACCGTCTCGTCGTCCGGGGTCTCGATCGACTTGATGCCGCTGGTGTAGCCGGTGAACAACGCCCCTTCCTTCCCCAGCGTGTCGAGTGAGTACCTGACATCCGCGGAGGTGATCGGCTCCCCGTCGGACCACTTGCGGTCCGGGTCGAGCTTGAAGGTGACGGTCTTCTTGTCGTCGGAAACCTCCCAGCTCTCGGCGATTCCGGGGGCCGGGGAGAGATCATCCGTCTTGAAGTTGACGAGCAGGTCCCAAGTCAGAGCCCAGACGTTGTAGTTCTCCTCGTCGAGGGCGACGAACGGATTCAAAGTCTGCGGGTCCTGCGCCCAACCGATCCTCAGCTGGCTGGGCTCGTCGGCGGTGGTGCTCTGATCGCCGCTCGAATTCTGGGCGCCGGCGGGCAGCGCGACCAGCGCCAGCCCCAGCGCGACGGCAAGTGCCACCACAATCGTCCCCAAGCCCCTCAGCCTCATCGACTTCCTCCTCCTTGTTGGTGACTATTCAAGCTCATCCGGCTACTGCTGACTCGAGAATCTGGAGGCTCTTGCCGGCCCCGTCGATCCGCGCCATCGCCCCGAGGGGCATCGCCGCCAGATGCTTACCGTGCCCGAACGGCACGTTCGAGATCGCCGGGATCCCGAGCGGAGCGATCAGCTCGTCGAGGATCTCCTCGATCGACAGGGTCGACTCCGGGCCCTCGGGGAGCGTCTGGTACTGAAGGTTGACGCTCGTCCCGAAGGCGAACCCCGCGATCCCGTCCAGCTTGCCGGCAAGGCGCAGGTGATTGAGGGCGGTGTCGATCAGGTACGGCTCGGTGTCGAGGTCCTCGACGAGCAGGATCTTCCCCTCGGTCTGAACCTCGTAGGGCGTGCCGATGCTCGAGCAGAGCAGGGTCAGGCAACCGCCGACAAGCGGGGCCTCGGCGACGCCCTCGCCGAGAGTCAGCACGTAGGGCTCCTCGGGATCCTCGAAGACGCGCCCCAGCGGCTCGGGCCTCAGCGCCCTGTGGAACCACTCCTCGGTCTCCTTGGTCAGCTGGTAGTCGCCCTTGCGGCGGGTGAAGCGCAGGAAGCTCGGTCCATAGAGACTGACCCAGTCACCGTGGCGCTGGACGAAGAGATGGAGGGCCGTCAGGTCGCTGAAGCCGCAGACGATACGAGGCTCGCCGAGCGCCTCCCAGTCGATCAGCGGATAGAGCCGTGCGGTGCCATAGCCGCCCTCGAGCGCGTGGACCATGTCGATCCCGGGCTCGCTGAGCGCCCACTGCAGATCAGCAGCGCGCTCCTCGTCCGTCCCCGCCAGGTAGCCGTGGACCTTGCGGTGGTTTGGGCCCAGGACGACCGAGTGCCCGCGGCTCTCGAAGTAGGCGGTGGCCTGCTCGATCTCCGAGCGCGTCTGCGGAGGGCTGGCCGGGGCGACGACGGCGATCGTCGCGTTGTCGGGGAGTGCGGGTGGCTTGATCGCCATCGATCTCAACCCTCCCGCGAACCCGGCGCAGCATGGCCGCCGGAGACACGCCCGATCGCTTCGCGAATCAGACCCTCGGAGGCCCGCAGCGAGCCGAGGACGAGCTCGACGTGAAGCTCGGCCACCTCCTCGAGGCCGAGCGGGCCGTCGGGGTCGAACCAGAGCGCCACCCCTGTGCACTGCAGGAGGATCGCGTAGGTCGCGACGTGGACGTCGGACGTGCGCAGAGTGCCGTCGCGGATGCCGTCGCGGATCATCTCGCCAAACATCGCCTG
This sequence comes from uncultured Solirubrobacterales bacterium, assembly GCA_963823275.1. Taxonomy (GTDB): domain Bacteria; phylum Actinomycetota; class Thermoleophilia; order Solirubrobacterales; family 70-9; genus RHKX01. The sequence continues at coordinate 811,433 of CAWGKW010000001.1, read as the reverse complement.
GTAGGCGTCGCGCTGGGCGATCAGGGCCCGGCGTGGCCCATCGGTCAGGGCGCGGATCTCGCTGTCGGTCACGAACGCCTCGCTGCAGTGCAAGCCGTGGAAGACGACGTGCTCGCGAACCGCCGCGGCGAGCTGCAGGACAGGACCATCTTGGACGCGAACCGCGCCCTCGACCTTTTCCGTCAGCTGCTCCATGAAGTCGTCCTGAAGCTGGATCAGGATCGCTTCCTTGTTCGGGTACCAATGGTAGATCGCCGCCGGTTGCACGTCCGCAGCCGCCGCGAGCGCCCGCATCGAGGTCGCGTGGTAGCCGAGCCTGGCGAACAGCTCGATCGCCGCCGCATCGATCGCCTCCCGCGTCTCGGGTCCGCGGCGAGCCGCAGGCCGCCCCTCGGTGACGACGATCTCGACCGGCTCAACCAAGCTGCAGCAGCTCCCCGGCCTCGGACTGGGTCGCGACCTCGCGGCCGAGGGTGCGGGTCAGATCAACGGCCGCCTCGACCAGCGCGGCGTTCGAGGGAGCGTGGACGCCGCGGCTGATGTAGGCGACGTCTTCGAGTCCGGTTCTGATCCCGGGGGCCCCGAGCAGCAGCGCCAGCGCCATCATCCGCTGATGGTGGCGGCCGATGCAGGTGACCGTCCAGAACGTGTCGGGAGGCAGCGGTCGCAGCATCGCCTCGAGCGCCTCCGGTGAAGCGTCGATGCCGCCGGGAACCCCGAAGACGAGGTTGATCCGCATCGGCGCCTCGAGGATCCCCTGCTCGAGCCAGCGAACCGCGCTGACGACGTGGCCGACGTCGAAGCATTCGACCTCGAGCGCGATCCCCGCCGACGTCGCCCGCTCGACGATTCCGCGGCCGGCAGGCGGCGGGGTGATGAAGGTCTCGTCGCCGAAGTTCATCGACCCCGATTCGACCCCGGAGAGGTCCGGCTTCGCCTCGAGGCCCGTGGTTCGCTCCTCGATCGTCATCTCGTTGGAGCCTCCGGTGGAGACCATCGTCAGCAGGTCGCCGGCAGCGCGGATCCGGTCGATCACGTCGATGAAGAGCTCCGGCCGCCCGCTGGGCGTGCCGTCGTCCTCGCGCACGTGCAGATGCGCGATGGTCGCCCCGGCCGCCGCAGCCGCGATCGCGGAGTCGGCTATCTCGGCCGTCGTGTAGGGGACGTTGGGGTTGTTGTCGCGGAAGACGTCCGCCCCGGTGATCGCGCACGTGAGTACGACGGGGTTCTCGTTCCAGGCGCTCATCCAGCCACCACCTCCGACGGGGTCAATGACGCTCGCTCGGCGTCGGTTATCGCTCGGCTTGCGCGTGTCTGCGGATCCCAGAGCACGAGCCCGAACTCCGCTTCGACCACGACCCGGCCCGTCTCGTCGACGATCCGCTCGGCGGTGGTCACGCTCTTGCGGCCGAGCTCCCGGACCGAGCACCCAACTGTCACGGCCTCCTGGCCGGGGTCGATCTCAGCGTTGAAGTTGACGGTGCATCTGCCCACGACGTAGTTGTCGCGGCGGATCCCATGCTCGAGCAGGAATGCGTCGCGGCCCTCCTCGAGATAGGTGAGGACGACCGCGTGATTGACGTGACCGAGCCCGTCCAGGTCCCGCCAGCGCATCTGCACCCGGTGTTCGGTCACTCGGCCCATACCGTCTCCCGGACCTCCGCGGCGAGGGCCTCCCGCAGTGCCGGCGTGCGGCGGACGAGGTCGAGCGCGTAGGAGCCGACATCGGGCGCGAAGCCGTTGCCGATGATCATGCGGATGTCGGCGCTCTGCCCGTCCGCGGTCAGGGCCGCGGTCGAGAAGTGAGTGGCCATCGAGTAGAAGAGGGCCGTCCCGCCGGGGGCGGTCAGCAGGATCGCGGTCGACTCGCAGCCGGTCGCGTTGACGACGACGACGGTCAGCTCAGCGGGCCCCACCCCGGCCCGGCGAAGCTCGGCGAGCGTGCCCAGCGGATCGCGCAGGTCGGCGACCACGCCGACGTCGCAGAGCCCGAGCCCGAGCACCCGGTCGACGACAGCAGGATCGACGTCGACGGCGACCACGGTGCCGCCTTCCATCGCGTCCCGGGCAGCCGCGAGCGCGAGCTTGCCGGCATGCCCAGCCCCGAGCACGACCACGGTCCCGGACTCGGGGGCGAGGTCGCGGGTGTGCGACCCGGCTCCGTAGACGTCGTAGACATCGAGCGCCATCGTCAGTGGGAGGTCCTCGGGAAGCACCCCCCACGGAGCCTGCTCGCAGACGTAGGCGGTGCCGTCGACAGCGATCTGGGAGGAATCCGGCTCGAGGCGGGTGACCGCGTCGAGGCGCAGGGGAGTCAGCGTCAACGAGGCGAGGGTGACGACGCGAGTACCGGGCTGCGGGGGCTCGGGGAAGCGCTCGCCGACGGCGGTGACGGTGCCGAGCAGAACGCCGCCGGAGTCGGTCTCGGGGTTATGCATCTTGCCCCGCGCCCCGACGATCTCCATGACGCGAGCCGACATCGCGTCGGCGTCAGCGCCGGTGCGCTCGCGGATGTTGCGGAACGAGGTCGAGTCGAGGCAGAGCCGGTCGACGTCGACCTCGAACTCATGGGGCCTGACCGGACCCGACGGATCGAGCCGGATCGCGGGTTGAGGCAGGAAGCCGGACGGCTCGAGAACCCTGTCGGCTCCCAACTTCTCCTCCAAGTGGGCCTTCATGAACGATCGTTAGGCTAATCGACCCGGGATGAAGATGTCAACGACGGGATTTCCGTAGTTTGCGCCGTCTTCGCGGGAAGCGAGAGGAGTCGAACCGGTGGCGCTGAGCATTCCATTCGTCTGGACCGACCTGCACCGTCTGCACGAGCCCGGCGGTGAGATCTGGGTCGGGGTCCGGACCCCGGGCACTGAGCTGCCGGAGCGGGTCGAGCGGATCCGACGGGCGCTCGAGGCGGCCGGCGCCCCCCTCGTCGAGGCCGACGGCCATCCCGACGAGCTGGCCCTGCGCCTCCACGACCCTGAGCTCGCCGGGTACCTGAGGAGCGCGTGGGACGAGTGGCAGACGTCCGGCCTGATCGACGATCCCGGCCAGGACAGGGTCGTCCCCTACCTCTTCGCCCACCCCGGCCTGATCGGCGACCTACCGGTTCGCGTTCCGGCCGCGGCAAGCGCCCGGGCCGGGCGCTACGCCTACGACACCATGACCCTGATCGGCCCCGGGACCTGGCGGGCTGCGCGGGCGGCGATCGATGGCTGCCTGACCGCCGCCGAGCTGGTGAGGGCCGGAACCCCGGCGGCCTACGTCCCCTGCCGACCGCCCGGCCATCACACCACCGGATCGGCGTTCGGCGGCTCCTGCTACCTGAACAACTCCGCAGCGGCGGCGGCTCGGCTGGCCGAGGGCGCGGACGGACCCGTCGCCGTCATCGACGTCGACGCTCACCACGGCAACGGCACCCAATCGATCTTCTATTCCGATCCGAACGTGCTGGCAGGCTCGGTTCACGTCGATCCCGGTGCCGGCTGGTTCCCCCACTTCCTCGGCTTCAGCGAGGAGCGCGGCGAGGGTGCCGGGGAGGGCTCGAACCTGAACCTGCCCCTTCCACCGGGCTCAGGTGACGAGCCCTGGCTGGAGGCGATCGCAGAGCTGTGCGGGTGGGTTCGGCGAGCGGGCGTCGAGGCGCTGGTGCTCGCCCTGGGTGTGGATGCGGCGGGGGGCGACCCGGAGAGCCCGCTCGAGGTGACCGAGGCCGGCTACCGGTCCGCCGGCCGCATGCTCGGTGAGCTCGGCCTCCCGACCGTGATCGTTCAGGAGGGCGGCTACGACCTCGAGCGCATCGGCGCGCTGGTGGTGGCGACGCTGGAGGGATTCGAAGGGGCCCACTGACCGCGAGGTTGCAGAAGCGTCCTCCCCAGGGACGGAACTGTCATCTCGCGAGAATCAGCCCTGCCCGTCGACGTTTGCCAAAGACGTGATGGCGTGCAGGTTGAACTCGGCCATCTCGGCCAGATCGTCGACATCGATCGCCTCGTCGGCGCCGTGCATGCCGTCGAGGTAGATCGATAACGGCGTCGAGAAGACCGGGGCGAACCCGTAGGCGGCGGTTCCGTGGGCGCTGCGCACCCAATGTGAGTCGGTGAACCCGGGCGTCACGATCGGCAGCAACTCGGCCCCGGGAAGCCTGTCCCTCACGTACTCCTCACAGATCCGGTAGAGCGGGGTGTCCAGCGAGGACTCCGTTCCGCCCTCGAGCGGCTCGATCAGCTCGAGCTCGTAGTCGTAGCCGTCGCCGAGGGCGCCGCCGACGTGGTCGTCGATGTCGCTCAGTCCCTGTCCGGGAAGCGTCCTGCAGTCGCAGATCACGTCGGCGAACGGCGGGATCACGTTCGCGGGCTCGTGCGTCTGCAGGCCGGTCGGGGTGACGGTCATCCGGGTCATCGCTGGGAACAGCCCGGAGAGGACGGGGTGCTGGGCCGCCGCCCAGTCAACCGCCTCCTCGTCGCTGCCCGCAGGCGCTCCGAGGTCGGCCAGCGCCCGCGCGATCGAGGGGATCAGAACGATCGGCGCCTCGTAACCGATCAGCGCATTGACCGCATCGGCCGCCCGCGCGAGCACGTTGTCGGCCCCGGCGGGGACCGAGGCGTGGCCGGCACGGCCGAAGAAACGCAGGCGTAATGACGTTGCCCGCTTCTCACCGATCGAGATCGTCACGACCCGGCGCCCGTCGGCCAGCTCCAGGAGCATTCCTCCGCCCTCGTTGAGGGCGCAGTCGCAGCTCAGGTCCTCGCGCTCGCGGACGAGCCACGACATCCCGACGTCGGCCGTGTTCCGCTCCTCGTCGGACTCGGCGATCAGAACGACGTCCCCCGCGGGCACCACCCCCCTGCGCGCCAGCTCGGCGAAGGCGACGACGCGAGCGGCCAGCTCACCCTTCATGTCCGCCGCGCCGCGGCCAACGACCCTCCCGTCGCGAATCTCGGCTCCGAACGGCGGCAGCGTCCAGTTCGCGTCGGGGGCGGGGACGACGTCGGTGTGGGCCATCAGCAGGATCGACGGTCCGCTTCCCGACCCCTCGATGCGGGCGACCAGGTTGAGGCGCTCGGGGTCGGGGCCGATCAACTCGCTCTCGACGCCGGCGTCGGCGAGGTAGTCGGCGAGGAACCGTGCTGCGACCGTCTCGCCTCCAGGCGGGTTCGACGTGTCGAGCCGGATCAGCGACCGGGTCAGCTCGACGACCTCATCGCGCAGGCTCACCGGATCACCGGAGTCGCCGGCTCAGGCATCGGCGGCGGCCGGGGGCCCCCGGACCGGCTGCATCTGGTCGAAGCGCTCCGTCGGCAATCTCCGGGTGGCCCAGAAGGAGGCGAGGATGATCAGCGAGGCGAACAGGAACGCCGTCTTCAGAGCCTCGAGCTGAGCATCCTCATAGCCCTCGACGAGGGCGGTGGTGTCAGCGGTGTCGACGCCGGCCTCCATGGCGCTCGCCTCGACCTCGGCGGAGGTGACGAAGCTGCCCCCGGAGGAGAGTCGTACCTGGACCTGCTGTTTGACGTCCTCGCTGATTCGCTGATCGGAGGCGACGTTGCTCGAGAACGCCGCGATCAGGCCGCTGATCACAACCGCCCCCAGCAGCGCCGTGCCCATCGAGGAGCCGAGCTGCGCGGCGGTGTTCTGAAGGCCGCCGGCCTCGCTCCGATCGGCTTCCCCGACCGAGGACTGGACGACGTTGCCGAGCTGGGAGACGACGAGACCCATGCCGATGCCCAGCACGGCCATCGCGATCAGGAACTCGGCGGAGTCGAGCTGCGGCTCCACCGTTCCCATCAGCATCAGCGAGGCGACGAAGAGGATTCCGAGACCGATCCGGACCAGCGTCCGGGCCGGGTAGCGGGAGGCCAGCGCCGACCCTGCGAGCGCGGTGATGAAGAGTCCGACCGACGCCGGCAGCATTCGGACCCCGGTCTCGAGGGCGTCGAGGCCCTGGACGATCTGGAGGTAGAGCGGGATCGTGAAGAAGATTCCCATCAGGATCAGGTTCTGGGCGAACAGCATCGAGAGCCCACCCCGGAGCATCGGCTTCTCGAAGAGGCGGAAGTGGATCAGCGGTTCGCGGTCCTCGCGCTCGCGTCGGCGCTCCCAGGCCCGGAACGCACCCAGCAGGAGCAGGCCGCCGGCGACCACGAACGGCGTCAGCGAGAAGCCGAACGGCTCGATCGGCGAGTTGAGTGGCCTGAGCCAACCCCAGTTGCTCGCCTGCAGCACCCCGAGGACGACGACGGCAAGGCCAAGCGCCGAAAGAACCGATCCAACCCAGTCGAGGTTCGGCCGGGGGGCCGTCCGCTCGGGCTCGTCGATCACGCGCGCGGCTAGGAGGATCGCGATCGCCACCACGACCTCGCCGACGAACACCACCCGCCAGCTGAGCTCGGTGGTCGCCCAACCGCCGAGGATCGGGCCGACGGCGATGCCGGCCCCGGCGATGCCACCCAGCACCCCGTAGGCGATCGCCCGACTCTCGCCCTTGTAGGTGCCCGCCGTCAGCGCGACGAGCGCGGGCAACACGAGGGCGGCGCCGATGCCCTCGAGGATCGACCAGCCGATCATCAGGCTCGGCACGCTCCAGGAGGCCGCCGTCAGCGCCGATCCGCACCCGTAGATCACCATCCCGATCGAGAACGCCCGGCGTCGGCCGATGATGTCGCCGATCTTTCCCCCGGTCATCATCAGCGCGGCCATGACCAGGGCGTAGAGCGCGATCACGGCCTGGATCGTCGTCACGGTCGTGTCGAAATCCTCGACCAACTGAGAGATTGCGACGTTCATGACGGCCTGATCGAGGACCATCAGAAACTGGGCGGCGCCGAGCACCACCAATACCACCCACTTCGCCATCGGACCATCCTATTCAGGGACCCGAACAGATGGCGGTGGCCGATTCCCGTATTTTCCCCCCGTGAACGAGGAGCAGCCAGATCGCAGCGTCGTGGTCGTCACCGACAGCACCACCTACCTGCCGCCCCTTCTCATGGAGCAGTTGGGCATCCAGCAGGTCGGTCTCTACGTCGGCTGGGACGGAGAGATGCGACGGGAGGATGAGTACGAGGACCTCGACGACTTCTATCGCCGGCTCCGCGACTCGCCGCGCCTGCCGACCACCTCACAACCGTCGGTCGGTGATTTCGAGACGCGATTCGAGCCCGCTCTGAACGCTGGACACGACGTCGTCTCAGTCCATATCGCCGGTGGCATCTCGGGCACCTGCGACAGCGCGCGGGAGGCCGCGCGGTCGCTTGCCGAGAAGGGGCTTCCCGGACGGGTCGAGGTGATCGACGGGCGGACCGGCGCGGGTGGGCTCGGCTGCCTGGTCCTGGCCGCGGCGAGCGCGGCTCAGCTCGGCGGCACCGTCGACGAGGTCGCGGCGGAGGCCCACCGCGCCCGCGAGCAGCTCGAGATGTGGTTCTGCCTCGACACCCTGGAGTACCTCCGTCGCGGCGGTCGAATCGGCGCCGCCCAGGCGATGCTGGGGACAGCCCTGAAGATCAAGCCGATCCTGACCTTCGGCACCGAGATCACACCGGTGGACAAGGTCCGCACCAAGAGCCGGGCCCTCCAGCGGATGGAGGCCTACCTCGGCGAGCTCAAGGAGCGCGGGGCCACCGACTGGATCGTTCAACACGTGCAGTCGCCCGAAGACGCCGAGTGGCTCGTCGAGCGAGGCACCGCCATCCTGGGGTCAGATCCCCTCTTCTGTACCGAGGTCGGGCCGGTCCTCGGCGCCCACCTGGGCTCCGGGATGCTGGTCGGCGGAATGACCACCGGACCGGCTGCCGACCGCTGACTCAGCGGGCCTGGATCAGCGAGAGGACGTTGCCGGCCGGGTCCTTGAACCAGGCGATCAGCGGGCCTCCGCCGCGGAACACTCCCCTCTCGTCGGTCTCCATCGCCGAGCCCTCGTAGCGCTCGAAGCCCACTCCGCGCGCGACCAGTTCGTCGATCGTCGCCTCGATGTCGTCGACGGGGAAGTTGAGGATCGTGAACGTCGCCGGCGCGTGATCATCCTTCGGGTAGATCAGCGTCTCACCGCCGCCCGCCAGGTGCAGGGTCAGCAGGCCGTGCGGAGGAGCCACCGACACGTTCAACCCGAGGGTCTCCCCGTAGAACTCCTTCGCCCCCTCCAGGTCATCGACCGAAAAGCCGTTGAAGGCCTTCGTGTTCTCGAACATCTTCATCTCCCACCTCGAGGCGCCTGGCACCCCGCTCGTCGGTTCATCGGTCCGTCGACGAAGAAGCTAGTCGGTTCGGCCTTCCGGCCCACCACCAAGGCCTCGCTTCTGCGCCCAGAGCACTGCCTCGACGCGACTGACGACGTCGATTCGACGGTAGACGTTGGTCAGATGTGTCTTCACCGTCTTCTCGCTGATCTCGAGACGCCGGGCAATCAGCTTGTTGGACATCCCCTCTACGACGAGGGCCAAGACCTCGCGCTCCCTTTCGGTGAGTTCCTGCGGGTTCTCGTCCGCCTGCCTGGCCTGAAGCAACGCCCTGGCCGCAGCCGGGGCAAGTGGGGATTCGCCGGCTGCGGCGGCGCGGACCCCCCGGAAGAGCTCCTCCGGCTCGGCGTCCTTGAGCAGATACCCGATCGCACCTGCGTCCAACGCCCTCAGGATTCCCTCCTGATCGGAGAACGAGGTCAGGATCAGGACGCGCGCGTCCGTCTCGGAGGCCCGCAGCCGACGGGTCGCCTCGATCCCGTCGAGGACCGGCATCGAGATATCCATCAAGACGACGTCCGGCTCCAGGGCGGCGACCATCTCCAGAGCCTCAGCGCCGTTACGGGCCGCCCCTACAACCTCGATGTCGTCCGTTCCCGAGAGCAACTCCTCGAGCCCGGCCCGCACAACCGGATGGTCCTCGACCAGCAGAACCTCGATCATGAGATCGGTGCCTCCACCCGAATCCGGGTACCTCTGCCCGGCTCCGTATCGATCTCGCACCTACCCCCCTCCTCCCGGGCCAGATCGACCAGCATCCGGAGGCCGAAATGGCCGTCGGCGTCGGCCACGGCCTCGAGCGCGAACCCTCTGCCGTCGTCCTCGATTTCGAGGGTGGCGAGCCCACCGGCCTCGCTGATGCGAATCTCGACCCGCCCGGCCTCGGCATGTGCGACCACGTTGCGTAACCCCTCCTGTGTGATCCGGAAGAACAGAGTCTCCAGCTTCGCAGGCAGAACCAGGTCGTCGGGAACGCTCAGCGTCGCGACCAGTCCCCGGGCATTGAGGCCACCGATGATGTCGGACAGTGCGGCCTTGATCCCGACCCGGTGCAGGTCTGGCGGATAGATCTCGACCAGCAGGCCACGGAGGTCGCGAACGCTCTGGCGCAGGCGCGAGGCCGCCTGTTGAAGGCTGCCGGTATCGGTGACCCCGTCGCCCTGGGCGCGATTCGCCACCGCAGCAACAGAGTAGGAGACGCCGGCCAGGTCCTGTACGACGCCATCATGAAGATCCTGCGCGATTCGCCTCCGCTCCGACTCCGATGCGTCGATCGCACGCCTCAAGAGCTCCTCGCGCTCACGCTGCCCCCGCCGCAGGCGCTTGGCCAAGGAAATCGCCAACGGGAGCTGCAGCGCCGCGAGCATGATCAGGGCCCCGATCAGCACCGGAGCCAGCGTCGACCAGATTCGCTGACCTGCGGAGCTGACGAAGCTCGACGTGATGTAGGTCTCGAAGAGCAATGGAGTGCCGCTCTCGGTGTGAATCGGCAGGTAGACCTCGAGCAGGTCAGATGAGCTGTCCTCGAAACGGTTCTCCGGCTGCGAGAGATCGGTGGTGTCGGCTTCGATCCCTCCATTCTGGAGAATCGCAAGCTCTTCCCCTCCGAGTGAGTAGGTCCCACCGACAAGCCGGTCCTCGTCGGAATAGACGATCTGGCTGTCCTCATCCCAGATCTTGACCCGGATGATCCCGTCGCGCCCGAGCACGTGCTCGCGGACCACCGAGTCGACCCGTTCCTGGGACCGGGGATCTCCCGTCAGCAGACCGTCGTCGACCACCGGCTCGACGATCCCCTCGCCCGCAAGCGCGCTGATCTGCTTGGCGTCCCGGATCGCCTCATCCGTGCCGGCTCGCCCGAGCAGGTATGCGGCGATGAGCCCGACGAGGACCACAGCGGCGAGCCCCGCGAGCGTGAACTGGACGACGGGATTGCGGAGCTGCGTCCGCAATCCCGTCAGCCTCACCCTGAGCTTGGTAGCCGCGCCGGTCAACGAGAGACATTGTCGTTGACAACTCTCGCCGTCGGCAGCGTCGGCCGCTTAGGCGTGGTTGGGGCCGTGGTGATGGCCGTGGCCGTGGCCGTGGCCGTGATGATTGCCGTGGTGGTGGCCGGCAGGGTCGTCGGCACCGTTACTGGCCTGGGCCAGCGCGGCGCCGCCCAGCGCCATCGTTGTTGCGGCTGCGAGCGCAGCGAGCAGTCGTGCGATTCGGGTTCTCATGCTTCCTCCAGTGTGTTCAGTGATTTGCATCTGGAATCAGGATGGCCCTCAGCTGGTCGGGTTCTCAATAGGCAATTGGTCGTACGACCGATCCAGGGGTCCTAGGACCAATTTCCGATTGCGGGTTGGCTGCCGATGCTCGACCTTCCCCTCTCCACCCCTGTTCCGAACTGAAGGAGATAGACAATGATCCGAACCACCACCATCCTCGCCGCGGCGGCCGTAGCCGCCATCGCAGTCCCGACGATTGCCTCGGCAAACGACGCCGACATCCGCAGCAGCGGCAAGTGCAGCGAGACCAGCTCCTCGAAGATCAAGGTGAAGCCCCGTGACGGCGGACTCGAGGTCGAGTTCGAGGTCGATCAGAACGTCAACGGAGTCAACTGGAAGGTCAAGCTCAAGGACAACTCCAACGTGGTCTTCCGGGGTAACGCCGTGACGAAGGCGCCGAGCGGCTCGTTCTCGATCGAGCGAAGGTTGGCCGATCAGGCGGGCCGCGACGACCTCAAGGGCGTCGGTCGGAACCCGGCCACCGGCGAACGCTGCGTGGCGACGGTCAGCATCTGAGTCTTCAGCCGCCGGCGGTTTGACTCAAACCGCCGGCGGCTGTCGGTAGTGATCAGGGTCCCTCCGACTGGCTTGCTCAGGCAACCGAAACCAGTCCCGAGGATGACGGCAAACGCCGGTTCAGGGCGTCCACGAGTGCTGAGGGGAGCTCCTACTCCTGGGTCTCCACCGTCGCGGTGACCTGACACTTGACCGGGCCGCTGATGCCGTGATCGTTGTACCCGTCGACGCTCACGTGGGCCCCGGTCGTGTCGGCGCCGCTGACGCGCGAGAGGCTGTAGTCCCAATGGCCGGCAGTCCCGAGGCCTCCCGGGCCCGTGGCGATCAACGGCGACCCGCCGCCCAAGGAGAAGAAGCCGGCGTCCTGGTCGCTCTTCGCGTCAGGGCCGACGCCGGCGGGCAGCTCGCTGAAGGTGACGGTGCCGGCGCCGAAGAACGGCTCGGCGTCGTCGTTGCTGAGCAGGCGGACGCGGATCGAGTAGTTCGGGGGGCCGAAGCAGCCGATCAATTCGACCTGACCCATGGTTGGGACCACCGCGAGCGGGATCGGCGTCGGCAGGAAACCGACTCCGTCGGCGCTGACGCTGGTCATGAACTGCTCGCCGTCGCCCTGGATCAGCCCCTTGAAGCTCGCCTCGTCGGCCTTTGCGCCGGTGACCGCCTCGTCATCCAGCTTCGTGGTCGTCACCGCCTGGTCGGCGAGGTTCTTGGACTTGATCGTGTTCTTGGCGATGTTCTTGGACTTGACGGCCTTCTTGGCGATGTTCTTAGTCTTGACCGCCTGCTTGGCGATGTCGTTGGAGGTCACCGAGCCCTTGCCCGGCAGAGCCATGGCGGTACCCCCGAGGACGATGAACAGCGCCACGTAAGCGATCGCGTTGTAGCGCAGGTGGTCCCTGAATCGGACGAGCATGGTTCTCCCTCCGTCCGGAACCCGCTGATGCGGACTCCGCCTCGTTGGATACGACCCTAGACCTCTGAAGGCAAAGAGGCAAGGGCGACGGACGGATCAGTCGCTCAGGGCTTCGAGAAGTCCTCGTTGGCGTAGGGCTCGTAGTCCCGGCACGGTTCGCCGCGGAGGCCGGGGCAGGGCGGCAGCCCGGTCGGGGCGTCGATGCCGTCAGACACCGGCACCACCAATCGCGACGGAAGCTTCTTGGAGTGCGCCACGGCGACCCAGGGTGTGCCGTCGGGGTCGGTGCTGGTCTCGCCGAAGGCCCAGGTCGGCTGATCGCCGCCGGGAGCGGAGACGATCACCCGGATCCGCGAGCCCTCGCGATACATGTGCCCCTGGTAGTAGAGCGGGATCCTGACCTTGACGAACCGGCCCTTGGGCAGGGTCTTGATGTCGCCCTTGCGAAGGCTCGGTACGGGCTCGCCGAGCGTGCTCAGCTCACGGTCCAGCTTGCGCGCATCGGTTCGCAACCAGCCGCCCTGGACGAACGTCTCCATGTCGTCGGGACGGACCTCGGTGACGGTCGCCTGCAGGTCGACGTTGCGCGCCTTCGAGCGCACCCATACCTGCAGCTCCCCGGCGCCGAGCACCGCGGTATCGGCCTCGAGCGGATCGCTCAGATAGGAGAGGGCGTTGCCGGCCGGGTTCTGCGACCAGTCATAGGTCGGGGACGCGGTCCAGAGGTTGCCCGAGCCGGTGTTCCCGGTGAAGTTGGTCGGCGGGCGGGCCTCGTCGTCCCAGGTGAACTGATCAGCGCCGCTGCCGCCTGACTTCTCCCTCAGCTTGCCGCCGCCGCCGAGATACCACGATCGCGCCGAGGCCTTCGGCGGTGGGAACGTCTTGAAGGACTTCTCGAATCCCGGGAGGGGTGCACCGGGCGCCGCGCCGGCGCCGTTGTCGAACAGGATCCGTACCGGCGGGATCGCCTCGAAGGCCGCCTTGGCGGAGGCGAAGTCAGGCTCCTCCTGGATCGGGTCGTCGGGCAGCGTCACGCCGGGTACCCCGAGCACTGCGGCGTAGAGCAGCGGGGCGAAGCCCTTCACGGTCGGTGAGAGCTCGGGCTTCTGCTTGGCGACGTAGATCTGCATGAAGTCGTACCAGCGGTTGAACGTCTCGGGGGCCAGCGAGTCGGTGTGAACCCCGTTCGTGAACGTGAACCACTTCCGCTTCGTGCCGGTGAACTGCTTGACCAAGGTCGGGCAATGCCCGCCGGTCTGCTCGTCGGTCCACTGACACGCGAGGAAGACCGGAACCTCGATCCTGTCGACGAACTTCACCGGCGAAAGGGGATCGGCCACGTTTGGCCGGTAGTACGCGTTGCGCTTGGTCTTCTCGAGCAGGTTGGTCGCCTCGGTGTGGAGAGCCTGGTTGGCCTCGCAAACCTGGTCGCCCCCTTCGATCTGATCCCAGGCCCACGACTGTCCGGTGGTCGGGCTCGCCGGCTGGGCATCGTCGACGCGGTCCTGCGCCCACTCGAGCGCGAACCCGGTGTTCAAGATTCCACCCGGGTAGAGGGTCGTCTGCGTGTTGTCGATCACCGAGAGCGGGGTGATCGCGGCGAGGCTCGGTGGCTGGGTGGCCGCGACGAAGAGCTGGCTGATGCCGCCATAGGAGACGCCGAGCATGCCGACCTTGCCGTGCAGCACCCAGGGCTGGCGGGCAACGGTCTCGATGATGTCGTAGCCGTCGAGCGACTGCAGGGTCTCGAAGTAGTCGAACGCGCCGCCCGAACAGCCGCTGCCGCGCATGTTGACGTCGACGACCGCGTAGTCGAGCAGGTCGGCGACCGGCTGGATTCCGCTCTCGGGACCGTCGGGGTCGGCGTACCCGTAGCCGGAGTACTCGACGAAGGTCGGGTAGGGGCCGTCCTCTGGCGGACCGGGAAGGTGGACGGTGATCGCGAGGTCGGTCCCGTCGCGGGTCTTGAGGTAGCCGTAGCCACCTGCTGGAAGCGTCTGGTCGTAGATCGCCTTGCTCGGCGGCTTCGACCGGGTGGTCAGGACGCGGAGAGCGGGCGTCACGGTTCCGGCCGCCTTGACCGTGTAGCCGCTGCCCGGCTCGACCTTGCGAAAGACGACCCCGCCCAGCTCACCGGCCGGCTTGGAATCGACTACCGCTCCGTCAAGGCGAAGCTTGACCTTGCCGCCCGGAGTTGCTCCGGTCACCTGCACCTGCTCGACGCTGCCGCGAGCGGCCAGATTCGAGATTCCGGCCTCAGCGGACTGCGCCGCTCCCATCGCGGCGACGGCGGTCGTCGCGATCAGGATCGCCAGGCGCTTGCAGGGGACTTCGAAACCCATTCTCTCCTTCATGGGCTGAACTCTCCCAGGTTTCGGTTATCCGCGTCGCAGTTGCCTCGGCCCCCCAACCGATACCGGCCTGACCCTGCAGGTCGTACCGTTCTAACGATGACCGCATCGTCGAACGGGGCCCCGCTCGAGCATCTCGACGTCCTGATCGTCGGCGCCGGATTGTCGGGGATCGGGGCGGCCTGCCACCTGCGCTCGGAGTGCCCCGGCAAGAGCTTCGCCATCCTCGAGTCGCGCGACGCGATCGGGGGAACCTGGGATCTCTTCCGCTACCCCGGGATCCGAGCGGACTCCGACATGTTCACCCTCGGCTACTCGTTCCGGCCATGGGAGGAGGCCAAGGCGATCGCCGACGGGGCCTCGATCCGCACCTACGTCCGCGAAACGGCCCGCGACCGCGGCGTCGACGAGCGAATTCGTTTCGGGCATCGGGTCGTCGGCGCCGAGTGGTCGAGCGCCGATGCCCGCTGGAGCTTGGAGGTCGAGCGGGCCGATACGGGGCAGGCGGTGCACATCACCTGTGGGTTCCTGTTCGCCTGCACGGGCTACTACAGCTACGACGAGGGCTACACGCCGGAGTTCGAGGGCCGCGAGAGCTTCGGCGGACGGATCGTCCATCCACAGAACTGGCCCGAGGACCTCGAATACGACGATAAGCGGGTGGTAGTGATCGGCAGCGGTGCCACCGCGATGACCCTGATCCCGGCGATGGCCGAGAGCGCCGCACACGTCACGATGCTCCAACGCTCGCCCAGCTACGTGCTGTCCCTCCCCTCCCGGGATCGGGTCGCCGACCTGCTCCGCCGCCTCCTGCCGGCCAGGGCCGCCTACCAGATCGTCCGCACCAAGAACGTGCTGGTCACAATGCTCGGCTACCAGCTCAGCCGCCGCCGGCCCGAGTTCATGAAGAGCGTGATCCGCAGAGACCTCGTCAAACGGCTCCCGGCGGGCTTCGACGTCGACACCCATTTCAAGCCGCAATACGAGCCCTGGGACCAACGCCTCTGCCTGGTTCCGGACGGCGACCTCTTCAAGGTGCTGCGGAGCGGCGAGGCATCGATCGTCACCGACCGGATCGAACGGTTCACCGGGGCCGGGATCAGGCTGGCCTCGGGCACCGAGATCGAGGCCGACATCATCGTCACCGCGACCGGCCTGAACCTGTTGGCGCTGGGAGGCATGTCGCTGACGGTCGACGGACGCGAGATCGATCTCTCCGAGGTCGTGGGCTACAAGGGGATCATGTTCAGCGACGTCCCCAACCTGGCCCTCGCGATCGGCTACTCGAATGCCTCGTGGACGCTCAAGTGCGACCTCGCGGCGCGCTACGTCTGCCGCCTTCTCAACCACATGGACGAGCACGGCCATCGGCAGTGCATGCCACGCTGGCGGGAGCAGGAACTACCCAGCGAGCCCTTCCTCGACCTCACGTCGGGCTACGTGCTGCGCTCGATCGACCAGTTCCCCAAACAGGGCCCCAAGACGCCCTGGAGGCTGCACCAGAACTACGTGCGCGACATCCTGCTGCTCAAGCACCGCCCGCTCACAGACGGTGCGATGGAGTTCACTTGACGCGGATCGATCCCCGCATGAATGGGTGGATCCGGCAGAAGTAGGTGTAGGTCGTGCCGCGCTTGTTCGCGGACGGGCTGGTCGTCAGCGGCGGCGTCGTGAAGACGTTCGAACCCGTCGTGACCTCGGTGCTGCCGCCCGTGCCGTAGCCGAGCTGGCCGGAGTCGAACTTGATCGGGCCGTTGGCGAGCGGGTAGCCGATCCCCGAATCGCGGTTGCAGGGAGCTCGGCACGAGGTGACGCTGTGCCAGGACTGCTCGGTCTGTCCCATCGACGGCAGGGCGTCGAGGTTGGTGAACGTGACCGCCTCACCCGAATCGATGGTCGGCGGGCGCATCAGGCTGGTCGGGAAGCCGCGCGTCGCCGAGTAGCCGCCGTTCAGGTAGACGTAGCTGCGGATGTCGATCCCGGCGCCCGGAACCGGCCCGCTGCTGGGGAGGTCCCGCGGATCGGCGAGTCCGAGACCCTTACGGGCCTTGGCGTCGATGTTCTCGGGCAGCCTTTTGTGGGTGAGGATTCCGCCCTCCTTGAACATCGCCCTGACCTCGGAGGCGTCGTCGAACGGGTCCCTGGCCAGCGGGTCGTCGGCCTTGCTCCAAGCGAGCGGGAGGATGCCCATCGACTCGTACCAGGAGGCTCTCTTGACGTCATAGGTGGTGTTGATGAAGACCGTGTCCCCACCCTTCAGGCTGATCCTCCAGTCCGGCCGGGTGGCAGTCATGGCCACGTCCCAGCTGACCGCCCCAGCGGGCTCGTAGTAGCGGGCATGCGAGCGGAACAGCCGCTTGACCTCGGCGGGATCGTCCCCGTCGACCGTGCCGGCGTCGGGGCCGTCGCGAGCGACCCTGAGATCGACGTTGAGCCCGCCGGGATGAAGGTGACCGGCGCCGAACACCAGGGTCGCTCCGCTGTTGGGGACCTTCCACTGGCGGGCGTTGCTGATGTTGCTGTTCTCTTCGTATCCGGGGGCCGAGGGGTCGGTCGGAACGTCGTCGGGGAACCTGTACTTGCCGTCACCGTCGAGGTCAAACCCCTTCTCGGCGTCGAAGACGGGATAGGTCTGAGGGGCGCCGGCCACGTCCAGCCACCTGATCGTGGTCGGGGCGATGTCGGTGCGCGCGGGCACCGTCTCGGGGACCCAGTCGATCTCCCAGGTGATGTAGACCGAACGCCCGTCGGAGGCGTTCAGGTTGTGGATCATCTGGTTGATGTACCAGTCCGCGGTCGCGCCGACCTTGAAGCCGTAGCCCTGCGGGAACTTCGGGATCGACTTCTCCTCGCCGGACGCGAAGGTGGGTCCTCCGTTCGGGGCGACCCAGACGACGTGGTGGAGGTGAAGGTCCCAGACGCTCGGGGTGACGAGCTTGCCGCTGGGCTTGATCTCGACCATGCTGGGCTTGAACCGGGTGATGTAGCCCTCGGCGCCGGATCCGGCGGCGAAGACGTCCGTGTCGAGGTCGCCGCTGACCTTCTCGGCGTTCGGGCAGGTCTTGGTCACGTTGAAGTCGTTGAGGTTCTGACCCGGGTGGATCGGGATCGCCTCGGTCCGGCAGGTGAACGTGGTCATACCGGGGTAGGTCACCCGCTTCAGGGTCTCCTCCTTTGCGCTCGCGGGAACGGCCCCCCACGCAAGCAATGCGAAGAGAACGGTGAACGTCGCTCCCAGAGCCCGGCGGCAACCCATGGCGCAATCATAGCGAACTCGGAAAATGTTGACCCCAGGTCAGAAACTCGACCCAACGGGTAGAGGATCCAAACGGGGGGACCTCAGGCGATCAGAGCGAGATCACGTGGGCGGCCTGGGGACCGACGCGACCCTCGAGCACGTCGATGTAGGCGCTCTCGGCCCCCTCGAGTCCCTGGTCGCGGATGATCTCGAGCCAGCCGCCGGCCCATTCGCAGAACGGATGCCACGCCTCCGCCACCTTCGCTCCCGAGCGCGGCCGCACCCCAATCGCCGGCCCGCTTGGCGGCCCGGTCAGGGGCGAAGAAGAATTCCGGAGCCGGCCCAGGCAGATCGCCCTGCCCCTCGCCGGCGCCCAGCTCCTCCCAGTGGGTGGCGCCCACGGTCATGCTGTGTGTGAGCGCCTCTCCGTAGTGGGAATGAACCGCCCGCCTCACCGCTCCGTCCCCGGCGATGTCGACGAAGCTCGCCGATCCGGGCTCGAGCGAAGAGATCTCCTCGTAGGTCACGGTCTCGTCGTAGATACCCAGGCCCGCGACGAACTCTGCGTTGCGCGCGGAGGTCAAGCCGACGAGTGATACGCCGTCGCGCTGAGCGAGCATGAATGCGGCACCGATCGCCGTCTTGCTGGAGGCGCTCGAGATCAAGATGGGACCGCTCGTCGCCAGACCCTCGTCGGCGAGTTGGTCGTCGATCAGAAAAGCCGTGGAGAAGAGCGGCCGCAGCAGCATCTGCATCTCCTCCGTGTCCTCGCGGTACATGGGGTCGGCGTCCGTCGCCATGAAACGCCTGTAGATACCGGCCAAAGCCGCCCGGTGGGACGAGCCGTCGGCGAAGCCCCGCTCACTGGCGTCGAGGGGACGCACGATGAGATGGGTTGAGGGAGGTAGGTATCCGTAGAGGCGGGTGCCCGCCTCTACGCCCTCGGCCTCGCTTCTCTCGACCTCGGCGAAGCCCCACATCGGGATTCGTCCCCAGCCGTCTCCGGCCGGGAAGTGATCCCAGTAGGACATGATCTCGCCCAGCACCGCGTAGGTGACGTTGTTGGAGGTCAGCCCGAACGTGTCGACCCGCAGCAGAGCCTGGCCGGGCTCCAGCTCGGGCGCCTCCTCCTCGACGATGCGGCACGCACGCAGATCATCACGCTTGACCAGAAGGTCACCCACAGCGGACACCCTACCGCCGGCTGGCCCGGCTCCCGCCTAGGCGCTCTTCGACGTGGCCTGAAAGCGCGCGCTCCACTCCTCCACGTCGAACCGGGCGGGCTCGGTCTCCTCGAGGAACCGCTCGAGCACGGTCACGAATTGCGCAGGTGCCTCGAGCTGCGGCAGGTGTCCGACGCCGTCGAAGATCTCGAGGTGGCTGCCGGGGATGGCCTCGTGCGCCGCCTCTCCGTGGCTGACCGGAATGATCGGATCGCGGGCGCCCCAGATGATCAGGACGGGCATGCCCTCCGCAAGGTAGAGCCGATCTCCGGCGTGGAGGCGCTGGCCGCCGGTGCCGATGACGGAGCGAACCGTGGCCAGGAAGGCGGCGCGGCGATCGGGGTCGGCGAGCGAGGTGTAGCCGCGCGCCACCTCGGCGACATCCGGGTTCGGGCGCAGACCGACGGCGCCGAGGCCGCGGCCGATCGCCCCGCCCAGCCGCTGCGACGCGCCGGCGGTCGTCGCGATGAAGAAATCCGCCCCGGGCAGGGCCGCGGCGCGGAGGATCGCGCTGACCTCAGGTCCCAGCCCACCGCTGGAGACGAGCACCAGGCGCTCCGTGACCTCGGGGAATTGGTAGGAGAACTGCATCGCGATCCCACCGCCGAGCGAGTGGCCGACCAGGGTCGCCCGCTTGTGGCCGAGGGCAACCAGAAGGTCGCGCAGACCGGAGGCCAGCGAACCGAGGGAGTAGTCACCGCCCCCGGGAGCGGAGCCCCCGTGACCGGGGAGGTCGGGCGCGATGACCGTGTGGTGTCGAGCCAGCGGCTCGATCACCGACTGCCAGTTCTCGAAGTTTCCCGCCATGCCGTGGATCAGCAGGAGCACCGGACCGGAGCCGGCCTCGAGGTAACTCACGGGACGCCCGTGAAGCATCACGTCCTTGGTCTTCATCGCAATCATGCAGTCGCCCGGGACATCTGTTCCACTCCACACAGTATGCGGGCGAGAGCCCGGGCGGCCATCAGTGGGAACTACTGCTGTTCTATCCGCGCTCGGCTCATATGCTGAACCCGTGAGTTCCGTGCACCCAGATGACGAATGCGGATGCCGCATGGCTGCACATGGACCAGCCGACGAACCTGATGGTGATCACGGGGGTTCTCTGGTTCGACGAGCCGCCGGAGTGGGAGCGCGTCAGAGAGGTGGTGAGGACTCGCCTGGTCGAGCGTTTCCCCCGCTTTCGGCAGCGAGTCGCCGAAGGGCGATCACCGCTATCGGCCCCCCATTGGGAGGACGATCGGCGATTCGACCTCGACCTCCACCTGCATCGAGTCGCCCTGCCGGCGCCGGGTGATCAGACGGCGCTTCGGGCCCTCGTAGCCGACCTGACGGCAACCCCTCTCGACCAGGCAAAGCCCTTGTGGCAGTTTCACCTCGTCGATGGCTACGGAGACGGGGCGGCGATGATCGCGCGGATCCATCACTGCATCGCCGACGGGATCGCTCTCGCACGCGTCCTGCTCTCGCTCACCGACGGATCGCCGGACGCCGAGCCGCCGCCGGCCGCCCCGACGACGACCGAGCGCAGCCGTGGCCCGCTTGAGGCCCTGGTCGGCCCGGCTCGGGGCGCGGTCTCGGCCGCCCTCGGTGCGGCGGGGGCGGTGGCTCACGAGTCGGTCGAGGTGGCCAAACACCCCTCCCACATGCTCGATCTGGCCGCCGCGACGCGCGAGGATGCCGATGCGCTGGCCAAGGTCCTGCTCCAGGGCACCGACCCCCAGACCCCCCTCAAGGGCGAGATGGGGATCGCGAAGGGGGTCGCCTGGTCGGCGCCGATCCCGCTCGAGGAGGTGAGGGTGATGAGCCACGAGACCGCTACGACGATCAACGACATCGTGCTCACCGCCGTCGCCGGCGCGCTGCGCAGCTATCTGCGGAGGCGCGACGGTCTGGTCGACGAGCTGACCGCATTCGTCCCCTTCAACCTGAGGCCGCTGGACGAACCGCTCCCATCCGAGCTCGGCAACCGCTTCGGCCTCGTGTTCCTCGGGCTCCCGGTGGGGATCGGGGACCGTCGCCGACGCCTGCACGAGGTCCATGCACGGATGGAGCTGATCAAGGGCTCGCCGGAGGGGGCGGTCTCCTACGGCGTGCTCGATGCGATGGGCAGAACGCCGGTGCAGATCGAGCAGCGACTGGTCGACCTCTTCTCCACCAAGGGGAGCGCGGTGATCACCAACGTGCCCGGCCCGCGCCGGCCCGTCTACCTGGCCGGCACCCCGGTCGCCGGCGTGCTCGTCTGGGCTCCATGCTCGGGGGGCGTCTCAATGACCGTCTCGATCTTCAGCTACGCGGGTCAGATCACGATCGGCCTGATGGCGGACGCAGGCCTGATCCCCGAGCCGGATGAGATCGTCACGGCATTCGAGCGCGAGATCGAGGCCCTGCTGCGCCTGAAGCGTCCGTGAGCGAAGCCGTCGCGCGAGTTCACGATTCCTGCCACCTGACCTCGAGCACCCTGTAGCTACCGGGGAGGCCCTTAAGTTCAACCTCACGGGAGTCCGCGAAGACGAGGTCGTCGGCGTCGGCGGCCGCGTCGCGGGCCTCGGCGGTGACCAGGATCTCACCCCCGCGCGCCTCGTCGGCGACCCGTGCCGCGAGCGCGACGTTGCGGCCGAAGAGATCACCGCCCTTCTCGAGTGTCGGTCCGGTGTGGACACCGATCCGGACCGTGATCGGCGTGCCCCGGAGGCGGCGGGGTGCGGCTCCGAGCGCCTGCTGGATCTCGATCGCCGAGCGGATCGCGCCCTCGGCACCTGCGAAGGCGATCATGAACCCGTCGCCCTGCGATTTGACGACGTACCCGCCGTATTCACCCGCGCACTTGCGGACGATCTGGTCGTGAGCGCCGAGGATCTTGAGCCAGGACCTGTCGCCGAGCCGTTGATTGAGCGCGGTCGAGCCCTCGATGTCTGAGAAGAGGATCGTCAACGTGCCGTCCTGCGCCGCGAGCTGTCGCAGCTCCGGCTCCGCATCCTCCGCCCAGCCCGCAAGCTCCTCGAACGAGCTCCGGAGCACCTCGCCAAGACCCTCGTCTCTGAGGCGCGTGGCGGTCTGCAGCACCGCCTTGAGGGGCGGCAGGGGCGCCAGCAGTGCCGTCGCTCGCTTCGCTCGCTCGTCCGCGAGCTCGGTCTCCAGGCGCTCGGCCCGCCGTCGCTCCCCTTGCCAGAGCAAGCCGACCCCGACCAGGACCAGACACGCGACGATCAGAAGGATTGAGAGGATCTCGAACACGGGTGGCCGCAGTCGGCACCCGGTCAGAGGGGCAGGGGGGTCGTCACGTCCCGCTGCTCATCGCTTCGAGCGTCAGCGGGACTGCGCGCTTGTGTGGGGTGGTCTCGATCTGGCCGAACACGTCCGTGAAACGGCTGGCGTCACTGACGAACGGGGCGGTCCACTGGTAGGTGAGCTCGACCATCTCGCGTGCCTCCTTTGAGAAGAGGCCGCCGATCCGCAGCATCGTCCTGCCCATCGCGGCAACCTTGACCGGGCGCTGGAGCTCGCTGTTGACGATCTCGGTGAACTCCCGGCCGGTGAGAGGCGGGGCAGCAGGCAGGTGCCAGACGCCGCCGTCGGCGCGCTCGTCCATGATCAGGGTCGCCAGGCCACGCGCGGCATCGGGGAGAAAGTGCAGCGTGTGAGGCTGGTCGAGTGAGCCGGGCCAGCGCATCGTCCTGCCGGCCAACGCCGGCTCGAGGATCAGCGCCGAGATCGCCGAGCCCGGCCCGCCCGGTCCGTAGTAATCGCTCAGCCGCCCGATCGCGACGCGCACACGGCCATCCTCATGGGCGGCCATCAGCTCATCCTCCAGGCCGATTCGAACCCGACCCTTCGTGCTCGACGCCGCGCGCGGGACGTCTTCGGTGAGCGACCCCTCGTGAGGCCCATAGGCGTAGAGGTTGTCGACGAACACCAGGCGCGCATCGTGCTCGGCGGCGGCCGCGATCGCGGCGCGATTGATCGGCGGGAAACGTTGCGGCCATTGGTCATAGGGCGGATTCAACGCGTTCACCACGACGCTCGCTCCCGCGCACGCATCGGCGAGTCCGTGAGCGCTCTCCGCGTCGTCCGCACGGAATTCGACGCCCTCCGGCGTCCGCGAGGAGGCGTGCCGCGCCACCGCCCGCACCCGCAGCCCGCGCTCGGCGAGCTCAGCGACCAGCGCTCCGCCGAGGCCGCCGGTTCCCCCGAGGACGACGACCAGATCCCCGCCCGGCAGCACACTCGCTCCGTCCGTCATCAGCGGGATCCTCCCACACCCCGTGCGGAGGCATGCCGAGGATGAGACTCAAACCTCGGCTGCTCCAAGTCAGGCGGCGAAGCGATAGCCGACGCCGGGGTCGGTGAGAATGATCGTCGGGCGCGCCGACTCGGCCTCGATCTTGCGACGGAGGTTCGCGGTGTGAACGCGCAGCACCTGGACGTCGTCGGCGTACTCGATTCCCCAGACGTCGGTCAGGATCTGCCTGTGGGTCAGCAGCTTTCCGCGCGCCTGCGCCAGCGCGCGGAGCAGCCGGAACTCCGTTGCGGTCAGATGCACGAGCTCACCCTCACGCCGGACCGTCCTGCCGGCCAGATCGATCTCAAGCTGCTCAACCGTGATCACGCTATCGCCGGCCTCGCCGGTGGCACGCCTCAGGTTGGCCCGCAGTCGGGCCAGGAGTTCCTCGTTTCCGAATGGCTTGGTCACGTAGTCGTCGGCGCCCGCCTCCAGGGCCCTCACCATCTCCGACTCGTCACCGATCGCCGAGAGCATCAGGATCGGGATCTTCGTCCACTCCCGCAAGCGCTCGCAGATCCAGATCCCGTCGTGATCGGGCAGCAAGAGGTCGAGGATTGCCAGATCCGGGGCGCGGACAGCCGCGGCATCGAGCGCGTCTTCGGCGTTCGATGCGTTGATCACCTCGTATCCGGCGGCGGTCAGCATGATCCGCAGGGCGCGCATGATCTGAGGGTCGTCGTCGCAGACCAGAATCCGCTCGCTCACCGCTCGCCCCCGCCAGGCGTCGGCTCCCGCCCGGGCGGGCCCGTCAGCGGCAGCGCAACCACGAAGCGGGCCCCCGCCTCATTTCCGTAATCGGCCCAGACCGTGCCGTCGTTGGCCTCCACAAAGCCTCGAACGATGGCGAGCCCGAGGCCGGATCCTTCCGTTTCCCCGCCGCTGCGAAAAGGCTCGAACATCTGCTCGCCGAGGGCCTGATCGAGGCCGGGTCCCGCGTCGGAGATCTCAATCCGCACCTCCGAATCGGAGGCGGTAGCCGTCACCTTCACCCGCTCGCCTCGGCCGTGCTTTCGCGCGTTCTCGAGCAGGTTGGAGAGGACCCGCTCGAGCTGGACGGGATCTGCTCGAATCAGCGGTAGCTGACCGATACCAACCTCGACCCTCAGGCCGGGTTGGCCGGCTACGGCGGCCAGGATCACCTCCTCGACGTCGATCCACTCTCGCTTGGGGCTGGAAGTGCCCGACTGCAGCCGGGCGAGGTCCAGGAGGCCGTTCACCAAGAGTGTCAGCCGAGCGGAGGCCTCCCTGATCACCTCATGCAGCTCCCGCCTTTGATCGCTGGTGATCCGATCGCCTTGAAGGCTCTCGGTGGCGCTCGAGAGGACCGTGAGCGGCGTGCGCAAGTCATGGGAGACGGCGTGTAGCACGGCGGTCGTGGCCGCCTCGCTCTGCCGAAGCGCATCCGCTTCTAGGTCTCTGCGGTCGAACATGACGAACCGAACGTAGGCCCGCCCAGCGATGGCGCTGGTCAGCTGGGCGATGATCGCGAACACGATCAGCCCGACCCAGTATTGCCCCTTGGGTCCAAGCTCTCCGATCGGCTCCACCTGAGTGAACTGGAATGCCGACGCCGCCAGCCAGATCCCGCAGAGGCTCCACAGCAGGCCCCAGCGGATCGCCACGAGCACGATTCCAGGGAGGTAGACGACGAGGAGGGTGTCAACCGGGGCGATGCCTCGCAGGGCGTAGATGAGCGCGGTCCCGACGATCGCCGCCAACAAGCACTCCGCACCCGGCCGAATGAGGGATGGTGGCTGCCGGTCGAGAAAGCCGAGGGGTAGTTTGCTCATCAGGCCGATCGTATACTCGATTTCGGGGATCCAACCCGTCCTCCTGGGCGGATCAATCGCCCCGACTAGAGCTTCGGGTGGGCGCCGGCCGGAGCCAGGCGGCCATCCCGAACGAACACTGAACAAGAGTCCAGATCGGATCGATGGGCCCCTCGCTTGCGTACGTTCCCGCGGAGACCTGAAACGAGTAGATGTA
The DNA here is from genome assembly GCA_963823275.1 of uncultured Solirubrobacterales bacterium. Lineage (GTDB taxonomy): Bacteria > Actinomycetota > Thermoleophilia > Solirubrobacterales > 70-9 > RHKX01. The sequence continues at coordinate 786,417 of CAWGKW010000001.1, read as the reverse complement.
GTCGACTACAACCAGCGCAACGGTCGCGAACGCGAGCATCGCCCAGGTCCTGCCGGGGCGCCAATTGGTCCGCGCAACGACGAGAACGACCACCGAGAGCAGGACTACATCGAAGATCGGATAGGCGAAGTTGGTCGCCACATCCAAATAGCTCCCCTGGGTCTGCTCAGAGACGAAGTTGAGGGTGAACGCCCCGGTGAAGGCGATTGCGGCCAGCGTTGCGATCGCCCCGTCGAGCCAGAACACCACACCGGCGCCCGCGAGCTGGCGCTGGGCCAGCATGCCGAGGCCGATGAAGAGCAGCAGGTAACCGATGAACCACATCCCATCGGCGATGCTGGGGTAGGGAATCGGCGACAGCGTGTCGATCCAGTAAGCCCAAGCTGCCTGGGCCAACGTCCAGGTCAGGAGCCCGGCGCCGATCATCAGCCATGCAGGCCGGTCGTAGCTGACCCAGGCGACCCGCAGAAAGCAGACGAGCGGGCCGGCCAGCCAGAGCGCGAGGTCGAGCTGGCTGTTGAGCCCGAGACCCGGCACCCCGAGCGTGTCGACGGCGAACAGCACGACCAGCCCAACGGCCATGACCGCGGCGAGTGCCTTGAGCACGCGGGCGCGACGGGGCGGGAGGCTGGAGATCAGGGTCCGCTCTTGCAGAGCAGTGGCGATCTTCATCGGTCGACGCTACGAGCCGGGGCGTCAACTTCGCACAAAGAGATCCGGGCATTGCATTCAGACTTCGTAAAGACGCAGGCGCCCACCGTGGGCCATCAGCGAACAACGGGGCCCCTTCGTTGCGATGGACGACTACGCCGCCGGCTCGGGGAGCGGACGCCGGGCGATGGCCGCCGCCTCTCGAGGCTCAACGCCGAAGCTGCGCAGCACGCCTTCGGCGTGAGCCACGTCGGCCTCATCCCCGAGGCCGTCGCGGAGGATGAGATGGACGAGCCCGATCAGCGCCCCGCCTGCAGCGTGGAGCGCAACGGCTGGGCTTGCAACGGCGAATCTGCCAGTTCTGATGCCGGCTTGAAGGTCATTGGTAGCGTCGGCTCCGAGGACATCCTCGACGATCCCGTAGGGAACATCGAGCCTGAGAATGAGCCAGCCCCAATCGGGGTCCGCGCGAACGGCTGCGAGGAGATGGCGATGGGCAACGCTGACGCGCTCGGCGGGGTCCTCGACCCCCCGGTTGCGCTCCTCGAGGAGGCTGAACTGCAGGGTCAGAGTGTCCTCGAAGACCGCGGCGAGAATGTCGTCCTTGCTGCTGAAGTGGTTGTAGAACGAACCGTGCGCCGTGTCGGCTGCTTCGGCGATCTGGGCCACCGTGGTGGCTCACCAACGACGAGGCCAACCACCGGATCGCGCTGCTCGCCTTTCCCGGCTTCGTCGACGACCCCGACAAGGAAACCCGCACCGGCCTCCACCACAGCGCCTTCGAGTACGGGAACTTCGATGAACTGAACGTCAGCTACCTGCGTCTGCGCGAGGCCGGGATCGTCCCGGACCTCTGCCTCGATCACGGCATGACGCTTTCCTATTACTACAAGGACCCCGACGGCAACCACGTCGAGCTCCAGGTCGACAACTTCGGCGACTGGTCGAAGTCCAGCGACTGGATGCGACACAGCGAGGAGTTCAGCGCCAACCCGATCGGCGCGTTCGTCGATCCCGCCCAGGTCGCCGAGGCTGCTGGATCAGGCGAGGAGTTCGCCGAGATCCACCGGCGGGCGATGGCCGGCGAGTTCGCCCCCGAGCAGCCGCCGATCGACATCCCGACGGAGGGCTGAAGGATGCGTCTGGTCACCTATGAAGACGGATCCGGTCAGGACGCGGGCGTTCTCGTCGATGACGAGATCGTTCGGCTCTCGGCGCTCGATGCTCCGGCATCGACGGTCAGGGGCCTGCTCGGGGCGCTCGACGCCGAGGGCCTTGCCGCCCTCGGGGAGCTGGCCACCGCGACTGCCGACCGCACTGCCGTCGACAGCGTGCAACTGCTGCCGCCCGTTCCCGACCCCGAGAAGATCATCTGCATGGGGCTCAACTACCGCGACCATGCCGAGGAGGCCAAGCAGGAGATACCCGAGCATCCCCGCTGGTTCGCCAAGTTCGCCAACTCGCTGATCGGCGCCGGCGCCGATGTCGTCCTGCCGGCCGCCCATGCCGAGTTCGTCGACTACGAGGCCGAGCTCGCGGTCGTGATCGGTCGACCGGCGCACGAGGTCAACGAGGCCGAGGCGCTCGATCACGTGGCCGGGGCGATGCCCCTCAACGACGTCAGCGCCCGCGACCTGCAGCTGCAGAACCCGCTTTGGACCGCCGGCAAGGCGATCGAAACCTTCGCCCCGTGCGGGCCGGCTCTGGTCACCATGGACGAGATCGACGACATCCAGGACCTCAGGCTATGGACCCGGATCAACGACGAGGTGGTTCAAGAGGGCAGGACCGCTGAGATGATCTTCACCGTCGCCGAGACCATCGCCTGGCTCTCGCGGACGATGACCCTGGTCCCCGGCGACATCATCGCAACCGGAACTCCAGCCGGTGTCGGCGGGTTCAAGGGTCAGTTTCTGCGCGAAGGCGACACCGTCGAGGTCGGGGTCGAGGGCCTGGGGGCCGTAGGCAACCCGGTGCGGGCGGCATGAGCGAGCTGACCCCGGAGCTCCGCACCTTTCTGGACGAGCAGATCGTCGGCGTCCTCGGGACGGTCAGCGTCAAGGGGCTCCCGCGGCAGTCGCTCGTCTACTACGTGCGCGACGGGGGCCGCCTGTTGATCTCGACCGAGGCGGGGCGCTGGAAGGCCAGGGACGTGCGGCGCACCGACTGGGCGTCGCTATGCGTACTCGGGCACGAGCGGCCATTCCCGTCAGCGACGCTCGCCGGGCCCGCCGAGATCCTCACCGACGACATCGGCACCCCCACTGCCCAGATCATGGAGCGCGTCATGGGGCTCGACGAACCACCCGAGGCGCAGACCGACGCGGCCCTGGCCGATGTGGGTCGCGTGATCCTCGCGATCACGATCGAGCGCGTGGGGCCCGCGACCCATATCGTGCCGGCCGAGCGATGACGCCCGCAGAATGCCGGCCAGAAGACTGCCCCCTCACGACGTGTCGTATCGCGCGGCAAGACGAAGATCGTGGTCCTCGGATCTCAGGGAGGCCAGATAATCACCCCAGGTCCGCAACGTCCTGATCACCCACTGCCACGCCGACCACGTCGCCGAGCTGGGGAAACTCGCGGGCTTCGCCTGGTGTTCGGGAAGAATCGGCGCCGATTGGACGGGATGTCGAACCGCGTCCCGGCACCGGGGCTATGCTCGCGGCGTTGTGGCAGACGCCGCCGACATCGAGGTTCGAGCCTTACGACAGGAGGATCTCGCCGCAGCGGTCGGCGTGCTGGGCCGTGGGATGCGGGACAATCCGATCCACGTGGCCGCCTACGGCGATGATCCCGAGCGCCGCCTCCGCTGCCACACCCGGTTGATGGGGGCCCTGTTTCGGATCGTCACCGCCCAGCAACCGCTTTGCGCGGTGGGCTCCGACGGGACGCTCGTCGGCGTGACCGGTTCAACCCCGCCCGGTGCCTGCCAACCGAGCGCCGCCCAGCGCCTGCGCCTGCTCCCCACCGCGGCAGCCCTGGGACCGCGCACGGCGTTGCGCGTGGGCAGGTGGATGTCCGTCTGGGCTCAGCACGATCCCCAGGAGGCGCACGTTCATCTCGGTCCGGTGGCCGTGGATTCACACCTCCAAGGCCGTGGAATCGGCTCACTGATGATGCGAGCTCACTGTGATCGCCTCGGCACCAGCGGGCAGATCGGCTACCTCGAGACAGACAAAGCGGAGAACGTCGGTTTCTACGAGCGCTTCGGGTACGAGGTCGTCGCCGAGGACCCGGTCCTCGGGGTTCCGAACTGGTTCATGCGCCGCGAGGCACGAGGACCTAGGTAGATCCACGCGTCCGTTCATCGTGGGAGGACCCGGCTCGGCAAACGGGCCTCGTCCCCTACCATCGCGTGGATGCCCCACACGGCAACCGCACCCTCTGAGCAGCGCGACCGCGACAGGTCAGACATCCGCCGGGCCGTGCGGAGCCGGGACCGCCGACCGGCTCTCGCGTGCCTTGGACGCTGACCTGCACGCGGAGCCGGGGACCGAGGCACCCCGGTTCGTCGCCGAATCCGAGAGCCTCTCGCTGGCGTTCTCGGCGGCGCGTCGGGCCCACTCCGGCCACACCCGGGGCGGACACGGCAGGCCCTACCTCGAGCACCCGATTCAGGTCGCCGAACTGCTCCGAGACGAGGACTATGACGAGGCGGTGTGCGCCGCCGGACTGCTCCACGACACGGTCGAGGATTCGGACTTCACCGTCGGCGACGTGGTCGAGAGCTTCGGCCCCCGGGTCGGGGGTCTCGTCTCGGCACTGACCGAGGACCCGGCGATCGAGGACTGGGAGGAGCGCAAGCAGGCGCTTCGAGAGAGCGTGGAGCAGTCGGGGGCCGAGTGTGCGGCGATCTACATCGCCGACAAGCTCGCCAACCTCCACGACTGGCGGCAGGTCTACGCCGAGGTCGGCGAGCGTGCGGTCGAGTTCTTCAAGGCGCCGACGCTCGACGCCAGGGTCCGCGCCTGGCGCGCGGACCTCGAGATGGGCGAGCGGGTCGCGCCGCGGCTGAGCCTCAACGCGCACCTGCGTCGAGAGCTGGAGCAGTTCGAGCGCGAGCGGCAGCCGCAGAGCACACGCACGCCGCGGCCCACACGACAGGGATCAGATCGACCCGGGCCATAACCCGGAGACCGGGCCTGATCGACGGGCCCCCTTCAAGGACCCGGATTCTCGCGACAAGCCGCTCAGCGCGACCGGTGCTGAAACTCGAGGACCTGCTGGAAGGTCGGCCGGTTCGTGGTCGGGAACCTGGTCGGCAGCAGCCCGGGCGCGAACCCCGTGGTGCTCGCCTGCCCGCGCCACGTCGCCGGATCGGAGCTCGCGAAGTCCGTCTCGAGGCTGTCGGCGGCCGCGTCGACCGCCGCCCATAGCGAGGCGCGGCAATCCGGGAGCGAACCCTCACCACAGTAGGAGAGGTTGAACCTGCCACGCACCTTCTGGTCCAGGAGCGTGCGCAGATCCTTGTCGACGTAGGACTCGCCGGAGAGGGAGCCGAGGTTACGGACGTTGTTGAGGTCGCCGAGGAGGGCGCCGAACCGCGGCTCCATCACGGCCTCTGCGATCGGCCTCCAGGTCCGGTCCATGATCGTCGGTCCGGCCTCGTCGAAGGTGCCGTCGAGGTCGGCGTCGAGACGCGGAGCGTCACGGCCGACCCAGTCGTCGAGCAGCGCCACGACCTGCTCGTCGCGGGCGCTCGGGGCCGCACCGCCACGAAGCACCTGACTGACGATCGGCCAGACGGGCGAGCGGACGTCCTCGGTCGCGGCGCGGTTCATGATCCCGACGTTGTCGGTGATCTTGGCTCGATTCGGCCACTGGTCGAACAGCTCAACCCGATGGACGGAGCCGTAGGGCTCGTCGTCGCCGTGCATGAACCCGGGTGCGGACTGGTTGTTCCAGTTCAGCAGCAGGCCCTCGGGACCGCCCACCGCATGCGGGTGCTCGTTCCGGCTCAGAAAACCCGTCCACTCGTACTGGCCGGTGCCGAGGGTCGGCAGCCGTCGGTCGAGCCCGCGGGCGCGCTCGGGAAGCAGGCCGGAGGAGAAGTAGGCCGTCTTGTTGCGGGACGTGTAGGCCCAGTTGAAGGTGAAGCCGAACTCGTTGGCGGTCTTCCAGAATCGCTTCGGCGTGTTCGCCTTCCCCCCGGTCATGTCGTGGAGGGCGGCGAGGTTGAGGCCGTCGCGCCCGAACGTCGAACGCTGCGTGGAGAGCGCATATGGCTTCCCGTCCACGGTGGCGGTGGCGAAAACCGACCCGTGGACGGTGAGGTCGTAGGTCACCGGGGTCCCGTTGAGCTCCCCGGCGTTGAACGGTTCGAACGCCCGGCACTCGCCCTTGTAGAGGTAGTGGCTCGAACCGGTTGTCGGCGTCGATCCGTCAGGCTCGCAGAGGCGTTCGGCGAAGACGTCGCGGACGTCGTGGCCGGCCGAGGTGAGGCTCCACGCGTAGTCGTTGGTGCGGCCGATCAGGATGTACATCGCGAGCCCGGGGACCGCCGCCCCCTGGGCCTTGATGCCCGGTCCGTGAAGGTCGATCTGCTGGACGATCTCGGGGTAGAAGTAGCCGAGCTGGGGGCCCATCACCGCCAGCGCGTTACCGGTCGCCGACCGCGCCGCCGAGGCGACCAGGAAGTTCGACGCCTGCCTGCGAGCCGGAGCCGCCCCGGCGAGCGTGTCGGGGACCGTCGGGTCGAGGCTCTCGATCGAGCCCGGGTCGACGACGACCGAGCCCTTCACCTTGCCGCCCGTGAAGGTCCCGTAGTCGAAGCGCCGCTTGATTGTGGTCGGCGCCTCCGGGTCCTCGGCCAGCATCACGTCGTCCCAGGCGTCGTAGCCCTCGGCGGGCCCGAGCGAGTCCTGGAGCTTGGCGAGCAGGTCGGAGCTGGCGGCCTCGCCGCCGCCGCCCGCGCCGAAGATCGACCCGATGAATGCGGTGACCGCGATCACGTCGTTGACGGTGGCCGGCGGCTGGTCGATGCCGTTGGCATCCCAGTAGGCGTTGATCCCGTCGGCGTAGGCCTGGGCGTCACTGATGATCTGCTTGCCCTTGTTGGGGTAGGTGCGGACGAGGAGGCGACGTTGCTTGGTGACCAGGGCCTCGGCCTCGGCGCTGGGCACGAACGACTGCCCGCTCGTCACCAATGAGAAGGCGTCCAGATTGGGAACGTCGGCGACCGCGGCTCGCGACGGACCACGCCCGAGCGTCAACAGCAGGCCACGATCGCGAGCCGTCACCCAGCCGGCGCCGAACGCCACGTCATCGCGGGTGTCACCGTAGACATGGGGCACGCCGTAGGCGTCGTAGATCAGCCGCAACCCCGGCCGCCCGGTCTCTTCCTCCCGCACATCTCCGATCGGGTGAAAGTCCTCGGGAAGAAACAGCTCGTCGATGTCGGTCTTGGTGACGTCGTCGCGCAGCGGAGTCAGGCCGCTGTAAAGCGGGAGCTGATCGGTCGAGTTGTCGGTGAACGGCAGGCCGCCGTAGTTGCCGGGAGGCAGGATGTAGCGGGCCGTGTCGCCCTTGCCCTTTCCTTCGCCGGCGGCGAGTGCCGCGGATGGCGTCAAGGCGGCGCCTGCCGCGCAAAGAACGATAAGCGTCAACCTGAAGCGGCTCACTGTCTTCCTCTCCTCCCGGCTTCCGGCCGGGCCCGTTTTCTCCGAGACGCGGCGATTATGGCAAATGAGAACCTACCCCCTTCCGAGCGGTCCGCCCTCACCGGCGGGGGGCCTCCCCCTCCCGCGCCGCTGCCAGCGCCGCGGTCGAATTGTGGGGTTCCGGGCTCCCTGCCTCAACTGCCGGCGGTCTCAGTCAAGGCTCACCGACAGCATCCGGTGAGCTTGCCGAGCGGCACGACGCCGGCCATGGCCCTGTAACCGGCCGCGCTCGGATGCAGATGGTCGCTGCTGTCGAAGGCCGGGTCGAGTCGGCTCGGATGTCCGGGATCGCGAACCGCACGATCGAAGTCGACGACGCCGGACGCCAGGCCCTGATCGCGGATCCACCTGTTGACCGCGACCCGCGTCGCGTCCGCCTCAGCGCCACCGTAGCTCGGAAAGACCGTCCCCCCCATGGGCGTCAAAGTGCCGAGGAAGACCCGGAGGCCGGACCGTTGCAGAGCCCTCACGGCCCGCTTCAGACCACCGATCACCTCGGATGCGCTCGCCGGGGCGAAGACGTTGCCGATGTCATTGGCCCCTTGGAGAACGATCACCGTCTCAACCCCCGCCAGCTGGAAGACGTCTCGCCGGAGCCGCGAGAGGCCGCCATTCAGGATCATGTCCCCCGAGATGCCCGCGTTCAGAACCGTGAGCTGCTGCGACCCACGACGCTGAAGGAGGCGGCGGGCGAGGAAGTCGGGGTAGCGGACGTTGCGATCGATGCCCCTCGGATTCTCCACCGACGGCGAGCCCACGCCGCCATATCCGTCGGTTATCGAGTCGCCGAAGGTCGCGACGGCGCCGACGCCCCGCTTGGCTCGAACATCCAACCCGGTGAGCAACAATCGCGCGGTCGTCGTATCTCCGAACGCCGCGCCCGACGGATCGAACGCGTGATTGCCCGCCCCCGCGGCCGAGAGGTAGGAGGTCTGGCGGCCCCACCTGTGCTCGGTCGCGAAACCGACCGAGGAGGGACCGACGTGGGTGCTGACGGCGAGGTGCTGGAGCGCCCTGAAGTGGAACCTGACCGGGTCGCTCGCAACGAGCTGGCCGGCTGGAATCGTCACCGAGCGCCGGCCATCGAACGTCACCCTCAGGATCGTCTTCGCGCCCACCGTCGCTCCTGCGCTCTGCTTGGCGATCGACGCGGCGCCGATCCGCAGAGGCCGATCACCGAACTGGTTGGAGAGGCGGATTCGTAGCTTCTTCCCGCTGCCCAGCGGGCTGATGATCGTCCGCACCGTTCGCGACGCCAGCGACTGCGAGAACCCGGCCGCATCGGTCGGGCTCGCCGCCCATGCGCCCACCCAGTGCGTTCCCCTGGAGTGGCTGGCCGTACCCGCTGAAGCCGGCGCAGAGGTGGCCGCGAACGCGGCCAAGGCCGCCGCTGCAGCGACCGCCGAGACAACACGCAGGAGGGCGCCTGGCTGGAGCCGGGGCTTAGACCCGTTCATGCGATCCCTCACTGCTGGTCTCTGGCATTGGGCTGGCGCGTGACGATACTCCGGTCCGCGATCTGCAAGCCGTCGAGGACCGGCTACCCGCCGCCGCGAACGCTGAACTCCGCGCTGCCGGCCGACTCGTACTCGTCGGCGAGCAGGTAGTGGACCACGTAGTCGCCCTCAGGGAGCGGCCACGGGGCGCCCTGGCTGTCGGGGCCCAGAGAAGCCGTGCCGTCGGTGCTCGGCGGGACGGTGCCCGCCGAATGACCGCCCGTGTAGGCCCAGATCAGGTAGTCGTCCTCCTCGGGGTCGGGCGCCTCGGCCTCGAAGACCCCGAGCCAGTCCCAGCGGTTGGCGGGGGCCTGGGCCCATGAGACCTCGATCGGCTCCCCTCGCCCGTAGCTTCGCCGGTCGGTGGACAGCTCGAGCCGAGCCCGCGGATCGCGGAGGAAGAAGGAGACGCGGGCAGTCTCGGCATCGTCTTCGTCGATCAAGACGGCGTCGTAGCCCCCCGGGTCCCAGCCGGAGGTGTTGAGCATCGCCTTTCCGCGTTCGCCGGAGGCCGGCAGCGTCTCGAGGGAATCGACCGGATCGTCGCCCTCGGGCACGATCACGATCTCATTGCCGCCGGATCCCGGCACGTTGTGGGTGACCGTGATCTCATCGCCGACGTTTTTCAGACGCGCATCGACGGCGATCACGGTCGGCATTTCCACGGCCGTCACCTCGAAGCTCGACAGCACCGCGCGATGGTCGGAGGTCCACGGGGCCTCCTCGATCTCCACGTCCCCTCCGCCGGGCTCGCCGACGAGCTTGCTGTCGAGCGTGGTCGACGCGCCCGCCGCGTAGACATAGTCGATGCGTTCGCCCGTGCTGTCCTGGGTGATGCCTGGATCTGCGAGGGGATCGGGGTGCATCTCCCTGTAGGTGTCGCGAAACCCGAGCTCGGACAGCTCCACGCTGACCGGCCAGGGCACAGGCTCGGTGATCCCATCGCGGGTGCCGACGGTTTCGGCGGTGTAGTCGAGGCTCGAGGGTTGGTTGAAGTCGCCGGTAAGGAACACCGGATAGCCATCGTCGATCAGCTCGGTCATCGCCTCGACCGGCCGCTCCATCGCCGATGTCCGCACCCGATTCTCGCTCTCGAGGACCGAGGAGACCGAGGCGCCCTTGCTCAGGGCGCGCGGACCCCAATCGACGTAGTCGAGGTGGACGTTGAAGAAGGGGATCACCCGGCCCGGCTCGACCTCGAGCATCGCGTACAGGCCGTCGCCACCCGAAGGCTCAAGGATCGGGTACTTCGAAAGCAGTTGCAGCGAGGTGTTGTAGTAGGGGTATCCGGTCCGCTTGGCGATCTCGGGCAGGCGCTCGTATGACTCGAGCACCCCGACGACGTCGGCGTCGAGGCTGCGGATCACCTTGTCGGTCTCCGGCCCGCCGCCGTACTCGATGTTGTAGACGAGCACGTCCAGGTCCATCGGCTGGCCGTTCGCCGGCGCGGACGCGACGTCAGGCTCGTCGTCGCCACCGAGGTCGCAGCCGGCGAGCAGCAGGGCACCACAGACGAGGGCCGAAGCCACCGTCAGCGCGCGGGAGCGACGCGTGACCCCGCTCCGCTTGCCCCTCTCGCCCACCATTTGACCTTGTAGTCAATCATACGTTCTGCGGACCGGTCCGCCCGCTCGTCGTGCTAGCCCGCTGCCGGCTGGTCGGGGCCAGCTTCGGCACGGGTCTTGAGACCGTCGGCGAACTGGCGGAACGAAGGCCCGAGATCGGGCATCGAGCGCCAGATCAGGGGAAGTAGAGGGCCCGTGTACTCCTCTCTCACCGTGAAGCGCGTGGCTCCGCTCGCCTCACTCGAAAGCTCGAATCTCCGAACGCCGCTGAACAGCCCCAACGGCATTCCGCCGCTCCAGGTCATGCCCTGTCCGGGTCTGAACTCGGACACCTTGACGCGAAAGGCTCGCCCCGGGTTGACCTCCGAGACGACCTTGAGCTTTTCGCCCGGCGCGATTCGCCCCTCGATTTCCACGACGCCCGAATCCCATTCCGGGTAGGCCCGCGCGTCGATCAGGATCTCCCAGATCGCCTGCGGACTCGCCTCAATCGACGAACTTGCCTCGTAGCTCTTCATCGGTGCTCCTTCGATCTCACTGGGCCAGGAGTCGGTAGGAGCCGACCAGGACCGCATCCTGCGCCGCCGGGGGCTTCGTGCAGCGATCCTCGATCCGACGGCCGAACTCGCCGAACGCGTTGATCCCCGCAAGCGGGTTGGAGCCATCATCGGTCTCGATCGAAGCGACGTGGACGAAGCTGACGCCGTCGGCAAGGCGAAACGTCGCGTACCGGACGCCGCCGGGGCCCTGCTCGTCAAGCTCGGCGAAGACGCGCTCGACGAGGACCTGGTTCTGATCGGCCAGCTCGGGCTTCACCTCGTAGCTCACCACGACCTTTCTCATCGGCTTCTCCTCCCCGTGACCATGGTAACAATACGGTTACGGTAGCAGATTGGTTACCATGAGCCGATGGCATCGAGCCCGCTGCGCCGAGACCCATTCGACGCCCTCGGCGATGCCAACCGGCGAGCGATCGCGGGGCTGCTGAGCGGCGGCGATCTCTCCGTGCAGCAGCTCGCCGACCGGCTGCCGATCAGCCGCCCCGCCGTCTCCCGCCACCTGCGGCTGCTCAAGGAGGCCGGGTTGGTCGATGATCGAGCCGAGGGCACGCGGCGCCTTTACCGGCTGCACGACGAAGGTGTCGAGGCGGTGCGCGACTACCTCGAGCAGGTGTGGGGCGAGGCCGGATCGCGGTTTCGGCTGGTCGCTGAGAACACGAGCGACCGGCGGGAGCCGGGGGCGTGATCGAACCCCTGCGCCTCGAGTTCGCGGTCGCCTGCTCCCCCGAGCACGCCTTCGAGGTCTGGGTCGCGAAGGCCTCCCTTTGGTGGCCCCGCGATCACTCCGTGTCAACCGACGCTGACCTGGCGGTCGTGATCGAGCCAAGGGTCGGCGGTCGCATCTATGAGCGCACTTCTGGCGGCGCCGAGCACGAATGGGGCGAGGTGGTCACCTGGGAGCCACCGCACGTTCTCTCCTACCTCTGGCACATCGCCCAGGATCGCGGTGACGCGACCGAGGTCGAGGTTCGCTTCTCCGCCGGTGAGCAAGGCACCGAGGTGACCATCCTGCACCGCGGATGGGAGCGCCTCGGCGCACGCGCAGCCGAGCTTCGAGACAGAAACCGCCAGGGCTGGGCCGGAGTGATCGCGCCCTATCGGCAGGCGTGTCGCGAGCTCTATCCATAGACGCTTGACGCTGACTCAGATGTGAGAGGCGCGGAGCGACGGTCCCCTCCGCGGATCGCCGAGCGAGTCCGCGCCGCGTAGCTCCCGCGACAACAACCGGCGAGGTGACGGAACGGCGCTCAATAGGCTGCAGCGCATGTCCGTCGACTTCGAGGCGGAGGGGCTGCTCGGGGATCTGCAGGATCCGGGCGAGCGGGCCGAACGCCTGGCTCTCCTCGACCACCTCCTGCGCCGCGGGGTGCCGCTCGACGACCTTCGCACCGCCGCCGCAGAGGGGCGGCTCGTAATGCTGGCCGTCGAGCGTGCTCTCGACGCAACGGGCGAGGGGTACACGCCGACCGACGTCGCCGAGCGAACGGGACTCGACGTGGAGGCTGTCCGCCGCCTGCGTACATCGTTCGGGCTCGCCACCCCGGCCGCAGACGAACGGAGGCTCTCCGACCTCGACATCGAGGAGGCCCGGCATGCGCGCGAGGCACTCGAACTCGGGTTCACCGAGGAGCAGCTCCTGCGACTGAACCGCGATATCGGCACGGCCGCTGCCCACGCGGCCGCGGCGATGTTCCAGGCGGCCGGCAGGGCGGTCATGCGTCCCGGGGAGGGTGAGCATGAGCTTGCGCACCGCCTGGCGCTCGCCGCGGCGCAGCTTCTGCCGATGGCGGGCTCGATTGCGTCCTACGCCACCCAAGAGCACCTGCGCGCCCAGCTCAGCCACACGGCGATCACCCCGGCGGAGATCCGCGCTGGACATCCAAGCGACCTCCATGAGGTCACCGTCCTGTTCGCCGACCTCGTCGGCTTCACGGCGCTCGGGCGCCGATCCGGCTCCGAGCGGCTGGGCGATGTCGCCGAACGCTTTGCGGCCATTGCGGCCGTTGTCGCCGAACCGCCGGTGACCCTCGTGAAGACCATCGGTGACGCGGCGATGCTGGTCGCAGCAGAGCCCGCCCCGCTCGTTGCCGCAGCCGCGGCGCTCGTCACGGCGGCGGATGCCGAGGGTTCAGGCTTTCCGAGGGTGCACGGCGGAGTCGCCAGCGGCGTCGCGCTCGCTCGCGGCGGTGATTGGTACGGCGAGCCCGTGAACCTTGCCAGCCGCATCTGCGACGTGGCGCCGGCGGGAGCGATCCTCGCCCCCGCCGGCGTCAGGGACGCATGCCCGTCCGCTCACTGGGCATTCGCCGGCGCAGAACGCCTGAAGGGCATCCCGGATCCGGTGCGGCTCTGGCGGTACGAGGTCACACCAGCTTCGTGAGCCCGTTGCCTGGAGACGACCCCCCTAACATCGTCCAGAGCATGAGACGGGTGGTCGCCAGGAGCCTACAAGCGGCAGACGCATCGCCCGCCTTTCTTGACGGGAGCCGGCGAAGTCAGGTCAACCTGGCGTCCGTCTCGATCGGCCGGGGCGTCTACCAGCCGGGTTGGAGGTGGTCCGTACACGTGGGACCCCTGACCGGGGAGGAATCGACCGCCCATGTCGGCTACATCGTCTCCGGTCGCATGTTCGTTCGCGGGCCCGATGGCGAGGAGGTCGAAGTTGGGCCTGACGAGGCGTTCGAGGCCTCAGCGGGCCATGACGCCTGGGTCGTGGGCGACGAGCCGTGCGTCGCCCTTGATTTCCAGCCGCGACGTCAACTCGCGCGAGCGGTTCGCTGACGCCCAGGCGTAAGCTGCAGCCCATGAAGCTCTACACATGCGGACAGACCGATCACGCCGCATCGCTCGGACACCCCTGCGGACGCGCCGCAAAGGCCCTCCGCGACGCCGGTCACAGCTTCGAGATCGAAACGGTCGAGGGCTACCGGCTGATGCCCTGGACCCGGCGCGGAAAGCGCGACGAGATCCGCGCGATCTCAGGCCAGGAGAACGTGCCCGTTCTGGTCGCCGACGACGGCGAGGTCGTCAGTGGCTCGGGCACGATCGCCCGCTGGGCCAGCGAGCACCCGGCCGACTGACCCAAGCACCGCGGCGGGTCTTGGTCGACATGATCAGCCGACCGAGCACCTCTCCGAGGCCACTGAAGCCCTTCCCTCAGATCGGACTCGCTCCGGCTAGCCATGCAGGGGCCCTCGGCCAGGATCTACACCTGGGAAGGGACCGGCTGGGTGGCCTTCGAACGCGGCTTTCGCGCCAGTCGTCGCGAGGCGAGGAATGGATCCCAGTCCTCGCCGCCGGCCGTGATCAGGGCCGGATCGCCGAAGACGCGACCGCCGCGCAGCTCGCCGAGCAGGTCCCGACCGAGCACCGAGGATGCGCTCGCGACCCCGCCGGCCATGACGCCGGCAATGCCGTGTGCGTAGATCGTGTTGCCGCCGGCCAAGAACAACCCGCGGATCTCGGTTCGCGGCCGTGGCCGGCGAACACCCCACTGGTCGGGGCTGTGCTCGAGACCGTAGGCGGTGCCGCCGGAGACGAGCGTGTATCGCTCCTGGGTGATCGGCGTCGAGGCCTCCTTCCAGAGGATGTGCTCGCGAAGCGGACCGAGCACGCGCTCGGCGCCGTCGATCAGGCGCTCGGTGACCTCCGCCTTCAGCTTCAGGTATTCGGGATTGCGGCTGTAGCGCTCACCCGCAGCCGGGCCCTCGCCCACATGCCAGAAATCGTGACCGCCGGGCACCATCGTGATCAGCTCGAGGCTCGAGCAGCCGGGCGGCGCGATCGCCTCGGTCTCCGGGTCCTTGACCGATGCCGAGGTGATGTAGAAGGGAAGCTCGTCCGGTAGCCGGCCCTCGTAGAGGGGACCGTAGGTCGCCTCGGGGTCGAAGCCTGGATGGACCCAGTAGTTGGTGTTCGCCATCCGCTCGCGAAGGTCTATGCCGACCCCCAGATAGACGCTGAACAGCGCCAGCGCCATCCGGTAGCCCTCGACCTTTTCGACCGTCTTCGCCGACAGGTGCTCGGGCCCCACGAGTTCCAGCATCGTCCTCTTCAGGTCGGCGTCGGAGACGACGGTCGGCGCCGCGATCTGCTCACCATCGCTGAGCTCGACCCCTTGGACGGCCCCGTCGGCGACGAGGATCCGCCCCACCCGGGCCCGAGTACGGACCTCTCCCCCGTGCGCGCGGATCGCCTCGACCAGCATCCCGGCGAGCATCTGGCCGCCGCCCTTCGGGTACCAGCCGCCCGAGCGCATGTAGTGGTCGATCAGCACCGCGTGCAGCATCACCGAGACCCGCGACGGCGGCGCCGCGTAATCGCCGGACTCGCCGGCGACGACCGCGCGCGCAGGCTTGCTGAGGCCGCAGGCGTCAAATAGGTCCGCGAGCGTGGCCGCCTGCCAGCGGATCACCGACGGCGAGTGGAAGGCGAACTTGATCGCACCCAGCAGCGAGCGGGGCGGTGAGCTCGAGATCAGCTGGCGGGCGATCGACTGCAGCGTGCCGATGCAGCGCTCGAGGCCCTTGCGCTCTTCCGGAAAGGCCTCCACGAGCCGCTCGAGGTACTCGTCCCAACCTGCCGGCACGCGGAAGGTGAGGCCCGGGAAGACAAGGGTGTCGAAGCCTTCTCGATCCATCGGAAGGAACTCGATCTTGCCCTCGAGGCCGACGCCGCCGAGGATCCCCGGAATCGAGCCGCCTGGCTGGCAGTCACCCAGGTAGTGGAGGCCGACGTCGAACTCCCACTGGCGCTTGCGCCGGAAGACGTGCGAGGAGCCGCCGGCGACGTCGTACTGCTCGAGGACGATCGTTCGCAGACCGTTCGTCTGCAGGTAGGCCGCGGTCGTCAGGCCACCAAGACCCGATCCGATCACGATCGCATCCCAGTGTTCGGTCTCCTCGCCCATTTCTTCCCTTTCGCTGCGGTCGGGGCAGGGTATCGGCGCGGCCAGGGCGGCAACTCCGTGATTTGCGACGTTCCCGAAGGGCGAGGTCAGCCGGCTGCGCCCGTGCCGGTGTCCGGCGCTCCTACAGCCAAGTCGGCCGTACGAATACCCGCTGGCCACTGCGGCCTGGGGAGAGTAGGGTTGCGCATGGGTCGAAGCTATTGGAGGAGGCTGTCAATGGACCTGCGTTCGAGATTGACCTACGCGAATGTCGTCGCCACGCTCGCGCTCGTTCTCGTGATCGGCGGCGGCACTGTCTACGCCGCCGTCCGCTTGGGCAAGAACGCCGTGGACAGCAAGAACATCGCGCCGGGCGCCGTGAAGAGGTCCGACCTGGGCAAGAAGGCGGTGACGAGCCCTAAGGTCAAGGACGGCACGATCACGGCCGACGACATCGCCGCCGGGGTCATCCCGAAGCTTGACGCCGATGTGACCGGCTCGGCCACGGCCGGGCCCCAGGGCGCCGTCAACACGAACACCACCTCGCCATTGCCGCTCAGCGGAATGACGACGTTCACGCCGCGCACCGGCGACGTCTCCGCCCTCGCGGCTGAGGGACGGTTCACGATTGCAACCACGAATCCCGCCCAGTCCTGCCAGCCCGCGGTCCGCCTGCTCCTCGATGGCCAGCCGACCCGCGTCTTTGTGGACCCGGAGAGTGGCGAGGACTCGACCACGCTCGTCCAGGGGTTCGGCCGCGACGCCGCCGGGCCCTACGGGCTGATCGATCCGGGTGCGCCGCTCACGATCACCGCGGAAATCCGGGGCGACGCCGACTGCACGGCGGACTCGCAGCTCGACCGCCTCGAGGTCAGCATCGTGCAGATCCGCTGACGCGGCCCCTCACCCCCGACCCACCTTGGCGGCCGGCTCTTCGACGGATCCCCGCCAGCATGCCGCCCGCCTGGATCACGTCACCGATCCCGAATGCCGTCGAGATGCCAAGGCGGGTCAACCGCACCGGTCCGAGGGGCGTATACGTAATCCGGGCCCGCATCAGCAGCCGCGTGCCCGGAAATGCCTCCTCCAGAACGAACGCCCAGGAGAAGTTAACGTCGCGATACACGGGCAACGGATGGGTGTGGGACTGGAGTACGAGAGCGTGCGGCGGTTCGAGCTGTGCGACCGTGAAGTAGGAGTTGCCGGCATCACTGTCGAGGATCCGGTCGCCGACCGCCAGGTCCTGCAATTCCGGGACTATTCGGTCGGCGCTGCGAACGCGGATCCCGAGAAGAATGCGGTCCAACCAGAACGGCGTATACCAGCCGGCGCGGTGGGTCGGAAACCCCATTTGAACGATCCACGGCCAGACCACCTCTCGTCGGGCCTGAATAGTCGTCGCCCTCGTGGCCTGCCAGATCGGACTCGGGACCAGCTCATCCCCCGGTAGCGACGCCCCCAACTCATCGGTGGTGGCCCGGCTTCGCCGCGTCCAGCGATCGGCCCCGTACGCAATTCCCGCCGCAGCTGCACCAACCAAGCCCCAGGCTCTTCCCATCCGTTCAGGATGCCCGATTCAGCCGTTTGCATGCGGGCCGGGTCGATCTGCTTCCGCACGTTGATCGGGCGCCCCAAGAAGCTAGTCTCAATAGACCATGACCTCCCTCGCTCTCCTGCTCCCACTCGGCGACTTCGACGGCCACATGGACTGGGACGGCGGCTGGGGAGCGGTGATGCTGATCGGCATGGTGATCTTCTGGGGGCTTGTGATCGGCGCCGCAATTTGGCTGTTTCGAGAGTTCGGCGCCTCGAGCCGCGCAAAGGCCGGGGACGGCGAGGCGGAGGGGCCGCTGCGGATTCTCGACCGGCGACTGGCCGAGGGCCTGGTCTCGGTTGAGGAGTATCAGGAACGCCGTTCGGTGTTGCTCGAAGCTGAAAAACGGGGCGCCGACGACGCCGGCTGAGCCGAGACGAGTCGGTCTGAGATCCAGCTCAGCTCGCAGGAGGAGCCCGGTCCCTCGGGCGAAAGGGACCGGGCTCCCCTCCGGGAACTAGTAGCCGTCCATGCCCCCGTGGGAGGGCGTCCCGCCGTCTTGCATCATCGGCACGCCCCCGGCCGGCGACGGCGAGCCGTACCACTGCTCTCGCCACTGATTGCATCTGCTCGATCTCCTGTGACTGAGCATCGATGACCGACTGAGCCAGGTCCCTGGTCTCCTGGTCCTGTCCCTCGGCCAGTTCGACCTGGGCCATACGGATAGCTCCCTGATGGTGGGGGACCATCTCGTCGATGAACGCCTCGTCGAACGGCTTGGCCGTCTCCAGAGAGGCCATGTTCGCCGACATTCCCTTCATGTGATCGTCGAGCCCGAGGCTGCCGTGGTCGGCACCCATAGCCGGCTCGCCGAACATCCGCTGATGCATGTCATTCATGTCGGCGATCTCGGCATCCTGCGCGGCGACGATGTCGTCCGCCAGTTGCTTGATCTGCGGATGCTCAGCCCTCTGCTGAGCAATCCTGGCCATCTCGATCGCCGACTCGTGATGGGGAATCATCTCGGTGATGAAAGCCCCGTCGGTCGACTCGGCCTGACTGCTCGTGGTCTCGTCATCGCCGCCGCAGCCGGCTACAGTGAATGCGCCGGTGGCGACGATGATCAGTGCGGCAAGGGCCGCGATTTGCTTCCTGGACATACTTCAACTCCGTTTCGGTCTCTGGACGCGGACGCGCCCGTGACTAATCCGTGACGGCGCTGAGCGCTGCCGGAGTCGAACTCAGAGCCGGTAGACCTGAAGCAGCGAAGACCCGGCCCGCGCTCTTGGCACGGACAGCCGGGGCCGGGTCGAGCTCCACCGGAAGGGGGCCCCGAGATCTCGCTGGGAATCGGCAAGGCGGCGTCTTAGGAGGAGCCAGCCGCCGAGAAGGACGGCGCCCACGCTGCCAACCTCGACGATCGCCATGCACATCGTGACCACCGCCGACTGACCGGCCTGATAGTCGTCCATGCCGGCCATCCCGCCCATGTGTTCCTGGGTCGGAGCACCATGGGCCAGGGCTACGGCAGCGCCGAGTGCGACGATCGCGGCGAAGACGGCGAGCGAGTGACGGCGGGCGCTCAGGGCTGTGCGAATCCGGATCACGGGTACTTGTGATGCTAGGGGACGGCTGCATTGGTCCCATGGGCGGATTGGAGCATCGCGTCGCGGCGCTCATCGCGGCCTCCGCGACATCGACCCCGTCTGCCGCATGACCATCGCCGACGGCGGAGGGGTCGGAACCGCGATCTGATTGATACTCGTCGCGGTATCAGTCGACTCGTCTCCCGCTACGACGGTCGCAGCGGAGGGCTGAGCGCGGGCAGGCCATCCCGCATCGGAGCCTACGCGATCACGTACCCGAGCGGCCCTCGGGCCCGCGGGCCTGGGCCCCGCGAACGCGGAAGGAGCCCCGCATATAGGGATGCAGGCGACAGAAGTACGTGTAGGTCGTCCCGCGCTTGCTACCCGTGCCCCCTCGCCCTCGGGCGAGGTTCTTCAAGGGCGGCGTCGTGTAGCTGTTGGAGCCGATCGTGACGTTGCCGTTGAGGCCGGTGCCGAAACCGAGTTGCCCGGAGTCGAACTCCACCGGGCCGTTCGCAAGCGGATAGCCGATCCCCGGTCCCTTGTTGCACGGAGCGCGACAGGCGGTGATCGTGTGCCACGCCTGCTCGTCCTCCGGCTGACCGAAGAGGGCGTCCCTGTTGGTGAAGGTCAGGGTCCCACCCGGCCCGATGACCGGCGGGCGCATGACATCGGCGGGGAAGCCGCGCACCGCCGAGAAGCCGCCGGTCTCGTAGAGAAAGCCGTCGATATCGACGCCCGCGGCGGGTGCCGCGCCGCCGGAGGGCAGCTTGCGCGGGTCGGGGAGCTTCAGGTCTTGGCGAGCGTGAGTGTCGGCGTTCTCCGGCAATCGACGGTGGGTGAGCGCGCCACCCTCCTTGTACATGGCGCGCACCTCCGCCGCATCCTCGAACGGATCCCTGGCGTTCGGGTCGGCGTTCGGGGTCCAGCCGAGCGAGAGGATCCCCATCCCCTCGTACCACGAGGCCCGGCTGACGTCGTAGGTGGCGTTGATCGAGACGGTGTCGCCGGGCTCGAGATGAACCCTCCAGCCACGCCGAGCGACGGTCATCGCGACGTCCCAGCTCACCGCGCCCGCCGGCTCGTAGTAACGCGCGTCGGAGCGGAAGAGCCGTTTGACCTCAGCCGGGTCGTCGCCGTCGATCGCTCCCGCGTCAGGTCCGTCGCGCGCCACCTGCAGGTCGACGTGGAGGCCGCCCGGGTGCAGGTGGCCTCCGGCCGTGAGCAGAGTGACCCCATCGGCGTAGGTCGAGGGGACCGTCCAAAGCCGCTGCCCACTGACCTTGGCGAGCTCCTCGTTGCTCGGATCCCCGGGATCGGTGGAGACGTCGTCGGGGAAGGTGAACTCGCCGTCGCCATCGTCGTCGAAGGCGCGCTCGGCGTCGAAGACCGGGTAGGCGCCACCGTTGGCGACGTCGAGGAACTCGCCATGGATCCTCGAGATGTCGGTCCGCTCGGGCTCCGTCTGGGGGACCCAGTCGATCTGCCAAGTCAGGTAGACCTGCCGCCCCGGGCTGGCGGTGAGATTGTGGAGCATGTGGAGAAGGCCCCAATCGGCCGTCGCGTCCAGCCCGATCCCGTAGCCCTTCGGCAGCATCGCGATCGTCTTCTCCTCGCCCGCTGCGAGCCGGCCTCCCCCGGGCGGAACCCAGACGACGTGGTGCAGGTGCAGGTCCCAGACGGCCGGCGTGACGAGCCTGCCGCTCGGCTTCAACTCGACCATGCTCGGCTTGAAGCGCGTGAGAAAGCCCTCGGCATCGGAGCCCGCGGCGAAGACGCTCTCGTCCAGCGGACCGTTGACGGCCTCGGCGTGCGGGCAGGCCTTGGTCAGCGTGTACTTGTTCAGGTTCTGCCCAGGCTGCAGCGTGATCGCATCGGTGCGGCAGTTGAAGGTCGTCATCCCCGGGTAGCTCGCCGGCTTCAGCACGGGAAGCTTGGCCGCCGCCGGAGCCGCGAGCACGAGTGCGGCAAGGACCGGCACGAGCAGCGCGGGCAGGAGGCGACGCATCGGACCATTGTGCACGAAATGCCGGCCCGTTGTAGGAGAACCCCGATGCACGGGGTCGATCCAGGATGGCATCCGACTGCTATCGACTCGACGAATTACAACAGCCCTAGAAGTCGCGACCCGACCGGTAGGCCTCCTCCAGGTAGGCGCGGCGCTGCTCGTCGCCGGCCTCGACCACGGCGTAGAAGTAGACATGCCTGGTCTCCTTGACCCCGGCCATCCGCAGGCCCCATGAGCTGATGACGGTATCCATCGCGTCGCGCCAGCCCTTGTCGTACTCCTCCTGGGTGAAGAACGTCGGCGTGAGAATCAGCGCTCTTTGCTGGGAGAGCAGCGGCACCCGTCCCTGCAGGTCGCCCTGCCAGCCCTCGGGGGTGAGGGTGTAGGCGAACCCGTAGGCGAAGACCCGCTCGAACCAGCCCTTGAGGATCGCCGGGAACCCCATCCAATACACCGGCGCGACGAAGATCAGGCCGTCCGCTTCGGCGACGAGCGCCTGCTGCTCGCGCACGTCGTCGGGCACCTGCTCGTGGAGCGCCTGGGCGATCTCGCGGGTCCCCTTGTCGCTCAGCCACCGCCGTGCCATGAAGCGACGGATCGGCCCGCCGGCCATCCGCAGCACCAACTCGCGAAGGTTCGCGTTCTCGATCAAGTGGTCGGGGACCGACTCGTGCAGGAACTGGGCACCGTCCTGCGCCCTGAAGACCGGGTCAAAGCCGACCGCGTACAGATCGCTGACCTTGTAGTCATGCGGGCTCTCGTCGAGTCCCCGCGTGACGTTCTCCAGAATCGCGTGGGAAAACGAATCCGGGTTGTGATGTGCGTAGACGACCAGGACGTTCATGACTCTTCTCCGTGGGCTTGAGGGGCGGCGATCTGTGGGTGAGCGAGATTGTTGCTGCTCCGGCACCGCGCCATCGCTCAGAAGGCGGTCGCCCGAGCGCGCATGGGAATCGAGCGCAGATGGAGGCGATCGAAGGTCCCTCCTGCCCCAGGCGTGGCGGGCCTCGAACGTGGCCAGCATGGAGCCCGCTGATCAGGCTCTCGCTCGTCCCGCCAAGACGGAGATCGGGTCGCCGGCGTCGTCGAACTGCGCGACCTCGACCAGATCGGCCCACGGGAACGCCGAGCGGTAGGCGGCCACCGTCCGCGCCGCCCAATGCTCGTGCTGCGACGATCCGGACACCGACTCGGCCAGGTATACGAGCCCGCCGGGCCGGAGCACCCGCCGCACCTCCGCCGCGGTCTCAGCCAACTCGCCCTCTGCGACGAGCCCGCCGAGCACCGTCACGGTGACGACCACGTCGGCCTCACCGTCGCGCAGCGGCAGGCGCCCGTCTCGCCGCAGCCCCCGGTAGGAAACCCCGCGAGCCGGGGAGGCGAGCGCCCGCAGCGCAGCGACGGGCTCGACCCCGATCGCCCGCCCGCCGATCAGTGCCGCGAAGTCCGCGGTGAAGCGGCCGGCCCCGCAGCCGAGGTCACACACCACGCGCTCGGTCCCGTCCAGCAGTGCCGCCAGCGCGGGGAGCAGAGCGCGGCGGTGCTCTGCCGTCAGCGCCTCAAGGTCACGGTCGGCGGGGTGGTCGAAATTGACCACTGCGCGCGCGCCGAGCTCCCTGGTGCGTCGCGTCCAGTACTCCAAGCCGCCGGGCGCCGCCGATGCACCGGTCAACGCGAGACGACCGGGTTGAGGCGCGTGTCGATGACCGAGCCGGGGCCGGCGCCCGGCATGAACCGCTGCCAGTCGCCCGAGACCATCGTCGGCTCGTCGACGACCCGCGCCCCGTCTGCAAAGTAGGTCGAGGCGAGTACCGTCCGCGGTTGGGTCGTCGTATTGGCCCGCGCGCAGTGAAAGCACCATGAATGATGGAAGCTGATCTCCCCCAGCGCGTAAGGCGTGTCGTCTATCGGCACCCCGGCAGCACGAAAGCTCTCCGCAACGCCGCGGTCGTAGGAGGAGTCGGTCGCGGAGAAGTCCGTGTCCTCGGCCAGCCGCCACGCCTCGGCGTCGGCGGCAAAGGCAAGCGGTCCCATCGCCGGCGGAATCGCCTGCAGCGGCAGCCAGCTCGTGACGATTTCGCGCGAGGCGATCGGAAAGTGGTGCGCGTCGAAGTGCCACGGCGTGCGACCGCAACCGGGTTCCTTGGCCAGCACGTTGTCGTGGTAGAGCCGCACGTTGGCGACCTCGAGCAGCTCCGCCGCCAGGCGCCCGAGTCGCGGAGAGAGCGCAAACGCCTCGAGCACTTCCGAACCCTCCTGCCACATCAGGTCCATGCTCAGAAAGCCCGAGCGCCCCGGGCCATCGCCGGTGGCCGCCAGGCGGGCCACCTCGGCCCGCGCGGCGGCCAGCGCGCCCGGGGACACCACGCCCGGGAGCTTC
The DNA here is from genome assembly GCA_963823275.1 of uncultured Solirubrobacterales bacterium. Lineage (GTDB taxonomy): Bacteria > Actinomycetota > Thermoleophilia > Solirubrobacterales > 70-9 > RHKX01. The sequence goes on along the minus strand of CAWGKW010000001.1, from coordinate 763,087 downwards.
ACGAACCCTTCCGCGGCGAAGCGCTCGCGCGCAGCATCGCTCAGCGGGTATGCCTCGGCCAGTTCGGCTCGCAGCTCGTTGGAGGATGGTGCCGCAACGGGCTCGGGCGGAGACAGCTCGGTGAGTTCCGTCGGCCCTTCCTCGGATGCATCTGCAAGCGACAGGTACCAGTCCCACCAGTCCTCGTTGCTCTGCTCCCAGGGCCTGGCGACGCCGGACTCTCGCGCGTGCTCGGCGCTCAGGATGCGGCTGTCCACGGAAAGTCCTCTCCTCGGGGGGTCAAGGCCAGACAGACCACGGACTGACTGAAGCGATAGGCGCCGGCGTCATCGTCGCGACACCCGGAAAGGTAGGGCCCGAGCACGGGCGCAACGAGCATGTCGGCCAGCGTCAGACCGTCGTCGAAGAGGCATCGGCGCAGGTAGCCCTCGAGCAGTTCGGTCTCGTCGTAGCCGACGATGTGCTCGTAGGTCAGCGTGCGCTCAGAGGCGTTCCAGCCGAGCGGCTCGGCCGCGGCCCGCAGGGCGCTCGCGACCACCTCGCCGCTGAGATACGGCGTCCCGGCGCCGCCGTGCACCCCGTCGAGGAAGGCCCGGTAGACGGTCAGGTAGTGACCGTCCCGGGCGCCCTGGGCCATGAAGCCCAGGCCCGCGGGCGCCAGCCCAGAGACGAACCGCTCCGCCGCCGCGCCCAGGGCCTCGGGCCGCAGGGCGTAGAGCGCGTGCGTCGCCCAGACGACATCCCAGGGCCCTGCTGCGGGATCGAGGTCTTCAAGGGTCGTCTCGAAGCGCGCCGCCGGCGCCAGCGGCGCGCGCAGGTGGTCTGCCGCCTCCGCCAGCGAGAAGGGTGACGGGTCGAGCAGGTCGTATGCCACGCCGGGACCATCGAGCGGTGAGAGGTCGCCGCGCCCGAGCAGCGTTGAGGGAAACCGGCCCGATCCGCATGCGACGTCGAGCAGCCTCAGCGGCTCCGAGTCGCCGCGGCGCCCATGCGCACGCCCCAAGGCCGAGCCCCAGTCCGCGACTCCGGCCAGCAGCTCGTAGTCGAGCTGCGCGAAGGCGTAGAACGCCCGCATCTCGTCCCGGCCTTCCTCACTCCAGCTGGCGAGACTCCGCGCCGCCGTGTCGTCAGCCGCGGCTGCGGCGGTCTGCCTCTTCATGACGCGGACTCTAGCGAGGCCGTGTTCTTCGCTTGATCGCTATGGCCGGGGATGTGCTTGTTGGGCGAAAGCTCGAGTGGTCACGATCTCCGGACACCAGAGCTGAGCCAGAGGAATCCGGGACTGAGCCGGATTACGAGGCGGCCGGTTTTTCCTTGACGGCGGAGCAAATCTGGGCGACGTGTCGATGGTCGGTTCCGCAGCAGCCACCGAGCACGTTCAGGCTCGGCATCTGCTCGCGCAGAGATGCGTAGCGTGCTGCGAGATCCTCAGGATCGCCGGCGTCGAGCTCCGTTGCCTCGTCCAGCTCGGCGTGACTCATCCGTGAGGCGTTGGCGCGCAGGCCCTGCACCCGCTTCAGCCACGGCTCGCCGGCCGCCAGCACCGACTCGAAGTGTGTGGGATTGGGCGATGATCGAGCCGGCGGCCGTCTCGCCGGAGCGGATGGCGCCCTCGAGGTAGCCCTGAAAGTCCGTCTGCGTGTGTTCGCCGGCGAAACGGACGCGGCCCTCCGATCTACCCGCATAGCCGTAGTAGCGGGTGTACTGCCCGGGCAGGAAGGCGAGCACGGCGTCTACGTCGTAACCCCGCTGCAGCTCGGGACGACGCTCGGGATCATCGCCGACGTCGCCCACGAGACCAAGCGTGCCGAGGAGGCCCAGGCGGTTCTCGCTGAGCTGCTGGTCCTCGATCAGGAGCTGGGCAAGTTCTGCGAGCAGTACCACAAGCACGGTCGCCAGCTCGCAAGCGCCGTGACCTCGTTTAACGCCGGCGCGGCGATGCTCGGTGGGCGCGGCGGTCTGGGCAGGATCGCCACTCGCATCAGGGAACACGCACGCCGCCGCTCCAAGGCCCCGGAGGAGCCGAGCTTCGAGCCGGTGCGCGGGGACGTCGTCGAGTTGGCCGCGTCCTACGCGGAAGCGGCCCAGCTCAGGTGCAGGGCGCCGATCAGGCGCTCGTCGATCACCGCCTACCGCGGCGCGGTGCCCAGGGCCCGCTGCCGCGGGCGCCTCAGCCGTCCGCGGCGCCGGTCGCGGGCGGACGCTGAACCGGCGGGGCCGGCGGGAACTCCCGCGCCGTTTGGCGACGCAGGACCTCGACTCCCACGGCGGCCAGCGCAGCGAGCACGAGGATCGCCAGGATCTGTCCGATGGTGTCGATCCCGGGGGTGAACGCAAGCCAGAGCAGGAAGAGCCCGGCGACGATCGAGTAGACGGCGACCGGATGCTCACGCATGAAGGGGGCGATGTGCCGCCGGGCGGTGACCGCATAGCGGCCCGGGCCCGCGAAGGCGCCGCCTCCGATGAACGCGAGCCCGACCACGAGGACGAACCGGGCGCGGTCGCGAAGGCTGGTGGAGATGATGTCCCAGACGGACTGCACGGCGGGCTCCACCGTCTCGGAGCTCGCCAGCGAGGTCACTTCGTTGCCGGCCATCCGCCGGACCACGAGCACGAAGAGCGTCGCCGCCAAGATCCCCCGCCGGCGGCGATCAGGGCCTCCCGGCGCCATCCCTTGGCGAGGAAGAGGGCCACGACGTAGAGCAGCACCACCAGGATCGGCAACACGATCCCGAGGTTGCGAAGCACCGAGACGAGGGTCTGGATCCCGCTGAGCTGGCTGGAATCCATGATCACCAGCTGGCCGGGGGTCTGGACGACCTGCCGGTCGAGTAGCACGGTGATCTTCGACTGCAGCGATGCGAGCTCGGCGTCGAGCGCGCTCACGTTGGTATCGGTCGGATCGGCGAGCACGGCGGCAGTGCGCCGCTCAAGCACTCCGAGCCGGCCCTTGACGTCGGCCAACAGGCCGTCCAGCTCCTTGAGCTTGCCCTGAAGCTGGGAGGGGACCTTGCCCTTGATCCCGGCGATCTGCTCCTCGAGGTTGCCGATCTTCCGGGTCAACTGGGCGGCGAGCTGGTTGAGCTCTCGCAGGTTCGTCTCGGCCGGCGGATCGAGCTGTCCGGCCTGGACCTGCTCGAGATTCGCGCGCACCGACTCGATCTTGCTCTGAGCGGTCGTCAGGGTCTCCTGGAGATTCTGCGAGAAGCTCTGGACGAAGCTCTGAATCTCGGTGATCACCCCCGGATCAAGCCCGAGCCGGGCGGCGAGGTCGGCGATGACCTTGCCGTACTCGAGCGTGACTTCGCCCCCGGTCGTCGAGACGTACGTCCCCTCATCCTCGATCAGGGCCACGAACCGCTCATGGGCGTTCCCGATGGCGCCCGAGACGATCGACTGGACCTGAGGTGACGCGAGCGCCTTGTCGGCCACGTTGCTCGCGAGCTCCCGGGCCGCCGCAGCGAGCGGACCCGCGAGCGGCTGGGCGGGCGGCGGCAGGCGTTGAGCAATCGCGCCCTGCACATCGACGTTGGCGTACAGCTGGTCGACGGCGAAGACGCTGAGCTGCTCCTGAACGTCCTGGTCGGCGAGGATCTCGTCGGTCGTCTTGGTCACCTCGCCGGTGTCGAGGACCGCACGCTGCACCCAGTTCGCGGTGATCGAGAAGACCAGCAGCACCGATGCGAGTACCACGAGCGTCCAGACGAGCCCGCGATGACGCCTCCGCGGCGAGGGCTGGTCGATCACGTTCGTTGGCTCCGCCAAGACTTGGCTCCTTCTCGTATCCGTGGGTTCAGGTGGTGCGCATTGTGCCTTGGTTGGCCAGTGGACGTCGTCAGGACCTCAAACCCAATGTGAGGTCGGGCCGTAAGGAGGGCGTCAGCCTTTGACGTTTAGCTCGTCCCTGGGGGGCGAGGGATCGACGTTGCCCAGATCAAAGTCCGCGAAACCCGGCCCGGCTCATTGAAATTGATGCCCAATTGATGCCCGCTCGCCAATCGGCCCCGACCCCAGAAAGCAAGAAGCCCGCTCTACAAGCGGGCTTCTTCCAATAGCGAGGACCCGATTCGTCTCTCGCTGCGACACACGGATAGTCATGAGCGCTGACGTCGACGGTACGGGCTGAGCCGCCGACGGTGTGGGCCGCCTTATTCTGAGCGGGTGGATTCAGCGGGGGCCCGCCCCGATCACGCAAGTCCTATCGGGGCGGTCGCCGAGCGGCTCGGCAGTGACCCTCACCGTGGACTGAGTGAAGAGCGGGCCGCCGAGCTGCTCGAGAGCTTCGGCCCGAACGAACTCGAGAGCGGAGCCGAGCCGCGGCCGGGCAAGATCCTGGTCGATCAGCTGGCCTCGCCGATGATCCTGCTGTTGATTGGGGCGGGCATCCTTTCGGCTGCGCTCGGAGACATCACCGAGGCGGTCGTGATCCTGGTCGTCGTCGCCCTGAACGCCTGGATCGGGTTTCGGCAGGAGTACCGGGCCGAGCGGGCGATCGCCTTGCTGCAGGCGATGGCCATGCCGGCCGCGGAGGTGGTCCGCGGTGGTCGCTCACGCGAGGTGCCCGTGCGTGAGCTGGTGCCAGGTGATCTCGTCCGGCTCGATTCGGGTTCGATGGTCCCCGCCGACGGTCGGCTCGTCGAGGCGCACGCGCTGCGGATCGAGGAGTCGGCGCTGACCGGCGAGTCGGCGCCGTCCGACAAGGAGCCCGATCCGGTCGACGCCTCGACTGAGCTGGCCGGCCGCAGTTCGATGGCCTACTCGGGCACGAGCGTCGCCGTCGGGCGCGGCGGCATGATCGTCACAGCGACCGGGATGAAGGCGGAGCTCGGCCGCGTCGCGGAGCTCCTGCGGGACGCTGAGGTCGGCAAGACACCACTGCAGCAGCGCCTCGACTCGCTGGTTCGCCGCCTCGGCCTGGCTGCGGGCGTGATCGTCCTGATCGTCTTCGCGATCGAGCTCGCCCGCGGCGAGCCCCTCGACACCCTGATGCTGGGCGCGGTGAGCCTCGCAGTGGCGGCGATACCGGAGAGCCTGCCGGCAGTCGTCACGATCACACTCACCCTCGGTGCCCAGCGGATGCTTCAGCGGCGGGCGCTGATCCGCCGCCTGTTCGCCGTGGAGACGCTCGGGTCGGTGACGGCGATCTGCTCCGATAAGACCGGGACGCTGACTCAGAACCGAATGACGGTGGTCGTCCTGGACATGGCCGGGGACCGCCACGACCTCACTGATGCGGACGCCTCCCACGAGATCGGGCCGGAGGCGCTGCGCGAAACCCCCCCGCTGCGTCTGCTCCTTGCCGGAGGCGCGCTCTGCAACGACGCGTCGGTCGGTGTCGACGGCTCGCTGGTTGGGGACCCCACCGAGGCGGCCCTGATCGCGGTCACCCATCGCTACGGGCTCGACAAGGACACGCTCGAGCGGGCCGCGCCGCGAATCGACGAGGTGCCGTTCGACTCGTCGCGGAAGCGGATGACGACGATTCACGCTTTGCCCGACCGCCCCGACGACGTCCCCGAGCAGCTGCGTGAGCTGTTCGCGCTCGGGGACATAGCCGGCACCGGCATCCGCGTCGCCTTCACCAAGGGCGCGCTCGACGAGCTGCTGACATGCTGCGACACGGTCGCAATCGGTGACGAGATGGCGCCGCTCGACGGCGGTCAGCGCGACCGGGCGCTTGCCGCCGGCGACGAGCTCGCCTCGCAGGGCGTCCGCGTGCTCGGCGTCGCAATGCGCGCATGGCCCGCCGACGAGGAGCTGCCCGCCGGTGAAGCCGTCGAGTCGGGCCTGATGCTGCTCGGGCTCGAGGGTATGGTCGACCCAGCGCGCCCGGAGGTGCGCGACGCTATCGGCACCTGCCGCGAGGCCGGCATCAGGCCGCTGATGATCACCGGCGATCACCCGCTGACGGCGGTCGCGATCGCGCGCGACCTCGGCCTCGCCGACGAGGACACCGAGCCGGTCACCGGGGCCGAGCTCGACGGGCTCAGCGACCCGGCCCTCGCTGAGACCGTCCGCCGCACCACGGTCTTCGCCCGCGTCGCGCCGGAGGACAAGCTGCGGATCGTCGAGGCGCTTCAGCGCGAGGGCGAGGTCGTCGCGATGACGGGTGACGGCGTCAACGACGCGCCGGCGCTCGCGCAGGCCGACATCGGCGTCGCGATGGGTATCGCCGGCACCGACGTCACCAAGGACGCCGGAGACATGATCCTCCAGGACGACAACTTCGCGACGATCGTTGGCGCCGTCGCCGAGGGTCGCGTCGTCTTCGACAACATCCGCAAGTTCATCCGCAACATCCTCAGCGGCAACGTCGCCGAGGTGGCGGTGATGGTGCTCGGGCCGCTCCTCGGGATGCCGATACCTCTGCTGCCGCTGCAGATCCTCTGGCTCAACCTGGTGACCGACGGATTGCCGGCGATGGCGCTCGCCGTCGAGCCGGCCGAGCCGGGCTTGATGCAGCGCCCGCCGACTGCGATAGGGGAGAGCCTGCTCGGCTCCGACCGCGGTCGCAGGATCCTCACGCGCGGCGCCGCGCTGACGGTGCTGACACTCGTCCCCGTCTACCTCCTCTGGAACGGCGGCGACGACGCCTGGCAGACGGTGCTGTTCACGACGATCGCATTCGCCGAGCTCGCGGCCAGCTTCGCGATGCGGTCTGAGCGCGTCTCACTGGCGCGCCTCGGCTTCTTCACGAACCCGATGCTGGTCGCAGCGGTCGCCGGCACAATCGTCCTCCAGGTCGCACTGGTCGCCGTGGCGCCGCTCCGTGACGTGTTCGACCTCGAGCCGCTCGAGGCGGGACATTGGTTGCTGATCGCGACGATTGCCCTGTCCTACTACGGATTCGTCGAGCTCGAGAAGGCGTGGACAAGGAGGCGCCGCGCTCTAGCCGGCCGCCACTCACTGCGGTAGCGAGCTGAGAGAGCAGAAGGAAGCTCTCGAGGAGGCGCTGGGAGAATTGGGAGCAGAACGGCAGGAAGCCGAGGATGAGGAGTTTCTCAGCCAGCTCGATCGCCTCCCGGACCTCACCGAAGCCCTCCGGACCGCATCTCCGCAGATCAAGCGCCAGGTCTTCGAATCCTTCGACCTTCAGATCGCCTACGACAAGACGGAGGGCCGCGTCGCGATCAGCGCCACAGTGTCTGGGGCGTTGCAGAGGCCTTCGAGAACGCGAAAGCCCTCCTTGCGGAGGGCTCGAGCGTCACCCTGACGAACATAGCGGGGACCCGATTCGTCTCTCGCTACGACGCACGGATAGTCGAGCGAGTGCGCTTGCCGATCTGACCCTGGGCCATCGCTCCTGATCGCAAACGGGAGCGGCCCGCTGCCGAGGTGCCCCGGTGAGCCAAGCCGTGGGTACTGTGGGCCCGATGGACGTCCCCGAGACCCATTACGCCCGCAGCGGCGATCTGCAGATCGCCTACCAGGCCGCGGGCGAGGGACCACTCGACGTCTTAGTGGTCCCGCCTTACCTGTCGAACATCGAGCTGTTCTGGGAGCTGCCGAGCTTCGCGCGTCTGTTCGGACAGCTCTCATCGTTTGCCCGGTTGATCCTGTTCGACCGGCGCGGGAGCGGGATGTCCGACGGGACCGCCGGCGCGACTCCGCTGGAGGAGACGATCGATGACGTGCAGGCGGTGATCGACGCGGTCGGCGCCGAGCAGCCGGTGTTGATGTCCTTCCTCGAAGGCTGCGGCTTGACGGCGTTGTTCGCTGCATCCCATCCGGACCTGGTCCGGGCACTCGTCCTCGCCTCACCGCAACCCCGACTTGTCGCAGGACCGGGATACGAGTGGGCACCTCGGGTCGAGGAGCGCGTTGAGTTCGTCAAGGCCATCGTCGAATCGTGGGGGACCGACTCGCCCGCCAACCCTTTGGCTTCGCTTCTTGCCGACGGGAACGAACGAATCCGAACTCTGGCGGCGCGCATGCAGCGCCTGGCGATGAGCCCTGCTGCTGCCGCCGCCGCGCTGACGGCGATCGGCGAGACGGATGTGCGTGACGTCCTTCCGAGCGTGCAGTGCCCGACGCTCGTGCTGCGCCTCGAGGGCGACACCTACCTGGACGAGCGCCACTCGCGCTACGTTGCCGAGCACATCCCGAACGCAGACTACGTCGAGGTTCCCGGAGACGGAGCCCTCTGGGTCGGTGCCGAGGACGCGTTTGCCGACGAGATTCAGCACTTCCTGACCGGGGTAAGGCGACCGGTCGTCAGCGACCGCGTGCTCGCCACGGTGCTGTTCACCGACATAGTCGGCTCGACCGAGCGTGCCGCGGAGCTGGGCGACGCAGCCTGGCGGTCGTTGCTTGAGCGCCACGATCGCGTGGTGCGCGAGGAGGTCGAACGTCACCGCGGGCGCTTCGTGAAGTCCCTCGGCGACGGTGCCCTCGCCGTCTTCGACGGTCCCAGCCGCGCGATCAGCAGCGCCACCTCGATCCGCGACCGGGTTCGGGACCTGGGCCTGGAGATCCGTGCCGGACTGCACACCGGCGAATGCGAACTGTTCCCCGACGACGACGTCGGCGGGCTCGCCGTCCATATCGGCGCGCGTGTGAGTGGCCTCGCCGGGCCGAGCGAGGTACTCGTCAGCAGCACGGTCCGCGACCTCAGCGTCGGCTCGGGCCAGACGCTGACCGACCGCGGCGAACACGACCTCAAGGGAGTGCCCGGACCGTGGCGAATCTTTGCGGTCGCTGATTAGTCGAGACGCCGAAACCCCGTCCCCGCGTTTTCTGCAATTCGGAGGCCCTCCAACCCGCATGAGCAAGCGGTGGCAGCGAGAACCGATCCCCGACAGGATTTGAGCGGATGAGTCTCTCCACGACGTGAGGAGATCCGAGGGCAAGGTGGCGCGAGTGCTAACCGAGGGTGGTATTCATCTTCGCGATGAAACGGGGCATACGACCAGTGCCCGCGGCTGTCATGCGTGCGCGTCCTTGTCGCCACGGCCATCTAATCGGCGCTCGAGGCAGTCATTGAGCTCGACGCCGTAAAGCATTGCCATGTTCGATCCCCATAGCCAGATGAGGAAGCCGATGACCGCCGCCAGACTCCCGTAGATGGTGCTGTAGTTGGCGATCCGATCGACGTAGACGGCGTAGGCAGCAGATCCGAGCAGCCACGTTGCCATTGCGATGACGCCACCGGGAGTTATCAGCTGAAAGCCGCGATCGCTGCGATCGTCGAACGACGCCCAATACAAGACCCCGAAGATCCCGAGGATGAAGACGATTAGGAGCGGCCACTTGCCAATTTCCCAGGCGATGGAAACGGCTTGGTCAAGACCGAACAGTGATGCGATCCCGTCAGCGACCGGGCCCGTGACGATGACAACGATCGCGGTACCAGAGATCGCGAGAACCGTCGCGAAGGTCACCACCAGCTGTAGGCGCCGCAGCTTGAGGAATGGATAGCGAACGACCCGGCCGTGCACGATCGCGGAAGCGCGCAAGAAGGCGCCGACGAAAGCCGAAGCGCTCCAGACGGCACCGGCCAACCCCACCAACAGGGTGACTCCGGCGGTTGATCTCCGCTCGACGCCGGCGACGACTTGAAGCACCATGTCCCGCAACGGCGTCTGGCCTTGCTGGCTCAGGTTATGGCGGATGTCATCGAGCACCGGATCGCCTAGCAATCCGATGAGACCGATCACAACGACGAGCGCTGGGATAAGCGAAATCGCAGCGTAGAAAGTCAGTGCTGCACCCCAGTCGACCAGATGGTCGTCCAGAAACCTGTTCAGCGCGTCGACCACCACTCGACGGTCGACATCTCGGAGTCGAAGTCGTGCCGCTCGGGTTCGCATCCCTCGGTGTCTACCGGAATTGGCCCGGACAGCAGCGTCAGCGTCGTTTCAACCCGGCGCTAAGGCCGCCACGTCCCCGTTCGTCAGCAGTTCACCTCGTGGAACCGTCTAGAGCGGCTCTGCCACGATGGCGAAGTCGGTACCGGCCACGGACCTTGCGGACGCGATCCTCGGCGTCGCTGGCGTCGTCTGCGTCAACCTGGACGCGGATCTGCGGGGCTACTACCTCCCCATACTCGCCCTCGTGCTGATCCCAACCAGCGCCGTGCGGCTGGATACCGGCAGCTTCAAGTGCGCTTCTTGCCGCCGCCAAGCCCACGCCCTCGATCTTGACCTTGAACGCGCTCACCGGGCTCACCCCACCGGAAGCCGCAGCCTCGCAGCAGGCATCAGCGCCGATCTGGAGAACCTGTCCAAGCGTGGATTCAGCAGACACGACCCCAGATGCAGCATCCGGCAATACCGAGGACGTCAGCCGCGTCGCCGCCCTTACCGATGGCGTAGTCGCCATCGCGATCACCCTGCTCGTCCTCGACATCGCCATACCCGAGATCCCCAACGCTCTCGTCGACAACGAACTCGCCGATGCGCTCTGGCAATTGCGGCCACAGGTCTTCGGTTTCGTCCTGAGCTTCGGTGTCATCGCCTACTACTGGCTCAGCCACCGACTCGTCTTCTCGCATCTGCGCAGAATCGATGGGCCGCTGGTGATCATCAACCTGATCTTCTTGTTGGTCATCGCCTTCATCCCCTTCGTCGCCGGCCTGTTGGCCGATTACGTTCCGAACGGGCTCGCTGTCGCCTGCTATTCGGGAGTGATGGCAATGGCCGGGCTTACCCTGCTGGCAATGGTGGCCTACCCGAAAGCGAAGGGCCACTTCCACCCGAACGTCCCACTCGCGCACGTGAGCATGATCACGCGAAAGATCGCGGTGGCGCCAATCGTCTATCTCATCGCCGTCCCGGTCGCCTTCCTCAACGGCTGGGTAGCACTCGCGACGACGGCCCTAATCCCGCTCCTCCGGACCGCGATCGGAAAACGCAGCAGTTAGCCCCAGCCGCCGATATCTGTCTGCAGACTCCGCAGAGCGTTAGCCGCACCGATCTCGACCCATCGATCTGACCTGCCTCGGTGGTATAAGCCTCGGCAGATAGCCACCCCGGTCCATGTCCGACGAGCAACCCTCCACACCCAACGCACCCGTTGCTTCGCCTGCCGGCACTGTTGTTCGGGAGCCCGGCGTGACCATCTCGATCTCGGCGAAGACCATCCTTCTGTTCGTCGGCCTCGTGGCCCTGACGTGGAGCTTCGTGGTCGTCGGCGGGACGCTACTGGTCATCTTCGTATCGATCTTCCTGGCAATCGTTCTCTCGCCGGTCGTCGATGCGGCGGCCAAGCGTTTCAACGTCGGGCGCGGGGCCGCCTCCTCACTCGTCGTTCTCGGGCTGGCGGCTGTTGTAGCGGTTCTCCTTCTGGTTGCCATCTCCCCGCTGATCGACGCAGTGCGCTCGTTCGGTGAGAATGCGCCGCGCCTCGTTCAAGAGATCGGGAAAAGCGATCTCGGCAGACAGCTCGACATCCATAGCCACATCACCGAGACGCTTCAGAACAACACCTCGTCGATCGTGTCGGGCGTCGGCAGGGCGGCCGGAGGATTTCTCGGGACGGCGGCCTCGGCGTTCGGCGTAATCGTCCTCTCGTTCTCGGTCCTGTTCATGACGCTCTTCCTCGTCAAAGACCTCCCGAGCTATCGACAGTCGGTCATCGGCCTGCTCGATAACGAGAGTGCCGTTCGCTGGCACCGGATCGCCGACGAGGTGATAACAACGACGTCTCGGTACATGATCGGGAACATCGTGATCTCCTTGATCTGCGCGACGATCTACGGGATCACAGCAGTGATCCTCGGGCTGCCGTACGCACTGGCGCTTGCCGTGATCGCGGGGATCCTCGACATGATTCCGAACATCGGGTCGATGATCGCGGGGGTCATCATTGGAATCGTTGCGCTGACCGTCAGCACGTCGGCGGTGATCATCTTCGTAATCGTGATCTTGGTCTACCAGCAGTTCGAGAATTACGTACTGCAGCCGACGATCATTGGCAAGGCCGCCGATATCTCCGGTTTCCTCGTAATTCTCAGCGTGCTCTTCTGGGGGGCCCTCTTTGGCGTCGTCGGTGCGATCGTGGGAGTTCCGATTACCGCGGCGATCCTGATCGTGGTCAATGAGCTCACCGCTGACCGCCGCGCCCGTATCGCCGCCGGTAGGCCGCCACAGGAGGCTCAGGCTGGTGTCCCATGAGCGCTGAGCGCCCATCCGCATCATCGAGCCTCGGCACTGCGCTGACTCAGTAGTGCGTGCGGAGGTAGTCCGGCCGGTGCCGACCTTGGGGTATTGGGGTGTCTGTCCGGCGGACGAGCACCCAACGACAGCAAGGACAGCGGACGGGCGACCACTCGTGAGATCCGTGTCCTGCACTCGAGGTTGCGCCCGCCCCGGGCGGAATGCGACGCTGGTGGCGATGGCGAAGCAGACGACTGACCAGCTCTGGGCAACGCAGAACCGACATCCGGGCGACCGCGAGGGTCTCCTCTCGGCTGCCGCGGGGTAGCTCGATGGAGATCGAGTGCTCTACCCCGGCTCGTACGTCGACGTTGCGGCGTCGTTCGTATAGACCGACACCGATGAGGATTCCTCACCTCGCAAGCTCGTACCCCCCCAGGCATGAAAGAACTTCTTTCGCCACTTTGGGCCCCCGGCGGTACCCCGAACGAACCTCCCTGCTCGGTCGAAAAGCAAGAAGCCCGCTCTAGAAGCGGGCTTCTTCCTATAGCGGGGACCCGATTCGTTTCTCGCTACGACGCTCGGATCGTCGAGCGAATCGGCGCTTGACCAGGCCCTACCCCTTCAACGTCACCGACAGCTTCGATTTCTTCGAGTTGCCGGCGTCGTCTGAGAGGGTGACGTCGACCTTCGCCTTGCCCTTGGACTTCTTCAGTGCGCTGGCGATTTTGGTCGCGTCCTTGGACTTGGCCGGCTTCAGCTTCAGCGTCGTCGACTTGCCCTGGGCCAGCGACTTCGAGGCCTTTCTGAGTTTGTAGGACTTCTTCTCGACCGTAACCTTGCCAGAGGCCTTGGCGTCGAGGTCCTCCTTCGCCTCGACCTCGACCTCGACAAGGACCTTGTTGCCCTTCTGCTTCTGGGTCTCACTCGCTCTGGCCTCGCCGTAGACACCTTCGACGATGTCGACACCGTCCAACTCCAACACTGCATCCCTGAGCCTCTCTCTCATCGGAGACCCAGAGAGGCGCCCGTAGACCCCGCCCGCCCCGCACGATCCGCCATAGCTCGTATCGCCCACGAGCCGATACCGGCCACCACCGGCCGCGACCACGAGCGGCCCGCCGCTGTCCCCGGAACATGTGTCGCGTCCCGGAGCAGAGGCGCAGAGCATCACCGAGGCCTGCGAACTGCTGAGGCCCCACTGATTTCGGCACTCAGCATTGCTCGCAATCGAGAGTGAGGCCTCCTGCAGGACATCGCTCGAGGAAGCGTTGAACGTGGCGCCCCAACCGGCGGCGAAGGCTTCGCTGCCCCCGGCCCACAGCCTCGACTCATCCGCGCTCGCGAGCTTGATTGGCTCCGATGGCACGGACTGGCTCAGTCGAACGACGACCACATCCCATTCGTTGGTGTTGGGGTTGTAGAGCTGCTTGCCGGATTTGTCCGTGAGGTAGTAGTAGTCATCGACGGGCACCTCGACCCCATCACTGCTGCTCAGTTGCGTCCGGCCGGAGACGATCGCGTATTCCGAGGGCGGGGACCAACCGCCGTCGAAGAAGCAGTGGGCGGCAGACAGGACGATGCGCGGCGCCACCAGGCTCCCGCCGCATATCTGGCGGTCGAGGGCGTTACCAGCGTTGGACGAAGGGTTGAGAGTGAGCGCGACCTGCCAGGGCCATTTCTGGATCGTCGTGGCCGTGCCCCCGACGATCCGGTCGCTTTCGCGGCTCTCCAGCGGCTGTGGTGGTGACGCTGCGCGCGGATCAGCCTCGGCTCGCCCCATGTAGACGACGTCGCCCGGCGATGACCCGGCGGCTGCAGAAGGACCAGCGCCGAGCGCCGCGGACGGCGCGATCGATGCGGCCAGCAAGGACGCACCGACGACCACGCGGACGAACCGCGCCGTTCTCGTCTTACTGTCCCGAGCTGACATCCGGGCTGGGATGCTAAACAATGCTGTCGGGTCATGGACAGCCTCCACCCCACGGCTTCAGCGTCACAGATGACGCGGTGTCAAGGGGGCGACCAACTAGGAGAACGGCAGCTCGACGCTGAACCGTCCCGTCCGGGTGATCCCGCGGACGGTGGCCGTCTCCCCTGATTTGGAGCCGTCGACAGCCCGGCAGTAGGCGCGTCGCGTCGGGACGGGCTCGCCGTCGACGGATGTCACGATCGCCCTCTGCTTGCCGAACCCGGCATCCGCCGCCGGCGATCCCTCGACCGCATTGTTGACGAGAAGCCCCTTACCACTGGCGGCGAAGTCGAAGCCGAGGAAGCCGATCGAGTCTCCCGCCTCGAGGGTCTCGGCCTGCTCCTTGAAGAGGTCCACCCCGATCGCGAATCCCTGACCCTGCGTCTCCAGCGTCGTCAGTGAGTTGATCCCAACCAGGTTGCCGTTACCGTCGATGAGGGGGCCGCCCGAGTTGCCGTGGTTGATCGCGGCATCGGTCTGAATCAGATTCGGGTACTGCCTGACGTCGGGGTCGCCGGCCGCGGCATCTGAGCGGCCCTGAAGCGACTCCTCCACGACCGAGACGGTTCCGGTGGTCGACTGCAGCGGCGTCGAGGAGAAGTTGGTGAGCTCATTCGTCGGGTAGCCGACGACGTTGACCTGATCTCCCTGGGCGAGATCGGCCTGCGAACCAAGCGGCAGCGCCCTCAGACCGGCCGGGTCCTGCAGCTGCAGCATTGCCATGTCGAAGCACGGTGAGTTGGCGTAGAGCGTGGCCGGCCGCAGGTGGCCGTCGATCACGGCCCGGAAGGAGGTGAGCCCGGGGGATCCCTGGTCGCCGACCACATGGGCGTTGGTGACGATCAGACCCCGGTCGGCGTCATAGACCCAGCCGGTTCCGGAGGAGGCGATGGCCCCGTCGACCCTCCCGAGGACGCGCACCGTGGACGGGGCGGCCTCGGCGATGATCTCCCGAGTGCTCGGTTGGCTCGCCGTCCCCGAGTCGGAGGAGAAGACACCCGCCAGGGCCGCCACTATTGCGAGCGCGCCGACCAACAGTGCACTGATCGCGAGAATCGTCGCCCGGCGGACGGATCGCTTGAGTTCGAGCCGCCGCCCTCGCCTCCGCCGCGTCCTCCGGGTCCGCCGCCCGGGTGTCTTATCTTGGTCGGAGGCCACTGGATTCGCCAGCCTAACCGGCGCCAGCCCAACCGGCGATCACCCTGCTGGGCCCTACTAGGTTTCTCGCTGTTCCGAGGGGGGATGCGGCGAGCTCCACCGTTCCATCGTGCCTCCAAAACTATGGATATGTATTGGACCTTCCAATCGCAGCCCGAGACCAAAAGCGCCTGCGTCGTGCCCGTCCTCCCGTGATGGTCAAGCTCAGACTCCGCGTTACTGACCCTGCCGGCAACTTCGCAACTGCAACGAAGAAGATCGAGCTGTGCAAGCTGAAGGGCTGCTAGACACATGGCCGCCGGCGAGAGTGAGCTCCGCCGCCCCGATTGATCGCCGCTCGCAGTAGAACGCAAGAAGCCCGCTCGGTGAGCGGGCTTCTTCCTATAGCGGGGACCCGATTCGTTTCTCGCTGCGACACACGGATCGTCGAACGGCTGCCGGTGTGAGCGATGCTGTCAGGTCTGCGACGTCGGCGCCGGGTCAGTGCTTCAGCTCAACCGAGAGCTCGGTGGTCCTCTTGTTCCGGGTCTCGTCGGTGAGCCTGAGCTTGAGCTTCGCGGTCGCCTTCTTGCCCTGCTTCAGATGCTTGGCGATTTTCTTGGAGTCCCCCAACCTCTCCGGCACCAGCTTCAGACTCCCCTTCTCGCCGCCGGCGAAGCTCCTCTCTTTGGCCTCAAGCCTGTACGTGTTCTTCGTGGCCCTGACCCTGCCCGCCGCCCTCACCTCGAGCTTCTCCTTCGCTTTGACCCTGACCTCGATGACGATCCTCTTGCCCCTCTGCTTCTGGGTCCTTTGGGCGGTTGCGGTGCCGTCGACGTACCAGCGGACGAGTCGGCGGGCGATCCGTTTCCCCTGGTCGTCCTGGAGGAAGTGACTGGCCTCGGGCAGACGGGTGTGCGGCTGGCCTGCTGCTCCTGGGACGTTGTCGATGAAGGTCTGCTGGGCAGCGCAGGAGCCGAGCTGCCCCGGGTCGTTGCTCGACCAGATCGTCAGGAAGGGCCTGTGGAAGGAGGTGAGTCCCGCCCAGGCCTTGGCGTTTGTGCCGGGAACCTCGTTGACCAGCGACGGGAACACCCGCGCTCCGGCCAAGTACGTCCGGCTGGGGAACGGCGCGTCGTAGGCGGCCTGCTGGCCCGCGGGGACGTCGAACCAGGTCAGCGCCTCGACCGTCTCCGAGGGCCGGAACGACCTCGCGGTCATTGCGTAGGCCATCCAGTAGGCGAAGTAGCCGGGTGCGGGAGCCACGATCTGGGTGCACCCGTCGTAGAACGGAGGTTGCTGGGGCGGAATCACCGCGTAGGGGGCGGACAAGTCGGTGAGCTCGTCGGGATTCTCGACCGGCGGGAAGGGCTGGACGCCGGCGGGGATCACGGGCAGAGCGCCGTTTCCGACGGCGATCGTGGCGAAGCGGTCCGGCTCGAGCCCGGCGACACGGAGGCCGATGAGGCTGCCCCAGTCCTGCACGAAGAGGTTGATGTCGGTGAGCCCGAGCCTGTGGATGAACCGCTTGAGGCGGTCGGAGTGGCCGAGGTAGCTGTATTCCCCGATGTCGATCGGCTTGTCGGAGCGACCCATGCCCAGGTGGTCCATGGCGATGACGCGGTAGCCGGCGTCGACGAGCACGGGGATCATCTTGCGGTAGAGATACGACCAGGACGGCTGCCCGTGCAGCAGGAGGACGACGTCGCCGTCGGCGGGCCCCTCGTCGACGTAGGCTTGGCGCAGCCCGTCGATCGAGACGTACCGGGGCTTGTAGGGCCAGTTGGGGATACCGTCGAAGCACGAGTTTGGAGTCCGCACGAACTCGACGCCGTCCGCCGTCGTCAGCATCTCGGGCTTGGCGTCGCAGAGTCGTTCGTGGGCGGCGGCCGAGTCGGCCAGAGCGAACAGCGTGGCGACCGCCACCAGCAACGTGATCGTCGGCTTCACTCGAATTTCTCCCTTCAGGCCGGTAAGTTGACTCAAAGTTAGCATTCCTTTGACTCAAAGTTAGCATTCCTGATAAAACTAAGCGATGCGCCGTCTCGTCCCCGCGCTTCTCGCGCCGGTCCTGTGTCTCATGCTGCTCGCAACCTCGGCGGAGGCGAAGCTCCCCGTGATCAAGCCGGCCAGCTACCCGGGGATGACAACCTTCAACTGCCGGACCGACGCGATCACGCTTCAGCCCGGGCAGAACCTGAACAAGTACACACTGACCAAGGCGTGCCCGCATCCCGAGGTCGTCAAGGGCCCGCTGGACGAGAGCGTCTTCGCCGCCGGATCCGACGCGAAGGGCTTTCTGACCCGCTTCCAGCCGAGCATGGTCGAGGTCAAGCCCAGCGGGCGGCTGGTGACGCCCGCCGTCTGGGACCTGCACCTGCACCACGTCGTCTGGCTTCCGCCCGGCGGCGGCCCCATGGCGGCGGGCGAGGAGAAAACGATCATCAGCCAGCGTCAGGGCTACGGCAGGGAGATGGACGCGACGGCCAACTGGGGCCTGCTCCACATGCTCCACAACCTGACCGCCCAGCCGAACCGGCAGGTCTACCTGACCTGGCAGATCGACTGGGTCCCGCAGACCGAGCCCGCGCGCACCGACATCTCGCCGGTCCACGGGGCGTTCCTCAACGTCGCCAACGGCGGTGCCTACCCGGTCTTCGACGCCGAGCGCGCCTTCGACGACGACGGGGACGGCAAGTTCACCTTCCCCGACGACGTCTCCTCTAACCCGGCCGACCCGAGCTACGAGGAGCGCAGCAAGATCAGCCCGCAGCGGTCCTGGACCGTCCCCTCGGGCTACACGGACGGCGTCACGCTGCTGTCGGCCGGCGGCCACCTGCATCCCGGCGGCCGCTACATAGACCTGAAGGTGGCGCGCGATGGGCCCGACGGGGGAACGACGGCCGGCGACGACCCGGCCGAGGTCAAGCGGGTGTTCCGCTCCGACGCGCACTACTGGGAGCCCGCCGGGGCGGTGAGCTGGGATGTTGGTCTGACCGTCGCCAGGCGCGGCTGGAGGATCCATCTCGAGCCCGGCGACACGATCTCGATCAGCGCCACCTACAACGTGCGCAGGGCCTCCTGGTACGAGTCGATGGGAATCATGGGGGTCTACTGGACCCCGGACGACGATCCCAGGGCCCGCGACCCCTTCGAGGACCCGTCGGCGGCCCGGGCGATGCTCAAGAAGGGCGGAGCGCTGACCCACCGCCGGCTTCCCGAGAACATCGACACCGACGCACGCAAGAACCTCAAGCTCCCCGACCCGCGCAAGGTGATCGCCGCCGGCCGCGCACCCGCCGGGGGAATCGACATCGACAGCTTCTTCGCCGAGGCCGGCGGCTTCTCGGCCGTGCCCGGCTTCCCCGCCAGCGAGATGCGCCCGCCGGTGATCCGGCCCGGCGGGACGGTGACCTTCAACAACCAGGACGCGTATTCCGGCCAGCCGCAGGACGAGCAGGTCTGGCACACGGTCACCGCGTGCCGCGCCCCCTGCAACAAGGGCACAGGGATCGGCTATCCGCTCGCGAACGGCCCGGTCGAGTTCGACTCCGGCCAGCTCGGCTTCGCGACCGGCCTCAACAGCAACGTCACGACCGGCTCCGGCAGCTACACGACCCCGCCTCTCGGCCGGCTGCGCCAGGGCCGGAACGGCAAAAGGATCAAGCGCGGGACCACCTACACGTACTTCTGCCGTCTGCACCCGTTCATGCGGGGCTCGTTCCGCGTGCGCGGACCGCTCAACCGGGAGTAGACCCAGCCTCCGCCTCCTAGGCGCCGCGGACGTCCGCCAACCCGCTTGACAAGCGGTCGTAGCGAGAACCGATACGGATGGACCGCTTCCTTCCCTGAGAGTTCAGGTTCGGCCAGCGCCTCAGCGTCCGCTTGACATCGTCGCGGCCACCGGCCCAGTCAGCACTCGAGCCTGATGGCAGCCGCATCGTTCTCGGCCAGCATCTCGGAAGCAAAGAGCGCGTTGGCGCCCATTGTCGCGTACGGCTCGTCCGCCGATCCGACGGCAACGTTCACCGGCGGCTCCCGCGTGCTCAGCAGCTGCCAGTAGGCCTCGCCCGCCATCGCGGCGGGCAGGCCGCCAGCCCAGATCGCACGCATCGTCTCCACGTAGCTCGCGAGCGGCGAGCCCTCTGATGGCTTCACGGTGCGGATCAGGTTGTCGACGAAGCGGGTGTTGACCACGTAGGGGTTCACGGTCGCGACGCCAATGTTTGCGTGTGTCACCTCCGGCAGCGACCACCACGCGTTGGCGAAGGCCAGCAGCGCTCGCTTCATTGCCGTGTAGAAGTGCAAATAGGCGGTCGCGCCCGTCGCGACCAGATAGGCGTCAGCGGAGACCGTGAAGTACACGCGCGCATACCCGCTGCGCGGCAGGAGGGGAAGCATCTTCTGGGTCAGGGTTATGTGCCCGGTGTAGTCGGTCCTGATCCCCAGGTCGAGTTTCGCGAAGTACCTGCTCTTACTCCCCTTCGGCGGGACCACGGGGCCGATGATCCCGCGCCCGGCGTTGTTGATCAGGATGTCGACCCGTCCCGAGGCACCCAGGCGTCGCTTCAGCTTTCGGAGGAAGGCGTCGATCGACTTCGTCTTCGCGAGGTTCAGGTCCAAGAGCGTGAACTGCGGCCGCGACCTGACGCTTGCGACATCGCGCGAGGTGCCGATCACCCGGACTCCCCTCGCCGCCAGCGCTTCGCCGGCGGCTCGACCGATGCCGGTCGACGCGCCGGTGATGACCGCGACCTTGTCTCGAAGATCAATCTCCGGTGCAAAGCTCGGCAACGGGTAGAACTGAGGATCGACGGCGACCCCGGTTGAGGCGACGGCCGTTTCAGCGAGCAATCCGCCTGCCAGGGCACTGGTGCCGATGTAGCCGGCACCCAGCGCGGCCTGCTGCAGGAAGAGTTGGCGACGCGTCAGCCCATGGTGCCCGGTCTCGGGCGCACCCGCACCTAGCCGTGTGCTTCCAGCTCCTCCTCGAGGCCAATCGGATGCGGGCGCCGGTCGCGCTCGGATGGTCATCGACCGGTTGTAGCCCGCGATCCGCGACGGCGCATCGGTAGGGCCTTCCGATCGTGTTCAGCGGGCACTGCCCATGCGCATTGGTGGTATGCCGAGCTTGACACGAGCCAGGCGCTGCGCTTCACGCTTTCAGGCCCGATCCGGTCGGACGGACGTCGAGATGCACTTGCCGCAACGGCGGGGCAGCGGCGAGGTGTCAACGCGTCACACCGTGGTCGCGCGTATGCCGATTCCAGCCCCGCGCAGATAGGAAGGCCCCAGTCCCTGCGCCACACTCCTTCGACCCGTTCGAAAGCCCTACTTGCGGAGGGCTCGAGCGTGGTAACGACGAACATAGCGGGGACCCGATTCGTTTCTCGCTACGACGCTCGGATCGTTGAGCGAGTACGCCTGCAGGCTTAGCTACAGGACTGCCAATCTGGTCCGACGCGGTGCATTTTGCGACGCCGAGCCTGCTGCGATCAACCCAGCGCGGCCGTTTCGGCGGAGGTCAACGGTGAGGCCTCCGGCAAGCGGCGCATCATGCGGAACGAGTTGATTAACCCGATCAGGCTGACGAGAATCGGCACCCTCCGCTCTCCACGGCGCGGGAAACTTCGTCCGTCATCCGAGCAGCTTGGCCTTCTCCCGTTCGAACTCCTGGTCCGTGAGGATGCCCTGACTATGGAGCTCGCCGAGCTCTTTGAGCCGCGTCAGGTCGTCCTCGCTCGGCCCACCCGCCGGGGTCGGGGCAGCCGGAGCGGGCGCGGTGGGCTCTGCCGGGGCGCTGCCCGGTGGAGCCTGCTCAGCCTTCGCATCGTGGTGCTTCTTAGCCGCTACCGCCGCCCCGCCGATCGCGGCGGCTCGCCTTCTTCTCTGTCGCCTGTTCGGTGACATCGTCATCGCCTCCTCTTCGTTTGCCGATTTGTCGTCCGTCGTCCTGTCCTCACCACTTGAGTTCGATCTCGAGCTCGCGCTCGTCGGTCTCGATCTCGACCTCGACCTTGAAGTGAACCTCATCGGGAATATGGACCTTGACGTTCATCCCGCCCTGGTCGAACTCGATGTCGTCGTCACTGGCAAGCACGTCGGCGATCGCTCGCAGGCGCGCAGCGACCTCCTCCCGCTTCAGCGTCTCCTTCTTCTCGATCTCGATGATGTCCATCTCTGCTCCTTCGGTTGTCGTTGTTACTGCAGTCTCGCGTCATCGCGTCGGGGCCACGGCGTTTCCGCCGCCGCCCTCGGCGCTCTCTTCCGGCGGCGCGGCGCAACATCATCCGAAGCCCGTCGCCGATCCCCTCGGGGATCGCCGCAGATGGCGACGCGCCCGGGTGATGGCGGGCGACGCGCACCCGGAGGACACCCGGTTTGATCCGGAAGTTCAGCGGCGGCTCCAGCATGGTGGCCTCTCCGTCGATTCCCGCTGCGATCGGGGCGTCGGCCTCGACGTCGAACTCCGGTGCCGACCACTCACGCCACGGCCGCTGCAGTGGCATGCGCCCACCGCCGTTCCCGGTCGGAGCCGCGGCGATCGTCACTCCGAGCAGACCGTCGTCGATCCGCGGACGGGTGCCTGATCCGACTGCGCGACCGAGGCGATAGCGGTTGTTGGATACGAGGATCGCAGCCCCCGAGGAATGCTCGTGACCCCCCGGCCCGGTCCATCGGAGGTCAAGGCCGCGGCCCTCCGGCCCGAGGGCATCAGGCAGCGTGTCGAGGATCGTGCGCAGCTTCGCATCGCGGTAGCCGTCGCGCTGGACCGCCTCCGCGTAGAGGCCCAATGAGACGTTGTTGACGAAGACCTTCCCGTTCACCTCCGCCAGGTCGACCGATTCGCTCACCACCGTCTACCAGCGAGTCGAGCGCCCCGACGACGTCCTCGCGGTCGACGCCGAGGTCGAGGGCGAAGTGATTGCGGGTCCCGGCCGGAATGCAGGCGTACGGCAGGCCCTCCTCGGCTGCGATCGCCGCGACGATCGCCTGCGACCCGTCGCCGCCGGCCATCGCCAGCGCGTCGGCGCCTGCGGCCACCGCTTCGCGCACGAGGTCGCCCAGATCCGTCCCGAGCCGCAGCTCGATCGGCTCGATCCCCCGGGCCCGCGCCTCGTCGGCGAGACCGAAGCGCTCGGCCTTGCCACCCCCTGACTTCGGGTTGTAGAACAGCACGGGCCGCTGGGGTCGCTCGGCGCCGGGCAGCGGCACGTGGACCGACATCGAGGCCTTGGCGGCTGCGATCGGCGCCGAACGCCGTCGCCGCGACGACGATCGCCTCAGGCACGCCCCCGTCGAGGATGACGACGAGAGCGGCCCCGATCAGCAGGATCGCCGCGCCGCCCAATCCGGCGATCCGCCGTCGGCCCCCGGCGCAGTAGCCCGTACCAGCCCGAATGTCGCGGCCCCAAGCAGGAGCGCCGCGACGACGAGCCCGCGCGGGAAGGCGCTGATCGCGGCGTAGGCGGCGCAGGCCAGCGCCAGGGCACCGAGGACCAGCGCGAGCATTGCTGCCAGGCGGGGCGTCACTCGCAACCCTGCCGCTCGCATCGCCTCAGGCCTCGGCCTCAGCCGTGATCCGCCCCGAGGCGACGGCCTCGACGACCGTCGCGTAGTCGGCCTCGTTCTGGTCCGCGTAGGCTTCCGCGAATTCGCCGAGGGCGCGGTCGAAACCGTTGCCACGGCCGAGGTAGGCGGCGATGGCGACGCTGTCGCCGGCCCGGGCATGGGCACGGGCCAGCGTGCGGCCACAGATGCCTGCGTAGTAGGTGAGCGCCGTCGGGTTCATCGTTTCGACCAGCGCCGAGCCCTTGGCGTCCCAGAGCTGGCGGACGTAGTAGTCGCGCTCCGTGCCGTCGACGTCGCTCGTACGCACCCAGCCCAGCATGATGTCGCCGGCCGCCTGCATCAGCCGCTGGCCTTCAACGACCCGCTGGCCGTGTTGATCGAACTCGCTGGCTCCGAGGAACGGCTCCAGCACCGAGGCCTCCGCCTCCTTGAACTGAAGGAAGAGAGGATCGGAGTCGTCGCGTCCGAGCATCAACATGATCCAGGCACGCGTCCCGACGCTGCCGACCCCGACCACCTTTCGAGCGGTATCGACGTAGCGGAACCGCTCGAGCAGGGCCCTGTGGTCGCCGGTGAGAGTGTCGCGGTAGGAGCGGACCAGATTCCGCAGTCGCTTGTTCACCGTACGATGGTGCTTGGCATCGAAGAGTTCGTGGATCGGCACGATCACCGGCGGATCGTGGCGGAATTCGCAACTCGCCGTCGACGACCTCGGTCAGTTTCCCGAACGCCCTCAGGCTGTCCTTGGACTGGGCCTTGGCGATGTTCTTCTCGGCGCGCTTCATCTGCTTCTTGGTGCCGAATTCCGCTGCACCGGCGAGGATGTCCTCGACCTTGACCCGCGAATACCAGACCTCGAGGTTTCGCTCGTCGGCGTGGCCCGCGCATCGCTTCGCGGTATGCGCGCCCGACCTCGCGGTTACGCCTCGCCCTGGTGCGCTTGCCGAAGCCGCGGTCGCGACCGGCGATGGCGAAGCTGGCGGCGAGCCTCTTCAGGTCCCACTCGAACGGCCCCGGCAGCGTCTCGTCGAAGTCGTTGCAGTCGAAGACGAGGCTGCGGTCCGGCGCGGCGAAGACGCCGAAGTTCGAGAGGTGGGCGTCGCCGCAGAGCTGCGTGTCGAGGCTCGTCCGCGGCAGGCCGGCCAGGTCGGCGGCCATCAGGTACGCCGCGCCGCGAAAGAACGTGAACGGCGAGACGAGCATCCGCCCGTAGCGCAGCGGGACGAGCTCAGGCACCCGGGTCGCGGCCTGCGCCTCGAGCAGCTCGACGGGATCGCGGCGATCGGCGGCCGGCGTCCAGGCCGCGTGAGCGCTGCGGGGAACGATCCTTGCGCGCGGCGCGACCGCGCTCGATCCGTTCGTCGATGGTGAGGTGCTCGACGATCGTTGCTTTCGCTGCTCATCGCGTCTCCTTGATGTCGTTGTTGATGTCGTTCGGGCAGACCTAGCGCCCGGCTCCTCGGTCACTGGACCGAGGGAGCCGGGCACGGTGGTCAAGCGCCCCGGCGGCTTCCTTCGCCAGGTCGCGACCGTGCGCGGTCAGCGCCCAGACCACGGCGATGTCGATCGCGATCACGATCACCGCCCAGACCGGGTAGTACGGCAGCCACATGAAGTTGATGACCGCGCTGATGATCGCCACGATCACGCCCACCGTGCGAGCGGCAACGTTCCCGCTGAAGATCCCGAACCCGGCCGCCACAACGACCGATGCCGACGAGCAGGTGGATCCAGCCCCAGGTGGTCGTGTCGAAGTTGAATATCCAGTCCTGGGTACGCACGAGGATGTCATCCTCGGCGATGCCGGCGATGCCGGCGAGGATGGCGAAGCATCCGCCGAGGATCAGCATGATCGCGGCGAATGTCGCCCACCCCATCGCCCATCCGCTGGTGGTGTCGTCGTTCATAACTTGAAACTCCTTCCTGCCGACCCGTCTCAGGCCGGCGATTGACAAACCTCCGGGCTTGCTCAACTGGTCGGCGCTGTCTCAGCGCCGTACCCGCATTGCCCGGTGGGATCGAGGCGAGCCTAGCAACACCGTGTCGACAGCAGGGGAGTAGATCTGCCGGGAGCGCATCCGTACCGACTACTGTCCGGCCTCGGCGGCTGATCGGCGAGTATTGAAGCCCCAAGCGCTGGATTGGGGTCCCGAACGATCGACAAGGAGAAGATCAATGTTGGAGTGGATAGAGAGACTGCTCGACAAGTACTGCTTCGGATCAGGGACCTCGTCGATCAGCCCAGCGGAGGAGGTCGCTGACGCGATCGAGCAACGGAGCCTTCATCCTCGACGTCCGCACCGGTCTCGAAGCGAGGAAGGGCGCCGCTCCGGGAGCGACCAATATCGATTTGCTGGTGCTCAAGCGCCACCTGGCGGAGTTGCCGCGAGACAGGACGATCGTGACCTACTGCAAGACCGGCGGGCGGGCGGGCAAGGCCCGAGACATCCTTGACCGCAACGGCTTCACCGTGGTCAACGGCGGTGGCTACGAGTCGATCGTGAAGATCGTCGAGACCAACCAACCGACGGCCTCATAGCAGCGGGGCCCGCCATACCTGGCAAGCCCCGCCCCAACTCAGCGCCTAACCCGGCACCAGCGGCCGGTCGACGGATCCGACCGCCTACGCCTCCGCCTGCTTGGCCAAGAGCTCTTCGATGACTCCGGCCTGCTCTGCCAGGGCGCCGGCACCGCTGAACTGGATGATCTCGGCTCCTTCCTCTGACTTGAAGTTGTGCGGAGCCGGCCAGTAGCAGACGTCGCCGGCCTTGCAGACGTCGGTGCTCCCGTCCTTGTAGATGACCGTCAGCGTGCCGCTGATGATGTAGGCGTGGTGTGGAACCCCGCACAGGCCGTCCGGCATTGGCGCCAGCAGCTGCGTGAAGTCAGTGCCCGGGGCAAAGCTGTGGTAGGCGCACTGCATGCCGCCCCAGACTTCCTGAAAGATCTTCAGGCCCGGGGTGTTCTGGGTGACGTAGTCGTCAACCGGTTCCATGTCCGTCAGTTGGCTTCTCATGCTCTTTTCTCCTTCTCGTGTCTCACCTGACCGGCGGTGATGCGGATTCGTTCAAAGCCAGGCCCGGTCGCCTGGACAAACTCTGGTCAATTTCGCAGCTGTCAACATAGCGTCGATAAGACGGGGCACCTTCTCACGCCGGACCCTCGCCGTAGATGACCCGCTCCCAGATCCAGACGTTGGCCACGGCCACGGACTCAGCGGCCTCGTCCGTCGAGCCGCCGAGGTGCTCGGCCATGACCATCGAATTCATGAGCACGAGCGACTGGGCCGTCGCGTGGGGATCCGGGACCGAGGCTCGGCCGGCGAGGTTGTCGGCCTCGATCCGCGTCGCAACGGCATTGATCATCTCCTGCACAAGCCCATGCCGGTAGTACCGCTCAACGGATTCGTCGTGAAACGACGCCTCGTGTGCCGCTCTGAGAACGTCGCCGTGTTTGGCGTAGACGCTGATCGCCGCGCTGAGAGCCTCACGAAGCCGGGCGGGGCCCCCGCCGTGGTCTTCGAACCAGACGCTGGCTGCATTCATCATCTCGTCCTCGACGCGCCTCAAAAGACCCATGACCAGGTCATTGCGGTTCCCGAAATACGAGTAGAAGGTCGCTCGCTTCATCCCCGTGAGCTCCATCACCCCGCTGATGGTGAGGTCGCGGAAGTCGGATCTGCTGAGGAACTCCTGCGCAGCGTCGAGAATCTCGGCCTCGGCGGCTTCGGGCTTGCGGCGAATTCGCTTTCCATTCTTTATCACCGGCTGGATCGTAGTCCGACCGGTCCGCGCGGTCTCGTGACCTCAGCCGGGGCACTTTCGAGCGGCGTCTCGCGCGGATGCCCCCCATACCAGCGGGCGTAGCGCGACGCGAGCGGTGCAGCGCTGAGGCCGTGCGCCAGCACCGACAGCCCGACCGTCAGATAGATCGCGACGACGAGCAGGTGCTCATGGGGCAGGTTCGACTCCTCGACGACGATCACCGCGAACACGATCGACGCCAGCCCCCGGGGGCCGAACCATCCGAGGAAGCCGAGAGTAGGCCGGCGAGCGTGCGCACCCAACATGGCGATCGCCACCGGAAGCATCCGCACCAGCGTCAGGCTGAGTACGGCGTACAGGGCCAGTTCCCAGCTGAGCTCGCCGAGCGCAGGGCCGAGCAGGATCGCGCCGAAGAGCACGA
Source organism: uncultured Solirubrobacterales bacterium (assembly GCA_963823275.1). GTDB lineage: Bacteria > Actinomycetota > Thermoleophilia > Solirubrobacterales > 70-9 > RHKX01. The sequence goes on along the minus strand of CAWGKW010000001.1, from coordinate 736,126 downwards.
AGGTGACCCCGTTCAGCACCGAGCCGACCTCCTCGCTGAGCCGGTTGAGTTCCTCGGGGTCGCGCCTCAGCGCGAGGCGAAAGACGACGCCGCCGACGAAGGCCGCGATGAAGCCCGAGCCGCCGAGCGCGCTCGCGATCCCGTAGGCGAGCGCAGCACCCGCTGCGGGCATCACCTGCTTCCAGGCGGGCGTGATCCAATCCCGCCGGCCCGCCTCCCGAATGACCGCAGCGATCAGCAGGCCGGCCACGACTCCACCCAGCACTCCGAAACCGATCTCCTCGACCAGGAGCTCGGGCTGGGCTGCGGCCGTGTGAGATCTCGGACTGGACGTCGGCTGCAGCCACGGCCGCGAACAGCAGCGGCACGCAGATCCCGTCGTTGAGCCCGCTCTCGACGTTCAGTCCCTGGCGGATCCGCGCCGGCACCCGCGGCTCGGTGACGACGGCCTGACCCAGTGCGGCGTCGGTCGGCGCGAGCACGATCGCCAGGATCACCGCCTCCTCGATGCTCAGTTGACCGAAGACCAGGGCCGCGACGGCGGCGCCGAGGATGATCGTCAGCGGGAGCCCGATCCCGAGCAGCCGCACCGGCACGTCGGCGGCACGTCGCAGCTGCCCCAGGTCGATGCGCGACGCGTCGCAGAAGAGGACGAGCGCGAGGGTCGCCTCCGCCAGCGTTCGGACCGTCGCGCCGCCGCTCGACGGGTTGACCGCGTCGAGCCCCTCCGGCCCGACCACGAGCCCGAAGGCGACGAACAGGATCGCCGGCGTGATCGGCGTGCCGGCCAGCCGGCGGGAGACCGCGGCGACGGCCGAGCAGCGCCAGCGCGATGAGCGCGAGCGACCACTCCGACATCTGCGTCAGCCCTCCAGCGTCAGTCCTCGGCGTTGCCCGGGTGGAGGGTGCCGGTCTCGCGCTCCGGAAGCGCCATCCGATCGGGGTCGAGGTCGTAGGTCCACGGCAGGCCCGACATCAGCCAGCCGTTCTTGCGGCGCATGCCCTGGAAGACGCTGTCGGGATCGTCGACCCGGCTGCCCTCCATCCCGTCGAGGATGTTGTAGGCCTTCGTGAACCCCTCCGGCGCCAGCAGGTTGATCGCCATCGCGGCGCGGCCTCCTGAGCGGCAGGTGATCAGCAGCGTGTCGTCCGGGGAGAACCGCTCCTTGACGAGCGCGACGAAATCCGGGTTCAGCGACCACGAGAACCCATCCTTCTCGTCGTCCCAGACGTAGGACATGACACGCGAGCGGGATGTTGGTGGCCATCGGCGCGTGGCCGGTGAACACCCATTCTTCGGGCGTGCGGACGTCGAGGATCTTCACACCCTCGGGGTCCGCCTGCCACATGTCGTAGGCCTCCTTGGCGGTGACATAGAGCCCGAGGCCGGTCTGCCGTTCCTTGACGATCGGACGACCGTCATGTGTCGGTTCGTTCATTGCTTTCTCCTTTGCGATCGGTTCTCGGGAATCTCGTGTCAACGGCTACGGCACGTAGTTGGCGTTGGTGTCAGCGCCGTAGCCACAGCCCTGGTAGGCGCATCCGAGCTCGTCGCGGAGGATCGCCGCCCAGCCGCCGGCCCGGGACGTATCCAGCGAGAGCTCCTCCTCCAGGACCTTGGTCTCGAAGGTCCAGCCCTCCGGCAGTTCCTTGAGCTTGTCGCCCAGCTCATGGAGGTTGTCGGGCTCGAGACTCGGGTCGACGTCCTGAGTCATCTCCTGAAGGACCCAGACCGTGCCGTCCGGTTCGCGCAGCAGGTGCACCGGCTTGCCCGCGTAGAAGACCCAGTTGGTGTTGCGGCGGATCAGCGAGGGCGTGTACGCGTTCGCCATCTCCGACATCATCTCGGCCCCGGTCATGTCGCCGGCCCACCTCATCTCGACGCCGTGGAAGTCGACGATGTCGCTGCCGACGTACGAGTACTCGTCCATCATCCAGAAGCGGCCCCCGTTGACCGCACACATGTCCACGCTCGAGCTCGCCGGCCAGACGCTCCGCGTCGATCGCCTCGTGGGTGTCGGGCTCGACCGGCGGGATGCGCCGCCGTGTAGACGTGAGCCCTCGTGCTCCGGTCGGTGCCGACGAAGGCCCCGAGGCCGCAGAACCTCATTCCGCGGGAGTCCTTGACGTTGATTCGTGATCGTCGGATCTACTCCGGTCTTCAGTTTCACTCTGGTTCCTTTCGTTCTCGATGGATGCGTTCGTCTTCGTCGTCTCAGTTGTCAAGCTGACGTTCGCGGGTCCTGCTCACGTCTCCCGATCCGTTCACACCAGCGACCTGGTGGAACGGGCCCATCAGGGCTGCGCGCCGATCCGGGTCGGCGGCCACCTCGAGCTGCTCGCCGTCGGCGATCGCCAGGGTTGCGATCACCGGTTCGTCGGCGAGCCGACGCAGCTGCTCGCGCTCGTCGTCATCAGCGGGCCTGACCGACACGGCGCCGACCTCGATCAGCTCCTCCTTCCAGGCTGCCGGCGAACCGCGCCAGGCGAAGACGTCCGAGACCCAGAGCGCGTGCCCGCGGGTCCACCGCTTCTTCCCCGGCCGGCGAACGCGAACGGGAAGGTCGCCGTAGCGCTTCCGAAGCTGGCGGTTCCGCACGACCAGACTCAGGATCCCGAGCGCGCATAGCCAGAGCGGAACACCGACCAGCGCTAGGAACGCCCAGACCATCCCGTCACCTCCACGAGCTCTGAGTCCGCTCGTCGAACCGGCGGAAGAACGGGGCGATGCCGGCGAGGAGCGAGATCGGGTTGCGGCGCTGCTTGACGCTGAGGATGGCGACGATGAAGGGGGTGACCAACGCGTAGATCAGGACCGCCATCAGTTCGCGCAGCGGGCCGCTCTCCGGCAGCGGTTCGCCGTGCAGGCGCGACCACGCGGCATCGACGGTGTCGCTGACTCGGTTCATCCAGTTCATCGTCCGGGTCACCAGCGTGATGTCGGCCTGCTCCTGCGCCCCGAACGACTGCCGGAAGTTGTCCTCGATGATCGAGGGCACGGAGGTGAAGTCGCTGCGCGTCGCCGCCTGGGCCCACGCGATCGCCGCCCACTTCCGTTCGTCGAATTCCTCCGCTCGCATTCCCTCGAGGTCGGCGAGCTCGTCCGCGGGAAGACCCTCGGCGAGCGCCCACTCTCGATGGGCGAAGCTGCACTGGCGGCAGTTGTTGGCCGCCGCCACCGCGACCATGATCTCCTCGCGGAAGGCCGGGTCCAGACGGCCGTCGACCCAGATCGCCTTCAGGTCGGGTGTCTGACGGAGAAGTGCGGCGGTCAGCCCGGCGAACTCGCGCGTGCTGATGATCGGCTTGCGGCCTTGCTGAGTGGACGCCATCGCGTCAAGTTCGGCGGCGCCGACGCGAACCCCGTTCGCCTCCGGCGCGGTGCCGGCATGTTGATCGTCCGGCTCGAGCTCTGAGGATGTCGGGGGGCGCACGGCTCAGGGAAGTTAGCAACGCCGTGTCGACAGTGGGGGCGTAGATCTGCCGGGACCGTATCCGTACCGACCACGTATCGGCCCGCGCCAGCGGGTCGACGAGGACTGAAGACCGTCGCAACCGCGGGCTAATCGCGGGGCTCGGTTGGAGGGTCCACTACGGACGCCCCCCGTCGCCTTCTGTGTATGTTCAGCCTCATCGACCCACTCGTTCCAATCAGGGTTTCCGGACTCTTCGCCACTCGCACGCTGCGTGCGGCCTGGCGGCGCGTGGAGTCGCTTGACAGCGTGCTCGTCAACCTCGGCCCGGCACTCGAGGCGTTGCCGCGCGTCGAGGCCCTGGCGCGCGAACGCCTGCCCGCGCTCGAGCGTGCCGTGCCAGTGGTCGAGGAGGCGACCGGCAAGGTCGATGGCTTGTCGATCACCGTCCAGAACGCATCGGACAAGGTCGACCCCCTGATTGAGACGATCGACGAGGCGGTGCCGGTCGTCCAGGAGGCGATCGAGACGATGCGACAGGCGCTGCCGATTCTCGAGCGCGCAGCCGAGCTCGCAGAGCCGCTGGAAGGAACCGTGTCGCGGCTCGGACGTCTGTCCGACCGAATCCCAGGCGGGCCGGCCTAGCTTCTGTGGTCCCCGGGAGGTCGTGCTCGCCGACCGCCCGCGCCGGTGGGGGCGCGGGCGGACTGGCGTTTCTACCCTGCCTGCTCGTCCGCGAGTTCCGCCTCGAGGGCGACGATGGCCACTCCCACCGCTTCCGCGATCTTCGCGGCAGCAGACGCCGTTCGCGGCGTGCCGACGACAGGGGCTACGGCCACCAGGATGTCCTGGACCTGCTCGATCGTGACGCCGGATTCCATCGCGGGGCCGAGGTGCATCAGATAGGAGGCTGCCGGCGCGTCGACGGCGACCAGCGCCGCGATCCGCGCCGCCAGGAGGGAGTTGTCGTCGAGCCCGCAGCGAGCGAAAGACTCGGCAGTCATCGCGACGAGGGTGTCGAGAACGGGAGTCTCAGATTGTATCTCGGACATGTTGTGTCCTTTCGGATCGGGGAGACCGAACCTACAACGTGAAGAGGTGAGAGCGCGTCCGGCCCCCCTCCCCACCCGCCACGTGCTCACCGCGGATCTCACAACAGCCACGCCGAATGGGTAGCCGGTACGGATACGGCCCCGGCAGATCCACGCGCCCATTGTCGACACGGCGTTGTTAGGCTGCCGCCGGCCGTGCACTTCCGCACATCCTCAGACCTTAAGCCGCGCCATCAGCGGTGCCACGATCGCCAGGAGGCAACCGACGATGCTCGTAGCAGCCGATTACCCCTTCCTCGACATCCTCTGGACGATGATCATCTTCTTCAGCTGGGTGATCTGGATCTGGATCGTGATCACGGTCCTCACCGACGTCTTCCGACGTCACGACATCGGCGGTTGGTCGAAGGCTCTGTGGACCGTGTTCGTGATCGTTCTGCCGTTCCTCGGCGTGCTGATCTATCTGATCGCCCAGCACGACGGGATGCGCGAGCGAAGCGAAAAGCAGGCGCAGAAACAGCAGGCGGCCATGGACCAATACGTCAAGGAGACCGCCGGCAGTGGCTCGGCGACGGAGATCGCCAAGGCGAAGGAACTGCTCGACTCCGGGGCGATCACCCAGGCCGAGTTCGACTCGATCAAGGCCAAGGCGCTCTCGTAGAGAGCCAACCGCGGATACCCACGATTTCACAGGAGAACCTGAATGCTCAAACGGATGAGTGACATGCCCGCCGGGAACGATCGGTTTCGAGGCCGTCGGCGAGGTCGAAGACGACGACTGGGAAGACGTGGTCGAGCCGGTCCTCCGGACCGAGATGGCCGAGGGCCACAAGATTCGGCTCCTCTACCTGCTCGGGGCCGAGGTCGCGCGAGGTCGAGGGCGACGCGATGGGTGCCGACACCGGCTTCCGCGCCCGCTACGCGACGAAGTTCGACCGCGTCGCGGTTGTCAGCGACGAGGACTGGATTCGCCCGGCGATGAGAGGTCTCTCGTTCCTGCTCCCCGGCAAGGCGAAGGCGTTCCCGGTTCACGAGCTCGCCGAGGCGAAGACCTGGCTCGCCGACGAAGAGGTCTAGCGGGCGGCCCGCGAGCACCTGGAAGCCCGCTCGCCAATCGGCCCCGACCCCCAAACGCAAGAAGCCCGCTCGGACAAGCGGGCTTCTTCCTATAGCGGGGACAGGATTTGAACCTGTGACCTCCGGGTTATGAGCCCGGCGAGCTACCTGACTGCTCCACCCCGCGGCGGGCCGAAAGGGTAGCACCGACTTGTCGCATCACAAAGCGGGCGGGTTGCCCGCGGATGGGGCGAGCTTCCCGGTTAGGGAACTCCGGTCGTGGTCTCGCAGTCAATGGCATCGTCGGTACCGCTACCGCCGTCGCAGTCGTCGGTGCCGTCGCCACCATAGATCCGGTCGTCGCCGCTGCCGCTGCTGAGCAGGTCGTCGCCGCCGCTGCCATCGAGGAAGTCGTCGCCCGAGCCCCCCAGGACAAAGTCGTTGCCGTTGGTGCCCTCTACCTGATCGTCGCCCGACCCTAGATTGACGAAGCTACCATCGCCGAAGGCCGCGACGAAGTCGTCTCCCGTTCCGGCCTGGATCTGAGCTCGGCCAGGGGCGCAGATGATGTCGTCCCCGCCGAGGGCGCGGATATTGTCATTCCCCCCGCGCGAGTTGATCACGTCTGACTTGTCAGTCCCCACGAGCGTCTCCTCGCCGCTCTTCTTGCCGACGATCGTCGCCGGTATCCCCAAGCACTGGGCCTTCGGCTTCGCGGCCGCCGGCTTCGCGGCGCTGCCCGCCGAAGCAAGCGATCCGGCGGCGAGGGCGAATGCGGCCAGGATCACAAGGGCCAACCTGGGGGGACTCATCGTCAAACAGCCTACCCGTCGGAGGACTGATCTCCCGACGGTAGCCCTCAGATCTCCTCCGGCACCATCTGGATCGCGCCGCTGGGACACTCGGCGACGCAGAGCCCGCAGCCCTTGCAGAAGTCGAGGTCGATGGCGTACTGCTCGCCGGGCTTGCCGAGCTTCAGGACCGCGTTGTCGGGACAGACTCCGAAGCAGTTGTCGCAGGAGAAGCAATTGCCGCAGGACATGCAGCGGCGGGCCTCGAAGAGGGCGTTCGACTCGTCGTAGCCCTGGACGACCTCCTCGAAGGTGTCCTGCCTGCGGACGACATCGAGGCGCGGCCGGCGGGAGCGCGGAGCGTCGGAGTAGTACCAGGTGTTGAGCTTGTCGAAGCCGGCGAGCTCGGGGTCGGGGGGCGGCTCGTAGGCGGCGCCGTCGAGCCAGGCGCTGATGTGGCGGGCGGCCTGCTTGCCGTGGCCGATCGCGACCGTGACCGAGCGCTCGGCGGGCACCATGTCACCGCCGGCGAACACTCCCGGATGACCGGTCATCAGGTTGGGGCCGACCTTGACGACGCCGTCGGTGACCTCGATGTCTGCGACGCCGTCGATCAGCGACAGGTCGCACTCCTGGCCGAGCGCGAGGACGAGCGCGTCGGCCTCGAGCTCGTCCATCTCACCGGTCGGCTGCGGGAATCCGGTCTCATCCAGCTCCATGCGCTCGAGCACCAGCTTGCCCTCGTCGGCGCGCTTGATCGTGGTCAGCCAGCGCATCAGCACGCCCTCCTCCTCGGCCTCCTCGACCTCGATGTCGTGGGCGGGCATCGCCTCACGGGTGCGCCGATAGACGATCACCGCCTCCTCGGCTCCGAGCCGCTTCGCGGTCCGCGCGGCGTCCATGGCCGTATCGCCACCGCCGTAGACGGCGACCCGGCGACCGAGCAGCGGCTTCTCCCCCGTCTCGAGGCTGTGGAGCATCGAGACCGCGTCGAGCACGTGAGCGGCCGTGCCGGCGGGAATGTAGGCGCGCTTGCCGATGTGGGCACCGACCGCCAGGAAGGCGGCGTCGAAGCCACCCTCGTCGATCGCCTCGACGACGTCGGTCACCTTGCTGTTCAGCTCCAGCTCCACTCCGAGGGCGAGGATGCGGTCGACCTCGGCGTCGAGCACGTCGCGGGGCAGCCGGTACTTGGGGATCCCGAAGCGCATCATCCCCCCGGTCATCGGACCGGCCTCGCGGATCGTCACCGCGTGGCCGAGCTGGGTCAGGAAGTAGGCGGCGGCAAGCCCTGAGGGTCCGGCGCCGACGACCAGCACCCGCTTGCCCGAGGGCTCTGACTCAAACTCCACCTTCCAGCCGTGCTTGATCCCCTCGTCGCCGAGGAACCGCTCGACCGAGTTGATCCCGACCGCTTCATCGAGCTCGGCGCGATTGCAGGAGGTCTCACACGGGTGGTAACAGACGCGCCCCATGATCGCCGGGAAGGGGTTGTCCTCCATGATCTTGCGCCAGGCACGCTCGTAGCCCTCCCCGCCCTCCTCGGCGTCGTAGAGCCACTGCCGAATGTCCTCCCCCGCCGGGCAGGCATGGTTACAGGGCGGCAGCCGGTCAACGTAGACCGCGCGTTCGGTACGCCAGCTACCGGTCTTGTTGGCGAGGCTGGAGCCGACGTCGAGCGTGATTGCGAACGGCTTCTCCATCAGCCGGAAACCGTTCCGCCCTCGCTGTCATCGTCGGCGGGGAGCAGGCCGAAGCGCTCGATGTTGCGGTCGGCGCCGGCCTGCAGCCGATCGATCACCTCGGTGTTCGGCTCGGGGCCGAACAGGTGTGCGTAACGGCGCTGCAGCTTCAGATACTCGACGACCTCGACCCGGCGGCGGATCTTGGAGACGGAGACCAGATCCCCGTGCTCGGCCTCGAAGACCGGGAACAGACCCGTCTCCTTGACCAGCCGGGCAAGCAGGATCGTGTCCTCCGAAGCCGAGCCCCAGCCGAGCGGACAGGGGACGAAGACGTGGATGTAGCGGGCGCCGCGGAGCTCCATGGCGCGCTCGACCTTCGCCTCGAGATCCCGGGGCTCGGCCACGGTTGCGGTGGCGACATAGGGAATCTCGTGCGCCATCGCGATCAGCGGCACGTTCTTGCCCTGGCCGAAGACGTTGCCCGGCTCGGGGCCGACCGGCTTGGTGTTGGCGGTGCGGGCGGCCGGCGGGGTGGCGCCGGAGCGCTGGACTCCGGTGTTCATGTAGCCCTCGTTGTCGTAGCAGACGAAGAGCACGTCGTCGTTGCGCTCGAACATCCCCGAGAGGCAGGCGAAGCCGATGTCGACCGTGCCGCCGTCGCCGGCCTGACCAACGACCCGCACGTCCTCACGGCCCTTCACCTTCATCGCGGCGGCGATGCCGGTCGCGACCGCGGGCGCGTTGCCGAACAGCGAGTGAATCCAGGGGAGCTGCCACGACGACTCCGGGTAGGGAGTCGAGAAGACCTCGAGGCATCCGGTGGCGTTGGCGGCGATCAGCTTGCCGTCGGTCGCTCGCATCGCCGCGTCGAGCGCGTAGCGGGCGCCGAGGGCCTCGCCGCAGCCCCGGCATGCGCGGTGTCCGGACGTGAGCGTGTTCGAGCGCTCCATCCGGGCCTGCACGGAGCGCTGATCGGGGTCGAGCAGGCGATTGCCGACGACGTAGGTCCCCGCCTGGTAGCCCTTGATCTGCTGCTCGGCCATCCCCGTCTACCTCAGTGCGAGCCCGCGCCGACGATTCCCAGGTCACGAAGGATGTTCTCGGCATGCGGCCCGTGGCGGCCGCTGCCCTGCATGCGATCGAGCTCGCGCTCGACGACCTCCCGCTTCAGGTCGAGGAAGTGGAGGCGGCCGGGCTCGAGCTTGTCGGCGAGCACGTCGGCGAACAGCGCCCGCAGCGACTGCTTGGTGATCGGCCGGCCGCCGAGTCCGGCGACGATGTCATGGACCTGCGACTCGCGGCCCGAGAGGGCAAGGCGAACGTTCTGTCCGACGATCCCGCCCGCGCCGACGGCGAAGGCCTTCTCGATCACGACGATCCGCTTCGCGTCCCCGAGCGCCTCGCGCACCTCCTCGAGCGGGTAGGGGCGGAAGCACTTGATCGCCACGACCCCGATCTTCACTCCCTGCTCGCGAAGCTCGTCGACGACGTCCTCGATGGTGCCGAGGACCGAGCCGAGCGCCACCACGATCGTCTCGGCGTCGTCGGCGCGATAGGTGCGGACGAGCCCGCCGGAGTCGCGGCCGAACGCCCCCTCGAAGTCGGCGGCGATCTCCGGGATCGCGTCGAGCGCCTGCACCTGCTTGGCGTGCATCAGGTACTTGACCTCCATGAACGCCTCGGGGCCGACCATCGCGCCGATCGTGATCGGCTCGGCGGGATCGAGCACCTGGCGGGGCGTGAACGGCGGCAGGAAGGCGTCGACCTGCTCCTGAGTCGGCAGGTCCACCTGCTCGTAGGCGTGGGTGAGGATGAATCCGTCCATGCAGACCATCACCGGCACCGAGAGTTCCTCAGCGAGCCGGAATGCCTGGATATGGACGTCGAGCGCCTCCTGGTTGGTCTCGGCATAGAGCTGGATCCAGCCCGAATCCCGTTGCGACATCGAGTCGGAGTGGTCGTTCCAGATGTTGATCGGGGCCCCGATCGCCCGGTTGGCGAGCGTCATCACGATCGGCAGGCCGAGTCCCGAGGCGTTGTAGAGGGCCTCCGCCATGTAGAGCAGCCCCTGGCTGGCGGTGGCCGTATAGGAGCGGGCCCCGGCCGCGGAGGCACCGATGCAGGCCGACATGGCCGCGAACTCCGATTCCACCATCAGGTACTCGCACGGCTCGAGCTCGCCGGTGCGGACCTTGTCGGAGAGTGCCTCGACGATGTGGGTCTGCGGCGAGATCGGATAGGCGGCGATCACCTCGGGGCGGCACATCGCCACGGCGCTCGCGACCGCCTGGGAGCCCTCGAGCTGTTCAAGCATGTGCGAGCCCGCCCATCTCGGTGCGCACGTACCCGAAGGCGGCCTCGACGGCGGCCACGTTGGCCTCACCCACCCTGCCGGGGAACCGCTCGCGAATCGCTCCGGCGACCGATTCGACCGAGACCAGTCCGCTCAGCGCGGCGAATCCGCCGAGCATCACGCCGTTGGGCATGGGGCGGCCGAGATGCTCGTTGGCGAGCGCGGTTGCCGGGACCGTCAGCAGTCGCTCCGGCTGAAAGCCCCTGACGAACTCCCCCAGGCCCAGATCCTCGAAGCTTCGCTCGGTGTTGATCAGCATGTAGCCGTCGGACTCGAGGCCGGCGAAGAGATCAACCTGGTGGAGCAGGGTCGGGTCCTGGATGATCAGCGCATCGGGCTCGGAGATCGGCTCGCGGACGCGGATCGGCTTGTCGTCGATCCGGCAGAACGAGACGACCGGGGCTCCGGTGCGCTCGGAGCCGAAGGTGGGAAACGCCTGGGCGTTGCGGCCCTCGACGAACGCGGCGACGGAGAGCAACTCCGCGGCGGTGACCACGCCCTGACCACCCCTGCCGTGAATACGAACCTGGAACACGCCCACGTAGGCTAGTCGCATGGAGCCGCGGTGCATCCTGAGCGAGCCACACTCCCATTCGGTGCCGACTACGGATGATCGAAGTCAGGGTCTGCGGTCCAGGAGGATTCTCGACAGGGCGGTGGAGCTGGCACCATGGATGAAGATGGAGACGACCACGCAGACAGTCGTGGTCCAGACCACGACCTCCGTCTCCCCCGCAGACAGAGCACCGGAGCCCGCGACGATCGCGGCGTAGAACAATGCCGCGACCCCGCGAACCCCGAAGAAGCCGAGGAAGATCCGTTCGCGAAGCGAGGCCAGTCCCGAGCCGCTGCTGGCCAGCACCAGCACCGGCCTGATCACGAAGATGAGCAGGGGTGCCAGAAGCCACCCGCTCAAGCCCGGAAGTGAGAGACCTTCGAGCGTGAGCATCGACCCAAGCAGCAGGAGGACAAGCAGCTCGAGGATGGTCCCCGCGGCGTCCGATCCGCTGTAGAAGGAAGCGTTGATCTCGTGATCGAACTCGTAGCGGCGGAACGCGACCCCCGCCGTGAACAGCCCGATCAGCCCATAGGAGCCGAGAATCTCCGACAGACCGTAGAGGAAGAGGATGAGTGCGATCGCTGCAAAACCGTCGAGCTCCGGCGACATCATCTCCCTGGCTCGCGCGCGGGTGACGACCCATGCCGCTCCGGCCCCGATCGCCGCTCCCAGGACGACGGCGATCCCCACCGAGTAGACCACGTCGGCCCAGAACCATTCCCCGATCCACGACGTCCCGCCCTGCGTTGCGATGAACAACCCCGCCACCACGAACGGAGACGGGAGCCCGTCGTTGATCGCCGCTTCGGTGTGCAGGGAGAAGTGCGGCTCACCGAGCGGGTCCGATCCCGGCGGGCCAAGGCCGACATCTCCCGCGAGGACCGGATCGGTTGGGGCGAGCACCGCACCCAGCAGCACCGCAGCGCCAAGTGAAAGCCCCATTGCGTAGTGGCCGAAGAGGGCGATCAGGGCGACCGTCAGCGGCAGGACGACGGCGAGGAGGATGACGACCGAGACCACCGACCGCCGCCGGATATGACGCTCGACCGTCAGCCCGGCGGAGAAGACGGCGACCACGAGGGCCAGCTCGGAGAGTCGTTCGATCAGCCCATGGCTCGCAATCGGATCGATCGGCGACACGTCGAGAATCGAGAGGGCGAGTGCGGCGAGCGCGCCGAAGAAGATGTAGACCAGCGCGGCTGAGAGGCCCGCTCGTGCTGATGGGAAAGGGCCACCACTCCCGCAGCGAAGGCAAGCCCGAGGCCGATCAGCCCGAGGACGTAGAGACCCCCGACGTGAAATCCCTCGCTCAAAGCCAGTTGCACGGAACCAGCTTATGGAGAGGCGGCGGACCGAACGGGCGTCCCCGAGAAAGGCGCCTCCAGCCCCTTCAGCGGTAGAGCGATTGCGACATCGCTCCACCCTATCCACCGACCCTCCGCCGCCGGTGTTGCAGGGCGACTAGGATCGCGGCCGGTTTGTTGCACCGGTCCCGATCGGGCTCCTCCTGGCCCCTGACGCCGCCGACCGCGGCTGAACGCGACGCGTTCAGCGCCGCCAAGCCGCTGCCGTTCTGGCTCGATCGCCGCATCGGCGTCCGCAGCTTCCCGGCACTGGCCGGGGTCCTGGAGGCTGATCTCTGCATCGTCGGGGGTGGGTTCAGCGGCCTCTGGGCCGCCCTCCACGCCAAGCGCGCGGATCCGGGGAGGCGGGTCGTACTGGTCGAGGGGGAGACGGTCGGCTCGGGTGCCAGCGGGCGCAACGGAGGGTTTCTGTCCTCATCGATAACCCATGGCATCGAGAACGGCCTGAGCCGCTTCCCAGATGAGATGGCCACGCTGGAGCGGCTGGGAATGGAGAACTTCGAGGGCCTCAGGGAGGACCTCGTCCGCTACGGGATCGAGTGCGATTTCGAGGACTCCGGCGAGTTGTTCGTCGCCCTCCAGGACCATCAGGTCGGAGGAGTGCTGGAGGCGGCGGAGCTGCTTCGTGAGTACGGGCATGTCGTCGACGTGCTCGACGGCGAGGCCGTTCGCGCCGAGGTCGCCTCGCCGACCTTCCGCGGTGGGTTCTGGGACCGGACCGGATCGGCGCTGGTCGATCCCGGAAAGCTCTGCGACGGCCTCGCCCGGACGATCGCCGAACTCGGGGTCGAGGTGTACGAGCGAACGCTGGTCGGCTCCATGCGTGACCTGGGCCAGTCGATCGAACTCGTGACGCCGTCGGGCTCGGTGACGGCGCGCCGGGTGATCCTGGCCACCAACGCCTTCTCTCCGCTGGTCCGCTCGCTGCGGCGCTATCTCGTCCCCGTCTACGACTACGTCCTGGTCAGCGAGCCACTGAGCGACGATCAGCTCGGCGAGATCGGGTGGAACTCCCGCCAGGGAATCAGCGACAGCGGCAACCAGTTCCACTACTACCGCCTGACCGATGACAACCGGATCCTCTGGGGCGGCTTCGAGGCGGTCTACCGCTACGGGGGGCCGGTCGAGGCTCGCTACGACACCGACGACGATACGTTCGGCGCCCTGTCGCAGAACTTCTTCACGACGTTCCCCCAGCTTCGCGGCCTGCGCTTCTCCCACAAGTGGGGCGGCGCCATCGACACCTGCAGCCGGTTCTCATCCTTCTTTGACGTATCCCACGGCGGCAAGGCCGTCTACGTCGGCGGCTACACGGGGCTCGGCGTCGGCTCCTCCCGATTCGGAGCTCAGGTCGCACTCGACCTCGTCGACGGCAGGCGAACCGAGGCCACCGAGCTCGAGTACGTCAAACGCAAGCCGTTTCCGTTCCCACCCGAGCCGCTCCGGTGGGCGGTCGTTCAGTTCACAAGACGCCAACTCGCCGCCGCCGATCGCAGGGGGGGCCGGCGTGGTCTCTGGCTGGGCCTCCTCGATCGGCTCGGCCTCGGCTTCGACAGCTGACGCCCAGAACCCGGACGGGGTCTCTCCCCTCCGGTCACTACGATCGCGTGCCTTGCGCGTCGCGGCTATCGACATGGGCACGAACTCGACCCGGCTCCTGGTGGCTGACGTCGGCGATGGCCGCGTTGAGGCGGTTCATCGCGAGTCGCGGGTGACCGGGCTCGGCCGGGGGGTCGAGACATCGGGCCAGCTCGCGACCGAGGCGATCGGGAGCGTCTACGCCGCGGTCGGCGACTACATCGCGACCCTGACCGGGCTCGGGGCCGAGGACACATTTGCGTTCGCCACCAGCGCCGCCCGCGATGCCTCCAACTCGGAGGCGTTCCTGGCCGAGCTGCGCGAGAGGTTCTCACTCCAGGCGCGCGTCATCGGCGGGCTCGAGGAAGCAGAGCTGACCTACAGGGGGGCGCGTGGTGGCGGCTACGTCGGCGCCGAGACCCTCGTCCTCGACATCGGCGGCGGATCGACCGAGCTGATCGTGGGATCCGGAGCGAAGCCGGCCTTCAACGCCTCGCTGCAGCTGGGTGTGGTCCGTCACACCGAGCGTCACATCCACACCGACCCGCCACAGACCAACGAGCTCGAGTCGCTGGCGGAGGATGTCGGCAGCACCATCGACCAGCAACTCTCGACCCACCCCGGTTTGCGCGCCGACCGCGGGGTTGCGGTCGCGGGAACCCCGGCGATGCTCGCCGCGATCGACCTCGGCCTCGAGCGGGTCGACTACGACCGGATCGAGGGCCACGAGCTGACGCTCGAGACGAGCCAGAATCTGTGCTCACGGCTCTCGTCGCTGCCGCTCGAGGAGCGCCAGCGGGTCCGCGGCGTCGACCCCGACCGCGCGCCGACCATCGTCGCCGGCGTGATCATCCTGATCAAGGTGATGCGCGCCTTCGCGCTGCCCAGGATCGCCGTCTCGGAGCGCGACATCCTCTTCGGCGCCGCCGCTCGGGCCGCAGAACTCCACGGCGTCGCCGCGGGCTGAGTTCGCACCCGCCGCTCAGGGGGCGAGGCGCGTCACCTGCCACGGCTCGTTCTCGCCGTCGCGCGCGTATCGAAAGCGATCGTGCAGCCGGCCGACCTGTCCCTGCCAGAACTCGATCTCGCGAGGGACGACAAGGTAGCCGCCCCAATGCGGCGGCCGCGGGACCTCCCCGCCGGCGAAGCGGCCCTCGACGTCGGCCACCCGGCGCTCGAGCTCTGCGCGATCGGCCAACCTCTCGCTCTGCGGGCTGGCCCAGGCCCCGATCATGCTCTCGCGCGGGCGGCTGGCGAAGTAATCGTCGGATTCGGCTTCGCCGACCCGCTCGACCCGCCCGCGGACCCGGACCTGCCGATCCAGCTCCCGCCAGTAGAAGACCAGGGCCGCGGCTGGACGCTCGGCCAGCTGCGATCCCTTGACCGAACCGTCGTTGGTGAAGAAGCGGAACCCACGCTGGTCGAAGCCCTTCAGCAGCACCATCCGGCCATCCGGCTCTCCCCCCCGTCGACGGTTGCCAGGCAGACCGAATCCGCCAGGGGCAGCTCCTGCCCGGCGAGCGCGAACCACCGTCCGAACAGATCGATCGGATCTTCGAGCAGGTCGGCCTCATTGAAGGGGGGCATGTCGGGACGTGGCTGAGACATGGCCCAGACTCTACGGAGGGTCGCCGCCGGCCCCTCGATAGGGTGGCCCGGTGGCGAATCTGCAGGCAAGCTGGACGGTCGAGATCGAAGCCTCGCGCGAGCGCGTGTGGGCGGTCGCAGCCGACGTACCAACCTCGATCGAATGGCAGCCGGCGCTGCTGACCGTCGAGACCCTCGAGACCGACGCCCAGGGTCGCGCAACCCTCGTCGACAGCACCTCTGACGCGAAGGTGAAGACCACCAGCCAGCGCCTTCGCTTCAGCTATGAGGAGCCGACCGGCATGACCTGGGTCCAGGAGAAGGGCGACCTCAACTCCCTCGACGGATCATGGGTCTTCGTCGAACTCGAGGTCGGCCTGACCAGGGCGACGTTCTCGATCTCGGCCGATCCCGGGAGGATGCTGGGGCTGCTGCTGAGAGGGCCCGCGGAAGGCAGGGTCAAGACGTTCCTGACCAAGGGTGCCGCCGAAGGCCTCAAACAGCACGTCGAGTCCAAGCCCACCTAGGCCCGGGCCGATCGCGACCCCACGCACCTACAAGCACCTCCACCGCGTCGGCGCGGCCGACGTCGACGCCAACGGCAGCGCCCATCCGTTCGCGCTCGCCCGCTGGCTGCAGGAGACCGCATTCGCCGACGGCATCGACTCCGGGTTCGGTGCAGAGGCGTTCTGGATCATCCGACGGCTGACCCTCACCGTCAGCAGGCTCCCCGTCTTCCCCGAGCAGCTCGAGCTGAGGACCTGGTGCAGCGGCAAGGCCAAGAGCGTGGCTGAGCGGACCACGTCGGTCAGGGGGGATCTGGGGGCGAGCGTCGATTCGGAGGCGATCTGGGTTCACGTCGATCCCGAGACCCGCCGACCTGCCCGGCTGCCGACGGCCTTCGAGGAGGTCTACGGCCCGAGTGCCGGCGATCGCCGGCCGCGCAGCTCATTGCGCCATCCCCCGGCCCCCCCCGACGACGCCGAGAGCCTGGAGTGGTCGTTCCGGCGCTCGGAGATCGACCTGGCCGGACACGTGAGCAACCTCTGGTACTGGGACGTCGCCGAGGAGTACCTCGACCTCTCCCCCCTCCACTCCGAAGGCGGAACGCTCGAGGCCGAATTCAGATCCGGGATCGGCAACGGCGCAGCGGCGGTGCACAGGGCCGGCTCGATGCTCTGGGTCAGCGACCCCGACGGAACGGTCGCCGGGACGCTGTCGATCCGGTCTATTGATTGGCCGAGCGGACCGTGAACTCCACCCCGACCACCCGCTCCCGCTCGCCGCTCGGCAGGGAGACGTAGACGGCGCCGTCGCGCTCGAGCCGCTCTCGGGGCTCCATCAGCGCGATCCCGTGAAAGCGGCCACGGTCGTCGAAGAGCCAGACGTGGCTTTCGGGAGTTGGCTCGCGCCGCGCCGACGGCGAGCCGTCGTACTTGGCGTAGATGACGTCGCTGGAGGCGTCGTAGGTCACGTAGGCGAAGTTGTGGCGGCCGACCCTCAGGCCCATCGGGACGACCTCGGTCGGCTCGAGCGCAGACGCATTCAGGCGAGGACGGCGCGGCGCGGATAGATCACGTCGGGGTCGGTCAGCACGTTGACGAGCGCGGGCTTGCCGGAGGCGAAGGCGCGCTCCAGGGCCGGTCGCAGCTCCTCTGGCCGGCGGACCAGCTCGCCGTGGCCTCCGAGGGCCTCGATGACCCGCTCGTAGGGGGTCTCGGGCTGCAGCTCGGCAGCGATCGAATAGCCGTAGAGGTACTCCATCGGGTTCTTCTCCAGCGCCCAGATGCCGTTGTTTCCCATCACGCCGACGATCGGCAACCCGTGGCGGACCATGGTGTCGAACTCGAGTCCGCTGAAGCCGAACGCGCCGTCGCCGAGCAGCAGGCAGATCTGCTTGCCGGGCCTGGCGCAGGCCGCCCCGATCGCCTGACCGGGCCCGGCCCCGAGACAGCCGAAGGGGCCCGGATCCATCCAGGTGCCGGGCTCGAAGGTTTCGATCACCCGGCCGGCGTAGGAGACGAAATCGCCGCCGTCGCCGATCACGATCGCGTCGCGGTCGAGGATCTGCCCGAGTTCCTCGTAGAGCCGCATCGGATGCAGGGGTGAGCGCGGGTCGGAGCGATCGTCGGACTCGGCGGCGCGCTTGGCGGTCTCCTCCTCGCGTAACTGCCCCAGCCACCCGGCGGTGCGATCAGACGAGCCCTCCGTGGCGGCGAGACCGGCGAGGGTCGTGCGGACGTCGCCGACGAGATCGATGTCGGCCACCCGGTTGCGTTCCAACCGGTTGGGCTCCACATCGACCCGGATCAGCGTCGCGTCCTCGCCGACCGCCGCCCCGAAGCCGAGCCGGAAGTCGAGCGGCACGCCGATCACGATCGCGACGTCGGCGCCCTGGAGCGCGGCTCCCCTGGTCCGGCTGAAGGCCAGCGCGTGGTCGGCCGGAAGGCAGCCCCGACCCATGCCGTTGAGAAAGACCGGAATCCCCAGACGCTCGGCGAGGGCGCGAAGCTCGTTCTCCGCCCCCGCCCAGTAGAGGCCGGTGCCGGCCATGATCACGGGGCGCTCGGCCGCAGCGATCAGCTCGGCCGCCCGCGCGATCCCCGGCGCTGCGGCGACGTCGGCGATCGGCGCGGCTGGAATCTCGGCGTCGCCCTCCATGAAGACGACGTCGAGCGGATAGTCGAGGAAGGTGGGGCCGGTCGGCGCGGTCGTGGCGATGTCGATGGCGCGCACGGTGGCGTCGCCGATCAGGGCGGTTTCCTTGACCGTCTCCGCCGATTTGGTCAACGGGGAGACGATTGGCAGATGGTCGATCTCCTGCAGGCTCCCGGTGCCCCAGCGGCCCTCGGCGGCGCGTCCACCGAGGACGACGATCGGGGAGCCGTTGGAGCGGGCGCTGGCGATCGCGCTGATCCCATTGGTGACGCCGGGGCCGGCCGTCAGAGCGCAGACCCCGGGCGTCCGCGTCGCCTTCGCCCAGCCTTCCGCCGCGAACGCCGCTGCCTGTTCGTGGCGGACGTCGATGACCTCGATGCCCTCCTCCCTGCAGCCGTCATAGAGGCTGAAGAGGTGGCCGCCTGAAAGCGTGAAGAGGTGGCTAACGCCGCGCTCGCGAAGCGCCTTCGCTGCCAGCCTGCCGCCGTGGCGCGCGCCGGGGTTGGCGACCCCTTCAGGCTTCTTCGCGGTTGCCACGAACGCGAGCGTACACGGCGCGGACCGCCTCGACCGGGTCCCGGAGGATCAGGCTGCGGTCGCTCGGCGGGGCGAAGAGACGGACCGGGCGCTCAATGCCCTTGAGGTCCCGCTCCCCGCGGGACTCGAGCTCGAATCCGGCGCCGAGCTGCTCCTTGGTCGCCTCCGTCAGCAGCACGTTGTCGCCGGTCTCCCGGGTCGCCGCCTCGACCCGCGCCGCGATGTTGACGACGTCGCCGATGACGCTGAAGTTGAGACGACCGCCGCCGCCGATCGATCCGGCGAGCACCGGGCCGGTGTTGAGGCCGATGCCGAGCTCGAACCCTCCGCCCCGTCGCTCCCGATTGACCAACCGGTCGATCTCGAGCGCGGCGCAGAGGGCTCGGTCAGCGTGATCGGGAACGACCTGCGGCGCTCCGAACACGGCCATCAGCCCATCGCCCTCGAACTTGTCGACGTGGCCGCGCTCGGAGGCGATCACGGGGACCACGACCTCGAACAGCTCGTTCAAGCGGGCGACCACCTCCTGCGCCCCCGCGTTCTCGGCGAAGCCGCTGAAGTCCCTGACGTCGCAGAAGAGGATCGACACCTCGACGATCTCTCCCTGCTCGGAGAAGCCCTCGCTGAGGATGTGATCGGCGACCTCGTGGTCGAGGTAGGTGCCGAAGGCCTGCCTGATCCGTTCGCGCTCGCCCAGGCCGTCCACCATCTGGTTGAAGGAGGCGGCAAGCTCACCGATCTCGTCGGCGGTGGTGACCGGCACGGCGACGTCGAATCTGCCCTCGGCGACGGCGTCCGTCGCCCGCTTGAGGTCCGCGAGGGGGCCGAGGATCGACCTGGAGAGCAGGATCGTCAACTCGAGGGAGATCGTGGTCGCCACCCCGATCGCAACCAGCACCGCCACCCCGAGGCTGTCGGCGCCGGCGATGGCCGCCACGACCAGGCCCGTGATCACGTTGATCATCGGCAGGGCGGCGAGCAAGCGGAAGCGCAACGGAAGCGCGGCGAGCTCGGTGTCGACCCGCGGGGACGCCGAGCGGTTGATCTCGATCAGGATCGGGCGCATCCCCGCCTCGATCGTGAGGTGATGGAGAATCGCTCCGTAGCTGATTGAGATCAGCCCCGCAACCACCAGCGGGATGAAGCTGACCCAGGAGAGGTCGAGAACCAGCACGCCGACAACGCAGGAGGGGACGACCACGCCGACGACCGGGTACATCTCGTCGCGCACAAGTGAGAGCGGCAGACCGATCGCGGCAGCCCAGGCGCGTTCGGTCTCAGGCTCTTCGCGCGGACCCGCAATCCAGGCGGTGATCGGCTCGAGCCGCGGATAGATCGAGCGCAGGCCCCAGCCGATCGCGATTGCCGTCAAGCCCGTGGTGATCGCCAGCAGCAGCAGGAAATCGGAGACGGAGGCATCGTAGTAGGCACACAGCAACGCGACCGTCCCGGCGGTGACCACGAACCCCGCCTGCAGCTCGAGCGTCACGAACACCCTCGGATAGCGAGGCCCGAGCTTCCTGTAGAGCCACTCGAAGGGTGTCAA
This sequence comes from uncultured Solirubrobacterales bacterium, assembly GCA_963823275.1. Classification (GTDB taxonomy): domain Bacteria; phylum Actinomycetota; class Thermoleophilia; order Solirubrobacterales; family 70-9; genus RHKX01. The sequence continues at coordinate 715,947 of CAWGKW010000001.1, read as the reverse complement.
CAACACAACCCGATTCTCGCGGAGTTCCCGAGATCGCGTGCTGCGACCCACCGAAGCCGCCTGCGATGGCCGTGATCGCCGGCTCCCAGCAGCAGGCGATAGGGTCGTTTCAGCGAACTAGTCAACCGTGCTCTCCGACCTCTGGGACCGAATCAGCTTTGCCGCCGAGGGCGTGGCGCTGCGCGTGGGCGATCTCTACGACGAGTTGCGGTACAGGCGCTACGGCCTGCCCCTCGCCGGGCTCGCGGTGGCTCTGGTCGTCGGCGGGCTGATCGTGATCGTCGCCGGCGGATCGGGCTCGGATCGAAAGGGCTCGAGGCCGACGGCGCCGCTCGCCCCGGTCGAGCCACCCTCCGCCGTCTCCGCCTCGCAGTTCGTCCAGGAGCGCGGGTTCTCGATCGCCCTGCCCGACAACTGGCGGCGCACCAAGCCTCCCGAGGGGGCGAGCTTCTCCGCCCGCTCCGACGACGGGCTCGGCGAGTCGACCCTGTGGGTGGATCGTGATCCCAAGCTCGACTTCAAGATGTTCATCGACCAATCGCTGGCCGGCCTGGAGCAGCTCGGTGAGAACGCCACCGTCAGCGACCGCGTCGACGGCCCGACCATTGAGACCTCGATCGCCGAGCTGCAGGCCGACGTCCCCCTCGACGGCGGCCTCGCCGGCCCCTACCGCGTGACCCTGCGCGCGGCCGGCCCCTACCGCTACTACCTCGCCACCTCGATCGGAGCAGGCGCCCCGCCGAGGCTGCTGGCAGATGCCGAGCTCCTCGGAGCCAGCTTCCGCCCCCAGGTGGAAGTGAAGGGCGAGAAGTAGGACCGACCCCGGCGGCAGCACCGCGCAGGCCGAGCGGAGCGGACGCGAAGCGGAGCATCTGCTCGGAGCTATCTCAGGCAAGGACCTGACCCCCGCCACACCGCTCACCCGCCTGCCGAGCGACGTTTCGGGTTCAGTGGTGGATTACCACTGACATCCAACGAAAATCCGCCAACGAACTGCCCACCGCGCCGGCCGAGCGGAGCGGACGCGAAGCGGAGCATCTGCTCGGAGTAGTTACAAGTGCAGATCCTCGTACAGGCTCGGCATCGCCCGCTCGTCGCGGATCACGTGAGTGACCGCGTTGATCAGGGCGAGGTGGGTGAAGGCCTGGGGGAAGTTTCCGAGATGGCGGCCCGAGGCGGAGTCGAGCTCCTCGGCGTAGAGCCCCAGCGAGCTGGCGTCCTTGAGCAGGCGCTCGCAAAGCTCACGCCCGCGCTTGCGCTCCCCGATCTCGAGCAGCGCGGAGACGAGCCAGAAGGAGCAGATCAGGAAGGTCCCCTCCTCCCCCTCGAGCCCGTCGTCGGCCTCCTCGACCCGGTAGCGGATCACGAGGCCGTTCTCGGTCAGGTCGTCGGCGATCGCGAGCACCGTGGCGCGTACGCGCTCGTCTCCCTGCGGTAGAAAGCGAACCAGCGGCACGAGCAGGTTCGATGCGTCGAGGGCGCCTGTTCCGTAGTGCTGGGTGAAGACGCCGCGGGAATCGACGCCGTTCGCGAGCACGTCGGAGTGGATCTCATTGGCGACGAGGCGCCATTCATCGGCCAGGTCTTCGTAGCCGCGCCTGGAGGCCAGGCGGGCCGCGCGATCGAGCGCAACCCAGCACATGACCTTGCTGCTGACGTAGTGGTGGGGCTCACCTCGCATCTCCCAGATTCCCTGGTCGGTCCCGCGCCAGACATCGGCGGCGCAACGCGCCTGATCCTCGATGACCGGCCAGAGGCGCGGCGAGTTGTGTCCGTATTCCTTCTGGTGCAGGTAGATCGAATCGAGGACAGCGCCGTAGACGTCGTTTTGGCGTTGGTCGAATGCCCCGTTACCGACCCTCACGGGCCGCGCTCCCTCGTACCCGGTCAGGTGATCCAGCTCCTGCTCCTCGAGGCGCTTCTCGCCACCGATCCCGTACATGATCTGAAGGCCCCCGTCCTCGTTTCGGTCGGCGTCGGCGACGAACTGGATGAAGTCGTCGGCCTCCCAGCTCAGGCCGAGGGCGTGCAACCCCTGCAACGTGAAGGTGGCGTCACGCATCCAGGTGTAGCGGTAGTCCCAGTTGCGCTCGCCGCCGGGCGTCTCAGGCAGCGAGGTCGTCAGCGCCGCGACCATCGCGCCGGTCGGCATGTAGGTCAGGCCCTTGAGGACGAGCGCCGATCGCTGCAGGTGCTCCTGCCAGCGATGATCGGGGAAGTCGCCGGAGGCAAGCCAGGTGCGCCAGAACCGGGAGGTGGTGTTGAGCGCCTCCTCGGCGGCCTCGAAGCTGTCGGGTCCATCGAGGCGCGACGACCAGGAGAGGGCGAAGAAGCACCCTTCGCCGGCCTCGAGCCGGCGCCTGGCGCGAGCGCAGCCGCCCTCGATCCCGATGTTGACGTCGGAGTGCAGTCGCAGGGTGGTCTCGCCGTCGCTGGCGTCGGCGATCCCGTGCTCGGGGCCGGGCCGGCTCCAGGCGGCGGGGCGGCTGCCGTAGCCGAAGACCGGTTCGCAAACCTGTTCGAGCTGGACCGTGCCGTGCACGCAGCGGGCCGTCCGCACGAGCACGTGATGGGAATCGAAGTCCGAGGGGGGACGGGTGTGGGCGGTCGCTTTGGTCGACTCCCGGGAGCGCCACTTGCCGAGGATCAGCGCGTCGCGAACGATCATCCAACCGGTCGGTGTCATCCACGTCGTCTCCACGATGTTCGTCCCAGGCTCGTAACGGCGACCGACCGGCTTGCCCGTGTTGGAGGGGCCGAAGCGCCAGCCGCCGGCGGAGCGATCGAGCAGCGCCGCAAAGACGCTCGGCGAGTCGAATCGGGGCGGGCACAGCCACTCCACCGTCCCGTCGGGGGCGACCAGCGCCCCGGTGTGGCAGTCGGAGAGGAAGGCGTAGTCGGCGATCGCGGGGAACGGCGAGGACGGCATCCGCCGCTCGATGAACGGGGTCGGCTCCGCCTCCTTGTCCGGATCCATCCCGCCGGCACGACGGGGGCCGAGCTCGGCCTCCCGCTCCTTGATCAACTCGGCTTCGGTTGTCTGGCTCTGGTCGGGATCCATGTCCTTGCTCCACCTATCGGCCTGACCGAAACTAGCGCGAACCCGCAAGCCGTCTCTCATGGGCGATCGGCGCCGCAATCGGGCACCCCACGGGCGGGGTCGATGCCGGGGGAGGGATTCGAACCCTCATGCCCTCGCGGGCAGCCGGGTTTAAGCCGGCCGCGTATTGCCAATTCCGCCACCCCGGCGGGTGGGAGGTCGCAGGCTACCCCGCAGCCGCGGGCCGCAACGTATGCACCATTGACCCGCCTTGGGCCGAAGATTTAGGAGAACGCAACATTTGGCTTGTTACGGTGTTTCTGAAACAGGGTTTCGAAACAGGTTTCGTCCATGGAAGCTTCCGCACTCACACGCGTCTCGGGACGCGGGCTACTGGCCCGGCGCTCACCGCTGCTCCGGCTCGAGGCCGACGAGCGCCTCGTCGATCTGATCCGCGCCGGCCACGACGGCGCCTTCGAGGTGCTCTTCAACCGCTACAACGCCCGGCTGTTGGGCTTCTGCCAGTCGATGGTGAAGAGCCGCCAGGACGCCGAGGACGTGCTCCAGGAGGTCTTCACCAACGCGCACTCGGCGATGCTCGCCGACGAGCGCAAGATCAACGTGCGGCCCTGGCTGTATCGGATCGCGCGTAACCGCTGCCTCAACCACCTTCGCAAGCAGGTCCCCGAGGGCCAGGACTCGATGGACGTCCTCCCCCACGCCAACGGGATCACGACCGCCGAGCACGTTCAGAACCGCGAGGACCTCCGCCAGCTGATGGCCGACGTCGAGACGCTCCCCGAAACCCAGCGGACGGCGTTGCTGCTGCGCGAGATCGACCAGCTCTCATACGACGAGATCGCACAGGCGATGCAGACCACGGTCCCCTCGGTCAAGTCGCTGCTGGTCCGCGCACGGATCGGATTGGCGGAGTCGGGGCAATCGCGCCTGCTGACCTGCGAGGAGGTCCAGCTGACGCTGGCGGAGGCCGCCGAGGGCATCGGCAAGGCGTCCGGCGCCGCCCGCAAGCACGTTCGCGGCTGCGACGGTTGCAGGGCATTCCGCGACCAGCTCCGCTCCGACCGCAGGGCAATGGCCGCGCTCTTTCCGGTCGGGCTCATCGCTCTCTTCAAGCAGGGGATCGTGGCCAAGGTCTTCGGTGGCGGGTCCGCCGCCGGATCGGCGGCCGGGAGTTCGGGCGCGGCCGGCGCCGTCGGCGGTGCCTCCGCGGCCAGCGGCATGAGCGGCATCAGCATCCTCGGAGGAGCCATCGGCGCCAAGGCTGCCGCCGGCTTCGCAACGGCCGCGATCCTGACCGCGGGAGCCGTCGAGGTCCGCAACATAGGCGCCGGCGACAGCGCGACGCCGAAGCCGGCCGCGATCGCCGCCGTCCAGCCTGCGGTCAAGGCTGATGATCCGCCTCGCGTCCAGATCGTCTCCCATCCCGCCACCCACACAGATCGGACCCGGAATGCGGCGCCGAACACGGCCGACGCCGCCGGCCGCGACGCCGGTCCGGCGCCGCAGGCCGAGGACAAGACGCCGAAGCCCGCCACCGACGAGCCCGCGATCGTCGATCCACCCGTCGAGAGCGGCGACGTCGCGGTCGGGACCCCGGTTGCACCGACCCTCATCGAGGGCGAAGGCAACCAGGACACCGGCAGCGCGCCGGACACGCCGACCACGCCGACCACACCCATCACGCCGACGACGCCGACGACGACGCCTTCGGTTCCGGTCACCCCGCCGGTCGTCACCGACTCAGTTTCCGGCGAACCAGTGACCACGCCGCTCGCGCCCTAGCCGGCGCCGCCAGATCCGACATTCGTCGAGTCTCACCTAGACGGACCTAAGGTCCAGCCCCTAGCTGCCGATGGGGGGCTCGTGACGGCTCAACTCGACGGCTCGTCGATGTCCGGACCGGGAATGGCCGGACGTCGCAATCACCTCACTGCCCGAGGTGCCGCCGACTGGGCTCCGTTCGGATCGGTTCTGCCGGCGCACGATTGGCACGATCGCTCGCTCTGGATTCAGCGAGGCGCCTAGCGGACTGGGATCGGCCGGTCGCACGGCGTCGCTCCTCCGGGGGCGGCGCCGGCGGCCAGGTCAGCTCGATCGCCGAGGGGCGAGGACCGCCCACCCGGCGGATAGCTTGTCGGGGATGCGAGGGATGAACGGACCGGCAGGGTGGGCCTCGTTGCTCGGACTTCTTGCGGCGCTGGGCGCCTGCCTTGCGTTCCCCTCCGCGGCCCCCGCGCGCGATTCCCCCCCGAACGTGATCGTGATCGTCACCGACGACCAGTCGGCGGCGACCATGAACGCGGAGGTGATGCCGACGATCGACCGTCTCCTGATCCGCGCCGGATCATTCTTCACGAACGCCGCCGTCCCGACGCCGCTCTGCTGCCCATCACGCGCAGCCCTGCTCAGCGGCCAGTACGGCCACAACAACGGCGTGCTCTGGAACGCACCCGGCTACCGCGATCTCGAGCGCAAGGTGAACACGCTTCCGGTCTGGATGAAACGAGCCGGCTACCGGACGGCCCACGTCGGCAAGTACCTGAACGGTTACCTGTTCACGATCGACGATCCCGCGCAATCGGCCCCCGGGTGGGATGAGTGGCACACGGTGCTGCATCCGACCTCCTACTACTCGGCGCCGTTCGCCAACAACGGCCGCTTCGGCGAGTCCGGGACCGACCCTGGCGACTACACGACCTCGATCATCAACCGGGCGGCGGTGCGCATGATCGACCGCTACGCCGGCGGCCCCGATCCGCTGTTCATGGTCGTCGATCAGTTCGCCCCGCACCGATCGGGCGGACCGTCGCTGGTGCCACGGTGCGCGGCGCCCGGTCCGGAGCCGGCATTGGCCGACCGCGATGCCTTCGCCGCCGAACCACTCCCCCGCCCGCCGTCGTTCAACGAAGCCGACGTCGCCGACAAGCCCTCGTTCATCCGCGAGCGCGATCCGTTCGACGCCGGGGGGATCGAGGCGCTCGAGCGGACCTACGGTTGCACCCTGGCCGCGCTGGGGGCGGTCGACCGGGGAGCGGGACAGATCTGGCGAGCCCTGGGAAGGGCCGGCGAACGTCGCAACACGGCGCTGATCTTCACCTCCGACAACGGCCTCTACTTCGGAGAGCACCGGCTCTCGTTCGAGAAGATCGTCCCCTACCGCGAGTCGCTGGAAGTGCCGCTGGCGATGCGTCTGCCGGCGGCGACGAGGCCGGCTCCCCGGCCCGGCGTGGTGATCTCAGAACTTGTCGCCAACGTCGATCTGACGGCAACTATCCTCGACCTCGCCGGAGCCGAGCCGTGCCGGAAGCGCAACGACTGCCGGGTCCTCGATGGCCGGTCGCTGCTGGGCCTCGCGGCCGGTCGGGCGCGGGGCTGGCCCGCGGACCGGCGGATCCCGCTGGAGCTGGACACCGGCGGTAAGCCCTCCGACGCCAACTCGAGCTGCAGATACGAGGGGTTCCGATCAGCCGACGAGATCTACATCCACCACACCTCCGCAGCGGGGTCAGACGGGATCTGCCGGCCCACCGACGAGGTCGAGCACTACGACCTGGGGGCAGATCCAGACCAGCTGGCGAACCTCTTCCCGGACGCCGTCGCCGGCATCGACCCGGTCCTCGAGCTGGCGCTCCAGCGACGCGCCGACGCGTTGGCCGAATGCGCCGGGATCAGGGGCCGAGACGAGCCGCCGGGCTCGCGACCGTTCTGTCATTGACCCCGCCCTAGACGGTGTGAGTCCCACCGGGTTCGAGCACGACGACCCGCGAGGACGTCGAGCTCTCGACCTTCTCCTTGAACTCAGCCGGATCGGCGTCGATCGCGGGGAACGTCCCGTAGTGCATCGGGAACACGGTGTCGGCGCCGATCAGACCGCATGCGTAGGCAGCGTCATCGATGCCCATCGTGTAGTGGCCACCCATCGGCACGCACGCGACATCGACGGGCGTGCGCTCAGCGATCAGCTTCATGTCGCCGAACAGGCAGGTGTCGCCGAGGTGATAGACGCTCACCCCGCCGATGTTGATCACGAGCCCGGCGGGGAGCCCGATCGCCGTCCCGGTCTCGGCGCTGAAGAGCTCCTCGCCCTCGCCGGGCGCGGTGTTGGTGTGGAGAGCCTGAACGAGCTTCACCCAACCCCACTCGAACTCGACGATGCCACCGAGGTTTGGGTCGAAGGTCTTCTCGACGCCGCGGGCGTCGAGCCACTTGGCCAGCTCGACGATCGCCAGGACCGGCGCACCGGTGCGCTTGGCGAGCGGAATCGCATCGGCGAGGTGGTCGGCGTGCCCGTGGCTGAGCAGAATGTGGGTCGGCTCGACCTCTTCGGCGGTGAGCGGGGCCGTCGGGCTGTTCGGCTTCAGGAACGGGTCGACCAGGACTCTGGTCTCACCGTCTCTGAACTCGAAGCAGCTGTGTCCCAGCCATCTGATCTCCATCGTCAACCCTCCTATTCGGGTGTTCGTTCGGGTGTCGAACCCGTTGCTGATTCGGGCGGCCCGAGCTCGTCCGCCAGCACCCAGCCGACGGCGACTCCGACCATCATCGATATTCGCGTCTCCTCGGCGAGCAGCAGGTCGATCGCCTCGGCCCGCTCTCGCTCATCCTCGATGCCGGTGATCCGGGCGAGCTCGGCCCGATGGGAGTCTCCGAACCATCCGCCCGCGGCGAGGGCCTCGACGAGCACCCGCTGGAGCGTCGGGGCCACCGCGGCCACGTGAGCCTCGGTCGCTCGCAGGCGTGAGCCGTCGCTCAGCAGTGCGACCGCTGCCTCGAGTTCGGCTTCGGTGAATGCGGAGGCGGCCACAGCTCAGTCGGGGCTCGCCTCGACGCGCCGTGCGGCCAGCGCGCCCATCGCCAGGCCGACGAGTCCGCCGACGAGTCCGGCCACCGGATCGGCACCGACCTCGACCAGCGGAAGCAACAGCAACACGACTGCCACGACCGTTATGCCGACGACCTCCAGGGGCTCGCTGAAATGGTGTTTGGCATCGCCGCGCCAGAGCATCAGCCAGGCTCCGAGCAGGCCGAGCGCGACCCCGTTGCCGCCCGCGATGACGAGGAAATCGGTCATTCCGGCCAACGTCGCGGCCACGGCGGCAAGGGTGCCCAGCGTCCCGGTGGCGAGGATCAGCGTGGCCGTGGCGAGCGATCCCAGCCGCATCTCGACCGCCCGTCCGAACACCCAGATCGCAGTGCCGACGACGAAGAACGCGCCGAGGTCGTCGTAGACGAACGGGGCGGTGACGTATCGCCAAGCCTCGGACCCGACCGGTCCGACGACGGCCCCCAACTCGTAGGCGGTGAGCGGGATCGCGCGCCCGAGGACGATCAGGATCGCGCCGACCAGCAGGGTGGCGCCGGTGGCCAGCGGGCGGGCGTCCAGCGCGATCGATCGGCCGCGCTCGGCGGCTCGCTCACGCCGCAGACGGCGGCGCTTGGCCCGCCGACCCTCGTGCACCCGGATCTCGTCGCCCTCCCGTTCCAGGCGCGGCGCCCGCTTGCGCAGGCGGTGACCGCAGTAGGGGCACTCGGTCACGTACGGGCTCACCTCGGAGCCGCAGCTCCGGCAGACGACGCTCAACTCCGGTGCCGGTGACACAGAGCGAGGATAGCTTCGCCCGCCCAGAAAGGTCCCGGATCAGCGAGCCGTCAAGGCCACGGTCGCCTCAACGAGCTCGCGGAGGTCGTCCCCGCGGTCCTCCACGAAGGTGAGCTGACGCCTCGCCCCGGTCCCGTTCTCGATGATCTCGCGCACGCGACCGAGCTCGGCGGAGCACCCGAGCTCGGCGGCGCTTGGCTCGATCTGAGCAACCAGGCCCGCGGCCATCTCGGCTGCGGGGACCGGCCGGCCGCGGGAAAAGTCGACGAGCTCTCCCTCCATCCCGCGCACCGCGGCTCGGACCTTGTTGTCGTCGACCAGCTCGAACGGCGCCTCGACGAGCGGCTCACCCTCGTCGAACAGCTCGGCGAACCGGTGGGAGAGAGCCTGGGTCATCGCCGCGAACGCCGCCGTGTCCTCGAGCCGGGTGGCCTGATCGAAGACACGTGTCTCGACCGTGCCCAGCCTGGGATGGGGGCGGACATCCCACCAGAGGTAGGTGTAGTCGTCGATCGCGCCCGAGTTGGTCATCTGCTCGACCCGGCGGGAGTAGATCTCCCAGCTCCCGTAATGAGGTGGCACGCCCTGGCGGGGGAAGGCGCGGAAGACCGGTGTGCGCGAGGACATCAGGCCGGTCCGCCGACCCTCCCAGAACGGAGAGTTCGAAGACAGCGCGAGCAGCAGCGGCAGATGTCGGCGGATCCCGTCGGCGACGTAGATCGCCTTGTCGGGAGAGTCGATCCCCACATGGACGTGGGTGCCGAAGATCAGCTCCTGCTTGGCGATGAAGCCGAGATCCTCGACCAGGTCCTTGTAGCGGTCGCGCTCGACGATCCGCTGGTCGTCGCAGCGGGCGAACGGATGCGTGCCGGCGGCGCCGACGAGCATCCCGTTGCGGGCGGCGATCGAACCGACCAGCCGGCGCAGGCCGGCGAGCTGTTCCGTCGCCTCGGCGATCTCCGAGCACGGAGTCGTCGCCACCTCGAGCACGGACTGAAACAGCTCCGGCTTGACCTGTTCGGAGTGCTCGGCCGGAACGTCGGCGAGCACGGCCTCGATCCCCTGAGACAGGTCGAGGGTCTCGGGGTCGAGAAGCATCAGCTCCTCTTCGATCCCGACGGTGAAGGGTGCGCCGTTGAAGCGGTGTTCGAGCACGGGTTGGTGGAGTCGATCCTATCCCGGTTGATCGGCCCCTGGCCACCTATACTGGCGATCCCGCCTGCCGCCTCGTCAGCTCGACGCGCGCGGCGTCATCTATCCAAGGAGGAACTCCAAGTGGAGGTCAAGAGCATCACCGAGCAGAAGTCGCTTCTCGAAACGCTGTCGCCCGGCAAGCGCACGCGCCTGCACCGCCTTCTCTTCGAGTTCGGGCCCGGCAGTGGAACGCTGATGCTCCTGCCGATCGATCAGGGGATCGAGCACGGACCTCGCGACTTCTTTCCGAACCCCGCCTCCAAGGATCCCGAATACCAGTTCCGACTCGCGGCCGAGGGCGGCTACTCGGCGATCGCGTGCCAGATCGGCCTCGCCACCAAGTACTACCCCGACTACGCGGGCAGCGTGCCGCTGATCCTCAAGGTCAACGGCAAGACCGACATCCCGCCCTCCCCCCAGGCCCTGTCCACCTGCAACGCATCCGTCGAGGACGCGGTCAAGCTGGGCGCCGACGCGGTCGGCTACACCCTCTACGTCGGCTCGCCGCGACAGGGCGAGGACCTGCTGCAGCTCAAGCAGGTCCGCGAGGACTGCGACCGCTTCGGTATGCCGCTGGTCGTCTGGTCCTACCCGCGCGGTGAGGCGGTCGAGTCGAAGGGCGGGCAGAACTCCTTCTACGCGATCGACTACGCAGCCCGGATGGCCATGGAGATGGGCGCAGACGTCGTCAAGCTCAACATGCCGAAGATCGACGCCGACAAGGACAAGGACTCCCCCGCCCCCTACAACGAGGGCGGCTTCACCCAGGAGGACGCGATCAGCCACTGCGTCGAGTCGGCGGGGCGCTCCCTCGTCGTGCTCTCCGGCGGCTCGAAGATCGATGACGCTGCGCTGCTCGAGCAGACGAGCGCGGTCATGGGCGCCGGCGGCTCGGGCGTGATCTACGGCCGCAACGTCTGGCAGCGCGAGCGGAGCGAGGCGCTCGAGATCATCGGCCAGATCAAGGAGATCATGCTCTCCAGCGTCTCCCGCATCCCGTAACCGGGGGGCTCGACGGCGCGGGCGGGGGTTCCTGGGAGTTGATGACCGTTCCCGGCCGCAGGGGCGGCGGTGCCGGCGCTCTGGCGCTGCTCGCATTCCTCCTCTACCTGCTTCTCTCCGGCGGCCTGAACGGCGAGGGGGGCGACCCGGGAGGCTCCTACGACCCAGCGGACGGCGCCAATGGCATTGCGGCCCGCGGGAGCGTCACGGCCCGCGTCCTCCGCGTGGTCGACGGCGACACGATCGAGGTCTCGATCGACGGCCGGATCGACGACGTTCGCTACATCGGCATCGACACGCCGGAGACGGTCAAGCCCGGCGAGCCCGTCGAGTGCTTCGGGCCTCAGGCATCGCAGTTCAACCACGAGTTGGTCGAGGGGCGGGTCGTCACGCTCGAGTTCGATCGGGAACTCCGCGACGTCTACGACCGCCTGCTGGCGTACGTCTTCGTCGACGACACCTTCGTCAACGAAGAGCTGATCCGCGGCGGCTTCGCGCGGACGCTCGAGATTGAGCCGAACACCTCCCGAGCGGGGCAACTCGCCGAGGTCGAGCGGGAGGCCGGAAAGGACGGCCTCGGACTCTGGGGTGCCTGCTGAAAGTCAGCGTTGGCTGGCGGGATGTCTTAGCAACAGCTAATATTACGTCCGTGGCAACCGAACCCGCCCAGATGCCCGCCGCCCGGATGAGCCAGAGCCTCGACCAGTTCGAGGAGGCCTTCGAGCGCGAGCAAGCGATCGAGATCCAGCGGCGCTTCGAGCTGCGCAAGCGCGCCTCCAATCGCTCACGGGCCCGTCACATCGTCAAGACGGAGAAGCGAGGACGGGTCCGCTTCGGCGTCCTCTTCGCCGCGCTGACCCTGACCGTGGTGGTCGTGGTGGTCGTGATGTTCGAGACCCTCGCCTGGCTGGTCGGCGGCTGACCAACCCCGAGAGAATGCTCCGATGCGCGTCCGCTTCCCTCGGACCGTTGGGTGTAGCCGATCGGCAGAGGTGGTGGTTGGGTCGGCGGAGGCCGACGATTGGCAGATCGCGGCGTAATGAGCGCCGTCCGCTGCCAATCGGTTGATTCAGGTCCCTCGGCAGGCGGGTGAGCGCCGGCCTTGAGGCCAGATCCCTCCCTTCCCAGCCAGATACACCTCCCGCCCAACGGGTGGGGTCCCTCGGCAGGCCACGCCCGCCGCCGAGATCCGCCCAGCTACTCGTCCGCCGGTGGCTTCTCAGCCGGCGCCGGCTCGTCGAGGTTGTCATAGACCTCTTCGCGGAACACCGAGATGCTGCGAGGCGCCTGGATGCCGATCCTGACCTTGTCGCCGGAGACGGAGAGGATCGTGATCTCGATCTCGTCTCCGATCATGATGCTCTGATTGGTCTTCCGGGTGAGTACGAGCATGGGCGCCCGGACCTCGGGCCGGGGGCTGCAACGGCTTGATGGCACGGTTCCCGTGGGAATACGGGAGTTCGACCCTAGCGAAAGGTGAGAGAAACGTCCATTCTCGGGTTGACCCCGCGGGTGGTCAGGGCGCCCCGTTGGGTAGAGTCCCGGGCCGCAATGGCAGGCAAGCCCCTCCGATCCCAACTGAACCAGATCCGCGCGTGGGTGCGCGAGGGTCGGACGGATGCATGGATCGCACATCAGCTTGATATCTCCGCGTCCGAGCTCCGGGAGTTCCGGCGCCGCCACGACCTCAACCCCGACTCCGAACCCGACACCTCAGACGACCTTCGCGACGAGATCGAGGCCGAGGTCGAGGCCGCCACCCTCGCCGCGGCCGAGGCTGCGGAGGCCGCCGGGGACGACGAGGACGAGGACGTCGACGACGAGGACGACTCCGATCGCGACGAGGCCGAGCCCGACGGCGACGATCAGCCGAAACGCCGCCGCCGCCGCCGCGGGGGACGCGGCCGCCGGCGTGCCCCGGGTGGAATCGAGGGAAGCTTCGATCATGGTGAGGAGGGCTACGGACTGTGGCTCGACCCGGCGGTCAAGGACAACCCCGTCTACGCCGAGCACTGGGCGGGCCATCGGCCTGTGCGGGTGACGATCGAGGCGGATCAGATCATCATCCGCCGCGTCGGCGCCGACGACTGACCCGCCGAGTCGCCGTCAGTTGCGCTTCCAGGCCGGCTGGTCGGCGCGGCGTAGCGAGGCCATGACCGCCTCGAGCGTGTGCAGGTCGAACGGCTCCGCCACACCATCGTTGATCAGCTTCTTGCCCATCTGATCGCGGGCCGCTATCGGCCCCTGGGCGAACAGGTAGGCGCCGATCAGCGCATCGCGATCGTGGTCGTCCCGGCGGGCGTAGTCACTGGGAACACCCGCTGCCCCGCCACCGCTGGCGGCACGGCGGAGAATCTCGACGAGAATCGCGTTCGCGTCACCGGCGGTCGCGCCCTCACCGTTGCCCTTGATCGATAGTGCCGGGATTGCCGCCTCCTCGGCCGGCATGCCACGGACGAGTGCCCGACGCAGCGACTTGCGCTCTCGCGGCCTCAGCGCCTCGAGGCCGGCGGCGGCCTCGAAACCGTGCCCGCGGTGGCGGAGGCCCTTGACCATCGCCAGCAGCGGCGCCCTGTGGGTCTGAGGCACGGCCCCGAACAGCAGGCAGAGGAAGCCCCAGAGCGCAACGGCGGCCAGACCCACCACGACCTGAGCGATGAGGCCCCCCGGATCGATCATGCTGTGCAGCACCGCCACGGCCACGGCCAGCCCGCAGGCGACGATCATCGCCCTCCAGGGGAGAACGATCGGGCTGCGGCCCCGCTGCGACTTGACGAAGACGAATACCGTCGGCATCGCGAACGCGAGCATCATGGCGATCGGCGCGCCCTTGAGCCCGATCTCGGGAATCAGCAACAGACAGAACCCGACGAACGCGAACATCGCGAAGACCGCTCCGATGATGAACGGGATGCGCTTGTCGGCGTACTTGACCGACTTGTTGAGCATCCGGTAGACGGTCGGCGCGACCAGGCCGCCGGCCACGAGGGGGATCAGCGGCGCCGCGCTCGAATATGAGGAGGGCGCGACCCTGACCATCACCGTCGCCATCACCGTGGTCAGCAGCATCGTTCCCGCCAGGATCAGCGTGAAGTAGCCGAACTGGACCCCGCGGGCGTTCCCGACGCCGTACTCGTCCTCGACGGCGCGGAACATCGGCGTCTTCTGCAGCGGTCGCAGGGCCTTTCGGTATCCGCCCGGCAGGATCGCGACGAGAAAGGCCGCCCTCGATGCGAGGTGGTAGGTGCCGAGGTCGGTGTCGGAGACGAAGCGCGAGAGCAGGAAGATGTCGGCGTAGCCGACGACCCACATCGAGAGGACGAGGGGGACCCGGATCGCGCCCTTGCGGTAGATCGCGATCGCCTCGCGCCAATCGAAGCAGGGGGTCCAGCTGCCGCGCAGGATGACCAGGGAGAGGATCAGCGCCAATCCGGTACCGATCGCCTGTCCCTCGATCGCGCCCTTGATCCCCTCGCCGGCGATCAGCAGCGGGACCACGGCGGCCAGGATGAAGACCGGCTTCGCGGTCTCCACGGCGACGTAGGAATAGGGACGCCGCTCGAGCCAGATCGCGATCGAGGTGACCCGATAGATCGCCCCGGTCCCACCGGCGAGCGCCGCGTAGACGACCAGGCCGGGGTCGGCGTCGCCGAGCAGCCAATGCGAGATCTGCTCGGCGAAAACGATCGAGAGGGCCGTGCCGATCAGCGAGACGATCGTGATCGTCGCGAGGCCGGTCCCGAGGCTCCGTTTCGGCGAGATCAGCGTCTCGTCATCGTCATCATCGTCATCATCGTCGTCGTCATCGTCGCCGCCGAACGTGCGCTTCAGGGTGCCCTGCTTGCTCGCCAGGGTGAAGAGGAGGGTCAGAAGGCCGGCGTAGAAGAGGAGGAGGCCGAGATCCCCGAACTCGGCCGGCTCCGAGAAGTTCGCGATGACGATCGTCGCGATGAAGGTGAGCGCGTTGGCGGCAACCATCCCCATGCCGTGGATGCCCGAGTAGCGGAGCACCTGGGTGCCGAGAGCGGCCCCCGTCCCTCCTCCCTTGTCCGGTCGCTTCGGCCCGGCGCCGCGCTGAACGCCCTTACGCCGGCCTTTGCCGTCGCCGCTCAAACCGACCAGTGTTCGAACGCGCGTCCGGTCTGCGCGCGCAATCGATCAGCGTCCTCGTGGAGGACCTCGAGCACCTCGCCGCCGAGCGCCTCAGCGACCCCATCGGGCCTGCTGATCGGCCTCGAGAGCGGCAGGGCGACATCGGCCGCAAGCCAGGCCCGCCGCGGGACCCGGCGGCCGAGGCGCGAACGGCTCATCCTCTGGACCCTCATCCCGAGCCGGGTCGCTCGCTTCTTGCGCGAGGTCGAGTGGCGCACCTGCCCGAACTTCGGGTGCTCAAACGTGGGATCGACGCCGGCGAACTCGAACAACCGGCGCAGCGTCGGCATCCGGTCGTCGCGAAGGTCGGCCTGGTCGAGGACGAGGATCTGATCCTCGTCGAAATGCGCGAGGTAGCGCTGCAGCTGCATGAAGTACTTGCTGCGGGTCACGTAAGACGTGTTCGGATGCAGGAGCGTCGCCCGTAGGTCGCCCTTCTCGCGACGCTTGGCGAAGTTGTGGACGTAGTGGGCGGTGATCCGATCGATCGGATCGCGGACGATGTAGACGAGCCGCACGTCGGGCACGACCTCGGCAATCCGCTCGGGGACGCCGAGATGCTGCGGATAGGCGGTGTAGTTGGGGGATGCCTCCCCGCGGCAGCGGGCGGCCGGATCGAAATGGCGCGAGTACCACTCGAGCCCGCGTGCGTAGTTGCGCTCCTCGATGAAGTAGTTCAGCTCCTTCGGCGTCGACATCGACACCTCCGGATGCAGGCTCAGGTAGTAGTGCAGGCCACTGGTCCCGCACTTCTGAGCACCGATCACGATCAGATTGGGCAGGGTCAGATCGCGCGTCCCGACTCCGGGGCGCGCATGGGGAAGCGTCTCACTGGCGCCGTCTCCCCCGGCGACGGCGTCGGTTTCAATCGGGGCCGGAGCCTCCATAGGCGCCCCCGAGGGTACCGCAGCCGGTTCGCTCATCGGTTGCCCCGGGGGGGATCGGGAGACCGCTGAAGGCCGAGCAGCTCGGCGCCGCGGACCCCGATCGAGACGGCGCGAAGGGGCTTGCGACCCCGCAACAGCAGCTCCACCCGAGCCCGCAGATCAGCGGCCGAAGGCCCCGCGGCCGATTCCGGGTCAGGCCATGGAGGGAGGAGCTCGAAGCCGACGCCGATCCGGCGCAGCTCGGCGAACGCGAGCGAATCGGTCAGCACCAGCACACGACCCGGGGGTATGTCACCCCTGGCTCCCTCGATCCGCTCGATCAGCTCGTCGTCGCCGACGCCGAGAGCCAGAATCACCAGGTACGGAGAACGTCGCTCGGGATTGCGGATCAGGTCACGAGCGCCCAGCGCTGCCACCAGCGGTAGCGAGGGGCCCACGGAGTGGCTGGACAACCGCAGCCAGCGGTTGAACCTCCCGCGATCGCGAACCGCAGGCGCCGGCCGCCGGCCGGCGATCATTCCCTCCAGCAGATCCGCCCCGGCGCCGGCTCCGTTGCCGGGGAAGATCTCGACGCAGGCCCGTGCCAACCCGGCCGCGTGATCGGGCTGGGCCAGCCTGCCGAGCTGATCGGCGAGCGACGGATCGGCTGCATCCTCGACGGCGAGCGCGACCCCCCGCTCGGCCGCCCAGCGAGCCCGCGCCCGCTGGTCGTCGGTGTTGCGCGGCATCGGCACGAACAGGCTCGGAACGGCGAAGGCGATCAGCTCGTGGAAGGCGTTGTAGCCGGCTGCGGCCACCGCGATGTCGAACGCCCTGAAGTAGCGGCTCATCGGGAACGTCGAATCAAGACGAACGACGCCGGCTGGGAGCTCGAGGTCCGGGGCGATGCTCGACTGGAGCGCGGCAACCTGGAGCCCCGGAACCGCGGTCAGCGCCTGCAGCGAGCGTGCTACGGCGCCATCGACCTCCCCTCCCTGTCCCAGCGTGACCAGGGCGGTGCGGCGCGAGGGATCGAGACCGAGCGCCGCAGCCGCCCGCTCGCGCCCGAGCAGCTCGCCCGGATCCAGGTAGACGATCGGGGCGACCCGCTTGGCCTGCCCGCGCAGCCCGACGGTCGGCCCCCCATCGGCTGACTCCGCGAGCTCGCCGGGCTCGAGGACCGCGTCGAAGGCGCCGACGCGGGCCAGGGGGGCCTTCGATGCAGTCTCCATCCTCCACATCGGACGCCGACACCAGACCGAAAGCGGGGCGCCGCGAGCACTCAGCAGGTGAGTGAGCGCACGGTAAGGATGGACGCCGTCGAAGACGACGAGGTCGGGGCGGCGCTCCTCGAACACCTGCTCGAGCATCGCCCGCAGGCGGAGGTTCCAGGCGCGATCGGTCCCCGACGCCGGCCGCCGGTAAGAGGACAGGTAGTCGACCTCGAGACCCTGATCGGCAACGACCGGCGCCGCACCCGAGAGGGTGAAGAACGACGACTCATACGACTCCGGCAGTCGCCGGGAGATCGCCATGGCCCGGTTCAGGTGGCCCAGACCGGTGCCGTTACTGGTCGCGAACAGGATCCTCGGGCCCCCCGGGTCACGGGCCCTGACCCTCGACGGGCGGCCGCTCATCGAAGCGACCCGGGCGAGGTCTCGCGATCGAGCGCAGCGCGCAGGCTCGGCGCTGCATGGTTGCCCTCCCGCTCGAGCGCGCCGACGGTCCATTCGTAGCGACGCTGAACCCAGAGCCGACCGGGAACGCTGAGCTCCTGACGCCATCTACCCAGGTGGGCGGACTCCGGGGTCATCTCGGCGTCGAAGAAGCCGCGCATGGCCCTCTCGTCGGTGAGGCCGAGGAACTCCAGCAGGCCCGCGTAGGTCGCTTCGCGCTCGTAGCCGACGAGATCCTCGAGCAACACCACGCGGAAGCGATCGGCCGGAATCGAGAAGGCCGCACCATCTTCGCTGCCGCGGATCCCGGCCTCGATCGAGCGCAGCCGATCGGCCCACCACCCGAGCGCGGCGCCGACCCTGCGCGGCCCCCAGGTCTTGCCCGCAACCGAGGCGGCGGAGTCGCGCCCGTCGCGAAGGGCGTGAACGAACTTCGCCTCGGGAAAGATGCGCATCAGCGTCTGCGATACCCGGATGTTGTGAGAGGACATCTCGACCAGCCCGGGTTTGCCGGCGCGCTGGGCTACGGGCCAGAGAAGGGCGAGGTAGAGCTCTCGGCAGCCACGGATCGGGTCAGCGGCGTAGGTCGCCTCAAACCGCTCCAGCGCCTCGTCGAACTCGGCCTGGCGGAGCAGGTTGTAGAGCCCGCGAGGTCGGCCGTCGACCCGAACCCGATGCCACCAGAAGCCACGCAGCTTGGCGATGTAGCCCTGGAGCGTGATCCTCCCCTCGAGCAGGTCGGGCATCCCTCGTTTGTTGCAATGGAACCTCGCCTCGATCGGCACATCGGCGAGCCGGGTGTGGTGGCCGAGAAGCCTCGCGAGAGCGTGGGTTCCCGATCTCCCGGTCCCACCGATGAAGACGAGGTCACGTCCGCTCACGCGGGCTGATGCTCGTAGGCCCGCCGTAGCTCCGGCGCACAGTGAAAGCCCTCCCGCTCGAGACGGCCCAGGGTCTTCTCGTACTCCCGCACGAGCGCCTCCTGCTGTTCGAGGGTGAGCCCCTGCCGCCAGCGCTCCCTGTGAGCTGCCGACGCGCTCATCTCCTGATCGAAGAACTCACGCATCGCCGGCTCGTCCTCGAGATCGAGGTAGGACAGGAGCTGGCCGTAGACCCGCTCGCGGTCGCCGTCGACGAGCTCGTCGAGGCTGACCGTGAGCAGGCTGTCGGCCGGCAGCTCGCGCACGCCCGCCTCGATCTTGCGCAGGCGCCCCTCCCACCAGCGCAGGCCCTCGGACCCGTCGCGGGGATGACTTCGCTTCTGGCGCTTGGAGACCTTCGAGGAGCCGGCGTCGCGACCGTCGCGAACCGTGTGGATCAACTTCGCCTCAGGGAAGAGCCGGACCAGGGTCGGGCTCTCGGCGATCGTGAAGCAGCTCATCTCGATCAGGCCGGGCTTACCCTCCGCTGCCGCGATCGGCCAGAGCAGATCCAGGAAGAGGTTGCGACAGGCGAGGTCGAGGTCGCCCTGAGAGGCGCGATCGAACTCGTCGAGGGCCGCGTCGAAGCGAGCCTTCTCGACGACCTTGTGCAGGCCGCGGACCTTGCGGCCGAAGGCGATCCGGCGAGCGACGACGGGAGCCACCTCGCCGGCTCTGATCCGGCGCCACCAGAATCGCCTCATCTTGCGCAGGAACTGCTCCGGGGAGACCTGGCCGGAGAGCAGGTCGGGAAACCCCTGCGGGTTGACGTGAAATCGAGCCTCGATCGGGACCCGCGCGTAGTGGGAGTGGTTGGCGAGCATTTGAGAGATCACGTGAGTGCCCGAGCGCCCGGTGCCGCCCACGAAGAGGATGTCCGGGTTCTCCGGGCGTTCCGCGGCGATGTCCATCAGTCCGACCTCCGGTTCTGGACCTGGCGGAGCAGCGGGACGCAACCGACGCCGTCGGCCTCCAGCCGGTCGAGGATCTCACCGTAGCGGGCGTCGACCTCGGCGTGCTGGCGGTCGGGGACGTCCCCGCGCCAGCGTTCTGTGTGGGCGTTTCGCACCTTGACCCGCCGGGTGAAGTAGCTCAGCATCGCGTCCTCGTTGCGGAGGCCGGCGAACTGGCGCATCTTGCGGTAGGTGCGGCGCCGATGGTTGCCGGACACGAGATCGTCGAGGCTGACCTCGAAGACCCGCTCCTCGCCGACGGCGCGGATGCCGTTCTCGATCCGGCGGATCCGCGACTCCCACCACTCCAGACCCTGATGCATTGTCCGAGGGTAGGCGAGCCAACGAGCCTGGCCGACGCGCGAGGCGGCGACGTCGCGGCCGTCGCGAACGACGTGGATGAAGCGGGCCTCGGGGAACAGCATCCCGAGCGGTCCGGCCTCGGCGACGACGTCGCAGCTCTGCTCGATCAACCCGGCCTTGGCCTCGCCCGTCGCAAGCGGCCAGAGCAGATCGAAGAAGAGCTGGCGGCAGGCGGCCTCAGGCTCGCCCTCGGCGAAGCGGCGCAGAAACGAGGTGGTGGCCGCGTCCAGCCGCTGCTTGGGCACGTAACGGTGCAGGCCGCGAAAGCTGAGCCGCGCCGGCTCGAAGTTCCGCCACCAGTAGTGGCGGAGGCGGTAGGCGAACAGGTCGGCGCTCGTCCGTCCCGAGAGGACATCGGGGAAGCCGCCCGGATCGGTGTGGAAGCGGGCCTCGTTGGGAACCTTGCGGAAGTGGCTGTGCGAGTTGAGGATCTTCGAGACGACGTGGGTGCCGGAACGCCCCGTCCCGCCGATGAACAGCAACGGGACCGGCTCAAGCAAGTCGGTGTTGGCTGTGCGGCCGGGCACAGCCTCGGTGTCGAGTCCGGTCGGCATAGGGTGCTTGGAAGGGGTGGGCGCGGCGGTAGATGCGCCGACGGGGCCGATCGCTGGTACCGATCCCGTACCCACAGATTAGTGGCTACCGCGGACTCGGAGTGGCCGAGTGACTACCTGATGCCGTCGATCACGTAGGCCTGCTCGGATGCGCCGACCAGGCCGAGCTTGCGCGCCTCGGCCATCACGGCTGTGGAACTCTCCAGCTGCTTCGCCTTGCGAGTCAGCTCGGCGTTCTCCCGTTTCAGCTCCTCGAGCCGGGCGTCGGCCCCCTTCGACTCCCGCCAGCCCTCGAAGACGTGGAGCGACGGGCCGACGTAGGAGGCGATGACGATGAAGAGGACGATGACCAGGACCACTCGACCGAAGCGGTCCCAGCGGATCCGGGAGCCGCGACTGCCTCGCTCCCCCCGGGGAGCCACCCGGGCGCGGTAGCGGGGCTGGGCTGCGGAGGCCATTGGTGAGCGGTTTCGGCGCCGATCGCCGAAGCCCTGCAAGCGGGCCGGGGCCCTCACGGCGTCGCCTGAGGTCACCCGGGCGGCGACCCGTCGAGTCGGTCAGCGGCCGAAGGCCGAGAGGCCCGGGAACGCGGCGGCGGCGCCCAGCTCCTCCTCGATCCGCAGCAACTGGTTGTACTTGGCAACTCGATCGGATCGCGACGGCGCTCCGGTCTTGATCTGACCGCAACCGGTGGCCACTGCGAGGTCGGCGATCGTGGTGTCCTCGGTCTCGCCGGAGCGGTGGGACATGACGGCCGTGTAGCCCGCATCACGGGCCATCCGCACGGCCTCGAAGGTCTCCGTCAGCGTCCCGATCTGGTTCACCTTGACGAGGATCGAATTGCCCACGCCCATCTCGATACCCCGGCCGAGGCGCTCGGGGTTGGTGACGAAGATGTCGTCGCCGACGAGCTGGCAGCGATCGCCGAGCAGATCGGTCAGCGCCTTCCACCCCTCCCAGTCCTCCTCGTCCATTCCATCCTCCAGTGAGACGATCGGGTACCGGTCGACCTTGTCGGCCCAGTACGCGGCGATCTCCGACGCGGACAACGAGCGGTTCTCATGGGCCAGCTCGTAGACGCCGTTCTCGTAGATCTCGCTGGTCGCCGGATCGAGCGCGATGAAGACGTCCTTGCCCGGCTCGTAGCCGGCGGCCGAGATCCCGGCCACCAATGCCTCCAGCGCCGCTTCGTTGGAGCTCAGGTCAGGAGCGAATCCACCCTCATCACCGACGGTCGTGTTGAGACCGTTCGCCTTCAACCACTCCTTCAGGGAGTGAAAGACCTCGGCGCCCCAGCGCAGGCACTCCGAGAAGCTGCCGGCGCCGGCCGGGACGACCATGAACTCCTGGAAGTCGATCGAGTTGTCGGCGTGCGCGCCACCGTTGAGGACGTTCATCATCGGCACCGGGAGCAGGTTGGGGTTCTCGATGCCGTAGACCGGTCCGAGGTATCGGTAAAGCGGCAGCTCCGCCTCGAGCGCTGCGGCTCGAGCCGCAGCGAGCGAGGCTCCGAGGATCGCGTTGGCCCCGAGCCGCGACTTGTTCGGAGTGCCGTCAAGCTCGATCAGGGCATGATCGATCCCCGCCTGATCGGTCGGATCGGCGCCGTTCAGCGCCGCCGCGATCTCACCGTTGACGTTCGCGACCGCCCCGTTGACCCCCTTGCCGCCCCACTGCCCGCCCCCGTCCCGAAGCTCCGTGGCCTCGAACTCACCGGTCGAAGCACCGGATGGGACCGCCGCACGGCCAACGACTCCACCCTCGAGCGAGACCTCCACCTCCACGGTCGGGTTTCCCCGCGAATCGAGGATCTGACGGCCGTGAACGCTGATGATGGTTGGCATCGGCCGAGTATTTCACCCTGAGGGAATTTCAGCGCTTCCCTGCGACCCTGGCCGAGCGGGACCGGCAGCGGCCCCTAATCACCCTCCCGTAGCCGATCCGCCGCCCGCCGCAGCGTCAGCTCGGGATCGACCCTCGCCGCCCTTGCCAGGTCGGTCGCGGCCAGCAGCAACCGGCCGATCGCCTCCTCGGCCTGATCCCGCTGCTCGGCAGATCGATCCTCGGCCTCGACCAGAAGCGGAGCCTCGCCCAGCGCCGTGGTCGCGGACTCCAGCCGCCGCAACGCCTCGGCCGCATCTCCGGCCGGCCCGGTGAGCCCCGCGGAGGCGGCGCGACGCTGGAGCTTGCGGGCGTAGAGCAGACCGGGGAGGTTCTCCGGGACGTCGGCGAACGGCCCCTCGGCGCCGCGGCCCTCCTGGTCGCGTTTGATCCGGTCCCAGTTGGAGCGGACCTCGTCGGTGCCCGCAACCTCGACGTCCCCGAAGACGTGCGGATGGCGGCGGATCAGCTTCGCGGTCGTCTGCTCGGCAACGGCGGCGAGGTCGCCCCCGCCCCGCTCCTCCAGCAGTAGGGCGAGGAAGTGAACCTGAAAGAGCACGTCGCCGAGTTCGTCGAGCATCTTGGCGTCGTCGCCCGAGGCGGCGGCGTCGGCGAGCTCGTAGGCCTCTTCGATGGTATGGGGAACGATCGAGCGCTCGTCTTGAGCCCGGTCCCACGGGCACTCACGACGAAGGCGGCGGGTGGTCTCATCGAGACGGGCGATCGCCTCCCCACCGGCAGCGGCGCGGGCGCGATCGGAGCTCATCGGCTCGTCGGGCGCTACGGCGCGGTCGTGGGCGGCGCGGTGGTGGTCGGAGCCGCGCCGGTCGGCGGGGCCGTCGCACCGGGAGCCGGCGCTCCGTTGGGGCCGAGCGGGACCGCCCCGGGGGGAAGCTGAGTGGCGTCAGCTTCGGTGGGAGGCGGCTGCGGACCCTGTGGCAGGCCTTGAGGTGGCAAGCCGTCGATCGAGATCGTCGAGGTGCCGGGCTCGATCGGCTGGGTCGAGACCACCGGCGGCGGGGTCGGCTGACCCGGGACGGGCTCCGGATCGGGCGGAACGAAGTTGCTGCAGAGCTCGATCACCTCGGCTGGGGCGCAGACCGTCCGCGGCGTCCACTTGTCGGTGAAGTCATTTTGGAAATCGGTGGCGATCTGCTGCTGGCGGGCGGCTACGAGCTGCTGCCTGATGGTGTCACTCGCCTCCTCGAGCGGCTGGGTGGTCTCGTCGTTGATCGCGGAGACCTCGATCACGTAGAACCCGCGGTCGGTCTTGAACGGGCCGACGACCACGCCCTCGGCGGCAGAGAAGGCCTGCTCCTCCAGTTGCGGATCGCCCTGTCCCTCGACCAGGCCCTCGAGCAGGCCTCCGCGGTCCTTCGACGTCGCATCCTGGGAGAACTGCTTGGCGACCTTCTCCCAACTCGCGTCGGAGTCGTCGGCCTCCAGCGCCTGCTTGGCCTTCTCGGCCTTCGCCTCCGACGAGTTGAGGATGACCCGCACGTCCCGGCTGGCCGGCTGCTTGAAGGTGTCGATGTTGACCTCGTAGAACTTCTCGATCTCGTCATCGGAGATGGTCGGCTCAGAGACGACCTCCTGCTCGAGCCTGTCCCTGAGCAGCGTGAGCTTGACCTGCTCCTGGACGTCCTCCTCGGTGAACTTCGACTGCTTGACGAACTTCTGGAACTCCTCCTCGCTGGAGAAGCTCTGGTCCTTGATCCGCTTCAGCTCGGCATCGATGTCCTCCTGAGAGACCGTGATCCCCCGGTCGGTCGCCTCGCCCTCGACCCAGACGGCGAGGATCAGACTCTGCATCGCCTGATCCTGGAGCGCCTGGTACTGGGGGTCGTCGGCGGCCGGAACCTCAGGCAATCCGCCCTGCGCCGCGGCCTGTGCAAGGCCGGCGTCGAGGTCCTCCTGGGTGATGGCGCCATTGTCGACACCGTCCACGACGGCGACGTCACCGTCTGGAAGCCCGGGCTGGCCGAGCCCGCTCGTCGCAGCGACGAGCGCCACCGCCGCGACCAGAATCAGGGCGAGAACGATCGCAAGCTTGCGCTTTGTTGGACGTGCCATGGATCCCACGGGGTCAGAAACATACCGAGGCGGCGGACGACGCATCGCGCCTCTCACGTTTCGGCCGCCGCGAAGGCCCCTCAGGCCGCCTCTCCCAACGCCTCACGCGAACCCGATACCGCGTCCGCGAGCGCATTGAGGCGCCCGATCCGTTCGGCGTCGGGGGCGTCGGAGCCGGGCGCGCGGAGCGTCAGGCTGCCGTCCCGCGAGCTGAAGATCGCGTCGGGAATCCGCTCGCGCAGGCGGCCCACGCGTTCGGAGTCGAGATCGAGCGGCGACGCCACGATCCGGGCGCCGCGGAGCTGCAGGCTGGTGGCACCGTCGCGGCTCAGCTCGATCCGGGCGCGCTGGATCGCCAGCAGGGCCTCGATCGGCTCCGGCGGCGGCCCGAAGCGATCTCGCAACTCGTCACGAAGCGCCCGCAGATCACCCGGCGCCCGCGCACCGGCGATCCGCCGGTGGATGTCGATCTTGGCCGCCTCGTAGGGAACGTAGGAGGAGGGGACGAACGCGGAGACGTCGGTATCGACTCGCACCTCCTCGTCCGTCCGCTCCTCCCCCCCGGCCGCGCGCAGCTCCTCGACCGCCTGATCGAGCATCTCGACGTAGAGCTCGAAGCCGATCGCGGCGACGTGGCCCGATTGCTCGGCGCCCAGAAGATCCCCCGCCCCCCGCAGCTCGAGGTCGCGCATCGCGATCCGGAAGCCGGAGCCGAGCTCCGTGTGATCGGCGAGCGTCGCCAACCGCGCCGCCGCCTCGCGGGTCACTCCCTCCTCGGATGGGTAGAGCATGTATGCGTAGGCCCGCTCGCGAGAGCGGCCGACGCGGCCGCGGATCTGGTAGGCCTGAGCGAGGCCGAGGTTGTCGGCCCGCTCGACGATCAGGGTGTTCGCCGCCGGCACGTCGAGTCCGGACTCGATGATCGTGGTCGCGACGAGGACGTCCGCCTCACCGCGCAGGAAGGTCAGCATCGTCGACTCGAGCTCGCCCTCATCGAGCCGGCCGTGAGCCTCCAGGAACTTGGCCTCGGGCACCAGCGCGCGCAGGCGCTCGGCCGTGTCGTGGAGGGTCTCGATCCGGTTGTGCAGGAAGAACACCTGGCCCTTGCGGCGGACCTCGCGGCGGAGGGCCTCGCCGACGAGCTCCTCGTCATAGGGGCCGACGTAGGTGCGAACCGGCCGACGGCCCTCGGGCGGGGTCTCGATCACCGAGATGTCGCGGAGGCCGGCGAGACTCATCTGCATCGTCCGGGGTATCGGGGTCGCCGACATCGAGAGCACGTCGACTCTGAGCTTGAGCTGGCGGAGCAGCTCCTTCTGCTTCACCCCGAATCGCTGCTCCTCATCGATCACGAGCAGCCCCAGATCCTTGGCCCGGACGTCGCGGGAGAGCAGACGATGCGTGCCGATCAGGATGTCGAGCGAACCGTCGGCGAAGGCCGCGAGCGCCCGCTTGACCTCGGCCGGCTTGCGCAGGCGCGAGATCATCTCGATCTCGTAGGGAAAGTCGCGGAGCCGCTCGCTGAAGGTGCCGAGGTGCTGGGTTGCGAGGATCGTCGTCGGGACGAGGATCATCACCTGCTTGGAATCGGCCAGCGCCTTCTGGGCAGCGCGGATCGCGACCTCGGTCTTGCCGTAGCCGACATCTCCGCAGATCAGCCGATCCATCGGGCGCTCGGACTCCATGTCGGCCTTGACCGCCTCGATCGCCTCGAGCTGGTCGGCGGTCTCGCGGTAGGGGAATGACCGCTCCAGTTGCAGTTGCCACTCGCCGTCGGGCGAGAAGCTGTGCCCGCGGCGGGCCTGCCGCTCGGCGTAGAGGTTGATCAGGTCCCCGGCCATCTCGCGGGCCGAACGGCGGGCCTTGGCCTTCATCTGGCTCCAGCGCTTGCCGCCGAGCTTCGAGAGCTCCGGGTGCTCGCCGCCGCCGACGTAGCGGGTGATCTTCGCCAGTTGCTCGGCCGGGACCAGGACCCTGTCGCCGTCGCGGTACTCGAGCTCCAGGTAGTCGCGGGTGATGCCGGCGACCGTGCGGGTGTCGAAGCCGGTGAAGCGGGCGACCCCGTGATCCTCGTGAACGACGTGCTCGCCGGCCGCCAGGTCGCCGAGCGAGGCGAGGCGGCCACCGGCCGGAGCGGGGGCGGCGGCGCGGCGGCGATGCACGAGGCGACGGAAGGGAATCACCGCGAGTTTCAGCCCCGGAGCCACGAACCCGTCGGCGACCTGAGCCTCGGCGAACGCGACGGCGGGATCGGCCGGCGGCGGCCCGTCGCCGAGCATCTTCGGCGTCAGCCGATCGAGCCCGTAGCGGGCGCGCTCCGCCTCGCCGATCCGCTCGAAGGCGACGACGGTCAGGTAACCCGAGCGAACCTGTTTCTCAAGCTCCGGCTCGGCCTCACCGAGGCTGCGGGCGGCCGAGACCGGGGTCGACGCGCGGAAACTCGGGCGCTGCCCGGATTCGCCATCGCCGACGGCGGTGAGGCTGAGCACCGAACGGGCAGCCAGCGGGTCGCCGACCGCGACGTAGAGCTTGGCCACATCCTCGTCGTGGATCGCCGCGCGGACGTCGGTCAGGTGGTCGTCGAGGGCTGTCTGAAGCTCCTCGGGGGCGGCGATGACGACCGCGGTCCGATCGTCGACCAGCTCCAGGAGCGGGCCGAACCGGTCCGTCGGCAGGAGTTCGGCCAGGGGCCTCTCCGGCCCGTCGTCATCGGCATCCGCCAGCACCTCCTCGGCGAGCAGCCTATGGTCGGGGTCGATCTCGGCGGCGGGATCGAGCTCGATCAGGTCGACCTCCGAGAGCGAGCGCTGGGTGAAGGTCGAGAAGAAGCGGATCGACTCGATCTCGTCACCGAAGAGCTCGATCCGCGCGGCCTGGTCCACGGTCGAGCCGAACACGTCGAGGATTCCTCCCCGCATCGCGAACTGGCCGCGGTCATCGACCTGGCTGACCCGCTCATACCCGCAGCCGACCAGCAGCTCGGCGACGTCGCCGAGGTCGACCTCCTCCCCCCTCGTGAGCGAGAAGCCGGCGGGGCGGAGCGACGCGTCGGGGACCGCCTCGGCCAGGGCGACCGCGCTGGCGACGACCACCGGGGGCTCGCCGTCGCCGGTGCCGACGAGCGCGTCGAGCGCCGCGATCCGCAGGCCGACAAGGTGGGGCGGCGGGGCGAGGTGAGACTCGTAGCCGGTGCCGCGCGAAGGGTAGTAGCGGACCCGCCTCGGCGCCAGGTAAGCACCGAGCTCGCTCGACAGATCGCGCGCGCCGCGATCGTCCGCCGCGACGCAGAGCAGGGGCCGACCGGCAAGGCCGGGGTCGGACTCGGCGAGGGCCGCGAGGAGATAGGGACGGAGGCCCACCGAGACCGATACCTCGAGCCCGGAGCCCGGATTCGCGCCACCAACCTCGGCGGCCAGCGCCGAGAAGTCCCCGTCGCCATGGGCGAGCTCGAGAAGTGGGCGCAGGGGCACTTCGTCGCTAGTCCGTGTAGCCCAGACCGGGGCCCTCGGACTGCCATTCGACCTGGCCGACGCCCTCCTCGCGCGAGCGCTCCTCGACCCCGTCCCACGCATGCAGCATCGACTTGATCCGGCTGACCGACTCGCGAGGATGCTCGGCGATCTGCGCGGCGAGCTGCAGGGCGGCCTCCTCGGTGCGGGCGCCCGGCGCGACCTTGTGGACGAGACCCCAGCGAAGGGCCTCCTCGGCGGCGACCTCCTTCGAGGTCAACAGCAGGTACTTGGCGACCGAGAGCCCGCAGAGGGTGACCAGACGGGCGGGACCCACCGGGACGCCGAGTCCCGCGCCGGGGAACCGCAGCCGCATGTTCGATCCCCCGACCCGGATGTCGCAGGAGACGGCGATCTCCGCGCCGCCGCCGACGCAGGCGCCGTGGCAGGCGACGACGGTCGGGCGGGGGAATGCGGTCAGGCCGTCGTAGAGATCGGCGAAGAGCTGCATGCGGCGGATCGCGCCATCCCGGTCGAGCTCCTCGCGGATGTCGGCGCCGGCGGAGAAACCCATGTGGTCGGTCGACGAGAGGACCAGGACCCGCAGATCCTCGTCGGCCCGGGCCGCCTCCAGGTGGGCGAGCATTTCCTCGAGCATCCGGGTGTTGATCGCGTTCCGGGACTCCGGGCGATCGAGGCGCAGCAGCGCCACCCCTGCGATCCCGTTCACGTCGGCCTCGTATGTGGTCAGCAGCTCGCTCATCGGTCCTCCTCATCCTCGGGATCCGCTTCCGTCGCCTCGGCGGCGGTGATCTCGTCGATCAGGCGCTCGGTCTCGACCGCGGCATCCTCGATCAGCCGCCGGACCTCGTCGTCGGCCTCCTCGAAACGGCCGAGCACGTGGCGAGAGACGATCTCAGGATCGGTGGAGTCCGGTCGACCCACTCCGATTCTGACCCGCCGGAAGTCGCGACTCCCCAACCCGCGATCGAGGCTCTTGAGGCCGTTGTGACCGGCCACCCCGCCGCCGATCTTCGTCCTGATCTCTCCGAACGGCAGGTCGATCTCGTCATGCAGGGCGATCACATGATCGAGGGGCACGCCGAGCGAGCCGCGGGCGGGGCCGGCCGCACTGCCGGATTCGTTCATGAACGTCTGCGGCAACAGGATCGCCACCCGCGGTCCGCCCGGGCGGATCCGCCCGGTCGCGATCAGACCGCCGAACCGCGATCTTGCGGGCGGCAGATCCCAGCGCCCGCTGAGCGCGGCGGCGACCTCGAAGCCGGCGTTGTGGCGGGTCGCGGCGTAGCGCCTGCCGGGGTTGCCCAGGCCGACGATCAGGAAATCGGCCGCGCCGGAGCTCTGGTCTTCCCCGGCACCATCTCGACGGCGGCCGAGCCGGCCCACGGGGGACTAGTCCTCGGAGCCCGAGTCGCCCTCGTCGCCCGAGTCGCCCTCGGCGGCGCCCTCGCCGTCGGCATCGCCCTCGCCGATCACCTCGGTCTCCTCCTCGACCTCGGGCTCCTCCTCGACGACCTTCGGCGGGTTGAGCGTCGCGATCGTGATCTCCTCGGGGGCGTCGGCAACGAACTTGACGCCCTCCGGAGTCTCGACCGCCGAAAGCTGGATGGTGTCGCCGATGATCATCGCCGAGACGTCGACGCTCAGGCCCTCGTCGGGGATCGCCGTCGGCAGCGCCTCGATGGTGACGTCGCGGGTCACGTGCTCGAGGATGCCGCCCTCCTTGACTCCGGGAGCGTCCTCGGCGCCGACAAGCTCGATCGCGACGTCGGCCTGGATCTCCTGGAGGAGGTCGACCTGCTGGCAGTCGAGGTGCATGAGGTCGCCGCGAACGGGATGACGCTGCTCTTCCTTGACGACGACCGGGACCTTGCCCGAGCCCTCGATCTCGAGGTCGAAGAGCGCGTGACCCTCGCCGATGAAGAGGGAGAGCTCGTGGGCGTCGGCCTGAAACGGCCGGGCCGGCTGACCGCCCGTGTAGACGACTCCGGGCACGATTCCGTCACGGCGCAGGCGCCGGGTGGTGCGCGAGCCGAACTCCGTGCGGTCGGAAACCTTGAATGTGGGACGGGAAGCAGCCATCGGGGACGGCAGGATAGACAGTCCGGGCGCCCAGGCGCTGGTTGGCCGCCGCCCGAGGACTACTGCAGCAGGTGGGGGTCGTTGGAGACGATCCCGTTCACCCCGAGGTCCCGGAGCCTGGCGATGGCCTCCGCGTCATCGACGGTCCATGCGATCAGCTCGATCCCGAGCTCCCGCGTGACATCGACGAGCTGGGCGCTCGCCAGCCGATGAAAGATCCAGATCGCCGAAGCGCCGATCTCGGGAGCGCGACGGCGGGCGACCTTCGGGAAGCGTCGGCGCATCAGCTCCATCGCAGCAACGACGGCGGGTCGGGCGGCCACCCTCCGGTCCCACGGCCGGGTGACCAGCGGGTATGTCCATCCGAGTCGCAGGCGGGGCTCGATCGCGCGGATCGCCGCCAGGCTGGCGGTGTACATCGTGGAGACCATCGCTCGCTCGATCAGGCCACGCTCACCCAGCGCCTCGACCAGCTCGGCCTCGCGACCCGCGAGCTTCAGGTCGCAGTCGATCTCGACCAGATCCAGGGGTGGCTTCGTGAAGGCGTCGAGGGCGTCCGCGAGCGTCAATCTGGGTCGGGCGCCGGCATCCGCCCAATCGTGTGCGACGACGAGCGGGGAGCGCCGGTCGGGAGGGAGGCCCGGGGCGCCGTCGGGCATTCGAAGGACGTCGAACTCGACCATATCCACCCCGACCTCCACCGCCCGTTCGAAGCTGGCCACGGTGTTGCCCTCGACGAGGTCGGCGGCGCCCTTGTGCCCGACCCGGCGAAACCCGCCACCACCACCGGCGGCGGCGCTCACTGCCGCTCGCGCCTGCGCGTCTCGGTTCGCTCGCGACGGCGGGATTCGGAGAGCAGGAGCTGCTCCCCTTCAGGGTCGCTGTTCCCATGCCCTGCTTTCGGCTCCGGGCCGAGCTTCTCCAGTTGCTCGAGCACGAGAATGCGAAGGATCGCGCCGATTCCGGCCAGCAGTCCGGCGGCCGTCAGCCCGCCGCCGAGCGCTGCCAGGGCCGCAAACCCACGGCCCTGCTGCTCGAGGTCCTCGAGCAGCGGGGCGGAGTTGTTGGAGCTGGCAACGGTGATCGCTCCGATCACCGAAAGCAGCATGACGATCCCCGCGACCCAGATCAGGCCTCGCGCCAGTTGCTCGTACCACTCCAGGGTTCCCCGATTCATGACCCGAACACTATTCGGCGGCGGTCTCCGGCGGGTCCGGTGTCCTCCCCAGATCGAACACGGCGACCACGAAGCCCGCAACGGCAACGATCGCGATCACCTTGAAGCTCGTCTGCACTCCGTGGGCGAACGACTCGCGGACGATCTCCTGGATCTCGTCCCTGACCTTCCCCGGGAGCTCGGCGAGCGCGGCCGCCGCCGCGTCGGTCCCGGCGAGGTCCCCGTGGAGAACCGCCTGTTGATGCCCGGTCAGCGATACGCCGAGATCGGAGCGGGCGAGATCGCCGAGCTCGCTCTCCGACGAGGAGGTGAAGATGGCCGTCGAGATACCGAGGCCGACGGCGCCGACGGCGATCTGGAACATGTAGACGATCCCGCCGGCCAGGCTGGCATGCGCAGCGTCGGTGGCGCGGATCCCGTGGCGGTCCCTCCCTGCACGGGTGGCAGCCTATTTCACCCCACCCTGAGGCCTGACGCCCTTGCCGAGCGACGTTTCAGTTCAGTGGTCGATTACCACTGACATCCAACGAAAATCCGCCAACGAACACCGCGCCGCCCGAGCAGAGCGGACGCGCAGTGGAGCCCGCCCCACCAAACACCTGACGCCCCTGCCGAGCGGCAACACCGCGCAGGCCGACTGGACCGGACGCGAAGCGGAGCCCCCACCCAATGCCAGCCTGACGCCCTTGCCGAGCGGCAACACCGCGCAGGCCGACTGGACCGGACGCGAAGCGGAGCCCCCACCCAATGCCAGCCTGACGCCCTTGCCGAGCGGCAACACCGCGCAGGCCGACTGGACCGGACGCGAAGCGGAGGATCCAGTCGGAGTTATCTAGAACAGTTGGTTTTCGCCGGCGAAGATCTCGGAGACCGAATCGTCGGTGAAGATGCGCCGGATCGAGTCGGCGAGCGTCTGTGCGGTCGAGAGCACGGTGATGTTGTCGGGCGCGCCGGCGCGCAGCGGCACCGTGTCGGTGACGACGATGCGCTCGATCTTCGAATTCTCGTAGGGGAGCCGTTCGAAGGCCGGACCGCTGAAGACCCCGTGCGTCGCACAGGCGATCACGCGCGCAGCCCCCTCCTCGAGAACCGTCTCGGCGGCGGCACAAAGGGTGCCGGCGGTGTCGATCATGTCGTCGACGAGGACCGCGGTCTTTCCCTCCACGTCACCGACCACGTAGCCGATCTCGGCGACCTGCTGGGCGGGCCGCGACTTCTCCATCACGGCCCAGTGGGTGCCGACCTTGCGGGCGAAGTTGCGGGCCACCTTGACCCGACCCGCGTCGGGGCTGACGATCACCAGATCCTCGTCGAACTGCTGGTCGATGAACCATTGGGTGAGCATCGGCATCGCGGTCATGTGATCGACCGGAACGTGGAAGAAGCCCTGGACCTGACCTGCGTGGAGATCCATCGTCAGCACCCGGTCGACGCCGATCTCCTCGAGGATCTTGGCGACCACGCGGGCGGTGATCGGCTCGCGAGGCAACGACTTCTTGTCCTGGCGGGCGTAGCCGTACCAGGGCATCACGGCGATGATCCGGTGGGCGGAGGCCCCCTGTGCCGCGTCCACCATGCAGAGGAGCTCCATCAGCGCGTCGTTCGGGGTCATCCCGGCGCGCTCGTTGGGCGCCGTCGACTGGACCAGGAAGACATCGGCGCCGCGGATCGACTCCTCGTAGCGACAGTAGACCTCACCGTTGGAGAAGGTGCGGAGGTCGACCTGGCCCAGGTCGACATCGAGATGGTCGGCGATCTTGCCGGCGAGTTCGCCGGAGGCACGGCCGCCGAAGACCATCAGCCGCTTGCGGTAGTCCTGCTGGATCGAACTCGCCGCGCGCGGGTTGGGCTCATCCTGGTCGGAGGGAGGGTGGTTCAGGGTCGTCAAGTTGCCGGGCTCGCTCACTTTTCCTGGTGCTCCTTGGCCTTGCGCTCGGCGTACCCGTCGATCTGGACCTGCTCGGGACGGGTCAGTCCGAGCGCTCCGGGCGGCACGTTCTGGCTGATCACCGAACCGGCGCCAGTGTAGGCGGAATCGCCCACCTCGACGGGAGCGATCAGGGTCGTGTCGACGCCCGTTCTCGCACCTTGCCCGATCTTTGTCCGGCTCTTGACGTATCCGTCGTAGTTGGCGGTGATCGTGGAGGCTCCGAGATTGGCCCCCGCCCCCACGTCGGCGTCGCCCACGTAGGAGAGATGGGGCACCTTGGCCCCCGCCCCGATCCGGGAGTTCTTGATCTCGACGAAGGTGCCGGCCTTGGCCCCCTCTGCGAGCTCTGCGTTCGGGCGCAGATAGGCGAACGGTCCGACGGTGCAGCGGTCGGCGACGTCGCACTCGAGCAGGTAGGAGTGCGGGACGCTGACCTCGGCGCCGATCCGGGAGTCGATCAGGGTGGTGTGCGGGCCGACGACCGTACCGGTGCCGATGGAGCTGTCGCCGATCAGCGAGCAGCCCGGCTCGATGCGGACATCAGGGGCGATCTCGACGTCGACCTCGATCCAGGTCGAAGCGGGATCGACGATCGTGACGCCGCCGAGCATGTGGCCCTCGAGGATCTGCCGCCTCGCTTCGGCCTCGACCAAGGCCAGATCGACACGGGAGTTGACGCCGAGGATCACGTTGGGATCAGGTGAGATGTGGGCGGCGATGCGCCCGCCGTCGTCGCGCAGCAGCGGCAGCACATCGGGGAGGTAGTACTCGTTCTGAGCGTTGTCGTTGCTGAGCCGGGGAAGAACCGCCGCCAGCGCCGGGCCCGAGAACACGTAGATACCGGCGTTGATCTCCTTGATCTCGAGCTCGGCCTCGGTGGCGTCGCCGCCGGCCTTGGCCTCGACGATGCGTTCGATCACCGATCCGTCGGCGGAGCGGACCACGCGCCCGTAGGAGCCGGGGTCGTCCAGCACGGCCGTGACCACGGTCGCCGCGGCCCCCTCGCGCTCGTGGGTGGCGACGATCTCGGAGATCAGCCGCGCCGACACCAGGGGCACGTCGCCGGAGAGGACGATCACGGTCCCCGATTCGGCGACGACCTCAGCGGCAGCCCGCAGCGCGCCACCGGTCCCGTTGGCCTCGGGCTGGGGGACGACCTCGATCCCGTCCGGCAGCGCCCCGGAGATGTCGCGGTCGGGCGAGACGATCACGGCAACCCGTCCGGCGCCGGCCTCGCGCGCGGCCTCGATCGGCCAGGAGACCAGTGCGCGACCGCAGATCGGATGAAGCACCTTGGGCACCGCGGACTTCAGCCGGGTGCCCTGACCCGCAGCCATGATCAGGACGGTCGGAGCGCTCACTCGCCGCATCGTATTGCGACGGCCAAGCTCAGTCGTCCCCGGCCCGCCCCCGATCACGCTCATATGCAAGGACCCACTTTCGGATCGCGTTGTCGGAGACCCCGTACCTGCGCCCGACGGCCAGGTAGCTGGTCGCCTCGATCTCGGCCATCAACTGCTCGTAGGGCGGGCGGTCGACCTTGCGCGTTCTCGTGCGACCGGCGGTCCAGGCAGCGGTCTGCCCACACGATCTGGAGCAGTAGCGCTGTCGCGCCTGCCGCCGGAGGAACTCGATCTCGCAGCACGGGCAGATCGAATGAACTGGCGGCCGTTTGAGGGCTCGCCCGCAGTGAGTTGACAACGTGGCTGCACAGTTCGGACAGACAATTCTGAGGTTCTCGAGCCGATTGTCGTCGCGCGTCCCGTTGACGTGATCCAGAATCAGGGAGATCTTGTTCCCCTGCCAGCTCTCATCCTGGCCACAGATCTCACATTCCCGCTGCTTCAATCCCTCGTCGTACAGACGACGCTTGAGGTTCGCCCTGCTGTAGGTCGAACGCTTGACCAGCACCTCATCAAGTGGGCGGGGAGCCGTCCGAAGACCGCGATGCCTGAAGAAATCCGGATTGAAGTGGCTCGTATCGATCCCCCACTTGGCGATGTATTTCTTGATCGTTGATGGATTTCCGCCCGTGTGGCAATAGCCGAGATTGCGCAACGTCTCGGTCAGGCTCAGCGACACCGTCACCGCTTCCCTGAGGTCCTCCTCGGTGAATCTCGGCCCGCCTGGCATAGCGAACATATGTTCGCACAATGACCGGACGGAATCACACTGGGGAGCCCGGACTTGAACCGGGATAACAGGCTCCAAAGGCCTGGGTCTTGCCGATTAGACGACTCCCCAACGACCTGATTCTCGCATTCTGAGCGGGCGCGAACTACTCCCGCTTCGCTCGCCCGCTCTTGGCGGTCTTCGACCTCGCCTCCTTGGCGGGCCCACCCGGAGCCGGGATGCCGAGGACCCGCATCGCCTTCAGGCCCAGGCCGAGCTTCTCGCGGCCCTCGGTCGAGGTCAGGTCATGGCCGCAGAGCTCGCGGACCCGCTCCAACCGGTAGCGGATGGTGTGGCGGTGGGTGAAGAGGGTCTCGGCGGTCGGGGTCACGTTGCCGTCGTTGTCGAGGTAGGCCTCGACGGTCGCCACGAGCTCGGTCTCGTACTGGTCGTCGTAGGCTGAGAGCGGCGCCACGGTCTCGTCGAAGAAGCGCTCCAGCTCGGCCGGATCCTCGCTCATCGCCGGCAGCAGCAGCCGGTATGAGCCGGTCTCCTCGAACGCGAGCGGCGAGCGGTCCTCGGACTCGGCGACGTTGGCGGCCATCAGGGCCTCCTTGCCGGCTCGGTAGATCTGGGAGGGGTCCTCGGCGTGGCGGCTGAAGCCGACGGTGAGGGAGAAGCCCGGCAGCGAGCGGCGCAGCTCGTCCTCGATCGCGTGAGCGGCCCGCTCGATCGGACCCGGCTCGGGAGTCGGCAGCAGCATCGCCACCCCGGCCCCGTCCTCGCCCAGGGTCGCCGCCAGCGCCCCGCTGCTTCCGGACCGGACGGCGCGCAGGGTCAGCGTCAGCACGCGGGCGCGCCAATCGCCCGACTGTGCCGAACGCGGGGTGGCGCGGGCGATCACGACGCCGCCGCCCGCCGAGAGGTCGCTGCCGAGCTCGCTCGCACCGGAGCGGATCTCGTCCGGGCCGGTGAGCCGTCGCTCGAGCACGGCGCGCAGAAACTCCCCGGCCGCCTCGTCGCTCGCCCACTCGGGCGAGCGGGCCCGCTCGACCTCCAGGCCGAGCAGCGTCGTCACCATCCTGAGGCCGTCGGGAGTGCCCTTGACGCCACCGCGGCGGCGGTACCGCAACTCTCCGACGGCGACGTCGGCGACCCGCAGCTCCGTCGTCTCGACATCGGCCGAGCCGGCCAGCAGCTTCTCCTCCTCCGCCCCGGACGCCGCCGCAACGGCGAGGACCGCGCTGGAGCGGTCGATCAGCGCCAGGCTCGAGTCGAGCGCATCCGCGGCCGCACGAGCGACGGCCGGAAGGCCTTCACCGGACTCGATCGCCTCCGACAAGACCTCCAGCGGCGACCCCGCAGCAGGCTTCCGATCGGCGGTTCGCACATCGCCGGAGGCCACGGCGGCGCGCGCCGCATCTTTCGTCTTCGATCCCAAGGCAACCCCGGATAGTACGGCGACGAAGCTCGCTCGCCGGCCGGCGAGCAACCCCCAGGTCACCGGTTCTCAGCCGAACAGCCCTGAGATGTCGGGCCAGTAGTAGACGATCGTCGCCCCGATCGCCACCCCAATGCCGACGAGCGCGATCAGCACGATCAGCGAGAGGACGGTCGCGGTCGCCTTCTCCCAGCCCCGTGAGAACGACCCGATCGCGGGAACGAGGATCAGCGATGTGAACGCGATCAGGGTGATCAGGCCCGCACCGGCGAAGATCAGCAGCTCAGGTGACATCGCCCTCATTCTGCCGAAAGTGAGAGACGACAACAACGATCGCCGAAAGGAGGGCGAAGATCGCGATCCCCAACGCCCACCCCCCACTGACGTCGCTCATGTAGTGGACGCCGAGGTAGACGCGGCTGAAACCGATCGCGGCCGCCAGCACCAGCCCCGCGACGACGAGCGCCGTTCCGCGTTGCATGCCCGGGCGCAGGCGCAGCGCCACGGTGAGCGCAATCCACCCGTAGGCGACTGCATGGGCCGCGTGACCGCTGGGGTAGGCGTAGCCATCGGCCGGGATCAGCCCACCGGTCGGGCGGGGACGGGCCACCGCATCCTTGAACAGGTCGACGCCGATCAGGATCACGATCGTCCCGACGATCAGCACGACGAACTCGGGCCAGTGCCGGCGGGCCGCCAGCCAAGCCGAGGTCACCACGACGACCGCCACCATCGCCACACCCGATCCGAGCGCGGTGACGACCTCCGCCAGAGGCGTCAGCCAATCGGTGCGGATCTCGGTCGCGAAGTCAGCCGCGGTCGTGTCGCCGGTGGTCGGCCCGGGAGCATCGCTGACGACCAGGGCGTAGCCGATCGCGACGTAGCTGCCGACGGCGAGGGCCGCAATGGCCGTCGTGAACTCCAGTCCGAGCCCGCCCGGCGTCAGCCGGTTGAGCAGGAACCGCGCCTGGGGGGCAAGCCGGCGGCCGAGGGCGAGCAGGTTGCGCAGGATCGGGCGCTGCTCCATCGCCGCCGCCGTCCTCGCCCGATTGGCCGGAACCTTCAGGTACCGGTAGGCGACGATCCCGCCGACGGTCACCCCGACGATGACCGCGAAGGCGAAGAGCGCATGCTCGGAGTTGCTGAGAACGGCATCGATGTTGCGCGAGGCGAAGTAGCCGAGCAGCGTGAACAACGTCGCCCACATCCCCGTGCCGAGGATGCTGTAGGGGGCCATCTGCCGGTACGGCATCCGCGAGCTGCCCGCGACGAACGGCGCCAGCGCCCTGATCAGCCCGATGAACCGTCCGATCAGGATCGTCTTGCCGCCGTGACTTGCGAAGTACGTCTCGACCTGGGCGAACCGCTCGGGGGTTATCCGCAACTTCGGGCCGTGTCTGATGACCCAATCGCGTCCCAGCTTCTCGCCGAGCAGGAAACTGCACGTATCGCCGAGGAAGGCCGCCAGCCAGACGATCCCGATCGTCAGCACGACCGAGGTCGCCCCCTGCCCGGCGACCGCTCCGGCGATCACGACGACCGTCTCCCCGGGCGCGACCAGGCCGACGAACGCTCCCGTCTCGAGGAACGCGAAAACCCCCACGATGAGATATGTCCACGCCCCGAGGGAGGAGGAGACGTCCTCGAGCACCTCCTGGGCGTCGACGTCCGGGAGCGCCCGCTTGATCAGCTGGTAGGCGACGAAGATCGCGACCACCACCCCGAGCAGCTTGAGCCAGCCCCTCCGCTCCCTCGGCAGCTCCATCAGTCCTCCGCTCCCGCGGCGACGACGATCGCCTCCCGCCCGGCCGCGCGCAGCTCCTCGGCCACCCCGATGGCATCGCCGCGTTCGCGAACGATCCCCACCGCGGTCGGTCCCGAGCCGGTGACGATGGCCATCTCCGCCCCCGCCCGTTCGAGCGCCGTGAGGGTGCCGGCGAGGGCCGGGCGCAGGGAGAGAGCGGCCGCCGCCAGGTCGTTGCGGAGCAGCTCTCGGTACTCGAGCGGATGGGCGCCCGTCCCGGCGGCAGCGGCCAGCTCGGCCCGGACCGCCTGAAGCTCTCGGAGATCGCGGGTCGAGCCCAGCCGATCGGCCTCGGCGTAGACCCGCGGCGTCGGGAGCCCTTCCCGGTCGGGGATCAGCACCGCGGCGAACGCGGCGGGTTCGGCGAGGTCGGTGACGACCTCCCCGGCTCCCCCGACCAGACAGAACCGTGGATCCAGCTGGGAGGTGACGTCAGCACCCAGCTTCCCGGCGATCGCCAGGAGCGTTCGCTCCGGGAGGTCGTCGCGAGCCAGCCTCAGTACCGCGGCGGCATCGGCGCTCCCGCCCCCCAGTCCCGCCGCCACGGGGATCCGCTTCTCCACCTCGATCCGCACGGGGTCGCTCCGCCAGCCCGCCTCCCGCAACGCGGCAAGGGCTCGGGCGCTCAGATCCGGCTCGGGCCCGAGCGCGGCCGGCACGACCACCTGATCATCTCCAGCCTTCGTCACCTCCACCGTCAACCGATCGGCGAGCGAGACTGGCGCGAACAGCGAGCAGAGCTCGTGCAGGCCGTCCTCGCGGACCGGTCCCACGTAGAGGCACAGGTTCAGTTTGGCGGGCGCGCTCGAGATCACGACGGCTCCGCGCTGACCGCCTCGGCGAGGGCGAGGTGTTGCTCGGGGGTGAGCATCTCGGCCCTGATCCCGTCCGGAAGACCGAGCTCGACCAGCGCCTGCCGGCAGCGGTGTCTGATCTCGGCGGAGCGGGGCCGGGGAGCGGGCAGCCCCCGTTGCTCGGCCTCCGCCTCCCTCCGCTTGACCGCCAGCTCCATCGACTTCGGCAGCGCCTTGCGCCGATGGGCGAAGGCGTCGCGGATCAGCTGGGCCGATCGGGGCGAGACCGTCCGATCACCTCGTCGCCGCAGCGACAGCACGGCCGATTCAACTCGCGGCCGCGGGTTGAAGACGGCCGGATCGACGGCTCGCAGCATCCGCACCTCGCAGCTGAGCTGAACGGTGACCGTCGGCGAGCCGTAGGACCGCGACCCGGGCCGCGCCCGCAGTCGTTCGGCGATCTCGCGCTGCACCATCACCGTCCAGCGGCCAACCGATGGCAGCTCGGCGATCGTGCGCAGGATGAGGGGGGTGGCCACCGCGTACGGCAGATTGGCGACCACCGCGGTCGGAGCCGGATCCAGCGAGGAGAGGTCGAACTTCATCGCATCGGCCCAGGCGATCTCGATCGACGGATGCGCGTCCGCGATCCGCCCCAGTGGCCCCCGCAGCCGCTCGTCGATTTCGATCACGTGCAGGTGGGCGACCCGATCGGCGAGCCGCTCCGTCAGGGCGCCCTCCCCCCCTCCGACCTCGAGCACGACGTCGTCGGGATCGAGCCCGGCATCGGTGACGATCGCCTCGAGCAGGTTGGGGTCGGCGAGGAAGTTCTGGCCTAGTCGGACCAACCGAAGAGCCTCGCAGCGTTCTCGCCGACGATCGCGTCGAGCCGCTCGTAGCCGATGCCTCGTGCCTCGGCCACCACCTCCGCCGTGTGGGTGACGTTGGCGGGGCTGTTCGGCTTTCCGCGAACGGGCTGCGGCGCGAGGAACGGGCTGTCGGTCTCGACCAGCAGCAGGTGGTCGGGGATCAGCGAGGCCGCCACTCGGAGGTCCTCGGACTTCGGATAGGTCACGTTGCCGGCGAACGAGACGTGCCAGCCTCGCTCAGCAGCCTGCACGGCTCGCTCGGAGGTTGCCGAGAAGCAATGAAGGATCACCTCGACACCCTCAGCCTCGGCCTCGAGCAACTCGAAGCTGTCGGCGACCGCTCGACCGGCGCCCGGTCCGCTGCTGTCGCGGATGTGGATCACCAGCGGCAGGCCGGTGCGTCGGGCGATCCCGATCTGGGCCTCGAAGGCGCGAACCTGCGCCTCCTCGGAGGCGGAGTCGCGATAGAAGTCGAGCCCGGTCTCGCCGATCGCGCGCACGCGGTCCGTGCGCGCAAGCGCCTCGATCGCCTCGGCGGCGACATCGTCGAAGCCCTCGGCCGAGTTCGGATGCCTGCCGACGGCGGCGAACACGCCCTCGAACTCCGTGGCGGCACGAATCGCCTCGAGGTTGGACTCCTCGTCGAGACCGATCGTCAGGATGCGCGTAACGCCGACCCGCCGGGCATCGGCGACCAGCTCGGCGTCGGGGGCATCGCAGACGCTCAGGTGCGCGTGGCTGTCAATCATCAGTGGATCTCCAGCTTTGGGAACAGCGCCGGGATCCGCTCCACCGATTGCCCGCCGTCGCGGGATCCGAACGCCGCGATCTCGCGCGAGTCCTCGCCCAGCGCGGCCAGCAGCAGATCGGAGGAACGCGGGATGTAGGGATGCAGGAGCAGGGTCACCACCCGAAGACCCTCGATCAGGTTGTAGAGCACCCGATCGAGATCCCCTGCCCGCTCCGGATCCTTGGCAAGCTCCCACGGCTTCTGCTCCTCGACGTAGCGGTTCAGCCTGCGGACGGCCGACCAGCAGACCTCGAGGGCCCGGCTGATCTCGGTCCGATCCAGCAGCCCGGTGGTGAGGATCTCGACGCCGCCGAGCCCGCCCTCGCCGTCGGCCAGATCGGGATCGACCCCGACCCCGGCGGGCACGACACCGTCTCGATACCTCTCGACCATCGCCAGCACCCGGCTCGCGAGGTTGCCGAAGTCGTTCGCCAACTCGCCCTCGTAGCGCGACTCGAATCCAGCCGCCGAGATCGAGCCGTCCTGGCCGAAGCTGACCTCGCGGAAGCAGTAGAAGCGCAGCGCGTCGGATCCGAACTTCTCGATCACCTCGAACGGATCGAGAACGTTGCCGAGCGACTTCGACATCTTCTTCTCGCCCATCAGCAGATAGCCGTGGACGTACATCCGCTCCGGCAGCTCGAGTCCGGCGGCGAGCAGCAGAGCCGGCCAGTAGACCGCGTGGAACTTGAGGATGTCCTTGGCCATCACGTGGAGGTTCGCCGGCCAGAAGCGGCTGGTCAGATCCTCGCCGGGACGGGCGTAGGAGAGCGCGGTGTAGTAGTTGAGGAGCGCGTCGAACCAGACGTACATGACCTGATCGGGATCCCACGGAAGGGGCACTCCCCAGCTCAGCTTCCGTCGCGAAAGAGAGACGTCCTGCAGACCGCCCCTGATGAACGCGAGCGCCTCGTTGGCCCGGAAGTCGGGGGCGACGAACGCCGGGACGCTCCTCGTACAGCCGCTCGAGATCCTCCTGGAAGGTGGAGAGCCGGAAGAACCAGTTCTGCTCCCTCTCCAGCTCGAGCGCGATCTCGTGGATCGGACAGGTGTTGCCCGGTCCGAGCTCGGTCGGCGTCTTGAAGTCGGCGCAGCGCGGACAGTAGAAGCCCTCGTAGGTGCCCTCGTAGACGTGGCCGTTGTCGTGGACCCGCTGCATCACCTCCTGGACCCTGGCCACGTGCTCCGGATCGCTGGTGCGGATGAAGAAGTCGTTGGATGCATCGATCTTCGGCATCAGGTCGAGGAACCGCTGGGAGTTCTTGTCGGCGAGCTCGCGCGGGGTGACGCCGAGCCGCTCGGCGGCCTGGGCCACCGGCTCCCCGTGATCGTCGGTGCCGGTCAGAAAGAACACGTCCTCGCCGCGCTGGCGCATGTGGCGGGCGAGGATGTCGGCACCGATCGTCGTGTAGGCATGGCCGAGGTGCGGCTCCGCGTTGACGTAGTAGATCGGCGTGGTGACGTAGAAGGACATTGCCAGCAAGACTATTCAGCGCGTGAAGCGATCGAGGAGCATCGTGGGGGGCCTGGCAGCGGCAGCGGCGCTGCTGGTGCTCGGATGCGGTGGCTCGGCGGCGGTCTCGACGACTGGGTCCGTGGCAACATCCACGCCGCAGCCGGCCGATGCCGAGCGCTCCAATCCGGAGGCGGCCGCGGACCCCGACGGCCCGTCCGGGTCCGGCCGGGGCGAGGCGCCGACCGGCGACGCGGGACCCAGCCAGGCCGAGAAGGAGCGGGCGGCTGCGGCGGCCGAGGATGCCTACTCGGCCTACATCGACGCGATCAACGCCCGTGACGGGAAAGCGCTCTGCGCGCTGCTGCCGGCCGATGCGCTGCGGGACCTGAAGCCGCCGGTGATGCGCGACGGGTGCGCTGGCAGCCTCTCGGCCTCGATCGGCTACGAGGACCCGCGCGGCTATCCGGT
The DNA here is from genome assembly GCA_963823275.1 of uncultured Solirubrobacterales bacterium. GTDB lineage: Bacteria > Actinomycetota > Thermoleophilia > Solirubrobacterales > 70-9 > RHKX01. The sequence goes on along the minus strand of CAWGKW010000001.1, from coordinate 673,260 downwards.
CTGGGAGGGCACCACCCTGACCGGGATCGACTCGACCTCGATCGGCCGCGACGTCACCACCGCGCGGTTGACGGCTTGCGATCGTCACCGAATTCGCCGACCGCTCGCAGCCCTCGATCGAGAGCGACATCGCGTACCTGGAAGTGGTGGGCGACCGCTGGCGATTGGCGAAGCCATCGGGCGCCATCTACCGAGCCATCGGCCGCCCCGAGCCACCGCCCGACGCGATCAGCCCGCCCTAGGCCTGAGGCCCGGGAGACGGCAGAAATGCGACCCCCGTCGTGTATCTGCCGCTTCGCGGAGGGGCGGGCTCAGCGACCGGTGGAGATCAGCCTGCCCCGCCCGCCCTTGGCGACGATGGTGATGTAGACCCGGTCCCCGCCGAGCGCTGTGGTCCAGAGCGTCGGCGGGCCCGGCCGCCGCGTCAGGACCTTGTGACCCGCACCGGAGCCGGCGCCCTTGATCCGGACCGATTGGCGGCGATCGGTCGTGGAGACGTACGCCACCTTCGAGCCCGCGATCGACGGCCCGGTGAAGGCGGCATCCCGCGAGGTCGTCAGCTTCCGGGGCGTCGAGCCGCCCGGTCGCAGGACGGCTTGGAGCAGGCTGCTGCCTGACGACTTCGACCGAGCCACCACGAGCGTCTTCCCGCTCACGGCGGGTCGGCTCAGCTGACCCGGCGAGCGGACCCTGGTCACCGCGACGAGCGTTCGGGGCGCCCCGGAGTCAGACAACGAAGCGGCGACGATCCGATCTCCCTTGACCCGGGCTCGGCGGATCGCGATCCAGTGGCGGCTGATCGCGAGTGCATCGGCGCCCTGGGCCGGCAGGTCTCCCAGCAGATCCCGGGTGACCCGATCAAGAATCTCGACCCGCCCGTCACGGATCACGGCCACGTAGGGCCCGCCGACCGCGGGGTCCGTCCCCAGAAGCTCGGTCCTCGTCCCGTTCTGGACGAGGATCGCTCTGCCCGGCCTCGCCTCGTAGGCGAGTGCCGGCCCAGCGACCGACGGGTCGGAGCCGTTGGCGGCGACGGTTCGGGGGAGGATCTCGGCCTCGGTGGAGGCGCCGGCGGTACCCGCACCGGCGAGCAATGCTGCCGCGACCACGACCAGGGCAACGGCGTCGCCCACGCGTGCGCCCCTCAGTAGACCGGGGCGCAGCGCCATCGCGTCGCACGCTCGCTCCCCCGAGGGGCGATCGGCGAGCGGAGCGAGAATCACGATCGGGAGCGCGCGGCCCAGGCCGAAGGACACCCCGAGCACGATGCCGGCGGTCGGATCGCCCAGTGCCAGGCTGACCCCCATCAGCGCCCAGACGCCGTAGGAGAGGACGAAGGTGGTGAAGCCGAGCCCGAGCAGCACGCCGTATCCCGCGGCGGCGAGGGGCATGGGAACACTGCCGCGCCAGCCGACCGGAAGCTGACGCCGGACCTGCGGGACGATCGGAGTGCCCCGCGCCTCAGCCCCCGCTGCCGCCAACGCCAGGGCGGCGGCGACCCCGTAGGCGAGGCTGCCACCGGTGCCAAGCAGCGCTTGCCCGAGCAGGGCAATCGCCCCGTATGTGATCACCCCGCCGAGAACTGCGAACGGCGCGAACGTTGCCGAGGCGGCCAAAGTCGTCGGCAAGCCTCCGGTGTGGCCGGTCGGACCGATCGTCTCGATCATCGAAAACCCGCAGGGCGACCAGGTACCGGTGGCCCCCACAAGCAGGCCGGCCAGCGCCAGGGCGATCAGCAGCGGCTCCATCAGCACGGCACCTTCGTGTCGTAGTACATGACGCAGAAGACCTTGCGCCCCTGGAAGCAGTAGCCCTCGAGCGCGGCATCGCCGTTGATCCGCTTGTCGTTCTGCGAGCAGCAGTCGACGAGCTTGCGCACCTGGCCATCGCAACAGCGGTACCAGCTGCCATCGACGTGAGTGGTGAAGCCGAACTCGCGCTTGACCCCCTCCTCGCAGACCTTCGTCCGCGGGGCCGGCGGAAGCGGGCGACCGTCAGGGTCTCGAAGGCGCTTGCCGCGATTGTCGACCGGCTCACCGGAGCCGTTGACGCGTCTGTTCAGGTTGTCGATCGGCTTCCCGCTCGAGGGGTCGAGCGGGTAACCCTGACGGTCGATCCGCGGCAGCTCGGGGCCGGACGGGTGCGGACAGGAGTCTGTCGTGTAGGTGTGACCGCAGAAACGAAAGGCGTCGGCCTCGCCGGGATGGACGAGCTTGGCGACCACTCCTCCCGCCGTTACGGCGGCGATCCCCTTGCCGACGCGAGAGAGAAACCCGCGCCGCGATGAGCTTGCCGCAAGGCCTTCCAGCGCTCGCGCAATCCGGTCGGGCTCCGTCGATCGGCTCATGATCAGACACCCGCCACCTCCACCCGGTCGTCGCTCGCCGCGACGTCGCTCCGCCGTGGCGATGATGCTCTCGAGCTGAGCCAGGTTGTTGAAGGTTCCCTTGGCGCCAACCGTTCCGTCCGGCTCGAGCGCGAGGGCGTAGGGGGCGCCGGGAATCGCGAGCGCTTCCCAGACGTCGCGATCGCGGCCCTCCTCGAAAACCTCGACCGCGAGGACCGGCTCGCCCCGGAGCGACTCGACCGTCGGCTCGAGAGCTCGGCAGACGTGACACCCCTCGGAGCTGAACACGGCGAGTCCGAACTCGTTGCCGCGCTCGAACCGGAACCGCTCGACGAGCCCGGTCCTGCCACCCACCTCCGGGCCCTCGTGGCCGACCTCGAGCGCCGCAGCCGGCCCGAGCCGAAGCCGCAGCATCCCGATCTCCCGGGCGAGCGCCAGGACCGCGACGGCAAGGCCCCCGACCGCCGCCAGGGCGACGACCAGACCCACCGTCAGCCATTCGTCGGTCGTCAGCGATTGGGGTATCGACGGCAGGGCCGCGAAGGCAACCGCGAGCAGGGAGTTGCGGGCAATCGCGAGGCCACTGACCTTGGAGCCGCCGCCGAAGCAGGCGCAGGGCGCGCCGGCTCGTCCCCTGAGCAGAGCGGAGCCGAGCGTCAGCGCGAACATCGCCATCAGGGCGGCCGCGAGATAGGCCGCACGGTCGCTGCCGGACGCCACCCCGATCGCGAGCACCGATTCGGCCACCACCGCAAACCCCCAGGCCATCCACCGGGCCGCGGGGGTCGAGAACCCGAACGTCTCCATCGCCTCGCTGCTCGCCCGTGGCCGACGAAGCTTGGAGCCCGCGCTGTACGCGAGAATCGCGGCCAAGAGCAATCTCGCAATCAGTTCCATCGCGGGCCCCAACCTAGCGCCTGCGACGGACCGCGCGAGGCGGTCGGCAATGGTTCCGCTCAGTCCCGGACCGAGTCCAGAATCGCCAGGATGTCCTCGCCGTAACGCTCGAGCTTCGTCGGGCCGATCCCATTGCAGGCCGAAAGCTCGCGATCGTTGCTCGGCATGGCGGCGGCGATTCCCTCGAGCTGGCGATTGGAGAGGACCACGTAGGCGGGGACGCCGTCCTCGTCGGAGCGGGCCTTGCGCCAGGCGCGCAGGGCCTCGTCGGCGGCGTGGGCCTGCGGACCGGCGCTCTCGAGCGGGGACGGCGAATCGGGGCCCATGGCCCTTCGCGATCGTGCGGTCACACCACCGAGCACGTCGGCGCTGACCGACGGCTTGCTGGCCGCCTGCTTGGCATCCCCGCGGATCTCGGCGAGAAAGGGGGAGGCGCGCTCGGCATCGGCGAGCACGGTGCAGCGATGACGGGCCCTCGTGATCGCTACGTGCATGACGCGGCGCTCGGCCTCGTAGCTCTCGCTCAGCCGATGGGGAAAGAGGCCCTGGTTGGCCCCGTAGACGGCGACCCGATCCCACTCCCGGCCCTTGACCCGGTGAACGGTCGCCAGCCGCACGCCCTCGCCGCCGGCGGAGGCCTCGAGGGCGGCGCGAAGCCAGGGCTCGAAGCCACCGGGGTCGTCGTGGAGGTCGGCGACCTGGATCAACCCCTCGAGATCGTCGAGGTGGCTGGCCGTAGCCTCACTCCCCTTCGAGCCGTCGAGCATCTCCATCGCTCCACCGAGGCCGATCCGGTCGCGGACCGCTTCCAGCAGCTCGCGGGTGCGGGCGCCCGAGGCCGCGACCCCGGCGAGCATCCCGATGTCGTCGGCCATCTCGTCGATCTTGCGCGCCACCCGCTCGTCGTCGATCCGGCGGCCGACCACTCGCAGGTCCTCGAGCGAGCGGCAGTTCGCGAACCACTTGCTGATCCAGCGGGGAAAGCCGCGGCTCGGTCGGCGGCGGATCGACTCCAGATCGTCGGGCATCAGGTTCTCGGGGTCGACGGCCACACGCAACCACGCCAGCGCCGCCGCCATCCCGGTCCGCTCGAGCACGTCCCCGCGAACGGCTGAGGCCACCGGGACGCCGGCGGTGAAGAGCGCGACCTGAGGAGCCAGCAGCAGCGAGTTGACCCGGGTCAGGACGGCCACGTCCTCGGGTCCGACCTCGGAGTCGGCGAGCCAGTCGCGGATCAGCTCAACCAGCGTCACCGCCGCCTCCGAGGACGGATGGGTGCGGAGCTCGAGCGCATCGGGCGACCGGTCGGCGCCGGCGGCCGCGTGAATCCTCTTGGGAACCCGGACGCGGTTGTAGCCGAGGAGCTTCGAGGCGCCGTCGACGATCTCCTCCGCGCACCGGTAGTTGACCTCGAGCGCGGCGTGCTCGGCCCCGGGGAAGAACTCGGCGTAGTCGACGAGGAACCGCGGGTCGGCGCCGGCGTGGTCGTAGATGGTCTGGTCGTCGTCGCCGACCCCGAAGACGTCGAACGCGGGCATCGAGAGCAAGCGGATCATCAGTACGTGGGCGGGGGTCAGGTCCTGGAACTCGTCGACGAGCAGGTGGCGGTGCTCGGACTGGACCCGGCGGCGGAAGGCGCCGTCGCGCAGGAGAGCCTCCAGCGCCCCGTAGATCTGCTCGTCGAAATCGATCGCGCCCGATTCCGCGAGTCCCTCGCGGTAGGAGTCGAACCCGTCGGCGAAGCCGGGGACGTCGTCGCGCATCTCCTCGACCTCGACCGGCGACACCAGGCCGAGGCGGGCGACCGTGAGCGCGTCGAGGTAGGGGCCCACCGGGTCGGTGTTGGTGCGCCGCTGACGCGGGATCGGGAAGACCCGGCCGATCAGGTCGCGGGCCTCCGGCTCGGCGAGGACTCGCATACGCGCCCCCCGATGGCGGTTGAGGAGCGAGTAGCCGAGTGAGTTCAGCGTCCGCGTCCGCGGATCGAGTCCCGCCAGGCGATTCTCGAGCTCGTTCTGGGCGAGCTTGTTGTAGGCGACCGCGATCACCGCCTCACGTCGATAGCCCCGGTCGGCGAGGACATGGCGCATCCGCTCGGTCAGGACGCGCGTCTTGCCCGAACCGGCGGGAGCGATCACACGGACCGGGCCACCGTGGTGGCCCACCGCGGCGAGCTGATCGGACGCCAGCTCGGCACGGGAGGCGGGGTGATCGACCGGCACCGGGGCGAGCTGGCCGGCATCGACGGCTCCCGATTCGATCAGGACATCGCCGGTCTCGGGCACGCTCCAGCGAGGCCCGCCGTCGATCCATGCCTCCCGGCCGTCGGGCAGCGTCACGTCGGCCCCCCCTGCGATCGTCGCGCCGATCCGGGCCGCCTTCTTCCCCCACCACCAGATCGGCTCGCCCGAGCGGGCGTCGTAGTTGTTGGCCCAGACCAGGTGATGCAGGCGATCCAGCGGGAGGTCGAGGTCCGGCGCGAGCTCGTAGGGCGGCTCGGTGATCGAGGCCGGCTCGCGGAACTCGGCGGGATCGATCGCGAGCGAGACCACGACCGGCTCGCGGTCCGTCCACCGGCTGTGCAGAAGCGCGAGCACCGACGGGTCGGCGGCGATCAGGACGTCGGGGCCGACCTCGACCCGTTCCACCCCCTCCCATCCCGCCGGCGGGTCGTCGCCGGCGTTGACGATCACCCCCCGACCCAGGGATGCGGGCGCCTCGGGGAGGTCGCTCAACGCCGGGGCTCGCGACCGGTGAGCTCGCGATAGAGCTCGTTCGGCCTCGTACCGGTCAGCGCGGCAACCACGCCGGCCGCCGCCCGGGGCCTCGCTCCCGACTTGACCAGGCGCCTGAGGGCATCGACCGCGAAGGCGGTGTCGGGAGCGGAGGCACGCTTGCTGGAGGCGGCGATGACCACGACGATCTCCCCCTTGACGTCGCCTCGGAACTGCCTCGCGAGGTCTCCGAGGGTGCCGCGGGCGACCTCCTCGTGGAGCTTCGTCAGCTCCCGGCAGACCGCCGCGGGGCGATCGGGCGCGAGGGCCGCAAGCGCGCGCAGCGAGGCGGGCAGGCGGCGCGGGGACTCGAAGGCGACAACCGTCTCGGTCGACTGCAGGACCCGCTCGAGCTCGCCCGCCCGCCGCGGCAGGAACCCCTCAAAGCGCCAGCGGTCAGCGGGCAGGCCGGAGGCGACGAGGGCGGTCGTGATCGCGGTCGGGCCGGGCAGGACCTCGATCTCGATGTCGCGCTCGATGCACGTCCGGATCAGCCGGAAGCCGGGGTCGGAGAGGACCGGCGTGCCGGCGTCGCTCAGCAGCGCGACCCTGGCACCCCGCTCGATCGCCTTGGCGATCTGCGGCGCGCGGTTCTCCTCGTTGGAATCGTGGTTGGAGATGAAGCGCGGCGGCTCGAGATCGAGTCGCTCGTAGAGTCGGCCGGCGCGCCGGGTGTCCTCACAGGCGACGAGATCGGCGTCGGCGAGCGCCTGCTTGAGCCGGGGCGAGACGTCCCCGATGTTGCCGATCGGGGTCGGGCAGACGATCAGACGACCGGCCATCAGACGACCGCCCCGGCGCCGGCCAACTCGTCGGCGGCAACCATCGAGGCGCCGATCATGCCGGCGTCGGGACCGAGCTCGGCAGCCTTGATCGGCGTCTCCCGCTGAGGCGGCAGGGCGCGGGCCAGGAACTCCTCACGAGCCGGCCCGAGCAGGAGCTCCCCGGCCGCCATGACACCGCCGCCGATCACGATCACGTCGGGGTCGAAGATGTTGGCCAGGCCCGAGAGCGCGATCCCGAGTCGGCGTCCGACCACGGCCAGGACCTCGATCGAGGTCGGGTCACCAGCCTCCGCGAGCTCGGTGACCAACCCTCCATCGACCGTGGCCCCGGCGGCGCCGGCACGGGCGAGCCCCGACCGCGGGGACTCCGACGCCGCACGCTCGGCCTCGATCCGCAGGGCGGTACCGGAGGCGATCGACTCGATGCAGCCGTGATTGGGGCAGTTGCCCTGACAGGGCGGGCCATGCAGATCGACGACCACGTGACCGAGTTCGGCGGCCGCGCCGCGACTCCCCCTGAATGGCCGCCCGCCGAGGATCAACCCGCCTCCGATCCCGGTCCCGATCGTCAGCAGGACGACGTTGGAGGCACCCCTGCCGGCGCCGCGGCGGAACTCGGCGATCGCGGCGGTGTTCCCGTCGTTGTCGATCGACACGGGCAGGCCGATCCGCTCGGCCACCCGATCGCGGATCGGCACATCGATCAGCGGCAGGTTGACGGCGCTGACGCAGAGACCGCGGTCGCGGTCGATCGTGCACGGCACGCCGAGGCCCACGGCCCCGACGGCCGGTCGAGATTTGATCGCGATCCGGAGTTCGGTCTCGAGCAGATCGAGCACCTCCTCGCCGCCAAGCCCCGCGGACGTGGCGACCCGACGGTGAACGGTCTCGCCCCGGCCGTCGACGACTCCGATCAGCATCTTGGTGCCGCCGAGATCGACGCCGATGGTTTCGAGCGAATCGATGATCTGAGGGTCGGGTGTGGTCACGAAGCAGGAAACCGGGAGGGCATGCGGCAGTATTACCGCGTAATGGCAACCGACGAGCCCGAACGTCCGGATCGCCCCACCTACAACGTCTACCGAGCCGGATCGAAGCGGGGACGCGGGCGAGGGGACGGAGCGCAGAAATCCGATCAGGCCGAGCAATCCGTCGGCTCAGATGATGCCGGTCGGCCTCAGCCGCCCTCCGAGGGGCCGGGTTACTCCGTCTACAAGTCCCGGCGCGGGTTCAAACGGACCGGGACGGACGGCCCCACGCTTCGCGATCGCCTCTCGAGGCGAGGTGCGGGCGGCTCCGGCGGATCGAAGCCGCTCCCGCCCGGCGAGAAGCCGCGGTGGCGGCGCGTCGTTCGCTGGGTCGCGATCGCAGCGGGCGCCTGGCTGCTGCTGAGCTTCGTCGTCTTCTCGATCTCGGCTCAGATCCAGAAGTCGAAGCTGAACGACGCCGCCGCGGCGGAGCTCGGCGGCTCGCCGTTCCTGCTGGTCGAGGGGGAGAACGTCCTCGTGATCGGCACCGACGCCCGGCCCGAGGGCTCCGACGAGGGGGGCGCCGAGACGGACCCGAAGTGCCTCGAGGCCGCCTCTCAGGGCGATCCACCGCCCTCCAGATGCCTGCCCTCCCGCGCCGACACCCTGATGGTCGTCCATGCGGGCGGCGGCTCCTTCAACAAGATCTCGATCCCCCGCGACACCCTGGCCTCGATCCCGGGCGAGGGCGATCAGCGGATCAACGCCGCCTACGCGTTCGGGGGGGCGGAGCTCCAGATCAAGACCGTGGAGGACTTTCTCGGAATCGACATCAACCACGTGGTGATTCTCGACTTCGAGGGCTTTGCGGACTTCATCGACGCGATCGGCGGCGTCACGGTCAACCTCCCGGACCCGGTCAAGTCGCTGATCAGTGGGGGCTCGTCCAACGGGGGCATCACGCTGAAGCTCGAGCGGGGCGAGAACCACCTCGACGGCCAGCAGGCGCTGGCGCTCGCCCGCACCCGCGAGAACCTCAAGGACCCGAGCGAGGATGACACCGACCGCGCCCGGCGCCAACAGCTGATCCTGCAGGGCATCAAGAGCCAGTTGACAAGTCCCTGGCGAGCTCCGATCAACTTCATCAAGGGCCCCTGGATCGCCTGGAACGCCCCGAAGGCGATGGTCACCGACATGGGTGGGCTCGTGCTTCCCCAGGTCGCCCTGTCGGCGGCGATCGCCGGCGACTCCGGCACGAAGATCCTGAACCCCTCCGGCGCCTCGGCCGACGGCGCTCTGATCGTCGCCGAAAAGCAGTGCATCGTCGCGGTCAGGGCCCTGCTGGGCGAGAGGGGGCCGCGAGCTCCCCAGTGCTCGCCCGGCGGCTAGTCCTTGCTCGAGGCGGACTTGCCCCCCGAGCCCGACGACGACCCGGAGTCGCCCTTCGAATCCGAGCTCTTCGAATCGGATGCCTTGGAATCGGAGCCCTTCGAGTCGGCGCCGCCGCCGTCGGACTTCGACGACTCCGAGCCGTTGACGGGCTTGGCCGCACTGCCCTTGCGGGCGTAGTCGGTCGTGTAGAAGCCGGAGCCCTTGAAATGGACCGCGGGCGCGAACAGGATCCGGCGCGCGGGGGCCCCGCAGGCCGTGCATTCGTCGAGGGCGTCCTCAGACATCGACTGGGTCATCTCGAAGGTGTGCCCGTTGTCGCATCGGTATTCGTAGATCGGCATATCTCCGTCCATCATAGGCCGGATCAGGGATCCAGCCGCGGGCTCCGGGCAGCCCCGAAAGGCGATCAGGACCCCAGCAGATACCGTTGCGCGCATGACCGGCACCCCCGAGGGCCCCACGCTCGACGAGATCGTCGCACTCTGCAAGCGGCGCGGCTTCATCTTCCCCTCCTCCGAGATCTACGGCGGCGTCGGCTCGACCTACGACTACGGCCACTACGGGGTCCTGCTCAAGAACAACGTCAAGAACGAGTGGTGGCGCTCGATGCTCACCGATCGAGACGACATCGTCGCGATCGACTCGGCGATCATCCAGCACCCGCGGGTCTGGGAGGCGTCGGGGCACATCGGCGGCTTCAGCGACCCGATGATCGACTGCAAGACGTGCAAGCTGCGCTTCCGCGAGGATCACCTCGAGACCTCCCAATGCGGCCGCAAGCCCTCCAAGCGACCGGGTGAGGGTCCCGATTGCGAGTTGACGGAGGCCCGGGACTTCAACCTGATGTTCAAGACCCAGGTGGGCCCTGTGGCCGAAACCGGCTCGGAGGCCTACCTGCGCCCCGAGACCGCGCAGGGGATCTTCATCAACTTCAAGAACGTCCTGCAGTTCGCGCGCAAGAAGCCCCCGTTCGGGATCGCGCAGATCGGCAAGTCGTTCCGCAACGAGATCACTCCCGGCAACTTCATCTTCCGCACCCGCGAGTTCGAGCAGATGGAGATGGAGTTCTTCGTCCCGCCCGACGACGCCGACGAATGGCATCAGCACTGGATGAAGGAGCGGATGCGCTGGTACACCGACCTCGGGATCAGGCCCGAAAACCTGATCCTGCGCCCGCATGAATCCGACGAGCTCTCTCACTACTCGAGTGCCACCTCCGACATCGAGTACCGATTTCCGATGGGCTTCTCCGAACTCGAGGGCATCGCCGACCGTGGCGACTTCGATCTGACCCAGCACGCCAAGTTCAGCGGCGAGAAGCTCGAGTACTTCGACCAGCAGAGCGGCGAGCGCTACGTCCCTCATGTGATCGAGCCGGCCGCCGGCGTCGACCGCGCCACGCTTGCGTTCATCGTCGACGCCTACGATGTCGAGGAGGTCGAGGGGCGCTCCCGCACGGTGCTGCACCTGCATCCGAGGCTCGCGCCGGTCAAGGTCGCCGTGATGCCGCTGGTCAACAAGGAGGGCATGCCCGAGCGCGCCCGTGAGGTCTTCGACTCGCTGCGCCGCCGGATCGGCGCCGAGTACGACCAGGGCGGCTCGATCGGGAAGCGCTACCGCCGCCAGGACGAGATCGGCACCCCCTGGGGGATCACCATCGACGGCGAGACGGCCGCCGACGATTCGGTCACCCTCCGCGATCGCGACACCCTCGAGCAGACTCGGGTCCCGATCGACGGGCTCGCCGATCTCCTGCTGGGCAAGCTCGAGTCTGACTGGCAGAGCCCGAAACTGGGCTAGTTCCTGCCTACGCCTGCGGCCGCGAATCGATCGCGTTACGCGATCGACTTGTCACATTCGCGTGCTGAAGGGCGCACCCGCCGCTGCCACGCTGGCGCCGTGGCAGATGAGGTCGAAGAAACCCACGTCATAGGTGGTCAAACACGACCTCACCATGACGATCTCCGGATTGCCGAGCTCGCCGAACGGCAACACGGCGTTGTGTCGCGAAACCAGCTGCGGCGGATCGGCCTGACAAATCGGGCCGTCGAGGTGAGGCTGGGCGCCGGGCGCCTTCATCGCATTCACCGAGGGGTCTACTCCGTTGGTCACCGGGTTCTCACTCCCCGCGGCTGGCGGATGGCGGCCGTACTGCGTGGCGGCGACGGGACAGCGCTCAGCCACCGTGCGGCCGGCGCCGAGTGGAACCTCCGTGCTTGGAGCGGAAGGCCGGCAATCACCGTCCCGCGGAAGCGGCCGCCGATGGACGGCTTCGAGGTCCACTCGTCCTCCATTCCGCCCGACGAGCGCACCGTACTCGACGGTGTCCCAATCACCTCCGTCCCGCGGACGCTGCTCGACCTCGCCACGATCCTCGATTCCGACGCCCTGCTCCGGGCGATCAACGAAGCCGAGGTTCGCCGGCTCGCCGACCCACTCTCCCTTCCCGTCCTGCTCGAGCGACACCGAGGGGAACGGGGTACCGCGGCACTGCGTTCCGTCCTCGAGGACGCCGGCTACGGCATGGGCGTGACCAGCGAGGCCCTCGAGGAACTCTTCGGGAAGTTCATCCGAGTCCACGCCCTCCCACCACCCGAGCTGAACGCGCCCATCCAGGTCGGAGGCCGTTTCTACGTCGCCGATTGCCTGTGGCGCTCGCAACGACTGATCGTCGAGCTCCAAAGCGTGAAGTTCCACAGCACTGCACCCGCCATGACGAGCGATGCTGAACGGACCCGAAGACTGGCGCTCGCCGGCTGGCGGGTGATCCCGGTCACCTGGGCCCAGCTCAACTCGCGGACGAAAGCCAGAGACCTGGCCCGCGACCTGCGGCACATGTTGTGTGCCAACCCCCGCTAGGAGGCCGCCAACCCGGCCCCCATCGCGGAATCGTCCCGCTGGAGCGAGGTCCGGAGCCGCCAGATCAAGGAAGAGGTCGGCGACGCGGCCATCTGGCCGCGAGCCGGCTGATGACGATGAGCCTGGCGCCTCCGGGCCCGCTAGAGCGAGGTCCGGAGCCGCCAGATCAAGGAAGAGGTCGGCGACGCGGCCATCTGGCCGCGAGCCGGCTGATGACGATGAGCCTGGCGCCTCCGGGCCCGCTAGAGCGAGCCGATGAGGATGCTGAGGCCGAACAGCACCACGGCGCCGCCGATCGAGATCGCAAGGATGCGGCCACCACGACCGCGGATCACGAAGGCGATTGCGAGCAGCACCGAGATGACCGCAAGGATGGCCCCCGGCCACCCGAAGATCAGGGAGATCACCTTCTTGGCGCTGGAGCCGTCGAAGCACTCGCCCTCGGAGTTGAGCTGGGAGAGGCTCGTGACGTCGTCGCACGGGGTCAGGCTGCTGATGTCGGCCATGGCGACCACGGCCACGGCGGCGCAGAACGCCAGGACGAGCGCCAGGACGGCGACCCCCAGGCGGGCTCCTGCGCCGGCCTTTTCCGAGTCGCCGGTGGCGGCCGGTGGGGCGGGCGGAGTTGGGCCGGCGGCTGGCGGCGGTGTCTGTGATGACTCCATCAACGCGGAAACTAGTGCATCGGCCGGGCGGTATGTCCGAGACTCCCCGGACCCCGGTGTGTGACATCCCTCACGGAAACTGGCTGGCTGGCCAGTTCCGCCGTTATGCTCCGCCGGAGCCCAGCAGCAGAGCACCGCGAAGGTCCCTGCACCGAACCCTTGAGGAGGGGACATGTCTGTAGCCGAGCACAATCTGACCGACAAGATCACCTACACCGATCTCTATCGGCGCTGGGAGCAGAACCACTGGTCAGCGATGGATCTCGACTTCAGCCGGGACAAGCAGGGCTGGGACGCCCTGACCGAGATCCAGCGGAAGTCAGCGCTCTGGATCTACTCGATGTTCTTCTTCGGTGAGGACTCCGTGACCGACAACCTCTCCCCCTACATCGACGCGGCGCCAACCGAGGAGATGAAGTACTTCCTGGCGACCCAGCAGGTCGACGAGGCTCGTCACGCGGTCTTCTTCCATCGGTTCTTCAGCGAGGTGATCGGCGCCGGCGACGACATCGCCACCACCCTCTCCTTCACTGAGAAGCACCTCGGCTGGGGCTATACCCAGGTCTTCAACCGCCTCGACAGGATGGCCGACGAGCTTCGCCGCGATCGCTCACTGCCGAAGTTCGCGCAGGCCATCACGCTCTATCACCTGATCGTCGAGGCCAGCATGGCCCAGCCCGGCCAGCACTTCATCGAGGACTTCTTCATCCGCGAAGGCACGATGCCTGGATTCAGCGCGGGAATGGAGAACGTCTCCCGCGACGAGCAACGCCATATCGGCTTCGGCGTCAAGGTCCTGAGTGAGCTGCTGCGGGAGTCCGACGAGTGCAAGGCGGCGGTCGACGAACTGCTCATGGAGGTCATGCCGTGGCTCTCGTCGGTGTTCATCCCGCCGAACTGGGACCGCGAGTACACCCGCTGCTACGGATTCGAGCTCGAGGAGATCTCCGCCTGGGGCTGGAAGGCGGTCGAGATGAAATGGAAGGCGATCGGCTACCCGATGCAGGAGATGCCGCCGGGAGTGATGCCCGTCGACTTCAACATGGACGCCGACCTGCGCGCAGCGAACGTGGTCCGGATGGCACGGGCCGGGGTGATCGGCGAGCCCGGGCAGGACCCCGACTCCTCGCCGGAGATCCAGGAGCTCTATTTCGACTCGGTAAGCCGCGCCGTCGACTCGAGCGCGATCAACGGCCACGGCCCGTTCACCGTCCAGTGGCGCTTCCGGGACGCCTCCCCCTGGCACGTCGTCGTCGACAACGGCTCGACCCGGGCGGTGGCCGGCGAGGCGTCGGCCGCCGACGTCACCCTCGAGTCCACGTGGCGGGATTTCATCGAGATCGGCAAGGGAGCCGTCGCCCCGCCCAGGGCGCTGCTGCAGCGGCGGCTGAAGCTGAGGGGTAGTCCGCGGGACCTGTTTCGCTTCCGCAAGCTGTTCGGCTAGCGGAGGATTCGACGTGGCCGTCGCGGCAGCCCGCACGCCGGAGGATCGGTTCACCAGCCTCCCCGACTTCCCCTGGGAGCCGAGGTACCTCGACTGGGAAGGGCTTCGCCTCGCCCGGATCGACGAGGGCACCGGGGCTCCCGTCGTGCTGTTCCACGGCGAGCCGACCTGGTCGTTTCTGTGGCGCGAGGTGATCCCGCCGCTGCTCGCAGACGGTCACCGCTGCATCGCTCCCGACCTACCCGGATTCGGTCGCTCCGACAAGCCGACCGATCTCTCGTGGTACTCCTACGACCGCCATGTCCAGGCCGCGACGCACATGCTCGACGAGATCGGCATCCGCGACGCGACGTTCGTCGTTCATGACTGGGGCGGGCCGATCGGGATGAGGATCGCCACCGACCGGCCGGAGATGTGCTCGCGCATGGTCGTCATGGACACCGGAGTTTTCAGCGGCCACCAGCGGATGACGGAGGCCTGGATGACGTTCCGGGATTTCGTCGAGCGCACCGAGGATCTGCCGATCTCGATGCTGGTCAGGGGCGCATGCGCGACCGATCCGGCCGGCGAGGTCGTAGCCGCCTACGACGCTCCATTCCCCACCCCGGAGTCGAAGGCCGGGGCCCGAGCGTTCCCCCTGATGCTGCCGACCAGCCCCGACGACCCGGGGGCGGCCGAAGGGGCCCGCGCGGCCGAGGGGATCGCCGCGAGGAACCTGCCATCGCTGTGCCTGTGGGCCGACTCCGATCCGATCATCCCCCTCGCCACCGGCCGGGCGGTGGCCGAGCGCCTCAATCTGACCCCGCCCGAGGTGATCGAGAACGCCTCCCACTTTCTGCAGGAGGACCAGGGCACGGCGATCGGCGATCGAATCGCTGCCTGGCTACGGGAACTGGACTCCTAGGACGCACATGGGGCGGCCCTGAGGCCACCCCGCATGCGTCAACCAACGAGCTGAGGACCGGTTACTTCCGCTTGCACTTGCTGGCGTAGTCACCAGTGGTCGTCGGGTGGTTGTCGTACTTGCGTCACGGCCTGCCACTTCTCGTTCTTGGACTTGCAGCGTGCCTGCACGTACTTGCCGCTCTTGACCGTCGTCGTGAAGCGGGTGATCGCGCCCGCCAGCAGCGGTGGGATCGTCACGTCGAGCTGATCTCCGAAGCCGGGAGGACCGTCCTTGAGCTTGCCCACCAGAACCGAGGTGTTGTTGACCGAGTCGGCGCGGGAGTGCAGGTAGAGCGTCTTCGCCTTGGTGCCGTTGAACGCCGTGACCTGAACCGGCACGCCGAGCGTCGTACCCGTCCCCGGGAGGTCGACCGTGACCCAGGCCGAGGTTCCCGTTGTCGCCTCAGGGCCCTCTGGAATCACCGAGCCCTTGCTGACGACGGACTTGCTGCCGCACAGGTCGATCGCCTGGGCGGTGGTCGTGTTCTGTATCTCGGCCTCGGTGGCCGCGCACCGGGGTACTGCCTTGCCGTCGAACTTGGCGTTGGGCGGGAAGTTGACCTTCGTATTGAAGGCGCTCGGCGGCTGCTCCGGGTTGATCGGATCGGTCGCGTTCGGACCGGTCAGGATCTCGACGAAGATCGTCGCCGGCTTGAACGTCTTCTTGCTTCGCTTCTCCGGTGTCAGCTTCGCCGTGATCGTCTGGATGTCGTCGGCCTGAGCGATGCTCCCGAACGCCAACGACGACACAATCGCCGTGACGGCGAGAAGCAGGTACTTACGCATTCTTCCTCCTGGGTCCATGGTTGTCGGTTCGGGTTGCGGCCCACCAATTGGCCCGCCCGCCTCCTGGATATCTCTCTCGCGGTAAGGCCGTCACTCCGGCATCCACCCACGGCCTCTCTCCAGCCCGGATCCTAGCGGCCTCCGGCAACCTGAAGGACGGTTGTCGTCGAGCGTCAGGACGATTGAGCGGAGGGGCGGCGCGCCCCCGGACGTAGAGCGGGCGGCCAACTGGCCGCCCGCTCCCGTCAACTCTGAATTCGAGAACCGACTACTTCTTCTTCTTCTTCTTCTGCTTGCACTTGCTCTCGTAGAAGTCAGTGGTCGTCGGGTGGTTCTCGTACTTGGTCACCGCCGCCCACTCCTCCTTCTTCGACTTGCAGCGAGCCTGGACGTACTTGCCTGACTTGACCGTCGTCGTGAAGCGTGAGATCGCGCCCGCGAGCAGCGGCGGGATCGTCACGTCGAGCTGATCTCCGAACCCGGGAGGACCGTCCTTGAGCTTGCCCACCAGAACCGAGGTGTTGTTGACCGAGTCGGCGCGGGAGTGCAGGTAGAGCGTGTCCTTCTCGCTGGCGTTGAACGCGGTCACCTGAACCGGGACGCCGAGCGTCGTGCCCGTTCCCGGGAGATCGACCGTGACCCAGGCCGAGGTTCCCGTCGTCGCCTCAGGGCCGTCCGGAATCACCGAGCCCTTGCTGACGACGGACTTGCTGCCGCACACGTCGATCGCCTGGGCGCTCGTCGTGTTCTGCAGCTGCTCCTGGGTGCCCTCGCACTTCGGCGCGGCCTTGGGGTCGAACTTCGCGTTCGTCGGGAAGTTGACCTTCGTGTTGAAGGCGCTCGGCGGCTGCTCCGGGTTGGTCGGATCAGTCGTGTTCGCGCCGGTCAGGATCTCGACGAAGATCGTCGCCGGCTTGAAGGTCTTCTTGCTTCGCTTCTCCGGTGTCAGCTTCGCCGTGATCGACTGAATCTCGTCAGCCTGAGCGATGCTCCCGAACGCCAATGACGACACGATGGCCGCCACGGCGAAGATCAGGTACTTACGCATTCTTCCTCCTGGTTACATGGGTTGGTCCGGGTCGCGGCCCGCCACTCGGCCCGCCTGTTTCCTGGACATCTCATTTCACAACTGCGCGCGGTAGGGCCGGACTCCGGACTTCCCCGCTTTCTCTCCTCCGCGGATCGTAGCGGGAAGAAACGGCAGAAGTGCCGGTTGCGTCGAACGGATGCCCGAAGGCCCCGCCCGAATGCAGATCGCCCCCGAACGCGGAGCGGACGGCCAGTTGGCCGCCCGCTTCCGTCAACTCCGAATTCGAGAGTCGGTTACTTCTGCTTGCACTTGCTGGAGAAGTCACCGGTGGTCGTCGGGTGGTTCTCGTACTGGGTGACGGCCTGGAACTTCTGGTTCTTGCTCTTGCAGCGAGCCTGAACGTACTTACCGCTCTTGACTGTGACCGTGAAGCGGGTGATCGCGCCGGCGAGAAGCGGCGGGATCTTCACGTCGAGCTGCTTGCCGAAGCCCTTCGGGCCGTTCTTGATCTTGCCACTCAGCACCGACGTGTTGTTGACCGAATCGGCGCGGGAGTGCAGGAACAGAGTGTTCTTCTTGGTGCCGTTGAACGCGGTCACCTGGACCGGGACGCCGAGCGTCGTGCCCGTTCCGGGAAGGTCGACCGTGACCCATGCGGAGGTGCCGCTCACCGTCGCGGGACTGGTCGGCACGCCGCCGCCCTTGCTGACGATCGACTTGTTGCCACAGACGCCGATGGCCTGGTCGGTAGTCGTGTTCTGCAGCTCAGCCTCGGTTCCAGCACAGCTCGGCGCCGACTTGGTGTCGAACTTCATGTTGGCCGGGAAGTTGACCTTGGTGTTGAAGGCGCTCGGTGGCTGCTCCGGGTTGATCGGATCAGTTGTGTTCGGACCGGTCAGGATCTCAACGTAGATCTTCGCGGGCTTGAACGTCTTCTTGCTGAGCTTCTGGGGGGTGAGCTTCGTCGTGATCGTCTGGATGTCGTCGGCCTTGGCAACGCTCGTCATCGCCACTGCCGTAATCGCCGCGATGGCGAGGATCATGAACTTACGCATGTGCTTCTCCTATGTTCGTGGGCTTGAGACGGCAAGTCGGCTGCTCGCCGTTTCTGCCGAGTTCGGGGATCTGAAGTGGTGACCGTCCGGTAGCTCGGGTCGCGGCGTTCCGGCCGCCGATCCCTCGAACTACCTACATCAACAACCGTGGACGGACGAAGTTGCGGTGGCCGCCTCCTGAGCGACCGCCATTCAGAACAGTCTAGGGCTCCGGGTTAACGTGAAGATAATTCGTGTTCTGGTCGGGCGGCCCGCCGATTGACGACTGGGTGCCCTGCTGGCGACACGGGGGCGCCGCGACCCCGTCGGTGGTGGTGATGCCGGCACCACCCATCGCGAAGATCTGCGTCCGGTCGTAGAGATCGTTGGTCAGGTCGCCCTGGTTGAGCGTCGCCGACAGGCCGCCCGTGCAGTTGGCGGTGTAGAAGCTGTCGAGGCCCTGCGCGAGCTTCGTATAACCCCCGGCCTTGACGTAGGCGTTGACGCGGGAGGTCTTGTACGGCAACGGCGGCGAGGCGAGCACACCGGGGCTCAGCGGCCCGGTGGCACGCAGGAACTTGACCTGATCCGTCAAACCGGCCGGGACGCTGGCGCCGTTGAGGGCCGATGAGGTGTTGGCGAGGAATGCGGTGACCTCGCTCTTGTAGCGATCGATGGTGTCGACGACCGGGATCAGCTGGTCGAAGAACGGATCGAGGCGACCGAGAAACGGCGGCAGCTGGTTGTCGAGGATCGTCCGCAGCGAGCTGAAACCCGGCTCCGCTCGCTGGATCACCGGGCTCAGGCCGTTGAAGAACCGCTCCAGCTCGGGCGAGAGCCGCTTCAGCGCCAGGAACGTGCCGCTGAGCTGGCGGGCCACCGGGCGCAGCTGGGTGACCAGAGCGTCGGTGTCGTTGGAGAACTCGGCCAGCCGCTCCAGTGTCAGCTTGGATTCATCGAGGAACGTCGGCAGCGCCTGAAAGGTCTCGCGGATCTCGGTGTCGCGAGCCGCCGTGGTCGAGAACACGGTCTCGGTGTTCTCGATCAGACCGCGCAGCTGATCGGGCTGCTTGCTGATCGCGTCGAAGGTGGCGCCGCCGTCGGCGATCAGCTTCTTGACCGCGAGCCGCTGGGTGTCGAGGATCCGAAGCAGATCGTCGCCGCGCTCGGCGAACGGGGCGAGATTGCCGAGGGCCGCGTTGAAGTCGGCGCCGCGGCCCCGGAAGGCCACGGCGGCGTCCGCCATCCAGGCCTGGAAGGCGGCTCGGGTCGGCTCGTCGAAGGCGCGGAAGATCTCGTCGAGCTGCACGGCCTGGGAGACCTGAGCGTCCGGCAACGTGCCACCCTCGGGCAGCGGCGGCGCCTCACGGTCGCCGGGCGTAAGCTCGACATAGGTCTCACCCAAGAGGGTCTTCTGCCGCAGCAACGCTCTGGTGTTGGACGGGATCGGTGCGTACTTGGCATCGATCTCGAGCGTCGCGTCGGCGAGTCCGTCGTCGGAAAGCTCGATCCCCTTGACCTTGCCGACCGACACACCCGAGATCCGCACATCGGATTCGATCGCGACCTGGCTGGCCTCGTCGAAGTGGACGTCGATCCGATAGCTCTTCGGCTTCAGCGGGACCGGCCCGCCGAATGCCAGCCAAAGGAACAGCAGGAGCCCGAAGCAGGACAGGGCAAAGCCCGCTGCAATCGCGATTCGGCCGAGTGTCGGTGGTCTGGTTTCCATCAGCTATCCATGCTCAGGGGGCTGGTTCGGTCGTCGTGGTGGATCCGCCCGATGCCGACCCGGAGTCGGTGCCGTCGGTCGTGGTCGTGGTCGTGGGCTGGTCGAATCCGTGGTCGTCGAACTGGTCGAATCGGTCGTCTCGCCCGTCGTCTCGTCCGTGGTCGAGGTCGAGCCGTCCCCCTCTGACGGGGTCACGTCGAGCTTGCCCTCGTCCTTGAAGGGCGACGGGCAGATCTCGGTGGTCGTGGGCAGTCGGACCAGCTCCCGCGCGGTCTTCAGCGACGGTCGGCTGGCGACGAGGTTGTCGGCGAGCTGAGCGGTGAAGCAGGTGTAGGTGAAGAGCCCTCGCCGGATCGGCCCGAGCCCGTCCTGATTCAGGAAGGCCGCATTCGTGTTGTGGTTCAGCCAGCTCAGGTAGAAGAGGTAGCTCTCGGCGCTTCCCGACGGGTTGTAGGCCAGCGCGTTGACCACCTGGTTCAGCTCGGTGAGGCCGCCCTTGAGCTGGTTCGACGACTGCTCGAGTGGGTCGGCCGCACGCTTGAGATCCCCGATGACCCCCTTCACCTGCTGCGTGAACGGTCTGATCTGGTCGCGGATCGAGGGTGTCGTCTTGCGGAAGAACGGACGCGTCGCGCGCAGTGCCGGACCCAATGCGCGGGCCTGCGGAAGCAGCTCGGTCAGCGTGGGCTTCAGCTCACTCGAGAGGGTTGCCGTCGCGCCCAGGGCCCCACGCGTCGCCTTCAGGGCGCCGGGGAGGCGCTGCAGCGTCTGACGCAGTGATGCCTCGGACTCGGCGAAGGCCCCGAAAACGGTGTTCTGGGATTCGACGAAGCCGGTCAGGTTGGTATCCGACTTGGCGAGTTCCTCGGAGATCAGCTTGAAGTTCGTGATCACCCTTCGCAGGTTGTCGCGGCGCTTGGCGATCGCACCGTTGATCTTCGCGATGTCGCGGACGGTCGGCTCGAGGCGCCGCAGCACGTTCGAGAACTCCTCGCTCTTCGCCTTCGTTCCGAACGCCTCGGCCCCGCCGGCGAGCAACAGGCGCAGGTAGGCCTGGGTATCGCCATCGAGCGAGGCGATTATCTGATCGAAGTTGACGTTCGGCTCGGTGTTGGCGAGCGGGATCGTGAAGCCCTCGGGGATCTCCCCCTCCCCGGTTCCGGTATCGAGTTCGATCGTCATGTCCTGCAGCCCGGTCCGGGGTCGCAGGAGCGCCGAGGCGTCCGGATGGATCAACTCCACGTACGTGGGGTCGACCTGCATGGTCACGATCGCCACGCCGTCCTCGAGGTTGACATCGGTGATGTCGCCGATCTTGACGCCCGCGAGGTTGACCGATTGCCCCTGTCCCGGGGTTACCGCCTGTGCGGTCTGGAACTCGGCCTTGAGCTCGAAGCGATCCTCGCCGAGGATCGGGAACCACTGCGGCAGCGACGCGCTCTGTTGAGAGAGAATCACGAACAGCGTCAGGGTCCCGATCACCGCCAGGAGGATGATCGCGATGAAGTCGCGCGTATATGTCCGCAGCGCCTTCTTCACGGTCCGGGGAACACGGTTGGGGCCACGGAGGGTCCGCCGATCGCGGCCTGTGAACCGTTGAGATCGGGGACATCCTGCTTGGAGCACGCCACATCGGTGCGCACCGGGGGCGGCTTGGACGGCTTCAGCGGCTGGGTGCCGATCGGTTCGGTCGATCGCGCGGCCATAGTTGATGTTGTCGTTCGGCGGCTGGCCGTCCGGGATCGGGGCGGCGACCTCGAAGGGTCCGCCGCCCGGCTGAACTCGCAGGTACTGACCGTTCCCGTCGAAGTTGGCGCCCTCACCCGACTGCGATGCAGCGCCGTAGAGCAACTCTCGGAAGTTCGACTGCCCGGTCGTGAACTGATCGTTGATGACGGTCTGGCCGGTCGGGACCAGGACGTTGCTCTGGCACTTGCTGAACGCCCCGAGCTGTCCCAGCAGACCGGTCAGGTTGTAGGTGCCCTGCGACAGGAGCGGGGTCGCCTTGTGGAGGTCGTCGACGATCCCGCCGAGCTCGTTCTTCTGGATCAGCTTGCCGGTCTGACGCAGCCACGGCGTGCCCGGCCTTGATCGTCGAGGGCAGCTCCTTGATGCTGGGGGTCAGATCACGGGCGAATGCGCGGATCACGGGAAGTGAGGCGTTGATGACCGGGAGCTGATCCTGGGCCTGCTCGACGGTCGGCGCGAGTTCAGCGAGCGTGTTCTGCAAGCTCACCGACTCGGCCGCGAGGGCACCCGTGGTGATCGAGAGGTTCGTGATCAGATCGCTGAGCTCGCTCTCCCGACTGGCGAGCTGCTGGAAGACGCTGCCGCTGGCCCTGATCAGGCCCCTGAGATCGCCGGTCTGCTCGCCGAGCAGCGCCTCGCTGACCTGGGAGGAACCCTTGCCTGCGCGGGCGCCGTAGTCGAAGCTCTTGTTGATCGCCTCCGCCCCCGAGAGCCCGACGACCGAGGGATCCATGCCCTTATCGTTTTCGGGCGTCGGCTTGTCGTCGAGCGCCGAGCCGAAACCGTTGAGGAAGAGCCCCAGGTTCCTGCGATCGGGCTTCTGCAGGCTCGTCAGGATCTGGTCGAGCTGGACCGCGGTGGCGGTCTGCGTGATCGGGATCGCCCCCCCGTCGGGCAGATCCGGCGCACTCGGGCTGCCTGGACGCAGGTCGAGGAAGAAATTGCCCTCGAGAAACAGCCGCGGCCTGATCGTGATCGTCGCGTCCTCATGCAGGGGCAGGCCCTCGGGATCGATGGTGAAGGTCACCTTCGCGCTGTCGCCCTCGGCCTCGACGCTCGTCACCTTGCCGACGTTGACGCCGGCGATCCGGACCGGGTTGGTCTCGCGCAGGGTCGTCGCGTCGGCGAAGGTCGCGGTCGCGGTGTAGCCCTCGTCTGCCCATGGCAGCTCCTTGGTGTAGGCGAGGTAGCTGACGATCAGCATCACGATCAGAACCACCACGCCGGTCTTGAAGAAGCTCAAGCCGCGAGGCGGGCGATGATAGATCCCCTCGTTGAAATCCTTGACCCCCGGCTTCTGGTCTCGAGAGCGGGCCATCAGTTGCCCTTCTTCAGCTGGGCTGGGATCTGATCCTCGGTGACGATGCCCTGATTGCCGGGCACGTTGCCGATCACCTGCTGGCCCACCTCATAGGGTGAGTTGCCGGCCTCGCACTCGCGCGTCTGCCCGGGTGAGGCCGTGTTCGGATAGGGGTTGACGTGGAGGAAGTTGCGGACATCGCTGCCGCCGCCGTTGGCGGGAGCCGTCGATGGGCTGCCCTCGTTGTTCGGACCTGACGGCGTGTTGAGCGCGTTGCCGCGCTGCCAGTTGCCCAGCGAGTTGCCCTTGCTGGCGGAGTTGGACGCGTTGCGGAACAGCAATGTGGCGTAGTTGCAGACTGATTGCGCGGGGGCGATGAACCGCAGCGGAGGCCCGATCGACTCAGAGAGATCCACGAGGTCGGTGAGTCCCTGGCGGACCTGGGTGTTGTCGTTGAAGCGCTTCAGCGAGGCGGCCGTCGGCGGCAGCTGATCGTTCAGCTGAGGCGAGGCCACGAGCACGGGAATCCCCGCCAGAAGCGCGGATTCGATCTGGTCGGCGGAGTCCGCGGCCGCGGCGGCGCCCGGCTGAAGGGCCACGAAGAGCTTGCGGGAGTTGACCAGAAACGGCCTGATCACGGGCAGCGTCTCGCTGGCTGTGCGGAGCGTCACCGGCTGTTTTGAGATCGTCTCCTGCAGGTACGGACGCGCGATATCGGCGAACGCGGCAAGCGTCGTGTCCAGTTCGACGAACGCCTGCGCCTGCGTCTCGGCGACCGGCGCAACCGCGGACGCCGAGTCAGCGAGCGCGGTGAAGAACGGGCCGATGCCGGTCTGCGGGTCGGAGATGGCGCGCGTCACCCGCTCCAGCCTGGGCAGCAGCGGCTTCAGCGCACCGATCGCCTCGTTGATGTTCGGACCGCGGCCGGCGAGGGCATTGCCGAACTCGAGCAGGTTCCTCTGGATGTTCTTCTGGGTCGGCTCGTCGAAGGTGCTCAGCAGCTCATCGAACTCGACGGGCTCCGGAGTCGCGGCCGACAGCGGCAGCACCGATCCGGAGGGGTAGCCCTGATCGGAGGTTCCGCGCACGATCTGGACGTACTTGAGGCCGAGGGCCGAGCGGGAACGAATGATCACGGTCGAGTCCTCGGGCAGCGGCTCGACCGTCTTGTCGAGCTTCAGAGCGATCGCGGCCGAGTAGCTGCCGTCTTCGGCGGCGACCGGTTCGATTGATTCGACGATGCCGACCCGGACGCCGCCGATCCGCACCTCGTTGCCCTTGACCAACGCGGCGGCGTTCGGCACCTGGGCCGTCAGCCGGTAGGACTGCACGAACGGCAGCCCGTTGTTGGCGTTGTAGGCGAGGAAGACCGCGAGCACCGTGATCAGCACGGCGAGGGCGCCGATCACCGTCGGATTGCGGAAGGCCGCATTGAGGGGGGTCTGGCCGCGCCTCACTGGCCGTCTCCGATCAGGAAGTTGAGGAGGTCCTTGGTGCCCTTGGCGCTTTCACCCTCGGCGGTCGCCTCATTCGCAGCATTCGCGCTCTCAGGGGTCGCGGCGGCGGCCGTCCGCTCGGATCTGACCCCGACCTCTCCGCTCGAGCTCGCGGCCTCGCCTCGGTAGACCTCACCCCCGGGGATCTCCTGCGGCGGAGCCGCTGCCGATGAAGTGCTCGCGTCGAACCAATTGGCGTCACAGCCGGTGACCGGCGTCGTCACGTACTCGACGCAGTTGGTGATCTGGATCTGCGTGAAGAGGAAGTGCCCGAAGTCGTCGAAGTTGTTGTAGACGTTCGACGTGTTGAGGATGAAGTCCATCAGGTAGTCGATCCCACCGGTACGTCGAAGCGTGCTGAGGAGCTGCTTGAGGTTCTTGGCCCCCGGTATCGACTTCTCGGCGACCTTTCGGAGCTGCTTGACGACCGGCGCCGAGCCCGCCAGATCCGAGGCGCTCGCCTCGGTGGCGTCGCCGAGGCTGGTGAGCGAGATCGTCGCCGCCTTCGAGAACGGGCGCAGGGCCTTCGTGGCGCCGGTCAGTCCCGGCGCCGCCCGGCCCAGGTCGACCGCGACCGGCGTCGCCTGTTCGGAGAAGCGCTGCAACTCGACCATCGTGCTCTGCAGCTCGGTGAGCGCGTTCGGGAACTCCTCGATGCCGGCGACGAGGTCGTCGCGGCGCTCGGCCGCGGCCGACCCCGCGATCGCGGCGTTGCGGATGAAGCCGGCCAGATGCTGCCGCTCCCGAGCGAGCGGGGCGAGCACCGCGTCGGAGTCGACGGCAAGCTGGGCGAGCTGTTTGTTCTGCGCCGCGAGTGTCGCGAGCACCTTGTCGGTCTGCTTGAGGGCGGGGTTGGCTCGCTCGATCACCTCGGCGAGGTCCGGGCCGCGGGCCGCAAGGCCGGCGCCGAGATCGTTGAGGATCAGCCGGAAGCGCTCGCTCTCCGACTCACGGGTGATGTTGTTGACGAGGTCGAGGTCGACCTGCTTGCCGTTGTTCTCGAGCGGCAGGAAGTACTGGCCGGCGCCGATCTCCCCGTCGGGGATCTGCTCCAGAGACGGCGGCGGCGGCGTGCCGGGTGCCCGGGGCTGGGTCGGCGCGCACTCGACGAACTTCTCGCCGAGCAGCGACTGCGGGCGGATCAGGCACGAAGCGTCAGTGAGGAAGTTCTGGAAGCCGGGCTCGCTGATGTTGAGGACCGCGACGGCCTTGCCCGGATCCTCGTCCCCGTTCTCCCTGACCATCTCGCCGGGAAGCGACACGTCCACGTCGGCGACGGAGCCGACGTTGGCACCGGCGATCCGGACATCCTCACCGTTGACCAGGAAGCCGGCGTTGTCGAAGTAGGCGCGGATCTCGTAGCTGCCACCCGAGTCCTCGCCCTCGCCGGAGGCCGAGGCGGCGACCAGGGCCGCGGTGACGGCGAGCGCCAGCGCTATGAAGATCAGGCGCCTCACGGTCCGGGGGGAATCTGGTTGGCGTTGCAGTCGCCGTTCGGCGACGCCGGGGAGATCAGCCCGCCGTTGTCGAGGAACGGGTTGGAGCCGTCCGGCGCCGGAGCCGATCCGCCGCCGGGGCAGCGGATCGTCGGGTTGGCGAAGTAGGGAGAGGTGTTGGAGACCGGGAACTGGCGCGTGGGGCTGTTGAAGTCGGCGGTCGCGACGTTCGTTGCGGTGTTGTAGTTGAAGACGTTGGCCCCGGCCGGCTGCACGCGAGCGTAGTTCCCGTTGCCGTCGTAGTAGGCGGTGGCCTGCCCGAACTTCGAGAGCCAGCCCAGCAGGTCCGGGGTGTAGGGCCGCAGGAAGGTGACGTCGTCCTGGGAGTCATCGATGGCCTGGATCGCCGCCGGCAGGGCATTCTTGCCCTTCTTCTTGGTGGACGGCAACTCCTTCAGGGTGTCGGCGAGATCGTTGTTGGGGCCCTTCAGGCGGGCGATGTCGGCGAGCTTCGTGAACACCGGGAGGCTGTCGGAGGCGACGCTGTTGGTCTTGCGCAGAAACGGCGCCAAGTTCTCTGTCGCCGGGTAAGAGGCCTGGACCAGCGGGTCGAGGTCGTCGAGCGTGGAGCGGGTGTTGACGAACGTCGTGTTCGCGAGGCGCAGCGTCTCGGGCAGTGCCGCGAGCGAGCGGTCGAGGTCCTCGTTGCGGCTGGCGATCGCACCCAGCGTCTGATTGGTGGTGGCGATCAGCGACGTCAGATCCTCACGCCGCGAGGCGAGCGCCCCGAAGGTCTGCGATCCGGAAACGAGGAACCGGGTGAGGGTGCCGGAGTCGCTCGAGAGCTCAGTGAAGAGCTTGGTCGCGGTGCTCAGCGACGGGTTGAGGAACTTGTAGGCGCGATTCGCGAGCTCGCCCTTGCCGGCGTACAGGGTCGCGTTGCCGCGGATGAACTTCTGCAGGGCGGCCCGCTCGCGAGGACGGAAGATGTTGAAGAACTGGTCGAGGTCCACCGGGGCGGTGGTGTCCTGGCCCGCGATCACCGAATCCGGCTCGATCTCGGGGGCGTTGTTCGGCCCCGGAGTGAGTGAGATGTAGCGGTTTGCGACGCCCGAGAGCGACGTTGCTCGGACCACAGCGCTGGTGCCATCGCGCAGCGGCGATTGCATCGTCACCTCGACGGCGGCCTGGTTGTCGTCGGTCAGGTCGATGCTGTCCACGGTGCCCACCGGCTGACCCGCGACCAGTACCTGGTTACCGGGTACGAGCTGCCCACCCGTCTGAAACAGAACCGTGTACTTGTATCCGCCGTCTCCCCCGAGCAGCAGGACGACGACGACCGCAAACGCGATCAGGACCGCCGATACTGCGGCGATCCGAGCGGGGGTCGAAGCGCCGCGTTCCCCCTTTGCATTACGGGAAGGCGGGTCGCCGCGCAATGGTGCACGCCGCTCCTCCCCACGTTTGCTTCTCAACGCTTGGGCCTCACTCGCTCTCCTCTTTTACCCCGGTTACGGCAGCCTATCGAGGCGCGGGGCGTCTAGCCACCCGGAACCTTTCGCAGACTGCCGCCGCCGGCCCGTACACGGGCGGAGCTCAGCTCGCCACGAAGAGATGCCGAGCGGCGGCCCGGCCCGCCTGCAGGACCTCGGTCTGATCCCGCTCAGGGTCGGAGAGCGCCTGCACTGCGAGCCCGTCGGCGATCGCGAACAGATAGGAAACGGTCGCTTCGGCGCCGAAGCGGAGTTCGATCACGCCCTCCTCATGCTTTTCCTTCAGGGCGAGAGCGACGTGATTTCGGGAGTTGTGGAAGAGCGCTCCGACCTCACGACCGATCTCCTCGTTGCGCCGGCCGGCCGCGAACAACTCGAAGAGGACGGTGAAGAAACCGGGGTCGTTCTCGATCAGGTCGACGAGGCTCGAGACAAGCACGTCGAGGACGCCGTCGACGTCGGCGGCCCCGTGGAGGGGAACGTCCAGCCGTTGCACGCGGTTCTGGCTGTCGCGCCGAACGACCTCCACCAGCAGCCGCTCCTTGGTCCCGAAGTAGTAGTGCAGCAGCCCTCTGCTGACCCCGGCCGTCGAGGCGACGTGCTCGAAGGTGGCGCCGGCGATCCCGCGTGTGGCCACCGCCTCTCGCATCGCATCGACGATGCGCCCGGCGCGCTCACCGCTGAGCTCACGGGCCGGCGGCCTGCGGGTTGCGCGGGGCCCGCTCAGGTCGTCGGAGCCGGGGGAGCGGTGGTCGAGCTGTACTCGAACTCCTCCTCCGCACCGAAGAGCTGATCGAGGATCGTCTTGCGCAGGTCCTCACTGAGGGCGACCGCCAACAGTGCGCCGATGAAGGCCACGACGAGGAGCTTGGCGAAGGTATGTCCGCCGCTCTTCGGCATCTTCTCGGGCTCGCGAAGCGCCTCGGATACCGCGCGCAGCGACTCGCTGGCGCTCTTCAGTTCGCTCTGCAGCTTCTTGTCGTCGAGCAAAGCGGAAGGCTTCTTGGCCCCGGAAGCGCGCGAGTAGGCGTTACGACCGGCGTCGTAGGCCTCACGCAGGTTGTCGCGCAGCTCCTCGTCCTCGATCAAACGGTGAACGTACGGACGTGCCCCCTCGACCGCGCTGCTCGCCTTTTCCCTTGCCCTGCTCGTGCTCGCCATCAGATGCTCCTCTCGATTCCCAGGTGCTGTGCCCGGCCAGCATAAACCCCAAGCCGCGACCGGCCCCCCACGGGGTCAGCGCCTGGTGGAGCCTCCGGCCCGCTTGGCCTTGGCCGGCTGGAGCGCAGCCGCCAGTGCCTCGGCCGCCTCGCTCACGTAGACGAACTCGAGCCCACCGAGCTCGTCCTTGGGGATCTCGAGGATCTCTCCCTCGTTGCGGTCGGGGACGATCACTCGCTTGATTCCCGCCCGCTGGGCGGCCAGGGACTTCTCCTTCAGACCGCCGACCGGCAGGACGAGGCCGGTCAGGGTGATCTCACCGGTCATCGCGACGTCGTTGCGGACCGGGCGCCCGCTGAGCAGCGAGGTCAGCGCGGTCAGCATCGCAACGCCCGCTGAGGGCCCGTCCTTGGGGACCGCGCCGGCGGGAACGTGGAGATGGATGTCGTGCTCGGCAAACCAGGTGTTGGAGTCGTGGCCGTCGAGGCCGAGGTCGGGCAGGAACGTCGCCGCGTCGCCGCGCAGCAGCGAGAGCGCCGCCTGGGCCGATTCGCGCATGACGTCGCCGAGCTGGCCGGTGATGGTCAGCTTCCCCGATCCCGGCATCGCCGTTGCCTCGATGAAGAGGACCTCGCCCCCGACCGGTGTCCAGGCGAGGCCGGTGGCGACGCCCGGGCGGCTGGTCCTCCGCCTCGCCTCGGAGAAGTAGATGCGGCGGCCGAGCAGCTCCCGCACGCGCTTGGCGGATACCGACGATCGCCCGCTCGGACCCCCCTCGGCAATCGTCCGGGCGAGCTTGCGGCAGACCGTGCCGATCTGGCGCTCGAGGTTGCGGACCCCGGCCTCCCGGGTGTACTCCTCGATGATCGCGCGCAGCGCGGCATCGGAGAACGACGCCTGAGTGGACTTGAGGCCGTTCTCGGTGATCTGCCTGGGCACCAGGTAGCGACGGGCGATGTGGAGCTTCTCGTCAACCGTGTAGCCGGAGAGCTGGATCACCTCCATCCGATCCCGCAACGGCGCCGGGATCGGGTCGAGCACGTTGGCCGTGGCGATGAAGATGACCTCGGAGAGGTCGAAGTCGAGGTCGAGGTAGTGATCGCGGAAGGACTCGTTCTGGGAGGGGTCGAGGACCTCGAGCATGGCGCTTGCCGGATCGCCCCGGAAGTCAGCGCCCATCTTGTCGATCTCGTCGATCATGAAGACCGGATTGCGGGAGCCGGCGTCGCGAAGCGCCCTGATGATCGTCCCCGGCATCGCTCCGACATAGGTGCGCCGGTGACCGCGGATCTCCGCCTCGTCGCGGACGCCGCCCACCGAGATCCGCTCGAAGCTGCGCCCCAGGGCACGAGCGATCGACCTACCGAGGCTCGTCTTGCCGACGCCGGGGGGGCCGACGAAGCAGAGGATCGGGCCGCTCGACTCCGGCCGCAGCTTGCGCACGGCCAGGTACTCGAGAATCCGGTCCTTGATCTGCTCGAGGTCGTAGTGGTCGGCGTCGAGGACCTCTCGGGCGTGCCTGACGTCGAGGTCGTCCTCCGTACGCAGATTCCATGGAAGGTCGAGCAGCCAGTCGAGATAGGTCCTGATCACTCCGTATTCGGCCGCGGCCGGCGGAAGGCGCTCGAGCCGGCCAAGCTCGCGATCGGCGACCTTCCCCGCCTGCTCGGGGAGCGCCGCCTGCTCGATCCTCTCGCGAAGCTCGCTGACCTCGGCCTGCCCTTCGTCCCCCTCGCCGAGCTCCTGCTGGATCGCCCGGAGCTGCTCGCGCAGGTAGTACTCGCGCTGGCCCTTGTCGATTCCCTCCTGAACCTGGGACTGGATGTGGGTGCCGAGCTGGATCACCTCGAGCTCGCGGGCGAGGATCTCCGAGAGCCTCCGCAGTCGCATCCCGACGTTGACCTGCTCGAGGATCTCCTGCTTCTCCGCCGCCGGGATCCGGAGGGCCCCGGCGATCAGGTGGGCGAGCGCCGAGGGGTCCTCGACGTTCATCACGGCCAGCTGGAGCTCCTCGGGCAGGTAGGGGATCTCCTCGATGATCTCGCTGAACGTCCGCTGAACGTTTCGGGTCAGAGCCTGCAGCTCGGGACCGTCCTCGACCACGTCCGGGATCTCCTCGACGGTCGCAACCAGATAGGGGTCGGTCCCGACGAACCGGCCCAGCCGCACCCGTTTGGTGCCCTGGACGAGAATCCGGATCGTTCCGTCGGGGACCTTCAGCATCCGGGCGACCACGCCTGCGACGCCGACGCGCTCGAGGTCGTCCGGCCCGGGCTCCTCGAGAGCCGGATCCTTGGAGGTGACCATGACGAGTCCGCGATCGCCGGAGAGGACGTCATCGATCAACTTGATCGACCGATCCTGGCCGACCGCCAACGGGGTCAGCGTTCCGGGGTAGGTGACCATGTCGCGCAGCGGCAACACCGGCAGGGCGTCGGGGAGGTCGCCCCCGTGAGCGATCGCCTCCTCGATCTCCTCGGAGGTGACGATCTCGATCGACGATCCCCCTTCGGGCAGGTCGCCCTCGAGCTCCAGCGGCGTCAATTCTCCCGCCCCTCCCCACTCAATCGGACGGCCGCTCGATCGGCACCCGTCGCGCCGTTGGGTCGGGCAGCTTGATCGGTAACTCGACCCGGAGCAGCCCGTCCTCGAACGTGGCGCGAGCGCGGTTGGAGTCGATGTCGACGCCGAGCTCCACGGCCCGCCGGAAGGTTCCCGTCGGGATCTCGACCTGCTGGTAGGCGCGGCCCTCGGTGCGGCGAACGGGGCGCTTGCCGGAGACGACCAGCATGCGCCCGGAGATCTCGATGTTGACCGCCTCGGCGGCAACGCCGGCAAGATCGGCGGTGACCACGGCCTTCGGGACCGGATCGGGACTTGCCCCGATCGGGGCCTCGCAGTAGTAGACGTCGATTCGAGGGTGGAAGTCGCTGCCACCGCGAGCCAGCGGCTGAGCCGGGGCCCACCCCTCCCCGAGCAGCTCGTCCATGTCGCGCCGCATGCGCTCGATGTTGACCACCAGGTTGCGCTGTCGAGCCATCGGAGAAGAGACTAGCTAGAGGACTGCGGGACTCGCAGCCCTCCTAGACGACGTAACTGGATCCTTCGGCGGCGACCTCGACCGGGCCGGCGAAGCAGCTTCGTGCCTGGTCGAGGGCGAACTCGAGGTCGAGCTCGTCGGAGATGTGGGTGAGCACGAGCCTTCCCACACCTGCCCGCCCCGCCAACCGTCCGGCCTCGAGCGAGCACATGTGGCCCCGCTCCTCGACCGGCGCAGTGTCGGCCTCAGCCAGGGTCGCCTCCGCGATCAGCACGTCGGCACCAGAGGCGGCGGCGATCAGCTCTTCGGAGAAGCGACCGTCGGCGCCGAAGACGACTCGTCCGCCCCCGCTCGCGCACATCTCGATCGCGTTGGTCGGTCCGAAGTGAGGAACCGGATGGGCGCGCACCTCGACGCCGCATACCTCGAAGGTGGTGGCGGGCCCGTACTCCTCGATCTCGAACGCCGCCGCGACCCGATCTGCGTCCCCCCAGGCTCCGGCCAGGCCTCGGAAGAACGCATCGGCTCCCGGGGGAGCGAACAGCCGGGGACGTGCGGACTTCGCATTCGCCACGGCATCGGGGCCGACGGTCCGGGCATACGCGAACGGGAGGACGTCCAGCACATGGTCGCCATGCAGATGGGAGATGATCACCGCCTCGACCGCCCGGTAGTCGACCCGCTCCCGCAGCTTTCCGAACACACCGTTGCCGCAATCGAGCAGAAATACGCCACCCGAGTCCCCCTCGACGAGGTAACCGCTGCAGGCACCGCCGGCGTCCGTCCAGGCGGGAGACTTGCCGAGCACCGTGAGCTTCATGACGACAACCTACCTCCGCCAGGCACCTCGTCCCGGTCAGGCTCGCGGGTGGTTCGATCGCCGATTGGTCGCTTACGGCGCCCCGAGCGCCGCCAGGTGCCAATCGCGGGGTCAATGACGAAATCACCCCCGCCCCACCAATCACCTGACGCCCCTGCCGAGCGGTAACACCGCGCCGCCCGAGCAGAGCGGACGCGAAGCGGAGCATCTGCTCGGAGTCATCCAATCACCTGACGCCCCTGCCGAGCGGTAACACCGCGCCGCCCGAGCAGAGCGGACGCGAAGCGGAGCATCTGCTCGGAGTCATCCAATCAACCTGACGCCCCTGCCGAGCGGTAACACCGCGCCGCCCGAGCAGAGCGGACGCGCAGCGGAGCATCTGCTCGGAGCCATCTAAGCGGCGGCCAGGTCCGGCGAGACCGTGACCGCATCGGCGCCGATCAAGAGCATCGGCTGGGTCGGCGGGATCAACCCGTGCGGCGAGTCGGCCCGGAAGGTGCTGCACGGCTCGCCGAGCTCCAACGCGCAGAGCATCCGCACGCCGAAATAGCACGATGAGCAGCTCGGTTTGCTCTTCGAGCGACGGCTCCTGCGGGCCTTCGGCGGGGCGGGTTGGTCGGACAAGATCTTCTCCGTCTTGGTCGTGGTCGGTCGGCCCAGTGGGGCGGCGACCACCATTGCATCCGTCGGGGGAACCCGCCGGCCCTCGAACCGCAAACAGCGCGATTACCCTCGCCGCGAAGAACCTCGCAAAACCCGCGTTCGCCTCTCGCTTCCCCGCAGTTTGGGGGGAGGGCGGAAGCAGGATAGAAGGGCGTTTGGCCGACTATAATCCGGCTGACGATGGACGCAGCCGATCGAACAAACCGTCAGAGTCGACTTGCCGCTTCGCCGCCGCTCTTTGAGAGTCGATTCCTCGACTTCTTCTCGCGGGTCCACCCGTCGATCCCGGCGATCATCTTCGTGCCCGTGGTGATCGTGGGGGCCTGGCTGGGAATCGACGGCGGATACAACGTTCTGCAGGTTGCGGGACTGTTGGTCGCGGGGTTCGTGATCTGGACCTTCAGCGAGTACTGGCTGCACCGCCTCGTCTTTCACTGGGAGCCCGACCATCCACTCGGCAGCCGCCTTCACTTCATCATGCACGGCGTCCATCACGAACACCCCAACGATCGCCTGCGCCTGGTGATGCCCCCGGCGGTGAGTATTCCGCTCGCGGCCCTCTTTCTCGGGCTGTTCGTGCTGATCTTCGGGACGCCGGCCGGCTATCCCGCCTTCGCGGGCTTCATCGTCGGCTATCTCACATATGACTACACCCACTACCACCTGCACCATCACGTTCCGACGACGGCCGCAGGTAAGCAACTGCGTGAACAGCACATGCGTCACCACTTCCAGGATCATCGCTACGGATACGGCGTTTCATCACCTGTGTGGGACATCGTCTTCCGGACGCGGTCCGAGCGATTGAAGACCCACTAGACTCGCTTACTGTGTGCCGTTGTTGACGTACGGTAAGCCCCTGCCACTGAGCGGAGAGCACGGCGTCGGCGCACTCTGCACTAAACACTAAGGAGCCAGCATGGCCGAAGATGTGAACGTACTGGAGAAAGCCCGCGCCCTGATCGAGGAGCGCCTCAAGGAACTGAAGGACGAGACCAAGCGCCTCGAGGGGGCGCTTAGCAACCTCAAGGGCGAACGGCGCGGGCCGGGACGACCCCGTGGGTCGGGTTCGCGGAGTTCGAAGTCGCGTGGTGGCAGTAGCGGAGGCAAGCGCCGTCGTCGTCGCCGTGGCGGCACGCGCGCCGACCAAGCGCTGAAGGTCGTCGCGGAGACCCCCGGGATCACCGCATCTCAGATCGCCGAGAAGCTCAAGATCAAGCCGAACTACGTCTACCGGGTGATGTCGGAGCTGACCGCCGACGGCAAGGTCGTCAAGGACGGCCGCGGCTACACAGCTACGGGCGCCTAGCGCCGCCGACGTCGGGTCCCGGCTGCGGATCTGGGCAGCCCGGACTCGACCGGGCGGCCTGCGATCCCAGTCGTGGGCCTAGATCAGTCCCAGCTCGCTGACGGCGTCGCGCTCGCCGACGAGTTCGGCGACGCTGGCGTCGATCCGCTGGCGTGAGAAGTCGTCGATCTCGAGGCCCTCGACAATCGAGTACTCGCCGCCCGCGCAGGTGCACGGGAACCCGGAGACGATTCCCTCGGTGACCCCGTAGGAACCGTCCGATGGGATTCCCATCGAGACCCAGTCCCCCGCCGGCGTCCCGAGAATCCAGTCGTGGACGTGACTGATCGCCGCGTTGGCGGCGGAGGCTGCGCTCGATGAGCCCCGAGCATCGATGACCGCGGCGCCCCGCTTGGCGACCGTGGGGATGAACTCGTTCTCGATCCAGGCCTGATCGCCGACCTTGGCAGCAGCGTTCCCGCCGCCGACCTCGGCATGGACGAGATCGGGGTACTGGCTTGCCGAGTGATTGCCCCAGACTGACATCCTGGTGACCTCGGACACGCTCGCGCCGACCTTGGTTGCAAGCTGGCTCTTGGCCCGGTTGTGATCGAGGCGCATCATTGCCGTGAAGCGCTCCCTCGGCACATCGGGAGCGTGCGAGAGCGCGATCAGGGCGTTCGTGTTCGCCGGATTGCCGACCACGAGAACCCTGACGTCGTCTGCGGCACCGGCGTTGATCGCCTCGCCCTGCGGCTTGAAGATGCCGCCGTTGGCCTCGAGCAGATCGGCGCGCTCCATGCCCGGTCCGCGAGGACGGGCGCCGACCAGAAGGCCGACGTTACAACCGTCGAATGCGGCCTTCGGGTCGTCATGGATGTCGATGCCGGCCAGCAGCGGAAAGGCGCAGTCGTCGAGCTCCATCGCTGTGCCCTCGGCGGCCTTCACGGCCTGCGGGATCTCGAGCAGGCTCAGGTGAACGGGGGTGT
This sequence comes from uncultured Solirubrobacterales bacterium, assembly GCA_963823275.1. Taxonomy (GTDB): domain Bacteria; phylum Actinomycetota; class Thermoleophilia; order Solirubrobacterales; family 70-9; genus RHKX01. The sequence goes on along the minus strand of CAWGKW010000001.1, from coordinate 638,170 downwards.
CCTGACCGAGCATCTGCCCGCTGGCGATCCGGAACAGAATTGCGTATCCGATCTGCCCGGCGGCGCCGGTGACCGTGACCTTGACTGGACTACTCACTGGTTGGTCATCTCCTGAGGTTGTGGGGCTTCAAAGTGCCCATCGATCCTAGTTGTTGGTGGGCGTGGCCTGCCGAGGAGTCTTGGTTGGCCGGTGGCAGATTGATCACCGTATCGGTGATTTTCCTGCCACCGAGATCGTTCGGCATGCCGGAGGCGCTCAAGAACGAAGCTCCCCCCAGCGACCACGCACAGGATCCTCATGCGAGTCCCACCGGCGACTCGCATGACCTAGCCCATCGCGACCTGCAGGTTGTCGTCGATCGATGCCAGGAACTCCTGCGTCGTCTGGAACTCCTGGTCGGGGCCGATCAGCAGGGCCAGATCCTTCGTCATCCTGCCGCTCTCGACCGTCTCGATGCAGACCCGCTCGAGCGTCTCGGCGAAGCCCTGGACCTCGGGGGTGCCGTCGATCCGGCCGCGGGCGCCCAGGGCGCGGGTCCAGGCGAAGATCGAGGCGATCGGGTTGGTCGAGGTCGGGTTGCCCTTCTGGTGCTCGCGGTAGTGGCGGGTGACGGTCCCGTGGGCGGCCTCGGCCTCGACGGTGTTGCCGTCGGGGGTCATCAGAACGCTGGTCATCAGGCCGAGCGATCCGAAGCCCTGGGCGACGGTGTCGGACTGGACGTCTCCGTCGTAGTTCTTGCAGGCCCAGACGTATCCACCCTCCCACTTCATCGCGGCGGCGACCATGTCGTCGATCAGGCGGTGCTCGTAGGTCAGGCCCTTGGCCTGGAAGTCGGCCTTGAACTCGCTCTCGTAGACCTCGGCGAAGAGATCCTTGAAACGCCCGTCGTACTTCTTGAGGATCGTGTTCTTGGTCGACAGGTAGACGGGGTAGCTGCGGTTGAGCCCGTAGCGCAGCGAGGCGCGGGCGAAGTCGCGGATCGAGTCGTCGAGGTTGTACATCGCCATCGCCACCCCCCCTCCGGGGAAGTCGAAGACGTCGATCTCCATCGGCTCGGAGCCGTCTTCGGGGGTGAAGGTGAGGGTCAGCTTGCCCTCGCCGGGGACGACCATGTCCTCGGCGCGGTACTGGTCACCGAAGGCATGGCGGCCGATCACGATCGGCTTGGTCCAGCCCGGCACGAGCCGCGGGACGTTCGAGATCACGATCGGCTCGCGGAAGATGACGCCGCCGAGGATGTTGCGGATCGTCCCGTTGGGAGACCGGTACATCTCCTTCAGGCCGAACTCCTCCACCCGGGCCTCATCGGGGGTGATCGTCGCGCACTTGACGCCGACGCCGAACTGTTTGATCGCGTTGGCGGCGTCTACGGTGACCTGATCGGAGGTCGCGTCGCGGCTCTCGATCCCGAGGTCGTAGTACCTCAGGTCAACGTCGAGGTAGGGCAGGATCAGCTGCTCCTTGATGAACGACCAGATGATCCGGGTCATCTCGTCGCCGTCGAGCTCGACGATCGGGTTCTCGACTTTGATCTTCGTCATCGGTGGCCTCTCCGCTCGCGTTCTCCTCAGTCCGGTCGCACCCTAGCGAGCGGTCGCTCTGAGATAGTTGGTGGTGATGAGCACCGTTGAAAAGCCCGGGGGCGCCGGCGCCGGGAGCCCTTCGACCCACGCGGTCACCAACCAATCGGAGCCGCTCTCCGACCACAACGTCTTCGAGTCCGACCAACCGCTCGTTGAGGCCGTCTCCCGCGAGGGCGGCGACTTCGCGATCGACACCATCCGCGCCGTCGGCGAGATCGCCGGCCGGGCGGAGACGATCGAGCTCGGCAAGCTGGCCAACGAGAACCCTCCCAAGCTCAGGACCCACGACCGCTTCGGCAACCGCGTCGACGAGGTCGAGTTCCACCCCGCGTGGCACGAGCTGATGGCCATGCACGTCTCCCACGGCCTGCACGCGCTGCCCTGGCGTGAACCGCAGCCCGGCGCGCATGTCGCCCGCGCGGCGGCCTTCATGTGCCTTTCGCAGGCCGAGGCGGGCACGGGCTGCCCGATCTCGATGACCTACTCAGTGATCCCCGCCCTGCGCCAGCAGCCGGACATCGCGGAGGTCTGGGAGCCGCGGTTCCTGTCGCTGGACTACGACCGCCGCGCGGTTCCGGCGCCCGACAAGGCGGGCGCCCTCTGCGGGATGGCGATGACTGAAAAGCAGGGCGGCTCCGACGTCCGAGCCAACACAACCGTCGCGGTGGCCGTCAACGGCGGCGGCCCCGGAGCCGGATACGAGATCACCGGCCACAAGTGGTTCTGCTCGGCGCCGATGTGCGACGCCTTTCTCATCCTGGCGCAGGCCGAGGGTGGCATCTCCTGCTTCCTGCTGCCGCGTTGGACTCCCGACGGGGAGCGCAACCGCTTCCACGTCCAGCGTCTCAAGGACAAGCTCGGAAACCGCTCGAACGCCTCCGGCGAGGTCGAGTTCCGCGGCGCCTGGGCGCAGCTCGTCGGCGAGGAGGGCCGCGGCGTGGCGACGATCATCGAGATGGTCAGCCACACGCGACTCGACTGCACGATCGGTTCGGCCTCCGGGATGCGAGCCGCCACCGCCAATGCGATCTGGCACGCGCAACACCGATCGGCCTTCGGCAGGGTGCTCGCCGAACAGCCGCTGATGCAGAACGTCCTGGCCGACCTCGCGATCGAGTCGGAGGCGGCGACGATCTCCAGCGCCTGGCTCGCCCGGCAGTTCGACGAGGCGCACGCCGGCGACGAGCGCGCGAGCCTGATCCGCCGGATCGCAACGCCGGTACTCAAGTACTGGACCTGCAAGCGCGGCCCCGAGCACGCGGTCGAAGCGCTCGAGTGCTTCGGGCGGCAACGGCTACGTCGAGGAATCGGGCATGCCGCGGCTGTTCCGCGAGTCGCCGCTGCAGTCGATCTGGGAGGGCTCGGGGAACGTCCAGGCTCTCGATGCGCTGCGGGCGATGGCCAAGGAGCCGGCCGTCCTCGAGCCGTTCCTCGCCGAGATCGATGCGGGCGCCGGTGCCGACCCACGCCTCGACGCCGCGATCGCCGACCTCCGCCGCGATCTCGCCGACTCCGAACAACTGGAGTCCCGCGCCCGCCGCCTCGTCGAGCGGATGGCCCTTGCGCTGCAGGGCTCGCTGGTCGTCCGCTTCGGCGACCCCGCCGTCGCCGATGCGTTCTGCGCCACCCGGCTGGGCCGCGACTGGGGCAACGTCTTCGGCACCCTGCCGAACGGGATCGACACCGCGGCGATCATCGAGCGCCACGCGGTCCCCACATAGGAGCGTTCACTTGAGCATCGAGACCGGCAACCCGAACGACACCGAAACCGCGACCCGGGTCAGCGTCGAGATCGCCGACCACATCGCCGAGGTGACGCTGAACCGTCCCGAAAAGCACAACGCCCTCGACTACGCGATGTTCGAGGCGATCAGCTCCGCGATCGACGAGGTCGCCGCGGACCCGACCGTGCGGGCCGTCGTCCTGCACGGCGAGGGCAAGAGCTTCTGCTCCGGCCTCGACATCATGAGCTTCGTCTCCGAGGGGCGCCCGGTCGAGGACATGTTCGCCCGCCGGGAGGGCGAGGCGGCAAACCTCGCCCAGCGGGTCGCCTACGGCTGGCAGCAACTTCCCGCGCCGGTGATCGCGTCGATCCACGGCAACTGCATCGGCGGCGGCGCCCAGATCGCGCTCGGCGCCGACGTCCGGATCATCGCTCCGGGCTCGAGGGTCTCGATCCGGGAGGGCTTCTGGGGCCTGATCCCCGACATGGGCATCACCAGGTCGCTGCCGCGCCTGGTCCGCTTCGACGTCGCCAAGGAACTGGTGCTGACCGCCCGCATCCTCGACGCCGAGGAGGCCGTGCGGATCGGCCTCGCGACGCGGCTCGAGGACGATCCGCTGACGGCGGCGCGGGAGTTGGCGCTCGAGATCGCCACCCTCTCCCCGGACGCAACCCGTCGCGGCAAGGAGCTGCTCGAGCGGGCCTGGAACCTGCCCGCCGACGAGTCCCTGGCGCTCGAGGAGGAGCTCCAGCGCCAGCTGCTCGGCTCGCCGAACCAGGTGAAGGCCGTCGGGGCCGGGATGAGCGGGGAGCCCGCCCGCTTCGACGATCCCGCCTAGCTTTCGGCAGGGGGGCACGGGGCGCGAGCGCCCGCCAACCTAATATGGAGCCGATGCCCGAGCGAAGCCGATTCACGCTGTTGACGGTCAGAGGAATCCCGGTCGGGGTCGACTGGAGCTGGTTCTTCGTCCTGTTCCTGATCATCTGGCTGCTATCCGGCTACTACCGGGACCTGCTCGGCGGCTCTCAGGATTCGATCGAGCCCTACACGCTGGCGGTACTCAGCGCTCTCGGCTTCTTCGCCTCGATCCTCCTCCACGAACTCGGCCACGCCCTGATCGCGCTGCGCAACAAGATCGGGATCTCGCAGATAACGCTGTGGATGTTCGGCGGGATCGCATCGCTCGATCGCGAGCCCGAAAGCCCGGGGGCGGAGTTCAGGATCGCCGCCGCCGGCCCCGCAGTCACGCTCGCGATCACGATCACCTGTCTCGCCGTCGGGTTCGCGATCGACCCCAGCACCTTCTGGGAGGCGGTCCTGTTCGACCCGAACGCCAAGATCTCGGCCTCGGTCGCGGTGCTCGCCTGGCTGGCGAACATCAATGGCGCCATCCTGCTCTTCAACCTGCTTCCGGCCTTCCCCCTCGACGGCGGCCGGATCGTCCGAGCGATCGCCTGGAGGCTGACCAAGGACCGTGACAAGGGGACGCTCTTCGCCGCCCGGCTCGGCCAGGGTTTCGCCTACGCGTTCATCGCGATCGGGATCCTGCTCGCCCTCTCCGGGGCGCTCTTCAGCGGGGTCTGGCTCGCCCTGATCGGCTGGATGCTCGGGGGCTCCGCCCGGGCGAGTGCCAACCGCAGCAAGCTCAACACCCAGCTCGGCGACATTCGCGTAGCCGACGTGATGGACTCAGAGCCGGTCTCGATCCCGGCCGGAACCACGGTCGAGCGCGCCCTCGACGAGTACTTCCTGCGCTACCGATGGCCCTGGTTTCCGGTGGTCGACGCCGGCCAGCGCTTCCTCGGCCTGCTGAACCGGGGTACCGCCGATGCGGTGCCGGAGACCAGCCGGACCATTCAGACGGTCTCCGAGATCCTCGATGGCTCGGGGTCGAGCGGGCAGACCGTGGCCGCCGACGAACCGATCGAGACCCTGCTCGCCAACATCGAACTGCGTCGCCTCGGAGCCCTGGCAGCCGTCGATGCCGACGGCCGGCTGGCGGGAGTGATCACACTGGAGCAGGTAGGTCGGGCGCTGCGAGACGCAGCCGCCTGACGAACGACTAGGGGAACACCCGGTGACTTCCCGCGGCTCCGCGCCTACGTTCGTCGGCGACGGATTCGAACAGCCAAAGGAAGTCGAAATGACGAGAATGATCATCGCCGCCCACGTCCCGAGGGCCGTGGACGGACACAAGCAAGCCCGACGCCCCACGCCGCCGGAGCGCCACGAGCCCCGTCGTGGACTGATCGCGATGCTGCGGAGCCTGCGGGCGAAGCGCTCCCGACCGACACCGGAACGGGCGCAGAGGCCGCGGCCGACGACCGCCGCGCTCACGGACAAGGCATGACGAAGCGGCCGCGCATTGGCGGGGGCTCGCCCTCGCTGCTGGTCCCGATCGCGGCTCATCCCGGCGCTCGATCGGCTCATCGCCGGCGCCTCGCGCTGACGTTTTCGAACCGGCAGTCCTGACCGCCCTCGGGACCGCCCTCGGCCGGCATCCGAGGGCGGTTCGCTGCCGTTCTGCGCAGACCATCGGCCGCAGGGTGATACCGCTTTGCGCCCGCCCGCAACAGGCGTATCGTGGAACCTCGGTGATCTACGGAAGAGATACCGAGCTACGGACAATCGAGGCGCTACTTGTGGCGTCCCGGGAAGGCCGCGGCGCCGCCGTTGTCATCGAGGGCGAGCCGGGCATCGGCAAGACGACTCTGATCGGCGCGGCGGCCTCGCCGGCCGAGGGGCTGCGAAGGCTCGATACGACCGGGCTCGAGGCCGAATCCAGCATCCCGTTCGCAGCCCTGGCCGAGCTGACGCAGCCGCTGCTCCCCGGGCTCTCAGCACTTCCCGCTCCGCAGCGAACGGCGATCGAGGGCGCGTTGGCGCTGGCCCCTACCGCTCCCGGCGATCGGTTCGCCGTGTGCGCCGGGCTCCTCGGGCTGCTCGACCGGGCTGCTCGCGAGCAACCTCTACTTGTCACGGTCGACGACGCGCAGTGGCTCGATCGGGCCTCCGCCGAGTGTCTGGCCTACGCCGCGCGCCGGCTCGCCGGGCGACCGATCCTCCTGCTTGCGGCGGCTCGGGCCGGCCAACCGCACCCCTTCGACGGTCCCACAGTCCAGCGGATCGAGCTGGGCGGGCTCGAGGACTCCTCCGCGCGGACGCTGCTCGATGCGCTGGCCCCGACCCTCCCCGATCAGGTCGCCCGATCGCTTCTCGCCGCGGCTGCAGGCAATCCCATGGCCCTGATCGAGCTTCCCGCCCTGCTTTCCGACGAACAGCGCCGCGGCGACGCCCCGCTCGACGATCCACTGCCGCCCGGAATCACCCTGCAACGGGCATTCGAGGCCCGGATCGCGAGAATCCCTGCGGACGCGCGCGATGCGTGTCTGATCGGCGCGGCGGCGTTCGGGCCGGCCCTGGCCCCGATCAAGGCCGCCTGCAGCGAGCTCGGGATCGATCCGGCGTCGTTTGAGCGCGCCGAGGAGGCGGGCATGATCCGGCTTTCGCCCGAGCGGATCGAGTTCGAACACCCGCTGCTTCGGGGTGCCGTCTACGCCGGGGCGACCGCCAGCGAGAGGCGTCGCGCGCACCTCGCTCTCTCCCGCCACACCGACGACGACTCCAGCGCCTGGCATCGGGCCGCCGCCGCAGTCGGCCCCGATCCTGAAGTCGCCTCCGAGCTCGAAGCGGCCGCGAGGAGGGCGGAGAAGCGGGGGGCCCACGGGGCGGCGGCGGACGCGTTCGAACGGGCCGCACGGCTCAGCGACAGACCGGCGGCCCGCACCGAGCGGCTCATCGCGGCGGGGACCGCCGCATCGGTCGGCGGAGCCTACGACCGCGGCGCCGCGCTGATGGAGCTCGCCGATGAGATCGACGATCCTCGGGTGCGGGCCCTGTTGCGCCACCGCCTGGCCATGGTCAGTCTCAACGGCGGAGTTCGGGACGCTCACGAAATTTACGTGGTCCTGACCGAGGAGGCCGACGAGGTCGCCCCTGGTGACGCCGCCGCCGCCGCGTCGATGCATGCCGACGCGGGCGTTGCCGCAGCCGTGACCGGAAACTGCCGAGCGGTCCTTCGCTCTGCCGAGCGCGCTGCCGCCCTGATCCCCGACGCGGCATCGGCGGTAACGCGTTGCCAGGTGGAATCGATCCTCGGCCTGGGCCTGGTCCTCACCGGCCGCGGGGCAGAGGGGGCCTCAGCGCTCGACCGCGCGGGGGCGCTGCTGCCGATGCTCGACCTCCTCTCGCCCTCCGCTCAGACGATCGCCTTCGCCCTCGGGGGACGCAGATCGACCGGGCAGGATGCAGTCCTGCGCGACGAGGCCGGTCAGTTCGAGGCGGCGGCGCGCGAGGCCGGCGCACTCGGCATGTTCCCCTACTTTCAGATCCTGATTGCCGACTGCGCCTACCGGATGGGCGATTGGGATCTCGCCGCAGCCCAGATCGCTCAGGGAATCGAAGGGGCCGAGGAATCCGCGCAGCGGTCTTCACTCTCGATCGGGCTGGCGATCTCGGCGCGGCTCAGCGCCGCCCGCGGAGAGGAGCGAGCTGCGCGAGCGGCCGCGACGCGGGGCGCCGAGATCGCCGAGGCCCACGCGCTCGGAAGCTCGATCGGCTGGTGCAGGGCCACGATCGGCTTTCTCGAGCTCACCCTCGGCCGGGCCGACGAGGCGATCGCCGAACTCGAGCCGCTCGAGCAGCTGTTCGAGCTCAGCGGTCTCGACGATCCGCTGATCGTCCCTTCCGCGCCCGATCTCGTCGAGGCTTACGTGAGAGCCGATCGGATCGACGACGCCAAGCGGGCCGCGGCGACGCTGGCGGGCCGGGCCAAGCGCAACGGGACGCCCGCTGCCACCGGGTTGGCGAAGCGCTGCCGCGGCCTGGTGGAGCCGCGGGCCTTCGATCGCAGCTTCGAAGCAGCAATCGGTCTGCACGCCGAGGCTGGAGTTCCGTTCGAGCTGGCCCGCACCCGACTGGCGTTCGGTTCCCGCCTGCACAGGGCGCGACGCCGGCCGGAAGCGCGCAAGCAGCTCCGCGAGGCCCTCGCGATCTTCGAGCGCCTCGGGGCGGCCCCCTGGGTCGAGCTGACGAGGGCGGAGCTCCGGGCAGCTGGTGCGGTCAGACGGGACCGGGTTGGCGATCCCGACGAACTCACCGCCCAGGAGGTTCGGGTGGCCCTCCGGGTCGCCCGCGGGGCAACCAACCGGGAGGTGGCAACCGAGCTGTTCCTGAGCCCGAAGACGATCGAGTTCCACCTCGGCCGGGTCTACCGGAAGCTTGGGATCCACTCCCGGACGGAGCTCGCCGCGGCCTCCGCCGAAGGCCGGCTGCAGGCGGCGGTCGCCGCCCCGGAGAAGCCGGCCGGGACCGGGACCCACGGCGACTGATCCGGGCCGCAGCTCAGAGGCGCCGCACCGTGTCGGGATCGGGCGCGGCACCGAGCAGCCTGACGATCGAGGCGACGAACACCGCGCTCATCAGGATCGCGTTCGCCAGACACCACTGACAGATCGCGTCGATCACGGAGATCTCGAGGTAGGTGAGATAGATGCTGAAGCCGAAGCCGATCAGGGCCAGCGTGAAGGTCAGCGCCCTCCCGACCTCCCCCCTGATCCAGAGCGAGATCCCGATCATCACCCAGCCGGCGAGGCCGAGCAGGGCGACCGGGATGCCACCGATCTCGGCGTAGCTGGATGCCTGCACCCGCTCGCATCCGCCGGAGGTGCAAACGGGTGCGATCCCCTCGTAGTGGACGTAGGTGAGGTAGCCGGCGACCCCGAGGCCGGCCAGGGTCAGGACCCAGGCGACCAGCGAGGGCCGATCAGCCCATGGCCGAGTCACTTCGGATAGGTCACTTTGCCGAGGTCACTTCGCCGAGGCGAGCTGTTGGTCGATCGCATCCTCGAACTGAGACGTCTCGAGCTGGGCAACGTCCAGGGTCGTCAGCTCGCCGCCCGTCGGACCGATCTGAAAGCCCGGGGTGGAGGAGATGCCCGCATCCTGAGCTGCGGTGTTCGCGTCGGCGAGCTGCCTGGTGACCGCCTCGGAGCCACTTGCGGAATTGATCTGATCGGGATCGAGTCCGGCTGCCTCCGACACCGAATCGATGAAGGCCTGGTCGGCATACCCGGAGTTCTCCGTGCCCTGGCGGGCGTAGGCGATGTCGGTGAACTGCCACATCCCGTCCTCCTCGGAGGCCGCATAAGCCGCCCTCGCGAGGCTCTCGGAATCGGGGCCGATGAAGGTGAGCAGATTCAGCTCCATCCGCAGATCACCGGTCTTGACGTACTTCTCGACCAGGTCGGGCAGCACGTTCTCGGAGTACTCCATGCAGAAGGGACACTGAGGGTCGGCGAACTCGACCATGGTGACCGGAGCATCGGGGTCGCCGAGGGCGATGCCCATCTGGGGGACGCCCTCGAAGACCGTCGCGTCGCCGGTGTCTCCTGCATCGCCGGAGTCGCTGCTGCTGAGTACGATGAGGGCGACGACGACGACCGCGGCCAGCAGCACCGAGCCGCCGACGATGGCCCAGGTGCGCTGACGACGTGCCCTGCTCGCAGATTCCTGCTCGGCAGCCTCACGCGCCTCACGGGCGGCCTGCTTGCTCTCCGATCTCGAACTCATTTCTCGGCCTCACGATACATGCCCGGATTGATAGATCTCACGGTTCAAGGGAAACTCAAGCGGGCACCGGGAAGGTCATCGAAATCGACTCGCCGCCATCATCGAAAACCGACCCGGCCAATCGGGATTCCGGCGAGCCCCCGAGCCCTTCGACCACATAGGATGCCCACGTGCCTGAACACGACGTATTGGTGATCGGAGCCGGACTCGCCGGACAGCGCGCGGCGCTGGCAGCGGCCGAGAGCGGCGTTTCGGTCGGAATCATCAGCAAGGTCCACCCCATTCGCTCGCATTCCAATGCTGCGCAGGGCGGAATCAACGCAGCCCTCGCCGTCGACGACTCCTGGGAGTCGCACGCATTCGACACGATCAAGGGCTCCGACTATCTCGGTGACCAGGACGCGATCGAGGTGATGTGCCGCGAGGCCCCTGATGAGTTGCTCCACCTCGAGCACATCGGCGTCACCTTCCATCGCAACGAGAAGGGTGAGCTCGGAACCCGTGCCTTCGGCGGTGCCTCGGTGGCCCGCACCTACTACGTGGCCGACATCACCGGCCAGGCGATCATGCACGTCCTCTACGAGCAGCTGATGAAGTACTCCGAGCAGATCGACCGCTACGAGGAATGGTTCACGACCGAGCTCGCGATCGACGACGACGGCAAGTGCGTCGGTGCCGTCACCCGCAACATCAAGGACGGCTCGATGCAGCTGTTCAAGGCGAAGAGCGTGGTTCTCGCCACCGGTGGCAATGGGCAGATCTGGCAGCCGACCACCAACGCCCTGATCTGCACCGGCGACGGAATCGCGATGGCCTACCGGGCCGGCGCGAACCTGATGGACATGGAGATGATTCAGTACCACCCGACGACGCTCGCGGGCAAGGGCTTTCTGATCACCGAGGGCGCCCGCGGAGAGGGCGCCCACCTGCTCAACGCCAAGGGCGAGCGGTTCATGGAGCGCTATGCGCCCAACAAGATGGAGCTCGCCTCACGCGACGTCGTCTCCCGCGCCGAGCAGACCGAGATCAACGAGGGTCGCGGATTCCCCGACGGCACCGTCGCCCTCGACGTCACCGTCGTTCCCCGCCAGCGGATCCACGAGGCCCTGCGCGAGATCGTCCTCGTCGGCCGGGACTTCGCCGGCGTCGACATCACCCGCGAGCCGATCCATATCAAGCCCGGCAACCACTACACGATGGGCGGCGTCAAGACCGACATCTGGGGCCGCACGAACATCCCGGGCCTGTACGCCGCCGGCGAGGTCGCCTGCGTCTCGGTCCACGGCGGCAACCGCCTCGGGGCCAACTCCCTGCTGGACACGCTGATCTTCGGCCGCCGCTGCGGCGAGGACGGAGCCGAGCACGCCAAGGGCCGAGGGTTCGATCCGGTCTCCAGATCGCTGCTCTCCGACGAGGAGGGCCGGATCCAGTCCGTGATCGCCCGCAAGCACGAGGCCGGCCGCCGGGTTTCGGAGATCAAGGCCGAGCTCGGCGCGACGATGGACGCGAAGGTCGCCGTCTTCCGGGACGAGGAGGGCATCCAGAGCGCCCTCGAGATCGTGCAGCGCCTCAAGGAGGAGGCGAAGACCGCCTACATCGACGACCGGGGAACGGTCTTCAACCAGGACGTGCTCGGGGCGCTCGAGCTGCAGAACATGCTCGACAACGCCGAGGCCTGCTGCATGTCGGCCCTCGAACGACGCGAGAGCCGCGGTGCCCAGTACCGCACCGACTACCCGGAGCGCAACGACGAGGAGTGGCTCAAGCACATCGACGTCTCGATGAACGGCGAGGGACCGAAGATCAGCTACTCGCCGGTGACGATCACCGATTGGCAACCGCAGGAGAGGACCTACTAGATGTCGGCATACACGCTCAAGGTCCGCCGCTACCAGCCGGAGGCAACCGCCGAGGAGACGCGCGGGGCCTACTGGGAGACCTTCGACGTCGACCTCGACTCAACCCTGTCTGTCCTCGACGGCATCCTGCAGGCCAAGAACGACCAGGACGGGACGATCGCCGTCCGTTGCTCCTGCCGCGCCGCGATCTGCGGGTCGTGCGGGGTCAAGATCAACGGCCAGTCCACGCTCGCCTGCAAGACCCAGCTCGGCGAGGCCGCCGAGGAGGCGGCCCGGCTCTCCCGATCCGACGACGGCGAGCCCGTCGAGATCACGGTCGAGCCGATGGGCAACATGCCGGTGATCAAGGACCTGGTCACCGACATGGAGTCGACGCACTGGGAGAAGTTCCGTCGCGTGACCCCGTGGCTGCTGCCGGACGGGCCGCCGCCCGAGCGTGAGTACATCGTGCCCGCCGAGGCGATGGTCGACGTGACCCAGTCGGTGGCCTGCATCCAGTGCGGCGCCTGCGTCTCCTCCTGTCTGTCGATGGAGGTCGACCCCGACTTCATCGGCCCGGCCGCGCTCGCCAAGGCCTACCGCTTCGTCGGCGATCCGCGCGACGGCCAGACGACCGAGCGACTCTTCGATCTGGCCAACGACCCGCACGGCATGTACGACTGCACGCACTGCTTCTCCTGCGTCGACGCCTGTCCCAAGGACGTCGCCCCGATGAATCAGATCATGCGGCTCCGCCGCCTCGCCACCGGCGAGCAGGGCATCGACGACGTCAACAACGGGCGCCGTCACGAGCTCGCCTTCGCCAAGATCATCAAGAAGAAGGGCACCCTGGACGAATCAGAACTGCTGCAGGAGTCCTTCGCCCCGGGAATCAAGGGGAAGCTGCTGATCAGGTTGTCCTCGATCAGGGGCCTCTTCGAGTCGATCCCGACCGCCATCCGCGGCATTCGCACGGGCAAGATGCGTTCGATCCCGAAGCTGATCCCGGGCGTGCATCACAAGCTCCCGGGGGACTCACAGGACCACGTCAAGCGGATCTACGAACGGGCCGAGGAGAGCAAGATCCAGCTCAACCTCTACATCATCGACGAGGGCGCCGAGGACGAGGGCGCCGCTGAGGCCGTGGCCCCCCAGTCGGAGACTTCGACCGTATGAACATGATCACCGAGAACAGGAGCGAGACATGAAGCTTGCCTACTGGCCCGGCTGCGTCTCTCGCGGCTTCACCCCTGAGCTGCACGGCTCGATGGAGCTGACCGCCGAGGCTCTCGGCATCGAGCTGGTCAGCCTCGACCGCGCCAACTGCTGCGGTGCCGGTGTGATCGCCGAGCACAACCAGGAGCTGGCCGACACCCTCAACGCCCGTACCTTCGCCCTTGCTCAGGAGACCGGGCTGGCGATGATGAACATCTGCTCGACCTGCCAGGGCGCGCAGTCGGAGTGCCAGGAGCGCCTCGACGCCGACAGCGCCTACCGCGCTCACATCAACGAGACGCTGAGCGGCGAGGGCCTCTCCTACACGAAGTCGAAGGATGGCTGGACCAACAAGAACTTCCTCTGGTTGCTGGTCGAGGACATCGGCCTCGACACGCTCAGGTCCAAGGTCAAGCGCCCGCTCGAGGGGTTGCGGGTCGGGCCCTTCTACGGCTGTTACGTCCTCCGCCCGAAGACCCGCCTCGGCTACGACGAGTTCCCCGACCGCGACCTCTACCTCGAGCAGGTGATCGAGGCCCTGGGCGGTCAGGTGGTCGACTACGACGGCGCCCGACGCTGCTGCGGTTTCCCGGTGATCACGATGAACCGCGAGACATCGCTGAAGCAGGCCGGAACCCATGTCGGCGACGCCATCGACGCCGGCGCCGACTGCCTCGTCACCCCGTGCCCGCTCTGCCATCTGAACCTGGACATGCAACAGCCGGAGGCGGCCAAGGTGGTCGGCCGCGACCTCGGCCTCGCCGTCCTCCACCTCCCCCAGCTCGTCGGCCTCGCCCTCGGCTACGACCCCAAGCAGCTCGGGATGCCGAAGCACATCGCTTCGACGGTGACGGTCGACGACCGCATCGCCGCCCTGGCTTAGATAACTCCGAGCAGATGCTCCGCTGCGCGTCCGCTCTGCTCGGGTTGCGCGGTGTTGCCGCTCGGCAGGGGCGTCTTGGATAACTCCGAGCAGATGCTCCGCTTCGCGTCCGCTCTGCTCGGGCGGCGCGGTGTTGCCGCTCGGCAGGGGCGTCTTGGATAACTCCGAGCAGATGCTCCGCTGCGCGTCCGCTCTGCTCGGGCGGCGCGGTGTTGCCGCTCGGCAGGGGCGTCAGGTTGATGGTGGGTGGAGGGGTCAGCGCTGCCGGTACCAGTCCACGTAGCGGTCGCAGGTCTGGCGAACCTGGACCCGCTCGATCGCATCCGGGTCGAGGGGGCTTGCCGTAAGCGAGCGCAGGTGGGCCTCGTTCGGAGCCCTCAATAGGCGCGCCAACTGGTTGGGGGGATCGGGTTCGACCGTCACCGTGGCGTTCGTCGGCTCGTCGACCTCGATCTCCCCGACCGGGAACGTCGGCGTCTCCCCGCGGAAGTCGAGGTTGGCCGCGATCGTCTGGTCGAGCCCGAGCTCGGGTGCGCTGACGCGCAAAGGCCGGCGACTGTCGTACTCGAGCGATATCAGCCACCTGCCGGCCTCCGGGATACCCAGGTCCTGGGATGAGGGTGAGCCGTCGGCCGGGGAATCATCAGGGCTCCAGCCGTCGGCCTCGGCGATCACCGGCGGAGTGTTCCAGACGATCGCGGTGCCCTGGCCGTCGGCGATGGCCCGTCCCTCGGGCGAGCCGCAGTCGAGGATCGCGCCCGGCGAGGTGCCCTCGTCGAGGGTGCGTCGCTTGCCGGTGCTCCCGGTTCGCTCGTAGAGCACGTAGTCGGCCGTCCGCCTGACCTCGACGAATCGCGGCGGAACGCTGGAGACCGGCCCGCCCGTGGTCGCGAGGATGTAGCGGAAGCTGTCGAGCGTGGCCGGGAAGACCGCGTCGACATCGAACTTCTCACCGCCCCCCTCCCCCTTCTTGAAGCGCGGACGCGCGTCCTCGACGTCGTAGAAGTTGGTCACGATCCCGGTGATCTCGTCGGATCCGGCCAGCTCCCAGCCGATGAAGTCGTCGCGGCCGAGGAAGAGGACGGGCTCGTCCTCCACGAGAGGCCGGATCTGGGCGAGCTGGCTCGAATGGTCGTCCGGGCCGACCGCCGCCTGGCGGAGGACGAGGAACGACGACCCCGCCGCGCCGAGAACCAGGACTATCCCAAGTGCCAGGGCCGGGCCACCCCTGGCGCCGAGCGTGCCTCGCAACGCGATCGCGATCGCGACCGGCGAGACGATCGCAAGGGCCTTGGCCGCGATATAGGGGCTGCTGAACAGCGCCGCCAGGACCCAGACGCCACCCATGGCCACCAGCAGCGCCGGGAGCGTCCAATCCCGCTCGCGCCGCTCGCGAATCAGCCCGAGGGCCAACGCCGCGAGGGCGATCGCCGCGCCGAAGTAGAAGAGGGGCGCCGGCAGGCCCGCCGAGGTGGCGGTTGCGTCGAACTCGCCCGAGGGCCAGATCCCGAGGGCCTCGAGCGGCGAGAGGGCTTGGCTGAGGTTGCCGAGGTCAGAGCCGAATCGATCGGGGTTGAGCGCCGAGAGGCGGCTGAAGCTGGCGATCCGGCTCCATTCCCCGGCCGTCGCGACGGCGACCACGATCAGCAGGCCGAGCAGGTAGGGAAGGGACTTGCGCAGCCAGTTCTCGGGCAGCTCGGGGCGCGGCTTGACGAGCGCGTAGCGCGCGAGCAACACGGCCGCACCGACGGCGCCCACCCACAGCAGTCCGGGAAGGCTGTAGTTGAAGACGCTCGCCGCCGCCAGGATCGCCAGTGGAAGAACCCGCCTGACCGGGTGCGCGGTCGAGTGGACGATGGGATCGACGTCCCCGTCCTCGAGCCCCGTGAGCGGCGTCCGCAGGCCGACCAGGGAGGCGAGCGAGAGCGCGAACCCGATCAGCAGCATCGCCTGCAGCGGCTCCTTGAAGGCACCCTGCGACAGGTAGGCGGCTCCCAGGTAGGGCAGCGCGACCAGCGATGCGCCGATGATCAGGCGGAGGCGCGACATCCTCCCGAGCAACCCGAGCCCGAGCAACCCGAGCAGCGGGGCGAGCGCCAGCGTGAACCCGGCGAAGACGTCGACGAGACCGGCGCCGGTCAGCTTGGCGATGCCGGCGACGACCGCGTGAGGCCCGATCGGATAGCCGCCCTTGATGAAGCTGGGCACGTGGCCCGAGTGGTCGGTCACGTAGCTCGCGATGATCAGGTGTGAGGCCATGTCGTCGTTGACCAGGCCGACGCCGAGGATTCCTCCGTGTCCCGCGATCGCGAACGGGAGCGAGGCGGCCAGGACGGTGATGGCAATCACGGGCACGGCAAGGGCGGCAGCGGAGCGGACGGGGGACACGCGTCCGGGGAGGTAGAGCGCGGCGAGGACGGTTGCCGCGACGAGCGCAACGGCCGCCGTGACCCCGTGACCCGGAAGGCGCACCGTTATCCCGGCGAGCACCAGCAGGGCCGCGATGCCGTAGGCGGGCGCAAGCCAGGAGACCCTGGCCGGATGCCCCCTGCCCGCCCCGGCGGCGAAGGCGACCAGCGCCTGGCCGACCAGCAGAGCGAAGGCGAGGATCAGGGTCAGCGAGACATAGGTGCCGATCAACTCGGCCTCCCGGTTGCTTCCTCGCTCAAACGGCGCTCAGCGCGGGCTCGGGGACCCCGACCAGGTCGCGCTCGACCAGTACCTCGGCAACCTGGACCGCGTTCGTCGCCGCACCCTTACGCAGGTTGTCGCCGACGATCCAGAGGTTCAGACAGCGCTCGTGGGAGGGGTCGCGGCGGATCCTGCCCACGAGCACCTCGTCGCGACCGGCGGCCACGGAAGCAAGCGGATAGATGCCGTCGGCAGGGTCATCGAGGACGACCAACCCGGGAGCCGCCGCCAGCAGGGCCCGACATGCATCGGGGTCGAGCGGTTCTCGGGTCTGGACGTTGACCGACTCCGAGTGCCCGTTGAAGACCGGTACCCGGGCGCAGGTTGCCGAGATCCGGAGCTCGTCGCCGACCCCGAAGATCTTCCGGGTCTCAGCCATCATCTTGCGCTCCTCGGTGGTGTAGTCGTCGCCGCCCTTGAACGTCTCAACCTGCGGGACCACGTTGAAGGCGATCTGGTGCGGATAGATCTCGGCCGGGGCGCTGCCGCCGGCGAGCGTTGCCGCCGATTGGGCGCGAAGCTCATCGATCGCGCGCTGCCCGGTGCCGGAAACGGACTGATAGGTGGAGATGACCAATCGCTCGATCCCGACGGCGTCGAGGATCGGCTTCAGGGCGACGACCATCTGCATGGTCGAGCAGTTCGGGTTGGCGATCAGGCCGCGATGGGAATCGGCTGCCTCCGGGTTGACCTCGCTGACGACAAGCGGGACCTGGTCGTGCATTCGCCAGTGGCTGGTGTTGTCGATGACGACCGCCCCGGCGGCGATCAGGCGTGGTGCCCATTCGGCGCTCACGGCTCCGCCCGCGGAGGAGATGACGATGTCGAGCCCTTCGATCGAGGAATCGGAGATCTCGACGCATTCGATCTCGTCACCGGCGAACGAAAGCATCCGACCGGCCGACCGGGCGGACGCGAGAGCGACTACCTCCGCCAGCGGGAAGGATCGCTCGGCCAGAACCTCCAGAACGGTCGATCCGACGGCGCCGGTCGCGCCTAGGACTCCGACGCGGAGACCGCCGGACCCGGCCGGACTCATGGGCTGCCGGCGCGAGCCCGGTGCTCGCCGGTCGAGTCCTCTTGGTGGACCGCTTCGGCGCCGAGCTCGAAGGCCTCGTGGAGCGCTCTGACCGCTTCCGGAACCCGATCGGCGGCGATCACGCAGGAGATCTTGATCGGCGAGGTGGAGATCATCTCGATGTTGATGCTCTGGTCGCCGAGCACCTTGAAGACCTTGGCGGCGACTCCAGGGTGGCTGCGCATGCCCGCCCCGACGATCGAGACCTTGCCGATCTGGCTGTCGGTCAGCACCTCACCGGATTCGAGCCCGGTCGCCTTGACGGCGTCGATCGCCGCCTGGAGGTCGTCGCGGGCAACGGTGAACGAGAGGTCGGCACCGTGCTCGGTCGAGACGGGCTCGTTCTGGATGATCACGTCGACGTTGACGTTCGCCTCGGCCAGCGCGGTGAAGATCCGACCCGCCATGCCCGGCTCGTTGCGGACTCCGGCAAGGGTCACCCGTGCCTCTTCGGCGGAGTGGGTCACGGCTGTTACGAACGGGTTCTCCAAGATCTCGTCCTCTGAGACCACGAGGGTACCGGTGCCCTCGTCGAACGAGGAGCGGCAGTGGATCCTGACGCCATGGTTACGCGCGTACTCGACGCTGCGGAGCTGCAGGACCTTGGCCCCCGAAGCCGACATCTCGAGCATCTCCTCGAACGAGACCATCCCGAGCTTGCGGGCATCCGGAACGATCCTCGGGTCGGCGCTGAAGACGCCGGCGACGTCGGTGTAGATCTCGCAGACGCGCGCGCCGAGGGCGGCGGCGAGAGCGACGGCCGTCGTGTCAGAACCACCCCTTCCCAGGGTCGTGACGTCCTTGGAGTCGGTTGACACGCCCTGGAAGCCGGCGACGAGCACGATGTTGCCCTGACCCAGCCCCTGCTCGATCCGCCCGGCGCGGACGTCGACGATCCGTGCCTTGGTGTGGGAGGAGTCGGTGACGATCCCGGCCTGCGAGCCGGTCAGTGAGATCGCCTGATGGCCGAGGTCCCAGATCGCCATCGCGCAGAGCGCACAGGAGATCCGCTCTCCGGTCGAGAGCAGCATGTCCATCTCACGCGGGCTGGGCCGCTCGGAGATCTCGGCGGCCATCGTCAGCAGCTCGTCGGTCGTCTTGCCGCGAGCGGAGAGCACCGCGACGACCTTGTTGCCGCGATTGCGCTCGGCGACGATCCGGCCGGCGGCGCGCTTCAGGTCCTCGGGGCCGGCAACCGAGGTTCCACCGAACTTCATCACGACGATCTCCCCGCCGGATTCGCTCAGGGGCTGAACGGCCGCCTCCGCCGCCGCTGCAGTGCTGTCCGCCGGTACCGCCATCAGCGGCTCAGGATAAAGCGAAGGCGCCGGGAGACGAGAGGCTCGATCAGATTCAGAGGCTGCGCCGGCCGGTCAGGGCGCGGCCGAGGGTGACCTCGTCGGCGTGCTCGAGATCGGCGCCGACCGGGAGGCCGCTGGCGAGGCGGGTCAACGTGACCTGTCCGCGGAGGCGGTCGGCGATGTGGTGGGCGGTGGCCTCGCCGGTGGTCGTCGGGTTGGTGGCGAGAACGATCTCCTCCACCCCCGTACCCGAGACCCGAGCGACCAGCTCGTCGATCTTCAGGTCAGATGGGTCGATCCCGTCGATCGGTGAGAGAGCCCCGCCCAGCACGTGGTAGAGCCCGCGGTACTCGCCGGTGCGCTCGATCGGGATCACGTCCTGTGGCTCCTCGACGACGCAGATCAGCTCGCTGCTCCGGCGAGGGTCCGCGCAGATCCCGCACTGCGGGCCCTCCGCGAGGTTGAAGCAGGTCTCGCAGAGGCCGATCTGCTCCTTGACCTCGCGGATCGCGTCCGCCAGCGCGAATGCGTCCTCGTCGCTGGAGCGGAGGATGTGAAAGGCGAGCCGCTGGGCCGTCCGCCTGCCGATGCCCGGCAGCTTGCCGAGCTCGGTGATCAGTCGATCGACGGGGGCGGGGTGCAACTACATCCCGGGGAGGCCCAGGCCGCCGGGGCCGCCGCCGAGACCGCCGGCGATGCCCCCCATCTTCGACTCGGCACGCTCCTGCGCTGCCCGGATGCCCTCGTTGATCGCCGCGAGGACCATGTCCTGGAGCATCTCGACGTCCTCGGGGTCAACCGCATCGGGGTCGATGACGATCTCCTGGATGACGAGATCCCCGCTGACTTTGACCTTGACCATCCCGCCGCCGGCGCTGGCGTCGACGATCTCGTCCTTGAGCTCCTCCTGGACCTTCGCCATGTCGGTCTGCATCTGCTGCGCCTGCTTCATCAGGGCACCCAGGTCCATTCCTCCAGGTCCCGGCATCCTTCCTCTGGCCATCAGCTCGTCTCCTCAATACGTTCGTCGGGTTGGGCAGCTTGTCGGGGTTCGTCGTCGATCATGACCTCGGCGTCGAACTCGCTGATGAAGCGTTCGACGAGCTCATTCTCACCAGCCTCCCCGGCGGCATCGGCCGGCGCGGAGTTCCCCGCGGGGGATTCCGGCTCTGAGTCCGCGTCCAGCAGGGTGAAAACCGGGCGCAACTGGACTCCGACGACCGCCGTGATCGCCTCGGCCACCACCTCTCGGTTCTCCTTGTCCTCGGCCTTGCGCCGGTTGAAGGCGGAGCCGGGAGGGAACGAGATCGTCAGCGTCCCCGCGTCCGCGTCGAGGTCGGTGGGGCGGGCGACGCCGACCACCGCCGACAACATCCCGGCACCAGCTTGACGCATCTGGTCGAGGACGCTGGGCCAGAGCTCGACCACCCGGTTGAGCTCCGGGACCACCGCGGCGACGACCGCCACGGGGCCGGAGCTCTCCTGGGGAGCCGGGTCGGCGGCCGGCTGGGGAGTGGCCATGGGTTCGGGGGCGGGTTCGGCGTCGGAGACGGTTGTGGACGGGGCCGGCTCCGGGGCCGCGGTCGGATGAGCAGCGGAACCTCCCGCCAGGGCGAGCTCGAGGCGCTCGAGGCGCTGAGAGAAAGCGGCCCTGGAGGGGTCGATCTCGGGGCGAGCGGATCGCAGGAGCGCCAGCTCAACGGTCATCCGGGCCTCGTCGCCCTCGCGGATTGCCGCCGTCGCGGCGGAGAGCTCGTCGATGGCCCGCAGCAGCGCGACCTCGCCCAGCCGTCTCGCCTGCTCGGCGATCCGCGCCTCGTGCTCGGCCACGACGAGGAAGTGATCGGGTATCTCGCCCAGGGTGGCGATCACCAGCAGCTGCCTCAGGTGCGCGACGAGGTCAGTGGCGAACCGGGCCGGGTCGTGGCCCGAACTCGAGATCTCGGCGCTGACCCGAAGGGCGGCGGCCCCGTCACCTGCGGCGATCGCCTCGGTCGCCCCGAACAGCAGCTCGGCGTCGGCGACACCGAGGACCG
The DNA here is from genome assembly GCA_963823275.1 of uncultured Solirubrobacterales bacterium. Lineage (GTDB taxonomy): Bacteria > Actinomycetota > Thermoleophilia > Solirubrobacterales > 70-9 > RHKX01. Next base: position 617,190 of record CAWGKW010000001.1, on the reverse strand, counting down.
CGAGGACGTCATCGGTCGCGATCTCGTTACCGCTGTAGGCGACGAGCTGATCGAGCGTCCCGAGCGCGTCGCGAAAACTGCCGTTGGCGGCACGGGCGATCGCGCCGACCGCACCGTCGTCCACGGCGATGCCCTCGGCCTCGGAGACGCGTCGCAGCACGATCGCGATCTCATCCGGAGAGGGACGCCCGAAGTCGAAGCGCTGGCAGCGATCGACGATCGTCGGCATCACCTTGTGGGCCTCGGTGGTGGCGAGGACGAAGACCGTGTTCGGCGGCGGCTCCTCGAGCGTCTTCAAAAACGCGTTCCACGCCTCCCGGGTGAGCATGTGCGCCTCGTCGAGGATGTAGACCTTCCAGATCCCCTCCGGCGGGGCGTAGCCGACGCGCTCGCGCAGCTCGCGGATGTCGTCCACCGACCGGTTCGAGGCGGCGTCCATCTCGATCACGTCCATCGAGCTGCCGCCGGCGATCGAGACGCACGAGTCGCAGACCCCGCACGGGGTCAGGGTCGGTCCGTTTACGCAGTTGAGCGAGCGGGCCAGGATCTTCGCCATCGACGTCTTGCCGGTCCCGCGTGAGCCGACGAACAGATAGGCATGATGGACGCGGTCGCGCTCGATCGCGTTGCTGAGCGTCCGGACGACGTGCTCCTGGCCCACCACGTCGGCGAACGACTGCGGGCGATGACGGCGATAGAGGGACTGCTCGGCCACGGGCGACGCAGTCTAGAGGCGGACTCACTTACGATCCTGCAATGCCCGCCGAGCCTCGTTTCCCCGCTCCGAAGTGCCTCCGGCACGTGCTCGGGGTCGGTCTTGGGATCGCCCTGTTCACGCTGCTCTCACCCGCGGCGGCGATGGCGGGAGGGGGCAGGCTCGACGCCGCGCTCGACGCGATCATCGACGATCCCCAGGGACCCCCCGGACTCTCGGTGATCGTCCAGAGGGGCAACCGGACCGAGTTCCACCGCCGTGGAGTCGCCAACCTCGAGACCGACGCAAAGCCGAAGATCGACTCGCCGATGCGAATCGCGAGCATGGCGAAGGCCTTCAACGGTGCAGTCGCGCTCTCGCTCGCGTCAGAGGGCGGGCTCGAGCTCGACGACACCAACGGCGACTGGCTGCCGGGGCTCTGGCCGCTGGCCGACGCCGTGACGATCCGGGAGATGCTCGGGCACACCGCCGGCCTGCCCGACTACATCCGCCAGCAGGCCTTCATCGACGTGCTGATCGCCGATCCCGGGCAGTACCTGACCCCCACGCAGCTGATCGACTTCGTCAACACCAAGGCACCCGGGCTCCCGCCCGGTTCCGAATACGAGTACTCCGACAGCGACAACATCATGGTCGGCCTGATAGCCGAGGCCGCGTCGGGGCGCAGCTACGAAGAGCTGCTTCGACGTGAGATCTACAGGCCGGTCGGGCTCCGCGACACCAGCCTGCCGGACACCGTCGCGATGCCCAAGGGCTACATGCACGGCTACGACCGTGACGAGCAGGGTGACTTCCAGGACGAGAGCAGGTTCATCAATCCGGCGCTCGCCTGGGCCTCGGGTGGGATCGTCTCCACTCCCGAGGACGTCAACGCCTTCTTTCGCGCATACGTCGGCGGGGACCTGTTCAACGCCAGGGTCGCGAAGAGCCAGAACCGTTTCGTCCGCGGCAGATCGTCCCCCCCGGGCCCGGGGCGCAACGACGCCACCCTCGCCCTCTTCCGCTATGAGACCCGCTGCGGAACCGTCTACGGCCACACCGGTTCCTACCCCGGCTACCGCCTCTTCGCCGCTTCGAGCGCCGACGGCCGTCGCTCGGTGGTCTTCTCGGTCAATTCGCAGATCGTTCCCGGCCAGGGTTCGCCCAGGGTCTCCGGACTGATCCGCCAGGCCCAGGCCGACGCGGTCTGCTTGGCGCTGCGTTAGGATGCGCCGCGGACCGTGCTGAGCGGGGACGTAGCGGAGCCCTATACCCGCAATCCGCTCTAGCGGGGCTGAACGCCCGCCCGAGGATCCGGCCTTCGGGGCCAGTACGTCGCGGGTAGCGTTGAAGGTCAGGTCCCGCGCGATGTGAGCCCGCGAACCAGGTCAGGTCCGGAAGGAAGCAGCCTTAAGCGTCAGCCCGCAAGCGCCGCGGAACAGCCTGACCCGAGCCAGCCACGGCGGGAACGCCCGGAGGCTCGTCTTTCAAAGGCGGGCCGCACGGTCCTGCCTCGAGATGGGCTGCATCGCCGCCGATCTGAGCGTCCAGATCGACGCAGGATCCACACCATCATCGATCGAACCGCTCAAGGATCCGGCCCTGCCAGCCGAACCAAGGGACGGCAGGCATGAGTTCCAACCTTCTAAAGAGCATCCTCGCCGCGGCCCTTTCGCTGGTCGCCTTCGGGCTCCTGATCACCTCCGCCCCAGGGGCAATGCGGAGCACCAAGATCAGCAAGAACCTCTGCGAGACCAGCGGCGGCGGCAAGTTCGTCTCGATCCCGGGATTTCCCGGTGAGCGGATCGACCGACGCCTCCTGACCGACATCGAGTACCTCGAGCGCAAGTACGAGATCTTCATCACCGACGGGCTCTCATACGACCCCGTCCATGCCGCCAACGGTGAGCATCCGCTCGGGCTCGCCCTGGACATCGTTCCCGACACCGCGAACGGTGGCTCCTGGAAGACGATCAGCGCACTCGCGAAGTGGGCCGAACCCTCCCAGGACCAGCCCGTCGCCCCGTTCCGATGGGTCGGCTATAACGGCGACGCCGGCCACGGCCGCGGTCACCACCTGCACCTCTCCTGGAACCACTCCGACGCCCGTCCGAAGCATCCGGCGAAGACCGTCTACACGCTTCGCTGCCCGGGGTCTAAGCCGACCACCGGTGATGGCGAAACCACCGGCGGTGGCAAGAACGGCGGTGGCAAGAACGGCGGTACGGCGGCGGCAAGGACGGCGGTCCACCCCGGCGACGGCGGCGGCAAGGACGGAGGCGGCGTCCACCCCGGCGACGGCGGCGGCAAGGACGGGGGCGGAGGCATTCATCCCCGGCTCCGGGCAGCCAAGCTGGCCGCTCAGTACGACGCGCTCGCAGCCGACCCGGTCATCGAGACCGGCGGCGTCGAAATCCCGTAGCCGGTTAGAGCTCGCGTATGACCCGGCAGGGGTTGCCCGCTGCTACGACCCTTGGGGGGACGTCGCGGGTGACGACGCTCCCCGCCCCGACGACGGAATGCGCGCCAACGCTGACGCCGGGGCAGAGGATCGCCCCGGCCCCGATCCAACAGTTCTCGCCGATCGAAACGGGACGCGCGAGCTCGATGTTCTGCGCGCGCCGCTCCGGCTCGCGCGGATGATCGGCGGCCAGCATCTGCACGCCCGGCCCGAGCTGAGTCCGGTCGCCGAGACGAATCTCCGCGCAGTCGAGGAAGATCGCGCCGGTGTTGACGAAACAGTCGACCCCAAGGTGGACGTTGGTCCCATAGTCGCAGAAGAACGGCGGCACGACCACCGACTTCTCACCGATCGATCCGAGGAGACCGGCGAGGAGCGCCATCCTCCGAGTCGTATCGGGCTCGGCGTTGAAGGCGATAACCGTCGCCTGCGCCCGCTCCTGGCTGGCCTTCAGATCGGGGTCGGATGAGTCGTAGGGCTCCCCCGCCAGCATCTTCTCGCGCTCGGTCACGAACCCGATCGTGCCACGGCGACAACGACCGAGGGCTTCCGCCCTAGAATCCGGCGGCCGAGGGCGCGTAGCTCAGTGGGAGAGCGTCCGCCTCACACGCGGAAGGTCGCTGGTTCGAAACCAGCCGCGCCCATCCGCCGAAGACCCCGCTAATCGCGGGGTTTTCGTCATTCTCGGGCAGATCCGATTCGGCCACCGAAGGCGTCCATTGGGCACCAGTGCCCAATGGACGGCCCGGTTCAGGCAATTCGACGCCCTGAACGAGGGCCTCGAGGCGCTCCTTCTCGCCTTCCCCGCGGAACATCACCTGCGCGTAGATCGAGAGCGTCATCTTCGGATCGGCGTGCCCGACCTGGGCCATCACGTAGGGCACGTCCTCGCCGATCGCGAGGACGAGCGAGATGAACGTACGGCGCATCGAGTGCGGCGTGAGCCCTTCCGGAAGCGGGGTCAGGTTGCGCTCGGCGAGGCGCTCGTTCGCTCGCTTTACAGAAAGCGCGAGGACCCGGTTTCGGACGTTGCTCGGGTTCTGGCGTCCACCCGTTTCCGTCGGGAACACGAAGTCGTCTTTGGCACTGAAGGAGGTGATCGCCTTCAGGGTCGAGAGCTCCTCGCGAAGAACCGGAAGCAGGTCGACCTGGCGGACGCCGGCGTCGGTCTTTGCATCGCGGACCCAGAGACGGCCGCCGGCGAGGTCGACATCCGCCCAGTGAAGGGCGAGAGCCTCGCCGATCCGAAGACCGGAGAAGAGCAGCGTCGATAGCAACGCAGCGCGCGGCACGGCGCGCCGGTCGACTCGGGCCTCAAGGTCAAGCTCGCGCGCCGCCGAGACCAGCGCCTCGATCTGCTCGGCCCGGTCGAGAGTGGTGCGGATCGGCCGACGCTGCTTCAGTCGGCGTCGTCGACCGCGGGCCGGGTTTCGATCGATCAGCTCCCGCTCCATCGCAACGTCGAGGATCTGCGCGAGCCGCTGGATCGTCTTGTTGATCGAAGTCGCTCCGATCCTCCCTTCCTTGACCTTGAGCTGCCGGTAGCGATCAACCTCGACGATCGTGATCTCCGAGAGCAGGTGCGAGGCGAAGTAGGGCAGCAGGTGAAGCGAGAGCTGCCACTCGTAGTCCTGCAACGTCGACTCCCTCACGCCCTCGTTCTTGAACGCCTCGAACCACTCGGAGGCGAACTCGTGGAATGTCGGCTCGTCCTGCTTGTCAGCAGTTCGTGGATTCGGCGGCCGCCAGAGGTTGCGCCGCACGTCGGCGAGGACATTCTGCAGCTCTTCCTCAGCCTTCGCCCGCGTCCAGCCGTCGCTCTTGCTGCCGAGCGTCAGATAGCGACGCTTGCCGTAGGCGCGGAAGCGGATCGCGAAGACGATGCTCCCCCGTCGACGCCGCTCCAGAACCTCTCCTGTGGTCTTCGGCGTCACCGCGTCGGATGTTACCTCCGAGGAGGAGCCTCGGCCCGAATCTCCCCGTGGTCTTGTCGAGGATCCCTTCGAGCTCAATGCGGAGCCTCGCCGCGGATGGGCAGGAGCGCAGATGAGCCCGGTCCGTCCCCGGACCGATGGCCTGGATTCGCAGCGATTGGTCGCTGCGCACGCTGAGCCCGAGCGAGCCGCTGAGTGACCTCAACGGGATCGAATCGAAGCCGAGCCCGCGGGCCATCACCAAGCCTGACCGCTCCCAACTCGTCCGATCGCTCGTAAACCGTGCTCCTGGAGATCCCGAGCCGCCTCGCAATCTCAGAGGCATCGACGAGCCTCGTCGCCAGCTCCCGGTCACTCACGAGTTCCATCACCCGCGAGGCGATCGCCTCGACCTCCGCATCACTCAAGTTCGTCATGAACCTGACCCCTGTGCAACCCGAAGCTCCCTCACCACGAACCGCTCATCCTCAAACCAGGCGGCATCGATCGCCGCGCAGACCGCCCGGTAGGTCTTGCCCGGCGCGCACAGGTAGACGACCCTGGCGATCGTTCGTGCCCTCCCCCAGCCACGGATGATCGCCCGCAACCGATCCGGCGCCTTCGCGGTCAGCTCAACCTCGATCGCGGTCGGCCGTCCGCCCTCAGGGACGAGGACGAGGTCGGGCCGGTGCAGCCGTGGGTTGCCGTTCGGCAGCTGACCGACCTCGGCACTGGCGAACGCTGAGCCGTCGGTCTGCTCGCGCTGGCGCAACTCCGCTTCTGAGATCAGCTTCGCCCGCGGATACTTCGCAGCGAGCTCGTAGGCGACCCGGGAGCTGACCAGCCAGTGGTGGAAGGCACCGGGCGAGATCCGCTGCACGGCAAGCCCGGAGCCGGCGAAGCGGTGGCCGGCTGATGTGGCGGCGAGCAATGCCGGCAGGTTGCGGATGATCGCGTGGCGCTCGACCAATCCGAGCTCGATCGCCTTGGCGCTGTGGCGGTAGATCTCCGAGCGCCCAGCGCCGATCTCAAGCCCCAGGTCCTCGACCGTCCGCGGCATCTGCGCACAGTGCTCAACGACGCTCCGTAGCGCCGCACCGATCGCCCTCCGCCCGCCACCGCCGGCCGCTCGCTCTTCTGGCTCGATCCTCTCGCCCTCGTCGTTGGCGCACCGCCGCTCCATATCCCTTCGTGCCGCCGACCCCTTTTTTGTCTCACCCCCCTCCCCCCTTCCTCCCTCTCTTCTCTCTTCTCCTTCTACCTGGACTTCTCACTCCCACCCCCGTCCGGTCCCCTCTCTCACTCTGACTACTCAGGGGACATCAGCAGCCGACCTCACCACCTCCCTCTTCAACTGTCGTTGAGGGGGTGAGGTCGGCTGCTGGTGGCCCCGCCGCCCCGCTTGATCAAGCCATCGGGGGCCGGACGGGGGGTCTGGGATTGAGTCTGGGTTGCTGCCGGACGTGTTGGATGCGTCACATGAGTCGAGACGGAGAGGACCTTGCGCTGGACAACTTCGGGGTGTCCTCCTCGGTCGTCGAATGGGTTCTCGCAAACCGCATTCTCATCGGCCGGGAGGACGTTCCCGGGGTGTTTCGTCAGGGCACTACTGGGGTTTCGAGGTTAGTTGGCCTCCGAACGGCCGCCTAGCTGCACACGCTACGGAACGAACGGGGCGCCCGACCAGTTGTCATACAGCATCCCTTGAACCGGCATCTCCTCGGCGAACGTGTAAGGAGGGACATTCGGAGGAACATTGGTCAGCTTGAGAAGCGGATACGTCGCAAAGGGACCGTCGAGCGGAGTGTCGTCCTGACTGAAGTTCTGGGGAAGAAGACGATAGAGAAACACGGCCTTGCACCGTTCGCGCGATTCGAAGAAGCCGGTGGTGCCCACCAGTCGCTCGAGGGCACCAGAACGACCAACGCGACCGAACGGCTCGATTGATGGACAGCCGAACTCAGTGACCCACAGGTCACCTCCCCACAGGTTCTTGGCCTCGTTATAGAGGCCCTGGACTCGCTCCACAAAGTTGTCTATGGCGACCGTTCTATCCATCGTCTCTGGGAAGTCGCTGGGCTTGTAGGCGTAGGGGTGAATCCCGACGGAATATGGAGTAAAGCACTGGTTGTAGTACGTGAAGTCATACATAAAGGCCTGCCAGTTGGCTGCGCTCTGCGACAGCCCACCTGAAATTACCGTGTAGTTGAAACCATAGGTCCGGCCCTTAGTCGCCGCCAGCGCTGCGTTAAGCATCTTCTTGTATTCAGCATCAACCCCCAGGTATTTGGTGAGATTGGGCTCATTCCAAACCTCGACCGCTCGGGATACGCCGCGCGATCCGAAATAGCTCAGCGTGTCAGCAACAAAGCGGCCGTAGGCGTCATAGCCCGCTTGCGTATAGGGATACGAAACCCCTAGGCTTCCATCAGACTTGATCGCGTGTTTGGTCGGAAAGCCCCAGACACCGGGATTGTTCTCGGGGGCGGACCAAACCATAGGTAGAATGCGCAGGTTGCGTTCGAGGGCGCGATCGATCACCTTTTCGTACCCCGTCCAGGTGTACGTACCTGGGGTTTGCTCGACCTCATTCCAGTAGACGGCCACACGCAGGGTTCGCGCGTTGTAATCGAGGACCCGGTCAAACATCTGGTTGATTTGCGTGGTGTCGTTGCCAAAAGCGGTGTTGCCGTTTGCGATCGCCTGGAAGAAGTCACTGAGTCCTGTAGTGAAATGCACCGGCGTCATAGGGTCACTTCGAACCCGATGCTGCGGCCGGAGGGAATGTGGCAATGCCCTCGCGTCCGAACCGCCTGTCGAGGCGTCCGTCGCCCTTCAGCAGGCCGAGCGTAGCCACTCGGCACCTAGCTCCTGGACGTAATGGAGACCGGCAATTCTGCGCAAGGAGGTCGCCGGCCACGGCTGCTCGCTTCTTGCCGAACGCAACTATTCCATGCGCAGAGCTCTGGAAGTGGCTGGGCCCAATACGCTGCGTTGACGGCCGTCCCAGGTTGCCGTTTCGCGGCCGATAGCTGGCCGATACCGCTGCGGTTCGGGTCGGAAAGCCTGGAAAGGAGATGCCGACGGCCAAAAGCCCTGACCGAACCCTGGCCACGTCCGTGAGGTCGCTGCAGGACAGGCTTCGGGGGATGAATGCGGTGCTGCCTCCGAACAGGCTCCCCGGCGAAGCTCCGTCCGGCTGCAGCGAATTGAGGTAGAAGCCCCCGCCGCAGTCGCTATGGCCAACCCCCTCTGGGGCCAAGAAGATCTGGCCGCCGGCGATGCGCCCGATGCCGATCGCCAAACCCGTCGGGGGTGTGCCGTCGAGAACGACCGTGCTGCCATCGGTTCCAAAGCCAGAAGTCGGCGCCCCATCGGCTAGGTCTAGTGAGACGGCGACCGGGGAGGCTGTCGGAAAGCCGCTGCTGCGGTTGACGAACCCGAGCGCCAGGAGGGAGTCGCCGCCGCGATCGACCTCCACCGCACCGGCTCCGCTGGCCTCGTATTCAGGTCCGAATTCGACCTCTGCGATCCCGCCGCTGCCAAACGAGGACACGGGTTCCCCGGCTCGATCAAGACGCATGACGGCAAAAACAGGATCCCCGCTGGTCCCGGCGGCGCCTGCGATGACGGCGCTTCCATCGGGCAGAAGGGTCATGGCATTTCGCGTGAACTCCTCGGCTCTGAATGATGTCGGCGGCACCGATACGACGCCGTTGTCTCCGAACGACGGGTCACTCTTGCCGCTCTTCTTGATGCTCAACAGCCGTGCGCCAATCGACCCACCGCTATTGGTCACGGACACGACGACAGAATCGTCGTCTCGCACGCCCAGACCATCAATCTGAAGCAGGCCCTCGGATTGGGGCACTACCACGTAGCCCTTACGGCCAAAGCTCTTGTCCAAGGCCCCAGACTTGCGGTATCGCGCAATCACGACATCGCTGTCAGCGTTCGGGCAGGACACCTTCGAGGGTCCGCAGGAGTCGGTCGTCCCCGCGGCGATGATCCGATGGTTGCTGGCGGCCACTGCGCGGAAGGTGGTATTCGACCCGAACTTTCCCTTGGACTGCCCCTCGGCGGCGGCAGGTAGGAGCGCGCAAACCGCCAAGAGGCATACGAGGATCCAAGCCCCTGCGTCATGTCGGCTGATCACAGCAAGTCCTCCTTTCCAAGGTCTCGTAGGAAGTCTCCGTAACGCGGGAAAGCAGCGAAGCTGAGGGGAGCAAGGAGGGGGATAAGTTCCCGGACCCCGTCCGAGACCATCAGATCCTGCCGATCAACGGCCGCGCTGAACGAGTCCTGGCTCAAGAAGATGCGATGCAGCGTCCCCGAGGCGAGCGTCAGATGTGCCGTCGCCGCGGGATCGGTCTGGCCCAGCAGGGTCTCGATCGCTGAACCCGTTGGCCTCAGCAGGATCGCTGCCTCCGGTTCTGAGAGATCGAACTGAACCGACTGGCCAGTCTGAAGCAACATCGGGCCGAAGCCGCCCGAGGATGAAGCCTGGACGATGAAAGAGCCCAAGGTTTCATAGACCTCGGCCGATGAGCTGAAATCCCTCACGGAGCGACCCCGAGACCCGTATTCAAGGACTGGAATTCTCTGCTGAGCTGCCCGCCATCGGTGAAGGCCGGACGACTACTGATCGAAGAATCAATCGAACGACCGTGACCTGGCGCCGGCTGCGCCACGATCAGACCCGCGCAGGCGGGGTTGCTCATCAAGCCCTGCAAAGTAAGCCGGAGCCCCGCCATCTGTTTCTGCGAGCTCGGGATGCCGACGGCAATCCAAACCCTGCGGTGGGCGGCGGCAGCGGCCTCCGATAGTTGTTGATGAACCAACTCAGGGGCCGCATTGCCGGCATCCGGGATATGGATGCTGGCCTCGACATTCGAAGCGAGGCCGTGAAGGCTTTGAACGTATTTCTGCCACCCACGGGCGCCATCTGCGACGACGCCGCCGGCAATGATGCGGGTTGGGGGCTGCTGGGAATCTATGTCGGCCTCGGCCAGAGCGGCTGCGGCTGCGGTCACGGCTTTGCCGAAGCCGGAAAACGGCATCGCTAGGTGCGCTTCGTTTCCATTGGGCTCACTCCAGATCTCGATGGCCTCAACCTGACTGGAGAACCTGTTGAAGTAGTTGCGGAGCTGGACCACAAAGCGCCCGAGCGCCTGCAAGCCAGTGCCATCGGTCGGATAGGCGCGGCTTCTAGAACCCACCGAAGTCTCGTTCTCGAGCCAATCCGGACAGCCGACGACAACAGGAATCACACGCGTCCCGTGCCAGAGGGTCAGGCTATGCAGTGGATCGAGTCGGGCCCAGTCGAAAACAAACTCGTCGCGCTGAATGTCCTGCCACCAGACCGGAAACCGGATGACCTGTATGCCCGCGGCTACGGTCGCGGCAATGACCCCCTCCCGAGCATCCGAGAATCCGCGATAGCGACGAAGTCGGCACTGAGCGCGAGCTCAGGCGGTTCAGTGCCTGGGTCGGACGCGCTCGCCTCGTCAACGGCCGCCGCAGGAGCGGCGTTGGCCAACCTCGTCAGCGAGTATCCCGCAGCCGAGACAGCGGCCCCTGAGATGAGGTGTCGCCTAGTCAGGCCCGGATCACGCATTCAACTCTCCCTCAGACACGAGATTGGAGAATACCCTGACCGCAGTAACCCCGGCAAGTGGCATCCGCGGGTGGTGACTAACCTCGAAACCCCAGTAGCGCCCTGACGAAACACCCCGGGAACGTCCTCCCGGCCGATGAGAATGCGGTTTGCGAGAACCCATTCGACGACCGAGGAGGACACCCCGAAGGTGAAAGCGAAAGCGCTTGCTGCAAAGGTAGAAGTCACGGCGGACGGTGAAGGGCTGGTCTCCCACGCGGGCGCCTTCCTGCTCAGCGAACTGGCCGACCGGATCGGGCTGACGAAAGCCCTCACCGAGGCGATGGCGCCGACCCGAGTGCGCCGCTCCGCCCACGATCCCGGGGTCGTTCTGCGCGACCTCTGCGTTTCGATCGCCGACGGTGGCGACTGCGTGGCAGACCTCGGCGTCCTCGCCGACCAAGAGGATCTGTTCGGGCAGGTCGCCACGGAGTCGACCGCCCACCGGGTGATCAAGTCGATCGGAGCAGACCAGCTCGAGGCGATCCGCTGCGCCCGCGCGAAGGCCCGGACGAGTGCCTGGAAGGCCGGCGCCAGCCCCAGCGAGCTGATCGTCGACTTCGACGCGACCCTGCTGCGAGCCCACTCCGAAAAGCAGCTCGCCGCCGGCAACTACAAGGGCGGCTTCGGCTTCCATCCGCTGCTCGGCTTCCTCGACTCGGGCGAGGCGCTCGCCGCCTTGCTTCGCCCCGGCAACGCCGGCTCGAACACCGCCGCCGATCACTTCACCGTGCTCGAACGGGCGCTCGAGCAGATCCGCGACGCAGATCAGGTCGAGACCGAGATCCCCGCCCGCGCCGACGCCGGCGGCGCGACCCACGCCTTCACCCATGACTGCCGCGAGGGCCGGGTCGGCTTCTCGGTCGGCTACGAGCTCAGCCCGGCGCTGCGCGAGGCGATCCTCGAGCTGCCCGAATCCGGATGGCAGGCGGCGATCGACGCCGACGGCGGCGAGCGCGAGGGGGGCCTGGGTGGCGGAGCTGACCGACTTCGTCGACCTCGCCGCCTGGCCTGAGCGGGTCCGGGCGATCGTCCGCCGCGAGCGCGCCCACCCCGGCGCGCAGTTCACGTTCACCGACCACGATGGCCACCGCTTCACTGCCTTTCTCACCGACACCCCCGGAGCCGAGATCGCTGAGCTCGAGCTGCGCCATCGCCGCCGAGCCCGGGTCGAGGATCAGATCCACTGCGGCAAGGACACCGGGATGCGCAACCTTCCCTTCGGCGACTTCGCCGCCAACGAGGCCTGGCTCGAACTCTCGCTGATCGCCCAGGACCTGCTCTGTTGGGCGAAGCGGCTGTTGCTCAGCGGCGCCCTCGCGCTCGCCGAGCCGAAGCGTCTGCGTCAGCGGCTGCTTCACGTTGCCGGGCGGATCGCCCGCTCGGGGCGGCGGGCGATCCTGAGATTGCCGCGGAGCTGGCCCTGGGCTGAGGCGCTGCGGGCCGCCTTCGAGCGGCTGCGGGCGCTGCCGCTCGGCGCCGGCCCATAGCCACCGCCGCGCGGCTCGCCAGTCGAATCGATCGAGTCTTCCCGCTGCCGGGAGATCGATGCTGCCCACAAGCAACTCGTCGACCCGGCGATCGGGGCAGATCGACCGCAGCGGGCGCGATCGGGCCGGTCGGCGAGACCACACAGCCACCCTCACTGCCAACGGGAACTCGATTACACCCTCCGAGTCGTTATTGGCGGATCGAGGCTAACTGGCGACTTCGAGAATGGCGGTCACGACCATAATCCCGAGTTCTGGGGCAATACCAACTCCTTGCAGCAATGTAACGGCAAGTACGCGGCGAGCAACGGGACGGTTCAGAGGATCAAGGTCGACAACGCCCATTGAAGCTCTCACTGAGGAAATGGTCCGTCCGAGCGAAGCCTACACGCGCACAAGCGGGTTGAACACTTGTCCGTGACCAACATGAGCACCTGAAATCTCGGGTACCAGGGGAAGCAGCCTGGGCACCAGTGCCCATTCGACTGCGAAGCGTCCGCAAACTGCGGGAATACCTTAGGCTTGTAGGGACGACGCCACAGGCTCAGCCACTCTCTATTCAGGCGGTTTCCGACCCGGTTTGCGCTTCCTGCGGGAGCTCCTCACACGCGGAAGGTCGCTGGTTCGAAACCAGCCGCGCCCATCACGCCGAAGCAGGTCCAGGTCTGCACCGGCTCAACGCCGCGGCTTCCTGTTGATCAATTGCCCTCGCTCGAGGCCGAGGCCCGGTAACCCGGCAACTCGAAGATCACCCGCGCACCCTCTCCGTCGGATGACTCAGCCCAGATCAGACCGCCATGGGCCTCAACGATGGAGCGGGCGATCGCGAGCCCGAGCCCGCTGCCGCCCTCATCGCGCGTCCGCCCACCGTCGGTCCGGTAGAAGCGATCGAACAGCCGCTCAGCCTCATCTGGGCTGAAGCCGGGGCCGTCGTCAATGATCTCGAAGCGAACGCGATCGCAGGCGGCGGCCGCGGTCACCCGCACCTCCCCACCGGCCTCGGTATGAGCGACCGCGTTGCGCAGCAGGTTGCGAAAGACCTGAGCGATCTGGTCGGGGTCCGCCGGGACGGTGCCGCCGAAATCAGCGACCTCGTACGCGCGCGAGCCCATCAGGGGAAGATCGCGGCGCAGGTCCGAGAGCAGGTCGCTCAGGTCCACCCGGTCGCGGCGGTTACCCAGGCCGGAATCCTGCGAAGCCAGGGTCAGCATCTCGGCGACCAGTCGCTCCATCCGCTTGAGCTCGCGCCGGACCAGATCGACCCGCTCCCGCTCGTCCGGTTCGAGATCGCGGCGCAGCAGATCGAGCTCACCCTGGGCAATCGTCACCGGGGTGCGCAGCTCGTGAGAGGCATCCGCGACGAACTCACGCTCACGGTCGAACGAACCCTGAAGGCGATCGAGCATGTGATTGAAGGAATGGGCGAGGCTGCGGACCTCCGAAGACCCCCGCTCCTCGGTCAGCCGGCGATCGAGGCCGGTCGTGTCGATCCCGGCGGCGAAGTCCGCGATCCGGATCAGCGGTCTGGCGACGAGCGTCGCGATCCAGAGCGCCGCCGCGATCAGGACGAGGAAGGCAACGAGACCGACGACCAGCAGCGTGTCGCGGAGGCTTCCCTGCGCGACCACGATCGGAGCCAGGGACTGGGCCACGTGGAAGGTTCCGACCGGCTGGGTCGGGGAGCCGATCGGCTGCGTCAGCACCCGGAGCTTGGCTCCGTCGGGGGCATCGATGGTCGAGAGGCCTGGGGCCGCGCCCAGGACCCCCGCCGAGGCGCCCTCGCCATCTTCATCCTGCTCCTCGTCGAGCTCATCCGAGATCGCGGCTCGTTCGTTCGTGAGGACCTCTCCCCCACCGGCTCCAACCTCGATGACGATGATCCGCGAGTCCGAGTAATAGCCCTGCCGGGCGATGAACGCGCGGCTCCGGGCGCTTAGCTCCTCCTCGGTCGCCGAGCCGGCCACGCTCGAGTGCCCGAACTGTGCCGCGTCGGCGCGAAGCTGCTCGTCGATCTCGTGATTGAGGCTCGCGCCCGTCCCCTCGTGAAGGGCGAAGAAGCTCCCCGCGAGCACGACCACCGCGGCGAGGACGATCGCCAGCACCAACCGACCCCGCAGCCCACGAGGGACAAGCGTTCTAGGCATCCGGGGCCACCATTCGGAAGCCGGCTGAGCGCACCGTCTCGATCGGGACCGCAGCGCCGTCCACCGCGAGCTTTCGGCGCAGGTAGTTGATGTAAACGCTGAGCACGTTCGTTCCGGGATCGAAGTCGTAGCCCCAGACGGCGCTGAGGATCTGCTCTCGCGAGAGGACCTGGTTGGGATGGCGCATCAGATAGACGAGCAACTCGAACTCGCGCGCGGTCAGCCGGACATCCGAGTCCCAGCCTGGTCACCTCGCGGGTTCGCAGATCGAGCTCGATGTCGCCCACCGCCAACCGGGTGGGATCTCGTTGAGCGGGCCTTCGCAGCTGGGCACGAACCCGAGCCAGCAGCTCGTCGAGGTCGAAGGGCTTGGTGATGTAGTCGTCGGCTCCGTGGTTGAGTCCGGCCACTACGTCATGCTTCTGACCGAGCGCTGTGATCACGATCACCGGCAGCTCGGGACGTTGGGTGCGGACGGTCCCCAAGACGTCCAGCCCGGTGCGCCCGGGGAGCATCAGGTCCAGGAGCATCAGGTCGAAGTCGCCGCTGAGAGCCAGGCGCTCGCCGGCGGCCCCGTCGCTCGCGCACTCGGTCGAGAACCCCTCGGAGCTGAGTGCACGCGACAGGAACTCGGCGATGCCGCGCTCGTCCTCGACGATCAGGATTCTCACAGCCAGGATCGTATGCCTGATCACATCGGTCCCCGTTGATTTCTCAGAAAGCTCTAACGAAGGACTTAGCGAGCGCTAGGCGTCGGGGAGGAAGGTATTGCCATGCATTCTTCGCCGAACACCGATCCGAAGCGTCCACCCCGACCGGCTCCCGTCGCGCGGATCTCGCGCGGAACGGCTCTGGTGCGGGCCGGTGCGATCAGCCTCGTGGCCGTCGTCCTGCTCTTCGGCGCGCTGACTATTCAGATGGCGCTTGGCAACGATCCTGCCCTCGGCGGCTCGGTCGGCAAGAGCGAGTCGGGGTCGGCGACCGTCGTCGCCTCCACGTCCGATTCGGAATCCGACGACCAGGCGGGGCTCGTACCCCTGGCGGAGTCCCTGGCGAACCAGGTCCTTCCGTCGGACCCAGCGCCCGCGCCTGCTCCGGTCCAGACCAGTACCTCCTGACAATGGACGACGAGTACGAGCGCAGCTTCGACCTGTTCGGAACTCGGGTCCGCGTCTCTGATCGGGGCCTCGCTGAGTCCGCAGGACGAGGACCCCGGAGATCGCCGGACTCAGAGATCGAGCGCATGCTGCGGAAGCTGCATGCCGAACTCTCCCGCTTCGACCCGCCAGCGACCTCTCGGCCCTCAACGGAGACCCCAGGGAGACGGTGGCCGTGGAGCCGTCGATCGCGATGCTCGTTGCGGCCGGGATCGAGGCCGCGACTGCGAGCGAGGGGCTCGTGGACGCCGCCGTCATCGACTTTCTCGAGGACGCCGGCTACGCCGGGTCCCGAACGCGAGCGAAGCCGGCTTCGTTGTCCGACGCGCTCGCATGGGCCCCCGTCTCGGCGACCGGCGATCGCGTCCGAAACACGGCTCTGGGAAGGCGAATCGGCGTGAACACCGCCTCCGGCGAGGTCACCCGTCCAGTCGGCGTGAGGATCGACAGCGGTGGCCTCGGCAAGGGCCTCGCCGCGGATCTGGCGGCAAAGCACCTGACCGGCTTCTCCTCGTTCGCCGTCGACTGCGGCGGTGACCTGCGGATCGGCGGCACAGCGGGTCTTCCGCGCCGCGTCGAGCGTCGAGATTCCACTGTCGAAGGGATCGACCGCGAGCTTCGAGGTCCGCGTCGGCGGCGTGGCGACAAGCGGGCTTCGCAAGCGGATCTGGGAGCAGGGCGACGGCTACTCCCACCACCTGATCGACCCGGGCAGAGGGGCCTGCCCGCCTGGACGGGGATCGTCCAGGCGACGGCTCTGGCTGCGACCGCGACGAGGGCCGAAACGCTTGCGAAGACCGCGATTCTCGCAGGGCCCCAGCGGGCTCGCGAGCTGCTCGCTGCCGAGGGAGGCGCCATCGTCCTCGACTCCGGCGAGGTTGAGGTGATCGGCGACGTAACCAGCTGGACCGAGGTGGTCCCCGATGCCGTTCCCGTGGGCGCCGGATGAGCGCGCTTGGACTGCTCGACCCAAGTCAGCACCTGTTCTGGCTCGGAAGCCGATCGCTCGGGATCGTCGCGATGCTGCTCGTCTCGGTCTCGGTGGGCTTCGGCCTTGCTCTGTCGACCCGGGTCGATAAGCGACCGGGTTCGGCGGCCAGGTTCAAGACGCTGCACGAGGCCGTGGCCCTGATCTCGCTGATCGCGATCGTGGGCCACGGGGTGCTCCTGCTCGGTGACTCCTACATCCACCCGACGATCGCGCAGATCTCCATCCCGTTCCTGCTACCGAACGATCCCTTCTGGACCGGACTCGGCGTGGTCGCCGGATGGCTCGCGATCCTCTTCGGCCTCAGCTTCTACGTCCGTCGACAGATCGGCGTCGCGCTGTGGCGAAAGATTCACCGCTGGACCATCCTCGTCTTCGCCCTCGGATTGGTCGCACACGATCGGGGCGGGCACCGACGCTCAGGCCAGCCTGGCTGATCGTTCTGCTGGCCCTCGCCGCGACTCCGGTGGCGCTGATCGGCGGCCTGCGCCTGATCGGGCTGGAGCGGGGCGCGCTCGCCCCGAAACGGTTACCGCGGCTGAGCTGAAGCCGACACCCGGGAGGCGACGAAAACCAGAGATTGAAGTACAAAGGCTGGCGTGATCCTGCCCCTCGCGAGCGTCTCGACGTCCTTCGATACGGAGATCGTCAACCGGGGCGAGCTGCCCGCGCTGCTGCTGCTGATCTCGTTCGGGGTCACGTTCGGGGTCACCCGTTTCATCACCCATTCGATCCGCTCCGATCGGTTCGCCTGGCTCGGCAACGTCGAGGCCGGTGACACCCACATCCACCACCTCGTCTGGGGCATCTGCCTGCTCTTGATCAGCGGCCTGCTCGCTGTCGCGGTACAGCCGCCCCTCGGAGGTGACGGCGATCATCTTCGGGATCGGAGCGGCCCTGACGCTCGACGAGTTTGCGCTCTGGCTGCACCTCGACGACGTCTACTGGTCTGAGCAGGGCCGGCAGTCGATTGACGCCGTGATCGTGTTCGCGATCGTCATCGGATTCATCGTACTCGGCGTCTACCCGATCTCGTTTCGAGGACGTGAGTGGCTGCGTGATCGGAAGCATCGTCAGCTTCGTGATCGCCCTGACGATTGGCTGGGCCTTCGTGGTCATCTGCTTCCTGAAGGGCAAGCTGATCTGGGGCGTCCTGGGGATCTACACGTTCCCCGATCGCGATCATCGGTGCCTCGCCGACTGGCGAAGCCCGACTCGTCCTGGGCCAAGAACCGCTACGACGATGCCAAGCGGGCTCGCTCCCACGAGCGTTACAAGGGCGAGGAGAAGATCGTCAAGCCCGAAGCGGCCAACGCCGGCTAGAGCCTGCGCTCGATGGACATAGTCCTCGCCCTGATCGCCGCGCTGCTGTTCGCGCTCGGCTCGGTGCTTCAGCAGAAGGCGGGCCTCGATGAGCCCGACGCGGCCGAGGGATCGAGCTCGGGCCTGCTGCTGCGGATGGCGCGCAAGCCGGTCTGGCTGATCGGGATCGCCGCCGACGGACTCGGGTTCGTCGGTCAGGCGATCGCGCTTGACGATCGGGCGCCTCGCCGTCGTTCAGCCGCTGCTGGCCACCTCGATGGTCTTCGCGCTGCCGCTCGGCAAGCGCTTCACCAACCAGCGGATCAAGCGCTCCGACATCGGGGCAGCGATCCTGGTCACGGCCTCGCTGATCGCCTTCCTCACGATCGCCAACCCGAGCGGCGGTCGAGACGACGCGCCGCTCGGCGAGTGGCTGGTGCTCGGAGCGATCACCGTCGGCATCTGCATCCCGCTGATGTTGTTGTCCCTGCGAGCGCGCCCGGCGATCAAGGCGACGCTGCTCGGCGTCGTCACGGGCATTCTCTTCGGAGTCAGCGCCGCACTGACCAAGGCCGTCGGCGACGAGATCACCGAGGGCTTCTTCGGCATCTTCACCGACTGGCACCTGTACGCACTGCTCGTCGTCGGCTACGTATCGATGACGTTCAACCAGATGGCACTGACCGCGGGCGTCCTCGCCCCGGCGCTGGCGGCGATGATGGCGCTCGACCCGATCACCAGCGTCGTGATCGCGACCACGCTGCTGGAGGAATCGCTGCACGAGACGCCCGCGGGAATCGTGGCGACGCTGAGCGCCCTGGGCGCAACCCTGATCGGCATGGCGATTCTCGCCCGGACCAGCGAGGGCGCGGTCGCGAGCAAGCCGGGCTCGGGCACCGCGCTGGCCAGGGACTGATCGCCGGCGCCCTCGAGCAGCCCGGAGGGCTGCGAGTCGCGCGGTCGTCTGACGGGAGGGCCACCGGGCTCTGCCCGGAGGCCCGGCGCAGTCGAGCAGCCCGGAGGGCTGCGAGTCGCGCGCGTTGTCTGACGGGAGGGCCACCGGGCTCTGCCCGGAGGCCCGGCGCAGTCGAGCAGCCCGGAGCCCTGCGAGTCGCGCGGTTGTCTGACGGGAGGGCCACCGGGCTCTGCCCGGAGGCCCGGCGCAGTCGAGCAGCCCGGAGGGCTGCGAGTCGCGCGCTTGTCTAACTGATCGGCTCGGGGTCCGGCTCCGTTGCCGCGAGCCGGCCCATCCGCTCGGTGGTGCGACCACGCGCGTAGGTGAAGTAGATGACCAGACCGATCGCAAGCCAGACGCCGAGCCGGATCCAGGTCGTGATCGGAAGCGTCGCCATCAGCGCGATGGCGAAGATGATCCCGAGCGGGGCGACGACCCAGACCGCCTTGACCCGGAACGGCCGCTCCAGGTCGGGACGGGTGCGGCGCAGGACGAGCACCCCGGCGCAGACGATCGTGAACGAGAGCAGGGTGCCGATCGAGACGAGATCACCGAGGATGTCGATCGGCAGCAACGCCGCCACCGCGGCGCCCGCGACCGCGCAGACGAGGGTCGCCGCGCCCGGGGTCTTGAATCGGGCGCCGACCACACCCAGCCGATCGGGGAGCATCCCGTCGGACGACATCCGCATGAAGATCCTCGTCTGACCGTAGAAGGTTACGAGCACCGTGGCGGCCAGACCGATCACAGCCGCCAGCGAAACCGCGCTCTCGAGCCAGTCGAGCCCGCTTCCGGCCCTCCCTGACCGCGAGCGCCAGGGGATCGGCGACGTTGAGCGTCTTGAACGGAACCATCCCCGTCATCACGATCCCGATCAGGACGTAGAGCACGGTCGAGATGATCACCGTCGCCAGCAGGCCGATCGGAATCGTCCGTTGAGGCCGCCTTGCCTCGGCGGCCGCCGTCGAGACGGCGTCGAAGCCGACGTAAGCGAAGAAGACGACGCCCGCGGCCCGCAGGATCCCGGTGATCCCGTAGTCGCCGAAGCCACCTGTGTTCTCCGGCACGAACGGTTCCCAGTTGGCCTTCGTGATGTAGAAGGCGCCGACCCCGATGAACAGCAGGAGCACGCCGAGCTTGAGCGCGACCATGACGTTGTTGGCCCGCGTCGACTCCCTGGTCCCCACGAAGAGCAGGGTGCAGGTCGCGAACACGATCGCCAGCGCGGGCAGGTTGAGAATCCCCGCGTCGTCACCGAAGGGCGGGGTGACGAGGTCGTGCGGAACGGAGATCCCGATGCTGCCGAGGAAGCTGACGAAGTAACCGGACCAGCCGACGGCGACGGTCGAGGCGGCGAAGAGGTACTCGAGCAGCAGATCCCAGCCGATGAACCAGGCCAGAAACGATCCGAAGACGGCGTAGGCGTAGGAATAGGTCGAGCCCGCCGCGGGCACCATCGCCGCGAGTTCGGCGTAGCAGAGGGCGGTCACCCCGGCGGCGAGCCCGGCGAGCATGAAGGAGAAGATCACCGACGGACCCGCGTATCGCGCCGACGCCTCGCCGATCGTGACGAAGATCCCCGCGCCGACGACGCTGGCGATGCCGATCGCGGTCAGGCTGAAGGGCCCGATCGCCGCCGAATCGAGTCGCTTGCGGTCTAGCTTGGCCTGCGCGATTACTGCGTCGATATTCCCCGCGGCCATTTTCGAATCCTGTCAGAGTGCGGGCCGCAAGCGACGGAAGGCGTGGGGTGGCAACCGAAGGGCACCAGGGGGAGGGGGACTCGACTGCGCCGCAGGAGGACTCCGAAGCCCGGGAAGGATCGCGTTTCATCCAGGAGGAGCGTGCCCACCGTCTCGCCAAGCTCGATGCGATGCGGGAGCGCGGGGTCGAGCCGTACCCGGTCCGCTTCGACCGCGACCACACCGCCGCCGAGATCCATGAGCGCTTCGACGATCTTGGCCCCGGTGCCGACTCCGGCGAGCGCGTCAGCATCGCCGGCCGGGTCGTCGCCCTGCGCCGCCACGGCGGTCTCGACTTCGTCGACCTGCGGGACGAGACCGCGAAGATCCAGCTGATCGCCACCCGTGATCAGCTCGGCGAGGACGCGCTCCACGACCTCAACGCACTCGACCTCGGCGATTGGATCGGTGCCGAGGGCATCGTGATGACCAGCAGGCGCGGTGAGCTCTCGGTCAGGATCGAGGGCTTCGAGCTGCTCTCGAAGGCGCTGCGGCCGCTGCCCGACATGCGCCACGGGCTCACGGACCCGGAGGCCCGCTACCGGCGCCGGTACCTCGACCTGATCGTCGACGACGACTCCCGCGAGATCTTCGAGAAGCGCTCCACGGTGATCGCGGCCACCCGCAACGTGCTCCTCGAACGCGGCTTCCGAGAGGTCGAGACGCCGGTGCTCCTCAGCCAGGCCGGCGGCGCGGCGGCCCGCCCGTTCATCACCCACCACAACGCGCTGGACATCGACATGTTCCTGAGGATCGCGCTCGAGCTGCCGCTCAAGCGTCTGATCGTCGGCGGCATGAACCGGGTCTTCGAGGTCAGCCGCGTCTTCCGCAACGAGGGCCTCGACACCCGCCACAACCCCGAGTTCACGATGCTCGAGGCCTACCAGGCCTTCGGCGACTACAACGACATGATGGAGCTGACCGAGGCGATCATCGAAGCCTCCTGCATGGAGGCCAACGGCCACACGGTCATCGACGTCGACGGCCGCGAGGTGGACATGAAGCCGCCGTATCGCCGGGCGACCATGGCCGACCTGATCGAGGAGAACACAGGGGTCAAGATGCACCCCTCGATGCCGATCGCCGAAGCGCGCGAAATCGCCGGTCGCTTCGGCGTCGAGTGGCTGGACGTCTGGGGCGCCGGCAAGATCATGGCGGAGGTCTACGACGAGACCTCCGAGGCGAAGCTGATCGAGCCGACGTTCGTCATGGACCACCCGCGGGAGGTCTCGCCGCTCGCCCGCGCCCACCGCGACGATCCCGCGCTGACCGAGCGCTTCGAGCTCGTCGTCGCCGCGCGCGAGCTCGCGAACGCCTACTCCGAGCTCAACGACCCGGTCGACCAGGCGGGGCGGTTCGCCTCGGAGGCGAAGCTCCAGGCAGGCGGCGACGATGAGGCCGAGCCCGTCGACGACGAATACGTAGAGGCGCTGGAGTACGGCCTGCCACCGACCGGTGGGCTCGGTATCGGCATGGACCGTCTCGTCATGCTCGTCACCGGCGTCGACACGATCCGCGACGTCATCCTCTTCCCGACCCTCAGACCCGAGGAGGGCGGGGCGAAGGCCGAGGTCCCCGCGAAGCTCGATCTCGACGTCGGCGAGGCCACTCCCGCGGCTCCACCGATCCAGACGCCGACGCGGTGGACCGGTCCGCCGCGACGCTCGCGCGCGCCGCACGTCCTGGCCTGGTTGACCGCGCTGCTCGGCCTCTCCTCACTGCTGCCGACCCTCCCGGTTGTTCATCTGTCGCTTGGGTTCGGCGACCTGCTGAGCCAGACCGACCGCTCCTACCTCTTCATCGTCTCGGCGGTCCTGGGTCTCGGCCTGATCACCGTCGCGGTTCAGCTCGCTCGCGGGAAGCGACGAGCCTGGGCGATCGCGATGTTCCTGTTCGCGGCGGCGGCGCTCGTCCACCTGATCAAGGGACCGGATCCCATTGCGGCGGCGCTCGACATCGGGATGCTGGTCGCCCTGGCCTCCTTCCGGACCGAGTTCCGGGCCCACGGGGATGCGAGCTCGCTCAGGCAGGCGATCCTCTTCGTGCCGTTCTTCCTTCTCGTCGTCGGCGTGTTCGGCTTCATTTCGCTGCTGACCCAGCGCGACTTCGTCACCCCCGACCTGAGCTTCGGCGGCATGCTGGAGGCGACCTACGGCGGGCTGATCGGGCTCGACGGCACCTACGCCTTCGACCACCGGATCTTCCGGGAGTTCTTCAGCGACGCCCTACTCGTGCTCGGGGTCACCGGGCTGCTGACCTTCCTCTACCTCGTGTTCCGGCCGCTGATCGGAGATCGCGCTCCCGAGCGGGAGGCTCGCGACCGGGCTCGCGAGATCGTCCGCGCCCACGGCTCCGACACGCTCGCCTACTTCGCCCTTCGTCGCGACAAGAGCTACTTCTTCTCCGCCGACGGACGTTCGGTGATCGCCTACGCCTACGTGCGGGGCTACGCCATGGTCGCCGCAGATCCGATCGGTCCGCCCGACGAGATGGGCGAGGTGCTCGACGAGTTCCTCGCCTTCTGCGCCGAGGAGGGCTGGGGGGTTGCCTTCCTCGCGGTCCGCGAGGAGACCACACCCATTTACCGCGAGCGCGGCATGCATTCCCTCTACCTCGGCGACGAGGCGATCCTGCACTGCCGGGACTTCACCCTCGAGGGCGGCGAGATGAAGGCCGTCAGGGCCGCGGTCAACCACGTCGGCAAGGAC
The DNA here is from genome assembly GCA_963823275.1 of uncultured Solirubrobacterales bacterium. Classification (GTDB taxonomy): domain Bacteria; phylum Actinomycetota; class Thermoleophilia; order Solirubrobacterales; family 70-9; genus RHKX01. Next base: position 593,980 of record CAWGKW010000001.1, on the reverse strand, counting down.
CACGACTTCGACCTGATCAAGGAGACGGAAGCGTCATCGGACCTGATCGACGAGCTCAACCTGATCAGCGAGGAGTGGCGCGACGGGGCCGACGAACGCGGCTTCACGATGGAACTGGGCCAGGACGTCGAGGGCAAGGAGGAGGACTTCGTGATCGCGATCGCCCGCGAGAGGTCCTCGGGCGGCGCCGGCCGAGTTGCGGGCTTCCTGCGCTTCGTCCCCTGTTACGGGGAGAGTCCCGGCTACTCGCTCGATCTGATGCGCCGCCGGCCCGACTCCGCCAACGGGTTGACCGAATACCTGATCGCCAACGCCGCCCTCAGCCTCGGAGCCAGCGGGGTCGAGCGGCTGTCGCTCAACTTCGCCGCCTGGGGGCGCCTGCTCGACGACGCCGAGGCGATGGGGATCGGCGGCCGGATCCAGCGCCGCGTCGCCAAGGCTCTGAATCCGTTCTTCCAGATTCAGTCCCTGCGCGACTTCAACGAGAAGTTCAACCCCGAGTGGCTGCCGCGATCGATCGTCATCGACCAGCCCGGCGACCTCGTCAAGGTCGCGGTCCTCTACGCCAGCATCGAGGGGTTCCTCGACGTTCCGCTGGTCGGCCGCTTCCTGGAGCCTCCCGTCCGCAGGGCCGAGAGCGGGACGGCCACCGCCGCCCCGGTTGCCTGAGGCCGGCGATGGCGCTCTTCGGCGATGCGACCGAGGCGCTCGAGGGACTGCGGCGAACCGAGGCCGCGCTTCAGGAGTTCGCGGACGCGCGGGGGCTGGTGCTGCGCGAGGAGCAGCCCTGGCCCGGCTACGTCCCGGCGGCGCAGCAGCCCGGGCCGGTGAAACACGGGATCTGGTCGCTGGCCGGCGAGCTTCCCGGCGGCGCCATCGGGCGGCTGCGCCACCAGGCGGCGTTCGGATCAACCCTCGGCGTCGACGTCAAGGGTCAGCACACGATAATGGTCGCCCGGATCCCCGAGAGCGTCGGTTACGTCCCGATGCTCTGCTGCCGCCCCGACGAGCTGACGAGCGGCATGTATTACTGGGGCGGCGACCAGCGTGAGCGTCAGTCTCAGCGGTTCGAGAGCATCGAGCTCGACCGGCGGTTCAAGGTCGAGGTGGCTCCCGGACAGGCGCAGATCTGGATCTTCCAGCTCTTCTCCCCCAAGTTCATCGACTGGCTGGCTCACACGACGCCCGTCGATTTCGGTTTCAAGCTCGACCTCGGCGTCCTCACCTGCGAGACGCCGCAGTGGCGAGGGCAGCCCGGCTCGCTCACCGGCGAGGTCGACCCGGTGGCTCTCGATCTGCTGCTCGAGACCGGCGGGCTGGTGGCATCTCGGATTCGCGACGAAGTGCTCGAGGAAGCCGACCGGCTCGGCCAGGCCGCCGAGGTCGACAGCGCCGCCGCCTACGCGCAGTGGGCGAACGCGCCGAAGCACGGGCGGATCGTCAAGGCGATCCTCTGGGCCGCGCGGTTCGCGGCCGACGACGATGGCATCGCAGGTTACGCGGCCCAACGCGGGATGAGGGCCGAATCTCCCGCCGAGTTCCACGCTCGCTACATCGGCCTGGCGATGCCGGGGGCGGCCACGGGGGTGGCGACGGGTCCGCTCCCTGGAGGGGATGGCGAGGGCAGCCTCGCCTGGCTCGAGTTCTCCAGCGAGGTCGACACCGAGCAGCAATACGTGGCGCTCGCGATCCCCAGTCCGGTGGAGCTGGCGGTGGCCTGGATCGATCCCGAGGACGTCGGCGTCCCCGGCGTCGGCGACGGGCTGCCGGCCTCTGTCATCGAGGCAGTCCGCGCCGCTGGCTACGGAATCTCGACCGCCAAGCACGCGATCTGCGTCTACATGCGATCCGGGGCGACGACGCCGGGCGCTGAGATCGACCGGTTCGCGGCCGGCGCGCAGGCCATCGCCATTGACTTAGTATCAACAGCTGAGAGGCAGTCACCGAAACCGCCCACGGGGTAAGAGATGCTCATGAGATTCACATCGTTCGTCGGCGCGCTCGTCGCCACCACGCTCGTCGTCGTCGCGACGGCGAATGCCGCGCCGATCACCGATACCGGCTCGCCTTCGATCCCCACCTATCAGGGGGCTCCCGCGGCCAAGGAGCCGATCAAGAACCCGACGGTCGCCGAGCAGAACCCGTTCATGACGGCTAACCCGAACTCGAACATCCACAACGACACCTGGATGACCGACGCCTACAACCGGTCAGGCCCGCTCGGCGACTCGCCCGTCCAATCGAGCTACGCCTACCCCTCGTCGCTGTGTGGCTCGATCGCCTTCGACTCGCAGGGCCGGATCCTCACGGTCTGCCCCTCGATCCCCTTCGCCCCGCAGGCGCGAATAATCGACCCCGACACGCTGGCACCGATCGACACCCTCGACCTGCCGCAGGCCCCCAACCCCCCAAACACCCCCAACTACCAGAACTTCACGGGTGGCGGCTACTTCTTCGTCGACAACAAGGACAGGATCTGGGTCGCGACCAAGACCGACCACATCTTCAGGATCGGTCAGGGCGACGACGGCGAGACACTGACCGTGAAGCGAGATTACGACCTGACCGGCGTGCTCGATGAGTCGACCGAGCGGATCAGCTCGGCGCTCCCCGACTTCGACGGCCGGATCTGGTTCGTCTCCAAGCAGAACGCCAAGATCGGCACGCTCGATCGCAAGACCGGCGACCTCGAGACGATTCAGCTCGACGACGACGAGGAGATCGAGAACTCCTTCTCGGTCACATCCAACGGGGTCTACATCGTCTCCAACAAGCGGATGTACCGTCTAAAGGCCAGCGACGCCGGCAAGCCCAAGATCACCTGGCAGGCCAAGTACCCGAACTCCGGCATCGTCAAACCGAGCCAGGTCGACGCCGGCTCGGGAACGACCCCGACCAACCTCGACGGCGGCTACGTGGCGATCACCGACAACGCCGACCCGATGAACGTGGTCGTCTACCGAACCGCCAAGAATCTGAAGAAGGGCCAGAAGCGCGCCGTCTGCAAGGTCCCGGTGTTCGACCAGGGCGCCAGCGCGACGGAGAATTCGCTGATGGGTACGAAGCGAACCCTGATCGTCGAGAACAACTACGGCTACCAGGACCCCTTCGGCCCCAACTCCGGGGCGGTGACCGAACCCGGCTTCGCCCGCATCGACATCGACAAGGACGGTGGGGGCTGCACCAAGAGGTGGACGAACACCGACGTTCGCTCCCCCACCGTGGTGCCCAAGCTCTCGACCAAGACCGGATTGGTCTACACCTACTCGCGGCCCGAGGATCCAAGCAACCAGGGCTACTTCTGGACGGCGATCGACTACCGAACAGGCGAGACCGAGTGGAAGCAGTACGCCGGCTCGGGGTTGGTCTTCAACAACAACTACGCCGGGCTGGCGCTCGGACCGGACGGGACTGCCTACCTCGGCGTGATCGGCGGCATCATCGCCCTGCGGGACGGTGTGTGAGTTGAGCGGGCTGCGCCGACTGGCCGCGGCGGCGGTCGTCGGCGCGACGCTCTGCCTGCTGCCCGCCGAGGCCCCGGCGGCGACGCCGACGCCTCAGGAGGCGGCCGAGCTGGGCAAGCAGGCATACGTCTACGGCTTCCCGCTCCTCGACATGCTGCGAATCAGGCACGAGATGGGCAGCGTCCCCTGCCCCGACGGCCAGGGGAACGCCCCGATCAACCACTTCGCCAACGCCTCACAGTTCGCCACGCCCAACGACACGACCGTCGTCGCCCCGAACACCGACACGCTCTACTCGCTCAGCCAGATCGACCTGAAGAAGGGTCCGATCGTCCTCAAGCATCCCGACCTGAGCGGCCGCTTCTTCGACTTCGAGCTGGTCGATCCCTATACGAACGTGATCGACTACGTCGGCACCCGAACGACCGGGTCGAAGGCGGGAAAGTTCGCGATCGGCTGGAACGAGAGCAAGGCGAGCAAGCGCAAGCTGGAGAAGGCAAAGCTCTCGGGGCCGGTGATCAAGTCGAAGTACCGGCGCGTCTGGGTGATCGGCAGGACCCTGGCCGGCGACGAGGCGGACCAGGCGAAGGCGTACGACCTGATGAAGCGCTACAGGCTGACGAAGCTCAACGGCGCGAGGTTCAAGCTCCCCGCCGACTGTTACCGGGGCAAGGGTGAGCCCTCCAAGTTCCCGGTCCCGACGAGCGGGCCTGAGTTCATCAGCCAGCTCAACGAGGCGCTCGTCACCAACCCGCCGCCGAAGCGCGACCAGCCGCTGCTCGAGCAGCTCCAACCGCTGGGCGTCGGCCCCGGCCTCTCTCCCGAGGACATGGGCCTTCCCCCCGACGTGACCGACGCCCTCTACGACGCGGTCTCCACCGAGGCGGTCGCGCTGCCGACCAGGTCGCGGCTCAGCTTCCTGCAGCAATCGATCGCCGCCAAGGGCTGGGTCACCGCCGATCCGATCATCGGAGCCTTCGGCACGGACTACGAGTATCGCGCGCGGATCGCCATCGTCGGCATCGGCGCCAACACCCCCGAGGAGGCGATCTACCCGGCCGCCCTCGCCGACTCCGACGGCAACCTCCTCAACGGGGCCAACGACTACGAGATGGTCTTCCCCGCCGACGACCTGCCGCCGGCGAAGTACTTCTGGTCGCTGACCATGTACGACTTCGACGGCTACCTGGTTGCGAACCCGATCGATCGCTACTCGCTCGGCCCGAGCCACCCGCCGCTGATCACTCGCGGCGACGGCTCGGTCGTCGTCGCGATCTCCCACGACGAGCCGACCGATCCCAACGTCAACTGGCTGCCGGCGCCGGCCGATGCCTTCCGTCTCAACATGCGGCTCTACGGGCCCGGGGAGAGGGCTCTCAGCGGGGACTGGACCCCGCCCAAGATCGTCAGGGAGCCTTAGGCAGCGAGGGTGCGGCTTCGGCGACCGGATCGCCTAGGCTTGCCGCATGTTCCTCCTAGCGCACTTCACGCCCACCGAGATCCCCGGCACCCTCGCGGTGCTGTTTCTCGGACTGTCCATCGGTGGCCTCGTCGTAGCCCGGCGCGCTGCCTCGACCCTGATGGTGGTCGTCGCCGTCTCGCTGGTGATCTTCGCCCTCCTCGGATACACGGCCGACGTCCAGGCCTGGAACGAGTCCGTGAAGCAGGTCATCGATCTGATCTTCCTGATCCACGCCGTGTTCCTGTTCGCTCTGGCTCTGCGCGAGCGGCGTCCCGCCTGATCGACCATTGCCTGCTCGAAGGGCGCCTATAGCCTGAGTCGGCTCACGCGCCCAGGCTGAGCGCTGCAGCCACCGCAGCCTGTCCGTAGGCGATGCCGCCGTCGTTGGGCGGCATCCGCTCCGGGATCAGGACGCGCATGCCCGCGGTCCGCAGGAGCCCCGCCGTACGCTCGAGCAGCAGCCGGTTCTGGAACACGCCGCCGGAGAGCACCGCGGCCTCGAGGCCGGCGCCCTCGGCGGCGACGGCGATCGCCTCCGCGGTCGCCGCCGCCAGCCCGCTGTGGAAACGGGCGGAGACGATGCCCGCCCCGACACCCGCCTCGACGTCGGCGACGAGCGCCCGGATGGCCTCGCGCGGGTCGAGGACCAGGCGTACCTCACCGTTGCCGGCGTTCGTCTCGGTAACGGCGATCGGGTAGACGCCGGCCTCGTCCGGCTGAGCCGCCGCCTCGAGCTCCATCGCGGCCTGGCCCTCGTGTCCCACCCGGGCCCGCAGGCCGGCGATGGCGGCGACGGCATCGAACAGGCGCCCCGCGCTCGTGGTCGACGGCGAAGCCACTCCGGCGGCAGCGATCGCGGCGACCGCTTCCCAGTCGGGCTCGGTGACGTCGCCGGCGAGTCCGCGCGGAAGCGCCGGCAGCGACTCCTCGAACGACGCCGCCAGCCATGAGCAGGCCATCCGCCATGGCTCCCGGGTCGCCGCGTCGCCGCCGGGCTGCGGCACCGGGAGCAGCGAGCCGACCCGGACGAACGAGGCCACGCCGCCGACGAGGATCTCGCCGCCCCAGACGCTGCCGTCGGGGCCCAGCCCGGCACCGTCGTAGATCGCCCCGACGGCCCTGCCGGCGTGGTCATGCTCGGCCAGGCACGCCGCGAGGTGGGCGTGATGATGCTGGACGCCGACCGCCTCGAGGCCGTTGCGACCCAGCGCATAGCGGGTCGAGAGGTAGTCGGGGTGGAGATCGTGGGCGACCACCTCCGGGGTGATCCGGCAGAGGCGCTCGAGATGGGCGATCCCGGCCTCGAAGGCCCGCAGCCCGTCGAAGCTCTGGAGATCGCCGGCCTGCGGGCCGGGCCAGGCGCGGCCGCCGGCGGCGAGGCAGCAGGACGACTTCAGCTCCGCACCCACGGCGAGCACCGGGCGCTCGGCAGCGGGAGAGATCGGCACCGAGGCATCGGGACGAAGCCCCGCGAACGGCGGATCATCAGCGGCGCCGGGCGCACCGCCGGGTCCAGTGCCCGCACGACGCTGTCCTCGGCGGGAGTCTCGATCGGGCGATCGTGGTGGAGGAGAGCGTCGGCTACGGGTCCGAGTCGCTCAAGCGCATCCCCGTCGCGGTAGGCGATCGGCTCGGAGGCGATGTTCGCCGAGGTCATCACCAGCGGCTCGCCGGCGTCGGCTGCCAGCAGGTGGTGCAGGGGTGAGTGCGGCAGCATCACTCCGAGGTCGCCGCACCCCGGGGCGACCGCCGAAGCCACGGCGGCGGCCGGACGCCGCCGGGCCAGCACGATGGGGCGCTCCGGGCCCCTCAGCAGCCGTTCCTCGGCCTCGCTGAGCTCGACCAGCGCCCGCGCCGCCCCGAGGTCGTGGGCGAGCAGCGCGAACGGCTTACTCTCGCGATGCTTGCGACGACGCAACTCCTCCACGGCCTCCCCGTCGGCGGCCCGGCAGGCCAGATGCCACCCGCCGACGCCCTTGACGGCGACGATCGCGCCCCCCCGCAGGAGCGCCGCGGCCGCCGCGACCGGATCGGCCGCCCCGGCGAGCCCGGCGGGCTCGCCGCCGGGCCGGAGCAGGCGGACGCGGGGGCCGCAGTCCGGGCAGGCGTTGGGCTCGGCGTGGAAGCGGCGATCGGCCGGGTCCTCGTACTCGGCCCAGCACCTGGCGCACATCGCGAAGCCCGCCATCGTGGTGTTTTCGCGGTCGTAGGGGAGCGCGCGAATGATCGTGAACCGGGGGCCGCAGGCGGTGCAGTTGACGAACGGGTAACGGTGGCGCCGGTCGCCGGGGTCGAAGAGCTCTCCGAGGCAGGCCCGGCAGGTCGCGATGTCAGGCGGGACCGGTGCCGCCGGGCCGCCCGCCTCACTCGAGGAGAGGATGCGGAACCGCGTTTCCCCGGTCGCATCGAGCTCGCTCGTCTCGACCGCGTCCACCGAGGCCGGGGCCGAGGCGCCGGACGTCACCCGGACGACGAACTCGGCGATCGCGGACGGCTCCCCCTCGACCTCGATCTCCACCGCGGCGGCTTCGTTACGGACGAATCCGCCGAGCCGGAGCTCGTCGGCCAGGCGGAAGGTGAACGGCCGGAACCCGACCCCCTGGACGGTGCCGCCGAGGCGTAGAGCGACGCGACGGCGGGCGCCGGGCGAGGCCGGTGCCGCCCGCTTACTCAGGTCCGAGCCGCCGATCGGCCCGGGACCTCCTCGAGCCAATCCCGCCATGCCTCGACGCCCTCGCCGGTGCTGGCGCTCATCGTCAGCACCGTCGCCCCGGGGTTGACCGACTCGACGTTCGCGAGTAACCGGTCGAGGTCGCAGTCGACGTGAGGGAGGAGGTCGATCTTGTTGACGCAGATCAGCTCGCAGGTGCGGAACATGAGCGGGTACTTGAGCGGCTTGTCCTCGCCCTCGGCGACCGAGCAGACCATGACCCTCGCGTCCTCGCCGACCCGGAACTCCGCCGGGCAGACGAGGTTGCCGACGTTCTCGATCACGAGCAGGTCGATCTCGGCGAGCGGGATGTCGGGCAGCGCCGAGCGGACCATGTTGGCGTCGAGGTGACACTCGCCGCCGAAGCCGGGGTCGGTGTTGAGCTGCGTGACCGGGACGTGGAGACGGGCGATCCGGTCGGCGTCGAGGCTCCCCTGAACGTCACCCTCGAGCACTCCGATCCGCGTCCTCACGCCGGCCTCGATCGCCCGCTCGAGCAGCGTCGTCTTCCCCGAGCCGGGAGCGCTCATCAGGTTGACGACCGCGACGCCGGCGCGATCGAAGTCCTCGCGGTTCGCGCGAGCGATCGTCTCGTTCGCGTCGAGCACGTCCTCGGCGACCGTGATCTTCGTCCTGTGCATCAGGCGCTCCCCTCGGGCGCGGGAAGGGCGCCGGCCGGCTCCGGCTCCACGACCTCGATCCAGTCGATCTCGAGCTGATCGCCGTCGATCACCTCGCCGCCGGCCCGACAGGAGGGGCAGCCGAAGGAGGGGATCGGCAGAGTCAACTCGCCCGCCGGCAGCGGTCCGTGCTCGGGAAGGGGCGGCGGCGCGGGATCCCACTCGCGCTCACAGGCCCGGCAGCGGAGCACCGCGGCGACCGCTTCGAGCTCGAGCCGGGCGCCCGCGCAGTCGGTGTCGCGCGCCACCAGCTCGAAATAGAAGGCGAGCGAGTCGGGAACGGCCTGGCGCAGGCTGCCGACCCTGACGTGGACGGTGCCGACCGGCCGCCCCTCGGCATGGCGGAGGGCCGTCTCGACGATCGCCCGCGCGAGCGCCAGCTCGTGCATTCAGCAGATCCTCGGCAGCGGGTCGCCGGCGAGGAGGTCCATCACCCGGCGCCCGCCAAAGGCCGTCTCGACGAGGACCATTCCCGGTGGGTCGGCAAGCACCTCACCGACCTCGGCCGCCTCCCCGCAGCCGGGCGCCGTCCGCAGCGCGGCGAGGGCTTCGGTGGCTCCGTCCGGAGCCACGAAGGCGACGAACACACCCTCGTTGGCGATGTACATCGGGTCGATGCCGAGCAGCTCGGCCGCGGCGGCGACCTGAGATGGGACGGGGATCGAGACCTCCCTGACCTGGACGCCGACCTCTGAGGCCCGGGCCAGCTCGTTGAGGGCCGAGGCGACGCCGCCACGGGTCGCATCCCGCATGCAGTGGAGATGGGGCCCCGCCGCCGCGAGCAATGCATCGACCGCCGGCCACAGCGACCGGGTGTCGGAGCGGATGTCGGCCTCCAGACCGAGGTCCTGGCGGGCGAGCATTATCGCGGTGCCGTGCGCGCCGACCGGGCCGGAGACGAGGACGCGGTCGCCGGGCTCGATCGAGCCGGTCCCCAGGCGGGCACGGTCATCGCGCCTCCCGAGACCCGTCGTGCAGACGTACATCGAATCGCAGTGCCCCCGCTCGACGACCTTGGTGTCGCCGGCCACCACCTCGACCCCTGCCGCGGCCGCGGCCGCGGCCATCGCCTCGACCTCGGCCCGCAGATCGCCGGCGCCGAGGCCCTCCTCGAGGACGAGCGAGATCGTCAGCGCCAGCGGCCGGGCACCGGAGACCGCCAGGTCGTTGACGGTTCCGTTGACCGCCAGCTCGCCGATCGATCCGCCCGGGAAGCGGATCGGCTTGACGACAAAACTGTCGGTGGTCAGAGCCAGCTCGGCACCGTCCACTTCGACCGCACCGGCATCGCCGAGCTCGGCCAGCGCCGCCGAGCCGAACGCGGGTTCCAACAATCCCTCGATCAGCGTCTGCGACGACTTGCCGCCGGCGCCGTGGGCCATCGTCACCAGCTCGTCGCGGAAGCGCGGACGCTTGCGGCGGGCCGTCTGGACGATGCCCTGCATGCGCTCCTCGCGGCCGGGGTCGGAACCGGTCCTGGTGGGCGTACCCTCGCTCACCCGGGAATCTCCTGGCGCTGCGAGTGGCGGCCGTAGTTGTAGTAGGCGGCGCAGGCTCCCTCGGGGGAGACCATGCAGGTGCCGATCGCCCGCTCCGGCGTGCAGGCAGTGCCGAAGACCCGGCACTCCCACGGCTTGATGATGCCCTTGAGGACGTCGCCGCACTGGCATTCCTGCGGATCGGCGACACGCTCGCCGGGAAGCTCGAAGCGGAGCTCGGCATCGAGGTCGGCGTAAGAGTCGGAGAGGCGCAGCGCGCTGTCTTCGATGAAGCCGAGCCCGCGCCACTCGAAGGTCGGGCGGGGGGCGAACACCTCCGCCATGACCGCAAGGGCCGCCTCGTTGCCGGATCGGGTGACGACCCGGCCGTACTCGTTCTCGACCGCACACCGCCCCTCCGCGAACTGCCGCATGATCATCTCGACCGATCGCAGGACGTCGAGCGGCTCGAAGCCGGACACGACCAGGGGCTTTCCGTACTCGGCGGCGACGAAGCCGAAGGCGTCGGCGCCGATGATCGTCGCCACGTGCCCGGGACCGATGAACCCGTCGAGATCGAGATCCGGCGAGTCGAGCAGTGCCCGCAGCGGCGGCTCGATCAGGACGTGGTTGCAGAAACACGAGAAGTTCCCGATGCCGTCGGCCTTCGCGCGTCGGAGCGTCAACGCCGTGGAGGGGGCGGTCGTCTCGAACCCGATCGCGAAGAAGACCACCTCCCGGTCCGGCTCCTCGCGCGCAAGCCGAAGGGCGTCGAGCGGCGAGTAGACGACGCGGACGTCGGAGCCGGCGGCCTTCGCCTCCAGGAGCGTCCGCTCCGAGCCGGGCACCCTCATCACGTCGCCGAAGCAGGCGAGCGTCACCCGGTCGTGGGCGGCGATCGCGATCGCGTCGTCAACGCGACCCATCGGGATCACGCAGACCGGGCAGCCGGGCCCGTGGACGAGTTCGACCTCGTCGGGAAGCAGGTCGTCGATCGCGTAGCGGTAGATCGTGTGGGTGTGGCCGCCGCAGACCTCCATCAGCTTTCGTCGCCGACCCGGTTCGACCAGCGACAGGATCCGCGTCGCCTGGGCGTTGCCGAGCTCGGCGTCGCGGAACTCGTCGACGTACCTCACCGCTGTTCACCGAGGCGCGCGATCGCGGTCCCGGCGTGGACGAGGAGCTCCTCGCCGAGCTGGACCGGGGCGACGAGCGCAACCTCGACCGCCTGCTCGCCGCCGGCGCCGTCGGCGCACACGGCAAGGCCCGGCTCGGCGTCGAGCGAGACGACCCGCACCGGAAGCGCGACGTCGCCACAGGTGATGCAGACCTCGTCGCTCACTCGATCGCGCTCCCCTTCAGCTCCTCGAGCTCCTGCTCGTAGGCGGCGTTCATCTGCTCGAGGAGACGAAGCGTCGCCTGGGCCTCCGCCTCGTCGATCTTCGAGATCGCGAATCCGACGTGGATCAGGACCCAGTCGCCGGGGGCGACGCCGCCGGCCTCGACGTCGAGCAGACCGATGCTGACGTTGCGCCGCACGCCGGCAACCTCCACGCGGGCAAGCCGGTTCTGCTCGTCGATGATCTCTAGGACTTGGCCGGGTATCGCCAGACACATGTGCCGACGCCTCCTGCGCTCGGATGGACCCTCGTAGTCAAGCTAGCAGGCACTCAGCCGCCCTCCTCGGCGCGGGTCAGCTCGGCCAGGGCGAGCCGGGCGACGCGCCCGACGGCGTCGAGGACGGCGTCGGCCGCCCGGTCGCCCGCTGCGAAGTCGCTCCCCTCGATCCCGAAGACGACGAGCCGCGGCGGCAGGCGTTCGAGCGTCCGGCCCAATTCGATCGCGTCGGCGAGCCCGAGCGCGTGGGTGGAGGTCCCCGCGAACGCGGCGGGCAGTGGACCGGCGGCGGCGTCGACCCGATGGACCGTCCCCGGTTCGGCGCCGGAGACGACCGCATCGGCCACCAGCGCCATCTCGGCGCCCTCCCAGACGTCGAGGAGGTCGATCGGCTCGCCCGGGCGCTCCACCACATCGACGCCGGCCGGCTCCCGCCCCCGAGCGGCGCGGGCGACGAGCAACCCGGCGGCGTCGTCGCCGCGCAGCTCGTTGCCCAGGCCGATCAGGAGCCGACTCGGCCCCGTCAAGTTCGCTCGACCTCGAGCTTCAGGAAGTGCGTGGAGCAGGAGATGCAGGGGTCGTAGTTGCGGATCGTCTGCTCGCAGCGCCGCCGCAGCTCGTCGTCGGGGAGGCTCACGTTGGCGGCGACGAATTCAGCTAGGTCATCCTCGATCGAGCGCTGGTTCTGGGAGGTTGGCGGGACGATCCACGCCGAGACGATCTCGCCCTCGTCATCGATCTCGTAGCGGTGGTAGAGCATCCCGCGCGGCGCCTCGCTGACGCCATGGCCGATTCCGGCCCGCGGCACGTAGGGCACCGACGGCTCCTCGGGCCGCTCATAGGCGTCGATCAGCCGCAGTGCCTCGTCGAAGGCGTAGAGAATCTCGACCGCGCGGATGATGATGCTGCGGAAGGGATTGGAGCACCCGTCGCCGATCCCGGCCTCGGCGGCCGCCTCGGCGGCGAGCGGCGAGAGGCGCTCGCGGTTCAGCCCGAATCGGGCCATCGGCCCGGTCAGATAGGCACCGCGCTCGCGAACCCTGGCGTGGAGCGCGGTCGAGTGGGAGACGTGCTGCTCCTCGAACGTGTCGTCGAACGCGGCCGGGGCGATGTCGACTCCCTTCGAGGAGATGATCCGCCCGTCGTCGATCGGGTAATCGCCCTCGATCTCGGAGCGGAGGCAGACGAGCTCGTAGTCGCGCTCGAGCTCGGGGAATTCGAGCCCCGCGCTCCAGCGAACGGTCTCCAGCGCCTCGTCCCGGCAGCGCTCGAGATCGGGGCGCAACGCCTCGAGGTCGCCCCGATCCGGCGCCCGGTAGAAACCGCCCACGCGGACGTTGATCGGGTGGACCGCGCGACCGCCGACGACCTCGATCAGCCGGTTGCCCGTCTTCTTGGCGCGAAGCCCGCGCTCGACGACCTCGCGGTGGTCGGCGGCCATCGCGAAGCCGCTCTCATAGCCGAGAAAGTCGGGGGCGTGGAGCATGTAGAGGTGCAGGGTGTGGCTCTCGATCCACTCGCCGCAGTAGATCAGCCGGCGGAGGTCGCGGAGCCCTCCCGTGACCTCGATGCCGAGCGCGTCCTCCATGGCCTGGCAGGCGCTCGTCTGGTAGGCGACCGGGCAGATCCCGCAGATCCGCGCCGTGATGTCGGGCGCCTCCTCGAGCGCCCGTCCGCGCAGCAGCGCCTCGAAGAAGCGCGGCGGCTCGTAGATCCGCAGCTCGACCCCGAGCACCTCCTCGCCGCGGATCCGGACGTGCATCCCGCCCTCCCCCTCGACCCGGGCCAGCGCGGCGGTGTCGATCCGGCGGGTGCCGCCGTTGCCCGCGCTCATCGCCCCGCCTCCGCGGCGCGCGCATCGCCGGCCTCTAGGAAGGCCGGAGCGTTGGCGTTGAAGCTCCGATAGGCGCGGATCAGCTCCGGCGTCTCGGCACCGAGGCCGCGCATCCAGGCCGACAGCGACTCCGTGTTGGGGGTCTCCATCGGGCCGAAGCAGCCGTAGCATCCGCGGTCATGGGCCGGGCAGATCGCGCCGCACCCGGCGTGGGTGACGGGGCCGAGACAGGCGGTCCCGTGCGCGACCATCACGCAGACGTTGCCGCGCCGCTTGCATTCCACGCAGACGCTGTACTCGGGGATCGCCGGCCGCCGTTCGGCGAGGAACGCCGAGATCACCTCGAGAAGCTGGTACCTGTCGACCGGGCAGCCGTGGAGCTCGAAGTCGACCGGGACGTGGGCGGCGATCGGCGTCGAGGTCTCCAGCGTCGAGATGTAGGAGGGGGTGGCGTAGACGGCCGAGACGAAATCGCCGACGTCGGCGAAGTTCCGGAGCGCCTGGATCCCACCCGACGTGGCACAGGCGCCGATCGTCACGAGCCGCCGCGACACCCGTCGCACCTCCCTGATCCGTTCGGCGTCGCTCGGCGTCGTCACCGAGCCCTCGACCAGCGACAGGTCGTATGGGCCTTCGACCGTCGCCCGCGACGCCTCGAGGAAGTGGGCGATCTCGATGCTCTCGGGGAGCATCAGCAGCTCGTCCTCGAGGTCGAGGATGCTGAGCTGGCAGCCGTCGCAGGAGGCGAACTTCCAGACGGCCAGCTTGGGTCTCGGCGCGGCGGCCATCAGACCTCCCTGATCGCCAAGAAGCGGCCGATATCGGCGTAGCTCATCACCGCACCCTCCCGGCAGGCGAACGTCGGCCCGAGCTGGCAACGGCCGCACTGAGTGATCGCGCACTTCATGTTGCGCTCGATCGAGACGTAGAGGTCGGCAGGATCCATTCCCTTGTCCATGAGTGCCTGCACAGTGAAGCGCATCATCACCTCCGGCCCGCACGCGAACGCGACGGCGGCGGCGGGATCGAACTCGGCGCGGTCGATCAGGGTCGTCACGACCCCGACGTGACCGTGCCAGTCGCTCTCGGCGCTGTCGACGGTGATGCCGAGATCGAGTCGCGGATCCGATCGAAGCTCCTCGAGCTCGTCGCGGAAGAGCAGATCGGCGGGCGTCCGGCCGCCATACAGGAGCGCCACCCCGGCGAGTTCGTCCCGCCGTGCGAGCGCATCGAGCAGGGCCGGGCGCAGCGGCGCCATTCCAACCCCGCCGGCGACCACGACGACGTGGCGCCCGGCCGCGTTCGCGACCGGCCAGGAGCTGCCGTAGGGGCCGCGGACCCCGAGCTGCTCGCCGGGCTGCGCCTCGCAGATCGCGGCGCTGACCGGGCCGACGGCCCGCACGGTGTGCTCGAGCGGCCCACCGCCGTTCGGGTCGCCACTGATCGAAATCGGCACCTCGCCGATCCCGAACGCGTAGATCATGTTGAACTGTCCGGGCAAATACGACATTCCCGGCCCATCGTCGGCCGGCTCGAGCGCGAGCGTCCAGGTGTCGGCGGTCTCGCGCCGGCGCTCGGTCACCCGCCAGGGCCGCGGGGTCATCGGCCGCGGCGAGGTGATCCGCTCAGCCGGCTGCGGGCTTGCCATAGACGTCGAGCAACTGCAGGCGGGTTGACTGGAGGCGGTCGAGGATGATGCCCGTGAAGCGCTGCATGAGCGCGTAGCCGAGCTCCTTGTCGTCCTCGCACTTTCCGCGCAGGCAGGCGCCGTCGAAGGCGATCGCCCGCGTGTCGTCGAGCGCCCGCGCGTCGAAGCTCCAGCGAAACGGCGCGAACAACCAGGACCAGCCGACCACGGCCCCGTCGCCGAGCGTCGCGATGAACAGCGGGCCATGCGCCGGGGCTGCGAGCTCGAGCGCCACCCGGCCGTGGCGGACCACGTAGAAGGTGTTGGCTTCGTCGCCCTCGCGGGCGAGGTATTCGCCGGCCTCGAAGCCGCAGTTCCGACCGCAGCCGGCGATCCTCTCCAGCTGGTGTGGATCGAGGCCCGCGAAGGTCGGTATCTCGGTCAGGACCTGTTCAATCGAGCGGATCGGCACGGATCGCCGCCACCTCCTCGGTGATGTCGATCGCCACCGGGCACCAGGTGATGCAGCGACCGCAGCCGACGCAGCCGGAGCTGCCGAACTGGTCGATCCAGGTGGCGAGCTTGTGGGTCATCCACTGCCGGTAGCGGGCGCGCGAGGACGGGCGCACGCTGCCGCCGTGGACGTAGGAGAAGTCCATCGTGAAACACGAATCCCAACGCCGGGTCCGCTCAGCGGTCTCGCCGCTCAGGTCGCCGCCGTCCTCGACCGTCGTGCAGAAGCAGGTCGGGCAGACCATCGTGCAGTTGCCGCAGGTCAGGCAGCGCTCGGAGACCTCGTCCCAGCGGGGGTGCTCGTAGTTCTCGTAAAGGAGCTCCTTGATGCCGGCCGTCTCCATCACCCGCCCCTGACCGGCCGCCGCGCAGGCGATGCCGGCCGCGGCCGCCTCCGTCTCGGCGGAACCGGCCTGCGAGCGTGGCAGGTCTCCGAGGACCTCGGCGCCGCGCTCGCTTCCGGCCTCGCAGACGAAGAAGTGCCTGCCGTCGGTGAGCACCTCGGTCAGCGCGATGTCGTATCCCGAATCGACGCGGGGCCCGGTGTCCATCGAGACGCAGAAGCACGTGCCGCCGGCCACGGTGCAATTGACGGCGACGATGAAGGCCCCCTCGCGGCGCGCTTTGTAGAAGGGGTCCGGGTAGTCACCGTCCATCAGGACGCGGTCCTGGATCGCGATCGCATGAAGCTCGCAGGAGCGAACGCCGATGAACGCGTAGGCGGGCGCTTCGTCCTCCTGCTCCTCCATCGTCAGCTCACCCGCGGCGCTGCGGGCCGCGCGCCACAACTTCACCTCGGGCGGGTAGAGGTACCGCTTCCACGACTGCGGGCCGACCGCGTACCCGAACAGCGCCTCGTCATCTCGCCTGCGCAGGCGGTAGGTGCCCCCATCCTGCTCGTCGGTCCAGCCCTCGGGGAGATCGGCGCTCGTGGAGATCCCGCCGTAGACGATCGCCCCGTCACGAACCGTCGGGCCGATCACCTCGTAGCCGCGTTCGGCGATGGCCGTGAGCAGCGCATCGAACGCGTCGCGCTCGATCGTCGTCGCCTCCTCGAGGGCCGGCAGTGGCATCCCGCTTCAGGTTATACGCCCGGCCTCTCGCGTTCGGCGGACTCCCGCTCCCTGAGCTCGATCCGGCGGATCTTGCCGGTCAGGGTCTTGGGCAGCTCGGAGACGAACTCGACCCTCCGGGGGTAAGCGTAGGCGCTGAGGCGACCGCGGACGTGCTCTTTGATGTCGGCGGCGAGCTCATCGGAGGGCTCATGGCCCTCAGCGAGGACGATGAACGCCTTGACCACGTTGCCCTTGACCTCGTCCGGTGAGGCTACCGCGGCGGCCTCGGCGACGGCGGGATGCTCGAGGCAGGCCGACTCGACCTCGAACGGGCCGATCCGGTAGCCGGCGGCGATGATCACGTCGTCGGCACGGCCCGCGTACCAGACGTATCCGTCCTCGTCCATCGTCGCGGCGTCCTTGGAGTGGAACCAACCACCGCCGAAGGTTTCCTCGCTGGCTTCCGGCATCCGCCAGTAGCCGAGCGGGTAGTGCGGGTTGGAGCGTGCCCGTAGGCAGATCTCGCCGCGCTCCCCCTGGGTCACCGGGTTCTCGTCCTCGTCGAGGATCTGCACGTCCCAGCCCGGCATGGGCCTACCCATCGACCCCTCGCGGACCTCCATGAACGGGAAGTTGGCGCAGAGCGGGTAGGACTCGGTCAGCCCGTAGTAGTCGAGCACCGTGATCCCGTACTGCTCGCGGAACCAGCGGATCGCCTCGGGATTTAGCGGCTCACCGGCGCTGCAGACGATTCGGAACTTCTGGGGGTACCTCTCCCCCGCGTCATCGATCGCCATCGTCGCCCGCATCGCCGTCGGCGTCGTGAAGACGTTGGTGACCTCGTTGCGGGAGAGGAAGTCGAGCTGCTTGGCGGGATCGAACCCGCCCTCACGCTGGTAGACGCACTGGACCGCGCCGAGCCGCCACGGACCCAATAGCGGGCTGATCCCGGCCGCCCAGGCCCACTCCCCCATGCCGTGGAAGCGCTCGCCAGGCTGGACGTCATGGCAGTAGACGAACTCCTCGTGGGCGAGGATGTAGCGGTGGGCGTGGACGATGCCCTTCGCCTTGCCGGTCGTCCCCGAGGTGTAATAGAGCTGCGCGGGGTCGTCGGCTGAGGTGTCCTCACAGATGTGGTCGCTTGAAGCGCCGGTCAGGAGGTCGTCGTCGAGGATCAGGACCTCGCCGACGAGGTCGGCGTCGAAGCGGGCGGCATTGGCGGAGTCGGTGACCAGGATCTTCGGCTCGGCGTCGCCGAGGCGGTGGCGGATTCCGTCGTCGCCGTAGAGCACCGACATCGAGAGCAGGATCGCGCCGAGCTTCCAGGTGCCGAAGAACACCGCGGCTGTCTCGGGCGTCGGCGGCAGGACGACCGCCACACGGTCTCCGGGGCCGACGCCGCGCTCGCCGAGGACGTGGGCGGCCTGGTTGGCGAGCGCCTGCAACTCACCCCACCTCAGCTCCCGGGTCACGCCGTCGTGGCGCTCCCAGAGCATCGCCATGGCATCGGGGTCGTGCCTGTCGCAGACGTCGGCGGCGATGTTGTAGCGGTCGGGGACCTCCCAGCTGTGCTGCTCACACGCCTCTCGGTAGCTGGTGGGCACCTCAGCAACGCCCCTCGAGCGCCGCGAGCAGCAGGATCGAAGATGCCGTGTAGTCGATCGCGGGCTCGGAGGTGACGTAGTCCACGCGCCGATCCTCATAGGCGGCGAAGCTGCTGTCAAACTGGTTCCCGGCGCGGAATCCCTGCCCACGGACCTCAGAGCTTGGCGCGGGCCCGCCGACGACGGCACCGGCGGGAAGGCCGTCGCCGAAGACCGCTCCCCAATGGTGAGGATGGACGGCGGCGCGAGGGCCGTAGCCGACGACAAAGCCGGCACCGAACGGGTTTCGCCCGAGCAGATAGTCGCGAGCTCCGGCGGCCACGCTGCATCCATCCTTCGGGGCCTCGGATCCGGCGGCGGTCGACAGTGCGGCGAGCGCGCCGGCAGCCCCGTTCTGAGCGGTCGTGCCCCAGCTGAAGTAGCCGGGCATGCCGAACGCGTTGGTGCGGGCCTGCCGCGATGCGATGCGTCCGTTCTCTGCAAGCAGCCTGCAGGCGAGCCGCTGGGTGGCCGGGGCGAAAACTGAGGCGCCGCCGCCGAAGGCACCGCAGACCTCCGCCTCACCGAAGGAGGCGAAGTCATCGACGGCGCCCATCGCCGCATACGGACCTGACTGGCGGACGTCGGAGACGAACCTCGTGAAGTCGTCCTCGAAACGGGGCTCGCAGCCACCGGCAGCGCAGGTGGCGCGAAAGAGCTCCGCCGCCCCCGTCGCCATCGAGTCCTTCCAGTTCGCCGCGACGTAGAAGTTGGCCGCGTATCCGGGATAGCCCGCACGCTTCAACGCCCGGGCGGGCCGCGCCGCCGCCAGGCCCGCCGCGTACCACTGGCGGGCGGCGGCCAGCAATCCCGGCTGCCCGGTTCGCAGGTAGGCCAGAGCGAGGGCCGCGGCGGCTTTGCCCGCCAGATCACCGCCGATCTCCGGGTAGGCGAAACGGACGCCGATCCCGGGAGACGGGTCGGTGTCGTCGTCGGCCGGATCGCGAAACCCGAGATCGTGGTCACGCTCGTCCCCGACCTGGGCGATGAAGAGATCCGAAGACGGATGGGCCTTGAGCAGCCAGCGGATCCCGACGCCGGCCTCGGCCTCGAGGGCGCTCGCCGAGGCGGGGTCGAGACGGGCGCTCGCCTCGAGCATCGCCGTCGCGAACGCGGTCGTCTGGGTGAAGTGGATCATGTCCCCGGCGTCCATCCAGCCGCCCGTCATGTCGATCGCCTCGCCGCCGTGGCTCGGCGCATCGGGGTGGATCACCGCGTCGTTGAGGTGAGAGGGATCGTGAAAGGCCGTCGGCTCGCCTCCGTCGCGATTGGCGCGGAAGTAGCCGAGCATCGCGCCGATCGCGTCCTCGGAGCCCGTCTCGCGCACGATCCATGAGCGTGAGCGCAGCTTTCCGACCCTGACCCGATAGGCGCCCGGTGCTTGGATGCGACTCAGGTCGGCGCTGAACGCGCGGCGCCAGGGAGCGGGCCGTCCGGGGGCTCGCCTCAGCTTCGCGCGCAGGATCGTTGCGCCGGCTGCGTCGACGACCGAGAACCGCTGCCCGCCCAGATCGCGGTTGCTGCCGACGATCGCGACCTTGCTCTCCGCGGGGGCGCTCGGGCCGCCGACGCGGATGACGGACCTCGGCCCGGCCGCCGAAGCACATGTCGCGACGAGCAGGGTGGCGGCGAGGGAGAGCACGCAACTGCGGACCATTGGCAAACCGTACGGGACGTGGGTCTTCCTGAACACCCCAGGCGTGCTCAAAACGACCCACGTCCTGTCCGGGCCCGCCGGCGCACGGATGATCGGGTACAACCCCCGGATGGAGAACCAGAACATTCGCGTCGTGCTCGAGATGGACCGCCACCGGATCGTGGGTGAGCTCACTCTGCCGATCGAGGGTTACCGTTCTCGCCTGTCCGACTACCTCAACCAGGCCGATCTCGACTTCGTCGCCCTGACCAACGCAACGATCATCGAACACCTGGAGTCGGGCGCGACCGACGCAACCGAGCGGGAGTTCGTGGCCATCGGCTGCCGGCACATCCTCCTGGCCTACCCAGACGCGTAGGTAAGCGCGCGACTCGCAGCCCTCCGGGCTGCTCGACTGCGCCGGGCCTCCGGGCAGAGCCCGGTGGCCCTCCCGAGAGACAAGCAAGCGCGCGACTCGCGGGTCGACGGCCCCCGCCTACTTCGGGGGCATCCGGATCGCGCCGTCGAGGCGGATCGTCTCTCCGTTCAGCATCGGGTTGCCGGCGATCGCCGCGACCAGATCGGCGAACTCCGCCGGGAGGCCGAGCCTGCTCGGAAAGGGGATCGACCGACCGAGCGCCTCGCGGGCCGACTCCGGCAGCGCCGCCAAGAGCGGCGTGTCGAACAGACCCGGCGCGATCGCCATCACCCTGATGCCGCGGCTGGCCAGGTCGCGGGCGGCCGGCAGGGTCATGCCGACGATGCCGCTCTTCGATGCCGCGTAGGCGATCTGGCCGATCTGGCCGTCGTACGCGGCGACCGACGCGGTGCTGACGAACAGGCCTCGCTCGCCGCCGTCGTCGGGGTCGTTGGCGTTCATCTGCGTCGTCGCGAGGCGCATCAGGTTGAACATCCCGACCAGGTTGACCTCGACGACGTTCTTGAACAGATCGAGCGGGTGAGGTCCCCCCTTGCCGGTGACTCTCTGCGCCCAGCCGATGCCGGCGCAACCGACCGCGATTCGCAGGCCGCGAGGGGCGCCCGAGGCCTCGGTGACGGCGGCCTCGACCGAGTCGGCATCGGTGACGTTGACCTCGTGGAAGCTCGCGCGCTCGCCGAGCTCCGCGGCGAGGGCATCCCCCTTCTCCCCGTTGAGGTCGGCGATCACGACGTGCGCGCCGCCGGCGTGCAGTCGGCGGACCGTGGCCTCGCCGAGGCCCGAGGCCCCGCCGCTTACGAGTGCACCAGCTGAGTCGATTTCCATCTCGCCAGCCTATTGAGCCCAGAAGTCCTGCTCCTGGCGACCGAGCTCGGTCGAAGGCGGCTCGCCGGCGAAGTACTCGGCGCCGATCGCGGCCCAGTCCGCACCGGCGCGGAGATCGGCGAGGGTGATGAAGATCAGACCCTCCTGGCGGCGCATCAGCAGTGAGGCCGGCGGCATCGTCTGGCGCTTCATCCGCTCGTAGTGGGGGCTCCGCGGAGAGCTGCTGACCTCGATCAGCTCCTGCGCGAACTCGGGATCGAGTCGCCGGAACCCGGGCTCGAACAGCCACCTGGCCCCGCTCATGACCTGGTCGAGCAGGTCCTCGGGCGGGAACTCGTCGGGATCGGGCAGGTATCCGAGCTCCGACATCAGGGCGTGGACGGTCACGGCATCACCCTCGGCGATCGCCCGGCCGAGGGCCCGTTCACGTTCGAGGTGCTCGAGCGGGACGCGCCGGACCATGCCGAAGTCCAGGAACCCGACCCTGCCGTCGGGAAGCAGCAGGTAGTTGCCGGGGTGCGGATCGCCGAGGATCATCAGCGTTCGCTCGCGATCGAAGAAGAACCGGAAGACCATCTCGCCGTAGCGGTCGCGGGTGGCCTCGTCCATCTCCTTGACCGCGTCGAAGCGCTCGCCCTCCAGGTAGTCGCTGACCAACACCCGGCGTCCCGAAAGCGCGGTATGGACTCGCGGGACGACCGCAAACGGATGACCCCGGAAGGCCCGCTCGAGAGCGCGATGGTTCTGCGCCTCCAGCTCGTAGTCGAGCTCCTCGGAGATCCTCTCCCGGACCTCTCCACCGACCGCCTTGACGTCCAGCCCCGGCGCCATCCGCTTGACCAGGCGCAGGATCAAATGAAGGTTTCTGAGGTCGACCTCGACCGCCTCGGCCACGCCCGGGTACTGGACCTTCACCGCGACGTCCTCGCCGTCGTGGGTCCTGGCCCGGTGGACCTGCCCAATCGACGCCGCCGCGAAGGCCTCCGGCTCGAACTCGGCGAAGGCCTCCTCGATCGACATCCCGAGGTCGACCTCGACCACCTTGCGAATGTCGTCGAAACCGAAGGTCGGAGCGTTGTCGCGCAGCTCCGCCAGGGCCGCCCGGAACTCCTCCTGCCCCTCCTCGGAGAGGCCCGGCATCTCGACGGTGGAGAGAACCTGGCCGATCTTCATCGCCGCACCCTTCATCTCGCCCAGCTGACGGGCGATCTGCACGGCGATGGCCGCGACGCGATCGTCGGTCGCCCGCTGCGAGCTCTGATCGCCGCGGCCCAGGTTGGCGATTCGCGTCCCCGCCCACTTGAGGCCCTGGCCGGCGACCATGCCACCAACCCCCGCGGTCCGGCCGATCCGGCCGGTGCGGATCTGCGGCGGCTCCTCGCGCTGCTGCCGTTCCACCTCCGGATCCTCAGCCAAGTTCGCCACCCCCCGGTGCTGCGACGACGCGGGCGACCGGAATCCGCCTCAGGCCGTTCGGCACGAACGGCAGAACCGCTCGCTTCAGATACTCGGCGTAGGCGTTCACGGCGAGCGATCGGACGGGCGTCGGCGGCAGCGATGAGAACCCGTACTGCTCACGAATCGGCCTGGGCAGCAGGGCAATCGTGATGAAGTTGACGGCCTCGACGAGCGGGCGGAACTGAATCGGAACGGGTGGCCGGAAGACGATCTCAATCGCCTGCTCGCGGGCCCAGTCGGTGACGAAGAGATCCCCGCTCGCGTACATGTCCCGGCGATAGTCGCCGAGCTCGGTCAGGTCGGCGGGCATGTCGGCGTCGGCGAGTCCGAACAGCTTGCCGACCACCCGGAAGTCGTCCCAGTAGCGCTCCTTCTCCTCGCGGCTCATGCTCGCCACGAAGCGCTCGTAGACGACGATCCCCGAGTCCACGAGCGAATACAGAACCCACAGAAGCAGTGCCGGGTCGTCGGCGGCATAGGGCGTTCCGGCGGGGAAGTGCCCGGCGTCCGTCTCGAGCTCGCCGCGGACCCGCCGGTGCATCGCCCGAACGCGCCGCGTCATCCGATCCGCCTGCTCGCGCGACTCGAATCCAATCGCCGACATCACCTCCGCCGTACGGCGCAGACGGGTGTAGGGATCGTCGAGTCCGGTCGTGTGGGCGAGCAGACCCTCGACGGCAAGCGGGTGTGCCGCCTGCATGAGCAACGCCCGCGGCCCCGAGATCATCATGATCCGCTCCCCCTGGACACGACGCAGCATCGAATCCGATGCGAAATAGCCGTCCATTGCCAATCACTTATAGCGAGTCGACCTCATCGGCCCGCCGCGCGGCGGCCGGATTCCGGCAGTGCGGGTTCCCCCGCTCCGGCCCCCGCGCCGAAATCAAAGCCGACCGTTTCAGGCGGACTTTGTTAGGGTCACCGAAGTTAGGCCTCCCTAATGATCAGGGACCAGCCGGATTGACGAGACCCGAGGGGTCAACTGATGGGCAAGCACGAAACGGAAACGAGGTGCCGCTGATGGAGGCCCACAGGCGCGGCCTGCTGTGGATCCTGGGGGCCGTGGTGGTCGCCGGATTGGTCTATCTGATGGCGACGGCCTCGACTGGGCCAGTCGATCCGACCGAGGTGACCGGCGAGCAGAGCCAGGGCACCGTGGTCTTCAACTCGGCGATAATCGTCTTCCGAGAGGGCCTCGAGGCGGTGCTGATCTTCGCCGCGGTGATCGCCAGCTTCATCGGCGCCAACAAGGTGCGACGGCGACCTGTCGTCGGTGGCGCAATCGCCGCGTTCGCCGCCTCGTTGCTCACCTGGTTCGGCGCTCAGGCGCTGCTGGCCGTCGCCTCGCCGCTCGGCGCCAGGCTGGAGGCGATCACCGGCTTCCTGGCGATCGTGGTGCTCCTGCTTGTGCTCAACTGGTTCGTCCACAACGTCTACTGGAGCCAGTGGATCGGCCGCCACCATCGCCGCCGCCGTGAGCTGCTGGCCGCGACCGGGTTCGGCGCCACCCTGGGCCTGTTCGCCCTTGGCTTCACGAGCGTCTATCGGGAGGGCTTCGAGGTGGTCCTCTTCCTGCAGACCCTGCAGCTTCAGAGCGGCACCGCAACCGTG
The DNA here is from genome assembly GCA_963823275.1 of uncultured Solirubrobacterales bacterium. Classification (GTDB taxonomy): domain Bacteria; phylum Actinomycetota; class Thermoleophilia; order Solirubrobacterales; family 70-9; genus RHKX01. Next base: position 569,928 of record CAWGKW010000001.1, on the reverse strand, counting down.
CTCCAGGGCGTGGCGATCGGCCTCGCCGCAACCGCGGTCGTCGGAATCCTCACCTTCTGGCTGCACCAGAAGCTGCCGTACAAGCGGATGCTCGTCCTCACGGGCGGGCTCGTGGGCGTCGTCTTGATGGTGATGACGGGAGGAACCGCGCTCTCGTTCCAGCAGCTCGGCTGGATCCCAACGACTCCGACCCCGTTCACGGTGCCGGAATGGATGGGGTCGTGGTTTGAGATCTACAGCACCTGGGAGACGATCGGCGCCCAGCTTCTCGCCGGTGCGTTCGTGATCGGCTCCTATCTGCTGGCCGAGCACATGAAGGTGCGCAGGCCGAGGAAACGTGGGGCTCCTGTGGCGATCAAGGCGACGGCTCCGCCGGATCAATCCCCGCCGAGTCCTGGGATACCGGTGGCGCAGGTCAGCTCTCAGCCTTGACCTGAGACCTGCGCGCCGCGGCGGTCGGCGTCGCTACTCTCGGTCCTGATCCGTGTTGGCAGCGATGAGGGAGCTGGATATCCGATCGGGCAGACACACCGGCATCGTGCTGGGCGCCGGGATGGCGCTGGTCGGCGCGCTGGTCGTTCTCGCCAGCGGGGGAGCCGGCGAGAGGGCGCAGGCTGGAGTCGCCGAACGGCCCAACATCGTCGTGATCATGACCGACGATCAGGACCTCGCCTCGATGCGGGTGATGCCGAAGCTCGAGAAGCTCGTCAGCGGCAAGGGCACCAGCTTCGCCAACAGCTTCGCGAGCAACCCGGTCTGCTGCCCGTCCCGCTCGACCTTCCTCAGCGGTCGCTACTCCCACAACACGGGGGTCTACCGCAACAGCCCCCCGCACGGAGGTTTCACGAGCTTCGACGACTCCAACACCCTGCCGGTCTGGCTTCAGGACGCGGGCTACAACACGGCGCTGATCGGCAAGTACATGAACGGCTACGGGGCCGACGACCCGACCTACGTCCCCCCGGGCTGGAGTGAGTGGTACGGGGCGGTCGATCCGACCACCTACCGCATGTATGGCTACACCCTGAACGAGAACGGGACCCCGATCACCTACGGCGACTACGACACTCCCGACCCGGCCCTCTACCAGACCGACGTCTACGCCGAGAAGGCCGCTGAGTTCATCGAGCGCCGGGCGGCGGACCCGGCTCCGTTCTTCCTCGAGGTGACGCCGCTCGCCCCCCACGTCGAGGTCTATGACCGGCCCTCCGACGGCGACGACGACCCTCCGACCCCCAACTTCCCCAACCCGCGCCCCGCGCCGCGGCACATCGGCGCGTTCGCGAGCGAGAAACTGGACCGGACCAAGGCCTTCAACGAGGCGAACGTCTCCGACAAGCCCTCGGGCATCCGCTCGCGGCCGGTGATGAGCGCCGGGACGATCGCGATGACCCGCAACCGCAATCGCTCGCGGCTGGAGAGCCTTCTTGCGGTCGACGACATGGTCGCCAGGGTCGTGCAATCGCTGCGGCAGACCGGCGAGCTCGAGAACACGGTGATCCTCTTCACCTCCGACAACGGCTTCGAGCTCGGGGAGCACCGGATCCCGAACGGCAAGCAGCAGCCCTACGAGGAGTCGATCAGGGTGCCGCTGCTGATCCGCGGGCCGGGAGTTCCGCGAGCCGAGGTGCGGGACCAGCTTGCAGCCAACGTCGACCTGGCGCCGACGATCGCGGCGTTCGCCGGAGTCGAGCCCGGGCACCCCGTCGACGGCGAATCGCTGATCCCGACGATCGACGACCCGGAGCGGCGGATGGGGCGAGCGATCGTGATCGAGAACTGGTGTCAGACCAACGAGGCGTGCTTCGACCCAGAGGTTCCGCGCTATCGGGGGGTGCGAACCGATCGCTTCACCTACGTCCGCTATCCAAATGGTGAGCAGGAGCTCTACGACCTGGTTCGTGACCCGTTGCAGATCAAGAGCCGCCATGACAGCCCCAAGTACGGCAAGCAGAGACGGGCATTGAGCAAGCTGCTCGACCAGGTCGAGTTGTGCGGCGCTCGTGACTGCCGAGCCGGCCCCGACGTTTCCCTCGAGATCGACTACGACCGGGGGCGGCGCCCGGAGGGCGGCGCCTGCTCGGGATCGGGCGTCGTGATCAGGCCGGCCGGCGAGGACGGCAAGCGGGCGCTCGACGCAACCCTCGAGCTGCCCGGCGGCAAACGGATCACCGACGACGATGCGCCGATCCGGTTCCGGTTGCGATCACGCGAGCTGAAGCAGCAGCGGAGCACCACGATCGGAGCAGAGATCACGACGCTCGACGGGCGGGTGAAGGGGGCGAGCGGCAAGGTGCCGAGGCCCTGCTGAGTGCGGATTCGCATACCCGCTAGGGGTATAGTCGAGGCCATGAGCGAGTCCAACCCCGGCTATATCGACGACAAGGACGACCTGACCAAGCGCCTGCGCCGCATCGGCGGCCAGGTCACGGGGGTCGAACGGATGGTCGACGAGGAGCGGTACTGCATCGACATCCTCACCCAGATCTCGGCGATCCGCTCAGCCCTCGATCGGGTTGCGATCGAGGTCCTAGACGACCATGCCCGCCACTGCGTCGTCGCCGCCGCCGAGGGGGATCGCGACCAGCGGACCACCGAGATGATGGACGCGGTGGCGCGTTTGCTCAAGAGCCGCTAGCGAAGCTTCGACGCCGAACCCGGGTGGCGCCTGACCTCCTCCTGGAGTGCCCGAGGTGGCCGTCAGGAGCCGAACCGGATCGGCGGGAGGCCCGATGCGCGCCGCTTCCCCACCGGGTCGGCCGGGAGCAGCAGCGAGATCAGACCAGCCGCCACCACGAACGCCGCCGACGCCCATAGGCATCCGACCAACCCGTACCACTGGTAGAGGAGGCCGGAGAGGATCGTGCCGATCAGCCGCCCGCCGGCGTTCGCCATGTAATAGAAGCCGACGTTCATCGCGACCTTGTCGTTCTCGGCGTAGGAGAGGATCAGGTAGGAGTGAACCGCCGAGTTGAAGGCGAAGACCACGCCGAAGATGATCAACCCGGCGACGAGCACGGTGGTCGGATCGAGGTCGGCGGTGAGAGCCACGGCGATCGCCGCAGGGAGCACGGCCATGCCGAGGGCCAGGCGGGTTGCGGTGCGCCCATCCGGCTCCCGTCCCTCCCCCTCGACCTCCCGGCGGATGAACCGCGGCGCCGAGGCCTGGACGATCCCGTAGCCGATCACCCAGACCGCCAGGAACGTGCCGACCTCCCAGAAGCTCCAGTCGAGCACGGTCCGCAGGTAGACGGGCAGGCCGACCACGAACCAGACGTCGCGTGAGGCGAACAGGAAGATGCGCGCCGCTGCCAGGACGTTGACGGCCCGGTTGTTGGAGAACATGTGCCGGAATCGCGCCTTGGCGTCGGTGGTACCCAGCCCCCCGTGCATCAGCGACGCCGTCGCGATCAGCGCGGTCGCCACCATTCCCGCGAGGATCAGCATCGCCGTCTGGAAGCCGGTCACGGTCAAGAGCAGCCCGCCGAGGAAGAAGCCGACCCCCTTGAGGGCGTTCTTGGAGCCGGTCAGGATCGAGACCCATCGGTAGAGCGAGGCCTCCGAGCCCTCCGGGTCCGACCGGAACCACAAGCTTGACCGCGCTCTTGGAGCTCATCTTGGTCAGGTCCTTCGCGATCCCCGAGAGCGCCTGCGCAGCCATCACGAACGGGACCACCAACCACGTCTCGGGCGCCAGACCCAGCATCGAGAGCGCCACGATCTGGATTCCCAGGCCCATGAACAGCGTCGCCTTCAGGCCCAGCCGCGCGGCCACCCAACCGCCGACGAGGTTCGTGACGATCCCGAAGAACTCGTAGAAGAGAAACAGCGACGCCACCTCGAACGGCGAGTACCCGAGGTCGTAGAAGTAGAAGAGAACGAGGATCCGGCTGGCGCCGTCGGCAAGCGTGTCGGTCCAGTAGGCCGCCGTGACCAGCACGTAGTTACGGAGATCGCCGGCTCTCTTCGCGGCTTCAGCCACCGCTCACCCCGGAAGCGCGGCGGCGACCTTGCGAGCGAGGTCGATCATGCGGTTCGCATATCCCCACTCGTTGTCGTACCAGGCGAGGATCTTGACCTGGGTCTCGTCGATGACCATCGTCGAGGGTGCGTCGACGATCCCCGATCGCGGGTCGTCGCGGTAGTCGACGGAGACGAGCGGCCTGGTCTCGTATCCGAGGATCCCGGCGAGCGGGCCCGCCGCCGCCGCCTCGAGCAGACCGTTGACCTCATCGACGGTGGTCGGGCGCGCCACCTCGAATACGCAGTCGGTCAGCGACGCGTTCAGCATCGGGACCCGGACGGCGAGGCCGTCGAGCCTGCCCTCGAGTTCGGGAAAGATCAGCCCGATCGCGCTCGCCGACCCCGTCGTCGTCGGAATCAGCGAGAGGCTGGCCGACCGCGCGCGACGGAGGTCCTTGTGCGGGGCGTCGACGACGACCTGTGTGTTGGTCATGTCGTGCAGGGTCGTGATCGAGCCGCGCGCGATCCCGATCCCCTCGTGGACGACCTTGACCACGGGCGCCAGGCAGTTGGTCGTACACGAGGCGGCGGTGATCAGGTCGTGACGTGAGGGCTCGTAGAGATGATCGTTGACCCCCATCACGACGTTGAGGGCGCCGGGATCCCTGACCGGAGCGGCCACGATCACCTTCTTGACGCCCCGCTCGAAATAGGGGAGGAGCGACTCCACGGTTCGGAACCTGCCCGTGCATTCGAGGACGACGTCGATGCCGTCCCACGGCACCTCCCCCGGTGAGCCTGCGCCCGTGAAGCGGAGGTGCGAGCCGCCAACCTCGAGCGAGCCGCCCCCGGAGACCTCGTGCCCCCAGCGCCCGTGCACTGAGTCGAAGCTGAGCAGATGGGCTGCCGTCACCGCATCTCCGCTCACCTCGTTGACGTGCGTGAAGTCGAGGCCGGGCTCATGCCACCCGGCCCGCAGGGCCAGCCTGCCCACCCGCCCGAAGCCGTTGATCGCGATCCGCGCGCTCATGCGTCGGCCGATTGGGCGGGGCGAAGACCAGGGGGCCGCTCCCCGTAGACCTGCTCGGATCCGAACCAGCGCCGGCCAAGCCAGAGCGCCACGTAGACGAGCCCGACGAGGGCCGGGACCTCGATCAACGGGCCGACCACTCCGGCGAGAGCCTCGCCCGAGGTCGCCCCGAAGACCCCGACGGCGACCGCGATCGCCAACTCGAAGTTGTTGGAGGCTGCAGTGAAGGCGAGGGTCGCGGTCCGGTCGTAGGCGAACCCGAGCCAGCGGCCGGCGGCGAAGCTGACGAAGAACATGATCGCGAAGTAGGCGAGCAGCGGCAGCGCGATCCGGACGACCTCGAGAGGCTGACTCGTGATTGCGTCGCCCTGAAGGGCGAACAGCAGGACGATCGTGAAGAGCAGGCCGTAGAGAGCCAGCGGAGCGATCCGCGGGATGAACCGACCCTCGTACCAGACGATTCCTCGCCGCTTGATCCCGATTCGGCGGGTCAGGTAGCCGGCCAGCAGCGGGATTCCGAGGAAGATCAGGACCGTGCGGGCGACCTCCCAGAGCGAGATATCCACCCCCTGCTGGTCGAGTCCGAGCCACCCCGGGAGAACGGTCAGGTAGAACCAGGCGAGGAGGCTGTAGGCGAAGATCTGGAAGATGGAGTTGATCGCCACGAGTACCGCCGCGGCCTCGTTGTCACCGCGAGCGAGCTGGTTCCAGATCAACACCATGGCGATGCACCGCGCGAGGCCCACGATGATCAGACCGGTCCTGTAGGCCGGCTCGTCGGGGAGAAAGATCCAGGCCAGCGCGAACATCAACGCCGGGCCGACGATCCAGTTGAGGACGATCGATGCGCTGAAGAGCCGGTGCTCTCCTCGCAACTCGCCAAGCTCCTCGTAGCGGACCCGCGCCAGCACCGGGTACATCATCAGGAGAAGACCTGCCGCGATCGGCGCGGAGATCGTCCCGATCGCGAGCGAATCCAGGAATCCGGCGAGGCCGGGCGCGGCGGACCCCAGCGCGAGCCCGAACGCCATCGCGAGCATGATCCAAAGGGGTAGGAAGCGATCGAGCGCCGATAGCCGCCCGAGAACTGCCGCTTCACCCTCGCTGCTCAACCGACGACCAGGTCCATCATCAGGGCCTGGACGCGGCGCTGGATCTCGTCTCGGATCAGACGCACCGCCCCGAGGTCCTTGCCGTCCGGATCGCCAACATCCCAATCCTCGTAACGCTTGCCCGGATAGATCGGGCAGGCATCGCCGCATCCCATCGTGATCACGATGTCGGCGGCATCGATGAACTCACCGGTCAGAGGCTTCGGGAACTCCTCGGAGAGATCGACTCCGACCTCCCTCATCACTTCCGACACGGCTGGGTTGATTTCATCCGCCGGCTCGGAGCCCGCGGTGCGAACATGAACGCGGCCGTCGGCGATCTTCTTCAGCAGCCCAGCTGCCATCTGGGAGCGACCGGCGTTGTGGACGCAGACGAACAGCACCTCGGTCACCTGCTTGGCGATCTCGTTCTCCATTTCGCCCCCGATCTCCGGCTGGAAGGTCATACGGCGGACTGGGTCCAGTTCGGTCTGCACGTCTCTGCTCCACCCGCCCCCGTGGGAAGACCCGTCAATTACGCGCCGGAGCATATTCCATTGACAAACGTGATTTCAATAGATATATGTAGATAGATGAACGTCGATCCGCATTCCTCGGCTCGCCCATGACGACCTTCGAGCTGGCACCGAAGCAGAAACGCGCCAAGGGTGACGCCTGCTGTGAGCCCGTCGTCTACCCGGACGTCGAGAGGGCGCAGGCCGAGCGGATGGGTGAGGTTGCCAAGGCACTCGGCGACCCGGTTCGCGTTCAGCTGGTCGACGTCCTGCGCAAGCACGCCGGGAGGGTCTGCGTCTGCGAGCTCGTCCCCCTCTTCGACCTCTCCCAGCCGACCGTCTCCCACCATCTCAAGAAGCTCCGCGACGCCGGCATCGTCGGATCGGAGCGCCAGGGCCTCTGGGCCTACTACTACGTCAAACCCGAAGCGCTGGAGGAACTGAGCCAATGGCTGAGCTAGGACCGACCCCGAAGACCGACGATCTCAAGGAGGTCGTTCGCGAGCGCTACGCCGCCGCCGCGACACAGACTGCTGGCCACGACGGTTCCTGTTGCGGAGGCCCCGCGGTGATCAGCGACGACCAACGCGAGGTCTTCGGCTCCGCGCTCTACTCCGGCGACGACCGCGAGGAGCTGCCGGAGGCGGCCCAACTGGCGTCGCTCGGATGCGGCAATCCGACCGCGGTCGCCGAGCTCAACGAGGGCGAGACCGTCCTCGACCTCGGCTCCGGCGGCGGGATCGATGTGCTGCTGTCGGCCCGCCGCGTCGGGCCTTCCGGCATGGCCTACGGGCTTGACATGACCGACGAGATGCTCGAGCTCGCCCGCTCCAACCAGCGCGAGGCGGGCGTCGGGAACGTCGAGTTCCTGAAGGGGGAGATCGAACGGATCCCGCTCGCCCGACGACTCCGTCGACGTGATCATCTCCAACTGCGTCATCAACCTCTCCGGCGACAAGTCGCAGGTACTTCGCGAGGCGGCCCGAGTGCTGCGTCCGGGCGGCCGTTTCGCGGTCAGCGACGTCGTCGCCGATCCCGACATGGACGAGTCCACCAGGCGCGACATGCATCAATGGACCGGCTGCATCGCCGGGGCCCTCACACGCGCGGAGTTCGAGCGGGGCCTGCGCGAAGCCGGCTTCGGCTCGGTCGAGATCGTCGAGACCCATCGGGTTCACGACCAGGCCGGGTCGGCGATCGTTCGAGCGCAGCTGCCGGAATGACCGACCGGGAGATCCAGCTCAATGACCCCCAGGCCCTCTACCGCAACTGGGAGGAATCGCAATGGAGCCCGTTCACGATCGATCTCGACCCGGATCGGGCTCAGTGGGAACGAGATGGGCGAAGACGACCAAGATCTGGTCTACTGGGTCCTCGCCTCGTCTGATGGTCGCCGAGGAGCGAATCACGACCAAGTTCTCGGGCCTGGTCGGGGCCCACGGGACCGAGGAGGAGGCGACGTTCCTGTCGACCCAGCAGGTCGACGAGGCCCGCCACATGCAGTTCTACGCGCGCTTTCAGGACGAGGTCGTCGCCTCCCCCGCCACCGTCGCCGAGCACGTGGAGCGAGCCCGGAGGGAGATCTCACCGGCCTTCCGTCGGATCTTCGACGAGGCCCTCGTGCAGGCCCACGAGCGCCTCGTCGCCGCGCCGGGAGACCTCGCGGCAAAGGTCAGATTCGTGACGCTCTACCACCTGATCCTCGAGAGCACGCTCGGACTGACGACCTTCAAGTTCGTCACCGATTACCTCGACCGGGAGGGTCTGTTGCCCGGCTTCGTCGACGGCTACTCCAAGATCCACCGCGACGAGACCCGCCACATCGGCTACGGCGTCTGGTTCCTTCGCGAGACCGTCCGCGACCGCCCGGAGGCGGCCGATTCGGTCCGGGGGATGCTCCGTGAGCTGCTGCCGTCGGTGGCCGAGTCGCTCAGCCCCGGCGAGGGCGACGACGGCCCCGACATCGAGACCCTCGGAGTCAACACCGACGATGTTCGCGAGTTCGCCCTCGGCGGCCTGAAGCGGCGGCTCGAGATCATCGGCGTCCCGATCGAGACGCTCTAGCGGACCCGCATGGCCGCGAAGCTAGGCTGGAGCCTTGTCGTTCCGCAAGGTCTTTCCCTACATGGCAACCCTCGTTGTCGTGCTCGGGCTGTTCGGGGTCTTCGCCTTCCGGCCGACCCCGTTCATCGGGCTGAACCCGGAGGCCATGGCCGATTCGCTGGATCGCCAGCTGGGCCTCGGCACCTCGGAATGCGAGAAGGTCGCTGACGGCGAGTGGAGCTGCACCGTGACGAAACCCGCCAGCTACGGCGCGGGGCCGACTCGCGACTTGGACATCGAGATCAACGCCTTCGGCTGCTGGTCGGCCGAGCCGGTCGACGGCAAGCCCGTGCTCGGAACCCCCTCCGGGCTGACCGGCTGCGTGACCCTCCAGGATCACTGAGCCCCCGTCACGAAACTGCAGAAACGTCCCCCGGAGGACGTTTCTGCAACCTCGGTGAGCCTAACCCGCCTGTAGCTGATCAGCTCCGCCCTGCCGCCGAGCGCCGTCCGTGTGGACGCTGAGCACCGGCCCGACGCCCGGCGCGTAGAACTTCAGCTCCTGCACCTTGGGCTCGGTCGGGACGAGGTCGCGGGTCATCACGACGTCCTGGTCGAAGAACCCGGCTGGAACCTCGACCAGCTCCTCGCCGCGGGTGATCACGGCACCCTGGTCCTCGGCCTCGCCCTTGTAGTACTCCTGCCGGTAGCTCATGCCGGGCTGCGGATCAGCGGGCATCGCGACACCGGCCTGGGCACCGTCGACCCCCGCCTCGAACGAACCGGCGCGGCTGCTGACCTTGCCGTTCTTGTACTCGGCGGTGTCCTCGCCCAGGTACCAGATGTTCCCGGCTGAGTCCTGCGCGTACCAGTCGTCGGTGACCTCCACCGGCTCGCCGTTCTCGGTCAACGTGTCGCGAACCACTCGGGCTTCCACCCCGTTCGCGATCGTCTTCGTCCTGTCGGTGACCTCGACGACGACCTTCTCCTCGGCGCCGCTCGTGTCCGTCTCGCGATAGACCCAGCGGCTGCCCGGGGTCATCGGCCACCACGGGTTGTCGATCTCGGTCGTGAAATGCGACAGGTCCAGATTCACCGGTTCGCTCCCCTGGGGCAACGAACTTGCGTTCGATGTCGCCACCGGCTCGGTGCCGGCTGTCGTCGACGGCGAGCTCGTCGCCGCCGTCGTCGGCTCGTCGCTTCGCCGCAGCCGGCGATTGGAACCGCGATCACGGCAAGGCCGAGGACCCGCCTGAGCAGTTGCTCTGGGTCGTGGTGCTCATATTCTCCCTCCGTTGGAGCCACCTTCGTAGTGGCTCGTGCATTCAACCGGGTGGTCTATCCATCGCGGATGAAGCGACGATGACGAAGAGATGACGAACGGATGAAAGGGCTGGCCGGCGGTCTCCCCGCACCGCATTTCATCTGACTTTCATCTACAAGGTCTGAGGCTGGAGCCATTGCTCATGCGAATCCTGATCGTCGAAGACGAGGTCAAGATGGCCGGCCTGCTGCGCCGCGGACTGCGGGCGGAGGGACTGGCGGCCGACGTCGCGGCTCGCGGCGAGGACGCGCTCTGGATGGCAGGCTCCACCGAGTACGACGCGATCGTCCTCGACGTGATGCTCCCCGGGATCGACGGCTTCGAGGTCTGCCGGCGACTTCGCGACGACGGCGTCTGGGCGCCGGTTCTGATGCTGACGGCCCGAGACGGGGTCGACGATCGAGTCGCCGGCCTCGACGGCGGCGCCGACGACTACCTGACCAAGCCGTTCTCCTACTCCGAGCTTGCTCGCCCGCCTGCGGGCGCTGGCCCGGCGCGGCGCGGTCGAGCGCCCGGTCCAGCTCGCAGGTCGGCGACCTACGCCTCGATCCGGCCGCTCGGCGCGTCTGGCGCGGCGAGTCCGAGATCGAGCTCTCGACGAAGGAGTTCGCGATCCTCGAGACCTTCATGCGTCGGCCCGGCGAGGTGCTCTCCCGTTTTCAGCTGCTCGAGCACGCCTGGGACTACGAGTACGAGAACCGCTCGAACGTCGTCGACTCGTTCGTCCGCTTGCTCCGGCGGAAGGTCGATAAGCCGTTCGGCACACATTCGATCGAGACCGTTCGCGGGGCCGGCTATCGGCTGCGGGAGGACGGCCGAAGCTTGAGCCGAATGCCGATCAGGCTGCGGGTCACGCTCGCATTCGCCGGCGCGATGGCGGTGCTGCTCACCGCCCTCGGACTCTTCATCTACGTGCGCTACGGATCGCCAGCTCGACGAGGCGATCGACCAGGGTCTGCGCTCCCGGGCCGACGAGGTCACGGCGATCGTGCAGGGAGTGAGCCGGCTCCCTGCCCACGTGACGCGGACGCCGATCGTCTCGTCGAGCTCGACGAGAGCTTCACCCAGGTCGTCTCGGCGTCCGGGCGGGTGCTCGACACGACGGCTCAGGTCGGCGAGAAGCCGGTCCTCGATGCTGGACCAGCTCGAGCGCCGCGCTCGACGGCCGATCTTCTTCGACGCGCCGGCGCCGCCGGGAATCGAGGGCGAGGTGAGCGTGGTCGCGACGCCGGCCGATCCGGCGACGGCGAGGGGCCGGTGATCGTCGTCGGCACGTCCCTGGACGACCGCACCGAGGCGCTCGGCACGATCTCGCGACGCTGCTGCTCGCCGGTGGCCCGGTCGCTCTGCTGCTGGCCTCGCTCGCGGGCTACCTGAGCATCGGCGCGGCCCTCCGCCCCGTCGAGGCGATGCGCCGGCGGGCGGCGGCGATCTCCGCGGCGGAGCTCCACGAGCGCCTTCCCGGTGCCCGAGCCCGACGACGAGATCCACCGGCTGGGCGTGACCGCTGAACGAGATGCTTGCTCGACTGGAGACGGCGCTCGATCGGGAGCGGACCTTCGTCGACGACGCCAGCCACGAGCTGCGCACCCCGTTGGCGCTACTGAAGACGGAATTCGAGTTGGCGCTGCGCTACGGCTCCGGCGAGCCCGAGCTTCGTGCCGCCGTGGTCTCCGGCGCGCGAGGAGGTCGATCGACTGATCCGGCTCGCCGAGGATCTGCTCGTCGTCGCGCGATCGGAGAAGGGGCGCCTGTCGATCGATCTCGCGCCCGTCGCCGTCGAGCCGCTCCTGGAGGAGCCTTCGCGAGCGATTCGCCGGCAGGTTCGCGACTGAGGGCAGATCGTTGACGATCGAGGTCGAGCAGGGTCTCGTCAGTCGACGGTGATCGCCTCCGGCTCGAGCAGGCGCTGACCAACCTGATCGACAACGCGCTCAGACACGGGACCGGGGCGGTGAGGCTGCATCCGCGCGCAGGGCCAACGGCGCAGGTCGAGCTGCACGTGCGGGACGAGGGGCCCGGACTTCCCTCCCGACTTCCTGCCGCAGCCTTCGAGCGCTTCAGTCGAGCCGACTCCGGCCGCGCCGGCGACGGCAGTGGATTCGGGCTGGCGATCGTCGCCGCGATCGCTGAGGCCCACCGAGGCTCCGCCGCGGGCGGTAAACCTCCGGCAGGCGGAGCGGACGTCTGGGTCTCCATCCCGGCCGGCGCCTGAACCTGAGTAGGTTGTCGGTCACCGCGCTGACGCTGGCCGACGCCCACCGATCAGCCGCCGGCGGCCGCCTCGAACTTCCCGACCAGCTCGGCGAAGTAGTCGGCGCGGGTGACGACGGCGTGAACCCGCCCATCCGTCGCGATCGGGACGATGAGGACGCGGTGGTGGAGGAATATCTCGGCCAGCTGGGTGTCGGAGTAATCGTCGTCGACGCTCACGTGGTCGGTGGTCAGGTAGCCGCGGATCGGCTGGAAGCGGCAGGATTCACGGCGCTCGATCGCATCGTCGATCGAGCGCCTGATCATCGCTCCCGAGGAGAGTTCGCCGACGTAGCCGGGAAAGAGCGCGGCCATGAACTCCCGCTCCCCGAAGATGCCGGCGAAGCGGCCGCCCCGCTCGACGGCGGGCAGGGCGGGAAGTTCACTGTCGAGGACCCGCCGGGCAGCGACCGCAATCAACTCGTCGGCGTCGAGCGGCTCAACTTCGCGTATGACCGTTTGGGCGATGGAATCAGGCATTGGGTCTCTATATCACCACGTAACGCATCATCACGTACGCGGTTGCCATCAGCAGCGATACGAAGGTGACAGGAATCCCGACCCGGAGGAAGCTGACGAACCCGATCGGGCGACCGGCCCGCTCGGTCAGCCCCGCTGCCGCAACGTTGGCGGCCGCGGCGATGATCGTCGCGTTGCCACCGAAGCAGGCGCCGAGCGCCAGCGCCCACCAGTAGGCGTCATCACCCCCCACGTTGAGCTCGTTGACGACGGGGATCATCGCCGTCGTGAACGGGATGTTGTCGACGACCGCGGAGCCGATTCCCCCGATCCAGAGGACTCCGACCAGCTCCGCAGTGCGATCTCCTCCGGTCAGGTTCTTGACCGCATCGGCGACGTGGCCGATGGCGCCGGTCTCCTCCAGCGCGCCGACCATCACGAACAGGGCGACGAAGAAGAACAGAGTCGGCCATTCGATCTTCGACAGGGCTTGCTCGAGCGGGATCCGGGTCACAAGCAACCCGACCGCAGCTCCGGTCAGCGCGACGGTCGCCGGCTCGACGCCGATCAACTGGTGGACGAAGAAGGCGAGGACCGTCAGGACGAGCACCGGGGCCGTACGCCGGAGCTCGTCGGAGTCCCGGATCGAGGCGGCGGCATCGAGCTCCATCACCAGCTTACGGTCCTTCGGTGCGATCTGGAGCTGCCTTCGGTAGAAGAGGTAGAGGCCGCCGATGACGAACGCAAAGGTGACCACCACGATCGGCGCCAGATTGATCAGGAACTCGTTGAAGGTGAGCCCGGTGGCGCCGGAGATGATGATGTTGGGGGGATCGCCGATCAGCGTTGCGGTGCCGCCGATGTTCGAGGCCATCACCTCGATGATCACCAGCGGAATGGGGTCGATGTCCAGGGCATCGGCAAGCAGAAAGGTGATCGGGACGATGAGCAGAACCGTCGTCAGGTTGTCGAGGAAGGCAGAGAGCAGAGCGGTCGTGCAAGCGAGGCTGAGGACGACTCGCAACGGCTCCCCCTTGGAGATCTGGCCGGCGCGGATCGCAATGTAGTCGTAAACACCGGACTGCTGGGTCAGATAGACGAGGATCATCATCCCGGTGAGCAGCCCGATCGTGTTGAAGTCGATCGACTCGATCGCCGTCTCCTGGCCGAACGCGGGGACGAACAGCACGACGATTGCGGCGCCCAGCAACGCGACCTTGGTCTGGTGCAGCCGCTCGCTCGCGATCAGTGCAAGCGCGATCAGGAACGTGGCGACGGCTATGGCCATCTCGCCAGTTTCATCTGCGCTTGGATGTGATCAGGGGCCGGCAAAACGTGTTGCCGACCAGACTTCCCGGCGCTCCACCCAGCAGCCTAGTGCACTCGGGCCGGAAAGCTCTCTCCGAGCATTGTGTTGTTATTATGTAAGCTATTGCTAACAATCAACCTGCCGAGTTCGGCCGCCTCCGGGCTGGCCGAAGCGGGGGAACCACTGGGACGACGTCCCTGGGGCGAATCGGATCAGATCCGTAGCGCACTCTTTCAGCGCGAGCCCGTCAGCTAACCCCGCAGGCGACAGAAAGAGATGAATTGATGCTCGGACTCAAGGAAGCGAACCTCCCCGGCAGGGCCGCGGCGACCCTGACGACCCTGCATCATCGCCGCGACGCCCGCGATCGCCCACGCTGCTTCCGGAGGCGTCGGTACCAACGGCCAGACCTCCGGCTCCGGCTCTGGCTCCGCAAGGCCGGCGTGTTCCCCGTCAAAGGCAAACACACCTACGGCGACGGCCTCGGTGCCGGGCGCGGCCATCAGGGTCAGGACCTGCTGGCGAAGTGCGGCAAGCCCATCGTCGCCGCGCAGCCCGGCAAGGTCAAGGTCAAGGACTACCAGGCGGGCGGCGCCGGCAATTACGTCGTGGTCAAGGGCAAGGGTCCCGCGCTACGACTACGTCTACATGCACATGCTGAAGAAGCTCGACGTGCGCGAAGGTGAGCGCCTCGATGCCGGCGAACAGATCGGCCGGGTCGGGTCGACCGGTGGCTCGACCGCCTGCCATCTCCACTTCGAGATGTGGACCGGCCCCGGGTGGTATGCGGGTGGCAAGGTTGCCAACCCGACCCCGTTCCTGAAGAAGTGGGACCGCTGGATCCGGTCCGTCGCTCCTCACGCGTCACGCCGTGTCGCCCGGTGACGGCCGGACGACATCATCTCGTTTCATCTGCGCCCCGCAGAAACGACCCTGTAAACGCAAACCGGGGACCAAACATCGGAGGCAATGCGATGAACAAGAGAAACAAGATCCTGGCAGTCGGCGCGACGACCGTTGCGGTCGCGGCAGCCGCCACCGGGGTGGCGGTGGCCGGGAGCGGCGGCGAGGACGCCAACGAGAACGAGGCGCCGATCACCGGGACAGCGCTCGATCAGGCGGAAGCGGCGGCGCTCCAGCACACCGGCCAGGGCACCGTCACCGGTACCGAGGTCGGCGATGAGGAGTCCTACTACGAGGTCGAGGTCACCCTGGACGACGGCAGCGAGACCGACGTACAGCTGGATCGGACCTTCAACGTCGTGGGCAGCGAGGCCGAGACCGGCCCCGAGGCCGGCGACACCGAGTAGCCGACCGGGGCGGCCACGGCCGCTGCGAGTACACAAAGCGCGGCCCGCCAACCGGCGGGCCGCGCGTCGTTGGGGGGGTATCGTGGCGCCCTACCGAGGTTCTCTGGAGGAGGGCGGTGGGCTTGAGATCGAAACTGCCAGCACGCGTCGCCTGCTCGTTGGCATGGGGTTGGCGGGCTCGCTGGCCCTTGCGAGTGGAGCTGCGGCGATCCCCTGGGATCAGCCCGGAGCGGTGCCGCCGTCCCTGACCCCGGCGGCCGAGAGCCCCGATCCCCACTGCGACGAGAGCTACGCGAACGACCGGCCGGCCGGGGGGCCGAGGATCGAGTTCGGGATCGGGCCGCGCCTGGCCGGGGAGGCGGGCGGGAGCCAGACGACCCCGGTCGTCCCCGAGAACGCGGCGAAACGGGACGACGCCCTGCTCAAGTTGAGGGGCACTCGCACGATGACGGTGCGGCTCAACCGCCTGTTTCAGTCCGACGGCAAAGCCGGGATCAGGGAGTTCCAGGGGATGGCGCGCCACTACTCGAGGCTCGGCTTCGAGGTGGAGCTGCAGGTCCGCTACCACCCCGCCCCCGAGCAGAACGGCGACATCGGGGCCTGGCTCGACTACGTGCGCCGGGTCGTCCGGGCGTTCGGGCCGATCGACGGTGTGGTCGGACTGCAGATCACCAACGAGGTCAACATCACCTTCTCCCCCAATACCTCCGACGGCGCCTACCTGAACGCCGTCGAGGCGCTGACCCGCGGGGTCCCCGCCGCCAAGCACGAGGCCCGCAGGCTCGGCTATGACCTGCTCGAGACCGGCTTCAACTACTCGTGGCGCTACGGCGACGCCGACGCCGACTTCTGGCGGGAAATCGGCGCTGCCGGCGGCAGGCGACTGCGCAAGGCGACCGACTGGGTGGGCGTGGACGCCTATCCGGGGACCTTCGTGCCCGGCGCCGTCGAGAATCCCGGCGACGCTCTGCTGGAAGCGGTCGCCGGGGTCCGCGAGTGCTACATGCCGATGGCCGGCTTCCGGCCGCGGATGCCGATTCACCTGGAGGAGTTCGGCTACCCGACCGGCCCGGGCCGCAGCGAGGCCTACCAGGCCGACGCCCTGTCCTCGTTCGTGAGGACCGTGAACCGCCACCGAGGCACCTACAACGTGACGAACCTGAACTGGTTCGGCCTGCGCGACAACAACAGCGAGGGTCCGAACTTTCAGTCCTTCTTCGGCCTCCTTCGCGACGACTACTCGCGCAAGCCCGCTTTCGGGGCCTACCGGGAGCTGATCAGGAAACTGGGAGCCTGAGGACTAGGGTTCTCCCGTGGACGATCTCTGGGAGCTGGTCCTCTACCTGCATCTGCTCGCGATGGCCTTCTTCGTGGGCGGGCAGATCCTGATCGCCGCGGCGGTGGTTCCCGTCGAGCGCAGCAACCCCGACCCCGAGCGCCTTCGCGCGATCGCCAGACGCTTCGGGTACGGCACGCTGATCGCCCTGGCGATCCTGCTCGTGACCGGAGCGGCGATGGCCTCCCACTACGAACTCTGGGGCTCGCACACCCTTCGCCTGAAGCTGGTCCTCGTCGGGCTGGTGCTGGTCCTGACCGCCGTGCACCTGCGATACCCGAGGATGCACTCACTACAGGCCGCGATCTTCATCGGCAGCCTGGCGATCGTCTGGCTCGGGGCCGACCTCGGCTCGTGAGCGGCCGGCTTCCGGCTCCCGGCCCGCCGGGGCACTCAACGCGATCTCGACCCTGACCTCCCCATCATCTTCAATCGCCCGGCCCGTCCCGGAGCGCCGTTCACCGCGAATCAGGATGTCCACCGGGGCCGGGGCCTTCAGGTTCCGCCACCACACCTTGCTCTCCGGCTTGCCGACCCGAACCAGGACCTTCCGGCCCGGATCGGAGATCCGGTAGCCCACCGGGAACGTGTGCCTGACGCCACTTCGTCGGCCGATCACGCTGATGACTGCGAGCCGCCGACTGAGCAGCGGGTGCAGGGGCGAGGCCAAGAGCGCCCGCACGAGCGGGTTCACGCACCTGTTGACGAACGCGAATCCCATTGCCGAGAGACATCTTCGCTGACGGCGGCGGATTCGGACCCGTAGGCTCCCTCACCTCGACGGCCAGGGCCGCTCCGTCGAGCGCCTCAGGGCGCTTCGCGACAGGGGACGCACCGTCATTCCCAGCCACGACCCCGCCACCCACCGTCCCGGGCCGCTGAGCACCTGAACGGCCTGAAGGCCCGACCCAGCGACCCGGAGAGTCCTGGTGGGTACTCTCAGCCGCCATGGCAGCCCCGATTTCGGACCGGCTCTCCCAGGGCCACATCGAGCTCCTCGCCGCGGCCGGTGAGGAGCGCACCGCCGAGGCCGGCGATCTCCTCTTCCGGGTCGGCGACAAGCGTTATCCGTTCATCGCGATCCTCGAAGGCGAAGCGTCGATCGAGGATCCCAAGGGCAACGAGATCATCCGCCACGGCGCCAACGGCTTCCTCGGCGAGATGAACCTGCTGTCGGGCCAGACCGTCTTTCTGAACGGGGTTGCCAGGTCGCCGATCCGATACATAGCCGTCGAGCGCGAGGTGCTCCGCACCCTGCTGTTTGAGCACAGCTCGCTCTCGGACCTGTTGCTGCCGGCCTTCACCCGCCGGCGCGAGGTGCTCCAGCAGTACGACCTCGGCATCGAGATCTTCGGGCCTCGCAGCTCCGAGCCGACCCGGAGGATCATCGAGTTCGCAAAGCGCTCCCGCCTGCCCTACGACTGGCGCGACCCCGCCAGCGACCGGGCCGCCGCCGACCTCCTCGCGGATCTCGACGACGATCGAGTGCCGGTGGTCCGTTTGCCCGGCGGCACGGTGCTGAGCGGGCCGACCAACGGCGACCTGTGGCGGGCGATCGGGGTCGGAGCCGAACTCGAGCCACGCCAGGAGGTCGACCTCGCCGTCGTCGGCGCCGGACCCGCCGGCCTGGGGGCCGCGGTCTACGGTGCCTCCGAGGGTCTCGAGACGCTGGTGATCGAGAGCATCGCCCTCGGTGGGCAGGCCGGGACGTCGCGGCGAATCGAGAACTATCTCGGGTTTCCCGGGGGCATCAGCGGCACCGAGCTGACCAGCAGGGCGGTCACGCAGGCACGCAAGTTCGGGGCTCGGATGGCATCCCCCTTCGGCGCCGTCGCGCTCGAGCCGGGCGAGGATCGGCACGTTGTCCGCCTCGAGGGCGGACAGGAGATCGAAGCGCGCTGCGTCGTGCTTGCGACCGGTGCTGAATACAGGCGCCTGCCGATCGCCGACCTCGAGGACTACGAGGGCCTGAGCGTCTTCTACTCGGCCGGGCCGGCCGAGAGCAGGCGCTGCAAGCAGACCCCGGTCGGCGTCGTCGGCGGCGGCAACTCCGCCGCGCAGGCGGCCATCTGGCTGGCCAAGGGCGGCGCCCACGTGACCCTCCTGCATCGCCGTGCCGACCTCGCCGAAACGATGTCCGCCTACCTGATCGGCGACCTCGAGAAGTGGGGCGTCGACGTTCGCGATCGCAGCGAGATCGCCGAGCTGCACGGCACTGACGGCGACCTCGAGTCGGTCACCCTCACCGACGGAACCGACCTACCCCTAGAGGTCCTCTTCCTGTTCCTCGGAGCCGTTCCCTGCACCGACTGGCTCGGCGACACCGTCGCCCGCGACGAGGCGGGCTTCATCCTCACCGGCAGCGAAGCCGGGGGCGACGGCCTCCTGGAGACGAGCGTCCCCGGCATCTACGCCGCCGGCGACGTCCGCTCCGGCTCGATCAAGCGCTGCGCGACTGCCGTCGGCGAGGGCGCGGCGGTCGTCCGCTTCGTCCACGAGCGGCTTTCCGGCGTCGCCGCCTGAGCGACGGCCAACGGGTTCGAGCCCTGGCGGCACCCGCGAACCCCGGTCAGGCCCAGGCCTGAACCCCTCCCCGCGAGGGTCGCGGACCGTTCAGCGACGGTCCTGCAGGCCCCGCATCTCCTCGTCGATGTCGCTTTCGGTGATCCCATGCTCGCCATAGGCCTTGATCGCGTCGAGGACGAGTAGCACGCCCCAGATGCCGCTGACCCAGACCGGCCAGGGGACGCCGTCGTCCCCCACGTCTGCGCCGGTGAGCGCCCAGATCCCCCATAGGACCGCGTTGACGAATACGTAGGTGAGCACGTCGTTTCGGAACTTGCGCTTGCGGTGCAGGCGTTCCACGGCCTCCTCGCGCAGGGGGTCCTCGCTCTCGTCCTCTGAAGCCACTTCCCCGTCGACCGCCATCTCATCGCCTCCCCTGGCCGTTTGCCCAACCCGGACGGTAGCGCCGGCGGCTCCGCCCGCCTACCGGTTCTCGCGCACCACCTTGAACGTGAATCTCTCCGGGCTCGGATCGGGCACGCCGGTGAGTACGGCGCGAACCTCGAACTCATACTTGCCGGGCTTCAGCTTGTACGCAGCCGGGGAATCACAGCCCTTGAACTTCGGCTGCTTCGCCTGCGGCCGCAACGAGCATTGGAAGCTGGCGCCGGAGGTCGCCGACGAGAACTTGAACTTGGCCTTCGCGGTGCCCTTCTTGCCGTTCTTCTTGTCCTTCGCCTTGAGCTTCTTCTTCGGCGCCTTGTCGATCTCGGTGTTCGGCGAAGGCGTCGGCGCCTGGACCCCGGTGACACGGGCGACCTTCTCGGGTGTGTCGAGCGTGACCCAGAGCGTGTTGTCCGGCCCCGTGGCGATCTTGCGGGGCCCGACCCCCCCGCTGGCGGCAAAGCCGGTCAGCTCGGTCGTCTGACCGTCGGGGGTGAGGCGCAGCAGGTCGTTGGTCCCCGAGCGAGCAAACCAGTACGCGCCGTCGGGGGCGAAGGTGACCCCGAACGGATCCGAGGCGGTCAGCTCGGTCTTCAGCGGGGCCCCTCCGGGGGTGATCCGGCCGACGGTCTGAGGGTCGGTCGTGGGAGCGGCGTATGCGACCTGCCCGTTCGGCCCCCCGGCGACGCCCTGGGCTCCGCCCGACGCATCGATCTGGATGTCATAGAGGGTGATCGCCGGTGTCGCCGCCGCGGTCGCGCTGATCACCCTGCCGTTGCCGTCTGCGATCCACAGCAACCCGTCCGATCCCACGCCCATCCCGTGGGGAGTCAAACCGGCGATCGCCGTCGAGTCGTCGGTCGCCTCCGGGTCGGCGGGGCTGAAGCTGACGAGCTGATTCGTCCCCGCGACCCACATCTTGCCGTCGGGCCCGGCGACGATCCCGCGGCCGTCGGTCAGACCGACGTCGTAGGGGGTCGGATTGCCGGGATCGCCGGGCGGGACCTTGATCACGCCGATCGTGGTCGAGACCCAGAGGTTGTCGTCGGGGCCGACGGCGATTCCGAAAGACGTATTGGCGAGCGGGAACTCGGTTACGACACCCGCCGGGGTGATCCGGGCCACGCCGTTGTCGTTCTGCAGCGTCACCCACATGTTCCCGTCGGGCCCTTCGATGATGTCGTTGTCGGTGCCGACGCCGCCCGCGATCGGGAACTCGCCGTCGACGGCGGGCGCGGCAGATGCCTGCGCTGCGAGGGTGAGGGCGACCGCCAGCGCGGCCAGTAAGGCGACAAGTGCGGCGCGCGAGCCTCGAAGCATCTCTTCAGGTTACAGGCGCGCTGCCATCCTTGGAGCCCCAGCAGGCGCCAGCGGGCCGGGGGTCAGCCGGGCTGGGTGGTGAGCCCGGCGTTCGCCCCCGAGTCCAGATTTGATGAGGGTGCGTCGCTCCCGACGGGGACCCCGAGTGCGACCACCAGTTCGAGGACCGTCTCCGGATCGCGCAACCGCTCGCCGTAGAGGTCCCGCAGCTGCGTCATTCGGTATCGGACGGTCTGTGGGTGCACCATGAGCTCGGCGGCAACGTCATCTCGGCGGCCCTGGTGCAGAAGCCAAGCGCGGAGCGTCCGTTCGAGACGCTCCGCCGTGCTCGGCCGGAGCTCCGACAGCGGCCCGAGAACTCGCCGGCGCAAGTCGGCGAGCGCCTCGGCGTCAGACCGGATGATCAGGGCCGCGAGATGGACCTCGGTATCCACCGCCGTGCGAGACGCACCGACGAGGCTCCGAGTCCGTCGTGCGCGGTCCACCGATCCGCCAACAGCGGTCCAAGGACGCGATGGACCGACAACCGCTCCTTGGCCTTGGAGGGACCGCATCAACTGATCCCGCCGTCCGCCGTCGGCGTCTGGAACCAGAAGGATCGTGGTGTCATCTGACTCCCTCAAGTCAGCGGGAAGTCTCAGAGTGCGTGCGTCGAGCGCCGCAAGGGCGGGACGGACTTGCGCCTCGGGGACGAGTACGGCGGTGAGGGCCTCCGGCGGGTCCCACCCGGCCCGCTCCGCGGCCTCCGTCAGAAGCTCAGGAGCTGCTCCCTCGAGCAACAGCTTGCCGAGCCGCTCCAGATAGAGCTCGCGCACCCGCCCAGTCGTAGCGCGCTCGTCAGCATGCCCGGCAACGCTCGCGGCTGACAGCTCATCGATGTAGGCAAAGACGAGTTCCGCGAACTCGGCCACGGTTCCTGCGGGGAGGCCCTCGCCCACCATGACGGAGGAGAGCTCCCGCCACGCCACGCGAGCACCGACCCGATAGGCCGCGAGCAGCGCGTCCATCGTGCGGCCATTGCGCGCCTCGCCACGACCGAGCTCGTACGCGCCGGCCAGCGCCGGCTGCAACGGGATCCGGGGATCCGAGCCCCGCTCCTTCTCAGCCAGACGCACGAAACCGCCGAGCGCCATCTGCACGGCCTGCTCGATGTTGACTCGCATTTCACCGCTGAGCCAGCCGGAGTAGCCAGGGACCTCGTCGACCACCGCAAGGACTGTGTGCTCGGCCACGGCCGGCAGGCGGTGCCGGAGGCCTGCCGCGAGATCTGGGTCAAGGGCTGCCGGCGTCGCACCGCGAGCAGTTGCCGCTTTCACTTATTTGTTCGCATCGAACAATGACTAGTCCAGAAATCACGTTTCATACACAAGACATTACCCGATACAGCAGATACCTTCGACCCAATGCCGACCCCGACCCAAGCCATCGCAACCCGCCTCACCGATCGCGCGGTCGACCTCCTGGGTCTGATCACGACGCCGCTCCTGCCGGCCGACTACCTGGACCTCGTCAGCCCTCTCCGCGCCGGCGCCGATCTGCGCGGCCGGATCGTCGCGATCCATCCCGAAACCCGCGACGCCACCACGGTCGTGATCAAGCCCGGACGTGGCTGGGCCGGACACATCCCAGGCCAGTACATCCGGATCGGCGTCGAAGTCGACGGAGTCCGCCAATGGCGCGCGTACTCGCTGACCTCGCCGGTCGATCGCGCCGACGGCTGCATCGCCGTCACCGTCAAGGCGATCCCAGAGGGCCGAGTCAGCACGCACCTCGTGCGCCGCGCTCGCGTCGGGATGTTCATTCACCTCGACCAGGCTTGCGGCGAGTTCGTCCTACCGGACCCGCGCCCGGCGAAGGTCCTGTTCGTCACCGCCGGCAGTGGAATCACACCGGTGATGGGCATGCTGCGTAACGCGCTCGACGAACTCGGCGACATCGTCGTCGTGCACTCGGCGCCGACGCGGGCCGACGTGATCTTCGGCGGCGAGCTTCGCATGCTCGCGGCTCGCGGGCACATCACGCTGGTCGAGCGGCGCACCGACACCGAAGGGATGCTCACTGCAGAGGATCTGGCCGATCTGGTCCCGGACCTGGATGAGCGCGAGGCCTGGGCGTGTGGGCCTGCCGGGATGCTGGCTGCGCTCGAGAGCCGCTGGGCGGATCGAGGGATCCCCGATCAACTTCACACCGAGCGCTTCCGACCCACGGTTGCCGCCACCGGGGAGGGCGGAACCGTGACCTTCACCGCCAGCGAGCTCGACGTCGTGGCGGACGGCGCAACGTCGCTTCTTGACGCGGGCGAGAGCGCCGGCGTGCTGATGCCGTCGGGCTGCCGCATGGGGATCTGCTTCGGCTGCGTCGCCCCGCTGCGTGAAGGCTCCGTACGCGACCTCCGAAACGGTGACCTCACGACCGCTTTCCCCGACGACGGGGCGCTCATCCAGACCTGCGTGTCGGCAGCCGCCGGCCCGTGCCAGATCGAACTCTGAGAGGAACTTCCATGACTGTCATGCAGAAGAACGCCGAAGACCCCACCGCCCACCTGAGCGCGGAGGACATCGAGAACCTCGGGTGCGAGCTCGACGCGATCCGCGACCAGGTTCTCGCCAGCCGCGGCGAGCGCGATGCCGACTACATCCGCGGCGTGATCAAGGCCCAGCGCCAGCTCGAGATGGCCAGCCGGGCAGTGCTCCTCGTATCGCTGTTTCCGCCGGCATGGCTGGCCGGAACGGCCGGTCTCTCGGTCTCGAAGATCCTCGAGAACATGGAGATCGGCCACAACGTCATGCACGGTCAGTGGGACTGGTTGCGCGACCCGAAGATCCATTCGACCACGTGGGAGTGGGACAACGCCTCACCCTCAGATCTGTGGAAGCACTCCCACAACGAACTCCACCACACCTACACCAACGTCCTCGGCAAGGACAACGATCTCGGCTACGGAATCATGCGCGTCGACGAGGACCAGCGCTGGAGACCGTTCTTTCTCGCCCAGCCGCTTTGGAACGCCATCAACGCCTGCTTCTTCGAGTACGGCATCGCCGCCTACGACCTCGAGGTCGGAAAGGTGATCGCGGGGCGCAAGTCCTGGGACGAGGTCAAGCCACAGGCCGATGCCGTGGCGCGCAAGATCGGCAAGCAGGCAACTCGCGACTACGTCGTGCATCCGCTGCTGTCGGGACCCTCAGCGCCGACGACCCTCACGGCGAACGCCACCGCGAACTTGATCCGCAACGTCTGGACGCATTCGGTGATCATGTGCGGCCACTTCCCCGAGGGCGTCGAGACCTTCGAGAGGACCTCGATCGAGGGTGAGACACGCGGCGAGTGGTACCTGCGCCAGATGCTCGGCGCGGCGAACATCACCGGGAGTCCGTTCATGCACCTGATGAGCGGCAACCTCTCATTCCAGATCGAGCATCACCTGTTCCCGGACCTCCCCAGTAACCGCTACCAGGAGATTGCCCCGAAGGTCGAGGAGCTCTTCGATCGCTACGGCTTGACCTACACGAGCGGGCCGCTGCCCAAGCAGGTCGCCTCGGCCTGGAAGAAGGTGTTCCGACTCGCGCTGCCGAACGACGCGCCGCAGAAGGTCGCGAATGCAGTCGTCGCACCGCTCGGGTGGATCCGAGGGACCGCCTCAAGGATGGGGCCGGAGCCGATCGGCGTCAGAGACACGGCCGCAGAGCCGGAGCCGATCGCGGCCTGAGGGCTCAGGACAAGGGCGACGCGTTCGGGCGAGGTCGGTCTCTGGCCCTTCAGCGGAGGGGAGGGATTCGAACCCCTCGATACGCCTGAGGCGCACCCTGAGCTTCGCGCAGCCCCTGGCGACCGACTGATCGTCCAAGCCCATCACCAGGGCGAGCCCGAGCGTGACGGCGAAATCCTTGAGGTCCACGACGAAGACGGGGGCCTCCGTACCTGGTGCGTTGGGAGGACGGAACGACGACGATGCTGTATCCGAGCTCGGATGTCGCAATTCAACACTTCCCGCAGGGTGAGTAGTCAGATCGCTTGAAGGGTCGTGGTGGCCGGGAGGCCTGTTTCTCGCCTGGGCGCGAATCGGATCTCAGGCCTTTCAGCGGAGGGGAGGGATTTCAACCCTCGGTACGCCTAATCGACGCACAACGGTTTTCGAGACACGGAGCGGCCTCCGCCGATTCCGCTTGGATAAGGGGTTCATGGCTGTCGGAAGGCGGCCGAGTGCCAGTCTGCGGGCCAGGCGCTGAGATCTCTCGAGGACGCGGGCCGATTGGCCAGCGTGAGAAATACGCAGTGGATGGGTAGCGACCACGGTGGACGGCCACCAATGGAGGGCTTACCGTAGGTCCGCAACCTCACGAAGGAGTCTCGATGCCGCCCAAGACAGCCACCACCAAGTCCCGTACTGCGAAGCCGAAGGCGACCACAGCCCGCAAGCGGTCGACTGCGAAGAAGGCCGACAGGCCGGTCGACCGCCTCGACCAGGCGATCGCTGCGGCCCAGGATGCGCTCAAGGACCTCCGCGGCGATCTCAGCCGTGGCCAGAAGGACCTGGTCAAGGATGTCGACAAGACGCTCAAGGATGCGCGCGGCAACCTGCGTCGGGTGCGGAAGACGCTCGTCAAGGACCTCGATGAGGTCGGCCAGAAGCTGAGTGGCAATAGCAGCGCCACCAAGCGCAAGCCTGCCGCGAAGCGGAAGACCAAGGCGAGCGCCTCGAAGGCAAAGACGAGCCGGGCCAAGAAGTAGGCAGGCTGCCGAGGGACAGCGTCGGCTAAACGGCGGACGGTCTGCGCCAGGACCCGTCGAGCCAGCGATCAGCAGGAGGCGACCACAGAGAGTCGCAATCGAGGAACCCCGCGTCTGTCATCGGCTGCCACCTAGCACGAGGGCCTCGATGCCGACTCCGAGCCGGCTGAGGTCCCTGGACCCCGACGAAGACGCCGAAACCTACTGGGCGCAAGCGGCAGCCAATCTAAAGGCGGGGCGGATCAGGATGGTGGTCGTCGCCGGCCAGATCCCGCGTGAGCTCCGCCGTGTCGTCGAGTTCCTCAACGAGCAGATGGCGGCCGAGGTGATCGCGATCGAAGCCAAGCAGTACGTCGGGCCGGAAGGGTTGCGGACGCTCGTTTCGCGAGTCGTCGGTCAGACCGCTGCGGCCGAGACGCGAAAGAGACCACGCGAGGGCCGCCGGTGGGATGAGGCCTCCCTGCTCGCCGAGATGGCCGACCGCCAAGGCGGCGGGATCGCGGCGGTGGTAGGTAAGCTGATCGCCTGGGCAATGGCCCACGAAGGCGTGCGCGTCGCCCGTCGCCTACAGCAAGGGCGCTAGTCGGGCGGCAAGCCGAGCCCCAGAGTGCATGCCTGGGCGTAGGCCAGGCAGTGCTTGAGGATCGCGGCAAGGCCGACCCAATCAGCCCGCCCGCCAGCTAGACCAGCGCGTAGAGCTGCCAGTCCTCTGGCACACCTTTCAGCGGGTGGGTGCCGCGGCTCTCGAAGCGAAGCTCCGAGCCCGCGGTGAGATCGCGCACGGTGCGTGAGACGAGCACCTCGCCGTCTCCCGCCCTGTCCATCACCCTTGCGGCGACGTGGACGGCGAGGCCGGCGATGTCGCCGTTCTGCAGCTCGATCTCGCCGACGTGGACGCCGGCGCGCGAGTGAAGGCCCTCCGCCGCGAGCGCGTCGAGGATCCAGCGCGCCGCCTGGGCTCCGCGGGCGGGGCCGGCGAAGGTTGCCAGGGCGCCGTCGCCCGTGCTCTTGACCAGGTGCCCGTCGAAGCGCTCCAGCCCCTCCCCGATGATCTGCGCGTGGCGCTCGAGCTTGGCGCGCCAGGCCGCGTCGCCCAGGCGCGCCAGCGCCTCGGTGGATCCGACGATGTCGGTGAAGAGGACGGTGGCGAGCACCCGCTCGGGCCGGACGGGGGGAGGCGGCGCGCCGACGAACTCGCGCAACCGCGCGAGCAGCTCACCCGTCTTGCCCAGCCAGGGGAGGTGCTCGGCTCCCTCCAGCTCGACGTACCTCGCGTTGGGGATGCGCTCAGCTTCGGCCCGGGCCAGCTCGACCCTGACGATCTGATCGTCGCGTCTTTGCATCACCAGCGCCGGCTGGTGGATCGCCTCCAGGACATCCCAGGCGCTGAGGCCGTCCGCGACGGCGCCCATGTAGCGGCGGGCGACGGCCCGAGTGGCGCAGGCCCGCTGCAGGCGCCCCCAGGCGTCATCGGGGTCACGGACGCCGGCAAGCCAGCGGTCGCCGCTGCGCCCCTCGCCCCAGTGCGCGGCGGTGGAGAGGATGAACTCGCGCCAAGCCTCGAACTCGGCGTCGCTTAGCTCTCCCTTGGAACGGGGGTCGAACCCGCCGGCGACGGCGTTGAGCAGAACCAGCTGCCCCACCCGGTCGGGGCGTCCGGCTGCCGCCAGACAGGCGGTGATGCCGCCCTCCGAGACGCCGATCACCGTCGGCTGCTCAATCCCTGCGGCATCCATGACCGCGACGAGCTGCTCGACGCGCAGCTCCACCGTGGGGGTCGCCTCGAGCGGATCCGAGGCCCCCGTCCCCGGCTTGTCGTACATCGCTACCCGGGCGAATCCCGCTAACTCGGTGAGGAACTCACGCGGGTCGGGGTACATCCAGAACTGGTCCACGTTCGAGACCCAGCCCGGCACGATCATGATCTCCGCCGGCCCCTCGCCGAAGAGCTGCCAGGCGATGTTGACCCCGTCGTACTCGAGGTAGTTGGTGGAAGGAGCGTCCATGCGCCCTTTCTACAGCGTCGCCGGGCGACACGGCCGCCACAGGCGGGCGCTCCGGGGTCATCCCAGCGCCGCCCGGGTGCGTCTTGGGCAAGCCACACGGCGCCTGCTTGCGGGCCTTCAGACCCTTGAGCGGAGGGGGAGGGATTCGAACCCTCGATACGCCCAATAGACGTATAACGGTTTTCGAGGGTTGAACACCGGAGGCCGCGAAACCGCAATGAAATGAGGTTCTGCGGTGCCCCGGTTAGCCGCTGGGAACGCTCTTGGGAACTTCTGCAAAATGGGAGTCCTGCGCTTCAACGGGCCCGTACAGTTGAGCCAGGCAGGAGGAGGGCCCAGGGGCACACCCCCGGCTCGGGGAGTAGGGTGGAAGTGGGTCTCCAGCACGATCGAGGGAGGTGACGATGGGGAGAGGAATTCACGCTCTGCGCCCGCTTCTCGGCCTTGCCGGTATCACGGCGTTTCTCGGGCTTACCGCACCTGCCGCCGCCAAACCTACATCCCCGCCGGCCCCGCTTCAGGACTCGGCGAAGGCGATGGGAGACATCCTGCCCGTCGACCCGTTCAGGAATGTGACCGATATCGAAGTCAGCGCCAGGAGCGGTCCCTCGGGAGAGAACCCCGCTGGACGTGGCTCGTTCGCCATCAGCAACGCGGCCGCTCCGATGCCTGCCCCTCCGATCCGGGTCTCAGGTCCAGTCAACTGCCTGGATGTCTCGGGAAACACTGCGGTGCTGACGATCGCCGGGCCGTTCCAGTCGCTGCCGGGGGTCACGGCCTTCGTCCTCAGATTGGTCGACAACGGGGGTGGCGGCCGTGACCGTTTTGAGTACTACCCGGATGATCCCGAGGTCCCGGGTGCGATCGACTGCCACGACTACCGGTTCGACTATTTCGGCGGCCCCTTGATCGGCCGCGCCCGTGTCACCGACGTCAACGCCCCTTCGGTCCGTCCGACGAGGCGGGCCCAGTGCAGGCATAAGGGCTACCTCCGATTCGGCTTCAAGAACAAATGCCGGTGCATCCGCTACGTGCGGCACCACCGACGTTGACGATGGCCGCTCGATCGAGCGCGCCCCCTTAGGCCGCCGTTTTTCCAATGTCCTTGCGGGATCTGGCTCTACAGCGGAGGGGGAGGGATTCGAACCCTCGATACGCCCAATAGACGTATAACGGTTTTCGAGACCGCCGCATTCAACCGCTCTGCCACCCCTCCAAGGGCGCCGTGGCGCGGTGCGGAAGGGTATCGTGGCCGCAGTCGAATCGGGAGCGGAGAGTCGAAATGAGTTCGGGAAACCTAAAGCCGTCGCCGGCAGTCGTCCTCGGGATCATCGGGCTTGTGCTGGCGCTTGGAGGGACCGCGATCGCCGGTCCCGCTGCCCTCAGCCGCGCTGTGACCAAGTCGAAGGTGAAGCAGATCGCCAAGAAGCAGGCGAACACGCAGATCACGCAGCGTGCCCCGGACCTGTCGGTTGCGAGCGCCGATAGCGCCAACCCGACGGTCTTCGCCCACGTGCTGGCGGACGGGACCGTCGACACCGCGAACTCGAAGGGCATCATCCAGGCGAACGTGACCAACGGCTCACCGCCCGGCTACTACTGCTTCGATGGCCTCTCGTTCACGCCGCGTGGCGGAAACGTCACGATCGATTGGAACAGCAAAGGACTCATCGACGCAACCGGGCTGTTGGGCCTCGGAGGCGAGGCGGCATGTCCGGCGGGAACGGATTTCTTCGTCGACACCCGGATGACGACCTCGTCGGGATCGACGCCAACTGCGTTCTTCCTGACCCTGTATCGCTGATCGGTGACTACTCCCGGAGCCCAGCTTCGGCATAATTGCCCGGCACGCTTGAGATCCGATGCGCGCCGTCCCCGACTTTTGGTCGAGGGAAGAGGCTCCGGTCATGTGCAGCCGGGTGTTTCGCAGGATCTTCAATCAGGGAGCCACGGCTCCACGACCGATAGGAGATTCTCCATGGGAACCACCGAAACCGCCTCGACCACCCTCGACTTCAAGGTCGCCGACCTGGCGCTCGCTGAGCTGGGGCGCAAGGAGATCCAGCTCGCCGAGCACGAGATGCCCGGGCTGATGAAGACGCGCGAGGAATTCGCCGCCTCCCAGCCGCTGGCCGGCGCCCGGATCACGGGCTCTCTGCACATGACTGTTCAGACCGCAGTGCTGATCGAGACGCTGACCGCGCTCGGCGCCGAGGTCCGTTGGGCGAGCTGCAACATCTTCTCGACCCAGGACCCCGCCGCGGCTGCGGTCGTGGTCGGTCCCGAGGGAACCACCGATGACCCCCAGGGCGTCCCGGTCTTCGCCTGGAAGGGCGAGACGCTGGAGGAGTACTGGTGGTGCACCGAGCAGGCCCTGACCTGGCCCGACGGCGAGCCCAACCTCATCCTCGACGACGGCGGCGACGCCACGATGCTCGTCCACAAGGGCACCGAGTTCGAGGCCGCGGGCGAGGCGCCCGACCCCTCGACCGGCGAGTCGGAGGAGTTCAAGGTGTTCCTGAAGCTGCTCAACGAGTCGCTCGAGCGCGAGCCGGGTAAGTGGACGCAGATCGGCGAGAGCATCATCGGCGTGACCGAGGAGACGACCACCGGAGTCACTCGCCTCTACCAGATGCAGCAGGAGGGCAAGCTCCTCTTCCCCGCGATCAACGTCAACGATTCGGTGACGAAGTCGAAGTTCGACAACATCTACGGCTGTCGCCACTCGCTGATCGACGGGATCAACCGGGCCACCGACGTGATGATCGGCGGCAAGGTCGCCCTGATCCTCGGCTTCGGCGACGTCGGCAAGGGCTGCGCTGAGTCACTCCGGGGCCAGGGCGCCCGGGTCAAGGTCACCGAGATCGATCCGATCTGCGCGCTGCAGGCGGCGATGCAGGGCTACGAGGTGGTCACGCTCGAGGACGTCATCGACACCGCTGACATCTTCATCACCGCGACCGGCAACCGGGATGTGATCTCAGCCGAGCAGATGTCGCGGATGAAGCACCAGGCGATCGTCGGCAACATCGGTCACTTCGACAACGAGATCGACATCGCCGGGCTCGAGACTGATGACGCCGTGGAGCGGATCAAGATCAAGCCGCAGGTCGACGAGTGGCGCTTCCCCGACGGCCACGGCGTGATCGTCCTCTCCGAGGGACGGCTGCTCAACCTCGGCAACGCGACCGGGCATCCGAGCTTCGTGATGTCGAACTCGTTCACCAACCAGGTGATCGCCCAGATCGAGCTGCACACGAAGATCGACGACTTCCCGCTCGGCGTCTACGTGCTGCCCAAGCACCTCGACGAGAAGGTCGCCCGACTGCACCTCGACGCGCTCGGCATCCACCTGACCGAGCTGACCCCAGAGCAGGCCGCCTACCTCGGCGTGCCGCAAGAGGGTCCGTACAAGTCGAACCACTACCGCTACTAGGAACGCGAAGTGGCAGAAACCGGCTCCCACGGCCGGTTATTGGCCTCTCGGTCCTCAGGCACCGCGGCGGCTGAGGCCCGGTCGCCATAATCGGCGGGATGGCCGACATCGATAGAAGCCTGGCGCTGCGCGCCGCACTCGTCCAGCTCGCCGGCGTGGCCGTGCTCTCGATCCTGCTGGGGCTGACTCTCCCCCACTCCTTCTTCGAGGACTGGGGCTGGGTCGCGGGCCCCGGCGCCTGGATCGTCTGCTCGCTGATCACGGCGACGGTCCTGCGCCTGCCGCTCGGCCAGACCCTGCTCGGCGCCATGCTGGCCGGACTCGTGAGCCTGCTGGCGGTGCTGGTTGGCCTGCACTGGCTCGGAGCGCTCGTGGCGATCGGCCTGTTCGCTCTGTGGTGCGGCCGGCTCGAGGCCCGGCCGGGCACTCCGGCTCCGGCCTGAGCCCCGATCAACTGGCCCTCCCCCGGTATCGTCCACGCCTCACCTGGAGGGGTGACCGAGTGGCTTAAGGTGCACGATTGGAAATCGTGTGGGCGGTGAAAGCTGCCTCGTGGGTTCGAATCCCACCCTCTCCGTGACTTGATGCGCAGGGACGAGGCGTGGCGTGGCGAAGGGATCGTCTGCGTGGTGGGCACCGATGGCTCCCCAGTCTCCAGGCAATGAACGAGAGCGCATCCAAGAGCACTTCGAGGCCCCGTCCCGACCGGCGATTTGCCGGTGCCGCCGCGGCGCGGGAGGCCGCCGCGCCGGAGCAGTTCGCGAGTGCCGCGCCGATCGTCTTGCCGGAGCGAGCGAAGCCGAGGGCCACGCCGACGCCGTCTCGCGCCGAGCTGGAGGAACTGGGCCGGCAGACCGCGAGCGTCGCGCACGACTTCAACAACCTGCTCTCGGTGATCATGGTCTGCGCGGACGAGATCGCGAGCGGGCCCGCCGACGGTTCGCATCGCGAGCGGGCCGGCGAGATCAGAGAGGCTGCCGAGCGGGGTGCCGAGCTGAGCAGGCGCCTGCTCGCCGGCGATGGTCGGACGGGGCGGCCGGGCGACGAACCCTCTCCCGTCGCCGTCGACCTGGCGATCCTCGATGCGCTGAAGCTGATCAAGCGCGCGCTTGGGCCGGACATCCAACTCAGCCTCTCCTCCGACGACCACCTTCTCCCGGTTCGCCTTGCCGCCGGGGAGATCGAGCGAATCCTGCTCAACCTCGCGGCCAACTCGCGCGACGCGATGCCCGCAGGTGGCTCGGTGGCGATTCGCACGGGCGTCGTCTCGATCCCTTCGGGCGATCCCCGTCTCGGCACCGGATGGCACGTGCGGATCGTCTTCGCCGACGACGGACCCGGGATGAGCCCGGAGACCGCCCAGCAGGCGATCGAGCCCTACTTTTCGACCAAGGATCACGGTGAGGGCACGGGCCTCGGGCTGGCGAGCGTCCACGCCCTTGCCCGGAGCGCGGGGGGCGATCTGCGAATCAACTCCCGGCCGGGAGCCGGCACGACGATCTCGATCTATCTGCCGGCGCTCGATGCCTCAGGGCGCCCGCTGGCGTTACCGGGTCGGCTCGCCCGCTGACTTCCAGGCCGACCCTCCGCGACGTTCGCGGAAGAACCTGCGCAGAAGCTCGGCCGCCTCTTCGGCAAGCACTCCGGCGGTGACCTCCGGGCGATGGTTCAGTCGCCCATCACCGAGCACGTCGAGGACGGAGCCACAGGCGCCCGCCTTCGGATCGGGCGCAGCGAAGACGACTCGGGGGACCCGCGCCAGGATGATCGCCCCCGCGCACATCGCGCACGGCTCGAGCGTCACGTAGAGGGTCGTGTCGGGCAGCCGCCAGCCACCAAGCCCCTCCGCGCCCGCTCGAAGTGCGAGAACCTCGGCGTGGGCAGTGGGATCGCGGCGCAGCTCGCGCTCATTGGAAGCCTCGGCGATCACCTCGCCCTCACGAGCCAGCACAGCCCCGATCGGGACGTCTTCATGGGCGGGCGCGGCGGCGGCGGCGGCGAGCGCGAGCCGCATGAAGTCGGCGTCGCTCACAGGAGCTTGATCGTCGCGATCACGATCGACGCCAGCAGGCAGACGATCAGGATCACCATGGCCACAATCCACGAGCGGGGCATTCATCAAGGGTAGGGCTTAGTGTGCCTCGCCGATGGCGCTGAACCCCTTCAAGCCGATCACCGAGGAACTGGCCGACGGCGTCTGGCGACATGCCGGCGACATCAAACACGGCATGAACGTCTACTTCATCGCTGAGGACGACGGCGGAGTGACGGTCTTCGACGGCGGGACCGCTTCGATGACCGAGGGCGTGCGCGAGGCGGCTGAGGCGATCGGACCGATCAGGAGGCTGGTGCTCGGCCACGGCCATGCCGATCACCGCGGGGTCGCGTCAGCGCTCGGTGTCCCCGTTATCTGCCATGAGGATGAACGGGCGGACGTCGAGGGCGACGGCGGTCATCACTACTTCCGCATCGACCGGATCCCCTACCGGCTCCCCCGCACCGTCTACCCCAAGCTGCTCGAGCACTGGGACGGTGGGCCGGCCAAGGTCTCCGAGACGCTGGTCGAGGGCGACGAGATCGCGGGGTTCACGGTCAAGCACTTCCCCGGACACGCCCCCGGGATGATCGGGCTCTGGCGCGAGAGCGACCGGCTGGTGCTCTGCAGCGACACCACCTACTTCGTGGATGCGATGAAGTTCAAGCCCGTCGATTGGGCCAACGTCCCCAACCGCGCCTTCAACCAGGACCATGACCAGGCGATCGCGAGCCTGCGCAAGCTCGCCGCGCTCGAGCCGCGCACCGTCGCGGCCGGCCACGCCGATCCGGTGGTCGAAGAACCGGCGCGGATGCGGATGCTCCTCGAACAGGCCGCCAACCGCGGCTAGATCCGCGAAGAGTCAGAAACCGGCTCCCCCAGCCGGTTGGTGACACCTCGCGTCAGCGCTTACCGAGGACGACCCGCTCACAGCGGTTGTTGACCCGGTCCTTCCGGTCGGCGACGACCTTGTCGCGGCCTGACCCGCACCTGATCCGGTCCCTATCGCCGTCCCTGGCCTCAATCCTGTCGGAGCCGCCAGAGCCGACGATCCTGTCCTTGCCGGCGCCGCCCTTGAGGCGATCGGCCTCTTTGCCGCCTCGCACGCAGTCGTCGCCCGAACGGCCGTTGATGCGATCTCGTCCGCTACGCCCGTCGATCCAGTCGTTGTTGAAGGTGCCGGTGAGAACGTCGTCTGTCGGCCCTCCGTGCATCGTGTTGGCGCAGCGCTTCTCGGGAGGCAGCTTCGCCTTGACCGACGTGACCCGGCCGACGTTGCCCTGATCGTCTACCGCGCGGAGCGCGAGGTAGCCCTGGGATCCCTTCGGTATGGCGAACTTCTGGACGGTCCCCGCGGCGGCGGGGTCGGGAACTCCCTTGCCCAACGGCTTCGCGTCGTCGAAGGTTGCTTCGTCGATCGGAGAACCCGAGGCGGTGGCCATCTCGTAATGATCGGCCGTCCCGCAGAGCAGGTCGTCGCCGGGCGCGGCGAAGCTGATCCTCGAACCCTGCTTCGTCACTTCCATATCGGTCGGCGCGCCGGGGAGGATCGCGTCCCGGTTGTAATCGCCGGAGTTCGCGTTGTCATGGTGGAAGCGCGGTGAGGACGACGGTGAGCAGGCGGGAGCGTCGGTCCGGTAGGCGTGGACGTAGCCCGATCGGGTGATCCCGACGACGACCTTGGTGGCGTCTGAATCGGTGTCCTCGCTCCCGAAGCTGCCGATCAGCGGGGTCGCCACCGTCCAGTCGGTCGAGAGCTTCGGCCAGCGCCCATTCGGCGGGGTCCCGCCCGGCCCGTAGGCGACCAGGTCCTGGCTGGCGCTTCCGGTCAGGACCTCCTCGCCCGGGTTACCGTCGATGTCGGCGACGGCGGGGCCGGTGAGCAGTTGGAGATCGTTGACGGTGGCCGGGAAGCCGGACTGGAACTGGCCGCTCGACGCGTCCCAGACTCCGATCAGATCCTGGCCGCTCTGGTACTCGGAGACCTGGAGGTCGAGCGCGCGGAAGAGGCCGATCGCGGCGGTGATGAACGACGGGCTGTCGGCGGGGGCACCTCCGGCAGCGCCGAAGGCGGGGTTGCCGAGGGTCGGGATCACCGGGCTGTCGGTCGCCGTGGCGGTGGCGGCGAAATCGCTCGAAAGCGCGTTGGCGGCACCCGCGGTGTCACCGTAGCAGGAGGTGCCATCGGGATTGACGATGTAGGCGGGTCCTGCGGCGGTGGCCGTCCCAACCTTGCTGCCTCCCCCGCCGGAGGGGCAGTCGACCGGGCCGATCACCGGCGGGCCGGCGACGCCCTCGCCGACGATCGGGAGGGTCTCGGTCAGGAGCATCCCGACGTCGAAGGGCCAGCCCGGCACCAACGCATCGGCCGGCAGCGGGTCGGCATCGGGGCCGCCGCCGGGCTTGATCGCATAGATCCTGGAGTTGCCGGGATCGACGAGACCGGCTCCGATCAGGATGTTGAGGCCGCCCGGATTGCCGAGGTTGAGAGCTTCGTCGTACTCCTCGTTGGTCCCGACGATGACCTCGGGCAGGCCGTCGCCGGTGATGTCGCCGACCGCCGGGGTGTCGATGATCGCTCCCTGCATCAGGGGATTGGCGCCGGCTGCGTAGACGACGGCGTGGGTGGCGGGGTCGACGGATGCGACCTTCGCGGGGTCGACGACGAGGACCGGATAGCCGTCGACGGGGTCGGCGCCACCCGGCGAGGTCGGATCGGAGTCCTGGCCACTCCAGGCGTAGACGTGACGATCCATCGAGGCGGCCACGACCTCCTGGGTGCCGTCGCCGTCGAGGTCGGCGAGGACGGGACCCCCGAAGAAGCCGTGCTGGGTCCGGTTCGCCTTCCCCTTGCGGACGTTGACGAACGGGGCCAGGGGCTTGCCGGAGTAGTCGGGGTCCGACTCCTCCTCGAATACCCGCTGGCCATCCGGAGCCCAGCCGTAGACCCTGCCCTCGAAGTCGGCGGCGTAGACCTCGGGGATGCCGTCGCCGTCGGCGTCGCCGATCGCGACGGCGGCGAGGAAGGCCCCGCCGAGGTCGGAGGGAACCTCGCCGGTCGCATAGGCCTCGGAGGCCGAGTGAGAGGCGACGAACCCCGGAACGTCGCCGCGGACGGGCCAGCCCGGGAGGTCAGCTCCATCGGCTGCGATCGCGTGGACGAACCCGTCGGCGTCGGCGAAGATCAGCTCGTTGCGGTTGTCGCCGTCGAGATCTGCGAACGCCGGGGACGAGGCGCCGTCGGCGGTGGGTGAGCCGGTCGGGCCGCCGAGGGCGCCACCGGCGCCGCCGTTCCCGATGGTTCGCGGGAAGCCGTTGAGAAGATCCTGGTCGCGATGCAGGAAGGCCGTGCGCTGGTCCTCCCCGGTCCGCGGGGTTCCAGCGCTCGTGGAGACCAC
Organism: uncultured Solirubrobacterales bacterium; assembly: GCA_963823275.1. Lineage (GTDB taxonomy): Bacteria > Actinomycetota > Thermoleophilia > Solirubrobacterales > 70-9 > RHKX01. The sequence continues at coordinate 533,420 of CAWGKW010000001.1, read as the reverse complement.
GACCTTGAAGGTGAAGGCGTGGGGCGCAAAGAACGGGCGGCCGTTGCCGGTCTGGGCCGAGGCGCTGGGAATCGGCCCGGTGAAGTTGGTCGCGGCGGGGAAGCGGGAGCGCAGATCGGCGACGTCGATCGAGCCGAGCACGCCACTGTGAGCGTCGGCCGCCGCGGCGCCGGTGTGGGTCGAGCCGTCGCAGTAGCCGCTGTTGAGCGGCTTGAAGTCGCCCGGGGAAGGCGCCGTCGTCAGGGCGTTGTTCGGATACTGGCCGGGGGCGACCAGAACCTGACAGGAATAGGGGTCTCCGCGGGCGAAGACCTCACCCTCGACGTCGATCGTGGCGAGCGAGGGGTCGATCTCGGCGAACCACTCGGGCGAGGTGATCTCGGACTCGGGGGGAAGCTCGGAGGGCGCCGGAGCGGCCGGGTCGTCGACGACCGCCCCAACCGCCCGGCTCATGTTGGCCCGGCCGTAGCCGTAGAACTGGTCGAAGCCCCTCCGCGCCGGGTAGCTGGTCGAGGGTACGGGGGGATCGACCACTGGGCGGTTGGCGGTGATCTGGTTGCGCAGAGCGTTCCCCGCGCCGTAGGGGCTGGTGCAGTCGGGCAGCGGGGTCGGCGAGCAGGAGGGCTCGTTCGCCGAGCCCGCCGGCGATCCCGCGAAGTCGACGTCGTCGGCCTGGGGAATGCCGGCGAGCGAACCGGAGGCGAGGATCTGCCTGATCTCGTTCGGGGTGATCGGACAGGGGTCGCCGCTCACGAGCTCACAGCTGGAGGTGTCCGGATAGGGGTCGAGGGCGCCGGCCTCCCGAGCGTTCAGCGCGGCGCTGTAGATCAGCCCGGCGAAACCGGCCGCCAGCCCGACCGCGTTCGACGAACAGGCGGTGCTCGGGATCGCGATCGTGATCTTGGCGCCGAAGTTCGTGCAGCCGTTGAAGGCGAGATAGGAGCGTTCGGGGCTGGAGGCATCACCGTCGGTGACCGAGTTGGCGACGATTACGTGCGGCAGGGAGGAGGGCCAGTTGTTGTGCTGGGCGGCCTCGTCGGCCGCGGAGGCCATGACGGTGACGCCGTGGCGATATGCGTAGTTGACGGCGTCGCGGGCGAGGCTCGAGTTGTTGAGTGCACCGAGCGCTTCCTGGATGATCTGGGCCTGGTTGTCGGTGGCGTAGGTGACCGCAGCACCGAAGCGGTTGACGTCGGCGACGAAGCTGTCGCCGACCCGGAGGTAGATCCCCATGCAGTTCGGACACGACCCGACCTCGCCCCCGTTGTCGGCCTCCGCGGTCGAGTCCTTGGCCTCACCGGTCCCGTGGCCGTACTGGACGTCGTCGAAGGGATCGTTGTCGTCGTCGAGGAAGTCCCAGCCGACGATGTCGTCGGTGTAGCCGTTGCCGTCGTCGTCGACGCCGTCGCTGAAGCCGATCAGCAGGTCCTGGGGCTCGAACATGCCGGGCGGACCGACGCCGTCGGGGCTGTCGGCCCGGACCCGGTCGTCGCAGGAGTAGTCGATCAGGTTGAAGACGCCGTCCCCGTTCAGGTCCCAGTCCCCGGAGTTGGTGTAGGGACCGCCGCCGCCGCAGTCCTCGCCGGCCTCGTTGGCGGTGGCGAGGCCGTCGTTGCGTGGCTTCGGTGCCTCCCCGGTGCTGACCCTGGTCTTGGCCCGGAGGTCGGTCATCGCGCCGGCGTCGTTCCATTTGACCCCCGAGTCGAGGATCGCGATCGTCACGTCGGGCCGGCCGGTTGTGATCTGAAAGGCGGTTTCAGCGGCAGCGTCGGCGTCGACGACATGGGCGCCGCGGACGCCGCCGAGCTCGACCGGGTTGGCGTTATTGATCGTGTTCGCCGGGTCCGGGGTGGCGGCGAACTTGAACTGGTTGCCGCCGAGGTCAGCGGGAACCTGACCGGGATCGAGGTAGAGGTCGTCGTAGCCGGTCGGCGATGCGTTACGGCTGTAGGGGAAGTCGGCGAAGGCGCTCGGCGCCGCGGCCGCAGCCAGCGCGATCAGCACGACAGCGCAGCAGGCAACCCGACGTCTGGCAACTCCCACTCCCAAGGCCGATCCACCCTACTCGGGTCGAGACGGGGTCGCGTCGGTTCATTCGCAGTAGAGGCCCGAGGGGGGCTTCGGGTCGCGGCCGCGGATTCCGGCGCACTCGCCGAGCCTGCGCATCTTCCGGGCGAGTTTGATGCGAACCTGATCGTTCGGGGAGCCCTCCACCGTCGGGAGCAGGTCGTCGAGCTGGAACGGATCGGCCTCCAGGTCATACATCTCGGCCTCGTCGGGCTCGACACCCCGTCGTGCCCTCCTTCGAATAGGAGACGTAGATCTTCCCCCCGAGCACGATGCCGCGGAAATCGCAGCTGTAGCGCTCGAGCGCGATGCCCCGGGTGGCCGGGAAGCCGTCGGTCCCCTCGATCAGGGGCATCAGCGAGCGGCCGTCCATCACCCGGCACTTCGTCTTGCGGATGCACGGCTCGGCGTCCGCCAGTTCGAGCAGCGTCGGCGCCAGGTCGATGTTCGCGGTCGGCGCGTCGGAGGTCGGCACGAGCGGGGCGTCGCCACGGTAGCGGGGCGGCACGCGCAACGTCAGCGGCATCGTGATGTTCTCGGCATAGGGATAGGGCTTGCCCTTCGAGATCCGGTGCTCACCGTAGAAGTAGCCGTTGTCGGAGGTGAAGACGAAGATCGTCTTTTTCAGCTCTCCGGCCTCGGCGACCGCATCGTAGATCTCGCCGATTCCGCGGTCGACGCCATAGAGGGACTCGAGCGCGCACCGGTAGTGCTGGGTGATCCGATCGATCTCCTCGGGGGTCAGCAGCGGGTTGTCGCGAATGAATGACGGCATCTCCGAGACGTCCGCCTGGTTGAAGCTGGGTGGCTGCGGCAACGGGGTGGACGCGAAGCGACCCTCGTCCTCGGCCTCGGGGACGGGCGCGGATGAGCAACGGGTGTCACGGCCGGGGGCCGTGTGCGGCGCGTAGTAGTCGACCTGCAGGTAGAAGGGATCCTTCTTCTTGACCAGGCGGTTCGTCCAGTCGACGGCGAACCTGCTCGCCACCGTGGTCGCGTGATCGTTGTCGTCGGTCCCGTAGTTGACGATCTGGCCGTTCTTGGAGGCCTTCCAGTCGTAATACTTGCGGCGTTCGAGCTGGGTGAACCACAGATCCCAGCCGGGAGCGACCGCAGCCGGCCCGAGCTCGCCCTCTTCGTAGCTGTTGAGGAACTTGCCGACGTGAGCGGTCGAGTAACCGCGGTCCTGAAGCCACGAGGGCAGGACGTTCCTCTTGTCGCGAAGGTCGGGGTAGAAGTTTCTGAGCACGTTGTTGTTGTGGCCGTACTGGCCGGTCAGTAGGCGGCGCGGGAGGGGCAGCAGAGCGGCGTGGTGACGGTGAAGTCGCTGAAGGTGGTCCCCTGGGCCATCAGCTTCGAGGTGAGGTTCGGCATCACCTCGGGCGAGATCGTCGACTTTGCCTGATCGTCGGTCATGACCATGACGATGTTCGGTCGCTTCGACTCCCTCTTCGGCTTCGGCTTGGCCGCGCCGGCCTGACCGCCGAGCAGGACCAGGGGCGCAGCGATCGCGAGCAGGCAGACGGCGACAGCTCCGCCGAGCCGGCGTGCTCGTCTCGTGGGAATGCGTTTCGGCGAAGTCAAGAGGCCCTGAGGTCTGCAACATGCCGCGAGCGGAAAAGTCGCGGCCGTGTGGCTAGTGTTCCACCAATGTCACACGCCACCATGCACACCAATGCCGGCCCGATCGAGTTCGAGCTGCACGACGACGCTGCGCCGAAGACGGTCGAGAACTTCCGCAAGCTCGCCTCCGAGGGCTTCTACGACGATCTCGGCATTCCACCGGGTGATCCCGGATTTCATGATCCAGGGCGGCTGCCCAGAGGGGACGGGGACGGGTGGGCCGGGATACACCTTCGAGGACGAGTTCAACGATCACAAGGTCGAGCGCGGCGCGCTCGCGATGGCCAACGCAGGCCCCAACACCAACGGCTCCCAGTTCTTCATCGTCACCATCGAAGAGGCATCCTGGCTCGACGGCAAGCACACCGTCTTCGGCACGGTCGTCTCCGGAATGGAGACCGTCGACGCGATCGAGGGGACCGAGACCGGCCCCGGCGACCGACCGGTGGAGCCCCAGGTGATCACGAGCATCGAGCTCAGCTAACTGGCGAGCCGTCCGGCGAGTCCTCCCGGGCCGCCAGTTGTCCGCAGGCGGCCTGGATGTCACGGCCTCGAGTCAGGCGGATCGTCGTCGGGATTCCCTTGTTCAGCAGGGCGTCGCGGAACGCGGCGATCGCCTGCCGGTGAGCTGCCCGTGAACTCGCCGGGGGTCGGGTTGAACGGGATCAGGTTGACCTTGAAGGCATCGTGGGGCTTCAGGACCTCGCTGAGCACGACCGCCTGCTCGACGTCGTCGTTGACGCCCTCGAGCATCAGGTACTCGATGTAGACCTTGCGCCTGCGGGCGGCGCGCCAGCGCAGGCACGACTCGATCACGTCGGCGAGCGGGTAGCGGTCGTTGACCGGCATCAGACCGCTGCGGACGTCGCCCTCGGCGGCGTGCAGCGAGAGCGCGAGTCGGACCCGCGGGCCCTCGGTGACGAGCCGCTCGATCCCGGGCACCCAGCCGACCGTCGAGATCGTCGTGTGGGCGGTCGAGACGCCGACCTCGGGCAGAAGTTCGCACGCCCCGATCACCGCGTCGAGGTTCATCATCGGCTCGCCCATCCCCATGAAGACGACGTGGTTGACCTCACCGAGCGCCGAAAGTGGAGCGCCTGATCGAGGATCTCTGACGGTGGTCAGGTTGCGGCCGAAGGCCATCCGCCCGGTCGCGCAGAAGTTGCAGGTGAGCGGACAGCCGGACTGGCTGGAGAGACAGAGCGAGCGACGCCCGTCCTTGTAGCTCATCAGGACCGCTTCGATCGGCCGGCCGTCGGCGGTGTCGAACAGGGCCTTTCGGGTGCCGTCAACCGACTTGACCTCACGCTCGACGGTCAGAGTCGACAGCGGCAGCTCGACCTCGAGCTGCTCTCGGAGTGACTGCGGCAGGTTCGTCATCTCCGCCGTAAGAGCGCGCTCCGCCCGCCACCCATTTCCAGACCTGAGTGGCGCGAAACGGCGGGCTCACCCCGTTCGGTCAGGAGGTTGTCAAGTCGGTTCAGATCCACCGGTGGAGTGTGGCACTAAGGCTTCCGCAGCTCCCACATCTCGACGAACCCGACATCGACGAACCCGAGCCGTTCATAGACCGGCGCACCGGCCCTGCTCGACTGCAGGCTGCCCGTTCGCAGGCCGCGGCGACGGGCCGTCACCGAGCAGCTCGCGATGATCCCCGCCGCCAGACCCTTGCCCTGATGCTCCGGCACCGTCGCAACCGCGGTCACGCAAGCGTCGTCATCTGATCGAGGATGATCGCGCAGGCGACCGGTTCCCCGTCGAGCGTGCCATCGCCGACTCCATCGGCATGTCCGGGCTCCGCTCGATGGCCGGCCCCCAGCCCCGGGCCCTCGATTCCATAGGCGCGGTCGTTGATCCGGCCGACCTCCTCGGCCTCTCCCGGGAATCAGCTCAACTCCTTCGGGCTGGGCACCGGTGGCTGGCAGATCGACGAGCTCCAGGCCATTGCCCGCGGCGAGGCGTCGAGGACGTGGCCGCGGGCGGCGAGCAGGTCGGCGCTGCGGCGGTCATAGTCGGGCACCCAGACGGTCCACGCGTGAACCCCGGCGTCGCCGTAGGTCGGCGGCAAGGTCGTCGACCGAGGCTTCGAGCGCTCCGGCTCCGCGGCCGTGACCGAGTTGAACAGGGAACGATCCGGAGTGCCGGCGATACCGATGCGACAACACCGGGCCGACGTACGCACCGAGCTGGCGGCGAGACTCCGCCGAACAACGCGATCTCGGGCCTCGAGCCCGGCAATCACCCGTCGTCGCAGATCCTCATTCACGGTCTGAAGGTATCGATCTCCCGGTCAGGCGTAGGCGCGGGCGGCTCGGCCGACGGCGTCGCCGTAGGAGCCACCGAAGAGGATCGCGTGGACCAGCAGCGGCTGCAGCTGCCAGAGCGCGACCCGCTCCCCATGACCGGCGGCGAGCGGGACGACGTCCTCGTAGGCAGCGAGCGTTCGTCTCGCTGATCGTTCCGAAGAGCCTCAACATCGCCAGGTCGAGCTCACGGTGGCCGCCGTGGGCGGCCGGATCGATCAGCCACGGTCGTCCGTCGGCGCCCGCGTGCACGTTGCCGCTCCACAGATCGCCGTGAAGTCGCGCCGGAGGCTCGGGTGGGCCGGCGAGCGTCTCGATCCGCTCGACCACAAGGCCGATGGCGGCAGCGGTCCCGGCGTCGATCCGGCCGCGATCCGAAGCCACGCCGGCGAGCAGCTCGAGCCGGGCGGCGTAGTGAGCGGCCCACGACGAACCCTCCGCAACCGCGTCGAGTGGAAGTACCACGCCACCGAACCGCAGCTGCCTGCGTGGCGAGCCCGGGGGCAGGGCGTCGAAGCTTGGGGCTCCGGCCTGGTGGACGATCGCAAGCCCGCGGCCCAGCTCCTCCTCCCCGTCGCAGGATTCAGCCTTCCGGGTTCGATCCATTCGAGTACCAGGGCAAGGGCTCCCGGCTCGTCGACGATCGCAAGCACCTCGGGAACCGGCAGGCCATGCGGCTCGGCCAGCCAGGCGAGGCCCGCCGCCTCGGCGCCGTACTCGTCGGCCGGGGCGTCGGCGCGGCTCTTCAGGAATGCCGGGGTGCCGTCCTCGAGTTCCAGCAGCCAGGCATCGTTGATATCGCCACCGCCGACCCGCCGCGAGCGTTCGATGCGCTGCCCGAGTCGCGCGCCCGGCCGCAGCCATCACCCGCTTCCCGCTCACCTCGAGCCGTCGAGCCGGGCGCGGATCTCGACCACCAGGCCGTCGCAGGCGCGCTCGACCATGTCGAGCACCTCCTCGAATCCGTCCTTCCCTCCGTAGTAGGGATCGGGCACCTCGAGGCTGCCCGACTCGACGGCGAGCGGGTCGAACTCCCGCAGCAGATGGAGCTTTCCCTCGGCGGCCGCGTGAGATGCCAGGGACCGCATGTCCTCGAGGTTCTGGCCGTCCATCGCGATGATCAGATCGAAGTCGTCGAAGTGGTTGTGCTCGAACCTCTGCGCGCGACCGTCGAGCGCGATCCCTCGCGCCGCCGCCGCGGCCGTCGCGCGCTCGTCGGGCGGATGGCCGACGTGCCAGCCGCCGGTGCCGGCGCTCTCGATGTCGACGTCCTCCGCCAGCCCGGCGTCCCCCAGCTTGTGACGCATCACCCCCTCGGCGGTGGGCGAGCGGCAGATGTTCCCGAGGCAGACGAAGAGAATGCGCATCGGCGGGAGCTTAGGCGCCGGCCTTTCGTCGGCGAGCCTCGCGATCGGCGAGGCGCATCAGGATCTCGACGGCTCCCCGGAACGCCGCAGCAGTCGCGAACCCGGTCCCCGGCACGAGCGGCTCGAGCTCGATCACGTAGGTGACGTCCGTCCCGCCGGCGGCCGGCTCGAACGTCAGCGTGCCCTCGTAGGAGCGGACGCCCCCTCCGGAGAGCACCTCGAAGGCGAACCGGCCGGGACGGACATGATCGGTGACGAGCTCGCGGACCGGGGGACCCGCGAGGTACAGGGCGCGAATCGCCCCCACGCCGTTGGCCTCGCCCTCACCCTCGCGCTCGATCGCGATCCTGCGGATCGGCGTGTAGGCGGGGTAGCGCCCGGCGTCGGTGAAGACGTCGAAGACGACGTCGGGCGGCGCGTCGATCCAGTGCGAGACGGAAGCGGAGGCCACGCGCTGAGCATAGGCTGCGAGTCGCGCGGTCACCTGAGGAGGCGGTCGCGCGCGGCCTTGCTCATCGGGCGGTACCCACCCTTGCGCGGATCCCAGTACCACGAGGTCGGGGGCTTGGTCGGCTCCGGCAGGCCCTCGGCCTTGAGCGGACCGTTGATCGGCCGGTACCAGGTGGTCAGCGGGATCCGGTCCACCACCCGAATCACCCAGGGGATGCCGGCGTCCCCGAGATCGGCGAGCGCCAGCTCGAGCGCCGGCAGCTCGAGCTTCTCACCCTCCCGCAGGGTTACCGCCGCGCAGGGGATCTCCGAGCCGTCCTTCAGCCTGACGCCGTAGGCGACCGCGAGGGCGACAGCATCGACATCGCCGAGCGCATCCTGAATCGGCCCGGAGAAGACCACGCCGGTCCCGGTTCTGATCAGGGCCGGGACGTGATCGACGAGCCAGTAGTCGTCGTCGGAGTCGCGCCGGAACAGGTCCCCGGTCTCGAGCCACCCATCCCCGGGCTCGAAGACCCCGCGGAGAACCCCCTCTCCGGTCCCGATCGAATCGGGGCGGACGCGGGCGAGGAGCATGCCCGGGTCGAAGCGGGCGCAGGGGATGGCGTAACCGTCGTCGCCGAGGATGAGCCGGCGATCGACCGGGTCATAGGCGGCGATCACGACCTCGGCGCTCCCCGGCAGCGACTGTCCCTTGCATCCCGCCTTCCGGCCGGTGACGTTGACGAGCACCGCGTCGCCCTCGGTCGAGGCGTAGAACTCGAGAACCCGCGCCGGGGCGAACCGCTCGCTGACCCGCCGCCAGAGGCCGCGCGGCATCCCCGAGCCCATGAAGAGGCGAACCGGGTGATGCTCCTCGCCCGGGTTCGGGGGGGCCTCGGCGATCTCCTCCATCATCGCCCACGTGTAGGAGACGACCGTCGCGCCGTAACGGCGGACCTCGTCCCAGAACGTCGACGGCTCGAAGCGCGACCCCACCGCGAGGCGGGAGCCTCCGGCGATCGCCCCGCCGACGCTCATCAGCAGGGCGGAGGGGTGGTAGACGGGGCTGGCGCTGTAGACGGTGTCCCCGCGCGAGAGCGAGGCCGACGAGGCCGTTCCGAAGGCCGAGAGCGCCCAGCGTCCGTTGGTGATCCGGTTGGCGAGCGTGCGCTCGCCACTCCCGGTGAAGAGGATGAAGGCGAGGTCGCCGGCCCGCCCGGGATTGGGCTCATACCAGGCCGGAACGTGAACCTCGTCCGGCTCGATCCGCTCCATGTCGATCAGGTTCCTGCCGAGCTTGCGCGCCTTGCCGCCGCCGCCGAGAACGTAGACCTGCAGGTTCGTGGCCGCCGCGGCCGCCTCGCCGTTCTGGGGGTCGGCGATGATCCGACGGGCGCGGCCGAGCTCGGCCTCCCGGAACGGGTCGCCGTCCGGTCGCATCAGCACCGCGACCGCCCCGACGCGGTTGAGCGCCGCGACGAGGGTCAGGGCGCTGGGGCGGGTCTGCATCAGCACTCCTACATGCTCGCCCTGGCGAACGCCGATCTCGAGCAACCCACGAACGACGTTGTCGACCCGCTCCTTGACCGCCCCATGGGTGTGGGCGCGGTCTTCGAAGAGCAGGACGACGTCGTCGGGAGCCTCCTCGACCTGCTCGTCCAGCAGCAGGCCGAATGAGATCCTCGTCCGTGGATTGACCCGGCCGAGCCGGTTGAGCTGGTCGAGCTGGCTGGCGGTGTCGCCGACGATCTCGCGGAGGGTCCGGCTGGCCCCGAGTGCGGCGCCGGCCAGCGCCTGGACCGTGCCGATTCCGGCGCCGACGGCGAGCTGGGCTCCCACGCCGATTCGGTCGCGGGTGCTCGGGCCACCCTCCGCTCGCTCCGGGGTCTCCTCGATCCGCTCGACCCCCTCCGGCAGCTCACCCTCTCCCGCCCGCCAGCGCGCCCAGGAGGCGACGGTGGGCCAGGTGATCTCGACGGCGGTCGAGCCGACCACGAGCCCGAAGTGGCCGGCGGGGAGGCTGACCTCGTAGACGTCGGAGCGGGGAGCCGCCCAGCGCGCGGCCCGTACCGACCTGGCTGGGGCGATCTCATCGGTCTGGCCGACGAAGGCGAGGATCGGACAGGTCATGTCGGCGAGGGTGACGAGCCGTTCGTCGATCACGAAGCCGCCCGAGACGAGCCGGTTGTGGACGCCGAACTGACGGATCACGTCGGCGAGGGCGGGTCCGGGCCAGGCCACCCAGCCGTCGGCCTCGAGGAATCGGCGCTGGCGCTCCTTGGGCAGCAGCGACTCCCGATCGTGCAGCTGACGGACGAAGGCGAGGCGCTGACGCAGAGATTTCGCCGGGTCGAGCATCCGAAAGCCGGTGCGGCTCATCCAGGCGGGGACGCCCGAGGTCGCGAAGACGTGATCGGCCAGGAACGCGGCCGCGCCGATCGCCGCGTCCTCGGGAAGCCCGAAGCTGAGCGTGCCGCGAGTGTCGACGGGGCTGCCGAAGACGACGATCGAGTCGATGCCCTTCGAGCGCCGGAACGCTGCCACCTGATAACAGAACATCCCGCCCTGGGAGTAGCCGCCGATGTGGATCTCGTCGTGGCCGGTCTCGGCCCGCACGCGGTCGATCGCCTCGTCGATCGCGATGACGTGATCGTTGAGCGAGCGCTCGAGCCCACCCTCCTCGCGCTCCGGGGCACCGAAGTCGACCACCCATGGATCGACCCCGTTGCGATTGAGGATCTCGACCGCGCTGGTCGATGGGGCGACGTCGTAGATGTCGGCCGAAAGCATCATCGGCGGCACCAGCAGGAGCGCCGGTCGCTTCACGGTCGCTGCATCGGGATGTGAGAAGTAGCGGCGGAGCCGGTAGACGGGGCGGGTCGAGACGACTTCGTAGGGAGAGGACTTCTCGTCGGTCTCGAGGCCCCCGAAGCGGGCGACCTCGAGCGCGTTCTGCGCAGCGGCGCCAAGCCTTCCGGCCGGCGCGGTGATCAGATCTTCGACTAGCGACATTCAGTTTCCCCGAGACATCGGGCCGGGACCGGCGCCGATTGCCGGAGCGACTTTACCCAGGGCCGGCCTGCAACCGATTTCGCAATATGGCCATGGTCGACGCCCTACGATCGCTTCGATCGACGAGCAGGGGTGTTGGAGGAAGCGAAGGGTGGACCGAACCGCAGGCAGACGAGGTTGGACCGCGCGCACGATCGTGGCGCTGCTCGTCGCTGCCGCTGCGCTCTCGGCCCCCGCGCTCGCGGGTGCCAACGCATTCCCGCCGCGCGGCGACGACCTCTATGCGGGTGTCTCCGACGGCGGCTCGAAGACGAACTATTTCCAGTTCGCCAAGGCCGCCGGGCAGCACATCCCGGTGATGCAGGCCTTCGAGACCTGGAACGCGTGGAACCAGGAGGCGATCAAGCGCTGGAAGCGCACCGAGACCCGCGGGATGCTGAGCATCTCCACCACCAACTGCTACGGCTGCGGCGGCGTGATCAGCCCGCGGGGCATCCGCAAGGGCGAGGGCGACCGCTACCTGCTGACCGTCAACCGCAGGCTCGCCGAATGGGGGCGACCGACCTATATCCGGCTGCTGCCGGAGATGAACGGACACTGGAATCCGTACGCAGCTTTCAATGAGGACGGCTCCAGTCGCGGGCGCTCCCACAAGACGGCTCAGTTCCGCAAGGCCTGGAAGCGGTCGGTGATCATCATCAGGGGCGGCCGGCTGAAGACGATCAACCACAGGCTGAAGAAGAACAAGATGCCGCCGTTGAGGACCGGCCGCAAGGGCGACGATCCGCCGCCCAAGCACCTCCCCAAGCCGAAGGTCTCCTTCCTCTGGGTGCCCCAGACAGCCGGCTCGCCCAACATCAAGGGCAACGGCCCTCAGGCCTACTGGCCGGGCGGGAAGTACGTCGACTGGATCGGCGCCGACATCTACGGCAAGTACCCGAACTTCACCGGCCTCAACGGCTTCTACAAGCACTACGGGAGGAAGCCCTTCGTGATCGGAGAGTGGGGGCCGTGGGACGTCGACAACCCGGCATTCACCCGTCACCTCTTCCGCTGGGTCCAGAAGCACGGCCGGGCGAAGATGGCGATCTACTACCAGGGCTTCGGGCCGGGCAACCCCTACCAGATCAGGCACTACCCGGCCAGCAAGAAGGCGATGCGGCGCGAACTGAAGCGCACCCGCTGGGTCAGCCGCGCCCCCGACTCGCGACGGCCGGGCGGCAAGGGTCACAGCCGCGGTGGGCCGGACGGCATCCCGCCGCCGCCGTACGTGCGCGAGCTACTTCGTTAGCCGACTGCCAGACTCGTCCCATGGAGGATGGGGCCGATGCGGAGGATGCTCACGGGTTCGTGGAGGATCACACCGGGGTGATCCCGATCCTGGCGTCGCTGACCGCCGTCGTGCTGATCGTTGGACTCGTGCTCTCGGTCCATCCCCTGCGGCATGCCGTGGGCGATGCGTTGAGCGGGGACACGGCCGCATTGCGCGACGACCTGCAGGGCGTCGGCGGCGTCGCGCTGGTCCTCGCCCTCGCCCTCGCTCATGCGGTGGTCCTCTATCCGGCCGAGATCCTCGACGCCGCGGTCGGCTTCGTCTACGGCTTCTGGCTCGGGCTCCCGCTGGTCATGGTCGGGTGGCTCCTCAACGGGATCCTCTGCCACCAGATCGGCCGACATGCCGCCCGTCCCGCCCTGATCAAGATCTTCGGCCGCGACCGCTTCACGGGCTACGAGAGCGCCATCGAACGCGGCGGCGTCACCCTCCTGCTCGCGATGCGGTTGGTCCCGATCGTGCCCTTCAGCCTGTTCGGCTACGTCGCCGGCTCCGCCCGCGTTCCGCTGACCACCTTCATCTGGACCACCGCCGTCGGCTACCTGCCACTGACCGCCCTCTTCGTCTATCTGGGCAGCCGCCTCGAGGAGCTCTCGATCAACGACCCGGCGATCTGGATCGGCGCCGCCGGCCTGATCTTCTTCATCCTCGTGACCAGGAGGATGTTGCCGATGATCAGCGACACGGGGGAGGACAAGCCGGCGCCGGTCGCTGAGGAGTGACGTTCCCGGCGGAAGTCGTCGACTGCTGTAGCGTGGGCCATCGGTCGTGTCATTGCTACCCCTGAGGGAACACGATCACACGACCGATTGGAGAAGCCCCTCGGCAGGCCACACCCACCGCCACCCCACGCCTATGGCGCAGCGATTGCCTCGGCCGTCACCGTCTGTGCCCGTCCCCCGGTCGGAGCGGCTCCGCCCTCGTCGCGGGTCAGCTTGTGGGCGAGGTAGACCGGGACGATCGAGATCAGGATCACGATAACCGCGACGACGTTGACGATCGGGAGTTGGTTCGGCCGCGAGAAGTTGGTGAAGATCCAGAGCGGCAGCGTCTGCGTGCCGGCGCCGGCGGTGAACGTCGTCACGATGATCTCGTCGAAGGAGAGGCCGAAGGCGAGCAGTCCACCGGCCACGAGGGCCGTCTGCATGCTCGGCATCGTGACGCGTCGAAAGGTGGTCCAGGGGGTGGCGCCGAGGTCGGCTGATGCCTCCTCGAAGGAGCCCGAGACGCGGCGCAACCGGGCGACCACGTTGTTGTAGACGACGACGATGCAGAAGGTGGCGTGGCCGACGACGATGGTGAACAGACCGAGGTCGACCCCGAGGATCTGGGTGAAGCTGGTGTTCAGGGCGACGCCGGTGACGATCCCGGGGAGGGCGATCGGCAGCAGCACCAGAAACGAGATCGTCTCCCGGCCGAAGAAGCTGAAGCGTGCCACCGCGAGCGAGGCGAGCGTGCCGAGGATCAGCGCGAAAATGGTCGCGACCAGGCCCACCTGCAGGGAGGTCAGGAACGCCTCGCGCGCGCCGACGTTGTTGATCGCGTCGCCGAACCACTCGGTGGTCAGGCTGGGCGGCGGCCACTGGAGCGTCTTGCTCGAGTTGAACGCATAGATGACGATGACCACGAGCGGGATGTAGATGAACGCGAGGGTGAAACCGCTCGCCGCTCGCAGCAGAAACTCGGCGCGTCTGGAAAGCCTCATGCGTTCGTCACCGCCCTCATACGTGTTCGAAGGCGCCGAACCGCCTGGCGATCAGCAGGTAGACGATCATGATCATGATCGGCACCGTCGCGAACGCCGCCGCGAGCGGCAGGTTGGTGGTGATGTTGGCGTAGACCACGTTGCCGATGAACTGCGTCGAGCTGACCAGCTGTGGCGTGATGAAGTCGCCGAGGGTCAGCGAGAAGGTGAAGATCGAGCCGGCGACCACCGCCGGGAAGACGAGCGGCCAGATCACTCGGCGAAAGGTCCGCCAGGGCTTCGCGCCGAGGTCGTCGGAGGCCGCCAGGACCGAGTTCGGGATCCGCTCGAGCCCCGCGTAGACGGGGATGATCATGTAGGGAAGCCAGATGTAGCTCATCACCAGCCAGACGGCGACGTTGCCGTATCCGGGTCCGGAGAGCCCAAGCGGCGAGAGCACCCAGTTGAGGACGCCGTCCTCGCTGAGGATCGTGCGCCAGGCGTAGACCTTGACCAGGTAGGAGGACCACAGCGGGACCAGGACCGCGACGACCAGCAAGCCCTTCGACCGCGGTCGTGCCACCTTCGCCATGAAGAACGCGAGCGGCAGCGCCAGGAGAGCGTCGGTGACTGTGACCAGGGCGGCGATCAGGATCGTCCGGCCGGTGATCGACCGGTAGACGGGCTCGGTGAAGAGCGTCTGGAAGTTGTCGAGCGTGAAGGTCTGCTGAATCTCGCCGCTCAGCTCCCCAAGCGACCAGAAGCTCGCCGCCAGGAGGATCGCCCAGCGAGCCGAGATAGCCCACCACCAGCCAGGCCACCGGGCCGGCGAGCAGCGAGCCGACCTGCAGGCGGGGACGACCGTGGAAGAGGTCGGCGAGCCTGCGGCCCACCGACCTCCTCGGCGCCGGGGCTCCCAGCCCGGCTGCTTCCACGTCGTCTCCTGTCCTTCGGTCGATCGGCTGCCGGCTAGCCCTTGACCTCCGTCCAACCCTGGACCCAATCGTCGTAGGTCTTGCAGACATCGCCGCGATCATCGCCGCAGTCTGAGACCGGAGTGGTCCAGTAGTAGAGGTCGTCCAGGTACTTCGCACCGTCCGCGTCGTAGATCTCACAGTGCTTCGGATCGGCGGTGAAGTCGCATGCCTTCGAGTTGGCAGGCGCCTCACCGAACCATTCCGCAACCGCTGCGTTGGTCTTCGGATCGGTGATGTGCTCCATCCACATGTACATGCAGTTGGGGTTCGCGGCCTCCGAGCTGACCATCCAGGTGTCCGACCAACCGGTCGAGCCCTCCTTGGGCAGAACCGCTTCCACGGGCTGTCCATCGGCCTGCAGGAGCTGGTTGATCACCTGCCAGGTCGTGCCGACGGTGCTGTCACCGTTGGTGAACGCCTGGATCTGCTTGGTGTAGTCGGACCAGTACTCGCCGATGTACTCGTTCTGCGTCTTGAGCAGATCGATCGCAGCGTTGAACTGATCCTCGTCCAGCTCGTAGGGGTTGGTGATCCCCAGGTCGGGCTGGGTCTGCATCAGATACAGCGCCGCATCGGCGATGTAGATCGGGCTGTCGTAGGCCGTGACCTTGCCCTTCTGCTTCTCCATCTGGGCGGGATCGAAGACCGCGCTCAACGAAGACGCCGCGGGCTTCACGTCGTCGGTGTTGGACAGCATCAGGTTCGCCCCGCGACCGTGGGGGATCCCGTACATCTGGCCGTCAACGCTGTTGTAGGGCTGATCCTTGAGCCCCGGGAAGATGTCCGGGTAGGTCGAGATCAGATCCGTGTTGACCGGGGCGACGTCGCCGCCGTCGATCAATCTCAGGCTGGCGTCCCCCGACGCCGAGACGCCGTCGTAGTCGCCGGTCCGCATCAGCTGCACCATCTCGTCGGAGGTGTTGCCGATCTTGACGTTGACCTGACAACCCGTCTCCTTCTCGAAGTCGCTGACCCAGTCGACGCTGGGATCGGTCGAACCGTCCTCGACGTATCCTGCCCAGGCGACCAGATTGACCTCACCCTCGCCCGCGCCGATCTCCGTCATCTCCGTGCTGGCACTCGTGCTGTCGGTTGAATCGTCGCTTCCGCAACCGATCGCGAAAGCGGCAATGAACATGCTCAGGCCTGCAACGGTGAGCCAAGCCCACCGTGCAGAACGCGCATCCCTACTCATATCTCCTCCTCTGTTTGATCTTCTGCCCCATTGGCTGATTCGTTCGACTCGGCGACCGCGACCGTGTGCTCGCGACGCCAGCCGACCCGGATGCGCTCCCCGCGCATCCCCTCGTCCTCGTGTGAAGTCTGCTCCTGATTCTGGCGGGCCACCTGCAGGCGGTCGCCGCGGTCGAGCTCGACGTGAAATCGCGTGACCATCCCCGCGTAGGAGACGTCGACTATCGACCCCTCCTCGACGATCAGCCCCTCGCCCGGATCACCCGCGGTCAGCATCCGGACCTTCTCCGGGCGGACGGTGAAGCTGCCGCCGTCGCGGTGGATCAGGTTCGAGACCCCGACGAAGCCGGCCACGAAGGCGTTCGTGGGGCGTTCGTAGACGCCCTCGGGCTCGCCGATCTGCTCGATCCGGCCCTCGTTGAAGACGGCGATCCGATCCGACATCGTCAGCGCCTCCTCCTGGTCGTGGGTGACGTAGACGAAGGTGATCCCGACCTCCCGCTGGATCTGCTTGAGCTCGATCTGCAGCTGCTCGCGGAGCTTCAGGTCGAGGGCGCCCAGCGGCTCGTCGAGCAGCAGCACCCGCGGCTGGTTGACGATCGCCCGGGCGAGTGCCACCCGCTGCCGCTGGCCGCCCGAGAGCTCGGTCGGCTTGCGATCGTCGTAGCCGGTCAGGCGCACCATCTCCATCGCCTCGGCGCGACGCCTGCGACGCTCGTCCCTGCCGACCTTGGCGACCCGCAGCCCGTACTCGACGTTGTCGCCGACGCTCATGTGCGGGAAGAGCGCATAGTCCTGGAAGACGGTGTTGACATCGCGGTCGTAGGCGGCGAGGCCGGTGACGTCGGTGCCGCCGAGCTCGATCCGCCCCTCGTCGGGCAGCTCGAAGCCGGCGACCATGCGCAGCATCGTCGTCTTGCCCGAGCCCGACGGACCGAGCATCGTGAAGAACTCATTGCGCCGGATATCGAGGTCGACGCGATCGACGGCGACGACATCGCCGTAGGTCTTCCTCACTCCGGAAAGGCGAACGTCGGGCACGGAGCCCGGCTCACTGCTTGTGGTTGTTTCTGAGACGACCTTTGCCAATTGGTACAAAGGGTGGACGGGACGCGTCGACGCTACCCCAAACGGGCGCCTGCGTGGATTACGGCACCGGCCAAGATTGCAGCCTGAGGTTGGACGCCGGGTACATCACGCCGCCGTCAGGGAGTGAGATGCCAGATGACCGGGTCGCTGCCCTCGACCGGCTCGGCCTCCCCGAGCACCTCCAGATGGTCGAGATAGGCGAGCGCCAGTTGCAGGCCCCAGGCCGCGGCCGGTGGGCTCATGTTCTCGGCGCCGATCAGGTCGGAGACGACCTCGTAGGGGCTCTTCTCACCCGATTTCAGCGAGGCTCCGGACGCGCGCCGAGCTGCTCGTCGACCTCCTTTCGATATGCCTCGATCTTGGCTCCGACGTCGCGAAAGGTACGACCGTGACCGGGCAGGCAGAGTCGGACGTCGAGCTCGTCGACGACGTCGAGCGAGTCGATGAACTCACCGGCGGGGTCGGGCGTGTGCCCGTGGTCGAAGAAGAGCGTGATGCGACCGAGCAGGTGATCCCCGGAGATCAACAGCCCGCTCTCGGGCTCGTGCAGGACGACGTGGGATGGAGCGTGTCCAGGGGTCTCGTAGGCGCGGAAGAAACCCAGGTCGGTCGCCACGTCGACCCCGTCGACGAGCTCCCGGTCGGGCGGCACGATCCGGTCGAGGTAGGGGCTCTCGCCCCGGCGCGCCTCGTAGAGCTCGAGCGCCTCGGCGGGGACGCCGCTCTGGCGAGCGATCTCGATCCGCCGGTCGAGCGCGCCATCGGGGTCCTCGGCCATCGCACGAACATGCCCCCAGGCGGGGTGCATCCAGAGCTCGCATCCGGCGCCGTCGACGATCGGACCGGCGCACCCGTAGTGGTCGGTGTGAGAGTGGGTGCAGACAAGCAGCCGGATGTCGCGCAGCTTCAGCTTCGCCTGCCCGAGCGCCAGCTCGAGCTGATGAAGGCCCTCCTCCCCGCCGATGCCCGTGTCGAACAGGACCACGCCGTCCCCCCGTGAAATCGCCCACGCGTTGACATGGGGAACGCCCGGCCACGGGCAGGGCAACCGGAGCCGCCAGACGCCGGGAAGGACCCTCTCGCTCCTCGCGACCTCGTTGCGGCTGTCGACGCTCACGCCCGCCATGCTCTCACGCTCTCGCGCCCAGGCCCGGCCGGGCCCAGCGGGTTGCGGCTACTGCCGGCTCCTACGGCCGTCGCCACGGCCCTGGCCGTGACCTCGGCCCTTGCCCCTGCCGCCGTCGCCTCGGCCCTCACGCCCGGCGGGTTCGGCGGGCGATGCGAGGGGGGCTTTCGCGGCCTGGCGCTCGGCGTACTTGCGGTAGGCGAAGAGCAGGACCATCACGCCGATGATCGCCCCGAGCAGGCCGCCGAGGTCGAAGACGTCGTCGTCGCCGATTCCGAGCAGCCGGTTGAAGAACAGGTATCCGACGACGGCTCCGGCGAGACCGATCAGGATCGTGGCGAAGAAGCCCCCGGGATCCTTACCCGGCATGAGCGCCTTGCCGATGAACCCAGCCAGCAGGCCGAGGATTATTGCTCCGATCACCGTCGCTCCTCCGATTGGACGGCACCCCGCCCTGAACTGCCCAGGGCGCCGGTGGACGTCTGTTTGAGATCCTGACCCTAGTGGCCTGCCCCCCGCTCCCGCCTCGCCGGCGGCCGCCACCAGGGGCCGACTAGGATCAGGCCATGAGCATCTCAGCCGCCGAGAGCCACACCCGGATCAGCCGATTCGGCATGGTCAACGCCTTTCTCGTCCCCGAGGACGACGGCCTGACGCTGATCGACACCGCGATCCCCGGGAGCGCCAAGGCGATCATCTCCGCCGCCGGCAGACTCGATGCTCCGATCACCCGCATCGTGCTGACCCACGCCCACGGCGACCACATCGGCTCTCTCGACGCGCTCGCCGCCAAGCTCCCCGACGCCGAGATCCTGATCTCCTCGCGCGATGCCCTCCTGCTGGCCAAGGACAAGACCCTCCAGCCCGGCGAGAGCGGCAAGCTTCGCGGCGGCTTCTCCGGCGCCAAGACGAAGCCGACCCAGACGATCGAAGGTGGCGAGCGGGTCGGCTCCCTCGACGTGATCGCAGCCCCCGGTCACACGCCCGGCCAGCTCGCATTCCTCGACCGGCGCGACGGAACCCTCTACTGCGGGGATGCCTACTCCACCCTCTTCGGTGTGGCGACCACGGCCCGCCCGAACCCCCGGTTCCCCCTCCCGGGCCTCGCCACCTGGAATCGCGAGAAGGCCCTGGAGACCGCCATCGCCCTGCGAGGACTGGAACCCACCGCCCTCGCCCCCGGCCACGGTCAGATCACCATGGATCCACTCGCCCAGATGGACGCCGCGATCGCGAAGGCGAGCTAGTCGCGCAACGGCGGAGGGTCGCCCGCCCTTCCCAGCGAAAGCGCCAGACCGCGGGTCCTGTCGCGGGGTGGGTCGCACCGCTCGCTGACGCTCGGGTGTCGACCCACGCCCGCGCCACCCGCGGATGGGAATTCCATGAGGTCGGATCCCGCAATGGCCGTGTGAAGGGTGGGGGTGGGTCGCCCTGAGCGCACCAGGGGAGCTCAAAACGACCCACGTCCCCAACAACGCCCCTCGGCAGGCCAGAGCCACCGGCCGCTCCCGCAGGGGCCCGAGCGGTGGAGGTCCAGCGGGGACTCGAGCACGAGCGAAGCGAGTTGCCCCCGCTGGGCCTCTGCCGCTCGGGCCCTCTCGTGGAACCGCTACTGAGCGGCCGTGGCCGGCTGGGCCGACGCCGGCTGGGCCTTCTTCAGGCTCTCGCGACCCTGAGCGAAGTTGACGAGCTGCTTGCTCGAGGGGTCCCAGAGCTTCAGCCTCGAGCTGCGCAGGGCTTTGCGAACCGTGAGCACGGGGACCTGCTGGAAGACCTCGAGTTCGTCGTGAGCTCGCTGCAGGCTGTAGTTGGGCACCCGGGCGCTGAGGTGATGGACGTGATGGAGGCCGATGTTGCCGGTGAAGAACTGGATCGGCTGCGGCAGCTTCAGGTAGCTGCTGCCCCGCAATGCCGCCTCCGAGTAGTCCCAGGATTCGGTGTTCTCCCAGTAGACGTCCTCGTATTGGTGCTGGACGAAGAAGAGCCAGACGCCCGCGGTCCCGGCGATGACGATCAGCGGCGCCTCGATCAGCAGGACGGCCTGCCAGCCGAAGATCAGCATCGCGAGGCCGATCATCACCACCACAGCGACGTTGGTGAGCAGAATGCTGTTGCGCAGCTTGCCGGGCTTGGAGCCGGCCCAGACCCGCGGACCGATGAGCAGCGACCACAGGGGCCCGATCCCGAACATGACGGCCGGATGGCGGAACAGCCGGTAACCGAGCCGGGACTGCCACGGCTTCGAGAAGTACTCCTCGACGGTCCACGTCGTCACGTCGCCGGTTCCGCGCCGGTCGAGATCTCCTGCCGAACCATGGTGATAGGCGTGATGGAAGCGCCAGTTGGCGAAGCACTGGAACGTGAGCAGGCCGAAGATCCGACCGCCCCAGACGTTGGCGCGCCGCGACTTGAAGAACGAGCCGTGGGTGCAGTCGTGGAAGAGGATGAACGTGCGAAGCAGGCACCCGGCCGCCGGGATCGAGATCAGGAGCACGAGCCAGTAGGAGACGTCGAGCGCCATGTACATCAGCGCCCAGAGGATCAGAAAGGGCACGACCGACGTGAGGATGTCAAGCAACGAGCGGGCGAAGATCGGCCGCGCGTAGGGCGCCATGGTCTCCCGCCAGTAGGGATCGTCGTCTGTGTTGATATCGCTCATCTGAGGCTCAATCGTATTGATCGGGTAGGCCGAACGCGAAGGGAACCCCGTCCGGGCCATCAGCCCGGTTTGCGGTCCCATCCGTCATGTCGAACGATCGAAGCCGGACTTTATACGCGCGGACAAACGACGGCCGTCGCACACGGCCTAGGGTTCAGCTACGAACTTTGCGACGATGCACGGACGGCTTTCCCCTGCCTGGGTCGAGCCGCGCAGCAACGAGATGAGGAGCAATCAGAGCTATGACCACCACCAGGGCCCGCAAGCACAACCTGACCGCAGCAAGCTGGAGCGCGAACGGAGGCTCGATCGACACGAGCGATCTCCGCGACAACGCGAACTACCTCTACGGAGCCAACGTCTTCTCCCCCGCGGTTCAGAAGGAGCGCCTCAGCGACGAGACCTTCGCCCGACTGAACGAAACCCTGGCCTCGGGAGCCGCCCTCGATCCGTCGCTCGCCGACGATGTCGCCGAGGCGATGAAGGAGTGGGCGCTCGAGCACGGCGCGACCCATTACACCCACATGTTCCAGCCGCTGACCGGCTCGACGGCGGAGAAGCACGACTCCTTCTTCGAGCCCGAGGGCGACTCCGGGGCGCTCGCCGGTTTCTCCGGCAAGGAGCTGATCCAGGGTGAGCCGGATGCTTCCTCGTTTCCGACCGGCGGCATCCGCGCGACCTTCGAGGCCCGCGGCTACACAGCCTGGGATCCGACGAGCCCCGCGTTCCTGCTCGAGAACCCCAACGGGGCGCTGCTCTGCATCCCAACCGCGTTCGCGTCCTGGACCGGCGAGGCACTCGACGCCAAGATCCCGTTGCTGCGCTCGATGGACGCGCTCTCGAAGTCGGCCATCCGGGCGCTGAAGCTCCTCGGCGACGAGGCCAGCCAGCGCGTGTTCACGACCGTCGGCCCCGAGCAGGAGTACTTCCTGATCGACGAGCAGTACTTCTTCGAGCGGCCCGACCTGGTCACGACCGGCCGGACGCTCTTCGGAGCGCAGCCGCCGAAGGGCCACGAGCTCGACGACCACTACTTCGGCTCGATCCCCGAGCGCGTGCTCGCCTGCATGATGGAAACGGAGCGTGAGCTGGTCAAGCTCGGCGTGCCGGTCAAGACACGCCACAACGAGGTCGCCCCCGCTCAGTACGAGCTGGCCCCGATGTTCGAGAACTCGAACCTCGGCTCCGACCACCAGCAGCTGACGATGCAGGTCATGGAGTCCGTGGCCCGCCGCTACGGCCTGGTCTGCCTGCTTCACGAGAAGCCGTTCGCCGGCGTCAACGGCTCCGGCAAGCACAACAACTGGTCGATGGGCACCGACACCGGGGCCAACCTCATGGATCCCGGCGACACCCCGGCGGAGAACGCGAGCTTCCTGTTCTTCTGCACGGCGGTGATCCAGGCGGTCAACAAGCATCAGGGCCTGCTCCGGGCCGCGGTCGCAAACCTCGGCCAGGACCACCGCCTGGGGGCCAACGAGGCGCCACCGGCGATCATCTCGATCTTCCTCGGCGCCGAGCTCGACAAGGCGTTCGACGCGATCGTCTCCGGCGAGGGCGACGGCATAACCGAGGATGCGATCCTCGGCCTCGGCACCCCCGTGCTGCCGCCGCTTCCGCTCCATGGCGGCGACCGCAACCGGACCTCCCCGTTCGCCTTCACCGGCAACAAGTTCGAGTTCCGTGCGCTCGGCTCAAGCATGTCGATCGCGTTCACGAACACGGTCTTGAACACGATCGTGGCGGAGGCCATCGACGACCTCGCCGACAGGCTCGAGGCCAAGTGCGAGAGCGGTATGGACCCGGGGGCGGCCGTCACGGAGGTCGTCAAGGAGTCCTACTCAGACAACAGGGTCATCTGTTTCGGCGGTGATGGATATTCCGAGGAATGGCACGTCGAGGCGACCGCGCGCGGGCTCAAGAACCTGCGGACCACGCCGGACGCGCTGCCCGAGGTGATCGCCCCCGAGACGGTCTCAGCGTTCGAGAAGTACAACGTGCTCTCCGAGCGCGAGCTCGAGTCCCGCTATGAGGTCTGGACCGAGCAGTACGCGATCCGGGCCAACATCGAGGCTGAGACGGCGGCGTCGATCGCCAAGACGATGCTCCTGCCGGCCTCGATCCGTTACCTCACCGAGGTCGAGGGCGCCGGCGTCATCGGCCTGGCGGAGGAGGTCAAGCCCCTGGTCGACTCGCTCGTCTCGACGATCGGAGAGCTGGAGCGAGCGAACGTCTACCCCGACGGCGTCGAGGGCCTCGACCTGGCGATCTACGCCCGTGACAACCAGCTGGAGAAGATGCACGACGTGCGAGTGGTCGCCGACAAGCTCGAGAAGGTCGTGGCCGATGATCTCTGGCCGCTGCCTAAGTACTCGGAGATCCTGTTCATCAAGTAGTCGGCTGGATGGGGTCGAGCGGCAGAGGCACCGCCTCCGCACTTCGTGCTGAGTGTCGGCGGTACCTCCACCGCTCGACCCCTTTGACATCCCGCGATCGATGAAGCCCGGCTCCCGGCTCGCCGTAAGGGTGCCCGTCGCCCGATCTCCCTGCGGATAGGATGCGCCCGTGGCCGAACCCGCCGAAGCTGAGCAGCTCAACCCCGATGCCTTCGCGTCGCTCCTCGAGCGATCGCGGGGTGAGGACGACGGGCCGATCGTGATGCTCAACCTGCTGGCCCTGCAGCCCGACGGCGGATTCGCGAAGTACGGGCTCTACGGCGAGGCGGTTGCTCCCCTGCTGGAGCGTGCGGGCGGCAGGCTCGCGTTCACCGGGACGGGCGGCGACGCCCTGATCGGCTCCGATCAGAGCTGGGACCTGGTGCTGCTCGTCGAGTACCCGAGCCGCAAGGCGTTCCTGGAGATGATCGGCTCGCCCGACTACCAGGCGATCGCTCACCTGCGGACCGAGGCGATCACAACCTCCGAGTTGCGCCCCCTCGAGTCCGCTCCAGCCCAACGGGCGTAGGCGCCCTCAGGCGGGGACGGCTGCAGCGGAGATCCTCGCCGCGGCATCGGCGCGCTCGCGACCGGCCTCGAGCTCCGCCGAGAGGCCCTTCATGTAGTCGTCGTAGTCGACCTGGATCGTGTGTCGCTTGGAGGCGACGTAGCGCTTCTTCATCCGCCTGCGCTTGTCGGCGATGTCGGCACCCATGGCGGCTCGGGACGGCAACTCATAGCGACCCCGCAGGGCCTCGCCGACCAAGGCTGACTGCCGTTCGGCGATCGGCATGATCGCCCCGAGCGGCTGGATCAGGCCGAGGAAGAAGAGGTTGTCGTACTCCGGGTGGAACATGAACTGGTAGAGCGGCAGCTCGTTGTCCCTGGCCGCGACGAAGTCCTCGTCGAAGAACGGGAACGTGATCCGGTAGCCGGTGCAGTAGACGACCAGGTCGGCGTGGACCTCGCTGCCGTCGGTGAACCGCACCATGTCGCCATGCAGGGACTCGATGTTGGGCTTCGTCGTGATCGCGCCGTGGGCGAGGCGGTCGAGGATGCGCCCGCTGATCGTCGGATGGGCGTGGGCGAACTTGTGGTCGGGAGCCGGGAGCCCGTAGTTCTCCATCTTGCCGACGTTCATCTTGAGCAACAACGAAAAGACCGGGAACCGGACCCAGGAGGGGATCCATTCGGCCCCACCGATCTGGTCCATCGGCCTGCCGAACAGATACTTCGGGACCACGTAGGCCCCCCGGCGGGCCGCCAGGTAGGTGTTCTTGGCGTGGTAGGAGGCGTCGACGGCGATGTCCATCGCGGAGTTGCCCATGCCGAGCACGACGACGTCCCTGCCGGCGATCTGGGCCTCCTCCTCGTAGTTGTGAGAATGCATCTGCTCCCCCGTGAAATCCTCGCTGCCGGGAAAGGCGGGCTCGGGCCAGCGCGCGTCCCAGTGGTGGCCGTTGGCGACGATCACGGCGTCGTAGGTCGATCTCTCACCCTCGGTGGTCCGAACCTCGAAGCGGCCGTCGTCGAGCCGCTCGACATGATCGACGCCGACCCCGAACCTGATCCTGTCGCGGAACCCGAAGTGGTCGACGTAGTCGTCGAAGTACCTGGCGATGTGGTCGTGGCGCGGGAAGTCGGGATAGGACTTGGGCATCGGGAAGTCCGAGTACTCCATGCGCTCACGCGAGGTGTTGATGTGCAGCGAC
This sequence comes from uncultured Solirubrobacterales bacterium, assembly GCA_963823275.1. GTDB lineage: Bacteria > Actinomycetota > Thermoleophilia > Solirubrobacterales > 70-9 > RHKX01. The sequence goes on along the minus strand of CAWGKW010000001.1, from coordinate 508,407 downwards.
TGGTAGGAGGATGAGACCCCGTTGGCGTTGCGGAAGACCCAGTTACCCCCGACCCGGTCGCCGAGCTCATAGCAATCGAAGGGCAGGCCGCGCTCGTGCAGCGCCTTGGCGGCGGCGATGCCGCTGGATCCAGCCCCGATCAGGCAGGTGCGTGGTGGGTCGTTGGGCATCGGGCAATGGAGGTTACCCAGCGGGGGGTCTGTCACGATGGTCGGGTGAACATCAAACGGATCCCCACGGCCACCGTCCTCCTGCTCACCGCGATCGTCGCGATGATCGCCTCGGCCGGCGCATCGGCGGCCTTCAAGCCCGGATCGAAGTCGCTCGGGGATCCGATCTTCCCCCAGATCGGCAACGGCGGCTACGACGTCCGTGACTACTCGATCGAACTGGATTACGAGCCGAGTTCCAACCAGCTCCTGCCCGGCACGAAGACGGCGATCGTGGCGGTCGCCACCCAGGGCCTCTCCAGCTTCAGCCTCGACTTCCAGCGCAACCTCGCGATCTCGGCGGTCACCGTCAACGACGTGCCGGCGGCGAGCTACGAGCGGGCCGCGGCGAAACCGAAGCTGAGCTCCGATCCCGAGGTGACCCAGCCGGCGAAGCTGACGATCACGCCGGCGAGCGGCATCCCCAAGGGATCGGATTTCACGGTCGAAGTCGCCTACTCCGGTGAGCCGGCAGCCGTCGTCGACACCGACGGCTCACTCGAGGGCTGGGTCCAAGCGTGCTCTTCGCCGGGAAACTGCGACGGCTCCTTCACCGTCAACGAGCCGATCGGCGCCCAGAGCTGGTTCCCGTCGAACAACCACCCCTCCGACAAGGCCACCTTCGAGCTTCAGACGACCGCCCCCAACGCCTACATCGCCATCGGCGCCGGCGTGCAGACATCGCGGGTCGACAACGGCGACGGAACCAGCACCACGACCTGGGTCGAGGACTCACCCATGGCCCCGTACCTCTCGACCGGGACCGTCGGCCTCTTCGACGTCGACGACGCCCAGACGATGATCGACCAGGCCGACGGCGCGACGATCCCGATCTTCACCGCGATCGACAGCGCCGGCTCAGCCCAGCGAAAGTCCGACGTGACCGCCAGCGCGGCCCGGATCCCGGAGATGATCAACTTCCTCTCGGCGCGCTTCGGCGCGTATCCATTCGATTCGGTCGGCCTCGTCGCCGACTGGGTCCCCAGCGTCGGATACACGCTTGAGAACCAGACCAAGCCGCACTTCTCCGGCGACGAGGAGGGGCCCGCCGCGGACGATGTGACGCTGATCCACGAGCTCGCCCACATGTGGATGGGCGACAGCATCTCGCCGAAGAACTGGACCGTGATCTGGTTCAACGAGGGCTGGGCGACTTTCTCGGAGGTCCTTTTCGACTTCGAGGTCGACGGCTCCGACCAGTCGCCGCAGCAGTTCTTCAAGGCGGTCTACGACGTCGGCCGGAAGTCCTGGAGGGTTCCGCCCGCCGAGCTCAACGGCGATCCCTCCCAGCTCTTCAACGGCTTTGCCGTCTACGCCCGCCCCGGAGCGATGCTCCAGGGGCTGCGCAAGATCATCGGCAACAACAGGTTCTTCGGCCTCGCCAAGGACCTGAACGGCCGCCACGCCTACGGGAATATCAGCCGCGGCGAGTTCGTCAACGAGGCGAAGCAGGCGAGCGGGTTGCGCGGCAAGAAGCTGAAGCGACTCGATCGGTACTTCCACCAGTGGCTGCTCTGGGACGAGCGGCCGACGCTCACCCCGGCGGACTTCAAGGGCTGATCGATCCCCGACCGTTCGACCATTTCGAGTTCAAGGAGCTGAGATGACCGAGAAGTCCGAGTTCGACGCCGAGACCTGGGAGCAGATCTCCCGCGCCCCGGCGATCGCCGCGATGTACGTGATCACCGCCCAGAAGGGCGGGGCGATCCGCGAGAGCATGGCGGTCGGCAAGGTCTACGCCGAGGCCAGGGAGAAGTCGACCGGCTCGCCGCTCGTCGACCAGATCCTCGAGTCGCTCTCGTCGGTATCGCCGAACGAGTTCGACAGCAAGGAGCAGTTCCGGACCCAGGCGATCCCCCACATCGAGGAGGCGATCGAGCTTCTGGCCGCGAAGGCGACGGAGGCCGACCTATCGGCCTACCGGGACTTCATCCTGGAGTTGGTTCAGCGGGTGGCGGCCGCCGACAGGAGCGGCGGGTTTCTCGGAATCGGCGGGGAGCGCGAGACGGCCAGCGAGACGCTGGCGATCGACGAGATTCGTGGCGCGCTGGGCTGAGCGCCGGTGACGGTGGCCCGGACGGTCGGCTTCGCGTCGGCCCTGGCGGCGTTGACGCTCGCGCTCGGCGGCTGCGGCGCCTCCGACCCCGCGAGCGACTCGATCGCCCCCGATCCGGGTGCCGTGGGGAGCGCCGAGCTCGGACCGTGCAGGGAGCTACCGCTCGTCGGAGGCTTCCGCTGCGGGTCGATCGAGGTCCCCAGGTACCGGTCGGCGCCGGAGCGGGGGGACTTCGAGATCGGCTTCGCAGTCCGCCCGCGAACCGACGGCAGCACGCCCTCCGATGGGGCGCTCTTCGCGGTCGAGGGTGGGCCCGGCTACTCGAGCACCGGCTCCGCCAACACGTTCAGGAAGCTGTTCGGCAACCTGCTCGATCACCGCGAGCTGGTCCTGGTCGACATGCGGGGGACCGGCCTGTCGGGACCGATCGACTGCCCTGATCTACAGCGCGGGACCGCTCCCGACTGGATCGCCCTCGGTGAGTGCGCCCGGCGGCTCGGCGACGACTTCGAGGCCTACAACACCGGGGCGGCGGCCGAAGACCTCGACGCGGTTCGCCAGGCGCTCGGCTACGAGCAGATCTCGCTCTACGGCGACTCCTACGGCACCTTCCTCTCTCAGGCGTATGCCTACCGCCATCCGGACACCCTCGACGCCGTCGTCCTCGACGGCGCCTACCCCGTCCGGGGTGAGAACCCCTGGTATCCGAGCCTGATCAGGACCGGCAACCGCAGCTTCGTCACCGCCTGCGACCGCGACCCGTCCTGCCCGCCCGGCGCGGCCGGCCGGCTCGCCGAGCAGGCCGAGCTGATGCGTGAGAAGGGCATGAATCCGGGGGGGCTGATCGACGCGATCGCCGACGCGGCCTACGGGCCGCCGCAGAGCTACCTCGACGTCGAGCGGGCGGGTCGGGCGCTGCTGAGCGGGGACGCCGAGCCCTGGATCGAGCTGACCAACGACCTCGAGGTGGGCAACGGCGACGTCCTGCAGTACGACTACGCCGACGAGCTGGTCGTCGGCTGCAACGACTACCCGATGATCTGGGACAAGGACGCCTCCGAGGCAGACCGCCGGGCCCAGCTCGAGGCGGCGATCCGCGACTATGACGAGGACGCGTTCACGCCCTTCACCCCGCGCGAGGTCGCGATCGGGTCGGAATCGGGCTACCTGGAGTGCCTGACCTGGCCTCAGCCGACCGAGCTGCGGGAGCCACCGGTGCCTGAGGGCGCGGAGCCGACCGAGGCTCCCGTCCTGGTGGTCAACGGCGAGCTCGACGACCTGACCACCCCGCACGAGGGCGCTCTGGTCGCCGCCCAGTTCCCGGACGCGAAGCGCTTCATCGGCCGCAACGCCGGCCACGTCGACGCGCTCTATGAGACTGACGGGCCGTCGGCGAGAACGATCCGGCGGTTCCTGCGGGGCACCTGGGCCAACGAAGGATGAGCCGCGTCCGTGAGCTCACGCTAGGCGAACGAGTCGACGGCGCTGGCCATCCGCTCGACGGCCTCGGTCATCAGATCGGGTGAGGTGCCGACATTGAGCCGGACGAAGCCCTCCCCGCCCCTGCCGAACATCGGTCCGGAGCTGAGCGCGACCCTGCCGCGCTCGAGAATCGGGGCGGCGGGATCGGCGCCGAGGTCGTAGGCGCCGAGGTCGATCCAGGCCAGATACCCGGCTGCGGGAGGCTCGTAGCGGGCCTCGGGCAGGCGCTGCGCCAGCAGCTCGCCGAGACGCGTCCGATTGAAGTCCACGACCTCGAGGACCGAATCGAGCCACCCGTCGGAGTCGGCGTAGGCGGCCTCGGTCGCGATCGCGCCCAGATGCCCGCAATGGCGGGCGGAGGGCGGCAGGGTGCTCACGGCCGCCGTTGCCGGCTCGGCGGCGGTGACGATCTGCGCGCAGCCGAGCCCCGCCAGGTTGAAGGTCTTGGAGGCCGAGACGAGCGAGATGCCCCGCTCCGCGGCGGCTTCGGAGACTGAGAGAAACGGGATGTGCCCGGCGCCCGGAAGTGTGAGTGGCGCATGGATCTCGTCGGAGAGGATCCAGGCGTCGTGCTCGCCGGCGAGGTCGGCGAGCGCCTCGAGCTCCGGCCGGGAGACGACCACACCCGTCGGGTTGTGGGGATTGCAGAGGACCATCGCCCGGGCGCCGGCGGCGAAGGCATCGCCGACCCCATCGATGTCGAGTCCACGCCCGCCGACCAGCGGCACCTCGACCACCTCGCATCCGGCCTCGGGCACGAGGCTGAAGAACGGGTAGTAGACGGGCGGCGTGACGATCACCGGATCGCCCGGCTCGACGATCGTCTTGAGCAGATCCCTCAGGCCCGCGACCACGTCGCCGCAGACCACCACCCGAGAGGGGTCCGGGGCCCACCCCGTTCGCCGTGCCGTGAAGCCGCTCAGGGCCTCGGCGAGCCCGGAGGCCTCGGGGTTTGCGTACCCGGTGTCGTCGCGGTCGACGGCGGCGCGAAGGGCATCCTTGACCGGCGGCGCGAGGGGGAAGTCCATCTCGGCCACCCAGGCGGGCAGGACGTCGTCGGCGTAGTGGCTCCACTTGGCGCTGCGCCGCTCCCGGAGGCGCCCGATATCGAGGTCCGTCAGTTCGGGGGCCAGGGCCACGTCAGGCGTGAGCTTCCGCGTCCGCCGTCGCACGCCGGGGCTCGAGATCGAAGGCCTCGGCCAGCAGCTCGTAGGAGTGAAGACGGTCATCGACTCCGTGGGCGTTGGTCATCGCCATGATCTCGTCGGCGCCGCTGAGGCTGAGCACCTCGTCGAGGCGGTCGCGCACGGTCGCGGGGGAGCCGACGATCATGCGCTCGGGACGACCGGTTCGCGGCGGGGCCTCGGTCGGACCCTCCTCCGCAAGCGCATCGGCGACCGACGGCAGCGGAGTCGGCCGCCCCGCCCGCAGGCGCCGGAAGGCCACTCGCGACGGTGCGGCGAGGCGATGGGCGAGCTCGTCATCGTCGGCGCAGAGGATCGCGTGGGAGACGATCGCGTAGGGCTCGGGAAACTCCTCGGAAGGCTGGAAGCCCTCGCGGTAGAGCCGTAGGGCGTCGACGGTCATCTCCGGATTGATCTGGCCGGCGAAGGCGAAGGCGAGGCCGGCGGCCGCGGCGAGCCGGGCGGAGAAGTCACTCGAACCGAGCAGGAAGATGGGCGGCAACGGGGCCTCGAACGGTGCGGCCCGAATGTGGCTGAAGGCATGCCCCTCCGGCCAGGGCCGGGAGCCGGCGAACGCCAGAAGCTCGGCGAGCTGCTCGGGCAGGTCGTTGGCGCTCATGGCCTCGCGGCTGCGCCGCAGCGCGAAGGCGGTCATCTGATCGGTACCCGGCGCCCGGCCGATCCCGAGATCGATCCGATCCGGAAAGAGCGCGGAGAGCACCTTGAACTGCTCGGCGACCCGCAGCGGGCTGTGATTGGGGAGCATCACGCCGCCGGAGCCCACTCTGATCGCGTTGGTGGCAGCGGCAACCTGGCCGACCATCAGCTCCGGCGAGGAGCTGGCGACCATGGCACCGCCGTGGTGCTCGGCGAGCCAGTAGCGGTTGAAGCCGAGCCGATCGGTGTGGCGGGCCAGGTCGATCGTGTCGCGCAGCGCCTGGCCCTCAGTTGAGCCGGCGACGACGGGCGAGAGGTCGAGGACGGAAACGGGCGGCATGCGACCCAAGGTATCGAGTCGGCTCCCTCAACTTGGGACCCGCCGCCCCGCCCGCCCATAGAATCCGCGGTCACTCCGGTCAACCGAAGCGAGCCCCAGTAGGAAAGGCGCCTTGAACCAGACAGCCACCCATGACCACGGCCAGGGCTGGATCACCTTCGTGGCGGTCCTCTTCGGCGTCCTCGGCGCGTTCAACCTGATCGACGGCCTCGTCGCCCTCGCGGGCGACCAGCGCTTCGACGAGACCGAGCTTTTCACCGGCAACCTGACCCTGTGGGGAGTCCTGTTGGTCGGCACCGCCGCTCTCCAATTGCTCACCGCGGTGCTGATCTTCAAGCGCAACGCCAACGGTCAGGGCCTCGGCATCATCCTCTGTGTCTTCAACCTGCTGACCCACATGGCCTTCGTCTCGGTCTACCCGGTCTGGTCCCTGCTGATCATCGCGATGGACCTGCTGATCATCTACGGGCTCTGCGTCAACAACCGTTACTTCAAGTGAGCCCCTCGCCCTCCTGGTGGCGCCTGTGCAGGCCCAGGCCGACCACGCCGAGCGGCAACGGCAACCAGTAGGTGAACAGCCGGTAGAGGAACGTAGCGAGGACGGCGTCTCCGGCGGCCACGCCGGCCAGGGCCAACAGAGCGGTGAGCCCCGTCTCGACGAAGCCGAGGCCGCCGGGCGTGATCGGGATCTGCGCGAGCACCTGGGCGGCGCAGAAGGCGAGCAGGACGAGGCCGGGGCGGGGGTGAGCACCAACGGCAGCCAGGGCCGCGAGCAGGATCGCGTAGTCGAAGGCCCAACGGCCGACCGTCGCCAGCAGGGCCTTGTGCCAGTCGTCGCCGAGCGCGGCTCGGATCCGATCGCGCTCGCGCATCACCCGGCGCGGCAGGTGGTCGGTATCGGGTGAGTTGCGGCGGATCCTGTTGCGGGCCCGCTCGATCAGAGTCGTGACCCGGCGCAGCGGCCCGTCGGCTCCGAGCATCGCACCGCTGATCACCGCGAGCACGACGAAGACGGCCAGGCTGACGACGGCAGCGCGAAGCAGGTTGTCGTTGACCGAGCCGCTGATCAACGCCGGCAGCGCGAGGATCGGCAGGCCGAGGACGACTCCGAACGTGAGCAGGTTGACCGCCGTGATCCCGGCGACCGCACGGCCGCGCTCCACCCCGCGCTCGACGAGCATCTTGTACTGCAGGGCGGCTCCCATCGCTCCCCCGCCGGGCGCGATCTTCGCCAGGGCGTTACCGGCGAGCTGGGAGTCGATCACCGCCGACCAGGGGGACCGCGGGATCGTGAGCCGTTGCAGAAACCACAGACAGGCCAGCGAAGCGAGCTGCAACAGCGCCAGCAGCGGGAACCAGAGCAGCGAGATCTGCCCCAGGTTCTGCCAGGAGCCGAGTACCTCAAGCAGGCTCGGCGCGACCAGGTAGAGCGAGACTCCGGTGAGCGCGAGCCAGAAGGCGGAGCGGCGGATGCTCGGCCCCTTGACGACGGCCTCGGCTTCGCCCCGGGCGATCTCACTCGCCGCGTCCGTCCGCGCCTCGATCGCTCGCTCGATCCGGTCGGCGAGCGACCCTCGAATCGGCGGAGCACTCGGCGGCCCGCTCACGGGACCGGGCACCTAGGACACCGGGGTGTCGTTCCCGAGCGTGGACAGCCCCGCGCCGAGAACGGCGAGGCTCGCGTCGATCAGCGCCTCGCGGTCGGTGTCGGGCCTGCCGAGGGCCGCGAGGATCCCGCCCTCCAGGAAACCAACCCAGCCGCGCAGGACCACCCTGACATCGGGGCGTTCGAGGTCGAGGCCGGTGTTCTCGGCGATCAGCTCGATCCCGCTCCAGCGGGCCGCCTCGATCCGGTCGAAGACCTCGCGGAACCCGGCGCCGCCGGCCATCACGGAGCGATAGGCGGCCGGGTGCTCGGAGGCGGCGTCGAAGTAGGCGCCGACGGCATGCCGAAGACGGTCCGCCGGAGGCAGGTGCGCGGGGGCGCCACGGGTCCGGCCGCGAAACCCGGCGAGAAGGGGCTCGAGCGTGGCGAGGTAGAGGCCCTTCTTGGACCCGAAGTACTGGAAGACCAGGCCGTGGGAGACGCCGGCGACCCTGGCGACATCGTCGACGGAGACGTCGTCGTAGTCGTTGGTCAAAAACAGGTCGAGCGCGATCTCGAGCAGCTGCTCGCGGCGCATTTTCGCCCTCTCGGTTGTCAGTGGGCGTTGTGCCAAAGTCAACCGAGTCTAGCCCCGGGGCTGGACCCTTGTATGAGATCGTCCGAGACCGATGGCGGCGATCGAATTGCAGGGAGTCGTGAAGACCTTCGGGAAGATCCGTGCCGTAGACGGGCTGGATCTGACGGTGCAGGAGGGAGTCTGCCTGGGGCTGCTCGGCCCCAACGGCGCGGGCAAGTCGACCACGATGCGTCTGCTCACCGGCCAGGCGATCGCCGATGAGGGATCGCTGAGGGTCCTCGGCTACGAGCTGCCCAGGTACTCGAAGGAGGCCCGAGCGCGGATGGGAGTCGTTCCGCAGCTCGACAACCTCGACATCGACGTCACCGTCGAGGAGAACCTCAAGGTGTTCGCTCGGCTCTACCGCGTCCATGACATCCCGGCCGCAATCGACCGGGCCCTCACGCTCGCGCGCCTCAGCGACCGCCGCCACGACGCCGTCGACGAGCTGTCGGGCGGCATGCGGCGGCGCCTGCTCGTCGCCCGCGGCCTGATCCACGAACCGCATCTCGTGCTGCTCGACGAACCGACGGTTGGCCTCGACCCGCAGATCCGGTCCGAGATCTGGACGCTGGTCGAGGACCTCCGCGCCCGGGGCACGACCATCCTGATGTCGACGCACTACATCGAGGAGGCCGAGCGCCTCGCCGACGAGGTCGCGTTGATGGCCAAGGGCCGGGTGATCGCGCGCGGGCGGCCGGACGACCTGATCGCCGAGCACGCGGGCAAGCTCACCGCCGAGTTCTACGGCCCGCCCGCCCGCCGGGCTGAGGTCCGCCACCTCGCCGAGGCGGCCGGGCTCCCGGTTCGCTCAGCCGGCCCGGCGGTCGTGATCGTCGGCTCCGAGCGGGCTCCGAACGGCGTCGTCCCCGGGGACTCGGTGATCCGCCCGACCTCGCTCGAGGACGTATTCGTGCAGCTCACCGGGGAGGAGCTCGAATGAGGCTGATCGAGCCCGCCGCGGTCCTTGGGGTGATGAGCCGCGAACTGGCCAACTTCCGCACGTTCTGGCGCAGCACCGTGTTCTCGAGCCTGGTCGAGCCGATGGTCTACCTGTTCGCGTTCGGCCTCGGCCTCGGCACAACGCTGATCACCCAGGTCGACGGGATCGACTACGTCGAGTTCGTCGGCACCGGCATGGTCGCGACCGCCGTGGTCTTCTCGAGCGCCCTGCCCGCGATGTTCGGCACCTTCGTCAAGCATCGGTTTCAGCGAACCTACGACGCGATCCTGGCGGCGCCGGTCGACGTCGAGGAGCTCGTCACCGGAGAGATGCTCTGGATCGGCCTCCGCAGCGCCGTCTTCGGCTGCTTCCCTTTGCTGGTCACGATCGGATTCGGGCTCGATCCGACCTGGGGCATGCTGCTGGTGCCGCTCTTCTGCCTGATCACCGCTCTGGCCTTCGCCGGGTTCGGAGTCGCAGTAGCCGGCAGCGTCGCGAAGATCGACCAGTTCAACTACGTGACCACGCTCGTGATCACGCCGATGTTCCTGCTCGCCGGCACCTTCTTCCCGATCGACCAGCTGCCGGACTGGGCCCGGATCGCCGCCCAGTTCAACCCGCTCTTTCAGCTGGTGAGCCTGGTTCGCGGGGCCTGCTTCGGCTTCGAGACGGTCGACCTGCTCCGCCTCGCGGCCCTGATCGTCCTGGCCCTGGCGATGTGGAAGCTGGCGATCGACCGGCTCAAGCAGCGGCTGATCGACTGAGTCGGGAGGCCCACCGAGGGGCGCCTTCGATCGGTCGTGTCATTCGTACCCCTCAGGGGACACGATGACACGACCGTTCACCAGCCGCCTGACCCCCGGCACCTCATTCCCGCCCACACGCTTCCCGTTCCGTGACACCCAACCGCCTGATGGCAGCGGGGCATTCCTCGGGCTATCTGGCGCAGGCCACGCACAGCGAGCTCTCGGGGACGCTCCTCAGCCTCCCCGCCGGGATCTCTCCCCCGCATGCGTCGCAGGTTCCATAGGAGCCCTCCTCGAGCTTCTCCAGCGCCCGCTCGAGCCTGATCCCGATCGCCTCCAGGCTGTCGGCGACGCCGACGTCGGTCAGACGGCCGATCGCCTCGTTGGTCCCGTCCCCGATCCGCTTGCCGAAGCCGATCCCGGCGCCGCGCTCCGGCGGCTTCTTGAGGGCGGCGAGCCGGGCGCGGACCTCCTCGAGTCGCAGCTGCAGCTCGACCTTGATCAGCGCCGGGTCGAGCGGCTCAGCGTCAGGTTCCCGCTTGACCATGCTTCATCCTCCCCGAGATCGCGACGCGCCGCCACCTCCTCCGCCGAAAACCCGTCGCCCCGGCCCGGAATGAAACGGACCCGGACCGTCGCCGCCGGGGGGCCCGCCCCGCCCGCTACTACGTGGTCGCCGGACTCGACCTCGCGACCGAGATGCAGCGCCTCTGCCGGCTCGAAGCACTGGGCGGCTCCACCGGTTCACTGGTCCTCCGGCCGCCGGAGCTCACCGTCCGGCGCGCCTCCAGGCGTCCGCGGAGTCGGCTGGGCTTCGCGATTCCCGATCAGAACCGGCTGTCGGTCACCGCCTACCCCGGCATTCGCCGCGGCGACGTCCAGGAGACGTTGCTCCATGAGCTGGTGCATCTGGCGGTGGGGTCATCGGCCGAGAGCCGGCGCTGGCACGGCAGAGAATTCAGCGACGCCCTTCGAAGGGCGATGGCGGAGGGCTACGGCGTCGTTGGGATAACGGCCCCGAACAGCTATCACGGCGCCTACGCCGAGGCGCTCGAGCGCCTGCAACTGCAGCTTGAACTGGACGTGGCTACCTGAGCTTCGTCCTGGCCGAATCCGGGGCGCCCCAGGGAACCTCGGAGCTGACCGAGACCGCGACCTTCTTGCCCTTCTCCAGGGCGACCTTGACCGCCTCTTTGGCCTGCTTGCCCAGCTTCAAGGTCAGGATCCCGCTCTGGCCGGCGGCGAGGTCCACCCCGTCGGCAAAGCCCCCGGGCTTCCCGCCCACCCGCGCCTCGACCGAGACGCCGTCGCTCCGGCTGGTCGCTGAGACGGTCACCTTGAGCCTCCCTTTGCTGAGCTTCTTCAGCCGGGAGGAGGCGACGGCGACGGTCACCTCGGGTCTCGGCACGGCGCCGGGACCGGCGACCTCGAGGGTGCCCTTCATGCCGAAGTGGATCGTGCATGAGAACGCATAGTCGCCCGGTTGCAGGTACTGGGTGCCGGCGACCGGAGCCGACTGGTTGGGCGAGACGAGTGAGTTGCTGAACAGCGGCTCGCCGTCGGGGCCTTCGCCGACGGCCACGACGTTGTGAGGGGCGAGCTGATCGTCATTCTCGAGGGTCGCCTGCTGGCCTGCGATCAGCCGGAAGGTCGAGCCGTCGCCGATCCCTCCGCCGTAGGCGAACTGATCGATCGCCCTGATCGTGTCGGTGACGACGGGAACGCCCGCCACCGCCCCGCCGGGCATGGCCAGGACGATCGTCGCCAGTCCAACGGCCCCCGCGGTCTTCAAGACCCGCCAAATCATCCGCCTCAACCCTTCTCGCGCCTGCCGGCGACATCTCGACGCCCCACGTCATCACTTCCGGCAGCGAGGATACCTGACCTCGATGCCCGTGTTGCCGGTAAGTCAACATCCCGATCGATAGGTTCCTGCGATGGCCGCACCGCTCCTCGTAGTCGATACGCCGTCGATGCTCTACCGCGCCTTCTACGGATTGCCGAAGACGATCAAGGGGACCGGCGGGCGGCCAGTCAATGCGCTTCTCGGCACCGCGAACCTGGTCCTCCGCGAGATCGAGGCCCACGGACCCCGCGCGGTCGTGCTCTGTTACGGCGCCGAGGCCGCGCATTACCGGGTCGAGCTCTATTCCGGCTACCACGCCGATCGGCCCGAGATGCCGGAGCTGCTGGTGCCGCAGTGGGCAGCCAGCCGGGATCTCTTCGCGGCCTTCGGCTGGCAGATCGCCGAGCACGAGACCCTCGAGGCCGACGACCTCCTCGGATCCCTCGCGGCCGTCGAGAGTGCCGCCGGCGGCCGGACGCTGATCATGACGGGGGACCGCGACATGTTTCAGTGCGCGAGCGACGACGTGACCGTGCTCTACGCCAGCACCGGCGTACGCGGCACCGAGGAGATCGGACCCTCCGAGGTGCGTGCGCGCTACGGGATCGACCCCGCCCAGGTGCCCGACTTCATCGCCCTTCGCGGCGACCCCTCCGACGGGATACCGGGGGCGAGGGGGATCGGCGAGAAGACCGCCGCCGAGCTCTTGCGGCGCTACGGCTCCCTCGACGGAGTTCTGGAGCGCGCTCTCGAGCAGAGCACCCCGAGGATCCGCGGCGTGCTCCGCGACGACCGCGAGGAGCTCCTGTCCTTCCGTGAGATGGCGACGCTGCAGGACGCCGGCGTCGATCGCCCCGGCGACGCGGCCACCGACTGGGAGGCCGCGGCGAAAGCGGCCGCGGAGGCGGGAATGAACCGGCTGGCCGAACGACTCGAGGAACTGGGCCGATGAGCTCGACGGCGGGGTCGGCTCCATCCCGGCGAAACCGGGAGGCGCCGCGCCTGATTCAGTCCCCGGGCTCGATCAGGAGGCCGAAGGATCGGAGCGAATCGACGAACGCGCCGGAATCGGCGCGAGCCCGATCGGCGTCGATCTCGCAGCCTGATCGGAGGGCCTCCGTCAGGGCGTCGAGATCAGTCCCCTCGAGCAGCAGCGGCCAGAGCATGGCCGCCGTGCGGTTGCCTCCCAGATAGCGGCGGGCACTCAGGTCGTAGATCACGAGCTCCCCGTCGATCTCCCGTGCCTCGATTGAGGTTCGGTCCAGCCTCAGCTCAGCCTCGCTCACGAAGGCGACAGTATCCGATCGATCAGCTCTCCCGCCAGACCCGGGTCGAAGGGCGGTCCCCACGGGACCGTCGCCTCCAGCACGGGCACCCGCGCGGCGAGCTGATGGCAGAGATCGAGGTGGCGGGTCGTCAGCGCCGGATCGATGAACCCGGCGAGACGCGGGGATCGAAGCAGCTCAGCGGCCGCCTCTCGGCCCCGCAGACGCCTAACCGACAGCTGCCCCGAGTCGCGCGACGGCCCCGGTACGACCAGTGCCGCCACCGGCATCTTCTCCATGTCCGTGAGCTCGCCGAGCCCCGCGGTACGGCCGTCAGCGGTCAGCACGGCCGACTCCAGCGCGTCGGCCAGCACCGCCGCCTGCGGCCGCAGGCGCAGCCGGGCGCCCCCCCGGAAGCAGAGGGCCGCGTCGCCCACGACCTCACAGCGGAGCACGTCGTCGGTGACCGCTCGCGCGCCCGATCCGCAGAGCAGCGCGGCCAGGGTCGTCTTGCCCTTTCCGGAGGGGCCGATGAAGGCGATTGCGCTTCCGTCCACCTCGACCGCGCTCGCATGCAGGCACGAGTGGCCGTCGGCGGCGAGCGCATGAGCCATCCCGCTGCCGGCGAGGAGCAGGTACCAGTTGCCGTCGGCCGCGCGGGGGTCGGGGCGAACGGTGATGGCTCGGCGGTCGAGGTCGAACTCCGTCTCGGCGCTTCGCCGGTGACGAACCACCCAGCGTTCGCGCCGTTCACCCTGAACGGCCGCCCAGTACTGGAAGTCCCCGTAGGTGGCTTCGCCGATCAGCTCCCCGGCCGGAGGATCGTCGACCTCGAGCGGCTCGCCGATCTCAACAGCCCAATCCGGCGGCCGATCGGAGGGCGGCCCATCGAGCGGTTCGGGGGAGCGCACGGCCAGGCCGTGCAGCTCGTAGACGGGGTCCGTGGGGGCCTTCCGTTCCCTACCCGGCGCTGGTGCCGGCCGCCGTCTCGACCGGGTCCTGGCTCACGTCCAGTTCCTCGACCTCGGGTGCTTCGTAGTTGGGTTCCTGCTCCATGCCGCCCTCGCTCACATCGGGCTGCTTATTCCGGCCGCCGTCTCGACCGGGTCCTGGCTCACGTCCAGTTCCTCGACCTCGGGTGCTTCGTAGTTGGGTTCCTGCTCCATGCCGCCCTCGCTCACGTCGGGACGCTGTTACCGGCCGCCGTCTCGACCGGGTCCTGGCTCACGTCCAGTTCCTCGACCTCGGGTGCTTCGTAGCTGGGTTCCTGCTCCATCGTGTCTCCTGATCCTTGCGGGTCTACGGGTCCACCCTACCGCCCCGGGGAGCGTTTGGGAAGGCACATCAGCCCAGCTCGACCTGGGGCAGATCCGGGGAGGAGACTGCATCCGGCGCGGCCACCGTCTGAGCCTCGACGGGCAGGACCAGCCCCTGGCGGGCCAGGGTCCTGCTGACATCGAGGGCATCGCCGCGAAGCACCTCGGCCGGCACCGACGGAAACGTCTCGCCCAGCGCCCTCGCCGCGTCGGCCACGGAGCCGAAGGAGAGCGCGTCGAAGACTACGGAGGCGGACTCGTTGAGCCGCCAGACCCGCCCGGTGTCTCGCCTGCGGATCAATCGCCGCCCCGCCGTGCCGCCCACGCGAACGTCCCCGTGTCGGAACCGCCTGCTCAGCGCGATCCCCTCGATGAAACCACGCGGATCCCCGATCTCGGTCCGCTCGAGGGTGCCCACGGGGACCGGTTGGGGAATCCGGGCCTCGCGCGGATCGCCGCCGTTACCCGCCGGCCGATCGGTGGCGACGACGTCGACCTCATCATCGAGGTAGGGCACCAGCTCGGCCCCTGCCCAATCGGTGGGTGCCGAGATCGTCGACTGCCAGCTCGTGATCGCCGGATCGCGCCAATGCTCGCCCACCCGCCCCCAGCAGGTGGCGAGGCCGTCGCCGACCGCGTGCCCGAACGTGAACGGGTTGAGCGAGTCGGTCCGGACCATCCCGTTCGGTCGGACCAGGAGCGCCGCGGGGGCCCGGCCGGACCGGAATCTGTCGGTGCCGCCCTCACCGCTGCGCAGGACGATGGGGACCGAATCTCCATTTCGGCCGATGAAACCGTCGATCGTCCGCTCGAGCTTGGTCGATGCGACACGCCAGCCACCCTCGCGCGCCGCGGCGCCGATCTCGATCACCCGCGTCACGCGGACCGACATGACGCCGAGCGTCGACAACGCGTCGAGCGTCGCTCCGACCTGGTCGAGGTTCGCTGCGGTGACCACGTGGACGGCGTGGACGGGGACGCCGTGGCGGATCAGCGCATCGATGCCGGCGACCGCCCGTCGCCAGCTTCCGGGCACCCCCCGCGAGGCGTCGTGGATCGCGGGGCTCGGGCCGTCGACGGAGATGTGGGCATGGAGGCCGGGTGCCTCGGCGAGTCCCGCCGCGACCTCGTCGTCGATGAACCACCCGTTCGAGTTCAGGGTGACGCCGAGTCCGGCGCGGGCCAGCCGCCGGCAGATCTCGATCGTGAGGTCCCTTCGAAGCAGCGGCTCGCCGCCGGTGATCACAGCCTCGATAGCGCCCATGTCGCTCAGCTGGTCTGCGACGTTGAGCCAGTCCGAGTCGCTCATCTCCAACGTCCGCTGCAGGGTGTGGCGCGGTGAGTCGGTGTAACAGAACCCACAGCGCAGGTTGCAGGCGTAGGTGATCTCGAGCTTGCCCCCGACCGGATGCGGAGGCGGCTCGGTCAGCGGCTCCACGGGGCGGCCGCGAATGGTGCGCCGGACCCTGCGCCGGACGCTGTGGCGAAACTCCGCGCTCCTGTCGGCCAGGGAAGTGATTGGATCATTCTGCTCCAAGGACCGACGTTCATGCCTCCCGCCACACCGACACCCCGAACGCTGCCGGCGGCGACCGCCGGGTCTCTGGCGGTCGATGCGGCGACGGTGGAGGCGTTCGAGACCCTGCGGGGCGCCGGCATCGACCCGCTGCTGCTGAAGGGGCCTGCACTCGCGCGACTGCTCTACGAACGCGGCGAGGAGCGCTCCTGGGACGACGCCGACCTGCTCGTCGCCCCAGCCCAGCATCGACGCGCGATCTCGGTACTCGGTGGCATCGGCTTCCATCCGCGAATCAACGACCCGCTCGAGCGCGGGAGCGTCCCCCACGCCGTTCATCTCCTCCGACCCGCCAGGTCGCGTGGAGGAACCGCTCGGGAATCCATCGACCTCCACCTCAGCTTCGCCGGGGTCCACGCTCCGGCGGAGCGGTTCTGGCGCACGCTGAACGCCGACCGCGACCGGATCGAGCTGTTCGGCCGCGCGATCGACGTGCCGTCGGCGCGGGCGCGGCTTGCCCTGGTCGCCCTCCACGCGGCGGCGCATGGCAGCCCCAATCAGCGCTCGCTTCGTGACCTGCAGCGGGCGGTCTCCCGCTTCGGTGTGCCCGACTGGTCGGTCGCTGCGACCCTCGCCCGAGAGTGGGAAGCACTCGACTTCTTCGTCGTCGGGCTGGGCCTCGATCCCGAGGGAGTCCGGCTCCTCGGCGCGCTCGGGATCGCCCATCAGCCCTCGACCGCGGCTGCGATGCGGGGGATGGGGATGCCACGCGCCCAGCGGAGCCTCGAGCAGCTCGGCCGCACCCGTGGCGCGGCGGGCCGGCTTCGCCTGATCCTTCGCAAGGTCTTCCCGAGCCCGGAGCTGATGCGGATCTGGAAACCGATCGCCCGCCGGGGTCCGCCGGGGCTGGTCCTCGCCTACCTGTGGCGCCCGCCATGGCTGCTCTTCCAGCTCGTGCCGGCCCTCCGCTCCTACCTCGAAGCGAGGCGCGGGTGAGCGCGATCGAGGTGAAGGACCTGAGCAAGCGCTTCGGCGAGGTCGAGGCGCTGCACGAGGTCAGCCTGGCGGTCGAGCCCGGCGAGATCGTTGCACTGCTCGGACCCAACGGAGCCGGCAAGAGCACCCTGCTGCGGATCATCGCCACGCTGATCAGCCCCGACGCCGGCTCGATCCGGCTCGCCGGCCACGACGCGGTCGACGATCCGAAGGCTGCCCGAGCCGCGTTCGGCCTGATGCTCGGCGAGGAGCGCTCGCTCTACTGGCGCCTGTCGGGGCGGCAGAACCTCGACTTCTTCGGCTCGCTGCAGGGGCTCGGGAGGGAGGAAGCCGCCGCGCGAACGAGCGCGCTGCTCGAGCGCTTTGGCCTCGACGACGTGGCGGAGCGACGCTGCGGGGAGTACTCGACGGGAATGCGGGCCCGCCTCGGGCTGGCGCGGGCCCTGATTGGGGAGCCGCCGGTTCTGCTCCTCGACGAGCCCGCTCGCAGCCTCGATCCGCTCGCTGCAGCCGACCTGCGCGGGCTGCTCACCTCGCTCGCGGGCGAGAGGCGGACCGCCGTGCTCTATGCGACCCACGATCTCCACGACGCGGCCGAGGTAGCCGCCAGGACGATCGGCATCGGACGTGGTCGGGTCGCGTTCGAGCACGGGCCCGGGATCTCGGCCGGCGACCTCGAGCGATCGCTGCTGGGGCTGCAATGAGCCTCGGCCTGCTGCCCGCGTTCCTGCGTCGCGATTACGCCATCCAGCTCTCCTACCGGGCGGATCTCACGCTGCAGACTGCGTCTGTCCTGCTCACGCTCGTCCTCTTCTACTACGTCAGCGAGCTCGTGGACGACGGCACGCTGGCCGCGGACGCGGGAGGTGAGGCCGGATACTTCGGCTTCGTGGTGATCGGGCTGGCGCTGCTGCGGGTCCTGTCCTCAGGCCTCAACTCATTCGCTCAGCGGCTGCGCAACGACCAGACCTCGGGAACGCTCGAGGCGATGCTGGCCTCGCCCGTCCGGGCCTCCACCGCGATCCTGTTCAGCGCCGCCTTCGACCTGCTGCGGGCGACGTTCTTCGCCTCGGTGATGATCCTGGCCGCGATCATCTTCTTCGGGCTGCGCCTGAACACCGATCCGCTCGGAGTGCTCGTCGCCGTCGTGACCCTGGCCGGATCACTCGCCGTCTTCGCGGCCCTCGGCATGCTGATCGCCGCCTTCACCGTGGTCTACAAGCAGTCGAGTGCGGCGCTGCAGATCGCGAGCACCGGCATCGGCGTATTCAGCGGCGTCTACTTCCCGATTCAGGTCTTCCCCGAGGGCGTGCAGGTGGTCGCCAACCTGATCCCGATGACCTGGGCCGTCGACGTGACCCGCTCCGCCCTGCTGGAGGGCACGATCGAGACGGACCGCTTCCTGCTGCTGATCGGCTCGGCGGTGGTGCTGCTGCCGGCCGCCCTGGTGGTGATCGAGCGGGCGGTTGCCAAGGCCAGGGAGCAGGGGAGCCTGGCTCAGTACTGAGCCGGCGAAGGACGGGAGGGCCTGGCCCCGCGGCAGGCAAAGCCCAGGACGGCGGCTACCCCAGGAACTCGGCCATCGCTGCGTGCGTCGCCTCGGGGCGCTCGAGCTGCGGGACGTGGCCGCAATCGAGCTCAAGGTGGCTGGAGCGAGGGAGGGCGCGCTCGACGTGACGCATGAATGATGCCGGCACGAGCACGTCCTCGCGGCCCCAGACGAAGAGGGCATTGGGGTCGAGCTTCTTGAGGCGGGTCCAGAAGCCCTGCTCACCGTAGGGCTCGTCTCGGTAGATGTTGCGAAGGCACTCGTAGAACGCGTAGCGACCGGAGGTCGTCAGGTAGGCGCGGAGGAACTCATCGACTCCGGCGGCCGTCCAGCCGTTTTCTCCGCCCGGGACGAGCTTGCGGACGACCGGCTCGACCAGGCGGCGGGGGGTAGGCTGGAGGTAGCCGAGCCGGGGTAGCGGCGCCTGCAGGAGCCACTTCCAGGGTCGCTCCTTGAGCCAGGCGAGCGCCGGCGCGAGCAGGACGAGGCTGTCAACGCGGCCGGGGTGAGAGATGCCGAGCTCGATCGCGATCCGTCCACCCATGCTGTTGCCGGCGTAGCTGGCGCGCTCGAGGCCCAGTGCCTCGAGCGCTTCGACGACCACCTCCGCGTACCAGGGGGCGTTGAAGGGAGCATTGTGTGGCTTGTCGGAGTCGCCGAACCCGGGCAGGTCGATCGCGATGACGCGATGCCCCTCGGGCGCGAGCGCAGACAGCGTCGGCAGAAAGGAGGCCTTGGTACCGCCGAGGCCGTGCAGGCAGATCAGCGGCGGGCCCTCCCCCGCCTCACAGAAGGCGATGTCGTGGTTTGCGGTCTCGATCCGGCCGAAGCGCAGGCGGCCCCGGTCGGTGGATCCGGTTGTCGCGGCGAGGAAGCCGACGCCGAGATGAAGGTTGTCGCGAACCCGCAGGCGCCCGCGGCGGAACGCCTCCATACCGCCGGAGACATCTTCGGCGATCGCCTCCCATGTCCGCGTGTCGGCGCTCAACCGGGCGTCCGGCGTGCCCGACGGCGATCCCAGTCGCATTGCGGGCATCTCGATGATCGCGTCGCAATCGCCGCCGTCCGTCACCTCCAGCCGGATCCGCGCGGAACCGCCGGGGACATCGATGTCAGCCGGCTCGAACCTGGCGGCCAGGTCCTCGAGAGCCACGGTCGCGTTATCCGAGGGCTCGGCTGTTGCGGTACCCATACCTCCCAAAATACCCTTCCTGGGGGTCGATTGAGACATCGGCCTCCCTCAACCGAGCAGTTTGCGGCGGTCGGCGCAGATCTCGTCGAGCGCTGACCCGGCGGCGTTGCTGACGGCAGCCGTGGCGAAGAACCCGTGGATGAGGCCGTCTCAGGACCCCGACTCGGTGAAGGGGCGCCTGGCGACCACGGCCCAGGGCTCGATCGAGGATTCGACCACGAGGCCGGCCGCGACGTAGGGATCGCCGGCGACGAAGGCCTCAGCCTCCGCGGCGGCGTCTTCGTCGTCCTCGAAGACGAACAGGGCGCCGGTGGGAGGATCCCCGGTGGCGCCTGCGATGACCAGCCCGCGCTCGGCCGAGAACCGCTCGACGTGGCCGAGATGCTCCTCGCGATAGGGCTGACGCAGTTCGAGCATTCCCGCGACGTAGGTGTAGGTCAGGGTGCAGGTCGCCATCGTCGCCGGATTCTCGCCGATCGAGGGCGGGCGTGTGACGCGGCTCGATTCAGCGGACGACCGGCGGCGAGCAGAGCTCGATCCGACCGGCCGCGCGACCGAGCCACTGATCGGGGGCCACGTCCTCGGCCAGGTTGACGGCGACCGGGTCGGCGGTCGTCAGATCCCCGATCGGTACCGAGGCGGCGTCAGCGAACCGGCCGATCGACAGAGAGGAGCCGGGAGCCCCCGTGTCCCCGGAGAGCCGGACCAGATTGAGGCCGGGATCCAGCGGGAAGCTCGCGTAGCCATCGGGTTCCGGTCGGTAGCTCTCGCAGTCCTCGGAGATCGCAGCTCGCGGGATCGGGATCGCAGCGATCCCCAGCGCGCGAACGAGGACCAGATCGGCCCCGAGGCGGATCTCCTCCGGCTGAGCTCGCAACTCATCCAGGCTGAAGCCGGTCGAGCCGATCGAATCGGCGAACGCTCCGAGAGCTCCCACCGAGGAGGGCACCTGAGCGCCGTCAGGCAGATCGAGGTTGCCGAGTCGCGCGTCGGGGTCGATCCCGTCGGAGCCGACGTCGATCACGGCGAGCTCGGCCCGCACTCTGGCGGCCTCCCGGTTGAAGCCGCCGACCGAGTGAACGAGGAGCGCCACGTTGCCGATCAGTGAGAAGGCGAAGACGACGAGGAGAACGGGGACGAATCGACGCGGGATCGCCCTTCCGCGCGTCAACTCGGCCACGATCAGGATCAGCATGATCGCTCCGAAGAAGAGGTACCGGGGAGTCGCCGGCTCCCTCCCCTCCCCCTCCGACAGCGCGATGCCGAACCAGAAGGCGAGCGTCGTGGCGAGGTAAGCCCAGGTCCAGGCCGTAGTTTCTCCCCGTCGTAGGCGGACCACCAGCAGCCCGATTGCGAGGACGGCGACGACGTCGAAGAAGCCGCGGATCGCCGACGCCAGCGACTCCCCGATCCAGTCGGAGCCGACCGGTACCCCGAGCGAACCCTGGATGGCCGCCCCCGCCGCCTTGATCACGAACAGGGGCGCCCCGAGGAGGTTCGAGCTCGAGGCGATCCCCTGATCGAACTGCTGCGCCCAGACCCACCAAACCGCCCAGAGCGCGAGCGGCACCAGGGCGATCCAGATCTCCCGACGGCGGCTTCGCTCGAGCAGCAGATAGACGAGGGCGCCAATCGCGATGATCGTCCCGAAGGAGTGGGAGAGGCCGGCGAGGACGAGCAGCAGCGAGGCCAGCAGGTCGGTTCTGAGGCCGTTCTGCTCGATCAGGACGAGCGCCCCGAGGCCGAGTGCAATCGAGAGGGTGAACGGGATCCCCAGCGGCGACATCGTCATGTCCTGGGCCGAGCCGAAGAACAGCAGGATGATCGCCGGGAAGACCGCGACGACCCCGCCCATCCTGCGTCGCACCAGCACGAAGACGAGCACCGCGCAGGCCTGCAGACAGATGATCCCGAGGATCCGGAACGGCAGATAACTGACGCCGAAGATCCTGGGCAGCCCCTCGTAGATGATCCTGGTGGTCGCGATCAGGTGACTGCCGTGCGGAGTCAGCAGGCTACGGGCGCCGAAGTCGTCGCCGAAGGTCAGCCAATCGAGCTCGTCGCTCCAGAAGGTCAGGTGGCGGCCGAGCAGGAGGATCGTCAGCGCCGACAAGCCCATCGCCGCAACCAGGGCGGTACGCGCGAGGCGCTCGCCCCGCTCGGTATCTCCCTGTGGCATCGCGGGAACGCTAGCGTCACCTCCCCATGGATCGCCAACCGCGTTGGATAGAGCAGGTCGAGGAGGCCGACGGGGTCAGCCCGCCGTCGCTTCTCAACGTGGTCGGGGGCTGGCTGGGCATCGCCGAATCGACGCTTCCGTTCATCGCCTTCACGATCGTCTGGACGGCCTCCGGCCGCGATGTGCTGATCGGGGGGATCGTCGCCGTTGCGATCAGCGCGGTCCTCGCGATCGCCCGTCTGATCCGCCGTCAGACGACCCAGTTCGCGCTCTCCGGCGTGATCGGCGTCGCCTTCGGGGCGTTCGTCGCGACCCGGACCGGGAACGCCGAGGACTTCTTCCTGCCGGGCATCCTGATCAACATCGCGTCATGCCTCGCCTATCTGATCTCGATCGCGGTTCGCCGGCCGTTGCTCGGGCTGATCCTCTCGGCCGTGACCGGCGAGGGGCGCAGCTGGTATCAGGACGCGGAGCGCCGGCGCGCCTACTCGAAGGCGAGTTGGATCTGGGTCGGCCTGTTCGCCTTCCGGCTCTCGATCCAGCTTCCCCTCTACCTGTCGGGGCTCGTCGGCCCGCTCGCGGTTGCCCGCGTCGTCACCGGCATTCCGCTCTTCGCGTTCGCCGTCTGGCTTTCATACCTGCTGCTCCGCTCGACCATCGGTGAGCTCCGACCGCGGCCGAACTCCACCGAGCCTTGAGCGGGCGGGCGTGGACGTCCTTTGGGATCGTCTCGTTCCTCTGGGGGATCCCGTACCTCTTCATCGCCATCGCCGTCGACGACGGCGTATCCCCGGGGTTCCTCGCCTGGGCGCGGGTCGTGCTCGGAGCGCTCGTCCTGCTGCCGATCGTCTGGCGAGCCGGCCTGTTCGGCTCGCTGCGTGGTCGGGCTCGCTGGCTGATCGCCTACGCGGTCGTCGAGATCGCAATCCCGTTCCCGTTGATCGCGTTCGGAGAGCAGCACGTCAGCTCCTCGATCGCCGCGATCCTGATCGCCGCGACCCCGCTGATCGTGGCGGTGCTGGCGATCGGCTTCCTTCAGAGCGAGCGGGTTCAGGGGCGGCGGCTGATCGGCCTGCTGGTCGGGTTCGCGGGAGTGGTCGCCCTCCTCGGAGTCGACATCGCGGGCAATGGCGACGAGGTGATCGGCGCGGTCGCCATCCTGCTCGCCGCCGTCGGCTACGCGGCCGGGCCGATGATGTTGAAGGTCAAGCTCGCCGATCTCGATCCCAGGGCGATCATGGCCGCGGCGCTGACGATCGCCGCGATCGTGCTCACCCCGCTCGCCGCGGCGGCCCCTCCGGAGGGAGCGCTGCCGGCGTCGGCGATCGGCTCGATCGTGACGTTGGGCCTGTTCTGCACGGCGGCGGCCTTCGTCCTGTTCGGCTCGCTGGTCGTCGAGGTCGGGCCGAGCCGAGCGCTCGTGATCACCTACATCGCCCCGATCGTCGCCCTGATCGCCGGGGTGATCGTACTCAGCGAATCGCCCGGCCCCGGAGCCCTGATCGGCCTCCCCCTGATCATCGGCGGCTCCTACCTGGCCACGGGAAGCAGCTGACCCCCTGCCAAACCCTGCCTGAGATCCCAACCACCCAGCGACCGCAGCGCCCCGTCGACGCTACACAGGGCGCGGAGCGGTGGAGGTCCAACGGGCACTCAGCGCGAGCGAAGCGAGTCGCGCCCGATGGACCTCGGCCGCTCCGGGCCCCGACTAGGCCTTCGCCGTACGCGCGGCGGCCGACATCCGCGACTCGAGCAGCACAGCATCCGCCTCGGAGACGGTCCGCAGTTGACCCTGAAAGGCCAGCGTCCAATGCTCCGCCGGCCACTTCGAAAGATGTTCCATCTCACCCAGGAGCGACTCCGCCGGAACGAAATCGTCCTCGTCGAGCACCAGTACCGGCTCCCCCTGAACCCGCCAGGGATAGTCCTCGTGGACCTTCTTCTTGCCCTGGGGCCAGATCGGCTCGCGATCCTCGAACATCGGCGAGAGCACCCGTGCGATCCCTCCGAAGGCCTTGACCCCGGTCACGTAGAAGATCACCCGATCGTCGGGCTGGAACTGCTCGGCCTGTCTGACCCGTCTCTCCTTGAGGCCGATCACGTCGAAGTTCCGCTCGACGTTGATCCGGAAGTTCTCCAGCGAGCCGGTCAGGATCCAGGTCCTTGGGGCGCTCCTCACTCATGGCCGCGATCATAGGCAGAACGGACTGGTGTCCGGCGCCCGTTGGACACTGTCCACGGCGCCGGCGCTAAAGGCCGGCGACTAGAGTTGTCGAACCAGTTTCCACAGATCCGATCAGGAGAACCGAGCTTGTACGCCGTCACCGAACTTCCACCTTCCCACGCGAATCGCACTGATGCTCGCGGCCGCGGTCCTCTCGCGGTCGGGCTCGTCGTCGCGAGCAACGCCGGCCCCGCCGACGCGAAGGTGAAGGAAGGACCCAACGGCGGCGCGTTCTACAAGCCGCCGAAGAACGTGCCCAAGGGCCACGGCAAGATCATCTGGCAACGGGAGGCGACCAAGCTCGCGCCGATCGAGGGCGCCAAGATCAACAAGACGATCCTCTACACCTCAAAGAGCCCGCAGGGCGACCCGGTCGCCGTCTCCGGCTCGGTCAGCATCCCGACGGGCAAGCCTCCGCAGGGTGGATGGCCGGTGATCAGCTACGCCCACGGCACCACCGGCGCAGCCGATTCCTGCGCGCCGACCAGGGTCCGGCCGACCAGCGTCGTCGCCCCCTACGTCGCCTACGTACACCCCCAGCTCCAGGATTGGATCGATGCCGGCTACGCCGTCGTCGAGACCGACTACCAGGGACTCGGCACCCCCGGCCCCCACCCCTATCTCGTCGGTGAGGCGGAGGGGCGCGGGGTCCTCGACATCGTCTCCGCCGCTCGGCAGCTGAAGCCGAGCATCGGCAAGCAGTTCCTGATCGCGGGCCACTCCCAGGGTGGCCAGTCGGCCCTGTTCGCCGCCAGCCTGGCGAAGACCTGGACGCCGAAGCTGAAGCTCAAGGGCACCGTCTCCTACGCGCCAGCCTCCCACATCCTCCAGCAGGCGCAGCTCCTGCCGGCGCTGACCTCCCCAAGTGGCCTCTCGGCCCTCGCGGCCCTGATCTTCGAGGGCGCGTCGACCACTTCGTCGGACATCGACGTCGACGAGCTCCTCAACCCGCCCGCCGTGGCCCTCTACCCGCAGGTCGACCAGACCTGCCTGGCGCAGCTGTCAGAGCCCGACAGCTTCGGCGGAATCGCCCCGTCGACGCTGCTCAAGGACCCCGTCGACTCCACCCCGGCCTTCGCCGACGTTCTCACCGAAATGAACCCCGCGGTTGACATCGGCCCGCCCGTCCTGCTCGCCCAGGGCACGGCGGACACGACCGTGTTCCCGTTCTACACCGACCAGCTCAACGGCGAGCTGGTCGACCTCGGAGACACCGTCGACTACAAGACCTACCCCGGCATCACTCACGGTGAGATCGTGGAGGCCGCCGAGGACGACGCGATGGACTTCTTCGAGCAGCAGCTGCCCGCGAAGTAGGCAGACGGCGGGAGCTACCCGCCGTTCTCGCTGAGGAACTCGCGGATCCGGATCGCGCCCCGCGAATCCGGGTCGTAGAGCGACTGGACGTGGCCGGCGTTCCTCCAGAGAAAGAACTCGGCGTTCGGGAAGAGCCGGGCGGTCGCCCTGCCCTCGGCCGGTGAGGTGACGTCGTCGAGCTCACCTGAGATGACGAGGACCGGCACGTCGGGCGGCGGTGCCGATTCCGCCGCCGCCGGCTCATAGAACTCGCCGGGCCTCGGCGCTCCGAGGCACTCCCGGTAGGGGTAGTCGGGGGTCAGCGCGACCTCCGCCGGCGTGAACGGCTCGAACGCGTCTCTCGGGTACTCCTCGATCGCGGCCGACAGCTGCTCCCGGCGCTGCTCCCACGACGCGTCCTTGTCCCAGATCATCGGGTAGTCGTTGCAGCTGATCGTCAGCTCCTGGCCCACCGAGTAACCGCCCGGCTTCCCGAACCCGACGTGCCCCTCCCTGGTCAGCTCCTCGTAGCGCCGCTCGTCCCCGGCCAGGTACTCCGGGATCGCCCGATCGATCCTGAGATAGCTCTCGGGCGGGGAGAACCCGGCCTCGCTGATCGCGTCGAGTAGCGGCCCGACGTCGAGGCGCCGTTCGCGGAGCTCGGCGACGAAGCTGTCGAGTCGCTCTCCCGCATCGCCGGTGCAGTCGGGCGAGCGCTCGCAGGCGATCTCGAGGCCCCTGATCCCGGTCCGCCAGATGCTCGGGTACCAGGCGCCCTCCCCCCTGACCGGGTAGGCGCTGTCGAGCACGAGCGCCTCCAGGGTGTCGCCGTGCCGGAACGCGTAGGACTGGGCGAGGTAGGTGCCGTAGGAGTCGCCGTAGACCTGCACCTCGTCGTAGCCGAGGGCGGCTCGAACATCGTTGATGTCGTCGGCGATCGCAGCGCTGCGGTAGGAGTCGAAACGTGAGCCGAGCAGGTCGGCGCACGCGGCCATCCCGACGGCGTCGGTGGCCCGGCCGCTCTGCATGTCGGGGCAATCGATCGGCTCCGAAGATCCCGTCCCTCGCGCATCGACGAGAACGAGATCCCGATGCCGGAGTTGATCCCCGAACGTGTCGATGTAGCCCTTGGCGCTGCCGATCGACCCATAGCCCGGGCCGCCCTCGATCGCGATGATCGCGCCGCGGGACGGCGTCCTCTCGATCGTCGCGTGGTCGCACCGCAAAGGCGATCGGAATCTCGCCGAGCGAACGGTCGGCGCGCTCGTAGGGGAGCTTGAGGGTCCCGCAGCGAAGCTCGGCACGGCAGCTTGCGGTCCTCGCACGACTCGAGGTCGTCGAGGCTGATGCTGTCGGGCGCGATCGGGGCGGGGACGGTGACCGTCGTCGCCGCCGTCTCCTCCGCCCCCTCGCCGCCGCCGCAGCCGACGCCGATCAGGCCGATCGTCGCCAAGACCGTCAGCAAGGCCACCGGAGGGGCGATGCGATCAGCTCGGCGCGAGCGCGCCCTCGGCCGCCTCGAGTTGCTCGTACAGCTCCTGCACCCGCAGCTTGGCCGCCTCGTGACGCTCGCCGGCGCGCTGAGAACGGCCCGGGCTCGACCAGGCGGCCGGGTCCGCGAGCTCGTCCTCGATCTCTCGCAGCTTCCCCTCGGCACGCTCGATGTCCCGCTCGATCGTCGCGATCTTGCGAATCGCGTTCTTCGACGGTCCGGGCGAGCGTGTCGCGGAATCGGCTTGTCGTCCGCCGTTTCCTCCCGATCCGGGCTTCGGCGGGCGCGCGGCCACGGCGGCGGCCTGGCGCGCCTCCCGGGCGAGCGCGTCGCGTTCGTCGCGCGCCCGCTGATACTCGGCCCAGCCGCTCATATGACTCTGGAGTTCGCCGTTCTCGCAGACGATCGTGCGGCTCCCGACCGCCTCGAGCAGCGCGCGATCGTGGGAGACCAGGATCACCGCACCCTCGAACTCGAGTAGCGCGTCCTCGAGCGCCTCGCGACTCTCGATGTCGAGGTGGTTGGTCGGCTCGTCGAGGATCAGCACGTTCGCGCCGGAGGCGACGAGGATCGCCAGCGACAGGCGTCGCTGCTCGCCGCCGGAGATGTCGGCGAGCTTCTTTTCGACCTCGCGCCCGGAGAAGAGGAAACCGCCGAGCAGATCACGCGCCCTCTGCCCGCTCAGGCCGGTGCCGCGCTGGACCGCGTCGAGCACGGTGCCCTCGCCGGCCGCCGAATCGGCGTGCTGGGAGAGGTAGCCGAGCTTGACGTTGTGGCCGACGCCGAGCTTGCCGGCGGCGGGCTCGCGGCGACCGGCCAGCGTGTCGATCAACGTGGTCTTGCCGGAGCCATTCGGCCCGACCAGGACCACGTGCTCCCCCCGCTCGACCCTCAACGTCCCGTCCTCGATCAGCGTCCGGCCAGGAACCTCGAGCCGCGCCCCCTCCATCTTCAGCACGAACCGCCCGGTCCGCTCCGGGGTCGGAAACGAGAACCGCAGGGTCCGCCGATCGCGCGGGTCGCGGCTCGCGGCGTCTCGCTTGACCTTGTCGATCTGCTTGACCCTCGACTGCGCCTGCTTGGCCTTCGTCGCCTTGTAGCGGAAGCGCTCGACGAACCTCTCCATCCGCTCGATCTCGGCCTGCTGGCGCTCGATCGCCTTGCCGAGCGCGATCTCGCGAGCCGCCTGCTCGGTCCGCCAGGCGTGCCACGGGCCCGAGAAGTAGCGGCCGCGCCCGGCCTCCAGCTCGAGCACGGACGTCCCGACCGATTCGAGGAACCAGCGATCGTGGGCGACCAGGACGACCGCGGCGTCGAGATCGGTGAGGTATTGCTCGAGCCACTCCAGCGAGGGGATGTCGAGGTGGTTGGTCGGCTCGTCGAGAAGCAGAAGCTCGGGGCGGGAGGCGAGCGAGCGGGCCAGGGAAGCACGGGTCAGCTCGCCGCCGGAGAAGGTGGTCAGAGAACGCTCCGACTGGCTCGGCTCGAAGCCGAGGCCGCTGAGGACGGCGAGCACCTGATCGCGCCAGCGGTAGCCCCCGGCGAGGTCGAGCCGCGCCTGCGCGTCGGCGTAGGCACCCATCGTCTCGGTGGAGTGGTCGCCGCCGGACATCTCCCCCTCGAGCCGCTCCAACTTCGCCTCCAGGGCGATCACGTCGGCGCGGCCGGAGAAGACGTAGTCGCCGAGCGTCATCGTGGCGTCGCGCGGAGGTCGCTGGTCGTGCAGCGCGACCCGGGCGCCCTTCTCCAAGACGACACCGCCTGAGTCGGGCGAGAGCTCCCCGGCCAGGACCCGGAGCAACGTCGACTTGCCGGCGCCGTTGCGCCCGGAGAGCGTCATCCGGTCGCGGCGCTCCAGCTTGAACGACACGTCGTCGAACAGCGGCTTGCCGCCGACGTGAATCCCCAGGTTCGATGCGATAGCTATTGCCACAACCCTTGAAGATACGGACCACCGAAGCGCATGGGTACCCGTCGGGCCCGCCAGATGGCGAATCCGCTGGTCAGACCATCCCAGCCGCTACAGATCTGCCGTCCATGGCCGATAGGGTGATTCGTATGGGAAGAATGAAGCGAGGATGGGGGCTGACGAAGAAGAGCTGGGGCGTGCTCAGGGAGCACCGTGCGCTGATTCAGTTCCCGCTGTACGGAGGGTTCGCCACCACGGTGATGGCCATCGTCGTCGTCGGCCCGGGGCTCTACCTGATCGATGACGGCAAGCTGGCGCCGGGTGCGCCCCTGGTGATCCTCGGCCTCTACCTGCTCGCCTTCGATCGGCACCTTCTTCAGCGTCGGCCTAGCGGCCTGCGCGAACCTGATATTCCGGGGAGAGGACGCGAAGTTCTCCGACGGCATCGCCGTCGCCCGCAGCCGCACCGCCAAGATCGCCGGCTGGGCGGTCGTCTCGACCGTGATCGGCACGATCGTCGGCCTGCTCCAGGACCAGGGCGGCATCCTCGGCGCGATCTTCGGACGCCTGCTGCAGCTCGGCTGGTCGCTGATCACCTTCCTTGCGGTTCCGGTGATCGCGATCGAGGGGACCGGACCGATCGAGACCCTGAAACGCTCAGCCGGCCTCTTCAGGCAGCGCTGGGGCGAGCAGATCACCGGCAACGTCGCGATCGGTGGCTTCATCTTCCTGATCGGCCTGATCCCGGCGGGGATCCTGATTGCAGCCGGCATTGCGGTCATGGCGTCGAGCGGCGTCGGCGGCGGCATCCTGATCGGTCTCGGGGTGATCGTCTTGGCGATCGCGATCCTGATTCAGGGGGCCGTCTCGGGCATCTTCGGCGTCGCCCTGTACAGGTACGCGCTCGAGGGCGAAACGGTCGGGGGGTTCACCTCGGCGGAGTTCGAGTCCGCCGTCCGCCGCAAGGGCGGCGCGGGCGATGGGTCGCAGCCCGCGACGATCTAGGCTCGCGAGTCCTTCACCAGAGAGTCGCTCGCATCCGCCCGAGCCCGGGCTAGTCCTGCCGGCGCCACCGGAGCGCCGACGTCGCGAGCTCGCCGGAGGCGATCACGTCCTGGGTGCGAAGGACCAGTTCATCGCCGTCGAGCTCGTACTCCCGCCGCTTGTCCATTCCGAGCTGATCGGGATGCAGAGCCTGCTCGACGTGATGGATGACGACCCCGGGCTCGGGCACCGTGAAACGTCCCGCGTAGGCGATGTAGGTCCGGTAGGCGGCAGCCTGCAGAGCCTCGGTCCCGGCGTCGAGATACGTCGAGCCGAACCTGGGCGCGGCCGTCGTGCTGGATCTGAACCGCCATGCGTTCCGACGGTAGGTAGATCAAGACTCCGGTCGGTTGCTCACCGCCGTGTTTCACGCGGCGCCCGGACCTGGTCACCCCCGACCACCCGACGAGCGTCCAGCGGCCAATCAGCGCGGCGGGGAAGTCGGGAAGCGGCATCGGTGGTGACCCGCTCAGCCCTTGCCCGGCCGTGCGAACCGGGTCAGGTGTTTGCGGAGCTCCGGGCGCATTCGCCAATCAGCCTTCGAGCGCCCCTGGGTCCGCCGGGACGTCGACGGCATGCTCCGCCAACGCCTCGATCGGAACGATCTCGAGCGCCCGCTCGTGCGTCGAAGCGAGCACGACGAGCGCGGCTGCGCCGTCTTCGTGAGCCCGCAGCCAGTTCAAGGCGGTGACGCACCAGCGGTCACCGGGGACGAGGCCGGGGAAGCCGTACTGCGGCATCGGCGTCGTCAGGTCGTTGCCGATCTGGCGCTGATGGTCCAGGAACTCGGCGGTAACGACCGCGCAGATCGTGTGGCTGCCGCGATCCTCGGGGCCGGTCCGACAGCAGCCGTCCCGGAAGAACCCGGTCACCGGCTCGGTGCCGCACGGCTCGATCTTCCTCCCCAATACGTTGCGATTGCTCACCGCGCCATTATCGCGGCTCGACGATCACCGGATGCTCGATCAGGGGCGTCGCTCAGGGCCTGATCGTGACCGGAGTGCCGAGCGGAACGCCGTCGATGAGCGCGTGCAGATCCCGCTCGCCGCTGTGGACGCAGCCGGTCGAGTTGGCGGCTCCGAGGGGAAGGGAGGTCCCGTGAATGGCGATCCGGTCTCCCCCGCTCCACCCTGACGGGCAGGTTCGGCTGGGTCGCGCTGAGCGCGATCGCGCAACAGCCATAGGTGGGGTTCAGGCCGCCTTCGATCTCGTCGGTGATCGAGAAATGTCCGGTGGGCGTCGCCGTGCCGGGGGCACCGATCCCGACCTGCCACTCGCGCTCGAGGTCACCGTTGCGGAGCAGTCGCGCGTCCATGCTCGAGAGGTCGATGACGATCGACTGGCCGACCGAGTCGATCGCGAATCGCCCGGTGCCGAGCTTGACCCATCCGAGCTCGCCATTGGGAAGCAGCTGAGTGGGCACGCCCAGCCAGTTGCCGCGCCGCTCCTGGACTGAGAGCACCGTCGGCGAGTCGAACTCAGTCGTGTCGCCGACGGTGGCAACCACCCCTCCGCCGGGCCGACCGTGAATGTCCAGCTGCTCCCCTTCGCGGACGGTCAGGATCGGCGTTCCGCTGCGAGGGAGCGCGATCGGGGTGCGCCCCGTTTCGGTCGCCCTCGGCGAAGGCTGCTTCTCCGCGGCTTCGGCAGGCTTGCCGGCGGAGGGTGCGCCCAGGGCCACGTCGACGCCGCCGGAGCGCCCATCGCCCAGTCCGAGGGCCATGACGAGCAGGATCGCGCCGGCCACGAGGGCGAGCGAAACCAGGATCAACTCGGGGCGGTGCCGGGGGTGGACCATCCCCATCCCATTCGGAGATTCGGGGGGGCGCCTTAGCTCAAACCGCGGCTCTGGACGGAGTTCGGGCGCCGATCTGCATGGGAGGTTGTGGCTGCACGCAACCGGCGTCGCGTTGGTCGTCTGGGTGCGTGCTCTGGCATGGGAGCAGCGGTCGGCGGACGTAAGTCCCTATCGTTCCCCGCGTCGATCCAAACTGGATCGACTTTCAACAGGCTTGTTTTTTGGATGAGTTGGTGCCGAGTGCATTGCTCCACATAAGACCGGCACCGATCCCTTAGGAGGGAACTCATATGGCTGAAGGAACCGTTAAGTGGTTCAACGACGACAAGGGCTACGGCTTCATCGAGGTCGAGGGCGGTGGCAAGGACGCGTTCGTCCATGTCAACGGTCTCGCCCCCGGAACCCGCATCGCTGAAGGCGACAAGGTCACGTTCGACCTCGAGGAGGGCCAGAAGGGCCCCCAGGCAGCGAACGTCACCGCCGCCGGCTGAACACCTTTTCAGCTTCTACGCTTCGAAGGCCGGACCGCGCGAGCGGGCCGGCCTTCGTCGTTCCGGGGCCGAATTCGCCGAGGTGTCAGTAACCGGCTGTGGTGGCCGGTTGCTGACGTCTCGCGCGTGAGAGTGCTCAGACCCCGGAAGCCTCGAGCTCGGCGCCGCGCCAGCGCGCCAGCGATTCCAGGGCGCGGTCGACCGAACGCGGAGCGCGGCGGCCCGGCTCATGGTGGACGGCCAGGACGCGCAGCACGGTCGTATCGCCGTCGCGGTCGAGCCGCAGGTCCGCGCGGGCGATCAATCGCTCGCCGTGGAGGATCGGGAGCACGTAATAGCCCCAGCGCCGCATGCCGGCGGGTACGTAGATCTCGAGGCGATGGTCGAAGCCGAACAGCTCGGCGGTCCGGCCACGGTCGCAGAGCAGGTTGTCGAACGGCGAGAGCGCCACCGTCCTCCGCCCCACCTCGAGTCCGTCCAGCCGATCCAGGTCTGCAGTTGGAGCCCACCAGTCGCCGCGCAGGCCGGCCACGCCTACGCGGGTCAGCTCACCGGACCGCTCGAGCTCACCGATGGCCCCACCCTCAGCCCCGCCGAGTCCCGGGTAGCGGCGGCGCGTGAAGTGAGCGTTGATGTGCGGCGCTCTCGCGACCCCGAGCATTGCGACGGAACGAAGCACGGCCCGCCGGACCACCACCTCCTCCTCGAGCGGTTCCGCGTCGGCAGCGGCGAGCGTCCCGGCCGGCAGGCAGCGGTCGAGGATGTCCCAGCGCCGCTCGATGCCGACCCGATCGCCGATTCCGATCCGCCCCTGCATCCAGAGCTTCTCGAGCATCCGGGCGATCGTCTGCCGCGAGGAGACCTCGTCGGTCCAGTGCCCCGTGCCCCAGGCGACCTCGGATCGATCCTCGAGCTGACGGGCGCGCAACGGCCCGGCCGAGCGCAACGCATCCACGGTGTGCTCGGCGAACGGCTCGTTCTCGGCCAACCAGCCGCGCGTGGCTGCGCGGGCGGGTGAGAGTCGCTCGACATACGTCCGCATCGCCCAGCGGTGCAGAGCCAGGTCGTCGACGTGACAGAGGCTGGCCTCGTGACACCAGTAGTCGAAGAGCTGCCGGTCTCGGTAGGCAGCACGCTCCAGCGCGCGCTGGTGGGATCCATGCGTGCCGCCGCTCAGCCGTGCTCGCAGCACCAGAAGCGGCGAGCGCGCGACGACCCCGACCGGGTCGAGCTGCAGGCAACCGATCCGGGCGACCACATCCGCGACACGAGTGCCGCCTGCGGGCCGCACTGCGAGGCCCTGGGCGTGCAGGGCCAGCCGGCGAGCCTGATCGATCGAGAGCGTCGGGGTCACGATGCGGGCCATCGCGGTGCGGCTCGGCCCCGCCCCGCGGTCAGGAAGCTTCGCGACGGGCTCGGGAGGCGGCGTCGAGGCCGCGGAGGACCTCGACCGTCGTCTCCCAATCCATGCACTTATCGGTGACGGACTGACCGTAGGTGAGCTCGCCACCGAGATCCTGGCGACCCGCGACGAGGAAGGACTCGAGCATGACCCCGACGATCGCCCCGTTGCCGGCCGCGATCTGCTCGCCGATCGCGGCGGCGGCGTCGGGCTGGCGCTCGTCGTCCTTGCCGCTGTTGTCGTGAGAGGCGTCGACGACGACCCGCTCCGGCAGGCCGACGGCGCGGAGGCTCTCAAGCGTGCCGGCGATCGACTCGGCGTCGAAATTGGTGGCGCCGCGACCGCCGCGAAGGATGATGTGGCAATCGGCGTTGCCGGCCGTTCTCAGGATCGCGGAGCCCCCGGACAGCTCGACCCCGGCGAAGGAGTGCTCGGCCGCCGCGGCCCGCAGCGCGTCCACGGCGACCCCGACGTTGCCGTCGGTTCGATTCTTGAAGCCGATCGGCATCGACAGCCCCGAAGCCAGCTGGCGGTGAGTCTGGCTCTCGGTCGTGCGGGCGCCGATCGCGCCCCAGGCGACGGTGTCGGCGATGTATTGCGGGGTGATCGGGTCGAGGTACTCGCAGCCGATCGGCAATCCCCTCCCGAGGACCTGGACCAGGAGTTCGCGAGCCGTTCTCAGCCCCGCGTTGACGTCTCCGGAGTTGTCGAGGTGGGGATCGTTGATCAGACCCTTCCAGCCGGTCGTGGTCCGCGGCTTCTCGAAGTAGACGCGCATCACGATCATCAGATCCGACAGCTCGTCTGCCAGCGCGGAGAGGCGGGTCGCGTAGTCGAGCGCGGCGATCGGGTCGTGGACGCTGCAGGGGCCGACGACGACGAGCAGGCGCGGGTCCTCACGGTCGAGAATCGCCTTGACCTCTTCGCGGCTGCGGATCACGAACTCGGCCGCCTCGGCCGACAGCGGCTGCTCGGCGAGGAGCTCCGCGGGGCTCGCCAGCGGCACGATCTGCTTGATCCGGCGATCGTGCAGCGACTGGTCTGTCCTGAGGGGGGTGCTCGCCATCGTTCGTAGAGTTTCGCGAAACGGACGCGTCGGGGTGTTGCCGGGTTCACACCGTGGGCGCCTATCCAGGAGGGCTCCTGCAGGAGAACATGGTCTTACAAGGTCAAACCAACGCCAAGGAGGCAAGAAATGTTCAAGAGCACCAAGGTCCGCACCGCACTCGCCGCACTCGCTATCTCGGTCACCGCGTTCAGCGGCGCCGCCGCCGCACAGGCCGCCGGCAAGGCCGACACCGAGGTCAAGATCAAGGGTTCGAACGGCGACTACTACGGCTACGTCAAGAGCTCCGATTCCGACAACTGCGCGAACGGTCGCAAGGTGACGGTCTTCAAGCAGCTCGGCAGCTCCCAGGATCCGAAGAACGACCAGAAGATCGGCTCCGACATCGCTCAGGCCAACGGCACCAAGTACATGTGGTCGATCGGCAACTCGGGCTACAAGGACGGCAGCTTCTACGCGAAGGCCGCCAAGACCGACCTCTGCAAGAGCGCGACGAGCAAGACGATCCAGGGCTAGCGATCGGCAACTCTCCAGGGCCACGGCCCGGCGGCTTCGGCTGCCGGGCCGTTTCGCGTTCTAGGCCTCACGTCGGCCGCTGCGACGCGGCCGGACGTACTTCGGCGAACCCTCACCGCCGGTTGACCGCCTCGTGGCCGCCTCGGTTCCCTCTTGCTGAAGCTTGCGCATCGATTCGAGGCGCTCCGCGCTGACGGCCCCGCGGACCGCGCATCCGGGCTCGTCCCGATGCAGGCAATCGGAGAATCGGCAGCTCTTGGCGAGCTCGGCGATCTCCGGAAATGCATCGGCCACTCCCTCGGCGCTGGCCATCCCGGGACGACGGACCCCGGGAGCATCGATGATCAGCGCGCCGTTGGGCAGAGCGAAGAGCTCGCGATGGACGGTCGCGTGCCGCCCGGCTCCGTCGCGATCCCGAACCGGGAGGGTTCGCTGCCGCTCCTCCCCCAGCAGCGTGTTGAGCATCGTCGACTTGCCGACGCCGGAGGGCCCCAGCAGGACGGCCGTCGTCCGCGGCCGCAATCGTTCCCTGACCGCGTCGATGCCCCATCCGTCCAGGGAGCTGATCACCATCAGCTCGACCCCGAGCTGCTCGCGGATCCGATCTGAGGCCGAGACGGCGTCGTCGTTGAGGTCCCCCTTGGTCAGGATCACGAGCGGCTCGATGCCGCCCTCCATCACCATGGCGACGAAACGCTCGAGGCGTCGCAGATTCGGATCCTCGCCGCTCGAGGCGAAGACGAGCCCGAGATCCACGTTGGCCGCCAGGGCGGCACCCTCACGCGCGAACTCCGTCCGTCGCGGCAGAATCGCGCGGATCCGGTTGCCGTCGAAGGCGACCCAATCACCGACCACCGGTGTGCCTTCGAGCGAGCCGCCGGCCGGTGCGAGCGCGTCGAGCTCCTCGCCAACCACCTGCACGCGCCCGCGGTGGACCGCGGTCACCCGCGCGGGAGCCAACCCGTCGGCGCCCGGAACATCCTGAAGCGCGGCAGCCCACGCGTCGTCCCAGCCGAGTTCAGCAAGCAATGGAAATGGGGTGCTCGGGCGGGAACAGAGGCGTCTCGGCGAATCGTAGCCCCGAATCGGGAATCCTCAAAGCGCCCCAGGGCAGGACTCAGGCCTCGAAGCACCCGCCTGGTGGACCCAGTACGACGGAATCGACAGCTTCCGGTACCGGCTCACCTCGGTCGGCATCAACCGATGATTCGTCGACGGTCTCTACGTGGACCCTCGCGCGCGCTGGTAAGTCAGCCGCCGGGGAAACGCCTGACCGCGGCGCGGCCGACTAGGGTCGGTGAATGGGAACCGGGGAGTCCACGGGCAAGACCAGCGGCCCCGCGGGGGCGATCGCGTGGCGGCGCTTCGGGGACGGCCCGCCGCTGATCCTGATCAACGGGTACGCGGCGACGAAGGACGACTGGGACCCGGAATTCCTCGGCGCCCTCGGTGGCTTCTGCACGGTCATCTGCCCCGACAACCGCGGCGTCGGCGAATCCGTGCTCGGGGACGCGGAGCTGACGATCGGCGTGATGGCCGCTGATCTGATCGCTTTGATGGACGATCTCTCAATCCCCTCGGCGGCCGTCGCGGGCTGGTCGATGGGCGGCTTCGTCGCCCAGGAGTTGGCGGCGCTCGCTCCCGAGCGCGTCGACCGCCTGATCCTGTTGGCCACCGACCCCGGCGGGCCGGCGGCTCGGCCCTGCACGGACGAGACGTATCGCAGGCTCACCGATCACTCGGGCACGCCCCGCGAGCAGGCGCGACGCCTGCTGGAGCTGCTGTTCCCAGCGGAGATGGCCGCCGGTATCTACGCTGAGTTCGGCGACATCGTGGCCGCGGCACGGGCTCGGCTGGCCACTGACGTCCTTCTCGCGCAGGAGGGAGCGATGACCCGCTGGCACCAGGAGGAGGCTGATCGGCGAATCGCCAGGATCGAGGCCCAGACCCTCGCTGCCGCCGGCAGCGAGGACGTCGTGATTCCGCCCGCCAACGCCGACATTCTCTCGGCGAGCCTGCCCGGTGCGTGGCTGGCTCACTTCCCCGGAGGCGCGCACGCCTTCATGGCCCAGGAGCCGCGGCGCCTCGCCCAGCTGATCAGGGCCTTCCTCGACGCCTAGGCGGCCCGCCGGTCACGATCCACCCGAGGTGCCGCAGCCCGGACGGGTGAAGATGTCGGAGCCGAAGGGCTCGAGGCCGGCCTGCGCCGCGAAGCCGAGGTGCGGGACCCCGAGGCCATCCTCGACTGATCGCAGCATCGAATAGTGGTTGTAGTCGATTCGTGAACGGGTGCCGGGCCGGATGCACGGCGACAGCATGATCGCGCCCGTCCGGCCCCCGCCTGGACCGGAGTGGGTGAACCCCGGGTCCGTCGTGTTCGGACCGGGTAGCTCGCCGCAGCACGCGCTCGAGTCTGCGGTCGCCCCGCCCGATTCTGCCTCATCGAAGGTGACGATCAGAAGTCCGCGGCGATCGAAGGCGGGCGATCGGAGGATCGGGGGCACGGCACCCTTCAGGAACCGGCTGGCGGAGACCAGTCCCCCGGGCTCGCCGTTGACGCAGGGCTCGTCGTGGCCGTCGTGGCAGAGGTTCGGGGTGATGAAGCTGTAGGCCGGAGTCGTCGCCCGCCGTTTCAGGTCGGCTGCGAAGCGTGAGTAGTCGACGACATGCGACTCACACGACGCGCCATCGTCGATGATCGAGTGGAAGTACATGAACGGGTTGTGGCGGGTCGCGTACTGGTCTCCGACCTCGGCCTGCTGCATCTCGTCGAGAGCGCCGATCGAGGGATGGCGGCAGGCGGCAGGCTCGCCGGGAGCCCCTGCGGCCATGTCCTCCATGTAGCCGCGCCAGGTCGATCCCTTCGCCTCGAGCTGGTCGGCGATCGTCTGCACCGACCGCGGGTAGACGCAGCCGGAGCCGATCACCTGCCCGGCCGCGGCGGCCGTCCCGGGCAGGAAGTCCGTGAAGTGGCGGCAATCAGCCTGAGTCCGCGGGTTCGGCGCCTGCCCGCTGATCATCGCGATGTAGTTGGGGAGGCTGAGATGGCCGGTCGCGAAATAGTCGGGGAGGAAGGCCCCCTTCGATCTCAGGGTGCGGGAGAGGTAGCGAGGAGCGTCGGGGGCGAAGGCCGCGGCAGCCCCCTCGTTCTCCAGCACGATCACGAACACGTGACCCAGCCGCGGGGTCCCCTCGGCCGCGGTCGCCGGCGCGGAATGGCTCAGCGCCAGCAGCAGGAGCAGGGCGATTCTGAGCGCGATGCCGCCCACGGCGACCTAGGCTCCGCCTGCGAGGCTGGGCTCGCGAACCTCGGGCGGCAGGGGATCGACTGCATCCGCGGCGAGGTCGATGCCCAGATCGCGTCCGAACAGGAACTGACTGGCGGGGACGTGCAGAGGCCGATGGGAGTCCAGCCCGGCGATGACCAGCGTCTCGACGACGATCATCACGTTGACCAGGCGTGAGCGGCGCTTCAGGTAGTAGAGGTCGTGGGAGTGCTTCCAGGCGGTCCCGAGCGTCGAGCCGGCGTAGCCGCAGCGGACCTGCGCCCAGCCCGTCACTCCGGGCTTGATCAGGTGGCGTCGCCGGTAGTTGGGGAGGGTATGCTCGAGCTCGGCGACCATCTCGGGGCGCTCAGGCCGGGGGCCGACGAACGTCATCTCCCCGCGGAGCACGTTGAAGAGCTGCGGCAACTCGTCGATGTGAAGACGGCGAAGCAGGCGGCCGACCGTGGTGATCCTCGGATCGTCCGCCTGCGACCACTGCGCTCCTTCCCGCTCGGAACCGACGGACATGGTCCGCAGCTTCAGCACCTCGAACTCACGGCCGCCCTCTCCCACCCGGGTCTGCCGGTAGAAGACCGGGCCGCCATCGGCCAACTTGATCGCCAGCGCGGACATCAGCAGCAGCGGGCTTGTCAGGATGAGCAGGGGAATCGCCTCGAGAAACTCGAGGACCCGGTCGGTGAGGGGGCGGGTCGTGTTGAACTGCGGATGCATCAGGTAGAGGAACCAGCGGGTGTCGATCGCACCCAGTGGGACATGTCCGAAGAGGCCCTCATAGAGCTGGTCGGCGCCGATCGTCCGGACCGGCAGATCAAGCAGGACCTCCAGCCCGCCGGCTGCGGGTCGGATCGCCTCCCGCCCGAGCGATCCGTGGACCCGGGCAACGAGGTCGATCCGGTTGCCGAGCACCACCTCGCGCAGATGCTCGGCACCGGAGTCATCGATCCAACCGACCACCTTCGCCTCCCCGACGCCAGTCTCGCTCAGCTCCCGCTCCAGGGCGATCGCGAACGCCGGCGCTCCGAGAGTCGCGATCCGAACCGGCCTCCGGCGCAGCCACGGCGGGAAGAATGCTTCGATCAAGAGCGCCGCGAGGGCGGCGGCGAGGCCGGCGATCACGGCGTCGGAGCCACTGACGGAGAAGGACCTCGGGCCGATCAGGTCGGCAAGAGCGAAGATCCCGCAACCAAGCGCAGGCGGGATCAGGGCGAGCAGGATCCTCGTCGTCGGCATCAGATGCAGCGGCATCGGAAAGCGGCGCAGAGGCGCAGCGACGAGCCCGACCACCGCGCCGAGCAGTAAGCCCTGCCCCGGCCCGGCGACGATCGCGCCCGCCACGAGCGCCGCCAGCGCCGGCAGCAGCTCCCGGGCGCGCGCGAAGCTCGCCCGTCGCTCGAGCGACTCGGGGACCCGATCCTCGCTCAGACCCAGCGGCCGCGGCGGCGATCGCTCCGGCGCCCCGGCGCCCTCGGGCGCCCCGAGCCGCAGGCGCTCCAGGGGATCCTTGTGGCTTTCTGATTCCGGCACCGTCCAACCCTCGCACACCGCGTCGATGCCACCGGCTGGACCCAGGTCAATCCGGCGCCCCTATCGCCCATAGCCTCCCACCATCCCAGGCGCCGGTGATCACGAGGTCGGGGTCATGGCCGCCGGCGAGGGCACGGCGAAGCGCGAGCAGCTG
This sequence comes from uncultured Solirubrobacterales bacterium, assembly GCA_963823275.1. Classification (GTDB taxonomy): domain Bacteria; phylum Actinomycetota; class Thermoleophilia; order Solirubrobacterales; family 70-9; genus RHKX01. The sequence goes on along the minus strand of CAWGKW010000001.1, from coordinate 468,506 downwards.
GAGCCGCGCGGCCAGCGGGATCTGGGCCATCAGCTCGTCGGCGGGTTCCGGCTGGTCGATCCCGACGACCGGGACTCCCTCGATTCGGGCGGCGGAGGCGAGCTCGGCGAGAAACCCGTCCTCGTTGCGGTCGGCGCCGATGACGACGAGGGCGTCGTCGGGCCCGAGCGGGACTGCCGACCCGTGCAGCAGGTACTCGGCGTCGTAGCCCTCGGCCGGCAACCGCGCCGCCTCGCGCAGCTTCAGGGCGGCCTCGCGGGCGCTGACCGCCCCCGCCCCCGCGCCGGTCAGGACCAACAGCCGTTCGGGAGCCGGAATCCGGTCGATATCGGGATCGGCGATCGCCGACCTCGGTCGCATCGGCGGCGGCCAGAACCGCGTCGGGCCCGAGGCCCGCGGCGCCGAGAGCGCCTGCGATCAGACAGAGCACCGCCAGCGTCGAGGTGTAGCTGCGGGTGTAGGTGTGGGAGCGTTCCCGCTCCCCAGTCTCGATCGCCTCGGGCCAGCCGACACCCGTGGCGGTGATCGAGAGCGTCGTCGTCGCGACATCGAGAGCGAGCCTCCTGACGGCCTGGGCGTAGGCCGTCTCACCGGTATGGGTAACGACGAGGACCGCGTCCCCCGATCGCACCCCAGCGCTGGCCGAGAACTCCATCGAGGACGCTGCCCTGGCGTCGATTCCCGCCCTTGCGAACATCGCTGCGCCAAGCTCGGCGGCATGGAAGGCTGGTACCGGTCCCGACGATCCAGACCCGCTCCGCCCCCGCCAGCCGTTCGGCGCGGTCGGGCAGCTCGAGCCCGGCCAGCCGACGCAGCTCGGCGGGCTGAGCGTGGATCGCGATCTCGAGCTCGGTCATGGGTCAACGTTAGTGCCCGGGGTCCACGACAATAGAATCGCCTCGCGTGAGCGACCAACTCAATCTCTGGCAGGCCCTCCTGCTCGGCGTCGTCGAGGGCCTGACGGAGTTCCTGCCGATCTCCAGCACCGGCCACCTGACCCTGATCGAGAAGGGGCTCGGCTACAAGATCGACTCCCCCGACGTCACCGCCTTCACGGCGATCATCCAGATCGGCGCGATCGGCGCGACGGTCCTCTACTTCCGCAAGGACGTCCGCACGATCCTCGGGGCGCTCTGGACCGGTCTCCTCGACGGCGACAGGCGAAGCGGCCCCGACTGGCGGTTCGCCATCGCGGTGGTCATCGGCTCGATCCCGATCGGGATCGTGGGCCTGGTCTTCAAGGATCAGATCGAGACCACCCTGCGCAGCCTCTGGTTCATCGGCGGGGCGCTGATCCTCTGGGGCGGCGTGCTCTGGTACGCCGATCGTCACGCCGCCCTCAATCGCCAGGAATCCGATGTCACCCGTCGTGACACCCTGATCATCGGCCTGGTCCAATGCCTGGCTCTGATCCCGGGGGTCTCGCGCTCAGGGGCGACGATGTCCGCCGGCCTGTTGCGCGGGCTCAATCGGGTCACGGTCACCCGGCTCTCGTTCTTCCTCGCGATGCCCGCCCTGACCGCCGCGACGATCCTGCAGACCGTCACCGAGTACGACAACGTCAGCGGCGGGGTCGGATGGCCGGCGACGATAGTCGCGACGCTGACGAGTTTCGTCGTCGGCTACGCGGCGGTGGCGTGGCTGCTGCGCTACATCGCCGTGCACACCTACACGGTGTTCGTCATCTACCGGTTCGTGCTCGGGACGGTCGTGCTGGTGCTGGTCGCCACGGGCGCGGTCGCGGCCACCTGAGTGCCCCGGCCGGCGCTCCGCCCCCACCTATCCATGGTCGTTCGTGCCTTTGTGTCCCCTCAGGGGCATCAATGACACGAACGATGCCAATGGCTAGAGGGGGCCCTCTTCCTTGCTGTCCGGCTCGGACGTCGGCGCGGCCTTGGTCTCCTCTTCCCCCGCGGCCGAGGCCGGGTGCCGCCTTCGGCTCCAGCGGCCCCGTGATCGTCTCCTTCAGCTCCTTGGCCTCACGGATGCCCTTGCCCGCCGACCGGGCGATCCCCTGGGTGTCGATGCTGTCGGCCTTCTCCCCGACGACGCCGGCGAGCTCCTTCGCCTTCTCGCCGCCCACCCGTGCTCCCTTGCCCGCCGATCTACCGAGCGCTGGCAGCTTCTTGTAGAAGAAGCCGCCGAATACGACCAGCGCGATGACGAGCAGGATCACGATCTCGAGCGGTCCGATCATGACCTGAGACTATCGGGGGTCCGGAACCCGGAATCACAACGGGCCGGCATGCAATCGGCGGAGTCTCCTCTCCGGCTCATCCCCGCTTTGCTCTCGACCTCGATCTCGGAGAGCTCGAGCCAGACCAGCGTCGGGAACGGAAGCGGCCGGTTGCGGGGGCCGATCGGCCGCACCCATCGCCGGGTCGGAAAGAGCAGGCCCCCGGCCTCGACGTGGTCGGCGCACATGTGGGCCGCATGGGCCCAGCCGCCGACCACCTCGGCGACGTAGTCGTGACGACGGAGCCGAAGCTCGTCGTCGTAGAGGAAGGTCTGATGCCGCGAATGGGTGTCGAGGCCCGGCGGGAACGTGACGTCCAGCCGACGCCATGTCTCGGCACCCTCCCGCCACGGCTCACCCTCGCCGACCTCCACCCCTTCGCGGGTCAGCAGGTAGGGGACGTTGAGGTAGTTCCACCACGCGTAGCCGGCGAAGTAGATCGTGTCGAGGTCGTCCCAGCGCAGGTTGCGTCGCAGGCCCGAACGACCGAAGAAGCAGGGGCGGGGATCGGAGCGGGACTCGAGGATCTCGCCGCCGTCGGTTTCGATCCTGACTGCGCCGTCCTCGAAGACGGCCCGTTTCCCGGGCCCGGGAAACGGGACAGCCGCGGAGCGGACCCGGTCGACGTCGACCTCCACCTGCGCGTCGGCAAGCCGGTTTCCCGAAACGCGAGTGCGCAACAGGAGGCCCCCGGAGCGGACTCGCGCGCGGATCGTCTTCGCCCCCGCCCAGCGCTCACGGCCGCCGTGGGCGTCCAGCACTTCGTCGAGGAGGGCCGCCATCTACTCCGATCCGCCGGCCCCTGCGCGGCGGGCTACTGCGCCGGGATCACGATCTGTGAGCAGGGAGTTGCGCCCGGGTTCGCGGCCACGTCGCCGGTGTCGAGCACCGGCTGGTCCTGGTCATCGAGCAGGTCGATCTTGAGCTGGGCCTTGGAAACCGCGACCTCGGCGTAGCTGAACTGGTCGGTCGCGGCGCACTGCATGCCGATCCCGGCGGGCGGAGCGGGCTTCAGAAACAGCGACTGGATCAGACCGCCGGACCCCGGGATGCCGGTGGCACCGTCGATCTCGAGCGAGTAGTTGGCGGTCGCGACCGGCCCGGTGGTCACGTCGAGGATCCCCGAATCCTCCACCCCAGGGCCGCCGAGCGTGTTGTAGCGGGCATCGTTGACCAGATTCGCGTGCACGTCCGTGGTCAGGAACACCGCGTTGTCGACGTTGTTCTGGAGGAAATTCAGAACCTCCTGCCGCTCGGACTCATAGCCCTCCCAGCGATCGTAGGGAAGCGCGTAGTACTGCTGGATCGGCACCTCGTTGAAGATCACCTTGAAGGTGGCGTCCGAATTCTTGATCGCCTTCTTGAACGTCTTCAGCTGATTGGAGCCGAGCAGCGTCCGGTTCGGGTCGTTCATGGCGTCGATGCAGGCCTGCGGAGCCGGGTTGGCCAGCGCCGGAACCAGGGCCGAGAAGACGTTTCGGGTGGCCTGCGGGGCGGTCGGCGCGAGGTCGGGATTACCGCTGCCCGCCGGGTTGTCGCAAACCCCCGTGTAGTCGGCGCTGGCGCTCCGGAACGAGCGCTCGTCGAGGAAGAAGATCTCGAGGTTCTTGCCCCAGCGCTCGGAGCGGTAGATGCCGGTCTTCTCCTTGAAGGTGACCGGGTTGTAGTCGGTGAAGGCCTCGACGCCCTGCTTGTAGAGCTTCTCGCCGTTGATGTCCGTGCTCCCCTGGTCGCCGTAGGGGAACGAGTTCTCCTCCTGGGAGAAGTCGTTGAGGAACTCATGGTCGTCCCAGTGGGCGTAGTAGGCGGCGGAGCCGCGCGCCTTCGTCCACGGCTTCATCCCGAGGTTCGTCTTGTAGGCCGCCCATTTCTCCTTGACGGAGACGGCGACGTCCTCGAGCGTGTAGCCGGGGACCTCTGTGTCGGAGTAGATGGTGTCGCCCATCAGCACGTTGAAGTCGTTCTTCTGGGCGGCGATGCGATCCCAGACCTCGAAGTCGTTCCAGTAGGGAGTGTCTTCGCCGGGGAGGGGGCGGGCGTCCTGGTCACCGGCGAGCGCGAAGCGGATCGTCTTCGCCTGCTTCTCCTTCGGCGCCGTCGTGAACTTGCCCGTCTCGCTCTTGCTTCCGCCCTTCATGCAGAAGCGGTACTTGTAGGCGGTCCCGGCATCGAGCTTCTTGATCCGCTTCTGGACCGTCAGGTCGTTTGACTTCTCCGCCTCGACGACGAACTTGCCGGAGGCCTTCTTCAGGTCGCACTTGCCGAAGCCGCCGCCGTCGCTGACCTGGATCAGCGCATTGCCCTGCTTGGTCGCCCGGGCCCAGAGGATCGCTGAATTCGAGCTGACGTCACCGGTGGCGACGCCGTACTTGAAGCCCTTCGCCTTCGCGGAGGCCCCAGGCGCGAGCGCGAGAGCTCCGATCAGGACGGGAAGGACGAGGGCCGGGACGAGACGCAGACGAGGGAATTGCATGAACGCCATCCAATCAGGTTTGAGGCACGGCTTGCAAGGGGGAACCGGGGCGCGGCCGGCACACGCTGATCCGTAGCGCGTACCGATGCGGACCGGGAGCCGGGCGTGAAAGGCTGCCTAAAATCATGATTAAGCGCATCTAAATCCACAAAGAGAGGAACACACGTGAACCAACGAATGAAGGCCACTGTGGCAGCCGCCCTGCTGATCGTCGGGCTCGCGGCCGCCGGCTGCGGGGACGACGACAGCTCGACCGAGGACGACGACAGCAGCGCGGCGACGGAGTCGACGACGTCCACGGCAGCCGTCTCCGGCGAGAGCGTCGAGATCAAGATGGGCGACTTCTACTTCGACCCCCAGGACGTGACCGCGACCGCCGGGACGGTGTCGATCACCGCACCGAATGAAGGCCAGGTCGAGCACGAGCTGGTTCTGTTCAAGACCAACCTGGACCCCGCGAAGTTGCCGACCGACTCGTCGGGCGAAGTCGACGAGGCGAAGCTGGAGACCGAGGCCACGACACCGGGAGAGATCGAGGAGATCGCCGCCGGCGACACCGGAGAAGGCGAGTTCGAGATGACTCCCGGCAAGTACGTGATGTTCTGCAACCTCCCCGCCCACTACGCCCAGGGCATGTACGGGAGCGTGACGGTCAAGTAGGTCCGTCCGACCTCTCGCCGCCGGTGCCGGGGGGCCGGCGGCGAGTCCGTCGACGGCCGGGGGCTGCCGATCCGCCCGGTTGGCCCGCCGCTTCGCTCAGCTGCTCAACTTGAGCTTGGGAGACGATCGGGAAAGGCAGGTGTTCGTGTTCCCGGAGTCTCCGATCTTGGCCTTGTTGACCTCCGCCTGGTAGGTGCCGTTCTTCGGCGGGCCGCCCCCGAGGTCGATCTCGAACTTGCCCTTGTCGTTGGTGCGATCGCCGCCGAGCTTCTTCTTCTCGCCGTTCTTCTTGCGGTAGAGAACGACCTTCCGGTCGGGCACGCAGTTGCCCTTCGAGGAGTCGATCGACCCCTTGAACTCAGCCTTCCCGTCCTTGAGCTTGTACTTGAAGGCGGTGAAGAGCGTTGAATACTGCTTGCCGGCGGCGGCCGCGACGACGGGGCCGATCGCCGCTGCCGCAACCAGGATCACGGCAATCGTCTGGGCGAGTCGTCCTGTCCGTTTCATCGTGCCTCCTCGATGGGGTCGCTTCGATCTGGGCTCACGGAGTCGCCCCCGCCGAGATGAGAGTAGCCAGCCCGATCTCCTCTCCGGCCCGGAGGCCGGCGAGGACCCGCGCCTGGTCCTTCTCCAGTCGCGAGATCGAAGGGGTTCCGCGGGCAGGGCGGATCGAGAAGATCGCCGGACCGGCCGCCGGGTCGGCTTCCGCTCGGGCCAGCTCCAGGTCGTCGCGGGCCAGGCGGTCGGCGCGGTCGAGGAAAGCGGTCGCGAGTTCCTCGCCATAGCGCGACAGGTAGCGGGCGATCATCCGGCCGGACACACCGCCGTTGCTCGAGTCGTGCTCACCGAGACGGCGCGAGCGCAGCACCAGGATGTGGGTGGCGCCCTGCTCCGCCGCGGTTCGATACGGGATCGACTCCGCCAGCCCGGCATCGAAGTAGCGGCTGCCCGCAAGCTCGATCGGCCGGCCGGAGAGCAGCGGCAGCGCGGTGGTGGCCCGGAGCGCAAGCTTCAGCGTGCGCCGATCAGCGATCGCCGGGGCGAGGTCGGTGGAGGCCCCGTTTGCTGAATCGGTCGCCAGCGGGTGGAAGGCGACCGGGCTCGCCAGGATCTCATCGAACGGCATCGGGGCGAGCTTCTCGTAGACGACCTCGGTCAGGAACGAGCTGTCGACGATCGGCTTGCCGCGGAGCAGATTGCGGCCTCCCGTCGACGCCGTCCGCAGGGCCGGGTCCGACCAGGTCGAGATCCCGGTCTGAGCCGCCCCGCTGATCAGCCAGGCGGCGTTGAGAGCTCCGGCTGATGACCCGTAGACATCGTCGAAGACATGGAGCAGGCCGAGCTTGTCGATCGCCAGCGCCATACCCCCGGTGATCGCTCCCCTCATGCCGCCGCCCTCGATCGCGAGAGCCAGCCGATCGCGGTCGCTGGGATCCCGCTCCCCCGCCCGGCTCTCGGCCGCGATCCGCTTCCCGATCAGCTCGAGCACCGGGTGGCTCATGACTCGCTATCGCCCCAGGGTCCGCAGGAACTCCCGCGCGCTAACCGGCAGATCAGCGAGGAGAGTCCGCACCTCGCTGAGGCCTTTTCGGAGCTCAGCATCTCCGGATTCGACGGGGAGCATCGTGTCCTGTAGGTCGGAGATCATCCGGTCCCCGTCGGCTGCGGCCACGACGGCCCGTTCGACGAAGGACTTGACGCCCTGCGACCTCAGGCCCGGCGACGGCGTCGCGAGTTCGGCGACCTCGAAGCCGGTCCGTTGCGCGAACCGGCTGCGGGTCAGCTTGACCCGCCCGTACGCCTTCTGCACCGGCCGGAACAACTCAGCCTCCAGGCGGTCCGCGGGTCCGACGCTGAGCAGCTCATAGGCGGTGCCGAGGCAGGCGACGGAGAAGGCGATCCGCTCGCTCGCGCCGCCGAGGTCGTCGAGGATCCGTTGACGCGCTTCCCGCTGGGTGATGGCCATCGACTGAGCTTAGGCGCTCAGATCATCGGGGCTCCCTCTCCAGCGACCTCCGCCCGAGGGGCGGGCGCCATGGGACGGGCTCGCCGCTAATCGCCGCGCGTGTCGAGAATCACCTGAGCTGCCCAGGCGCCGTCGTCGAGACGCCTGAGATCGACCCCGCGGCAGCTGACGGCCCTGATCTCGGACTGCGGGATCGAACGCTCGCCGGCGACCATCGCCTTGAAGCTGGAGCTCTCGAGACGCTCCTTGTAGACCCGCTCGGGCACGAAGCCGTCGCCTTCGGCCAGGCGAACCAGCTCCTCAACCCAAGCCGTCAGCAATCCCCCCAGATCCTCAGCGGTGACCAGGATCTCGTGGGTCACGGCGGTGCCCCCCGTTGCTTCAGAGAGCACGTCGCTCAGTGCCAGCAGCGACTCGGTGAAGAGGGTCTCGGGATTGACGTCCTCGATCAGCAGCTCAACGCTCGAGTCATGTTCGATCGTGTTGTACATCGACGGTTCCTTTCGGCGGGCGTGAGTGGCGTACACCGATCTTGGCGCCTGGGACCGGGTTTCGCATCGGTACTCAGCCCCCATAGACCCCCCCGAGGTGTGAGCGGGATCACCCCCAAAGCGGGCCGGCTTCCACCCGCGGACCCCTGGCCGCAGGGTCCCGCTGCGGCGATCTTGCTTTTACCGGCGCAACCCGCGCGGGGAACCAACAGAAGGGAACCGATTCCAATGATTCGCTCAGCCACTCCGTACATCACCAGCGCCAGCCGCACCCACTACAGCGGCCTCGGCGCGACGATCGCCTTTCTCGCCGTGGCATTCGCGCTCCTCGCGATCGCCCTCGCCATCGCCTAGGGACGTCTCCCTGAAGCGGCGTCCGGCGTTCGATCAAGGCCTCCGCTGCCGCGGGGGCCTTGTCGTTGAGGCGGGGCGAACTACATCTGGGTCGGCAGCATTCGCCGCAGAGCCGCCGCCTGCGAGCGCGTCAGCCTCAGCGCCTCGCCGCGCAACCTGGGGATGAGACGGCGAGCGGGATCGCTCTTGCGCTCACGCTGGAGCTCCTCGATGCCCCCGGCGACCGCCGAGCGAACGGCGTCACGAAGCGCGGCCGCACCCTCCCGGTCATCCCAGGCGGAACCGTAGTCACGCGCCTCGATCGAGTGGCCGAGGCGGACGTAGATCCGCTGCGGCCGGGGCAGCGGCGTCGGCCCGAGGCCGCGCACGATCGGAAGCAGCATCTCGGGATCGACGTCGATCCTGGCGGCGAGGGCACGGGCCGGCGCGAAGACAGCGTCGTCGGCATCGGCGACGACGTCCCACATGTCGTCGACCCCGATCATCGAGAACGGGACGACCGGATATCCGAACTCGAGCGCCAGTCGCGCGAAGCCGATGCGCTCGCGCCAGACGAGCGGATAGTGGTCGCCGCGCCGACGGGCCACCTCCCGTCCCCCGCCCGGAAACACGAGCACGGCCTGATCCGCCTCGAGAAGCCGGCGGGTGTTCTCCCGGGTGCCGTCGATGGTCCCGAATCGCGCGAGCAGCTCACGCCACATCGGCAATCGGAAGTGCTGGTGTTCCCCGAGCGAGCGCACGAGCACGCCGGTGTGCTCGTGGATGCCGAGAACGAGGAACGGAACGTCGAAGACCCCAAGCGTCGTGTGGTTGCCGACCAACAGGTAACGGCCGTCGTCGGGGAGGTTCTCGTATCCGTCGATGCACGGATCGGTGAGTGCCTGCCACGGGGCCAGCAGCGCCCTGGCGGCCGCGAATTCGGCCGGGCCGGGTGGGCTGAAGCCCGCCTGCTCCTTCGCGCCTCGGGAAGCATCCATCGGGATAGTCTGACCGGAATGCCGTCGGTGATCGCCCGTCCGCCAACTCGGGGTTGGCGTGGCGGTTTCAGTCTGCGCTCGCCTCAGTCGGCGTTTGTCCCGTCGGGCCTGACGACCAACCAGAGCCCCCCGAACTGCTTGACGTCGTGGCAGAAGACCTGACCCGGACCCTCGTGAGCGTAGAAGTAGAGCGGCTTGCCGGCGTAGGTGACCTGGGTGGTGCCGTTACGCCGCTTCGTCGTCCCAAGCAGGCCCTGATCGGCCTCGCCGTGGGCCTTCGGCTTGCCCTTGGTGAGAACGGGCGGCCAGGCCTTGGCGCAGGATCCGTAGCACTTGCTCCTCTTCGTCTTCTCCTTGTCGAAGGAGTAGATCGCCTGGCGACCCCCGTCGAAGAGCATCGTCCCGAACTGCGAATCGTCGGTGGTGATCCTGGTCGGCTTCGCCTTCGTCGTCTGGTCAAAGGACGCCGACGCAGCATCTCGCTCCGGCGCGGCCGAGACCGGGGAGGCGAAAACGAACGCCGCCGCCGCGACCGCCGAAGCCACTCCCACGCCGGCGAGCCGCTTGGTCATCCGTGAGTACACCCGCCGAACAGTGGAGGTGGTTTGTTAGGGCTTGCTAAAGGCGTCGCCCCATCTCCACCGCAGGCCCGATGCCCGCCGTCAATCGCCGGCGCTCGCGCTCATCGGGGCGACGGCCGCGGCGCCGGGGAAACCGCGGCGCTCTGCTTCCCGGGCGGCACGCTCCAGGCCGCCGTGCTCCAGTGCGGCCACCTGGGACTCCCCGCGCCAGACGACGCCGCCTCGACGAGAGCTGACGACGACGCTCATCCTCGCGCCGAGATGCTCGAGGGCTCCGGCGACGTTCCGGCGCTCGCGCGGCAGCGGCACGGGCAGCACGTGCGAAGCGCCGCGCGGTGCCTCCCCCTCGATCTCCACCCGCCACGTGGCGCTTCTGCCCCGCAACGACCAGCGCTCGTCGGCAACCCGTGCCTCGACCGGGGATGAAACGGGGTTGCCGAGCCGAAGGAGCCGTCCTTCGGGCAGCTTCACGACGACCGCGGTGACCTCGGTCCGCAGCGGCCCGGACTTGATCTCCCCGCCGGCGAAGGCAACGCAGGCCTCGGGCTCGGCGAACCCCTGAGCCTGCCCCCACCACCACGAGTCCGGGAACCCGCCCCGACCCCAGTTCTTCTCCGCGTAGACCTGCCAACCGTCGATCTCCCACGGCTCCCCGCCCACGTTCGCCACTCCGTGCGCGCTTCCGCCCAGCAGCCACGGATGCCAGTACTGATTGAGTGCGGGGACCGACTGGAAGTAGCTCGATCCGCCGAACCTGCGACGCCCCCAGGGAACCGGCGCCGTAACGCCGACGTCAAGTTGGGCATCGTCGCCGAGGTCGACGCGCAGGCGATCGCGCGAGCCCTCGAAGGCGGCTCCCGCCCTTGCGCCGAGCGCGTCGGGGTCGGCGCGGCCCTCGGGGTGCTCCACCGCTCGCAGAAAACCGGCGGGGTGGGCGGCCAGCCCCAGGGTTGACCAGTTGCCGTCATCGGCCCGGTTGACCCCGCAGAGCGCGATCAGGACGCGACCGTCCTCACGGGGGGCCGTGAATCGCCAGAAATAGCCCTCCATCCGGACCCCGGGATGCGCCCGGAGCTGATCACCCCAGGGCAGATCGGCGCCGGTGCGGCGGTAGAGGTCGATCAGGGCCATCGGGGGAGTATGAATAGCTGCAGCGCCGGCAATAGGATCCACGCATGAAGCTCAGCGGTCGCAGGGTGCTGGTTACGGGCGCCTCCTCGGGAATCGGGGCCGAGCTGGCGCGCGAGCTGGTGCGACGTGACGCTCAGCCGATCCTCGTCGCTCGCGGAGCCGACAAGCTCGAGGCGCTGGCGGCGGAGCTCCGCGACGGTGGCGCGACGGTGACGGTCGAAGCCTGCGACCTCGGCGACGACGCCGCAATCGGGCGGCTCGCCGGACGGTTGCTGACCGGCCAGGGCGCCCCCGACGTGCTGATCAACAACGCGGGCGCCGGGATCTGGCGGGCCACCTGGGAGACGGAGGCGGGTTACGCCGAGCAGGCGGCGCGACTGCCCTACCTCGCCGCCTACGAGCTGACCCGGCTGCTGCTGCCGGCGATGCGGGAGCGCGGCTCGGGCTGGATCCTGAACATGACCTCGGCAGCCGGCTACCTGACGATCCCCGGCGCCACGGCCTACGGCGTCGCGCGCTGGGCGATGCGGGCGTTCAGCTACCAGCTGGAGGCCGAACTGCGCGGGAGCGGCGTCGGCGTCACGCTGCTCGCCCCGTTCGAGGTCGACTCCCCCTACTTCGACAACAACCCGGGCTCCAGGGAGCGGATCCCGAAGATCGCCAACCTGGTGGGCGACATGACGCCTGCCGACGTGGCTCGCGAGGCGGCCGATTCGATCGAGCGGGAGCGGCGCGAGCGAATCGTGCCCTGGAGGGGCCGTTGGATCTACCGGCTGACCCCGCCGCCGCTGATGAGACGGCTGCGTCTCGATGACGGGCTGGAAGCCCTGAGCAGGGATGGCGGCCCGCTGCCGCAAGCCGTCCCGTCGACGGCGTCGCGAGCAGCTCAGACGGCCGGCTTGCCATCGGGCTCGACGACGAGCCAAAGGCCACCGAACTCCTCGACGTTGTGGCAGAGCACCTGCTTGGGCGGATCGTCGACGTAGTAGTAGAGGGGCCGGCCGCCGTAGGTGACCTGCGTCGTCCCGTCGTCACGCTCGGTCGTGCCGAGCAGCTTCGAGTCCACTCCCGCGGAGGCGACGGGCTGGCCCTTGGTCAGCACGGGGGGCCAGGCGACCGCGCAGTCGCCATAGCACTCGCTGTTGGCGCTCTGCTCCTTGTCGAACAGATAGATCGCCCGGTCCTTCTCATCGAAGAGGATCGTTCCGAACTGAGACTCGCCCGTGGCAACCGCCAACCCGATCTCGGCCCTCCGCTCGGCGGCCTTCTCCTTCCCGGCCTCGACCGACTCCGACTGCTGTGATGACGACCCCGAAGCAATCGTGGGCTCGGCCCTCGCAACGCCGGTGGCTGGATCGGCATCGTCGTCTCCCCCGCAGGCCGCAAGGCCGAGGCAGACGGCAAGCAGGGGTACTGCAAAAAGGGTCGGGTGCATGATCATTCCGTCGAGCCTCCTTTGCCGATTCGGCGGTTTCCGAAGGTCACCGTCTTTCAGTTCGCTAAAGGCCCGGTTAAGGGTGCCGCGGGATCGTCTCCCTGTGCTCTCCCGAGGGACAGCCCTCGCCGCCGCCGTTTCCACCGTGGCCCTCGCCCTTGTCCTCGGCGCCTGCGGCGGGGACAAGGCACCGCCGGCGCAATCGACGACTGCTTCGGCGCAGTCGAACTTCGGCCCGCCGCCGGCGGTCGCCGACTCGAGCCTCGACCCCGACGTGCAATCCGCCACCTCGGCGATGATGGATGCGGCGGCCGACGGGCGCCTCGACCGCGATGCGCTCGAGGTCGTGGCCGCCGCGGGCGACCCACGATTGGCCTGGCTCGTCTCCGATCTGCTCCGATTCTTTCCCGCTGGAGCCGACCAGGGCGACCTGGTCGCCGCGTTCATGGCCCTTACCGAGACTGATCCACGCACCGATCCAGGATTCGCGCGAAGCCCGTGGCAGAGCATCACCAACCACCTGTTCGCGTGGGAACTGCCGGCGCCGCCCGACTATCGCGAGCTCAAGGCCAAGCTCTTCGTTTCGGTAGAGCCGGGCTGGGAGCCGTTCTTCGCCGATGCCGAATCGGAGATCGACTGGCGGTTCGTGTCCTGGGGCGGCGTGCTCATCGACGACCGGCCGGAAGGCTCCGAGGGGTTGTGCCCGGGCGGATGCATACCGGCACTCGACGACCCCGCCCTGACCGACACCTCGCAGGGCGACTGGTTCCCCGACGACGGAATCGTCTTCGGCGTCACCGTCAACGGTGAATCGGTGGCCTTTCCCAAGAACGTCATGGAGGTTCACGAGATGGTCAACGTGACGATCGGTGGACGTCGCCTCGGCATCCCCTACTGCACACTCTGCGGCTCGGCTCAGGCCTACTTCCTCGACGAGGATTCCGGTCCGGGAGAGCAGCCGGTGCTGCGGACATCCGGGTTGCTCTCCCGCTCCAACAAGGTGATGTACGACCTGAACACGAACTCGGTCTTCGACACCTTCACCGGTGAGGCCATCTCGGGACCGCTTCGGGAGGCGGGCATCACGCTGCCGCAGACCACCGTCGTGGCGAGTACCTGGGGGGAATGGAAGCGATCCCATCCTGAGACCAGGATCGTCGCCGAGGACGGTGGTATCGGACGCGACTACCCCGCCGATCCGCTCGCCGGCCGCGACGACGACGGCCCGATCTTTCCGATCGGCGACCCCGACCCGCGGCTGCCCGTCCAGGCGAATGTGATCGGCGTGATCACGGCGGGCGGGCGGGCGGTCGCCTTTCCCGCGGAGGAGGCCCGAGCGGCATTGCGGGAGGGCGAGGAGGTCTCGGCGGCGGGGATCGAGCTCAGGCTCGACGGCGACGGCCTGCGCGCCACCGGCAGCGGCGCTCGCGATGTTCCCTCACACCAGGCGTTCTGGTTTGCGTGGAGTCAGTTCCACCCCGGCACCGTGCTTTGGGATCCGGCTCCAGCCCAAGCCGACCGTTGAGATCGCGATTAGGGCCGCTCCGTAGTTTCATTGCCGAATGCCTGGCACCTCCCCGATCTCGCGACGGCGCTTCCTCCGGGCCGGGGCGAGCATCCCGCTCGCCGCGTGGGGGCTCACCGCCTGCGGCTCGGGTGGGTCCGAGCAGGCGGGCGCGAGCGTGGGCCGGCCCTCATGGCGAATGCCCGAGGAGGGCGACCTTCATGAGCGGACATGGATGGCGTGGCCGCATTGGCCTGGCATCTACGGCGGCACCGGCAGGCTCCATGCGGTGCGCCGCGACCTGGCCCGGATCGCCACCACCGTGGCGGCCTTCGAGCCCGTGATCATGGCCGTCCACCCCAGAGATGCGCGCAAGGCCCGGCGGATGCTCGGGGGCGAGATCGACCTGTTCGAGATCCCGGTCGACGACCTCTGGATGCGGGACGCGGGACCCAACTTCGTACGAAGCGAGGATGGCTCGCTGCAGGCCCGGGGGCTGAACTTCAACGGCTGGGGCGGCAAGCAGTTCCACCGCAACGACGCGCGGGTCGCCGAGCGGGTGGCGGAGGCCGCGGGCACTCCGTTCAGAAGGGCGACCGTCGTTGGAGAAGGGGGTGGCCTCGAGGTCGACGGCGCCGGCGCGCTGCTTGCCGCAGAGAGCTCCTGGGTCAACGAGAACAGGAATCCGGGGATGGACAGGGGCCAGGTCGAAGCCGGGTTGGCGGCGGCGCTCGGCATCGAGCACTTCATCTGGACCCCCGGATTGGTCGGCCGAGACATCACCGACTACCACATCGATGCCGTGGCAAGGATCGTCCGGCCGGGAGAGCTCCTGGTCGAGCTACCGCCCATGGGGGCCAAGCCCGATGCGTGGACGCGGGCGGCGGAAGCCGTCGAGCGGGATCTCCGGCTCGCCCGCGACCCCGCAGGGAAGCCCTACCTGGTCCGGACCCTGAGACAGCCCGGGCGGGTCCGCGTCGACTCACCCGACTTCGTCAACAGCTACGCCAACTACTACGTCGTCAACGGCGGCGTGGTTGCCGCCGGCTTCGGAGACGCCGCAGCCGATGAGGCCGCGACGGCGACCCTCGGGACCCTCTACCCGGGGCGCCGAGTTGCAGCCATCGACATCGATGCACTCGCGACCTACGGCGGCGGTATCCACTGCGCGACCCAACAGCAGCCTTCTCCGATCGGGGTCTCGAAGCCGTCCTGAGCTGATTGCCACGGTTCGGCCAGGCGCCGCTTCAGCGGCGGCACGAGGGCGAAGGTCCCGGCGATCCTTCGCCAACGTCAGGCCCGCGGGCCTCCTGCAACGTTTGTCCGGGCCGCTGGTCAACCCGGTTCTCGTGCGGTAGCTTCTTCCCGATCGGCAGATCGCGGGGAGAAGCCCCGTCGGCGCGAAACATCGTGGGAGAGGACCGAAATGGGCAACACATCCAACTCGTGGCGCCGACGGGGGCTCAGCCGCCTCTCGCTCGTCGCGGCGTTCGCGGCTCTTGCCGCGTTCGGCCCAGTCAGCGCCGCCGGCGCGGCGGTCGCCCAGTCGACTCCGAACGCGGTCGCCCAGTCGCTCGAAGCCTCAGCGGGGAGCGGCTCGCTCATTTCGGACCCGGCGCAGTACGGCGTCGCCAATGCGCCCCTCGGGGGCTTCCCGACCGCCGGTGGATCATTCGGCCTGCTCAGCTCAGGCGATGTCACGATCGCCGACGCTCCCAACAGTGGCGGAAACAGCGGCTCGGCCTACGGCCTCCTCGATCCCGCTCGAGGCGATGCTTTCGACCCGGTGACCCTGAAGGCGGACTTCATCGTCCCGGACGGGCAGAGCTGTCTGCAACTCGACTACAAGTTCCTCTCGGAGGAGTTTCCGGAGTACGTCGACAAGGGAGTCAACGACACATTCATCGCCGAGCTCGACAGCACCACTTGGACGAGCACCCTGACCTTTGAGACTGAGCCTCCCAGCTACGAGGTCTCCGCCCCCGGGGACTTCGCGGCCGGCTATGGCGATCAGGTCGCCGTCGACACACTCGGCCCGACCATCGTCAGCGAAGCTGAAGCCACCGGGACGACCTACGATGCCGCAACCGGGACGCTCACCGCCAAGACCCCGGTGACCCCGGGCCCCCATTCGATCTACCTGTCGATCTTCGATCTCGGCGACGCGATCTACGACTCGGCCGTGTTCGTCGACAACCTGAGGTTCAGCGCCGAGCCGCCCTCCAGCTGCCGCCCGCAGGACCTGTTCGAAGGAGCGGTGGGAGCCGGCCCGGCGGGGAACAAGATCAAGTTCAAGGGAAGCAAGGGCACGTTCAAGGTGGCCTGCCAGCTGCCGCTGGGGGCGACCGATCCGTGCGTGGGGAACGTGCTGATCACCGCTTCGAGCGGGGGCAAGAATCGCGTCGTGGCGCGTGCCGGGAAGACCACCAAGGTGGCCAAGGGCAAGTACACCGTCCAGCCCGCGGCCAAGGGCAAGGTGACCGTCAAGCTGACCAGCGGTGGCAAGCGCCTGCTCAAGAAGGAGGGCAAGGTGAAGGGCAGCCTGAAGCTGACCAATACGATCAACAGCACGTCGCAGTCCTTCAAGGTGAATCTGAAGGGGTAGTGAGCGCCCGCGCGCTCCACTGGCAGCACTCCCGCCACGAGGCGATCTGCGACCGGATCGAGCCGTGGGCGCATGGCACGGTGGTTCGGGCGACCGAGTACCCCGGCTACCACGATTTCAACGTCGTCAGGGTCGAGGAGGACCCGGGAATGGGCGTGGAGGAATTGGCGGCGTTCGCCGACGAGGCGCTCGGCGGGCTCGCTCACCGGCGGCTCGACTTCGAGCTGATCTCCGTAGCCGAGTCGATGCGGTCCTCCTTCGAGGAGATCGGCTGGAATTCCAGGCGGCTGCTTCTGATGCGCCACGAGACCCCAGGCGCCGAGCGGCGATGAGCTCGCTGTTGAGGAGGTCCCCTACGAGCTGACCCACGACCTGCGGGCGGCTTGGTTTGAGGAGGAATCCCCCGGCCAGGATCCCGGCGATTACCACCGGCAGGCGGCGGCGGTCGCGGCCCGGCTGGGCGTGAGGGTGCTCGCCGTGATCCGAGGCGGGGCTGCGGTGGCATTCGCCGAACTCGAGCACCGCGATGGCGCCGCGGAGATCACCGGGGTATTCGTCACTCCCGCCCGGCGGGGGGATGGGCTGGGGACGGCCCTGACCATCGCGGCGATCGAAGCTGCCGCTGCGGTCGACGATCTCTGGATCGCCGCCGACGACGAGAACCGGCCGAAGGAGCTCTACGACCGCCTCGGCTTCCGGCCCGTCCTCACCACCCTGGAGCTGACGCGCTGGCCCGAGCGGAAACCGGAAATCTGGCCGGCTGGCCAGTAGGCTTCGGCGGCACCTCAACGCCGACCTGGAGACGAACCGAAACATGACCACCGAGGCGGATCAGAAGCCTCGATCAGATCGACATCTCCGACCGCGAGCACTGGGAGAACGGACCCCCGCACGAGCTCTTCAAGCGACTGCGCAGCGAATGTCCGGTGCAGTGGTCGGAGATCAACGATTACCCCGACGAGGCTGGCATCTGGTCCGTCGTCACAGCCGAGGACGTACATGCGGTGAGCCGGGACTGGCGCACGTTCTCCTCCGAGCGCGGTGGCTGCATGGCGCTCACCCACGCGATCCCGCTCGAGCTGATGACCTCGATGTTCATCGCCATGGATCCGCCCAAGCACGATCGGATCAAGGCGCTGTTCCAGAGCGGGTTCACCCCGAAGCGGATCGCGATGCACGAGGACGAGATCCGCGCGATCACCAACACGGTCCTCGACCGGCTCGACCGGAGCGAGACCTGCGACATCGTCGAAGACATCGCCCAACCGGTCGTCTCGCGGGTGATCGGCAGCTTCATGGGAATCGAGGAGAAGGACGACAAGGCCTGGGCGACCCTGATGAACACGACGCTCGGCGTCGGCGACGAGGACCTCGCCCCGGGCGGCCTCGAGAAGGTCCTCGCCGAGGACTTCCCGGAGATCTTCCGGCGTTCGCAGGAGATGATCGACGCGCGCCGCGAGAACCCGACCGACGATCTGACCAGCGTCCTCGTCCACGCCGAGATCGACGGCGAGACCCTCGCCGACCACGAGATCGTGATGGGCTTCTTCCTGCTGGTGGCGGCCGGCAACGACTCCACCAAGGCGACGTTTACGAGCGGGATGAACGCGTTGCTCGACCACCCCGAGCAGATGCGGGAGTTGATCGAGGACCCGTCGCTGATCCCGGGAGCCATCGAGGAATGCCTGCGGATGTTCCCCGCCTTCGGCAACTTCCGGCGCACGGCCACCATCGACACGGAGATCCACGGCCAGCCGATCGCAGAGGGCGACAAGGTCCTGATGTGGTACGTCTCCAGCAACCGAGACGAGGCCGTCTACGAGGATCCCAGACCGCTTCGACATCCACCGCAACCCCGAACACCAGGCCTTCGGAGCCGGTGGCCGGCACTTCTGTCTCGGCACGGCGCTCGCCCGGCTCGAGCTGAAGGTGCTGTTCGAGGAGACGCTGAAGCGCCACCCCGACATGACCCGCAACGGCGAGGCGCGGCCCGCCGTGACCCAGTTCCTCAACCAGCTCAAGACCCTTCCGGTCAGGCTCTCCTGAGCGTTCGGGGATCCCCGGTTCAGCCCGTGGGCACCTTCCCGGTCCGCGCGATCCGCCGGTAGAGCTTCGCGCTCGGCTGCATCGTGCGCTCGAGCGTGTCGGGGTCGAAGCCGTAGAGCCCGAAGCTCGCGGCGAACCCCTCGGCCCACTCGTAGTTGTCGACGAGCGACCAATAGAAGTAGCCGCGGACGTCGGCGCCGTCGGCGATCGCGCCCTGAAGCGCGGAGAGGTAGCCACGCAGGTACGCCCGCCGCTGGTCGTCCTCGGCGTCGTCGATGCCGTTCTCGGTGATGTAGATCGGCTTGCCGTAGCCGGCGGCCTCCTCGACGACGTTGCGGAGCCCGGTCGGATCGATCTGCCAGCCGAAGTCGGTGCAGGTGGTCGGACAGGGGCCGCCACTCGGGTTCCCCGTGCCCAGATAGGTGATGTAGGGGACGAAATCGAACGTCGGGATCGTGGCCGAGACGGGGAAGCCGAGCGACTGAGCGCGGGCGGGTGAGTAGTGATTGACGCCGATGAAGTCAGCCTTGTCGCGAAGCTGCTTGCGGATCTCGCCGGGATCCTTGACCCCGTCGGCGTCGACGTCGTACCAGCCGTTGATCGCGATCTCGAGGTAGGTGCGGTTGAGGATCTGGTCGGCGTGGCTCGCCGCGGTCTCATCGGCGGAGCTGGCGGGGTTGAACGGCCGCCAATCGAGCATGTTGTGGACGAAGCCCACCTTGGCGTTGGCGTCGCGGGCGTGGATCGCGTCATAGGCGGCGGCGTTGGCGAGACCGAGGTTCTCGACCGCGAGCAGCGCTGCCGGGTAGGACAGCACGCCCGGCGCCTTCACCCCGGTCACGCCGGGGATCGAGACGAAGCCCTGCGAAACGGTGACCAGGGGCTCGTTCAACGTCGCCCACAGGTTGACCTGATCGCGAAACTTCCAGGCTGCATAGGCCGCGTACTTGCGGAACTCATCGACGGTGGAGGGATCGAGCCAGCCCGCCCGGCGCAGGTCCTCCGGGACCGGGTCGTCCGCCCCACGACCGGCGAAGGCGGCGCGCACCGCCTGCGGATCGTGGATCCAGATCGGCAGCGTGAAGTGGTTCAGGGTCAGCATCACGCGCAGGCCGCGCTCGCGGGCGCCCCTGAGGATCCGGCCGTAGCGCTCAACCGCCGATTGGTCGGCGACTCGATCCAGCTTCCTCAGTTCCTTCCTGGAGACCCGCTTGCCCGTTTCGACGCCGGCCGTCGAGCGCGGGAAGATCCGGCTCCATTCGATCCCGAGGCGGATCGAGTTGTTGGCGAGGTCGGTGCGCGCCCGGTCGAGGTCGTCACGCCAGGTGTGGAGGAACCCCGGACCATCGGCGACCCGGTCGCCGCTGACCACCCCGTCATCGATCAGCTCGGGGTCGGTCGTGAACGCAAACCAGTCGCTGCGGCGGTCGACCCTCGCGGGAGACCCGCCGGCCTCGGACTGAAACCCGGCTGACGCGGTGCCCCAGAGGAAATCCTTCGGGAAACGCTCGGAGTCACTCGCGGCATCGGCGGGCGCGGCGCGCGGCCATTACGACGGCCCCCCACAGGACTCCCGCGAGCATCCAACGCTTCATCGCTCCGAAGGCTAGGGCAAGAGCGTATGGCTCGGGCCGCTTCGGCCGATCCGGGCCGCCTCGCGGCGCCGCTAGACGAGCGTATTGGCAAAGACCTGCCAGGCGAGGAGGCTCTTGGCGATCAGGCTCAGGGCGATGTAGACCCGTTCACCAAACAGGTAATCCCGCCAGGGGCCGACCCGCCTGTACTGCAGGTACTGGTTCAGCGCGAAGCTGTTGAAGGCGACGAAGAGGGTCGCGAAGATCACGTAGACGAAGCCGGGGACGTCAGAGCCCGCGCCGATCAGATAGATCGCAATCGAGGCCCAGGGCACGACGCCGGCGAAACAACCCATCCAAAACGGCGTCCAGTCGGCTCCAGGCCCCGGGCGGCTGCCCGTCTCCATCAGCCAGCCGAACATGATCATGCAGGCGTTGACCGCGAACAGCCCGATCAGGGCGACGACGTCGGAGATGCCGGCGAGCATCGCGATCAGAACGATCATCAGCGAAGCCGAGAACGCGTACTCGACCCAGCGGAAGCGATCGCGGCGATGTTCGAGTTCGGAGATGTAGGCGGGGAACCCGATCGGGGAGGCGACGATCAGATGCGCCAGGGCCGAGATCAGCAGGAATGCAGCCACCGCCGGCCCGAGGGGGATTGTGAACAGCTCCGAGAGCCTGTTCGGGTCGACCGGGCCGCCCGGCTGGCTGTCTGCGAAGGTGGCTGTGACCGGGAGGGAGAACCCGTTCGAGAGCACCAGGATCGCGAGCCCCTGGATCAGGTGCAGGATGCCCATCGCGACGTTGTAGCGACGTAACCTGCTCGCCTCCTCCGGTCGGATCTGGCTCGAATCGGCGTTCTCCACCCGGCTAACCCTACGCACAGGCCAACCTCGGCTCGAGGCGAGTGAGTCGCACCGCTCGAAACGCCGGGAGCCAGCCCCGATCCTCGCTGTGTTAAGAACCCCAGATGAGCGCTGGGACCGCTGAGGTCGAGATGAAGCAGCCGAGGAACCGGACTCGAGCCGGAGAGATGATCGGCGCAATCCGGGGATGATCCCTGGTCTCAACCTCAACCGAGGACCCGACGCGGTCAGCCCGACGGCGCACTACACCGGCCAGGCCTGGGTGCGAAACGGGCTCTCCGATCCGCAGCTCGCCACCTGGCAGGGACGCGTGATGTTCGACGCGCTCAGACCGACCATGGCGCTGAGCCGGGCCCTCGGCGGACCGACGCTGGAGGGACTCCTGCTGGCCCGCCACAGGATCATCGATCGCCAGCTCGAGCAGGCGATCGAAGCCGGACGCGTCAGCCAGGTCGTGGAGGCGGCATGCGGCATGTCGCCACGGGGCTGGCGCTTCGCAGGGCGCCACGGCAAGCGGCTGACCTACGTCGAGGCCGACCTCCCGGCGATGGCCGAGCGCAAGCGCGCCGCGCTGGCCCGAATGGGCTCGCTGTCCGTCCACCACCGCGTCGCCGAGCTCGACGTCCTCCGGGACGGCGGCCCGGGCAGCCTCGACGGCATCCTCGGGACGCTCGATCCCGACCGGGGCCTGGCGATCATCACCGAAGGCCTGTTGACCTACTTCGACGACGAGGACGTGATCGCGACCTGGCGCCGCTTCGCCGCAGCGCTCGCGAGCTTTCCGACCGGCCTCTACCTGGCCGATCTGCGCCTGGCCGGACTGAGCCGGGATCCGGTCGAGCAGGTCTTCAACGCCGCCCTCTCAGGGTTCGTTCGTGGCAAGGTTCACCCCCACTTCGCCGACGAGGCGGAGGCCGCGGCAGCGCTGAAGACGGCCGGCTTCGACGAGGCGCGGCTCTACCGGGGCGACACCCACCCCGCGGCGGCGGACGTCCGCGACGATGCCGGCGCGGCCCTCATCCGGGTCCTCGAGGGCACAATCGGATGAGTGCCCCGGTGGGGAGGGACCGATAGTCTGAGGCCGATGGGTCAGGTGCGAGTCGAGGAACGCGGCGAGGGGGTGCTGCTGGCGACGGTCGCCAACCCCCCTCACGGGCTGATGGACGAAGGGATCGTCGCTGACCTCGAGAAGCTCGTCGAACGGGCCGAGTCCGATGAGGGGGTGACCGGAATCGTCATCACCGGCGAGCACGCCGAGCGATTCGTCGCCCACTACGACGTCGGTGAGCTGCTCGACGGCGCGCGGCAGGCTCCGAGCGTCGGAGCGTCGACGGCCCGGGCCTCACTCAGAGCCGTGGGCGCAGTCCGGCGCCTGCCCGGCGGCCGCAGCGCGCTCGATCGCACCCCGGCGGCAGGGTTGTCTGCGGCCGAGCGCTTCGGCGAGATCCTGCTGCGCTTCAACACCTGCGGGGCGGTCGTCGTCGCGGCGATCAACGGCTCTGCCATGGGAGGCGGCTGTGAGCTGGCCCTCGCCTGCGACATCCGGCTGATGGCGTCGGGCCCGTTCTCGATCGGTCAGCCCGAGGTGCTCTTCGGCTTTCCGCCTGGCGGCGGCGGGACGCAGCGACTGACGCGGCTGCTCGGTACCGGGAAGGCGCTCCATCTCTGCCTCGACGGCGGACCATTGAGCCCCGAGCAGGCGGCCGACCTGGGCCTGGTGGACGAGGTCGTCCCAGCCGAGCAGCTGCTCGACCGTGCGCTGGAGGTGACGACGCGGCTCGCGCGCCGGCCGAAGTCGGGAATCGCCGGGGTCAAGCGGGCCGTCTACGTCGGCGGCGCCCAGACCCTGCCGGCAGGGCTGCGACTGGAGCGGGCCGAGTTCATGTCGGCACTGATCACCGAACCGGCCGAACGGGCGATGGAGGCCTACGTCGAACGCACCGAGGCCACCGGCGAGCTTCCCGGCTACGACCCAGAGGCGCTCGCGGACGCACTCGAGCGCGGCAGGTTCGGCTGAACGAGCGGCAGGGTTCGGCTGGGCTGCATCCGACGGGGAAATCCACACCCTCGCCAACCACCCCGGGGGCCGATCGGACCTTCCCGCCCTGGCCTCAGGCTCCGTATGGATCCTTCGGCGCCCGATCCTCCGACAGGGACTCCTGTGATCGCGTGACGAGGTTCTCGATCGCATCCGCGAGGTGGATCTGGGCGATGTTGTAGTCGCCGCGCTCGACCCGGATCCTGTGAGCCTCGAGCAGCACGTCGGCGTGGGTGTGGCCGGCCGGGGGCTCGAAGCGATAGGAGGCGAGCTCGATCAGCAGGCCGAGGGGGTCGGTGAAGTAGATCGAGTCCATGAACCCGCGGTCCTTGACGCCGCTGTGCTCGATCCCGCGCTCGTGAAGCCGCTCAGCGGCCTGCTGGAACGTCGCCTGCGAGACGGAGATGGCCACGTGATGGACGCATCCGGGGTCGGTGGGGGTCCGCTCGGGGTTGCCCTCGCGCTCCTCGTTGGTGAAGACCGTGATCAGCCGGCCATCGCCGGGATCGAAGTACAGATGGCTCTCCGCCTCGTTGTCGAGGTTCGGCTGCTCGAAGATGAACGGCATCCCGAGCACCCCCTCCCAGAAGTCGATCGATGTCCGTCGATCGGCTCCCGTGATCGTTATGTGGTGGACGCCCTGGCTCTGAATCCTGCGCATCGCCCGACCCTATCTCGCCTCGGCCCCGCCGGCATCACGGGGCTCGGCGGGCTTGGCCTGAACGCGGAACCAGAGCGCGCGGGCCCGCGCGAGCACCTGGCCACGGGAATCGATCAGCGTGCTCGCCGAATGAAGCTTTCTCCCCTCGCGGCCGGTCTCCCACGCAACCGCGACGACCTCCTCGCCGATCGGGACGGGAGCCAGCAGCTCCGCGGTGAGGCGCCCCATGAGCACCGGATCGTCGGACCACAGGCTTGGCACGAAGCTGGGGCAGTCGAGGGCGGCCCAGACCAGCTCGGGCCGCAGCTTCCCATCGACCGAGGGCAGCGAATCGTCGGGGGTGAACGCCGCGGCGGCCACCGTCTCGTGACCCGGGATCGCCCCGACCTGGATCTGCAGGCCGTGGGGGTGGGCGGGACCGCAGACGAAGCAGCCGGGATAGGGATGGGCGTCGGTCCTGAAGGGGGAGCCTGCGGCGGCTCCGCGAGCCTGCTCGGCGGAGGGCCGGACCGGGGGCTCGAGGTCGTCGAGCGAACCGGCCGGAGCCACCTGGGCGACTACCGAGCCGTCATCGGCCTGAATCGTCACAGCCTCTCCATCGCGCACCCTCGCGTAGGGCTGGTCCAGCCGAACGGGGGCTCGCAGCGTCACCTCCACGGGCCCTTCGATCCCGCTCGCGAACACCCCGCAGCAGTAGCCGCCGTTCCCGTAGCCGGCGGGCCCGCAGAATCTGGGGTCGATGATCAGCTCCGCCGCCACGCGGTCACCTTGCTCTCCCGCACGAGGATTGTCAAGGAAGGTGGCCATTTGGGATCAGGCAATAAGCGCCGGGTGGTGCCGACATGGTCGGTAGGTTGACGGTGGAAGTCGATCTCCAGGGAGGCACCATGCAGACAGGTTGGATTTCGGGTGTGCGTACGATCGCCGCACTTGGGGCGGCAGGGGCGATGCTCGCCGTCTCCGGATGCGGTGGCGGTGATGATGCGACGACCGTCGCCGGCTTCGACCCCGAGGTCGGTCTGGACGGAGTCGTCGATTGCCTGACCGGTGAGGGCTGGTCGGAGATCGGCAAGGCCACTGGAACCTCCGGCACCGCCTACACGGTTGACTCCGGAGGCGGTACCTCGGTTCTGCTGTCCACCTATCCACCCGACGAGGACCCGACTCTCGACTCCACGACCTTTGCGATCACGGCTTCTGATCCCGAGATGGAGTCGATGAGCGTGGAGGTCATCATCGGGTCGATCACCGATGAGGAGCGGAGTCAGATCGACGGCTGCGCGGCGGGCTAGTTGACCCGCCCACACACGTTGTAAAGAGGATCGTCGATGACGTCGTTGCCGCAGGCGATCAGGAGGCGGCGGGGGAGCGCTCATGGCTGGACGGGGCCGCCAGCGGCGGGCCGTAACCGAGGATCGGGCCGCCTGCCAAACGGCCGCTCCTGACGGGCTCCTGAAGGTGAGCCGGCCGCAGGCAGAAGCGCAGCGCCGCGGCCACCTCGGGGTCGAACTGCGTGCCGGCGTTCCGCTGCACCTCGGCGAGGGCGGCTTCGACGCTCATCGCCCTCCGATAGCTGCGATCCGTGGTCATCGCGCTGAAGGCGTCGCAGCAGAAGATCACCCGGGCCTCCAGCGGGATCGCCTCGCCGGCCAATCCATCGGGGTATCCGTTCCCGTCGTAGCGTTCGTGACACGAGCGAACGACCGCACCGATCTCGTTCATCAGCCCGCCGATGGTCGCGAGCATCTCCTGACCCTTGAGGGTGTGGGTCTTGACGATCTTCCACTCCCCCTCATCCAATGGGCCGTCCTTGTTGATGATTGCCTTCGGCACCGCGATCTTGCCGACATCATGCAACCGGGCGGCGGACTCGATGATCATCATCCGCGGTTGGCTGAGGCCCATCTCCTCGGCGACCCGCACGGACAGGCTGAGAACCCCGTCGCTGTGTTGGCCGGTATAGGCATCGTCGTTTTCGACGAGCACTCCGAGCAGCTGCGCAGTCCCGCTGTAGGCACGGCTCAGCTCGAGCGCGTTCTCGAGCTGACCACGGCGCTCCCGGGCGAACGCCCCCATCACGAGTGCCAGCGGGATGGCCAGCAGGAGAAAGGACGGGTACTGCTCGGCAACGAGGGCCAGGGCGAACCCGACCGGGGCCAGGGCGGCGATTACGAGGTAGAGAAGCTCGCTGTCGCGGAGCTGCTGGCGGACCGAGTTGCCGTAGTTGAGGGCCTCGCGAACCAACCGCACCGCCAGCTCGCCGGCGAGCTGAGCGAGCAGAGCTGCAGCCAGCACCGCCACGGCGGCTCCACTGGCCTGAGTGGTCCCGGTGGCGGCCAGGACGATCGCCGGACCGACCGAGAACCATGCATCGCCGACCGAGAAGAGCGCCCGCTCGACGCCGATGCGCCCCGCAACCAGGTCCGGCACCTTTCCGACGAGCAGCGCGAAGGCGACGAACAGCGGGACGAGCTGAGGTGGAATCAGAAACAGCGCCGGAACGAAGGCGGGCTGAAGCGGGGACATCCAGGAGGTGCCGATCTCGATCTCAGCACGCGAGAAGAGCACCAGGACACCCGTGGCCAGCAGCGCCGGGCCCAGCTCGAACGGCTCGGTCGTGGGCATGAACAGCGCCAAGAAGGCTGCGACGACGATGAACGAACCACCGACGATCGCCTCCGCCGGTACCTCAGAGTGAGCGAGAGAACCCGCCGTCCATGCCTCCGGCGCGGCGGCGTCCCGAGAACCGGGGCGGGTGCTCCGGTCGTCCGGCTCTCCGATGATCGAATCCATGATCTGAGGCTCCATCCGTGGTCAATGGCCTGCTGACGCGGTCATCGGCGCCTCGCCGCCAAGTCTTTAATCTGCGACTACCGGGCCGGACCGAAGATGACCTCGCCCGCCGCCAAGACCGAGTGGACGAGAGGGACGCCCGGTCGATAGATCAGGTGGGAGTAGGACGGGGCGTCGAGAACGACCGCGTCGGCCCGGGCGCCGGGAGCGAGGTGGCCGATGTCGGACCGATGCAGGGCCGTCGCCCCACCGAGGGTCGCGGCCAACAGGGCCTCCTCGATCGTCATCCCCAGGTCACGCACCGCGAGGGCGATGCAGAACGACATCGAGGTCGTGTAGCTGGAGCCCGGGTTCGTGTTCGTGGCGATGGCGACCCTGACCCCGGCGTCGATCGCGCGCCGCGCATCGGGGTAGGGCTGGCGGGTGGAGAAATCGGTCGCGGGAAGGAAGGTGGCAACCGTCTCGCTCCCCGCCAGCGCCTCGACGTCGGAGTCCGACGAGATAGGTGCAGTGGTCGACTGAAGCAGCTCCCATCTCGACGGCGACCGCCACCCCGTCTCCGGGTCCCAGCTGATTGCCGTGGACGCGGAGCCCGAGCCCGGCCTCCCGCCCCGCTGCGAGCACCGCTCGCGACTGGTCGGCGTCGAAGGCCCCCTGCTCGCAGAAGACGTCGATCCAGCGCGAGCTCGAACGACAGGCCGCGAGCATCTCCCCGCAGACGAGGTCGACGTAGTGATCGGCGCGCCCCTCGTACTCGGCCGGCACGACGTGAGCGCCGAGGAAGGTGACGTCATCGGTGAGCGCGGCGGCGACGCGGCAGAGCCTCGCCTCCGACTCGACCGTGAGCCCGTAACCGGACTTGACCTCGACGTGGGTGATCCCGGCCGCAACGCCCTCGCGCCGGCGGGCGAGCGCCAGGCCCATCAGCTCGTCCTCCGATGCCGACCGGGTAGCCTCGGTCGTGACCCTGATCCCCCCCGCCTCGTATGGGGCACCGTCCATCCGGGCCGCAAACTCGTTCGCCCGATCTCCGGCGAAGACGAGGTGGGTGTGGCTGTCGACGAAGCCCGGAATCAGGCAGCGCCCGCAGGCATCGATCCTCACGTCGCCCTGAGCGCCGGCGGCCTCGACCGCCACGACGAGACCGTCCTCGATCACCAGGGCCGCATCGCGCATCACTCCGAGCGGTCCCTCGCCAAGCTCGCGATCGTTCGTAACCAGGAGCCCGATCCGGTCGATCACCGTGGTCGTCATGCCCAAACCTCCTCGATCGATTCCCGGAGCTCGGCCGCGACGTCGATGTCGACGTGGGATCCGCCCCTGACGATCTCCCGGCCGCCGCAGACGACCCGCTCGACATCCCCGGCGGCGGCGGCGAACACCACCGATTCGAGCAGCGTCTCTTGTGCCGCGCCGGCGAGGCGGACGCCGTCGAGTGCGACCGCGACCAGATCGGCCGGTGCCCCCGGTGCGATCGACCCCGCCTCCGGCCAGCCGATCGCGGCATGACCGTTCGCCGTCGCCGCCCCCAGCAGGGTCGCCGCACCGTGGCGACCGCGCTTCCCGCTCGCGAGGCGCTCGTCGAGCTCGACCGCACGCGCTTCCTCGAACGGATCGATGATCGCGTGGGAGTCCGTCCCGAGCGCGAGCGATGCGCCGGCCTCGATCAGATCCCGGGCCGGGCCGATCCCGTCGGCCAGGTCACGCTCCGTCGTCGGGCAGAAGCAGCAACAGCAGGAGCTCGATCCCAGGATTGCGATGTCGGCCGGCTCGAGGTGGGTGGCGTGGACGGCGGTGAAGTTCCGGTCCAGCGCCCCGGCGCCTTCCAGCACCGCAGTCGGCGTGAGGCCGTACGCGGCACGGGCGGCCTCGTTCTCGGCCGGCTGCTCGGAGACGTGAGCGTGCAGGGGCCGCTGCCCACCCCGCGCCCACGCGGCCACCTCCGCAGCCGATCTCGGATCCACGGCGCGGACGCTGTGGATCGCCGCGCCGATCCTCACCCCCGGGCCATCGTCGAGTTCGTCGACCCGCCCCGCCCAACACTCGGCATCGCCGTCGGAGAACCGCCGCTGCACCTCCGATAGCGGCTCGCCGATGCCGCCGTGGAGGTAGCACGCGTCGAGAAGCGTGATTCGGATCCCAGCCTGCCGTGCGGCCTCGATCAGGACCCGGCCGATCTCGTTGGGATCGCCGTAGGCCTCCCCGCCGAGCCCGTGATGGACGTAGTGGAACTCGCCGACGGCGGTGATCCCGGCGAGCGCCATCTCGGCGAAGGTCGCGCGGGCGAGGCGCAGGTAGCTGTCGGGGTCGAGCACGGCAGCGATCTCATACATCCGCTCGCGCCAGGTCCAGAAGCTGTCGCCGCCGGCCTCACCGCGACCCCGCAGGGCGCGATGGAACGCGTGGGAGTGCGCGTTGGCGAACCCCGGCAGGACGAGTCCGTCGAGCCTCTCGGCTCCAGCGGGAGGTGATTCGACACCGGCCTCGATCGCGGCGATCAGCTCCCCCTCGCAGGTGACCGCCACACCGCTCTCAGCCCGGTCACCGCCGAGCCAGGCGTACTCACACCAATAGCTCCTGCCCACGGAACCGCTGCTCACGAGCCCACCCGCTCGACGAACTCGGTGATCCGCTCGACGAACGCGTCGCGGTGAAAGCGCTCGAACTGCTCCCAGGTGCTCAGAGTCGCCGGGTCGGCGACCCGATCCAAGAACAGCACCCCGTCGAGGTGGTCGACCTCGTGCTGGAAGGTGCCGGCCGTCAGTCCACGCTTGACCTCGGCATGCTCGACGCCGTCGCGGTCGAGGTAGGTGACGCGCACGTTGACGCGGCGCTCGACCTCGCCCCGCAGGTCGGGCACCGAGAGGCAGCCCTCGTTGATCCAGACGGTCTCGTCGTCGAGCGGCTCGATGACGGGATTGACGAAGACCGTGAGCGGAATCGGTGGCTTGTAGGGGTAGCGGGGGTTGCCATCGACCTCGGCGATCGCGATCCGCCGCGCAACTCCGACCTGGTTGGCGGCGATCCCGGCGCCGCCGGCGTCGCGCATCGTCTCGATCATGTCGTCGATCAGGCGCTGAGTCTCGGTCGCAGCCAGCTCGTCGGCGGTCAGCGGCCGGGCCGGCTCCCGGAGGGTCGGATGGCCGACATCGAGGATGGGAAGGACGCTCACTCGTCGCCGGGACCGCGTGGCTGATCGCTCATCGGCACCCTGACCCCGCGCTCGGCGGCGACCTCGAGCGCGTGCTCGTAGCCCGCGTCGGCGTGGCGGATCACACCCATGCCCGGGTCCGAGGTCAGAACCCGGTCGAGCTTCTCGGCGGCAAGCTCCGTGCCGTCGGCGAGGCAGACCATCCCGGCGTGAATGGAGCGCCCGATCCCAACCCCGCCGCCGTGATGGATGCTGACCCAGGTGGCGCCCGATGCGGTGTTGACGAGCGCGTTCAGTAACGGCCAGTCGGCGATCGCATCGGAGCCGTCGGCCATCGCCTCGGTCTCGCGATAGGGCGAGGCGACCGAGCCCGAATCCAGGTGATCGCGGCCGATCACGATCGGGGCGCTGATCTCGCCGGTGCGAACCATCTCGTTGAAGCGGAGGCCGAGCCGGCGACGCTCGCCGTACCCGAGCCAGCAGATCCGCGCCGGCAGGCCCTGGAAGGCGATCCGCTCCGACGCCATCCGGATCCAGCGCGCCAGGGCCTCGTCCTCGGGAAACTCCTCCAGCACCGCGCGATCGGTGGCCGCGATGTCGGCCTCGTCGCCGGACAGCGCCGCCCACCGGAACGGGCCCTTGCCCTCGGTGAAAAGCGGCCTGATGTAGGCGGGCACGAAGCCCGGGTAGTCGAACGCGCGCTCGAAGCCGCCGAGCTGAGCCTCCTTCCGGAGGCTGTTGCCGTAGTCGAAGACCTCGGAGCCGGCGTCCATGAAGCCGACCATCGCGAAGCAGTGGGCGGCCGTGGAGGCGCGGGCCCGACGGATGTACTCGTCGGGGTCAGCCTCGCGAAGCTCGTCGGCCGCCGCCAGCGAAAGGCCCGCCGGGATGTATCCGACCAGCGGGTCGTGGGCGCTCGTCTGGTCGGTGACGATGTCGGCGTCGAACCCCCGCCGCAGCAGCTCCGGCACGACCTCGGCCGCGTTGGCGCAGAGGCCGACGCTGAGCGCCCGGCGCTCCCGCTTGGCCGCCTGGCAACGGCTGATCGCGTCATCGATGTCGGTGGCCTGCTCGTCGAGGTATCGGGTCTCCAAGCGCCTCTGAATCCGGCTCGGATCGACCTCGATGCAGAGGGCGACGCCATCGTTCATCGTCACCGAGAGCGGCTGTGCGCCCCCCATGCCCCCCAGCCCCGCGGTCAGCGTGATCGTCCCCGCCAGCGAGCCGCCGAACCGGCGCCGGGCGATCTCGGCGAAGCACTCGTAGGTCCCCTGCACGATCCCCTGGCTGCCGATGTAGATCCACGAGCCCGCCGTCATCTGGCCGTACATGGTCAGCCCGAGCTCCTCGAGGCGGCGGAACTCGTCCCAGTTCGCCCACTCGCCGACCAGGTTCGAGTTCGCGATCAGGACCCGCGGGGCCCACTCGTGGGTTCTGAACACGCCCACGGGCTTGCCCGACTGGACCAGCAGCGTCTCGTCTCCGCCGAGGGCCCTCAGTTCGCGGACGATCGCGTCGAAGGCCTCCCAGGAACGGGCCGCGCGCCCGGTCCCGCCGTAGACGACGAGCTCATCGGGGTGCTCGGCGACGTCGGGGTCGAGGTTGTTCATCAGCATCCGCAATGCCGCCTCCTGGGGCCAGCCCCCACAGGTGAGCTCGGGACCGGTCGGCGCGCGTACCGGGCGTGGCCCGCTCATCCCAGCTCTCCGATCCGGGCCTCGACTGCCGCCAGCAAAGTCCCCGAGTAGAGCATCTCCTCGACCGCCCGCAACTCGGGGGCCAGCCAGCGATCCGGGCCGGGGCCGGCCACCCGCTCGCGCACCGCGGCGAGCGCCGCGCCGGTTCCGCTCGCGGGTTCGAGCGGTGCCCTCAGGTCGAGGCCACGGAGGCCGCAGGTGAGTTCGACGGCGAGGATGCGGCGAAGGTTGCAGACAACCGTCCGTAGCTTGCGCGCCGCTCCCCAGCCCATCGAGACATGGTCCTCCTGCATGGCGCTGGTCGGCAACGAGTCGACCGACGCCGGGGCGGCGAGCCGGCGGTTCTCGGCGGCCATCGCCGCCTGCGTGTACTGAGCGATCATCAGTCCGGAATCGACGCCCGCGTCCGGGGCCAGGAATGGCGGCAGCCCGTGGGAGCGGGAGGCGTCGAGCAGGCGATCGGTGCGGCGCTCGGCGATCGCGCCCACCTCGGCGAAGGCGATCGCGAGGAAGTCGCAGGCGAACGCCACCGGGGCCCCGTGGAAGTTCCCGCACGACTCGACCCTCCCGTCGGGAAGGACCATCGGGTTGTCGATCGCGGAGACAAGTTCGGCCTCGGCGACCCGCGGCGGCATGAGCGTGAGTGTCGCGGGCGGCGCCGTGGACCTGGGGGCTGCACCGCACCGAGTACGCATCCTGGACGCGGGGATCGCCGTGGCGGTGGCTGGCGATCATCGGCGAGCCCTCCAGGAGCATCCGCAGGTTGGCGGCGCTGATCGCCTGGCCGGGTTGAGGTCGCAGCCCGACCAGATCGGCGGCGAAGGCGCGATCGGTCCCGAGCAGTGCCTCGGTGCTGACCGCCGCGGCGACGTCTGCGAGCTTCACGAGTGCGGCGAGGTCATCCAGGGCCAGGACGAGCATCCCGAGGATTCCGTCGGTGCCGTTGATCAGCGCAAGGCCCTCCTTCGGCCCGAGCACGGGCGGCTCGATGCCGGCCCCCGCCAACGCCTCGGCTGCAGCCACCGGCTCCCCGGCAGGACCCATGACCTCGCCCTCTCCGATCATCGCCAGGGCGCAGTGCGCGAGCGGGGCGAGGTCGCCGCTGGCCCCGAGCGAACCGTGCTCGTAGACGACCGGATCGAGGCCCGCCTCCAGCATCGCCAGGATCGTCTCGGCCAGCACCGGGCGGACCCCGGAGCGACCCAGCGCCAGCGAGCGGGCGCGGAGGAAGAACATCGCGCGGACGACCTCGCGCTCGACCGGCGGACCCATGCCGGCGGCGTGCGAGCGAATCAGCGCTCGCTGCAGCTCGGTCCGGCGATCCGCCGGGATCCGCGTGTGTGCGAGCGACCCGAATCCAGTGGTGACCCCGTAGGTCGGCTCATCGGAGTCGGCAATCCTCTCGACGACCGCCTCCGTCTCGGCCATCGCGTCCCGCGCCTGCTGCGAGAGCCGGACCACAGCACCGCGCCGGGCCACATCGACCACCTCCCGGGCGCTGACACCGTTCGCGCCGAGTTCAGTCATCAGGACGATCTCGGACGTCGGGAAGGTTCTCCACGCGAGGGACTCTAGGACGTTCTCGCCGAGGGGTGCAATCATCGCCCGCGTGAACGCCGCCGCCCGCCGCTCGATCGTGGTCGTGCCCGCCGCTGCTGCCCTGACGCTGCTCCTGGCGCTTGCGGCGACCCCTGGCGAAGCCCAGGCGACGCGGACGTTCAGCTACGACACGCCGGTCATGAAGAGCTCGCCGTGGCCCGCGATGCGCCGGGACCGCCGCAACACCGGATCCTCGCCGCTCCGCGCCCGCTACCACGAGGGGGGCCACCCCTGGCGGTTCAAGACGGGCAAGGGAGTCTTCTCCACCCCGGTGATCGACGGCGAGGACACCGCCTACTTCGGCTCCGCCGACCGTCGCTTCTACGCCGTCGACCGCCACGGCGACCTGCGCTGGAAGCTGAAGACCGGGGAGATCATCGACTCCGCAGCGACCCTCGGCGCCCGCGACGGCGAGGCCGGCGGGCCGACCGTCACGTTCGGCTCCGCCGACGAGCACATCTATCGTCTCCGCGACCCGAAGCGAAGGGACCTCACGCGCAGGCAGCGGATCGTCTGGCGGTTCCGGACCGAGAAGCCGCCGCAGGGCGGGCAGATCGTCAACTGGTGGGAGGGCAACGTCGTCACCGGGCCGGGCGGGATCCTGTACGCGGGCAACACCGGCGGCGGCATGTACGCGATCAGCCCCGCGGGGGAGGAGCTGTGGAACTTCCCGACCGGGAACGCCGTCTGGTCGGCTGCGGCGATCGACGACGACGGCAGGATCTTCTTCGGCTCCGTCGACACCTTCCTCTACGGGATCGACTCCGCCGGCGCGGCGCTGTGGAACAAGTTCACGATCGGGTTCAACGCCGCCTCGGCGGCGATCGGCGGCGACGGAACCGTCTACATCGGGTCCTTCGACGGCAACCTCTACGCGCTCGACCCGGAGACCGGGGCCGAGCGGTGGCGGTTCAAGACGAGCGATCACGTCTACCCCTCGGCCGCCCTCGAGGAGGACCGGGACGGCAACACGATCGCGATCTACGTCGCCTCCGCCGACGGCTCGATATACAAGCTCGACCCCGACGGCAACCTGATCTGGCGCTACGACACGGGCGATTCGATCCGCTCCTCCCCGGTCCTCGGCCTCCCACCGAAGGGCGAGTCCGGCCGGATCCTCTACGTCGGTTCCTCCGACGGCCGGCTCTATGCGATCAACACCCGCGACGGCTCCCGCCGCTGGTCCTACGAAACGACGCCGAAGAGCCGGGCGCTCCGAGATCGCAACGACCTCAACGGCAGCCCCGCCCTCGGCAAGCGCGGCATCTGGATCGGTGGCGAGGACGGATCGCTCCACTTCGTCCCCTACGACTACTGCCTCGGCCGGGCCCGAGGCGACGAACGGTGCGAAACGGATCCGGGTGAGCGCTTCGGCGACGATCTCACCCGCACCTTCCCGGTGACGGCGGGCGGCTCGACCGAGCCCAGCGGCTACCCGCAACGATTGCCGACGGCAACGACGATCACGGCCCGCCTGGTGGTCCGCAGGGACGGCGAGACCGAGGACGTGAAGATGCAGCCGAGCCCCGATGCGAAGTCACTCGTCGAGAGCGTCGATCCACCGTTCCCCTTCACCGCGCAGCTCTCCGCCGACGGTCGCGACCTCCATATCGTCCCCGAGGGATTCCTCAACGCCGACACGAACTACACCGTCGATCTGGCCGGTCAGTACACCGGCGACGGGGGCGGCTCGTTCTCAGACCGGATCCGGTTTGAGACCGAGCCTCGCCACGGCACCAGACTGCCGCTGAAGACCGGCCGCGAGCGCGTCGGCGCCTTCAACCTGAGCCGGCTCGCGCTGCCGCTGCCGTCGCTGCTGCCCTCGGTCAACCAGATCGGCTTCGACAGCTACGACTGGATCACGGGAACGCTGCAGCGCACCGGGTCCGGAAACGGCAATCGCGGCAGGCTGCTGCTCTGGGTGGTGGGCTCCAAGGAGGACGGCAGGGGGAGGCGGGTCGCGGACTCCGGCAGCGAGTTCGCATTCCCGCTGACCGGTCGCTACGTCGGCAATTCGATCATCCTCCAACAACGAGGCTTCGAGCTTCTGTTCACGTTCGGCCCGGTCCCCTTGGATCAGCTCCAGTTCCGCGGCCGCATCGACGGGAACCTGCGGGTCGGACCGGGCGCCGCCGTCCACGGCGAGGTCAACTGCCCGGAGGTGCCGAACCTGGGGGTCGCCCTGATCGTCGCCGGGCTCTGTAACCAGGATCAGAAGCTGATCGCCGGCGGCTCCTATCTGACCAGCGGCTACAGCGGCCCCGCCAACCGGCGGCCGAAGGGGGTGGGGGTCGGATCGGTGGCGCTCGATCGGCCGACCTCCGGATCGGACGGCTCGGTGCGGGTCCGGCTCGACCTCGACCGTGGGGCGAAGTTCGCCGCCCGGCGCCATACCGCCGACGTGATGCTCGTCGATGCCGCCAACGACCGCCCGCTGCCGCTCGACTACAACGGCCTGACGACGCTGCGGCGCTCCGGCGGTGACATCACCGGGCTCGACCTGCGCCTGCCTGCCGGAGCCGACGTCCCCGACCAGGTCGAGGCCTGGGTGATCACCGACGTCTTCCCGCTTGGCGTGCGCACGCTCCGCTAGTGCGCCTTCGATTCGCCGCCGGCGTCCATGCGGTCGTCTCTGACCCGCGCCAGATAACGCGCGGCGGACTCGTTCCCCTCGGGATCGCCCATCCCCGCCAGGAGTCCGTCGGCGTCGGACCAGCTCCGCCCGATCCCGACCATGTCGTCGGTGACGGCGTTCGTGTGGCGCTTGGTGACGAGGAGGGCGAGCCGCGGCTTGGCGGCCAGCGTCGCCGCCAGATCATCGACGGCCCGGCCGAGCTCGTCGGCGGGAACCACCCGGTTCAGGAACCCAGCCTCGAGCGCCTCGGCGGCACCGAAGGGACGGCAGGTCATCACCAGCTCCTTGGTGAGTGCGGGGCCGATCTCGCGGACGAGCCGCGGTATCCCGCCCCACGCCAGCGGAATGCCGAGATCGATCTCCGGGATCGAGAAGACGGTCCCGTCGGCCGCCAGGCGCAGATCGCAGGCCGCCGCCAGCACGACGCCGCCGCCGACGCAGTGGCCCCTGATCTCGGCGATGGTCACAGCGGCCATGCGCTCGATCGCGTCGGCCATTAGCCGACCCGCGTCCGCGTCCGCACGCAGGTCCGGCGACCGCCCGCCGGCGGCCCCAGCGAAGGCGGCCACGTCGGCGCCGGAGGAGAATGCCCGGCCCGCGCCGGTGACCCTGACCACCTTCAGGTCGGGATGGCCGTCAAACCACGCCGCCGCATCGGCGAGCTCGCGAAGCGTCTGCGGGCTGAGCGCGTTGAGCCGGCCGGGGCGGTTGAGGCGAAGTTCACCCCGGACCCCTTCGACCTCAACCTCGATCTCCTCGAACCGCTGCTCGCTCATCGCTACGAGCCCGCCAGATCGCGAAGCTCCCCCAGGGACTCTCTGATCCCTTCCGCCAGGACGTCGAGATCGGGAACGGTCGCGCGGTCGGCGGCAACCCCGAAGACGATCTCCCCGTCGTAGCTGGCCACGGCGATCCCGAGCGCGTGGTAGGCGAAGATCGGAACCAGGGGAACGATCCGCCGTAGCCGGGAGCCGAGCGCGTACAACGTCACCTGCGGTCCGGGGACATTCGTGATCGTCACGTTGAACAGGCGCGGCGTGAAGGAGAGCTGCGCGACCGCGGCGTGCACCACCGGCGGGGCGTAGCCGGCGAGGTCGACGAGGGCCTCGCTGCCGGCCGCCTGCGAGCCCCGCTTCAGGCTCTCGGCCGCCTCGATGGTCTTGCGGTACCGCTCGAGGGGGTCCGGCTCGGCGACGGGCAGGTCGACGAACAGCGAGCTGACGCGGTTTCCGAGCGCCACCTTCTCGCTCGTCCTGCGCACGCTGACCGGAACCATCGCCCGCAGCCCGCGCGGGTCCGGCACCTCACCACGAGACTTCGAGCAGGCGCCGGATGGCCCCGGCGGACGCGGCGAGCACGACATCGTTGACGGTCCCGCCGAGCTCCCGATTGACCTCCTTGAGCTCGTCGAGCGGCACGGCCACCTCCGCCAGACGCCGGCCGGCGCCGATCTCGACGTTGAGGCTGCTGTGCGGGAGCGCCGCGAAGCTCGTCACGGATCAGCAGCTCGGCAAGGCCCCGCGAGCGGGCGAGCATCCCGCTGAGCTTGCGCGGATGGAGCGCGAGGTCGAGCCCGGCGCGGGCCCCGTCGGAGACCGCCGAGAGCGGCCAGCGAACCCCGTGCTCGTTGTCGGGCGGCGCCTCGAAGGCGCCAAGCAACCCCGGTGAGCCCGGCTCCGGATCGGCCTCGGCATCGAGGATCAGGGTGGTCACCGAAGCGCCGCTCATCCCGTCGACCAGGCAGTGGTGGACCTTTGCCGCGATCGCCCAGCGCCCTTCGGCGAGGCCGTCGAGCAGGGTCATCTCCCAGAGCGGGTGAGCCCGGTCCAGCCGGTGTGAGTAGAAGTCGCCGAGCCAGTCGAGCAGCTCCTCCGAGGTGCCCGGGGACGGCAGCGCCGCATGACGAACGTGGGTGGCGATGTCGAAGGCCTCGTCATCGACCCACGACGGCCAGCTCAGACCCCCGGTCCGCTGCTCGGAGAGCCGGCGGCGGAAGCGCGGCAGCAGCGAGAGGCGTGACTCCAGGAGCTCCCGGACCGCCTCGACGCCAGGGGTGCCCCCATCGGACGGCGGGTCGAAGACCATCGCCCAGCCGATGTGCATGTGCGAGGCCTGATCGCCCTCCTCAAGCTCCAGGAAGGCCGAGTCCAGCGGGCTCAGATGATCGGTCACGGACCCTCGCCTCCAATCCTGTGGGCGATCGACACTTCTCCATTGTGCGCGTACTGAATCTTCCCCCGGTCGGCCATCTCGCGAGCGTACCGCCACCGGATCGGGGCCGCCGACCGGCGCTTCGCGAGCGTGGCGTCGGATAGAGTCGCGCACGTGCGGTACCGCAAGCTCGGACTCGGGCGTCGAGGTCTCGGAGATCTCGCTGGGCTCCTGGAACTACGCCGCCGGCCGACTCGCGCGTCACCGGCGGCGCGATGAACCGAGCGGCGGGCCGCGATCGCCCCGATGGGCTGCTCGAGGCCGTGCAGCGTCTGGTCGCAACCGCCGAGGAGGCCGGGCTCGGCATGGCACACCTTGCGCTCGCCTGGACGCTGCGCCAGGAGAACGTCGCCTCGGTCATCATCGGGGCCTCACGGCCTGAGCAGGTGAGCGCCAACGCCGAGGCCGCCGGGGTGGAGTTGGCGGGGGACACCCTGAACGCGATCGATGAGGCGCTCGGCGATGTCGTGATCAGCGGTCCGCGGCTGGCCCCCTTCGTCACGGAGGGCGTCAAGCACCGCTGAGGTGCCCACCCCCGACCGGCAGCCGCCGCCGGCCGTCAGAGGCCGAGGTCGCGGACCCCGCGCTCATCCCAGCCCAGGTGGTGGGCCAGCTCGTGACGCACGGTGCGCACGACCTGCGCTCGTAGCAGCTCCGGGTCGTGGCCGAAGTCCCGCTCGAGCGTGTCCCGGTAGACGACGATGTGGTCTGCGTAGGTGTCCCGGGCAACCGTTCCGCCGATGTAGTGACCGTAGGCGTGAAACTCGTGGCCGCGGTTGGAGATGGTCACCGGGGTGGTCTTGAGCAGCTTCCGAAACTCCTCCGGGAGGTCATCCAACGCCTCCATCACGAGCTCGTCGAACTGACTCGGAGGTTGATCGGGCGGCGGCAGCGAGGCGAGCGCGTCGCTGCGTTCGGCCAACCGCCGAAACTCGGACTCGGGCATGTCCTCCCGGGCCAGGGTGGCGGTCGCCCATCCGGTCAGGAGGACGATCGCGGCGGCGGCCACCATGATCACCAGCAGCTCACCGACTCCATCGAAGGACGGCGGTCTGAGAAGGAGCCAGGCGACGCCCGCGATGAAGGCGGTCAGAGCTGCCGCTCGCAGCGATGGGCCGAAGATCTCCCTCATGTCAGGGGAAGGTTAGGGCGGTCCGCCGGTCGCAGGCCGGGGGTGGGGCCGCCTGGAATCAAACGATCAGACCGTGGCGCACGGTGCGTTCAGTCACCACCCGCGGCTCAACGAAGCTGAGCAGGTAGTCCGGGCCACCGGCCTTGGCCCCCGTACCGGAGAGACGATTCCCGCCGAAGGGCTGGCGACCGACCATCGCACCGGTCATCCCCCGGTTCACGTAGAGATTCCCGACCGGCGCCTCGCGGGCGAAACGCTTGATCGTCGTGGGGTTGCGGGAGAACACGCCGCCGGTGAGCCCGAACGGCAGGGCGTCAATGCGAGCGAGGGCTTCATCGGTGTCAGCGACCGCCTCGACCGTCACCAGGGGGCCGAAGAGCTCGGTGCTGAGCAGGGACGACGACTCAGGCAGCCCACCGACGAGGGCCGGCTCCACGAACCACCCTTCGTCACCGGGAGCGCCGGCCCTCGCAAGGACCTCCCCCTCGCTCGCGGCAAGATCGGCTGCGGCCTCGAGGCGCTGCTTGGCGTCGCTATCGATGAGCGGGGGAACATCGGTCTCGAGCCGCTCGGCCTGTCCGACGTTGAGGATGCTGACCGCTCCCCCCATCCGATCGGCGAGCTCGTCGAGACGCGACCGGTGGACGAGAATTCGCGAGGTGGCGGAGCATTTCTGGCCGGCGAAGCCGAACGCTCCCGCCATCAGGGCCGGGATCGCGTCATCCAGGTCCGCGTCGCTGTCGACGAACGCGCAGTTCTTGCCGCCGAGCTCGGCGATGACTCGCTTGAAGTGCTGCTGGCCGGGCGCCAGCCGACTGGCGCGCTCGAGGATCCCCGCCCCGACGTTGAGCGACCCGGTGAACGCGATGACGTTGACGAGCGGATGATCGACGAGGACCTGTCCGGTCGCCGCGGCGCCGTGGACGACGGACAACGCGGCCGCAGGCACGCCCGCCCCGATCAGGAGTTCGGCGAGCATCGCACCGCACCCGGGTGCCTGTTCCGCGGGTTTGATCACCGCGCTGTTGCCGGCCGCCAGTGCTGCCGCGGTCATCCCGCAGAGGATCGCGATCGGGAAGTTCCACGGTGCGATCACGGCGGCAACTCCCAGCGGCCGATAATCCATCGAGTTGGACTCCCCCGGGATGCTCGAGACGGGCCCGCCCCGTTCGAGGATGATCGCCTGCTCGGCGTAGTAGCGCAGGAAGTCGATCGCCTCGCAGACGTCGGCATCCGCCTCCCGCCACGGCTTCGCACACTCGCGCACGGCCAGAGCGGCCAGCTCCAGGCGTCGCTCCTGGAGAGCGCCCGCGGCTCGCTCGAGAACCGCGGCCCGCTCGGCAGCGGGCCGAGATGCCCACTGGCTCCTGCCGGCCGTGGCCGCCCGCTCCACGGCGTGGTCGACCTCATCGGCTGTGGCGATCGCGGCCAGTGCCACGGTGCGATCGAACTTGCCGGGGTCGAGAGACGCAAGCTCCTCGCCGGGGCGCAGCTCCCCCCCAACCCGCACCGGAGCGCTGATCGGTAGTCGTCGATCCAGCTCGACGATGGCCGCCTCAACCTCGCCGCGGATCGCAGGGCGACGCAGGTCGAGCAGGGGCGTGTTGACGAAGGCGGTCATGGCGCCGCCAGCAGAGCGTTCAGGTCGGTCGTCCGGCCCCGGGCGACCAGGAACGAGTCGTTCGACGTGTTCTCGAGCAGCCGGCGAACGAGGTAGGCCATTCCGGCGATCATCTCGCCGACCGGCGTGTAGACACGCACCCGAGCGTCACAGGCGCTCAGGCCGAACGCGATCTCGTCGCCGAGCCCGCGGAGGACCTGAAACTCCAGCCCGGCGCGCCCCAGCGCTGACGTGTCGGCGCAGGCGAGGGCGTGCGCGATCGAGCGAACGTTGTGGGATCCGATCGCGAGACGGATCCGCGGCCGGGCCTCGAGAAGCGTCCGCGTGAGCAGCTCGAAGTTGCGGTCGGTCTCGCGGCGCGTGTCGAAGACCGGGGACGACCATCCGTGCTCGGTCGCCTGGATCCTCTCGTGATCCCAGTAGGCGCCCTTCACCAGGCGGATCGACAGCGGAACCTCGCGTCGATCGGCATCGGCGAGCATGAGCTGAGCGACATCGGCTGAGTCGCGCAGGTATGCCTGCAACACCAGCCCGACCGAGGGCCCGCTGCGGAACTCATCCTCTGCCAACACCGACCTGACGAGCTCGAGCGTCGTCTCCCTCGTGTCGAGCGACTCCATATCGACGTGGACGTGAGCATTCGCGACCTGCGCCTTGCGAAAGATCGCGCGAAGCCGAGTTGCGGAGTCCTCAACCGCCGACCACGGCGCCCATGGGCGGATCTCGGCCGTCAGCGCCGACGGCTTGACAGACAGGTTCGCGCGCGGCGTATCCGCGACCTCCATCGGCATGTCGGCGTCGTAGGCGGATGCGGCGTCGCCGAGAACGCCCAGGGCCTCGATGCATCGTGTCGCGTAGTCGTCGGCCTCCTCCGAGCGAACGACCGCCTCGCCCAGCAGATCCACGGTCGCTTCGATGTTCCGCCTCCAGAGGCCGCGCAGGTACGGCACGGCCTTGGCCGGCGAAGGGGCCACGATGAAACGCCGTCCCGCGATGCTGTTGGCTGCAGTGAGAGCCATTCCCAAGCCGGCGGCGCTCGGCGAGCCGCCTGCGATCCGCGACCAGGAGCCCCCGTCGCCCTGGCCCAGAAACGCCGTGAAGTGAGCGCCGAGGTCGCGATAGCCCCGGCAGGCGGGCGCCACGTCAACCATCCGGTAGAAGGCGCTGCGCGTCGTCGGGCGTTCGGAGACCCGACGCGTCACCGCGTCGTCGATCGCCCGGAGGGGTTTGCGTCGCGGCTTGGCAGCCTCGAGACGATTGCCGATCTGCAGGATGGCGGCCTCGAGATCGCCGCTCGGAGGTGTCTGCTGCTGAGGCTGGGCCGCCTGCATAATGGAAGTATGGCTCTTAGCGTCAGCAAGGTCGTCGACCTGGAGCGCCTCGAGGAGGAGTACGGCGTCCGCAACTATGACCCGCTTCCGGTGGTCATCAGCCGCGGCGAGGGCTCCTGGATCGAGGACACCGGTGGACGACGCTACTTCGACGCTCTGTCGGCCTACTCGGCGCTGAACTTCGGCCACCGGCATCCGCGGTTGGTCGCCGCCGCGCGCGAGCAGCTCGATCGGCTCACGCTGACCAGCCGCGCCTTTCGCAACGACCAGCTCGGCGAGTTCTGCCGCCGTCTCGCAGGCCTCTTCTCCCAGCAGCGGGTCCTGCCCATGAACACCGGCGCCGAGGCCGTCGAGACGGCGATCAAGGCGGCTCGCAAGTGGGGCTACGAGGTCAAGGGGGTGCACGCCGGGCGAGCGAAGATCATCGTCTGCGGCGGGAACTTTCACGGGCGTACGACGACGATCATCTCCTTCTCCGACGACCCGGCGGCCCGCTCGGACTTCGGCCCCTACACGCCCGGCTTCGAGAGCGTCCCCTTCGGCGATCTGGCGGCGCTCGAGGCCGCGCTGGACGACGACACGGTGGCGTTCTTGGTCGAGCCGATCCAGGGCGAGGCGGGCGTGATCATTCCGCCCGACGGCTATCTCCAGGGCGTTCGAGGGCTATGCACCCGCGCGAACGTGCTGATGATCGCCGACGAGATCCAGTCGGGCCTCGGCCGCACCGGGCGGACGCTTGCCTGCGATCACGAGGACGTCACCCCCGACCTGCTGCTTCTCGGCAAGGCACTCGGCGGCGGCATCCTCCCGATCTCCGCGGTCGTCGGCACCGATGAGGTTCTCGGGCTGTTCAAGCCGGGCCAGCACGGCAGCACCTTCGGCGGCAACCCGCTCGCCTGCGCGGTTGCGCTCGCGGTGCTCGACCTGCTGGACGAGGGATCGCTGCAGGAGAACGCGACCGGGCTCGGCGCGAGATTCTCCGAGTCCCTGCGGGCGGCTGATCACCCGGCCGTCACCGAGATCCGCCAGCGCGGGCTCTGGATCGGGGTCGACATCGATGCCGGTGCGGCAACGGCCAGGAGCGTGTGCATGGAGCTGATGTCGGCTGGGGTGCTGGCCAAGGAGACCCAGGAGCGCACGATCCGGTTCGCCCCGCCCCTGACGACGACTGGCGATGAGCTCGACTGGTTGCTCGAACGTGTGAACCTCGCGCTGGGAGGGCTTTGAGCCGGCGGATGCCGTCCGTGCCCTCAGGCGCGGTCCGGCCCAGCGGCTGAGCCTCTCCGGTGATCGAGGCCGATAATGGCCAGATGCTGTTCGAGCTCGAGGGGGTGTCACTGAGCCGCGGTGGCGAGCCGGTCCTCGAGGGGCTCTCGGCGCATCTCCCGGAAGGCGTCAGCGCCCTCGTGGGCCCCTCGGGCTCGGGCAAGTCGACGATGCTTCGGCTGCTCAATCGGCTCTCCGACCCCGAGGCAGGCGTCGTTCGGCTCCGCGGGACCGACGCCCGCGAGCTCGACCCATTGCAGCTGCGACACGAGGTCGCGCTGGTGCCCCAGCTGCCGGCGCTGCTCGAGGGCACGGTCGCCGACAACCTCCGCTTCGCAGCCGGCCTCACCGACCGCGAGCCCGATCTCGGCGAGCTCCTCGGCCTCGCCGGGCTCGACAGCTCATTCGCCGACCGCGACGTCGAGCGCCTGTCGGTGGGGGAGCAGCAGCGCGCGATGATCGCCCGGGCACTCGCGACCGATCCCGATGTCCTGCTCCTCGACGAGCCGACCTCCGCGCTCGACGAGCGCGCCCGCGACTCGATCGAGCGCACCGTCGCCGACCTTCGGCGGCGCCTCGGCGCCTCGATCGTGATCGTCACCCACGACCCCGCCCAGGCGCGCAGGCTCGCTGACTGGATCGTCAGGGTCGATGAGGGGCGGCTGGTTGAGGAAGGGCCGGCCGCGGAGGTACTGGGTTGAGCGGCATCGGCATCGATGTGAGCGCCGGCGAGGTCGCCGCCTCGCTCGTCCTCGTCGCGGTCGCGGTCGCGATCTCGCGCTGGCGGCGGGCCGGCCTCGAGGCCGACATCGGGATCGCGGTCCTGCGCAGCTTCGTGCAGCTGACCGCGATCGGATTCGTGATCACCGCGATCTTCGACGTCGACAGCCTGCTTCTGGTGCTCGGGCTGCTCGCCGTGATGGTCGGCTTCGGCGCCTTCACGGCGCGGGCCCGGGCGCGCCATGTACCTGGAGCCATCTGGCCGCTGCTGATCGCCCTCGCCCTCTCGGCCACTGCG
The DNA here is from genome assembly GCA_963823275.1 of uncultured Solirubrobacterales bacterium. Classification (GTDB taxonomy): domain Bacteria; phylum Actinomycetota; class Thermoleophilia; order Solirubrobacterales; family 70-9; genus RHKX01. The sequence goes on along the minus strand of CAWGKW010000001.1, from coordinate 424,451 downwards.
ACGCTCGGCCTCGTGCTCGCGCTCGGGATATTCCCGCCGACGCCCCGCTACCTGGTGCCGGTCGGCGGAATGGTGATCGGCAACGCGATGACGGCCTCGGCGGTGGCGCTGAACCGCCTCGGCGACGAGATGGGAGGACAGGCGCTGCGGATCGAGGCGACGTTGGCGCTCGGGGCGACCTCTCGTCAGGCGGCCGAGCCGAGCGTCAGGCGGGCGCTGCGCTCGGGCACGATCGCTCTGGTGGACTCGACGAAGACGACCGGCCTGATCTTCTTTCCCGGCACCATGGTGGGCATGCTGCTCGCCGGCGCCGACCCGATCGACGCCGTTCGCCTACAGCTGATCCTCCTCTACGTGCTGCTTGGTGCGGTCGCGATCTCGGCGCTCGTCTCGACCACGCTCGCCTACCGGAACTTCTTCACCCCCGCCCACCAACTCCGTGACCTCACCAGGACCTGAGCCGGGCCAGGCGGCTCAGGCGACGGTGACGACGAACCCACCGGCCACGTGGCCGGTGGCACTGGCCTCTTGGGCTTCGGCTGCGTCGGCCAGTGGGAAGGTCCTCGCGACCGGCATCCGGAACGAGCCCTCGCCGAAGAGCCTGGAGGCCTCCGCGAAGGCCTCCGCGTGGTTAGCCCCAGAGGCGGAGATCTGAGCGCCGTGCTCGGGCGCGCTGAAGTCGGCGATCGAAACCACCTTGGAGGGCGCGCCCGTCAGCTCGATCAGCTCGGCAATCACTCCGGAGCCTGCGAGATCGAGGGCTGCATCGATCCCGTTCGGAGCCAGTGCGCGAACGCGATCGACGAGCCCGGGGGCGTAGGTCGTGGCCTCGGCGCCGAGCGAGCGGATGTAGTCGTGATTCCGCTCGCTCGCGGTTCCGATCACCTTGATCCCTCGATCCCTCGCGAACTGGAGGACCGCCGATCCCACTCCCCCGGCCGCCCCGCTGACCAGCAGCGTCTCACCGGTCTGCACCCCGACCTGGTCGAGGATGCGAATCGCCGTCTCGACCGGGATCGGGTAGCCGGCGGCCTCCTCGAAAGAAAGCTCTTCCGGCTTTGCGGCCCAACTCGAGAGCACGGCGCGTTCTGCGAACGTCCCCGAACCGGAGCCGAACACAGCATCGCCGACCGCCACATCGGCGACCCCGTCACCCACCTCGTCGATCACCCCCGACGCATCAATCCCGGTGCCCGCCGGCAACTGCAGCGGCGTCTGCTCGCGCATCAACCCGGAGCGGATCTTCCAGTCGATCCCGTTCACCCCGGCGGCGCGAACCTCGATCCGAACCTGGCCGGCACTGACATGAGGCTCTTCCACGTCGACGAGCTCCAGCACCTCAGGGCCGCCGTAGTCAGCGAATTGCACTGCCTTCATCGATTCCTTTCCGGGGCGGGGCCGCTTCGGCGGCCGGTGACCGCCGAGCACCCCGATCAGCTTGTTGTCGGCGAACCCCTCCAACCGTAGCGGCTGAGCTCCTGGCCGAACCCAATCCCCCATTTGGGCTGTGCGCCGAACGCAGCCCCTGCTCCCGATCGTCGGGAAGACCGTCCAGGGGACTAAAGTCGCCGCCTCGGGTGGCCGATGGGCTTGCACTACTAAGAACCAAGGCTCGTCAAGTGGCAAACCCGTCGTGAGACGGGGACGCAAAGTCAGGAGTCTCGAGAGCGGCACCAGTCGCGCGAGATCGTTCGGCCGCCGGCCCTCGATTTGGACGGAGGTCTCCTCGATGCCACTCATGGTCCACCCCCCGATCCGCAGGGCGGATCCAGGCCTTGCCCTCTCGGCTGCGTTGCTCGCGTTCGCCGCGCTCCCAGCCTTCGCCACGGCCGCAGCTCCCGTTGCGCTCACCGGCACCGATCGCTGCGTCGACGGGGCGACCGCGCCGATCTTCCAGAACTACGGTGACGCAGCCGACTACGCCATCGTGCCCGGTGGCGACTTCGAAGCCGATGATGGCACTGGGGCAGGCTGGGCGCTGCAGGGGGCCAAGCCCCAATCGGCGGGAGCCCTCAGGCCCACGGACGTCAAGCACGAGATGAGGACACCGAGGGACCCGAAGTCGCAGGAGGTCCTTGATTCACGTTCCCTCAAGATGAAGAGGAAGGGGGCAGCGATCTCACCCTCCATCTGCGTCAGCGCTCGCCACCCCACCTTCCGATTCTTCGCATTCAAGCCAGGCGGCGAGGTGGGCAACCTGGACGTCAGCCTGCGCTGGACGGACGGCCTGGGGTATTCCCATGAGGAGCTCGTGGGTTCGCTGGATGGCAGTTCGTTCGCCACCTGGGGCATCGGACCGGTCCTCCCGCTCGCAGAGAGGTTGAACCTGACCGGGTCCGACAGCGCTCAGGTCAATCTGGTCTTCGACTTCGCCAAGGTCAGGAACGGCGTCAAGGCCCAGGGTGAATGGCTGATCGACGAGGTCTACGTTGACCCGTATCGTCGCTGAGGCGGGGGGCTGAGGCGATGGAGTGGGCGAACGAGGGGGTTAGATCCAGGGACGCGTGCGAGCGTCTGCTGGAGGACTCGTGGGAGACGCGCTCCCGGGGGGTGAGGGCCCGAGAGTTGCTCACCGAGAGCATCGCCGCGCTCCTCTTCGTCGTCGCAGCGGTTCCGCTGGCCGTCCTTGGAACCGGTGGCCAGACGCTGGACCCCTGGCTGGCCGGGCTACTCGTCTTGATGTATGCGGCGGTGACGCGAATCGAGTTCCCCGTCGGCGCCGGCTTCTTCGTGCCCTCGTACCTGGTGCTGGTCCCAATGCTCATCCTGCTGCCGCCCGCGCTCGTCCCCCTGCTTGCAGCGCTCGGCCTCGTGCTCGGTGCGGGCGCTCAATGGATCGCGGGGCGCTCTGGGCCCGAGCGGCTGCTCTTCTCGATCCCCGACGCCTGGCACACGATCGGTCCCGCGCTGGTCCTCGTTGCCTTTGCAGAGGGCAAGAGCGGTGCGGCGCTCGCTGTCGTGTACGTCGTCGCTTTCGCGGCGGCCTGCCTGTTCGACCTCGTTTCGGCGACGCTTCGCGAGGCGGCGGCGATCGGGGTGGCCGCTCCGGCGCAGGCGCGGGTGATCGCCCGCGTCTGGCTTGTCGACGCCAGCCTCGCCCCGATTGGGTTGCTGGCCGCAGAGGCCGCCGGCCAGGGCTCGGCGCGGGTTCTCTTGATCATGCCTCTCGCCCTGCTGCTCGTCTTCCTCGCACAGGATCGGACCGCTCGCATCGCCCAGGCCCAGCGCCGACTCGAGCAGGCGTTCACCGACCCCCTCACGGGTCTCGGGAACCGGCGGTTGCTCGCTGACGACCTGCGGGAACAGATCAGCGCCGCCACCCAGGAGAAGCCCATCGCCCTCATCGTTCTCGATCTCAATGGCTTCAAGGCATACAACGACACCTTCGGCCATGGGGCAGGTGACGCTCTCCTCGCCAGACTGGGTGGAAAGCTCGCATCCTTGGTCAAGCCTCGCGGAACGGCCTACCGGCTCGGCGGAGACGAGTTCTGCGCGCTGATCGATGCTCGTAACAACCAGGGGGTGAGCACCGCGGACGCCGCGGTTGAAGCGCTGACCGAGCGCGGCGAGCATTTCGCCGTCTCCGCCGCCCACGGCATGGTCCTGTGCCCCCGCGAGACGGACGACCCCCACACCGCCATGCTCCTCGCCGACCAGCGCATGTACGCGAAGAAGCGGGGCCATTCGGCCGTCGAGCGAGATCAGGCCCAGGACGTGCTGATCCAGAGCCTGGACATCCGGCACCCCTCCGCCAACGAGCACTCCCGCGATGTCGCCGAGATGGCGGCGCGGGTCGGGCGCAGGTTGGGAATGGACGCCGAGGAAGTGGACGTCGTAACCAGGGCCGCGCAGCTTCACGATCTCGGCAAGGTGGGGATCCCCGACGCGATCCTCAGCAAGTCCGGGACCCTGGACGAGGCCGAGTGGGATCTCGTCCGCCAGCACACCATCCTCGGTGAGCGGATCCTGAGCGCGGCGCCGGCGCTGCGTCCCGTGGCGCGAATCGTGCGCGCCAGCCACGAGCGCTGGGACGGACTCGGATACCCGGATGGCCTGGCCGGCGAGCAGATCCCGCTGAGCGCCCGGGTCGTCGCCGTCTGCGACGCCTACTGGGCAATGACGGCCAGCCGCCCGTACTCAGGTGCCCGCAGCCATTCCGATGCGTGCCTCGAGCTGAGCAATGAAGGCGGCCATCAGTTCGATGCTGCGGTGGTGGAGGCGTTTCTCATGGAGATTGATACCCGCTACGAGTCCAATGAGGGGCGACCCGCCGAGCCGGCGGGAGTCGAGCCTGACGGCGTAACCGCGCATCTGCGCGAGTTACTCAGGGTGCGGGGCGCCGCCGCGCTCGAGCACGAGGACGCCGCGACCTGACTCGGCCGATCGATCGTCGGGGCTCCAGCCGGACTCAGGCCGCGCAAGGAGGTCGGGCTACTTCAGCACGCGGATCAGCTTCTTGTTGACGAACTCCTCCATGCCGTAGCGGCCGAGCTCGCGGCCGAAGCCCGATCGCTTGACCCCGCCGAAGGGCAGCTCAGCACCGTCGGCGCCGACCCCGTTGATGTAGACCATCCCCGTGTCGAGGCCGTCGGCCACCCGGAGCGCCTGCTCAGGGTCGTCGGAGAAGACGTAGGAACCGAGTCCGAACGGCGTGTCGTTCGCCAATTCGATCGCCTCCTCCTCGGAGCCGACCCGATAGACGCTTGCCACCGGCCCGAAGAACTCCTCGTGGTGGGCGTCATTGTCCGGGGTGATGCCGGTCAATACGGTGCCGGAGAAGTAGTTGCCGTTGCGACCGCCGCCGGCAGCGACCTCCGCACCCTGGGCGACCGCCCGGTCGAGCTGTTCCTGCAGACCCTCGGCCGCAGCCGCCGACGAGAGCGGCCCCATTTCGGCGTCCTCGGACGTCGGATCGCCGGGCTCGGCGGAAGTCATCGCCGCGCTGAACTTCTCGAGGAAGTCGTCGTAGAGCTGATCGGCGACGATGAACCGCTTCGCGGCATTGCAGGACTGGCCGGTGTTGTCGAGGCGGCCGGCTACGGCTGCCTCAACCGCTTCATCGAGGTCCTCTGCCCCCAGGAGGACGAACGGATCAGAGCCGCCGAGCTCGAGCACGACCTTCTTCAGGTTGCGCCCGGCGATCTCGGCGACCGCGGCTCCAGCCCGCTCAGATCCGGTCAGCGAGACCCCTCGGACCCGTGGATCGGCGATCACTTCGGCGATCTGATCGTTCGAGGCGAGGATGGTCTGGTAGGCACCGTCAGGGAAGCCGGCGTCCCGGAAGATCGACTGGATCGCCTCCGCTGATTCGGGGCACTGGTGTGCCGGCTTGAGCAGGATCGTGTTACCCACGATCAGGTTCGGACCGGCGAACCGGGCCACCTGGTAGTAGGGGAAGTTCCAGGGCATGATTCCCAGCAGTGGGCCGAGCGATGTCCGCCGAACCAGGGCCGTGCCGTCGCCCGCCAGGAGATCGATCGGCTCGTCCTTGAGGAAATCCTCGGCGTTGTCGGCGTAGTAGCCGTAGATGTCGGCGCAGAAGTCGACCTCGCCGAGGGCCTGCTCCATCGGCTTGCCCATCTCCTTGACCGCGATCTCGGCCAAGCGTCTCCCTGCGCTCGGAGTGTAGCTCTGCCACCTTCTTGACCATCGAGGCCCGTTCGGAAACGGAGGTCTTCAGCGACCATTTCCGGTGGGCCTCATCCGCCGCCGAGGTAGCTGCCGAGAGGTCGTCGTCGGAGATCTGCGGAAACTCCTTGACCGTCTCGCCGGTTGCCGGGTTGATGACTGCGTACTTGCTCATCTTGCTCCACTCCTCATGCGGGTCGCATCGCGTTCTCGCTGGTTGTCAGATGCCTTCCCAAGGCTACCTGCTGACCGACCGCTCAGCCAAACGCCGGCCAGGGCGGGGCCGCCCGGCGGCCCCACCACCGATTCATTCGAGGGAGGCCAAGGTGGTGTGGCCCGCGGCAGGTCAGTTCTCGGTCTTGTACTTGTACCCGCCCTGACCGTTGGTCATCGTGATCGTGGCTGAGTCGGTCCGGCCGTTGGGCAAAGTGAGCTCGCAGGTGTAGGTCTTGCCCGACGCCGCGTTCATCTCCTCAGGGCAGCTGGCCTCCACGCTCACACCCGTCTGCTCCTTGACCCCATCGGTGATCTCCGCCTCAGCGTCCGATCCCTTCACGCTGTAGGTGGACACCGACGCCTGGCAGGCGCTGAGCGCGAAGGCAAGGGGAATCGGGACAAACAGGGCGAGCGCGAAGCGCAGTGGAGGAGGCATCTGGCGATGCTAGAGGGACTCGGCGGCGGCGGCAAGGCGTTCCCGAAGATCACCCACCTCGCGCTAGCCGGGATTCGTGGCGGTGACGACCCAGACGGACCCGCGCCCGACGATGGAGCCGTCGGGCTTCTGCCAGGCCGCATATCGATCGGCCAGAGCCTCGGCTATCTCACCCCGACGACTCTCCCCGTGCTCGCCGTTGAGACGGATCAACTCCGCGCCCGGCCCTATCGCGAGCAGGGCTTCGATCGCCTCATCCATGTCCTCACCCATGCAGTAATCGAAGTCGCGCCCCTGCAGCTCGATCTCCGCGAACCCGGCGGCCTCGAGAATGCCGCGGGTTGTCTCAGGATTGCCAAGCGAGAACGGTCCGGGTCCGCAGGTATCGGCCTCGTACTCCTCGGGGCGCGAGAGGAACAGCTGGACAACCTGCTCGGTCTCCGCCCAGATCGGGCTCTCGTCCTTGCGACGCCAGCAGATCTTGTTGAGCCGCCCGCCCGGTATCAGCGCACCGCGGATGGCCCGCATGGCCGGGACGGGTGCGGCGAAGAACTGCGTTCCCATGCGCGAGAAGGCGTAGTCGTGGCTCGGTTCCCACTCTGATGCTTGCGCGTCGGCGACCTCGAACCCGACATTGTCGACCCCCGCCTCGGCGGCCTCGCGGCGGGCGTCCTCGATGAAGTGCGGAGAGGAGTCGGTCCCCAGCGCGAAGCCTTCCGGTCCCACGAGTTCAGCCAGTCGCTGAGTCGTATCGCCGAATCCGCAACCAACATCGATGCAGCGCCCTCCCTCCGGCGGCGGAAGGCGATCAAGAACCTCCCCGGTGACCTCGTCCAGCGAGCTCACGAACACCTTGCGGTTCTTCTTCCACCGCTCATAGAGGACCGTGTCCCAGGCGCGCACCGCCTCCTCGTTGGCCGGCGCCATCGCGCCGGGGCGATGCCGTTGGTTCATCGTCGGCGAGCCTACTCCCCTCCGGGGTAGGGTGGTCCGGTGGACGAACCGAAGACGCATGATGCCGGCAGCGCTGACCAGGGGACCGGCGCCGACAACCAGGCCGTCGAGCGACGTCGCTGGTTCGACACCGAGCCGATCGAGGCCGGGTTCTTCGACTCGGCGCCCTTCAGGCTGCACGAGGCGTTCGAGATCCCGCTGCCCGCCGCCCGGGTGTGGGCCGACCTAACCGCCGACGACCCACTCAACTGGTGCCGGCTCCTGCAGGGAATCAGCTGGACCTCCCCGCGGCCATTCGCCGAGGGCACGACGCGGCAGGCGCGGACGATCGGCCGAGCCATCGTGATCAACGAGCGTTTCTTCCGCTGGGAGGAGGGACGGCGCCAGTCGTTCTACGTCGTGCAGTCGAGCGTCCCACTCTTCCGGAGCTTCGCCGAGGACTACCTCGTCGAACCGACATCCGAGTCGTCCTGCCGCTTCACCTGGACCATCGCCGGCGAGCCGAGACCCCTCGCCCGCATTGCCGGACCGATCAATCGGCTCGTCTTTGGGACTCTGTTCGGCGACACGCGCAAGCACTACGGCAGTTTGAGCTAGAGCGCCGGCAGCTCGGGGCGGCGGGGGTCGCCGTGATCAACTCTTCCGGTCGGTCGCGAGCCGGGTCGCCGCCGACCTCGCGGCCTCGGCCGCCTCGTCGAGGCCCTCGAGTGCCCGCTCGATCTCATCGCCGGCGTGGGCGACGTCCGCCCGTCGCTCGTGGAGCAGGCGCTCGGCCGCCTCGCGAGCCTCGCGATCCCGGTCGCGCTTCACCTGGAGCTGCTCGGCCCGGCAGCGGAGCCTCTCGATCTCGGCACCGGCGTCGTCGAGCGCCTTCGTCGTCTGGGCATGCTGCATGCGCTCGATGTCCTGCTGGCGCCCCAGCTCGGTACGCCCGGCACGTTCCCGCTCGAGCTCGACTCGCAGCTCTTCCTTCTCGCTGGCGGCTTCCTCGAGCGCCCTCGTCGTCTGGGCATGTTGGACCCGCTCGATGTCGCGCTGGCGCTCGAGCTCGGCGCGCCCGACATGCTCGCCCTCGAGCTTGCCACGCAGCTCGTCGACCTCCCCTCGCAGCGCCTCCGCCTCGCCGTCGCCGACCTCGGGGCTCCGTAGTTCCTCGGCCGCCTGGTCGCGCTCGCGCTCGAGCTCCTCGCGCACGGAGCGCTCGCTCTCGAGCTCGCTGCGCAGCCCCTCGGCCTCGCGTTGCAGCTCCTCGTTCTCGCCGGCGGAGCGCTCGAGGTCCAGCCTCGCAGCGGCGGCCTGCTCACGGCCGGCGTCGCGCTCGCCTTCGAGCTCGGCGCGGCCGGCACGCTCGCTCTCGAGCTCGTCCCCCAGCTTCTCGAGCTCACCCCGCAGGCTCTCGACCGTGTCCCGAAGCGCCTCCTGCCCATCTCCGGCTTCCTCGAGGCCCTTGATCGCCTCGGCTGCCCGTTCGTGCTCTGCGTCACGCTGGCGCTCGACCTCGGCGCGCTCGGCGCGCTCGCTCTCGAGCTCGCCACTCCGCTTCTCGAGCTCGCCGCTCAGCAACTCGATCTCGCCGCTCAGCTTCTCGATCTCGTCCCGCAGTTCGTCCTGCTCGCCGGCGGCGTCATCTGCGATCTTCGCGGTGGCCTCGTCTCGTTCGCGCTCGCGTTCGAGCTCGTCCCTGAGCGTCTCGAGCTCGGCGTCGGCGCCGTCGGTGATGGCCTTGATCGTCTGGGCGGCCCGCTCGCGCTCGGCGGTGCGCTCGCGTTCGAGCTCCGTGAGCGCGGCGCGCCCCTGTTCCACCTCACCCCGCAGCCCCTCGAGCTCGTCACGCAACTCTCCCGCGTCGCCTCCGGCGTCCTCGACCGCCTTCGTCGACTCGGCGGCACGCACCCGCTCCTCATCGCGCTCGCGCTCCACCTCGGCGCGGGCCTCGCGCTCGCGGTCGAGCTGATCCCGTAGCGACTCGATCTCGCGACCGAGCTCTTCGAGGGCTCCCTCCGGCACGATCTGCGGTGCCTGCTGCCCGGAAGCTGGGGGGTCGGCGGGCATCGGAGCGTCGGCCGGGTCAGGTGAGGCAGCCGGAACCGGGGGCGCAACCTGGCGCGGTGCCTTCGGCAGGCGCTCGATCAGAGCCGTGAGCGCTCGGCATCCGCGACCACGGGCAGCGGCTCGCTCTTGGTGATCACCGCGATGTCGCTGACCGCGATCGCGTCGAGCGGATCCGCCAGCGCGATAACCAGAGTCCCGCTCGGCGTGAAGGCGATCGGCAGCGCGCAGTAGCGCATCGCCGCGTTGCGGTCGATCAGCCTAGTTGCGTCGTCATCGACCTCGAACTCCTCGAGATCGACGAAGTGAAGGCCGTGGCGCTCCGCGGTCGCGCGCGCGAGGTCGCTCGACGTCAGATCCCCGCGCTCGACGAGGACCGCTCCCGGCTGACGGCCCATCAGGCGAGACTCTTCGAGAGCACCCTGCACGGCGTCGTCACTGGCAAGGCCGAGGTCAATGATCACGTCGGTGATGAAGCCGCCCCGCCCGCCCGGGGTCGAAGGAGCCGTGACGCCGCCGCAGGTGCTCAGCCACTCCTCGCGGGTGTCGACGACGTCGACCGCCATCGTCATCCGCCCCGGACCGCCGCTGCGGGCGCGACGTTGCCGATCCACTGTTCCGCGTGTTCGAGCGCAGCCTCGGGGGAGTCGGCGTCTTCGATCGCCATCGTCCCGCAGATCAGGTCGATCTCGCACTGCCGGGCGCTCGTCACGCGGCGCAACGAATCGGAGAAGCGGGTCAGCATCGCCTCGACTCCGGCGACGTCGGTGCATCCGACGAGCACCGTGGCCAGCCGTGATTCGGCGACGCGCCCAACATGATCGGTGATCCTTGCTGCGCCCGAGAGAACCTCGGCGGCGTCCTTGAGCGCCAGCCGGAAGAGCGCCGATCCGTTCGGCTCGTCGTCGAGCCCGATCTCGCAGACGACCAGCATCGAGCGCACGGTCCCGCGCTTGGCAAGGCGCCACTCACGGTCGAGCAGCTCGGTGAAGCCGGCACGATCCACCAGGCTCGTCTCGGGATCGATGCCCCTGCCGTCGGCGAGCCGCTGGCGCACCTCACGCAACTCGGCGCGCGAGCGCACACGCTCCCACTCATAGGCGAGCGTCCTTGCGGCGAGGCTGACGACGACGAGGTCGTCGGGACCGTAGGAGTCATCATCGCCCAGCGCCGCGACGATTCCGACGACGCTCCCGTCGCTGAGCTCCAGCGGGAGCGAGATCGAGTCGGCGACACCACGCGAGCGAAGGAACTCCGCGGTGAGCCCATCATCCACTCCCCTCGGGGCGAGCGTGCCGCGCTCGAGCCCCTGACACGGGGCGCCGCGAACGTCGAGGAGGCGCCACGTCTTCCCGTCGTCCTCGGCCTGGCCGAGGACGATCGTGCCCTCGACCGAGCCGGCCACCGCCCAGAGAGCGGACTCGGCCGCCTCGGCGAAGCTCTGAAAGCGCCGAGAGATCAGCGGGGTCAGGGCCTGAAGGGAAGATCGCGACTTCATTCCCCCTTCATCGGCGGTTGTGCGCGGGAGTTGAGCCCTGGTTTTCACGAGTCAGGACCCGGGAGCGTGGTACGCGATGGTTCAACCCCTCGCAGAGACAGATCTGGCTCTGCCATTGGCATCCGCGCGATAGGTGCACGATGATCTCGCTTGAACTTCACCGGCGTGGTGGAGTGGTTACCCGTCGAGCGTCAAGCATTGGGGGATGAGTGAGCTGCTCGCCGTGCTTTCGATCGGCCTCGGATACTCAGCCGGCGGCGGAATCCTTCCCGTCGCACGCCCGCATCCGGAGTAACCTGTCCGCTCGCACAGCAACGGGCAGCGACCCTGGCTCCCCTCACAGAAAGGCCTCAAATGGCAGACCGACCGATCTTCCTCTACGCCGCCGTCTACGACGACATCGCCACCGCCGAAGCCGACTACGAGGCCGTCTTCGACCTCCACGCCGCCGGCCTCGTCGGCACCTTCGACTCGGCCGTGATCGAGAAGGAGGACGACAAGGTCCACGTTCACAAGACCGAGAAGCCGACCCAGCACGGCGCCTGGACGGGCATTGCCGTAGGAGCGGTGGCGGGCATCCTCTTCCCCCCTTCGATCATCGGCACCGCGATCGTCGGCGGCGTTGCCGGCGGGGTCGCCGGCCACCTCTGGAAGGGCATGTCGCGCAGCGATCTCAAGGACCTCGGCGAGGCCCTCGACGAGGGCGACGCGGCCGTGATCGTGATCGGCGAGTCGAAGGTCGATGAGCAGATCGAGAAGGCGACCAAGCGCGCCAAGAAGCAGATCGAAAAGCAGATCGACGCCGACGCCGACGAACTCAAGCGTCAGGTCGAGGCGGCCTGAACGGAGGCCCAGCTAGCCCCCGTCCTGAGAGGATCAGGTGCCTTTGATCCTGGGCGCGCGAGTGGAGAGTGGGGCGCGTCCGATTTGACGCGCCCCGCTTACATTTAGGCCACCGTCATACTCGATCCAGGAGGGCAACTTCCCCGAGCTGGGCCGACGTCTGAAGCTCGATGATGTCGTTGTCGTCGAGTGGACCTGCAACTACGGCGACGGGCGGCTCTACCGGAACGTCACCATCCGTTAGATGGAGGACGGGGAAGCGGTTCGCGTCACCGACTACTGGGGTGAACCGGTCGCGACTCCAGAGTGGCGTCGCGAACTGACCGACCGGCTGGACCGACGGCCTTGCCAACGTAGACGCTCCGGTCTACACTACTGTCTATGGCGACGACTACGGTAAGGGTGAACGAGAGCACGCGGGATGCCCTCACTCGTCTCTCCCGCGAACGCGGGGTCAGCACTGCCGAGCTCCTCGATGAGCTCGTCAGCCGCCGAGAGCAGGACCAGCTGCTCGAGCAGATGAATGACGCTTACGCTCGCCAACGCCAGGACCCCTCCGCCTGGGCGGCCGAGCGCAGCGAACGTGGCGCCTGGGAAAGGACCCTTCTCGACGGGCTCACGGACCTATGAGCGCCGCGGCGCAGGGGGAGGTCTGGTTCTGTGAGTTCGACCCGACTCGCGGCAGGGAGCAGGCCGGCCGACGGCCCGCGCTCGTAGTCAGCGTCGATCAGCTTGGGACCGGGCCGAGCGGGCTCGCGATCGTCGTCCCGCTCACGACAACTCCGCAGCAGAACCCGATCCGACCCGAGATCCCTGCCGACGAGGCCGGGCTCAAGAAGCGCAGTTGGGCGCTACCGGACATGGTCCGATCCGTGGATCGCTCGCGGCTGGTCGAACGCTGGGGCAGGGTCCGACCTGGGACGCTCGAGCAGGTCGCAAGCCGCGTGCGACTGCTGATACGAACCTGAATCGAGGCGTTCATGAGGGATTGCCGCCGATCAGGAGAGCGCGCTCGACTGGATTCGAACCAGTGACCTTCGGTCTCGCAGAGCGTCTGCTGGCGTCTGGTGCTTGGCACCAGTTAGCCGTTCTTCAAGCCCGAGCCCTCGATGGCCTCGTCGATCTCAAGCCGGGGTCGTTCATCCGGTCCCCCGACTATGGAGTGAAGGTGTGAACGAAGACGTCGGTCTTCTTGCCGTCGTCGGCGCTGAGGTCGTCGGCGTCGGAGGCGAAGGCGACGACGCGGCCGTCGTCGGAGATCGCCGGGTCGAGCGAGTCGTCGTTGCCAGGCCCGCCGCCGGAAGCGGTGCTGACGAGGTCGGTGGTCGCAGCCGGGACGCTGCTGCGAAAGACGTCCGAGGCGCCGTTGCCGTCGCCGGCAACAAGGTTGGTGGCCTCGGAGGAGAAGGCGACGAAGCCGCCGTCGCCGGAGATCGATGGCACGCCCGAATCCCCGTCGGCACCGCTCGGTGTTGCCGGGGTCGGGACGCTGACGAGCGCAGTCCACACGGCATCGATGTGCCACCTGTGGGTTCCGGAGGCGACAACAGCACCCCAACGAACACCGCGTCCTCCCAGTAGTCCTCCGAGTGCCGCGGCAGCCTCCTCAAGAGCGATCTGCCCGGCGCCTGCCTGACCTTCTGGGGGTGGGTCGCGATCATCTGAGCGGGTGACCTCGGCGGTCTCGGGTCCTGCGCCCGATCCCAGACCTCCCAACCCCCGATCAGAGCCCTCAGAGCGTTTCCTGTTGAGGATGGACAGCCTGCCTGACGATCAGAACCGAGCACGAAGCACGGTGCGCGACTCGCTCACTGACGCTCCCCAGCGCCCTGACGCCGGTCAACCCCCTGCTGCCGATGACGATCAGTGATGCGTCTAGCTCCGCCGCAACCGCGATGATCTGTCGGTGCGCAGAACCGGATTCTCGCCGGATGACCGTCTCGACACCCGACTCGCCGATCAGCTCGGACGACCCGGTGCCGAAACGATCCGAGGCCTCCCAATCGGCGCCGACGTGCAGGCTGGTCACGCTCGCGCCCATGCGCAGGGCGACCGACGAGGCGGCCAATGCCGCATCACGAGCATCGGCGGAGCCGTCGTCGGCATGGAGGATCATCCGCGGGACAGGCTCCGACTCGGGCCGACGCGCTACCAGAACGCTGCAAGGCGCATGATGAACGACCCCCGTTGCGACGCTGCCGAAGACGATCCCGGCGGGTCGCGAGCTTCCATGCGATCCGACGGCCAGCAGGTCGGCCTCGAGATTCGAGATGGCGGAGATCAGGCCGGCAACCTCCCCGCCCCGTACGACCATCGGCTTCAAGCCGGGGAACTCCTCGGCGGCTCTCGCCGCGTTTGCGTGGGCCTCCGCACGGAGGTCGGCGGCGACGTCTCCCGCGTGAATGCCGGCGTGGACCGCAAGCGACGGGTCCCAGACGGAGACGCCCCAGATGGTCGCGTCATCCGCACCGATGGCCTCCGCCTGACGGGGCGCCTCGCCGCTCTGCGGGGACGAGTCGATACCGCAGACGATCGTCTTGAAGTCGGTCATTGCTCGAACCTCTCTTTGCCGGCCGGCTCGCCGTCCTCGGCACGGACGATCAGAACCGGGCATCTCGCGCCCTGCACCAACTCGCGTGCCGTGCTGCCCAGCATGAGGCTACGCAGGCGGCCGGCGCCGTGGTGGCCCACGACGGCGATTGCGGGCGCCCGCTCCGAGCAAGCCTCGAGCAGCTCTTCGCGCGGATCGCCCTCGCGCAAGTCCTCGCTGACCACACCCGCAGGCAGATTCAGGTCGGCCTTCGCCGTGGCCAAGACCTCGGCACCGTGGCGGCGAATCATGCTGCGAACGGCCGCGTAAGGCGCCTGGGCCAACGGAAGGCGCATGTCGGCTACGTGGGTGAGAACGAGATCGGCGCCAAGTGCGCTCGCCAATCCGGCGGCCACCGCCGCTGCCCTTCGCGCGAAGGCGGAATCATCGAGACACGCGATCACCTGCGCATCGTCGCCGGGGATCTCCGGCTCCCGGAAGAGAAGGAGATCGCAGGGTGCCTCTTCAAGCAACCGTTGCGACACGCTACCGAGCAGAAACCGGGTGAAGCCCATACCCCGGGTCCCGGCCACGACGAGATCCGGCTTCGTTCGCTCGAGGTACTCCAGCAGCACCGGTCCCGTCCATCCATGCAGCATCTCGATCTTGACCGCAGCCTCATCCGGGGCCTCAGCCGCAACTGCGCTGAGATCCTTGATTCGCGCCTCTTCGTCCTTCTTGAGAAGCTCTTGCAGGCCCGGAATCGGCTCCGGCGAGCGCACCAGCGCATCGTATGGCGACTCCATCGCCTGAACGAGCGAGACCCTGCCGGCCACGCTCGCGGCCAGCTTCGCCGCGAACCCGAACCCGGCTCGCGAGCACTCCGAGCCGTCATACAGAACAGCTATTGAACTGAACAAGAAAGACGCTCCTTCGGCTGAATGAGAGGCACGGATCGACGGTGATTGTCTCCTCCGCGGCCAAGGCTGGCATCCGTACTGCCCCCGGACCGCCGATGCCCATCTGGTCTGTGGATCCGGGAGCGTTTCGCACACCGGATGAAGAGTCGGCGGGTGAGGGCTTCGGTGACGACATTGAGTCGCCAGCGGCCGTTAGACATCTGAGCCGTGCCGGAGCGGCGATGGCGTGCTGTGCGCTTGGACATGGAGGGCTCCCGGTTGAGATTGCTCCCGA
Organism: uncultured Solirubrobacterales bacterium; assembly: GCA_963823275.1. GTDB lineage: Bacteria > Actinomycetota > Thermoleophilia > Solirubrobacterales > 70-9 > RHKX01. The sequence goes on along the minus strand of CAWGKW010000001.1, from coordinate 409,103 downwards.
CTATTACAGGCCGGATGGCTCCGCCAAGTGGTTCGGTCGGTGATCCACGAAAGCGGGTCAGGTCCAAAGCGCTCGGGACTTAGCCGGCGGACGCCCCGGTAACCGCCGAACAGATCTGGCTCACGTGCCGGTGATCAGTGCCGCAGCAGCCGCCCAGAACGTTGAGCCGCGGGAGCTGCTCGTGCAACGCGGCGTAGCGAGCCGCCAGATCCTCTGGATCGCCATCGTCCAGCTCCGTTGACTCGTCCAATTCGGCGTGGCTCATCCGCGAGGCGTTGGCGCGGAGCCCCTGGATGCGCGCCAACCAGGCCCCACCCTCGTCCAAAACCGACTCGAAGTGGGTGGGGTGGGCACAGTTGATCATGAAGTAGGCGACCTCCGATTCGGAGTCCGAATCGACCTGCTCGATCGCCTCGCCGAGCGCCTGGCCGCTCGGAAGCTTTCCGTCGGTTTCGACGGTGAAGGAGATGACCGCGGGCATCCCGGCCGCGGTCGCCGCCCGAGCCAAGCCGACAGCTTCCTCGGCGTAGGTCATCGTGATCGCCGTGACCACGTCGGCAGCGGTGTCCGAGAACGTCCCAATCTGCACGGAGTGGTGGGCCTGCGCCTCGTCGACTCCGAGCACCTCGCCGGGCGCGTAGCCGTCGTCGTGAGGGCCCAAGCAGCCACTGATGACGACTGGGCGGTCGCCGCCGGCCGTCTCACGAAGCCCCTCGAGGAACCCAACGGCCTCTCGGTTGACCCGGTCGATGCCGGGCCCGTCATAGCCCACCTCCGGTCCCCAGCGAGGATTGGCACGCCAGGTCGGGGTCTCGAGGATGAAACCGACGTCGTTTCGAACGGCCAACTCCAAGAAAGGCTCGTAGTAGTTCCGCAGCTCCTCCCGCCCCGACTCCTCTTCCAGCAGCGGAAACGCCGCGAACTCGTTCAGGTCGATCCCACGTTGGAAAACGAGAAACGTCTCGATGCCACCGTCGGTCAGAAACAGGTCCTCCCCGAGTGGTGGCAGGTCATCGCGATACCGGGTGTCCATCGGTTGATCTCCTCGTCGCTTGCGCCGCCCGCGGCTCGACGGGTAGGCCACCGGGCCCGCGTCTCCGCGCTCTGGGCAAGCCTATGCCCGCTGCGGCAGTCAGTCAACACAGCCTTGCGACCAACGGCGGAGGTGCTCCGGGTCGATCGGCTCGCCAACGGTCTCGGCACCGAGGCCACCACCCTGCTGTCTGTCGAACTGAGCAAATGTCGCCCCGCTCGGAATCTGCCGACGCCGAGCGCGGTCAGGGTTCGTTGAGGCGCCCTCTACTTGATCTTGTTCCTCAGGAAGGGAACGACCGTCTTGAGGAAGTCGTTCTTCGACCGCGCGGCGCTGATCGGATCGATGTGCGAGTAGGTCTCGGTCCGCTCGACGGTCTTGATCCAGCTCTTCGGCACCTTGGACTGCTCGGCAAGCTGGCGGGTCGCATCCGCGACACGTCCGCCGCCAAGCGAGGTGTCGAACGAGTACATCGGCAGCTTCACCGAATCACCCATGGTCGCGTGGTCGCCGTAGATGGCCTGGGCGGGGTTGTCCACACCGTTGTTGATGGCGCCGGAATCGATCGAGAGCTTGGCCGGGTGGTACCAGGACGTCCCGTCCTCTCCAACCTTCTGGTTCTCCATGCCGACGTGCTCGGAGAACACCGAGGCCGCTCGTGCAACGCTCCCGAGCTCGCCGTCCTGCCAGCCACGGGGATCACCCGAGGCCGCCAGCTGGCCGATTCGACTCTGGACCAATGCGAGGTTGGCGGGGCTGGTCGTCTCGTCCACGGCGTATCCGTATTGACCGGCATTGGTGGCCGGAACGGGCGGCTTCAGATCCGCCGGCGCCAGCACCCAGCTGGAGAAGATCGAAGGTTCGTCCGGCTCTTCGACGGCGGCCGTCGAGCCCGTTGCGTTGAAGACGCCCGCGATCCACGGGAACGGCTGAACGAGCGTGATGAACGGCGAGGCCGACGGATCGTCCAGGTTGTCGACGTTCGTCTGAGCCTCCTCAGCGGTGGGAAGTGGCCTGGTGGTCGGGCTGTTGGCTCCCGCGCCGTCGATGAAGACGAGTCCCGAGAGGCCCTTCGCCCCTGCCTTGCCGTTGAAGTCCCACGTCGCGTACGCGGTCGTGATCGAGCCCCCGAGGGAGTGGCCTCCCATGACTACGGTGCGTCCGCCCTTCTTCGCGGCCTTGACGACCTTCCGCGTGTCGTGGACTGCGACGTTCATCCCCCAGTTCTTGGCGAACCCGGTCTCTGCCGTCGTTTTGGGCGTGAAGTGGGTCGTTATCGAACCATCCGAGATCCAGCGGAGGTAGTAGTCGAAGACTTCCTGGTTGGAGATGTCGCCATTCACGTATTTCTCGAGGTAGGAGTGGTCTTCGAGCAGGTTCTCGCGGCGCTCGATCGCCCAGACCTGCCAGCCCTTGAGCTTCTTGGTGAGTGCCGTCGCGAAGGGGCCAAAGAAGGTGCCTCCGGCGGAGGTACCGGGGTTCAGTACGAGGACCTTCCTGCTATCCGGCGATCCGTACTTGACGACCCTCACCTTGTTGTACTGCTCGGGCGTCCCGGGGGCCTTGAATCCCTCGATTGTGGTCACCCTGGGCGCGGCACTGGCGGCGGTGGCGCCCGAGAGCGCAAGTGCACCCACGAACGCGAGGACCAGCCCAAGTCCAAATGCCTTGCTTCGAAACGCGGTCAATTCAGTCTCCTCAGGGTTTGCTTTCCGGGTCGCCTTGCCTCGCGATCCCTGGTGGGACGGGGCCCGCAGCCGATGTATGGGCAAAGGCTAGATGCCCGTCCAGCGCCATGCGCCGGTCAGGCCTCTGTCCCCCGTCAAACGCCCGCTCCCTTGCGGCCGATCAGCAGAGCGCGCCCGACTGGATTCGAACCAGTGACCTTCGGTTTCGTAGAACGTCCGTGGATACGGGGAACCTGGCCACTTTGCAGGCCTTCTCAAGTCGCAACTGTGCCCAAGTGATGGCAAGTGTGATGGTGGGTTTTGGGAGTTTCGAGAGTCGTACGCGGGCTTTTCAGCCGTTGCTCTCGAGGGTCAGAGCACGGTTCAGCGGGCCCTGATGGACCTGCGATGCCCCACGTTGGCCGCGCAGCCGCTCTTTCAGGAGCCGACTGGGAGGAATTGGCGGATTGCCGCCGCCACCTGTCGCCATACGCCGGTCGCTTCGACTGATCTGCCAATCCATCTCCGGGAGTCATCACCAATCGACCTTGCACCTTGATGCCGTGCCTGAGTCTCGACGGTCGCTCTCGACTACCTTGATCGTCTACCTGAAGCTTCGACGGTTGGCGTGCGAGTTAGCGACTGGCGCCGTCCATGACCTTCCCTAGGGCCCGGTCGACTCGCCGGTGCGGATCTCAAGGTCGCCTGCATAGCCGCGCCTGAGATCATGGAAACGAACTTCTTCGATGCCATCCTCGATACGCGCCAACGAGGTTCCCGAGGCACGCCGGACAGAAGGCGTGCCCTGAGCGGGATCCGGTTCCGCCACACCTGCGACGGCGAAGCAAGCCGGCGGTCACGCAGTTCCCCAACCAGATGGAGACGCTACCGGTCGAGCTCATCTGACCGCTACGGCATCGCGTCCATCCCGGCTCGCAAGTCACCGATGGTCGGGCTCGATCCGACGATCGGGGCAACCCTGTAGGAGAAACCGTTGCTCCCAGCCTTCTGCTGGAAGCTGAGCTTGAAATGGCGATTACCGGAGGGGCCGAACTCGCTGATCAGCGGGGTCCCACCCCAGCTGACAAGCCAGGAGTTGTCACCGAGCTCGGCGGCCGAGCCACAGCATGGAGAACTGGCGGCGTCGGGATCGTTTATCGATTCGAGCATCGTCGCTGTACCGTCAGACAGGTCGATCCGATAACGAACACCTCGCGGGGAAGCACTCTCGTTCGTGTTGTTGTCGTAGATGGTCAGCGTGCCGTCAGGAAGCATCCGGGCATAGTGCTGCCCGCCGAGGGGGTTGTTTTCGGTGTCGCCGAGGACCGTCAATGATTCCGGCGTCGTCGTGCCTCCAAGCTTCCAGATGATGCTGCCGTCGCTCTTGTCGATCCCATAGACCGCATCGAGGTGTCTAAACGATGCGACGATCGTGTCGTCATCGACCTGCTGGAACGAGTTGATGTGCGCCCAGTCGTAACCCTTGCGCCCGTCGGGCAATGACTTCGGCAGCCCGTAGACGTAGGGGTACCAACGGGCGGGCGTTTCGGCGAGACCGATGTGATCCTCGGCGTTCCAGGACCAGACCTCCGTTCCGTCAGGCAGAACTTCCTGTATCTCGGCGTCGATGGGCGTCCCGTTGCTGTTCGGGCCGCCGTAGGCCGTCAGATCCGTGGTTCCGGGACGGTTCGGATAAGAGCCGATCAGCGCATTCCCATTCGGCAGGGACTGGTAGTCGTGCAAATCAGTCGGCGAGCCGACAGTGCGCCACGTCTTGACGAGACTCCCGTCCAGCGTGTGGGTCTCATATCCAGGCGTGGACGTCCCACCGGACGAGGTGGTGCCCCAGACGAGTTTGCCATCAGGGAGCAACTTGGCGTCGGTCCCGCCCGTAGCCTGCCTCCACCAAATCGGCACTCCCTGATCGTCGAAGATCGAGACATAGCGTCCCGCCGGCCCGCCGTCCGGCGCAAGCACGTTCTGAGGCGTGGTGATGTAGAAGTGCGCGCTGGGATTGCCAGGGCGGCTGTACGCCCAATCCGGGAAGTCGTTCGGCAGGCACCGAACATGAAAGTTGGCCGTCTGTCCCCCGCTGGTCGTCGAAAGGGTGAAACTCCGTCCGGTGTCGAGCGGAACGGCCTCGGTGAACGTACCGTTGCGTCCCGCCTCGCTATCGATCGCGACGTTGATGCTCGGTGGGGCCGACACGGACATCGTGACCGGGGATGCGTCACAGCGCGTAACGTAGTCACTCACTTGCGGATCGAAGTCCGGAGACAACGCGGGTGACGCCGAAATCGAGAGTTGCGTTGCGCCACCGGTAGTGGTGAATTTTTCGTCGTTGCCACAGATGGGCACGATGTGATTGGCGCAGACCCGGTAGTGGAACGTGGTCCCCGCGGTCAGCCCCTCAAGATCTTCGGAGACTGAGTGGTTGTCTCGGTCACTGATCGCGAGCGACCGATGAATTGTATGGCTGCCGTAAGCCTTCGTCGCCCCGTATTCGAACCAGTAGGAAATAGTGGCGTCCTCGGGGTCGAAAACGAGGCCTGTGACCGTTGCGGTGGTGTCGGTCACTCGGGTTGCCGGTGTGGTGAACCCTCCGGCGCAGCCCGCGATCGCGAACGAAGCAAACAGGACCACACAGGACGCATGCAATCGACGACGGAACCCAGTCGGACCTGCGGCAGGAAAACCCTCGATCTCTCGCCTTCGCGTCAGGTTCTTCAGTTCAATCGCTCCCCTCCCAACAGCCTCGCACATCCGCGTGGCATATGCTGAACGGCAGTCGGCTTACAGAACGAGTTCTCCGGCGAGAGGCGCACCGCCCCGCAAGCGTTCACGGTCCTGCGCCGTCGACGCGAGCCACAACCCGAGCGCAGACCCAGTCAGGTCCGGCGCTGCTGAGGATCGTTCCGCAGTTCATGATCGAAATGCTTCCATCGAGATCCTCCGCCTCATCGTGGAAGGAAAGAGCGATGCCGAGCTAGCGGACGGCTTGAACCTAGGTCAGGAAGCGGTCAAGTCTCACGTCTCGAACATCCTCGGGAAGCTCGGGGTAGAGATCGAACTCAGGCTGCGATCATGGCCTACCAGGCTGGCCTCTCACTTGATCAAGTCGAAAAGGAAGAGCAACTCAACGAACTCGAGCTCTCCATCGCCTGTCGCGGCAGTGGCTCGCCGACGGTGGTGCTCAAAACGGGGACCGGCGATCTCGGCCGGGTCTGGAGCCGTGCGCCCGACGGACCGGGCCGCGCCGTGTCGCCTGCGGTCGCGCGGTTCACGCGAGTCTGCGTCTACGACCGCCCCGGCACCTACCTGCTTCCCGGGTTCAGCCGCAGCGACCCGATCGCGATGCCGAGGACAGCGCTCGACATCGTTCTCGATCTGCGGGCGCTCCTGCGCGCCGCTCACGTTCCCGGCTCTCGGCTCGAGGATCGACGGCGCTCCTTCCCACTCAGCTTCGGTACGCCCGTGGTTTGGGCATATGGCTAGGGGAACGGATTCGCCTTGCCTTGTGATGGTTCTTGCGATGGTCCTACCCCCGCATATCCATGCGTTTGCCGTTTCCGCGAGATTGGCAGACCAATGGGAGAGATCGCCTGGAGGACGCACACCCCGCATGTACATGGGATAAATGGCCGATCAGCAGAGCGCGCCCGACTGGATTCGAACCAGTGACCTTCGGTTTCGTAGTTTGGCCGTCAGTTTCGAGCCCCCAACCTCCGCTGTCAGGACGCGACGCTTCATCGGGGCGATCTACTCCGGTAGAAATCACGGAGTTCCGCGAGCCCGCCCATTACTAGACTCCGCACGGAATCAGGCCAACCGCCCCCGAAGACTAGGAGAGATCGTGAACTGGAAAGTCCGTACGACGCTGATCGGTGCGGCTACCACGCTGGCGGCGACCGTCGCCGTTGCCCAGGGCGCGGACCCCCCGGTTGCCGCCGCCGGCTCGTCCGACCCACTCAAGTTCAAGCTGGACGAGTTCAAGATCAGCCCCAAGGCCGCCGAGGCGAAGGCGGGCACTGTGCGGATCAAAGCCAAGAACGCCGGTAGCGGCGAGCACGAGCTGGTGGTGGCGAGGACAAAACGCAAGCCCGGCAAGCTGCCCACGAGCAAGAACGGCGACGTCAAGGAGGGCGCGATCAACGTGATCGGCGAGATCTCCGAGCTGCCGCCGGGCGAAGCCGGGGAGACCAAGCTTCGGCTCAAGTCCGGCAAGTACGTGATGTTCTGCAACGTGCCCGGCCACTACGCCCAGGGCATGTACGGCAAGCTCACCGTCAAGTAGCAGCCCCGGGTTTAGTCGAGCTTGCACTCGAAACTGCCCACCGGAGGGTCAGGTCCACACGTCCCGATCGGGGTTCTGCGTATGGGGCCGCTTTCAGGTCACCGCGGGTTGCGCCCCCACATGAACACCAACAGCCACTCGAACATCCGGCTTCTACGGGCCACGTTGGGAAACATCGTCGGCTCGTGCTTGAGGGCGAACCTTGTCGTCAGGATCGTCTGGGTCTGGCAGAACTTGCGGATGCCGTGAACGCCATGGCGCGCCCCGAGACCCGACTCGCGGGCGCCGCCGAACGGCGCCTCCTGCGCCAGGTAGCTCATGATCGCGTCGTTGATCCAGGTGACGCCGGCCTGCGGAGGTCGGTCCGCGAGAGACCCCGTGGGAACGGCATAGCCTGTGAGAGACCCTCCCGAGCGCTCCGGATCGAGTATGAGACCAGTTCGAGACCAACTCGGTCCGTGGGTCGGGGCAAGGCTTGGAAGAATACCTTTAGCAAGCCCTTTGAGAGTGTGCCCGACTGGATTCGAACCAGTGACCTCTGGCTTCGTAGATTTCGGTCAGGGGATACCTCAGGGACCCGACCGCGGCGAGGCGACGCTGCCGACGGCGACCGACCTCTTGACCTTGATCTAGGTCGTGACCACGAGCTTGCCCGCGGCGTTGCCGGCCTCCATGTAGGCGTGGGCCTCCTGGATCTGGTCGAGGTCGAAGCGACGGTGCACGGGGACGACGGCCCGGCCCGCGGCGACGTCATCGAGGAACTGCTGGAGCACGGCGGCCGGCAGATCGGCGGCGTCGCCCCCGTAGGCCGTGAGGCGAACGCCCGTCGGCAGGTACTCGATCGGGTAGAAGTCCTTGACGGTCCATTCGTTCGACAGCATCCCGGTGAAGCAGACGACGCCGTGGACTCTGGTGGCGAGCAGGGTGTCGGGTAGGGCCGGCGTGCCGATCAGCTCGAGCGCTTTATCGACGCCGTCCGGCAGCAGCGATCGCACCTGCTCGGCGACGTTCCCGTCGTCGACGATGACGTGATCGACGCCGATCGCGGTCAGGGCCTCGGCCTTGGCGGGACTGCGGGTGGTCGAGAACACGGTCATCTCCCGCTGCTTCGCGAGCACCGCAGTTGCCATCCCTATCGACGAGGTGCCACCGCGAATCATGATCGACTCGCCGGGCTGCGCATCGAGCCCGGCGGTGAGCGAGCCGTTCGCCGTCTGCAGCATCTCCGGCACGGCGCCGAGGGTTGACCAGTCGAGATCGCTGCTGAACGCGATCACCTGGCTCGCGGGGACCGCTGTGTACTCAGCGTAGCCGCCGTCGAAGGTCCGGCCCATGCCACCCATCATCGCGGCGACCTGCTCTCCGACCTCGAACTCCTCGCCGAGGCAGGCTGCGACGACGCCGGTCGCCTCGATCCCGAGGACGCGCGGGAAGTTGACGCCCTCGGCGAGGCCGAGCCGGGTGTGGAGCTCGGAGCGGTTCAGCCCGAAGGCCTTGACCTCGATCAGCACCCAACCGGGCTCGGGCTTCGGGACCGGGATCTCGCGGACGCTCAGCGCTTCCGGGGGTCCCGGGCCATCGAGCACGACGGCGCGCATCATCCGAGGCACGCCTGCGTTCACTCCTGTGAGTCGGCGCCCGGCGTGGATCCACCCGATCTCGATCGAGCAGCGCTCGTATCAGGCTGAATGTCCTCGCAGCCGTGGGCACTGACCTCGCCGACGCCCTCGATGCCGACAACGTTGTCGGGGAGATCAGGGAGCAGCTCAAACAAGAGAGCCGAGTCTAGCCGCGGAAGTGGTTTCGCATCCAGGGGCGAAGGGTTCCCCGGTCCGCTTCGCTCGCGGGGCGGGCTCGCAGCATGGCCAACCGCTTTCCGGATCTCGACCGATGAGCCACACCGAGTGGCGGTCCTGTTCGGATTGGCCATCTTCGTAGATGGTCGCGGGGTCCCTTGAAAATCGCGCCGTGCTACGGCAGACGCAAGATGCCGCCGCTGGATCCGGGTGATACTCGAGGAAAGAGCGGACAGGAGGCGCGCCATGGATCGGCTTCGGGAGGAAGTCCAGAAAACGAGGTTCGGCCGCGCAGAGACCTCTCAACCGAATTGGGGCCTCAACCAAACTTGACGGTCCATCTAGGTCAAGTTATGTTTGTAACGATCTAGACGAGTCGGTACTGGTGAGAGGAACTGCTGTCGCCGCTCGACCAAGGGGGAGGGACCCCGACGTGCATAGAAAGCGAAAAGGCTGGCATCGGCGTTTGGAACTTTCGGGAAGGCTCGTCATTGCGATGCTGCTCGGGGCGCTTCTCTCGATCGGTGTGGGCGCCGTCTTCGCGCAAGACGGCGACGGCGACGGCTTGGTGCATGCCTGCGTCGCAGATGGCATGCCTCTCGACATACCCAACGTGGTTATCACTGCAGCCAATGAAACCTGCCAAGACCCATTCAGCCGCTCGGTGTCATGGCCGGCAAGCGCAGCGGACGTGATCGCTCAGCTGACCCCGCCCGGTGATCCGCCGCCGACTGATGCGGGATCGAATCTCAGGGATGCGCCGCCGACGGGTCCCGTGGTGAAGAAGGTCTACAAGAAGCTCGGCGTCAAGCCCAGCGCCACGACGATCGTGCAGGCGAAGGGGAAATTCGGCCAGGCATCGGATGCAACGGCCAAGTGCCCCGGATCACATCCGTTCCTGATGTCCGGTGGCTCCACGCATACCGGACAAGCTGTCTTGGTGTTTTTCGACGGACCGATCGGGCTCTACGCCTGGAAGACGTCGCTCGCCCTCTGGCCCGGTGGCTCGGTGACCGTGACCGCGGTCTGCGCGAAGGTGAAAAAGCCAAGGCCGGGGCGCGGCTAGAGGACCCTTTCCGCGTCCCCTGAGAGGGCGCGCCGCGGCTTCCCGAACCGTCAGCTACTCGATGCGAGGGGTGTGTGGGCTCCCTGACCGCAACAGGCGGAGTAGCCAACACCTACGACCTCGCATCGTCCCTGTCAGCAGGCGTACGTTAACTCGCCGCCTTCGTCTGGGAAAAAGGGCCGGGTCGGGCCGTGGGCCTCGACCGTCCTCGTATCGTGAGGATCGATGAACGACGACCGCGATCGCGCCGATTCGCTGATCCCGATGCCGGTCAACGAGCCCGGCAAGTACTTCGATAGATCAGATCTGACCTGGGCTCCCGCTTGGCCGTGCGTGTTGGTTGCGCGATGGTCGGACCCTCAATGTCCATGCGGTTTGTGGATCTGGGGCGTTTCGGAGGGTTTGCGAGATTGACTCGGCGAAGCCTAAGCAATCCCAATGTCCATCGAGGATTGCGGCCGATAAAGAGAGCGCGCCCGACTGGATTCGAACCAGTGACCTTCGGTTTCGTAGATTGCCGTCGGTCTCCTTTGACCGTCAGCTTGGCCCATCGCAACCCGCTGCCTGCACCTGCGGGTGCACCGCTAGCATGCGTAGGCGGCGGTGTGGCCTCCCAGGACTCCCGGAAGCAACCCGGAGTAGCTCACCACCCTGTATCGCCAGCGCGAGACTCGCCGCGAGAACCCACACGCGGCAACCCCGATCCCTCGCCCACCGGAAACGGTTTGAGGTGCGGCCCCGGCACTTGTTGCTCAGGCCCCGCCGGGAATGGTCACGTCCGGGCTGTAGGCGACCTCGACCCGCATCCCGTCGGGGTCGAAGACGAACATCTCGTAGTAGCCGGGCATGTCCCTGTCCTCCTCGGGCGGGAAATGGATCCGCGCGCCGATGTCCAGACAACGCTGATATGCCTCGTCGACGTCCTCCCTTCGATCGACGTAGAAGGCGATGTGCTCGATGCCCACCTCGTAGTAGCGGTGCTCACCGCCGTCAGCCTGCCGGAACGCGATGAACTGATCGCCCCAGCGCAGGTAGGTGACGTCCTCGGTTCCCCGGTAGGTCGGGTAGACGTTCTCGTCTCCCTCCCCGTCGGTGACCGGCCGGACGTGGGACCCCAGCCCGAGCGGTCCGAGCACCGCCTTGTAGAAGTCGATCGCCCGATCGACGTCGCTGACGGCGAGGTCGACGTGGTGGATCATCAGTGCTGGCATGGCTGCCCTCCTCGTTCGGAGCCTAACAAGCGGCGGTAGCGAGAACCGGTACCCGACCCGATTCGTTTCTCGCCGAGAAGGCGGAGTAACCTGCGGACCAACGGACCGGGAGGTTGCGAAATGAAGAAGCCGGCGGGGCGGAAACCCTCACCTGCGCTGATCGTCGCCGCGGTAGCCCTGGTGGTGGCGCTCACGGGTACCGCCGTCGGTGGAGTTGCGCTCAACAGGTTGAGCAGCAAGGAAAAGCACCAGGTCACGAGGATCGCCAAGAGGCAGGCGAACAAGCGGATCAACGAGAGAGCTCCACGACTCTCGGTCGCGAGTGCGGTGGACGCCGAGACCCTCGAAGGGCAGCCGCCGGCCGCCTTTGCCGCCGCGAGCAGCGAGCTTTATCGAGAGATCGGCTCGTCCGGCGAGCCAGATTTCCAGAACGGCTGGGCCAACGCAGGTGGAACATTCTCCACCGCCGCCTTCTTCAAGGACTCTCTGGGAGTAGTCCATCTCAAGGGAACCCTCATGATCGCGGCTAGCAGCGGCACCATCGCCTTCACGCTGCCGCCTGACTACCGCCCTTCCCAGGACATGTTCATGCCAGGCGCGAACAGTGCCAATCCCCCATTGGGCCCGGCGTCGCTGACAATCAAGATAGACGGCAGCGTGAAGCCCTACTGCTCGGGCGCGGGCACGTGCGTCATCGGCATCGATGGGCTCACCTTCAGACGATGAATCATCGATGGGCTCACCTTCAGACGATGAATGATTCTGCGGATCTGCGAAGGGAGCTTCCAGTCACTATGTCCGTGGCCATCGTCCGCCAGTCAGTCGGTCAGCGGGTACTCGATCGTCTTCGGGCGGCAGATCAGCAGCTTGCCCTCCGAGGCCCGGACCCGCCGCTTGAGCGCTTTGACCCTGAGATTGGTGAAGGGCCCCTGAGGCGTGATCACGGCCGAGTCGGCCGCCGCCAGCCAGCCGCCGTTGTCTGAACTGCGGGCGATGTCGACAGGGACGAGGCCACCGGCCTGCCGTTCGAGCTCGACGACGAGCGTGCGGTTCGCGACGCAGGCGGGCTTGCCCGCATCGACCCATCCGATCCCGAGCAGGAGCGCGGTCGATCCGGTGATCGTGTCGACTCCGACCTCGGTCTTGACCGGAATCTTCTTCGGGCCGGCCGTCGCGATTCCGGGCCCGAAGGCGAGCGCGAGCGCCACGATCGGAGCTGCGAGCCGAAGCCGGGGACGAAGCGGGCTCACGGGAGCACCTGCACGTCTCCGCCGCAGACCCGCCGGTGCTTCTTCGGCCCGATCCTGCGGGGCAGTAGCTTCGCGGTGAGCGCGGTTGCGCCGGTGTACTCGGCGAGACGGGCCGCGCGCCTGCCAGCCGCCGTTGTCGGAGCTGCGAGCACGATCGAACAGGTCCTTCCCGCTCGGTGTCGTAAACAGCACCTTGACCCTCCGGTCGGCGAGGCACTTCTCATTCGTCGAGGCGATCACGCCGACCACGACGGCCTCCTTGGGATTGACCGGGGCCACTCCGACGACGCCCGCCTGCGACGGGATCGCCTTGGCGGCTCCGGTCGCCGTGGCCACGACGACCAGCAGCACCGTTGCGACCGCCAGTGGAAAGACCGTCCACCTGCACGTCACTCCAGTTCTCGTCTTCCCGGACGGCACGACCGGAGTCTCCCACCATTGCTGCCGGCAGACAAGCCGGGGCCCACCGGAGCGGATTCAGCCCAGCATCACTGTCGCGAAACCTGAGATCTGCCGCGTCCGCCACCAGTCGCGTAGCTCTGCATTGAGCGCCTCGAGCGCTTGTTGGCGTTGCCTGTCCAGCCATCGTTTGGGATCGCGTCGAGGTCCAGGTCAAACGACGCCGTCGATGCCAGCCCGCGCGATGGTCTTAGGCCATCGAGGACCGAGCAATCGCAGCTCTTCGGCAGAGTACCCGCGCCCCCAAAGCCGGCCAGCGTGGGAGACGAGCCCAATCCGTCTCCTTCCCTCAGGCAACAGGCCGCGATCAGCCAGGGCCCGCAGACGGCAGCAGGGTCGCCGTTACCCGTGACGAACTCGATCGCCCGCTCACCGGGCAGCTGAGGCGCAGGGCTCGGCGGCCGCCACAAGAGCTTGGCCCCCGTCATCAAACCCAAGCGCCGGGTGACTGAACGGGCGGCGGCAAGGCTGAGATCGTGGCGTTAGCCCTTCAGCTTGACGCGCAGCTTGTCGGTGGTGCTGTTCCCCGCCAGGCCGGTGAGCTTGACGGTGAGCTTGGCGGTCGCCTTGTCGCCGGCATCGAGCGCACTGGCGATCTTGTTCGCCTGCACCTTCTTCTTCGGCTTCAGCTTCAGTGTCTTCGTCTGGCCCGCCGCGACCTCAGTGGTCCTCGGTTTTAGCTTGTACTTGGGGTTGACCTTGATCACGCCTCCTGCCTTGACTGTCAGCTGCTCCTCGGCGCTCACCTTGAACTTGACGAGGATCGCCTTGACCACCTGGTTCGGATTGGCCTTGACCTTGCCCGCAACCACAGGCGAGAGGCCGTCGACGGCGACGTCTCGGGAGGTCTGTCCCGCACCCGCTATCTTGCTGAAGCTCTGGTTGACGCCCGTGCCGTCCAGGTTGGCGCGACCGACCATGCCTGGGTCCGGGCTCAGCCAGTAGAGATGACCAGCGTCAGCCGCGAGGCCTTGGGCCTGGCCAGCCGCGCTCACACCGGCGATGAAGCTCTGATTGACACCGGTGCCAGCGAGGTTGGCGCGCCCGACCATGCCGTCGACGCCGTTCAACCAGTAGAGGTGGCTGTCGTCGACTACGAGCTCCGGGGGATAGGGCAGATACATAGGGGAGATCCAAGTCGGGTTGACGCCGGTGCCGTCGAGGTTGGCGCGACCGATGGCCCGGAAGTTCGGGCCGATCCCGCCCCGAAAGGTGCTCGACCAGTAGACCTGGCTGTTGGAGATCGCGACGTGGTCGACCTCTCCGGCGGTTGTAATGAAGCCCGGGTCGACGCCTGTGCCGTCGAGGTTGGCGCGGCCGATGCCCCCCTGGTTGCCAGGGGCGAAGTCGTAAGTCCAGTAGACGTGCGAGTCGTCGACGGCGATGTCGTTCGGTTGGGGGTCGAACGTGAAGGCACCGAACAGATTGTTTTCGATGCCGGTCCCGTTGAGCTTCGCACGGGCGATTGTTTTGCCCACGTCCACGGTTTGGCCAGTCCAGTACACGTGCGTGTCGTTTACAGCTACGTCGAACACGGCCTTTCCGGGCTTCGGTGCGACAAACACCGGATTGATGCCGGTCCCATTCAGCGTCGCCCTCCCAATCGTCCCCGTCGCCCCGACGCTGTTGCCGTTGACTGTCCAATAGATGAACGCTTCAGCGCGCGCAGCGAAGGCCAGAGCCAAGACGAGCAGCGAGGCGACGAGCGCGATCGCGGCGACGGGGAGCCCAGCAGCAGCCTTCTGGTCCTGCTTGAAGAGTCCCGACAGAATTCCCATGCTGCCTCCTAAAGGAAGAGCGCCACCTTGGGTGACGGCAGCACTCCTATCCGACCCTAGTCTGCAAACCCGTTGTGGTCAACTGCAAACCCCGATTCGTCTCTCGCTGCGACTAGCGGATCGCCGATCGAGCATCGTTGAAATGACGCCCGACATCCAGTCGACGCGGCGGGGGTGTAGATGCCCCCCGCCGTCCCATGCGTCCCCAAATGAGGACGCCCTGGGTACATCGGACGTAACGGCGGTAAGAAAGCGGTACCGTGGCCGCCGGTTTGGCCCACCAGCCGACGTGCCGCGACTCCCAGCGGCGGCCGCCCTTGACATCACGACTTTGCGGTCTAGGGTCGGGGGACCGGCCCACCCATCGCACAAACCGAAAGGGATCCCCCTTGATGCGTAACGCAAAGGTGCTGACGATCACCGCGGTTGTCACGTTGTCACTGGCAAGCACCGCAGTCGCATTGGTCCACCAGGGCTTTCAAGGTTCGATCGGCGTCGGGCATCTCCAGATTGGAGCTTCCTTCAACGCTGCGGGCAAGCCGAAGACTGTGAACCGCTTCGAGTGGTCGAATGTCCCGGCCACCTGTCCGGGCCCCTTTCAGATCAGCGACGAATTCAAGTCGGCGATGAAGGTGGACAAGCGTGGGAAGTTCCGGGGCAAGGGGCAGGCCGTTAACAATTCCGGCGCCACGGTGAAGATCACCGGCAGGTTCAAGCATCACGGCAAGAAGGCGGTTGGAACCCTCCGCATGCAGGGCGTAGCCGCAGGTTGCTCGGACCTCGATACGGGCGTCGTCGGCTGGAGCGCCACGAAGCGGTAACGGCTCGGCAGCGCCGGCAGGTTGTCAATGCTGAGTGATCGTCGGCTACGCGTGATTCGGGAGATGACGATCCGCTTCCTATGGGCTCGTGACTGATCGGGGCAACTGGATTCGAACCAGTGACCTTCGACCCCCAGTCGACGAGGCAGGGGTCTTAGACGGCGTTCACCCGCTGTCGGCTCCCGATGCTTCGATCGCGTCGCAATAAGGGCCCTCGGTGAGGCACTCGTAATCGGCGAGCGTGGGTGTCCCGTCATCGGCAAGCGAGTAACGGGCGACGACCTTCGTCGTGCCGTCGTTGCCGTTGATGATCTCGGCACGGCACTCGATCTCGCCGCACTCGGCGCTGACCTTATCGGGAGCTGAGGTGACCGCGGCGCTGGCGCTAACGGTGTTTTCGGCGGAGTAGCCGGTGCGCGAAATGAAGTCGGCCTCGACAGCATCGGCCGGGTCGCCGCCGCTCGTCTCGGTGGTGGACCCGCTCGAGTCGCTGCCGCCGCAGCCGGTGGCGATGAACAGTGCAAGGGCCAAGACAAGGATGGAGAGACTCCTGAACATCAGCATGCGAGATCCTAGTCGGACTCGTCGCGGCGGGCTCCTCTTCGACCGGGAACATCCCTGGGAGCGGCTATCTGCTTTCTAGGTCTCTTCGCTCTCCGCTAACCGCTGTAGGTTCACACCATGGAGGTTCCTAGGACGCGGTACGCGCGCAGCGGTGAGATTGCCATCGCCTGCCAGGTCCACGGCGACGGCGAGCACGATCTTCTGCTCCCGGGGTCCACCGCATCCAACATCGAGACGGTCTGGGAATTGCCCGAGGCCGCACGCCTGTTGGAACGACTCGGACGGTTCGCGCGGGTCATCCGCTACGACCGGCGATACTCCGGTATCTCCGACCCGGAGAAGATGAGTGCTCAGCTTCTCGCTCGAGGTCGAGATCGACGGGGCGTGGCCCTGGAATCGGTGGCGCACTCAGCCCGGCAATGCTCATGCGGCATTGCGGCCTACCCCTGAAGCGCGCCCGACTGGATTCGAACCAGTGACCTTCGGTTTCGTAGATTGGCCGTAGTCTCGGGCTTGCGCCGGCTAACGCTTGACCTCGAAC
The DNA here is from genome assembly GCA_963823275.1 of uncultured Solirubrobacterales bacterium. Taxonomy (GTDB): domain Bacteria; phylum Actinomycetota; class Thermoleophilia; order Solirubrobacterales; family 70-9; genus RHKX01. The sequence goes on along the minus strand of CAWGKW010000001.1, from coordinate 392,623 downwards.
GTGTCCTTGGCCGGAGACGGGTCGGTGTTGCCGGCCGCGTCCGTCGCCCTCACCTTGAATCTGTGCTTAGCCGCGCCCAGGCGCCTGAGCTTCTTCGGGGACTTGCAGGATCGGAACGGACGCTTGTCGCGCTTGCATTCGAAGCTCGAGCCAGGCTCCGAGGATATGAACTTGAACATGACTTTGTGCCGTGGGATCTTGTTCGGGGGTCGCAAGGTGATCCTGGTCTGCGGCGCCGTGACGTCGGTCTTTGCGGCATCGACCGCGACGTCGCGGGGGAAGGTGAACAGCCCCGTGCCGATGAACTGGGGATTCACCGCAGTACCGTCAATCTTGGAGCGGACGATCGATGGATACGAAAAATCCGCCCAGTACAGGTGGCCGGTATCGACCGCGACACCGGATGGGAAGCCGAAGCTCGGAGGGTTGGCGCTACCCGTGAAGATCTGCCTAACGTCGCTGCCATCGATGTCGGCACGGCCGATCGCGCCCAATTCGCCCTGGACCGCGGCATTAACCCAGTAGATGTGGTCGGCGTCGACCGCAACACCGGCCGGGAAGCCATCGGCCTCGATGAAGCTCTGGTCGGCGCCCGTACCGTCGAGCTTTGCGCGGCCGATCGTCTCACCGCCATTCGCCCAGTAGACGAACTTGGAGTCGACCGCGAGGTGGGCGGGCGTGTCCAGGCCGCTGATGAAGGCCTGCTCCACTCCGGTGCCGTCGAGGCTGGCACGGCCGATCGTCCCGTCGCCCGCGTTCGACCAATAGATGTGGGCGGCGTCGACCGCGACGCCGTCAACTTCATCCCCAGTGATGAAGGCGTGCTCGATCCCGGTGCCGTCGATGGCGGCGCGGCCGATCGCATTCGTCGCGTTCGTCCAGTAGATGTGGCCCTCGTCGACCGCAATGGCCTCGGGGAACCCGAGCGTCGTGATGAAGCTCGGATTCTCCCCGGAGCCGTCGAGCTCGGCCCGGCCGATCGAGGCCCCGCTGCTGTTCGTCCAGTAGACGTAGGCGTCGGCCAGCGGGGCAATTGTCAGGCTCACTAGCCAGATCGCCGGTACGGCCAGTGCGATCCCCAAGGCGGGCTTCAGGCGGCGCAGCTTCAGCATGGATCCCCATCTCCTTAGCGTGGCTCGAAAACGAGCCTAACGGGCCTGGCGGGTCATCGGTTCGCGTCAACCGCCCGAAGCAGCAGCAAGTCCGCCGTTGGCGCCGATGTCGCTCCGCGAGGTGCCGTCAGCAGGAGTCGGTCAGGCCGCTGCCGCTGGTCGCCAATGCATCGCACCCATCAGTGCGCGCGAGGGCGGTGTTGTCGTCGCCGAAAAGCGCCCGGGCCGAGCTGTGGTCGCCACTCGCGATCGCGGTGTTGTTGTCGCCGTACCACGCTTCGGCGGTGGCGAGGTAACCACTCGCGATGGCGGTGATGTTGTCTCCGTTGGCCGCATCCGCGTAGCTCTGATTGCCGCTCGCGAGGGCGGTGTTGCCGTCGCCGTAGGTCGCCTGTGCGATGCTGTTTTGGCGCCTGGCGATCGCGGCGTTGTCGTTACCCGCGAACGCTTGGGCGATGGTGCCGTTGCTCTTTGCGATCGCGGTGTTCCGCCTGCCGCTGATCACATTGGCGAAGCTGTCGTGGCCGCGTGCAACGGCCCGATTGCGGGAGCCTCCGGTCGCGACCGCCTCGCTGCCGGCCCCCTTCGCCTTGGCGAACGAGCCCTTACCCTTGGCCTCGCAAGTGGCAGTTCCCTTCTGGACCTGCACCACTCCGTGCTTGGCGATGCACACGTTCTTGGCCGCCCTGGACGCGTCGGCTCCGATCAACAGGCAGATCGCGGTTGCGGCGGCGATCAGAACGCGTGTTGGTCGCTTGCCCATGAACCGCCCTTCCCGTGCACTTGCCATTTCGCCTCCCGAGCCTAACGCCACTCACCTTCAAAGGCTGCGGCAGCCAGGCGGCGGCCGCCGAAGCGAATTCTGGAGTTGAAGGGGTCGGCGGTCGCGTTGGTGGCCTGAGGACCGCCGGCTCCGGAAGCGGCTTTCGAGACTAGGATCCATCGATGGACTTGGCGTGGGCAAACGGACACACCGCCGTCTGCACCACGCTGGCGGTGCTCGCCAGCCTGCTCCTCGGAGCATCTTTCGGCGCCTCGTCCGCCGCCGCGGCTGCCCGCTGCACATCGGCCCCCGATGAGTGCACGCTCGCCGACGCGGCGGACAGGCACCGGGTCTGGATCGGCGGAACCTACGACCTCGCCGCCGGCGAGCGACCGACGCTCGCCCACCACTTCAACTCGGTCACCGCCGAGAACGCGATGAAGTGGGGAACGATCGAGCCGAAACTTGGCGAACGCGACTACTCGCGAGCCGACGCGGTCGCCCGCTTCGCCCATCGCACCGGGCTGCGCCTTCGCGGTCACGCCCTCGTCTGGGGGCGTTACCAGCTGCCCTCCGACCTCGAGGAGGATGTCACGGGCGCGGCAGACCCGGCGGCTCGGATGCAGGAGCTGATGGGGCGCAACATCCGCACTCTGGTCAAGCGATACCGAGGCCGGGTGGCGGCCTGGGACGTCGTCAACGAGCCGCTCGAGCCCAACGGGGGCGAGCTCGACCCGAACCTCTTCCTCAGGACGATCGGGCCGGGCTACGTCGGCGATGCGTTCCGGATGGCGAATCGCTACGACCCCGACGCCGACCTGTTCCTGAACGAGTTCCTCTTCTCCTACGACGGCGCCAAGGCCGATGCACTGCCGTCCCTCGTCTCGGATCTGCTCGACGAGGGGGTTCCCATCGACGGAGTCGGGATCCAGGCCCACTTCTTCCCGTTCATGCCGTTGCCGTCCGCGAAGGAGCTCGAGCGCTACCTGCGCCGGCTCGCGCGGCCGGGTCTGAAGGTCGAGCTCACCGAGCTCGACGTCTCGATCTGGCACTTCCTCGGCGAGCAGGACCCGTTAGCCGCCCAGGCCGACTACTACCATCGCATCGTCTCGGCATGCATGGACGTCAGGCGCTGCCGCGGGGTGACCGTCTGGGGAATCGCCGACGATCAGAGCTGGCTCGACACGTTCCCGCCGTTCTCGCTCGCGGCTCCGAACCTCCCCCTGCTGTTCGACTCGGCGCTGCGCCCAAAGCCCGCCTACGCAGCGGTGCGCTCGGCTGTCAGAGAGCGGAACCGGCGATGACTTCCGATGCGAGCGCCGCGGGCACCATCCCTCGCGTTCGTTGGGTCCCGGGCACGAGCTCGCCGTCGCGGCGAGCGACCTCAGGCATCGACTCGGTCTTCGCGAAAAGGTTGGGATAGTCCGCAAACACGCGGGCGCCGGGCGGCTCCGCGCTCATTCTCGTCGATGGAGGCGTCGGGCCGGCGCCGTCTTCGCGTCGTCCGCGGTGCATTGAGAGCAAGGGCCCTAAGCACCCGCTCGCGCCGGCCTTGTCAAGAGGAGGGCACGACGACGATGTCCTCGGCCTCCGCGACGAGCGCTGCGGTGCATGCGAGCAGCAGGATCGGGGCAAGATCGGGCTCATCTGCTCCACCTGACTCAAGTCTCCCCCCGCGCAGCCTCTCGACGCCCCGGGCTCAGCAGGATGTTCGTTCGGCAGGCCGAACCACCTCGCATGTCCAGTCGCTGGAACACGGGCCGGCCGAGGCGTTCAGCGACGGCGTGTTTGCGATCGCGATCCGCTGCGCGTACTTGAGATCAGCGTTCCCAGCAGCGAGCTGAAGCGTGCGGCCGGGGTGAGGTAGATGACGCCGGCCGCCTGGTAATCGGAGGGTCGATCTGCGCCGCGTCGAGGCCTTCGCGTCGACCTCCTTAGTCGCATCGGCAAAGCGCGCGTCGGCGAAGCGGAGAAAGATCAAGCCAAGGACGGGCGAGCTGTACTCGGTGGCCTTAAGGCCGGAGTTAGCGCGCTGCTCGTCGGCTGCGTCCCAGAGGCGGGCCTGAGTTGACTGAGGTCGGATGCCATGCCCAGAGCAGCCTAGCCTGGGATGCGCGAGGAGCTGCTGACCGCCCGGGTGGCGGGCGAGGGTTAGCGGCATCCAGCCGGGTAGACGGGGCTCGAGGCTCGAGGCTCGAGGGGTGGCCTACTCGCCGATCACCTGGAGCTCCATCTCGTAGCCGCCAGCGGTCCGCAGCACGACCAGCCGCCTCTCGACGTGACGATCAATGGCGGTCTCGGTCGGTGGATAGACCTCCCCCGCCTGGCCTTCGAGGGTGAGGCTGGTTCGCCCGTCTCCGAAGCCGACTGGATTGAGAACGCCGTCGAGGAAGCCGAGCGCGACTGATCCTCGCGGCGGGGAAGGAGGAGATCCAAACCCTCCGCCCGACCAATGGATGATCTCCTGGATTGCCTCCCGCGCGCTCGAGTGGGAGATCTCGACCTGCGGTCCCCGGTCGATGAGCTTGCGCTGCATGCTCCCGCCCGCTTCCGGCGCCTGCGGCTCCTGCTTGGCCTCGGTTATCTCCGGCACGCCGGGATCGCCGTCGATCTGTGATGGTCACGGCTGTAGCCATGTCAACTCCTTTTCATTGAATCGGGGCAGCCCCGTTGCTGCCCTGCCAACCGAAGTTAGAGCCGGTTTGCCCGCGCCCCCCGTACGGACCGTGATCCCCGCTCTGCAGCCCTGTGGGGCAGTCCGCACCGAGATGCCGCGGAATCCCTTGATCCACGCGCCAACTGCGTGTTGGTTGCGCGACGGTTTCTTTCCGCATATCCGTGCGGTTTGCCATTTTGGGCCGTTTCGCCGGGTCTTCGAAGAGTCGCCGGGGACGCGCGGCGACTTCAATGTCCATGCGGCATTACGGCCAATCGTGAGAGTGCGCCCGACTGGATTCGAACCAGTGACCTTCGGTTTCGTAGATTTGCGGTCGGTCTTGTGACCGTCAGCAGCGGATGATTTGAGCGAATCGGGGCTCTAGAAGCAGCCGAGGCCCTCAGACGGCGCCTCCGTGAAATTGCCCGGGGGATTCACCGTGTTTACGCTTCCCGGCTTGAGAGCACTCAAGAAGAAGCGACCGAGCGCGCGGCGTTGAGAAGCAACCGATGTGACTGGATCAACGGTCCCGATCACTGATTGATAACTGCCGGCGAAGGACCAGTCGGGGTCCTGGTGGGCGATCTCGGGGGCCAGCACCTGAAAGTCGCTGAAGCTGAAATGAAGCGCGCCCGGCAGAAGCCACGCGTATCTGGGTTCTTGCAGTCCCGAGTAGAAATCGCAGACGTTTAGAAACCGGAAGGTATTCCAGACCGGTGCATCGCCGGCCATCGCCATCAGGTACGGAATCACAGCGCTCTCCGCTTTGGCCGGACCGCCCAGATCTCCCCGTCAAGGTTTGCGGCGGCATCGAAGCGATCATCAGACACTGATTCCTGCGTCGCGGTCGCTCCACCGAGCGAGTGTCCAAGAACTCCGGCCTCGGGGCCGATATGGCCAGCGAGCGGGCCCCGCCGATGCGTTGAGAGCTTGCGGAGCTTCGACAGAACAAAGCTGGTGTCGTCCGCACGGACATCAACCAAACGTTGCGTCTCCTCAAGGCCCGAGGTGTCGTGGCCGGTGAAGACGCCGCCGTAGACGCCATCGACGTATCCCCGACCGGGGAAACGGACCGCGAAGGCTTCGCCGGTGTGATCGATCGACGCAACAACGAAGCCTCGCGACGCCAGATCGCCGGCGAGCGATGTGTACAGGTGGCGGTCGGCCATGTAGGCGTGAGAAAGAAGCAACAACGGGTGCTTGCCGCCTTTGATCTCCCCACCCGCACAAAGGCCGGTGTCGATGTCCAGATGTCGGTCGAGATCGAGCTCGCTGCCGAGGCGTTTGAGAATGCCTACGGGTGCGTACGGTGCCGCTGCGCAATGTGAGTCGGCTCTGGTCGGATAAGTGAGCTGAACCATCAGCCGCCGCGGCCCTGAGATACCAAAACCCATGTGGCGGGATCGGTCGACGAGTTCAACCGGCCGTGTGCCTACTGGGGTGACGCCGGTCGGAGACGGAAGCGAAATCTCGATAGCTCCCTCCGAACTTGCGAGGGCCGGCGCGGCAGCGAATGATCCGGCGAAGGCCAACACCACCAGGCTGGCTATGCAGCTCCCTAGTCGACTCTTGGTGGGCGCGGGTTGACTCATTACCGGGCCGTCCTCGCGGCCGCAAGCGGCACGACCGCATCTGGGCCGTTCTTCTTGAGCTTGAATCCGGCCGATCCGGCGGTGCAATTCTCCTCCGGGTAGGGGCCCTCCGCGGGGAGGTGAATAGCGAAGAAGAACGTGCCCTTCATCCGATTGTCACCCTTGCCCGAGAACTTGCCCGAAACGGTGCTCTTGTTTCCGTAGTCATCCTTGAACTTGAACTCGAACTTGCCTTTCTTGGACACCTTTGTGTCCACATCGGCGAGGATGCTGAAGTCCGGGTAGGCCGCGGTGATCTCGCAGAATCCACCCAGGTCAACGGCCCTGACCTCTGTGACCCGCTTTGCGACGCCGTTCTGGTTCAGCTTGACGTCCATAGCGACCGTGCCGCCGATGTCGGACGAACCGCCGTAGACCTTCGTCGCCGCCGAGGCCACGGCGGGCAGAATCAGCGCCGCCACGGCCGCGATCAGAACAACTCTCATCGCCTTCAACATTTCAATCATCTTTCTCTCGATGGTGGATGGTTCGAACGTCCTGATTGCCGTTGCTCAGGACAACAGCGACGCGATCGACCAGACGGCCATCTGGGCGATCATCAGGCCGGCGATCACGATCGCGACGGTCGCCATCGTTGAGCCGCCTCGAGCCTGCCGGGCCTTTATCCCGATCACGATCGCGGCGATCGCCAACGGCAGGCCGATCCAAAGGCCGCCGGCGGGGAGATCCCAGGCCAGCGTCGATCCTGGGACCGAGAGGATCGCCAATAGGAGGGCGAGGCCGGGCCTGCTCTCGGTCGGTCCGACGTCGACGGCCGGTCGTTGTGCGGTGCTTTCCATGCTTCTCCTTGGTCGGGGGATGAACTTCCTCCAACCTAGGAGCGGCCCCGCCCCGCGTCATCGGGGCGGACGCGGGACTTCCACTCAGTGCTGGCGCTGAGCCCTGAGGTAGGTGAGCACGGCGAGGACCCGGCGATGCTCACCTTCACGCTCGGGCAGATCGAGCTTGCCAAGCACGCTGCGGACATGACTCTCGACCGTCCGCTCGGTCAGGACGAGGCGCTCGGCGATCGCACGGTTCGTCAGGCCCTCGGCCATCAGTGAGAGGACCTCACGTTCTCGCTCGCTGAGCTCGTCAAGACCGTCGTCGGAGCCGCCCACGAGCGAGCTGACCACCTGTGGGTCGAGCGCCGATCCGCCGCCGGCTACGCGCTCGGCGGCGGCAAGGAAGTCGTCCACGTCGAGAACCCGATCCTTGAGCAGGTAGCCGAAACCGCCCCTTGACACGAGCTCGATCGCGCCGGCAGTCTCGACGTGCTGGGAGAGGACGAGGACTCCGACGCCGGGGTGAGCCTCATGGATCCACGACGCGGCCCGCAGTCCCTCGTCGGTGTGTGTCGGGGGCATGCGCACGTCGACGACGGCAAGGTCTGGGATGCATTCGGCGATGCGCAGCCTCAGGGCATCGGCATCTTCGGCCGTGGCCACGACCTCATGCCCTGCACCACCGAAGAGACGAGCCAGTCCCTCGCGCAGCAGCGCCTGATCCTCGGCTATGACTACTCGCACGGCAACTCGGCGAGGACGATCGTCCCCCGCCCGGGAGGGCTGGTCACGGTCAGCCTGCCGCCGAGTGCGGCAAGCCGGTCGGCGATGCCCTCCAATCCCGATCCGTCCTCGGGCGAAGCTCCGCCGACGCCGTCGTCGCTGACCGAGACGATCAGACTCCCCCTCCGGCGCGATGCGCTGACCGAAGCCTGCGTGGCGCCCGAGTGCTTGACCGTGTTGGTCAACGCCTCGCTGGCGACGAAGTAAGCGGCGGCTTCGACATCCTCACCCAGGCGGTCGGAGGTCGCATCCACCGACGTCGGCAGCGGCGAGCGGGCGCTGAGCTGCTCGAGCGCCGCGGCGAGGCCGTCGTCGAGAGCCGGGGGGCGCACGCCACGAGCCAACTCGCGCAACTCCCGGATCGCCGTCGCCAGCTCGGCGACGACGTCGTCGAGCGAATCGCGTGCGTGCCGCTGGTCCTCTCCCAGCTCGTTCTGGACGTGACGGAGGTCGAGGCCGATCGAGACGAGCCGCTGCTGCGCGCCGTCGTGCAGGTCACGCTCCAGCCGCCGCCGCTCCTCGATGCTCGCCGTGACGATCCGCGCCCGTGACTCCTCGACCTCGGCGAGGCGCTGACGGACCTCGACCCTGAGCCGCCCGATCTCGATCGCCAGGCCGGCCGCCTCGATCACGCTGTCGAGCAGGTCAGGATGCTCGCCGATCCGCTCGTCGTGGACGACGGTTCCGAGCCGCAGTGATCCGCGTGTGACCGGCGTCGCCACCCGTCCCCGGCGATCGTCGAGAGTTCGCTGTTGCCCGTTGGAGTCCACGTAGGGCGCCTCGGGCGAGATCCAGTAGAAGAGCTCCAGCGTCGGATCGTCGAGCGCCTCCGCGAGGGTACCCTCGGCGCTCTCAGGAGCTGCCCGCCCCGAACGGAGATCGTCGAGGAAGCTCTCGACCCGCCGGAGCCCGTCATAGCGGGCGCGGTTGAAGCGGCGGTCGACGGCGACCTGGAGCCTCCTCCGCAGGGGGTTGAAGGCCAGGACGACGACCAGGGTCGCGGCCGCCGTCGGGATGGTGGAGCCACCCCCGACGATCACTCCGACCGCGATCGAGATGATCGCGAACGTCGCGATCAGGAGTGCCGTCAGCGCCGCGTAAACGAGGGTCCGGTTGATCACCCGATCGATCTCGTAAAGCCGGTAGCGCATCACCGCGATCCCGATCGCGACCGGTATCGCGGTCAGCGCGAAGGAGAGTGAAAGCAGTGTCGCGACGCCCTCCGTTCCGGTCACGGCGCCTTCGATGAAACAGATGGCGATCACGGGTGGGACGCACGCCGCCGCGGAGGTCAGCCAGCGCATCTGCAGTCGCTCGATCCCGGCCGCCGAGCGGTAGCGGGTACGGAGGGAGATCGCGGCCATGACCATGCCGGCCAGCGAACCCAGCATGCCGATCGCGAACAGGGCCAGCACGACCGTGTCGGGAATCGAGGGAATCGGGTTCTCGACACCTTCGAAGGGGGCACCGAACGGATCGATCGAGAAGATCGCCGCCAGGAGCAGGGCGACGAAGGAGCCGATTGTCAGACGTGCCGCCCGGCGTCGCTCCGGGAGTACCTGCCCATCCGGGAAGACGAACGCCACGGCGGTGACTCCGGCAAAGAGCAGGGGCCACGTCCGATCCTGGAACGCCACGGCCCAGTCGGCGGCGGGGAGCGAACCAGGCTCGGCGAGGACCCCGTACTCGGCGTAAGAGGTCGCCAATCCCATGAGCGCGAGGAAGACGGCATTCGCGAGCAGGATCCAGCCAATCGAGTTCCCACTCCGGCGGGTCGCCAGGACGAAGCCGACCACGGCCGAGGAAAGGGTCGCGACGATCCACAGAACCGACGACAGTGTGCTGCTGCGCTCGTCGCCCGCGAGCGCCTCGAGGACGCCGTCTGCCACCAGCGTGAGTCCCACCGCGACGGCGAGGACCCACGCAATCGTCTGCCGGCGGCTTGACATCGAACGATCATTACCGCCACGAGCCTTGACGGCAACCGTGCCAGCACTGATCAAGAAGGCAGATGCCTCGATTCCTTCGCTCATCGGGCTTTCGCGTGGTAGTTGCGCGATGGTCGGACCCCCAATGTCCATGCGGTTCGTAGATCTGGAGCGTTTCGGCGGGTTCGCGAGAGCGATCGCCAAAGCCTGAGCATTCGCTATGTCCATCGGGGATTGGGGCTGATCAGGAGAGTGCGCCCGACTGGATTCGAACCAGTGACCTTCGGTTTCGTAGATTGAACGTCCGTGTGAGCGACGGCCTAGCCGGGCACCGCAGTCGTGTCGCTCAGGGCGCGGGGCCGGTCCAGGAGACGGCCAGCTTTTCAGACACAAGCGTGTTCGAGGTGTTGTCTTCGTTCGACTGGGCGGCGGCAAGCGTGATCTGATCGCCGGCGGAGAGTCGCGCGACAAGAGTCGCGCTGATGACCGTGAGTTCATTGTTGAAACGGTTCGGGGGCAGGGTCACGCGCTGGCTCTGACCATCTCTGCTGGCCGAGACCTGGACGAGGCGGTAACCGTTGTCCTGGGGTAACCCCGGGTTAGCCGTGTCGTCGTTGGAAAACGTGACTTCTCCCGTGGCCACGTACATACCGTCGGTCGGCACGGTCACGGCGCCGGGATCCGACGCTGTCCACATGTCAAGTGGGTCGTAGGTTTCGCTCATGCCCTCGACCACGGTGAAGGCGTCGTCAGCCAGAACATCTCCGCCTCCTTCGATGCGGACAGCCGGCACCGCTTGAAGGGCGCCCGGACCCACGGCACCATCGGCGAGGTCGGCCGCCTTCACCTTGCCGTCCTGAATCTCGCCGCTGCGGACGGCTGCCGTCGCGATGTCCGTCGCCTTGACCTCACCCTTCTTGATCTCAGGCGAGTGGACGACGTCGTCCGCGAGATCATCGTGCTTGACCTTGTTTTTGTCGCTCAACGCAACCGCCGTCGTGCCTCCGGCGAGCGCAAAGAAAAGCGCGAGGGTAGACGCAACGTTCGCGTAGGTAAGCCGTTCTCCGAATCCCTTCATGGCCCGAACTTATCGAGCGTGGCCAGATGTTGTCGAGCCACTCCCGATCCCGCTCAACCCTTCAGCACTTCATCGAACTCTTCGTCTTCACGCCGCTTGCTCCGCGCAGCTTGCGTCTTCAGGTTGATCCGTGGGTCGTCCGTGTCAAAGCGGACCCTCCCTGATTTCTGGTCGACGAGCAGCGGTGCGGTGGCGTCCTTTGTCAGCCCCTTCATGACATTGGCCCCAAACCTCTCGGCCTCCTTCAGCTCGACCCGCTCAACACCCGCGCCCGGCAGCTGGTATTCGACGACGTACTTCATCCGCGTGTACCACTGGCCGTCTGAGGAGGGCCGGCGAGTGTGAAGTCCCTCGGCCAAGACCTTCCCGTCGACGCGCTCCCAATTTCACCCGAACATCGTCCTCAAGCCTAACCGGGGCGGCTTTGGACGGGGTCGCATCACCTCCAGGACGCTGGGCCCAGATCTCGGTTCCTTCGGGGGGGATTGGTACGTCGAGGACCCCGCAATCACTCGGCCCATCTCGGTTCCGCGCGATAGTTGCGCGATGGTCACGCCCCCAATGTCCATGCGGTTTGTGGATCTGGGACGTTTCGGCGGGTTTGCGTGAGTGATCGGCGGAGCCTGAGCAATCCCAATGTTCATCGGAGATTGCGGCCGATCAGGAGAGTGCGCCCGACTGGATTCGAACCAGTGACCTTCGGTTTCGCAGTCTGACCGTCGTTATCCGGCCTGGTCTGCCCGTCGATCCTGACAGCGGTTTTCGCAAGGCTGGACGACGCAGATGAGACCAACCATCGCCTCGAGCGCGAATCAGACCGGGTAGCGCAGAATCGCCGCCACCGGTCCTCCGCCCGGGATCTCGTCGCTGCGAACCGCGAGGACGCGCCCGCGCGAGAGGAGCACGCGACGCGCGATCTCGTCGATCAGTCCGTACCGCTCCGCCTCGCCGGCGTCGCGGTCCACCGCGCCGGTCTCCTCGTCGATTGCGCCGGAGAGGTTCGCATCGATGTCCACCAGCGCCGTCTCGACGGCGCCCATGGTCGCCGCCCGCGCCACGTCGGTCAGGTCGGTGGCGCTCTTGCCCTCGGAGCTGAGGACCTCGAACCGGGACCTCAGCTCCGCCAGCTCCGTCTCGTACAGGTCGTCGAGGACCGCCCTCGCCTCAGCGGCCAGCTCCGCGTCGGAGACCTCCTCGGGATTTCCCTTCAGCTCGCCGGCGACGAGGTGCGGATTTCGGTCTCAGGCTTGAACTAACCGTCGCCGTGAGAGCTCTTTCGCAACGCTGGACGCGGTCGCGATTACCAACTAACTTGTCCGCATGAGCGATGAGCTGCATCTGACGATCCGCTACGAGGACGCCGGCGAGGGCTGGCTGACCGCCCAGGTGGTGGAGATCCCCGGTGCGATCAGCGAAGGTCCCTCTCGAGAGGAAGCCCGCGCGAACGTTCTCGACGCGCTCGAGACCCTGCTCACTCCGGATGAGGAGTTGACCGGCGAGCAGACCGGAGACGACAGCGAGTCCCTCACACTCACCGTCGCTCGGTGAAGCGCCGCGACCTCGAGCGTCACCTCCGAGACCACGACTGCCGCTTCATCGGCGAAGGTGGCCGGCATGCAAAGTGGCGCGGTCCCGAAGGCAACCCCTCGACCGTCCCCGCCACAAGGAGATCCGACCGGGAACGGTCAGAGCGATCTGCCGCCAGCTCGGCGTTCCGGCACCGCGGTCGCTGACCTGAATCGCGTGTTTCGAGATCGCTGCCCGTATGGAGCGCCGAGCGGTCGCGCCTCAGCTCAAAGCCCAGAGGTGATCACGCCGGTATCCGACGAGCGCCTCGTGTGAGCCAGAGCCGGGGGTCCCGAGGAACTCCTCGGCGATGGTCGCGAGCAGGTCCGTGATCGCCTCGTTGAGCATCGTCGCCTGGAACACGAGCGCGGCTGATCGGTCCGGCGCAGAGCAGCTCTCAACTATCTCGATCAGGCCGGGCAGCAGAACCGGCAGCGCGTGCCTCGGATCGCGCGGGTGGAAATAGTAGGCGATCGGAGAGTGGACGAAGTCGTCCCTCATCGCGACGACCCGCGACGTCAGTTCGGCGAGGACGCCCGCTGAGACGGAGGGATCGACCCCGGCGAGACCCGTCGGGCTCGCGCGTTCCGCCGCCGTTAAAAGCGCAATCTCGTGCGATAGCGAACGGTAATCCGAAAGCACCCTGTAGAGCATCAGGATCCACGAGATGCTCGCCGTCAGCAGCCCCAGCCCGATCAGGGTCTCGAGGGGCCCGAGCAATCGGAGGATGTCGGTCGTCGGCACGATGTCCCCATATCCGAGGCTGGTCAGGTCGACCATCGAGAGATAAATGGCGTCGACGAAGCTGCCCTGCTCGGCGGCGTCCAGACCCACGCCGAGCGCGAACGCCTCCGGCAGATGCGGCCAGATGATCAGTGCGAACCCCATCACCACCAAAGTGCCCCAGGCCGTAATCACCGTGATGAACGCGACCGGCCCCGCGAACGAGAGCATTCTGTGGTTGCCGTGCGCCAGCCTGCGGGTCACCCTCCAGACCGCGCGCATCAGCCTCTCGCTCACGACTCCCTGCCCGTGCGGATGAAACAGGGTGTCGAACACGTCGCGGAGCACCACGAGCACCAGCAAGGCTCCGAGCACGATGATGATCGCCGTCACGCGGACCAGGGTAATGCGTCACCGACCCAGCTTTACCGCCAGGTCACCAGCTCCTGAGAAGCCGCTGCCGCCCTGACTCAGGGGTCTTCCCGCAGCTAAATCAGGCCGTAGTGACCGTGATAGCGCAGTCACCAGCACGAGCGGCGAACGGCCCGAGCAACGCCAAGGCCAAGTGCGGGGTCGGGTACGTCACGTGGCCAAAGGAAGGCGACGGGGCGGGACACCTAGACGACGGTCTCCTGATCATGAGGAATATGCTCCCGTCGAGCAACTTCCCCCAGGCGATCCAGGACACGTCCGTACCGGGTGATGAGGCGTCCGTCATGGGCCCCGTACCTCCCGAGGCCAGCCACCCTTCGAAGGAGAAACCGCGACGAAGGAGGCTCCTGAGAGTGCGCCCGACTGGATTCGAACCAGTGACCTTCGGTTTCGTAGACCGACGCTCTATCCAGCTGAGCTACGGGCGCATGGATGCGGGAGCTGGCCCGCGGATCGGTCATCTTAGCCGCGGTCCAGTGATACGGCGGGCGCGGGGGACACTCAGACCAAGGTGGACGCCCGGTACCGTTCCCGCGCAATGAACCTACGAAACTTCAGGTACATCGCCCTGATCGAGGCGACGACCTTCCTGCTCCTGCTGATCGCCAGCTACATCAAGCGGGCGAACGACCAGCCCGTCGGCGTCGAGATCCTCGGCCCGATCCACGGCCTGCTGTTCATCGCCTACGTGATCGTCGCCCTGGGCGTGCGGGAGCGCGCCGGGTGGACGACGAACCAGACGCTGCTGATCCTGCTCGGAGCGGTGGTCCCCTTCGGTGGCTACTTCGTCGACAGCTGGGTCGAGGACAACAACGCCGCCGAGCTGCAGGCTGAGGCGGCCACCCGGGGGGCCTGATCCCGCCGGCCCCGCCTCGGTACCGGTACTAGGGTCGAGCCATGGGATTCCTCTCGAACTGGCGCGGGGCGCTGACCTCACAGAAGGCCGACGGTGCCGGAGAGCTGCACGTCGGCGATCCGCGCTTCGACGAATGGGAGGTCGTCCGCGAGTTCGAGGAGTTGCAGACCGCTCGCGCCTGGCGTCAGCAGCTCGACGACCACGGAATCGAGGCGGTGGTCACAGCCGACCACGAGCTCGATCGCTTCGGCCGCGGCGATATCTACCTGCAGGTCCCGTCAGATCGCTGGAGCGAGGCCGAGGAAATTCTCAGCGGCCTCTGATCAGCGGTCTCAGCGGCCTCTGATCAGGATCCGCGGGATCGTCGTCGGGCGCTCACGGGCGGCCTTGACGACCATCTTCGAAACCTCGCCGTAGAGGCCCTCGCGCGAGACGGCGTTCCAGAGGCCGCGGATCCAACCACGGCTGACCCCGAAGTTGACCACCCCGCTGGTCAGCTCGATCATGTCGGCCCGCCGCATCAGCTCGACCTCGGCACCCGCCTGCCATTGGCCGCGCACCTCGTGATGGCGCTCGATGGCCTCCAGGCAGAGCAGCGTCCGTCGCTCATCCCAGCCCGGCCGGCCCGCGAGCAGCCGCTCGGCGAAGTTGCGCCCGTCGGTCACGTAGACGCCACCCTCGCTCGCCCCGTCGTAGAGGCCGATGTCGTGGATCAGCCCGGCGACCAGCAGGATCTCGTGGTCGACCATCAGGCCGCGGTCGGCCGCCTGGCGCTCGCTGATCAGAAAGCAGCGCATACCGTGGCGCTCCATCGGGCCATGGGCCTCGCCGGTCACCTCCCGCAGGGCGGTCAGCGCCGCGACCTCGGCCTCGCTCTGGACGAGTTCCTCGGCCGTGACCTCTGAATGATTCGCACCGGCTGCCATGCCGGGGCATCCTCTCAGGCGTCGGCATCCGCTGTAGGGTCGTCGCATGAGCGAGGGTCCCGACCAGCTCTCCTCCTCGGACATGTCCTCGCTGCTCAACGAGCAGGGTGCGATTCACGTCCACGTCGGCGGCACCGCGATCTTCAGCGGCGACCCCCCTCCCTTCGAGGAGATCCTCGCCCACGTCGGGCGACGCCTCGAGCTGATCCCGCGCTTTCGGCGGCGGGTCCGCTGGCTCCCCGGGAAGATGATGCGGGCGGAGTGGGAGGACGACCCCGAATTCGATCTGCGCCGCCACGTCCGCCACGTGGCGATCCCCTCCCCGGGCGGCGACGGGGAGCTGCGCGAGCTCGTCGGCCAGGTCATGTCGGAGCCGCTCGATCAGAGCCGGCCGCTCTGGCAGCTCTACCTGGTCGAGCGCTGCGGGCCCGGCCGCAAGAAGGGCTTCGCGGCGATCTCGAAGACCCACCACGCACTGGTCGACGGGGTCTCCGCCGTCGACGTCGGCGCGATCATCCTCGACCCCGATCCCAACGGCACCGACCTCGGGCTGAGCGAGGTCGACTGGGCTCCCAAGGTACGGCGAAGCGACCAGGAGGTCCTGACCGATCGCGTCTTCGACGCCCGCCGCAAGCTCTTCGGGATGCCACTCGAGGCTGCTCGCAAGGCCTTCGATCCCTCGGCGCCACAGTCGGCACTCAAGACCGCCCAGGGGTTCCTCGATCTGGCCAGAAACAGCGAGGCGGTCCGACCGACCATCATCAACGAGGAGATCGGCCGCGACCGCCGGGTCGCCTTCGCGGCGACGACCCTGGCCGCGCTCAAGCAGGTGGCGAGCGGCAGCGGCACCGGGGCCACGGTCAACGACGTGGTCCTGGCGGTCTCGACCGGGGCGTTGCGGCGCCTATTTCTCCACCGGGCGGCGGAGATCCCGCGGGACTTCTCGGCGCTGGTGCCGATGAGCATCCGCAAGCCCGGCGAGGAGCTCGCACTCGGCAATCGGATCACGACGTTGATGGTGCCCCTCCCCCTGAGCGAGCCCGACGCCGACGAGCGCCTGCGGCGGATCCACGAGGCGACATCGCGGCTGAAGCGCTCCGAGGCGGGCCGGGCTGCGTCCCTGGTGATCGAGGCCTCAGGATGGGTGCCGCCGACGATGTCTCGCGTCCTCGGTCAGGTCGGCTCGATGGGCGGCGCGGCGGCGGAGCGGACCGGGGTCAGCCGCGTCGTCCCCCAGCGGCTGCCGTGGAACCTCGTCATCTCCAACGTCCCGGGCCCGCCGATGCCCGTCTACCTGCTCGGCCGCCCGCTCCAATCGATCCACCCGTTCGTGCCGCTCTCCCCGCAGCGGCGGGCGCTCTCGATCGGGGTGATCAGCTATGACGGCGGCCTCTACTTCGGCTTCGTCGGCGACCGCGACCGGATGCCCGACCTCGACGACTTCTCCGGCTTCATCGACGAGGAGCTGGCGGCCCTGGGCGCCGTGACGCAATAGTCCCACCCCAGTTTCACCCTCGGCACAGAAGGCGCGCCACGCGTGCGTCGGTCCGTGCCAGGCTCGGCCGATGTCCCGCGAAACGTCAGAAACCGGCCATCACAGCCGGTTACCGACACCTCACGTGGGGCTGTGGCTTACCGTGGCCGAAGTGGCGAAGCGTCAGCACGGGGTCGTCTCCCTCTCCCAGCTGATCGAGCTCGGATTCACGGCAGCGGGTGTGGTCTCGCTCGGCCAGCGAGGAAGGCTCCACCGGATCCATCGAGGCGTCTATGCCTTCAGCCCCGCTGCCCTTTCCCGCGAGGGGAACTGGATGGCGGCGGTGCTGGCCGCCGGGCCGGGCTCCCTGCTCGCATCGCGGTCAGCCGGCGCGCATTACGGGCTGGTCACGAACTCGAGCTCGGTTATCGATGTAGCCACGTCACGCAGAGTTCGTCGCCCTGGACTGCGCGCTCATCAGATGAAGAACCTCGGCCCTCGAGACCGCGCTGTTCATCTCGAAATCCCATGCACCTCGGTCGCCCGAACCCTGCTCGACATCGCCGCTTTCGGCATTCCTGGAGAACTCCAACGTGCACTCGAGAAGGCCGACGAGATCGGGGTCTTCGATCTGTTCGCCCTACAGGACGTACTCGATCGCAACCAAGGCGCTCGGGGATCTCGACGGCTGCTGGCCGCGCTGCCCGCTCTGGCCGAGGACGACGGGTTTCGGAGCGAGTTCGAGCGGCGGTTCTTGCCGATCAGCCGCTCCGCCGGAATGCCTGAGCCATTGATCAACCACACGATTCAGCTGTCGGACGGCCCGATCGAGGTCGATTTCTACTGGCCGGAGCTGCGACTTGTCGTCGAGCTCGATGGCTTCCGCTTCCACGGCCAACGCCGGAACTTCCGGGAGGACCGGCGTCGCGATCGACGCCTGGGCGTCCACGGGATTCATTGCCTCCGCTACGTCTGGGAGGACCTCGATGACCGCCCCGGGATCGAACTGGAGCTCCGTCAGATCCGTCTCCAGCGCGAGGCGTCAGAAACCGGCCACCCCAGCCGGTTTCTGCCATCTCACTGAGGATGCCTAACCACGCGGTGACCTGTTCGCCCGTGCGTGCTCGCCGACCAGCTCGGCGAACTCGGCCGCGAGGCGATGGCAGTCGCCGGGCCAGCGGGCCGAGATGTAGTTGCCGTCGCGAACGGTGAAGCCACGATCGAGTTTTCCGGTCGAGTCGCGACGGCTGAATCGCGGCCCGGCGTCGAAGTCGGCAGGGTCGGCCAGCGCGGCGGTCACCTCGGATTGGACGGTCTCGGGGTAGGTCCGGTAGTAGTCGCCGAGCCACATCCGGGTCAGGTTCCATGCGGTCAGCTCCATCGACTCGGTCAGTGCCGTGGTTCGCTTCCCGTGCAGGGGTGAGCGGCCGGTCGCCGGATCGATCGCGCGGGCGAGCAGCAGGACTCCGTGGCAGACGGCACCGAGCGGAAGGCCCTCCCCCATCGCCTGCACGACGAGCCGCTGAGCCGGAACGGATTCGATCAGCGTCCGGACGCCCTTGGCATGGCCGCCGGGGACGTAGATCCCGTCATCGGAGCCGAGCTCGACGTCCGCGTGGCTGATCGGATCGAGGAAGTGAGGGTCGTCAGCCATCCGCCGGTAGGTCGCGAGCGCCTCGCGCTTGGTCATCAGGAAGGGCGAGAGCAGCGAGAAGCCCTCGTCGGTGAGGCGGCGGTCGGCGAGGGCCACGGTCCCGTCGGGGGTCGCGAAGCGGACCTCGATCCCCGCGTCGACGAGCGCCTGCCAGGCGAGGCCGGACTCGGTCGGGTCGTAGTCGCCGGCCGGGAGGAGGAAGTGGATGGTCGTGGACACAGCGGAGAGGGAGGGATTCGAACCCTCGAGAGAGCTTGCGCCCCCTACTCGCTTAGCAGGCGAGTGCCTTCAGCCACTCGGCCACCTCTCCGGGATCATTGATTCGCCGCGGGCGTCAAGCCGGCCTGCGAACGGCGCCGATATTAGAGGCAGGGCGCCGGTCAGCGCGATCCGCCGTGGACTCCGTCCCCGCTTGGTTCGGGGGTCCATCGGCTAGGCTCGCGCGCAGATGAGCGACTCCAGCGACGCCGCCCTCCACGATCGCTACGAGGCGATCTTCGAGGGCATCGAGGCGCCGTTCGCCTTCGTCGACCTCGACGCGCTGGCCGCCAACGCCGACTCGATGCTCGCCCGCGCCGCGGGAAAGCCGATCCGAGTGGCGAGCAAGTCGGTTCGCTGTCGCGAGGTGCTCGACCTGATCGACGAGCGCGACGAGCGCTTCCAGGGGCTGCTCTGCTTCACGGTCGCCGAGGCCCTGATGCTCGCGGAGGCCGGTCGACGTGACCTGCTCGTCGCCTACCCGTCGGTTGATCGGCACGCAATCTCCCGCCTCGCCGAGCTCGCCCACACCGATCCCAGCGCCGCGCCGGTGCTGATGGTCGACGAAGCCGCCCAGCTCGACCTGATCGAGGGCTGCGTCGGCGGCGGGCCGACGCCGATCCCGGTCGCGATCGACATCGACGTCGGCTATCGGGCCCTTCGCGGGGCCTTCCAGGCGGGGCCGAAGCGCTCGCCGATCAGGACCCCGACCGCGGCCCGCAGGTTCGCCGAGGAGATCGCCTCGCGACCGGGGCTGGAGCTGGTCGGCCTGATGGCCTACGAGGGACAGATCGCCGGGGTCGGTGACGCCGCTGCGGGCCACGCGATCCGCAACCTCGCGATCCGCCGCATGCAGAGCGCCTCGATCGCCGAGATCCGCGAGCGTCGCGCCGAGATCGTCGCCGCGGTCGCCGCGGTCTCGCCTCCGCGATTCGTCAACGGCGGCGGCACCGGGAGCCTGGAGCTGACAAGCGGCGAGGACGCGGTCACAGAGCTCGCCGCCGGGTCGGGCTTCTACGCCCCCGCGCTGTTCGACGACTACAGCCGCTTCTCGCTGCGCCCGGCCGCCGGGTTCGCGCTGCCGATCGTCCGCCGGCCCTCGCCCGGATGCGTGACCGCGCTCGGCGGCGGCTACGTCGCCTCGGGACCGGCGAGCCCCGATCGGCTACCTCAGCCCTGGCTCCCCCCCGGCCTTCACCTCGATCGATTCGAGGGTGCGGGCGAGGTCCAGACCCCGCTGCTCGGAGAGGCGGCGGTGCGCCTGCGAGTCGGCGATCGCGTCTACATGCGACACGCCAAGGCCGGTGAGCTCTGCGAGCGCTTCAACACCCTCTATCTGATCGGAGGGCGACGCGATCGTGTCCGAGGCCGCTACCTACCGCGGCGACGGTTTTTCTTTCCTGTAGCCACCGGACCGAGGATCTGCTCTGTGTAGGGGTTTGCGAACCTGCCGTCGGGATCGAGCCGGGCCCGAACCGACCTGAAGTCCTCGAAGCGCGGGTAGAGCTGGGCCAGCTCGGTGGCGCCGAGCTTGTGGCGCTTGCCCCAGTGAGGGCGGCCGCCGTAGTCGGCCATGGCCGCGGCGACCGCGTCGAAGTACGGCTGCCAGTCGCCGCGGGGGTCATGGTGGACGGCGATGTAGCAGGAGTCGCGGCCGTGGGCCGTACTCAGCATCGCGTCGTCGCCCGCCGCGAACCGCACCTCGATCGGGAAGCAGACCTGCAGCTCGGGGCGGTTGGCGATCTCGAGCACCCGCTCCACCGCCTCGCGGGCGTTGGCGCGAGGGATCGAGTACTCCATCTCGGTGAACTTGACCCGCCGCTCGGAGGCGTAGACGCGGTAGCTCTGATCGATCTTGCGGCTCTTGCCGGTGCCCGCCGACGCCATTCTCGACAGCGTCGGAATCGCCGCGGGGACATGGCGGGCAATCTGGACGAAGGCGCCGGCCAGCCAGTTCTCGACGACGACCTCCTGGGCGTAGACGGCGGCGGGGCTCGACGGCTTCGCGGGGACCTGGGTCCGCATCGATTCGCGGCAGAGCGCCGCCTCGGTGTGCGGGAAGACGTAGAACTCGAAGTGGTCGATCTCGTCGACGAACTGATCGAGCGCGGCGAGGACGTCGCCGAGAGGTCGCGGCCGGTCGGTCCGGTCGATCCGGAAGTTGGTCACCGTCTGCAGCGTCACCGAGTAGATCGCCCCGAGGGCGCCGATGCCAACCCGGGCCGCACGCCAGCCGTCGGGGTCGGAGCTCTCGCTGATCTCGTGCAGCGTGCCGTCGGCGGAGACGACCTCGATCGCCTCGACCTGAGAGGAGAGGTTGCCGAAGCGGATCCCGGTGCCGTGGGTTCCGGTCGAGATCGAGCCCGCCAGGGTCTGGCGATCGATGTCACCGAGGTTCTCCAGCGCCAGGCCGCGCTGGTCGAGCCGTCGGTTGAGGTCGCCAAGGACGACGCCCGCCTCGACCTTGACCAAACCGCTCGAACGGTCGACGTCGAGGACCCGATCGAGCAAGTCGATCTGCACCATCGTGCCATCGGTCAGCGCCGCCCCGGTGAACGAGTGTCCCGAGCCGGCGACCTTGATGGGCTGCCCCGTCTCGTTGGCCTCGACGATCGACAGGATCAGGCCCTCGCGGGTCCGCGGCCGAGCGATTTTCAGCGGACGGCAGAGCTGCTCGCCCGACCAGTTCCTCCAGCGTCTACGGATCTCCTCCGACATCGCGGCCCAGCCTAGCGACGGTGGCCCGCCGTTCATTCCGTGGGCGGGCCGGTGCCCGTTGGAGGCCGCTCAGCTCATGACGCGAGACAGAGGACCCAGGCCCTGAAGTCGATGGCTGCCCCGCTGTCGTTGAGGGCACCGACGGTTGCGCTATGGGTCGCCGAGCTGACGTCGGGCTCGATCTCGGAGATGAACAGGTACTTGCCAACGGTGTTACCGGAGAACTCTCCGCCGGCGGAGAGAAGCTGCTCGCCCGCGTTGCAGGAAACCCCCTGCAGCGAGATGCTGCCGCCCGTGCCGTCCCCGGCTGTGGTGTCCGAGAGAGAGGTGAAGGTGCTGACCCGTTTGGTGACCGCTCCAAGCTCCGGGGATCGGATCGCACTGTCCGCCATCTCGGCATTGGCGACCGCATTGGCGGCGATCTCCGGACCGGAGACGCCGTTGACGATGATCTCGGATACGCCGACGGCATCCTGGGCGATCTTCGGTTCGGTGACCGCGTTGGTCGCGATCAGCGGGTTCGGAAACGTGCCGGTCAGATCGCCGCCGGCCGGGCCGGTCGACAGGCCTGCGGGACCCTGAGGGCCTTCAGGCCCAATCGGGCCCTCGGGGCCTCGAGGGCCCTCGGGACCGGGCGTCCGCTCGATCGAGTTGACCCGCTGCTTGAGCTTCTTGAACTGCTTCTGGAGCTTTTTCAACTTCTTGTCGGAGGCCGCGTAGGTGGAGGTCCGCTGGTCGCCTCCGGCGACGTCAGAGGCCACGATCGCGACCGGAACGGTGATCAGCACGAAGAACGTCGCGGCGGTGGGCAGGAGGTGGCGTCGTCCGCTGTCGTCGGTCATGGCTTCCCCTTCTGTTCTGCGTCGGTCCCGACGCGTCCTGGCACGGTTGAGGGAGAACCTAACGCCTAGACCGATTCGCGGCTCCAGTTCTCTCCAGGGAGACGATCACGGGCCAGCCAGACCCCCGTCCCGAACCCGAGTCCGGAACAATCCCCGCTGGCCGCCGTCGCGGTCCCAGGAGGGGTGGCAGAGCGGTTGAATGCGCCAGTCTTGAAAACTGGTGACCGGTAACCCCGGTTCGTGGGTTCGAATCCCACCCCCTCCGCTCGATCCACCGAGCCCCGGCCTTCGGCCTGTCGGCGGGCTTACTCGGGATCGGGGCGGACGAGAACCGTGTCGGCCACCGGGATGATCTCGTCCACCGGCAGATCCGCGCGGCTGGCGTGTTCGCGAATCGCCTCCGGGCTCGTGGCCTGGTAGACGCAGACCGTTCCCACCGATCCACCACCCTCCTCGAGGACGTAGCTGCGGATCCACCTGATGTCGTCCGACATCTCCTCGTCGCCGACCCTGGTGGATCGGCCGGCGGCCTGCTCAAGGTCTCCGGGAGACTTCCAACCGCTGCGCCGAAGAATCACGTAGGTATCCAAGACTGCTCCTCACCGTATGGATTCGCGAGCGTCACTCCGCCAGGGTTGGCAAGCCCTCAAATCGTTCTACGGCTGAACCTAGCGCCCGACCGGGAACGACGCAAGGACCCAACAACCTCCTGCGTCTCGGATTCCGGTCTCCAACCGGATTGCCCTCCCAGGTGAAGTGTGGGAGGGCGCCTTCCGCTCAGCTTGGCTTCGCGTACTCGCCAAACTCGCCGAAGTCGACCATCTCGCAGGGCTCGTCACCAACAACCTCGGCGTCGTGTCCCGGCGGGATCGCAACAACCTGACCGGGTTCGATCGTGGTCTCCGACCCATCGTCCATCCTGACCATCATCCGCCCGGACAGAACGTAGCCCAGATGCGAGACCTGACAGGAATCCGTTCCAGCGATCGGCTTCACGTTGGCCGACCAGGTCCAGCCCGGTTCGAACGTTCCGCGTCCGACCGTCTGTCCGGCAACCTCGACGACGAGCGCTCGCCCGTTGCCCTCGAACTCACGAACCTCGTCGGGAGAGTCGAAGCTCTTTGCTTCTATAGCGGCCATGCTGGCCTCCTTGATTCGGGTTGCCCGCCCGTAGGCGAGTCTCCTCTGCGGAGCCGCAAAAAGCAAGCCTGCGAGCCTGGTTCGTGCTCGGGAGCCTTCTCCGCTGTGGGCCGGGAGCCCGTTTCGGCCGCCCCTACGCCTCCCTCTCGATCACGACCTCGCTCATGTCGACCGAGGCGCGCGTTCCGGGCGTGTCGGCCACGTCCATGGCCCCCATGATCCGATCGGCCTCCGCCATGTCCTCGGCGGTGTCGAAGTGGGCGATGAACAGCGACGTCCTCTGATCGGCGTCGTAGAGCATCTGCATCGACCTCGCGTTGACCCCCGGGGGAGGGCCACCGCTCTGACTCGACCTCGGCCCTGACATTGTCGATGCTCTTCGGCTCGACGTCGGTGAACCTGACCACTCGTGCGTACATCTTGGATCTCCTCGCTGGATATCCCCTGCCCGACCTTTCGATCCTAGCGCCGAAGCGCCGAGCCCGAGCATCGACGGAGCACGCGCGAACTGGGACTAAGGTCGGTCGGCGACGGGTAGCCAGGCGATTGAGCGAAGGGTGCTTGGATGGCCAGAGGGCGAGACGTGGGGCAGGATCCGGACCTTCCGGCCCTCCGCGCCGCACGGACGCCGCGGGTTCCCGCCCTCGACGGCTTCCGCGCCTACGCCATCCTCGGGGTGGTCGCGGTGCACCTCATGGGTGCCTCAGGCGTCCTCGCGCGGACCGATGGCACCGATGCCGGTGTCCTGATCTGGAGCATCTTCGGCAACAGCATCGATGTCTTCTTCATCGTCAGCGGCTTCGTCCTGTTCCTGCCGACGATCGTTCGCCACGGCGATTTCGGGAGTCGGAGCACCTTCTGGGTCGGAAGGGCGACGCGGCTTCTGCCGGCGTTCTGGCTCGTCGTCGCGATCACGCTGCTGCTGGTCGCGGTGAAGCCGCCGCTGCCCGACTACGCGTTCCCGTCGGTCGAGGAGATCCTCGCCCACGTGACCGTCCTCCAGATGCCCGTTCAGTTCTTCGATGCCGGATTCAGGATCGGCTTCGGGGTCAACGGCCCGCTCTGGATGGTCTCCGTCGCGCTGACCTTCTACCTGGTGCTGCCGTTCGTAGCCCGCGCCTACTACCGCCACCCGCTGATCGGCCTGGCCGCGGCGGCCGCGATCACGGTCGTCTGGAAGCAGGCGATCGCTCGGGTTCCCGAGGCCTTCGACTTCCTCTCGAACGGATCGGAGGAGTTCGCCCGGCTCCTCGCGGTGGATCAGTTCCCGGGGTGGGCATTCTCGTTCGGCCTCGGCATGACCGGAGCCTGGGCCTACCGGTGGGCCAGGGACAGGTACCCGAGCGAGCGGCTCGCTCGCGCGGCGCTGCTCGCCGCCCCCGCGGTGCTGCTCGTCTACGCCATCGGGGCCTACCTGCTCGGACACCACGCGTTGACCGTTCCGGGCAACGTCGGCCAGGTCGCCCGCACCTACACGCTCGACTCACTCATCAACTCGGCCGCCCGCGCGGCCCTGATGGGGGTCGTGCTCCTTGGGCCGCTCTGGCTGGCGCGGCCATTCGCCAACCGGATCGCGGCCCGGCTCGCCGAGCTGAGCTACGGCATCTACCTGATCCACTGGGTCCTGATCATGTACGCAGTCGATCTGCTCGATCTGCCGCGGGACGGCACGATCACAGCACTGGCCGTCTGGTTCGCGGTGATCCTGCCTCCGGCGCTGATCTATGCGGCGCTCTCGCGTCGCTACCTCGAACTCCCGGTCCTGCGATGGGTCCGTCGCCGGCGGGCCGTGGTTGGCTCGACCCCTCCGGGGCCGCTCGAACCCGCGGTGAGATACTCGCCCGGTGAGTGAGCATTCGGATCGCTGCGCGATCATCACCGGAGGGGGAAGCGGAATCGGCCTTGCCGTCGCGCGGCGGCTGGCGGCGGACGGATTCGGGGTGGTCGTTACGGGCCGCAGGGTCGAGCCCTGCGAAGCCGTGGTCGCTGAGCTGGAGGCGGCGGGTCATCCGGCGCTCGCGGTCGCCGCAGACGTCGGCGACCCCGAGGACGTCCGGCGAATCGTCGCCGCGGCCGACGATCGATTCGGCGGCATCGATGCGCTGATCGGTAACGCCGGGATCGGCGACGCCGCTGCGGTTCTCGAGGAGACCCTCGAGGGCTGGGAGCGGGTCCTGCGAACCAACCTGACCGGGGCCTTTCTGATCGTGCAGGCGGCGCTTCCGTCGCTGATCGAACGCCGCGGGTCCGTGGTCAACATCTCCTCAGTCAACGGCTACCTCGCCGGACCGGGATGGGCTGCCTACTGCACCTCGAAGGCCGGCCTGATCATGCTGACCCGGACGATCGCCAACGACTACGGACCGCGCGGGGTGCGCGCCAACTGCATCTGCCCGGGCTGGATCCGGACCCCGATGGCTGACGCCGACATGGACGAGGTCGCCCGGGCCCGCGGCGTCGATCGTGAGGGGGCGTACGGGCTCACGCATGCCGACAACCCCTTGCGCCGGCCCGGCGACCCCGATGAGATCGCCTCGGTCGTCTCGTTCCTCGTCGGCCCCGACGCCGCCTACGTCAACGGTGTGACCCTGCCGGTCGACGGTGGCACCAGCGTCGTCGACCCGACGGCGGCGGGCCAGTTCGGCTCCTGAGCGGGGGCGACGAAGCTGGGGGCCGCCCTGGGCCCGGAATCCGTCCGGTCGGGTTAATGCTCCGGCGAGAACGCGTCGATCTTCGGCGGGATGGACCAACCCGCGGCGGGGTTCCGCCCGAAACACCTGATCGCCATTGCGCTGCTCGGAGCCTTCGCCGCGATGCTCGTCGTCGCCGCTGCGAGCGGGGCCGGGGGCAAGGGCCACGCCCTCCCCAGAGGTGACGCCCACCTGCCGCCGAAGGGCAAGATCTTCACCGGGTCCTCGGACACCGGGCAGGGCTCCGATTACCGCGAGTTCCGCACCGACACCCGTGCTCACCCCGCTGTGATGCAGTCGTTCGAGTCCTGGGGCTACGTCCCCAAGGAGGCGATGAATCGCTGGACCGACACCAATACCCGCGGGATGCTCAGCCTCTCGACCTCACGGTGCTGGAAGTGCCCGGATGTGATCAGCCCTCAGAGCATCGCCAAGGGCAAGGGCGACCGCTACATCGTTGCGCTCAACAGGGCCCTGGCCCACCGGCGCAAGCCGACCTACATCCGCCTGATGCCGGAGATGAACGGGTACTGGAACCGCTACAGCGCCTACGGCTCCGACGGCCAGCTGCGAGACAAGTTCCACACCACGGCTGACTTCAGGGACGCCTGGCGCCGGTTCGTGGTGATCATGCGCGGCGGCGAGACCAAGGCCATCGACGGGAAGCTGCGGAGGCTCCATATGCCGCGGATCCGCCAGCACACCGCCAGGAAGCTGCCACGCCCGAAGGTCTCGTTCGCCTGGGTGCCGCAGTCGACCGGCTCGCCCAACGTGAAGGGCAACCAGCCGGGCGACTACTTCCCCGGCTGGGACTACGTCGACTGGGTCGGCGCCGACGTCTACGGCAAGTACCCGAACATCGCCGGCGTCAACGATCTCTACAAGAGGTTCGACAAGCGGCCGTTCATGATCGGCGAGTGGTCCTCTTGGGACGTTGACAACCCGAAGTTCGTCAAGGCCCTCTTCGGCTGGGTCGAGCAGCACCACCGCGCCAAGATGGCGATCTACTACCAGGGGTTCGGCGAGGATGCCGACAACCCATACGAGCTCAGCGACTACCCGCAGAGCACCAAGGTCCTGCGCCACATCCTCAACGAGAAGAAGTACGCCCCGTTCGCTCCCGAGAACGAGCACAAGGGCGGCAAGGGGGGTCGGGGCGGGGGCACTGAGTAGCCCTCGGCGGTGACTGCGACCGCGCTTGGGCCGACCTGATTGACTACCGACCTGCGAAGTGGTCGGCTCGTGGAGAAGGGTGCGCCGGATGGACCGGCAGGGGGAGGCTGCGCCACACGAAGGAGAAAGAAGTTGACGAGAAGGATCGTTGCGCTCGTCCTGGGCGCTGTATCGCTGCTGATCGGCGGGGTGGCACCCGCAATGGGCGCCATGTCCGACATCGAGACGCCCACGGTGAGCGGCCCGGTCGCGGTGACCGCCGACTCGAATCCGTTCTCGGCCACCGATAAGGACCTCGAGGGCTACGGCTACATCGAGCAGGAGTTCAAATACAGCGGCAACGCCTATCGATACGACCGCACCGGCGACATCGACGTCACCGGCACGAAGATCCTCACCGACGGGCCGAATCTGGACGGCAAGTTCCCGTACAAGACGCGGATGATCGTCCGCCGCCCGGCCGACCCCGCCGACTTCAACGGCACCGTGGTCGTCGAGTGGCTGAACGTGACCGCCGGCTTCGATCTCGAGGCCAACTGGTTCGGCGACCCCGAGTACCTGCTCGACAACGGCTACGCCTACGTCGGGATCTCCGCCCAGCGCACCGGCATCAACTACCTCAAGAACGTCTTCGACCCGGTCCGCTACGGCGACCTCGACGTCCCTGACGGCCTGCCGAACCCGCAAAGCGACAGCGACGGCCTCTCCTTCGACGTGTACGCGGCCGGAATCAAGGCGCTGCTCGACGGCGGCGCCGGCGTCGATCCGCTCGGCCCGCTGGCCAAGCCAGACACAGTCCTCGCCTCCGGTCAGTCCCAGTCCGGCAGCCGACTCAGCGCCTACTACAACAAGGTGCAGCCGATCCACGACGTCATCGACGCGTTCCTGATCACCGTCTCGAGCAGCGCCCTGCGCGACGACGGGACGGCGCCGGTGATCCGGGTCCTCAGCGAGACCGAGAACCGGATCCCGCGCACCGAGCCGGACACGTCGAACTACCGGCAGTGGGAGGTCGCCGGCAGCTCCCACTTCCCGCGGATGGCCTTCGACAACCTGCAACCGCCGATCGAGCGCGATCTCGGACTGACCCTGGCGGCCACCTGCGAGCAGTACCCGCTCTCCCGAGTCCAGTGGCCGTTCGTCGCCAACGCGGCCGTCGCGCACCTGGTCGAGTGGGCAAACGGCGGCGCCGCGCCGCCGATCGCCCCCCGCGGGGAGTACCAGAGCGCTCCGGTCGAACCCAGCAACCAGCTCGAGCGCAACGATCTCGGCATCGCCCAGGGCGGGATCCGGCTGCCCGAGGTCACCGTCCCCGCGCGGCTCAACACCGGGATCAACGCAGCCGCGTCGAGTGACCTGTTCTCGCTGCTCTGCGGCCTCTTCGGCAGTACCGAGGACCTGACGCGGTCGATCCTGCTCGACCTCTACGACGACTGGGGCGACTACGTCGATCAGGTGTCGGCCGAGGCGCAGGCGGTAGCCGACCAGGGCTTCATCCTCAACCAGGACGTGCCCCGCCTGATCGCCCAGCACAAGCAGGTCTACACCCTCCGGCCGACCAGGCCCGAGCGGAGCGGCAAGAAGAAGCCGAGCGATCGCACGTTCAAGCTCTCCTGGCGAGGCAGCACCGCCCCCGAAAGGACATTCAGGCTCGAGCACTCCGACGACGGCGGTGAGAGCTGGAGCGCCGTCAGGGGCGCGACCAAGCTCGAGAAGCGGAAGGTCAAGATCAGCGAGAAGCCGGGCACCTGGATCTACAAGGTCCGATCGCGCACGGTCGTACCCGCGGATTCGGTCCGACCCAGCTTCACGGTGAAGACGCCGTACTCGAAGCGCTCGACCAAGGCGAAAGTCAAGCGGTAGTTGCCGGGTGAGGGTCGGCGCCCGAGACGGGCGCCGACCCGGCCCGCATCCCCGGGCGCCGGTATCGTCGCGGCTCTATGAGCACGTGCATAGTCACCGGCGGTGCCGGATTTCTGGGGTCCCACCTCTGCGAGCACCTGCTCGGCAAGGGCCACCGGGTGATCTGTCTCGACAACCTCGATACGGGATCGCTGCTCAACATCCGCCACATCCGCGACGAGAGCTTCGTCTTCAACAACGTCGACATCACCGAGCGGGTCGAGATCGACGAACCCGTCGACTTCATCTACCACCTCGCCTCACCCGCGTCGCCGATCGACTACGCCCGCCTGCCGCTTCAGACGCTCAGGGTCGGCTCCTACGGCACCCACAACATGCTCGGCGTCGCCAAGTTCAAGCGCGCGCGGTTTCTGCTCGCCTCCACCTCGGAGGTCTACGGCGACCCCGAGATCCACCCGCAACCCGAGAGCTATTGGGGGAACGTCAACCCGATCGGCCCGCGCGGCGTCTACGACGAGGCGAAGCGCTACGCCGAGGCGCTGACGATGGCCTACCACCGCCAGCAGGGCGTGGATACGACGATCGTTCGGATCTTCAACTCCTTCGGTCCGAGGATGAGACCGTTTGACGGACGAGCGATCCCGACCTTCCTTCGCCAGGCCCTTCAGGACAAGCCCCTGACGGTCTTCGGCGACGGCTCACAGACCCGCAGCTTCTGCTTCGTCGACGACCTGGTTCGGGGGCTGGTGTCGCTGATGGAATCCGACGCGCACCTGCCGATCAACATCGGCAACCCCAATGAGTACACGCTGCTGCAGCTCGCCGAGACGGTGATCGAGGTCACCGGATCGAAGTCGGAGATCGTCTTCGAGGCACTGCCGGTCGACGATCCCCAGGTCCGCCAGCCCGACATCACGCTCGCCCGCGAGGTCCTCGGCTGGGAGCCGCAGGTCTCTCTCGATGAGGGGCTACGGCGCACGATCGACGAGTCGGGGCGCGAGCGGCTGATCGGCGAGATCGCCTGAACCTCGATCTCTGCGTAGGCTGGCGGCGGAAAGTTCGGTCTCGCCCTTGAAAGTCAATCGGTAGTGCGATTGTGCGCTCTCAGGGGTAGTGATGACACGACCGATTGTCGTCATTGCTTCGCCTGATGGAGATCGCCGGTCCAGGGCGCTCCGACGGTTGCGGCAGGAGCCGTCGGTATCGTTGCCCGGCCGCCCAATGCCCTCCGACCATGGAAGCGAACCGAGGCGCCGAACACCATTGAAACCGCTGCGGATCGCACACCTGACCGCGACCTTTCCGCCCTATCCGGGGGGCGCGGGCAACACCTGTTACCGCTTCGCCCGCGGGCAGTCGGAGCGGGGCCATCACGTCGAGGTGTTCACCGCCGCGGCCGATGGCGAGTTTCCAGATCCGGGCGGGGCAATCGTCCACCGGATCGAACCGGTGATGGCGATCGGCAACGCACCGCTGATCCCACAGCTCGCCCATCTCGACTCCTTCGACATCGTCCACCTCCACTACCCGTTCATCTTCGGCTCCGAGCTGACGCTGCTCGGCAGGCATGCGCAAGCGGCGGCGCAGCGCCGCACTGATCGTCCACTACAAGAATCGGCTGCTGGGAAAGGGTCCGCGCGGGCTGATGTTCGAGACCTACGAGCACACCGTTGCCCCGGCGCTGATCAGGGCGGCCGACCGGATCCTCGTGCTCAGCCCCGACCACGCCCGCTCGGTCTCCTACCTCGAGAAGGCGCTGGAGAACACCCCCGAGCGGGTGATCGAGATGCCCAACGGAGTCGACGGGGAGACCTTCTCGCCGGGCGAGGACACGAGCGGCATTCGTGAGCGCCTCGGCATCCCGGCCGACGCCGTCGTCGCGTCGTTCGTGGCGACCCTCGACCGCGCCCACCACTTCAAGCGCCTCGATCTCGCGATCGAGGCCATGGCTCGGACCCGCGCCCGCAACATCCACATGCTCGTCGCCGGCGGAGGTGAGCTGCTCGACGGATTCCGCGCCCAGGCGGCAGAGGCTGGGCTGGGCGGCCGGGTGCACTTCCTCGACCGGGTCCCCCACGGCGAGCTGACGAACGTACTGCGGGCCTCCGATCTGTTCGTGCTCACGACCGAGCCTCCCGAGTCCTTCGGGATCGTCCTGATCGAGGCGATGGCCTGCGGGCTGCCAGCGATGGCAACCGACTACCCCGGGGTGCGCGCCGTCGTGGACGAGCAGACCGGAATCCTGATTCCGGCAGGCGACTCCGGCGCGGCCGCCGAGGCCCTCGACCGGCTCGTCGAGATGGGGCCCGAGGGCCGCGAGTCGATGGGTCGGCAGGGCCGCGAGAAGGCGGAGCGCCTGTGGGCCTGGCCCGCGCTGCTCGACCGGATGGACGCGGCCTACGCGGAGGCGATCGAGGCCCGCCGCGACAAGCTCGGTGCGGCGGCGTGAGCCGGGCCCAGCCGTCGCGGTCGCCACCGTCATTACTGCTCGTTTCGTACTTCTACCCGCCCACCCGCGACACCGGCGCACAGCGCCCGGCGGCGATGGCCAAGTGGCTCGCCCGCGGCGGATGGGACGTGACCGTGCTGACCACGAGCGCGTTCGGGGAGGCCGATCCGCTCGACGCGGGGGTAGACGGCGTCCGCGTGATCCGCTCGCGCGACCTGCAGAACGTGCGGGCGCGGTTGGGGGGCCACTCGAGGGTCGATTCCCTGTTCGACTCCGACAGCTACAGCGGCAGGCCCCATGTGCTGAGCAAGCTGATCGTCCCCGAGCCGCTGGCCGTCGCCTGGGCTCCGTTCGCCCGCCGCGCCGCGTTCGCGGCCCATCGCAAGCGACCGTTCGATTGCGTGCTGAGCACCTCGCCTCCCGAGTCGGCGCATACGATCGGCCACGCCCTGCATCGTCGCGGCGTCCCCTGGGTCGCCGACGTCCGCGACGCCTGGTCGTTCGAGCCACTGCGACCGCCGTTTCCGACCGCGCCTCAGCGCCGGCTCGACGAGTGGCTCGAGCGGACCAGGCTGGGAGCGGCCGATCGGGTCGTCTGCGTGAGCGAGCCTGCCGCGGCGGATCTGCGGGAACGCGGAATCGCCGACCCGGTCGTCATCGCCAACGCCTGGGATCCCGATCAGGATCCCGGGCCGGAGGCCGGCTCGGCCGCGGCCGGCCTGCTCGACGCCGGGCGCATCACCCTGCTGTACACGGGCAGGTTCGGCAGCTTCGGGCGCGATCCGGCGCCGTTCGTCGAGGGCCTGGCGCGACTCGCTCGCAGCTCGCCTCGGTCGGCCGGTCGCCTCGAGGTGGCCATCGCCGGGCCCCTGCAGCCGCAGGAGCGGGCGCTGTTGGAGCGCTCCGACCTGCAGCCGATCAAGGTGACCCTGCTCGGCTCGCTGGAGCGGGAGACATCCCTGGCGTTGCAGCGCCGCGCGGATGCCCTGTTGATCCTGGCCCAGCCCGCCCGCTCGCAGCTCGTCAACTTCAAGCTCTTCGAGTACCTCGCCGCCGGGACGCCGATCCTCGCACTCGCCGCCGGCACCGAGGCGGGCCGGGTCGCCGCCGAAGCCGGGGTCGCGCCGATCGTGCCCGCCAACGACCCGAGGGCGATCGCCACCGCCCTCGCCGACCTGCTCAACGATGGGCTGAGGGGGGCCGACCCCAGCGCGACGACCCGCTACTCCTACCCGGCCGCCGCCGAGGCGATGGCTGACGTGCTTGAGCAGGCGCGCCGGGGATAGGATTCCCTGCAGCGATGGACCTGCCCAAGAGCCATTTGCGGTTTCCCCTGTTTGACTCCCTGCGCGGCTTCGCGGCAATCTCGATCCTCGTCGTCCACGTATCCCTGTTCACGGTCTTCATTGACGGGCCCGTGTACTCCTATGTGGGCGGCTTTCTCGCGCACCTCGATATCGGGGTTGCGTTCTTCTTCCTGCTCTCGGCATTCCTTCTCTATCGGCCGTTCGTCGCAGCGCGCATGGAGAACAGGAACCGTCCCGCCTTCTCCGGATATGCCCGGCGCCGCTTCCTGCGGATCGCCCCCGCCTACTGGGCGGCGCTGACGATCTCGGCCGTGGTGCCGGGAATGGTCGGGGCGTTCGGGGGGAACTGGTGGGTCTACTACGGCCTGCTCCAGAACTACCCGATCTTCACACCGCTGGGACGATGCGCGGTGGACCCCTATCGCTGCGCCATCCCGCCTGCCTGGAGTCTGGCGGTCGAGATCCTCTTCTACGCAATGCTGCCGTTGATCGTTATCGGGCTGGCGTGGCTCGGTCGGCAGCGGCGAACCGGTAGCTGGTTGGTGCCTGAGCTTGGCGCGATTGCGATCCTGGCCCTCGTGTCATTGCCGATCCAGGGCACCGTCCCGAGCAGCGACCTCCAACAGGTCCTGTTCTTCTCCCCGATCGGGAGGGGGCTCTGGTTCGCGCTGGGCCTGGGTTTGGCGTCGGTCTCCGTTTGGGTTCAGCACAGGGCCGTCGAGCCCAAGCTAGTCGGTGCCATCAGGCGCAAACCGTCGGTGCCCATACTCGCGGGACTCGCGCTCTACCTCGGGCTGAGCTTCTTCGTCCTCACTCCCTCTCCAAGCGCTGCGTTCCCGTTCGGGGACATAGGTATCTACCTCGTCCAGTTCGTGGCGTTCGGGCTGATCGCCCTTCTGGTGCTCCTTCCGGCTACGTTCGGGTCAGATGGAAGCGACCGCTTCCGCCGCTTCCTGCGCCATCCGGTTCCGACGTGGCTGGGGCTGGTCTCCTACGGGGTCTTCCTCTGGCAGTTCCCGGCGCTGATCCTGATGCTCGACCTGGGCGCCGCGGACTGGTGGCCGGCGATGAGCTTCGCGGTCCTGCTGATCACCACCTTCGCGCTCACTGTCGCGTGCGCGGCGGTGAGCTACTACGCCCTCGAGCGCCCGCTGATGCGATGGGGGCGGCGAACCTTCTCGGGGTCGCCGTCGGACCCGGCGCCGACCGAGGCGGTTCCGGACGCGGCCGTGCTGGCCGGCTCCCCCTCGACGGCTGTCAACCGCGACGCTTCCTGAGCTTGTACTCGGCCGTATAGGTTCGGTCGCGCTTGGCGGAGACGCGGTGGATTCGCTTGCCGCCGTCGGACCACCTGCGCCATTCGAGCTTCGTCCCGCGGCCATAGCCCCTGACGTGCTGCCGAGCCGGGGTTCCGATCTGAGGGGAGGCGTCGCGCAGCACGTCCATGGCCAACGGCACCCGGCCGTCGGCATTCGAGATCGAAACTCGGGCTCCGTCCCGCCGCGAGTCGACCATGAGGCTTACCGTCCTGGGCTTGAGCTTGCGCTTGACCGTCGCAGAACCTCCAGCGGAGTCGAACGCGGTCAACTCCAGCTTGATCGGACCGGAGAACGGCCGGGAGGGGGCGACGAAGTCGCCCTCGTCGCCCTCGGAGGCATCGATCGGAAGCTCGGGGCACCCCTGATCATCGCAGTCGGCCCGTACGAGCCTCCAGCTCAGCGCCGAAGCCGGGAGCTGGCCGTCCTCCGGGTCCTTCGCCGATCCTGAGAAGCTGATCCGCTTGCCCGCGGAGAAGTGGGCCGGGGCCGACGGAGTCTTGATCCGCGGCAGAGGATCCTCGTTTTCGTATGCGATTCGGCGGATCTCGCCAAAGGCCATCCCGACGTAGTAGAGCGCCCCGTCAGGACCCAGTTCGAGGTCGACCGCTCCCGAAGACGGCATTTCGTCGAAGACGGTCACCCGGGATGGGTCGGGAAGACCGTCCCGGACCGGCCTTCATCACCCAGATGCAACTGCGGACGAAGTCGGCGAAGAAGAGACCCTTGTCGTAGGAAGTCGGGAAGGAAGCCGAGCCGAGGCCGGACTCATAGAACTCGACCCCGCTGATCGCGGAACTTTCCTCGGTCGCGCAGGTCTCGTTCGGTGTCACCTTCTTGCCATGCTCGTAGCTGAAATACGGCTGGGCGTGATCGCCGTCGGTGTAGAGGTCGCTGCAGATGTTGAGGCCGAGGCTGAGGTAGCCCTGGGGTTGCAGGCTCGAGCCCTCGAAGCAGGGCCAGCCGAAGTCGGCGGTGGTCCCGGGCTCGACCCGATTGATCTCCTCCCAGTTGCTCCAGCCCACGTCTCCGACCCAGACCTCGTTCGTCCCAGGACGAACTGCGATCCCGGAACGGGTTGCGAAACCCGTAGGCGACGACCCGCTGCTCGTTCAGCACCGACTGATCGAGCTCGCCGGGAAGGTCGGGGATCGGCCTGCCGGTGTCGGGATCGACGCGGATCAAGCTGCCGCTGAGGCCAAGGGGATCCCCGGTCGTGCGGTAGTCCTGGGACCTCAGGGCGCCGCCCTCGGAGGTCGGCGCCGTCTGGACCCCCCCGATGCCACTCGGTGGGTCACCGCAGGGGTTGAGCGGGATGCCACGCTGTCCGTAGTCGGTGAAGCTGATCGCCGCGCCGTCGCCGCCGCTCATGTAAAGGGACCCGTCGGCCCCGAAGGCGATATCCCCGATCGAATGGTCCCAGAATTGCTGACACCAGTCGTTGATCAACACGGACTCCGAGATCATCGTATTGCCGTCCGCCGTCAGCCTCGAGAGCCGGCCGCTGGCGACGCACCCGTCGGCGGTGGGACCCGGCGGCGCGGGACACGGGTCGCTGGTCTGGCCGGCGGTCCCCCAGCGAGGCGCCGTTCCTCCGATCTCCGCGTCGTAGGCGTATGACACGTAGACGTAGGGCCGGGTTGGGAACTCGGGATCCAGCGCCAGCCCGAGCAGGCCGCTGTTGCCACCATTGTAGGTCTCGGTTCGAAGGTCGGCGAACAGCGTCGGGGTCCCATCCGACAGATCGTCGAACACCTTGATCAATCCGCTCTTCTCGGCGACGAATACACGTCCGTCGGACGAGAAGTCGACCGAGGTGGGCAGCTTCAACCCCTCGATTGCCGCGGTGTCGGTGAAGCGCGCCGGAAGCGCTGCCGCGACGGACGGTGCGAGTGCTCCGAGGAGGGAAAGACAGGCAAGCGAAGCGAGTGTCCTGCCTGTCCTCATTCGCGTTCTGCTCCTCTCACACCGCACTTCTCGTCGGCTATCGGTCGGCTGCGGGCGGCTTCCGAAGAAACGCTAGCAGCGCCCGGTCGCCGGCCCTGGCAGTGTTCGGTGGCGAGGCGGCCGAGAGCGCCCGTAGGCGTCCTCAGCGCCTCTGATCCCAGACGAGGCTGCGCTCGCCGTTGACGCTGGCCCGGAGCTTCTGCTTGCCGCGGAGCCGCACGGTGCCCTGAAACACGTTGCCCTCCTGAGCGGAGATCCGCTTCACGGTCTTCCAGTTCTTGCCGCGCTTCCGCTGGACCTTGAGCTTGCCGGTTGCCGGCGACTTGCCCCAGACGGTCAGCTTCTTGCGGGCCTTGCGATCCGCCACGAACGGGAATCTGAAGGCCGTCGCCGCGGGCTTGGCCTCACCGTTGCGGAAGTAGAGGCCGAAGGCGGAATCGGGATCGAAGCTCGGCCGATCCCGGAGCAGGTTGTAGATCGCCGTCTTGACGCCCTGCTTCCAGAAGATGTAGAGGGACTGCTCGATCCAGCGGGCGTGGCGCGCCAGCGGCACGCCGTCCTTAGACGGCGGATCGCTGCGGAACCAAAACTCACTGACCCAGATCGGCCGCCGGATCCCGGCGGGCAGGAGGGTCCCACCCTTCTCCGCGGCGCGAACGACCTTCTTCACCTTGTCCATATCGCCGGCTGTGGCGTCGTCGGGGTTGATGGCCTTCTGGGTGGGAGGGCCCGTCACCGAGATCGGATGGTGGGAGACGATGTCGATGATCACCCGCTCGCCATTGGGGCAGGCGACCGGCTTCAGCTTGCGGCCCTTGAGGCAGAAGAGGTCACGCATGAACTTCAGCGGTCGGGTTCGCGTCTTCTTCTCGGCGGTGATTCCGCCGAACGGCGCGAGCGCAGGGCCGACGATCTTGTTGTCCACGTTGACCGCCTTCACGCTTTCGGCAAGCGCGTTGTGCAGGCCACGGTAGAGCTCGGGCCCGGTGTTCTTGCCTCCCGAGAACTGAGGCGAGAGCCAGAAGTCGAGGTTGGGCTCGTTGAAAGCCTCGTAGTAGCCGACCCGCGGCAGCGTCCCGCCGAGCGGGTCCGGATAGCTGCCGGAGTAGCGAGTGGCGAGCGCCTGCCCGAACTTGCCGAACGCGACCGGGTCCGGCTTCCACGAGCCCGGCTGCTCGCCGGCGGGCCGGTTGGCCCCCTCCGCCCACTTGGGCGCCGTGCTGAGCAGGAACATGACATTGAGTCCGCGCGCGCCCGCGTCGCGGACGACGCGGTCGAGAACGGTCCACTTGTAGGACGGATCGCCTGGATCTGTCGGGCTGGCCGGCGGTGAGCTTCCAGCGGTTGCGCGCCAGTTGACGTTCACCCGGACGAGCCCGGCCTGGGCTTCCTCGACCCGGTCGAACCACAGATTGCGCACCCCGGGCCGCGAGTCGATCAGCGACCCTTCGGCGAGGCCGGTGTTGATGGTGCTCGCCGAGGCCGATGCCGGGGCGACGGCCAGAACCGCAAGCCCCACGATCAAGATCGGTGCCGAACGTCCCGGCCGGCGGTTGCGGGCAAGAGCCCAGACCGAAGCGACGATCGTGGTTACGAGAACGGAAACTGAAGCGATTGCGTGCATATCCCCTACTTACGGCTCAGTCGCCTCGAAGCTGACAGTGGGTCAAGACGAAGTGCCGGCCTCGGAGGCGCCGTCACCCCGAGCCAGCGCCGTGCACGTCCAGGTCATCAGCACGATCGCAATCCAGATGTTCCGATCCCAGAGCACGTTCTGGAAGACACTCATGACCAGGTATCCGATCACGGAGGCAGCCAATGCCGCCGCCATGCCCCAGTGGACCGGGTCCTCGGACATCCGCTTCCAGCCTGCGACCCAGTAACTGCGCAGAGCGAGCACGATCAGGGTCAGGGCGCCGACGAGGCCCAGCACACCGGCTGCCGAGCCGACCTGAAGGAAGAAGTTGTGCGCGTTGCCGGCATCCGCGAAGCCGACACCGGTGATCGGATCCCCCTTGAACCGATCCCAGGCCTCTTCGTTGAACACGTCGCGAGCCTGGTCGCTCCCCGTATCGCCGCCGAAGGCGCGGTCGAACGCGTTCCTGTCGCCGGCGACGAACGAGAACAGCACCAAAGCGATCCCGACCGCTACAACCACGATCCCGACGGTGGTCCTGTTCGCCTTCGCCCAGCTCGCGAACTTCTCGCCCGCCGCCGCAAGGACAAGGATCGCCACCACCACGCCGGCAAGGAGGCCGGCGCGTGATCCGCTCACGACGATGGCGGCGAACAGGACGGCCGCGGCGGCGAGGCCGGACCAGATCGCGTAACGCCGGCGATCGGAGACGACCAGCCCGAGGGCCACGCCAAAGAGGATCATCGAGATGATCGCCAG
Organism: uncultured Solirubrobacterales bacterium; assembly: GCA_963823275.1. Taxonomy (GTDB): domain Bacteria; phylum Actinomycetota; class Thermoleophilia; order Solirubrobacterales; family 70-9; genus RHKX01. The sequence continues at coordinate 354,158 of CAWGKW010000001.1, read as the reverse complement.
GTGGGTCGGGTGAGGGGTCAGCCCAGACGGCCGCAAGAACCTGTGCAGGTCCGGAATCGTAAAGGCGACGATCGCGCTGACGATGCCACCCGCGATCCACAGCCAGGAGAAGCTCTTGACGGCCTGGACGTCGGGGCGCCAACACGCCACCAGCAGCATCGCGCCGAACGAGGCGAGAGCGAATCTGACGCCCACCTCGGCGCTGCTCGAGATCTCGGAACTGGACGCCACCAGGGTGCCGATCACGCCGCCGAGGACGATCAGCGCGGCCGCCAGGGCCGGGAGCCACAGGCGCTTCGCCGGCTCGAGCTCAAACCGTGGCAGCAACAGGACCACGGCGGCAACGAGGAAGATATCCGAGGTCGTCAGCGGTCCGACCGCCTTCCAGGCACTCATCGCAAGCGTCAGTGCAGCACCGGCGAGAGCAAGCCCCCGGGCACGGGCGAGCCAGATGCCGTCCTCGCCCGCCGTCCCGAGGAGCGGTCCGCGAATCCAGCGATCGCAAGCGGAGAGGCTTTCGCTGATCGCGCTCACTGCGATCTACCGGCCGGCTTCCGATGGCACGCCGCTCAACATCACCTGATCGTAGACCCAGCGATAGGTGTCCTCGAGCCCGGCCCGGAGGCTGATCGAAGGGGCCCATCCGAGGCGCTCCTGAATCAGCTCGTTGTCGCTGTTGCGGCCGCGTACCCCCTGCGGGGCAGACAGATCGTAGACGCGCTCGAGCTCGCACTCCCGCGATCTCCTCGACGAGACTGACCAGCTCGTTAATCGTGACCATTTCGTCGCTGCCAAGGTTCAGCGGCTCGACAACCTCGCTGTCCATGATCCGTCGCGTGCCCTCAATGCAGTCGTCGATGTACATGAAACTTCGCGACTGCTCCCCGTCTCCCCAGATCGAGATCCGTCCGGTATCTGCGATGGCGGCCTCTGCAACCTTGCGGCAGATCGCCGCTGGCGCCTTCTCCCGGCCTCCGGTCCAAGTTCCGTGCGGTCCATAGACATTGTGGTAGCGCAGGGTGAAGGCGTTCATACCGAAGTCCTCGCGGAAGTGCCGGCAGAGACGCTCGCTAAAGAGCTTCTCCCAACCGTAGCCATCTTCGGGCATCGCCGGGTACGCGTCGCTCTCCTTCAGCCCTGGATTATGGGTGTCCTTCTGGCGATAGTCGGGGTATACGCAGGCGGAAGAGGCGTAGAAGTAGCGCTCGCTGCCCAGCCGGTTGGAGGACATCAGCAGTTGGGTGTTGATCAACACCGAGAGCATGCAGAGTGCCTTGTTGTTCTCGATGAAGCCCATGCCCCCCATGTCGGCAGCCAGGTTGTAGACGTCCGTCATCCCGGCGACGGCGTTATCGCAATTGTCGGCCGACCTCAGATCGAGCACGATGTTATCGGCCGATTGATGCGCCTGGTACCAGTCGTCGACGGGCTTGACATCGACGGCTCGAACCTCCCGGCCCTCGCCTAGCAGGCGCTTAACCAAGTGGCCCCCAATGAATCCCCCGGCGCCGGCAACCAGCACCGACGCGTCATCGGAAGTCATGTGCGTTCTCCTTTCTGCGTTGATTCCGTTGCATCCGCTCTGGCGAGGTCACGAGAGTAGCGCTGTCACGCATGTAGCCCGACTCCAGTGGTTATGCAGTCGCGCTACCGTCTCGTCCCGCGCTCCTCGATCATTTGCTCCAGCGACCTGCGCGAACCGAGCAGCGACCGCGCTCGCCTCGAAGTGCTCGGTCGCGAAGCCGAGCCCCGCCTCCGACGCGCGAGCGAGCGCCGGCTTCGTCCTCGAGCAGCCTCAGCCAAGCGAGCGCACGCGGCATCGAGATCCCGACTGTCGGCCGACCCAGCCCGCACCGCTCGCGCTGATGATCTCGGCGGCCTCGGTATCCGGGTTGACGACGGCGAGCACCGGTACACCCCTCGTGCCATGTAGGTGGTGATCTTCGACGGCAGGTTGAAGTCGCGGACGTCGGGGTGCTGGCTGACGATCGCGATCCGTGCGTCGTCGAGCTCGCGCGTTAAGTCGCTCGGCGGAGACGACGCCGAGCATCTCGACCGTGGCCGTCGGCAGCGACCTCCCGCACCGAGGGGGCCTCGACGCCATCGCCGGTGACCCGCAGCTCGGCCCCGATCTCCCGCAGCGGACCGGAGCGCTGGAAGGCCCGCAGCGAACTCCGCGAGGTTCTGGGTCAAGCCGATGTTCCCGATCACGAGTACGGATGCGGTTCGCCGGCTGCGACTCCCGCGGTGACCCCATCGTCAGCGACGCACCGCCGTAGATCCGCTCGACCTTGTCGGCGGGAACCCCGCGCAGCAGATCAGTTGACTGGGAGAACGCCTGCGAGATCGTGATGACCCGGTCGGCATCGCGGAACGCGAACTGCTCGAGCCGACGAACCATCCTCAGCGCGGTGCCGTCGTCCATCAGGCCGGTCGCGGTGGCGGCGCTGGAGACGATGTCGTGGAGCCAGGCGACCCACGGGACGCCCGTGGATCCGTGAGTACAACGACGCTCCCGGCACGACCATCAGCGACGGCAGCGGCCGCGACGACGACGTCGGCCTTGAACGGGGCGAGGGCCGCGGCGGTCTGTCCGGCGCCGTAGGAGACCTCGCAGAGCATCCGCTGCCACCCCTTGGAGCGCTGGGTGAACACGGGCAGCTCGAGCACGTCGATGCCGTCCCTGACCCGGCGGCGGGGCCGGTAGGACGATCCCCAGCTCGCGCTCGGGTAGTGAGGGTGAGAGGCGATGACGGTCACGTCGTTGCCGCTGGATGCGAGCTGCTTGGCGAGCATCGCGGCGACCGGGCCGATGCCCATCGGCACGGGCTCGTAGTACATGCTCCAGAGGTGGATCTTCATTCGACCTGATTACCACACTCATTCGGGTAAGCCCTGACCGGCCCATGATCGGCCCCCATCGCCTCCCGGTAGACCTCCATCAGGGCCGCCGCCGACGCCGAACGGGAATATCTGTCGACCGCCAGCCCCCGGCCGGCGGAGCCCATCCTCGCGGCGGCGTCCGGGTCGCGAAGCACCGAACCAAGGGCCTGGGCGAATCCCTCAGCGGTTCGTGGCGCCGACAATCCGGCCCCGGCGGATCGAACGTCGTCGACGATCGCCACCTGGTCGGTGATCACAACCGGGACGCCGACGTCCATAGCCTCGACGACGGCGATCCCGAACGACTCGTCGGCGGAGGGCAACGCGAAGACGTCGAACTCCTCGAGCAAAGCGGCCTTCTCACGGCCCACCACCATGCCCGGGAAGCTCACCCGCTCGCCGAGGCCGAGCCGCTCGACCTCGCGCTTCATCCTCGCGCCGATCCCCTCGTCGTCGGGGCCGGCGATGACGAGGCGAGCATCGGGAAAGTCCACGGCGATCAGCCGGAAAGCATCGAGCAGAATCGGCGCGCCCTTCTTCTCGCTGAGGCGGCCCAGGAAACCGACCGTCGGGCTGTTGGCCACTGCTGCGCCCGACGCACCCCGGCCAGGAGAAGGGTCCGCCCCGAAGCCGGCATCCACGATGGGTGGCGGGACGATCCTCATCCTGGCGGACGGGTACGCCCGCAGACCCTGATGTGCCTCCATCTCGGTCATCGCGATGACCGCGGCGGCCCGCGAGACGATCCTTCGCTGGATCAGGGCGTCGTAGGGCGCCTTCTTCCAGCGCTTGCGCCGCCAGTCGTAGTCGGTCGCCGCACCATGCAGTTGAAGGACGTACGGGACTCGCCGCCGGCTCGCGACCAGGCCCGCCAGGGCGGCAGCGGGGGAGTAGATCCCGTGCAGGTGCACCACGTCGGCCCCGGCCACCAGCTTCTCGGCCATCCGCAGGAAGCCGAGGGAAAGGACCGGCCCCCGGGTCGGGACCCTGACCACGGCCCACTCCTGCGCGTCGCCGAGCTTCTCCCGATCATCCTCGGAGAGCCGCTTGTGCCCGTCTCGGTCGGTGGTCAGCATCACCACGCGCTCCCCGTGGGCGGCGAGCGCGGCGCCGACATCGCGCGCGTTACGTGGAGGGCCTCCGTAGCGATCGGCGATCAGGCCCACGACGTGCAGGATCGAGAGCGCCCGCGGCACCTCAGCTCCCGGCGGGCCGGTGCGGTTTCCCGCCGTTGCGACGCTCGAAGAGGAAGTCGGCCTGCAGGCACTCACCCGAGCGGGCGAGCTTGACGTCGAATACGCCCGTCAGGGAAAAGCCCGCATCCTGGAGCAGGACGGTGACGTCACCCGCGAGCCGCTGTCCCTCGTAGAGCTCGGTGAAAGACACCTCGACGACCACCTGCGAGAACGCGGGCAGCAGGCCCGCGCTCCCCTCCAGCGCCTCGTATTCATGGCCCTGGACGTCGACCTTGAGCAGCGCGGGCCCGGCAATATCGTCGACGGCCAGGAGGGCGTCCAGCCGCGCCGCCCTGACCGAGGTCCGGCTCGCCTCCTCGGTGCCAGGGAAAGCCGCAATCTGACGCTGCCCGATGGCCTGCAATGACGAGGAGTCGTCGCTGCGGGAGACGTGCATCGTCACGCGATCCTCGGTCCGGTTCGACGCCGCCACCTCGAGCACGCGGACCCGGCCGGTTCCCCCGACCGCTTGCTCGAGTCGCCGCCGAGGTGCCGCCAGCGGTTCGACGCAGACGACGGATGCTCCGGGAAAGCGCTCGAGTGCGAAGAGGGCGAACTGGCCCTGGTGGGCCCCCACGTCGACGATCGTCCGGAGCCCCTCGTGGTATGGCATGTGCTCGTGCTCGACCGCGGCCGCAACTCCGTGCCTGAGCGCCCGGCGATAGCGGGGCCTGCGCAGGAGGCGCAGCAGCTTTCGCGCCTTCCGGATCCGTTCGGAGCTCGCGAAACGCTCCGGGTCCAGGGCGGTGGTGCTCGAATTGGGGAAGCCGAATGGGCTCATTGTCCGCCCGTAGGTTATGTCGTCGGCGCCGCTCGGCTCCCGGTGCCCGGATCGTCGGGAGGCCGGCGACCCGGGGGTAAGCTTCCCGTCTTGGCGTCTGAATCCCCGCAGCGCATGCCCTCACTCGCGCCCGCGCTCAGGCGTGCGCGCAAACGCTCGGTGCTCCGACGACCGGTCGTGGCGTGGCGGCACCGGCAGCTCGGGGACTCCGACACCCTGCTCGTGTCGTTCCCGCGGTCCGGCAGCACCTGGCTGCGATTCATGCTCGCTGCTGCAATCGCGGATGAGCCCGTGGATTTCAGCTCGGTTGACGAGATCATCCCCTTCGTCGGCGCCGGGCCGACCGACGACGCGGCGATGTGGGCGACGTCAGGCCATCTGATCAAGAGTCACGAGCGGTTCAGCAGCTTCGGTCCCCAGGGCCGCCATCGGTTCATCTACCTGATCCGCGACGGGCGCGACGTCGCCGTCTCGTACTTCTACTTCTGCCGGAGGCACGGCACCTGGGCGGGGACGTTCTCCTCGTTCCTCGAGGCCTTCCTCGCCGGCCGCCTCGACGGCTACGGCTCGTGGCAGAGTCACGTGGAAGGCTGGCTCGGAGACGACCGACCGCGCCGCGAGCACATTCTCATCAGATACGAGGACCTGCATGCGGATGCGGCGACCGAAGTGCGTCGGTGCACCGACTTCCTGAAGACGCCTCTGGACGAGGAGGCCCTCGATCGTGCGCTCGCCGCCGGATCCGCCGACCGGATGCGCGAGGCCGAGCGCAGGTCGTCCAAGAGCGTCGCCGACCCCAGCATCCCCAACATCCGCTCAACCAGGTCCAGCAACTGGCGCGAGCTTTTCGCCGAGGATGATCTCGCCGAGTTTCGGCGCCGCGCTGGTCGCGCGTTCGCGCTCGGCGGCTACGAGCTGGATTGAAGCGGATCGCCTTGGGCGATGCCGGGTCCGCTCAGCCTTCCCGTGACGGCGCCCTGGGAACGCCGCGTCTCAGGAGCCCGTGCAAGCTCGACATCGCCTCATGACGGCGAAGCTCACCCCTCCGCACCGCGATCGCCAGCAGAACAAAGAGGCTCGCCACCTGCGAGGAGGCAAGCGCGACGGCAACCCCCGTCACCCCGATGATCGGCACCAGGGAGACGATCGCGGCGATCAGCCAGCCGATCGCGACCAGCTCGGCCGTGGTCCCGGGTCCCGGCTGACCCCTTCCGCGCATGGTCTCCGCGAGCACCCGCCGCACCGCCGTGAAGAAGGCGCCCGCCAGGAGGATGTATGAGAGGTCGACCGAATCTCGGAAGTCGCCACCGAAGAAGAACGGGATCAACGTCGATACGGTCGCGAGCAGAAGGCACGTGATGACGATCGCCAGACCGATGATGATCCACAGGTAGCGCCAGGCCACCCCCCTGGCCACCGACGCGTCGGACTCGCGTGCAACCGCGGGGAACGCGACGAGGCCGATGGCCTTCGCGAAGAAGTACGGCAGATTCGTGAACGCGAGGCCGACCACGTAGATGCCGAGCGCGCGGGGGGGCAGGAAGATCGCAAGCGCGATCTGGTCGGGGCGTACGATGTCGGTCGCCGAGTTCGCGCTGAGGATGCCACGCAACCCGAAGGAGAGCAGAGCCCGGCCTGATGCCGATTGCCCGTCATTCCCGTCGGCCGTCGGAGGCTGCGCCCGGCGGAGCGCGTACGTGAGCGTCACGGCACCGATCAGGACAACTGCACCGACCCAGCTGATCACCACGGCAACGATGCCCGCGTCGAGCGCGAACAGGGCGATTACGGCCACCGCGAACAGCGTGATCGGGAGCAGCCGCAGGATGTTGAAGGACCTGAGATCGGAGCGGGCCTGCAGGATCGCGAGGCCGTACTCCTGGGCCAGCAGACCGGCGACCGCGGCGACCGTGATCATGGCCGCGTCCCGGACCTCCGGGCCGCGATCGGCGAACACCGTGACCACGATCAGGATCTGAATCAGGGTCAGAGCCGCGACCTGCCAGGAGGCGAATCGCATCCCACGCCGGACCGTTTCCGCCCAGAGAGCGCCTCCGGAAACGTAGTAGGTCAGTGCGGCCGGTATCCCCAGGCAGCCCAGCTGAACCAGGACGACCGGCCAGAGCATCAGCGCCGCCAGATCCCCGCGACCGGAGGGACCAAGCAGCCGGGCCAGAAACGGCCCGGTGATAACCAGCATGAGCTGGACCAGCAGCCCAGCCCCGACCGTCAGGATCAGGTTCTTCTTCGCCGGATCCCGCCAGAGATCTCGGAGAAACCGGAATGGCCGGTTCAAGGACGGATCGCGGAAAGGCCGGCCCGAAACGCCTCGCGACCTGGCGGTGGCGTCTTCAGGCGTTGGAGGTCGCCGTCACTAGCCAGATGACGGCGTAGTCGTCGCGGCCGAATTGCCCGACGCCCCCGACTGGGTCTGCTGGTTGATAGCCCCAGCGAGCGCCGTCAGGAACGTGCTGTCGGAGATCAGCCACTCGCCGCCCTCCTTCTCCATCGGGATGGCGACCGTTCCTGCGATGCGAGGCGCGAGGGAGTCGATGGACAGGTAGAGGGTGGCCTTGTCCGAGTTCTCGTCCTTCATCTCGACCGATTCGATGCTGACCGTGGCCGTGCCGGCCAGCGGGGCGACGTAGGAGACGAGGGAGAACGGGAAGCCTTCGGGAAGATCCTTTCTGACCTTCTCGGTGTAAGCCGCCTCGACCGCTTCGGTGTTACGGCTCTGAACGTCGCGCCACCACTGGAGGGCCGTCCGCTCAGGCGAGCCCTTCTCGGTGGCCGCGACATCCTCGCTGGAGACCGGCGGCACCGGAGCCGGGACGGAGGTATCCGCCGCCGTGGTGTCCCCGGTGAGGTCCTGGCCCTCGACGCCGCAACCGGCGGCAAGGGCAGCTGCGGCGACAACGACGACCGCCGACGAGACAAGGCGCCTGCGCGCCAGTCCTCGCCCGGGGTCCTCACCGGTCTTCAACATGTCCCCTGCGCGCTCAACTGCTCTCCACACGTGAGTCGTCCCCAATCCGTTGCGGCTGCTTATCGACCGGCGGCATGATAGCCACATGTGATCGCAACTGCGGCCATGAGAGCTCGCAACTGCACGAGCGGTGCGAAGGGCGCCGGGGGCTCGCGCTCGGCGTCAACGGCGGTCGCGCAGCGGATATCCATAGCCGCTCATCAGCGGAATAGCCGGCAGGGTCGCCGCCAGGAGCTCGCCCCGGCCCATGCCGGTCCGCCAGGTTTCGTTGAGCTCGATCACGGACTCGCCCCGGCCAAGCCGGTCGGGGTTGCCCGACGGCCCGTGGGTCGGCTTGAAGCGCACGGTGCGCTCGCCGATGAAAGGTAGGTCCGCCTCGCCGGCCCCGGCGAAGCGACAGATCTCGCGGGTGGCCGCCCGCGGGTCGGAGGCGAAGTCCTCGTAGCGCAACCGCATGAAGCCCTGCTCGGCAGCCGGTCGGACCATCCGCTCGAGGACGCCGTTCCAGACGCTCCAGGCGAGCGAGGTCTGAAACGGCGACCTGACGATCATCGTCTCGCTGTTGGGATCGTCGGGCGACGGCTTCGCTCGCGACGAGGAGTAGGCGACGGCTCGAGGGTCCCGGACGAGATGGAGGATGCGGACATCGAGGCCGCTCAGCGTCGCGAGCGCGAACGCGTCAGCCGGAACCTTGGACGAATCGACCACGACCCTCGCCCCGTCGGTCTCGGCGACCGCCCCATAGATCGAGTCGATGATCGAAACGTAACGCCGCAACCCTGGCGCGGCCGACCCGGCCGCGGCGCGCCGCAACCCGAGGAGCTGGCGCGGGCGGGTACGCAGGTGTGCGTCCTGGATCTCGACGACGGCTCGAGGGTCGGGCGGATCCTCCTCGAACGCCGCCTCGAGCACGCGGCGCCAGAAGGGGCAGTCCCGCACGTGCTCACCGCAGCCACACAGCCGTCCCTCGAGCAATCCGTTGTGCCACAGCGACCGCAGCTCGCCGACGCTCGTGAAGCCGTCGATCTGTCCGAGGAGGTTGTCGAGGACGGTGCTGCCGCTGCGAAAGGATCCGGCGATGAAGAGGACGATTGGGGTGCGCTGCGGGGAGGGATCCGGATTCATCGGCCCACCCTTCTACCGGATTCGATCGGCGCGTCAGCAATCGGGTGGCTGGGCCGTACATATCGGTATGCGCAGAAACATCTCCATTCTCCTCATTGCCTCCATCGTCTCGCTGATGCTTCCCGGCATCGCACTGGCGGACCCGGCGTTCCGGGCCGGCCCGGCGATCGATCAGTACATCGAGACCCTTCCGGACGTCGGCGGGGACAAGCCGAGCAACGCCGGTGGCGACGGGTCTACGGGTGAGACCGGATCGAGCGGCACGGGGATCACGAGCGGCACCTCATCCGCCGCATCGACCTCGGCCCCTTCGGTGCCGTCTTCGGAGCTGTCCGAGCTGCGTGCGAGCGGTACCGACGGCGGGGCGACCGCCAGCGCGATCGAGGCGACATCGGGTGGCTTTGTGGCCACCGACGGCAGTGGCGCCAGCGCCAAGGACCTGCTCGCCCCGCTGGACAGCGCCGACGGAGATACGCCGCTTGCAGGAGTCCTGGGCGTGCTCACCGGCAGCGGTCCGGGGGGCATGGCGCTTCCGGCCGTCCTCATCACCGCGCTCGCCGGAGGCCTCGTGGTCGCAGCCCGCGGCCGCGGTGACTCGGGTAACCGCGACTAGCCGTTCATGACGCCCTCCGGTGAGGCCACGGGACAGCGGCGAGCGGGCGGCGTCAACGTCGCATCCGTGACGGCCTCGATTCGCCGGCACGGGCCGGCATTCGCGGGGTGGCTGCTGCCGTTCCTGCTCGTCCTTTACCTGGCGCTCCAGCAGGGCGGCTACGACGGTGTCGTCCGAGGCGAGGTCGGGGTCGCGATCTGGTGGATCGTCCTCGTCGGCGCCGCGGTCGGGGTCCTACCCGCGGCGCGACTGGGGCGGACCGCGTGGGTGGCGATCGGTCTGCTGGGGGCCTTCGCGCTCTGGACGGGACTGGGAATCGGCTGGTCGGAGAGCGCCGAGCGGAGCGTCGGCGAGCTCGGCCGCGTCACGATGTTGCTCGGCGTGTTCGTCCTGGCGATCTCGACTCAGCGTCCGGGAGCCGGCCGCCGGATCGTGGCGGCGGTGGCCTCGGCGACGGTTGTGGTGGCCGTCCTCGCGGTGCTCTCTCGGATGCAGCCCAGCCTCCTGCCGGTCGAGAGCATCGTCGACTTTCTGCCGAGCGCCGAGAACCGGCTCAGCTACCCCCTCGGCTACTGGAACGGACTGGCGCATTTCATGGCTTTCGGTCTGCCCTTGGTCGTATGGCTGGCCTCCGCGGCTCGCCTGAGCGTCGTCAGGGCGTTTGCGGCTGCGGCGATCCCGGTGATGGTCCTGGCCGGTTACCTGACGCTTTCGCGCGGCGGGGTCGCAGCCGCCGCTGTGGCGATCATCGTTCTGCTGGCGCTCTATCCGCGTCGCATTCAGCTCCTGGGTTCGCTGTCGCTGGGGGCAATCGGCGGCGCGCTGCTGGTCTCGGGCGCTGCCCAGCGCGGCGACTTTCAGGACGGGCTCACCTCCACGGCAGCTGCCTCGCAGGGCTCCGAGATGCTGGCCCTGGCCGTGTTCGTTTGCGGCGGCGTCGGGCTGCTCCAGGCTGCAATAGCCCTCTCCGAGCGTCACGGGCTCATTCCAGAGCTGGCGCGACCGTCGCCCCGCAGCACCGGCATCGCTGCCGGAGGGCTTGCGTTCCTCGCGGTCTGTGCAGCGCTCGCCCTCGGCGCCCCCGCCCAGATCGATGACGCCTGGCAGCAGTTCAAGGAGCCGAACACCGCCGGATCCGGGGTCGAGCGCTTCGAGAGCACGAGCGGCAGCAACCGCTACCAGTACTGGCAGAGCGCGGTCGACGCGAACGCGACCGATCCCCTGCTCGGGATCGGACCCGGCACCTTCGAGTACTGGTGGGCGCGAGACAATCCGCTCGAGGACTCGACCGGGTTCTTCGTCCGCGACGCGCACTCGCTCTATCTCGAGACCCTCGCGGAGCTCGGGATCGTTGGCTTCGCACTGATCGTCGGCTTCGTCGGGTTCACCCTCGTCTCCGGGGGGGTGAGAGCGTTCAGGCGACGGCCGGGCTCCATGGCGGTGCTCGCCGCGGCGACCGCGGGCGGAGCGGCGTTCGCCACCTCCGCCGCCGTCGACTGGGTCTGGGAGCTGACGGTCCTGCCCGTGAGCTTCCTGTTGCTCGCCGCCGTGATCCTCGGCCGCGACACCGACCCGGGCACCGATCCGGATCACGTCGACGAGGCCAAGGCGCCGATCCCCGCGTTGCGCTTCGGGTTGGTCGGGCTGGCCGTTGCTGCCCTCGTCGCCGTGGCGATCCCCTTCGCCGGCCTGGCCGCGGTCGAGGACAGTCAGGTCGAGGCCCGGTCGGCCTCGCTCGAGCAGGCGCTGGTGGACGCCAAGACCGCCAGCGGGGTCCAGCCCTACGCGGCCTCGCCCTACCTGCAGCAGGCACTCGTGCTCGAGAGCGGCGGGAAGCTGGATGCTGCGGCGGACGCTGCCGCTCGCGCGACTCAGGAGGAGCCCACCAACTGGCGGCCCTGGCTGATCCTGTCCCGGATCGAGGCGGCTCGCGGTCGCACAGCAGCCTCGATCGACGCCTTCCGCAGGGCTCGGTCCCTCAACCCGCGCTCGCCGCTGTTCGCGCCATGAGCCGTTTCGGGGAGAGCGAACTCGAGCTCGGGCCGGAGGACGATCCGGCGGAGCGCGAGTCACTGATCGCGCTTGCGGAGCGGCTCGAGCGGGAGCGTCCGGTGTGCGCACCCGGTTTCCGCGGCGACCTGCGTCGGAGGCTCCTCAACGAGGTCCAGGCGCGGCCGAAGGCCCCCCATCGGTTGAGGGCATTGGTCTTCGCCTACGCCGGTTCCGGTCTCACGATGCTGTCGATCGCGGCCCTCGGAGTCGGTGGGGTCGGGCCGCTCTCGGCAGGGTAGGCTGGCGCCCATGGATGAATCGGTCGAGCGATTCGCTCGACTCTACGACGAGCACATCTGGACGGTCTACGGCTTCTTCGGCTACCGGTTGGGATCGCGCGAGGATGCCGAGGATCTGACCCAGCAGACCTTCGAACGCGCGCTGAAGGCCTGGGGGCGATTCGACGAGACTCGAGCCGGACCCGCAACCTGGCTCCTCGCGATCGCCAGAAACCTGCTCATCGACCATCATCGTGCCGACCGCTCCGATCGACTCGAGCCGATCGGAGACGAGGGCCTCAGGCCCGATCAGGAGCCGTCCGGTGGCGACCCGGAGAGGGGTCTCGGCCTCGATCCCGACCTGGAGATCGCCCTCGGCCGACTCAGCGACCGGGAGCGGGAGATTCTCGCGCTTCGCTTCGGGGCCGACCTCACCGGCTCAGACATCGCCGGCCTCACCGGGCTCAGCCTCGCGAACGTCCAGCAGATCCTCTCTCGCAGCCTGCGAAGACTGCGCGGCGAGCTGGAGACCGCGACTCGGAGCTAGCGGCGGCGCCTTGCAGTCGTCGGGGGACTGTTGACAAGAACCCCTGGTTTGTGAGAGCTTTCCCCCTCAGTCACGGGGGGAAGTTCAACAATGGAGTCGGCAGGCAGGCTGACCCAGGCTTGGGAGAATGTCAGAAACCACAGTCCAAGCTGGTGGAAACGAGTTCCAGGAGATCGAAGGGCAGGGACTTGCGGCGTCGGAGCTCTACTCCCACGTCGACGTTTTCGATGCTCGAGTAGTCGGTCACCGGGCCGATCGGGTCCGCCGCACAACAATGGCCGGCGACGTCGCGGCCCTGTGCCTCGCCTTGGCGTTGACGACCGGCTTTGCGCTGCTCCTCGGACGCTCGGCGCTCGATGGCGGTCAGATCCTCATGTTCGCGGTCCTGCTTCCGCTCTGGGTGCTGCTCGCCAGTCTCTTCGGCCTCTACCGACTTCCCGAGCGCACGACCGACTGGTCCTTCGCCGACGACCTCAGCTCGTCGTTCGTCGTCTGCTCGATCTGGGGTTGGTTCTGGCTGCTTGGCATGAGCGCCATCGCCGTCGGAGCCGTTCTCCCCTCACTGGCCCTCTGGGCCTTTTCGATCGTACTCGTGCCACTGGTTCGTTCCGGGGTTCGCATCCACCTGCAGGACGCGGACTGGTACCGGCAATCGGTCATGATCATCGGGACCCCGGCCGCCGCCCAGCGCGTCCAGAGGAGGGTCGAGCGTCAGCCGGGCTGGTGCTTCGACGTGGTCGAGACGGTCCAGGTCGGCGGGCAGTTCGATCCCGGGGCGCGGGCGGAATCGATCGCAGCTCGGGCCCATGAGCTGGGGGTCGGAAGGGTGATCGTCGCCGAGGGTCCCGCGGACATCGCCGAGCGAACGCGGCTGATCCGCAGCCTGCTCGAGCTGGGCATCTACGTGGACCTCGTTTCGAGCGAAGCGGACGTGTTCCGCTCCAACGCGTGCGTCAACCACATGGAGGGCCTGCCGACGCTGTCGTATTCGCCGGTCAGGCTGAGCCCATCGTCGAAGCTCATCAAGAGGACCATCGACATCTCGTGCGCGAGCGTCCTGCTGATCGCCCTATCACCGCTGTTGGCCTACATCGCCGCGCGCGTCAAACTCGACTCCCAGGGCCCGGTGTTCTTCAGGCAGGACCGTCGCGGCATCGCCGGCTCCCGTTTCAAGCTGATCAAGTTCAGAACCATGAGCGCCGACGCGGAGGACCGGCTGCTCGAGGTCGCGGCGCTCAGGCTCCACCCCGGAAGTGCGACGTTCAAGGCGGCCAAGGATCCGCGCGTCACGAAGTACGGAGACGCTCTCCGCCGTCGCTCGCTCGACGAGCTGCCGCAGCTCTGGAACGTGATCGTCGGCGACATGAGCCTCGTCGGGCCGCGGCCCCTTCCGCTGGAGGAGGCTGCCCACGTTCCGCCCCGCTACCGGGCGAGGGAGAGGGTGCGACCGGGGCTGACCGGGCCCTGGCAGGTGCTCGGGCGCAGCGACATTCCCTTCGAGGACATGATCAAGCTCGACTACATGTACGTCAGCACCTGGTCACCGCGCGGAGACCTGAAGCTGCTCCTGCGCACGGTGGCCGTCGTCTTTCATGCTCGCGGGGCCTACTGAGCGCTGGTCGCGTCGCTCCGGCGTTGACAATCAAAGCGCAGCTATCGCAGCAGCCGGCGGCCGTCCCCGACGTCGTCGCCCCGCCCCCCCACCACCCGCGGTTTCCGCTGCTCGACGGCATGCGTGCGATCGCCGTCCTGTCGGTCGTCGCCGTCCACGCCGCCGTCTTCGGCGAGGTGGGCGACTCGGCGCCCGGCAGGCTCCTGCTGCATCTCAACGTCGGCGTCACGATCTTCTTCCTGATCTCCGGCTTCCTGCTGTACCGGCCGTTCATCGCCCACCGCAGCCATGGCGGTCCGGCGCCTGAGGTCGGCGTCTACGCAAGGCGGCGGCTGCTGCGGATCCTTCCCGCCTACTGGCTGGTCCTGCTCGTCCTTACGGTCGTCCCCGGACTCACCGGGATCGCCGAAAACGGCGGGCTGGAGCAGATCTCGCTGATCCATTCCCTGCCGATCGGCGACGGGCAGGCGTGCGTCAGGGACCTCGGCAACTGCGGATTGGCGCACACCTGGAGCCTCGCGGTCGAGTTCAGCTTCTACGCGATCCTGCCGCTCTACGTGCTTGCCGCCGCTGCCCTCGCGAAGGGTCGGTCGACGCGGTCCTGGCTGCGCCTCGAGCTCCTCCTCCTGGCGGCGCTCGCGATCGCTTCCACCGTCGCCCGCTTCGCCCTCCCCGACGAGGACCGGTTCACCGGGATGGTCACCGGCAGCGTCCTCGGCTACTTCCTCTGGTTCGCGCTCGGGATGGGGCTGGCTCTCATCTCGGTGGCGCACGGTGGCACCAGGGAACGCTCACCCGTGGTCAGCGCGATCGGCGCTCACCCCGGGTTGCTCTGGGGGCTGGCGGCCGCCGTTTACGCGGCGCTCGCGTTGAACCTGCCACCGACCCCGTTCCTGCTCACCGAGAGCGACCAGCTGCCCGCGTTCCTGGCTTTCGGCCTCGTCGCGCTCCTGCTGATCCTTCCCGCGATCTTCGGCGAAGCGGAGGGCGGCGCCCCGCGCGCGTTCCTGGGCCTGCGCTCCGTCTCGTGGCTGGGCCTGATCTCATACGGGGTCTTCCTCTGGCACTACGCGGTCACGATCGAGCTGGGCTACCCGGGCGAAGGGTGGAGCTTCCTTCCGCTCCTGATCGCCACCTGCGCGATCACCGTGCCGATCGCAGCCGCCAGCTACTACCTGCTCGAGCGCCCGTTGCTCCGCTTCAAGCGCTGAGGGGCCGGGCCGGTGTCGGCCGAGAATGCTCCCGCGGACGAAACGAGTCCGCGAGACGCTTTTGATCGACTCGGTTGCGCCGGCCCAACTATCCTTCCGAGCCCGTGAGCAGCGCCCCGGAGCCGTCCGAACATCGATACATCGCACCGATCGTCGGCCCCGACGACGAACGACGCTTCACCGATTCCGGGATCGAGATCGACAGGCTCTACGACCCCTCCGACGTGGCCGCCGACCTCGAGGAGCGCCTCGGCGAGCCCGGGTGCCTACCCGTTCACGCGGGGCGTCCACGACGGCATGTACCGCGACCGGCTCTGGACGATGCGCCAGTACGCCGGCTTCTCCAGCCCCGAGGACACCAACGAGCGCTACCGGTACCTGATCGAGCACGGGTCGACCGGCCTCTCGATGGCGTTCGACCTGCCGACCCAGCTCGGCCGCGACTCCGACGACCCGCTCTGCGACGGCGAGGTCGGCAGGACCGGGGTCCCGATCGACACGATCGAGGACATGCGGATCTGCTTCGAGGGGATCCCGCTCGATCAGGTCTCGACCTCGATGACGATCAACGCGCCGGCCGCGGTGCTGCTGCTCCTCTACGAACTGGTCGGCGAGGAGCAGGGCGTCGACTCCCAGAAGCTCCGCGGCACCGTCCAGAACGACGTGCTCAAGGAGTACATGGCGCGCGGCAACTACATCTACCCGCCCGAGCCGACGATGCGCCTGACCACCGACATCTTCGAGTACTGCCAGCAGAACGTCCCGAAGTGGAACACGATCTCGATCAGCGGGTACCACATCCGCGAGAAGGGCTGCTCGGCAGTCCAGGAGGTCGCCTTCACGCTCTCGCAACGCGATCGCCTACGTCGAGGCGGCGCTCGACCGCGGCCTCGAGATCGACAGCTTCGCCCCCCGCCTCGCCTTCTTCTTCAACTGCCACAACAACGTCTTCCAGGAGATCGCCAAGTTCCGCGCGGTCCGGCGGATGTGGGCGGAGATCGTCCGCGACCGGTTCGGCTCCGATAGCCCGCGTTCGCAGATGATCCGCTTCCACACCCAGACCGGCGGCGTGACGCTCCAGGCCCAGCAGCCGGAGGTCAACATCATCCGGGTCGCGCTGCAGGGCTTCGCCGCGGTGGCCGGCGGCACCCAGTCGCTGCACACCAACGGCTTCGACGAAGCCCTCGCCCTGCCGACCGAGCGTTCCGCCAGGATCGCGCTGCGAACCCAGCAGGTGATCGCCTACGAGTCGGGCGCGACCGACACCGTCGACCCGTTCGCCGGCTCCTACTTCGTCGAGTCGCTGACCGACGAGATCGAGCTGCGCGCCAAGGAACTGATGGCGCAGGTCGAGGACATGGGCGGCTCGGTCGTCTCGCTCGATTTCATGCAGAAGGAGATCGAGGAATCGGCCGCCAGCTACCACGAGCGCTACAAGGACGGCCAGGACGTGATCGTCGGCGTCAACAAGTTCGTCACCGACACGATCGACGACGTCGACATCCTCAAGGTCGACCCGGAGGCCGAGCGGCGCCAGGTGGCCCGGCTCGAGAAGCACAAGGAGAGCCGCGATCAGGGGGTGGTCGACGCCCGCCTCGCCGACCTCACCAGTGCGGCAAACGGCGACGTCAACCTGCTGCCGCCGATGAAGGAGGCGCTGCGGGCCGGGGCGTCGATGGGCGAGGTGTCGGGGGCGCTGCGCGACGTCTTCGGCGAGTACAGGGGCGGGGCGTTCTTTTGAGCACCGATCCGAAGCCGTGGTGATCGCGGAGCGGTTCGCCTGGGCCCACCTGCCGAAGGCGGCCGGGACCGCGACCCAGGAGATGTTCACCGCCGTTCCCGATCTCGTCCTGTTCCAGGCACCGATCGACTCCAACGACAAACACGATGGCTTCTGGGTTCACGAGGAGGCGATCGAGGGCAAGCTCCGGGCGATGAACATCCGTCGCCTCCCCTCCTGGATGCTCAGCACCGCCCACCACAAGGCCGTCTCCGGAGTCTGGCCCGAGTTCGAGCCCCTGCCGATGCCCTCGGTCGACGAGATGGTCGAGAGCAGCGAGCCCGACGATGTGCTGCGCTGGATGACCGACGGTCCGCGGTTCGCGGTCGACCGCTGGCTGCGGGCGGAGAGCCTGGACGACGACGTCGCGGAACTCCTGCTCGAGATCGGGACGCCGCCGCGCGTCGCCCGCGAGGCGGTCGACTCCGTGCCGTTCGTCGGCAAGCCCTACGACCACAACGTCGCCAGCACCTTCAGCGCGGATGAGGTCCGCAGGATGTACGAGCGCAATCCCGACTGGGCGGAGGCGGAGCGGGTCGCCTACGGCGAGATCCACGAGCTCGCCCTTGCGTGACCGCCACCCGGGCCCGCCACGTCCATCTATCCTCCCTCAGCCGATGAAGGCCTCCGCCAGCTCCCCGAAGACCCGCCTGGTCTCCCTCGCTCGCCGTGCCGCCCAGACGTCCCCCGGCAGGCGCATCGCAGCGGCGATCCGCGTGGAGGAGCCCCAGACGAAAGGCAACGAATTCGCCGCCCCGGGGCTCAACGTCGACGGCTGGCTCACGAGCCTCTACGGCGAGCAACTGGATGAGATCGAAGCCGCCTGCGCCGGCGCCGGACGCGAGGGATACGCGAACTTCCGCGATCTCGACGACGACCTCTGGGCGTTGCTGCTCTCACGCCAGTACTCCAGCTATCCCAACATCCTCGCGCTGCTGCCCGACCTGCCCGACCCGGGACTTCAGGTCAACTGGAACGGCGCCGCGGGCCTCACCCTGCTCGGGCAATCGAAGGCCTTCTACCGGCATGCGAAGGCGATGGTCGAAGCCCACTCGGAGACCACCCTGAGAGATTCCCGCGTGCTCGACTTCGGGCTCGGCTGGGGCCGGCTGACCCGCTTCTTCGCCCGCGACGTCGAGCCGGGAAACCTGATGGGCGTCGACCCGACCGAGGAGATTCTCGAGATCTGCCGCAGCAGCCGGGTCCCCGCCGAGCTGGCGCGGACCGATTTCCTGCCCGAATCGCTTCCCTTCGACAGGATCGACCTGGCGTACTCGTTCTCGGTCTTCACCCATATCTCCGAGACCGCCGCGCAGACCTGCCTCGACACCCTGCACGCGGCGCTCAACCCCGGCGGTCTGCTGATCCTCACGATCCGACCTCCCGGCTACCTGGTTCTCGACCCGAAGATGCACGACGCCCTCGCCGAGCTCGGCGACCCGGTCGAGGCGATGAAGGTACCCCGCTATGTCTTCGTCCCCCACCCGGTCGAGGGCGGCCACCCTCAGTACGACGGCGGTGAGATGACCTATGGGGAGGCCGTGATCAGCCTTCCCTACGTACGCGAGCGCTGGGGCGAGCAGTTCGAGCTGCTGGACGTCAGGGTCTCGACCGAGGACATCTACCAGGTGGCCGTCACCCTGAGGAAGCGTCAGCCCCGATGACGACGCGCGGGTGGGGGCGCCGGCGGGGGGAGGACGATCCGGCGCCCGTCCCGGCCGACGAGGCGCTGGAGCGACGGCTGACCTGGCTCTGGAGCACCCCCCGCTCCGGATCCGCCCTGTTGCTCGAGCTGCTCGCCTATCCCCTGCGTCCCGACATGCATGCCGCTCTCGGCTTCCGGCCGCCCCCCGCCCGCGCCACCGTGGCACCCGACGTATTTCCCGATCGACGAGCTCGGCTTCGCCGGCCACTTCGCACCGTGGCCGGGCGAGCCCGTCGAGGTGCACGGGAGATGGATTCCGGGAACCCTGCTGAACCTCAACGAGGGTCGGCCCAGCTACCTGCTCGCGAGCGAGCGGCAGGACGCCTGGCGCCCGCAGCTGCGGGACCTCGTGCTCGGGCGGATCGAGGGCGCCGAGGAGCGGGCGCTCGCGCACGTTCGGGACCTCGGAGCAGCATCACCGATCGTGATCAAGGAAGCCTTCACAAGCCACGGCGCGGATCGGGTGATGGGCCTTCTTCCCCGCTCGCGGGCCCTGATGCTCGTGCGTGACCCCCGAGACATGGTGGTCTCCCTGCTCGATCAGCCCGACGCCTTCGCCGAGGACGACGAGGCGGATGGCGGCGCCGTGGATCGTCTCAGCCTCGCGACCCGCACGGCCATGCTCTGGGCCATGTACGTCGACGTCTGCGCCGCGGCACTTGACGCCCATGACCCGAAACTGGCCCTGAGCCTGCGCCTCGAGGACCTACTGGAGGACCCCGTGGGCGAGCTCGGCCGTATCTACGGCTGGATGGGCCTAGAACGCGACACGGCAGGGATCGAGGAGGCCGTGGCTGGGAGCTCCATCGGTCCCAACCCGCCGATCAGCCACCGGCCGGCGGAGCCGGACCTCGGAACCGAGCCGGGCTCGTGGCGCAGGCGGCTCAGCTCCGATGAATCGGACGCCGTCGAGGGGATCGCGGGTCGGCGGCTCGGCACGCTCGGCTACTCCACCGACTGAACCGGGCCGACGCGTGCTCTGATCGCCTACAGCTCCTCGGCGACGCGCGGGGCCTCCCGATTGAAGAACCAGATCGCGCCCACGCACACGGCCACGAAGATCAGCATCGCCGGGATCAGATGAACCAACCCGCCGGCGGCATCGACGGCGCTCTGGGCGCCCGGGTCGATGAACCACTTGTTGGCCTGCACGAAGAGCGGCACCAGGGGATTGAAGAAGAGGAGATCGCGTAGGAGCCCGGCAGGCACGATGCTGACGGGATAGAGGACGGCGCTTCCGTAGAAGAGCGCCGTCGCGACAACGGTCCAGATGATCGCGACGTCGCGACGTCGCACGTACAACGCCGAGAGGTAGGTCGAGGTCGCGCTCGTCAGCACCACGAGCAGCAACACGATGACCGACATCAGCATCCAGGTCCACGTCGGGTCGACGCCGAATGCGAGGGCAAACACGACCACCGCGATCATGTTCATTCCCAGGTTGAACAGGGACGTGAGCACGATCGCCAACGGGATCACCAGGCGCGGGAACTGCGTCTTGCGGACTATGCCCTCCCGGCCCACCACCGAAGTCGTGGCGATCATCGTCGCCTCCTGGAAGAACGAGAACAGGACGATGTTCAGCAGCAGGAACACCGGGTAGTTCTCGACGTCCTCCGAACCAACGCGGAAGATCTTGGTGAAGACGACGAGAAGGACCCCGAACAGCAACAGCGGCCGAAGCAGCGACCATGCATATCCCAGGACCGTCTCGAAATATGCCTTCTTGAAATCGGAGACGGCCATCAAATAGAGCAGGTCGAAGAACCGGCGCCAGCCTCCGGCAAGAGCGCTCGGCCCGCGAACCGGGGTCAGGGCATCGTCGCTCATGGTGCGTCCGCCCCGTGTTCATCGATGGGCAGAACCGAGACGTCGGCGTCCACGTAGACGACGCCCAACTCGCGACTGGTCCCGAAGACGACGAAATCGAGCAGCTCGATGACCCCGACGGCCACCCCCTCGGAGTCGCGCGCGCTGGTGACCCAGCACTGGAGGAAGTAACGGCCGGGCGTGAGGATGTTTTCGATGACCGCGGAGACCTCGACGACCTGGCCGACGCCGAGCACCTCGGAGTTCGGTACATCGGGCTCGATCATCCTGTGGAGGCTGAACACATGGACGCCGTGGGCGTCGGTGCAATGAAGCGCGAAGACCGGCTTGTTGAGTTCCGCCCTGGCTTCGATCCTGGCCTTGATGCGGATCGGGTCCCCCTCCTCCACGTTGGTCACCTCGTTGCCGTTCTCGTCCTCGAGGCCGGCGGCGATGAGCTTGGCGTTCATGTCGGGGACCGCCGCCGAACCCGCCGAGATATCGGCCGCCGTGGAGCCGCTGTTTCCGGCGAAATTGAGCCGGATGTAGTGCTTGCCCACCTCTTCGGTGTCACCGACCCGAATCAGTTCGCCATCGTGGAGAAGCATCGCCCGATCGCAGTAGGCCTGCACGCTCATCATGTCGTGGGTGACCAGTACGACGGTCTTCCCTGTGTCGCGCATGTCGTAGAAGACATCGGCACATTTCTGCTGGAAGGCGGCGTCACCGACCGCCAGAACCTCATCGATCAGGAGGATGTCGGCGTCCGCTTGGAGCATCACCGAGAAGGCGAGCCTCACCGACATCCCCGATGAGTAGTTCTTCAGTTTCAGCTCGCGAAACTCGTCGAGCTCGGCGAAATCGAACACCGCATCGACCTGGCGTCGCGCCTCCCGTGGCGTCAGGCCCATCATCACGGCGTTGAGAATGACGTTCTCGTGACCGCTCAGATCCGGGTTGAAGCCGACCCCGAGCTCGATGAAGGGTGCAAGCCGACCGGCCATCCTGATCGTGCCGGCGTCGGCGCGATAGATGCTGGCCAGGATCTTCAGCAGCGTGCTCTTGCCCGATCCGTTGCGACCGACGATGCCGAGGAACTCACCCTTGTGGACGTCGAAGGAAACGTCTTTGAGAGCGTGTAGCTCTCGGTAATTCATCCTCGAGAGCGGATGAACCGCCCGCTCCTTGAACGTGTCGATCCTGTGCTCCGGGATCCGGAAGACCTTCTCCACGCCACGAACCTCGAGTGCCACCGGCGCCTGACTCAGGTCACGCGGGCCGCGCTGCCGCCCGGCCTGAGTCACGGTTTTGTCCTCGACGGCGCTCATCGGCTCAGCATCTGCCCAGCAGGGCGTTGATTTCCTCCATGACCGCCTCGCTGAAGGAGTCCTCCCAGTCGTCACTCCAGTCCACGTCGGCCCCTGCGACACGTGCCTCGTGGTCATCGACCCTGCCGACAGCCTCGCCAAGCGCGGCGGTGACGCCTTCGATACTCGGCTCGGCCGCGATCAGATTCGGAGAGATCATGCTCAGCTTGGCGGCGGTCTTGCTGTCGTAGGTGTTTGTGACCGTGAGCATGCCCGCCGACGCCATCTCGATCGGGACCAGGCTGGGGTGCGGGGTGAACATCAGAGACAGACCGACGTCATGGGCGCTAAGCATCTCACCGTATGCAGCCTGGTTGCGCCGGGAGAGGATCTCCAGGTGAGTGCCGCCGGCCAGTTCGACGCTGCTGCGACCGGAAACCGACCCGATCCCGAAGAACTCCCAATCCGGTCGCCGAACAGGCCCTGCTCGACGGCGGCGAGATCGCGATCAACCCGAGCTCGAACATGTTGCGCTTCGCGTGAGGCTCGGAGCGAGCGTAGAAGAGCAAGCCGACGAGTCTCGCGGTCGGCCAGGGTCGCCGCAGGTGGCGGCGTGACCGGCGTGATCGCATTCCGGAAGGCCACCGAATGCGCGCTGGCCCGCTTCAGCGCCCGCGGCGAAGACGCCGTATCCGTGGTTGGCGAAGAAGCGTACGAAGGAACTCGGTCGAGAACAGCGCGACGTGCGGGAACGAGTACGTCTCCATCGCGATCGCGGCCCACGAGCCCATCACGAAGGTGAACGGCTCGTACTCCTGGATCAGGTAGAGGAAGCGCTCTCCGTCGGTCTGCCGCGAGGGCGTTGCGAGCGTGGTAGGCGGTCCACCAGGTGGTCGCGACGAACCGGTCGTCGGGGCTCACCGCGAGCGGCGCTCCCTGATCCCGCGCGAAGGCGACCTCGACCTGCGAGAGAGCACCGGACAGCCCGCTGTAGGCCTCGACTTGGTCGCGCCAGTCGGCGGGCAGCGGCGGCGTCGGGTCGACGGTCACGATCCGGACCCGATGGCCGGCCTCGGCGAGCTTGCGGGCGAGGTTGAACTTTGCGATGTAGCCGCCGAACAGGTGCTGGAGATCGATCGTCGGGATCAGCAGATTGACCCGCTGCGGCTCCCGGTCCGATACCGCGAGGTCGAGCGGTGCGAGCAGGCGCTCGATGTGCTCGGTCTCGGGGTCGGGGTGCGCCTCGACGATCGTGTCCCCGGGCGATGGGGGCATGCTGGCATCGAAGGGTGATCCGATCGGGCGCGACCATTCGCGGCTGTGGTACCGCATGAGGTGGCGCCAAAGCAGGCTCTCGGCGAGCATCTTCTCGACCCCCAGGGTCTCGCCGTGGCCGGCCAGGCTGCGCATCGCCCGCAGCCGCAGCCACGGAACGCCGAGCGGGGAGCGGTCGGCGTTGGCGAAGCGCTTCAGCACGACGCGCTTCGACCGGGCGGCATCGGTGCAGCGAGCCACGAGGACCTGGGCAAGGACCTCGAGCCGGACGTACCCGCGGAAATATGCCGCGTGCGCATTGGCGAACCGGGCGCGCCAGTAGGAGAGGCGCAACCTCGCCGCCAGCCCGCCGGCACTCGCGACCCCGGCATTGGCGGCGGCATGTCCAAGTGCGGCGCCCCCATGCTGGACGTAGTCGTAGAGCGGCCGTTCGACGTAGGCGACGTCGCCGAGCGTCATCGCGACCAGCCCCAGCCAATGATCGTGGTACTGCTCGCCGGGAACCTCCGGGAAGGGCAACGCCCGCTCGACGACCTCGCGACGCATGAGCGATGCGGCGCCCGTGATCGTGTTCGCGATCAGCAGCGAGAGCAGGTTCGTGTGATTGTTCGGCCTGCTGGTCCAGTAGGTCTCGGCGAGGACCGCGCCGTCGGTATCGACGAGACGCTGGTCGCTGTAGATCAGCTTTGCGTCGCCCAGCTCATCGCGCAGCGTTGCGAGCTTGTCCGGGTACCAGCGATCGTCCTGGTCGCAGAGAGCAACGAGTGCCGCGTCGTCGGGAACCAGTTCGAGCGCCCGCTCGAAGCTCCGATAGAAGCCGAGCCGGCGGTCGGATCGGGAGAGGACGAAGCGTCCATCCCCCTCGAGCTCGGTGGCCATCTCGCGGAATCGGGCGGGGCGGGACCTGTCGTCGTTGACGACGCAGATCCAGTCGGTGTCGGTCTGTGCCCGCAGGGACTCGATCTGAGCGCGGAACAGGTCCATGTCGGGGTTGTAGGTGGCCATCGCGACGGCGATCAGCTCGCGATCGCCGCTCCGCGCTGCGAGCGGCGGCAGCTCCGGCTCGCCGGCCTCGATCCGCCAGAACTCGCGAACCACGGTCCTGCCGTCGCCGAGGCGGGCGCTGACGGCGAGCGTCAACACCCCTCCGGCCGCGATCGGCGGCACCGGAACCGTCGCCCAGAAGCCGCTTCGGTAGCAGCGCACCTCATGGTCCTCGGGTGAATCGGGATCCGTCGGAGGCACGGGCGGGTCCCCGCCGCCGAGGCCGGGATGGAGACGCTTGAAGAGGTCGAGCCGCGGCAACCCGAAGTCGGTGACCTCGCACGGCTTTCCGTCGACGAGTACCTCGAGTGCCTCGACCTCGGCATGCCGGTGAAAGCAGCTACCGAACACGAACAGGGCGTCGCCACGGCCGGCCGGGAGAGTCGACGGGAGCGGACGCTCGATCTCGAGTCGGAGGTCCTCGTCCTCGACGCCGGCCGGCGCCGCCGCCGTCCCGTCCGTCAAACCGCGAGCGGCGCGTAGTCGGCGGGGAAGCCGGACGCGCCGAAGAACCAGCTTTCGATCGCGTACCGCGGGTTCGGCATCGAGGGCTCGGAGCCCGTCTGGTGCAGGAAGAGGTCGTCGAAGAGCAGGACGTCACCGGGTTCAAAGATCGGCCTGATGATCCCGGCCTCGCCGGCAGCCTCCTCCGCCTTCGCGGGCGAGATCACGTAGGACAACGGTGCGCCGTCGGTGCCGGCCTCGACCAGGTAGTCGATCCGCTTCGGAACGATGTCCAGCCCCGGTGCGAGGTCGCCGCACCGCGACAGCGACAGCCAGACGTTGAGGGCGCGCACGTCGCCCATGAAGTTGCCGTCCTGATGCCACGCCCCCTTGACCGAAGGGTCCGCCTTGCGCAGCGTGCACTTCTCAGCCGAGACGGCTGCAGGCTCGCCGAGGTAGTCCTCGATGACCCGGTCGAGCCCGATGCGCTCGAAGGCATCGAGCATCTCGAACGCGAGTCGCGGGGAGTCCGCGGCGAGGACGCCGCCACCGGCCTCGATCCAGTTGCGCTCGGTGAGCTGCGCGAAACCCGGCTGCGGCTCGAACTCCTCGTAGAGCGAGTCGGCCGGAGGGTTGCCGGCGTTGACGGCCACTCGGTCCTTGAACGCCTGCTCGATCCCGTCGGCCAGGGCCTTCGAGGCCTCCGGAGTCACCGCGCCGCGGACCAGCACGGCTCCGTCACGAAGGATCCCCGCCCGCAGCAGTCCGGGGCTCAATTCATCGGGCGAGATCGGCGGCAGCGGTCCATCGGGAAGGGCCCCGACGTCCGCGGTGGCGTACTCGGGGCGGTCGCCGGCCTCCGCGAGGGCCCGGATCCCGGCAAGGTGGCGAAGCTCGAGGATGCGGCGCTCGGCGTCGCGGTCGGCGGCCTCGCGGTTTGCCTCCATGAGGGTTGCGATCTCCGCCTTCATCTCGGCGTACGTGCGGGTCTCGTCGCGTCGCTCAGAGACGGCGACCGCGCCGGGATCAGTTTCGGCGAGTGCCGCTTTGGAGGCCTGTTCGTTGCGCTTTCTCCCTCGAAAGATCATCTTTCTCCCACTGGTTTCATGCTCATTGCCTGGGGGATAACTGTAGTCGACCCGCGAGTCTACGAAGCAGCAGGAACCCCGGTGACGGTGGCGCCTTCAGCCACATCCCCGATGACGACGGCGTTTGCCCCGATCTGAGCCGTGGCGCCGATCACAACAGGCCCGATGACCTTCGCACCGGTACCAATGTGGACGCCGTGACCGACCGTCGCACCCTGAACGTTGCCGGCACGCAGACCGATCGTCACAAACGGTGCAATCACGACACCGGGTCCGATCTCGACGATCCCGTCGATGACCACCTGTCCATGCAGCACGTAGAGCCCCGGCTGAACGACCACTGGATCGCCGATCGAGATCTGAGCGATCGACATCGCCAGCTTGTGCGCGATTCTCGGCAGGATGGGAATCCGGCGAGCCTGCATGCTCGCCTTCGCCCGATAGAGCACCTGCGCGAGGAAGGCGTCACTGACCCAGCACAGACGGGCCACCTGCAGCATCGTGTCGGCACGAGAGCGGAACTCGTGGCGCTCGCCCCGAAAGTAGGCCGTGGAGCTCGCATCTCCTCTGACGGCCTCGCGAAAGCCCGGAAACCGAGAACGGATTCCGCGCATGAAAGCGCGACGCTCCTTGTCTTCTCCGCGGGCAGGCATCCACCGGGAACCCTATAGATTGGGCGATGGTGATCCATTGAGCGATCCATCCCCGCCGCGCGTCAAAGATCCCCTGCAATGGGGCTATTCCCTCTCGAACGTCCGCGAGATCCTGATCCCCTGCCTGGATGCGATCGGCGCTCGCTCGGTGCTCGAGATCGGCGCGTTCGAGGGCGACCTCACCGCTGACCTGCTCGACTGGGCCGAGGATTCGGGGGCGAGCGTCGCAGGCATGGATCCCCTCCCCCCGACCGCCTGCGCGAGCTCGCCGAGCGGCGGCCGGAGCTCGAGCTGATCGAGGCTACGAGCCACGACTACCTCGCCGGGATCGACTCGCTGCCCGACGTGGTCGTGATCGACGGTGACCACAACTACTACACGCTGAGCCGCGAGCTCACCATGATCGACGAGATCGCCTCCGGCGCGGCGATGCCCCTGCTGATGTTCCACGACGTGCTGTGGCCGCACGCCCGCCGCGACACCTACTACGCGCCCGAGCGCATCCCCCCAGAACATCGGCAGCCGGTCGGCGACGACGTTGGGCTGGCCCCCGGGGTCAAGGGAACCGCCGAGTATGGCCTGCCGTTCATGCACGCCGCGCTCGAGGAGGGCGGCCCGGGGAATGGGACGATGACTGCGATCGAGGACTTCATGGCCGATCGCGAGCACCTGCGGCTGGCGATCGTCCCCGCCTTCTTCGGCTTCGGGCTGCTCTGGCACGAGGGAGCGCCGTGGGCGGCTGCGGTCGCGGAGACGATCGCGCCCTTCGACCGCAATCCCGTGCTCGAGCGACTCGAGGCGAATCGCGTCTCCCACCTAGTCGCCGGCCAGGGGCGGGCCCGGGAGCTGGTCAGGCTCCAGGAGTCCTACGACGCCCTCAAGGAGCGCAGCGCCCGCCAGGAGGAACTACTGCGGCGGCTCGAGCGGTCGGGCGCGTTCGGGATTGCGGAGCGGATCTCGGCCCTGCGTCAGCGTGGCGCGCCGATGTTCTCGCGCGCCGAGGTGCGCGAGGTACTCGGAGCCGACCCGAGCGGCAAGTGAGTGGGGGCCGCGCTCGCCGGTAGAGCCTGCTGCTCGCCGCCGGCCTCCAGCTTCCGCCCCGCCGGCTCCTCACCCTTGCTGAACAACTCCTTGAGCCACCGCAGAGGCCGCGTCAATCGCCACGAGACGCTGCTCTCGATCTCGGCGTTCTCCGATTCGAGCTCCTCGATGCGCTCCTCGAGCTGACCGAGCCGCAGCTCCCAGATCAGGCGGCCGGCGCCGGCGGCGAGCCTGGTGGCCGAGAGCTCCGCCTCGGCCCGGCGGGCCCGTTCTCTCCAGTCGTCGCTGACCACCGGCAGATCGTCCTGCCATTTCTCGGTCACCTTCATATGGGCCGCGATCCAGCCCTCCGGCTCCTTGAGCAGATTCAGCGAGTGGTGATGGCGCACCATCATCGGGGCCGTCACCACCTTCTTTCCCGCCGCCCGAGCCTG
This sequence comes from uncultured Solirubrobacterales bacterium, assembly GCA_963823275.1. GTDB lineage: Bacteria > Actinomycetota > Thermoleophilia > Solirubrobacterales > 70-9 > RHKX01. The sequence continues at coordinate 326,315 of CAWGKW010000001.1, read as the reverse complement.
CATGCAGATGTCGAAGTCGTAGCCGTGCAGGACGCCGCCGATCGACTCATCGAAACGGAGGTTCTCGATTGCCCATGGAGAGAAGGCAATGACGAACCCGTCGATGGTCTGAACCTCACCGGGCTCGGCGTAATCCGGAATCTTGTCGGGCGCCCAACTGAGTCCGGGGATCTCACCCCCACCGAAGTCATCGAACACGTGGGTGAATGAGGCCCAAGTGACCGCGCCCTCCCACCAGGCGATGCTGCGAACGTCGATGGCGCCAGCGCAGCCCACGAGCGCGACCTCCGGATCTTCGAGGGCCTTCCTCACCTTGGGGATGAACTCTGGATCGACGATCTCCGCGTCCTGGTGCAGAATCACGAGCGCTTCGAGGTCGAGGTGCTCCTTGGCCCAGTCGAGCAGCATGTTGTAGCTGCGGAAGATCGACCCGACTGCGAGCCTGGGGATGATCTTCGTATCCGGCTCCGCGGCGAGCTTGAATCCAGGCGCGGCGCAGCGGTCATACGTTTCCTCACTCGTTATCGCGCAGGCGAGACCGATCATCGGCTACCGGATGCCCGTTGGTGCGCGGATGTGGAGAGTGTTTCCATCAAGCGTGGGTGTGACCGGCCTCGAGGGCCAGGCGAGGCGAGGAAGATTAGCCCGAACCGCCCTTGCCGGCCCCAGCCGGTTCAATCACGAACACGTCAATCGGTACCACGCCGTCATAGCGAGCCCGCCCCACAACCCTCGCGCCAGGAGGCAGAACGAAGCTCGTTTCCTTCGGATCGGTGTTGTCGACACTGGGGGCACCCCCCTGCGGGGCAACGCTGATTGGTGAATCCGTGGTGACGAGAAAGACCCTGTTGCCTCGGCCCGCGTCAGAGAACGCACTGTCGAAGATGGGTGTCGGCGGCAGGGGGGTGGACTTGTAGGGGAGATAGGGGGGGTCGCCCGTGGGAAAGAACAGAACCCGCTGCTCGGGCGGCTCGTCGAGGTAGATCGCCAGGGGGGTCAGTGGCACCGGGGTCGTCGCAGCCGAGATCGCATCAACCACGATGTCTCCCGGCGCGGCATTGGCCTCGATGAACCTCGCCGCGGAGTCGAATCTGACGGCATCGGATGTGTCGCGCAACGTCCGGGCGGCTCCGATGGAGAAGCCACCGAACACGAGTATCGCCGCCATCGTGCCCAAGATCGGCCCAGCTGCGGCAATCGTCGTCCCAATCGCCAGCGCCAGGCCCGCCGACGAGGTGTTGAGGTTGCGGGCTCCAAACAGGTCGTTGCCCGTCAGGCCGAGGATCAGAAGCTCAGCGACAGGGGTGGCGAGCGCCAGGGCGAAGACCAGGACGACCCCCTTTGACACAGGTGCGATCCGGCGGTCGGGGTCGTCGCGGCCACGGATCGCCCAGCGCCAGAGGCAGGCAAGCGAGGCGATCGCGAGGCCAACCACGATCAGGATCATCGCGAGGCGGCCCGGCAACTCCTTCGGCTCGATGTACGGATAGCCCATCGCCCATGTTTCGACGGCCAGGCGCTTGACGGCGAAGCCATCGCCCTGCAGCGATGAGAGGATCTCGATCGTGGGGGAGTTGAAGTCGGCGGCCATGCTCGGGATCCATGGAGCGAAGGCGACGACGGCGCCCGCGTTGGCCACGATCGCCGGCTTGCGGGCATCGGGGTGGGCCCAGAACAACCAGAGGAGCTGCGCCCCGAGCACGAAGGCCGCTGTGTAGTGCGTGTACATGGCGAGCGCCGTCAGGGCCCCGTAGGCGACCCACCAGCGGGTCCTCCCGGTCCGCACGCCCGCCATCATCGCAAGCGTCGAGCCCAGGAGAAGCGCGATCGCGACGCCGTAGGTGCGGCCGTCCCCCGAGTAGAAGATCATGAATGGCATCAGTGCCATGACCGCAGCCGCCACCAGCCCGGCCGACCTGCTGACGACTCTCGCGCCAACCAGGTAGACGAGGGGGATCGAGAGGGTCCCGGCGATGAGCGAGGGGACTCGGATCAGCTCCGGCGCCGAACCGAGCTTCGAGAAGAGCCAGCCGAGGACGAAGTACAGCGGCGGAGATATCTCCTTGTCGCTTGCGATCGCCGAGACGGTGCCGGGCAGATCATTGCCGCGGATGATGTAGAGAGAGGAGATCTCGTCGCCGAGGAACGGCTGCCCGAATCGATTCAACCGAAGGGCAAGACCAAGGAGCGTCAGCGCGGCTATGGCCCAGACGATCCGCGAGTTCTGCCAGGGAGACTCGGTGCCTCCTGGTCGCGAGTCAGAATGCAATCGGGACGTAATTCTCAGGGTAGGCCGAGGGCCCGAAGAACCAGCTTTCAATCGCGTAGCGCGGGTTCGGCATGGACGGATCCGAGCCCGTCTTGTGCAGGAAGAGATGGTCGAACAGCAGGGCATCCCCCGGGTCGAAGATCGGCCGCACGATCCCGACGTCCCGCGCCGCCGCCTCGGCATCCTTCTCGCCGATCTGGAAGTCGAGCATCGTGCCCTCGCCGCCAACCGCGACGAACTCATCCAACCGGGTCGGGACAACGTCCATGCTCGGTGCGATGTCGCCACACCGCGACAGGGAAACCCAAACGTTCAAGGACCGGACGTCACCCATGAACTTGCCGTCCTGGTGCCAGCCACCGGGAACGTCGGGCGTCGCTTTGCGCAGCGTGCACTTCTGTCCCGAGATCGCGGGACGCTCGCCCAGGTAGGCCTCGATCACCTGACGCAAACCGGCTCCCTCGAAGCTCTCCAGCATGTCGAACAGCATCCGTGGAGAATCGACCGCAAGCACGCCGCCGCCCTTCTCGATCCAGGACCGCTCGGCGATCAGAAACGGTGGCTCCGGCTCGAGTTCGTCGTAGTAGCCGTCCGGGTCGCTGCCGCCCCGGCCGAGTTCGCTGCGGACCTCGAAGCTGTGGTCGATGTCCTCGGCCAGCCGGGCCGCTCGATCCTCATCCATCAGGCCGCGAATCATCAGGCAGCCACTCTGCAGGATCGAGGCTCGAAGCAACTCGGGGGTCAGTTCCTCCGGGGTGATCTCCGGAATTCGGCTCTGATCCCCCAACGGCGGTACGTCTGCGGTCGGCTCCGGGTACTGCGGATTGACACCGGGCCTCTCCAACAGCGCCATTCCGGCGAGGTTGCGGAGACGCCGGATCTCAACCTCGACCGAAAGGTCGCGGCCGCGTCTGTTGGTCTCGCTCAACAGGTCGATCGCCTCGATGAACTTCCCGTCTGCCGCAAGGCTCTTCGCCTCGTCGAGGTCGGACCGCGGATTCGCCGCCACCTCACCGTTCTTGCGCCGTCTAAAGAACATCAATTGCACGCTCCGCTCCGTTGGGTCGCCTGAACCGGCCTGAACGTAGCAGCTTGCGAAAGCGGATCGAGAGGCTTCGTACCAGTTGGTTCAGAGCCTGAGAAGATACCGCCGTGAAGATCACAGGAGAGCGCGTCGCCAGCCCTGAGGGCGGCTTCAATCCGACCTGGCAGCGACATGTCGCCGCCTACAAGCTCAGCGAGCCGCACCTGAACGACGGTCGCACCCTCGATCTCGGGTGCGGCGTCGGCCACAGCTACCACCTGCTCGCTCCACGGGAGACGATCGGCGTCGATATCGATGCCGGCGCCCTCGAGGGCCAGGAGCGGGAGACCGTCGTCGCCGACATGCGTGACCTCCCCTTCGCCGACGGTGCGTTCGCCTCGGTGCTCTCGGTCCAGTCGCTGGAGCACGTCCCCGACCCCGAGCGCGTTCTCGCCGAGGTCGCCGGGTTCTCGAGCCGGACGGCGTCGCCGTGTTCGTGACGCCGAATCGGCTGACGCTCGGCCGCCCCGACGAGATCATCGATCCGTACCACTACATCGAATTCGACCACGCCGAGCTGCGCCGGCTGTGCGAGGCTGACTTCGAGCAGGTCGACGTGCAGGGCCTGTTCGGCTCGCCGCGCTACATGGAGATCTTCAACGACGAACGGGCCACCCTCGACAAGCTGCTCGGCCGCGATCCACTGCGGCTGCGGCGGCTCGTCCCGATGAAGGCGAAACAGCGACTCTACGACGCGATGCTGCACCGTCACCGTGGCGACGAGGACCCGCGGGCGGCGGGGATCACCGCCGACGACTTCGAGTTTCGCGACACGGACCTCGAACGAGCGCTCGACGTCTGCGCGATCTGCCGAACCCCGCGACGATGAAGCCGGCCGAGGCCTGCGTCTGGTGCGGTGCGACCGTTCGGCTCCGGCGCGGAACGGATGGCCGGTCGCACCCGCTGCCCGCACTGCGGTGCCGCGACGACCGATCCGTGGCCGGACGAGGCGGAACTCGAGGCGGCCTACGGTGGCTGGTATCGGCCCGAGGGCGGCACCGGCCGATTCAACTTCGCCGGCGACGCGATCCTCGGTCGGACGCGCGGCCTGCTCGCCGGGTCACCTCGACGAGATCGCTCCACCAGGCCCGATCCTCGATGTCGGGGCGGGCGACGGCACCCTGCTCGACGCGCTCGCCGCACGCGGTCGCGAGGTGATCGGGCTGGAGCGCGGGGCGAAGCGCGACGACTTCCGTCGACGAACCGATCGAGGAGGTTGAGGGCGAATGGGCCGCCGTCGTCTTCTGGCATTCGCTCGAGCACCTGCCGCGCCCCGGGTCTGCGATCCGCGAGGCCGCACGCCTGCTCAAGTCCGGCGGAGTCGTGATCGTCGTTCGGTTCCGAACACGACAGCCTGCAGGCGCGGGCCTTCGGCGATCGCTGGCTCCACCTCGATCTGCCCAGGCACCTCGTTCATCTCTCCACCAAGAGCCTCATCGATGGGCTCGCTCGCTCCGGCTTCCGGATCGAAGTCGGTCTCCTACGTCCGGGCCGGCCAGGTCGTGATCGGCTGGCTCGCCGGTCTCGTCGGCTCGCCTGCCGGGCGGTCTCGACCTCTACCAGGCCGTGCGCCGACCGAGGCCCGCAGCGATCGGCTGAGCTCCGGCCGCGCGGGTGCTCTCGATCGCCGCCGGGGTCATCCTGCTGCCCGTGGCGGCAGTTGCGGGCGCGCTCGAGGTGCTGATGCGACGAGGCGGAACCGTCTACGTTGAGGGGCGAATTGCCTGATCCGAGCGTGAGACAACCGATGCCAAGGTGATCGTCGTCATGCCCGCACGGCAGGCGGCGGCGACCCTTACGGCAGACCGTCTCCGAGATCCCGCTCGACCACGTCGACGAGATCATCCTCGTCGACGACTCCTCCACCGACGAGACCGTCGAGCTGGCGCGCGAGCTCCCGCTTGAGGTCGTCTGGCACCCTCACCAGGTCGGCTACGGCGGCAACCAGAAGACCTGTTACATGCAGGCCCTTCACCACGACGCCGACGTCGTCGTGATGCTCCATCCCGACGGCCAGTACGAGCCCGGCCTGATCCCCGACATGGTCGCGCCGATCCTCGCCGACGAAGCGGACCTCGTCCTCGGCTCGAGGCTCGCGATCCACGGTGCCGCGCTGGCGGCCGGGATGCCGCGCTGGAAGTTCGTCGCCAACCGCTTCCTGACGACGATCCAGAACCGGATCATGGGCACCCACCTGACCGAGGCGCACACCGGCTACCGGGCCTACTCGCGCGAGCTTCTGCTCGGCGTTCCCTTCCTCCGCAACTCACTCGACTTCAGCTTCGACTCGGAGATGCTCTATCAGGCGGCCGAGCTCGGCTTCCGGATCGAGGAGGTGCCCGCGCGCTGCCGCTACTTCGAGGAGGCGTCGTCGGTCGGCTTCAAGACCGGCGTCGTCTACGGGCTGAAGACCCTGTGGGCCGGCTTCCGCCTGGTCCTTCACCGCGCCGGGCGTCTGGCCGTCGCGCAAGTACCGGCGCTAGCGCGGCACCAGCTCGGCGACGAAGAGATCGTCGGCACCCCGCGCGACGATCCGAAGCCGATACCGCTCGCCGATCCGGGAGAGCGCGTACTGCTGGAGGATCGCCAGGCCGGACGGGACAATCGTCTGGTTCTCACTCGGCGCAAGCGGGTCGAGCGATGGGTCTCGGCGATAGGCCTCGAACGCCTCGATGGCCTTGCGATCGAGCAGGATCCGCTCACCTGGCGTCAATTCGCTCAGGGCGGCATCGACGTCCTCGATCCGTTGATCGGCGACGAGGCTGTCCTCCCACGGATCGCTGAGCGGCAGGGCGTTGATCCTGTCCGTCCGTGCCAGCGCCTCCACGCCAAGATCCGGCTCCAGCACGACGAGGCTCTCGTCCTCTCCCGGCCAGTACAGGTCGAGCAGACGCTCGGCTTCCTCCGCCCCCGAGCTCAGCGGCGGCAGGTTCCGCAGCCTGTTGATCGCCCCGCCGACTGATTCGCCCCCCGGGATCACATGGGCGAGCGCCGATTGCGAGAACCTCAGATCGACCGACGACCAGGCGATGGAGACCATCAGTGCCGAAACACCGAGTGCGAGCGCGACGACAACTGCCCGCGCGCTCCGAGAGATGCGCTCGGGAGAACGCAGCATCAGGCCGAGCCAGATGAGAACCACCATCACCGCAGGCAGGCTCACGTAAGGGACGATGTGGTCGCTGGAGCGATTGACGAGGTAGCTGAACAAAGCGACCCCGTAGGCCGTGGACCCGCTCAACAGGACGATCGTCGGTTCGCTCGCGCAATGCGGTGTCGCGCTGCCTGATCACCAGCAGGGCGACCGCGATGGCGGATGCCAGATAGACGGCACCCACCCCGATGCCCGGAGACCATGGTGAGAAGTCGTAGGTGAGATCCCCGATTCCACCGACGAGGAACTCGTGCAGGGTGCTCGCATAGTGACCCCATTGGGGCCAGCTCCCGACCGTGACGAGCGTCGTCAGCGCGAAGACGACATGAACGAATACGCAGGCGCCGACCGCGGCGCCTGCGAAGCGCAATGCGGTCCGCAGACGCTCGCCCTCAGGCCTGAGCGAGGCCTCGGCGAGCACGACCACCGCGAACGTCAGGGTCGTATAGGCGAAGGCCTCGAGCGCCCAGACCGAAGAGATTCCGACCAGCAGGACCATCAAGAACCGCGCGGGCTTCGCGAATCGTGGGAAGCGCAGCGCCACGGCAGCTGCGACAAGGACGAACATCGGCATGCCGAATCGGATTGCTCCGTGCTGAAGCAGCCCACCGACTGGATATACGAGCCCCAGGACGAGGACGATGATCGCCACGGCGAGTCCGCCCATGGCCAGAGGCCGGCTCACGCCGGCGACCCGGACGACGAAGTAGGCGCCTGCGAAGACCAACCCGTCGAGCAGTCCGTCCAGGAGTCCCAGCGTCCCGTTGCTGGTACCGGCGATCGCGAACCAACCAGCGATGAAGTCGATCGAGCCAACGCCGTACTGGGAGAACGTGTCAACGAGCATGGCGCCGCCGCCGAGGACGTGACTGGCCGGCCCGAGGAAGAAATTCTGGTGGAACTGAATGATCGAGGTCAGAAAGGCATCCGAGGCAACCTCCGGACGGACGATCACGAGGTTGGGGACCGCGAGGAACACGAGTACGAGCGCGACGATGTCGGCAGCGAGTCCCCAGCGGCCCAGTTGCGGGGGATCGAACCTGATGTAGGCGACCAGGGCCGCACCCGCGAGGGCGGCGGCGAACAGCAGGACGACGACGGACACCGAATCCAGAAAGGCGAACGCGGTCCCCGTGACCATCAACAGCACCGCGGAAAGCCACCAGATCTCCCGCGAGTGGGAGCCGACGCGCTCGAGCAGCCCCACGCCGACGCCCCTCGAGACCGACGCTGCGAGGCCGCCGATCGCGATCCACCAGATCGAGACGACAACTAGGAGGACCGCCAGCCCCCCTTCCCAAGGAAGTCGTTCCGACAACTTGACGGCGAGGAGGCCCCCGATCAGCGCCACGCACCCGAGAGCCGTCATGCCCGACAGGGCCGATGGCGAGACGGCCGCGATGCGAGCGGCGACGCGCGGGACCAGCCAGACCGAGATGGGCAGGATCACCACGAAGACGAGGATGAAGAGCATCGTCTCCGCCGTCTGATGGTGATCGCGAAACGGGGCGGGCAGCTCGATGACCGGAACGAGCAGGTAGCCGAGCGGAAGCAGGAACAGAGAGGCAGCGATGGCTGACGCAATTGTGGCCGCGGCAACGTCCGCGAACGAAGCCGGGGCCTGCCTGGATTGGGTGCCCATCAGCATTGAGTTGTACGCGATTGAGCAGCCCCGCGATTCCGCCAAACCCCGGCCTGCTCTCGCTCCCACGACACGAAGGGTGCCTTAGACTGCCGCCTCCGAATGCGCGAGTCGAGCCCCCAGACCTTCGAGGAGAAGCTCAGCCACCTCCGCGAGCTGCGCGAGGCGGCGATCAACTCGGCGTCGGAGGCGGCGGTCGACAAACAGCATGCGAAGGGCAAGTTCACCGCCCGAGAGCGGATCGAGAAGCTGCTCGACCCGGGGACGTTCGAGGAACTCGACACCTTCGTCCGTCATCGCACCCACGACTTCGACATGCAGAAGAACCGGCCCTGGGGCGACGCGGTCGTCACCGGCTACGGGCAGATCGACGGCCGCACGGTGTTCGTCTTCAGCCAGGACTTCACGGTCTTCGGCGGCTCGCTGGGAGAGGTGATGGCCGAGAAGATGGTCAAGGTCATGGACATGGCGGCGAAGGTCGGCGCCCCGGTGATCGGGATCAACGACTCCGGGGGGGCGCGGATCCAGGAGGGCGTCGTCTCCCTCGGCGGCTACGGCGACGTCTTCGTCCGCAACGTCCAGTGCTCGGGAGTGATCCCCCAGATCAGCGTGATCATGGGCCCGTGCGCCGGCGGCGCCGTCTACTCCCCCGCGATGACCGACTTCATCTTCATGGTCAAGGAGACCTCGCACATGTTCATCACCGGCCCCGACGTGATCAAGACCGTCACCGGTGAGGAGGTCGAGTTCGAGGAGCTCGGCGGCGCGATGACCCACAACACCAAGTCAGGCGTCGCCCACTTCGCCTCCGAGGACGAGGAGAGCTGCCTCGAGGACGTTCGCCACCTGACCGGCTTCCTGCCCTCCAACAACCTCGAGATGCCGCCCAGGGTCGAGCCCTACGACGACCCCGAGCGGATGGATCCGGAGCTCGACGCGATCGTCCCCGCCGACCCGCAGAAGCCCTACGACATGCGCAACGTGATCTCGCTGATCGTCGACGACGGTGAGTTCTTCGAGGTCCACGAGCACTTCGCCAAGAACATCATCTGCGGCTTCTCCCGCCTCGACGGCTTCCCGGTCGGGATCGTCGGCAACCAGCCGATGCACCTCGCCGGCGTCCTCGACATCGAGTCCTCGGAGAAGGCGGCCCGCTTCGTCCGCACCTGCGACGCCTACAACGTCCCGCTGGTCACCTTCACCGACGTCCCCGGCTTCCTCCCCGGCACCGCGCAGGAGTGGAACGGGATCATCCGCCACGGCGCGAAGCTGCTCTACGCGTTCACCGAGGCGACGGTGCCGAAGCTGACGGTCGTCACCCGAAAGGCCTACGGCGGGGCCTACGACGTCATGAACTCCAAGCACATGCTCGCCGACTTCAACTTCGCCTGGCCGACCGCGGAGGTCGCGGTCATGGGTCCTGAGGGAGCGGTCAACATCATCTACCGCAAGGACCTCGCACAGTCACCGACGCCGGACGAGCGCCGCCAGAAGCTGATGGACGACTACAAGGCCCGCTTCGCCAACCCCTACTCGGCGGCCGAACGTGGCTACATCGACGACGTGATCGAGCCGCAGCAGACCCGCCCGAAGCTGATCCGCGCCCTCCACATCCTGCAGACCAAGCGCGTCGCCCAGCCGCAGCGCAAGCACGGCAACATCCCGCTCTAGGCGGCTGGGCTTCGGATCTTGCTCGAGATCGCTTACACCGGGTTCAGCATCCTGGCCGTCGCCGGAGCCCTCCTGAACCCGGCCGGCATCCCGGCGACGCAGGGAACAGCGGCCTCGAGCGGGCCGGCTCCTCCGGCCTGCAGGAGCAAGCCGGCGGCCGCAGGTCCTGAGCCGACCAGCCGCCGACCCAGTCTCCTGATCCTTCACGCTGGCGGGTTCATCCTGCCGGCGGCGGATGCCATCGAGCCCGCGTGCACACTTGCGACCGACGCGGGATTCGATGTCGTGTTCGTGCGGTACCCCCTCGGCGATATTCCGGAGGCCGTCGCCGCATCCGAGCGCGTGGCGAGGCGGGAAGGTCGTGACGGCGTACCGGTATTCGCCTACGGAGAATCGGCAGGCGGCACGCTGGCCGCATTGCTCGCGCAGAAGGGCCTGGTCGAAGCTTCAGCCACCTACTCGCCGCTGACCGACCTGGTCGCCTATTACAGCCGAACCCCGGATCCCGCCCGCTTCAAGTTCGCCGTCGGTGCCGCCAACGACGACCTGCGGGCTTACTCTCCGGGGCTGCACGACGCCGGCAACCCGATCCTCGCGATGGTGCCGAACGGGGACGACCCTGCCCTGAACCGTGAAACCGAGAGCTGGGATCGACGCGATTCAAGCGTGGAGACGGTCGCCGTGCAGGGACCCCACATCGGCACGGGGGACCCGGAAACCTACGAGAGGAACGTCAGCAAAGCACTCGGGTGGCTCAAGGGCCAGGGTTAGGGCTCGTGCGGCGCATCGAATCGCCAGGCCGATCGCCGACACCACGGCGACCGCTGTTTTAGAGGGGGCCCGCAACTACACTGCCTGCGGTCATGCGGGAGCGAGTCGAGCGTCTGGGGGCACTCCCCCTGACGGCGAAACGCCATCCACGTGCTGCCTGGCTCGTGCTTGCCGCGACGATGCTCGTCGCGGTCGCTCTGGTCCTGATCTGGTCGGGTGATCGGACGTTCGTGATCGACGAGTGGGGCTATCTCGTCGATCGGAGCCACTGGAGCGCCGAGAACCTGCTCCGGCCCACCATCGGCCACCTGATCGCCCTGGGTCTAGTCCTCTACAACGCCGCCTTCTCGGCCTTCGGCGCCGAATCCCATCTGCCGCTGACCCTGATCACGATCGCCCTGCAGTGTCTGGTTGCGGGCCTCGTCTACGCGTACGCCGCCCGCAGGGTCGGAGCATGGATCGCTCTGCTCCCGGCCATCCTCGTGCTGTTCTACGGAGCGGGCTGGGAGATCCTGATCAGCTCCGCGACGCTTCCCAATCAGGTCGCGACGGCCAGCGGGATCGGGATGTTGCTCGCCCTCGATCGCCGCGATCGCGCCGGCGACCTGGCCGCCTGTCTCATGCTCGTGATCTCGCTCGCGTCGTTCACGATCGGGCTCGCGTTCGCTGTGGCCGGTGGCATTCGGCTGCTGCTCGAGCGCGGCGGTGGGGGCGGCCTCAGACGGCTCGGAGTTGTCGTGGTTCCACTCGCCCTCTACGTGATCTGGTTCGGATGGGCGCTCAAGTACCACCAGGGCGACTTCTCCGCCTACAGCATCGGCGCGATGCCGTCGGCCGTCTTCGATCAGGTCAACGCGGGCCTGGCGGGCATCACCGGTCTCTTCCGGGTCGTCGGGCGGCCGTCGGTCGGGGATGCCGTCGTACTCGACGTCTCACGCACCACGGGCTTGGTCTTCTTGCTCGCCGCTGCGGTCGGCTGGCGAATCGTGCGGGGGCCGCGACTCCGCCCGGAGGCCTGGGCGACGCTCGGCCTGGTGGGCGTCTATCTCCTGCTCGTCGGGCTGGGCCTCAGCGACGGCCGGCGGCCGGATGCAAGTCGCTACGTCTACATGCTCACGGTCCTGTTGATGCTCGCCGGTGCGGACCTGCTCGCCGGGCTCCGGATCGCAAGGGCCTGGGTCTACGCAGCCGCGGCTGGCCCTGGCGGTCTCCCTGGTCGCCAACGTCGCCGCGATCCGCACGGCCGGAACCTTCTTCGAGCAGGAGTCCGAGTACAACCGGGCCGAGCTCGGATCCCTCGAGCTGGCACGCGGGACGGTCAACCCCGACTTCGTCACCGAATCCGGTCCCGGCTTCGCGGTGCTTCCCTACCGGGACCTGACGTTCACCGCATCCCAATACTTCGCGACCATCGATCGCTTCGGCTCGCCCGCCTACGGCGCCGAGGAGATCGCCTCCGCCTCGGAGCCGGCGCGCCGGGCGGCCGACGACGTCCTCGTCTCGGCCCTGGGTGTGGCGGTCGGCCCCGCCCCCGCGCGAAGGGAGGTCGGGGGAATGCTCCCCGCTCCACCCCTGGTCCTCAATGGGGAGGTTGATCGGCGGGGAGGGTGCCTGCGCGTCTCCCCCGATCAAGCCGGCGCGATGTATGCATCCGTCGAGGTGCCGACTTCAGGGCTCGCCTTCTACGGCACTGCGGCTCCCGCCGAGGTGACGGTCGGGCGGTTCGTCGATCCTCCCGATGTTGAGCTTCCGCTGGCCGGTTCCAGTGGCCTGATCCGGATTCCGCCCGACGCTTCCGAGCAACCTTGGCGAGCGGGCTTTCAGTTCGCGGGCACGATGACGTTCTGCCCGGGGCCCCCCGTTGACTGACCGAGGCCGCCCTCCAGGGCTCAGAGGGAGACGGTCGGCGGCGTCGATCTCGCCGCGCTCCAATGCCTCGACCATCGCCAGGGCTATGCCGAGGTCCTGGATCGCCAACCCGGTCGAATCGAAGAGCGTGATCTCGTCATCGGTGCGGCGGCCGGGGGCGGTCCCGGCGAGCACGGCACCGATGTCGGTGACGTCCTCTCGGTCGACCTGTCCGCGCTCCAACGGGCCCGCCAGCTCACCTCCCGTCGATGCCTGCTCCCACTGATCGCAGAACAGCCGGCAGCGATCGATGGCCACCGGGTCGACCTCGGCCTTGCCGTGACCATCGGCCCCCAGAACCGCCAGATGGGTCCCTCCGCGGAGCAGGCCGGCCTCGACGACGGGTGCATCGCCGGGGGTGACGGTCACGGCGACGTCACGGGCGAGGGCCTCGGTGATCGATCCCGTCGCCCAACCGAGCTCGGCCGCCAGAGTCTCGGCGGAGGCGGGGTCGCGGTCGGCGCAGATCCCCGGGCCGTAGCCGACGACGGCCAGGCATCGGGCCGCCCATGATCCGTTGACGCCGCAGCCGACGATCCCGACGGTTCGCGCGTCCCGACGGGCGAGGGCCTGCGCCGAGACCGCCGCGGCGGCGCCGGTTCGAAGTGAGGTGACGGCAGCGCAGTCGAGGATTGCAAGCAGCTCCCCGGTCATATCGCTGGAGACGAGCAACGCGCCCGCGACCACCGGCAGCCCGAGCTCGGGATTACCCGGGAACGACGTCACCCACTTGACGATCGCAAGGCCGCCGCCGCGAGCGGGCATCGCCCGGAAATCGCCGTTGGGCGATGCGTCGACATAGAGCTTCGGCGGCATCTCCCACTCACCCGCGGCATGGTGGAGGAAGGCGTCACGGGTGCGTGCGACCGCTTCAGCGGCATCCACCACGGCGAGGATCGCTGCGCTGTCGAGGACGGGCACCATCCCTGGATGTTCGCGCCTCGACGGCAACGATAGGGTTCGGGTCGTGTCCGGCAACGGAAATCGGCGCCCCCAGCGCCCTCAGATCGAGATGCTGACCGCGGCCGATCCGCGTGAGGCGGCCGCGGTGATCGCGGCCGTCGAACGGTTCCTCTCCGACACGGCCCCCGCCCCCGAGCCGGCCCGACCGGCCAACCCGTGGCAGCGCGCGGCGCTGGTCGATGGAGTCAGCTCGAAGCTGGCGTTCGGTCCCATCAGTCCCGACGGGAGAGATACATGGCAGTAGTCAAGATCATCGAACTGGTCGGGAGCTCCAAGATCTCGACCGACGATGCCGCCCGCCAGGCGCTGACCAGCGCTCAGAAGAAGCTCCGCAACATCCGTGCGGTCGACATCGTCAGCACCGGCCTGCGCGGCGAGAACCTCGACGAGTACCGGGCGCACGTCCGCGTCGCGTTCCTGGTCGAGAGCGCCGAGATCAGCGACGGCATCAACTAGACGACGGCCCGCGGTCATTCGGCGCCGCTTCGACCGCCAATAGTCACATCCGACGCGCCACGGGCGCGAGTTTGGCTGTGAGGGTGGTCGTATGGGCCGAGTGCATGCGGATAACGCCGGAATACCGGCAATAGGCGCATCCATTGCCCTGGCGGTCGCGGAATTGGCGGCAGGGCAGCACGGGGTGGTCTCGCGCCGGCAGCTCCTGGAACGTGGGATTCGGTCGAGCACGATCAACGACTGGGTCAAGAACGGCCACCTCCACCGGATACATCGGGGGGTCTATGCGGTCGGGCACACGCTGATCGGGCTGGATGGGCACCGGATGGCGGCGGTGCTGTTTGCCGGCCCGGGTTCCTTTCTCAGCCACTGGGCGGCTGCCGACCTCGCGGGGATCATGCGGGTGGACGAGCGGAACGTCATCCATGTCAGCCGGCGCACGAAGTCGGGGGCGAGCCCGACCGGAATCGTTCTCCATCGCTGCCCCGACCTGGAGCCGATCGACACCACCCAACGCCGCAATATCCCGGCAACGACAGCCACCCGCACCCTCTTCGACCTCACTCCCTTCCTCTCCGCCAGAGCCCTGGCGAAGGCGTTCGAGCGCGCGGAATACCTGCAGGTCCTCGATCGGTCCCGACTGCGGGCGCTGAGCTCCGGCGCCCGCGGCCACCGCGGCATCGCCCACCTCCGATCCCTCCTTGCCGACACCCAACTCCCCGTGACCGAGGTCCGCTCCAGCCTCGAGCCGATCATCCTGCGGACCTGCCGTGAGCACGACCTCCCCGTCCCCGCCGTAAACGTGCCGCTGCTCGGTTACGAGGTCGACTTCCTCTGGGAGCGGGAGCGATTCGTCGTCGAGGTCGACGGGGGACACCACCGCGGCCCGCAGCGGGACCGCGACAACGAGCGAGACGTCCGGCTCGGCCGCGCCGGCTACCTGGTCCGGCGGTACTCCGAGGCGGCCCTGAGCGACCTCGGAGCGATCGCCGGAGAGGTCGCGGCCATCCTGCGGGAGCGCTTCAATCGCTAAATACCCGATTCCCAATCAGGATTTGCTACTTTACTTAGTGAAGTCAGTCAGCGAGCCACGGGGAACGTGATCCGGGGAGAGGAAAGGGACCATGGAGCCGACGTCTGCACCAGCAAGCAAGGCCAAGGGGACGAGGCCGAAGGACAAGGCCACCGAGGCAGACCTCGACCAGGATCTCGGCAAGGTCCAGAAGGGCAAGGGACCGCTCGGCTCGCGGGAGAACCCCGAGGTCTACGAGAACGTCCCCGGCCACATCATTCCGATCCTCAGCGACGAGTTCGACGACTTCGACAAGGAGGCCGACCTCTTCCTCGACGACGTCACGCCGGAGAACGAGTTCATCGGCTTCCGGCTCAAGCAGGGCGTCTACGGCCAGCGCCAGCCCGGCGTGCAGATGGTTCGCGTGAAGCTTCCCTTCGGCGGAGTCACGCCCGACCAGATGGATTCGTTCGCGAACGTCGTCGAGCGCCACGCGCCGCTCAAGAAGGGTCACATCACGACCCGCCAGAACATCCAGATCCACCACGTCCCGCTGACCGAGATGAAGGAGCTGATCCGCGAGATCTCCTCCACCGGGCTCTCCTCCCGCGAGGGCTGTGGCAACACCGTCCGCAACGTCACCGGCGACCCGTGGGCCGGCATCTGCACCGACGAGCTCTTCGACCCGACCCCGTATGCGGTGGCCTACGTCCGCTACTTCGTTCGCCACCCGACCACCCAGCTGATGCCGCGGAAGATCAAGACCGCCTTCACCGCCTCCGATGCCGATCGGGCGATCACGGGGATCCACGACATCGGGTTCATCCCGCGGATCAGGGACGGCGTCAGGGGCTTTGAGCTCCGCGTCGGCGGCGGCACCTCGATCATGCCGAGGGTCGCGCCCACCCTGGCGCCATTCGTCTCGGCCGACGACGGCGAGTACCTGAAGTTCACCGAGGCCGCGCTGCGGATCTTCGACCGCCAGGACTGGCTGCGGGTCAACCGGGCCCGGGCCCGGATCAAGGTGCTGGTCGACAAGATCGGCATCGAGGCGTTCCGCGAGATGGTCGCCCGCGAGCTCGAGGGCGATTGGGTGAACGAGCGCGACTTCTCCATCGACCACCTGACGCTCGACCTCGACGAGGAGAGCTCCGCCCCCGAGGCGCCGGCGAACCCCGGCTCGCCGAACGGCGACAGCTCTGCCTTCGAGCGGTGGATCGGCGACAGCGTCCAGGCCCAGAAGCAGGACGGATACTCCTCGGTACTCGTCCGGGTCACCCGCGGCGACCTCACCCCGTCCCAGTTCCGCGGCCTCGGCCAGATCATGCGGGATTTCTGCGGCGGCAACGCCCGGACGACGGTCGACCAGAACTTCGTCCTGCGCTGGGTCCGCGACGAGTCGCTCTACGACGCCTACGCGGCGCTGCGTGAGATCGGGCTGGCCGAGGCCGGCGCGAGCACGGTCAACGACATCGTCAGCTGCCCCGGGACCGACTCCTGCAAGCTCGGCATCACGGCCTCGATGGGCCTCAACAAGGCCCTCCAGCAGAAGGTGGATGAGATGGGAATCACCGATCCGCTGACCCGCAGGATTCACCTGAAGATGAGCGGCTGCCCGAACGGCTGCAGCCAGCACCACATCGCCAACATCGGCTTCTACGGGGCGTCGATCAAGGTCGGCGGCCGCGCGATGCCGGCCTACATCCCCCACATCGGCGGTGAGTTCGAGAAGGGCGAGGTCATCTATGGCGGACGGCTCAAGGTCCGCCTGCCCGCCAAGCGCGTCCCCGAGGCGGTCGAGCGGTGGCTGCGGATGTATGAGGCCGAGCGCAACGACGGCGAGGAGTTCAACGACTTCGCAAGCCGCGTCGGGACCGGCCGCTTCGAGGACGAGATCCGGGAGCTGTCGCTGCCGGCCGAGTTCAACCTCGAGAACATGCTCCAGTTCATCGACTGGAGCAGGCGCGACCCCTACAAGGTCGAGCGCGGTGAAGGCGAATGCGCGATCTGATCCGATGCGAGCGGAACTGAGAGCGATGACGACGGGTGCCGCTCCAGGCGGTGCATCCCTGCCGGCGATCGAGGTCGAGCGGGTTCCCCACAGGGCGGAGCCGCGCTCTCAGGCCTCGGCGCTGACGACCGCGAGCGGCGACACGATCGATCCGCGCGAGGTCTCCGCCCACCTCGAAGGGCCTCGGCGCCACCGAGGCGATCGCCTGGGCGCTCGAGACCTTCAACCCCAGGCTGCGCTTCGCCGCGTCGTTTCAGAAGACGAGTTCGGTGACCGTCGACATCGTCAGCAAGCTCACGGCCGACTCCCGGTTCGGCGACGCAAGGTTCTTCTACCTCGACACCGATGTCCTCTTCGACGAGACCTACATGACCCGAGACGCGCTCTCGGCCCGCTACGGGATCGACTTCGAGCGCTTCTCCGGCATCAGCCTCGAGGAGCAGTCGCAGCTCTACGGCGACGAGCTCTGGGCCCGCCAGCCCGATGCCTGTTGCGGGATTCGCAAGGTCGAGCCCATGCAGACTGCGCTCACCGGAATCGACTGCTGGGTATCGGGAATCCGCCGCGAGGACTCCCAGACGCGGGCGGGCGCCGCCAAGTTCGGATGGGACAAGCGATTCGGCCTTTGGAAGCTGAACCCCCTCGCGGATTGGACCGAGGCCGAGGTCTGGGATTACATCAACGAGCACGAAATCCCCTATAACCCTCTTCACGACGCAGGCTTCCCGTCGATCGGATGCACCCATTGCACCCGCCCGCCGGGGGCCGACGAGAACTCCCGCTCAGGTCGCTGGGCAGACGCTCATAAGACCGAGTGCGGCCTCCACGGCTGACCCGGATGGCGCTCCACCTGTAGCTTTCGCGTCCGCCCACGCCCCAACTTGATCCTGATTCGATTCCTTCCAACCCCCACTTGACGAGGAGCCCCACACACCCATGAGCGACAAATCCCTGACCCTTTCCGCCCGCCAGACCGCCGACTTCGAGCTGCTCGCCAACGGCGGCTTCGCCCCCCTGAAGGGGTTCATGGGCTCCGATGATTGGCGCTCGAGCGTCGAGGACATGACGCTTGCCGGCGGCGACGAGGTCTGGCCGATCCCGGTCACCCTGGCCACCCACCTCGAGGTCAGCGAGGGCGATGTCGTCGCCCTCAGCGCCGACAACGGCAAGCACCTCGGCAGCATCCGCGTCAGCGAGATCTTCGAGCGCGACGTCGAGAAGGAGTGCGAACACGTCTACCGCACCACCGACGACGCTCACCCCGGCGTTGCCGCCACCAAGGAGGAGGGCAACCGCTGTCTCGCCGGCGAGATCGAGGCCGACGCGACTCCCGATCACGAGGAGGCGTTCATGCGCCGCTACTTCACCCCGGCGGAGTCGCGCAAGGAGTTCGCCGACCGCGGCTGGAAGCGGATCGTCGCCTTCCAGACCCGTAACCCGATCCACCGCGCCCACGAGTACCTGACGAAGGCCGCCCTCGAGGTCTGCGACGGGCTCTTCCTGCACCCCCTGATCGGCGAGACCAAGAGCGGCGACATCCCGGCCGACGTGCGGATGAAGTGCTACGAGGTCCTGATGGAGAACTACTACCCCAACGACCGTGTGGTGCTCGGCGTCAACCCGGCGGCGATGCGTTACGCGGGTCCCCGCGAGGCGATCTTCCACGCGGTCGTCCGTCGCAACTACGGCGCGACGCATTTCATCGTCGGCCGCGATCACGCGGGCGTCGGCGACTACTACGGCACCTACGACGCCCAGCAGATCTTCGACGAGGTGGATATCGACAAGCTCGGTATCCGCCCGCTGATGTTCGAGCACACGTTCTGGTGCTACAAGTGCGAGGGCCTCGGCTCACACAAGACCTGCCCCCACACGCCCGAGGACCGACTGTTTCTCAGCGGCACCAAGGTCCGCGAGATGCTCGAGAACGGTGAGACGCCGCCCGAGGAGTTCACCCGCCACGAGGTCGCAGCGATCCTGATCGACGCTTACAAGGACATGTAATCCGAGTCGCCACGAGCCTTCAGCAACCAACTGAGACAAACAAGGAGACACAGCCACCTATGTCAGGACACAAGGGATTCACCCTCTGGATGACCGGCCTCTCAGGCTCCGGCAAGTCGACGATCACCGAGGTGCTGATCGACGATTTCGAGGAGCGAGGTCTGCCGCTCGAGGTACTCGACGGCGACGTCGTCCGCGAGCACCTCTCGAAGGGCCTCGGCTTCTCCAAGGAGGACCGGGACACCAACATCGACCGGATCGCCTTCGTCGCCGACCTGCTCTCCCGCAACGGCGTCCCGGTGATCACCGCCGCGATCTCCCCCTACCGCGACACCCGCGACGCCGCCCGCGCGATGCACGAGGCGAACAGCACGTTCGTCGAGGTCTACGTCGCAACCTCGCTCGAGGACTGCGAGGAGCGGGACACCAAGGGCCTCTACGCCAAGGCGCGCTCCGGCGAGATCAAGGAGTTCACGGGCATTTCCGATCCCTACGAGGAGCCGCTGAACCCGGAGATCCGGATCGAGACCGCCGGCAAGTCCCCGGAGGAGAACGCCGCCGAGATCCTGGCCTACCTCGAGGACGAGGAACTGATCCCCAGGGCCTAGCCGAGCGCGGCCAGGCGGCGGATCGTGCCCTCGCGGTCCGTGCCGAAGACGATCGCGATGATCGAGTCGGCGCCCGCGTCGGCGAAGCGGCCGAGGCGTTTCTCGAGGTCGCTCGGCTTGCAGGCGACGCCGCACATGTCGATCACCTCGTCGGTGAGCGCCATCGCGGCGCCGATCCGGTCGCCGCCGAGGAACTTGTCCTGCACCTCGTTCGCCTCGTCGGCAAGGCCGTTGGCGGCCAGCAGGTCGACGTAGAAGTTCTTGCCCTTCGCCCCCATGCCGCCGAGGTAGAAGGCGATCAGAGGGCGGAGGGCGTTGCGGGCCTCGTGGACGTCGTCGTCGACAGCGACGGGCACGGTCGGGGCGATGTCGATCTGGCTGCGGTCGCGTCCCGTCCTGGCGAGCCCTGAGTCGAGCGAGTCGATCAGCCCGGCTCCGTCCTCGGGATCGAAGAAGGCGGGGATCCAGCCGTCGGCGATCTCCCCGGTCAGCTCCACCGACCTCGGCCCGATCGCCCCGATGTAGATCGGCAGGTGCTCCTGCGGCGGCTTGGCCATCAGCCTCAGCGGCTTGCCGAGGCCGGTGCCGCCCTCCGAGGGGATCTGGAAGTTCCGTCCCTGGTGGGCGACGGGCTCGCGCGCCCACGCCATGCGGACGATCTCGACGTACTCGCGAATCCGCCCCAGCTGGCGCTCGAACGGGACGCCGTACCAACCCTCCGAGACCTGCGGCCCCGAGACGCCGAGCCCGAGGCGCATGCGGCCGCCGGAGATCGTGTCGATCGACGCCGCCGCCATCGCCGCGGCGGTCGGCTGCCGCGCCGGGATCTGCATCAGCCCCGAGCCCACCCCGATCCGCTCGGTCCGGTCGGCGAGCACCGCGAGGACGGAGACGACGTCCTGTCCCCATGCCTCCGAAACCCAGATGCAGTCGATCCCGGCCTCGTCGGCGATGGTCGCGAGCGTCACCTGTTCCTCGAACGAGTACCAGGGCCAGTACAGGGCTGAGAGTTGAATCCTCATAGCGGAGTCCTATCCGATCCTCGACATTGCCGCCTCCGCCGTGAGCGGTCAGACTTCACGCCGATGCCCGCCGAGAGTCCCGGAGCCGGTCAGCCTCACCTACAGGTTCGTGATGGTGGTGTTCACGCCGCTCGTCAGGTGGTGGGGCCGGCTCGAGGTGGTCGGGCCTGAGCACATGCCGACGAGCGGCCCGACGCTGATCGTCGGCAACCACGACAGCAAGTGGGATCCCGTTGTGATCGGGAGCGCGGGACGCAGGCGTCGGCAGATTCGCGCCCTGGCGAAGGTGGACCTGTGGAGGATCAGGCCGCTGGCGCTGCTGCTCGACGAGATGGGGCACGTGCCGATCAAGCGTGGCGCCGGTGACGCGAGCGCGCTCGAGGTCGCCGCCGACAGACTGCGCGCGGGCCAATGCATCGGGGTCTTCCTGGAGGGCACGATCTCACGCGGGGAGAGGCTGCGGGCCCGCAGCGGCGCCGGGCGCCTCGCCGAGCAGGTGCCGGAGGCGCGGCTCGTCTGCGTGGCGACCACCGGCACCGTCGACATCCTCCGCTTCCCGAAGCGCCCGCGCATCAGGGTCGAGTTCTTCGCGCCCGAGAGCGGCCAGCCAAGGCCCGATGAGGAGCCGGCCGAGCTCTCGGCCCGCCTCCTGGCCGAGATTCGCGCGAAGGCCCCCATAACCAAGGCCGGACGGGCAAAGGCGTAGCCGGAGGCCCTTCGAAGCTCAGTACCTTTCGGCCGGCCCTCAGCCTGGCTCTGCGTGGCGGATTAAGCACCCATACGGTGCTCAAGCTGCCGCCGGAGCGACCTGACACACAGCAAGGGCGTCGGGCCGCCGGCCCTCCAACTACGGCTTCGCCGGCACCCGAGGCTCGCCGAGGCCATAGGTGTCGTAGTCGCCCCACTTGCTGAAGGTCTTGTGCGTTGGACCGTGGAAGTCCGATGACGCCGTCGGCACCAGGTCGAACTCCTCACAGAGCTCCAGGCAATGCCGCGTCTGCTCCTCGGTGTGGGGCGGGTAGAAGGTCTCGATGCCGTCGAGGGCGACGTCGCGGACGAGGCTCTCGACCAGGTCGCGCACCTGGACGGGGTCCTTGACGTCCCAGTAGGGATGGGCGACGACGGCGGCGCCGCCGGCCTCGTGGATCAGCTCCACCGCCCGCTCGGCGCTCGGCCAGCTCCGCGAAACGAACGCCTTGGCGCCAGGCACCAGGTACTCCTCGAAGAAGGGCCCGAGGTCGGGGCCGGCTCCCGCCGCCTTGGCGATGTGCGGGCGCCCGATCGCGTCGGCCGCGCCGGCCTTGGCGACGGCCTGCTCGAAGGTGACGTCGACGCCGTACTCGTTCAGCTTCGCGATGATCTGCTTGGCGCGGTCGACCCGCTCCTGCTGGGCGCGATCGCAGGCGGGCTGGATCTTGTCGAGGTCGATCCAGTAGCCGCAGATGTGGAGATCCTCCGAGTACTTGTGGACGCACGACATCTCCGTGGCCGGGACGTTCTCGATCCCGAGCTCTGCGGCGACGCGGCTCGCCTCCTCGACCCCGGCGACGCCGTCGTGGTCGGTCAATGCCATCACCGTCACCCCCGCATCAGCGGCGGAGCGGACGACATCAGCGGGCTCGAGCTGACCGTCGGAGACGGTCGAATGTGACTGGAGGTCGATCATGTCTGCAATTCTTACCTATCCCGGTCAAGAAGGCCCGGCCCGCCCATGCGCATCTCAGCAAAAGCCGACTACGCCGTGCGAGCAACGCTCGAGCTCGCGGCCTCCCCGGACGGCAGGCCGGTCAAGGGAACGAAGCTCGCCGAGGCCCAGGAGATCCCGCTCCAGTTTCTCGAACACATCCTGTTGGACCTGAAGCGCGCAGGGTTGGTCAGGACCAAGCGCGGTGCCCACGGCGGCTACTGGCTCGCCAAGAACCCGGCGAATGTCTCGGTGGCCGACGTTATCCGCGCCGTCGAGGGGCCGCTCGCAAACATTCATGACCTATCCCCGGAGGAGACGAGGTACCTCGGGGCCGCAGAACAGCTGCGCGATGTCTGGATCGCAGTTCGCCAGAACCTCCGCCAGGTCCTCGAGAACGTCACGCTCGATGATCTGGCAGGCAAGAGGCTCCCGCCAGCGGTGACCTCGCTGCTCGACGAACCGGAGGCCTGGGTGGTTCGTGAGACCGGCACCCACGACGTGGTCAGTTGATCCCGGATCCGCTAGGATCACCACCCAATCAGGACTGATCCAGTCAACAAGGTCGGGGCTCACACGCTGCCCTGGCCGGCTCTGGATCGGACCTTCAGGCGCGCACCTCTCTCACCAACCCAAACCATTCGTCGTCTTCATGGATCCCGCGATCGTCGCATTCGGATTTGGCATCGGCCTGCTGGTCGGCATGACCGGCATGGGCGGAGCCTCACTGATGACCCCGCTGCTGATCCTGATCTTCGGCGTCCAGCCGGTCACCGCGATCGGCACCGACATCTTCTACGCGGCCGTGACGAAGACGTTCGGCGGAATCCAGCACCTGCGGGCCGGCACAGTCCACAAGGGCCTGGCGTTCTGGATGGCGGTGGGCAGCGTCCCGGCGGCGATCGCCGGCGTCGGCGTGATCGCCTACCTGCAGGACACGGTCGGCGAGGACAAGCTCGACGGGATCATCTTCGGCATCCTCGGTGCGACGCTGCTCGTCGTCGGCATCTCCACCGCGCTTCGCACGATCTTCATCCCCGACGTGATCAAGGAGCGTTATGCGCTCCACCTCCAGCGCCGGCACATCATCGCCGCCATCGCGACCGGCGTCACCACGGGCTTCGTGATCGGGCTCACGTCGGCCGGCTCCGGCACGCTGATCGCGATCATCCTGATCGCCGTCTTCCGGCTCACCCCGCAGCGCGTCGTCGGCACCGACATCTTTCACGCGGCGGTGCTGCTGTGGGCAGCCGGCCTGGCCCACTGGATCGGCGGCAACGTCGACTTCGGGCTCGCCGGGAACATCCTGATCGGCTCGATTCCGGGCGTCCTGATCGGCGGCAGGCTCGCCTTCAAGAGCGGCAAGAACCTCCTGCGCGGCCTGCTCTCGCTGGTCCTCGTCGCCTCCGGCATCGCCCTGATCACGAAGGGCGATGGACAGGTCGTGATGGTCACCGCTGCCTTCGTGGGCCTGATCTTCGGAGCCGTCTTCACCTACGTGCTGCGACGCGAGGTCAAGCTGCCGCACGGTGAGGGCGTCCGCGCCTGGAAGCTGGTCAGCTTCCCATGGGCGCGACCCGACCACGTCAAGCAGATGGCCGAGGCGAACGCGAACAGGGACGGCGGGAGCGAGAAATCCCCGGCGGAGGAGCCCACCGACGACCGCCCGCCGAAGACCCCCGTCTAGACGGGCTCAAGTAGGCTCCGCCGCGATGGACTTCGCCTACGGAGACCGCCTCGACGAGCTGCTCGGACGGGTGCGCTCGTTCATGGACGAGAACGTCTACCCGGTCGAGGCCGAGGCGATGGCCGCCCTCGACGACGAGGTCAGGCCCGGGGTCGCCTACCCCGAGATCATCGTCGGCATCCGCGAGAAGGCTCGCGCCGAGGGCCTCTGGAACATGTTCATGCCGGGAGACGAACACGGCACCGGATTGACCAACTGGGAGTACGGGCTGCTCTGCGAGGAGATGGGCCGCAGCCCCGTGGTCGCGCCGATGGCCTTCAACTGCGCCGCTCCCGACACAGGAAACACCGAGATCATCGCCGAGCACGGCTCAGATGACCAGAAGCAGAGATGGCTCGAACCCTTGCTCAACGGCGACATCCGCTCCTGCTTTTCGATGACCGAGCCCGAGGTCGCCGGCTCCGACCCGACCACCCTGCAGGCACGCGCGGAGCTGATGGACGGCGAATGGGTGATCAACGGTCACAAGTGGTACACGTCGGGCGCGGTCGGTGCCGACCTGGCGATCGCCATGGTCGTGACCGACCCCGAGGCCGCTCCATACGCCCGGGCGAGCATGATCATCGTCCCGATCGACAACCCCGGATTCGACCTGGTCCGCTCGATCTCGGTGATGGGCCACGACAAGGGGCCCGGCCACTGCGAGATCCGCTACACCGACTGCCGCGTTCCCGAGGCCAACCTGCTCGGCCCCCGCGGCGCCGGATTCGCGATCGCCCAGGACCGGCTCGGCCCCGGCCGCATCCATCACTGCATGCGCGCGATCGGGACCTGCGAGCGGGCCATCGAGATGATGTGCCGGCGCGCCAACGAGCGCGAGGCATTCGGCTCGAAGCTCGCCGACAAGCAGTTCATCCAGGACTTCATCGCCAAGAGCCGGATGGAAACCGAGCAGGCCCGCCTGCTCACCCTGAAGGCGGCCTGGAAGATGGACACCGAGGGCAAGCGCGAGGCCCGGCGCGAGATCTCGATGATCAAGGTCGTCGCCGCCAACGTCGTCATGGACGTTCTCGACCGGGCGATCCAGGTGCACGGCTCCCTGGGGATGTCCGACGACACCCCGCTGGCCGCGATGTGGCGCTACAGCCGCATGCTCAAGGTGGCCGACGGACCCGACGAGGTCCACAAGATGGTCATCGCACGCCGCGAGCTGAACCGCTTCAGCTGAACCGCCGCTCCAGCGAGCGACCGGTGGCGTCCCGTTCCCACCCGAACGCAAGCGGGGCCGGGATCGACTCCCGGCCCCGCTCATCGATGTCGTCCTTACGCCGCCGGGTCAGCCGACAAACGCCGCCCCCGCGAAGTGACAATTGGTCGCGAAACCTGTGGGGTCGTCGTCGGCATTCGGCTGGTCAACGTAGCTGCTGTCGAACAGCACGTTGCTCCAACTGGGCACCATCATGAAGCTCCCGCTCGGGGAGATCACGCCGCCGCCGTCGCCATTGTCCTGGTAGTTGAACGCGACGCCTTCGTTCGTCTCGAGCTTGTAGTCGTCGTCGTCGTCGGACTCCGCGAAGACCGGACTTGTCCCGCGGTTGACGATGATCATCGTGGTGCCCGGGGTCTGGTCGCTGTCTTCGAGTGTTGCCGTCGCACCCGGGATGGCGAAGCTGTCATCCTCATCGCAGACGCCCATCAGCTCGTAGTCGGGGGTCGAGACGAGGCTCGTAATCGAGTTCTCGTTCGCACCGACGGAGAAGAGCTTGCTCGAGGTGACGCTTGGCACGTCGCCGAGAGACGACTCATCGACATCAGCGCCGGTGATGCTGTCGTCCTTGACGTCCTTGCCGAGCAGCGACTTGTCCTTCACGGTCTTCGACTTGACCGAGTTCTTCTTGATGTCGTTGCTGGTCACCGAGTTCTTGCCCGGCAGTGCGAGTGCACTACCAGCCAAGGCAGCGACGAGCGCCACGATGGAAACGATGAGCGCCGGCGATGGGCGCCGAAATCCAATCCGCATGAAGTCCTCCCTCAGTAGTTGACCCCACTGGATAGAGCAGGGCGTTCAGTGGTGGTCTACTACTGAAGAGGTGCGCTGTCAAGGTGCCCTGCGACCACTTGGACGAACGACCCCCACGACCGACGCCGCTGAGCCGACGAGACCTACGGTCCGAGGCGGTCGACCGCCTCGTCAGCGGCCTCGGCAAGCCGCCCGACGTTCCTGCCGAACTCCTCGAAGCCCGCCTCGGGCTTGCCGTACTGGCCCTTGGTGTATCGGGAATAGACGCCTTCGAGGATGATCGCCAGCTTCCAGTAGCCGAGGGCGACGAAGAAATCGATCCGGCTCAGGTCCCTGCCCGAGCCCTCCGCGTACCTGGCTCTGACGTCCTCGCGAGAGGGAAACCCGGGCGCCATCGTCGCCGGCTCGAACAGCGGCAGCAGCGTGTCACCCTCCTCGCCCCAGTAGACGAGCAGCAGACCGACGTCGGCGAGCGGGTCGCCGAGGGTGCAGAGCTCCCAGTCGACGACCGCGGCGACCTCGCCGGAGTCGCTGAGGATCATGTTGTCGAGGCGGTAGTCGCCGTGGACGAGCGTTGCCGGGCCCTGCTCTGGGATCCGCTCTGAAAGCCGGTCGTGGACACGCTCGACCAGCGGGACCTCGCGAGTCCTCGAGCCCTCCCACTGCTTCCCCCAGCGACGCAGCTGGCGGGCGACGTAGTCCTCCCTCTTGCCGAGCTCGCCAAGGCCCACGTCATCGGGAATCTGGGCGTGGATCTCGACCAGCGTGTCGACGACGCGCTCGCCGATCGCCCGGCGCTCGGGCACCGGGAACCTCTCGGCATCGGCGCGAGACCGCATGATCGGACCCTCGACGAACTCCATGACGTAGAACGGGGCCTCGTTGACCGACTCGTCGGTGCAGTAGCCGACGATCGGCGCGACCGGCACCGGGTGTCGGCGCGAGCGCCGACACGACCCGGTGCTCGCGCCCCATGTCGTGGGCTGAGCCGAGAGCCTTGCCGAGCGGCGGCCGCCGGAACGCCCAGCTGCTGGGCCGACGAGTCGGTGACGCGATAGGTCAGGTTGGAGCGGCCGCCGGCGATGCGGTCATAGGAGAAGGGTCCCGTGGCCCCCTTGATGTTGGCCTCCAGCCAGGCGCCGACCCGCTCGACGTCGATTCCCTCCGGGCTCGTTGGCATCCCTCTCCACGGCGTGCAGCCTATTGCCGTCGGCAGGTTGATAAGAGTGAGCGGTGGCGGAACGCGAATTCCAGGGACTGCTGGTCGACTTCGGCGGCGTTCTGACGACCAACATCTGGACCAGCTTCGACCTCTTCTGCGAGAGCGAGGGCCTCGAGCGGGGCGCCGTGCTGAAGATGTTCCGGGCCGACGGCGAGGCTCTGGCCCTGTTGCGCTCGCTCGAGCGTGGAGCCGTAACCGACGCGGAGTTCGAGCGGGATTTCGGCCGGCTCCTCGGTGTCGACCCACCCGGGCTGGTCGAACGCCTCTTCGCCGGCCTGTCGCCGGAACAGCCGATGATCGACGCCGTGACCGCGGTGCGCTCATCGGGGATCAGAACCGGGTTGATCTCCAACTCCTGGGGAACCGGCATCTACGAGCGGGCCCCGATGACCATCTTCGACGCGACCGTGATCTCCGGCGACGTCGGGCTGCACAAGCCCGAGCCCGCGATCTACGAACTCGGGGCCGAGCGGATCGGGGTCCCGCCGGCCGCCTGCCTGTTCGTGGACGACCTGCGCGAGAACGTCGCCGGCGCGGAGGCCGTCGGGATGACCGCCCTCCTGCACCGCGAGCCGGCGGAGACCATCGCTGAGCTGGAGCGACTGCTGGGGCTGGAGCTGACCGCCGGTTCGGGCCAGACCGCGGCCGAGCCGTGAGCGGGCGCTACCCGGAGCCCCCGCTCCGTGCAGATCGGCTCTCGTCGCAGCAGGCCGCCGAGGCTGAGGGCGGCGTGGACCTCGATCGTTTGCGGGCCTGCGCCCGGGGGGACGGTGAGCACGGTCGAGTGCTCGCCGGACGGCTCCAGGCACCCCTCGCCCTCGACGATCTCGAGGTAGGGCGAGTAGCGCATTCCGATCGGGTACCTGCCCGCGCCGGGGACCGAGAGGCTGAAGGAGTCCGGGCCGACGGTGTCGAGCGGCACGGCTCCGTCGTCGCGCAGTCCGACCCTCCATACCGACCAGTCCTGATTCGACCAGACCGGGCTGAGGTAACCGAGCGTGCCGCTCTCGACCAATGCGGCCTCGTCGAGGGCGAGGTAGTCGAGCGGCGCGTCCCCTAGGGCGACGTAGTCGACACCGTGCTCGCGCAACCAGTTCGCGTATCCGGCGGCGGTCAGGTTGCCGTAGGTGAAGCGGTCGAAGTCGTCGGACTCGAGCTGGCGCAACCAGCCGCGGGCGAGCGGGATCCGCTCGGCGACGTAGACCGATTCCCAGCGGCTCCTCGTCGGCGGGATCTCGACGCGGATCGGAGACCCGTCGGCCAACCCCTCGAGCTCGGCGACGAGCGGCTCGAAGAAGGCCGCCCGCGTGGATGGCTCGCCCTCGGCGGCGGCGACGTCGCGGACGGTCGCAGTCCACTGCCACCACAGCAGCGGAGCCGCGATCAGGAGCAGTGCGATCGGGCGGCGGCCGTAGAGGGCGAGAGCCATGACGGGACCCGCGAAGGTGGCGCCGAGCCGGATCGCATTGCCGCCGAAGGGTGTCGTCAGCGTGAAGGCTGCGATCGCCACCAGCGCGTAGAGGACGATCCCGCAGCGGAGCGTCGTCTCTCCCACCGGCAGAAGCACGAAGCAGACCGCGCAGACGACCGGGATCCAGAGAAACGACCCGGCTGTGAACGGCTGATAGCCGGGCGTCGGAAAGGCGAGCGTCAGCGCCACGGTGGCGATCGTGGCGGCGGCCGCGGTGACCCAAGCGGTCCGGGTCAGCGCGGCCCGCGAGGGGGTCGCGATCGGCTCCAGCCGCGCGGCGATCAGGACGGCAGCGGCCGCCAGGGCCGTGAACAACCCGGCCACGGGGCTCGCCAGCCCCGCGGCGAGGGCGGCGAGGGCGGCGAGGGCCGGGCGGCGGCGCTGCAGCGCCAGGGCCGCCGCCAGGGCGAGGGCCAGCCCGAGCGCGAAGGTGATCCGCCCTCCGAAGAGCGCGACGGTCGAGCCGAGCCCGAACCAGAGCGCGCCGACCCAGGCCCGCGAGCCGTAGGCGCGAACCGCGATCGCCGCGAACGTCGCGGCGGCGCTCACGGCGCAGATCGCTCCCAGCAGGGCGGGGCCGAGCCAGGCACCCAGCGGCGGGTAGAGCAGGCTGTATCCGGGAATCAGATGGCCGCTGTACCAGGCGTCGTTGTAGAGGACCCAGCCGTACCGGTCCCAGAGGTCGGCTCTGAAGGTCTGCGCGGCCAGGTCGAGCGTCTGAGGCTCCCAGAGGAGGTAGACGACACTGAGGGCGGCCGAGAGGGCCGCCGAGAGCAGGATCACCCCCGCCTGATCGTTGGGCCGGCGCAGCGCCGCTACCCGCACCGGGGACCTACGCGTTGGCGTACTCGAGACGGATCTGCTTGCCCTTCAGCTTGGTGCCGTCAAGCCGGTCGAGCGCCTTCTCGGCCTGATCGCCGTCGAGGTCGACGAACGTGAAGCGCTCGAGCACCCGGACGTCATGGATCGAACCCTCGGGGATGACGGCGCCCTCGCTCAGGGCCCAGCGGATGTCCTCCTCCTCGATGCCGCTGCGGGAACCGCGGTTGATGAAGAGCTTCACGTGGCCGTTGGTCACGACGTCGGAGTCGGAGTCGGCGTCCGCTTCCGCGTCGGGTCCGACTTCCCCGTCGGCCTCGGCGACGGTGGGCTCGGGCTCGGGGAGGCCCGTGATGGGCTCCTCGGCGACGGCCGGCTCGGGCTCGGGGAGGCCCGTGATGGGCTCCTCGTCGTCCTCGGCGACGGCGGTGTCCCATTCCACCGGAACCGGCGTCGAGTCCTTGCCGCTTCCCCTGCGCCCGTGCCGGCGCCTCGGTCGCGGTGCGTGGCTGAGGCGCTCCTCGGGCGGCTCCCACTCCCCGATTGAGGTCTTCACGTCGCGCTCGATCTGCTCGATCTCGCCACGCTCTTTGGGGGTGACGAAGGTGATCGCGCGCCCGGTCCGCCCGACGCGGCCCGTCCTGCCGATCCGGTGCACGTAGATCTCGCTGTTGTTGGGCAGGTCGAAGTTGATCACGTGGGTGACGTGCTCGATGTCGAGCCCGCGCGCCGCCACGTCGGTCGCCACCAGCAGGGGTGACTTGTGCTCCTTGAAGGAGATCATGACCCCGTCGCGCTGACCCTGGCTCATGTCGCCGTGGAGCGCCTTGGCCTGGACGCCGCGGTCGCGAAGGGTCCGGTCGAGCCTCGCCGTACCGATCTTGGTCCGGCAGAAGACGATGGCCTGCTCGGGCTCCTCGGCCTTCAGGACCTCGATCAGCCGGTTGGTCTTCTCCTTCGCCTCGACCTCGACGAAGGCCTGCTCGATCGCGTCGACGGTCAGCTTCTTCGGCGTGATCGAGATCGTCACCGGGTCGTACATGTACGTCTCGGCGAGACGCGCGATCGGCGGCGGCATCGTCGCGCTGAACAGCATCGTCTGTCGGCCGCTGGGGCACATCCGGAGGATCCGCTCGACGTCCTCGATGAAGCCGAGGTCGAGCATCTCGTCCGCCTCATCCAGGACGACGTACCGCGTGCCGGTCAGGATCAGGGCGCCGCGCGAGATCAGGTCCTTCATCCGGCCGACGGTGGCGACGATCACATGCGCCTTCGATCGGACCCGGGCGGCCTGGTCGCGCACCGACGTGCCGCCGAAGACGGCGACGACGTTGATGTCGAGGTGCTCGGCGTAGGAGCGCAGCGCCTGGGTGACCTGGATGCAGAGCTCGCGGGTCGGCGTCAGCACGATCGCCTGGGTCTCGTCGCTGTTGGGATCGAGATACTGCAGCAGCGGGAGGCCGAATGCGGCGGTCTTGCCGGTACCGGTCTGCGCCTGGCCGATCATGTCCTGGCCGCCCAGCAGCACGGGGATCGCCTGCTCCTGGATCGGCGAGGGCTCCTCGTAGCCGAGCTCCTCGAGCGCGGTCAGGAGGTCCTCCTTGAGGCCGAGGTCGCGGAAGCTCGTCACTGCGAGGGGTCCAACAAGAGCTTGCCCTGAGTCGCGCGTCCCTGCAGGGCACGATGCGCCTCGGCGACGCCAGAAAGTCCGTATTGACCACCAATCACAACCTCGAGTTTGCCTGATGCGACCGCTTCGAGCAGTTCGGTGATCCCCTGCTCGAGCAGATCAGGGCGCTGAAGCAGGTGCACGAGCCAGAAACCGACCACCGCGCGACTGGTCCGCATCAGCCTCTGCGACATCACCTGGTTCGGTTCGCGCGACGCGATCCCGAATGCGACCAGCCGTCCGAACGGGGCGATGATCGACAGGCACGCGTCGAATGCCGCGCCGCCGGACATCTCCAGGACGACGTCGACCTGCTCGCCGCCGTTCGCCTCGAGGATCGCCTCAGCGAGGTCCTCGGTCCGGGAGTCCACGCTCACGTCGGCACCGAGGCGCTCGGCGAGCTCCCGTTTCTCCGCCGTGGAGGCGAGGGCGATCACGCGGCCGGCCCCCATCCGCTTGGCCAGCTGCACGGCGAGGGTGCCGGTGCCGCCGGCGGCGGCCTGCACGACGACGCTCTCCCCTGATTGGAGACGACCGCTGATCCGCAGCAGAGTCCATGCGGTCAGTCCCTGCAGGAGGACCCCCGCAGCCTGGTCGTCGGAAACATCGTCGGGAATCGGCACGAGGGCGGAGCGGTGCACGGCGACCTTCTCGGCGTAGCCCCCGTTCGTCAGCATCGCGGCGACCCTCCTGCCGTCCGGAGTGCGGCCGCTGATCTCCCCGCCCGGGATCAGCGGGAGTTCCGCCTTGGCCAGGTAGTCGTTCTCGCGCTGGTGGGTATCGGCGAAGTTCATCCCGGCGCGAGCGACCTCGACGAGCACCTCGTCGGGCCCGGGCACGGGATCGGGGAGATCGACGACCCGAAGGACGTCGGGCCCGCCGAACTCCTGAATCTGGACAGCACGCATGGAGGGGAGTCTTACGGCTTCGACCCACTACCGCCGTGCGGCCGTGGGCCCGGCGGTCCGTCGCCCCGCTCTTGAAACCGACAGCAGCCGGTCGGCCCGGACCCGCCTCAGGGTCGTCGCCCGGCCCTCGGGCCAGTGGACGCTCACCCGTCGTGCGATCTCGGATTCGCCGAGGCCGAAGTAGAGCCGATAGTGACCCTGCGAATGACGCGCGTCATCGTTCTGACCGACCCACTGGGTTATCCGCCGGACCCGCGGCGCCGTGCCCCCGCCCCGGGGCGGGCCGGGAGTGACCACCACCCTCGCTCCGATCGCCTCGCGGTTGACGGCCGTGCCGGTCAGATCCATCTCCAGCCAATGACCCCCCCTTGTCAGGTTGCGCCTGCGGACGATCCTGCTCCTGGGTGAGAACTCGCGACTGGAGGTCGCGATGAGCGGATCCCGCCGGCCGTCGTTGTCGTAGTCCATCCAGTTGACGATCGCGTATCCGGCCCTGGGCTGCCGAAGGGCTCCGGTGTCGCTGTAGCGGCCCGCCCCCGGATCCCACCGGTAGAGACCCTGCGGGACGAGGCTGACGTCGAGCCAGCCGTCGTTGTCGTAGTCGACGAACGATGCCGCGGCGGCGGCTCGTCGCGGCAGCCCGAGGCGCGACCGGACGGGACGCAGACGTCCACCGTGATTCGCCAGCAGCTGGACATGGCGCTGGTTGGTGACCAGGACGTCGAGGGTCCCGGAATTGTCGTAGTCGCCGAGCGCGATCTGGCCCGCGCCGGCCCCCTCGCGCACAATCTGGGAGCGGGTCCAGGCGACCCCTTCAATCGAGTTCCAGACCTCGAGCCCCCTGCCGGTCGTGACCAGCAGGGCGGGCGGGCCGTCGTCCAACTGGGCCCACCGGTAGGTCGTGCCGACGACGGGCGGGCTGACCAGCCGGACGAATCCGCCTCCGGCCACGTTGGCGTGAAGCCTGGGCTGCTCGCCCTCGCACGTGGTCAGGAGGTCCAGGTTGCCGCCACCGTCGGCATCGGCATATGAGACGGCGCGACCTCGGCAGGTGTCCTTGACGATGCCGCTGGCCGAGATCTCGTTGGCGTAGCGGCCGCCGGGCCCGACTCCGGAAACCAGAAACTGATCCTGGACGAAGCCGAGGTAGCGGGGGCTGGCGATGCCCCCGCCCAGTCCACCGGTCGCCACGAAAACGTCCTGGTCGCGGTCGCCGGCGACGTCGGCGAAGGCGAGGCCGTGGCGATCGCGCAGCTTCAGCTCAAACGTCCGGTCCCCCGGAGAAACGGCGCGAGCGCCGACCTTGATCTGCGCGGGAGTCACCGCGCCCGCCCCAGATTCGGCGAAGCTGACCTGGATGGGCAGATCCGCGAGGCCGTTTGACGAAAAGATCAACTCGCCCCCGGGGCGAAGCGTGAAATCCACGAACGGCCGATCGTTCTCGTCGAGGCCCAGGACGGCGTCGGCGCTCGCGACGGAGTGGATCTTCAGGCTCCTGGTCATCATCTTCAGCTCTCCGGCCGCCGCCACACCGGTGGACCTGATGTGCAGCCGCCCGGCCTCCCCGGCGCGATCCGTCGGCCAGATGTAGACCCCCGGCGCGGAGAGGTCCCGAGGAGCCCGCAACAGCTCGAGCCCCCCGAAGCGATCGTCGGGGCCGAGGCCGATCTCGTCGATCTCGTTCCGGAACGAGCGACCGCGAAGGTTGCGCAGAAAGATGGACTCGAACTTGTGGTTGGCGGTGAAGATGTCCTGCCAGCCGTCGTTGTCGGGATCGGCGACGCCGAGGTCGAAGAGTCGCTTGCCGGCGATCTCCGCCCCAACGGCGGGGCCCATCTTCGGCTTGGCGGCGTACGCGAAGCCGGACGGCAGTGCCGCGAAGATCAACGCCGCCACGCAAAGCCCGATTCTCCGCATCTCACCGATCCTATTTGGATGGGCGGGCCGCTAGAGTCCCGCGGCCATGGCCCTGACCGTCGTCGGATCGATCGCATTTGACGCCGTCCGCACCCCGTTCGGCGAGCGCGAGCGGATGCTCGGCGGTTCCGCCAGCCATTTCGCGCTCGCGGCGAGCTTCTTCACCGACGTCCGCGTGGTCGGGCCGGTCGGTGAGGACTTCGGCCCCGATGAGATCGGCGTGCTCGAGCAGCACGGCATCTCGACCACCGGAATCGAGCACATCACGGGCGGCAGGACCTTCTTCTGGCGCGGTCACTACGACCACGACATGAACGTCGCCCACACCGAGGACACCCAGCTGAACGTCTTCGCCGACTTCGTCCCGAAGCTCGACGCGGAGGCGTGCTCCTCGGAAATGCTGTTTCTCGGCAACATCCAGCCTGATCTGCAACGGCAGGTCCGAGCGGAGGCGACGGGCGCGAAGTTCGTCGCACTCGATTCGATGAACCTGTGGATCGACACCGCCCGCGACTCCCTGATGGCGGTGATCGGCGAGATCGACTGCCTGCTGCTCAACGATGCCGAGCTGCGGATGCTGACCGGCGAGCCGAACCTCGTCGTCGCCGCTCACGCGATCATGGCGACCGGACCCAGCATCGTCGTGATCAAGCGCGGTGAGTACGGAGCGGCGCTGTTCACCGGCGACGACACCTTCGCGATGCCCGCACTGCCACTTCCCGAGGTCCGCGACCCCACCGGAGCCGGTGACAGCTTCGCGGGCGGCTTCCTCGGCTTCCTCGACGGACACGACACCCACCGGCCGACCAACGGCCAGCTGCGGCAGGCGATGGTCATGGGCTCGGCGATGGCGTCGTTCAACGTCGAGGACTTCGGCACCGACCGGGTGCGGGCCCTGGGCCGCCCCGAGATCGACGCCCGGGTCGCCGAGTTCAGGGCACTGACCCACTTCTAGGGGCCAACCAGGGGGGGTACCAGGGGCCAACCGGGGGGCGCAGAAGCAGTGAGTCGGATTACTCCGGTATATCGGAGCAGTTAGACACACTGGCGCCTCGGATCGCCCAGATCGCCGCCAATCAGCACGGCGTGATCGCCCGGCGGCAGCTCCTGGCGATCGGGATGCGGTCATCGACGATCGCCGACTGGGTGAGATCCAGCCGGCTCCATCAGCTGTACAGGGGCGTTTACGCGGTCGGACACCGGGCCGTGAGCCGGGAGGGCAGGTGGATGGCGGCGGTCCTCTCGTGCCCGCCGGGCTCCCTGCTCAGCCATGGAAGCGCCGGCCAGCTCTGGGGGCTGATCAACCGATTCGAGCGGCTGGCGAATCACGTGACGGTGCCGGGAAGCACCAGCGCCTCACCGAGCGGGGTCGCCACCCACCGGACGAGGTCCCTCAACCGCCGCGACGCCACGCTCCGGTTCAACATCCCAACCACCACGGCAACCAGGGCGGTCTGGGACCTGGCGACGCTACTGTCGCCGCTGCAGACCCGCCGTGCCTTCGAGCAGGCGGAGAAGCTCAATCTGCTGGAGCGCTTCCGACTTCAGGCGATGCTCGCAGCATCACCCTCCCGCCGTGGAGCAGGGACGATCCGGCAACTCCTCGGAGACCGTCCTCTACCGCTGGCTGAAACCCGCTCCCGCCTCGAGGAGTTGCTGCTCGAGATATGTCGCGACCACGGCCTCCCGCTCCCTGCCGTCAACGTGCCGCTACTCGGATACGAGGTCGACTTCCTCTGGGCCCGAGAGCGCTTCGTCGTTGAGGCCGACGGCGGAACTCACCTCACCCCTTCCCAGCGCAGGCGAGACAACGAGCGGGATCTGACGCTCGGCCGGGCCGGCTACCTGGTCCGACGCTACGACTGGCAGGCACTTGGTGACCGCGAGGCCGTCGCCGCGGAGGTGATCGATGTCCTTCGCGAGCGATCTGAGCCCGGCCGCGTGCAACTGGGATACTAGGCCGGAACTTCAGGAATCCGATCGAGGAGAGACCAATGGCCGACACTCTCAGCATCACAGACAACCGCACCGGCAAGACCTACGAGGTCGACATCACCGACGAGACGATCAAGGCGATGGATCTGCGCCAGATCAAGGTCAACGAGGACGACTTCGGGATGATGACCTACGACCCCGCGTTCACCAACACGGCCTCTTGTCGCTCGTCGATCACCTACATAGACGGCGAGGCGGGAATCCTCCAGCACCGCGGTTACACGATCGAGGACCTGTGCGCGAAGTCCTCCTACCTCGAGGTCGCCTACCTGCTCGTCTTCGGCGAGCTGCCGACCGAGCTCCAGCTCGAACGCTGGGTCTACGACATCACCCACCACACGTTCGTCCATGAGGACATGCGCTCGTTCTACGGCGGCTTCCGCCACGACGCCCATCCGATGGGAATCCTGCTTGCGGGAGTCGGCGCGATGTCGACCTTCTACCCCGACGCCAAGGAGATCGACGTCCCCGAGGAGCGGTACATGGCCGCGATCCGGCTGATCGCGAAGATGCCGACGCTGGCCGCTTTCTCCTACCGCCACAGCCTCGGCCTGCCGTACGTCTACCCCGACAACGACCTCTCCTACGCGGGCAATTTCCTCGGGATGATGAGGAAGATGACGGAGGTCAAGTACGAGCCGGACCCGCGGCTCGAGAAGGCACTCGACGTCCTCTTCATCCTCCACGCCGACCACGAGCAGAACTGCTCGACCGCCGCCGTGCGCGCCGTCGGCTCCTCGAAGGTCGACCCTTACTCGGCCGTCGCCGCCGGGGTCGCGGCGCTCTACGGGCCGCTGCACGGCGGTGCCAACGAGGCGGTGCTGAAGATGCTGCGCCGGATCGAGACCGTCGACAACATCCCCGGGTTCCTCGATGGCGTCAAGAACGGTGACGAGAAGCTGATGGGCTTCGGCCACCGGGTCTACAAGAACTACGACCCGCGGGCCCGGATCGTCAAAAAGCACGTCGATGAGGTCCTGGAGATCGTCGGTTCCAACCCGCTTCTCGAGATCGCCACCGAGCTCGAGAAGCGAGCCCTCGACGACGAGTACTTCACCTCGCGCAAGCTCTACCCGAACGTCGACTTCTACTCCGGTCTGATCTACGAGGCCCTCGGCATCCCGAGTGAGATGTTCACGGTGATCTTCGCGATCCCGAGGACCGCCGGTTGGATTGCCCAGTGGATGGAGATGAACGGCGACCCGTCGCAGAAGATCGCTCGCCCGCGACAGATCTACACGGGCGCTCGCGACGAGGAGTACGTGCCGATGGACGACCGCGTCGGGCCGGAGAAGATCACGGGCCCACCGGCGCGCCGCCCGGTCAAGGCGCGTCGCGGAGCATAGGCGGGCATAACTGCGCGGCTCGCAGAATGGCCTCGTTCAAGCTCACGATCCGCAATGGCTCGAAAGTCACCCGCGAAGATCATGACGACCTGACCGGGGCGCTCGCTGCGTTGCGCGCCCACGCGGAGCGGATTCGCGACGAGGGCGGACTGCGCGAGATCTCCATGATCCGCACCTACGAGCCTCAGGACCTCGTCAAGGCGCGGCTGGAGATCTCCACCGGCGGACCGATCCGGGGCCGGGACGCCGGAGTCGACGTGATGGGAGACGGAGGCCTGGTGGCGTTCCGCGGAGGGGTCTTCCGCAAGGAGCTCTCCGCGGAGCGGGGAGAGGGAGCGTTTGCGGCGGTCGAGGGGGCCCTCCGGGGGTAGATTGATCCCGTGACCGAACGTGGCTGAACCGAGCGGACGCGGACACGGAGCCTCCCACGAGGGGGGCAAGGCCGTCGGCCGCAGGGTGCGCCTGCCGAGGGGTGCTCAGGCACCGATCAAGGTCTTCATCAACGGCTTCGAGCAGGTCGAGGGAGTCGACTACGACATCGGCGGCGGCACCGTGATCTTCCGCGAGCCGATCATCAAGGAGGACCTGCGCCAGCTCGGACCGGTTCGCAAGCTCGTCCTCGGCCTCGGCCTCGTCGGCAGCTACCAGAAGAACGAGATCGTCGACATCCAATACCAGGTGGAGGGTGCGACCCAGCTGGCCTCAGACATGTCGGTCGAGCCCGACGACAGTTAGCCGATCCCGGGTTGGTCGAGACCGGCCGGCCTCTCGTCGCGGCGGCCCAGCCTCCGGCTGACCCTCCAGAGCCAGAAGACCAGAACTGGAAGGCCCATGATCAGGAAGGTGACCCCGACGATCTCTCCACCCAGCTTGCCGTCGGCGGGGATCGTCTCCGACGTCAGGGAGTGGATCAACGCGGCCGCCCCGGTGGCGGTGAAGAAGATCGCCCAGCCCGCGAGCAGGGGCATCGCGCTGAACGTTGCCCAGCCCCCGGGCGGCCGCCCGCGGAGCAGAAAGACTCCGGTCGCCACCAGCAGGCCGAGGATCGAGAGGATGAGGAGAAGCGCCTTCGCCTCGGTCCCATCCGGACACTCGCGGCCGGGGGCGATTTCGAACGGCTGGTTCCCGGAGGCGCAGGTCCCGACGTCGAGCAGGCTCAGCAGCCCGACGCAGAATCCGACGACGCAGGCGAGGAAGATTCCGATCCCAAGAGCTGTCATGACCCGGTAGCGCACGGGTCCGACGCTAGCCGAGACCGGAGAGCGAGGCGACGCGCTCCTTGTGGCGAGCGGCGGTGCCGAACATCTGCCCGCCCGCGCGTGCGCGCTTGAGCAGGAAGTGCAGGTCGTGCTCCCAGGTGAAGCCGATCCCGCCGTGGACCTGGATCGACGCCTTGCAGATCGACCAGGCGGCCTCGGAGGCCCGGGCCTTGGCCATCGCGGCGGCGATCGGCAGCGACTCCGGCTCGGCGTCGGCGGCCCAGGCCGCCGAGTAGGTCAGCGAGCGGGCCTCCTCGACGTCGTAGAGCATCTGGGCACAGGCGTGGGACACGCCCTGGTAGGCGCCGATCGGCCGCTCGAACTGCTCGCGCTCCTTGGCGTACTCGACCGCCATCTCCATCGCCCGCTGGCCGACCCCGACGAGCTCGGCGGCGATGGCGACCGAGATCCGATCGCGCGCCGCGTCGACGTCACCCGGGAGGGCCTCGCCCCCGGCCGGATCAACCCTCGAGTAGCGACGGGTGGCGTCGATGACGTCGAGTGGCTCGAGCTGCGCGCTGGGCCCGTCGAGGACGGACGCGCCCTCCTCGCCGATGACCACGACGACGGCCGCGCCCTCGCCATCGGCGATGAGCGATGCCTCGCCGGCGGCGCCTCGGCCCTCGCCGGAAGCGATCCCGGGCAGCCACCTCGACTTCTGCTCGTCGGTGCCCGCCGCCTCGATGGCCAGGCCGGCGGCCGCGTTGGAGAGGAAGGGCAGCGGAGCACAGGCGAAACCCAGCTCCTCGCAGAGCACGACCAGCTCGACCATTCCCAGGCCCTGGCCGCCGTACTCCTCGGGGATGGCGATCCCGGGCCAACCGAGCTCGGCGACCTCGGCCCAGAGGCCTTCGTCGTAGGTGCCGGCCTCGGCCAGCTCGCGAACCCTGTCCGGCTTGAAGCGGGAGGCGATGAACTGCCTGGCAGTCCCCTTGATCTCGCCCTGTTCGTCGTTGAAATCGAAACGCATCGTTATCTCCTCGCCCTTACCTGAGCCTGGGTAGACCGAGCACCCGCTCGGCGATGATGTTCTTCATCACCTCGGTGGTGCCGCCCTCGATCGAGTTGGCGCGGCTGCGCAGCATCCGATAGGTCCACGGGGTATCGCGGACCAGGCCCTCGGGGCCAAGGATGTCGCAGGCGAGCTCGGTCAGCGACTGGTTCAGCATCGCCCACTCCCACTTGCCGATCGAACCCTCGGGGCCGGGGATGCCGGTCTTCATCTGTGCGGTCATCGCCCGCATGCCTCCGAGGCGGAGAGCCTCGCAGCCGATCATCAGGTCGGCGACCCTGCGGCGGATCTCGGGATCGCCCTCTAGGTCGCGCTCCTTGATCAGCTCGATCAGCTGCCCCAGGTCGCGAGAGACGGCGACCGCCGCCCCGCCGCCGAGCCCGGCGCGCTCGTTCATCAGCGTCGTGATCGCGACCATCCAGCCGTTGCCCTCGCCGCCGACGAGGTTCTCGTCGGGAACGAACGCCTCCTGGAAGAAGACCTCGTTGAACTCCGACTCACCGGTGATCTGGACCAGCGGCCGGATCTCGACGCCCTCCTGCTCCATGTCGCAGATGAAGTAGGTGAGGCCCTTGTGCTTGGCGGCCTCGGTGTCGCTGCGGGCGACGAGCATGCACCACTTGGACTCGTGGGCGAACGTCGTCCAGACCTTCTGGCCGGTGACCTTCCAGCCGCCGTCCACCTTGACCGCCCTGGTCTTCAGCGAGGCCAGATCGGACCCGGACTCGGGCTCGGAGAACCCCTGGCACCAGATCTCCTCGCCGCTCAGGATCGGCTCCAGCCAGCGCTCCTTCTGCTCATCTGAGCCGTGAGCCATGATCACCGGGCCGCCCATCACGAGGCCGAGGATGTTGGCCGGCGCGGGAGCGTCGGCGCGGGCCATCTCACTCGAGAAGATCGCCTGCTCGATCAGCGTCGCGCCGCGGCCGCCGAACTCCTTCGGCCACGAGATCCCGGCCCAGCCGCCCTCGTGCATCTGCTTCTGCCAGTCCCGACGGAAGGTGAAGGCGGCCTCATCGCCGTGGGGCTCCCGGCCGGGGTGATTGGCCTCAAGCCACGAGCGCACCTCGTCGCGGAAGGCCGCCTCGGGCTCGTTCAGGGTCAGGTCCACCTGTTGTCTCCTCCTCGCCGGCTTCGGCGGGTCGCGTCACCCCCGGTAGAGCGGGAAACCTACACCGAACCGGCCTGGGGGTCGATCAGCACGCCCGGGTTGAGGATCCCAGCCGGGTCGATGGCCGCCTTCGCCGCGCCGAGTGCCACGGCGAACCGATCGGGCCGCTGGAGGTCGTACCAGGGGCGATGATCGCGGCCGACCGCGTGGTGGTGGGTGATCGTGCCGCCGGCGGAGATGATCGCTTCCGAGACCGCCGACTTGATCTCGTCCCACTGATCGACCTCCGAGCCCCTTCGGGCCTTGGCCAGGATCGTGTAGTAGGGGGCGGGGCCGCTCGGATAGACGTGGGTGAAACGGCACATCACCCGCGGCGCGCCCTCGCCGTCGGCGGGAGCGTCGGTCACCTCGGCGACCGCGCGCCGGGCCGCCTCGGTGACCCGCGAGTGGAACGCCGCGAAGCGGTCCCAGGTGATCGCGGTCTCGAAGGTCTCGCTGAGGACGCCCAGCGCGACCAGGCTGTCGCGCAGATAGGGGGCATCGAGGAACGCCGAGCGCCAGGTCCGAGCGGCGGAATCACCGCCGCCGCCGGAGCTGCTCCCCTCCTCCGGCGTCCCGCCCAGGCCGGCCGCGCAATCGACGGTGAGCCTGAGGGACTCGTCGACGGGAGCGAAGTCGGACTCGAAGCCCAGGATCAGCACCGCGGAGGTGCCGTCGCCGGCGCCCGTGGTCTCCGCCTCGAGTGGATCAAGGAGACGGCAGTTCGAGGGATTGAGGCCCGACTGAGCGATCACCCGAGCCGCCTCGGCGCCGGCGGCGAAGCTCTCGAAGAGGACCGGCCGCGATGCCTTGAACCGCGGGCGTGGGCGCACCTGAACCCAGGCCTCGGTGATCACCCCGAGGACTCCCTCGGACCCGAGCAACATGCGGTCGGGACTGGGTCCGGCGCCCGACCCCGGCAACCGGCGACTCTCCCAGGCCCCGGTGGGAGTCAGCGCCCGGATCGAGAGGACCAGGTCGTCGATGTGGGTCTGCAGGGTCGCGAAGTGGCCTCCCGCCCTGGTGGCGATCCAGCCGCCGAGGGTCGAGAACTCGAACGACTGGGGGAAGTGGCGCAGGGTGAGGCCGTGCGGTCGCAGGCCGTCCTCGAGGTCGGGTCCGAGGGTTCCCGCCCCGATCAGCGCAGAGTTGGACACCTCGTCGATCTCGACGATGCCGCTCAGCGCCCCGAGGTCGATCGAGACGGTCCCACGGTAGCCGTGCCCGACCCGGGGTTCGACCCCACCGACGACGCTCGTCCCGCCGCCGAAGGGAATCGCCGCGAGTCGGCGCTCGGTGCACATCTCGAGCACCCGGCGAACGTCCTCCTCATCGCGCGGGAAGGCGACCATGTCGGGAGTGCGGTCGAAGCGCCCGCGGAAGCCGCGGACGACATCGCGATAGCCGCGACCCATCGAGTGCCTGATCCGATCGGGTGGCTCGGCGCTGAGCATGTCGGCGAGCGAATCGGGGGGGCGCAAGCGGGGGGGCGCAAGCTCGATCGCCCCGAGTGGCACGGGCTCCTCGATCGAATCGCCACCGAAGCCCAGACGGCGCCGAAGCTCCGGCGCGATCGCCTCCAGCGAAGCCCGGTCGGGGGCGCGGTCGGCGTAACCCCAACCCCAATGGCTTCGCGCTCCCCTGCGTCCGGCTTCCATCGCCCCGACCTTACTCACCCGGCCCCGAATGCATAGAAAGCGCAGTTTGCGGAGTCAGTTTCGGCGGTTTCGGCCCCAGACGTTGTTACGTCTGACACTAGACCTACAGTTTCGGCATCAAGTCCCCGTCTACGGGAGAAGAGGGCATGCGAGACGAGACCAGCAACGACCGCTGGCAGGAGTTGGTTGACCTGCACGAGGGTTTCGAGCACGGTGATGCCGTCCTGCCGACGAGGATCAGCGCAATCGACGGATCGAGAATCGAGGCATCCCCCAAGGCGGTGCGCTTCGCCGAGGCGCTCGCGTTCAACGCGGGTTGGTCCGGCATCTCGGAGGCGAGACGCCGCCGCCGCGTCAGCGGCTACGACGACCTGGCTGCCTAGCGCGATTCACAGATCGCGGCGCTGACGGCGCTGCAATTGGTCGATCGCCGACGCCGGTCTTTGCGCCGGTCATGAGATGTAGGGTGCGTCGCTTGGAGGCTGTGCTGATCACCGGGGCCTCAGGGTTCATCGGCAGGACCCTGGCGGGCCGATTGCGTTCGGAGGGCGTTGCGGTGCGGGGCGTGGACGTCGTCGCCGACCCCGAGGCCGGGGCGGTGGCCGGGAACGTGGGCGTCCCCGGTCCCTGGCAGGACGCCGGGTCGGGCTGCGACACCGTCATCCACACCGCCGCGATCGTCTCCAATGCCGCCTCAGCTGACGAGGCCTGGCGTGTCAACGTGCTCGGCACCCGCCACGCCCTGGACGCGGCGGTGCGGGCGGGCGCAGGACGCTTCGTCCACTTCTCCTCGGTCCGCGCCTTCGGCGACGTCGGCTTTCCCGACGAGGTCACCGAGCTCCATCCGGTTCGCCCCGACGGCCACACCTACGTCGACACCAAGATCGCCTCCGAACAGGTCGTGCTGCAGGCCCACGCCGCCGGTGAGATCGATTGCACGGTGATCCGGCCGGGCGACGTCTACGGGCCGGGCTCGCGGCCGTGGACGGTCCTGCCGGTCGAGGCGATCTCCGCCGGCCGCTTCTTCCTGCCGGCGATGGGCCGCGGCATCCACAGCCCGATCTACGTCGACGACCTCGTCTCCGGCGTGCTGCTCGCCGCTCGGGCCCCAGAGGCGATCGGCGAGGTCTTCACGATCTCGGGCGGCGTCGGGGTCAGCTGCAACCAATTCTTCGGCAACTACTCGCGGATGCTCGGCAAGCCGGCGCCGCGACGCGTCCCCACCCCGGTTGCGATGGCGCTATCGACGATCCCGGAGGTGACCGCCTGGATCGGCGGCGACACGACGGAGCTGCGGCGATCGTCGGTCATCTACATGACCCGCACCGGCACGTACTCGATTCAGAAGGCGCGGCGGGTG
The DNA here is from genome assembly GCA_963823275.1 of uncultured Solirubrobacterales bacterium. GTDB lineage: Bacteria > Actinomycetota > Thermoleophilia > Solirubrobacterales > 70-9 > RHKX01. Next base: position 282,563 of record CAWGKW010000001.1, on the reverse strand, counting down.
CTCGGCTTCGAGCCCGAGGTCGACCTGACCGAGGGCATGCGCCGGACCGAGGCCTGGCTGCGCGCTGCGGGGATGCTCGGCTAGGGAGCTTCCGGCTTCGGCATCAGGGCCGCGAAACGCTCGGCCATCGCCGTGATCGTCAGGCTCGGGTTCACCCCGAGGTTGGCCGGGATCGCGCTGGCGTCCGCCACATAAAGGCCCGGGTGACCGAAGACCTGATGCCGGGAATCGATCACGCCGGATACGGGATCGGCGCCGATCGCGGCACCGCCGAGGATGTGGGCCGTCACCGACAGGCCGCCGACGCTCTCCGGAAGCAGGTTGAGGGGGGTCCCACCCGACGCCTCGGCGAACGCCCGCGTCACGCGATTGGCGATCGGCATGTAGCTCGGCGGCCGCCTTCCCGGCAGAGCCCGACTGCGGAGCACCCGCCGCCACGGGCGCAGCGGCGATCGGCCCCAGAGAAACTGGAGCTCGCTCTCGACGTCCTGCATGACCGTCAGCGCCGAGAGCCTGCGCTCGATGTCCCTGGTGCCGAACAGGCGCAGCTGCGCGATCGGCGAGCGGGCGATCGCCGCCAGCGTGCGGCGGCGGCGCCCGGCCGGGTATTCCCCGTCCGTCAGCGGTCCGAGCATCCAGCGCATGTGGCCGCCGCCGACGTAGCGGTTCTGGGTTACGTGGGTGCGCTCGTCCGGATGGAAGTCGCTCGAGATCGAGGGGCCGACCGAGAGGTCGTCTCCCGGCGGCTGCATGACCGCGGTGACCGCCTCGCTATTGGTCCGAACGGCGTGGCCGAGGCGTGGCGAAATCCGCGGCAGGGTGCCCAGCTCGTCACGGCAGCGAAGCAACAGCTCCAGGGTTCCGAGCACGCCCGCCGCCACCACCACCCGCCGGGCGCGCAACGGTGGGCGGCCGCTGAGCGCCAGCTCGTAACCCGCCGCCCCGAGCGGGGTGATCGCGGCCACCTCGTGCTCGGGCCGAATCCGAGCGCCGCGCCGCTCCGCCAGGTGCAGGTAGTTGAGATCAAGCGTGTTCTTGGCCCCGTAGGGGCAGCCGGCGAGACAGCCGCCGCAGAGCAGGCAGCCCGTCCGCTCGGGCCCCTCGCCGCCGAGGTAGGGGTCCGCCGACCTCTCCCCCGGCCCGGATCCGAAATGGATCGCGAGCGGCACCGGCCCGAACGTATCGCCGGCACCGACGGCCTCGGCGGCCGCGCGCAGGTGCTCGTCCATCTCCCCCAGGTGCGGATTCGTCTGCCTCCCGAGCATGCGGGCCGCCTCGGCCAGATGGGGAGCGAGCTCCGCCTCCCAGTCGGCCAGTCCCGCCCAGCTGGCGTCCTCGTAGAACCTCCGCGGCGGCTCGAGCAACACGGCGCCCCAGACGATGCTTCCGCCCCCGACCCCCGTCGCCCCGATGATCCCGACGTCGCGGAAGAAGCGCTGCCAGAAGTACCCGCGCCGCAGCCCGAGCCGAGGGTCGTAGAGCAATGCCCGCGGATCGCTCCGCCCAGCCTCGAGATCGGAGGGGCTCAGCCGGCGACCGCGTTCGACCACGACGACGTCCATACCCCGCTCGGCGAGCCGCAGAGCACTGGCGGCCCCGCCGAATCCGCTGCCGACCACGGCGACGTCGCAGTCGAATCCTGGCTCAGCCGGCATCGGCGCGATTCCTCGGCAGCGGGCGGCTGCGGTCGGGGCTCGCGACCGCTACCAGTGCATGCCGCGCATCAGATACGCGAACGCAAGCTGCTGGTTGTTCGCCTGCTCGTCGGTCGTGGTTCCGCGTGATGAGGTTGAGGGAGCCGTTTTCGGCTTGTCGCCCTTGGCAGCCGTCGAGTCGGGAAACATGTGGTAGGCGCTGTTGAGGATGTAGTCGATTGACTTCGGGTTGATCGCGTAGAGGACCTGTCCGAGCGTCCCGACCGGCGTGGCGATCCGCTTCGGCTTGTAGATGATCGCGTCGCAGAGCATGTCGGCGGCCTCGTCGGGGGTGATCGTCGGGAACTTGTCGTACATCTTGGTCGGAGCGATCATCGGCGTCCGCACCAGCGGCATGTGGATCGTCGTGATGTGGACCTTGTCGTCGATGATCTCGGAGGCGATACAACGAGAGAACGCGTCGAGGGCCGACTTCGAGGCCACGTAGGCGGAGAACCTCGGCATGTTGGTCTGCACGCCGATCGAACTCACGTTGATGATCTGGCCGGAGCGGCGCTGGCGCATCGTCGGCAGCAGGCGGAGGATCAGCCGCACCGGGCCGAAGTAGTTGAGCTGCATCGTCCGCTCGAAGTCGTGGAAGCGGTCGTAGGCGAGCGCGATCGAGCGCCTGATCGAGCGGCCGGCGTTATTGATCAGGACGTCGACGTTGTCGTGCTGTTCGAGCACCTCGGCGGCCATCCGGTCGATGTCGTCGACGTCGGAGAGGTCGCAGCGATGGATATGGGCGATCCCGCCTCCGTCCTCGATCTGATCGCGGGTCTCCTCGAGCTTCTCGGGAGTCCTGGCGACGAGCAGGACGATCCCGCCGGCATCGGCGACCTTGAGCGCCGCCGCCTTGCCGATTCCCGAGGACGCGCCCGTGACCATCACGACCTTGCCGCCGACCTCCTTCTCGAGCGAGGCTGTGCCCTGCAGCTTGCGCCCGAAGCGCATCAGCTCGTCTGGGATCTGCGCCTCGAGGATCTGCGTCAGACCTCCGACGATCCCGGCACGGCCCCGCGCGGCCCCGACGAGGGTGTTGTCGCGGTACAGATCGGGGTCGAGGTGGCGGGCCCAGTAGTCCCAGAGCTTGCCCGCGTAGGCCTCCAGCGGCGGCACCTTGATACCGGTCCCGGCGAGTGCGGCCTGCGTGCGACGGGAGTCGAAGTGAGTCGGGTAGTTGAGATAGACCAGGACCGACCGCGGCACGCCGAAGTCGGCGAGAACCCGATCGGTGATGCCGTTGGCGAAGGGGACGTTCGAGAGCCCCAGGTTGAGAAACGGCTGAATTCCCTCGGTCACGGAGGCGGGGGCCCGAAGCGAGGATTGGGGTGCGTGGGCGGCCCTGGCGAAGACGTCGATGACCTCGCCGGCGCTGAGCGGATCGGGATCGGTGAGGCTGAAGGCCCGCCCGTCGAGCCCGTCGAGATGGGCGATGTGATCCATCGCCTTGACGACGAAGTCGACCGGGACGATGTTGATCTCGCGGCCCTCGACGCCGGGCATCGGCATCCAGGCCGGCACCACCTGGCGGATTCTCCGGATCAGCTTGAAGAAGTAGTACGGCCCGTCGATCTTGTCCATCTCGCCGGTCTCGGAGTTGCCGACGACGATCCCTGGGCGGTAGACCCGCCAGGGCTGCTCGCACTCGTCGCGGACGACCCGCTCGGACTCGTGCTTGGTCCGGAAGTAGGGGTTGATGTCGAGGTTCTGGGCCTCGTCGAACATGTCCTCACGCCAGGTGCCCTTGTAGAGGCCGGCGGCTGCGATCGAGCTGACCATGTGGACGCGACCCGCCTTGACCGCCTCGGCAAGCTGCACCATGTGGAGTGTGCCCTCGACGTTCGCGACCCGCTGGGACTCCGCATCGGCCTTCATGTCATAGATCGCCGCGAGATGGAAGAGATGGTCGACGTTGCCCCGGAGACGCTTGAGATCGTCGTCGGAGACGCCGAGCCGATGCTGGGAGAGATCGCCGACGATGCCGACGACGCGATCCTCATCCACTCCCCAGCGATTGCGGAGCTCGGCCAGCCGGCCCTGGGAGCCCTCGCGAACCAGCACGTAGATCGTACCCTCGCGCTCGAGCAGAAGCTCGACCAGGTTGCGCCCGATGAAACCCGTTGCGCCGGTGACGAAGTACCCCATGTTCAAACACACTCCAGAGTCGACAAAACCGCGCTGGACCCTACACGCAACCTCCGTTCGCCGGGGGTGGGCCTCGATGCTTGAGCGGCTCTCGAGCGGGGAACGGGTGCGGACGTGAGAGTCGCAATCATCTGGTTTCGCCGCGACCTGCGGCTCGCCGACAACCCGGCCCTGGCCGCGGCCGCACTCGCCGAGGGATTGATTGCCGTCTTCTGCTTCGAGCAGGGCCTGACGAGCGGGCGGCATGCCTCGCCGAACCGCAACGCCTACCTGCTCGCATCGCTGCGGGAGCTCGACGAGAAGCCTGAAGGCGACCGGATCGCGGCTGCACTACCGACACGGGGATCCGGCGAGCGAGATTCCGGCCCTCGCCGCTCAGGTCGGGGCGGCGGAGGTGCACGTCAACCGCGACCACACCGTTCATTCCCGCAGGCGGGATCAGGCGGTCTCCGAAGCGCTCGCCGGCGACGGCCGCGAGCTTGTCGGTCACACCGGCCTGACCTGTGCGGAGCCGGCGCAGATCGCCACCGGCGAGGGTGGGCCGTTCCGCGTCTTCACGCCATTCTACAAAGCGTGGTTGAAGGCGCCGCGACGCGAGGAGGCGTCTCGACCGCGAAAGCTGAAACCGCCGAAGGGAGCGTCCAGACTCGCGATCGGGCGCCCGCCGAGCGAGGCCGACATGGGGATCGACGCCGAAGCGAAGCGGATCTGCGAGGCCTACGGGTCCGGCGAGAAGCTTGGGCGCGAGCGGATGCTCAAAGCCGTCGATGGCAGCGCCGACTACAAGGAGATCCGCGACCTTCCGGGGATCGACCGGACGACGCGGCTGTCACCGGCGCTCCACTTCGGCACGGTTTCGGCGTGGGAGCTCGAGAGTCTGCTGGCCGCCGAGCGCGGCAACGGCGCCGACGCACTGCGGCGGCAGGTCTGCTGGCGCGACTTCTACCTCAACGTGATCCGCCACTTCCCCGGCAACCGGACCGAGGAGTACGACGAGCGCTTCCGCGGGATGCGGTGGAACGACGACCCCGACTCGCTCGAGGCCTGGAAGGAGGGCCGGACCGGCGTCCCCTGGATCGACGCCGGGATGCGACAGCTGCTCGCCGAGGGCTGGATGCACAACAGGGTGCGAATGGCGGTCGCCTCCTATCTGACCAAGAACCTGCTGATCGACTGGCGTGAGGGCGAGGCCCACTTCATGCACCATCTGCTCGACGGCGACGAGTCCCAGAACAACGGCAACTGGCAGTGGTCGGCCTCGACGGGCGTCGACCCCCAGCCCTACTTCCGGATCTTCAACCCGGTCCGCCAGCAGAAGCGCTTCGATCCCGACGGTACCTACGTGCGCCGCTGGGTTCCCGAGATCCGGGAGCTTCCCGACCCGCACCTCCCGACGCCTTGGGAGGCGCCGGAGGACGTGCAGCGGGAGGCCGGCTGCATGATCGGCGAGGACTACCCGGAGCCGCTCGTCGACCTGTTCGAGTCTCGCGACGAGGCCCTCGCGCGGTTCGGCGACCAACGCAGCTGACCCCACCGTCGCTCGGTCCCGCAGGTGCATACACTCAGAGGTCGCGCCGTGAGTAACGCACCTACATCGATTTAGTCGCAGTGGCCGCGACCGAAACCGTCCAGATCGAGATGCCCGCGATGGGCGAGTCGGTGACCGAGGGAACGGTGCTGGAGTGGCTCAAGGGGGAGGGTGAGCAAGTCGAGGAGGGCGAGACGATCGTCGAGGTCTCCACCGACAAGGTGGACGCCGAGGTGCCGGCTCCGGCCTCCGGCACGCTGACGAAGATCCTCAAGGGCCCCGACGAGGTCGTCAAGATCGGCGAGGCGCTCGCCGAGCTGGAGCCCGGTGGCGGCTCCTCCGACGGCGCCCCCCCTGCGGCCCCCGATGCCGCCCCGGCGGAACCGATCGACCTGGTGATGCCGGAAATGGGCGAATCCGTCACCGAGGGCACCGTCCTCGAGTGGCACAAGCAGGCCGGTGAGGCGGTCTCCGAGGGCGAGACGATCATCGAGGTCTCCACCGACAAGGTCGACGCCGAGGTTCCCTCACCCGTCTCCGGGACCGTTGTCGAGACCCTGGTCGAACCCGACGATGTGGTCAAGGTCGGCCAGCCCCTGGCTCGGATCGAGCCGGGCGCCGGTGCGTCCGCCGCCGCTGCCGACGGGGCGGCGACCGACCACGTGGTGCCGATCGCCGCCAACGGCGACGCCAAGGCATCTCCCGTCGCACGGCGGATCGCCGACGCCGAGGGTGTGGACCTTGGCGCCGTCTCCGGCTCAGGAGCCGGCGGGAGAGTGATGAAGGCCGACGTGATCGCGGCCAAGGACGGTGGCGGCAACGGCGGCGCTCCGGCGACGACCGGGGGCGAGGCCAAGGTCCTCCGAGGCCCCGCGGGCATGCTCGCCAAGGCGATGGAGGAGAGCCGCTCGATCCCGACCGCGACCTCGTTCAGGACGCTCGCCGTCGACACGCTCGACGCGAAGCGCAAGGCCCTCAACGGAGCGCTATCGGAGCGCGGGATGAAGGTCTCCTTCACGCACCTGATCGCCTGGGCGATCGTCGAGGCGGCGAAGGATTGGCGAGCGATGGCCCGCAGCTTCGAGGAGCGGGACGGCAAGCCGAACGTGATCGACCACGGCGCCGTCAACCTCGGGATCGCCGTCGACATCGAGAAGAAGGACGGGTCCCGGAGCCTGATGGTGCCCTGCATCCGTGCCGCCGATCAGGCCGACTTCAAGGCCTTCCACACCGACTACGAGGACCTGATCCGAAAGACCCGCGAGAACTCGCTCACCGCCGACGACTTCCAGGGCACCAACATCACGCTGACCAACCCCGGCGGGCTCGGCACGGTCGCCTCGGTTCCCCGGCTGATGAGCGGCCAGGGCACGATCATCGCCACCGGCTCGATCGCCTATCCGCCGGAGTGGGCTCACGCCGCGCCCGACCGGCTCAAGGCCGTGGGGGTCTCGAAGGTGATGACGATGACCTCGACCTACGACCACCGGATCATCCAGGGTGCCGAATCCGGCTCATTCCTGCGCCGGATCGACCAACTGCTCTCCGGTGAAGACGACTTCTACGAGGCGGTGGCAAACGCGCTGGGCATCGAAGCGAGCGTCGTCTCGACCGCGCACGCGGCCTCCGCCTCCGCCCCGCCGCTCGCCGTCGGCTCTACCACCGCGGCGACGCCCGCCTCCGTCACCGGGGCTCCCGACGAGGACCTGCTCCAGGCAGTTCAGGCGGCGACCTCGCTGCTCAAGGCCTACCGCACCCACGGCCACCTCTCGGCCAACCTCAACCCGCTCGGCGGCGACGGCAAGGGCGACCCGGCGCTGGAGCCGGAGAACCTGAACCTGACCCCGGAGCTGATGGGCCGGATTCCCGCATCGATCCTGCGGATCGGAGTCGACGGCGAGACCCTCCTCGATGCCCTGCCGCGGATGCGCGACGCCTACTGCGGAACCATCGGCTACCAGGTCGAGCACCTCTCCTCCCACCAGCAGCGGGTCTGGTTGCGCGAGATGATCGAGACCGGCACCCACCGCAAGCCGCTCGACAACGAGGAGAAGCGAAACCTGCTGGTCAGGCTGATCGAGGTCTACCAGTTCGAGCGCTTCCTCCAGAAGGCCTACCTCGGCCAGAAGATGTTCTCGATCGAGGGGCTCGACTCGACCGTCCCGATGATCGACGAGCTGGCGACCATCGCCCGCAGAGACGGCGGCGAGCAGGTCGTGATCGGCATGGCCCACCGCGGGCGGCTCACGGTCCTCGCCCACAACCTCGGGCGCTCGCTGGAATCGATCATGGCCGAGTTCGAGGGCGCCAAGGCGCTTGACGCGGTCAAGCGGACGGATGCGCTCCGTCACGGCGGCACCGGCGACGTCAAGTACCACCACGGCGCCGAGGGGCTGTTCGAGTCGACCGAGGGCGACGTGCGGATGCGCCTCTACCCGAACCCCTCCCACCTCGAGTTCGTCGATCCGGTCGTCACCGGCGGTGCCCGGGCCGCGCAGACCGAGCACGCGGGCCCGCAGATCCACCACGACCCCAAGGTCGCCGTCCCGCTGCTGCTGCACGGCGACGCCGCCTTCCCAGGTCAGGGAGTGGTCGCAGAAACGCTCAACCTGCAGTCGCTGAGGGGCTACCAGACCGGCGGCACGATCCACATCATCCAGGACAACCAGGTCGGCTTCACCACCGACCCCCAGGAGGGTCGCTCCACCCCCTACGCCGCCGACATGGCGAAGGGTTTCAACGTGCCGATCATCCATGTCAACGCCGACGATCCGGAGAACTGCATCGCGGCGATCCGGCTGGCGATGGCCTATCGCGCCAAGTTCGGCCGCGACGTCGTCATCGACCTGATCGGCTACCGCCGCTACGGGCACAACGAGACCGACGAGCCCGCCTACACCCAGCCCGAGAAGACGGCGAAGATCAAGAAGCATCCGCCGATCAGCGACCTCTACGCCACCAAGCTGATCGGCGAGGGAGTCGTGACGAGCCAGGAGGTCGAGGACGACGGCAATGAACACCGTGAGGAGCTGGGCGACATCCTCAAGTCCCTGCGCTCGAAGATCGAGGCGGGGGAGTTCGAGGATCCGACGATCACCGGCGGCACCGGCGAGCTCGATCGGACGAAGAGCCCGGCCGTCGAGACGAAGGTCTCCGAGAAACGGATCCGGACGCTGAACGAGGAGCTGGTCAGGTTCCCCGACAGCTTCAGCGTCCACCGCAAGCTGCGCAAGCCACTTGAGCGCCGGGTTGAGATCCTCGATGAGGGGCCGATCGAGTACGCGCATGCCGAGGCGCTCGCCTACGCCTCGCTGCTGACCGAGGGCACCCACATCCGGGTGACCGGCCAGGACGCCGAGCGAGGGACCTTCTCCAACCGCCACCTCGTCCTCCACGACGAGAAGACCGGCCTCAAGTACGCGCCGATCCAGAACCTCTCTGGAGCGCTGGCGCCGTTCGAGATCCACAACAGCCCGCTCTCGGAGAACGCCTGCCTCGGCTTCGAATACGGATACGCGGCGGCCTCCCCGGAGAGCCTGATCCTCTGGGAGGCGCAGTTCGGCGACTTCGACAACTCCGCGCAGGTGATCATCGACCAGTTCATCGCCGCCGGCGAGTCCAAGTGGGGCCAGACCAACCGGCTGACCCTGCTCCTCCCCCACGGCTACGAGGGCGCCGGCCCCGAACACTCGAGCGCCCGGATCGAGCGCTTCCTGCAGCTCGGCGCCGAGGGCAACATGCGGCTCGCCAACCCGACGACCGCGGCTCAGTACTTTCATCTGCTCCGCCGCCAGGCGCGGATCAGGAAGGCGCGGCCGATGGTCGTCTTCACCCCGAAGGGCCTGCTGCGCCTCCGCGAGGCGGCCTCCAAGCTCAGCGACCTGACCGAGGGGACCTTCCAGTACGTGATCGACGATCCCGTCGCCAAGGAAAACGCCGCTGAGATCAAGCGCCTCGTTCTCTGCTCAGGCCGTATCTATTACGACCTGGAGGGCCATGATCGCCGTGCCGATACCCCCACGGTCGCGATCGCCCGCACCGAGCTGATCTATCCCTTCCCGAAGACCTACGTCTCCGAGCTGGTCGCCGGCTATCCGAACCTCGAGGAGATCATCTGGTGTCAGGAGGAGCCCGAGAACATGGGCTGCTGGCCCGCGATGCGGTTCCGCCTGCCCGACGCGATCGGCGGCGACATCCCGATCCGCTACGTCGGCCGCCCCGAACGCTCGAGTCCCAGCGAGGGCTACCCCGCAGCACACCGCACCGAGCAGGAGCGGATCGTGCTGACGGCCCTGACTGCGTAGGCCAGCGGAGTTTTCACGAAGGGGCCGAGCGGCAGAGGCACCGCCTCCGCACTCGCTTCGCTCGCGCTGAGTGTCGGCGTTGCCTCCACCACTCGACCCCTTGAGGAGTTTCGCTGTGGGCGGTCAGGCCGTCGCACTTGCAGGGGGAGACGTGCGAGGGGCGCCGGATTGCTCCGGCGCCCCTCGCGGCACCCACGGGAGAGAGGAGTTGACGGATCAGCCCGAGACGACCCTGCCGATCAGCGCTGCGGGTACAGCGCCACATACTGCGCAGGGCTCCCTGGCGCAGATCTCAGTGCGCCCAGTCCCACACTCCGGGCACGAGATGAGCTGCGCGCGCCCAACGAAACCGCGCCGCGCATCCTGAGCCCGGGAGATGGCCCGTTCTCCGATCCTCGTGTTTGCGGAACTCCGCATGGGCGACATGATGCCGACGGTCGAGGGGATGTCCCATGTACGCATGTCCAGGATTCCGCGGCCGCGGTTGTGCTCGGCGTAGGGGTCGGCCACAGGCCTCATCTACCCTCCCGCGACGGTGAACCTGTGACCCAAGCGACCGAAGCCACCATCCACGGCGAGCGCGAGTTCCGGCCCCGCACGCCGGGACCCCTCTGGATCTGGGTCAAGCGCGCGTCGTTCGTCGAGCTCGGGATCTTCATCGGGCTGCTGATCGTCTGGGCGATCCCCGGGCTCGAGCAGCCGACCTTCCTCTTCGGCATGGCACACGGGATCGGCTACATCGCCCTCTGCCTGCTGCTCTGGGTCGCGATCCTCAGGCGCGAGGCGCCGTTCTGGCTCTTTGCCGCAACTCTCACGCCGGTCGGCCCGGTCGGGAGCGTGGCCGGGATCGAGTGGATCGAAAGGCGCGGTGGCGGCGAGGCCAACGAAGTTGAGCAGCCGAACCCGTCACCGCTCGCCAACCCTGATTGAATCCCGCTCATGCAGCGACTCATCTTCGACCAGGGCTACGCCCTCCCGCCTGAAACCGTCTTCAACTACTTCGCCGAGCACGAGAACCTCGGCGAGATGCTCGGGGCCAAGATCATCCGCCTCAAGGACGGCACCGACGGCAACCGCAACGGCGTCGGCTCGGTCCGGGAGCTCAAGGTCGGCCCGGCCCCGCCGTTCGAGGAAACGATCACCGAATGCACTCCCAATGAGCTGATCTCCTATGAGATCACGAAGGGCTCACCCCTGACGGGCCATCACGGCGAGATGCGCTTCACCCCCGAGGGCGCCGGCACCCACCTCCACTACGAGATCAGCTTCGGCTCGAGGGTTCCTGGGCTTGCATTCCTGGTCGCCCAGGGCCTGAAGCGGAACATCCCAAAGGGCCTGGCCAAGGCGCCCGGCGCCGCCTAGATCCAAGCTGCCGGCAGCCCGTATTGCAGTTGCGGAGCCGATCCAGCAGAATGCGATCGCAGGTTCCATAAAGCTCGTCCCCGGTCAGTCCCGCCTCCGGGGGCGATCGCGCCGGCATCCCTTCCTGGCTACCGGCGCGCGGGCTGGGGTGCGGGTCGCGTGGACCCCCTGCCTCCCGCGGCCCAGCCCCGGCCCATCTTCCTCTCCGGGGAAGGAGTTCGGCCGGTGGCTCCTCAGCGCAGCTCGCGCAGCACGCGATGCAGAATTCCGCCGTGACGGAAGTACTGTCGCTCGTTGGCGGTATCGAGCCGGACCCTGGCGACGAAGGTCACCGGGTCGGCACCGTCGCGGGCGGCGATCACCTCGAGCTCGGTCGCGCTCTCGATGTCGAGCTCGGCAACCGAGATCCGCTCCTCACCCGTGAGGCCGAGCGATTCGACCCCCTCCCCGTCGGGGAACTGCAGCGGCAACACGCCCATGCCGATCAGGTTGGAGCGGTGAATGCGCTCGTAGCTCTCGGCGATGACGGCGCGAACGCCGAGCAGCAGGGTGCCCTTCGCGGCCCAGTCGCGGGACGATCCCGACCCGTACTCCTTTCCGGCCAGCACGACGAGCGGCACGCCCTCGGCGGCGTACTTCATGGCCGCGTCGTAGATCGGCATCTCCTCGCCGTCGGGCATCGATCGGGTCCAGCCGCCCTCGCGGTCGACCAGCTGGTTGCGCAGACGGACGTTCGCGAAGGTGCCGCGCATCATCACCTCGTGGTTGCCGCGGCGCGACCCGTATGAGTTGAAGTCCCGGGCCTCCACGCCCTGTTCCATCAGCCATCTGCCGGCCGGGCTGTCCTTCTTGATCGCACCGGCGGGAGAGATGTGGTCGGTGGTGATCGAATCGCCGAGCTTGGCCAGGACGCGAGCGTTCTCGATCGGCTCGCTGGAGGCCGCCGGCTCGGAATTCATTCCCTCGAAGAACGGGGGCCGGCGCACGTAGGTTGAATCCGGCCACGTGTAGCGATCCTCGTCGGGGACCTTGATCGCCTGCCAACGCGCGTCGCCCTCGAACACGTTCGCGTAGTTCTTTTCGAACATGTCGGCGCGCACGGCGTAGGCGACGGTGTCGCGAATCTCGGCCGCGCTCGGCCAGACGTCACGAAGGAAGACCGGCTCGCCCTCGCTGTCAACTCCCAGGGGCTCGGACTCGAAGTCGAAGTCCATCCGCCCGACCAGCGCGTAGGCCACGCAGAGGGGCGGTGAGGCGAGATAGTTCGCCTTCACGTCCTGGTTGATCCGCCCCTCGAAGTTCCGATTGCCCGAGAGCACCGCGCAGACGACCAGGTCCTTCTCGGCGACGGCGGCAGAGATCTCCTCCGCCAGTGGGCCGGAGTTGCCGATGCAGGTCGTGCAGCCGTAGCCGACGAGGTCGAACTTGAGCGCGTTGAGGTACTCGTCGAGCCCGGACTTCTCCAGGTAGTCGGTGACCACCGTCGAGCCCGGCGCCAGCGAGGTCTTTACCCAGGGCTTGACGTCGAGGCCCCTCTCGACGGCCTTCTTCGCCAGCAGGCCCGCCCCGATCATCACCGACGGGTTGGAGGTGTTGGTGCAGCTCGTGATCGCCGCGATCACGACCCGTCCGTGATCGAGGTCGAAGGTGTTGCCCTCGGCGTCGGTCACCTCGATGCAGTCGTGGCTCCTCCGCTCGGGATGGGCGGCGACGGTGGTCGGCGAATCGATCGGCGAACCGGTCGCGGTGCCGCTGCCGTTACCGGGCGGGTCGGAGGCGGGGAACGAACCCGAATCGGGTTCGCTGCCAAGCGAACCGGCCGCCTCGTCGTCGAACGTCTTCAGCGTCTCGAAGAACGCGGCCTTGGAGTCGGACAGAGCGATCCGGTCCTGCGGGCGCTTGGGACCGGCGATCGCCGGGACCACCTCGCCGAGGTCCAGTTGCAGGGTGTCAGAGAACGTCGGCTCCTCGGAGTCGGGGGCGTGGAACATGCCCTGCTCGCGGGTGTAGGCGTCGACGAGTTCGATCACCTCGGTGCCGCGGCCGGTGAACTCGAGGTAGCGGATCGTCTCCTGGTCGGGTGGGAAGATCGCGCAGGTCGAGCCGAACTCCGGCGACATGTTGCCGAGCGTCGCCCGGTCGGCCAGGCCGAGGGTCGGCAGGCCAGGACCGTAGAACTCGACGAACTTGCTGACGACGCCGCGCTCGCGGAGCATCTCGGTGACGCGAAGGACGAGGTCGGTTGCGGTGGTCGCATCGCCGAGCTCACCGTCTAGCCGAAAGCCGATCACCTGGGGCAGCAGCATCGAGATCGGCTGCCCGAGCATGGCCGCCTCGGCCTCGATCCCGCCGACACCCCAGCCGAGAATGCTGAGGCCGTTGATCATCGTCGTGTGGGAGTCGGTGCCCACGAGGGTGTCGGGGAACGCGCGGCGGATGCCGTCCCGCTCATCGGAGAACACGACCTTGCCGAGGTGCTCGAGGTTGACCTGATGGCAGATGCCCGTGGCCGGCGGGACTACGCGAAAGTTGTCGAAGGCCTTCTGTCCCCAGCGCAGGAACTCGTAGCGCTCCTCGTTGCGCTCGAACTCGCGCTCGGCGTTGACCTCGAAGGCCCGCTCGTTGCCGAAAGCATCGACCTGAACGGAGTGGTCGATCACGAGGTCAACGGGCACCAGCGGGTTGATCTTCGACGGATCGGAGCCGAGGTCGTCCATCGCGTCGCGCATGGCGGCGAGGTCGACGACTGCGGGGACGCCGGTGAAGTCCTGCATCAGGACTCGTGCGGGCTGGAAGGGGATCTCCTTCGACGGCTCCGCCGTGGCGTCCCAGGTTGCGATCGTCTCGATGTCGGCGGCGGTAACGGCGAAACCGTCCTCGAGACGCAGGCAGTTCTCGAGCAGGACCTTCAGCGAGTAGGGAAGCCGGGCGACGTCGTACTTCGCCTGGAGAGCGTCGAGGCGATGGATCTCGTATTCGCGCCCCGCCACGTTCAGGCTCGACCGGGCGCCGAAGCTATCCGTCATCTCGTCTCCGTTTCAGCGCCGACCCATTGCCGGCGCGTTAGTCGCTGTCTGCTTTCTCCGACGCCTTCTCGTGGTCGGCCTCGCCGTAGATCGTAAGGCCCTCCGACCTGGCGTCCTCCTCGGGGAAGCCGTCGCCGAGAGGGTGGCCGTGCTTGCGTCCGTGGGAAGCCGACTCGATCAGCTGCTCCTCCGCCAGCTCGAACCCCTCCGCCACGCCCTCGCCGCCCTCGGCCAGCGGTCGTTCCGCCTCGGGAAGTCGCTGGGTATCGGTGTGACCGCCGATCGCCCCGGCCTCCGCCGCCGCGGCTGCCTCCTCCTCCGCAACCAGGTCGCGCTTGCGTTCCTCGGGTTGCTCGATCATGACGCCTCCAGGTGATTCTCGGATTCAAAACGATGCTCGGTTGAGAACGAAACCTACCCGCTGACGCCGGGCCGCTGCCGACCTGGCGCCGAGCAACTAGCGCTTGTCGCTCTGGCCGCGGGCCAGGTTCTCGGCGACCTTGGTGCCCGCTCCGCGCTGGGCACGGGCCGCGATCGACGGGAAGATGTGCGCGAAGCCGACCAGCGCCCGCTGCTGGGGCGGAGCCACGGAGACCTCTCCCCTGTTGCGCTCGATCGCCTTGACGACCGCGGCGGCGACGTCCTCGGGGCTCGAGGTGCCGACGCCCGGAGGGGTCTTCGCCCCTGCGTCGGCGAACATCCCGGCATCGCGGATGAACCCCGGCAGGACGACGGATACGCCGACTCCCGAGCCGTCACCGGCGAGGTCCTCACGAAGGGCGAGGGCGAAGCCGCGAAGGCCGAACTTGGTTGCGTTGTAGATCGAGGCGCGAGGGGAGGCGGCCTTGCCCGCGAGCGAAGAGACGAAGAGGAGGTGGCCCGTGCGGCGCTCACTCATCGCCGGGACCAGCGCCTGGGCGAGCAGCATCGGAGACTCGAGATTGACCCGAAGCGCCCGCGTAACCTCCTCCGGGCTGAAGTCCTCCAGGCGCCCCGAGCCGGGCAGCCCCGCGTTGGCGACGAGCAGGTCGATTCCGCCCTGGGCGGTCGCAGCCGACGCCAATTGCTCGGCGGCCCCGGACTCGGCGAGATCGGATACGACGACCGAGTGGCCGCCGCCCGGAAGCTCGGCGGCCAGGGCGTCGAGTTCCTCCCGCTTCCGTGAGCTCAAGACGATCGATGCTCCGCGGGCGGCGAGCGCGACCGCGATTGCGCGTCCGAGCCCACCGGTCGCACCGGTCAGCAACGCCCTCTTTCCAGCGATCTCCATGGGATCCAACCTACAGCGCCCGAATCCGGCGGGGGTTCGTCATCGCCCGGTCTTTATGAGCGTTTGCTTGCAGATCGCTCACCATTCCGCTACAGTGCCCCGCACCGAACGCCGAGTCTCCGAATTCCGGAGAGCGGGGGACCCAACCAGGAACCCGAGTACCCGGGGCTAATCCGTCCGATTCGACGGAGGCGCAGGCTCCACAGCAGCGCCAGCCCGACAGCTAACTCCGCAGGCGTGAACGAGCCAACACCATGCATAGACTCAATTCAAATCCCACGGTGCAACGCGCCGCAGTGTCCTTGATCGCAGCCGTCCTCGCGACGATCGCGGTCCTCCTCCTACTCTCAGGTTCAGCGCTCGCAGCCAGCGGCGGTGTCGGGACCACGGTTCCGCCCACCGGCAAGGCCGGCAAGGCGAAGCTGCTCGACAACGGCAAGGCGGTCCCGCCCGAGGGCGCCCCCAAGCGGGTCGTTCGCGCGATCAAGTACGCCAACAGCATCCGCCGGACCAGGTACGTCTGGGGCGGTGGACACGCCAGCTTCGAGAGCAAGGGCTACGACTGCTCCGGCGCCGTCAGCTACATGCTCCACGGCGCCCGCATGCTCGACACGCCCCTCACCTCCGGCTCGCTCGCGAGCTGGGGCAAGAAGAAGAAGGGCGACTGGATCTCCATCTACGCCAACTCCGGCCACACCTATGCCGTGGTCGCCGGACTCCGCTGGGACACCTCCGGCGGCGCCGGACCACGCTGGCATTCGGACATGCGCTCCGACAGCGGCTACGCGGTTCGCCACTACAGGGGCTACTAGGCGAGGCCCGAAACTCGAGGAGAACGCCCGCTGTTCGGCGGGCGTTCTTCGTTGGGCATCACCCGACGGGCCGGTGGCGGATATGGCACCGATACGGTGCTCAAGCTGCCACCGGGTCAACCGGCGGGAAACACCGCCGGCGGACCAGCCCTCCTACGCCTCCAGGTTGACCATGACGTGCTTGATCTCGGTGTAGTCCTCGACCGAGTAGATGCTCATGTCCTTGCCGTAGCCGGACTCCTTGAAGCCGCCGTGCGGCATCTCGTTGGCCATCGTCAGGTGGTCGTTGATCCAGACGCAACCGAAGCGGATCGCCTTGGCGAGCCGCATCGCCCGGCCGACGTCTCCGGTCCAGACCGATGCGGCCAGGCCGTAGCGGGTGCCGTTGGCCCACTCGATCGCCTTGGCCTCGTCGTCGAAACGCTGAACGGTGATGACCGGCCCGAAGACCTCGGACTGAATCATCTCGTCGTCCTGGCGGAGGCCGGCGACGACCGTCGGCTCCACGTAGAAGCCGGGCAGGTCGGGCTCACCGCCGCCGGTGACGATCTCCGCGTGGTCGGGCCTGCGCTCGAGGAAGCCCTGGACGCGCTCGCGCTGCCGTGCGGAGTTGACCGGGCCGAGCGTGGTCGCCGGATCGAACGTGTCGCCGACGACGTTGCCCTGCGCCTGCTCGGCGAGCCCCGCCACGACGTCGTCGAAAATGCCGGGAGCGGCCATCACCCGGGTCGCTGCAGTGCAGTCCTGGCCGGCGTTGTAGTAGCCGCAACGAGCGATCGTCTCCATCGCCAGCTCCATGTCGGCGTCGTCGAAGATGATCACCGGAGCCTTGCCTCCGAGCTCGAGGTGGACCCGCTTGAGCGTCTCCGAAGCCGCCTTGGCGATCCACCTGCCGGTCTCGGGCGAGCCGGTCAGCGAGACCATGTCGACCTCGGGATGGGTGACCAGGGTGGATCCGGCCGGCTGGCCGAGCCCGCCGATCACGTTGAGCACGCCGGGAGGGAAGATGTCAGCGGCAAGCTCGGCGAGCTTGAGCGTCGCCACCGGGGTCGTCTCGGCGGGCTTCAGCACCGTGGTGCAACCGGCGGCGAGCGCCGGGCCGATCTTCCAGATCGCCATCATCAGCGGGTAGTTCCAGGGCGCGATCTGGCCGACCACCCCGGCGGGCTCACGCCGGATGATCGACGTCCGGCCGGCCACGTACTCGCCCGCCGCGCTGCCCGAGAGCGTTCGCCCCGCGCCGCCGAAGAACCGCAGCTGATCCGCCATCGCGGGGATCTCGTCCGCCATGAACGTGTCGCGCGGCTTGCCGGCATCGGTCGCCTCGAGGTCGGAGAGCAGGTCGGCGTTCTCCTCGATCACGTCGGCGAGTGCGAACAGCGCTGCGGCGCGATCGGCGGGCGTGGTGTCGGCCCAGCCGTCGAAGGCGTTCCGTGCGGCCATGACCGCGCGGTCGACGTCCTCCTCGGTCGAGAGGGGAGCCGAGGCGAAGACCTCACCGGTCGCCGGGTTGATCACATCGTCGGTGGCGCCGTCGACGGCATCGGAAAGCTCGCCGTTGATGAAGTTCTGGACCTTGGTCTTCTCTGCCGTTGCCAACTCAATCTCTCCTCATGCCGTGAATCAACTCGAAAACTCCCGCCCGCTCTAGCCGATGCCCAGCGCCTCCTCGACGGACACGAACTCCGATCCGACACCCTCGGCGACGGCCGCATGGGTGACCTTCCCGGCCGCCACGTTGACCCCGGGCCGAAGCCCCGGATCGCGGGCGATCGCCCCCTCGACGCCGTTGTCGGCGAGCGAGAGGACATAGGGAAGGGTGGCGTTCGTCAGCGCGTAGGTCGAGGTGATCGGCACCGCTCCCGGCATGTTGGCGACGCAGTAGTGGGTGATCCCATCGACCTCGTAGACCGGATCGGTGTGGGTGGTCGGCTTCGAGGTCTCGAAGCAGCCGCCCTGATCGATCGCCACGTCGACGAGCACGGCGTTGCGCTTCATCAGGCCGAGCTGCTCGCGCTTGATCACGTGCGGGGCTCTGGCACCCTGGACCAGCACGGCGCCAATCACCAGATCCATGCGGGGCAGCATCTCCTCGATCGAGAGGGTCGAGCTGTAGACCGTCGACAGGGACCCGCCGAACTGCAGATCGGCGCGACGAAGCGCATCGATGTTGAGGTCGAAGAGGAACACGTCGGCGGCCATGCCCACGGCCATCTGGGCGGCGTTGATCCCGACCGCGCCGGCGCCGATCACCATGACGTTGGCCGCCGCGACTCCGGGGACGCCGCCGAGGAGCACCCCCCGACCGCCCATCGGCTTCTCGAGGAAGAACGCGCCCGCCTGGGTCGCGATCCGGCCGGCGATCTCGCTCATCGGGGCGAGCAGCGGCAGCCCGCCGCGGGGGTCCTCGACCGTCTCGTAGGCGATGCATGTGGCACCGGTCTTGCAGAGCCCCTCGGTCAACTCCGGTGCCGGAGCGAGGTGGAGGTAGGTGAACAGCGTCGTCTCGGCCCGCAGCATCTCGACCTCGACCTGCTGGGGCTCCTTGACCCCGAGCACCATGTCGGACTCGGAGAAGATCTCCTCGGCGGTGTTGACGATCCTCGCGCCCTGCGCGGCGTAGTCGTCGTCGGAGATCGCGCTTCCGTCCCCAGCGCCTGCCTCAATCAGTACCTGATGCCCGTGCTCGGCGAGCTCGCGGGCTCCGATCGCCGTCAGAGCGACCCTGTACTCCTCGTCCTTGATCTCGGTGGGCACTCCAACCTTCATCTGCTCTCCTCTTTCCGTCGTTCGCTGAATCCGTCGGTTCTGGTCATCTCACAAGCTCTCGCGCTCGCAGGGCGAGCCACAGCTCGATCCTGTCCTGCGCCTGTCCGAGGTCACGTCCGGTCAATTCCTCGATCCTGCGGATTCTGTACCGAAGGGTGTGTCGATGGCAATAGAGATCGCGGGCCGCGCGCTCCCATTGGCCGTTGCGCTCGATGAACGCCTCCAGGGAGCGCAGCAGTTCCGGACCGTACTCGCCCTCCCCCTCCGAGATCGGTCCCAGCAGGTTCTCCGAGTAGGTCCGGAGGGCATCGTCGTCCTGGAGCGACAGCAACAGGGTGAACGCGCCGAGATCTCGATGGGAGGCGACATCGGGCGTGTGCCCGTTTGCCATTGCGGTCGCCTCGAGGGCGCAACGGGCCTCGTGAAACCCGCGTCGCAATGCCGAGACCTGGGTCGCGCGACTTGCGGAGGCTCGGACCGTGCGGCCCGACTCAGCCAGCACCGCGCGCCCCTCCCGGGCCAGCTCGATCGGATCGCGCTCACCGGGATCGACGATCGCGCAGAGCAACGGCCGGCCGGCGGCCGCGTTGACGGCAACGAGCGCCGGGACCGCGAGCGCCTCGGCGAGCAGCACCGGATCGTCGGCGGACTCCTCGAGCTCGAACAACAGAATCGCGACCCGGCCGTCGATTCCGAACGGCTGGAGCCGGCCGCGCAGCTCCTCGTCCCCGAGCTGACCCCCCAAGGCCTCAGCCAGCACGTCGCCGGCGAGCCGCCGCTCTGTCTCACGCACGGCCCGTTCGCGCATCAACTCCAGCGCCACCACCATCGCCGCCTGGCGGGCGAGCAGCCGCTCGAGGTCGCCGATCTCACCGGCGCGACGTGCCAGCACCAGCCAGTGCCGGCGATTGCGGTGCCCGCCCAGCGGCACCGGGACGGAGACGGCGCGGCCCGCCAGCGATCCCCGCTCGGCGACGAACATCGACTGCCTGCCGGCCTCGGCGCGCTCGTTGACCTCGACCCGGATGTCGGAGCTCGCCCGTTGGGAGAAACCGCGCTCCTGGGGGTGTCGGGCGAGCTCCAGACCACGATCGTCGAGCAGCATGGCGGCGCCCGAGATCGACTCGGCGATCGCCCGCATGATCTCGGGCAGGCCCCGCTCGGCAAGCACGAGCCCCTCCAACAGCGCGTGAACCTCGACGCTGCGCTCCAGATCTGAGTAGCCCTCGTTGATCAGGCGCGTCGAAGCCCACTCGGTGATCGCGATGAAGGGCAGCTCGAACGGGAGCTCGAACAGCGGCAGCCCCCTGGCCTCGGCCTCCTCGATCAGCGCCGGCGGCAACTTCGCGTGGTCGAGGCCGACCGCGAGCCCCAGACCGGCCGCCTGCTTACCGGCGAGCAGCCGGACGAACTTTCGCTGTCTCGCGGCGCTCTTCAGGTTGATCCCGGTCGTCAGCAGCAGCTCGCCGCCGGACAGAAACGGCGTCGGATCCTCGAGCTCTGAGATATGCACCCAGCGGATCGGGCTGCCGTCGGGGACGCCCTCGACCGCGAGCTCGAGATCGAATTCGGTCAGCAGGCTGCGGACGGAAAGCACGAGGCGGGGTGCGTTCTTCTCGGCCCTGGGTCCCGGCTAGTGCGCCGTGACCTTCTCCCAGGCCTCTTCGAGCACCGACCTCAGGACGGAGCCGATCTCCTTGAACTCCTCGGTTCCGCAGGTCAGCGGGGGCGCAAGCTGAATCACGGGGTCGCCACGATCGTCGGCCCGGCAGATCAGTCCACGCCTGTAGAGCTCACCCGAGAGGAAGCCGCGAAGCAGCCACTCGGAATCCTCGTGGTTGAAGTGCTCCATCGTCTCCCGATCCTTGACGAGCTCGATCGCGTGGAAGTACCCGGCACCGCGTACGTCGCCGACGATCGGGATGTCACGCAGGTCCTCGAGCATCTGCCGGAACTCGGCCTCGTTGGCGAGGACCTGCCCGCAGAGATCCTCGTCGGCGAACACGTCAAGGTTGCGGAGCGCGACCGCGGCGGCGACCGGATGGCCGCCGAAGGTCGAACCGTGGGCGAACGTCGCGGTACCCGAGGCGAACGGCTCGAACACCTCGTCGGAGGTGATCATCGCCCCCATCGGGATGTAGGCACCGGTGAGCGCCTTCGCGGTGGTGATGATGTCCGGCTGGTAGCCGTAGCGCTGACAGCCGAAGTAGTGGCCGAGCCGGCCCCAGGAGCAGATCACCTCGTCGGAAATCAGCAGCACCCCGAACTCGTCACAGATCTCCCGCACGCGCTGGAAGTAACCCTCCTGAGGAGGAATGCAGCCGCCGGCGTTCTGCAGCGGCTCGAGGATCACGGCCGCGACGGTGTCCGGCCCCTCGAACTCGATCCGGTCGCGAACTCGCTCGGCGGCCCAGAGTGAATCGCGATCGGCGGGCCAGCGCAGGTGGTTGGTGTTGGGAACGTGGGACCCGCCCGGCATCGTCGGCTCGAACGGGACCTTGAGTGAGGTGATGCCGGTGGCGGTCAGCGCACCCATCGTGGTGCCGTGGTAGGCGACCTCTCGCGAGATGATCTTGGTCCGCTGCCCGCGCCCGTGCGCGCGGTGCCAGTTGCGGGCAACCTTGATCGCCGACTCGACGGCCTCGGAGCCGGAGTTGGTGAAGAAGACGTGGTTTAGATCGCCCGGTGCGAGGTGGGCGATCCGCTCGGCCAGTTCGATCGCCCGCGGATGGGCGTAGCTCCAGTTCGTGTAGAAGTCGAGCTCCTTGATCTGAGCGGCAGCGGCCTCGCCGTACTCAACGCGACCGTGACCGGCGTTGCAGCAGAAGAGCGCGCTGAGCGCGTCGAGGTACCGGTTGCCGTGGTCGTCCCAGACGTAGTTGCCCTCAGCGCGGGCGATGATCGGGATCTCGTGCTCGGAGTCGTAGCCGCCCATGCGGGAGAAGTGCATCCAGAGATGCTTTCTCGCTGATTCCTGCAGATTGATGCCGGCGGCCGCCGGGGTGACGCTCGTTGTTGCCATCGCCCTCTCCTTGTCTTGGATCGACTCGACGCTTTGCACAAAGGTAGAACGTCGGTTTGGCGCGCACAACCGGGAATACGTTCAAGCCCTCGTACCGCAATTGTACGCTTCGTACAACCGCCCGCCCTGACCGCTGATCCGCCGAGGGCGGCCGAGCGGTTGGAACTTCCGCTCGAGCCTCCGATCGGCTAGGTTTCCAAACGCCAGTTTCCCCGGGGCGTCTTGAGGAGGAGTTACGGAAGCATCAGGCACAACGAATGGCGGAGCTCAATCCGGCGTCCGCCTCAGGTCGGTGACCAAGCGCTTCGGCGACTTCACGGCGGTGGATGCGATCGACCTCGAGATCCAGGAAGGCGAGTTCTTCACGCTGCTCGGGCCGAGTGGCTGCGGCAAGACCACGACGCTGCGCATGATCGCCGGCTTCGAACAGCCCGACGAGGGTCAGGTCCTGATCGACGGCACCGACGTCGCCGGCCAACCAGCTCACAAGCGTCCGACCAACACGGTCTTTCAGAGCTACGCCCTCTTCCCCCATCTGAGCGTCAAGGAAAACGTCGCCTACGGCCTCAAGCGCAAGGGCGTGAGCAAGTCCGAGACCGAGGAGCGCGTCCAGGCTGAACTCGAGCGGGTCGGGCTCTGGGGTGAGGCGAACCGTCGTCCGAACCAGCTCTCCGGTGGGCAGCAGCAGCGGGTCGCGCTGGCCCGGGCCGTGGTCAACCTGCCCAAGGTGCTGCTCCTCGACGAGCCGCTCGGCGCCCTCGACCTGAAGCTCCGCAAGGGTCTGCAGGTTGAGCTGAAGCGGATTCAGCAGGAGATCGGGATCACGTTCGTCTACGTGACCCACGATCAGGAGGAGGCCCTGACGATGTCCGACCGGATCGCGGTCATGAACCGTGGGATCGTCGAGCAGATCGCCGTGCCCGAGGAGGTCTACGAGCGACCCGAGACCACCTTCGTCGCCGGCTTCATCGGCGTCTCGAACCTGATGCCGGGGACGGTGCGTTCGCTGAGCGGGGAGAGCGCAACGGTCGAGCTCGAGGCCGGCGTCACGGTCGAGAGCGGCGCGAACGGCCTTGCCACCGGCGAGCAATGCCACGCCGTCGTCCGGCCGGAGAAGCTCTACGTGACTCCGAAGGCGCAGACCGGGATGGTTCATGCCACCAATGAGCAGAGCGTCGAGGGAGTCGTCGCCAGTTCGATCTACCTTGGAACGGCCACCCAGTTGGTGGTCGAGATCAAGGGTGGCGCCCGGATGACGGTCCTCTGTCCGAACACCGACGAGGCCGAACGGCAATCGCTGCCGGGCGGCGGTGCCGACGTAAAGCTGTCGTGGACGCCGGAGCACATTCACCTGGTCCGGGAGTCGAGCGCGGAGCGGGCGACCGCTGACCACGAGGCCGTGACCAACAGGGCCAGCCAGGTGGGCGCCTGATGCCGAGGGCCCTACGCTTGGTCCTGGCGCTGGCGTTTCTCGGCGCCGCTGTCGCGATGTCCGCCTGCAGCGACCTCGGCGCCGGGGGCATCGACGGGCCGATACCGACGGCGACCGCTTCAGCCGGCGAGCCGAGCGGCGAGTTCACGATCTCTCAGTGGCCCGCCTATATCGACAAGGAGACGCTCCCCGAGTTCGAAGATGCGACCGGCATCTCGGTCGAATACATCGAGGACGTCAACGACAACAACGAGATCTTCTCGAAGCTTCAACCGACGCTTCAGAACGGCGATCCGAGCGGGCGCAGCATCATCGTCGTCACCGATTGGATGGCGAAGAAGATGCACGACCTCGGCTATCTGCAGAACTTCGACAAGAACGCCATCCCGGAGGTCAACAAGAACCTCCTGCCCACCCTTCAGAGCCCGTCGTTCGATCCTGAGCGGCAGTTCTCGGCCCCGTGGCAGAGCGGCATGACCGGGCTTGTCGTCAACACCGCCGAAGCTCCTGACGTGACGAGCATCAACGACCTCTTCGATCCCAAGTACGCCGGCAAGGTCACCGTGCTGAGTGAGATGCGAGACACGGTCCCGCTGGTGATGAAGGCAGACGGAATCGACCCCGCCACCGCCACCAAGGACGACTGGCTTGCCGCCATCGACAAGCTCAAGGAGGCCGTCGATTCGGGGCAGATAATCGGCGTGGTGGGTAACTCCTACATCAACGACATGGCCCGCGGCGACGTGGTTGCGGCGATCGGCTGGTCCGGCGACGCCGTCCAGCTTCAGGCCGACAATCCCGACATCCGGTTCGTGATGCCGGATGAGGGCTGCATCATCTGGGCCGACAACATGGTGATCCCGATCGGGGCCCCGAACCCCGACGCCGCCTACGCGTTCATGAACTACGTCTACGACCCGAAGAACCAGGCACAGATAGCCGCCTACAACAGCTACACCACCCCGGTGACCGGCGTCCAGGAGATCTTCAAGAAGACCGACCCGGAGCTGGCTAAGAACGAGCTGATCTTCCCGACCCCGGAGTACCAGAAGAACTGCTCGACGCAGCCGGATCCTCCGGCTCTGCAGACGGCCGAGATCGAGCAGGCCTTCCAGGATCTCGCAACCGGTGGCTGATCGGGTGGCCGTTCGATGAGGGAATGGGCCCGGACCAGAGGGGTGCCCTACTTCCTGCTCGGGCCAGGGGTGATCTGGCTGCTGATCTTCTTCGTCCTGCCGATGGGGTTCATGTTCTCGGTGGCGCTGTACGAGGGATCGCTCGACACCACGTTCGAGATGACCTGGCATTTCCAGAACTTCACCGATGCGATCAGCGACTTCAACACCCAGTTCGTCCGCTCATTCGTCTACGCGGGGATCGCGACCGGGCTCTGCCTGCTGATCGCCTACCCGTTGTCGTACGCAATCGCGTTCAAGGCGGGGAAGTGGCGAACGGTCCTGCTGCTCGCGGTCGTGGCGCCCTTCTTCACCACATATCTGATCCGCACCTACGCCTGGCAGACGATTCTCTCCAACGACGGCCAGGTGGTGAACCTGTTCCAGACGCTTCAGATCATCCCCGAGGACGGCACGATCCTGAAGACGCCCGCGGCGGTGATCTTCGGCCTGACCTACAACTTTCTGCCGTTCATGATCCTGCCCATCTACGCCAGCCTCGAGCAGATGGACACACGGTTGATCGAGGCGGCGAAGGACCTCTACTCCAAGCCGAGCACCGCCTTCCGCAAGGTGACATTGCCGATCTCCGCCCCCGGTGTGATCGCCGGAACGCTGCTGACCTTCATCCCCGCCGTCGGGGACTACATCAACGCGTCCTTCCTCGGCAGCCCGAATCAGGCGATGATCGGGAACGTGATCCAGAGCCAGTACCTGGTCACGAAGAACTACCCGATCGCGGCGGCGCTCTCGTTCATCATGATGGCGCTGATCGTTGCCGCGGTGGCGATCTACATCCGCTTCGCCGGCTCCGAATCGCTGATGGGCGATGAGGCGGAGGTGGTGACCGCCAAATGAAGCAGGGGAGCTGGATTCGCGAGAACGGCGTGATGATCTTCGCCGGGCTCGTCGTCGTCTACATGCTGATGCCGATCGCGGTGATCGTGGCGTTCTCTTTCAACGACCCGGCCGGCCGGTTCAACTTCACCTGGCAGGGCTTCACGATCGACAACTGGACGAACGCATTCAGCATCCCCGAGCTCAACCAGGCGATGCTGACCAGCCTCGAGCTGGCGGCGATCGCGACCATCTTCTCGACGATCATCGGCACGATGATCGCGCTGGCGCTCGTTCGCCACCAGTTCCATGGCCGGAAGCTCGCGAACCTGCTGATCGTGATCCCGATGACCAGCCCTGAGGTCGTGATCGGCGCCGCCCTGCTGTCGATGTTCGTCTACTTCACCGTGACCACGGGGTTCGTCACCCTCGTGATCGCCCACATCATGTTCTCGATCAGCTTCGTGGTCGTCGTGGTCCGGTCGAGGTTGATCGGATTCGACCGCCGACTCGAGGAGGCGGCGCGAGACCTGGGCGCCGACTCCGCCACCACCTTCAGGACCGTGACGCTGCCGCTGATCCTCCCCGGACTGCTGGCTGCGGCGCTGCTGGCGTTTGCCCTCTCGCTCGACGACTTCGTGATCTCGAACTTCAACTCGGGAACGACGGTGACCTTCCCGCTCTACATCTTCGGAGCCGCGCAGAGAGGTATTCCTCCCCAGGTCAACGTGCTCGCCGCGATGCTGTTCGCCGTCACGATCGTCGCGATGGTGGTGACGGTGGTCCAGCAGCGTAGGGCTGAAAAGCTGGCCGCGATCCGCCCGGATCAAGAGGACGTCGGGACCACCCCGGCCGCTGTCGGCGCAGCCTCGTGACCGACCACACTCTGCTGATCGGCGGCGAGCGCGTCGCCGGCGAGGGTACGCCGATCGACGTCGAGAATCCGTATACGACTGGGACGATCGCAACGGTCGGCTCCGCCTCCCCCGAGCAGCTCGACGCCGCCGTCGCGGCCGCGCGCGCTGCCTTTTCCGAATGGTCGACCACGCCGGCGGGCGAACGCTGCGAGATGCTCCACGAGGTCGCCAGGAGGCTCCGCGACAACCAGGAGGAGCTGGCGCGGACCATGACCTCCGAGGGCGGCAAGCCGTTGATCGAGAACCGCGACGAGATCGACTGGTGCGCGGCCGCGTTCGACTACTACGCCGAGATCGGCCGCGACAGCGCCGGACGGGTGATCCCACCGATCGAGTCGAGCCAGCTCGCCCTGGTCGTCAAGGACCCGCTGGGGGTGGTGGGTTGCATCGTGCCGTGGAACTACCCGCTGCTTCTGCTGACCTGGAAGGTCGCTCCGGCCCTGGCCGCGGGCTGCACCATCGTGGCCAAGCCGTCGGAGATCACCCCGCTCTCGACGCTGCAGCTCGCCGATTGCTTATCCCACCTGCCCGCCGGGGTCGTCAACCTGGTCGTCGGCGCCGGCGACGTCGGTGCCGCGATCTCCGCCGACGAGCGGGTCGACTGCATCGCCTTCACCGGCTCGGTTGCAACCGGCAAACGGGTGGCGATGGCCTGCGCGGAGCGCCTCGCCCGGGTCAACCTCGAGATGGGCGGCAAGGACCCGTTCATCGTCTGCGCCGACGTCGCGGGTTCCGGTGACTCTGGGATCGAGATCGCCGCTCGCGGCGGCGCCTGGGCTGCCTTTCTCAACGCCGGCCAGGTCTGCACCTCGGCGGAGCGCTTCTATGTGATGGAGGACGTCTACGACGACTACGTATCGGCCTTCGTCTCCCACACCGAGTCCCTCGTGATCGGCGATCCGGCCGAGGTCGGGACCGACATCGGCCCGATGGTCTCCGCCCCACAGCGCCAGAAGGTCGTCGATCAGGTCGACGCCGCGGTCGCCTCGGGCGCCGAGGTGCTGGTCGGCGGCGGGGACGGCGGCCAACCACGCGGTCACTTCTTCGCCCCCGCGGTGGTGACCGGGGCTGCGGCCGAGACCGACCTGCTTCGCGAGGAGACCTTCGGGCCCGTCGCCCCGATCGTCCCGGTCAAGGATCTCGACGATGCGATCGCCCTGGCCAACGGCACCCGATTCGGCCTCGGCGCCAACGTCTACACCCGCGATCTGCGGAGCGCCGTCCGCTGCATGCGCGAGCTCCGCGCCGGAACCGTCTGGATCAACGACCCGCTCACCGACAACGACGCAGGGCCCTTCGGCGGCTTCAAGCAGTCCGGCATCGGCCGCGAACTCGGCCGCGAGGGGCTCGAGGCCTTCCAGGAGACCAAGCACGTCCACATGGAGACGGAGATCGAGCGCAAGTCGTGGTGGTATCCGTACTCGGAGTACGGAGCTTCCTAGCCCCACGGCTCCGCTTCCAGGCGAAAGTCGTCGACCGCGGGTCCTGTCGCGGCGTGGGCCATCGGTCGTGTGATCGTGTCCCCCCAGGGGTAGCAATCACACGACCGATTGACAACGCCCCTCGGCGGGCGGGTGAACGGTGGCCGACCCCCCGAATCCTCCCCTGCCCAGCCCAAACCGACTCTCACCGGCCGGCGAGTCCCTCGGCAGGCCGCGCCCACCTAGGGATCCCCCCGCGAGCGAACGCGAACCCCTACCACCCACTTACTCCCATTTGGACAAGGGCTCGGCCCGAATTGTTCAACGATGGCCCTTGCCACGCGAGTAGCATCGGTAGGGAACTTCCGAGATCAAAGGAGCACGGCAATGGAGCCGCAGACGTTGGCAGCAAGCAGCACTGAAGAAGGGGGCTCAGCCGAGATCCCCACCCTGAAGAACCACATTGGCGGCGAGTGGGTCGAGTCCGGGACAACCGAGTTCCTCGACGACATCGATCCCGCCTCCGGGGCGATTCTCGCCCGGGTTCCGCTGTCGACGGTCGGCGACATCGATGCGGCCGCGAATGCGGCGCGCGCGGCGCAGCCCGCCTGGGCGGCGGTCCCGGTCGCGAAGCGAGCGCGTGCGGTGTTCGCACTGCGAGAGGCGCTCTGGTCGCATCGCGAGGAGCTCGCCCAACTGGTGACCCAGGACATGGGCAAGGCCCTCGACGACGCGCGCGGCGAGGTCGGCCGCGGCATCGAGTCCACCGAGGTCGCATGCGGGATCCCGACCCTGATGAAGGGCGAGAACCTCGAGGGAATCGCGACCGGCATGGACGTCGAGATGTGGCGTCAGCCCGTCGGCGTCGTCGCCGCGATCACCCCCTTCAAC
This sequence comes from uncultured Solirubrobacterales bacterium, assembly GCA_963823275.1. Taxonomy (GTDB): domain Bacteria; phylum Actinomycetota; class Thermoleophilia; order Solirubrobacterales; family 70-9; genus RHKX01. Next base: position 253,955 of record CAWGKW010000001.1, on the reverse strand, counting down.
TTCCCGGCGATGATCCCGCTCTGGTTTCTGCCGTATGCGATCGCGTGCGGCAACACGTTCATCCTGAAGCCGTCGGAGCGTGATCCGCGGACGCCACAGCGGATCGTCGAGCTGGCGGCCGGGATCGATGAGATCCCGGCCGGCGTCGTCAACGTTGTTCACGGCGCCCGCGAAGCTGTCGACGGTCTCCTCGACCATCCGGAGATCGATGCGATCAGCTTCGTCGGACAGGCAACCACGGCCCTGCACGTGATGGACCGCGGCACCAGGTCGGGCAAGCGCGTCCAGGCCCTCGCGGGCGCCAAGAACTCGATGGTCGTGATGCCGGACGCCGATCTGGGTGCCTCGATGTCGGGAATCATGGGCTCGGCGTTCGGGAACGCCGGACAGCGCTGCCTCGCCGGCTCAGTGGCCGTGATCGTCGGTGACGAGGCGCGCCGCTCGGAGGTCCGCTCCGCCCTGGCGGAGGCTGCACGCGTCCTGCCGACCGGCAACGGCGCCGAGGATGGTGTCGTCTGCCCGCCGATGGTCGGAGCCGACGCCCGCGACCGCGTCTCCGGTGCGGTCGACCGAGCGCTCGCAGAGGGCGCCGAGATGGTCGTCGACGGCCGCGACCGCACCAACGAGGCGGGCGCCCTGATGGGTCCGACGATTCTCTCGACCGATCAGCGGGAATCGGAGCTGGCGAGAGAGGAGCTGTTCGGACCGGTGCTGGCGCTGGTCGAGGTCAGCGATCTCGGCGAGGCGCTGGAGTTCGTCAACGGCTCGCGTTACGGCAACGCCTCGGCGATCTTCACCTCCTCCGGCGAGGCGGTCCGCCGATATCGCAACGAGGTCGAGGCAGGGATGATCGGCGTCAACGTGGGCGTCCCCGCCCCCGTCGCCTGGTTCCCGTTCGCGGGCTGGAAGGATTCGATGGTCGGCGACCTGCACGCCAACGGCACCGATGCGATCGAGTTCTACACGAGGAAAAAGGTGCTGACCACCCGCTGGTAGGCAGCCATCCTGCGAGGATGGCTGCGTGTTCATAACCTACGACCCAGAGAGCGGCTCCGCCTACATAAGCCTGGTCCCGGAGGACGCCGGGTTCATTCCGCGCTCTCCGATCACTCTCGAGGAGGTCGACGCGCTCGGCGATGCGGCCGGCGAAATCGTCCTCGACTTCGACGAGGAGGGACGCCTGGTGGGCCTCGAGGTCCTCGCACCGGAGATGCTGTTGCGCTCGGAGACGCTCGGCCGTCTCCGCGATGGCGGCTGACCGCTCCGATCCCTCTTGTCCAGGACGGTCATGCAAGCCACCTGGGGTTGTACGGATTCTCACTTGCCCTGGGATACTCCAGCGCATAGGTTCTCTTTAGAAACCGTCGAGCAGGAGGAGACGAGGTGGAGAGTGCTTCGATCGCGGAGCCCGGGGACGGGCCGGCAAGCGGTGCCTCGGGGGGCGACAAGGGCCTGAAGGGCGGGGCCATCGGCTTCGCCTCGAGCGTCGTCATCGGCGTCGCGTCCACCGCCCCCGGCTACAGCCTCGCCGCCAGCCTCGGCTTCGTCGTCGCCGCCGGCGTGGGGCTCTTCTCCCCCGCGGTCCTGTGGGTCGCGTTCCTGCCGATGCTCTGCATCAGCTTCGCCTACTACTACATGAACCGCGCCGACCCTGACTGCGGCACTACCTTCACCTGGGTCACCTCCGCGATGGGCCCGACCATGGGCTGGATCGGCGGCTGGGCCATCATCGTCGCCGACGTGATCGTGATGGCAAACCTCGCCCAGATCGCCGGTCTCTACAGCTTCCTGCTGGTCGGGATCGATGCGCCGTCCACGCTGGCGGTGACAACCATCGGCGTGATCTGGATCGCGATCATGACCGCGATCTGTTACATCGGGATCGAGCTCTCCGCCCGCACGCAGATCGGGCTCCTCGGCGCCGAGATCCTCGCCCTCGCCGCGTTCGCCGTGGTGGCTCTGATCAGGGTCTACGCGGGTGACTTCCCCGACTCCATCGACCCGAGCATCTCCTGGCTCAACCCGTTCAACATCGACAGCACGACCGCGCTAATCGACGGAGTGCTGATCGCCGTCTTCATCTACTGGGGGTGGGACAGCGCGGTGACGGTCAACGAGGAAACCGAGGATCCCAGGGAGGGCCCAGGGAGATCTGCGGTCGTTTCCACCCTGATCCTGCTCGCGATCTACGTCGTCGTATCGATAGCCGCTCAAGCCGTTCACGGAGACGACTTCCTCAGGCAGAACAAGGACGACGTGCTCTCGGCTCTCGGACTCGACGTCCTCGGATCGCCGCTCGACAAGATCCTAGTCATCGCGGTGCTCACGTCGGCTGCGGCGTCGACGCAGACGACGATCCTGCCGACCGCGCGGACGTCGCTCTCGATGGGTGCGGTGCGAGCCCTGCCGAAGATCTTCGCGCGCGTCCATCCGCGCTTCCAGACACCCGACTTCTCGACGCTCCTGATGGGCGGCCTCTCGATCGTCTGGTACTTCGGGCTGACGTTGATCAGCGAGGACATCCTCGGCGACTCGATCGCCGCCCTCGGACTGATGATCGCCTTCTACTACGGACTCACGGGCTTCGCCTGCGCCTGGTTCTACAGACATGAACTCCTGACGAGCGCGAAGTCCTTCTTCGCCGTCGGCGTGATGCCGGTGCTCGGCGGGGTGACCCTCACCTACGTGCTGATCAAGTCGATCAGCGATCTGGCTGAACCGGGGAAGCGGGACGTCCTCGGCGTCGGGCCGCCGCTGGCGATCGCGATCTTCTTCGCCGGCCTCGGCCTGGTGTTGATGATCCTGCAGCGGATCGCCGAACCGGACTTCTTCAAGCGCAAGCCACAGGTCGCGGAACCGGGATCACTCGCAAAGCAGGGAGAGGTGAGCTAGATGGCCAATGAGATCGTCGTCGGGTACGACGGCACCGATTGCGGGCACGCCGCGCTGGATCTCGCCTGTGAGCTGGCCGAGGGGCTCGGGTCGAAGGTGATCGTCGCCTACGGATTCCAGCCCTACCAGGGCGCCGGTGAGATCGGCACCCAGCGTGAGCTGATGCGGGATCAGGGGCGCATCTTCGTCGACGAGGGGGTCGCGACCGCGAAGGAGCGAGGCGTCGATGCCGAGGCGGCACTGATCCCGGAACGCCCGGCGGCGGCGCTGGCCAACCTAGCCGAGAAGCTCGAGGCTCGGATGATCATCGTCGGCACCTACGGCGAGAGCCCGATCAAGGGCGCCATTCTGGGCTCCACCCCGCACAAGCTGGTGCATATGGCAACGGTGCCTGTCGTAGTGACCCCGGCCGGACAACGCGACGACGACTGACGTAACCGCCGCCGGAGGGCCACTGGGCTTTGCCCGGAGGCCCGGCGCAGTCGAGCAGCCCGGAGGGCTGCGAGTCGCGCAGTTGCCTGCTGCGAGTCGCGCGCTTATCTAGATGTCCTTGAGCCTGCGAATCTGAAAGGCGCGGATGATGTCTGTCACGCCCGACATCAAGGCCCAGATCCCGGCGAACACGAGCAGCGTGTACTGCTTTTCGATGAAGAACTGGCCGCCGGTCCAGAAGGCCAGGACGATCATCAGGATCCCGGCGGTGAGCCCGAGCCACCAGACATCGTTCTCGTCACGCTCCATGAACGCCTGGATGATCCAGAAGAGGCCGACGATCAGAAACAGGAAGCCGAGGATGTCGGCGATCGCTGCGAACGTGTTCTCCGGACTGATGAACGAGATCACCCCGGCGATGATGAAGAGGACGCCGAAGAGGCCGAACAGCCAACCACCCCGATCCACGAGACCGGCGATCGCGAGCTGCTGAACACCGGTGACGAAGAACATCAGGCCGATCAGGATTCCGACCGTGTTGATCGATGCCTGGTCGAACTGCAGGATCACCAGTGCGATCACGACCCAGGCGATGCCGAAGACGAGCCACAGCCACCACAGCTTGGAAAGTCCCCTGAGGACCTCGCGGCCCTCCCCTGAATCGACCACCGAACCAGCTTCCATCGGAATCTCCCTCTCGTGATTGCGCCCGCGCGGATGCGATCCTACCCACCACATCCGTCGCATCCACGTCGCCGGCTTATCAGCGCCCGACGTGGATGCCCATCAGCTCGGGGATCCCGCTGACCATCCGGGTGATCGGGTCGGGAACGCGGTCCTGCTCCTCCGCCTTCTCCTTGCGCAGGATCGCGCGGCGGATGATCGACCCGCCCGCCCAGCGGAAGGGCTCCGGCGGCACGCCGACGTGAGGCGGATCGACGATCGCGAGCGAGGTGAACTCGTCACGTCGATCAAGTGCCAGCGAGGCGAGCGCGTGGCCGACCATCTGCGACGGGCCGACGCCGTGTCCCGTATAGCCGAACCCCGCAAAGGTGCGCTCGCCAACGCTTCGGATCACCGGCAGATGGGTGGGAGAGACGTCAATCGGACCACCCCAGGCATGGGTGACGGAACGACCCTCGAGCTGGGGAAAGAAGCGGCGCATATGGGCCTCGACCTCGGCGGCCAGGCTCGGGTCGATCTCGGCACGACCGTGGACGTTCGCCCCGCGCACGATCTTTCCACCCCCCCATCCGAAGGCGATCCTGCCGTCGGGGGTCGTCCGGAAGTAGTGGACCATCGATCGTGAATCGGTGACGCATTCCCCGCCCGTCCAGCCGAGCTCCTCGATCACGTCGGGGACGGGCTCGGTGATGACCACATGACTCGAGGTGACCGTGAGCGAGCGGCGCAGGGGGCGGAATCTGAGGAGTGAGCCCCCGGCACCGAGGATCGCCGAGCCGGCGCTGACCCGGCCCTCGGGCGTCCTTGCGATCACGACCCCACCGTGCTCGGTCAGCGAGTCAACCATGGTGTCCTCGTAGATCTCCACGCCGGCTTCGATGACGCGTTCCCGCAATCCCGCGGCGAGGCGGGCCGGCTGCACCGTCGCGGCAATCGGGTAGTAGGCAGCACCCCGGAACAGCGGGGAGGCGCAGCGATCCCGGGTGGCGTCGCGATCCAGGACCTCGATTCGGCCGCGTTCGCCGAACTCCTCGCAGGCTTCCACCACGGGACTCCAGGTGTCATCGAAATGGGGCGCTGTCGAGGCCTGCAGGTAGCCGCCATGGGTGAACCAGGCGTCGACCCCCTGCTGCTCGCACCAACGGCCGATCTCTCTGACCGACTCGTCGCCGGCGTGGACCATCTCGATCGCCCGCTCGTCACCGAAGATCTCGCGCATGGTGGGCAGGCTGAACGACATCGAGTTCACGAAACCGCCGTTGCGCCCGCTCGGCCCGAAGCCGCAGTGGTCGGCTTCGAGCAGGACGATGCGGGCGTTGGGCTCATGTTGTTTGAGCCACCAGCCCGCCCAGAGTCCGGTGTATCCACCGCCGATGATGACGACGTCGGCGTCCACCTCGGCATCCAGGGCCGACCTGGAGGGGGCGTCTTCCAACCCCGCTTCCTCGATCCAGTAACCGTGCGCGTCGTGCCGCATCTGTGCTGCTCTTAGAAGGTCTGGGGTGCCTCAGCCGCTCGAGCGCTGCTGCGCTCGATCAACGTCCCCTGCACGTCGCGAACCGGCTCGCCTTCGGCGCGAACCCGCCTGGTCCATTCGCCCTCGGCGTCGAGGTCCCAGGCCCCGGCGTTGTCAGCAAGGCTGATGTCGAGGATCTCGGCCATCTCGGCCTTCACGTGTTCGTCCTCGATCGGGATGATGAGCTCCACCCGGTTGTAGAGGTTGCGCGGCATCAGATCGGCCGAGCCGGTGAAGACCCGGGTCTCGCCGGGTCGCTCGAAGGAGTAGATCCGGGAGTGCTCGAGGAAGCGCCCGAGGACCGCGACGACCGAGATGTTCTCGGAGACGCCCTCGACGCCGGGGCGCAGGGAACAGATGCCCCTGACGTTGAGCGTCACCTCGACACCCGCCTGGGAGGCCCGGTAGAGGGCGCGGATCATCTTCGGATCGAGCAGCGAGTTCATCTTCATCCGGATCCGCGCCGGGTGCGCGGGCGAATGAGCCTCGATCGTCAGCTCGATCTCCTCGAGCAGTCGCTCCGCGAGGTTGAACGGCGCGATCAGGGCCTTGCGGTATTGCTGCGGCCGCGCGTAGCCGGTCAGGTAGTTGAACATCTCGGCGATGTCGGAGCAGATGTCTGGATCGGTCGTAAAGAGACCCAGGTCCGTGTAGAGCCGGGCGGTCTTCGGGTTGTAGTTGCCGGTTCCGATATGTGCGTAGTGGCGGACACCGTCACCCTCGCGACGCGCGATCAGAATGCACTTGGCGTGTGTCTTCATCGCCGGAATGCCGAAGACGACGTGGACGCCGGCCTGCTCCAGCTTCTTCGCCCAGGCGATGTTCGCCTGCTCGTCGAAGCGTGCCTTCAGCTCCACCATGCAAACGGCCTGCTTGCCACGCTCGGAGGCGAGGATCAGCGCCGGAACCAGGGGCGAGTCGTCACTGGTCCGGTACACGGTCTGCTTGATCGCCAGCACGTCGGGGTCGTTGACGGCGTGGCGGACGAATGCCTCGACCGATGTCGAGAACGAATCGTAGGGGTGATGGACGAGCAGATCGCTCTCGCGGATGGCCGCGAACAGGTCCATCGACTGTCCCTCGGGCGCCTGCAGGCGTGACTGGGTAACCCCGAGAAGGGCGCATAGCGAAGCTCCGGAAACCCACCGACTCCAGCGATGTCGAAGAGGTCGGCCATCCCGATCCGATGAACGTCGTAGACCTGGTCGTTGCCGATATCGAGCATCGAGATCAGCCGCTCGCGCAACCTGGGATCGAGGTCGCCCTCGAACTCGAGCCGGATGACTTCACCGAAGCGGCGACGCCTGATCTCGTCCTCGACGGCCTGGCGGAGATCGTCGGCCTCGTCGGAGACGTCGTAGTCGGTGTCGCGGGTGACCCGGAAGAGAGTGTGGCCGGCGACCTCCATACCTGGGAAAAGCGACCCGAGGTTGTGTGAGATCACGTCCTCGAGTGGGACGAAGGTCTTGCCGTCGCCGATCGGGAGGTAACGATGCATCAGCTCCTTCGGGACCTTGACGCGCGCCAGGACCTCGGTTTCCTGGATCGGATCCCGAAGGATCACGAGCAGGCTCAGCGAGAGATTGGAGATGTATGGGAACGGCCGGCCGACGCCGAACACCAAGGGGGTGAGAGCTGGAAATACGCGGGTGGCGAAGAGGTCGTCGATCTCGGCGAGCTCCTTGTCGGTCGCCTCCGCGCAGGAGACGATTCGGATCCCGTGCTCGGCGAGCTCCGGCAACAGCTCGTCGTTGAGGCAGCTCTCGAGCCGCTGACGTTGGGCGATCGTCAGCTCGCGAATGGCCGCGAGAACCTCCACCGAAGGGATGCCGTCGGCCCCGCTCGGCGGCAGCGAGGCGACCACGTTGTCGTGGACACCCGCCACCCGCACCATGAAGAACTCGTCGAGGTTGTTCTCGTAGATCGCGCAGAACTTGAGCCGCTCGAGCAGCGGGATGCTCTTGTCCTCGGCGAGCTGGAGGACCCGTTCGTTGAATTCCATCCAGGAGATCTCACGGTTGAAGTACAACCACGAATCGGCGAGGTCGACCTCCTCGGCCGGCGGTGGAGGCGGCAGATCCTGCGCAGGCGCCGGAACGGAGCGCTCCGGGGGCGCCACGCTCCGCTCGATTTCCAGTTCACTCACGCCCTCAACTGTAGAGCGCGAGCCGCTTCGGGCGCGGGCCCGCCGCCCGACCTGAATCGCCGGCCCCGATCGCGGCGTGCGCTGCGGCCCGGCGCCCGAGCGCGATCGTGTACCCGTCGGCGAGCTGCGCCAGCGAGCGCTTCCAGGTTCGCTCCCTGGCGGCGGCGATCCCGCCCCCGGCCAACCGGGCGCGCAGGGCGCGGTTCTCCGAGAGCCGCACGAGCTTGGCGGCCACCTCGGCAGGGTCGGGTTCAGAGAGCAACCCGCTCCGCCCGTGTTCGATCAGGTCGGCCGGGCCGCCCGCAGCCACCGCGACGACCGGCACCCCGCTGGCCTGAGCCTCGACGACCACCTGCCCGTAGGTGTCGGTCTGAGAGGGGAACACGAACGCGTCGGCGTCAGCGTAGGCGCGGGCGAGTTCGTCGCCACTCAGCCAGCCCAGGAACTCGGCGCTCGCACCGAGGCGCTCACGCAGATACCCGCTCTCCGGCCCGTCCCCGGCGAGGACCAGGCGGAGACGCGGCTCGTGGCGTCGGGCGATCTCGAATGAATCGGCGAGCAGCTCGATCCCCTTCTCTCGCGTCTGCCGACCCGCGTAGAGGACGTCGAAGGTGCGAGGCGCCAGGGAGCGCTCTCGGTTCTCGGGCGCGAACCGGGAGGTGTCGACTCCGCGGATCCAGCGCGCCACCTGCCCCGGAGGGACACCCAGCCGCTCCAGGGAGGAGTCGGCCGATGCACTCGGTGAGAGCACGATCTCGCACTCCCGGTAGAGCATGCTCATCGCCAGTCCCATTGACGCCGCCAGCCCCTCGTTGCCGGTTCGCAGTCGCGCGTAGTCCACGAACTCGGTGTGATGGCTGGCGACCAGCGGGATGCCGGCGATACGGGCCGTGAGGGCGGCGGCGGCGCCGGCGGGTCCCGGCGTGGCGACGTGGATCAGGTCGTAATCCCCGTCGGCCAGTGTCTCGATCAGGCTCGGAAGGGAGGGGATCCCCACCTCCATACCCTCGTAGTAGGGCATTTCGACCTCGGCGACGGCCGGCAGGCGGCGGTCCACCTGGGGGTCGGTGCCGACCACCTCGACCTCGAACCCGGGAACCGCCAGCTCGCGGATCCGCTCGACGGTGTGGGAGACGCCGTGCGGAGCGCCGATCGCATCGACGACGAGCGCGACCCTTGGAGATCTCCCGTCGATCTGATCGAGCCGTGATCGCTCCCCCGCCAGGAATGCGATGGCCGGGACGTAGGGGATCACGGGGATACACGCGTCGAAGAGGGCGGGGAGCGTTCCCACCGCGCTGCCCTTGGATGCGATCTCCTCGGTGGCGGTCGCGGCGGCGACGTGCAATCTCGAGTCGTGAACGGCACGCGCCCGCCGAAACAGGTCGCGATGACAGAAGTCCTTCTCCTGCATCAGATCGATCAGCTCCGGGCCGCTCTCCAGCCCGACCGCCTCGATCCAGGCGGAGAGCAGAGCGCGGGCGTCGTCGGGAGTGAAGTCTCCGGTTTCGGCGCCTGAGCGCTCGCGGCCCTGGCCGACGACCCGCTCGACCAGACGGAGGACCGCGGCCGGCGACGGTGGATGGCGCTCGCCGGAGTGTGTAAGCAGCGTCCGGGAGGCAATCGCGATCGCGGCGTGCGCCCATTTCGCCGCGCTTCCCTGCTGACCGCCCGGCTCCACCGCCCCCGATCGGAACAGCCGGAGGAACTCGTCGGGGCTCGCCGCCCGGAGCGTCCGGGTGAACGTCCGGCCGATGTCGATCCCGGCATGGTCGTCGGAGCCGCCGATCCCTGCCAGCCCCTGGGTGTCGGCGAAGATCGCAGCGGGACGATTGAGCTCCGGGGCCCGCGAGCCGTTGCGGGTCTCCCAGGTCCCGAACAGCTCGGCGAGCCGTCGCCGGTGACGGCTCATCAGCGGTGCGGCCACCGCGTAGAAGGGATGGGCGAGCGCGCATGCGATCTCGTTGCCACGCAGGTACTCGGCGCATTCCTCGACGCTGCCCGAATGAGCCTGAAGCCATTCGTGATCGTCGGGGGTGATTCCGAAGCAGAGCACGTGCACGGCCTGCGGCTCGCCGGTGAAGGAGACGGTCACCTCCTCCGAGATGAAGACGTCGGGAAGGTCGGCGATCTCGAGGACACCGTCGATCGTGTCGTGATCGGTGATAGTCACGAAATCCATGCCGCGCCGCTTGGCCAGGTCGTAGACCTCCTGCGGTGGGGTCGCGCACTCGGGCAACCCGGCGCTTCTCTGCACGCCGAGCCTGGAGATCTGCGAGGCGGTCGAGTGGCAGTGCAGGTCGGCACTGCTGGCGGTGATGGTCGTCTGTTGGGGGGTCATCGATGCTCCCTCTCTCGTTTCATTGATTCATCAGGAGCATGGCCACGGCAGGCCGATCTGGAGTTACTCACCTGCAATCACGCCGTTAAATGCTCGTGAAGCCTGGAGCCGTGAAGCCCGGAAGCCGCCGACCGCAGGGCCTGTAACGCCACCCGCGGATGGCATCCCACGAGGACGCACCCTGCTCGCGCGACCGCCATCGTTGAGTGGGACCTCATCAATCGGTCGTGCGATCGTGTCCCCTCAGGGGTAGCAATGACACGACCGACCCCCCTCCTCCCGACCAAACTTCAGGGTCCGCGCTCCTGGAGCTCCCGTCCGACGGGCGATGCCTCGGGGGCGGAGCGGTGGGGGTCCCGCCGACACTCAGCGCGAGCGCAGCGAGTGCGGAGGCGGGGCCTCTGCCGCTCCACCCCCCACTCGTGGAATCCGCGGCCTGGATCTAACCGACGTCGGCCTCCGCCTCGGCGAGCTCGGCGGCTGCCCGCGACGCCCGCTCGGCGGCCGCAAGGCGCTCGCGCTCGGCTTCGGCCAGAGCGTCACGCGCTCGCTCGGCGCGGTCGGCTGCCTGGCGCGCTTCTGCAGCGCGGGCGATCTCGGCATCGGCGGCACGCGTGAGGAGACGCCAGACGCCCCGCTCCTCGCTCTCGCGCCAGCGTTCGGAGAACCGTTCGAACAACAGCGCGCGTCGGGCGCGCATGTAGACCTCGAGGACGTCGAGGCCCCGATAGGCGGTCCTGTGCGGGGCTCGCGCAACAAGCTTCGGATCGAGATCCTCCGCGTTCCCCGCCCGCGCCCTGACCGAGTGGGCGTCCTCCATCTGCAGCAATTCACGGTGGCGCTCGATGCGGGGAAACATCTCGTCGGCATCATGGATCTCTCCGAGCAGATCCTGGAGTTCCTTTGCCCGGCGGCGGGCCGTCGATGCCGGGCGGCCGAAGCAGAACCCGGTTGCCTCAAGGACGTAACGAAGCCGCTTGGCGGCGATCCGCATGTTGTGCTGGGCCACGGACTCGTCGGGGTTCAGCGCCTTCGGCGCGAAGGAGCGCAACTCCTCGACGCGGACCAGAACGATCCGGGCCGCGTTCTCCGCGAGACCTCCCGATGGGTTGAGCTTCTTGATCTTGTGAGCCTTCATTCGGCCGCCTCGAGAGGAGCGGATTCGGAATCTACGGCCGAGGCCCGCGCGCCGGCGGCGAGCTCAACCAAACTCTCTCGGAGCCGATCGAGGCGGGCCGCCTCGACGTGTACGACCAGACCCTCGTTCGCATCCCGCTGTTCGATCTGGAGCTCCCCGACGAGCGACCGGATTCCGGGCCGATCAGGTTGCGGCATCGAAGCCGAAAACGAACGAAGAACGTCGATCGCGACGTCCCGGTCCCGACGCTCGCCGAGCGCGTCCGCCAGCTCCTTGACCTCGGCCAGAGTGCTCTTCCGCAGCCCTGCGGGGAAGCACGGCCGGAAGACCTCGATGGCCGCTCGCAGTCGGCGGGTCGCGACCCGCATGTCGTGAACCCGCTCGATGTCGCCAACGTCGAGTACCCCTGCTGAGTGATCCATCAGCTCGGCGGTGCGAACCTCAACGACTCTCGCCGCCGCCTCTCCATAGGGAAGCTCGGCGCTCAGGCCGGGGATCTCACGTGCCTTGGCCATGGGTCACCAACCATCCAGGCGGCTAAGCCCCGGACCGGCCCAGTCGCGCACCCACCTACGCAGCTTGAACGGATTCGCCGTTTCCCTCGTTGAGCATCTCGAGGATCACGCCCTCTCGAAGCCCACCCTTGCCGATCTGCAGCGGCTGTCCGAGCAGCTGCGAGAACTGCTCCAACAGCAGCACCCCCGAGGCCAGGACCTCGACCCGTCGGGGATCGAGCTCGAACCGCTTGGCCACCTCCGCCGCGGGGTCGCTGGTCAGCACCCTCACCCCGCGCTCCAGAGTCTCGTACTCGAGCACCGCCCCGACGAGGCGGCGCATCGAGGTCGCGCTTCCCCCCACGGCCACCGCCTGATCTGGGTGGTCCAGCTCGACGCCCTCGAAGAAGTCCTCGATCCGCTCGCGCAGGCGCCGGATCTCTCCCGGGCCCGGAGGGTCGCCCTTGATCAGCTCCTCGGCGAGCACGCCGGAGCCGATCGGAAACGAATGCACCTCGCGGACACCCTCGGCGATCGTCCCGAGCGACACCTCCGAGGAACCGCCGCCGACGTCGACGACCGCGATCTCACCCTCCACCGGGTGGCCAAGAGCCTTGGTCGCGCCGAGGAAGGAGAGCCGTCCCTCCTCATGATCGCTCAGCACCTCCACCGCCATCCCCGCGGCGCGCGCGATCTCAGCGGTAACGGACTTTGCATTGGCCGCATTGCGGATCGCCGCCGTGGCGACGATCCTGATCTGCGCCGCCCCAAGCTCCTGAGCAAGTCGAACCTGGGTCACGACCACGTCAATGACCTCATCCAGCTTCTCGCCGGAGATCTCGCCACCGCCACGGGTCACGTCCTTGCCGATTCGCGTGTAGGCCCGTTGCTCCATGACCTTGAGGAGCTGGCCCTCCTCCGGTTCGGCAACCAGAACGCGTGTGGTGTTGGACCCGATGTCGATCGCCGCGCAGAGCATTGGCCTTCGTTTGATCTTGTCAGAGGAGGAGCGGACGGCACGCGGGACGCGCCCACGACCGCGTTTGTTGAGCAGAACGACGGACGACACATGACCATCTTGCATCGATCGACGGCGGAAGTGGTTAAGCGACGTGAACGCCCCTCGGATTGCCGCCGATAGCAGGCTTTTCACCGGAGATTCACCCGCTCTTCACAGAACCGGTCGCCGCGACGACGATCCTCACGACGATGAATCAAGTAGTTGCTCCCAGGGATCGGCTCGGCCTCAACATTCCGTACGAGTGGTGGCCGACGCGAACGATGCTCGAGGAGATCGAGGCATCGGGATTCCGGTTCGTTCAGCTTCCCGCGCCGCCCGTCTCGGTCCTCTCCGACACCCGGAGCTGCATCCGCCACGCGCGAGCCGTCGCCGGGCGCTGGAGGCGACCGACCTTCGATCGGTCGTCCATGCGCCGGGAGACCTGCTCGCCGGCGAGCCGAGCGGCGGACCGGGCCCTGGCGGGAGCGCTCTCCTACGCCGCCGAGTGCGGGGCCGAACAGGTCGTCTACCACGCCCAGATGCTGGTTGACGGCCGCGCAACTCAGGATCGGCTGCTGCCGAGACGCGGTCACTGTCGGTGCTCGCCCGCACGGCCGAGCGGGTCGGCGTGATCCTCGCGCTCGAGAACCTCGCCCCCGTCTACCCAGGGCCGGAGACGGTCTCGGCGAACCCGCTCGCCGTTCGCGCCCTGGCCCGCCGCCTCGCCTCGCCCGCCGTCGCGCTCTGTCTCGATATCGGTCACGCCAACGTGATCGCCGGCCTCCGCCGGACCTCCCTGCACCGGATGGTCGCGCCGGTGCTCGACATGGTCAGCCTCTTCCACGTGCACGACAACCTAGGTGCCCGCTGGCGGCCGGCCGATCAGCGTCCCGACCTCGATCCGCTTCGGCTCGACCTCCACCTCGCTCCCGGTGAAGGATCGATCAACTGGTTCCAGCTGGCCGCTCTGCTGCGCGATCACGCCGCGCCGATGCTGCTCGAGATCCACCCTCCCCGTGCGGCTCCCGACGAGCTTGCGGGATGCGCTCGCGAGTCGCTGCTCGGTCATGGCGAGCGCTCAGACGAGCTCTCGCCTACGAGTGCTTGACGACGATGCTCTCGACGCTGTGGCCGGCGGTCCGGCAGCGATCGATGCCCTCCTCGAGCGCCGCGTAGATGTCCTTCCAGCGGAGCACGAACATCGGGTCGATCGCCCCGTCGAAGAGTGAGGCGAGGGCGCCCCGGTAGATCCGGTCGCCCTCCTGCTCGAGCTCGCGGATCTCCGCCAGCCGCTCGTCGACGCCGTCCAGGGTCTCGAGCGAATCGAGAGCGCCTGAAAGGGCGCGGGAGCTGTCTCTGAGCACCCCGGCAAGCTGCTGAGCCTGCGACATCGGCGCCTCCACGTGCTTGATCACGAGCTGCTCGGAGACCTCCTCGATGTCGTCGACGACATCGTCGATGGCCCCGGCGAGACTGTGGATGTCCTCACGGTCGAAGGGGCCGAGCCTGCTGTCGCGCAGCTGCTTGACGATCTTGTGGGTCAGGCGATCGCCCTCGTGCTCAAGGCGGGTGATCTCAGCCCTGAGCCCGCGATCCTCCGGCCAGGTTCGCAGCAGTTCATCGAGGACGGTCGCCGCGTTCGCGAGATTATGGCCCCCGCTGCGCAGCAGACCGAACATCTGAGCTTGCGGCGGCTTTGCGCCGAAGGCGAGTCGGCCGGTTCTCGACATCCGGCCGCTAGTGGGCCGCCGTCGCCTCCGGGTGTGAGGCGTCCTCGAACTCCTCGAACAGCCCGGTGACGACGAACACTGCCTGCTCGCCGATGTCGACCGCGTTGTCACCCATCCGCTCCAGCGCCCGAGCGGCCAGCAGCATCGTCATTCCCCACTCGCGCCTGTCCACTTCATCGCCGATCTCGATCGCAAGGCGAAAGCAATCGCGGTTCAGGTTGTCGACGATGTCGTCGCCGCGAACGAGATCGCGAGCGAGTTCGACATCACGAGTGGCGAATGCCTCCTTGGACTGGTTCAGCAACGCCTTGACCTGCTTGCCCATGGTCCCCACATTGCGAAGCATGCGCGCGTCGGTAGGAGGCTCGTGGCCGGTCAGCGGAATCAGCTTTGCGATGTTCACGCACTGATCCCCCATGCGCTCGACCGACTTGATCAGGTGCAGGAGCGCGGCGATCAGTCGAAGATCCCCGGCCACCGGACCCTGCGTCGCGAGCAGGGTGAGGATCGATTGATGGACCTCGAGGTAGCGGCCGTCAATCCGATCGTCGTCGGCCATCACTAACTGCGCCAGTTCGATGTCGCTGTGCTCGAGCGCCTCGATCGTTCGGGCGAGCGTCTCGACCACGAGGTCGATACCCCCGAGCGCGAGCCGCTCGAGCGAATCGAGTTCCGCCTGATACTGATGTCGGGTCTGGGCCATCTACTAGCCCACCTTTCCGCTTACGTAGTCCTCGGTTCGAGGATCCGACGGATTGGTGAAGATCTTCTGCGTTGCGTCGTACTCGACGATGCGGCCCCAGCGATTCTGCTCGGTCGAGTCGAGCTCGACCATCAGAAACGCGGTGCGATCGGAAACGCGCGCCGCCTGCTGCATGTTGTGGGTCACGATCACGATCGAGAAGTCGCGCTTGAGCTCCATCATCAGATCCTCGATCTTGCCGGTCGAGATCGGGTCCAACGCAGAGCAGGGCTCGTCCATCAGGATCACGTCGGGCTCGACGGCGATGCAGCGCGCAATGCAGAGTCGCTGCTGTTGCCCGCCCGACATGCCGAACGCGTTCGAGTCCAGCCGATCCTTCGCCTCGTCCCAGAGCGCCGCGCTGCGGAGAGCCTTCTCGACGATCTCGTCCATGTCGCCCTTCATGCCGAGCACCCTGGGGCCGAAGGCGATGTTGTCGTAGATCGACTTCGGGAACGGGTTGGGCTTCTGGAAGACCATGCCGATGAGTTTGCGGACCTGGACCGGGTCGACCTTGGGGCCGTAGAGGTCCTCGCCGTGGTAGAGCAGCCTGCCGGTGACCCTGGCGCTGGGAACCAGGTCATTCATCCGGTTCAAGCAACGGATCAACGTGCTCTTGCCGCAACCCGAGGGACCGATCAGGGCGGTCACCTCGTTCTTGAAGACGTCCATCGAGACGTCTTGGACCGCCGGCGCTTCGCCATAGGAGACGGAGATGTCCTGCAGCTCGAAGACCT
The DNA here is from genome assembly GCA_963823275.1 of uncultured Solirubrobacterales bacterium. Classification (GTDB taxonomy): domain Bacteria; phylum Actinomycetota; class Thermoleophilia; order Solirubrobacterales; family 70-9; genus RHKX01. Next base: position 238,103 of record CAWGKW010000001.1, on the reverse strand, counting down.
TCTCTAGCGTGGTGATGTCGCCGGCCACATGGAATCGATCCGGCTGCACGGCGATCGCTTGCTCGTCCGACGGGGCCTTTCCAGGTTTACCGGCGTCCGCAGGTTCGCTGAATCTTTCCTCAGTCAGTTCGCTCAACTCCGTTCTCCTACCAACGTTGTTCATAGTGATTCCTCAACCAGATGGCAAAGGAGTTCATCGCGATCAGGACCGCAAGCAGGACGATGATCCCAGCGGCCGCGAGGACCTGGAACTCCGGCTGGGGCTGCTTGACCCAGTTGAAGACCACCAAGGGTATGGCCGTGAAACCGCTCGTCGGCCCGCTCGGGTCGAACGTGACGAAGGTCGCAGCGCCCAGCGGGATCAACACGGCCGTCTCGCCAATCGCGCGTGAGATGGCGAGGATCACGCCGGTTGCGATTCCTGGAATCGCCGCCGGGAGGATCTGCTTGCGGGTGGTTTGCAGACGGGTCGCTCCAAGAGCCATAGAACCCTCCCGGATCGAGGGCGGAACCGCCCGGATTGCTTCTCGCCCCACGAGGATGACAACCGGAAGCACGAGCAGAGCGAGGGTGATCGATGCGGTGATCACCGTGAAGCCGAGGTCCAACGGCCCGCGAGCGATGAAGGCGAGGCCCAAGAGTCCGTAGATGATCGAGGGCACGGCCGCGAGGTTCTGGATGTTCACCTCGACCACCCTCGCGAAGCGCCCGTCTTTGTCGGCGTACTCCTCGAGGAAGACCGCTGCGCCGACCCCAATCGGAATGATGAAGAGGATCACGAAAGCCATGATCCAGAGGGTGCCGATGATCGCCGAGTGCAGGCCAGCGTTCGCCGGTATCGAGGAGGTGCCGTTCGTCAGCAGGTCCATGTTCAGCCGCGGCCAGCCCTTGATCAGATTGTCGCCGATCAGAACCGCCAAGGCCACGAGTGCGATAGCGATCGCGAGGAACAGCAGGGACGCGAAGACCGAGTTGCGGATCACGTCCTTGCGGGGCTGATCGCTGAGCACCCCCGCGGTCGCTCCCCTGGCCCCGGCAATCGCGATCTGCGCTCGGGCCGTCTTGGGCTCGAAACCGTCGCTCATTCGTAGACCTCGCGGTACTTGCGAACCAGCCTGATCGAGAGGATGTTCATCAGCAGCGTCATCAGAAAGAGCAGCATCGCCACCGCGAACACCGTCTTATACGTGATCGTCCCGGTCGCGATGTCGCCGGTCGCCGTGGTGGCGATGAAGGCGGTCATCGCCTGGATCGGCTCCACCGGGTTGAAGGTCAGGTTAGGGGTGTTACCCGCGGCGAGCAACACGACCATCGTCTCGCCGATCGCGCGGGAGGATGCGAGCACGATGGACGCGACCACGCCCGAAAGGGCCGCCGGAAACACCACCCGGCTCGCGACCTTGGACTTCGTGGCACCGAGCGCGTAGGCACCCTCGCGCAAACCGTTGGGGACGGCGCTCATCGCGTCCTCGGAGACCGTGGCGATGATCGGCACGATCAGCAGGCCGATCGCGAGGCCGCCGGCGAGCGCACTGAAGATCCCAGGGCCGTCGCCGAGGAAGCCCGGCCAGATCTTCTGGAGCTGAGGGGTGATGAAGACGAGCGCGAAGAACCCGAAGGCCACCGTCGGCACACCCGCGAGGACCTCGAGGATCGGCTTGAAGAACTTGCGGGCCCGCGGGCTCGCGTACTCGCTCAGGTAAAGGGCCGATCCGATCCCGATCGGGATCGCGAAGAGCAGTGACCAGAACGTGATGCTGAGCGTGCCGACCACGATCGGCAGCACGCCGAAGGTCGGGGGAGTGAAGGTCGGGCCCCAGTCGGTCCCGAACAGGAAGTCCTTGATCGGGACGTCCCCGAAGAACTCGACCGTGGGCACGAACAGCGAGATCACAATCGCGGTGGTCGTGACCACCGACACGATTGCACAGGCGCCGAGCAGCCCGATGACGAACTTCTCGCCGTAGCGATGACTCGTGGCCTCCAGCCGGGGCTTTGTGAAAGCCGCCGGGCCGGAGGCCGCGATGTCGCTCGCTTGCATTTCGTCTACTTGAGGGGGCGCCGAGCTAGTTGCTCGGAGCGCCCTCTGCGACCACCGATGCGGCGGCCGACTGCTGCTCTTCAGTCATCGGGATGAACGAGACCTGGGGAGCGATGTCGATCGCGTTGTCGACGTAGTACTCGGCGAACGGCTGGAGGGCGGAGTTGCTCGCCAGCATGTCCGTGTTGACGTACGTGAACAGCTCGCGTCCGAGCGGCTTGTAGGTACCGTCCTGAACGGTCTCCTCGGAGGGGGCGACACAGCCATCCCCACCGTCGATCTCCGCGGCCTTGAGGCCGCTCGAGTTCTCCGTGAAGTAGGAGTAGCCGAAGTAGCCGATCCCACCCTCGGAACCCTCGACGCCGGTCACCGTCTGGTTGTCGTCCTCACCGACGTTGTTGTAGTCCTTGGTCTGGACTCCCTCTTCGCCGTTCACCGCACCGGTGAAATAGTCGAAGGTGCCGGAATCCGTGCCGGGGCCGAATCGCTCGATGTCAGCATCGAAGCTGGCATCCAGGCCGGTCACGTCCGACCAGCTGTTGACGGGGTTATCGGGGTTCCAAATCTGAGCGAGCTGGTCGACCGTCAGACAGGTCACCGGGTTGGCGGGGTTGAGGACGACGGTCAGGGCGTCATTGGCGACCTGGACCTCCTCGTAGTTGACCCCACCGTCCTTACAGAGGGCCTCCTCCTCGGGCTCGATCGGGCGTGAGGCGTCGTTCATGACGGTCTCGCCGGCGCAGAACTTCTCGAAGCCGCCACCGGTCCCGGACTCGCCGACCGAGATCTCGACGTCGGGGTTGTCGGCGTTGAACTGCTCGGCTACAGCCTGGGTCAGCGGACCGACCGTGCTCGAGCCGTCGATGTTGAGCGACCCGGAAAGGCCGGAAGGCGTTGAAGAATCTGAGCTCGTGTCGTCGCTGCTACCGCAGGCGGTAACGCCGACGGCGAGGATTCCGACGCTCGCGCTCAAGGCAATGAACTTGCGTGAGGTCACTAGAGGTTGACTCCTTGTTCGTTTGACATATGGAGAGGAGGGTCCCAGGGGGGGGCAGCAATCTTGTTACGGCGTTGTGCTCGCCGTGTGAAAAAGATGTGAACGCCGAGGCAGCAGGCGTGAGCTCCGCGCTTCAGGCGTCGATTGCGGGCTGAAGCGCGGGCGCTTCGGCCTGGTCGCTCGTGGGGTCGGATCCAGCAAGTTCGACGGGCGAGCCTGTGGCCGACGCGTCGTGCGGCTCGGGGTCGAAGCGATACCCGATCCCGAAGTGGGTGTGGATGTAGGACCAGCCGGGTGAGCGGTGCTCGAGCTTGATCCTGAGCTTGCGGATGAAGACGTCGACGGACCGATCGCCGTGGGCCATCTCGTAGCCCCAGACGCGCCGATATATCTCCCCGCGCTCGATCACGCTGCCGGCCGCATCCGATAGGGCCTGGAGAAGTTCGAACTCGCGGCGGGTCAGATCGGCGCTGCGACCGGAGACGAACGCCTGGTACTGGTCGGCGCGGATCTCGAGCTCGCCGACCACCAGCGGACCGCGTTCCTCCTCGCCGGACTTGCGGCGGCGGCGGCGGCGGACGACCGACTCGATCCTCGCCATCACCTCCTCGGGATGGCACGGCTTGGAGACCCAATCATCGGCGCCGAGGCGGAGGCCCCGCACCCGCTGGGCGACGGTCGACTCGTTGGTGCAGATGATCACCCCGAGGCCGGGCAGCAACCCGCAGACCCGCTCCAGAAACGGCCATGCATCCTCGGGCGGCAGAACGGTCATATCGAGGACCAGCGCGTTGATCTTCATCGCGACCAGCTCCTCCGCCGGCACCAGGCCGCCGAGAACGCGGTACTGCCAGCCGGCGGCGTCGAGCCGATTGCCGAGCACCTTGAGAAAGGCACCGTCACGGTCGATGACCGCGACTCTGAGTGTTCCCGTTGAGGAGCTCATATTCAGGGCCGACCCGAAGCGGGGCGCGACCACGAACTCAATCGTACCCCCACCGGGACCACATTTCGTCGTTTTCCGACCTCGATCACAGGATTTTCACATGCCCGTTGCCGGATCTTCACCGCCTCCAGCCCGCGAACGGCAATTCTGATCCTCAGCACGGGAGCGCATCCCCGTGCGGCGCGCGGCCTCCTCCTGCCCCTGGGCCGCGCGCTTTCGTTGTGGGACGGATAACCCCGAGGGAATGCTCCGCTTCGCGTCCGCTTGGACAACCCCGACCAGATGCTCCGCTCGCGTCCGCTCTGGTCGGACCGTTGGGTGTTGCCGCTCGGCACAGGTAGTTGGGCGCGGGAAGGTGGTGTCCGGCTCGGCGGAGGCCGACGATTGGCAGATAGCGGCGCTGTACGCGCCGTTCGCTGCCAATCGGGTTCATCTCGGTCCCTCGGTAGGGGGGTGAACGGTGACCTGGAGTCCAGGTCCTCCCCTCCCCAGCCGGACCGACCCCCCCCGACGGGGCGAATCCCTGGGCAGGGCCCGCACTCCGCAACACGTGGACCCAGGCGCTATCGTTCCGACCCGTGCACGCCCTTCGACGCACCCGCTCACGGATTGCCGCGACCTTCACCGCGATTGCGGTGGCCGCACTGGTGATCGCCCCGGCCGCAATGGCAGCCGACGGCGTCGGCCTCGGCGGGCGGACCACCGACAAGAGCGTCACGTTCTTCTGCTTCGGTGTGATCGCCCTGTTCATGCTGATTCCCATCGTCTTCTCCCTGATTCAGGCGAAGCTCGAGGGTCGCAGGGAACGCATGCGCGAGCAGCTCGAGCGCGTCAGCCGCCCGTAGCAGCCGGCCCCGCCTGCTCCAGTCGGATCCCGCCTTCGCCCGCCTGGGTGTTCCTTCCCACGCCTGTGTGACCTTGCTCACATTTTGCTAATACTTTGGAAGGATTCGGGTAGTTGCACGCGAAGCCCGTCCCTCCGACCTTCCGTTGGAGGCGCGGGCCCTCACCATGCGGAACCTTCCGAAACCCAGAATCTCCAAGCAGGGGGGCGCCGCGCGCCTCGTCGTCGCAGTGGCGCTCGCACTCCCCGCCACGGCGCTCGCCGCACCCTCGGCCGACGAGTCGGCGGGGGGCCGCCAGCCCGTCCAGGGATATTCACCCGCAGGTATCGCGGCCCTGATCGCGGGCTTCGGGGCCGGGCTGGACGCCCAGCCCACAGGCCCGTTCAACCCGGTCCAGGCGAAGGTCGACTACGGCACCGAGATCAACCTCTTCGGCGGTGGCGGCATGCGAACCCATGAGGGTCAGGACATGTTCGCCCCGGAGGGCACGCCCGTCATCTCCCCGACCACGACCGAGGTGGTCGAGACCGGCTCCGACTCAGGCCGCGGCAACTGGGCGGCGCTGTACGAACCGGAGAGCAAGCGGACCTTCGTCTACATGCACATGCTCGAGCCGGCCGCCGTCAAGGCCGGAGAGAAGCTGGCGCCCGGCGAGCAGGTCGGCCGACTCGGCTGCACCGGCTCCTGCGACGGCGCCCACCTGCACTTCGAGATCCGCCAGGGCAAAGACCCTTACGGAACCGCGATCGACCCGCTGCCGGAGCTGAAGAGCTGGCAGAGCCAGAGGACGGGCTGACGACACCCGCCGACCGGACCGGCATACGATTGCCGGGTGGAGCAGGTCAGCTACGAGGTTCGCGGCAGCACCGCGATCCTGACCATCGAGAGACCCGAGCGCCGTAACGCCGTCGATGCGGTGACCGCGGGTGAGCTGTTGGAGGGCCTGAGGCGATTCGAGGCTGACGACGACGCTCGCGTGATGGTGCTCACCGGCGCGGGCGAGCAGGCCTTCTGCGCGGGCGCCGATCTGAAGGCCCTGGCGGAGGCCGGGCCCGACGTCCCCGAGGAGATCGTCGAGCAGGTGGCAGGCCGCCCCGAGGGCCCGATGGGCTTCACGCGGCTGACGACCACCAAACCGACGATCGCAGCGATCAGCGGCTGGTGCCTTGCCGGCGGCCTGGAGCTGGCGCTCTGGTGTGACCTGCGAATCGCCACGCGCGGCTCGCACCTCGGCTACCCCGAGCGCCGCTGGGGCGTGCCGTTGATCGACGGCGGGACATTGCGACTGCCTCGCATCGTCGGCCTGGGCCGCGCTCTCGACCTGATCCTCACGGGACGGATCATCGAGACCGATGAGGCGCTCGATTGGGGGCTGCTCACCGAGGTCGTCGACGAGGGTGCGCACCTCGATCGTGCGATCGAGATCGGCGAGGGCCTCGCCCGCTTCCCGCAGCCGACGATGCTCTCCGACCGGCGCTCCGCGATCGAGGGATCGACGCTGCCGCTCGAGGAGAGCCTGAGGTTCGAGGCGGCGCTGGGCATCGAGTCGGTCGCCACCGGCCTCAAGGGAGCCGCGCGGTTCGCCGGCGGCGAGGGCCGCGGCGGCGCGGGCGCGGGCGTCTAGATACGAAACTCGCGCATCAGGCGCTTCTCGGTCTCCCCCTCGATCGAGGCGACCACCTCGATGTGACCCTCGAGCGGAGTGCCGCGGATCTTGGTTGCGAGCAGGTCGTCGACCTGGAAGATGCCGGCCGAGTTGTTCATCTTGATCTCGACTCTGATCGGACGGTCGGTCCCGCGTTCGATCCTGACGTCGTCGATGGCCGCAGCGGAGATCGAATGGATGCCGATGTCGCCCCGCTCGACCGGCAGCCGGGAGCGTCCCTGGGCCATGTCGAGGGCGTCGGCGACCCTGACCACGCCCGCCTCGAGCGTGTAGGGCTCACCGCGACGGCGATGGCCGATGATGCAGTGAAGCGCCTCGGAAACGACCACTGTCTGCTCGGGCTCCTCGTAGATCCCGTCGAGCAACTGGCGCAGCTTCGGTTCGGCGAGGAACAGGCTGAAGGCCTCGTGGTCGACCCGATGGATGGACATCCCGGTGTCGTGGAGCATCGCCCCCGCCGCGACGACGACCTCGGAGTCGTTGTCGCTCATCCCGTGATCGGTGACCATCGCGGGGCTGATCCCGGCGCGGTAGGCCAGCCTGAGCATGCGCAGGGCGATGTTGGCGACGATCTGAATGTGGACCCAGGAGTGATCCGACATCCCCAGCCGCTCCGATCCCACCTGCTGGAGGTGCCACCAGGCCCGGACCTGCGGGTCGGCGGCGGCCCGCTCGACGAACCGCTCGAGCTTGCGGTTGCCGCGGGTGGGGACGTTGAAGCGAACCTCCGCGAGCCGTTCGCTCAGCGTCGGCGGGGAATCGTCGCCTCCCCCTGATCGATCTTCGGTCATCGGGGCCAGTCTGCCACTGCGCTCAGGCGAACGGCGAGACGGCCTCGAGCAGGCGAGGCCAGACCGTGAGCTCGATCAGCGCCGCGACCAACAGCATCGGCAACGCGATGGCGACCGTCGCGACGGTCGCCGCCAGCAGCTCCTCCCACTGATCTCTGCGAGAGGCGATCAGCCAGGCGGCGAGCGGCAGGAAGACCGCGGTGAGTTCCAGCAGCGCGTGTGGGAGCACGGTCAGGATCAGAACGCCGCTGCTGATCCCGAACTGCATCGAGAGGGTCGCGGCGGTCAGCCCCAGCCCGAGCGCCTGGGTGACGAGCGAGAACGCGGTCACGGCAACCACCCAGGCAATCGCGACCGGGCCGGCGCGCTCGTGGACGACCCGCGAGAACCCGGTCTTCGTCTCGGCCACGTGGCGCATCGAGCTGCCGGCGATGAAGCCCGCCACGCAGGCCGTGGCGTGGAGCGCCAGGACGAGCAGGTTGAGTCCGAGTATTCCTGCGAACTCCTCTGCGGTCGCCGAACTGTGCAGTCCCGGCAGGTAGAAGGGTGTGGAGTCGGCCGGTGCGAACTTCGAGACGACCCAGACTGCGGCAAGCAGGCCGAACGCAATTCCGATTCCACCGGCGAACCAGGGGCCGAGGACGGCGCTGGGATCCCCCCGCCACCGCACGAAGGTGGCGCGGCTGTCGCGCATGCCCTGCGCGACGACGAACCCCTCGCCCTGTGGCGGGGGGGTTGAGGCGTCGGAGCTCACCGACACCCAATCGGCGGCTGGGCGCCAGCGCTTGAGGCGGTGCCTGGACCAGACCGTCGATCAGGGTCGATTCGCGGCGAGGGGCGCTCAGCCGCAGACGGGCCAGGGGCTCGAGCCGGAACGTGACATCAGCAGCGCCGCGCGGTAGTCCTGCTCGGCCTCCGGGGCCGCGGCGGGGTCACCGCTGCCGCCGACCGACGCCCAGGTGCCGAGGTCGAACTGATACTTGCCGCGGTAGGTACCGGAGGCATCGACGACGGTCGGGTCGCCGCCTGACTCGCAGGCCGCGATCGCGTCCAGGGTCGACTGCGCGACGCCAACCGACTCGGGGGTGCCGAAGTCCGGCTTGGCGGCCCGGCGGGCCTTCTCCTTGCGGATCTCCTTGCGGATCCCGTCGGCGCCGTTCTCGAGGGCGGCGCGGCCGGCGGCCGTGCCGGAGAGATCCACATCCGGCGCAACGCCGAGGCGCCTGGCCTCGGCGAAGAGCTCTCGATAGCCGTTGCGGGCGACGCCGATGCCGAGCGAGCGCTCGAGCTGGCTGTCGCGGTCGAGGGCGGGAACGTCGACGGTGGGCTCCGCCGGGCCGGTGGATGCATCGGGAGTTCCGGCCGCGATCGCGGTTCCGACTCCCCCGAGGGCGAGGGTGGCGCCGACCGCGATCGCGGCCAGCCTTGCGCCGCGTCGCTTTCCGACGGACGTCTTCGTTGCAGCTTCAAACTCGTGTCTGGGCACGGTGAATCCAATCCATGTGCGAGGTCCGACGGCGGTGACTAGGTTGGTGGCGTAGGGCCGCCAACGACCGGAATCGGTTGACGACACAAACGATCCCGGTCTCGGAGGACTTTATGTGTGAGCCTCGTCACAAATGCAATGGATAATTCATACTTCCTTAACACTTCATCTTGAGCAGCACCGGAACCCAAGCGAAGCCCTCGATCCGCCTGATCGAGACCCCCTTCCCTGAAGACGGCTGCCTCGACACCGGGATCTCGGCCGCTCTGATGCGCCAGGTCGTCCGCGGCGAGCTCGCCCCGACGATCCGCCTGCACCGGACGGGGCCGATCCTCGCCTTCGGCCGGCTCGACCGCCTCCACCCCGGCTACCACCGCGCCGTCGAGCTGGCCCGGGAAGCCGGCTATGAGCCGGTCGTGCGCCTCGCCGGAGGGCGGGCCGCGGTCTTCCACGAGGGGACGATCTCGTTCTCGCTGGCGGCTCGGGCGACCGGCCACTCGGGCGCCTACTCGGGGACCCGGGGGCGGTTCGAGGCGATGGCGGCCACGATCGCCGACGCCCTGATCGGGGTCGGCGTCGATGCGCGGATCGGCGAGGTGGCGGGTGAGTACTGCCCCGGGGAGTTCAGCGTCAACGCCCGCGGCGCCAGCAAGATCGCCGGAGTCGGCCAGCGCGTCGTCGGCGGCGGGGCCCACGTCGGCGCGGTGATCGTCGTTCGCGGCGCCGAACGGATCCGCACCGTCCTGGAGCCGATCTACAAGGCGCTGGAGCTCGACTGGGCACCCGGGACAACCGGAAGCGTGGCCGCGGAGACCGGCGAATCCGACGAGACCCTCCCAACCAACGATCCCGACCCCCTGATCGAGCGGACGATGGCAGCCCTGCGCACCACCCTCGCAACCACCTACACCCTGAAACCAACAGAGCTGACCCCCTCCACCCTGACCCTGGCCAAGCAGCTGCAACTCGGCCACCGGCCGCGCTGACAGGGGGTCGGGCGGTTGGGGTGCCGCCGACACTCAGCGGGAGCGAAGCGAGTGCGGAGGCGGTGCCCCTGCCGCCCGACCCCCCTCTCGAACATGGGCTATACACATCGGAATGGCAGGAATCGGCACATTCATCTCGGCCGGCCGCTCCCTCGACCAGGCGATCGAGCGCGTGCAGCTGGCCGAGTCGCTCGGATACGACTCCACGTACGTGACCCACATCGCCGGCCGGGACTCGCTGACCGTCCTGACCGCCTACGCCGCCAATACCGAGCGGATAAGGCTGGGCACCGGCGTGCTGCCGATCTACTCGCGGACTCCGGCCTCCACCGCTCAGACCGCTGCCACGATCGACGAGATCTCCGGGGGCCGGATGGTGCTCGGCGTCGGCGTCTCCCATCGGATCACGGTCGAGGGCTGGTACGGGCAGACGATCGACAAGCCGGTGACCGAGATGCGCGAATACGTCGAGGCCATGCGGGCGATGTTCAGGGGCGAGGACCCCTCCGGTGGGAGCGATCGCAAGTGGCCGACCCAGTTCCGCTTCATGGGCTACGACGTCCGCCCCGATCTCCCGATCTACATCGCCGCGCTCTCCCCCAACATGCTCCAGCTCGCCGGTGAGATCGGCGACGGCGTCCTGCTCTGGCTCTGCGATCCCCCGTACCTGCGCGACGTCGTCATCCCGGAGGTTGCGAAGGGGCGGGAGCGGGCTGGAAAGACCCTCGAGGGCTTCGACATCGTCCCGGCGGTGCCATCCGCCGTGACCGCCGACCGGGAGGCGACCCTGAACCGGATGCGCTCCGATCTCGTCACCTACCTCTCCCTCCCCTTCTACCGTTCGATGCTCGAGCGCTCGGGATTCGGAGGGGAGATCGCCGGCTTCGACGCCGGGGTCGGCGACGGCGATATCGAGGCGGGCAAGGCGGCGATGAGCGAGCCGATGCTCGACTCTCTCGGCGGCTTCGGCTCCGCAGAGGACGTGCGCGACGCCGTCAGCCGCTACCTCGATGCCGGCGCGACCTCTCCCGGTGTCAGCCCGGTGCCGACGTCCGACTTCGAGGCGACGCTCCGAGCCGCCGCGCAGCTCATCTGAGCCATGACACGCGTGGTCGCGGTCGCCGACCTCCACGGTCACCTGCCCACCGATCTACCCGAGGGAGACGTCCTCGTGATCGCCGGAGACATCTGCCCGCTCGCCGATCACTCGATCGCCCACCAGGGCGGTTGGCTCGACGGGGACTTCTACCCGTGGCTGGAATCCCTCCCCCATCCCGAGATCGTCTGGATCGCCGGCAACCACGACTTCGTCTGCCAGAGCGACGGCTGGACTCCCGGCGGCCGCGGCACCTACCTGCTCGACGAGAGCACGGCAGCGGGCGGGCTGAGCTTCCACGGAACTCCCTGGGTCCCCAACCTCCCCCGCTGGGCCTTCTACGCCGACGACGAGGCGAGGGCTGCGACGGTGGCGCTGATCCCGCGGGTCGACGTCCTGATCTCCCACGGACCGCCCCGGGGAACGGGCGACAGATTGGTCGACGGGGTCGAGGTCGGCTGCCGTTTCCTCGCCGAGCGGCTCGCCGAGGTTACCCCGAGGCTGTGCGTCTTCGGCCACATCCACGAGGCCTACGGCCTCTGGGAACGGGGAGGATCGACGCTCGCCAACGTCGCCTACGTGGACGAGCACTACCGGGTCAGGCCCGGGGCGGCGAGGACCTTCAATCTCGATCCTCAGCCGACCTGACCGGCAGCCCGCGGGTGGCGAGGCTCCGATTCGCATACCGCTGGTCACCGGTCACCTCATCGCCGAGCCATGCCGGCGGTTCGAAGACCTCACTCGCCTCCTCGGAGTCGAATTCCATCTCAGCCATCACAAAGCCGGTCAAGCCGCCATCGAAGACGTCGATCTCGAAGGTCCCCTCGTCGGCGGGACGAAGGTAGCGCCGCTTGACGATCCGCCGCCCCTCCGTCACCGGCCAGAGTCCCTCGAACTGCTCGCCGCTCAGCTCGACCTCGGTCTCGCTTCTGGAGAGCCCGCGCCCACTCTTGACGGTCAGCCTGAACTCGTCGCCAAGCCTGCGCAGACGCACCTCCACGTCGTTCTCGAGCGCCAGGTAACCCTGCTCGATCCGCCGCGACGGGCACTCACCGAGCCACTCAGGTGGCTCGGTGAGGAGAAACTTACGCTCGATCTCGGTTCCCACGGCGGGAACGCTACTCGTACTGAAGCGCCTCCATGACCTCGATCTTCGAGGCCCTTCGCGCCGGCCAGATTCCCGCGATCACCCCGGCGACGCCGGAGGCGAGCAGGACGATGATGATCCCCACGACGGGGATCCCGAGGACGAGCCCGTCGTCCTTCAACGCCTCGACCGCAGCGATCGCGATCAGGAGCCCGATCGCCGAGCCGATGATCGCGCCGATCATCGCCGTGATCAGCGACTCGTAGCGGACCATCCTGCGGATCTGCGACCGCGAGGCGCCGATCGCCCGCAGCATCCCAATCTCACGAGTCCGCTCGTAGATGGTCAGCACCAGCGTGTTGACGACGCCGAAGAGGCTGACGATCACCGAGAGCGCCAACAGCACGTAGATCAGGGCGAGCAGCTGATTGATCCCATCCTCCTGCTGCTGTTTGAGTTCCTGCTGATCCTGCGCCTGCGCCTGCGGAAAACGATCCTCGAGCAGCTTGTCGATCTGATCGCGGGTCGCGTCGGCATCGGCACCGGGCGTGAAGCCGATCAGATCGGCGAAGTCCTGGCGGGCATCGAAGCGGTCCCGCAGCGTGGTAATCGGGAGGGCGACGGTCGAGACCAGCAGCTGAACGCGGTCACGAACGCTGCCCTCGATCCGTACGGCCACCTCGTCGCCGGTCGTGGTCTTGAGCGTCAGCTCGTCCCCGACGGCGACGCCGTTGTCCTCAGCCCACTGGGATTCCACGATCGCTTCGTCCGGGGCCAGCCCCGTCAGGGTCTCGTCGGAGCCGTCGACCCAGTCGAGCTTGGCGACCTTCGTCAGCGTGGCGGGATCAAGGCCGGTCACGAGCGCCTTCGTCGGAGTCGAGAGCTGTGCCTCGGCCGGCGCCCCCGCGATTGGCGAGACCGTCTCGACGCCCTCGATTCCCTCGACCTGGCGAGCGATATCGGGGGAGATCGGCGAGAAGCCGTCGGTGTTGGAGATCGTCAGATCACCCGCGAACGTCTCATCGAGCGCGTCGCCGACCGACTTGGTCGCCGAGGAGGCGAATACGGCGGCGAAGACGACCAGTGCAACTCCGATCATCAACGCGGCGGATGTCGTGGCGGTCCGGCTCGGGTTGCGGAGCGTGTTCTCCCGCGCGAGACGACCGGTCACCCCGCGGAGCCGCTCGATCGGCCTGCCGACGAGGGATGCCAGGGGCGCGATCAGGGTCCCGGCGAGCATCGCGATTCCGACGAAGAGCAGAATCAGCCCGACGCCGAGCAGCAGCAGCGCCGATCCGAACGACGAGGTCCCGAAGAGTCCACCGGCGAGGGCGGCGATCCCGGCAAGCACGAGAGCGCGCGCGATCCAGACCCGGCGGCCGCTCGTGGTCTCGCTTCCCTGACCTCCGTCACGGAGCGCCTCCAGCGGGGTGACCCTGGTCGCCCGGAGCGCCGGCACGATCGAGGATCCAAGCGTGGCGACGACCCCGACGATCATCGGCACGATCACCGAGGCCGGCGTGATGACGATCCCCGACTGGGGCAGCTCGAATCCCATCGCCTTGAACGCGCTTGTGACCAGGGCGACGAATCCGAGCCCGGCGAAGATGCCGAGGATCGAGGCGAAGACGCCGAGGACGAGAGCCTCGGCGAACACGGTCGTGAGCACCTGGCGCGAGGACGCCCCGAGGGTCCGCAGCATCCCGAACTCGCGGGTTCGCTGGGCGACCGTGATCGAGAACGTGTTGAAGATCAGGAAAGCGCCGACGAAGACCGAGATCCCCGCGAAGACGAGGAGGAAGGTGGTCAGGAAGCCGAAGCCGTCCTTGATGTCGGCGGACTGCTGAGCGGCTTCTTCGGAGCCGGTCTGGGCCTCGGCGGTCTCGGGCAGGATCGCGTTGATCCGGCTCGAGAGCTCATCGGGGGTGACGCCGTCGGAGGCCTCGACGAGGATCTCGTCCAGCTCCCCCTCCTTGCCGGTGATCGCCTGGGCCTCCGGCAGGGTGAACAGCGCGAAGCTCGCTCCGCCGAGAGGTACACCGGAGCCGAACTGGCCGACCCCCGAGAGCGTGTACTCCTTGGCCCCGCGGAGGCCGCTGATCCTGATCGGCTGGCCAACCTCGTAGCCCTCCTCTTCGGCGGTGATCGAGTCGATCCCGACCTCGTCGGAGGTGGCCGGCGGCGAGCCTTCGATCCAGGTGAAGGGGTTGAACGGCTCGGGCTGAACGCTCCCCGCGATCTGGGGTGGGCCGCCACCTGCGGGGCCGATCCGGTCGCCGTTCTCGTCCAGGATCGCGATCGCGGCCGGGTCGGAGATTCCGCCCGTCGCCTTCTCGACGCCGTCGATCCCGGCAACCTTCTCAACCAGCGACTCGGGCAACGCGGCACCGGACTCGGGAAGGTCGAAGCCGCTGTCGAAAGCGGACTTCGGCTGGATCGTGACGTCGATCCCGGCGTTGGCCTCGGCGAAGATGTCGTCGAATGCCTTGTCGACCGACCCCTTCAGCATGAATGTACCGGCGACCATCGCCACCCCGAGCAGGATCGCGAAGGTCGTCAGGGCCGCCCGCAGCTTGCGTGACGCCAGCCCGCGAAGCGCGAGGCTGAGCATCTAGGTGGCCCTTCCCATCTAGAGGTCCCGCATCAGGTCGATGACGTCGTCTTCGCCCTTCACCTTCCGGTCGGCCGCGACCTGTCCATCGGCGAGGACGATGACGCGGTCGGCGTAGGCGGCCACCTTGGGGTCGTGCGTGACGATGACGACGGTCTGACCGAGATCGTCGACCGACCTGCGCAACAGGTCGAGCACCCCGCCGCCGGACGTCGAATCCAGGTTGCCGGTGGGCTCGTCAGCGAAGACCACCGCCGGATGTGAGATCAGAGCCCGGGCGATGGCCACCCGCTGCTGCTCTCCACCGGAGAGCTCGGCGGGACGGTGGGAGGCGCGGCCGGAGAGGCCGACGGTCTCCAGCAGCTGGTCGCGCCAGGCCGGGTCGGCGTCATGGCCGGCGATCCGCATAGGCAACTCGACGTTCTCGGCGGCGTTGAGCACCGGGACCAGGTTGAAGAACTGGAAGATGAATCCGAGCTTCTCCCTTCGCAGCTTCGTCAGGCCCTTGTCGTCGAGCGAGGTCACCTCGACACCGTCGATCCACGCCGCCCCGCCGGTGGGCTTGTCGAGCCCGGCGAGCAGGTGCATCAGAGTCGACTTGCCGGAGCCCGACGGCCCGACGATCGCGGTCAATTCCCCGGCCGGAAACTCCAGGCTGACGCCACGCAGGGCGTCGACGGCCGCCTCGCCCTCGCCGAAGCGACGGCTGAGGTCCTTGCAGGAGACGATCGCGTGCGCAGGCTTGGGATCTTCGACTGTGGTCGGGTCCGTCCCGCTGGGCTCGCTCACCCGCCCGAGGTTAGTGGGTCCGACGTGCGAGGATCCTCCTGAACACCGACAAGGGGCAACGATGGCTTCATCAGAGCATTCAATGGGACTTCGAGATCGACTACCGGGCGTTAAGAGGATGGGCTTCGAGGCACGGGCGGGCGTCGCGAGGGGTCCGGCCGTGCTGGGTCCGACGGTTTCGGCACCCGTCGCCGTCGCGGCCGTGGCGATCGGTGCGACCGCGATCGGGGCGCTCGCGATCGGGAGGCTCGCCGTCGGAAGGGCCACGATTGGGCGGCTCGAGATCGAGGAGCTCGACGTCGGCCGCCTCCGCGTCCGGGAGCTCGAGATCGAGACCGGAGACGATTCGCCGTCGTGAGGATGCTCGCCTTCAGCGACCTGCATCGCGATCTCGGCGGGGCCGCCTCGCTGGTCGAGCGCAGCCGGGACTGCGACCTCGTGATCGGAGCCGGAGATTTCGCCTCGGTTCACGAAGGACTCGAGGAGACGATCGACGCCCTGGCCGCGATCGACGCGCCGGCGATCCTCGTGCCGGGCAACAATGAAACCGAGGAGGCCCTTCGCGAGGCCTGTGCCGACTGGAACGCGGCCACCGTGCTGCATGGGGAGTCGGCTGAGATCGACGGCGTGACCTTCTTCGGCCTCGGGGGCGGGATTCCGACGACTCCCTGGGAGTGGAGCTTCGACCTGTCCGAGGAGCAGGCCTCGGAGCGCCTGGCAGGCTGCCCGCAGGGCGCAATCCTCGTCGTCCACTCGCCGCCGAGCGGCCATTGCGACCGCGCATCCGACGGGGGTCACTACGGCAGCACCGCGATTCTGGCCGCGATCGAGGACCGCCAGCCGCCGCTGGCAGTGTGCGGCCATATTCACGAGGCCTGGGGGGAGCGGTCGACCATCGGGCCGACGCAGATCGCCAACCTCGGCCCGAGCGGCGTAACTTTTGAGATCTGAGCGAATCGAAGGGCTGGGAATGAACAAGAAGAGAAGGAAGCTGCCACGGGACCTGTACGAGCGTGAGCTCCACGACCTCCAGGTGCAGCTCATCCAGATGGTCGACTGGGTGCGGCGGGAGAACAAGCGGGTGGCGATCGTCTTCGAGGGCAGAGACGCCGCGGGCAAGGGCGGGGTGATCAAGCGGATCGTCGAGAGGGTCTCACCGCGCTCGGTGAGGACCGTCGCACTCCCCGCTCCATCCGATCGCGAGAAGACCGAGTGGTACTTCCAGCGCTACATCGCCCATCTGCCGGCCGGTGGAGAGGTCGTGATCTTCGACCGCTCCTGGTACAACCGCGGCGGGGTCGAGAAGGTACTCGGCTTCTGCACCGAGGACGAGCACCAGCGGTTCCTGCGCCAGTGCCCGACCTTCGAGCGGATGCTGGTCGACGACGGGATCATCCTGATCAAGTACTGGTTCTCGGTTTCAGACCATGAACAGGCGCGGCGGTTCGAGGCTCGGATCGGCGACCCCCTGAAGCAATGGAAGCTGTCCCCCACCGACCTCTACTCACGCAGCCACTGGGTCGACTACTCGCGAGCCAAGGACGAGATGTTCAAGCACACTGACATCCCCGAAGCACGCTGGCACGTGATCGAGTCCGACATCAAACGAAACGCGCGGATCAACTGCATCTCCCATCTGCTGACGACCGTTCCCTTCGAGTCGCTTGATTACGAGCAGGTGAAGCTGCCGAAGGTTCAGGGCGACGATGGGTACGCCCGGCCGCCGGAGGACCTCTACGCGAAGGTCCCCGACGTCGCCGCGAAGATGCTCAAGAAGCAAAGGGCGGCGGAGAAGAGGAGAGCCGAGGAGAAGGCGGAGGAGAAGGCCGAGGAGAAGGCCGAATAGGCTTCTCGTCATGTCCACAACAGAGACCACCACACCGAGACCCGCCGCCGTCAGCCGACCGGGTGACGGACTGATCCTCGATCCGAACGCCCCCGGCTTCGAGCATCTCGCCGCCCCAGACCGTGAGGCGATCGAGGCCACGATCGAGTGGTTCGAGGAGCGGGGTAAGGTCGCCCTCAAGGACGCCGACCGCGAGCACCGCTGGTACTCCGACTACCTCTCCTTCCAGGCCCGGGAGGGGATCTTCTCCCGGTTCCTGACCCCCGCCCGCGACGGCGGCGGCGATCCGGAGCGCCGCTGGGACACGCAGAGGATCTGCGCTCTCAGTGAGGTCTCGGCCTTCTACGGGCTGGCCTACTGGTACACGTGGCAGGTCACGATCCTCGGGCTCGGCCCGATCTTCCAGTCCGAGAACGAGGCGGCGCGGGAGCGCGCGGCGCGGCTGCTGAAGGAGGGCGAGATCTTCGCCTTCGGGCTCTCCGAGCGCGCCCACGGCGCCGACATCTACTCGACCGACATGGTCCTCACCCCCAACGAGGGCGGCGGCGGGTATTCGGCCTCGGGCGGCAAGTACTACATCGGCAACGGCAACGAGGCGGCGATGGTCTCGGTCTTCGGCCGCATCGAGGGGATCGAGGGACCGCACGGCTACGCCTTCTTCGCCGCCGACTCCAGGCACCCGAACTATGAGCTGATCCGCAACGTCGTCAACTCCCAGAACTACGTCAGCCAGTTCGAGCTGCGCGACTACCCGGTGACGCCCGAGGACGTCCTCCACACCGGCCCGGGCGCATTCGACGCGGCGCTCAACACGGTCAACATCGGCAAGTTCAACCTCGGCTTCGCGTCGATCGGCATCTGCGAGCACGCCCTTCACGAGGCGATCACCCACGCCGACTCGCGCATCCTCTACGGGCTCCGGGTGACCGACTTCCCACACGTCCGCCAGGCTTTCACGGACTCCTACGCACGGCTGATCGCGATGAAGCTGTTCGCCAACCGCGCGATCGACTACATGCGCACGGCCTCCCCCGAGGACCGCCGTTACCTGCTCTTCGACCCGCTGACGAAGATGAAGGTGACCACCGAGGGCGAGCGGGTGATCGACGAACTCTGGGACGTGATGGCGGCCAAGGGCTTCGAGCGCGACATGTTCTTCGAGATGGCCGCCAAGGACATCCGCGGGCTGCCGAAGCTCGAGGGCACGGTCCACGTGAACATGGCGCTGGTGCTCAAGTTCATGGGCGCCTATCTGTTCAACCCCGACCCCGAGCTCGCGCCGCCGGAGCGGACGCTCGCCCCCGGCGACGACGAGTTCCTCTTCCGTCAGGGGCCGGCGCGCGGGCTCAGCAAGATCCGCTTCAGCGACTGGCGGGCCGCCTTCGAGCCGTTCGCCGGCGTGCCCAACGTAGCCCGGTTCGTCGAACTCGCCGAGTCGTTCAAGTCGCTGCTGGTCGAGGCGGCCCCCGGAGAGGAGCAGCAGAAGGACCTCGACTACCTGCTGACCCTCGGCGAGCTGTTCACGCTGATCCCCTACGGCCAGCTGATCTGCGAGCAGGCCGCCTTCATCGGCCTGCCGATCGACACCCTCGATCAGATCTTCGACGTCCTGATCCGCGACTTCTCCTCCTACGCGGTCCAGCTTCACGGCAAGACCTCCGCCACCGAGGCCCAGGCCACTTGGGCCCGCGCCGCGATCACCCGTCCGGTCACCGACGGCGAGCGCTTCGACTCGGTCTGGTCGAAGACCCGCGCCCTGGCGGGCCAGTACGAGATGCGGGCTTAGATGACTCCGACGGAATGCTCCGCTGCGCGTCCGCTTCCGTCGGGCGGCGCGGTGTTGCCGCTCGGCAAGGGCGTCGGGTTGTTGGTGGGGCGGGGCTCCGCTGCGCGTCCGCTCTGCTCGGGCGGCGCAGTGTTGAGTTCGTTGGCAGATTTTCGTTGGATGTCAGTGGTAATCGACCACTGAACCTGAAACGTCGCTCGGCAGGCCGGTGAACGGCGTGGTGGGAGTCAGGTTCTTCCCTCGTTGCCGTGGGATGACCCCGAGCAGATGCTCCGCTGCGCGTCCGCTTCTGCTCGGGCGGCGCGGTGTTGCCGCTCGGCAAGGGCGTCAGGTGATTGGTGGGATGAACCACTCCGACTCCGGGACCTTCGGCATCTCGCTCGTGATCTTTCCCATGGTTCCGAGCAAGCGGTGGAGCTCGGGGTAGAGGACCGGCTTGCCGTTGTTGAGCACGGCGACCGAGATCGCTCGCTCGGGATCGGCCCAGGCGAGCATGTTCGTGAAGCCGAGGTGCCCGAAGGCGTGCTGGGTGTCGCGGCCGTAGAGGCTGATGTACTGGGAGCCGAGCATCATCCCCTGAGAGAAGCGGGTCGGGAAGGCGAGTGAGAAGTCCAGCTCGAGGTGGGAGCGTTCAACCAGCGCTTCGCGAACCGTGTCCGTCTCGATCACCCGGATGCCGTCGAGCTCGCCGCCGCGACGCATCACCTCGAAGAAGCGGGAGAGTTCGTTCGCGTTCGTAACGGTGTTCGCGGCCGGCACGATTCCGGCGAGAAATCTAGGGTCGTTGGTCAGATCGACGAGCTGATCCAGCGGGTGTCCGAGGGCGCGCGTGAGCAGGTTCGACAACGGCGGCAGGGTGCGCGGGCCGGTGATGTAGTTGACGGCGACCTGATCGACGTCGTCGGCCGCCACCCCGTAGTTCATCCAGCGGAATCCGAGCGGGTCCAGGAACTCCTCGGCGAGCACCTGGCGGATGTCCCTACCGGTGGCGCCGAACACGACCTCACGGAGGATGAACCCGCCGGCGACGGCATGGTAGGCCTGTGCTCTGCCCGCCCCGTGAATCGGCTCGGCGGCGCAGAGAACCTTGCGGAGGTGCTCACGGTCGTCGATGTAGGCCAGATCGAGCGCCTCCGGTGGGAGGTTCGGGACCCCGGCGCGATGGGCGAGGACGTGCCCGATCGTGATCTTGCCCTTGCGGTTGATCTCGTATCCGGGGATGTAGTCGGCGACCGGATCGTCGATCGAGAGCACCCCCCTCTCACTGAGCTTGTGGACGACGAACGCGGTCACCGCCTTCGAGGTCGAGTAGATGCAGAACGGTGTATCGGTGGTGGCCGGCACCTTCTCGGCATCGTCGGGATCCCGGGGTCCGGTGCCGCTGGCGTGGCCGATCGCGCGGTCGAGGATCACCTCGCCGTTGCGGCGGACGCAAACCTGAATCGCCGGGTGGACGCCGCTCCTGAACCAGGACCTGACCGCGCCCCAGATCGCCTCGACGTTCTCAGCTCCGACGCCGCCGGCCTCCGGCGACGCCTCCTCCCCGATGAAGGTGATCGCATCGAGGTCCTTCGGCACCCGAACCCGGCGCAGCAGCGGGTCGCCGATGAACGGCAGGCGGGGGACTGTCGGAATCACAACACTCTCGGCTCGCCCGCTGGGCGAGCCCGCCGGGGGTTCAGCCCTTCGCCGCCGGCTGCTCGTGCTGTTCGGTCGCCGAGGTGCCGCTCGAGGTGCGCTCGACGTAGGCGGCCCGCTCGGCATGGTCGACCTCCGCGAGCACCTTGTCGGCCTTCATGAAGCGAGCGATCGCCTCACGGCCCTTGCGCGGGACCAGGTTGAGAATCACTCCGATCTGAGCCGAGGACTTCGGCACCCAGACGTCGAAGCGGTTGGTCTCGATCGCCTCGATGATCGCCTCGGCGACCTCCTCGGGCTCCAGCTTCTTGACCCCGCGCGTATCGGTGAGACCGCTGCCGAGCTCCGTGTTGACGACCGCCGGCATCACGCAGGAGACCTCGATGCCGGTGTCGATGTTCTCGAGTCGGACCGCCTCGCTGAGACCGACGACCGCATGCTTGGTCGCGCAGTAGGTGGCGCCCCCGGGAAGCCCGGCCTTACCGGCCTGGCTGGCGATGTTGACGATGTGGCCGCTGCCCCTCGGGATCATCCGCTCGAGCGCGAGCTTGGTCCCGTAGATGACGCCGTGGAGGTTGATGTCGATCATCTTCTGAGCGGTCTCGTCGGTCTCCTCGACGAACGGCCCGACGGGCATGATCCCGGCGTTGTTGATGACGACATCAATCGGACCGAGCTCCTTCTCGGCGGCGTCGAGGTAGGCGGCGAACGACTCGCGATCGGTCACGTCGAGCTCGAAGGCGACGGCGTTGCCGCCCAGCTCGGCGGCAGTCTGCTCAGCTAGCGCGAGGTCGAGATCGCCGATCGCAACCCTGGCTCCGCGCCGGATCAGCGCCTGCGCGGTGCACTTGCCGATTCCGCGGGCACCGCCCGTGATCGCTACGACCTTGCCCGCTACCGACTTGACCTGCTTACGCGCCATGACCGCTCCTTCTCATCGTTGAAAGCTGCCGGTCAATCATGCCACTAATCAGTTGTCGAGAAGAGCCGCCGCCAGCGCCAGGGCCACCTCGGAGCGATCACGCAACGAGTCGACCAGGAGATGCTCGTCGGGCGAGTGGGCGAAGGCGCCGAGTGGGCCCAGCCCATCGATCGCCAGGGGGAGGTGCGGCGCCAGGTTGCTGGCGTCGCTCGCACCGCCGCGGGAGGCGCCCATGATCGGGCGGCCGAGCAGCTCCGATGCCCGGGCCAACGGTGCGGCGGCGGCCTCTCCCATGTCCATCCCGGGCCAGAGCCGGAGCTGCTCGACCCGGAGCCCGACGCCGTCGATCTCGTCGGGAACCAGCTCGATGACCCGGTCGAAGCTGGCCTCGTCGTCGGCGCGCATGTCGACCAACAGCTCACCGGAGCCGGGAACGACGTTGATCCCCTCGCCGGCCCGCATCATGGTCGGCACGACGGTGAGTGCCTCATCACCGTCCGGAGCATGATGTTCGGCGAGCGAGTTGGCGAGGCCGGCGAGCGCGAGCAGAGCGCTGCGGCCGGCATCCGGGTTGGCTCCGGCGTGAGCGGCGGCGCCGGACGCATCGATCCTGATCGCGGCGGCAGCCTTGCGGCGCACGACCACGGCCTCCTCGCCGATCGCCGTGCGTTCGCCGCCCTCGAAGCAGAGACTGGCGTGGAAATCAGCGAACCGAGGACCGTGAGCGAAGGGCTCGGTCCGGAACTCCTCGTCGTTGACGAGAAGCAGCGCGACCTCGTCGAAGCAATCCGGCACCTCGGCAAGCGCCTTCATCAGTCCCAGTGAAAGGGCGACCCCGCCCTTCATGTCGATGGTCCCCGAGCCGACCAGCTTGTCCCCCTCGCGTTCGGTCGGCCGATGGCTGCCGTGAGCGACCACCGTGTCGAGGTGGCCGACGAGGAGGAGCCTGGCGCTCCCGGTACCGCTCACTCTCGCCAGCAGATCCGGTGCGTGCGCGGAGGAGGAGCAGGGGAGCCGCTCGATCTCCGCCTGCGAAGGGAGCATCGTGGTCGTGAGGGCAACGATCTCCTCGGCGGCCTTCGCATCGCCGGAGGGCGAGGAGACCGCCACCAATCGCTCGACCTCGGGCAGCAGACGGGAGGCGATCGTGGTCGCCCACCGTTCACGCCATTCCATGTCGACAGGTGCAGCCATCCAACGCGTGGAACCTACAGGCGCTGATAGCTTGACCGCGGGTCGGTCAGATCGCACGGCCTCCACAGATGGGAACCACCACTGGAGAGACAACTCCGCTCGGGAACCCGGTCGCCTTCGAGGGCGGACTGGTCCAGGTGGGTGAGCGAACCTGGGCGTGGCTGCAGCCGAACGGCGGACTCGGCGAATCGAATGCCGGATTGGTCGTCGGCGACGACGAGTCGCTGCTCATCGACACGCTCTGGGACGAACGGCTCACGGCGGCGATGCTCGAGGCGATGGAGCCCGTCGCGGCGGCGGCCGGCGCTCCGATCCGCCGGCTCTTCAACACTCACGGCGACGGCGACCACTGGTACGGGAACGGACTGCTGGATCCGACGGCCGCGATCATCGCCTCCGAGCGTGCGGTTGGGCAGATGCGGGCAGAGCCCCCGTCGATCCTGACCCGCATGGCTCCGGTCGGGGCGGCTGCGGGCGTGCTCGGGAAGGTGCCGATGCTCCCCGGAGCCGACCGGATGAGGGGCCTCGCGGCCTTCAACGAAATGCTCGGCGCCTACGAGTTCAAGGGCATCGAGCCTCGTGTGCCGGGGCGGTCGTTCCGGGACGAGGAGGAGCTGGAGGTCGGCGGACGCAAGGTCGAGCTCACCTACGTCGGGCCGGCCCACACGGTCGGCGATGCGATCGCCTGGCTGCCAGACGCGCGGATCGTCTTCGCCGGGGACATCCTCTTCAGCAGGGTCATGCCGATCATGTGGGCCGGACCGGTCGCCAACTGGATCGCCGCGCTCGAGCTGATCCTCCGATTGGGGGCCGTCGCGGTGATCGGCGGGCATGGTCCGGTCGGTGGAACCGAGGAGGTCACCGCCCTGCGCGACTACTGGGTCTGGCTGCGCGAATGCGTCCTCGAGGCCGGCCCAGATGTCGACCCATCCGAGCTCTCCGAGCGCCTGATCCGCTCAACCGAGTTCGAGCCCTGGGCCGACTGGGACGGCCGCGAACGCACGCTGGTCAACGTGGCCCGGATCGCGGCCACCGAGGCGGGCGGCAGCAGCGAGATCGGTACCGCCGAGCGGATCAAGCTGATCGCCGCCATGGGCTCGCTGGGCGAACTGTTGAGCGGCTAGATCAGGGCGCCACTTAGACGTTCCCAGCCGAAGCGCCAGCCGCAGGTCCCCGCGCCGCGTGGCCATCGGTCGTGTCATTGGTACCCCTGAGGGGACACGATCACACGACCGATTGAAGAAATCCCTCGGCAGGCCGTACCCGACCTCCAGGCCCCTCGCCGGCCCCCCGACCTACGCGGTCGCCGGCTCGCCCGGCGCAGGCTCGGCGTTCGCCGCGACCGCTTACGCTCCTTCAGTACCGCCCGGGCGCCCTCGCCTGGGACCACGGTGATCATCCGGCGCCGGTGGCCCTCCAGAACGCCGTCGCCGGCTGCCCGGATCTCCATCCGCGAGAGGACGACCGAGAGGACGATCCCCATCTCGAGCATCGCGAAGCTGGCCCCCAGGCACCGGCGGCGCCCGCCGCCGAAGGGGATCCAGGTGTACGTCCCGGGATCGCTTTCGAGGAAGCGCTCGGGGCGGAAGGCGTAGGGCTCGGGGTAGATGTCGGCGTCGTGATGGACGAGGTAGGCGTTCGGAACCAGGTGACAACCTGGGCCGTAGGTCCTGCCTCCGACCTCGATCTCTCCCTTGACCCGACGCGGCCCGGAGATCGAGAGGACCGGGCGACGGCGCAGGGTCTCGCGGATGGTGGCGGTCACGTACTCGTCGCGGCCGGAATCGATCTCGTCGACGAGAGTGGCCAGAACGTCGGGGGAGCGGACGAGTCGCTCGAACGCCCAGGAGAGCTCGGTGGCGGTCGTTTCGTGCCCGGCGACCAGGAGCGTCATCAGCTCGTCCCGAAGCTCGGCATCCGACATCGGGGAACCGTCCTCGTGCCTGGCCGTAAGCAGCATCGAAAGCACATCCTCGCCGTCGTCGCCCTGACGGCGATCGTCGATCAGAGCCTGGATCTGCTCGTTGGTCTCCTCGCGCACCCTCGCAAATCGCCGGGTAGCCGGGTGCAACACGCCGAGGCGCTGCTCCGGAGGGATCAGGCTCACGGGACTCATCGCGAACTGAAGCATCTCGGCGAGCAGGCTTCGGAGGCGGTCGAGCCGCTCACCGCGTTCGAGGCCGAAGACCGCCCGCAGGATCACCTCGAGGGTCAAGGCCTGCATGTAGGGGTGAAGGGGAACCGGCCGCCCGGTGGCCCAGGTCTCGACCTCGCTCTCGGCGACGGCGGTGACGACCTCGCGAAGGGCATCCATCCGCTCGCCGTGGAACGCCGGCAGCATCAGCTTCCGCTGCGTCATGTGACGGGTCTCGTCGAGCAGCAGGATCGAGTTCGGGCCGACGACTGGGAGCAGGATCGCACTGCCCTCTCCCGGGTGCAGAACCTCAGGCGGGGCTGTGAAGATCGCCTTTATGTCGTTTGGGTCGGACATCATCACGAATGGGTCGATGCCGAGGAGATCGAGCGTGAAGGTCGTTCCGAACCGGGCCCGGCATTGCTCCAGGTAGGGGATCGGGCGGGTCTGCCAGCCCAGGGTTTGAAACGCGCTCGGAGCCGACGGTCCCCGCGGAAGGTTGTACTCGGCGGCCATTGTGGTGAATCTACTCAAACTGGCTGGCCGGCCAGTGCCAACTGGTCACACATGTAGCCGGGTGAACGAAGCTTTCAGGGCTCCCGACTCGGTCAACGGACTCAGTCTCCGGAGGTTGCCCGTTCATCGGCCGAGTTGATCTCAATCAGCTCAATACGGTAGCCATCGGGGTCGCGGACGAAGCAAAGCCGGGAGCCGCCCTCCCGCACCGTGTACGGGGGCCTCTCGGGCTCGATCCCGACGTCCGCCAGGCCGGCGAGGGTGGCGTCCATGTCATCAACGGTGATCGCGATGTGGCCGTAGCCGCTTCCGATCTCGTAGGGCTCGGTCACATCGTGGTTATGAGTGAGCTCGAGCCTGGCGCCATCACCCGGGAGCCCCATGAAGACGTTGGTCGCGTCGTCGCCGATCGGCATCCGGTGCATGACCTCGAAGCCGAGCTTCTCGTAGAAGGCGACCGAGGCGTCCGGGTCGAGCACCCGGTAACAGGTGTGGATCAGCTCGCTGATGGACCTGAGCGTATCTGGCGAGTGCGGTAGTGGTCAGGCCGGCCGACGCAGGAGGCGAAGCGTGCAGTTGCACGTGAGCCGACGAGGAGGCCGGGATGGCCTCTCCCGCGCCGCCGGGCTAGAAGCCGGCGGGATGAGTGGCGGTGAAGCTCTGCGACTGCTCCCAGGAGGAGCTGTAGTCGGCCCAGCTCGGGCCGTCGCCGCCGCTGTCGGAGGTGTCCCAGCGGAGACCGGCGATCACGGCATAGGCGTGACCGGAGTTGGCGTAGACGGTGATCCAGTTGCCGGCGCCCGCCTCGCCCCAGCTCATGAAGCCGGTGGAATCGAGCGGGGTGTCGAGCAGACCACCGCCGTGGAGGGCGTAGCTGATGGCGCCCGAGCAGTCGTAGCCGGAGGACTCGAAGGAGCCATGGCCGCCGCCCCAGAGATACGGCATGTCGCGGATCGCGTTGGCGGCGGCGATCACGTCCTTGACCTGCTGGGGAGCGTCGGCCGGAGCGGTCGCGCTGCCGTCGGGGTTGAGGACGGCCGTGCTGCCGTTGGGCGCGGGTACCGAGGGTGCCGGGGCCGCAACTTCGGCGGGATCGGGAGCCGATGCGGCGGCCTGGCTTGCCTGTGCATCGGCGATGCCGTTCTCGAGGCCGGCGGCGCGATCAGTCAGCTGCTGCAGGGTCGCGCGACGCTCGGCCCGGGCCTGGTAGAGCTGCTGCTCCTGGGCCTCGAGGGCCGCGCGCTGACCGGCGAGCTCCTGTTGGCGGGTCGCGAGGTCGTCGCGGGCGGCGGCGATCCGTTCCTTGGTGTCAGCGAGCTGGGCAACGGTGTCCTCAACCTGAGCGCGCAGGTCCTTGACCCGCGTGACCGTGTCCTCCTGGTATTGGTGGACCCGCTCGAGGTAGGTCGCGTCGACCGATTCGTCCTCCCAGCCCGAGGACTCGACGAGCAGCTTGATCATGTCCGGGTCGTCGGACTTGTAGACGCCGACGAGGATCTTGGAGAGTTCCTTGACCGCACGGCGAAGCTGATCTCGAACCTGCTGGAGGTGCTCGCGGCCCTGCTTCAGCTCATCGGTAGCGGAGTCGAGTTCCCTCTGCTTGGCGGCGAGCTCGGCCGCAGCGGCCTCCTCGGCCTGCCGCGCCTCGGAGACCTGGCCGATCAAGGCGTTGATCTCCTCGTTGCTGCCGGCGAGCTCGGCGGAGATCGAATCCTGCTGATCGCGGACGTCGGCGAGAGCCGCCTGCTTGTCGGCGATCGTCGCCTCGGCGGGCGAGGCGTGGAGGAAGACGGCAAGGGCGCAGACCGCGGCGAGGAGCAGCGCCGCTGCGGTCACGAGGTGGGCGGAAGGAGTTCCTGCCCTTGTGTCGAAGAGGTTCGGTCGCATACGTTCAGCCGAGGGAGTCGAAACCCCACTCGGGACGCGGCAGGTTAGTTGGCTGTAGTCCCTTTGCAAGCGCTCGCTCACAGATCTGCAACGGATCTTGCGGCCATGTGGGGCTGCCGAGCCGTCCCTGCCGGCGGCAATGCCGCTTTCGCGGCCTCACATCTGGATTCACTCACGCCCGTCCTCCGCTGGTCGCTCGCCCGAGGCGCCCTGAGCCCCGGCAAGTGTTAGCAACTCGTTAGGACGCTAACGGAAAACTCGTCAGCGCGTCCAGCGATCCAGCTACTTGAGTTCCGCCGAGCTCAGACCGAGGAGCTGGCGGGCGATGATCAGGAGCTGGATCTGCTGGGTGCCCTCGAAGATGTCGAGGATCTTCGAATCGCGGGCCCACTTCTCGAGCAGCTCGTCCTCGGTCAGGCCGAGCGTGCCACACAGCGCCACGCACCGGAGGGCGACATCGACCGAAGTGCGTCCCGCCTTCGCCTTCGCATAGGACGCATGCAGCGAGTTCGGCTTGCCGTTGTCGGCCATCCAAGCCGCTTCCATCATCAGCAGCCGGGCCGCCTCGAGGTCGGCCTCGAGCTCGAGCAGCTCAGCCGCGGCGGCGCTCTGGTTGAGGGCGGGACGGTCGTAGTCGACCTGCACCCCGGCCTCAGCCAGAAGCTCGGTGGTTCGCTCGAGGCAGGCGCGGCCGACGCCGCAGGCCATCGCGGCGACCAGCGGGCGGGTGTTGTCGAAGGTCCGCATCGCCCCGCCGAAGCTCTTCTCCATGTCGATCTCGGGGCTGCCGAGCAGATCTCGCGCCGGAACCCGGCAGTCCTCGAGGAGGAACGCCGCGGTGTCGGATGCCCGGATCCCGAGCTTGTGCTCGAGCCGGTCGAGCTTCAGGCCAGGGTTGGAACGCTCGACGACAAAGGACTTGATCGCCGCCCGGCCCTGCTTGGGGTCGAGGCTCGCCCAGACCACGACGAGGTCGGCACGCTCTCCCGAGGTCACGTAGATCTTCTCGCCGTTGAGCACGTACTCGTCGCCGTCGAGCGACCGCGGTGGTCCTGATCGCCGCCGAGTCAGAGCCGGCTTCCGGCTCGGTGATCGCCATCGCGGCCCACTTGCCCTTGAAACGCTCCTTCTGCTCCTCGTCGCCGACCGCCGCGATCGCCGAGTTCCCGAGACCCTGCCTGGGCATCGTCAGCAGCAGGCCGACATCCCCCCAGCACATTTCCGTGATCGAGAGGACCGAGGCGAGGTTGGATCCATTGCGGTTGCCGTTGTCACCGTTGCTCTCGGCCTGGCTGACGCCGGCCGCGCCGGCGCCGTCTCCCGATGAACTCGCCTGCTCGATCAGCGAAGCGAGCATGTCCATTTCCTTCGGGTACTCGTGCTCGGCGAGGTCGTACTTGCGTGAGATCGGTCGCAGAACCTCGACCGCCACCATATGGGCCTGCTCGACGAGCGGCTCGAACTTCTCCGGTACCTCAAGATCAATCATCAGATGGCCTCCATCAGACGAGCAGCGCTCCCTCGATCACGCCGGCGGCCCGCAGGTCGCGGTACCAGCGCTCGACCGGATACTCCTTGACGTAGCCGTGGCCGCCGAGCAGCCCGACGGTGTCGGAGCCGATCTTCATTCCCTTGGCGCAACAGAGCTGGCGGGCGACCGCGGTTGCCCGGGCGAAGTCCCGACCCCGGTCGGCGAGGCTCGCCGCACGGTAGGTGGTCAGCCGCATGCCCTCGACCTCGATGCCGATATCGGCGACGTTGAAGGCCACAGCCTGGCGGTGGCTGATCGGCTCGCCGAATGCCTTGCGCTCGTTGACGTAGGGGATCAGGAAGTCGAGCGCACCCTGCGCCGTACCGACCGCCATCGCGCACCAGGCGATCCGCCCCAGCCGGATGCACTCCGCATAGATCTCGGGGAGGCCCTCGCCGATCAGGGCGGAGGCGCCGAGCTTGAGGCCCGTCAGCTCGAGCTGTGTGGTCGCCGCAGCTCGCAGCCCGATCGCCGGCTCGGGTCGGGTCTGCAGCCCGGCGTTGTCCGCCTCGACGATGAACAGGGCGGGGCCGGAACCCTCGAGCTCTGCGGCGATGATGAGGATCTCGGCGTCGCCGGCCCGGGGAACCAGCGACTTGAGGCCGTCGAGGATGAAGCCGTCGCCGTCGCGGCGGGCCTTCGTCGTGAGCTCGAACGGGTCGAAGAGCGGTGTCGGTTCCTGGATCGCCAGTGCGGCGGCGGGCACGTCCTCGCCGATGAAAGAGGGTAGGTAGGTGGCCTGCTGATCGGCGTCGCCCCAGAGGCCGAGCGCGGTGCTGACCGCCGCGGGCGCGAGCGTCGCGAAGGCGAGGCCCATGTCGCCCCCGGCGAGCGCCTCGGTGATCAGGGCGGAGGTGACCGCCGATCGCTGATCGACCGCACCGCCGAGCTCCTCGGGGACTCCCAGGGCCGTGATCCCCAGCTCGGCGCTCTGGGCGAGCAACTCGGGAGGAGTGGAACAGGCTGCGTCGGCGGCGGATGCGGCGGGGCGAAGCTTGGCGGAGGCGAAGTCGCCGAACGCCTCGATCATCATCGCCTGCTCCTCCGTCGGCTCGATGTCGAATCGGCCGGTTCCCTCGGCGGGCTTCTGACGCGCCGGTACCTGTTCGGTGAGGCTCATGTCACCGACAAGGATAACGCAGATCCGTGTCACATCGACCAATGGCACGGATTTTCGGGTCAGCGGTGATCCGATCGGACCCGGGCGACGAAGAGGTCGATGAGGTTCGACGCCGGGAGATACCTGGTCAACCCGGACCCACTCAACGCGAACCAAACCCAACCAAGGAGCGAACCATGCCCCGCAAGTCCCTACTAACACGCTTCGGCGCCGCAGTCCTGATGGTCGCCGCGCTGTCCTTCGCAGTCGCCGCATGCGGCAGTGACGACAGCACCAGCAGCGACGCGACCTCGGCCGCCGACGTCCAGCCAGTCGCCGAGATCGATCCGCTCACCGGAGTCGACACCCAGGTCGCCCTGGACGCCGGCTTCGTGGAGGCCCTGACGGCCCTCAAGGTCACCCCGGGCCCGGTCGGCGACGCTCAGATCACCAAGGACGGCGTTGCCGTCTTCCCGATCACCGGCGGCAACGTCACCTACTACGACCCCGCCTCCCCGGTGCGTCCCTATGTACAGGGCGTCATCGACCATGAGGGAAGCGGACTCAGCCTGACGGCGGGGAAGACCGAGGTCGAACTGACCGACTTCGTGATCGACCCCGGTACCTCACAGCTGACCGGAACCGTCTCCGTCAACGGTAAGGAAGCGGCAACCGACGCGGTCCTGTTCGACCTCGACGGCTCGACGCTGGCCCCGCTGAAGACGAACTCGGACGGATCGGCGACGCTCGAGGGCACGACCGTGCTGCTCTCCGACGACGCCGCGGGCCTGCTCAACGACACGTTCGGGATCACCGATCTCGAGGGTGGCCTCGTGATCGGCATCTCGACGATCACGGTCGCGGGCTAGCGAGGACGGCGGGCGGTCCCGCCCCTGAGCGACCGCCACCCGATCCCGCGGAGGACAACGGCGTCAGGCCCCAGGCCTGGCGCCGTTTGTTCGTTGCTGCCGTACCGGGCTAGGTACGTAACGGCCTGAGCAGGGCGATCTGGCTGGACTGAGCGAGGAGGCGGCCCTCCGTGTCCCAGACCTCGCCGAGCTCGTCGAACAGGCCGTCGATCGAGGCCTCGGCTCGGAAGCGCACCAGGGCGAACGAGTCGTCGGAGCTGGGCTTCGCTCGGAAATGGATCGTCAGCTCCAGGGTCGGCGCGGGAGCGAAGGTGGTCATGACGGCGAACGGCGCCGGCCACCAGGCGTCGGTGAAGAGGGCGATCAGCTCAGGTGAGAGTGCTGCGTCTCCTTTGGAGCGCAGCCAACCGCCGGCGACCGCCTCGTCGCCCCCCGTGAACGGCTCCGAGCCGAAGACCGGCCGGGTGTCGAGCTGGCGGAAGATCGGGGGCATCCCCTCGGCCCCGGGCAGTGGCTCGAGCTCCTCCGGCCGCGGCGCATCAGGGGGTTGCGGGGACCAACTCATCGCCGGCTCGTAGTCGTAGCTGAGCACGCAGAGGCCGAGGGTCACCGTTCGCCCGTCCTGGACGATCCGCGCCGAGCAGGTGCTCGCCGAGCCGCCGGATCGCTCGACCTTGACCTCGATCTCGGCCTCTCCCTCGGTGGGCGGATACAGGTAGTGAAGGGTCAGCGAACGGGGAAGTCGGGCCTCGTCGGCAACCTCGTCGCGAATCGCCCGCAGCATCAACGCCGCGATGAAGCCGCCGTTGGGACCGGGAGGCCCGAACCACTCGCGGGTGACCTGCCCTCGGTAACGACCTCCGCCCAAGGCCGAGACGGCAACCGCCTCGGCGAAGCTCGTGTGAGGGCCCTCGGACACGGCCGCAGTCTCGCAGGGGTAGGATGCGCGCGTTCGCGTCCCCGATGAGAGGTCGATCGTGTCTCACTCCCGCATCCTCAAGTTCCTGCTGCTCTCTTGTCTGGTCGGCGCCGCCGTGGCCGTCGCCGCCTGTGGGAGCTCCGATGACACATCCAGCGATGCTTCGACGAGCACCGCGGCCGTGTCGCTCGACGACTGCACCCCCGACCAGCTGGACACGCTGACGTCGGGGACGCTGACGATCGGGACCGATAAGCCCGCCTTCCCGCCCTACTTCGAGGACAACGACCCGACCAACGGCAAGGGCTTCGAGAGCGCCGTCGCCTACGCGATCGCCGACCAGCTCGGGTTCAGCACCGATGCCGTCGAATGGACCGTCGTCCCGTTCAACTCCTCCTA
The DNA here is from genome assembly GCA_963823275.1 of uncultured Solirubrobacterales bacterium. GTDB lineage: Bacteria > Actinomycetota > Thermoleophilia > Solirubrobacterales > 70-9 > RHKX01. Next base: position 206,022 of record CAWGKW010000001.1, on the reverse strand, counting down.
CGCGCCGGGTCCGAAGGACTTCGACTTCGACATCAACCAGATCTCGATCACGCCGAAGCGGGCCGAGCAGGTCGACTTCTCCTCCCCCTATTACACGGCCGATCAGGCGGTCGTCGCGCTCAAGGACTCCGACGTGGCCGGCGCGACGTCGATCGCCGATCTCGCCGACGCCAACTTCGGCGTCCAGATCGGGACCACCAGCCTCGACGCGGTGACCGAGGTGATCCAGCCCACGAACGATCCTCAGGTCTTCGACACCTCAAACGACGTCGTCAGCGCCCTCAAGCAGGGGCAGGTCGACGCCGCGGTGGTCGATACCCCGACCGCCCTTTATCTGACCGCCGTCCAGGTCCCGGACGCGGAAATCGTCGGTGAGTTTCCCGCTCCCGGCGGCGACGAGTGGGGTGCGCTGCTTGCCAAGGACTCCACGCTCACCGCCTGCGTGTCGGCCGCCGTCGAGGAGCTCAAGAGCTCGGGTGAGCTGGACAAGATCCAGGAGGAATGGATCAACAGCGCCGGCGGAGTCACAAAGCTGCAGTGACGACGCCGTGACCTAGATGGTGCAATCGGAGACGGGGAGGCGCGACAGGAGGGCTGAGCGCGCAGCGGTGAAGCGCCGACGCGACCGCCGTGGCGTTGCGGTCGCGATCGTCTCCTCCGTCGTCGTCATCGGCGGCCTCGCCGCCCTCATCCTGACGAGCAGCGGCTGGCCGGATGTACGGGAAACGTTCTTCAATACGGAGGTCTTCAAGGAGTCCTTCCCCGAGATCGCCCGGGGCTTCTGGCTCGACATCCGCGTGTTCATGGTCGTCGAGGTCGCGGTGCTGATCCTCGGACTCGCGGTCGCGCTGACGAGGGCCTCCACCCTGCCCGCGCTCTTTCCGCTCCGAATGCTCGCGGTCATCTACACCGATGTCTTCCGCGGGGTTCCGACGATCCTGTTGGTCTATCTGGTCGGGTTCGGGATTCCAGCCCTCGACCTGGAGGGGCTTCCGACGCAGCCGGTCGTGCTCGGCGCGATCGCGCTCACCCTCTCCTACGGCGCCTACGTCTCAGAGGTCTACCGGGCGGGGTTGCGCTCGGTCCATTCGGGCCAGCGAGACGCAGCTCTGGCGGTCGGGCTGACCGAGCGGCAGACGATGCGGCACGTCGTGATCCCGCAGGCGGTCCGAAACGTCGGGCCGCCACTGCTCAACGACTTCATCGCCCTCCAGAAGGACGTCGCCCTGATCGCGATCATCGGCGTGAGCGGAGAGGCGTTCCGGATCGCCCAGATCCAGGCGGCGACCGACTTCAACTACACCCCGCTGCTGGCGGCCGCACTGCTCTACCTGGCGGTGACGATCCCGCTGGCTCGGATTCTCGATCGCTGGGACCGGGGGCGGGTCCGATGAGCACGACCCCGGTCATCGAGATCAGCGACGTCACCAAGGCCTTCGACGAACGCGAGGTGCTGAGGGGCGTCGACCTGGCGATCGACGAGCACGAGGCGGTTGCGCTGATCGGCGCCTCCGGATCCGGCAAGTCGACCCTGCTCCGCTGCGTGGACCTGCTGATCGAGATCGACGACGGCGACATCTTCCTCGACGGCGAGGTGATCTCCGATCCCTCGGTCGATCCGGTCGCGATCCGCCGCAAGCTCGGCTTCGTCTTCCAGGCCTACAACCTGTTCCCACACCTCAACGTGATCGACAACGTGACCCTCGGGATGAGGCGAGCGTACGGCCTCTCCAAGGACGAGGCCGAGGAATCGGCGAGAGGGATGCTCGCCCGCTTCGGGCTCGAGGGCAGGGAGCTCGAGAGCCCGTCGAACCTCTCCGGCGGCCAGCAGCAGCGCGTCGCGATCGCCCGCGCCTTCGCCGCGCGACCGCGGGCGATGCTCCTCGACGAGGTGACCAGCGCCCTCGACCCCGAGCTCGTCGGCGAGGTACTCCGCGCCGTCCGCGACCTCAAGGAGGAGGGCGTGACGATGCTGATCGCCACCCACGAGATGGGCTTCGCCCGCGAGGTGGCCGACAAGGTCGGCTTCCTCCACGAGGGCCGGCTGGTCGAGGTCGGGCCGCCCGAGCAGGTGCTCGAGAACCCTCAGGTCGCGGAGACTCAGCACTTCCTCAGGCGCCTGCTGGAGGCAGGTCTCGCGTAGGTGACCGCGCGACTCGCAGCCCTCCGGGCTGCTCGACTGCGCCGGGCCTCCGGGCGAAGCCCGGTGGCCCTCCCGAGAGGCAACCGCGCGACTCGGGAGGGCGTCGATCCGGTCGGGGTGAGACGCTTTCGGGATGGAGGCCGACTTCGGCATCGGGCCGGGTAGTTCGAGCGCGATCGAGTGGGTCTTCGGGTACGGCTCGCTCGTCGCCGATCATCGCCCCGGGGCGAACCCCGGCCCCGCGGATGCGACCTGGGCCTCGATCCATGGTTTCCGCCGCGGCTGGAACATCGCGATGCGGAACCTCGATCCGAGCAACGACCGCAAGTTCTACGTCGACGCCCTGACCGAGGAGCGGATCGACATCCATGTGACGTTCACCAACCTGGTCGAGGCTGCCTCCGGGCGCTGTGGCGGCGTCTTGATCCCGGTCTCGGCGGAGAAGCTGCGCAACCTCGACGAGCGCGAGGTCAACTACAGGCGGGTGGATGTCACGGATCGGCTTTCCCCGCGACCTCCGGACCGGGCCTGGACCTATCTCGGCCTCGATGCCGCCCGCGCGCGCTTTCGGCAAGGCCGCCGGGCGGGCAACATATTCGTCGCATCCGAGTACCTGGAGCGGGTCGAAGGAACCTTCCGCGATGCGGGGCCCGCACGACATGATGAGTACCTGGCTTCGACCGATTCCGTCGAGGTTCCGATGCGGGATCTGCGGCGGATCCACCGGGCCTGAGCGAACTGCTCGCGCCCACGTTGCCGTACCATTTCGGACCCGCCGCACCCTTCTCGGCCTGGGCCGTCGAGAGGGTGGGCGTGTCGCCAGCAGTGCAGCGCGTGCCGAGCAGTGCCTCCCCATGACTCACACCGACCAGAGCTTCGCCAACCCCATTGACGCCCCTCCCGGAGAGGGGTTCGAAGGCGTCCACGATCCCTCCTTCTTCCATGACGGATGCGGCGTCGCGTGCGTTGCCCGGCTCGACGGAACGGCGATCCACGAGACGATCGACCGGGCGCTCGTCGCGCTCGACCGTCTCGAGCATCGAGGTGCCGCGGGGGCCGATGAATCGACCGGGGACGGCGCCGGAATCATGTTCGGCCTCCCCCACGAGTTCTTCCGCGCCCACACCGCTGAGATCGACACCAAGCCGACCGTCCTCCCGGGGCCCGGTCGCCTCGCCGTGGCGATGTGCTTCGTCCGCCGTGACGCCGCCGCCGGATCGGACGCGATCCAGAACCGGATCGGCGAGTTGGTCGCTGAGGCGGGCCACACCACGATCGGCTGGCGACAGGTGCCCGTCGACGAGACCGCCGCCGGCGAGATGGCGCGCGAGTGTGCGCCGCAGATCAGCCAGCTCTTCATCGGCGCCGGCGACGACGTAACCGACGAGGCCTCCTTCGACCGCAGCCTGTTCGTGGTCCGGCGCCGCGCCGAGCACGAGTTCGGCGCCGACGTCTTCTTCCCGAGCATGTCCTGTCGGACGATCGTCTACAAGGGGATGCTGACGGCGCCGCAGCTGCCGCAGTTCTATCCCGACCTGCGCGACCTCTCGATCGCCAGCACCTTCGCGATCGTCCACTCGCGCTTTTCGACGAACACCGCTCCGAGCTGGGAGCTCGCGCAGCCGCTGCGGATGATCGCTCACAACGGTGAGATCAACACCGTTCGCGGAAACATCAACTGGATGAAGGCCCGGGAGGCCGTGCTCTCCTCCGAGGAGTTCGGCAGCGACCTGGCCGACTGCCTGCCGCTGATCGACGAGGGCGTCTCCGACTCGGCCGCGTTCGATCGCGCCTTCGAGCTGATGGTGCTCGGCGGCCGCTCGCCTCAGCACTCGATGATGATGATGGTCCCAGCCTCCTGGGAGGATCGCGACGACATCCCCGCCGAGCTCGAGGGCTTCTATCGCTACCACTCCCGCCTCGTCGAACCCTGGGACGGACCGGCCGGCCTCGCCTTCTGCGACGGCCACACCCTCGGCGCAATGCTCGACCGCAACGGCCTGCGCCCCGGCCGCTGGACGATCACCCGCGACGGCTGGGTCTGCGTCGGCTCCGAATCGGGGATCTTCACGACGTCGCCCGCCAAGATCGCCCGCATGGGCCGCCTGCAGCCGGCCCAGCTCTTCCTGGTGGATCTGCAGACCGGTCTCGTCCGCACCGACGGCGAGCCCGAACTCGCGGTCGCCGGTGCCGCTCCATACGGCGAGTGGGTCGCCGAAGGCAAGCTCGGTGTCCGCGAGCTGCCCGACCCGATGGCGACGATTCAGCCGGTCGAGCCGCTGCTCAAGCGCCAGCTCGCCTTCGGCTACTCCCAGGAGGACCTGCGCATCCTGCTCGCGCCGCTGCTCCGCGACGGGCGGGAGCCGACCGGATCGATGGGCAACGATCTCGCCCTCGCCGTCTTCTCCGATCACCGGCCGTCGCTGTTCAGCTACTTCAAGCAGCGCTTCGCTCAGGTGACGAACCCGGCGATCGACTCGGTCCGCGAGCAGTGCGTGATGAGCCTGCGGACCGACATCGGACCGCAGGGCAACCTGCTCAGCGACAAGCCGCAGATCGTCAACCACGTTGAGCTGAAGCAGCCGATCCTGACCGACTTCGAGCTCGAGCGCCTGCGCCGCAACCCCCACAACGCTCTCGAGAGCACGACGATCGACATCACATGGTCGATCGAGGACGGTGAGGAGGGCCTCGAGGCGGCGCTCAAGCGGATTCGCCGGCAGGCGATCGCCGCCCTCGAGGCCGACACGACCCTGCTCGTCCTCAGTGACCGCGCGACCAGCGCCGAGCGGGTGCCGATTCCGGCGCTGCTCGCCTGCTCGACCGTCCATCACGCCCTCACCCTCGAGGGGACCCGCCTGCGCGCCGCGCTCGTCATCGAGTCCGGCGAGCCGCGCGAGGTCCACCATCTCGCCGCACTGATCGGCTACGGCGCGACCGCAATCAACCCCTACCTGATGCTCGAGACGATGACGATGCTCGACGAACCGACCGTCGGACTCAACGGCCCCCTCGCCGATGCGAACGAGATGGCCATCGCCGGGATCAGCAAGGGCCTGCTCAAGGTCCTGTCGAAGATCGGCATCGCGACGATCCGCTCCTACCGCGGGGCTCAGATCTTCGAGATCGTCGGGATCGACCAGGGCGTCGTCGACGAGCACTTCACCGGCACGCCGTCCTGCCTCGGCGGGATCGGCCTCGGCGAGATCGCCCGCGAGGCGCTCGATCGCCACGCCCGCGCCTACCCCGAGGCCCATGGCCTCGCGCTCGCCGAGCACGTCGAGGAGGCGCGCCTGCCGGCGGCGAGCGAGAAGCTGCTGCCCCAGGGCGGCGTCTACCGCTGGCGCCGGGACGGCGAGCGGCACATGTGGGATCCGGAGACGATCTCATCGCTGCAACGCGCCACGCGAACCGACGACGAGAACGAGGCCCGGGAGTCCTACGAGGACTTCAGCCGGCGCGTCAACGACGAGAACTCCTCCCACGCCCTGCTCCGCGGATTGCTCGAGCTCAACGAGGCGGCGAACCCGATCCCGATCACCGAGGTCGAGTCCGCCGCCGAGATCGTCAAGCGGTTCTCGACCGGGGCGATGAGCCTCGGTGCCCTCTCACCCGAGGCCCATGAGACCCTCGCGATCGCGATGAATCGCCTCGGAGGCTCGTCCAACAGCGGCGAGGGCGGCGAGGACCGCAGGCGCAACACCCCCGATCCCAACGGCGACCAGCGGCGCTCGCGGATCCGCCAGGTCGCCTCGGGTCGCTTCGGAGTCGACGTCGAGTACCTCTCGCGGGCCGACCAGATCCAGATCAAGATCGCCCAGGGAGCGAAGCCCGGCGAGGGCGGGCAGCTGCCCGGCCACAAGGTCGACGACTACATCGGCGCCCTCCGCTACGCGCTGCCCGGCACCGAGCTGATCTCACCTCCGCCCCATCACGACATCTACTCGATCGAGGACCTCAAGCAGCTGATCTACGACCTCCGCGCCGCCAACCCAAGGGCGAGCGTCTCGGTCAAGCTCGCCGCCGAATCGGGGGTGGGCACGGTCGCGGTCGGCTGCGTCAAGGCCGGCGCCGACCACATCGTCATCGCCGGCCACGACGGCGGCACCGGCGCCTCGCCGCTCTCCTCGATTCAGGGCGCGGGCGTTCCCTGGGAGATCGGGATCGCGGAGACCCAGCAGGCCCTTCTCGACAGCGGCCTGCGGACCCGCGTGATCCTGCAGACCGACGGTCAGATGCGCACGGGGCGCGACGTCGTCATCGGCGCACTGCTGGGCGCCGACGAGATCGGACTCTCGACCGCCCCCCTGATCGCCACCGGCTGCATCATGATGCGGGTTTGCCACCTCAACACCTGCCCGGTGGGTGTGGCGACCCAGGATCCGGAGCTTCGAGCCCGGTTTTCCGGCAAGCCCGAACACGTCGTCAACTACATGATCATGGTCGCCGAGGAAGCTCGGAAGCTGATGGCCTCGCTTGGAATCAGGAGATTCGGCGACCTCGTGGGTCGTACCGAGCTGCTCAGTCAGAACAACCGGATCGATCACTGGAAGGCCAGCTCGATCGACCTCGCTCCGCTGCTTGCGATCCCGCCCAAGGCGCTGAGCGCACCGCGCGGATTTGTCAGCGGCGATGCCAAGGAGCATCCCGTCGGCGCCTCCTTCGACGAGCGCAACCTGCTCGAACGCGCCCGGCCCGCGATGGAACGGGGTGAGCGGGTCAGCTTCGAAACCACGGTCACCAACATCGACCTCGCCGTTGGTGGGCGCGTCTCCAACGCCCTCGTGGTCGCTTGCGGTGCCGACGGTCTGCCCGAGGACACGATCGAGTTCACGCTCAACGGCTCCGCCGGCCAGACGGCCGGCGCCTGGCTGGCGCCCGGGGTGACGATCAACGTTCACGGCGACGTCAACGACTACGCCGGCAAGGGCCTCTCCGGCGGCGTCCTCGCCGTCCGCCCCCACGAGACAGCCGGTTACCGGGCCGAGCGGAACGTGATCGCCGGCAACGTGGCGCTCTACGGGGCGACCGCCGGCAAGGCGTTCTTCCGCGGGCTCGCCGGCGAGCGTTTCGCCGTCCGCAACTCCGGCGCCCTCGCGGTCGTCGAGGGGATCGGCGAGCACGGCTGCGAGTACATGACCGGGGGCTGCGTCGTCGTCCTCGGCCCGACCGGCCGGAACTTCGGCGCCGGGATGAGCGGCGGGATCGCCTGCATCTGGGATCCGGAGCGTGCGTTCGAGCCGAAATGCAACATGGGGATGGTCGAGCTGGAGCCGGTCCATCCCGACGGCGACTACTTTCTTCGCGACCTGGTCACCGAGCACGCCCGCCGGACCGACTCCCCGGTCGCGCTCGCCCTGCTCGACCGCTGGGAGGAGGCCGCCGACGAGTTCGTCGTCGTGATCCCGCCCGGCTTCCGCGCCGCCATCGCCCACACCGCCCCACCGGCCAAGGGCCGGACGATCAACCTCGCCTGACCGACGGAACGACCTCTGATGGCCAACCCACGCGGATTCCTCGAAGTTCATCGCGTCCCCTCCCCCGAGCGGCCGCCCAACGAACGCGTGCTCGACTACGGCGAGATCTACGAGACCCTCCCCGAGGAGGAGCTCAAACATCAGGCATCCCGCTGCATGGATTGCGGCGTCCCCTTCTGCAACAGCGCCTGCCCCCTGGGCAATCTGATCCCGGACTGGAACGACCTCGCGCGGGTCGGTGACTGGAAGGGCGCGATCGACCAGCTCCACGCGACCAACAACTTTCCCGAGTTCACCGGGCTGATCTGCCCCGCGCCGTGCGAGTCGGCATGCGTGCTCGACATCGACGACGACCCGGTGATGATCAAACAGATCGAGTACTGGACGATCGACAACGCCTTCAAGGAGGGCTGGGTCGTTCCCCAGCCGCCCGAGAGGCGAACCGGCAAGCGGGTCGCGATCGTCGGCTCCGGCCCGGCGGGACTCGCAGCCGCCGACGAGCTGAACAAGGTCGGCCATCAGGTCACCGTCTACGAGCGCGACGAGGCCCCCGGCGGCCTGCTGCGGTTCGGCGTGCCCGACGCCAAGCTCGAGAAGTGGATGATCGACCGCCGGATCGACCTGCTCCGGCAGGAGGGGATCGAGTTCGTCTGCAACGTCGACGTCGGCGTCGATCTCAGCGTCGAGCGGCTCCAGAGTGACTACGACGCCGCCGTGATCGCGATCGGCTCCCGCGTGGAACGCGATCTCGAGGTTCCCGGCCGCGAGCTCGACGGGGTTCACTTCGCGATGGACTATCTGTACGGCCGCAACCGCTGGGTCGCCGAATCACAGGGCAGGGTCTCGCGGAAGCCCGAGCGCGAGATCAGTGCCGCCGGCAAGCGCGTCGTCGTGATCGGCGGCGGCGACACCGGGATGGACTGCGTCTCCAACGCCCTGCGTGAAGGCGCCGACGACGTGCTGCTGCTCGACGTCTACCCCGATGTCCCCGCCGGCGGCCGCTACCCGAACACGCCGTGGCCGATCCAGCCGCGACGCCTCGTGACCACCTACGCCCTCGAGGAGGGCGGCCAACGTCGCTTCGGGCGCCAGGTGCTCGGCATGGAGGGCTCCGAGGGGGCGGTCAGCCGGGTGATGGTCCGCGAGGTCACCGGCGACTCCTCCCGCACCCTCGTCGGCGTCGACGGCAGCGAGTACGCCATCGAGGCCGATCTCGTCCTGATCGCCGTCGGCTTCACCAACCCCCAGCGCGAGGGTCTGCTCGACGGCCTCGGCATCGACCTCGATCGCGGCGGCAACGTCAAGGCCGGAAGTTTCTCGACCTCAGTCGACCGCATCTACGCGGCCGGCGATGCCCGGGTCGGAGCGTCGCTCGTGGTCACCGCGATCGCCGAGGGCCGCCGCTGCGCGAGGGTGGTCGAGGGCGCGCTCAGATAGCCGCCCGCGCGACGCGATTCGCCCGCACCCGGCGGTCGCGATCGCGTCGGAAATGAATCCCACCGCCCCGGCCCTTCGGTGGTAGCGTTGTCGGGGATAGTTCAACGCCAACCCGAGGAGGGGTCGTGATGACTGAAGCGCTCAAGGGAACCTGCCTGTGCGGCGGCGTCGAGTACGAGGTCCAAGATCCCGAAGCGCTGGGCTACTGCCACTGCACCCGCTGCCAGCGGTGGACGGGCGAGAGCCTTGCCGGCGTGGTCGTGGCCAAGGAGAACTTCAGGTTCACCAAGGGCGAGGAACTGGTCAAGCGCTACGAGAGTGAGTTCGCGCCCCGCAACTTCTGCGGTAACTGCGGATCGAGCCTGTACGACGACCTCGGCGAGAAGTACTTCGTGGCCGCGGGCCTGATGCGCGACCTCGACCTCGATCCGAGCTTTCACCTCCAGGTCGCCTACAAGGCCAGCTGGCACGAGATCGGCGACGACGTGCCGCAGTTCGCCGAGAACCCGCCCGCCTGACGCCCTGCGCGTCGCCCTGCCGCCGGAGCATCTTCGCGAACCACCAGTCGTGGCCAGGTGCGTGTTGGGGGCAGTAGGGTCCTTCGGCATGAGCCACGACGAGAAGCCCGAGATCGAGATCCCCGCCGACCGGGAGCCGTCCTACGTGCTCGAGATCGACGACCTCGTCGTCGGCGAGGGTGAGGAGGCGGCGGCCGGGCACACCGTCGAGGTCCACTACGTCGGGGTCGCATGGTCCGACGGCAACCAGTTCGACGCTTCCTGGGACCGCGGCGACACCTTTCAGTTCGGCCTCGGCAAGGGCCAGGTGATCAAGGGCTGGGACGACGGCGTGGCCGGCATGAGGGTCGGGGGGCGCCGACGGATCACGATCCCGCCGATGCTCGGCTACGGAAAGCGCGGCGCGGGCAGCGCGATCGGGCCGGACGAGACTCTGGTCTTCGTCGTCGACCTGATCAGCGTTCGCTAGATCTCGCCGAGATCTAGTAGATGACGTAGAGCTTGCGCAGCGTCTCGTGGATCTCCCACGTCCCGGTCCAGCCGACCGGGAAGACCGCCGAGTTGCCGGGGCCGAGTTCCAGCGGCTCGCCGCCGTCGGGGGTGACGGTCATCCGGCCCGAGACGACGTAGATGAACTCGTTCGTCTCCAGGGTCCAGTGCGAGGGGCCCGGCGTGCACTCCCAGACCCCGGAGTCAGCGCCCTTGCCGTCCTCCCAGATGCTGATCCCGGCAGTACTCATCGGCGGGCCGGTCGCCTCCTCCAGCGGGCCCCAGTCCTCGAGCTCGAGATCGGGGCTGGGAAGGAAGGTGGTCGCTACGGATTCAGACATCGGGCGGCTCCAGTCGAGGCTTGGGGAGGTTGGGACCCCGGCGATGCTAGATGGATGCGGGAGATGACCGTTTGACGGGACAATGGGCCCCGCTTGAGCGGATCATCGACCAACCCTCCCCAGCCGCGCCTCGATCCGCTTCCCCCACCGGAGATCGACAGCGATCCGACCCTGCGGGTGATCGAGGAGGGCCTGCCCGCCGCCGCTCCCGATCACTCCTGGCTGCGCAGGCACTCGAAGGCGGTCAGCGCCGTCTTCGCGATCGTCGTCTTCGCTGCCCTGGTGGTCGGGCTCTACAGCAAGCGCGCCGCGTTCGTGGACGCGCTCGGCGCAGCGTCGTTCGGGGTGCTCGCCGCGGCGACACTGATGCAGGTGATCTGGCTGATCGGGAGGAGCGAGGCCTGGTACGTCTGCGTCGACGCGGCGGGGGCGGACTGCGGCCGGCGGCCCCTTTACCGGGCCGCCGCGGTCGGCTACCTCGGCAACCTGCTCAACCCGAGCTTCGGGCTGGCGGTGCGAATCGCCGAGCTGCGCAGGACGGTGCCGGACAACGCTCCCACCGCCGGCGTTCTGGTGGCGGCCGAGATGCCGATCGTCGTGATCGAGATCGCCCTGGCCGGGCTCTGCTCCTTCACCCTGATCGGCCCACTCGGAATCCCGTGGTGGCTGCCCCTGATCCTGCTCGTCGTCGGCGTCGGCGTCGTCGCCGGCCTCAGCGGCATCGCCAACCGCAAGCGCCACGGCCTCTGGCAGGGGCTGGCCGTGCTGAGAGGCCTGCGGCACCGGAATACGATCATCGCGCTGACCGTCCTCGCCGTTTCCGCGCAGGTATTCCGCAACTGGCTGGTGCTGCGCGGGATCGGCGTCGACGTCTCGGTCTTCGACTCGATTGCCCTCCTGATCGCCACCGCGGCCCTCGGTCTGCTGCCGGTCGGCCCGAGCCTCGGGGTGGCGACGACCGTCCTGATCCTGGGCTCCAAGGGAGTTGCCCAGACCGCTGCCGCCGGAGCGCTGTTGACGGCAACTGGAGCGGTCGGCGCGATGCTGTTCGCGTCGTGGGCACTGCTGGACCGCTGGCGGACCAGGGGATCGGAGCCATCGAGCCCGGCTGGCGGATAGCCGAACCACCGATCGGGTACAACCCTCGGGGGGATTCAACCCGACGAAAGGACCACCGATGAGGACCCGACGACTCGGATCCAGCGACCTCGACGTGACTGAGATATCGCTCGGCTCGTGGCTGACCTACTCCGGCGGGGTCGAGCGCGACCAGGCCGAAGCCTGCACCCGGGCTGCGTTCGATGCCGGCATCAACTTCTTCGACACGGCCAACGTCTACGGCGACGGCGCCTCCGAGACCGCCTGGGGGGAGATCCTCTCCGACTACCCCCGCGACGAGTACATCCTCGCCACCAAGGTCTACTTCCCCGTGACCGGGGGCAGCGGCCTCTCCCGCGAGCAGATCCACACGCAGATCGACGCATCGTTGGAGCGTCTGCAGACCGACCACGTCGACCTCTACCAATGCCATCGCTTCGACGTGACGACTCCGATCGAGGAGACGATGGAGGCGCTTGCCGAGGTGGTGAAGGCCGGCAAGGCCCGCAACATCGGCTTCAGCGAGTGGACCCCGGAGCAGATCGAGGCCGGACTCGAAGCCGCCGACGACGACGTCACCTTCGTCTCCTCCCAGCCTCAGTACTCGATGCTCTGGAGGGCCCCCGAGGACGAGGTCTTCCCGCTCAGCGCCGCACGTGGGATCTCACAGATCGTCTGGTCGCCGCTGGCCGAGGGGGTGTTGACCGGCAAGTACCTGCCCGGCGAGCGGCCGCCGCCCGATTCCCGAGCCGCGAGCGAGGAGATGGGCACGTTCATCAAGTTCCGGCTGACCGACGAGGTGCTGGAGGCCGTCCAGCGGCTCAAGCCGATCGCCGATCAGGCCGGCCTGACGATGGCGCAGCTCGCCCTCGCCTGGGTCCTGCGTCGCGACGAGCTCGCCTCGGCCATCATCGGGGCCAGCCGGCCCGAGCAGGTGCACCAGAACATCGAGGCCTCGGGCGTGGAGCTGACCAGCGACGTCCTCGACGCGATCGACGACGCCCTGGGCAACGTCCCCCTCACCGGGTCGACGCTGGCACCCGGTGCCAGCGGCGGAGTCCTGCACCGCTAGGTGCGGGGAAGGTGGCCAGCGGCGGCCGCGCGTGGACATAGTGTTCGCCCCTGTGGCCGCAGAGGAGGGACGAGAAACGGAGGCACGGGCGAAGCTCGAGTTTCGCCCCGTGGCGGCGCGGATCCTCGGCGGGTACCGACACGACTGGAGGCTGCTGCTCTTCGCGGGCCTGCTCGTCTTCGTACCGATCGGGCTGATCACCTCGCTCGATCCGTTCGACGGGTACACCCTCGACGCCGGGGACGACGGTTGGTCGGTGCCCCAGCTGATCCTGCTCGTCGTTCAGAGCGTGGTCCCGCTGATCGGCGCCGTCTTCTACTCGGGCGTGGTGGCCGCCGGCGAGCTGGAGCGGCAATCCGGCGAACGCCACCCCCTCTCAAAGGTCGCCCGCACGCTTCCCTACCGGCCACTGGTCGTCGCCGACATCGGCCTGATCCTCGTGGTCGTGTTCGGGTTCGTCGCGTTCTTCGTGCCCGGCCTCGTCTTCCTGACCTGGTTCGCCCTGATCGCGCCGATCATCGAGATGGAGCGGCTTGGCGCCCGCGCGGCGTTCCGGCGCAGCCGCGAGATGGTCCGGCCGTACTTTTGGAAGGTGGCCGCGGTGATGATCCCCCTCTACATCCTCCAGTCGGCCCTCGAAGGCCTCGGTGACCAGATCGGGCACGCTCTGCTCGGCGAGGACTTCCTCGGCAACCTGGCGGGCTCGACCGCCGCGAACCTGCTGGGCTCACCGCTGTATGCGTTGACGGTGCTCGCCCTCTACTTCGAGATCTTGAAGCGGGAGAGGCCGAGGGAGTCGTAGATCGCCGCCGGCAGGCGCCGCTGAGCGGTCGGCTCGGTCGCGAGCGTGCGGCTGCTAATGCAACTCACCAGGCAGTCGATATCTAGGTGTGCGTAAGGAAGCGCAAGCTCAGGGGGCGGCCTCGGGACCCAGGGATGAGCCTCGGGAGGTCAGCGGCGTGACCACGGGGCTCGCGCTTGCCTACGTGGAGCGCAGGGGCGGGCGCAAGGCGGTCGAGGAGCTGCTCGAGCGCACCGGGCTGACCGCGCGCGAGGCGGAGCTCAGAGATGACAACCGGTGGTTTCCCGATCGATTCCGGGTCGACCTCTTCGAGGGCGCCGCCATCGTGCTCGACGATCCCCAAGTCGCCCGACGGATGGGTGCGGCATCGCTGGATGCGAACGTGGGCATCCCGTTGAAGATCTCGCTACGGGCGCTCGGTTCGCCCCGGTTGCTCCTCGCCAACATCGGCCGCGCCAGCGCCAAGTTCAACCGGGTTCACCGGATGGACGCGATGGAGGTCGGGGTCAACCATGCCCGAATCCGCAATCGGCCGCTGCTCGGAACCGCCTACCACGCCTGCGACTGCGACTACAACGCCGGGCTCCTCTCCTGCGTGCCGGTGATGTTCGGTGGCCCCGCGGCGCGGATCAGCCACCCGCGCTGCATCGGAAGGGGTGACCCGGAGTGCATCTTCGACGTCCACTGGACCGCTGACGCAAGGCGCACTCAGGAGGTGGCGGCGACCTTCGGAGCGCTCCTGCTCCTGCTCACCTGTGCGCTATTGGTCCCCGCATTGATCCCGGTGACGGTGGCCGTGGCCGTGGCCGTGGCTGGGGTCGGCGGTTACCGTGCCGTCGCCGATCGCCGCCATCAGTGGCGATCGATGAGAACCCAGATCAACGAACAGGCCGAGGTGACCGACCTGCTGATGGCCTCGATGCAGGACCTCGTCTCCGAGCTGCAGCTCGACGACGTGCTCTCCAAGATCACGGCCAACGCCCGATCGGCGGTGGGCGGCGCCGAATTCGCTCTGCTCGTCGACGAGGGCGGGAGGATGCGCTGCCGCTCCTCCTCGGACCTACCCAACCGGGTGATCACGTCACTGGAGGCCTGGGCGGCGAACTGGCCCGAGCTCAGGCACACGTCGACTCTGATCGAGGACCTCGGCTCGGTCCCTGAGCTCGGCCAGCTTCCGACGGACCCGGCGGCGACGCTGGGCTCGCTCTGCGCCGCTCCACTGATCTTTCGGGAGACGAAGATGGGGATTCTCGTCGCCCTCGGCTCCGACGACGGCTTCCTACCGCGCGACCTCGAGCTGCTCTCCTCCTATGCGGCTCAGGCGGCGATCGCCCTGGCCAACGCCACCCTCTATGAAGCCCAGCAACAGCTCGCGATCCAGGACCCGCTCACCGGGCTGTACAACCACCGCCACTTCCACGAGGTGCTCGGCGGCGAGCTCGAGCGCTGCCGCAGACACGGCGGCGAGCTCGGGCTCGCGCTGTTCGACCTCGACTCCTTCAAGCACGTCAACGACACCGAGGGGCACGCGGCCGGAGACGAGGTCCTGCGGGGCGTCGCCCGCGCGCTCGAGGGCACATGCCGCAGCTCTGACATCTCCTTCCGGGTCGGCGGCGACGAGTTCGCGCTGTTGCTTCCCAACGCCGGCATCAGAGCCACGCGTGTCGCCGCCGCCCGCGCCGAGGTTGCGATCGAAGCGGTCAGCCCAAGCGCCCAGGTCTCCTACGGGGTTGCCTCCTGGCCGACCGCCGGACCGACGAAGGACGCGCTGCTGACGGGCGCCGACGCCGACCTCTACGAGATGAAGCGCCGTTCCGGAAGCTCGGGGGCCAACGTTCGAGGCGAGGAGGCGGCAAGGCACGCACGCCACGAGCGCCTCGCGAGCGCCAGCAGGATCGCGCTCAAGCTTGCGCCCCTGCACGAGGAGGACCAGATTGCGAGCACTGCGATCGCGGAGCTGAACGAGTCTTTCGGCCTCCATCTCGTCGCGATCCACGTTCTCGAGGAGGACGAATCGCTGACCTTGATCGCCGCGGCCGGCGACGTGGCCGAGGATCCGGGAACCCTCGCCCGCGGGGCGGAGCACGGGGCGCCTGGGCGAGCGGCGAGCTCGGGAGAGGCGATCCTCGTCGACGACGTGGCCGGCGCCGCCGATGCCGCTCGACACTCCGTTCCCGGCGCCGGTTCGGAGCTGTCCTCGCCGATCAGGGTCGACGGCGAGCCCTGGGGTGTTCTCGAGCTGGTCCACCAGCACCGCGGGGAGCTCGACTTCATCGATCTGCTGTTCGCCGACACGATCGCATCGGCGATCGGCGCCGCGATCCACCGCGCCAAGCTCTACGCCGAGCTCGAAGGCGCGTTCATGCGAACGATCGCAGTCCTCTCCGACGCGCTCGAGGCGAAGGATTCCTACACGGCAGCCCACGCCCGTCAGGTCGCCGACCTCGCGGGTGAGGTCGGCGACGGGATCGGCATGAGGCCCGAGGAGCTGCGAACCCTGAGCTATGGCGCGCTCCTACACGACATCGGCAAGATCGGAGTGCGCAGCGAGATCCTCCACAAGCCGGGGCAGCTGACCCCCTCCGAGCACGAGGAGATGCGAGAGCACACGGTCGTCGGCGCGCGGATGCTCGAGCGGATCCCATACTTCGTGGACGTGCACCCACTCGTCCGCTGGTCGCACGAGCGCTGGGACGGGGGCGGCTACCCCGACGGCCTGGTCGGTGCCGAGATCCCACTCGGCTCCCGCGTGATCGCAGCCTGCGACGCATTTCACGCGATGACCTCAGATCGTCCTTACCGCAAGGCGATGTCGCCACAACAGGCGGTCGCCGAGCTCGAACTTGGCCGGGGAGCTCAGTTCGACCCTCAGGTGATCTCCGCCCTTCTGGCGGTGCTGGACGTCCCGGCGGGCGAGGTGATCGAGCTCCCCACCGCCTCCGGCTAGCAACCGCGTCGAAAGGGGTCCGGACCACCGGCGAGGATTGGGTCATGGACGAAACCCGCCTGGAGATCTAGCGCCGAGCCCGGCCGATCATGCGCACTTACTTCCTCCGCCACGGCGAATCGCTCTCCAACGCCGCCCACCACACCATCGCCCTCCCGGAGGCGGAGGGCGATCGGCTCAGCGAGCGCGGGGAGCTTCAGGCGGCCGCTGCCGCGGAGCGGATCGCGGACCTCGGCATCGCCCGGATCGTCTGCAGTCCGCTGGGACGCGCTCGCCAGACCGCTGCCGCGATCGCGAGGCGGACCGGCCTCGATCCTGAGATCTGGGACTGGATCCACGAGCTGCGCGAGCCATCGGAGTATCCGGATCTGCCCCGGATCGAGCAGGAGAGGCAACGCTGGTCGAATCGAATGTCGCAGAACGACGACCCGGACTTCACCAGCGGCGACGGCGAGTCGTTCAACGATCTGCTCGGCCGCGTCGATCGGGCATGCGCGCGGCTCGTCGTCGATGACGTCGACGGCACCCTCCTGGTCGGGCACGGGATCTTCTGCCGGTTCATGTTCGCCAGGACGTTGCTCGGGGACTCGTTTCTACCCCGTCACGTTGCGGGGCTCTGGCGGATCGGATCGCTCAACTGCGGGCTGTCGACCTTCGACCATCTGATCGGCGGGGGCTCGGAGGATCCCGCCGACATCAGCGGCTGGAGATGCGTGACCTGGATGGCACCGACGACCGGGCTGAACCTCGCCACCGGCACCGGAGGCGTTGGCCCTGGCGCCTAGGTCACTCGCAGTGCTTCAGCTTGTCGCGGCCCTTACCGCCGGAGCACCTGTCGTCGCCGCCGCCGCCATCGATCCGGTCGCCGCCGTCGCCGCCGCCGATCTTGTCCCTTCCGCGCCCGCCGCAGATCCGGTCCGCCGAGTCGAGCCCCCGGATGATGTCGCCGCCACCGAGCCCGGCGATCACATCAGCCGAGCTGGAGCCGCGCAGGACGTCGGGGCGCGGGGTGCCGACGATCGTCGCCAGCCGACCGGAGCAACTCGGCGGCTCGACCTCGAGGCCCTCGATGAAGTTGAACGCCGTACTGAGCGGCGTGACCGATCCGCTCTGCGGATCCACGTCGAACAGCGTCCCAACGTCACCTGCGAGGACATGGCCCCGGAGGTCCATGGCGATCCCGTAGCCATTCGTCGACAGAGTGGCGACCGCCGCGACGGCACCCGTCTCCGGGTCAACTGACTCGATCGTCGTCGAGCCCGTGGTGAACAGCGTGCCGTCGGCACCCCGAGCAAGGCCGGCCCCGCCGCTGAGGCCGTCGAGTTCGGTCGCGATCGGATCCTGCGCACCGGTGGTGGGGTCGACACGCACGATGGTCTTGATGGAGGTGGCGACGATCGGCCTGCCGTCGGGTGGTACCACGACCCCGACCGGGGACTCGAGCGCTGGCCCGTCGGCATTCACCGAAGAGACGAGCTCGACATCTCCGCTCGGCATCTTGACCCTGAAGAGAGCGCCGCCCTCGGCGACCAGGTCGGTGACGTAGAGGTCTCCGTTCGGGGCCATCGCGATCCCATCGGGCTGCGAAAATGGGATGCCG
Organism: uncultured Solirubrobacterales bacterium; assembly: GCA_963823275.1. Taxonomy (GTDB): domain Bacteria; phylum Actinomycetota; class Thermoleophilia; order Solirubrobacterales; family 70-9; genus RHKX01. The sequence continues at coordinate 188,098 of CAWGKW010000001.1, read as the reverse complement.
CCGGCGACCTCCGAGGTCGTGCCGTCGCGGGGGTTGATCGCGAGTACCCCACCGGCGCCGCCGAAAGCTTCGTAGTCGCTCAGGTAGATCGTGCCCCTCGGCGAGAACACGGTGTCGTTGGGGCTGACGAGAAGGGGGCTGTCGGAGAGAGTGCTGACGTCACCGCTCTTCGGCTCGAACCGATAGACGGTCGCAGCGCCCGAATCCCCGACGATCACGTCACCCGGCTTCGCCTGAGCCGAGGCCACGAACACCATTGCCAGCGCCGCAACCGCCAACCCACTGATACGAGCTTTCATCAGACCTCCTTCGGTTCGAGCACGAACACGTGAATCCTACGATGTGAGGCCCGGCGCTCGTACTGGGAGAAGCCGGGGTAGATCTTCAGGCCCTCCTGCCAGATCCGGGCGCGACGCTCGCCGTCCACCTCCACGGCCTCGACCTGGCGGACCTCCTCCTCGACACCGACCTCGGCCAGAGGATCCTTGCTGAGGTTGTAGAACCAGGCCGGGTTGTGCTCCTGGCCGAAGTTGGATGCGATGACCGCCAGCCCCTCGGAGGTCGGCAGGCCGAGTACCGGAACGGTGCGGCGCTTGCCACTCTTCGCGCCCGTCGTCGTCAGCATCAGGATCGGCAGGCCGGCGATCAACGCGGCGACCGTGAACTTACCTTTGGTCGCCCGGTAGAGCGGTCGGTCGAGGTGATGCGCCGCCCGCGAGAAGACCCAGGCCCCGGGGCCGCTGGAGGCGAACCGGCGAACGGCTCGCTGCGCCGGGTTGGCCTGATCGAAGGTGATCACTTCCCGCGGTTGGCTCTGGGAACTCAAGGTCACCGAGTCTGACCGATTCAGCGAAGATGCGCCAGGTGAGCGATCTACCCGAACATGTGCAGCGCAATCGGGCCGAGTGGGACAGGTGGGCGAGGGACTACGAGGGCCCCGGCCTGGACAACTGGCGAAGCAATGAACCCAAGTGGGGGATCTGGGGCGTCCCCGAAGCCGACCTCGGCGTCCTTCCCGCAGACCTCGAGGGCAGGGACGCGATCGAGCTGGGCTGCGGGACCGGCTACGTGTCCTCCTGGCTCGCTCGCCGGGGTGCGAGGCCGATCGGCATCGACAACTCCGAGGCCCAGCTCGCGACGGCTCGCCGCTTCCAGGAACGGTTCGGCGTCGACTTCCCGCTGATTCACGGCAACGCCGAGCGGGTGCCGCTGGCCGACGCCAGCTTCGACCTCGCCATCTCGGAATACGGCGCCAGCATCTGGTGCGATCCCTACAGGTGGATCCCGGAGGCGGCGCGGCTCCTCCGCCCGGGAGGGGAGCTCGTCTTCCTCGCCAACTCCGTCCTGCTCATGCTCTGCATCCCCGACACCGAGGGCGGCGAGGCGGACGAGACGCTGTTGCGGCCCCAGTTCGGAATCCACGCCTTCGAATGGGGCGACGACGACTCGGTCGAGTTTCATATCCCCCATGGGGAGATGATCGACCTGCTTCGCGAATGCGGTTTCGACGTCGAGCAGCTGATCGAGGTCAGAGCGCCGGCGGGCGGGAAGACCGACTTCCCGCTGGCCTCGCTCGATTGGTGCAGGAAATGGCCCTGCGAGGAGATCTGGAGAGCTCGGAAGCGGGCTTGACCCCGCTCCGCCTCGCCCTTACTTCTCCGCCTTGATCAACTTGCTGATCCCCGCTTGGCAACCCTTCACCTTTTCGGCGAAGGCGTAGAAGTAGCCCTTCATGAAGCCGGTGTTGCCGGTCGACCACATGTACTTGTCGCCATTGGCCTGGGCGATGTCGGAGCCGATCCGCTTGTCGTTCTTGGGGTCGGCGCCGTTGCCCTTGAGCTTGTAGAGCGTCACCTCGCGACCGTTCGCGCACTTCGACTTGTCGCTCTTGACGTAGCCGAAGAAACCGCCCGACTGGGCCTTGATCTGGACCTTTGTCTCGGCACCGCCGCCCGCAAGGGCAGAACCCGCGAGCAGTGCCCCGGTTGCGACTACGAGGACGGCGACGGAGAACTTGAATTTCACGGCTGCTCCCTTGGTTGTGGCTCGCATCCAAGTTAGCGCACGGATCAAGAGCATCCGGAGAATGGAGGCGGCCGGTACTGCCCCGGCGTCCGCGAAGGACGTCCCGATGCGTCAACGAGCGTTCCCTGGGAGTCAATCTCGGCATCCAGCTCGGTCAATCCGAGGGGCACGTCGCCGGCGCCAAATCCTCCTGTTGATGTCCCCAACCGACCAAGGAAACTGCCGGCGGGTCAGCCCACTGATGATGCCGCATACCCGGAGCGTGGGCGATCCGGAGCGACAGCTCTCTACTGCTGTTTAGGCAGCGAGAGCGAACTCGTGAGAGTCCGCACTTATTGTTTTTCCTGGGCTTTTTAACGAGGCCGGCCCAGGCACCTCGACTCGCAACACCGGGACGAGAACCGTTCACGTCGATTCTGTTTCGCCCCCTATATGTGTGTCTATGTACCGAGCAGTGTAGTCGGCGGGTCCAGGGGTCAGCTGACGAGGTGGCCTCGTGGGCGAAGCGGAACGCGTCTTTGCCGGTCCTGCCGATAGGTTGCATGCAATGGGTTGCCTGGTTGTCCTCCTCGCGTTGATCTCGCCCCGTCTCGCGCTCTTCTTCATCGCGATCTTCTCCGACCTTCTGAGTCGTTCATTCGACTCGTGGTTCATCCCGTTCCTGGGCTTCTTCCTACTGCCCTGGACGACCCTGGCCTACGCCTGTATGTGGAGCATCGGCGCCAACGAGGTGAGCGGCTTCGAGTGGTTCATCGTCATCCTCGCCTTCCTCGCGGATCTCGCCGGCTACGGCCTGATCGGCAATCGCCGCCAGTTGACCGCCCGCTGAGTCTCACCGGGTCAGCCGCTGAGCTCGGGGATGAAGCGCTCGAGGTGGCTCTCGATCGTCTCTCGGACCCAGCGCCGCTCCTCGACTGAGGCCATCCGGTAGCGGCCGAGCAGCATCGACTGCTCGTCAATCGGCAGCCCGAAGACCTCCCAGCGAACTGCCAATCGTTCGAAGAGAGCTTCCTCGCGTCGCTGCCAGGCGTCCTCCACCGACGCGGCGGGGCTTTTCGGCGGCTCTCGAAGCTTGCTGATCGTTCCCGGGCTGAGCGCCTGGCGCAGGGTCAGGACGTTGCCGTCAGGGTCTGCGTAGTCGCTCGTCGGGGGGCTCTGCGATGTCTTCTCTGCTTCCGCTTCGCCATCGGGCCAGCAGGCTAGGTGATCGGGCCCTTGCCGCCGAGCAGGTCCAACTCGATCATTCCACCGTCGGCGAGCAGAGTCCTCACCCTCGCAACCTGGTCGTTCCCCTTCAGACTCTCGATCGAGGCGTCCAGATCCTCCTGGCTCCTCCAGAGCTCCGTGACCCAGAGCGTCTCCGGGTCGTCGGTCTGGCGATTGACCAGGTAGAGCAGGCAGCCCGGATCCGCCTCCTGGGCCGTTGCGACCGCGAGCATCACCTCGGCGAGCTCCGGTCCGCTCCCGGGCAGGGCCACCATCCTCCCGTAGCGGGCGACCGCGCCCACCTCAGACGGTCAGCCGCGACTTGATCTGCTCGAGGAACTCGCCCGGGAACCCGGGGATGCCCTCGAGCTCGTCGATCGAAGCGAACCGTCCCGAACGCTCCCGATGGGCTAGCACCCGGCCCGTCTGGGTGACCGAGAGCCCGACCTCGCGAAGCTGCTCGAACGTGGCGTCGTTGAGGTTGAGCGGCAGGAACTGGACCGATCGCATCTCCGAGGGATCCGGCAGGGGCGGCAGGGTCGACGGCGACTCCTCAGCGGGGGCCGGCGGCGCGGGTGGCTCCGGCTCCCCGACCGACGTCGGTCCGGACGGCTCCGGCTCGACGGCCGGCGGCGGAGCGGGCGGCTCCGGCTCGAAGGCTGGCGGCGGGGCGGGCGGCTCCGGCTCGATGGCAGGGGGCGGTCCGGGCGGCTCCGGCTCGAGGGCCGGCGGGGCGGCCGCGGGGCGCTTCCGGCTCGAAGGCCGGCGGGGCGGGTGGCACCGGCTCCAGGGCGGGGGCAGTTGCGGGCGGCTCGAGGTCGATTGTGGGCGCGGGCGGCTCCGGCTCCGAGACAGGAGGCGGCGGGGCGGGCGGCAATGGCTCGAAGGCGGGCGGCGGCGGCTCCGGCTCGAATGCGGGCGGGGGGGCCGGGGCGGGCGGCTCCGGCTGGATGGCCGGGGGCGGTTCGGGCGGCTGCGGCTCGAAGGCGGGCGGTGCCGGCGGAGGCTGCGGCTCGAAGGCGGGCGGGGCCGGCGGAGGCTGCGGCTCGAAGGCGGGCGGGGCCGGCGGGGCCGAGGCCGTCGGTGGGGCCAGCGGCTGAACCGGCGCCGGCGCCTCGAACGGGCGAGCAACTCCGGTAACCGCATCGCGGGCGCGCCCCTCGGCCTCGCGGGCTCGCTGCTCAGCGTCGTTGATCCTTCCCAGCATCTCCTGCAGGCGGCGCTCACGCTCGGCTTCCTGGCTGCGGAGCTCGGCGAGGCGCTCGGCACGGGCGGCGCGCTCCTCGGCCTCTCCGGCCTGGGACTCGATCCGGTCGAGTCGGGCACGTGCCTCCTCCAGCGCCCGCTCGGTCTGCTCGCGCTTCTCGCCGATGCGCTGTTCCGTCCTGTTCAGCTCTTCGACCAGCTCCTGGTCGCGCTGACGCCGACGATCGATCTGCTCGTCGGCGATCCGCAGCTCGTTTGCGAACGGGTTGGCTTGGCTGACCGCGTCGGCGGCCTCGCGCCGCACCTGATCCCCGGCCGAGAGTTCGGCGCCGGCGGCGTGGCCCTCCGCCGCGAAGCGGATCCCTTCGGCCTCGCGGATCTGGCGCTCCGCGTCGGCTGATGCCTGCTCGGATTGCGCGCGTACGAGTGCTTCGTCCTCGCGATCCTGGGCTGCCTCGAGTCGGGCGATCGACTCGGCCTCCGTTGCCGGGGGCTCGAGGGGCTCGACGGGCGCCGGCTCGGGCGCCGCGATCTCTGCCAGAGGCGGCTCGGCTTCCGGCGTCGCCGGAACCACCGGCGGTGGTGGCGGCGGCTCGGGTGGTGCAGGAGTCGACTCCGGAGGCGGCGGTGCCTCCGCCCCCGGAGGTGGCGGGGGTGCGGCGGCTTCCGGGGGTGGCGGGGGTGCCTCAGCACCAGGGGGTGGCGGCGGTGCGGCGGCTTCCGGAGGTGGAGGCGGAGCGGCGGCTCCGGGAGGTGGTGGCGGTTCGGGGCTGTCGCCGGAGCGGGATACGGCAACGCCGGCGCCTGCCGCTGCCGCGGCTGCTGCCGCCGCGCCCAGAGCCATGCGGGGATCGGATTTCGGTTCCCCCTGTGAGACCGGTGACGGGGCGGTTGGAGCGCTTGCGGTTCCCGATGGAGCCGGGGGCGGTGGGGCGGCGGCGGGCTGGCCCTTGGCGGCTGCACGAGCGGCCTTCTTCGCCTCGACGGCCCGCCGGCGCTCCTCGCGAGCCCGGTCGCGCTGAGCCTTGGCCTCGGCCTTCTTTGCTTCACGATCGAGCTTCTTCTGCTCGCGCTTGGACTTGGCGACTGGGGCAGGCTGGGCCTGCGCTGCAGATCCAGGTGCATCGATGGCGGGACTGGCCAGACCTGCCGCCTCCGCAGCGGGTGAGACCGCAGACGCGGGCGGGGTCGCGGCGACCGCTTCACCCTTCTTGCCGAGCCCGTTCTGCTCCTCGGGGCGGGCGACACGCTTACGAGCCTTCCTCTCCTCGCGCTGGCGCTTCCTCTCCTCGCGCTCCCGCTTCTTGCGGTCCTTGTGACTCTCGGCAGATACAGGGGCTGCGGGAGCGGGGGGCAACGCCGACTGGCCTTCGGGTTGGGGGGCGCCTGATGCCGGAGGGGCGGGCGCGCCCGCTGGGGGCGGCGGCGGCTGGCCGATGCCAGGCTGCCCTGGAACCGTTCCCTGATGTTGATCCTGCTCGCTCACTCGCTTACCTCCGTGTTGCGGCTCCGACGAAGACATTGAAGCAAGGCGAGGCTCCCTTGTGGAGGTCGCGCAGGGTGCAATGAACGGGAGCGTTCAGCGCCCACGATGCTTCATCTCCCGTTCGACGTCGCGCGCGACGTCGCGATCACGGATCTGACGGCGCTTGTCCTGCTGCTGCTTGCCGCGGGCCAGCGCCAGCTCAACCTTCGCCCGCTTGCCCTTGAAGTAGATCCTCGTCGGGATCAGCGTCAGGCCCTTACGTTGCATCCGACCGATCAGTCGCTCGATCTCCCAGCGGTGCATGAGCAGCTTGCGAGCCCGCTCCGGATCGTGGTTGTCACGGGCGGGCGGATACGGCGGGATGTAGGCATCTCGAAGGTAGACCTGGCCCTCCTCGATCACCGCGTAGGAGTCCTGCAGTCTCGCCTTGCCGTCCCGCAGCGACTTGACCTCGGTCCCCTGCAAGGCGATTCCGACCTCGAACGTCTCGACGATCTCGTAGGAGAACCGCGCGGCCCGATTCGTCGCGACATCAGGCCCGCGCTCTTCGGCGACCTCGCTCACGTGCGGCCGCCCGGCGTCTTTCGCGAGCGGTTGCGACCCGTCGATCCAGCGCTTCGGCCCCTCGTCGAGCCCTTCTCACGCGGGCTCTTCTCCTCGGCGGCGATCAGGTCCACCCGGCCACGCGGGGCCTCGACCGAATCGACCCTGATCTCGATCGAGTCGCCGATCCCGACCCTACGACCGGTCTTCATGCCAACCAGCGCGGACTCGATGTCGTTGATCTCAAATCGCTCTCCAGGCATCCGGCGGGCCGGGAAGAAACCCTCGTATACGTCGGAATGCTCACCACCGAACAGGATGAAAGCACCGGCCGAGATGACGCCGGAGACCTCCCCCTCGAATTTGGCGCCGGGACCGCGCTCGAACAACTCCCGCTGCAGCAGGAATGCCGCGCAGATGTCGTCGCCGTCACGCTCGATCCGCATCGAGTCGCGCTCCTTGTCGGAGCAGTAGACGGCCGCCGCCGACACCTCATGGACATCCGGGGCCTGCTCGCCTCCGTCCACGACCGAGAGCAGGCCACGATGGGCGATCAGGTCGGGATAGCGGCGGATCGGCGAGGTGAAATGAGCGTACGCGGGACTGCCGAGCCCGGCATGGCCTTCGTTGGATGGGGAGTAGCGGGCGGGCTTCAACGCACGCAGCACCAGCGAGGAGAGGCTGCTCGCGCCATGACCACGGCGCTTCGCCTCGGCGGCGACGAGCCGGCTGGCCTCGATCGCCGCCCGGCCGGCGTCGCTGGGACCGGCATTCCCCTCCAGCGAAGGCGTCGGCACGTCGAGGGAGGCAAGCTGTTCGATCAGCACCTGAACCCGCGCGGGGTCGGGCTGTTCGTGAACCCGGTAGAGCGTCGGAACGGCTTTGCGCTCGAGCAGCAGTGCGACCTGCTCGTTGGTCAGGATCATCAGCTTCTCGATCAGCCGATGCGCCTCGGTCTGGACCAGTGCATGGGCTCCCTCCACGTCGCCGTCGGCGGTGAAGGTGAACTCCGGCTCCGAGCCGCTGACCTCGAGTCCGTGGCCGGCCGAGAGAGCAGCGATCGCGGCACTGGCCGCCCGCGCGGTATCGATCGCCGAGGCCACCGGGTCGGGCGCTCGCTCGGTGCCGGCGAAGATCCGGTCGAGGTGGTCGTAGTCGAGGCGGATGTCGGAGCGGATCAGAGAGCGGTAGAAGCTCGCCGACCTGGCCTCGCCACTCGATGAGAGCTCGATCTCAGCCGTGACCGCGAGGCGCTCCACCCCGGGCATGAGGCTGCAGGCCTCGCTGCTCAGCGACCCGGGCAGCATCGGGCAGACGGTCCCCGGCGCATAGGTCGAGTTGGCGCGGGAGAGCGCTTCCCGGTCGAGGCCGCTCTCGGGCTTGACGTGCGCGGCGACGTCGGCGATGTGGATCCAGACCCGGAAGCCGTCCCCCTCCCGGACGGCGGAAACCGCGTCGTCGAAATCTCGCGCGCTGGCCGGATCGACGGTGAAGGTCGGTTGGCCGGTGAGGTCCATCCGGGGGCCGGGGTCGCGCTCCAGCCGGGCGATCGAGCTGCGTGCCTCCTGCTCGAGACGGTCGCGGAAAGAGGGGCGGAGACCGCGGTCGGCGACCAGTGCCCCGACGACGTCGCGGGCGTTGTCGGCTCGGCCGAGGTCGACGATCGGCTGACCGCCGCGGCCGTCCATCCGGCAGAGGGCGATCCCGCCCTCGTCGACCTTGACCCGGCCGCGGGCGAGACTGACCTGTGGCCCGCGATCGAACAGCGGCTCGCCGACGTAGAACCGCCCACGGCGTGCGACGACGAGCGCTCGCGGGCGCGACGGGTCGAGGGGCTCGGGCATCAGTTGCCCTTCAGCTCGGAGTTGACCTGCTCGAGGCCGGCATCGAGGACGGCGTCGCCGTCGGTCGTGTCCTTGTCCTCGACCCGCTGATCGGGAACGACCCCCTTGCCCAGGATCGACGTCCCGTCCGCGGTCAGGTACTCCCCGACCGTCAGATCGAGCGCCCCTCCCGCGTCGAGCGGGATCACCTCCTGGAAGACCCCCTTGCCGTAGGTCCGCGTTCCGATCACGGTGGCGAGATCGTTCTCCTGCAGAGCCGCGGTCACGATCTCCGACGCCGAGGCGGTGTTGCCGTCGACGAGGACCGCGATCGGCCCGACGTCGGTGAGCGGGTCGCCGGTCGCGTCGAAGGTCTTCTCGTCCCTCGCGCGACCCTCGATGGTCACGACCGGCCCCTCGGCCTGGAAGATCGAGGTGACGAGCACGGCCTCGTCGACCAGGCCGCCGCCGTTGCCGCGAAGGTCGAACACCAGGCCCTCGGCACCCTTGTCATCGAGCTTCTCGATCTCCTCGCGAAGCTCGCCGTGGGCGCCGCGGGTGAAGCCGGCGAGGGCGACGTAGGCGACCTTGGTCCCGTCGATCTCCTCGATCTTCCCGGTCACAGCAGGCACCTTGACGTTGGCGCGCTCGACCTCGACATCGCGGCGCTTGCCGGTCTGAGCGTCGACGACCGTCAGATCAACGCTCGTTCCCGGCGGGCCCTTGATCTGCGCGGCGGCAGCGTCGGCCGATACGCCGGCGAGGGATTTGCCATTGACGCCGACGATCAGATCGTCCACTCCGATATCGACATCCTCGGCCGGGGCGCCCTCGAACACCTGAGCCACCTCGAGGCCCTTCCTGGTCTCGCTGACGGTGACGCCGATCCCCGAGAACTTGCCCGAGGTGGAGGCCTGGAAGCGCTTGAAGGTCGCGGGGTCGAAGTAGTGGGAGAACTTGTCGTCGTTCTGCTGGCTGATCCGCTTGATCATTCCGCTGATCGAAGCGTTCTCGAGCTCCTCGGAGTCGGTCGGGCGGAAGTAGGAGTCCTCGATCACCTGCTGGGCCTCCGCAGATCGGCTCTGCTCTCCGGCCTCGGGGAGCAGGTCCTGAATCGGGCCGACGAACGCGAGCAGGGCAACGGCGATCGTCGCGCCCACGAGCACGCCGAGGACGAGGGTCCAGGGACGGTTTCCGCGGCTACTCAAATGCGGAGGAAGCGGCGCAGCGTCACTCCGCTGCCAAGCGCCGCGACCACCATCGCGCCCGTCACCAATGCGGCGACCAGGGGTCCGAAGGAGATCGTGTTGAGATTCTCGACCAAAGCGAAGTTGTCTGACAGCGGGTCAACGATGGTCACCTTGCCGAGAAACAGTATGCCGACTGCGATCAACGCGCCGAACAGTCCGACCACGAGGCCCTCGATCACGAAGGGCCAGCGGATGAACCAATCGGTCGCCCCGACGAGCTGCATGACCTCCACCTCGCGGCGGCGGGCGTAGATCGAAAGGCGGATCGTGTTGCCGACCAGAAAGAGCGAAGCGACTGCCAGCAGGACCGCGATGACGGCGAGCAGGATCTTGACCGCGCTGGTCACCTCGCGGATCTGCTGAGTCTGATCCCCGGTCACGATGTCATCGATCGCGGCGCTGATCGGCTGGGGCTTGCCGCTCGAATCGGGCGGGGATAGCGCCGTCTGCACGGACTCGAGGTTGTCGGGGCTGTCGAGCTTGACGTTGAAGGCCGGCGGCAGCGGGTTCGTGTTGAGCTGGTCGAGCAGGCTCTTGTCCTGAAGCTTCTCCTCGAGGATCTTCAGCGCGGCCGCGGGCGAGACGTACTCGACGTCGGCGACGTGCGGAATCGTGCCGATCCGGTCCTGAAGCGAGGTGATCTCCCCGTTGCTGGCGTCGTCGAACAGGAAGACCTTGAGCTCGAGCTGATCGCGGACGTCGTCGGTCTTCGAGCCGCTGGCGTCGAGGACCGGGACGAGCACGCCGATCAGCAGCACGGTCACCGCGATCGTCACGATCGCGGCCAGCGACGGCGCGGCGTTGCGGCGCAGGGCCCGGTAGGCCTCGCCGAGGAAGAAGAGGAAGCGGCTCACAGAGCGGCTCCGTCGTCGTCGAAGTCGTCGTTGTCGTGGACGACGCCGAGCTCGGACCGCACGCGGGCGCCGAACTCCGAGGTGTCCTCGTCGGTGGCGTACATACCGGCCGCCTGGTCGCGGATCACCCGGCCGTCGTAGAGCTGGATCACGCGGCGGCGCATCTTGTCGACCATCTCGCGGTCGTGGGTCACGACGACGACGGTGGTGCCGGTGCGGTTGATCCGGTACAGCAGCTGCATGATCCCGATCGACGTCTCGGGGTCGAGGTTTCCGGTCGGCTCGTCGGCGAGCAGCAGCGGCGGATGGCTGACGAAGGCCCGGGCGACGGAGACGCGCTGTTGCTCGCCGCCGGAGAGCTCGTCGGGGTAGTTGTGGATCTTGGCTCCGAGGCCGACCATGCGCAGGATCTCGGGCACCTGCCGCTTGATCTCCGAGCGCGGGCTGCCCGTCACCTGCAGCGCGTAGCCGACGTTGTCGTAGACCGTCCGATTCGGGAGCAGCTTGAAGTCCTGGAAGACGGTGCCGATCCGGCGCCGCAGTTGCGGCACCTTGGAGCGGGACATGTCGTTGATGTCCTTGCCGGCGACCGAGACCATGCCGCTGGCCGGCTCGAGGTCGCGGAGCAGGAGCTTGATGAAGGTCGACTTGCCGCACCCGGTCGGGCCGACGAGAAACACGAACTCGCCTCGGTCGATCGAGATCGACACCCGCTCGAGCCCGACGTGACCGCCGGGATAGACGACCGTCGTGTCGCGAAGCTCGACGATCGGGGGACGCTGCGGGCGTGAATGCGTCTCGGGCATCCGCGAACGGCGGGCGCGGAGTCGGCTGCGTGTACGTGCTCTGGCCATGATCGTGATGCTCCTTCGTCGGCGCCCGAGACGTTCCTCCGAGCTGAACGCTTGGGCGGAGCCGTGCAGGTCGCGTCGTGCGAAGGCGACATCATAAGCAAACCTTCACATAAAGCACATAGTTCCCTAGTCACTTGACCGAAACTGCGCTGCTCGGGCTTGGAGCCACCCCATACGATCCCGAACGTGGTTCACCTGAGGATCGTCGTCCCCAACCCCGAATGCCACCACGTGCTGGAACTGCTCGAGGCAACCGATTCGGTCTTCAACGTGGTCCACCTCGAGAACGTCGCCAGCAAGCCAAAGGGAGACCTCGTCCTCTGCGACGTCAACCGGCGCGACGTCAGCCTGCTGATCGCCGACCTCCGCGAACTCAACGTGGACGTCAACGGCTCGATTGCGATCGAGGAGGTGGATGCCGAGATCTCGGCCAGCAACAAACAGGCCTTCCGGCGAAGGCGGAACGACATCGGCTCCGACCCAGTGGTCTGGGAGAACGTCTCCTCCCGCACCTCCGAGAACGTCGAGCTCTCCAACAGCTACCTGATCTTCATGGTCATGGCGATGCTGATCGCCGCCGTCGGTATCTATTTCAACCAACCGATCCTGATCATCGGGGCGATGGTCGTCGGCCCGGATTTCGGTCCGATCGCCGGCGTATGCGTGGCTCTGGTCAACCGCAACCGCAAACTCGTGCGCCGCTCTGCCGCGGCCCTCATCTACGGCTTCCTGCTCGGCATCGTCGTCACGTACCTGATGACCCTGCTTCTGAAGGGGATCGGCCAGCTTCCCGAGGAAATCGACTTCGATTCCCACTCGCTGGTCCGCTTCATATCCAACCCGGACTTCTTCTCCGTCTACGTCGCGCTGGCCGCCGGCGTCGTCGGGATGCTCAGCCTGACCACCGCGAAGTCGAGCGCCCTCGTCGGCGTGCTGATCTCGGTGGCAACGGTTCCGGCCGCCTCGAACATCGGCGTCGCCGCCGCCTACTCCGACTGGGCGACGGCCTGGGGGGCGACCCTCCAGCTGGTCCTCAACCTCAGCTCGATCTTCGTCGCCGGCCTCCTCACCCTGATGATCCAACGCCGCATGTACATGGAGCGGCGCCTCCGTCATCTCAACGACGAGTCCCGCCGACCCGCCGGCCTCCCGATCGGCTCGAGCCGCCGCGCCGCCTTCGATCACAACCAGGAACCCGAGGCCGAATAGCCGGGACAGGCCGCTCTGCATCGATCGTGGCGTGAGGCGATCGTATGCGGGGGCGCCGTCCCAGTGGGCGGGGTTAAGTCCGGTATGCGGACTCAAGACGCCCCACTGGCCACCCGGGTAATGGTGCTGGCCGAGCGCCAGCACGGAATCGTCGCTCACCATCAACTCCTGGCGATGGGATTCAGTGCATCGATGGTCAACCGCTGGGTGGACGGTGGCCGTCTCTTCCGCCGGTATCGCGGAGTGTTCTCCACCGGCCGCTCTGTCATCAGCCAAGAGGGGCACTGGCTCGCTGCCGTCCTGGCCATCGGACGAGGTGCCTTCCTCAGCCACGGTTCAGCGGGGCAGCTGCAAGGCCTGATCAGCCGGCGCGAGCGGCTGGCTCTGCACGTATCGATCCAAGGCCGCAAGAGACGCGAGGTTCCGGGCATCGTCACCCACCGTCCTCGCAACCTCGACTTCCGCGACACGACGACCCGGCTGCAGATCCCCACCACGACAGCTGCCCGGACCGTCTGGGATCTGGCCTCAACCCTCTCCTCACTGCAGACTCGTCGAGCCTTCGAGAGGGCCGAGGGCTCCGATATGCCCATTCGCCCTCGCCTCGCCCAGCTCCTTGAGGCATCCCCGAATCGAAGGGGGGCCGGCAAGATTCGGCAACTACTCGCCGAGCTCCCCCTCCCGCTGAGCGAGACGCGGTCATGGTTGGAGGGGTTGCTGCTCACCACCTGCCGTGACCACGGCCTCCCGCTCCCCGCGGTCAACGTCCCGCTGCTCGGCTACGAGGTCGACTTCCTCTGGCCCGAGGCCCGGTTCGTCGTCGAGGCCGACGGCGGCGACCATCTCAATCCCGAGCAGCGGGACAGAGACAATGCCCGCGACATCACCCTCGGGCGGGCGGGCTATCTGGTCCGGCGGTACTCGAGCGGCGCGATGGGAAACGGAGAAGCCGTAACCGGCGAGGTGCTGGCAATCCTGGCCGAGCGTCTTCCCAACAACCAGCCCTGACCGCTCAGCCGATGGCAACCATCCGCTCGATCGGGATCCTCGCCCTGGCGGCGATCTCGGGCGGCACCCTGACCTCGCCGGTCATGTCGCGCAGGCAGTCCCGCAACTTCGGCAGGGTGATCATCTTCATGTACTTGCAGAAGGCCATCCGGTTCGCGGCGATCAGATCGGCCTCGGGTGCGGCCTGCTCGAGCGGGTAGAGCATCCCCGTCTCGGTGGCGACGATGAAGGAGCCGGTCGGGTTCTGCTCGACGTGCTGGAGCATGCCCGAGGTCGAGAGCATGTGGACGCCGGCGCTGGAGACGTCACCGGATGCCACGTACTCCATGGCCTGCGTCGAACAACCGCACTCGGGATGGATCAGGAACTCGGCGTCGGGGTGCTCGGCGCGCATCTCGGTGATGTCGTCGGGACGGATGCCGGCGTGGACGTGGCACTCGCCGTCCCAGACGTGGAAGCGCGCGCGCCGCTCGGGGTCGTCGATGAGGCCGGTCTCGCGCTCGACGAATGCGCCGAGCCACATGTCCGGGCCGAACAGGATCTCCGTCTCCGGCCCGTGCTCCTGCCAGATGTGATCGACGACGTCGACGGCGTTCGAGGAGGTGCAGCAGTAGTCGGTCTCGGCCTTCACCTCGGCGGAGGTGTTGACGTACATGACCACCATCGCCCCCGGGTGCTCCGCCTTCCAGGCGATCAGCTGCTCGGCCGTGATCGAGTCGGCGAGCGAGCAACCGGCTCCGAGATCCGGGATCAGCACGGTCTTCCCCGGGGAGAGCACCGAGGCGGTCTCGGCCATGAAGTGGACGCCGCAGAAGGCGATCACCGAGGAATCGGTGGCGGCCGCCGCGCGCGAGAGGCCGAGCGAATCACCGACGTAGTCGGCGACGTCCTGCAGCTCCGGAAGCTCGTAGTTGTGAGCGAGGATCACGGCGTCGCGATCCTCGGCCAGCCCCTTGACCTCGGCCGAGAGCTCGGCGATCTCGACGGGGCTGAGGCCCCCTGAGGAGCCCGGCAGAGCCGGGGCGGCTGCTTGGACTGTCGGGAGTTCCTGCATCGAAGCCTCCCACCCATCGCGGGCGGTCTAATCCTTGATTTTCGCGGGCCGCCGCTGTGCGGTCGGACGGGCGAATGACATCTCGGAGTCTACCGCCGAGGGGCGATGGGACCCGGTCGGCGAACCCCTTCGCGATTGCCGATCCGCCAACGAGGCCCGCCTGCGCTCATCTACGCTGCGCCGGTGCCGGAGTTACCCGAGGTCGAGATCGCCGCCCGTCGCCTCGTCGAGGCCCTGAGGGGTGCGCGGGTCGAGTCCGCCCTGGCGCCGGGGATGGTTGCCCTCAAGAGCGTCAAGCCGCCACTGGATTCGATCGTCGGGATGAAGGTTCAGAGGGTCTGGCGGGTCGGCAAGATGCCGGTGGTCGAGTTCGGCCGGAACCGCGAATCGGGGGAGCTGGCGCTGCTGGTCCACATGATGTCGGCGGGCCGATTGCAGCTGTTCGACGAGCGGGCCAAGCTGCGCGACCGCAGCTCCCGGGTGCTGATCCGCCTCGCCGACGGCCGGGAGCTGCGGCTGCGCGAGTTCGGGACCAAGCAGCGCGCCTGGGCGAAGCTGATGGCCACCGGGGACGTCGCCGGGGACGAGATGGTCGCCACCCTCGGCCCGGAGGCGTGGCCCCAACCCTCGCTCGAAGCGGTCGCGAAGCTGACCGACCAGCCCCGCCATCTGCACACCCTGCTCCGCGACCAGCGCACGATCGCCGGGATCGGTCGCTCCTGGGTCGACGAGATCCTCTGGGAGGCGCGCCTCTCCCCCTTCAAGAAGGGGGAGGAGCTGACTGATGATGAGGTCGAGCGGCTCCAGGCCGCCCTCCTCGTCCTCGATCGCACGATCGCCCGCTACGAGGAGGTGATCGGCGACAGGATCCCCGACAAGATGCCCATGCCCCTTCAGGTCCACCGCCGCGAGGGCGAACCGTGTCCCCGCTGTGGCGACATCATCGCCGCCGTCCACTACGCCGAGCGCATCACCTGCTACTGCCCGAAGGAGCAGACCGAGGGCCGGGTGCTCAAGGATCGTCGCCTGTCGAGGCTGCTGAAGTAGCTCAGGGACGGGCGGCCCAGGCGATCTCGTCGATCGTCCCGGGGTGCTTCGGAGTGATCCGCCGTAGGTTCCCTCCGCTGGCTCTGATCGTGTAGTCACGCCTCCAGCAACATCGAGAGGTCGAGGGCCGGCGCCGAGTGGGTGAGGGCGCCGACCGAGATGTAGTCGACTCCGGTCGCCGAGATCGCCCCGACGGTCTCGAGGCTGACCCCGCCCGAGGCCTCGAGAGCGACCGGGGAGCTGCCGGCCCCGTCGCGGGCGGCGACGGCAGCTCGCAGACCGTCGAGGTCCATGTTGTCGAGCAGCAGGCGGGACGCCCCGGTTGCCAGGGCGGCGGCGACCTCTTCGGCGTTGCGGCATTCGACCTCGACCGGCATCTCCGGATGAGCGGCCCGGGCGCGGGCGACCGCCTCCCCGAGGCCCCCGGCGATGGCGACGTGGTTCTCCTTGATCAGAATCGCGTCGAAGAGTCCCATCCGGTGGTTCTGGCCGCCGCCGGCGCGGACGGCGGCCTTTTCGAGCGCACGCAGAAGCGGCGTGGTCTTGCGGGTATCGAGGATGACGGCGGTCCCTCCCTCCGACCGGGACGCCTCCACGAACCGCGCGGTCAGCGTCGCCACGCCCGAGAGGTGGCCGAGCAGGTTGAGCGCCACGCGCTCACCCGCCAGCAGCGCCCGGGCGGGCCCGGCGATCAAGGCGACCTGCCTCGGGACGGAGTCGGCCCAGGTGCCCTCGACCACGAGCTTGTCGAGGTCGCCGGCACGGGTCAACCGAAAGGCCTCGGCCGCGGCGTCGAGACCGAAGACGACGCCCGGCTCCTTCTGGAAGATCCTGGCCCTCGCCGGCGTCGCGGCGGGGACCGTGGCGTCGGTCGTCCGGTCGCCGTCGCCGAGGTCCTCGGCAAGGGCGCGGGCGACCAACTCGGTCACGGCTCCGTCGACGCTCATGCCGGTGCTTGGTCGGAGGCGGCGGCCTGGAGCAGATACTCGCGGACGAAGCCGTCGAGATCTCCGTCGAGGACGCGCTGGGCATCACCTGCCTCGTGTCCGGTCCGGTGATCTTTGACCCGCGTCGTCGGATGGAGGGTGTAGCTGCGGATCTGAGAGCCCCACTCGACGGCCTTCTGCTCCCCTCGCGCGGTCGCCAGCTCCTCCTCCCGCTTGCGCTCCTCCTCGGCGATCAGCCGGGCCCGGAGCATCTGCATGGCGGTCGCCTTGTTCTGCGTCTGTGAGCGCTCGTTCTGGCACTGGACGACGATCCCGGTGGGGGTGTGGGTGAGGCGAACCGCCGAGTCGGTCTTGTTGACGTGCTGGCCGCCCGCTCCCGAAGCCCGGTAGGTGTCGACTCTGATGTCGGACTCGTCGAGCTCGACCTCGATGTCGTCGGAGACCAGCGGGGAGACCTCCAGCTGGGCGAAGGCCGTGTGGCGGCGGGACTGCGAATCGAACGGCGAGATCCGAACGAGCCGGTGGACCCCCCGCTCGGCGGAGAACAACCCGTAGGCGTTCTCACCCCGGACGAGGAAGGTGGCGGACTTCAGCCCGGCCTCCTCCCCCTCGGAGGCCTCCTTCATCTCGACCTCGAAACCCCGTGACTCGGCCCACCGCAGGTACATGCGCAGCAGCATCTCCGCCCAGTCCTGGGAGTCGGTGCCTCCGGCTCCCGAGCGCACCGTGACGAGCGCATCGCCGGCGTCGTGTTCGCCGCTGAACAGACGCTGCTCCTCGAGCTCGGCGAGGCGGGACTCGATCGACTCCAGTTGCTCCTCGAGCTCGGCGGCCATCTCCTCGTCCTCGGAGGCCATCTCGGCGAGATCCGCGAGGTCGTCCGCGTCGGAGGAGATCCCTTCCCAGAGTTCGATCTTGCGCTTGGCGCGCGTATGCACGGCCGAAGTCTTCGCGGCCCGCTCCTGGTCGTCCCAGAAGCCGGGTGCCTGCATCTCCCCCTCGAGTCTCGCTACCTCGGCCCTCAGCTGATCCGGGTCAAAGGTAGTCCCGGAGCAGGGTCAACTGCTCGCGGACCTCCGCGATGCGGGCGTTGGTCTCAGGCGCCTCGGTCATCGGGGACGGAGGCTAGCGGGCGGGGGGCGCCAGGTCTTAGCCGTCGGCCGAGGCGGATCCGGTAGAGACCTCGAAGATCCGGTAGCTGCCCTCCTCGTAGGTCAGCTGGACGGTTGCGGACTGACCGTCCAATGCTCCCCCGACAAGCTCGACCTCGGCGGTCGCAAGGACCTCGGCGACACCGTAGACGTCGCGAAACTCGACCGACTTCGATCGCTGGGCACGGCTCTGCGCGCGGACGCACCGCTCAACGTTGCCGGCGAACTCAGCCTCAAGGTAGACGTTCGCGACCACCTCCTCGCAGACCCGCCGGCCGTCGCCGGAGATCGAAGCGAGCTCCACCGCCTCGCGCACCCGTTCCTCATCGTCGGCGGGAAGGATCCGGGCACATGACTCCAGTCCGAGTTCCTCGGCAAGGGCGTCCCGGTCGACCAGGAGCCGCTGGAGTTCCAGGGCAGCCCCGTCCACCGCCTGGGTGTCTCCCTGCTCGGCGGCCGCGGCGCGCTGCTCGACCAGATCAACTGCCTGACGGCGGTTCCCGAGGTAATCCGACCAAGTGTCGGCGGACTCGTCCGGAGGCGTCAGCTCCTCGAACTGCTCGACCGAGCCCGCACTGGACTCAGCCAGCTTCGACATGCGCTCGGCGGTGTCCCCAAGATCCTCGCTTCGCCCCGCAGCCAGGCCGATCTCAGCCTGCTCCCGGGTCGACTCCACGCAGATCGCATCGGCCTCCGCCGCGAAGCCGTCGCCGGACTCCCCGCCCCCGCACGCGGCCAGGGTCGCGAGGATCGCCACTGATGAGATCACGCCGACGATCCCGGCAAACTGGGATCGGGGAGACCTGATAGGGACGGTTGGCACGCGGGCAAACCTACCCCGCGGAGGATCGGAATGCCAATCGGCTACGAGCTGCCGGCAGCTCGACCGAGTGGTCGGTGCTGACAACGTCGCCGGCCGCATCCCGCAACTTCACCTCGAGCTTCGCCCGGCCCTTGCCGGCGCTCCTTCTTACCGGGACCTTCACGTCCTTGACGCCGGCCCGAAGGCTGTCGATGCGGGTGTGGCCGATCCGCTTGCCACCCTTGCGGAGGACGGCGTTGACGTGGACCTCCTCGCCTCCGTCGAGCGTCGCGACGACCTTGCGGGAATCACCGGAACCCATCGTCCCCATCTCCGTGACCGAGGAGGCCACGACGCTGGCGCCGAGCGGCTCCTCGCCCGGGCTGAGCTCGTAGGCGCCCCATGGGGGGTTCGCGTTGACGATGCGACCGTTCTTGCAGGTCGCGAGGAAGCTCGCAAACCTCGTGTTCGGGCTCGTGGTGGCGATCCGGTAGGTGCCGGCGGGCACCTCGGTCCAGACGATGCCCCCATCCTCGGAGGTCTCCGTCTTGCTCGCATCGGGGATCACGAACTCGTTGAAGTAGGTGGGACCGTCGATCGCCGGGAACTCCTCCGACGTGGCTCCGGCGACTCCATGCGGGGTGCGAGCATGAAAGGTCTCGTAGTCGACCCCGCGGACGTTGCGTGCCGAAGCCGTGGTGACGATCACGCACTGCTCTGGGCGTCCATCGTCGCCGAGTGGGACCGAGAGAATCGCGGAGAGGCCCGCATACTCGGCGTCGGCCGGCGTCTGGAAGTTGGCGTTCTCGATGTCCTCCCCGCGGGTGTGGAGGGTCTGCAGGTCGATCTGGTTGTAACCGGCGGGGGGCTCGATGTAGGGCGTGACGTTCGTGTCGTCAGGGACCTCGAGGACGTAGTCGCCGTTGGCGTCGGTGGTCGCCGACAGCCCGGGGACCTCGCGCACCTTGATCGTGGCGCCCTCGAGATAGGTGCTCATGTGGTTGAA
Source organism: uncultured Solirubrobacterales bacterium (assembly GCA_963823275.1). Classification (GTDB taxonomy): domain Bacteria; phylum Actinomycetota; class Thermoleophilia; order Solirubrobacterales; family 70-9; genus RHKX01. The sequence continues at coordinate 168,627 of CAWGKW010000001.1, read as the reverse complement.
GCTGTAGGCCCGCCCGGAGATCGTCACGGTGTCTGCGGCCCTCGCCGGGGCGGCGACGGCGAGGGCCGTGAACAGGGCAGCGAGGAGGGAAAGCTTCTTCATCTCGTCTTTCTCTGGGGGGCGAACACGAACGATCGTAGCCACGCACCGCCGAGCCGGCATCAGTGGTGACCACCGAAAAGATCCGGATCCGGCCCACGATCGTCACACTGCGTATCCCACGCGCGCGCGCTCGGCTGCGACCGTGTGGAGGTGGGCAGCGATTGGCATCAGGCGGCGGCGAGGGCGCCGCGATCGACCACACGCGAGGTCGATCTCGCCATCGCAGCGATCTGCCGGCGGCGGAAGCAGCTGATCACCCTCGATCAGCTTTGCGACTGCGGGTCTGCTGGCCGCAGCTGAACCTGATCGTGGAGGCGGACTCCTGGCGTTGGCACGGTGGCCGCCTCGCCGGTGAATCGAACGCCGATCGCGACCAGATCAAGAAGGAGGCTGCCCGTACGGGCCACCGCCTTCTGATCCTCACCGGCATCGAGCCGCTTGCGGCCGCGATTGGCGGTTAACGGCGTGGATAACGCCGCAAGGCGCCAATCGTCAGACGCGACGCGTCACGGGGCCCTCAGGCGCCGTGGCACTTCTTGAACTTCTTGCCCGATCCGCACCAGCAGGGGTCGTTACGGCCGATCTTCTCGTCCTCGCCCTTGACCACCGTGGCCTGGTTCGTCCCTCCTCCGTTGGCGGATCGGTTGCCGGTGCCGGCAGCGGCGGCTGCTGCGGCGGTGGGCGCGGTTGCCGTCGCTGCGCCGGCGGCGGCCCGCGCCTCGGCCAGCGCCGAGGGCTGCCCCTCCTCGGTGCCGCCCGAGTAGTTGACGTCGGCGGGCTCGTCACCGGGTGAGAAGACCTCCTCGACCTGATTGGGCTCGATCTCGACGTCGACGTGGAAGATCAGGCGGGCGAACTCCTCCCAGAGGGAGTCCATGAGGGCCTGGAACATGATGTAGCCCTCGTTCTTGTACGCGACGAGGGGATCGATCTGAGCGAACCCGCGAAGGTGGATGCCCTCGCGCATGTAGTCCATCTCGGCGAGGTGCTCCTTCCAGCGCACGTCGATGATCTGCAGCAGGATGTGCCGCTCGAGGGCACGCATCAGCTCCTCGCCGAACTCCTCCTCGCGCTCGTCGTAGGCAGCGAGGGCGTCCTCGGTCAGCAGCTCGGTCACCTGCTCGCGGCTCGAGGTCTGCGGGTCGAGCTCGCCGAGGTCGACGGAGACGGGCCAGATCGTTCCCAACTGCACTTCGAGGTCACCGAGATCCCACTCCTCGAAGACGTCGGAGGCCGTGTACTCGTTGACCTTGTTGGCGACGACTCCGGCGACCTGCTCGCGGGCGATGTCGCCCATGTCGCGGCCCTCGAGCACCTCGCGCCGGTACCGGTAGACGACCCGGCGCTGCTCGTTCATCACATCGTCGTATTCAAGGACGCGCTTACGGCTCAGGTAGTTCTGCTCCTCCACCTTCTTCTGCGCGTTTTCGATCTGCTTGCTCAGCATCTTCGCTTCGAGCGGGTACTCCTCGCCTTCATCGTCGGTCGGGCCGAGGCGATCGAGGATCTTGAAGATCCGATCGCCGGCGAAGAGACGGACCAGATCATCCTGAGCTGACAGGAAGAAGCGGGATGCGCCGGGATCGCCCTGGCGGCCGGCGCGGCCGCGAAGCTGGTTGTCGATCCGGCGAGACTCGTGGCGCTCGGTGCCGCAGATGAATAGCCCCCCAGCCTCACGGACCTGGTCTCCCTCGGCCCTGCAGCGCTCGATCAGCCCGGGCATCATGGTCTGCAGCTCGGCCTCGTAGTTCTCGTCCTGGCGGCGTACGCCGAGCTTGCGGAGCTCGGATTCGGCGAGCTGCTCTGGATCGCCGCCGAGCTTGATGTCGACTCCGCGGCCGGCCATGTTGGTCGCGATCGTGACGGCGCCGAGGCGACCGGCCTGGGCGACCGTCTCACCCTCCTTCTCCGCGTACTCAGGCTTCGCGTTGAGGACCTCGTGCTTGATACCGCGCTCCTTGAACTGCTCTGAGAGCATCTCCGAGACCTCGACCGAGACGGTGCCGACGAGGATCGGCTGTCCGGTCTCGTGACGCTCTTCGATCTCGTTGACGACCGCCTTCCACTTGCCGTCCTTGGTCTTGTAGATCTGGTCGTTGGCGTCGTCGCGGACCATGTCACGGTTGGTCGGGATCTCGACCACCGGCATCTTGTAGATCTTCATGAACTCGGTCGCCTCGGTGAGGGCGGTACCGGTCATGCCGCTGAGCTTTTCGTAGAAGCGGAAGTAGTTCTGCAGGGTGATCGTCGCGAGCGTCTGGTTCTCCTCGCGGATCGCCAGGCCCTCCTTCGCCTCGACGGCCTGATGCAGACCCTCCGACCAGCGGCGGCCCTCGAGGATGCGGCCGGTGTGTTCGTCGATGATCATCACCTCGCCCTCGACCACGGCATAGTCCTTGTCGCGTCGATAGAGGGACTCCGCCTTCAGCGACTGGCTCAGATGGTTGACCAGGGTCCCGTGCTCGGAGAGGTAGAGGTTCTCGACCCCGAGGAACTTCTCGGCCTTGGCGACGCCTCGTTCGGTCGGTGCGACGGTCTTGTGCTTCTCGTCGTACTCGTAGTCGTAGGCTGCCTCGGAGGTGTCCTTCGATTCCCCGAGGGCCTTGAGCTTCGGCTTCGACTCGACGCCCTCGAGGCTCTTGGCGAGGCGCGCAAACGTGTAGTAGAGGTCGGCGGCGGCCTCCGGCGAGCCGGAGATGATCAGCGGAGTCCGCGCCTCGTCGATCAGGATGTTGTCGACCTCGTCGACGATCCCGAACTTGTGGTCGCGCTGGAAGCAGCGATCGAGGCTCGGAGCCATGTTGTCGCGGAGGTAGTCGAAGCCGAACTCGGAGTTCGTGCCGTAGGTGACGTCGGCGGCGTAGGAGGCGTGGCGGCGGTCGCCGTGGTCGGGTAGATCGTTGTCCTGGAGGATGCCGACGCTGACCCCGAGGGCGCTGTAGAGGGGCTCCATCCACTCGGCGTCGCGACGGGCGAGGTAATCATTGACGGTGACGACGTGGACGCTGTCGCCGGCGAGGGTGTTGAGGAAGACCGCAAGCGTCGCGGTCAGGGTCTTGCCCTCGCCGGTCTTCATCTCCGAGATCGCGCCGGAGTGGAGAACCATCCCGCCGATCAGCTGGACGTCGTAGTGGCGCTGACCGAGCGTGCGGCGGCTCGCCTCGCGGCAGAGCGCGAAGGCCTCCGGCAGGAGGTCGTCTAGCGACTCGCCGCCCTTGGCTCGCTCGCGCAGCTTGTCGGCCTCGGGGCGGATCTCTCCGTCCTCGAGCAGCTCCATCTCGGCCTCGAAGCGATTGATCGCTTCGACGCGCTTCTCGTAGTCCTTGAACTGCTTCGCCTCGCCGAGCCGAAGCGCGCGATCTATGAGGCCCCTTGCCATCGGGTTGAGAGTACCGAACCCCTGGTCATCCCTCGGCCGGAGGTGCGAGGAAAGGCGGGACCCGCAACTCAGCCCGATCTCCGGGTCAGGCCTCCCGGCCTCGCCCTTCGCTCACGAGCCGCCGCGTGATCGAACGCTTGCGGCGCAGTTCGCGATGCCGCTTCACCTGCCGGTGGATGTCCTGGGAGAGGGCCTTGATCGAGTGGTCCATCTTCGGCGAGTGCTCCTCGGCGTGCAGCGTCGCCCGCTTCAGCCGCAGGGTCGCCTCGGCGACGTACTTGTCGGAGATCGCCGGGTTCGGCTCCTCGCGAAGGACGATCTCGAGGCGAGAGTGCTCAGAGACCTGGCGGCTGACCCGGTCGAATCGCTTGCGTATCCGCTCGCGAACCTCACCGTCAACTTCGAAGCCACGACCGACTATCTCGATCTGCACGATGTCTCCTCTCTGTCGCCTTCTGCCCGGCTCGCTCATCCTACCCCTCCGGACGCCGGCCTCCCAGGCCACTTCCTCGCGGTGCGACCGCGGCGATCGCGACGGCGCAGATCCGCTCCGAACCCGCCCCTCGCAACGCTTTCGCGCAAGCGTCGATGGTCGCTCCCGTCGTCACGACGTCGTCGACCAGGACGGCTTTCGGTGGCGCCGACGCCATCGCCTCGACGACCGGCCCGGCAAGCCGAGCCGCACGCGACCTTCCACGCTGCCGGCGCAGATCCCGCCGGCGCAGGAGCGGTGAGACCTCGGCACCGCCGGATCCGGCCAGGGCCGAGGCCAGCTCCCAGGCCGGATCGAAACCACGCCGGAGAGATCGCAGTGGGGCACCCGGAATGGGAACGATCACGCCATCGAGAGCCTTCGGCGGCGCCCGAGATGCGATCAGGGCCGCGCCGAGCTCGGCTGCGACGAGCAGCCGGGAGAACTTGAGCGCCGCCACCAGCCTGCGGCCGGCCCCGGTGTAGGGGAGCGGGGCGAACCCGATCTCGATCCCGTCCGCGCGGAAGATCCGGCCGCTCGCGCGCTCGATCTCGTCGGTGCAGCGGGAGCAGAGCCCGGGCCCGCGAGCCGACCGCAGCAAGGGCGCCCGGCAGCAGAGACAGAGCGGTGGGGCAACGATCCCCAGGGCCCGGGCGATCGGCGTTCGGGACATGAATCCAACTATGGCCGTCGGGGGCGCACGAATGGGACGACGAATGCGTCAGTTCGCGAGCTATCCACGCACGAGCCGTCGAGCGCGGGACGCTGTGGCAGCTTTCAACCCACCCGCGGGTGCTTTCCGCCACGCGCAGCATGGGCGCCGGCGAAGACTTTCGACGCCGTGATCACCCCCTCCCGCCGGGGATGCGGGCGGCTCGGGGATCGACGCCCAGATCAGGCTACGACCGTGCGGTCGCGGCCCATCTGCTTGGCGTCGTAGAGCGCGTTGTCGGCTCGGCCGAGCAGTTCCTCGGCGGACTCGCTGGCGTCCCAGCAGGCGAGGCCGGCGGAGCAGGACTGGCCGGCGGGGGTCACCTCGCGCAGGCGCTCGACCAGCTCCATGGCGTCCTTGCGTTCGCATCTCGGGAAGGCGACGGCGAACTCCTCGCCGCCGTAGCGGGCGAGTAGGTCCGTCTCCCGGAGCACCGCGCGCCAGGCACTGGCGGCCTCCCGCAGCACTCGGTCGCCGGCCTGATGGCCGTGCTCGTCGTTGTACTCCTTGAATCGATCGAGGTCGAGCATCGCCACCGCGAGCGGCGTGTCGTCGCGGCGGGCGCGAGCGACCTCACGGTCGAGGTCCAGGTCCCAGGCTCTCCGATTGGTCAGGCCCGTCAGATCGTCGGTGTGAGCCATCCTCTCGAGTCGGTCCATCAGAGCAGCGCGATCGATCGCGACCGCCGCCTCCGCTGCGATCACACCCATCAGCCGCTGCAACCTGCCCGGTACCGCCGGGACCAGCCTCCTCCAGGCGACGGCGATCACGCCGATCGCCTCGTCGCCGTGACCGACCGGGACCCAGAAGACCGATGTGAGGTTGCGATCACGGTAGAACGCCCGCGATACCGCCGGGCTCGCCTCGGCCTCGGAGACGAAGAAGGGCTCCCTGGTGCTGAAGCTGGTCACCGAACCGGCGCGCTCGGTGAAGTGCACGAACTCCCCGACCATGTCCATCCCCTCGGAGGCCGTGATGCGCAGGCCCGTCCCGGATGGGTCAGGCTCCAGCAGTGCCCCGACATCCGCCTCGGCGATCCGTGCGGCCGCTCTGCAGATCGCCGCTCGCGCCTCGCTCGCGACGTTGCTGCGGGCGAGCTCCGCCACGGCTTCGGTAAGCGCCTCCAGGTCGGCAGCGTGCTCGCGAAGCTCGACCTCGGAGCTCTTGCGATCGCTGATGTCGTGCATGAGCGAGTGGAGCTCGGTCTTGCCGCCGACCTCGATCATGGTCAGGGCCAGCTCGACCGGGAACGCGGACCCGTCCTTGTGGATGGCGTTGCGGTCGAGTCTGATCTCGACCCGACCGGAGGGGGGAACGCCCGGCATCGTTCTCGCGAGCAGCGCCGCAAACTCCGCCTGGTCCTCCGAGGGGATGATCAGATCCGGCAGCCATCGTCCGGTCGCCTCTCCGGTCGACCAGCCGAAGGTCGTCTCGGCGGCGCGATTCCAGTTGGTCACCATGCCGCGCTCGTCGGTGGAAACGTACGCCTCATTCATGGCGTCAAGGATCAGTTGACGTTGGGCTGACTGCAGGGTGAGCTCCCCCTCCGTCCGGCGCTGGGCGCTGATGTTCTCGAGGATCGCGATCCCGCCCACCACATCGCCGCCCTCCCTCACCGGCGCGGTATGGATCGTGAAGAGCGTGTCGGCCTCCTCCGCTCGAAACTCGAAGAAGCGTTCGTCGCCGCCCAGGGTCGCGCGGCAGTTGTCGAGCAGATCGGAGGTTGCCTGCGACGCGGGCAGCACGTCCTCGACGAGTCGCCCGACGGCGGTGAAGTCAGGCCTGTCGCGAGTCGCCTGCCCGAGGGCGAAATGAATCCGCAGGTCCTTGTCGAAGCCGACCACCGTGCTGTTCGGCATCCGATCGAGAAGCCGCCGGTAGCGTTCTTCGCGCCGTTGGATGCGCTTGACGGCAAGCGACGTCCCGATCACAACGCCGAGGGTGACCAGCAACGCCAAGACGACTGCGTTCGCGACTGTCATCTGCGGCTACTCGACATCTCCACTAACCCGGAGAGCAATTGTGGGAAGGACATCGGCCACATCTTTCTATCGACGGAAGGCGGCGGACACTTGATCGCCCCAGGATCTCGAAATCCGTGATCCAAGGCCGCCCCGAACGCCGGGTCAATCGGCGAAGACAATCCGCTCGACCGCCGTCAGATCGGGCTCGCACCCGATCACCGAAGGGGCCTTGCCGAGTGCCGTGTCGGGGTCCTTGAGGCCGTGGCCGGTGAGTACGCAGACGACCGTTTCGGGGATTCGCCCCTCGGCGGACTCCGGCAGGCCGTGGGTGAGCAGGCCGGCGACCGACGCCGCCGATGCGGGCTCGCAGAACACGCCTTCGCCCGAAGCGAGCAGCTTGTAGGCGGAGAGGATCTGCTCGTCGTCGACGGCATCGATGCGACCGCGGGACGACGTGACGGCGTCCATCGCCTCCTCCCAGCGGGCCGGGTTCCCGATCCGGATCGCGGAGGCGACGGTCTCCGGCTTCTCGACCGGGTGCCCGAGGACGAGGGGAGCAGCACCCGCCGCCTGAAAGCCGAACAGCCTCGGCATCGCGCCGCCGAGCTCGTCGAAGCCCTTTCGGTAGGCGGTCACGTTGCCGGCGTTCCCGACCGGAATCGCGAGCGCGTCGGGCGGGCCGCCGAGCTCCTCACAAACCTCGAAGGCAGCGGTCTTTTGGCCCTCGATCCGGTAGGGGTTGACCGAGTTGACGAGCTCGATCGGATGCCGCTCGGCAAGTTCGCGGACGATCCGCAGCGCGTCGTCGAAGTTGCCCCGAATCGCGATGACCCGCGCCCCGTGCATGAGCGCCTGGGCGAGCTTGCCGATCGCGATCTTGCCCTCGGGGACGATCACCGCCCCCCGCAATCCCGCCCGGGCCGCGTACGCGGCAGCGCTTGCAGCGGTGTTGCCGGTTGAGGCGCAGATCACCGCCTCCGCCCCGTTGGCGACGGCGCGGGACACCGCAACGGTCATCCCACGGTCCTTGAAGGAACCGGTCGGGTTGGCTCCCTCGATCTTCAGATAGACCCGCGCGCCGACCCGCTCTGAAATCAGCGGGGCGTGAAGCAAGGGAGTGCCGCCCTCGTCGAGCGTCACGACCGGATCGTTCTCGCCGATCGGGAGGTGATCGCGGTAGCGCTCGATCAACCCGCTCACGAGTACTCCTTCTCGACCACCCTGATCGCCCGCGGCGCCGCCCCGAGGAAGTCCAACTCGGAAATCGACTCGAGCGCGGCGTAGAAGTCGCGCTCGGCGGCCCGGTGAGTGACCATGACAAGGCTCGCCTCGTGGCCTGTACCGCGCTGAACCACGCTCTTGACTGAGATCCCGTTGCGCCCGATCACGTCGGCGACCCGGGCGAGCACGCCCGGCTCGTCGGCGACCTCGAGGTGGAGGTAGAACGAGGACTCGAGATCATCGAGGATCTCGAGCTGCCGATCGGCGACGTGGACCGGCGCCTCGCCGCTGAGGATCGAAGAGACGTCGGCGAGCACCGCGGAGGCGGTCTCGATCCCGCCGGCCCCGGGGCCGGAGATCGTGATCTCGCTGATCGTCGGGCCTTCGAGGGTGACCGCGTTGAACGGGCCCTCAACGGGGGCGAGCGGATGGCCGCGGTACAGAAAGCAGGGGAAGACCCGGACGCTGATCGCGTCGCCATCGAGCTCCGCGACCCCGAGCAGCTTCAGCGACAGGCCGAGCTCCTTGGCGTAGACGATGTCGTCGGGGCGGATCTCGGTGATCCCCTCGTAGGAGACGTCGGCGAGATCGACCCGCGTGTCGAAGGCGAGCCGGGCCAGGATCGCCATCTTCGCCGCGGCGTCGGCTCCGTTGACGTCCTCGGTGGGGTCGGCTTCGGCGTAGCCGAGCTCCTGAGCCCGGGCGAGGACGTCTGAGTAGGAGGCCCCGGTCTCCGCCATCTCGCTGAGGATGAAGTTCGTGGTCCCGTTGACGATGCCCGAGATCCGCTCGATCGGCAGCACCCCGTGGCCCTCCTGGACCACCCGGATCACCGGCACCGCCCCGGCAACGGCCGCCTCGAAGCGAAGCTGCACCCCGGCATCGCGAGCGGCCTCGAACAGCTCGTCTCCGTGTTGGGCGACCAGTTGCTTGTTCGCGGTCACGACCGGCTTGCCCGCCTTCAGGGCCGCCAGCACGTACTCTCGCGCCGGCTCGATCCCGCCGATCAGCTCGACGATCACGTCGGAGCCGGCGAGGATCCGTTCGAAGTCGCCCTCGCTGCGTCGCAGCACGCCGGTGATCTCGGGCCGGCGCCCCGACGCCGCCTGCACGGCATCGGCGCGATCGGCGATCAGCTCGCAGAAGGCGCCGCCCACGGTCCCCTTACCGAGCAGGCCGATCCGGACGATCTCGGGTGGCCCGGACTCAGACATCTCTGGCGAGCAGATCGGCGTAGGTCTCGCGGCGAACGACGAGCTGCGCCGTGCCGCCGCTGCAGAAGACAACCGGGGGTCGGGGCACGCCGTTGTAGTTGTTGGCCATCGCGTAACCGTATGCCCCCGTGGCCGGGGTCACGAGCAGATCCCCGAGCCGCGGATCTGCAAGTGCGACGTCGCGCACGAGGATGTCGCCCGACTCACAGTGCTTGCCGGCGATCGTCGCGGTGGTGTCGGGGGTCGCGGCCGCCCGGTTCGCGATCAACGCCTCGTACTCGGAGCCGTAGAGCATCGGGCGCAGATTGTCCGACATTCCGCCGTCGACGGCGACGTAGGTCCGCACGCCCGGGATCTCCTTGACCGCTCCGACCGAGTAGATCGTGATGCCGGCGTTGCCGACGAGCGAGCGCCCGGGCTCGAGCAGGAGCTTCGGAACCGGGTTGAAGAACTTCGCCACCGCGTTCACCTTGAGATCGACGTAGGACCCGATCCCGGGTGGATCGTCCCCGGCGGAGTAGGCGATCCCGAGGCCACCGCCGACGTTCATCACCCTGGGCTCGTAGACGCTGCAGAAATCGGCCATGACCTCGATCGCCCGCGTGTATGGCTCGAGCTCGATGATCTGTGAGCCCAGGTGGGCGTGAAAGCCCGCCAGCCGCAGGTGCCGCGAGGAACTCACGGCGGCGACCGCCGCCTCGGCCGCGCCGGCCGCGATCCCGAAGCCGAACTTCGAGTCGGCCTGACCGGTCCGGATCGACGCATGCGTGGACGGCTCGACGTCGGGGGTCAGACGGATCAGAACCTCCTGATCGCGCTCCAGCAGAGCGTCCGCGAGGGCGATCTCGTCCAGCGAGTCGACGACGATGCATCCAACGCCGCACTCGAAGGCCATCCGCAGCTCATCGGCTGACTTGTTGTTGCCGTGCATGTAGATCCGCCCCGGCTCGAACCCCGCTGCGAGCGCAGTGTGCAGCTCGCCGCCGGAGGCGACATCGATGCTCAACCCCTCCTCGCGACAGACCCGACAGGCGGCGGTGAACGGCGCGGCCTTGCTCGCATAGAGGACCTCGTGGTCGACCTCGCGCAGTCGCAGCGCATCCTTGTAGGCGCGAGCTCGCGCGCGAATGTCGTCGGTCGCGTACACATAGGCGGGGGTACCGAACTCACGGGCGACATCGACGACGTCGCAGCCGCCGACCTCGAGATGGCCCGACTCGTCGACCCGACTGCCGAGCGGGTAGACCGACGATCCCGCAATCGGGTCGGGGGGGGAGGAGCTCTCAGTCGGAGAGCCTGCCGCTGTCGGGGTCGTCTGGGCCATCAGGTCATTCTCACAGGCGACCCGCAACTAGGCTGAACGGGGATGCGACTGGCAACTCCCGATCCCCCCGACGAGCGCGGCGTCCACGACGGCAGGCCCTTCTGGCTCTGGCTGCCCGATTCGGAGCCGCCCTGGCCGGGGATGGTGATCCTGCACGGAGCGGGGTCGGCAAAGGAGAACCATGCCGACTTCGGCCGCGTCTGCGCCGCCTACGGCTGGGCGGCAGTCACCTACGACCAGCGTGGGCACGGCGAGAGCGAGGATCTGATGTCGCCGGCGGCACTGGCCGACGTCAGCCGGATGGCGTCGATGTTGGCCGCCGTCGACGGCGTCGACGAGGGCTGCATCTGCGTCCGCGGGTCGAGCATGGGCGGCTACCTGGCCATCCACGCGGCCGCGACGGCGGCGGTGATCGCCGGAGCGATCGCAATCTGCCCGGCCTCCGAGGATGGGCTTCGTCGGGGCCTGCGTGAGGGGAGGTTCGAGATGCGTGCCGACTTGCCGGCGCTCGATGCATGGCTCGGCGAGCACGATCTCCAGCAGGCGGTGGCGGAGATCGCGCCGAAGCCGTTGATGCTCCTGCACGCCCGCGGCGACGACCAGGTTCCGTACACGAGATCGGAGGATCTGTACGCGCTGACCGGCGAGCCGCGCAGGATGCTCATCGTTCCGGGTGGCAGCCATCGATCGGTCCAGCACGACCCCGAGCTGCAGGTGACGTCGCTGAAGTGGATCGGGAGGGAGCTCGGCCGGACCTGAGGCCCGGCAGGATCTCTAGAGGTAGCCCATCGGATCGACGGCCACACCGTTGATCCGAACCTCGAAGTGGAGGTGATCGCCGTAGCAATGGCCGGTGCAACCGACGTAGCCGATCACGTCGCCCTGTTGCACGGACCCGGAGGTGATCGCGAAGCTCGACTGGTGGGCGTAACAGGTGGCGAGCCCACCGCCGTGATCGACGCAGGTGTAGTTGCCGTAACCGCCGCTGGTGGCCTCCGACTGAGCGAAGGCGATCGAGCCGGCCTTGGCGGCGCGAATCGGAGTGCCCGCCGGCACGGCGATGTCGACCCCCTCGTGCATCGAGCCCCAGCGCATGCCGAACGGCGAGACGATCGGGCCGTTGACCGGCCAGATGAAGCCGGCCGAGCCGCCCTGGATCGGGCCGGCGGGGAGCACGGTCGTGCCGCTCGCGGCCGCGAGCTGGGCCTGGATCTTGTCCTGGATGTCGCTGAGGTCGCCCTCGATGTGGTCGACGTGGCGATCCACCCTGCGGAGCGCGTCCTCGCTGCGACTGCGCGCGGCATCGAGGTCCGCCTGGCGGGCCTCGAGCTCCCGCCTGGTCTGAACCAGCTCCAGCTTCTTGGCCGCGATGGAATCGCGGGTCGCCTTGACGCGGGCAACGGTGTCGGCGGTGTCGTCGCGAAGCTCGCGCACGCGGCCGACGATGTCGGCGTTCTGATCCTGGATTCGCTGCAGGTACTCGTAGCGTCCGAGGGCGTCGTCGTAACCGTCGGACTCGAGGACGATGGAGATCGCACTCGGCTCGTCGGCCTTGTAGATGTCGACGAGGCGCTCCTCGAGCGCATCGATGGTCCGGGCCAGGCGCTCACGAAGAATCTTCAGATCATGCTGTTCGGCCTGGAGCTCGGCCTCGGCCTGAACGAGCTCCTCCTGAACGGCAGCCTCGCGGGTCCGCAGCGCCGCGACCTCGCCGGTGAGCTGATCGATCTGCGCGTTGTAGCGCGAGATCTCCGTGGTCAGAACGCCCTTCTTGTCCTTGACCTGGTCGAGCTCGGCCTGCTTGGCGTCGAGCCTGCTGTCGAGGTCGGCGGCAGGGGCACGGGCGACCACGGCGAAGATCGTCACCGCTGCGGCGATCATGACGGCGGCGGCCGTCAGGCCCAGGTGCGGGCCGGTGCGAGTTTCGGGAGAGGTTCCTGCCATGAGGCTCTGGAGCCGCGCCAATGTAGCAGCGGCGGACCCCTTTGTGAGCAATCCTTAACAGTTTTCCGGGTCCCTGCAACGGCCTTTGCAGGCGATCGCGCCATGGATTGCCCCCGCTGCAACCGGGATCGAAACACCGGACCGAAGCGAGCGCCGGCCTGCGGCGGCGGTGCGATCGAGCCGCTCGTGCGCAAGACTCCCGGCCGGATGCCATCCCTACCTCGGCCCAGGATTCCCTCGCGGCCCTCGATGCCCTCGCCCCTGCCACCCTCGCTGTGGTCGGACGGCGCTCGACGGGTCGCCGCCGTGATCGCGCTCGTGGCGGTGGCGGGCGCCGGCTTCGGAGTCGGCTACCTGGTCTTCGACGATCCGGGGGGAGCCGACGAGGCCCCCGCCCCGACATCGGTGGTCATCGATCCCGCCCAGCAACCCAGCACCGCCGAGGCCGGCGGCTTCCCCGAGTTCGCGACCCGCAACACGACCAGGGTCGGCGGCGCTGATCCCACCGCCGACGCCGCCTCCGTGGCGCTCGCGACCTATCCGACCCAGGGAGGATTCGGCTCGACCGCTGCGGCGACGGTCGTTCCCGGCCGACTCCTGGCAGCTCGCGCTGGCGGCGACGCCCCTGACCGCGGACCCGATCTCCACTCCCGTGCTGCTCAGCGACGCTGAGGCGGTTCCCGCGCCGACGGCGGCCGCGCTCAGCGCGCTCTCGCCCGAGGGGCTCGACGAGGCCGACGGGACCCAGGCTTTCGTCGTCGGCGGAGTTGCGGTTCCCGATGGCCTGCAGACGATCGACTTCGACGGGACCGATCCAGCCGATGTCGCCGACCAGGTCGACATCGAGCGGGCGAAGGTGACCGGGATCGAGGATCCCTCCCACCTGCTCGTGGTCAGCTCCAGCGATGCCGGGCTCGCGATGCCGGGCGCCGCCTGGGCGGCACGGTCGGGCGACCCATTGCTGTTCGCGGATGGCGATGACGTGCCGGCGGGAACGACGGCCGTGCTCAAGCGCCATCCCGACACTCCCGTCTACGTGCTCGGCCCGGAGTCGGCGATCTCGAACGCGGCGCTCAAGGAGCTCGGCGACGCAACCCGCGTCGGCGCCGAGGACCCGGTCGAGAACGCGATCGAGTTCGCGAAGTTCACCAGCGGCGATTTCGGCTGGAACATCAACGACCCCGGGCACGGCTTTGCCATCGCGAACATCGATCGCCCCCTCGACGCCGCCGCGGCGGCGCCGCTCGCCAGCACCGGCGGCAGCCCCGGACCGTTGCTGCTCACCGACGACCCGGCGACCGTACCACCCGCCTTGCAGAGCTTCCTCAGCGACACGCAACCAGGCTTCGAAGACGACCCGACCCGCGCGGTCTTCAACCACGTCTGGATCATCGGCAACAGCGAGACGATCTCGGTCCCCTTCCAGGCCCAGGTCGATCAGCTGACCAAGTTGGCTCCCGTCGAGCTCCGCCAAGGTGCCGCCCGACGTCGCCCTTCCGCAGACCGGTGGGGCGGATGTCCCTCCGGGCGTCGATCTGGGAGACGCTCGAGGACCTCGGCGGATCGACGTCGACCACCACGCCCGATGGCGGCGGCTCGGGCGGCGGCGGCTCGGGCAAGAACCCGTAGACGAGCGATCCGTCCGGTTGTGGGCCAAGATAGGCTGCCCGAAGCGATGAGCGAGGCCGAGCGATCCGATCTGCGCAATCCCGGCCACCGGCCGACGGCGGACGACATCCGCGCGCTCGCCGGCCCCTCCACCCCGCACTTCGCGCTGCAGATCAGAAACCGGATCGCGGCGCTGATCGAACGCCTTCCAGCCGACGATCCCGCCCACGTCGAGGGCCGGATTCAGATCGCCCGCCTGAACGACCTCGCCAAGCACACCGGCGACCCCCGCGGCCCCGGCCCCGGCACCCCGGATCCCTTGGCGGGCGCCGTAGACAACTGCGCGACTCGCAGGGCTCCGCCCTGCTCGACCGCGCGTCAGGGTGGCACGCGAGAGAACTCAGACCCTCTGAATCGAGCGTCCCGGTACCCGAGCCCGCCGCCGCAACACATCGTCACGAGCCCGACCTCCTTGTCGGAGCGCTCCATCTCGTGCAGCAGGGTGGTCATCAGACGGGCGCCGGTCGAGCCGAGCGGATGACCCGAGCGCATCGCCCCGCCGTTGACGTTGACCCGATCCATATCCGGCTCGAGCTCGCGGTACCAGGCGGCGAGAACCGAGGCGAAGGCCTCGTTGACCTCGAACAGATCGATGTCGCCGATGCTCATCCCGTTGCGTGCGAGGATCTTGCGGGTGGCCGGGATCGGGCCGGTCAGCATCATCACCGGATCCACTCCCACCGTCGTCTGATCGACGATCTTCGCCCGTGGCTCGACGCCGAGCTCGGCGGCCTTGTCGGCGGCCATCAGCAACAGCGCGGCAGAGCCGTCGGATACCTGCGAGCTGTTGCCGGCTGTGATCTTTCCGTCCTCCTTGAAGGCCGGCTTGAGCTTGCTCAGGGTCTCGATGTCGGTGTTCGGCCGAATGCCCTGATCGGTGACGAACGTGTCGCCGTTGACGGAGAACGGGATGATCTCGCGCTCGAAGCGACCCTGCTCGGTCGCGCTCGAGGCGAGTGCGTGGGAGCGAACGCCGAGCTCGTCGAGCTCCGAGCGGGGAATCTCCCACTCGTCGGCGATCATCTCGGCGGATAGGCCCTGGTTGACCAGGTCGAAGCGCTCCATCAGCTGGGGGGTGAACGCGAAGCCATGCTCCTGCTGGACCTGCATTCCGTCCGCGAACGAAATGTGGCCCATGTGCTCGACCCCGCCGCCGATCGCGACGTCGTGGACGCCGGAGGCGATCAGGGCGGCGGCGAAGTTGATCCCCTGCTGGGCGGAGCCACACTGCCGATCGATCGTGGTGGCGGGCACCTCGATGGGCAGGCCGGCCTCGAGCCAGGCGTTGCGGCCGATGTTGAAGCCCTGCTCACCGAACTGCTGGACGCAGCCGCAGATCACATCGCCGACCTCCGAGGGCTCGACGCCTGAGCGGTTCATCAACTCCGCGTAGACCGTGGCGAGGAGGGTCGATGGGTGGGTGTCTTTGTAGTAGCCCTTCTCCTCGTGACCACGACCGACCGGCAACCGGGCCGCCTCGACGATCACCACCTCTCGTCCACCGAACGTTCCTTCTGCCATCAGCAAGCCTTTCTCGCGGGTTGAGCCGGGCCGGACGTTAGACGATCGCCCCGGGGGCCTCGGCACCGGCGAACTCGCCCCACGTGTGGCAGACTCGGCCGCCGCGTGAGAAGGACTCTCCTGACACTCCCCGCCCGCCGTGGAATCAAGTGGGTGGTTCTCGTCGTCTGGTTGGTCGCCATCGCGGCGATCATCGGCGGTGACCTGGCGACGAAGTTCGACGAGGCACAGAGCAACGAGTCCTCGTCGTTTCTTCCCGGCAATGCCGAATCGACCAAGGCCCTGACGGCCACCGAGGAGATCCAGGGCGACGAACTTCTCCCCCTCATCATCGTCTACAAGCGCGATGACGGTGGCCTCAACGAAGCCGATCTGGCACGGATCGAGTCCGACCGCGATGCGCTGAACGCGGACCTGCCCCCGCGCACCAGCCCATACTCGAAGCCGATCCCCTCGGCGGACGGCGCCGCCGCGCTGCTCCAGGCTGAAATCAGGGCCAACGGCGAGGGCGAGACGATCACCACCGCGGTCGACCAGGCGCGGGAGCAGGTCGAGCGCAGCGCTCAGCCCGGGGTCGAGACCGCCGTCACGGGCGGCGCCGGCCTCTCGGCCGACGCGATCGATGTCTTCGACTCGATCAACGGAACGCTGCTGCTCGCGACCGCAGGCATCGTCTTCCTGCTGCTGCTGATCGTCTACCGCAGCCCGATCTTCTGGTTCTTCCCGTTGTTCGCCGTCGGCATGGCCGAGCTCGCCACCCGCGGGATCGGCTTCGGGCTGACCGAACTCGGAGTCACCGTCAACGGCCAGTCGGCGGGGATCCTGCCGGTGCTCGTCTTCGGCGCGGGCACCGACTACGCGCTGCTACTGGTCGCCCGCTACCGCGAGGAACTGCGCCTCCACGACGACAGGCACGAGGCGATGAGCGAGGCGCTCCGGCGCGCCGGCCCGGCGATCCTCGCGTCTGGTCTGACCGTGATCGCGGCGCTTCTCTGCCTCGTTCTCGCCGACGTCGAGGGAACCGCCGGCCTCGGTCCGATCGGCGCCACCGGCATCGCCATTGCGATGGTCTCGATGCTGACCCTGCTGCCGGCGACCCTCGTGATCGCCGGCCGTTGGGCCTTCTGGCCATTCGTCCCCCACGTCGGCGACGAGGCCGCCGACGAGACCCATGGCACCTGGCGCCGGATCGGTGAGTGGATCGGACGGGGCCCGCGCCGGGTCTGGATCGGAACCGTCGGCGTGCTGCTGCTCATGGCCCTCGGCTGGCTCAATGCCGATACCGGCCTGACCCAGACCAGCAGCTTCCGGGGTGACGTCGAATCGGTTCGTGGGCAGGAGCTCGTCGCCGAGTCGTTCCCGGCCGGCGCCAGCGCGCCGACGAACGTGATCGTTCCCGATGCGGCGGCGGTACCCGCGGTCGAGCAGGCCCTGGCCGAGCTCGACTCGGTCGATGAGGTGATCGTCGCCGGACGCGGTCCACCGGGCGTGCTCCTGCAGGTGACGCTCACCGACGACCCCTATGCAACCAGCACCTACGACCAGATCCCGGGCCTGCGGGAGACCGTCAAGGAGGCAGGGGGCGAGGACGTGCTGCTCGGCGGGCAGACCGCGATCGAACGCGACCTTCGCGTCGCCGCCGCCCACGACTCGAAGCTGATCCCGCCGGTCGCGTTGACGGTCGTATTCTTGATCCTGATCATCCTGCTGCGGGCCGTCGTCGCTCCGGTGGTGCTGATCGGAACGGTGATCCTCTCCTTCGCCGCGGCCCTCGGAGTCGGGTTCATCGTCTTCGACGTGGTCTTCGGCTTCGCCGGCAGCGACCCGTCCCTACCCCTGTTCGCGTTCATCTTCCTGGTCGCGCTCGGGGTCGACTACAACATCTTCCTGATGGCGCGCGTGCGCGAGGAGACCCAACGCCGGGGACCGCGGGAGGGCCTGTTGCGGGGGCTCGCGGTCACCGGCGGGGTGATCACGTCGGCGGGCGTCGTGCTCGCGGGGACGTTCGCGGCGCTCGCCGTACTGCCGCTCGTATTCCTGACCGAGCTCGGGTTCGTGGTCGCGTTCGGGGTCCTTCTCGACACCTTCCTGGTTCGCTCGATCCTCGTGCCCGCCCTCGCTCTCGACCTCGACCGCAGAACGTGGTGGCCCTCGGCGCTCTCGAAGCGGCCGGCCGATCAGCCCGTGAGGAGCTCCGCGGGCGAGCAGGCCAAGGCCGACGGAGAATGAGCGAGCCGACCCCGACCACCGGCTACGCGAGTCTGGCGATCGCTGGCAGCGGGGCCATCGCCCTCGGCCTGGCGGCCTCGTCATCGGCGCTCTGCCAGGTCCACGTCCTGGCCCGCAGCGACACCTCCGCCTGGCGTGCGGAAGAGAGAATCGAGAAGCTCTGCAAGAAGGTCGAGGGCGGGGACCCGTCGCAGGTCCGGATCACCACCAGCCCATCCGACCTCGCCGGGGCCGATCTGATCGTCGAGGCGATCGTCGAGGAGGCTGACGCGAAGGCGGCGATGCTTGCCGGGCTCGGCGAGATCCACCCCGAGGCCGACCTCGCCACGACGACTTCGTCGCTCGGAATCGCCGAGCTCGGCGCCCGGGCACGTATCTCCGAGCGTTTCTACGGGCTGCACGTGTTCAACCCGGTCCCCCGGATGGAGCTGATCGAGCTCTGTCTGCCGGAGGGCCTGACACCGGGGGTCGGAGACCGCGCCCGAGCCTTCTGCCGCGCCCTTCACAAACACATCGTCGAGGTACCGGACGAGGCGGGCTTCGTGGTCAATCGCCTCCTCTTCCCATTTCTCTTCGACGCCGTTCGCCTGCTCGACGAGCTCGGCCTCGAACCGATCGAGGTCGATGCCTGCATGGCCAAGGGCGCCGGGCAGCCGATGGGGCCGCTTCAGCTCCTCGACTTCGTCGGCATCGACGTGGCGGTCGCGATCGGTGAGAAGCTCCACGCCGCTAGCGGCAAGGACGACCATGCGCCCCCTGCACACCTCGGAGAGATGGTCGCCGCGGGGAAGCTCGGTCGCAAGAGCGGCGCCGGCTTCTACGACTACTGACTCCGAACCGCTCGGGCCGTCAGTCGCCCGAGCCGGGCTCGCTCTTCGGGTCGCCGTCGTCCTCGGGGTGGATCCGAAGCGCGACGATCCGATTGTCGCGGACCGACTCGACCCGGATCGTGTACCCGTCGGCGCGGATCGAGTCGCCGCGCTTCGGCAGGCGGCCGAGCTCGTTGAATACGTACCCGCCGATCGAGTTGTAGGCGTCGGTATCGACCGGGAGCTTGATCCTCGGCGTCCTCGAGATCGCCGAGCGAGACGTGGCCGCGCACGTACCAATCGCCGTCGGCAAGCTTGCGGAGCTCCTCGCCGCGGGGGTCGGTCTCGTCCTCGATCTCGCCGACGACCTCCTCGAGAATGTCCTCCACCGTCGCGATCCCGACCGTCCGCCCGTATTCATCGACGACGATGGCGATCGAGCTTCGCTGACGCTGCAGCTCGGCGAGCAGATCGTCGAGCGGCTTGGTCTCGGGGATGATCGGGGCGTCCCGGACCGCCGATTCGATCGAGGTTTCGGGGCCGGCGTTCATCAGCAACCGCACGAGCGAGTTGTTGTGGACGATTCCCCGAACCCGGTCGGGATTGTCGTCCTCGATCACGACCAGGCGGGTGTGACCGCTCGCGACGCAGCGTCGCAACGCGTCCTCGACGGTGTCGGAGGAGTCGACCGAGATGACCGCGGGAATCGGCGTCATCACCTCGCGGGCCTCCTGCTCATGCAGGTGAAAGACGCCTCCGAGCATGCCGGCCTCACTCTTCTCGATCCCACCCCGCTCGTAGCCCTGACTGATCAGGATCCGCAGCTCCTCGGGCGTGGTCTCGTCCTCACTCGCCAGCGAGACGCGAAAGACCTTCTCCACGAGCCAGCGGGCGGGCGGATTGGTCACGACGATCAGCGGGTTGAAGAGCTTCCGAAAGACCTGCATCGGCCGTCCGAACCTCAGCAGCAGGGTCTCCGCCCGTGCGATCCCCACCATCTTCGGCGCCTGCTCGCCCAGGATCACGTGGAGCAGCGTGACGACCATGTAGGCGAACGCGATGGCGATGGCGACCGAGGCGGCGTGACCCAGCCACCCGTCGATCAGGGGCTCGATCAGTGAGGCGATCGCCGGCTCACCGAGAAACCCGATCGCCAACGAGGCGAGCGTGATTCCGACCTGCGAGGTGGCGACGTACTCATCGACATGGTCGAGTTGCCGGAGGGCTATCTGCGCCTTGCGGTCTCCACCCTCGGCAAGGTGCTGGATCCGCGAGGGACGGGTGCGGACGATCGCGAACTCGGCCGCGACGAAGTACCCGTTGACGAGCACCAGGACCAGGACCAGCAGCAGGAGCAGTACGGAAGTCATCGGGTGCCGCCGTTGCCCGAGCGGTGGCGAAAGCGCCGCCGGCAGCGGTTGGACTCAACCGAGCCCCTCGGGGGGACGCGGAGCCTGGTACTTCGAGGTGGGTCGTCGTCAATCACTGGGCGACGCCGAAAGGCTAGCAGCGCCGCCGGAAAGTCAGTACCCGGAAATCCAAACAGCGGCCCGGGTACTACGGTGGCCGCATGGATCAGAGTGAGACCCCCTACCTCGATGCTCTCGTCGCCCACGCCGCGAGCAACCCGGGCAGATTCCACATCCCCGGCCACAAGGGCGGCGCCGGCGCCGACCCAGGGCTGCGCGAGGCGATCGGCGACGCCGCCCTCAAGCTCGACTTTCCGTCCGGAGTGGAGGGAATCGATGTCGGCCCGGACCCGCTCGATCTCCCCTTCCAGCGGGCGCAGTCTCTGGCCGCCGAGGCATGGGGTGCAGAGCGGAGCTGGTTTCTGGTCAACGGCGCCTCCGGTGGCAACCACGCGATCTGCATGGCGCTCGCCCATCTCGGCTCGGCCGCGGTCGTCCAGCGCAACGTCCATTCGTCGGTCATCGACGGCCTGGTCCTCAGTGGGTTGAGGCCCGCGTTCGTCCCACCCGAGATCGACGACGAGCTCGGCGTCGCCCACTGCCTCACACCCGACTCGCTCGAGCGGGCGCTCGATGCCCAGCCCGAGGCGGTCGCCGCCTTCGCCGTCTCACCGACCTACTTCGGTGCCGTCGCCGACATCGCCGGGCTGGCCGATGTCGCCCACGCCCATGACGTCCCGCTCGTCGTCGACGAGTCCTGGGGGGCCCACCTCGCCTTCTCCGATCGACTGCCCGCCAACGCGCTCGCGAGAGGTGCCGACGTCGTCCTCAATTCGGTCCACAAGCTCGGTGGGAGCCTGACCCAGTCCGCGATCCTGCATCTCGGCTCGGATCTCGTCGATCCTCGGATCATCGACCGCTCCGTCACCCTGGTCGAGTCGACCAGCCCGAACGCCCTGCTCACCGCGTCGCTCGACGCCGCGCGGCGGCAGAACGTCCTCAGCGGGGGTGAGATGCTGGCCGAGACGATCGAGTCGCTGAAGGTGCTCCGCAGGAAGGTGGTCGAGATTCCCGGCCTCGACGTGCTCGGCGAGGAGATCGCCGAGGCCCCGAGCGTGTTCGCCTGGGACCCGATGCGACTCTCGATCGACGTGCGTGGCACCGGAGCAACGGGTAACAGCATCGCTCAGTACATGCGCGAGCAGCAGGACATCTGGTTCGAGCTCTACGCCGAGAACGTCGTCGTGGCCGTCTTCGGGATCGGCGAGGACGTCGCCGAGACCGGCGAGCGCCTGCTCGCGGGGCTGCGCGTGGCCGTCGAGAAGCTCCGCAGGGAGTCCGACCGGCCTCGGGTCGCCTTCGCTCCGCCCCCTCCGTGGGGACCGACCGAGATGACTCCTCGTGACGCATTCCTGGGACCGCAGGAAATGGTCACCTTCGATAGTGCGGAGGGGCGGATCGCCGCCGAGTCGCTTGCGGCCTATCCACCCGGGGTCCCCAACGTGCTGCCCGGCGAGCGCCTCACTCGCGCCACCCTCGACTTCATCGCCGATTCCCTCGCCCACGGCGGACAGGTCCGCGGGGCGAGCGATCGCACCCTCAGCACGATCCGGGTGGTCATCGAGTGAGTGCCGGGGAGGCTCCCTGGGGAGCCGACTCCGAGTACGGGCGGCTGCTCGACGTTCTGCTCTGCCCACCTGACAACTTCCGCTGGCTCCCGACCAGCGCGATCTCAAGGGCCACGCTCGAGAGCGGGCGCAGCTTCCGCCCGGCGGACGCGATCGCTCAGCACGCGGAGATGGTCGCCGCCTACGAGTCGGCCGGCGTTCGCTGCCACTTCCTGGAGCCCGATCCCGCCCTCCCCTACCAGGTGTTCACCCGCGATTCGAGCGTCGCCACGCCGCAGGGTGCGGTCGTCACCCAACTCCACCAGCAGTGGCGTCGGGGCGAGTACGCACCGATCATCCGCTTCTACCGGGAAGCGGGAATCCCGATCCACCAGATGATCACGGCGGCCGCGCTCGAGGGCGGTGACGTGATCATCGTCGAGCCCGGCCGGATGGTGATCGGCAACGGTGAGGAGCGGACCGAGGCCCCGGCCGCCCTCCAGCTCGCCGGCTGGATGGAGGACCTCGGCTGGGAGGTCCGGATCGAGATGATCCCGAGCCAGTTCGTCCACATCGACGTGCTGCTCTCGATCGTCGCCCCGAAGCTCGCGGCGGTCTGCGTGGACGTCGCCGGCGCCGGCCTCGTCCGCTGGCTGCGAGAGGCGGGCTTCGAGATCATCGAGGTACCGGTCGCGGAGGCCTTCGCGCTGGGCGTCAACGCGATCTCCCTCGGCGGCGATCGCGCGCTCTCCAGCGAGAACTCCAAGAGCCTCAACGAACAGCTTCGTGCCCGCGGGATCGAGGTCTTCGATCCCGACCTGAGCATGTTCACGCTCGGTGGCGGTGGTGCCCATTGCCTCGCCCAGGCGCTGCGACGGGAGCGCGTCGGTTGACCGATCGAAGCGACGACCTGACGGGGCGCAGGTGATCTCTTGGCCCCGCCCGCGATCGACGCCGCCCGCGTACTGGCGGACCTGCAGGACCTCGCCGACCTGACCGGCGGGGCCGAGGGAGCGCGGCGGCTCTGCTGGACCCCCGGATGGCACGCCGCCCGCGACCTGCTTCGCGAGCGCCTCGCCGAGATCGGCATCGACCGCAGCGAGGTTGACGAGGCCGGCAACCTCTGGGCCCGGCTTCCGGGCATCGACGGCGAAGCACCGGCATTGGCCGTCGGCTCCCACCTCGACTCGGTCCCGGCCGGCGGACCGCTCGACGGGGCGCTCGGGGTGATGGCGGGCCTCGGCGTACTGCGAGCCTGGGCCGGGTCGGGGAAGGTGCCGCCACGCGATCTCGTTCTGATCGACTTCGCCGACGAGGAGGGCTCCCGCTTCGGCCGGAGCCTGTTCGGCAGCTCGGCTCTCGCCGGAACGCTCGTTGCCGAGGAGCTCGCCTCCCTGACGGATGCCGGCGGTCGTCCGATCGCGGAGGTCCTGGCCGAGAACGGGGTCGAGCTGAACCGTGCGTCCGAGGCGGGCGGTCGGCTGGCGGGAATAGGCGGCTACCTGGAGCTTCACATCGAGCAGGGACCGGTGCTCGATTCCGAGTCCGTGAGCTGCAGCGCCGTCTCCGGCTGCGCCGGCGTCGAGCGTCACCGATTCAGCTTCACGGGTCAGGCCTCCCACGCCGGGACGACACCCATGGACCGACGATGCGACGCCGCGCTGGCAGCCGCCGAGACCGCCCTGGCCGTCGAACGGATTGCGACCGCCGCGATGGGTGTCGGGACCACCGGGCGGATCGACCTCGAGCCCGGAGTCGTGACGGCGGTCGCCGGGAGCGCGGAGCTGTTCGTCGACCTGCGCCACCCCGAAGCCGAGCGGCTCGCCGGGATGTTGGCTGAGGCGCTCACCACGGCCGGGAACGCGGCCGCAGGCCGTGGCTGTGAGTTCGAGAGCAGTCCGATCTGGAGGATCGAGCCGGTGCCGTTCGATCACGACCTGGTGAAGATCGCCGAGGTCGCGTCCGCCAACGCCGGCGGCCGCGAGCGGGCGATCACGAGCGGCGCGCTTCACGATGCGGCGGAGATGGCCCGAGTGGTTCCAGCCGCGATGGTCTTCGCAGCCTCGGTCGGGGGCATCAGCCACGCCAGGGAGGAACACAGCACCGACGAGGCTCTGACCGGGGCCATCGAGGCCTTCGGGGAACTGGCGTCTGCGGCGATTTGAGCGACCGACCGCAAACGAAGCTGGCTCGCAACGTCGGGCCTCTGATGCTCCTGCTCTTCGTCGTCGGCGACATGCTGGGCGGCGGTATCTACACCCTCGTGGGCAAGGTCGGAGGGGAGGTCGGGGGGGCGATCTGGGCCGCCTTCGCCCTTGCGTTCGTACTGGCCGGGCTGACGGCCTGCTCATACGCAGAACTGGTTTCCAAGTACCCGCGGGCGGCCGGCGCGGCGCTGTACACGAACAAGGCCTTCCACCGACCGTTCTTCACGTTCATGGTCGCGTTCGCGGTCATGGCCTCGGGAATCACGTCCGCGAGCACCCTCGCGCGCGGCTTCGCCGGTGACGCCCTCGCCGAGTTCGTCGACGTCCGCGTGATCCCGGTCGCGATCGCGTTCCTGATCGTCGTCGCGTTGATCAACATGCGCGGGATCGCCGAGTCGGTGCGCGTCAACGCTCTCCTGACCCTGGTCGAGATCGGCGGACTGCTCTTGATCATCGCCATCGGGGTGGCAGCGCTCGGAGACGGCAGTGCTGATTTCGGGCGGAACCTCGAGTTCAAGGAGGGGATCTCCCCGTTCTTCGCGATCCTCTCGGGCGCCGGGCTCGCCTTCTACGCCCTGATCGGATTCGAGGACTCGGTGAACATCGCCGAGGAGGTCAGGCAGCCCTCGCGCAACTACCCGCGAATTCTCTTCGCAGGCCTGGCCATCGCCGGGGTCATCTACCTGCTGGTCACCCTCGTCGCATCCGCCGTGATCCCGACCAACGAACTGGCGGCCTCATCGGCTCCGCTCGTCCTCGTCGGCGAGCAGGGTCCGCTCGGCGTCGATCCCAAGATCTTCGCCGCGATCACCCTCTTCGCCCTCAGCAACGGTGCCTTGATCAACATGATCATGGCCTCGAGGCTCGTCTACGGGATGTCGGAGGAGGGGATCGTGCCCGGCTCCTTCGGGAGGGTGCTCGCCGGACGCCGGACGCCGATCACGGCGATCATCTTCACAACGGTCCTCGGCCTGATCCTGGTCTCGACGGGTGACCTCGCGGCCCTGGCCGACACGACCGTCCTGCTGCTGCTCTGCGCGTTCACCGTCGTCAACATCTCGGTGCTCGTCCTGCGCCGGGACGAGGTCGACCGCAGTCACTTCCACGCGCCGACGATCGCCCCGATCCTGGGGGCCTTAGTCTGCGTCGTTCTGATCGTGGACAACGAGGCTGAGACCTTCCTTCGCGCCGGGTTACTCCTGATCCTGGGCGCGGTCCTCTGGGCCGGCGCCTATGCGGGCGGCCATCGCTCCGACGAGCGGGCGGCCTGACCGATGGCGGGCGCCTTGATCGTGGGATACGACGGATCGCCGTGCGCAGACGCAGCCCTTGACGCCGCGATCGAACTCGCGGGCATGACCGGAGACGGGATCGTGATCGCGTTCGGCTACGAACCACCCGGATACAACGAGGAGATGGGGCCCTATCGCGAAGTCGTTCGCAAGCACGGCGAGGAGGTGACGGCGAAGGCGATCGAGCGTGCGGCTGAGCACGGGATCGAGGCGGAGGTCGCCCTGGTCCCCGATAGCCCGGCTCGGGCCCTCGAGTCGCTGGCCGAAGAACACGCGGCGCGCGCGATCATCGTCGGCAGCTACGGGGAGGGGGCCCTGAAGAGCGCGATCCTCGGCTCCACGCCACACAGGCTGATGCATCAGGCAAGGCGGCCGGTGCTGGTCGTCCCGTATAAATCCGGCGAGTGATGAGCGAAGCCTGGGAGAAGATCGAGTCGTTGCCGCTGCGCATCGAGGGCTACGAGCTCACCGGCCACGATCGCGAGTACGGCAGCTTCACCCGCCCGTCGACGGTGATCCACCTACTGGGGGCCGGCGAGGAGGGGGTCGGCGAGGACGTCGTCTACGACACCCTCGACCACATCGCCCACCGCGACACCGGCCCGATCCATGACTTCACCGGCGTCACGACCCTGGGCGAATTCTGCGACCTGGTCGGCGGGCTGAACCTCTTTCCGGTGGCGGAGCCGGGCATGCCTGCCTCGCTGCTCTATCGCCGCTGGGCATTCGAGAGCGCAGCACTCGACCTCGCGCTCCGCCAGGCAGGCGTGCCGCTGCACGAGGCGCTGGGACGCGACCCCAAGCCCCTTCAGTTCGTCTGCTCGACGCGTCTTACGACCTTCGAGGGCGAGGACGGATCGAGCACTGAGCCGATCAGCAAGCGCCTCGGCAAGTACCCGGGTCTCGCCTTCAAGCTCGACCCCGAGAACGACTGGACCCCCGAGCTGATCGAGGAGATCAGGGATCTCGCCACGGTGCGAGTACTCGACCTGAAGGGCCACTACCGGGGCACGCCGGTCGACGTCGATACCGACCCCGAGCTGTATCGGCAGGTGGCCGAGGCATTCCCAGACGCCTACCTCGAGGACCCCGACGTCAACGACCAGACGCGAGCCCTGCTGGAGCCGCTGGCCGATCGGGTCACCTGGGATGCTCCGCTGCACTCACTCGCCGACATCACCGATCTGGAGTGGACGCCGAAGGCGATCAACTCGAAGCCGTCGCGCTTCGGCTCGCTGCGGGAGATCCTCGCGATCTACGAGTACTGCGACGCCGAGGGGATCAGGATCTACGGCGGCGGCCAGGGCGAGGTGCAGGTCGGCCGCGGCCAGATCCAGTACCTGGGCTCGCTCTTTCACCCCGACACCCCCAACGACACGGCCCCCGCCGGCTACAACGACCCGGCTGTCCCCTCCGGCCTGCCGAGCTCGCCGATGGATCCGGTTCCGTCGGCGACCGGCTTCCGCTGGGGCTGAACGGCGACACGGACCCCTGATCGATCAGGGAGACCCAAGCCGAGCTTCGGCCGACCGAATTCGGGCATTGGGCTACCGTCGGTCTCCACTCACTCGAAACCAACGGAGGACAAGATGAGCCAATCCAGCTTCGGGGACGCGCTGAACGAACAGGTCGCGAACGAGTTCGCCGCCCACCAGCAGTACGTCGCGATCGCCGTCTACTACGACGCCGAGACCCTGCCCCGCCTCGCCTCCTTCTTCTACCGGCAGGCGGTCGAGGAGCGCAACCACGCCCTGATGATCACCCAGTACCTGCTCGACGCCGATCTCGACGTGAGGACGCCGGGCGTCGAGGCGCCCGAGGTCGGCTTCTCCGACATCGTCGCTCCCGTCGAGCTCGCGCTCGCCCAGGAGAAGCGAGTGACCCAGCAGATCAGCGCACTCGCGGCCAAGGCGCGGGAGGAGGGCGACTACCAGGGCGAGCAGTTCATGCAGTGGTTCATCAAGGAGCAGGTCGAGGAGGTCTCGTCGATGTCGGACCTGCTCACCGTGGTCAAACGCGTCGGTGGGAACCCGCTGCTGGCGGAGGAGTACCTGGCACGTGAGTCGCTCGGGGGCGAGGGCACGGACCCGACGGCTCCGGCCGCCGCCGGTGGGGCTCTCTGAGATCCATCTGTATCGATCGCCACGAACGATGCCCGGATCGGGTACGGTTTCTCTCCCCAGCGTGATCGCCCTCGTGTTTGCCCAACGGCGAGAACTTCGGGCGATCCCCGCTCTCGGGGAGGGGAGGACGAGAACAAGACGACATCCGCCAGCCGGATGTCGTCTTGTCTCTCTGCCTGGGCGCACTCCAGCCGCCGATGCCGGCGGGCATGGGTTGGAAGGGCGATGAACGCGGGCACTCAACGGCAGGGACGGAGGGCTCGGTGGCTGGTTTCGGACGAGTGCTGAAGCCGGGGGGCGGCTCCTCAACGGCGAGCTCTTCGGCGACCCACACTGGGTTTCCCCACGAGCGGCCGGGCGACGCGCTGCCGGGGCCGGGCTGGTGTTCGACCGGAGGGCCGGGAGCGCCGCCGGGTACTTCGCCCGTTACGAACGCCCATCGTCGTGAGCGGGAGCGACGGGACTCGAACCCGCGACCTCCGGCGTGACAGGCCGGCGCTCTAACCAACTGAGCTACGCCCCCACGGTTTCCGGATCCGAACTGAGGATCCGGGGGGCGGCGATTATGGCACGGCGCACGGGATAGGCTGCGCTCGTGCGACTGGTCAGCTACCGATCCGAGCGGGGAGCGCGGGCCGGCGTGCTGCGCGCCGGTCGCGTCATCGACGCCGGCGACGCCCTGGGGAGGGAGGTCGTGAGCGTCCGCGAGATCCTGACGGAGGGATTCTCGGGTGACCTCGAGGGTGTCGATGGGGATGGCTTCGACCTCGACTCGGTCGAGCTTCTGCCGCCGATCCCCGACCCCGAGAAGATCATCTGCATCGGGCTCAACTACCGCGACCACGCCGCCGAGGGCCGCCAGGAGCCACCGCCGGTGCCGACGTTCTTCGCCAAGTTCCGGAACGCCCTGGTTCCCGACGGCGCGACGGTGGCGCTGCCCGCATCCAGCAGCAAGGTCGACTTCGAGGCCGAGATCGCCTTCGTCGTCGGGAGGACCTCCAGGGAGGTCGACCCGGCGAATGCGATCGACCACATCGCCGGCTACACGCTGCTCAACGACCTCTCCGCCCGCGACCTGCAGTTTCAGACGCCGCAGTGGCTCCCGGGGAAGGTCTTCGACGGCTCGGCTCCCTGCGGGCCGGCCCTCGTCACCGCCGACGAGGTTCCCGCCGGCCCCGGATCGCTCGGGATCGCACTCGATCTGAACGGCGAGCGGATGCAGGAGGCCACGACCGGCGACCTGATCTTCGGGATCGCACACCTGCTCGCTCACCTCTCGACCCTGATGACCCTCGTGCCCGGCGACATCGTCTCGACCGGCACTCCGGCCGGGGTTGGCGGCGCCCGTGAGCCCCGGGTCTGGCTGAAGCCCGGCGACGAGCTCGTCGTCAGCTCACCCGAGCTCGGCGAGCTGCGGACGACGATCAGCGCCTGAGTCCCGCGTGATCCGCTCCTGGGTGGCGAAGACGTTGATCAGAACGTAGGGCGCCCACCAGAGGATGAAGAAGTAGAACCAGTGCGTCGAGCCGACCTGGGTTGCGATCAGCACGGCGGCGCCCAGGCCGGCGACCTGCATCGCCGTGCGCCGACCGGGCAGGAAGAAGAGCAGCGAGCCCAGCAGCACCGGGAAGACGCGAGCGAGGTCCTGGACGCCGCCCAGCGACGGCTCCAGGCCCCAGACGCTGAACGGCGAGCCGCGGGAGGCCTGGTAGCCGAAGGTCCTGTCGTAGAACTCGCGCAGGCCCCCGTCGGGAAGCAGCGGCAACAGAACGATCACCCAGACCGCCGCGAATACCGCGCCGAAGATCAGCGTCGAACGGATCCGCCTCTCCCCCGAACCGGCGGCGAACATCGGAGCCAGCGCGAGCGGCCCGAACTTGACGGCCGCCGCGAGCGCCAGCGCGAACCCGCGCTTGAGCGGCGAGGCGAACGCGACCAGCGCCGCAATCAGCAGCGCCGCGACCAGCGCGTCGTTGCCGCCGTTGGCGTCGAGCGCATAGAGGGTGTAGGGGTAGGCGAGCCAGGCGAAGGCCAGCGCGATCCCGAGATCGCGCCCGTCGGCGCCCTCGCGAAGGCGTCGCCCCGCCAACAGCAGGAGCCCGACGACGGCCAGGTCGAAGACGATCGCAGCTGCGTGCGCGGCGGGCAGGCTCTCGAGTCCGCCGTCCCATGGAAGCATCTGCTCGAAGGGGATGTAGGAGATGTAGCTGAGCGGCCCGTAGGAGTCGCCGCGGTCGATCAGCGGAGTGAACTGGCCGTCGTAGACGCCGTCTCCGTCGGCGATCCGATCGGCCCCGACGACGTTAGCGAAGCCGATGTCGATCACCTGCGAGTCGACCACGTTCATGCCGATCCTGAAGACCGCAAGCGCAATCGCGGCGATCGCGAGCCAACGGACCCCGATCACCGGGATCAGCGCACCGGAGCGTTGCCTGGGGCGGAACCCGGCGATCAGCATTCGCAGGAAGAGGTAACCCAGCACGGGGTAGACGAGGGGGACCGACCAGACGATCTCCCCCTTGTTGAAGAAGAACTGCGAGATCGAGAAGGAGAGCAGGACCAGCAGGTCCAGATGCAGCAGCCGAAAGGGGCGCCTCGGGTCGAAGAACGGCAGCACGAAGAGGATGCAGAGCGGGATCCAGATCCAGGCCTCGCTGACGTTGCCGGCGACCGCGTCCTCGTAACCGCGCGCGAGCTTCACCTCGACCTGCTGATTGCGCCAGGCTTCGACCACGGTTGCCGAGCGGTCGTCGATCACGGCCTGGGCGACGGCGGTACCGCCGTCGAAGTAGTCGACCTGCCAGCGATCGGCGCCCCGGGTCGATACCTCAGGCTCCATTCCAGGGCTTTCGACCCGTTCCTCACGGACGTTGGCCGCCTGATCGGCGATCGCGATCGCCTCCGCCCCGGTCAGGACGAATCCCGGTGGAACGCTCCGCAGGTCGCTCAACCCGTCGAGCGGCGCGAGCGGTTCGTCTCCGAAGGGGGGCTGGTGGGCGGGGTCTTCCTGGGCCGCGGCTCCGGCGGCCGGGATCAGAACGAGGATCAGCGCCAGCAGGAGCGCGAGAATCGGTCGCAGCGGTCTCACCACGGCCATAATGAAGCGATGGTGGGACGTGGACCTTCGAGACGACCTGTTCGTACCCGCTCGGGCGCGGCGGGATCCATCGCGCTGCTTGCGGTCGGCGCGCTGGTTCTCGGCGCCTGCGGTGACTCCGAGGACTCGACTTCGACGGTCTCCGCAGGCACAACCGCCCCGCCCGGTCAATTGGTCGTCGTCGTCGACCCGCCGCGAGGCAATCCCGGGGAGGCGATGCAGGCGACCGTTCTCAACGGCACCGAGGTGGAATACACCTACGGCGCCGCCTACGAGCTCGAGCGGCAGGCGGGTGGCCGCTGGGAGAAGGTCAAGCTTCCGCCGACCCCGGTAATCGAGATCGGCTATGTCGCTCCGCCCGGCGAGGAGGGGCCGCCGGTCGACTTCATGATCCCCGAGAACGCCGTCCCCGGGACGTGGCGAGTCGTGATCTCGCGAGACTCTCCGGACGGGGGTCCGCTGGCCGGCGCCTTCGAGGTGACCGATGGCTGAGTCGAGCCGCCAACCGGCGCAGCATGCAGCCGGCGTGGCCTACGAGCGACACGGGGAGGGGCCGTCGTTGGTCCTGATCCACGGGCTCGGAGCCACCCGGCATATCTGGCGACCTCAGATCGCACGCCTGGCCGAGGAGCGGGACGTGATCGCAATCGACATGCCCGGCTTTGGTGACAGCCCGACGCTCTCGGAGGCCCCGACACCCTGGGCGCTCGGGGCGGCAGTGGCACGAATGTGCGCGGAGATCGGGGTCGAGCGCCCCCACCTCGCCGGTAACTCGCTCGGCGGCTGGGTCGCCATCGAGATGGCGAAGGCAGACGACGCAGCCTCCACCTGCCTGATCTCCCCGGCGGGCCTCTGGCGCAAGCCGCTCGGCCCACGCAACCTCGACGCTCGCAAGCTCGGCCTCAGGCTGCGACCGCTGATCATGGGCCTGACAAGGATCGGCCCCGTTCGCGAGGCGATGCTCAAGACCAGCGTCGGGCGCCCCGAACGGGTTCCGGTCGCGGAGGGTCGGGCGATGATCGCCGCCTGGATCGACTCGGCCGGCTACGAAGCCGCCAACGAGCAGATGCGCCGCCACATCGCCGAGGACCTCGACCGGATCGACGTCCCGACGACGATCATCTGGGGCGAGCTGGACCGGCTCGTTTCACCGCCCCGCCCGGAGCGCCGGCCGCCCGGCACCCGCTACCTGCAGTTCGAGAACCTGGGCCACACTCCGAACTGGGACGACCCGGACCTGGTCTCCCGACTCCTGCTCGATGCCAGTTCGCTGACCGCGGCCGAAGCCGGCACGGGCTCGGGCCGCGACATGGCGGCAGGGGGCAATCGCTACCATCCCGTCCCGAAAGGGAAGTAGTTCTCAACGACGGTCGTTCGTCAACACGGAGCCCCATCCGGCTCCCGGCGACCGTGGCCTCCGGGCGAATCAAACCTTCGCGCAGTCAACCGCACGAAAGGAACTGATCCCGAATGCCCGATATCTCCACCGAGGCCCTGGCCTGGTCGGGGCTGATAACCGCCGTCGCCCTGCTGCTCGCGATCGATCTGCGATTCATGAGTGGACGCAACGGCGTGATGGGCGCCGGGCTGGCCGTGAAGGCCAGCATCTTCTGGATCTCCCTCGCGTTCGCCTTCGCCGGCCTGCTCTGGGTCGGCTCCGGTGCCGAGCAGGCGAGCACCTACCTCGCCGGCTACCTGGTCGAGAAGTCGCTGTCGCTCGACAACGTATTCGTCTTTCTGCTGGTCTTCGGCGCGTTTGCGATCGCCGACGATCAGCGTCACCGGTTGCTCACCTACGGGATCATCGGCGCACTGGTCCTCAGGCTGGTCTTCATCCTCATCGGCGCCGCCGCGCTCGGCGCCTTCAGCTGGCTCAACCTCGTCTTCGCGGCAATCCTGCTCTGGACCGGGTACCGGCTCTGGCAGCACCGCCACGACCACGGCGGGGAGGAGAAGATGGTCGAGGGGATTCGCGACCGTTTGCCGATCGCCGAGGAGGACGACCATCCGGGCCTGGTGACCCGGGAGAACGACAAGCGGGTGCTCACGGCCGCCGGCGCCGCGCTCACCTCGCTGATCATCGTCGACATCGTCTTCGCGATCGATTCGGTGCCCGCGATCCTGGCGATCACCGACGACGCCTTCATCGTCTTCGCGGCGAACGCGTTCGCCCTGCTCGGCCTCCGACCCCTGTTCTTTCTGGTTGCCGATCTCGTCGAGCGCCTGTACTACCTGAAGGCCGCGCTCGCCGTTCTGCTGATCGTGATCGGGGCGAAGATGGCCGCCTCCTACTGGCTCGGGAAGATCGGCCCGGAGATCACGCTCCCGGTGATCGCACTCGTGTTGATCACCGGGGTCGTCGCATCGCTGATCCGCAAGCGGGGTGAGATCGAACCCGGGGTCTCAGTCGGCTGAGGCCCGGCGGGGCCGACCGGCCGCCGCGGGAGGCGGCGCCGCGACGATCGAGAGGATCTCGCCGATCACGTGATCGCGCTCCAGCGGATGGCGGAGCGGCAGCTCCCCGTGGAGCTCGTAGCGATTGCGTCGCCCGACCTTGATCCGCCGCAGGTAGCCCTCCTCGACGAGGTCGGCCACGATCCTCTGGGTCGCCCCCTCGGTGATCCCGACCTCCACTGCGACCTCACGGAGGAGGGAATCCGGGATTGCGGGCGAGGCAGATCAGCACGTGTGCATGGTTGGTCAGAAAGGTCCAGTCGGCGTGCATTGCCGTCGGGAAGCTACAGGCGCGAGCGCGTCCGTTACAACCTCTGATATCTATTTTGGAATATATGTGTTATAACACCGATACTATGAAGTCTATGACAGAGGGAGAAGTGGATCCACCGGTGAACGTCGTTTCGCGGAGAGGGCGCGTTGGCGAAGGCCTGTCGGCGGCAATGCCGGCCACGATCGGCGCGCCACTGGCGATCACACGCCCTGTGTCTCGCGCTCGCCGTCGCCGCGCTGGTCGTCTCATCGACCGCGGGCAGCTTCGTGATCGGCATCGGTGATGGTCCTGCAGTCGGACTGAGCCTGACGACGCTCTCGTCGATCCTGCTCGTGCTGATCACGGGCCTGGGGCTGGTGGTGGGGTCCTTTTCAAGCCGCTACGCGGTCGACGATCCGAGACCCCGGCGGCTCGCCTGGCTCATCCTCGCGGCCACCCTGGCGAGCGGCATCGTCGCCGCCGCCGGCACCCTGATCGTCCTCGTCGCAGCCTGGATTCTGACCAGTATCGCCCTCGCTCAGCTGCTGGCGCACCGCCTCGAGCTTCCCGGAGCGCGGAGGGCGCTGCCGCGGGCGCTGCTCAGCCTGGGCGCAGCCGACGCCTGCCTGCTCGGAGCCGCGGTCATCGTCACCGCCGTCGCAGGCAACGTCCCCCTGGGGGGTCTCGACGGGGCAGCGGATGAGCTATCGGCCGCGAGCGTCGCCGGCTTCGACGCTGCCTCGGTCGCATCGCTGCTGATCGTGTGTGCGGCGCTGGGACGCTGTGCGCAGGCTCCCTTCGGCTCCTGGCTCACGCAGACCGTCGCCGCCCCCACCCCGGTCTCGGCCCTGCTTCATGCGGGCATCGTCAACGCCGGTGCCGTGCTGCTGATCGCGACCGCCCCGCTCGTAACCGACTCCCGGATCGCCATGGGGCTGCTCTTCGCGGTCGCCGCGTTCAGCATGCTGAACGCCACCTCGCTGATGATCGCTCGCCCCGACGTCAAGGGTGCCCTGGCACTTTCGACGCGAGGGCAGATGGCGTTCATGCTCCTGGCGTGCGCCATGGGAGCCTTCGGGGCGGCGATCTTCCATCTGGTCGCCCACGGGATGTACAAGGCGACGCTGTTTCTGGGTTCGGGGTCGGCGATCGACGAGAGCCGTCAGATCGCCGGCGCCCCTCACTCGGTGATCCCACCCGCCCGCGGTGCGCGGGCCGTACGCCAGGCCATCCTGTCGGTCGTGATGCCGATCGCCCTGCTCTCCCTGGCGGTTGCCGTGATCTCGCCGGCGCTCTGACATCCCCAGGGGGGGTCGTCCTGTTGCTGTTCGCCTGGGCGAGCGCTGCCCAGGCAAGCTGGTGGTGGCTGCGCACCCGCGAGCCGTCAGGCGGCGCCCGGATGCCGGCCCTCGGCGCCCTTGCCGCCGCCTCCTTCGCCTACGTCGGGTTGCTCGAGGCAACCAAGGCTCTTCTCGCCGCAGATCTACCCACCCCGGGTGACGCGGTCATCCCGGGACTCCTGCTGGCCCCGGTTCTCGCAATCGCCCTCGCGGCGACCGCAATGCGCTGGCTCGCGGCGGCAACGGTCAGGCCCGGTGCGCCCACGGGCCGGATCGGCGCCCTTCAGCGTCGTGCCTATGCGCGGGCGCTGAGCGCCGGGTCGTGGCCGCCGCGAGGGCCGGCCCTGGAACCGTCGCGGTGGCTGGGTGGCCGCGGGGCCAGAGCCGGCCACACCCCGATCAAGGCGGCACCATGAGGGCTCCGGATGGGGACTTCAAGTTCGGGGGCAGGGCCAGCCTCAGAGCCGAGGTGGACCAGGCTGCCGATGTGCTCTTTCCCCTCTGGCCGATCGATTCGTTCATCGCGGTGAATCCGCTTGGAAACCTCACCGACCGCCCCTTCGAGGGGGCGATCGAGATCGCCGGGGAGGCACTTCAGACCCGCGGCTATTGGGA
Source organism: uncultured Solirubrobacterales bacterium (assembly GCA_963823275.1). GTDB lineage: Bacteria > Actinomycetota > Thermoleophilia > Solirubrobacterales > 70-9 > RHKX01. The sequence continues at coordinate 133,671 of CAWGKW010000001.1, read as the reverse complement.
CGATGAGTGGTTCGCGGCGGCTCACGCGAGCGGCCGGATCACCGACGCCGACCTGCGAGAGGCGCTCGTCCGGGCCACCCGGGACGGACGCCTCCCGAAAGCCCCCGGCCAGCTCGACGGTCTCTTCGAGGATCTGCGGCTCGAACCCATCGCCCCGCAGCCTCAGGGCGCGTATCCCCGTGTACTGACGCCCTGCGAGCGAGCCGACCGCTCGGACGGAGGCGGCCGTGCCGACGCGATCGACGCCGAAATGGCCAGGTGGTGTGCCGCCTTCCTCGATCGTGGGCAATCGGTCTGGTCGATGCCGGACCGTGAACTTGGCTTCTACCGATGCTGGCGAGCGCTGGCGAGCGAGGACGCGACAGCTCGTCGCCTTGGCGCCGGCGATCTGCGTCCAGCAGCCCAGGGTCTACCCGACGCCCCAGAGGACGCACTCGAGCAGTCACTCCTACGGCTCGCCATCACCGGACGCGATCGCGTCCCGTTCCTGCGGCGGCTGCTTGGTCGGCGCCCCGGGTGGGCGAGCGCAATCCGCTGGCTCGCCGCGCGGCCGGAGCGACCCCAACACCCGATCGACCTCGTGGACTACCTGGCGATCGTGACCTTCTACGAGTCTGCGTTGACTCCAGGGCCGGATTCCGAGAGCGAGCGGGTCGTCAGTCCGAGTCGACCGCAACCTGAGCAGGCCACCGGCTCAATGAGCGCCGGCGAGCGGCTGGCGATCTGGCTCGATGCCTACGAGTGGCACTACCGCGACCGGCTTCTGAGCCGCCTCGCCCGCCCCCCGGCTCCACTCCCCGGCGTCCGCCCGGCCGCGCAGGCCGTGTTCTGCATCGATGCCCGCTCCGAGGGGATCAGACGCCATCTCGAGGCCTGCGGGAGCTACGAGACGCTCGGCTTTGCGGGGTTCTTCGGCCTCGCGATCCGCCATCGTGGACTGGGAGCCACCGCCGGGACCGCGCAGTGCCCGGTCCTGATCGCGCCCAGCAGCGACACGACGGAGCTGCCCCTCGCGGGCGCTGAAGCGGATGCGTCTCGCTGGATCTCGGATCGCCGAACGGAGGCGGCTTCGATCGAGACCTTCCACCAGGTCAAGAACGACCTCTCCTCGAAGTTCGCCCTCGCCGAACTCGCCGGCTGGGCATTCGGACCGGTTGCCGCAGCTCGCACGTTCGCCCCCGGTGCCCTCAGGGCTCCATTCGGCCTTGCCGATCCACCCCCGCCGACCCAGCCCGTGATCAATCGGCCGACCCGGGAGCAGGCGGAGGCTCGGGCGGCGGAGCTCGAGCGCGAGATCATCCACCGCCTCGCGGAAGTCCATCTCGGTCGCAGGGCGCGCCGCCTCTCCGATCCAGACATCGAGCGCCTGCGCGCCCATGTCATTGAAGCGGGAGCCGCTCCCGAGCGGCCGCCGGGGTGCTCCAGGCGACGCTGGGAGGAGCTGACGAGCTCGCTTCGAACCGAGGAACTCTCGCCCCGCGGCCACCGCGAGCGGGTCGAGGGGATCGGAGCCCTTGGGCTGAGCGAGGCGGAGCAGATCCAATGGGCACAGGTGGCTCTGACCATGATGGGGCTGACCGAGAACTTCGCGCCGCTGGTCCTGCTCTGCGGCCACGGCAGCACGACCGCCAACAACCCCTACCGCTCCTCACTGGATTGTGGCGCGTGTGGGGGCAACCAGGGTGGTCCCAACGCGAGGGTGGCGGCGGCCCTGCTCAACTCCGGGGCGGTCCGGGAGGAGCTGGCAAAGGCCGGCATCGAGATTCCGGCCGACACCTGGTTCATCGCCGGCCTGCACGACACGACCCGCGATCGGGTGGAGATCTTCGATCGCGAGCAGGTCCCGCTGACGCATCGCTCCGGCCTGCTCGGGCTCGAGCGAGATCTGGCCCACGCGGGCGAGCAACTCGCCGCCGAGCGGCTCGATCGACTGCCCGGCGGAGAGGGTCGCGCGGCAGGTCGAGCGGCCCGGCGGCGGAGTCTCGATTGGGCTCAGGTGCGCCCGGAATGGGGCCTGGCCAAGAACGCGGCATTCATCATCGGACCGCGATCGATGAGCGCCGGCCTCGACCTCGAGTGCCGCACCTTTCTGCACTCATACCGCGCTGAGGTCGACCCGGACGGCAGCGCCCTCGAGACGATCCTCACCGCACCGCTGGTGGTGGCCGAGTGGATCAACCTCCAGTACTACTTCTCGACGGTCGACCCGGATCGCTTCGGAGCAGGCGACAAGACCCTGCACAACGTCGTCGGCCTCCACGGCGTCCAGAGCGGCCCCGGCGGTGACCTCCGCATCGGCCTTCCGCGCCAGAGCGTCCTCGACGGCACGCGGCCCTACCACGAGCCCATGCGCCTGCTGGCGGCGGTGCAGGCGCCGCTCGAGCGCATCTCATCGATCATCGCCCGCAACGCGATCCTCGAGGAGATGCTGGGCGGGGGCTGGGTTGCGATGTGCGGCCGCGAGCGACCCGCGGACCCGTGGGCCCGCCTCCGTCGCGACCTGAGCTGGGAGCCCTGGGAGGCGGCGGCTGGGACCGACTTGACAGATGAAACCGAGGCAACGCTGAACGGAGGTGAGGCATGGGTCGTGAAGGTCTGATGCAAATGACCAAAATCGAGGTGGTGGTTCGGGGATCCGACGCCACGAGGGTGCGTGAGCTGCTGACGGCGAACGGCGCGGGCGGCTACACGGCCGTCTCCAACGTCTCCGGACTCGGCCACCACGGATACCACCAGGGACGCCTGTTGTTCAACGACGAGGCGGTCCTCGATCTGCTGATCGCGGTGGTCCCCGACGAGAAGTCCGAGGATCTCATCACCGGGCTACGGGTGTTCTTCTCCGAGCGCCCCGGCGTGATGTTCGTCTCCGACACCTACGTCAGCCGACCGGAGTACTTCTCATGAGCGTCGACTCCGGCTCGCGGAGGCCCCAGCGCCCGCGTCGGCATGGTGGGCGGCGGGCAGCTCGCCCGGATGACCCACCAGGCGGCGATCGCCCTCGACGTCGAACTCGTCGTGCTGGCCGCCGATCCACTTGACGCCACGGTGAGCGCCATGGGCTCGGTGCGCATCGGCGATCCCGCGGATCTGAATGCACTTCGGCGCCTCGCCGGCGAATGCGACGTCCTGACCTTCGACCACGAGGGAATACCCGGCGAGCATCTGGAGACGCTCGAGTCCGAGGGCTTCAACCTTCGCCCCGGCGCCGGGGCGAAGCGAACTGCCCAGGACAAGCTGCACGCCAGGACGTTGCTCCGGGAAGCCGGCTTCCCGGTCCCTGACTTCGCTCCCGTCTCCACGGCCGACGACGTCGCTCGGCTCGCCGAGCGCCTGTCCTGGCCGCTCGTCCTCAAGGCGAGGCGCGGCGGCTACGACGGCCGCGGGGTGGCGATCGTCGAGGACGCGGCCGCCGCCGCGACTGTGATCGCCGGGGGCGGCGAGTGGGTCGGTGAACGATGCGTGCCCATCGCGACCGAGCTCTCCCAGATCGTCGCCAGGACCCCCGGAGGGGCCTGCGTCGCCTATCCGCTGGCGGAGACCGTCCAGCGCGACGGGATCTGCGTGGAGACCCGCGCGCCCGCCGATGTCAAACCCGAGGTCGCGGAGCGGTGTGCAGAGCTGGCCAACTCGATCGCCGCGGCGATCGGAGCGACCGGCGTGATGGCCGTCGAGCTGTTTCTCACCGCCGGAGATGAGCTGCTCGTAAACGAGCTGGCGCTGCGGCCCCACAACTCGGGGCATTTCACGATCGAGGGTTGTGGGACCTCGCAGTTCGAGAATCACCTGCGCGCGGTCCTCGACTGGCCGCTCGGGTCGACGGAGCTGCGCTCGCCGGCGGTGGTGATGACCAACGTGCTCGGGTCACAGGGCTCCGACCCGGCCGCCCGGCTCGCCGAGGCGCTCGGAGTCCAGGGCGCCCACCCTCACCTCTACGGAAAGCAGCCGTCGGAGGGCCGCAAGCTCGGGCACGTGACGGCGCTCGGCTCCACGGTCGAGGAGGCGCAGGCAGCGAGCAGCTCCTGCGCCGGGATCCTCGAACTCGGAGCGGCAGCATGACCGCCAAGTCGCCACGTGTCGCCGTCGTCATGGGCTCGGATTCGGACCTCCCGACGATGCAGCCGGCGGTCGACGCCCTCGCCCAGCTCGGGGTCGATTGCGAGGTCCGGGTCGTATCGGCCCACCGCACGCCCCATCAGATGATCGCCTTCGGCGAGAGCGCCGCGGCCCGTGGGGTCGAGGTCGTGATCGCGGGAGCAGGGGGTGCCGCGCACCTCCCGGGAATGCTCGCTGCGACCACGGAGCTACCGGTCATCGGGGTCCCCGTGCCCCTGAGGCACCTCGATGGCCTCGACTCCCTGCTCTCGATCGTGCAGATGCCGGGCGGCGTGCCGGTCGCGACCGTTGGGCATCGGAGCTGGACGCAACGCGGGCCTCCTCGCCGCACGGATCCTGGCCACATCGGATGCCGGACTCAGAGAGCGGCTGGCCGAAGCTCCGCGAGGAACTCCGCGAGCTCGCCGAGCGGGGCGATCTCGCGGTCGCGGAGGCGACGGGGAGGGACCGCTGATGCTCGAGGGGAAGCGGCTGCTGATCAGCGGGGTGGTCAACGAGCGCTCGATCGCCTACGCGGTGGCCCGTTGCGCGCAGCTCGATGGTGCCGAGGTGTTGCTCACGACGCTCCCACGCGACCGCGAGCTCGCCGAGCAGGCCGCGGCGGCGTTGCCGGAGGATGCGCCGCTGCTCGATCTCGATGCCGCCTCAGGTGAGCAGCACGACCTCCTGGCAGAGCGCATCGCGGCGGAATGGGGGTCGATCGACGGCGTTCTCCATGCCGTCGCCTTCGCCCCGCGGGACGCGCTTGGCGGCGAGTTCACCGAGGCGAGCCCCGAGGGGGTGAACCTCGCCTTTCAGACCAGCGCCTTCTCATTGGCCCATTCGGCGCGACTCCTGCGCAGGCTCGCCCCGGCAGGGGGCGGAAGCCTGGTCGGGCTTGACTTCGACGCCTCGAGGGCGTGGCCCGTCTACAACTGGATGGGCGTCTGCAAGGCGGCCCTCGAGGCGACATCGCGGTACCTCGCCCGGGACCTGGGACCGGAGCTGGTGCGGGTCAACCTGGTCGCAGCGGGTCCCCTCAGGACTCGTGCGGCGGGCGGGAATCGCGGACTTCGAGCGGCTGCTTGAGGCGTGGGAGCTCGGCTCGCCTCTGCCCTGGGACCCCGACGACGCCGAACCCGTCGCCGACGCCGTCTGCTTTCTGCTCTCGGACCTCGCGCGGGCGATCACCGGCCAGATCCTCCACGTGGACGGCGGCTACAGCGCAATGGCCGCACCTCCGGTTCGCCCGGGAAGCGCCGGCAACTTCTCCGGCGAGGGAGTTTCACCCGGTTCGGTTGATGCGAGGAGCCCAAATCCGGCGTAGGCTGTGTGCGTCGATCACCACCCCCGACCGCAACGGAGGAACGAGATGGCCACCATCGCCCCGCCAATGGACCGCTCCGAGCTGGATCTCGGCAATCTCGAACTCTGGAAGGACGGGCCTCCCCACGAGGTGTTCCGCCTGCTGCGCAACGAGGAACCGCTGCACTGGAGCGAGTTCGCCGACTTCCCCAGCGAAGCGGGCTTCTGGTCGGTCGTGCGCTACGAGGACATCGCCGCGGTCGGACGTGATCACGAGACGTTCTCATCCGACCGCAGCATCATCCTCGTCGACAAGCTCGCCGCGCCGGGCGAGCCGGATCCGATGGATCTGAGCGCCAACATGCTGATCTCACAGGATCCGCCGCGCCACGATCGGCTCAAGGGGCTCGTTCAGCGGGCCTTCACCCCGAAGCGAGCGATCGATCACACCGAGCGGATGCAGGAGATCATCAACCTGGTCTTCGATCGAGCGCTGGAGCGCCACCCCGACGGCCGCCTCGACCTCGTCACCGACGTCGGCATCCACGTGCCGGCGATGGTGATCGGCGACATGCTGGGAGCACCTCGGGAGGATGCCGAGCGCCTCGTCGACTGGACCAACCGGACCGCAGCCTTCGAGGACCCGCGGCTGGTGCCAGACCTGGGTGAGGTCTGGCGGGCGCTGGAGGAGTTCATCCCCTACGTGAACTCGATGATCGAGGAGCGCGAGGCGAACCCCACCGACGACCTGACCACCGCCTTCATCGAGGCGGAGGTCGACGGAGAGCGCCTCTCCCACGAGGAGATACTGATGTTCTTCTTCCTGCTGATGGTGGCCGGTAACGACTCGACCCGCGCCGTGTTCACCTCTGGCATCAAGAGCCTGCTGGACGATCCTGAGCAGATGCATCTTGTGCGCTCCGGGGAGGTGCCTATGGAGCAGGTCGTCGAGGAGTGCGTCCGCTGCCACCCCGCCTTCGCCTACATGCGGCGGACCGCGACCCGCGACACCGAACTGGCGGGCAAGCAGGTCAGAGGCCGGCGACAAGCTCGCCCTCTGGTACGTCTCGGGTAACCGTGACGAGTCGGTCTTCGACGACCCCGACCGCTTCGATGTCCGGCGCACGCCGAACCCCCACCAGGGCTTTGGCGGCGGCGGACGGCACTTCTGCCTCGGCGCGGGCCTCGCCCGGCTGGAGCTGAAGCTCTGGTTCGAGGAGACGCTGCGACGCTTCCCCGAGATCAGCATCGACGGCGACTGCGAGCGCGTCAGCTCGACCTTCCTCAATCAGTACCGCTCGATCCCGGTCGCCTTGACGCTCGCCTGAGGGAGGGTCCCGCGTGGCGTTGACCGAGCGGGTTCGCCGCTGGCAGGAGATGGGATACGAGGCCGAGTTCCGTGGCCGGTTGATCCACGTCTTCAGCCGCGAGGGCGATGGCCCTCTGCTTCTGTTCCTGCACGGGTTCCCATCCAGCTCCTACGACTGGATGGCCCTCCTGGGGGAGGTCCCCGGCCGGGCTGCGCTCGCGTTCGATTTCCTCGGTTTCGGCCTCTCCGACAAACCTCGAAACCACCGATACAGCCTGTTCTGGCAGGCCGACCTCGCCGAGGAGACTGGTCCGCCGGGAGGCCGATGGCCGACCGGTGTTCATCGTCGCTCACGACATGGGCACCTCCGTCGCCACCGAGCTGCTGGCGCGGGACCTCGCGGGAGGGCTGGAGATGCAGCTCGCCGGCGCGCTCCTGTTCAACGGCAGCATCGTTCTCGACCGGGCCAGCCTCACCCCGTCGCAGAAGCTGCTCCGCAGCCGCTTCGGCCCGATCGCCGCGCTCCTCTCCAACCGGCGCGTATTCCGCCAGCAATTCGGATCGGTCTTCTCCGAGGCACACCCGCTCAGCGACGAGGAGGCCGCCGATCAGTGGTCGTTGATCTGCCACGACGGCGGTCGCACCCTCGGCAGCCGGTTGGTCGCCTATCTGGACGAGAGGATCGAGTTCGCCGACCGTTGGCACGGCGCGATCCGCGACTGGGAGCCGGCTGCAGCTCGCCTGGGGGCTGCTCGACCCGGTGGCGACCACCGAGGTGCTGGCCGCCCTGCGTGAGCTCCACCCGGGCGTGCCGGTGGCGGAGCTACCGGACCTCGGCCACTACCCTCAGCTCGAGGACCCGCGACGGATGGCGCGGATCGTCGGCGACGCGGTGCAGCGCCGACGCTGACGCCGGCGGGTTGACGCCGGCGGAGGCCCGCCCTAGCCCTTGCGGATCACCTTGAACTTGATGACGGCGGGCTTACCAACCAGGCCGTCCACCGTGGCCCTGATCGAGATCGTGTGCTTCCTGCCCTTCCCGCCCTTCGATTTCGCCTTGACGATGTAGGGAGAGGTGCAGCGCTTGTAGTTGGCGTCGTCGAGCTTGCACTTGAAGATGGCGTCCGCCTCGGACTTGAACGAGACCTTGACCTTCACCTTCTTCTTGGTCGTCTTGATCCTGCTCTTCGGTTTCTTGGTGATCTTGGTCTTGGGCTCCAGCCCACGATCGAAGACCAGCACTGAATCGCTGAGGGCGGCGGCGGCATAGGCGTTCTTGCCGTCGGGGGAAACCGTCACAGCCTCGGCGCCGTCGAAACCGTTGCCTTCGACGCAGGGGCCGATCCCGTCCTCGGCTATGCAGCCTGCTCGTCCCGTCTCCTGGGTCAGGATCCCGGTGTTCGTGCTGCGATCGAACACCGCCACCGCATCGCTGTCGATGGAGGCGCCGTACGCGCTGGCGCCGTCGGGGGAGACGGCCACCGATCGGACACCCACGAGGCCGACGCCGTTGATGCAGGCCCCGGCGGTGCCGTCGTCGGAGATGCACCCTGCGGTACCGGGCTTCTGGGTCAGGGCGCCGGTCGCCGCATTGCGGTCGAAGGCCGTGACGGCGCCGCTGACCTGTGAGGCGACGTAGGCGCTGGCTCCATCGGGGGAGACCGTTACCGAGCCGGCGCCGTCGAGCGCGGTGCCGTCTGCGCAGGCCCCGGCGGTGCCGGTCTCGGAGATGCAGCCGGCGGTGCCCGCCTTCTGGGTCAACTCGCCGGTCGTCGTGTCACGATCGAAGATCGTCACTGCGCCGCTGTCCTGGGAGGCGACGTAGGCGCCTGTCCCGTCGGGAGAGACGGCGACGGAGATCGCGAAATCGAGCGCCGTGCCGTCGGCGCAGGCTCCGGCCGTGCCGTCCTCGGAGATGCAAGCGGCGGTGCCGGGCTTCTGGGTCAAAGCGCCGGTGGTGATGTTGCGATCGAAGATCGCGACGGCGTCGCTGAAGCGGGAGGCGACGTAGAGGTTGGCACCATCGGGAGAGACCGTGACCGTGGAGGCGGCGTCGAGCGCGACGCCGTCGACGCAGGCTCCGGCGGTGCCGGTCTCGGAGATGCACCCGGCGGTGCCCGCCTTCTGGGTCAACTCGCCGGTTGTCGTGTTTCGATCGAAGATCGCGATGGCGTCGCTGAGTCGGGAGCCGACGTAGACGCTGGCCCCGTCGGGGGAGACCGTCACCGTCTCCGCGGAGTCGAGCGCCCTCCCGTCGCCGCAGGCACCGAGGGTGCCGGTCTCGGAGATGCAGCCGGCGGTGCCCGCCTTCTGGGTCAGGCCTCCGGTGGCCGGATCACGGTCGAAGATCGTGACCGCGTCGCTGTCCTGGGTTGCGACATAGGCGTTGTCCCCGTCGGGGGACAGGGCGACCGAGCCGGAGCCGTGGAGCGCGGTCCCGTCGGTACAGGCCGGGTTCGTGCCGGCCTCGGCGATACACCCGGCGGCGCCGGGCTTCTGGGTGAGAGCACTGTGACTGGCCAAGGCGCTCCCCGCGAGCACGAGGCTCGCCAGAACCCCGGCGAGCAGCGCCCCGCTCAGGCCTCGACGCCTGCGGGACCCACTCGAACCAGAACGGATCACCTACTGCCTCCGATACACATCAACCAGGTCCTCTCGGATGGGGCCAACGACATTCGACCTAATCTTGACGCCGCCCTGGGCCCTATTCATCGGTAGGCGGCAACCAGCCCGCTAGGTACTGAGTGCCGATGCCGATCCGGATCAGGGGAAGTCTCAAGGCGGTTGGCCAGGCCTGTAGGCCGCGTCGTTTGGATGCCAGATTCGACCTTCCAAGCGATCAATCTCGTCCCCCGCTGCGAGTTCCGCCGACTCGTGGGAATAGCGATCCATAACGGCTGCCGAGATTGCGGCGTCGAACTGGTCCTCGCCCCCGGCGGCGATCTCGAGGAGGTGAGGGGGCATTCGAGCCGCGTAGTCACCGAGCCGGCTAAGGCGGGAGTTGGGATCGCTTTTCACCACGGCTCCGGTCAATAGCCGGGGGTAGATCTCGACGACCAGCGGCTGACCCCGAACCGGTGTGTGAAACGGCCAAACGCAGAAGCCCTCGCCCGACAGCCTGCGGAGGATCGGCATCCCCCTGATCGAGCCCGGCCCCACCTGGCCGCCGCCGGCGATCTGGAAGACGGACTTCGGAGCGCGACCTTCGACCAAGGGAACCGCCCGGTCGGTGCGCCTGAACATCTCCACCCCCTGCGGACGGCTCGTCCCCTTGTGGCCGAAGAAGGGAGAGGGACACTCCGCCAGCCAACCCTCGCCCTCGTCCTCGACGACTCCCCAGAATTCCTCGCCACCGGTCGCACCCTTGGAGCGGACGAACCATGCCGGCATCGAGAAGGCGAAGTCGAAGCCGACGAGCAGACTGGTGCCATTCTGGGCGAGCTCGATCAGGTGATCGGCGACGCCTTCCCGCGTCCGGCCATTTCTGAGATCTCGCAGACAGCCGTGGGACGACTCAGCGGTCCAGATCTTCTTCTTCTGCCCCCCGCCACGATCCCCCGACCAGTCGATCGCGACGATTCTCATGCGAGGGCACTGTATGCGGGAGCGGCTTGGTGTGCCGGAGGGGAGGCTCCAGCGGCCTCGGGCCTGCTGGGCCGACCTAGCCGAGCCGCCAGCCACCATCAGCCGGACTGATCGCGATCGTGTGCCTTCTTGCCCTTGCCGGGCTTCGGCCTCGTCCTGACGCTGCGGGGAATCAGCGCTTGAGGCGGAGTTCGAACTTGGCGCGCTTCCCCGCTCCGAAGTCGTCTGCCGCGGTGACCTTGACCTCCGCACTCCCGCGCTTGCCTTCGAGCTTGCGGCGCACTTTGCCCCGCAGCAGCTCCAGTCTGGTCGGCTCGTTGCCGTAGATGCCTCCCGTGCGTAAGGAGCTGAATCGCTTGCCGCCGGCCTTGCCGGTGACCCTGATCTTGAGCGTGCACTCGTTTGCGCAGGTGAAACGAGCCCGGGACTTCTTGGCTGAGGCGGCGGCGTCTGCCTCGACCTGGAGCGTGAGGGGAGGATTGGTCGGAGCCTGTGCGGCGTACTGCCAGTCGGCAAAGTCCGCGCCGTCGGCTTGCGTGGTCAGCGTCCTCTTCTTCGAGCCGCCGAGGCTGGTGGTCATGATCTTAAACTCAGGATCCTCGCCGGGTAGGGGCAGGACGTGGTCGATCGCTACGCGCCGGCCATCGGCGGAGAACTGTTCGAACAGGTCGAAGGCCCGGTCGGGAACGAGCTTGACGATGCCCGTGCCGTCGGCGTTCATTATCGATGCCTCGCCGTTGCGGTCGTAGCCGAGCCTGGTCGCGTCGGCGGAGAAGGCGGCAGCGAAGTTGTCGACCTTGGTGTTGGTGATCCGCTGTGTGCCCGTGCCGTTGACGCTGGCGGTGTAGATCTCACTGTCGGTGCTGAACTGATTCGGTGGGTTATGGCGATCGGTGCTCCATGCGATCGTCGACGCGTTGGGCGAGATCACCGGGGCCGTGTCCGAGCCCGGATCGTCGGTCAACCGCAGCAGCCCGCTTCCGTTCGTGTTGATGACGAAGACCTCGCTGCTGGCGAGCCCGTTGGAACTCGAGAAGACGATCTTGTTAGCGGCGGTCGAGAGCCCGGCACCGCTGTCGATCGAGGGCCCCGCCGCATTCAGCATCATCTCACCCGAACCGTCGGCCTTGATGGCATAGATCTCAGCGGTGATCGGGATCGTGTCGCGGTCGGCGAGGTAGAAGATCGTCGACTCGTCATCTGACCAGGTCATGCCCTCGATGCGATCGGCGACGTTTGTGATCTTGGTCTCATTTTTGCCATCTGCGTTCATGACCCAGATGTCGCCGGGAGCGCGGACGAGGGCAATCCGCGATCCGTCGGGCGAGAACTCGGCCGCCTCCTCGGCCGCCCCGGAGTTGGTCAGGTTCGTCTTGTTGGTGCCGTCGGGGTTCATCACGTAGAGGTCCCCGCGCGCGAGGAACGCGATCTTCCCGTTGACGGTCCCGGGTGCCGCCAATGCCGGTCGTGGAAGAAGGAGCAGGAACGCCAGGGTCGAGAGCAGGAGCACCGTCAGAGGAGATGCTGTCCGCCTCATCACATGGTGGCCACTCGCACCCTTGAACATCATTGAAACTCCCTTTGTTTGATCGATGACAGCTGACCCTCCCACGCAAGCCCGGCGGAATCCCTAACCCTTGCGGACCACCCTGAACATGACGACGGCAGGATCGCCGACGTTGCCCGCTCCGTCGGAGGCCCTGACCGAGATCGTGTGCTTTCTGCCTTCGCCCGGCCTCGACTTCGCCTTGACTCTGTAGGGCGAGGTGCAAGGCTCGTAGGGGGCCTTGTCGAGCTTGCACTTGAAGGTCGCGGCGGGGTCGGAGCTGAAGGGAATCCTGACTTTGACCAGCTTCCTCTTGGTCCTGGTCCTGCCTCCCGGCTTCTTGGTGATCGTTGTGATGGGGGCTACGGTGTCGAAGGTGAAGTCGCGGGTCGCGGGGGTCGGGTCGGCGTTGGAGGCCGAATCGATGGACTGGACGGCGAAGGTGTGAGGGCCGTCAAGGAGCTCCGAGTAGTCCGTCCAGACGGTCGGTGAGTTGCATGGATTCCAGGATCCGGCGTCGAAGCGACATAGGAAGCGACCCGGCTCGCTCGAGGAGAAACCGAAGCTCGCTGAGGGGTCGTTGGTGGAGCCGATTGGTCCGGAGTCGATGGTCGTGTCGGGGGAGTCGGTGTCGACGTTGAACGCCTGGGTCGCGGGGGTCGGGTCAGCGTTGGAGGCCGAATCAAGCGCTCGAACTGTGAAGTCGTGGGGGCCGTCGGGGAGCGGCGGGGAGGTGTCGGACCTGCCGGGACCCGAGCATGCTCGGAAGGGCTCGGAGTCGACCTTGCATTCGAAGCTCGACGCGGGCGGGCTCGAGGAGAAGGTGAAAGTTGGCGTGTCGTCGTTGGTGGGACCGCCTGGTCCACTGTCGATTCTCGTCTCGAAGGCCCGGTAGTCGACATCGTCGGATACCACGGCCCGGCCGTCCAACGGCCCGCCCGAGGGTGCGAGGCCGGATGAGCAATCGTCGGGGGATGAGGAGGGCGAGGCTGCGAAGCGGTCCAAGCCGGCGCCACCGTTGTCCACCAGGGTGACTTTGCTCGTCCCGAAATTGAACGTCCCCCCGCTGCCGTCGAACTTGATCACTGCAGTGTTGCCGGTAACGGCCAGGCAAGTAACGTGGCCGGCAACTCGGATGGGGATCTCCTGCCCATGCATCTCAATGTAGGTGCCGAAGGAGACACCCCCTCCGGGGTTCTCACCCGCGGGACCGCTGTAGGCGTCGACGGTGATTTCCCAGAACCCCTCGGCGCTGCCGGATGCAGTGGCCATATCAAAGAGCGGCACTTCTGCCACAGCGGTTGCCGGAGTCAGGGCCAACACGAGGAGCAGCAGACCGGGAATCACCTTTTCGAGGGCCAGAAGCCGTCTGAAACGAAGCGTGGACGACATCCACTTACCTCCACTTCAAGATGGGAGGTTCACACTGCCACGGCGAGCAGCCTGCCACATCCGTACGTTCCCCCTAGATCCGCGATTGCGGCGTCGAGCGTGTCGGGCGGAAGTGGTCGCTGTCGAGGGTCTGGGGGGACTCCGGACGATCTCGTCGGGGCGTCTGTCTCGTCCCATCCCCTTCCTCTCCTTGTCGTTGTACCGAGCCGATCATCGAGGGCTGGACGTCACCACTTCAACTCGATCTCGAGCTCGACAGTGAACTGCACCTGGCCGGGAGCGTGGAACTTGATCTACATCCCGCCTTGCTCGACGCGGAGCCGATGCCATTCATCGATGTGACGGCCGCCCAGGTCCTCGACCAGCTGGCTCGAGAGCTACAGTCGGATGGCGTCCGACTGGTGATGGCTCGCGACATCGGTCAGGTTCGTGACGTCCTCCACGCAGGACCGAACGATTCGGTTCTTGATGCCGCGTATCCGACCGTCGACGAGGCCGTATCGCGGATCGTCGCGGAGCGCTGAGGGCGGTGCGGACCTCCGATCGCCGCCTACGGATGCTGATCTCGAACGCCTGTCGTTTGCCTGGCTCCATCGGGTGCCCTGGGTCAGTGTGGGTCGAGGATCTCGCCCATCCAGAAGGTCATCGCGGCTGAGCCGATCATCAGCGGCAGCACGAGCAGCCCGCGCCTGCCCTGATCCCTGGCCCTCACCCCGAGGACGAATGCGGCAAGGCCGCTGAGCAGCCAGACCGGAACCATCGGCTCGCCCCATCCCTCCGACAACTCGTAGCCGAAGAGCCAGGCGATGGTCGTCGCCGACCCAGCCAGGACGGGCATCAGCAAGACGTTGACTACCGCCAACCGCGTCGCCCAGCGACCGGCTCGACTTTGTAGCGGGGCGCGGACAAGGCTCACCGCCGCCAATGCGCCCGCCGCAATCATCGACGTCGCCGCCAGCAGGAGGAGCACGGCACTCATCGGGTCCGAGAAGAACCCCTCGCCGCTCGTATCCTGTGGTCCGCCCCGCCGAACGACCAAGACGAAGGCCACGAAGAGCGCAAGGGCAAGCGCATCGAGGCCGAGAGCGACCAAGAGGGCAGAGGCCCTGGATGTCGATGTTGTGTCCGGAATACGGCTGACTGTGCTCATGGTTGTCAAGGCCCAGGGATGTCGGGGGTGAGGGATTATGCGGCCGATGGACCGATCCGCACCGGTCGAGGACGCGGCCCGTCAATCCGCTCAGCTCCACCCGGAGCCCTCAGAAAGCAACTCCCCGGCCAATGATGAAGTCCCCCGCTGTGGGGGATCACTGCGAGGGTGACCGCGTATTGAGTGTCATCCACTTCGATGGCTCCCAGCGTGACCGCATGTGCTGCATCAGCCATTGGACCTGGCGCGAAAGGACGTGGGCAGCTCTTCCTCCAGCCCGGGGGCCGGGCCGTCTCGGGACCGGCGGACGGTCGCGGTCAGTCGAGCGCGAACGATCCTGTGACCATCTCGCCCGCAGGCTCGTACGTACCGATCACGACGCCGGTGGTGGAGACCACGCTGTCGACGAGCTTCAGCCCGCAGGGGAGGGTGCCGTTAGGGAACAGGCGCTTGCCTGAACCGATGACGAGGGGGAAGACCCAGAGGCGGAACTCGTCGACGAGGTCGTTGCGCAAGAGCGTCTGGATCAGGTCTCCGCTGCCGTGCACCTGCAGCTCCGGCCCGTCCTCCTGCTTGAGCGCCGCGATCCCCTCGGCAGCGTCTCCCTCGATCGGTACCGAGTTACTCCACTCCAGCTCAGTGTGACTCCGCGAGGCTACGTACTTGGTGGCTTCGTTGAATGTCTTGGCACCCTCTTCCTCCGAGGCGTATGGCCAATGTGCGGCGAAGATGTCGTAGGTCTTGCGCCCGAGGACGAGGGCGAACGGCTCGCTCGTCGCCTCGCCCATGACCTGCATCATCGTCTCGTCCCAGTAGTTCACCGACCAACCGCCGTGAGCGAACCCGTCGCTTTCATCCTCCCCGGGTCCGCCTGGGGCTTGCATAACCCCGTCGATCGTCAAGAAGGTGTTCACGATCAACCCTCTCATCTCTTCGCCCTTTCGATTGGATTTCCGTCCGGAATGGAGCCTAACGGCCCTAGAAAGCCATTCGCTCTAGATAGGCGAGCGTCGCGGATTAGCGGGGATTACCGTCGATTGGTGTGGATTTGGGCACCAGCGGGGGTCTGGTGCCCAATCAATAGCCGGGCCGGCGCGACCATGGAAGCGCCACCTTCGGATTGCGCCGATGACTGCATGTCGATGCAATGCCGAGGATGTCGTGAATTTTGGCTGGCGGGTGACCGGGTACATCGGGGCGCTCCCGACCCGGGGGTAGGGTCTGGCGGTGGAGTTCGTCAGGGCGAGCGGGCTCGAAATCGCGTACGAGCGCGCCGGTGAGCGACCGCCGCTGGTGTTCGTCCACGGCGCAGCCGGGGACGGCCGGGTGTGGCAGCCCCAGCTTGCCGCACTGGCCGACGAATTCACGGTCGTCGCCTGGGACGAGCCGGGAGCCGGTCGCTCCTCCGATTTGCCCGCCATGTCGCCGGCCTCTCGTGGGGCGGCACCCTCGTGCTGGAGCTCCACCGTCACCGCCCCGACCTCGCCGCCAGCCTGATCCTCGCCGACACCTACGCGGGTTGGAAGGGTTCGCTGCCCGAGGAGGAGGTGCGGGCGCGGGTTGCCGGAGCGCGCCGGATGCTCGAGGCATCTCCTGAGGAATTCGACCCCTCGCTTCCCGGCTGTTCGCCGCGGACCCGCCGCCCGAATTCGTACCGCTACTCGAGGGGACGGCGGCCGATGTCCGCCCCGAGAGCCTCAGGATTCAGCTGTCTGTGATGGCCGCAGCCGATCAGCGTGACCTGCTGCCACGCATCGCCGTACCGACCCTGCTGATCTGGGGCGAGCTGGATGCGCGCTCGCCGCTCGTCGTCGCGCGGCAGTTCGAGCAGACGATCCCGGAGTCCAGGCTCGTCCTGATTCCAGATTGCGGCCATGTCAGCAACCTGGAGCGACCCGACGAGTTCAACCAGGCCGTTCGCGAGTTCTGCGCGCACGGTGAGACGGCAGCCAGCCGGACTCGAGCCGGCGACCTCCTGGGTGCGGTCCGGGGCGCTCGTGGACACGGGCATCGAGCAAGAGGGACGGCATGTTTGCCCGTCGGCCAGGGGGAATCGGACTAGGCTCTGTTCGAGTCGATGACACCCCGCAAACCACGCCATTCCGAAACCCACCTCAGCTACCGCTCCGGGTGGTTACGGGCGGCCGTCCTCGGGGCCAACGACGGGATCGTCTCGACCGCGAGCCTGGTCCTCGGCGTGGCAGCCTCCGGTGCCTCGGCGGGCGCAATCGTCACCGCGGGGGTTGCCGGGCTCGCGGCGGGTGCCCTCTCGATGGCCGCCGGCGAATTCGTCTCGGTCAGCTCTCAGCGCGACTCCGAGCGGGCGGACCTCGCCCTTGAGCGGCGTGAGCTGAGGAGCGATCCCGACGGAGAGCTCCTCGAACTCAAGGGGATCTACGAGCGGCGCGGGGTGCCGGCCGAGCTCGCGCTCCAGGTCGCCGAGGCGCTGACCGAGCGCGACCCGCTGGCGGCCCACGCACGTGACGAGCTCGGGCTGCACCGTGAGCGCCAGGCGCGTCCCTTCCAGGCGGCATGGGCCTCGGCTCTGTCGTTCAGCGCCGGCGCCGTCCTCCCCCTGATCGCGATCGCAGTGGCTCCATCCTGGGCCCGTGTCGCGATCTGCGTTGCCGTGACCATGATCGCCCTCGCCGTGCTCGGCTATGCGGGTGCTCGCCTCGGCGGCGGGCCCAGGCTTGCGGCAACGGCTCGGGTCGTCCTCTGGGGTGTCGTCGCGATGGGAGTCACATCGGGAATCGGGGCGCTGGTCGGAGCCGCGGTGTGAGCCGACCGAGAACCACGGTCCGCCACTACCCCTTGCGGATCGCCCTGAACTGACGACGGCGGGGGATCCGAGGTAGGCGGCCTGATCTGTGGCCTTGATCGCGATCCTGTACTTCTTGCCTTGCCGGGCTTCGCTCTGACCTTGACGACGTAAGGGGAGGTACAGGGCCTGAACTTGGCGTCGTCGAGCCTGCACCTGGAGGTCGCGCCCTTCTTCGACTCGAAGGCGACCTTGGCCTCGATCTTCTTCCCGGTGGTCTCGACCTTGCTCTTCGGCTCCTTGGTGATCGTTGTCACCGAGGGCTCGGTGCGGTCGAAGACCGCGACGGCGTCGCTTTCCTGAGAGGCGACGTAGGCGTTTGCGCCGTCGGGTGAGACCGTGACGAACCGTGGTCCTCGAAGCGCTGAACCGTTCAGGCAAGCCCCCCCTGGAGCCCTTTCTGGAGATGCAGCCGGCTGTGCCGTGTTTTTGGGCCAGAGCGCCGGTGTTCGTGTTGCGGTTAATGATCGTCAGCGCACGGGTCAACGGCAGGGGCGACGCTCGACGCGGCGGGCGGCGATCTCCGCGATCAACTGATCCTGGCCGGCGGTCAACTCGCGGTAGAGCCGCAAGGCGAGCTCGTCGCGGCGGGCGGCGACCTTGAAGTCGGTGATCCGCAAACTCGTCGAAGCTGCGCTCGATGGCCGCCTCGCGCTGCTGCTGCCTCACCGCGGCTACCTCGCGAGGGCCGGCTCACCTTCGCGCTGCCGCGCAGCGGGTCGGCACTTGCATGGGCACAAACGGGCACGAGCGACCTCGAACCCGCTCCCCGCCGGAGGTCCGCAGCGGCGGCGATATCCCGTGATCCTCAGCGCTCATGCGCTTTCCTCGGGATGGGCGGTACTGGTCTCGAACCAGTGACCTCCTGCTTGTAAGGCAGGCGCTCTCCCAACTGAGCTAACCGCCCGGAGGGCGAAGTATTCCGCTTGGGAAGTATTGGTGCTGCCCTGGGCGCCGCTTGCCGTTTCCGCCCACCGATGCATTCTCCTGGCTGTTGCACGCGTTGGCGCCCAACCAGCGGATGGCAGAAGCTGACGTCCCCTCAAGGGCTTGCACCGCCGATGCGGCCGCATCGGCCTTCCCACCGAGACTCATGGGCACCTGCCCGAACATCGATGCTGCACTCGCTGCCAAACTCAACACCCCCCGGCGCCCGGGGGGCTGGAACTCGAGCCGCAGGCCCGTCGTAAGGTTGGGCGACGAATCAGCGCACAAGCTTGAAGGCGCAGCGAATCTGGCGGAAATTCGCGACGCTGGCCGGTACCTCGACGGCCCCATTGTCGAGAACCGTGACAGCCCTGTTGGTAGCCCCCTCCTGGAAACGTGAATCGGACCAGTGGCCGTTGTTAGTGCCCCCGAGGTCTATCCCCGGCTCATCGCGGATCGACATCAGTTCAGAGGTCGAGGGCAGGTAGCCGCCGGCATCAGCGCACGCTACGGCACCGCCGGTCCAGTCGCTCATCGAGAAGCGCACGCTGGTGTCGAAGCACGCGCCGGCATGGAGGAAGGTTCCGCCTGGGCAGGTGGCGCCGTGCCCATCGACCGCATTGGCGTCTGCCGCGGTCTCGGCCGTGATCGCGCTCTCGGCGCTCGCCACGGAGAGCTGCGGGGCACGCCTGGTGATCTCCTTGTTTGCCTGTTTCTTGGCGATCTTCTTCACCAGCTGCTTCTCCTTCTTGTCGAGCTTGCTGGTGGTCGCGGTTGGACCGGCTACCGCCACGCCCGCCACTGCGGCGACGAGCGCCAAGATTGCGACCACGAAAGCCGCCGATGGCCTCGTGCGCCTGATCCGAGACATACCGTCCTCCTCGTGTCGCGGTGGGGATCCCAAAAGAGGCTCCGGGAACGGCTCCCCGCCGTTCGGTCGCCCGTTAGCAGGGTAGCGCGACGTGTGCGAAATGCAACTAGCCCGATTCGCTCGCAGGGACTGCTGTAGCGGGACCGATCGACCGTTCACGGCGCGACGGGGGGCTGGACGGAGCCCAGCGCCCGTTAGCCGAAGCTAGCGATAGAGCAGCTTGGCCTTCAGGCTCTTCTTCGATTTTGAGTTGCCGATCTTGCCCCAGATCGCAACATCGCACTTCGGCCCCCGCTTCGGAGGCATCGTGATGTTGAACTTCACAGGCGTGGTTGAGTGGTTGCCCGTCGAACGCCACACATCAGGGGATGAGTAGTCGCGAGAACAGGTGTTGGTGTAGGCCCACTCGATCTTCTGGTGTTTGGGATGGGAGGTGATCACCCCATCAAACTCACGAGGCCGATAGACGGTGCCGAGCGCGACCACGTTGGGTTTCTTCTGGCGAGAGGAGTCCTTGTCTAGGAGCCTCATCCCACCCTTGCCGTCAGATGCTCTCACGGTCTCGTAACCGGCGATTTGAGAGTACTTGTCAGGGAAGGGGTAACCGTCGGAGGTGATGACCTGAGCGGATCCAGACTGACCCCCGGGTTTTCCTCCCGCCCTGGCAGCTTGAGACTTGCCGTCGTCCTGACGCTCGCAGGAGTTCAATTTTTCCGATCTGCCAAGGAAGCTGCAGACATCAAACCCACCGTCGCCCCAGAAGTTGTCTCTCCCCTCGCCTCCGATGAGAGTGTCGTCTCCGTCGCTGCCGTGCAGGTCATCGGCGTTGTTCTCTCCAAACAGCTTGTCGTCTCCGCTATCGCCTTGGAGGAAGTCGTTGGATCCGCCGCCCCTGATCACGTCATCGCCGCCACGGCCGTAGATCCTGTCCTCGCCGACGTTGCCCTGCAGGGTGTCCGCGAGCTCTGAGCCGATGATCCGGTCGTCGTCGTAGCCGCCGTTCACGTACATCGCGCTCTCGGTGTCCTCGTTGGTGAGCCTCACCGACAACTGGTCGTTCAGCGTGCCACCGAAGATCTGATCTCCGGCTCCGCCCACAACCACGTCCTTCCCATAGTCGCCATCCGCAAAATCAAGCCCATCGCCCCAAACGGTGACGCGATCCTCTTCCGCTCCGCCCAGAACATAATCGTCCCCAGGACCTCCCTCAGTCTGGTCATCTCCCTCTTCGCCATAGACCGCGTCGTTGCCGCCGCCCCCAAACACGTGGTCATTGCCCGTACCGCCGCAGATGATGTCGTCGCCCCCTCCGCCGTAGACGCGGTCATTGCCGTTTCCGCCGTTGAGGATGTCGTCGCCCGGGGTACCGTAAAGCGTGTCGCTCCCGTCCCCGGCGTTGTAAATCGCGCCATTGCCGTGAGCGTGGATGGTGCGTCCCTTCTTGTCGCCCGCCTTGTCGAACTTGCGGCAGATCAGCATGTCCGCGGCCTCAGAGGATCGCGGTATCAACAGGGCCGCGAGCAGGGCGATTCCCAGCAGCAAAATGATCGGGCGGACGGCTCTCATCTCTGGCCACAGCCTCAATTCCGCGTGATTCTGCAGCCGTTCCATCAATTTCGTCATCGGCACCGGTTCGTCGATACTTGAACTCGTGTCACTTGCCGTCTAGGGCTCAGCGTTGCGACGCAGGCGCTCTCCCAGGTGAGCTGGCCGCCCGGAGCGGGGGGTGGCGAGGGCGACTCCCTCGCAGGGGTCGCGCTAGGGTCGCCGCAACCTCAAGTTGCCGGTCCGGAGCCGGCGTTGACAGGAGAAGAAATGGGATTCATGGACAAGATAAAGGGCGCCGGGTCAACGATCAGCGGCGGCTTGGGCGGTGGCGGCATGGCCGAGTACGCGCAACTCGCCAACAAGCTGGCCCAGTCCGGGGTGCCCTGCACCGCCGAGATCACCTCGATCGGGGAGACCGGCAAGCGGGACATCTCCAGCAAGCAGTTCGCGATGGCTGTTCATGTCGAGGGCAACGGGGAGCCATACGAAGCGACCGTCAACCAGTATCTGCCCGAGGGGGGCGAATCCGGCTACAAGGTCGGCGCCCGCTATCAGGCCAAGGCCGACCCCGACGATCCCAGCAAACTGTTGCTCTTCGGCGCGGCCTAGGAGGATCAACGGCCGATGCCCCACGACCCGCGCGCGCCGAGGGACAAGCCCGTCGAGGACAGCATGGCGAACTGGGGCTGGGGCCTTGGGCTGATAATGCCCCCCTTCGGGTTCGCCATGGGGATCATCCTGACCTCGCGCAACGACCGGCGGGGGCCGTGGATCATCGGCTGGTCGCTGATCGTCCCGGTCGTCTTGGTCGCCTATCTGCTGGTCTCCTGACGATGGATCTGGGAATCGAGGGCAGGGTCGCCTTGGTCATCGGGGCCAGTCGCGGGCTCGGTCGAGCGATCGCCGAGGCGCTTGGTCGCGAGGGTGTGAGGGTGGCCCTGGCCTCCCGGTCGCTCGAGGGACTGGAGCGGGTTGGCGGCGGGATGAATGCCGAGACCGCGACGTTCGCGGCCGACACCGCCGATCCCGAAGCCCTCGCCGAGCTGCCCGGCCTGGTCGCAGAGGCTCTTGGGCCGATCGAGATCCTCGTGCTCAACACCGGCGGGCCACCTCCCGGCGGGGCGCTCGATGCATCGATGGACGACTGGCAGGACGCCTATCGGTCGCTGGTCCTGGCGCCGCTGCTGCTGGCCAGAGCCTGCGTCCCCGGCATGCGCGAGCGCGGGTGGGGACGGATCGCCAACGTCTCCTCGACCTCGGTGCGGGAGCCGATTGCCGGGCTGACGCTCTCCAACTCCAACCGAATGGCGGCCGTCGGCCTGCTCAACACCCTCGCGCGAGAGGTCGCCGCCGACGGGGTCACCGTTAACACGATCGCCACCGGGCGCTTCGGCACGGAACGACTGGGGCAGCTATACGGCTCGCTCGAGGTCGCCGTGGAGCAGGCCAGAGCCGACGTCCCGGCCGGGCGGCTTGGGACCCCGGAGGAGTACGGGGACCTCGTTGCGTTCGTCTGCTCCGACCGGGCCGCATACCTGACCGGCACGGTGATCCCGCTCGACGGCGGGCTCACCCGCTCCTCGTAGACCGATCAGGAGAAGCGCGGCGGGGTGCGCGTGTGGAGCTGACCGCGGCTCGCGATGACTGCGACCCAGATGCCCCCGGCGAGCATCATCGCGACGCTCAGCAGCTGCGCCTGGGTGAGGCCGAGAGCGACGTCGGCGTTGCGCCTGACGAACTCGACCATGAAACGCTCGAAGCCCGCCAGAACCAGGTAGAGCGCAAACAGGATCCCCGGCCGGAACCGGTCGCGCAGGCGCCAGAGGACGATCGCCGCCAGGCCCATGAAGAGCGTCTCGTAGATCGGGGTCGGGTGGACCTCCTGATCGGTCGCGACGGTGCCGTCGGGATAGGCCATCGCCCAGGGCCCGTCCCAGGCCCGGCCGTAGTCGCCGTCGCCGGAGAGCTGGCAGCCGACTCGGCCGATCGCGTAGCCGAGGGCGAGCGGGACCGCGGCGACGTCGAGGAGCAACAGCGTCATGAGGCCGCGCCAGTAGGCCCAGGCGCAGACCGCGAGCGCGCCGCCGATCGCGCCGCCGTACCAGACGAGTCCGGCACCGCTGAACAGGTTTCCGAGGATGTCGTCGCTGACGTCGCTCCAGTTCTCGATCAGGAAGTAGAGCCGGGCGCCGACCAAGCCGCCGACGAGCGCCGCGAAGGCCATCTCGTACGCCCAGTCGGCGGGCTTGTCGAGCTCGCGGAATCGGCGGGCGACGACCAGGCCCGCGGCGACGAACGCGAGCCCGAACATGAGCCCGAAGGTCTGCAGAGTGAGCGGGCCGATGTTGATTTCTGGGTACATGAATACCTTGGAAATAGCCCCGAGGGGAGTTGAACCCCGCTCTTCAAGGTTGAAAACCTCGCGTGCTAACCGTTACACCACGGGGCCACGAATTGCGGAGTCTAGGCGCTGCGGTCGAGCTGACCGGCCTAGCCGAGCAGCATCTCCAGCAGGGCCTTTTGCGAATGCAGGCGGTTCTCGGCCTGGTCGAAGACGGCCGACCGCGGCCCGTAGAGCACCTCGGCGCTGATCTCCTCCCCAGGATGAGCGGGGAGGCAGTGGAGGACGACGGCGCGGTCGGCGGCGACGGCGAGGAGCTCGTCGTCGACCTTGTAGGGGGCGAGAGCCGTGCGCTTCGCCTCGGCATCGTCCTCCCCCATGCTGATCCAGACGTCGGTGTAGATCGCGTCGGCCCCGGAGGCGGCCTCGCGGGGGTCGGCGATCAGCTCGGCGCCGAGATCGGCTGCGTCGGCGAGCTCGAGGCCCGGGGGCGAGGAGACGACCACCTCGACCCCGGCGGCCGACCCGAGCAGCGCCAGCGAGCGGGCGACGTTGTTACCGTCGCCGACGAAGGCGACCCGCACGCCCTCGAGCGAGCCGAACCTCCCCTTCAGGGTCTGCAGGTCGGCAATCGCCTGGCAGGGATGGTGAAGCGGGGTCAGCGCGTTGATCACCGGGATGTCGGCTGCGTCGGCGAGCTCGACCACGCGCTCGTGGGAGAGGGATCGGATCGCAATCGCGTGCACGAATCGCGACATCACCCGACCGACGTCGCCGATCGACTCGCCCCGGCTGATCTGCAGCTCGTCGCTGCGCAGGATGACCGGGGTACCGCCGAGCTCGGCGACTCCGACCTCGAAGGAGATCCGGGTGCGGGTCGAGGGCTGCTCGAAGACCAAGGCCACCGACTTGCCCGCGAGCGAGCCGACGCCCGCGGATGGACGGTCGGCCTTCAGCTCGGCGGCCCGCGTCAGGAGGGCACCGAGGCGATCGGTGATCTCCTCGCCCGTGATGAAGTCGAGGGAGCCCGGGGGGCCGGGTGTTTCGGAGGGACCAGGTGATTTCAGCGACATGGAAGCGCGGCAGACTACTCCTGGCGCGGGGGGCGGCGAAGCCGGAGACCGGGGGCTGCGAGAGCGCTGCCGCCGAGGGCCGATCGATAATTCCCGCCGATGGAGGTCCGTGCCTTGAGCTGGAACCTGTTTCACGGCCGCGACCACCCCCCCGAGAGCGAGCTGCTGACCTGGCGTTCCCGCCTACTGCGCATCACCGAGCGGGGGGACGAACACGCCCAGGTCAACCGGGATCTGTTCGACGAGTTCGCATCCACCATCGCCGACGCGGAGTGGGACGTCGCGCTGCTGCAGGAGTGCCCGCCACGCTGGGCCGAGGGCCTGGGGACCGCGTGTGGCGCCGATGCCCATCTGGTGCCGACGAGCCGCAACATTCCCTACCTCGGCCGGGCGCAGGCGCTGGCGGCGACCTGGAATCCGGACCTGATCGCATCCTGGGAAGGGGGGTCGAACCTGACGCTGGTGCGAACTCCCGGCGGCGGGCTCGGGGGGGTCAGCGAGCGACGCAGTCTGCGCCTGGCGGCCCGGCCGGAGCGGCGGATGATGGCGTTCACGCGACTGGGCGACGATCTCTGCGTGGCGAACCTGCACGCCAGCGCCGCCCGCGAAGCGGCCGAGGTGGAGTTGATCGAAGCTGGTCGGGTCGCCCGTGATTGGGCAAGGGGCGAGCCCCTGATCCTCGGGGGCGACTTCAACCTGCGACCCGCCCTCAGCGGTCACGTGTTCGAGCAGTTGAGCGCGGAGTTCGGGCTCAGCGCACCGACGGGCCCAAGGGTGATCGACCACCTGCTCGCCTCCGGCCTGGAGGTTCTGGAAGCGCCGTCGCAGTGGCGGCCACAATTACGCGAGGTTCCCGACCCGACCGCGGCCGCCACCGCGCAGGACACACGGCCCAGGCCCATCCGCCTGTCCGATCACGCTCCCGTGGTCGCGAAACTCGCCTCGCAGCACCCGCGGAACTAGGCACCGACAAGCGCCGGATCAACAGCGGTGCCATATTTCCTGGCACACCAACCGCTAGGGAAGGGAACCATGGCTGCCACCGCCCCCAAGAAGAGCACACCGAAGAAGCGCTCTCCCAAGAAGACCGCCGCCAAGAAGGCCGCGCCCAAGAAGGCCGCCGCCCGGAAGAAGCCCGCGCCAAAGAAGGCCGCCGCCAGCAAGAAGCCCGCCAAGAAGAGCGCCCGCGCCCCCAAGGCCGAGCGCTCCGCCGATCGGGCTGACAAGAGCGTTGAGGCATTCCGCGATGCACTCGAGCGCAGCGTCACGCTGCCGCGGGAACGCATTCAGGAGGTCGTCGACGACGCCGTCAAGCGCGGCCGGATGACCCGCGACGACGCCAACGACCTGGTCTCGAAGCTCGTCTCGCGCGGGCGCAAGCAATCCGAGGAGATGGTCAAGGAGCTCGAGACGCTGCTCGACCAGGCTCGCAAGCAGGTCGAGCGGGGTACCAGCAAGGCTCGTAGGCAGGCGAAGGGCACCGCCGCCAAGGTGGCCAGAAGCGCCCGCGACGCCGCCGACGAGCCGCTGGCCCGGGTCGACAAGGCGAGACGGCGAGCCGGGGTCGGACCGGATTTCCCGATCACCGGATACGACGAGCTGACCGCGGCGCAGATCAACCATCGCCTGAACGACCTGAGCAAACCGGAGTTGCGCAAGGTCCGCACCCACGAAAAGGAGACCAAGGCTCGCAAGAGCATCCTTGCCAAGATCGAGAAGGCGCTCGGCTGAGCGTCCCGGCGGCGCGGCGACGACCGCAGCGGGGAGCCGAGCTGGACCTGAGGATCGACTCGCTCGCTCAGGGCGGGCGAGGAGTCGCGCGCACCGACGAGGGGTTCGTGATCTTCGTAGGCGGCGGCCTGCCCGGCGATCGCGTGCGGGTGCGGGTCGGCAAATCGAAGAGGTCCTGGGCCGAGGCGGCGATCGTCGAGCTGCTCGAATCAGCGCCGGAGAGGATCGCTGACCGCTGCGTGCACGGCGGCGAGTCCTGCCCGGGCGCCGCCTGGCAGGGCCTGCCCTACGGGCTTCAGCTCCGCCACAAGCAGGCTCAGGTCGGCGAGGCGCTGGTCCGGCTGGGTGGGTTCGAGGGAGGTGAGGCCGTCGAGGTCGAGCCGATCGTCGAGGCCGTCGAGCAATGGAGGTATCGCAACAAGCTCGAGTACTCCTTTGGATCGGGCCCCCCCGATGGCGATCCCGCACTCGGATTCCACGCCCGCGGGCGCTGGGACCAGGTCGTGGACGTCGATGACTGCCTGTTGGCCTCCCAGGCCAACAACGCCGCCCGCAACGCTGTCCGCACCTGGGCCCGCAGGGAGGGGGTCCCCGCACACGATCGCGAAACCGGCGTCGGCGTGCTGCGGAACCTGATCGTCCGCGAGGGACGGCGCAGCGGGCAGATCCAGACCCGACTGGTCACCTCGGCCGCCGAGTTCCCCGAGCCCCCGGTCGACCTCCACACCGCCATCTCGGGTCCCTCGGGCGGGACCAACGGCCCCACCGGAGTGCTCGGGGAGGAGTTCCTGAGCGAACAGCTCGCCGGGCTGGACCTAAGGGTCTCACCCACCGCCTTTCTGCAGACCAACACCGAGACCGCTGAGTTGTTGTACGCGACCGCTCGCGAGTTCGCCGGCCTCCAATCCAGGGAGCGGCTCTTCGACCTCTATTGCGGAATCGGCACGATCGGCCTGAGCATGGCGGCCGACGCCGGCGAGGTGTGGGGCGTCGAGAGCGTCCCCGAAGCGATCGTCGACGCGGAGGCCAACGCTGAGATCAACGGCATCGCCAACGCCCGCTTCCGCGCCGGCGACGCCCGGCTCGGGATCCGGCCCCTGATCGAAGAGGCGGGAAACCCCGACGTGGTCGTCATCGATCCCCCGCGGGCCGGGCTCTCGGCGAAGATCGTCCGCCGCGTGCTCGAGTGCGAGGCGGATCGGATCGTCTACGTCTCCTGCAACCCGACGACGATGGCGCCGAACGCAAGGCAGATGGTCGACGCCGGTTATAGGCTGACCCGCGTGAGAGCGGTCGACATGTTTCCCCAGACCCCACACATCGAATGCGTGGCTCTGCTCGAGCGGCAGGACTCCAGATGAACCAGACACGCGGATTCGGCGTCGCCGCCGGCCTCGATCCCGACGTCGCGATCGAGCTCGCCGGCCGCTGCGAGGAGCTCGGTTACACGTCGATGTGGGCAAACGACCACCCGGCCGCGAGCGGGCTCGAGACGCTGGCCGCCTTCGCCGGGGGCTCGGCTGCCCTACAGCTCGGCGTCGGCGTCCTTGCCCTCGATCGCAACCCGCCCGCCAAGATCAACGCCAAGATCGAGGAGCTCGACCTCGACCGTTCCCGCCTGCTGATCGGAGTCGGCGCCGGGTTCTCGGAGAAGCCGCTGACGACGATGCGGGAGGCCCATGACGAGTTGCGCGAGGAGATCCCCGGCGTGCGCCTGATCCTGGCGGCGATGGGGCCGAGGATGTGCGCGCTCGCCGGCGCCAGCTATGACGGGGCATTCTTCAACTGGATGACCGCCTCCTACGCCGCCGGCGCCCGCGAGAGGGTCGAGGCCGGTGCTGCCGAGGCGGGCCGCGACACGCCCCGTGTCTACGGATACGTCCGAACCTCGGTTGGAGCCGACGCCCAGACACGCCTCGCCAAGGAAGAGGGCTTCTACCGCGACCTCCACGACGGCTACCGAAACCACTTCGAACGTCTCGCGGAGCCGCCAGGGACCGTCGGTGTCGCCGCCGAGAACCCCGAGGACGCCGGCGCGATGCTCGGCGCATACACCGCACTGGACACGATCGTCGTCCGCGGCCTCGCCAGCGCGAAGTTCGAGGCAATGGACCGCGTCGCGACCGCAGCGATCGGTTAGGTCCCTAGGCGCATCGGGCCGGAGTGGGCTATTGGCTGGGCAACGGGCTGCCCGCCTTGAAGGCGAACCAGGCCCAGAACGCGATCGTGACGATCATCGTCGTGACCACGAAGAGGCGCTCGATCCCGCCCATCGCCGAGCTCTTGTTGATCTGACGGGTGTCGGTCATGCCGCGCATCCAGGGGGCTCGGTTCGCCTGCGGGCCTGCGCCGACATCGCCTCGCGGACCGAAGAGTGCCAGCGCTATCCCGGCCAGGTAGAGAAGCAGGACGTAGGTCATGATGATCCCGAAGAGGATCACCATCGCAACCGAGAAGTTGACCGTGCTGGCCCCCGACCCGGACTGCATCTGCGACCCGATCCAGATCCAGGCGAGCGGCACGCCGAAGCCGATGATCACGGCCGCGACGACCGTGGAAACGAAGGTGATGATCTGGCCGAGCGTGCGCATCGACTTGGGAATGTACCGTCGCGTCGGTGCCGAGCCAGAGTCGAAGCCGGCTACCCGCTCAGTAGGGGGGGAGATCCTCGTACCACTCGCCGACCGCGCGAAACGCCCGCCAGAAGTCCCGCTTCGGCCCCTCCGAGTCGAGCGAGCAGTCGATGTCGGGCGTAAAGATCACGTCGATCGTCGGGGTCAGCGCCTGGATCTCCCCCGGCCTCGCCTCGATCGTTTCCGCAATTGGGATCTGAACGTCGTTCAGGCACTCGAGAGCCGGCTCCCCCATGACCACGATGCAGCGGGGCTCGACGATCGCGACCTCGCTGACCAGACGCGCGACGCAGGTCGGGGAGGCGAGCGCCGGGTCCGCCAGAGGGCACTTGACGCAGAGCGTCCCGTAGACGACCAGCGGATCGATCCCGAGACGCTTCAGCGACTTCATCACCGCAGTCCCGGAACGGCCGTAGAAAGCGACGCCCTCCTCGATCTCGGCGACGCTCGGAGCATGCTTGACCAGCATCAGGTCGGCCTGCGGGTGGCCGGACCCCAGGACCGGCATCAGGCTCCCCCGCGGACACTCCTCGCAGTCCTGGAGATCGTGGGTGAGCTGGTTGAGCTCGCGGATCGCGCGCTCGAGGTACTTCTCTTTGATCTGATCGTCGGTGATTGGCACAGCGGGCGACTCTTTTGACGGCGTCGGGCCCTCTCCTTGTGGTTGCACCTCGTTATTGCCCCCTGAATCAACTCTTGCCGCGAGTCGCGGAGGCGGCACGACGCCGTCTATCTTCAGATCTGCGCCCGCCCTTGACCGGTCGAGGGTCGGCGACCTCCTTGCGGCCGCCCGCCTGCCCGCTGGCAGCCTGCATCCATTTCAGCGCCTGCACGTAGACGAGGTTCTTGTGCTTGCGGACGATGTCGGCGCTCCGCATCGCCTCCAGGAACTCCTCCGGCCCATCGAAGTCGTGCAACCGGATCCTGACGCTGCCGAGCGCCTGGGCGACGTGACCGTCGGACCCCGCGCCCGGGACGATCCGGTACTTGGCCGCGAACCGCTCGGCCTCCTCGTTGAACGCGCTGAAGGCGACCCGGGGGTTGAACACCTCGAGGATGTCGACCTCCTCGACCATGTTCAGAAGATGCTCGTAGTCGGGTACGGAGTGGAGGCGGTCGAAGGGATGTGGCACGTAGACCAAACCTCCCTGCCGGCGGATCTCGGCGACGGTCTCGGCCATCGTCATCCCCCGATCGATCTTCTCCTCGAGGAACAGCCCGATCACCTCGCCCTGCTCGGCAGTCTTCACCTCCTCGCCGACGATCACCTTGATCCCGCCGTCGCGCTCAGCCGCCTCGCGAGCGGCCAGAGCCCCGGAGATCTCGTTGTGGTCGGTGATTGCGATCGCTCCCATCCCGCGATCCTTTGCCGTCTCCAGCAGCACCTCCACGGGGGTGGCGCAGTCGTTGGAGTGATCGGTGTGCATGTGCAGGTCGCAGTCGATCGTGCGCCGCCGCGAGATCCGCTTTCTGGCCTCGGCATTGCCCTTGGGGTCGTGACGACGCGCGACCAGGCGCCTGTACACCGCTTCGAGCTGGTCGGACATGTCGGCGAACGACCTCGCCGACCCGCCACCGGCCTCAGCGATGCGCGAACGAAGCTCGGGGTCCCGTACGAGGCGCTCGATCTGCCCGGCGAGCGTCAGCGGATCGCCGGCGGGGAAGACGAGGCCGAGCTCACCCGCATCGTTGTCGACGAGTTCCTCGTACGGGTCGATCCGGGCGGCCACCGGCGCAGCTCCGGCGGCGAACGCCGCGAGGATCAGGCTCGGCGCCGGCTGAGGTCCTGCGGAGGCGGCGCAGACGATGTCGGCGCCGGCGATCAGATCCTCGGCCGTCGTCTGCCGTGGGCGCAGCACCCGAACCCGCTCACGCAGGCGGCTGTTGAGCCGCGGCGTCTGAATCGAGCTGTCCTCGATCCAGATATCGGCCTCCCAGGGCAGATCGAGCGGCAGCCTGCGAAGCGCCCGCAGGAGGATTCGCAGCGCCCCACGCTCCTCGCGGGCGCAGTAGACGATCCGCGGAGGGCCGACCTCGGAGGCGGCCGGCGGGCTCACCTCCGCAGCCGGGCCGACGACCTCATAGCTACCGGGGAAGTACCGGTTGAGGAGCTCGGCGGTGCTCTGGGCGGCGGCCATTCGAGCGTCGAGGCGCCCGAAGAAGATCTCAACGAGCGGTCGGGCGACCTGCGTGGAAAGAACCCGCTCGGTCGGCAGATGAAACGTCGCCGCGTTCAGCGAGCTCGAATGGCGCAGCGCCGCCGAGGCCGCGCTCGGCACGAACGGGTCGTGGACGTGGACGATGTCGAAATCAACGGCCGTCAGCAGACCCTCGAGCGAACGTGAGATGTCGACCGGTACGGGGGCCGGGCGAGGGCGTGCGCCGGCCGGGCGCTTGAAGGCCGCGCCCGCGCAGAGCACCGCCGGACCGCCCGTACCCGCGCGGATCCCATCCCAGCCGGAGCCGAAGATCGCCGCCCCGCCGCCCCGGGCGTTTGCGATCGCCCGCTGTGAGCGGCGCAGGTCGGCCCGCGTACCCCCCGGGGCCGCAATCACCACGCGGTGCCCGCGCGCCTGCAGCTCGGCGGCGGCCCCGGTCACATAGGCGTTTACCTCATGATGTGCTCCCCACGAGTAGGGAGATACCTGGGCGATCGTCAGGGCATCTCCATCGCTGCGAGCCACCGCTGCAGGATAGATGCAGCCGGAGTCCCGGGGTCGGCGGCGGCGCTAGGATCGACGCCTCGGGCCAACGAAGAGGAGCGAAGGTGAGCGACTACGACTACGTGATCGTCGGTGCGGGCTCGGCGGGATGCGTCCTCGCCAATCGGCTCAGCGACTCCGGCGCCGAGGTGCTGCTGGTCGAGGCCGGTCTGCGCGACCGGTCGCCGAAGATCAAGATCCCGGCGGCCTTCCCACAGCAGTTCAAGACCAAGCTCGACTGGGACTATGCCAGCGGACCGGAGCCCGGCTGCGAGGATCGCCACCTCTACGTGCCTCGGGGCAAGAGCCTCGGTGGTTCGAGCTCGATGAACGCGATGCTCTACGTGCGCGGCCATCGCGACGACTACGACGGCTGGCGCGACGACGGCGGCTGCTCCGGCTGGGGCTGGGACGAAGTATTGCCCTACTTCATCCGCTCCGAGCACCACGAGGCCGGCGCCGGCCCCACCCACGGGGTCGGCGGCCTGCTCAACGTCGCCCCGGTCCGCAGCCCGCGGCCGCTCACCGATCTGATGATCAAAGCGGCCCAGGAGCGCGGTATCTCCATCGACCCCGACTACAACGACGGCACTCCCGACGGCGTCTGCGCGGTTGAGACGACCCAGAAGCACGGGCGTCGCTGGAGTGCGGCGGACGCGTTCCTGCGACCCGCGGCCGGGCGGCCGAACCTGACGGTTCTCACCGGCGCAACCGCGCTTGGGCTCGAGCTCAAGGACGGCCGAGCACTGGGCGTCAGGCTCGCAGGCAAGACCCCGATGGCCGTCGCCCGGGCGAGGCGTGAGGTGATCCTCTCCGCCGGCGCGATCAACTCGCCGCAGCTGCTGATGCTCTCCGGCATCGGCGACCCCGACAGGCTCAGCTCGTTCGGGATCGATACCAAGGTCGACGCTCCCGCCGTCGGATCCAACCTCCAGGACCACCCCTACGTCGTCGGAATCTGGGAATCGACGATCGGGGGCTCGCTCGCCGACGCGGAGAGGCCGGCCGCGATGGCCGACTTCCTGCTGCGCCGCCGCGGCCCGCTGACGTCAAGCGTGGCCGAGGCCTTCGTCTTCGCTCGCTCCGGCGGGGGCTCCCAGCCGCCTGACATCCAGTTCCACATGGCCCCGGCCTACTTCGCCGACAACGGCTTCGAGGAGTACGACGGCCATGCCTTCACGATCGGGCCGGTGCTGGTCGCCCCGAAGTCCCGCGGCGAGCTCACGCTGACCAGTGCCGATCCGACCGCGAAGCCGTCGATCGTCGGAAACCATCTGACCGAGCAGGCCGACGTCGACGCGTTGGTCTGGGGAATCAAGACCGCGCGCGAGTTCGCCGCCTCAGCTCCGCTCGCGGCCGCCACGGGGCGGGAGATCCACCCGGGACCGGCGGCGACCGACGACGCGGCGCTGGCCGCAGACGCGCGGCGGCGGGTCGAGTTGATCTACCACCCGGTCGGCACGTGCCGGATGGGCGCCGACGAAGGTTCCGTGGTCGATCCCGAGCTGCGCGTCCGTGGAGTGGACGGGCTCCGGGTCGTCGACGCGTCGGTGATGCCGACCATCACCCGTGGCAACACCAATGCTCCGACGATCATGATCGCCGAGAAGGCCGCCGACATGATCCTGGGGCGTCAGCCGCTGCGGACGGCCTAGCGCCGGCACTTCCTCGCCCTCCGGTGGGAGGGCCGGCCCGACAAAGCCGGCAAGCCGCGGCCGGCGAAGACCAGTGGAGCTAGGCGCCGAGGGATGCCTTGCTCGCCGAACCCTCGGAATCAACCTCGTCCTTGGCCCGCACCGCGGCCGCGGTCCGGGCGTTGGCCGCGATGAACTCCTCGGTCTGCTCGCGTGCCTCGTCGTCGGGACGCTGGCTGTGCGGTGACTTCATCAGGTAGCTCGACGGCCCATCGAGCTGACCGGAGATGCCGTTGTTAAGCGCCAGCTTGATCAGCCGAACCGCGTCGATGACGACCCCGGCCGAGTTCGGCGAGTCCCAGACCTCGAGCTTCAGCTCCACGTTGAGGGGGACGTCGCCGAAGCTCTTGCCCTCGAGCCGGATGTGCGCCCACTTGCGGTCGGTCAGCCACGGCACGTAGTCGGAGGGACCGACGTGCACGTCGTCGGCGGGCAGCTCGGTTCCCATGATCGAGGTCACGGCGTTGGTCTTGGAGATCTTCTTGGAGTCGAGGCGTTCGCGCTCGAGCATGTTGAAGAAGTCCATGTTGCCGCCGACGTTGAGCTGGCTGGTGTGCTGCATCTCGACCCCGCGCTCGTGGAAGAGGCGCGCGAGCTGACGGTGGACGATCGTGGCGCCGACCTGCGACTTGATGTCGTCGCCGATGATCGGCAGCCCGGCCTTCTCGAAGCGCTCGCCCCAGTAGTCCTCGCGGGCGATGAACACCGGCAGGCAGTTGACGAAACCGACCCCGGCCTTGAGGGCCTGCTCGACGTACCACTTGGTCGCCTGCTCAGAGCCGACGGGCAGGTAACAGACGAGGACGTCGGTCTTCGTCTCCTTGAGGATCTTGACGATGTCGGCAGTCGGCCCGGGGGCCTTGGTGATCTTCTGCTTCAGGTACTTACCGAGGCCATCGTGGGTCATACCGCGCTTGACCTCGACGCCCATCTTCGGCACATCGGCGAACTTGATCGTGTTGTTCTGACCGGACCAGATCGCCTCGCCGAGGTCCTTGCCCACCTTCTCGATGTCGATGTCGAAAGCGGCCGTGAACTCGATGTCGGAGACGTGGTAGCCGCCG
The DNA here is from genome assembly GCA_963823275.1 of uncultured Solirubrobacterales bacterium. Taxonomy (GTDB): domain Bacteria; phylum Actinomycetota; class Thermoleophilia; order Solirubrobacterales; family 70-9; genus RHKX01. The sequence goes on along the minus strand of CAWGKW010000001.1, from coordinate 99,887 downwards.
AGACCGACGTGCATCAGTCCTGGAACCTGTTCGTCGATGTCGGCGTCTTTGTAGTACTCGACGCCCTGAATGAATGAGTTGGCGCAGTTGCCGACTCCGACGATCGCGACGCGGACCTTGCCGTCGTCCACGCGTCCGCCGTTGCCGTTGTGCGCTCCGTTGGTCGTGCTCATGGGTAAGCGAAAGCCTCCTGGGTCTGTGTAACTGGCCGGGGTTCGTCTGAATCGCAACTCAGCTCCGATCGTTCGGATCAGAGAACGGGAGTGCGTGACTCCGGACGTCAGGGAGAACACCATACCCCCGCCCTGGTTACATCACAAGCCGGATCTCGCCTGCCGGCAGGAAGGAGATCAGGCTTCGGGGTCGAGAGCGATCAGCTGGCCGCGCACGTGCCAGACCCGCTGCACCACCGTGAATGCGGTCAGGGCAAGCATCACCCAGATCGACGCCGGGAGCAGATCGACGCCGGAGATCAACTCACCGTCGGCGAACAGCAGCCCGGCCGAGAGGATCACGACCCGGACGGGGCGGGTGGCAATGCCGACCTTGCACTCGACCCCGAGAGCCTCGGCCCGGGCTCGGGTGTAGGAGACCATCAATGAGCCGAGAACGACGAGCAGGCACGCCGCCGCGAGGGTTGCGTCTCCCCCGTCGGCGAACTGCCATGCGACCGCGGCGAGGACGATTCCCTCCTCGATCCGGTCGAGGGTCGAGTCCAGGAACGCCCCGAATGGCGAACCCTTGCCGGACATCCGCGAATAGCGGCCATCGAGCGTGTCCATGATCGATCCCACGATGAAGGCGATCGCTCCGAGCACGAACATGTCCTCGAGGATCAGGACCGCCGCCGCGAGGTTGAGCACGAGGCCGGTCATCGAGATCGCGTTGGGCGTCAGCCGCGACTCGATCAGGCGGTTGCGGGCGATCTCGCGGAACTCCCCACGCGGCCGCTCGGTTGGCCCGGCCGGGCCGGCCTGCTGCTGCGGTTCGCTCATCGCCAGCCAACCTACCTATGCGGTGTATGCGGTGGCCGGCTCGGCGGCGCCGCGGAAGGACCATTGATGAGGCCGGACCGGCGCGAGCACGAGGCTGGCGACCAGCGCCGATGCAGCCGCAACCAGCAGGCCGGCGAACGCATCGAGCCAGTAATGGTTGGCGGTGACGACGATCACCCCGAAGACGAGCGCCGGATAGAGGGCCCAAAGCACCCGTCCGATCGGATTCCTGACGAGCATCAAGGCGGTCCCGGCGATGATCGAGGAGAAACCGATGTGCATGCTCGGCACCGCTGCGTACTTGTTGACGAGCAGGCTGACCGCGTTGCTGTCCTGCTCGATCGACGTGAAGGTGGCGAGGGTGTCGGTGAAGCCCTCGTTGGTGAGCATCCGCGGCGGAGCGGTCGGGAAGAACGCGTAGCCGAAGAGGGCGATCGCCATTGCGACCATGAACATGTTCCGGACGAAGTAGAAATTGTCGTTGCGAAACAGGTAGAGCCAGGCGAGAAAGCAGACGGTGATGGTGAAGTGAGAGTTGACGTAGAGCCAGTTGGCGACGTCGATCAACCACTCGTGATTGAGGGCAGCCTGCTGAAGGCCCGGCTCGAAGAACGTCCCCAGGGCCCGCTCGGCGTCGACGATCAGCTGAGCGTTGGCGAATGCGAGCTCGTCCTTGCCGTCGATCAACCCCCGCACCACCTGGTAGCCCTGGTAGGCGATGAAGAAGAGCGCGAACTGCAGCAGGAGGTCCGACCACCCGCGCGGCAGCCGGCGTCCAATTGCGGCAAGCGGACGAGGCACGAGTGGCCGAATTGTAGGGGCAAGGCCACCAGCCGAGGGAACTAGCCGGAGGGATCGGGTCCCTCGAGGAAGCTCAACACCTCCGCAATCACCTCGGGGCGGTCGATCCACGGCCAATGACCGGCATCGTCGAGCTCGGCGAATCGGGCTCGCGGGAGTCGCCGCTCGAAGATCCGGCCATCGGCCGGGGAGATGTAGGGATCGGCGTTGCCCCAGAGCACCAGGGCCGGGCAATCGAGACGATCCAGGTGTGCACCCGCGGCCTCGAGGACCTCAGGGTCGGCTGAGCGATAGAGGCGCAGGATCGCGCGACGCGTGCCGCTGTCGAAGTCCCGCCAGATCATGTCGACGAAACCGGGCGGCATCGGCGTGTGACCGGGGCGGGCCAGCCGCAGCAGCGCGCTCGTTCCGGACCGTGAGTTGAATGCGTTGAGGGCCTCGCCGATGCCGCGTCGCCGCCACATCCGCGCTATCCAGTGCCATCGGTAGTCACGGCTCAGCGGCACCGCGTTGATGACGACGAGGCGCCGTAGGGCCTCCGGGCGAAGCTGGGCAGCCACGAGGCCGACCACACCCCAGTCGTGGACGACGAGCTGGTAGCCGCCGGGGGCGAGCTGCAGGAATACCCGGTCGAGGAACCGTCCGTAGGCTCCCACCGAGTAGTCGAAGCGTCCGGGCTCGGGACGATCGGAGCGTCCGAACCCCGGCAGGTCGATCGCGATCGCCGGGCCCTCCATGCGCTCCAAGAACGGCAGCCAGTCCGCCGAGTTGGTGGGATTGCCGTGGGAGAAGATCGTGGGTAGGCCCGCGCCGACTCGCTCACGGACGAGGATTCTGATCCCGTCGATTTCGATGAATCGTTCTCCGATCGGCGTGGGCACGACCCAGAACCTATCCTCGCCGGTGGTGAGCGCGAGCAGCGGGCATAAGCAGCTGATCTGCCTGGGAGAGGCGCTGGTTGACCTGATCTGCCCCGAGCCGCTGGCGGTCGGAGCCGAACCCTCCTCCTTCGAGGTCCACTGCGGAGGCGCCCTCTCGAACGTCGCCGTCGCCGCCCGTCGTGCCGGGGCTCCGGTGGCACTGGCAAGCGGCTGCGGTGACGACCGCTGGGGCCGGCTCCTGCGCGCTCGCCTGCGCGCCGAGGACGTGGACCTCAGGTTCTACGGGGTGGTCGAGGGAGTGCCGACCCCGTTCGCGTTCGCCTTCCTCGACGAGTCCCGCGAGCCGGCGTTCGAGATTCACGGTGAGGGCATCGATGCCGCGATTGCGTCGCTGGCGGGCCGGGAGGCCGAGATCGCCGAGTCGGCGGCGGCGGTCGTCTTCGGCTCCAACACCCTGGTCGATCAGCGGAGCCGTGATGTCACCACCGCCGTCTGCAAGCGCAGCGCTGAGCTCGATGCGCCGGTGCTGTTCGACCCGAACGTGCGACCCGGCCGCTGGAATGATCTCGCCGAGGCCCGGGAACGCTGTTTGCCCTTCCTCGCGATGGCGAACGTGCTCAAGTGCAACGCCGTGGAGGCCCGTTGGTTGCTCGGCGAGGAGGGGATCGAACCGGGTCTCGCCGCGGAGGCCCTGCACGATCTGGGCCCGGACCTGGTGATCGTCACGGCCGGTACCGACCCGGCGGTGACTCGGGGCGCATACTCGGCCGAGGTGCGTCCGCAGCAGGTCGATCTGGTCAGCCCGCTCGGCGCCGGCGACGCGTTCATGGGCACCTTCGCCGCGGGCCTGCACAGCGTCGGCTTCGACCTGGGTCGGGCCGGTGAGGCCCTGCGGGAGGCGGTCGAGGCCGGCGCCCGCACGTGCACCCACCTCGGGGCATTCGACCGGTGAGCGGGGGCGGAGAGCGTGGTTACGCGCGCTCCAACCGGAGCGCGGGCGGAGAGGACCGGGACGGCGTCGACCTCGATCGGCGACCCCGGCTCCCCGTCCCGAAGGGCTGGCGGCGGCCGTCTCGACGGCGGGTGAGGGCGATTCGCGACCGGCTCCGTGAGATCTACGGTTCGCGCCGTAACGATCCCCACGGCGATCCGGTCCACGAACTCGTCCTGACGATCCTCTCCCAGAACACCAACGACAACAACCGCGATGTCGCGTACCGACGGCTCCGCGATCGCTTCGACGACTGGGGCTCGATTCGCGACGCTCCGACCGCCTACGTGATCGAGGCGATCAGGCCGGGTGGGCTCGCCAACACCAAGGGCCCGCGGATCCAGGAGGTGCTGGCTGAGCTGGGCCCCGAGGCCGATCTCGAATGGCTCCGCGACGCCACCCGCGGGGAGGCCGTCGGCTATCTCACTTCGCTGCCGGGGGTCGGACGCAAGACGGCCGCCTGCGTGATGATCTTCGCCCTCGACCGGCCGGAGATCCCCGTCGATACCCATGTCCACAGGGTCGGAGGCCGACTGGGCCTCTTTCCGATCGGCATCTCGCTCGAAGGAGCCCACGACGAGATGCTCGCGATCACCGACCGCGAGGACGCCTACGAACTCCACATGAACCTGATCAGCCACGGGCGTCGAATCTGCAGACCGCGCCCGCGGTGCGGCGAGTGCGCGCTCGCACGGATGTGCGTCGCCCGGCGGGGCGGCCTGGTCGAGCCGGTTCTCTGAGGCCCTATCCATGCCTCTCCAGCGGGTAGTATCCGCGCCGTTGGGCCCGCCCCTGGACGGCCCGCCAGAGCACAATGAACAAGCGCATCTTCATCTCATTCGGCCTCGTCGCCCTGCTGCTGGTCGTCGTGATCCCCTTCTGGGCCTTCAACAAGGATGGCTCAGAGGCCTCGTCGCCCGAGAAGGTCGCCGCCTCCGACGAAGCGGCCCGCCAGCTCTTCGCGACCAACTGCGGCTCCTGCCACACCCTTGCCCGAGCCGGCACCGACGGCGTCGTCGGTCCCAACCTCGACGACCGCCTGGCAGCGGCTGGGCCGGCCGTCGACGACGCGGCGATCGCGGCCACCGAGGCTCGCGTCCTGACCGCCATCCAGATGGGCGTTGGCGACGGCGCCATGCCGGCTGGGATCCTCGAGAGCTCGAACGCGACCACGGTTTCGAACTTCGTGGCCCGCGTCGCCGGCCAGTAGTTCCACGAAAGGGCCCGAGCGGCAGAGGCCCAGCGGGGGCAACTCGCTTCGCTCGTGCTCGAGTCCCCGCTGGACCTCCACCGCTCGGCCCCCCTACGGGAGTCGGAGGTGGGTGTGGCCTGCCGAGGGGCGCTTTCTGGGACGTGGGTCGTTTTGAGCTCCCCTGGTGCGCTCGGGGCGACCCACGTCCGACAATCAAGCCGCCCGGGGGGTCTGGCGCTTCCGCCGCAAACGGCAGCCACAACGACGACCGCCGCCTGGAACGGCGGCGGCGGTCGCTTGCTCGGAGTCCCCCTGAAGGGGCTCAGCTCTCGATCAGCTCTACTTGCTCAGCTTCAGCTTGCTGACCAGACCGCCGTGGTCTGAGGCCACGAGGCCCGACGGCGTCGTCACCGTCGGATCGTCACCGGTGACGTAGGCGTCGAGTTGCTTGATCTTCGGCTTGACCATCACATGGTCGACCGTGTGATCGAAGCGATAGGAGCCGATGTCCGACGCGAACTCGGACGGGTAGCAGCACGTCTGCCGGGCGCCGACGTTGAAGATCCCGAAGTCGCCGACCAGGGCGTTGTAGGGACCTTGGTCCTCCGGGATTCCGCTGCCGCCGGGCGTGCCGACGTTGTCCTTATCGCCTCCCGAGTTGATGTCGCCCAGGAAGATGAGCTGCTTCTTCGTGTTCAGCGGCCCGCCGTTCTCAAACAGCTCCCGGCCCTGGGCGGTCTTGATCGCCCGGTCACCGAATGCCTCGAGGTGGGCGTTGACGAACTTGAAGCTCGCGCCCTTTCTCTTCTTGTTGCCCTTGACCTTCGCCTCGACCGAGACCCAGCCGCGATCGACCGGGAGCGTCACCGCACCGCCGATCAGCGGCTCGTACCTGGTCACGAACTGACCCATGTCCGGCTTCGAGACGTCGACCTTGCTGCCCTTGCGGACCAGGATCGCGTCGCGCATCGTCAGGCGACCATCGATGTCGGCACCGGCGAACGCGAGGGGGCCCTCACCGGTCGCGTTGTTGCTGTCCACATCAGCCGGGAGCTCGGCGTCGAACTCGTCTTGGACCACGGCGACCTTGTACTTCGCGCCCTGGTCCTTGAGCTCGTCCATCAGGATGTCGAGCCAGTCGTACAGCACGTCCTCGGCAGGGGTGGTCGTGTAATCGGAGACCTGCTGGGTGCGCCAAAGGGCGACTTCCTGGAGGCCGATCAGATCGGCCTTTGACTTCTTGATCTCCTTGGCCAGCAGGACGGCCCGCTCGGGGAACTTCGTGGCTTCGACGTCCTCGAGGATCGATCCGGCCCCCTCGACTGCATCTTCGATGCTCGTGGCATCGAGCGCCGCGCCGAGCGACGAGCCGAGGTAGAGGTTGCGGGTCATCACCGTGACCGTCGGGTCCTTCTTGCCCTTCTTGGCGGCGGTGCTGATCGCGGGGACCAGTAGGGCCGCCAGCGCAACGGCGCAGATGGCAACTATCAGTGGGCGGGATCGCATCAAATTTCTCCTGTCTTGTTCGGCCCGGTTCTTCGGGCTGCAGCTCGGGGCGGTCCTCCGCCGGCCCGGCCACTGGTCCAAACACTAGCGCCGCCGGTTCGATGCGTTGACGGTTGCCTCGGGAGCGTTTGGAGCCCGGCGATTTATCTGCTACCTTGCCACTTAGATTTTCATCTTGGTTCAAATCAGATAGCGGAAGGAACTTCAAACATGGGAAAGACCATCGGAATCGACCTCGGGACCACCAACTCGTGCTTCGCGGTCATGGAGGGCGGCGAACCGACCGTTCTCGAGAACAGCGAGGGCGGTCGCACGACCCCCTCGGTAGTCGCGTTCACCGACAGCGACGAGCGCCTCGTGGGCACTGTTGCCAAGCGCCAGGCGGTCGTCAACCCGGAACGCACGGTCTTTTCGATCAAGCGTTTCATGGGTCGCAAGGAGGCCGAGGTCAAGGAGGAGGAGACGATGGTCCCCTACGAGGTCCTGGCCGGTCCCAACGGCGACGTCCGGATCGACATCTCGGGCAAGCAGTACCCGCCGCCGGAGATCTCGGCGATGATCCTGCAGAAGATCAAGGCCGACGCCGAGGCAAAGCTCGGTGAAGCGGTCGACTCGGCCGTGATCACCGTCCCCGCCTACTTCAACGACGATCAGCGACAGGCGACCAAGGACGCCGGCAAGATCGCCGGCCTCGACGTCAAGCGCATCATCAACGAGCCGACGGCCGCATCGCTGGCCTACGGCCTCGACAAGGAGGGCGACGATCAGACGATTCTCGTCTTCGACCTCGGCGGGGGCACGTTCGACGTGTCCGTGCTCGAGATCGGCGACGGCGTATTCGAGGTCAAGTCGACCGCCGGTGACAACCACCTCGGCGGAGACAATTGGGACAAGGCACTCGTCGACTGGCTCGTGACCGAGTTCAAGCGCGACCAGGGCGTGGACCTCTCAGCGGACAAGAACTCGCTGCAGCGGCTCTACGAGAGTGCAGAGAAGGCGAAGATCGAGCTCTCCACGACTCAGGAGACGCAGATCAACATTCCGTTCATCACCGCCGTCGAGGGTCAGCCGAAGCACCTGGACATGAAGCTCACCAGGGCCAAGCTCAACGAGCTGACCGGCGACCTGCTCGATCGCGTGGTCGCACCGGTCAAGCAGGCGCTCGCCGATGCGGGCTCCGACATCGACCACGTGGTCATGGTCGGCGGGATGACGCGCATGCCGTCGGTTCAGGAGAAGGTCAAGGAGCTGACCGGCAAGGACCCCCACAAGGGCGTCAACCCCGATGAGGTCGTCGCCGTCGGCGCCGCGATCCAGGCCGGCGTGCTGGCCGGTGACGTCAAGGACGTCCTGTTGCTCGACGTCACCCCCCTGACGCTCGGCATCGAGACCAAGGGCGGCGTGATGACGAAGCTGATCGAGCGCAACACGACGATTCCGTCGAAGCGCTCGGAGACGTTCTCCACCGCCGACGACAACCAGACGCAGGTCGAGGTCCACGTGCTCCAGGGCGAGCGCGAGATGGCCTCCGGGAACAAGTCGCTGGGCAAGTTCCAGCTGACCGGGATCCCGCAGGCGCCTCGCGGCATGCCGCAGATCGAGGTCACATTCGACATCGATGCGAACGGCATCCTCAACGTTGCCGCCAAGGATCTGGGTACCGGCAAGGAGCAGACCATCGAGATCAAGGGCGGCTCCGGGCTCTCCGACGAGGAGGTCAAGGACATGGTCTCCGACGCGGAGTCCCACGCCGACGAGGACCGCAGGGCAAAGGAGCTGGCCGAGGCCCGGAACATCGCCGAGCAGGCCGTCTACCAGGGCGACAAGCAGATCGAGGAGCTCGGTGATCAGATCGACGAGTCGGCGAAGGCCGAAGTGACCGCCGCGCTCGACGAGCTGCGCGGGGTGGTCGAGTCCACCGACGTGGACGACATCAGGGCCAAGACGGCCGCTCTCGAGGCTGCCTTCCACAAGGTCTCCGAGCAGATCTACGCGAACGCCCAGTCCCAGCAGGGATCCGATGCGGGAGCGCAGGGCTCGACCACCAACGGCGGCGATCCCCAAGATCAGGAAGAGGAGATCGTCGATGCCGAGGTCGTCGAGGATGAGTCCTAGGCCCGCCGCCCAAGGACTGCAGAACGCATGATGAACGACGAGAATCGTGGCGACGAAGTCGACGCCGGGGCGGCACGAACCGCTCCGGAGTCGACCGAGGAGGAAATCATCACCGACGCCGAGGTCGTGCCCGACGATGATGACGGTGCGGCCGCGATCGGCGCCGATATCGACGCGCTGCTGGCCGAAACTGCAAAGGAGCGGGACGAGTATCTCGGACTCGCGCAGCGCTTCCGGGCCGACTTCGAGAACTACAAGCGCCGGGTCGTCAACGAGACGACGCAGGCTGAGCAGCGGGGGCGGGCGACGCTCGCCCGCGGGATACTGCCGGCGCTCGACAACCTCGAGCGGGCCTTGATCGCGGCGGGCGTCGATCCGGCGGAGCGGCCCGACCCGGGCGGCGAGCCGCCGAGCGAGGAGGTCTCTGCGAGAGACGCACTGGCCGAGGGGGTCGCGCTCGTCTACCGCGAGCTGGGCGCGGCGCTACAGCGTGCCGGAGTCGTCCCCTTCGATCCGGTCGGCGAGCGGTTCGACCCCTCCGAGCACGAGGCGATATCGACCGGCCAGGCCGATGGCGTGGAGAGCGGGACGGTCCTGGAGACGCTCGAACGCGGCTACCGGGTCGACTCCCAGGTGATTCGGCCCGCTCGCGTGGTCGTCAGCGGATAGCGGGGTGAGCTGATGGCCAGAGATCACTACGAGGTCCTCGGGGTCGACAAGAAGGCGACCGACGAGGAGATCAAGCGCGCCTATCGCAAGCTGGCGCGCGACTATCACCCCGACCGGAACCCCGACGACCCGAAGGCCGAGGAGCGCTTCAAGGAGATCGGCGGCGCCTACGAAACGCTCAAGGATCCGAAGAAGCGCAAGGAATACGACGCGGGCGGGATGTTCGGGGGTTTCGGTCGGGGTGGCGGCCCGGGCGGGCCGGGGGGCTTCGGACCGAACGTCGGCGTCAGCGACATCTTCTCGACGATCTTCGGACGCGGACGCGGCGGCCCCGAGCCGATGCGCGGTCGCGACCTCGAGACCGAGATCAAGCTCAGCTTCGAGCAGGCGATGGAGGGCGCGCAGATCCCCGTCACCGTTCCGAAGCAGTCACGGTGCACCACCTGCGGTGGCGATGGGGCGGCACCCGGTACGAAGCCGATCACCTGCCCGCGCTGTGAGGGGCGGGGGGTCGACGCGCAGAGCCAGGGCTTCTTCTCGATCAGCCAACCCTGCCCGCAATGTGGCGGTCGCGGTCAGATCGTCGAACGACCCTGTGGCGAGTGTCGCGGCAGCGGGCTGACGCTGCAGCGCAAGCGCTACCGGGTCAACGTTCCGGCAGGAGTCAAGGACGGCACCAGGATCAGGCTCGCCGGCAAGGGTGAGGACGGGCCGCTTGGCGGCCCTCCCGGCGATCTCTTCGTCACCACGCGGGTCGGCGTCTCACCCGTCTTCGATCGGCGCCGCGATGGAAACCTCGAGGTCGATGTTCCGATCACGCTCGCCGAGGCGATCAGCGGAGCAAACATCGAGGTGCCGACGCTGCGCGGGACCAAGCGGATCCGGGTCGCTCCCGGGACCCAGCACGGGACCGTTCAGCGACTGCGTGGCGAGGGGCCCCCCAAGCCGAACTCACGGGATCGGGGCGACATCCACTACCGGCTCGGCATCGAGATCCCCAAGGAGCTCGATGCCAGGCAGCGCGAGGCCGTCGAGGAGCTCTCGCGATCCCTGGACGGATCGGATCCGCGCGAGCGCATCCTCCGTGGAGCTCGCCGCGGCGCCACAGCCGGCGACCCCGGTGGCCCGCGGTGCATCGGCTGGCCGGGAAGACGATCGGTCCGGCGACTCCGGCAAGGTGGGCAAAGCGTGAGTGAGGTTCCGAGCCAGCGCCGACCGGGCGTGGTCAGGCGGACCACGACGGTCGAGACGCGCATCGACCGCGATCGCGGGGTCTTCATGATCTCCGTCGCCGCCGAGCTCGCCGAGATGCATCCGCAGACCCTGCGGATGTATGAGGCGCGCGGACTGATCCAGCCCCAGCGCTCCCCCAAGAACACGCGGCTCTACTCCCACGAAGACGTCGAACGGCTGCGCCGGATACAGGCGATGACAGCCGAGCAGGGCCTCAACCTCGCCGGCGTCGAGACGGTGCTCGATCTCGAGTCCCGGCTGGAGGAGATGCGAACCGAGCTGGTAGCGATGCGCGAGCGGACCGCTGAGATGGAGCAGCGCATGGCCGACGAGATCGAGCGAGCCCGGCGCTCGTTGGGCGCCGAGCTCGTGCCCTATGGAGCCTACGAGGCCCATCTCGGCTCCGCCGGTAAGCCGGCCCGGACCCTCGGACGCAGCTGACCGACGCGGCTTCTCCTCACCCGCCCCCCAGCAACCTCGTTGCGATCCCTTCGACGGTTTCGATCCCGTAGGGCATCGACGGTGCCCCGTCGCTGAGAACCACCATCGCGATGGTGGACCCGTTGCGGCTCAGCTCGGCCGCCTGGTTGACGACCTGGCCTGAGGGATCGAGCCGCCAGCCGCCCTTGAAGCGGACGCGCCAGCCCCGCTGCCCGGCCACGGCCGGGATCCCCCACGATTGCTCGGGGGCGATCGAGCCCAGCAGTCCCTTGCCGAACCGCTCGAACTGCTCGGGCATGATCCGATCGAGATCGGAGAACATCAGCGCCATGTCCGCGGCACTGACCCGGGTGGCCCCCCAGATCGTCGAGGTCTCGAGATCCCGCATTCCGACCCGATGTGCGATGGCCGCAACACCTTCAGGGCCCACGCGATCGTAGACCCAGGTGGCCGCGTCGTTGTCGGAGACGACGATCATGGCGGTCAGGGTCGCTCTGGTGGCCCGATCGAGCGCCAGACCCTCGCGATCGAGCCGCTCGAGCTCGGCGGCGAGGATCAGTGACTTGACCACGCTCGCGGACTGGAAGAGCTCGTGCTCGTTGAGGCCGCGGATCGCTCCATCGGCGCCGGCGACGGCGAAGGCGGCCCTCCCGGTCCGGCCGGCGGCGAAGCGGACGGCGGATGCACGGGCGCTGGCCTGGTGGAGGCGGTGCCGCTCCGGCGCTTTCGCCGGCTCCGGGATCGTGGAGCGGCCTCGCCCGGACTGGAGCGCCGCCGAGGGGGCGGGCGGGATGTATGCCTGAGTGGCCTCGCCGCCCCCGGAGCCCGCCGTCACCCCGGCCACCACGGCAGCCGTAGCGGCAAGCACCACCGCCACCCCGACGGCGATGGTGAGGCCGAACCCGGTCGCGACGCCGATGAGGGTGCGCTTGCCGATCAGGTACCTTCGCATCGATGTCGAATCCGAGCCACCCCGAGCCCGACCCGCTCGCTCGCTACGGCGCGATCGCGATTGCAGCCGGGAGGATTGGGATTGGAATCGGGGCTCTCGCCTTCACGCGACCGGCGCTCAGGGGCCTCGGCTTCGCCAACCCCGACGGCGCGACGGTGGCCCTCGCGAGGCTCGCAGGCGGTCGCGACATCGCGCTCGGTATCCATGCCCTGCTGGTCCGCGACGAGCCCGCAAGGCTGCGTGAAGCCTCCCTGCTCGGTGCCGCCGTCGACGCCGGCGACGCAGGGGCGTTCGCCGCTGCCCTCGTCAGACGGGACGGAATCGACAGGACCGCCTGGATGAACCTGCCGATCGCGGGCTCGGCCGTCGCAGCCGGCGCCTGGGTCGCCGCGCGGATGCGCGGCTCGGCCTCCTAGTTCCCTTTCGACCGCTCCGGGCCTTCGGCGTTCGTCTCGGTCTCCCCTTCGACCGTCGGCGTGGGCAGATCGTAGGCGTCGGGCTTGCCGCTGAGGTCGCTGTCGCGAACCGCTTCGAGCACGTCGCTGGCGAGCCTCGGGCCGTCGGCAGGATTGAGCGGGACCGCCGTGATCGTGACGGTGACCTCGTCCCCACTCAGCTCCTCCAGCCGAACGTGCGGCAGGTTGCGCAGCGGTACCGTCGCCGCCTTCTCGATCATCCGCTGCAGCTTCTGCGGGGTCACATCGGCGTTGAAGGTGGCCTTCAGCTCGACCCGCTCGGGTTCGGAGATCGGGATGACGGCCAGCATCATGATCACGTTGTTGGGGATCAGGGTCCGGTCGCCGCCGCTGGAGAGCGTCGTATAGAAGAGCCCGAGTGAGCTGACGACTCCCTCCACCTCCCCGGCCATCGAGCCGCCCTTGAGCTTGATCCGGTCGCCAACTACGAACGGTCGGGTCGTCAGCAGGACGAGGCCGGCGAACACGTGGGCGAGGGTCTGCTGCGCGGCCAGGCCGAGGACGACCGCGGTGAAGGCTCCGCCGACGGCGAGCGTCTCGGGCTTGACGCCCGCGATCCGCAGGGCGGCGATCACGACCAGCGCGATCGTGCCGAGCCGGATCAGGAACCCGACCGTGCCGGCGGTGCCCGGCTCCATCCGCCGGAAGAGCGCGGGCTGGAGGCTCTGCGCGAGCGTCCTCGCGAGCAACCAGCCGAGCAACGCGATCACCACGGCGGTGAGGTAGCGAATCCCCTTCCCCGCGTCGGGAAACAGCGACTCGCGGTGGTCGAAGGCAACGATCACGCCGATGATCAAGATCAGCAGGACGACGGCCTCCCGCCGTGCCTTGCGGGCGTCGCCCCGACTGATCTCGGCGCCGAGGCCGACCTCGCGCCAGACCTCGGTGCGGGACTCGAAGGCGCGCATGCCCGGCGTCTCCGCCCCGTCGCGGGCTCTTCCGTAGATCCGTCTCACCCGGCCATTGTGCCGCCCCCTCGAAGCACCCGCTACCCGGCGGGCAGCGCGAACAGGGCGATCGCGGCCATCGCGGCCGCCAGCGCACCGTAGCCGAGCCTGCGCGGAATGCCCTCCGAGGTCCGCAGCGCCACGATCGCCTGAATCGCGTAGTAGGCCGCGAACGCCCGCGAGGCGATCGCGATGATCGAGAAGGTGTCCACGGTCGCCGACAGCGCGATCGCGGCGATTCCGGTGAGCAGGTACTGACGGGGATTGCGCAACCAGCTGAACAGCGACCGAAGGTTTCCCTCCGCCGCGACGGTGTCCGCGGTGGCGGCACTGAACTGGCTGAGGACCGCGGCGAGAACCAGGGGCAAGGCAAGGGCCGGCGCCACCCGATCGGTCACCTGCAGGAGGGTGTCATCGGCGCCCTCGTCGGTGCCGAGGCCCATCAACGGTGTGGCGAGGGCGACGAAACCGACGTAGACGGCCGTGGCAACGAGCTGGGCCACTCGCGATGCCCAGACGCGAGTCTCGGCGTCGTACTCGTCACGGAGATAGCGAACGGTCTCGAAGCCCTGAATCGCAATCACGACCCCGCCCATGACGAGCAGCAACCGGCCGAGGCCGATGTCGGGGACTGGCGGCAACCGCAGGCCACCGTCGATCAGCGACCGGCCGTCGTCGATCAGCAGCACCCCACCGAGCAACGCGGTCAGGATCAACACGGCGATCAGCGCCACTCGTTCGAGCAGGTCGAGGCCGTGGAACCCCCTCATGATTCCCACGGAGACGATCAGGACGACCATTGCGGAGGCGAGGATCCGCTCGGCCGCCGGTGAGCCGCCCTCGACCGCGTAGTCGACGACATACTGGGCCAGGATCCGTAGGTACAGCGCAACCGAGATGATGTAGGCGATCGCGATCACCATGTCCCCGATGCGCTCCAGCGCCTCGGTGGACCGGTCCAGTTCGCCTCGCGCCTCCAGCGGTTCAACCTCCCGAACGCAGTGGCGGACAGCGGTGCCCGCAAACCACGCGAACAAGCAGACTCCGACGGCCCCGAACACCGCCAGGCCGCCGAGGGTCCGCTCGAGCACCGGCACGATGATCAGAAAGCCGGAGCCGAAGATCGAGGCGAGCGGGGTGACCGTTGCGAGCAGAACGCGCCTGCGATCGATCGGCTCCCCGGCCCCGCTCATCGCCTCATTCGATCACATCCGTTGCATTGCCCGGTGAGGCCCCGAATCGCGGCGGGCGGCGAGCCGCAGCACGCGGGCGCGGGCCGGCGGCGATCGGCGGCGGGCGCCAAGGGTCCCGCTAGTAGGTCGCGAAGCCCTTCAGCTCGATCATCCCGTTCTGACCGTCGAGAGTGTTCTGGTCGTATGCGCGGAGGTCGGTGCCCTCGATCCCCCGGTAGCGACCGGTGCCGCCGGTGAAGTCGGCGGTTCCCTTCAACGTGATCTGAGAGCCCTCGATCGTGAATCCCATATCCACGGTCCCGAATGCCGAGCCGCGCTCGCCCCGGACCTTGAATGTCCCGGTCACGCTCGAGCCCGCGAAGGTGGCCAGCAACCTGATGGTCGCGTCTCCGAACGGCCTACCCGAGATCGTGCCGCGATCCTCCAGCGTGCCGGGCTGGGGCGAGCCGATGGTGCGGATCTCACCGGCGAGATCGACGCGATGCCGCTTGGCGACGGACTCCTCCGATGGCCGAACCAACTGGTAGGTGTTGCGCAGATCGTCCTGAACGACCGTTGCCTCACCCTTCGCGCGCACCACCAGGTCGCGATCCAGCCGCCGGGTCCGATAGCGCCACCCCTCGGGTAGATCGAGGCGCTCCCTGATCGAACTGAGATCACCGATCCGCAACGCCGGATCGATGATCTGCGAGTAGCTCTGCATGACGTAGGTGGAACCGTCCGGGGCCAGCAGCTCGTAGACCCGGCGACCGCTCTCCCAGCGCCAGACATTGGTCCGCTCGATCGTCCGGTCGGTGTAGGGCGATTGGATGAGGTCGGACGCCGAACGGATCGGGATAGTCGCCGCCTTGCGCATCCGCAGGCCGTGGAAGGACTGCATCCGCCCCAGGCTTCCGGTTGCCGAGTCCATCAGCCAGTAGCGCGGGCCGTTGAGGATCACGAGCGCGGCACCGCGTTCGGCCGCCAGGCTGCTCGCGTCGAGCGACTCCCACTTCGCCGCGGGGCATTCGTTGAGGCCGATCGTGTTCCAGACCGTCACCTCGGCGTCGGGGACCGCGCCCCTCAACTCGAGGATCTCGCAGTAGCGGGCGTTGCGGAAGTCGATCTCGTTCGAAGGTTTCGCCGATGCGGTGCCCGCGCCGACGAGGGCCAGCGCGAGCAGGGCAAGAACCGAGGTTGTTGTGAGTTTCATCCGCGGCAACGTAACAAGATGTGTCACAGTGTGTCAACTACCAACCGTTTCTCCATGACCAGGCTCGATCAGAAACCGAGGGCGAGGCTCACCCGCCAGCAGAGCCGCGAGCGCATCGTCGCCGCCGCGGCGGAGCTGGTCGGCGAGCGGTCCTACGCCGAGCTCAACGTCGGCGACGTGATGGAGCGTGCCGGGCTGGAGCGAACGGTGTTCTACCGTCACTTCGAGAACCTCGGCGACCTGCTGCTGGGCGCCGCCCGCGAGGCCATGGAGGAGCTTTTCGAGGCCCAGCTGGCGTTGGTCGAGCACGGCGCCGTGGACGTGAGGGAGGCGCTCGAGCTGCCGGTTTCCGTCTACCAGCGCCATGGGCCGCTGCTGCGTGCGGTGGTCGAAGCAGCTGAATCGGATTCGAATGTCGCGGCCGCCCAGGAGGAGATCCGGCGGCGATTCGACGGGCTCGTCGCGAGGGCGCTGAAGCGCGGGGCATCGGAGCGGGGATTCGAGCTCGCGGACCCGAGCGAGACTGCCAGGGCGCTGAACCTCCTGAACGAGAGCTACCTGCTCGACTCCTTTGGCCGCGATCAGCGGGTATCGGTGCGGGCGGCGACCGACACCCTGAGCGAGATCTGGATCGCTCTGATCAACCGGCCCAGGGCCGAATCGTGACCGGCGGCTATTGGCCGCGGCCGTGGAGCTGCGAGGACGGCGGGCCGCGCCGCTGGGGCTCGGCGGCCGGCCAGCCGGGGCTCGATATCGGCCCCGGTGAGAGCCTGCGGGTCGCGGCGGCCTATGACGCATTCGCCACCGATGCGCTGGTTCGCCGCGAGCCGGGGGAGCTGTTCGCGCTTCGCCACGACATCCCGATCAGGGGCATTCAATCGACCCCCGTGGAGGGATGGGTGGAACGCCTCGACCCGGACACGCTCGAGGTTGTGGCCTCGACGCCGCGGCTCCCCGGCGGCGCGTACTGGCCTGGGGGAATCGCCGCCCACGCCAACGGCGACCTGCACATGGTCTTCGGCCGCTGGGCCCATCGGCTCAACCCCGACCTGGACGTGCTCGCCTCCCATCGCCTGCCCGTGCCTCGACCCCACAACTCCTTCGTCCTGCTCGACGGCGGTGAGATGGTCACCAAGGACTGCGACGCCCCCGCCGGTCTGGAGCCCTCGACGGTCTCGGTCCTCGACCCCGAGACGCTGCTGCCGGTGGCCGAGCCGCTGCGGCTCCCCGAACCCTCGATCGCCAGGCTCGCCGGCGACGGGGAGAGCGTGATCGCGGTCGGGACGACCGTCGTCTACCGGCTGCGCCTCGATCGCGCCGCCGGCCGGATCGTGATCGATGAGCGATGGCGCCCCGCCTACGGGCCCGACCCGGAACGGAGCTTCGGGTGGGATCCCGTGATCACCGAAGACCACGTCTTCTGGATGGACAACGGGCGCAACGGCGTCGACCGCTCGATGCTCGGCAGCGGCACCCAGGCCAGCCCGGTCCGCCTCTGGTGGGCTCGGCTCGACGACGGTTCCGTGCGCTCCACCGAGATCAGCGGGTCGCCGTACGGAACCGAATCCAACCCGCCCGGCTGGGACCCGGAAGGCCGGATCGTCGTCGCCTACGACGCCGGCAACGCCGTCGTGCGTGCCTGGCGTCTCGACGGCAACGAGCTCGAGCCGCTGTGGCGGCGCGACGGGCTCGCCCACGCCGGCCACCTGATCATCTACCCCGACACCCGCGAGCTGGTCGTCGGCGATTGGCGCGATGTCGAGTCACTGCGCCGCCCGCTGACCCGGCCGGCCGTTCGGGCCTTCGGCCAGGTCATGTCCAGATCGGCCGCCGCCCGCCGCGCATCGCTCCGCGTCGGCAGCGATCAGCTCGTCGTCCTCGATCTCGACACCGGTCAGGAGAAGGCTCGCGTCGATGTCCCGTCGCCGTCGCAGGGATTCCTATTCCCCGCGCCGGGCTTCGGCCGCGACGTCTACTACCAGTCGCTGACCACGATCGCCCGGGTGGAAGTCGCCTCGATCTAGGGGCCGAAGGGCGGCCTCAGTCGGCGAGCATTCCCGACATCGCCTTGATGCCGACGTCCATGGCCTGCCAGGCGGTGCCGGCGTGGAACGGCTCACCGGCGGAGAAACGCATCGGGACCGAGAACCCGAGCATCTTCTTCCCGAGCCGCCACACCGGAGAGGTGCCGACCTTGTAGTCGTCGCCGGCGTCGGGACGCACCCGAACCGGGCGGTCGGGATCGCCGGTCAGCTCGACCGGCACCTGCGCGAATGTCGCCTTGTCGAACATCTCCATGATGCACATGCTCACCGAGTCGAACGGCTGGTCGAACTCGCGCCCGCTCACGTCCGCGGTGATGTGACTCGCGACGGCATCGGCCTGGAGGAATGCGAGGAACGCCTGCTTGATCGGGAAGTCTCCGGCGTCTCCGGGAACGTAGATGTCGTCGTGGCCGGTCGCCAGTCGCGTCTCGAGCTCGGTGGGTACGAAACCACGCTGGTCGGAGCCCAGCGACGGATAGCTGACGGCGGAGACGTAGGGCGGAAAGGCGATCAGGTGATCGAAGCCGCGCCCGTCGCCGTCGGCGTAGCGCACCTCGTCCGGCAGCACCTCCGTGACCACCTCCTCGATGTGGCCGTCGATCCCTCGATCGGCGAACTCCTCGCTGACCAGGTCGTGGAGTCGCGGCCCGAACGCCTGGATGAACCCATGTTCGTAGGTCGACCAGGTGATGTCGACGTGGTCGCGGACGCCCTTGCGGCGCAGCCACGTCTCGAGCATGAAGACGATCTCGTACAGGGGGCCCGAGCACTTGTTGTTGGGCGGAACGAGAAAGAGCACGCGCTGGCGCTCGCCGCGCCCGGCACGCTCGCGCGTCTGCTCGAAGCGCTCGCGCACCTCCAGCATGGAGTCGGTGGTCCAGATGGTGGCAGCGTGCTCGGCCAGGCCGGGGATCTCCCCGACGTTGGTGTCGGCACCGGTCGCGACGACGAGCTTGTCGTAGCGAAAGCGCTGGCCGTCGGCGAGGCTCACGAACCGGCCGTCGGGATCGATCTCCTCCACCGAGCCCTGCACGAAGTCGATGTTCCGCTTTGCGAAGGGCTTGTGCAGATCGACGAGCAGCGACCCTGGGTCGGCGCCGAACGGCACGTAGATGCTGTTGGGCCGAAACAGGAACTGCTCGCTGTCGGAGATCAGCCGGATGTCAACCTGCTCGTGCAGGCGCATCCGGAGCAGAAACGCGGTCTCGAGCGCGGCGAATCCGCTACCTAGAACAACTACTCGGGGTGAGGCCGGCATTTGCGATCCCTTCAGACGTGGGTTGGTCGGGTGAGCATTCCGGGCGGGAGGGCCGCTCGCATCCGGGGTAACCACCCAGGGCAATCGGGGCAGTGCGGAGGGCGTGCCAAGATCAGGGTCTTCTGCGGATGCCGGGGCGCCATCGAGAGCCTAGGATCGGCCCAAAGGAGCAAGCAGACATGGCCGAACATCTAACCGCACTTGACGCGACCTTTCTCGAGCTCGAGGAGGCGGACCTGAGCGCCCACATGCACATCGGAGGGGTGATGATCTTCGAGCCTCCGCCGTCCGGTCGTGCGCCAACCGTCGAGGAGGTGTGCACGAGCCTGCGGGGGCGACTCGACCAGCTGCCTCGGTATCGGCAGCGGCTCTCCGAGCGGACGACCGGCGGCATCAGCTGGCCCCGCTGGGAGGACGACCCGCGTTTCGACATCGCCGGGCACGTCCGGCGCGCGAGCCTCCCGGGAGACCGTTCCGAAGCTGAGCTTCTGGAGTGGGCGGGCGAGTACTTCTCCGAGCGCCTCGATCGCTCGCGGCCCCTCTGGGAGCTTGTGATCGTCGAGGGGCTCGCGGACGACCGCTGGGCGATGGTGAGCAAGACGCACCACTGCATGGTCGATGGTGTCGGCTCCGTCGATGCAAGCCACGTCCTCTTCGACCTGCAACCGGATGCCGAGCACGCCGCCGAAGCACCGGTGGACGAGCCGGCGCGCGCCCCCGAGGCCGCCGCCTCGCCGTCGACGGCCCGGGCCGTCGCAGGGGGGGCGGCGGGCTTGGCCAAGCTGCCGCTGAAGGCCGGACGCGCCGGCCTGGGGGTGCTCGGCTCGGGCCTCGAAGTCGCACGCCACCCCGGGCTCGCGGTGGATGCGCTCAAGAACTCCCGGGCCATGGTTGACGTGATTCTCAAGGACGAGTTCGTCGCCGCGCCGAAGTCGAGCATCAACGTCCCGATCGGCGGCCGCCGACGCCTCGCCGTCCACTCCGTGCAGCTCGATGAGCTGAAGGGGATCAAGAACGTTCTCGGAGGGACCGTCAACGACGTCGTGCTGGCCGCGGCCGCCGGCGGCCTTCGAGCCCTGCTGCTGGCCCGTGGCGAGGAGCCGCCGTCACAGGGCCTGCGCGCCATGGTCCCCGTCAACCTGCGAGATGCGAGCGAGCATCTCGCGCTCGGCAACAAGATCACCACCCTGTTCATCCATCTGCCCGTCTCCGAGCCTGACCCGCTGAAGCGGTTTCTCCGCCAGACGGAGGAGGCGGAGTCGCTGAAGTCCAGCAGCCAGGGAGCCGGCTCAAGGACCCTGATCGACTTCACCGCCCACGCGCCGCCCGTTCTTCACACGTTCCTGGCGCGCTCGATGTATGCAACCCGCCTGTTCAACGTGACGATCACCAACGTGCCGGGACCGCAGACCAAGCTCTACTGCTTCGGCTCCAGGATGACCGACATCTGGCCGATCGTCCCGCTCGCCGCAGACCACGCGATCGGCCTCGCGGTGCTCAGCTACGACGGCAACGTCTGCTTCTGCCTCAACGCGGACCGCGACTCGGTACCCGACCTGGACCTCCTGGTCGAGGGAATCGCGGACTCGTTCGCCGAACTCGGCCAGATCGCCGTGGACGGCGATCGGCCATAGGCGCGGCGGCCGTCTCCTGTATCTGAGTCGTATACCATCAGATTACTTGACTCTCCCTCAGTAATTCCATAGGCTGCAGGCATGCAGACCGACAGGTTCACGACCATGGCGCGAGACGCCGTCGCGGCCGCGATGCGGCTCGCTTCCCAGCGTCGCAATACCGAGGCCGCCCCCGCCCACCTGCTGCTGGCGGTCCTCGGTCAGGAGGACGGCTTCGCTCCTCCGATCCTGCGCAAGATCGGTGTCGACGTCGTCTCGGTCGAGAACGCCGTCTCCACTCGCGTTGACGAGCTCCCAACGGTCTCCGGCAGCGATGCGCCCGAGGTCCGTCCCTCCCAGGCCCTGATCAACGTCCTGCAGCGTGCCGAGCGCGAGATGCAGGCGCTCGGCGACGAGTTCATCGCCACCAATCACATCCTTCTGGCGCTGGCTGAGAAGTCGTCCGGCGTCAGCGATCTGCTGCCGGGCCGCGACGAGATCGCCAAGGCCTCCGGCGAGGTCTTCCCCTCGCGAATCACCTCCCCCGATCCCGAAGCAACGCTCGAGGCGCTCGGCAAGTTCGGCCAGGACCTGACCGCAGATGCCGAGGCGGGCAAGCTCGACCCCGTGATCGGCCGCGACGAGGAGATCCGGCGGGTGATCCAGGTCCTCTCCAGGCGGACCAAGAACAACCCGGTGCTGATCGGCGACCCCGGCGTGGGTAAGACGGCCATCGCCGAGGGCCTCGCCCAGCGGATCATCGCCGGCGACGTTCCCGACTCGCTCAAGGGCCGGCGTCTGATCGCCCTCGACGTGGGCTCGCTGCTCGCCGGCGCGAAGTTCCGCGGCGAGTTCGAGGAGCGGCTGAAGGCGGTCCTCAAGGAGGTCCAGGACGCCGACGGGCAGATCGTCCTATTCATCGACGAACTGCACACGATCGTCGGTGCCGGCGCGGCCGAGGGCGCGGTCGATGCGGCGAACCTGCTCAAGCCGATGCTCGCCCGCGGTGAGCTCCGCACGATCGGGGCGACCACCATCGATGAGTTCCGCAAGCACATCGAAAAGGACGCCGCGCTGGAGCGGCGCTTCCAGCCGGTCTACGTCGGCGAGCCCGACATGGCCGACACGATCGCGATTCTGCGCGGCCTCAAGGAACGCTACGAAAACCACCACGGAGTCGACATCACCGACCCGGCGATCGTCGCCGCGGCAACCCTCTCCGACCGCTACATCGCGGATCGCTTCCTGCCCGACAAGGCGATCGACCTGATCGACGAGGCGGCCTCGCGGCTGAAGATGGAGATCGAGTCCTCACCGGTCGAGATCGACGAGATCGACCGGCGCGTGACCCAGCTCGAGATCGAGCGACAGGCTCTGCAGAACGAGACCGACGAGGCGTCGAAGGCCCGCCTGGAGGCCCTCGAGGAGGAACTGGCGAACCTGAAGGAATCCGCCGGCGAGATGAAGGCCCGCTGGCAGACCGAGAAGGGCGCGATCGACTCGATCAACGAGGCACGGGCCGAGCTCGAGGAGGCCAACCGCCAGGTCGAGATCGCCGAACGCAACGCCGACCTCGAGAAGGCGGCCGAGCTCAAGTACGGACGGATCCCGGAGCTGGAGCGGCGGATGGCCGAGGAGGAGATGAAGCTGGCCGAACTGCAGTCTCGCGGTGGCTCGATGCTCGACGACAAGGTCACCGAGCAAGATGTCGCCGAGGTCGTCGGCAAGTGGACCGGAATCCCGGTCAACCGGCTGATGGAGGGCGAGGTCGAGAAGCTGATCCACATGGAGGAGCGCCTCCACGAACGGGTGATCGGTCAGGACGAGGCCGTCATCGCGGTCGCGAACGCGCTACGTCGCTCGCGGGCCGGACTCTCCGATCCACACCGCCCGATCGGCAGCTTCCTGTTCCTCGGCCCGACCGGCGTAGGCAAGACCGAGCTCGCCCGGGCGCTGGCCGAGTTCATGTTCGACTCCGAGGGCGCGATCACCCGGATCGACATGTCCGAGTACATGGAGAAGCACTCGGTCAGTCGCCTGATCGGCGCGCCCCCCGGATATGTCGGCTACGACGAGGGTGGACAGCTCACCGAGGCCGTGCGACGTCGCCCCTACGCGGTGGTCCTGCTCGACGAGATCGAGAAGGCCCATCCCGACGCCTTCAACGTGCTCCTGCAGATCATGGACGACGGCCGGCTGACCGACGGCAAGGGCCGCACGGTCGACTTCACCAACACCGTTCTGATCATGACCTCGAACGTCGGCTCCCAGGAGATCGCCGGCGAGCGGATCGACGAGCAGATGCGGGAGAAGATCAACGTGGTCCTGACCGCCACCTTCAAGCCCGAGTTCCTGAACCGGATCGACGAGACCGTGATCTTCCACCGGCTCAGCCGCACCGACATCACCCGGATCGTCGACGTCCAGGTCGCGATGCTGACCGAGCGCGTTCACGAGCGCGGCATCGAGATCGAGCTCACCGATCAGGCCAGAGAGCTGATCGGCAACCTGGGCTACGACCCGACCTACGGCGCTCGCCCGCTGAAGCGTGTGATTCAGAGCAAGCTCGTCGACCGCCTCGCCCTGAAGCTCCTCGAGGGCGAGTTCAGCGAGGGCGACACCGTCCGGATCGGCGCCGACGCCGGCGAGCTGACCTTCGAGAAGACCAGCTAGGGCTTCGCCCCGAGGGCTGCGCGGTCATCTGACGGGAGGGCCACCGGGCTTCGCCCGGAGGCCCGGCGCAGTCGAGCAGCCCGGAGGGCTGCGAGTCGCGCGGTTATCTCCCGATGCCGGAGGCGGCGACGCCGGCCTCGAAGGCCTCGAGGCCGAACGCCTGAGCCGGGCCGATCGCCCCGGTCCCGCTGATCTCCCCGGCCTGGGCGCGGATCGACGACCAGGCGAGGAAGTTGGCGGTGAACGAGTAGCCGTCGATGCCCTCGAGGTGAACCTCCGAGAGCCGTTCGCCGGCGGGGCCCGAGGCGATCGCGACGATGTGGGAGCCGCCACTGGATCGCTCCGATTCCGAAGGACCTCCGGTCGAACCCTTGACGAAGCGTTCCGCGAGTGAATCGAGTCCGCGTTTGAGCGGGCCGACCTTCGCGATCGCGCCCAGCCCGAACGAGCTGAGCTGCATCGGTCGCGACATCGATCCGAACCAGCCGAGATAGACGTCGACCTCGGTCAGCCCCGCGTTCAGCGGCGGCAGGGTGAAATGCTCGGAGGACCCGACGGAGACGGCCGACCTGTGCTTGCCGCGGACGTCGAAGGAGCGGATCCTGCGGGCGGGCCCCTCGGTGACGACCCGGCCGCCGCGGAACGCGAAGCTCGGCTCGAGCATCACACCGGCGGTGGAGGCCATCGTCCCGCCGCTCATCCCTCCCATCCCGCTGCCGGTGAGGAAATAGCCGATCTCGACCTTGCGGGCGGCGTCCCCGGCCTCGTCGAGAGCGAGGGCTCCGGCGAGGTTCCCTGGAACCCAGTCGTAACCCATCGCGGTCAGGAGCGGCACCCCGGAACTTGCGGCCGACGGGCCCCAATGATCGAAGACGCGGCGGATGAACGGAGGCTCCCCGGTCGAGTCCAGGTAGGCGCAGCCGGCGTCGATCGCGGCCTCGACCGCGGGGGCTCCCCATCGGTTGAAGGGTCCGACGGTGCTGATGAGGACGTCACCGGTCCTGAGCAGAGCCCGCACGCCGGCGGGATCGGCAACGTCGGCGACCGCGGTCTCGAGCCCACCGCCAAGCTCGTCTGCGAGCTCCTTCAGAGACTCCGAGCTGCGTCCGGCGAGCACCGGCTCAGCGCCCGCTTCAACCAGGGCCGAAGCGGTCAGCCGACCGGTGTACCCGGTGGCTCCGAAGAGGACGATTCGACCTGCCATGGCGACGACGATAGAGGCCCCGGCTCCGTTGGCCCTGGTGAAGCCCCTATTGGAAGAGCAAGAAGTCGACCTCGGGCCGCAGGCCCAGCACCGACCGCGGGCTCATGACCCTCGTGTCCAGCGAGTAGAAGATCGAGAAGCCGTTGAATGCCGCATCCGATGTGAGGCTCTCGTACCCCGCCCGCTTCGCCCCGGGGCTGCCCAACCCGTCGAAGGAGAGGGTCACGTCGACCCCGTTTCGCTGCTTGATGTCCTCGCGGTGGCGAACCGAGCCGGAGCGGAACTGGTGGACGACGAGAGCCTTGGGGGGCAGGTCGTTGGCGTCGATGACCTCCTGGATCCGGCGCGAGATCTTGTTCAGCTCCCCCGCCTTGATCGTGCCCACGGACCTGCCCGGGACCCCGCGGGGGCCGACGTTCCACTCAGGGTCGATCGAGACGTCGACGTCCGGCTCGGCGATCCAATCCTCCAGAGCGTCGATCTCATCCCTGACCCTCGCCCGACCCGGCTGGATGTCGAGGACGAGACGGCCGCCGACCGATCGGGCGGCTCGCAGATAGGAGCCGATCAACCTGTCGGGCTGGCGGGAGCGGTAGAGCCCGTCCGGACCGCGTGTCGAGTTCGCGACCACCGCGATCAGGTCGAAGCCGGGGATGACCTTGCGATCGCTGATCCTCGCGTAGGGCATCGTCTGCTTGACGGCCCTGCGTGCCGCTGCGCCCGGGGCGAGCTTTCCGAGGATGGTCGCCGGAAGCTGCGGCGCGCCGTACAGCGTCAGCAGTCGCTTCCGAGGGAACAGCCCGCCGCCCAGGCCCGGGATGCCGCCGGGGAGGAGGCCGCCTCCGCGAAGCGGGGAGCCTGCCGGCGCCGAGTAGGGCGCCGTGCTCGATCAGATCCCGGGTCACCCGCCGGAACTCGGAGGCGCTCGGAGGCTCCGTCAGCCGTGCCGCGGACGGCGCCGGCGAGACCGCGCACGCACACAGGACCCCCAGGGTCAGGCAGGCGGAGATCGCCCCGATCTTCCGCGAAAGGTCATCGGCGGCCTCTTCGCGGCTCTGGCACCCTTCCCTGCCATCCGCGCGACCACGGCCACGTCGTGCAAGGGTTCGTCCCATGCGGATCGGAATCGTCGCCTACTGGTTCAACCGCGGGCAGGCCGTCGTCGCCCGCCAGATTCGCTCGACCCTCGAGGATCTCGGCCACGAGACGTTCGTGCTCGCCCGGCCGACCCGGAGGACGAACATCCGCCCCGGGTGGGTCGACACCGAGGGAGTCTGGGCCCAGGACGGGGTGACCGCCGCCAGCGACTACCTGATCCCGGCAGCCGAGTACACGGGGTGGGCGGAGAGGGTTCAGCCCGACCTCGTCATGTTCGACCAGAACTACCAGTTCGATGAGATCGCGCAGCTTCGCGAGTCCGGGGTCACGACGATCGGGCGCTTCGTCTGGGAGCACTTCTCCGCCGAACACGTCGCCCCGGCGACCGAGGCCTTCGACCGGATCTACTCGCTGACCGCCTGCGAGCAGGAGCGCTACACCGAGATGGGGATCGAGACCCCGAGGGTCAGGTGGGGTTGCTTTCCCGATCTGGTCGCGATGGCCGAGCAACTGGAGCCGGGGGTCGTCGCAGCCGGCCGCCGAGGCGACCGAAGCGGGCGCGAGGCGGAGCATCCGGTCGGGATGATCTTTCCCGGCGGCTTCATGTCGAAGAGAAAGCCCCTCGCCGAGACGATCGAAGCGTTCCGCGCCACGTCCGATCCCCGCCTTCGGCTCCGCCTCAAGGCCCAGGTCGACCGGCAGGCCAAGCAGGTCGGGCGCATGATCAAGGGCGGCTCGCGGCTCGGTCGGCGCGACGATCGAATCGAGCTGATCACCGCCGACCTGCCCACTGACGAGTACCTGCGGATGCTCGCCGCAGCCGATGTATGCCTGGCCCCGAGTCGCTGGGAGGGGCTGGGCCTGCACCTGTTCGAGGCGACGGCGCTGGGGGTCCCGATCGTGACCAACGACAATCCCCCCATGAATGAGGTCGTGATCGACGCGATGAACGGGCTGCTCGTGCCCGGCGTCCCGGATGGAAGCGCTCCGCGGTCCGGGATCCCAGCGTTCAAGCCCGACGTCGCCGCGCTGACCGCCGCGATCGAACGCCTCGCCGATGATCAACTGCGGGCGGAGCTCGCCGCCGGCGCCAGGAGGCGGCGGGAGGAGCTGAGCTGGGAGAACACCCGCGCCGATCTCGCCGATCTCGTCGCTCCGGTCGAGGCGGGCCGATGAGAGAGCGCGTCCTGCGTCGCGAGCAGGTGCTCGAGGTGCCGATCGAGGCGGCGTTCGAGTTCTTCTCGGAGGCCGAGAATCTGGAGGCGATAACCCCGCCGCTGCTCCACTTCAAGATCACGACCCCGACCCCGATCCTGATGCGGGTGGGCGCGCTGATCCGCTACCGGATCCGGCTGCACGCCGTGCCCGTCTCCTGGCTCACCAGGATCGAGGAGTGGGACCCTCCACGAGGCTTCGTCGACCGCCAGCTCAAGGGTCCGTACGCGCTCTGGCATCACACCCACAGCTTCGAGCCGCTCGGAGAGTCGCGGACGCTGATGGTCGACCTGGTTCGCTACGGGCACCGGTTCGGTCCGCTCGGGACCATCGGCGAGCACGTCCTGGTCCGTCGCGACCTCGAGCGGATCTTCGACTACCGCCGGGACTCGATTCCCCGCTTGCTCGACGGCGGAGCTGCCTGATGGGTGTCGGCAAGGGCCTCTACGACGCCACCTGGGGCCGTGCGTTCGCGGCACTGTACGAGCGGGCGATGGAGAGCACCGAAGACGCGGGGATGCGCGAGCATCGCCGCCGGCTGGTCGCCGGAGCGCGCGGCCGCACCGTGGAGCTGGGGGCCGGCACGGGGCTGAACTTCGATCACTACCCCGATGCCGTGACCGAACTCGTCCTCACCGAACCCTTCGAGCCGATGGCCCGGCGCCTGCGGGAGCGAGCCGCTCGACGGCCCTCGCCACGAGACGGGCCGGGGGAGGTGTCGGTGATCGATGCCCCCGCCGATCGCCTTCCCCTCGACGACGATTCCGTCGACACGGCGGTCAGCACCCTCGTTCTCTGCACGGTCGACGACGTTCCGGGGACGCTGGCGGAGATCACCCGTGTACTCAAGCCGGGCGGAAGGCTCCTGTTCGCCGAGCACGTCCGCTCCACCGACCCGCGGGTTGCCCGCTGGCAGGATCGGCTGGAGGTCCCGTGGAAGGTGGTCGGTCACGGCTGCCGCTGCAACCGCGACACCGTCGCCTCGATCGGGGCATCCGCGCTGGTGATCGAGAGCGTCGAGCTCGGCAGGCTGCCGAAGGCGGCCCCGATCGTGCGCCCGCTGGCGACGGGAGTCGCGGTCAAACCCGCATGATCCGATCACCGTCGAGAGGGTCGGCTTGCAGCGGATCGCCCGAAGTGAGAGAAATGACCTTGCACTCGACCTGAACCGCAACGACGAGGAGGAGAGAACGTTGGCCCATTTCATCCTGCTGACCAAGCTGACCAGCGAGGGCGTCAAGACGATCAAGAACAACCCGGATCGGATCGCCGAGGTGAATTCGGAGATGGAGCAGATCGGGCTCAAGGTCCACCATCAGTGGGCGACCCTGGGCCGCTACGACTTCATCAGCGTCGTCGAGGCCGACAGCGCCGAGTCGATGGCCAAGGCCTCGCTGGAGCTCGGCTCCCGGGGTACGACGATCAACGAGACCCTGGGCGCGATCCCCAGCGAGGATTTCGCCGGGTCACTTTGAGCAGCGGTCCAGTCGATGTGAACCCGCCGCGATGAGGATCCTCGTCGTCGGCGGTGGCGGCCGCGAGCATGCGATCGTTCGCGCGCTCACGCGCTCGACCAGGGGGCCGGAGGTGCTGTGCGCGCCGGGGAACGCCGGGATCGCGGCGGACGCTGAGCTGCTCCCGATCGCCGACGGCGATGTCGACGCACTGGTTGCGGCAGCCCGCGACCGCTCCGTCGATCTGGTGATCGTCGGCCCCGAGGTTCCGCTGGTGGCGGGGCTCGTCGACGCACTGGAGTCGGCCGAGATCCGCGCGTTCGGACCAAGCGGGGCCGCCGCTCAGCTCGAGGGCTCGAAGATCTACGCGAAACAGTCGATGAGGGAAGCCGGAGTGCCCACCGCCGAGCACACCGTCGCCAGGTCCCGCGAGGAGGGGCTCGAGCATCTGGCGGCCTGCGCGTACCCCGTCGTACTGAAGGCCGATGGGCTGGCCGCCGGCAAGGGCGTGATCATCGCCGCCGACTTTGACGAAGCCAGCAAGGCGGTCGAGCTGTTCTTCACCGAGCAGCGCTTCGGCGAGACGGAGGTCCTGATCGAGGAGTTCCTCGAGGGAGAGGAACTCTCGCTGCTCGCTCTCTGCGACGGCGTGAACGTCGTTCCGCTTGCGCCCGCCCAGGACTACAAGCGGATTTTCGACGGCGACCTGGGCCCGAACACCGGCGGCATGGGCAGTTACTCCCCAGTGCCTGGGATCGACGGCGCCGTCGTCGAGCGGATCGTGGACGAGGTCCACCGGCCGATCGTCGACCTGATGGCCCGGCGGAGCATCCCGTTTCACGGCGTCCTCTACGCGGGCCTGATGCTGACAGCGGCCGGCCCGAAGGTGCTCGAGTTCAACTGCCGCTTCGGCGATCCCGAGACCCAGGCGGTGCTGCCTCGATTGCGCTCCGACCTCATCGATCTCTGCCTCGCCGCCCGCGAGCCGGGGGGGCTCGCCGGGTTCGAGGCGAAGTTCGCCGACGACTGGGCGGTGACCCTGGTGCTGGCCTCCCGAGGTTATCCCGAGACCTCGTCGAAGGGCGACGTGATCGAGGGGGTCGAAGAGGCCGCCGCGAGGGGTGCCGAGGTGACCCACGCCGGGACGGCGACCGTGGATGGCCGGCTCGTCACTGCCGGGGGTCGCGTCCTCAACGTGACCGCACTGGGACCGGGCCCGGCGGCGGCCCGTGAGCGGGCTTACGATGCGGCTCAGATGATCACCTTCGCCGGGCGGCAGATCCGAACCGACATCGCCGCTCGTGCGGTCGATCAAACCCGACGGGAGAACCGATGACAGAGGCCGAATCCAGTTCAACCCCCGCGCAGGGAACGGAGATGCACGGGTCGGGGTCCGACCCCGGGGCGCCGCCCCCCGGCGCCGAGTCGATGCCCGATGTCGAGACGGCCTTCGAGGAGATCGACGTTGCCGAGCCGCTCGTCGGGATCATCATGGGCTCCGCCAGCGACAAGCCGAAGATGCAACCTGCCGGCAAGGCGTTGGAGGAGGCCGGCGTTCGCTACGAGGTGCGGGTCATGAGTGCCCACCGCGATCCCGATCTGGTCGCCGAGTACTGCAAGGCGGCGGCGATGCGAGGCCTGAAGGTGATCATTGCCGGGGCGGGAATGAGCGCGGCCCTGCCGGGCGTTGCCGCCGCACACACGGGCCTGCCGGTCATCGGCGTGCCGGTCGCCGGCAAGAACCTCGGCGGCATGGACGCACTGCTGTCGATAGCGCAGATGCCCCCGGGCGTTCCGGTCGCCTGCATGGCGGTTGACGGAGCCAAGAACGCCGGGCTCTACGCGGTTCGGATCCTGGCGCTTTGATCCCCCGCTACACCCGCGAGGAGATCGGCGCCGTCTGGACCCAGCGCCGCAAGATGGAGGGGTGGCTCGAGGTCGAGTTGGCCGTGACCGATGCCCTGGCCGATGCAGGGGTCGTTCCCGCCGACGCCGCAAGGGCTTGCCGCGAGCGCGCCGGCTTCACGGTCGAGGCGGTCGAGGAGCGCGAGCGCACGACCAACCACGACGTCGCCGCATTCGTCGACGTCGTCTCGTCGTCGATCGGGGCCGAGGGGCGATGGATCCACTACGGACTGACCTCCTCAGATGTCCTCGATACGGCGCTGGCCACCCAGATCCGTGCGGCCGGGGAGATCGTCGTCGCTGGGGCGAGCGCCTACCGCGACGCGCTGGTCGAGCGCGCCTTCGAGCAGCGAGACACCGTCTGCGTCGGGCGGACGCACGGGATCCATGCCGAGCCGACCAGCTTCGGGCTCCGCCTGGCCGGATTCGCCTTCGAGGCCGACCGCAACGTCCAGCGTCTGAGCCGCGCCTTCGCCGGCGTCGCCTACGGCAAGCTCTCGGGTGCGGTCGGCACCTACGCGTCGCTGCCGCCCAGCGTCGAGGCGACGGTGATGGACCGCCTCGGGCTCGTCCGAGAGGACGCCTCCACCCAGATCATCCCCCGCGACCGCCACGCGGAGCTGCTGTCGGAGATCGCGCTCGCAGGCGCCGGGCTCGAGCGCTTCGCAACCGAGGTCCGGAACCTGCAGCGGACCGAGGTGCGGGAGGTCGAGGAACCGTTCGGCAAAGGCCAGAAGGGCTCTTCGGCGATGCCCCACAAACGCAACCCCATCACCACCGAACGGATCACGGGTCTGGCGCGGGTCCTGCGCGGCTATTCCCAGGCCGGGCTCGAGAACGTGGCGCTCTGGCACGAGCGAGACATCTCCCACTCGGGAGCCGAGCGGGTGATCCTTCCCGACGCGACGATCGGCCTCGACTACATGCAACACCTCGCCACACGGGTCGCGAGCGGGATGACGATCCACGCCGACCGCATGCGCGAGAACCTCGAGTTGACCTACGGCGCCATCTACAGCCAGCGCGCTCTGACGGCCCTGATCGACGCTGGGCTGGTCCGCGACGATGCCTACCGCCTGGTCCAGGAGAACGCCCAGCGGGCCTGGGACACCCGCACCCCGTTCCGCGACCTGCTCGAAGCGGCAATCGCCAAGTCAGAGGTGGAGATCGACGTCGCCGCGGTCTTCGACCCGACCGCTTACCTCAGCCACGCCGGTGAGGTCTTCGACCGCCTCGAGACCCTGAGGTCCTGAACGGGGGATCGGCTCGGTCGGCCTTCCGAACCGCCCGGATCCCACTCCCGCCGTGCCCGTTGACTTCCTTGAGCAGGTAGCGGCCGCCGAGCAGCTCGGTCATCGTCTTCAGCCGGAAGCCGCGCGACTCTGTAGTTGTGGATGATCCCGGGGAGCGCTGCGACGGTCTGGCTGCGGTTGCCGCCTCCGTCGTGCATGAGGACGATCGAGCCCCTGCCGCCGGAGACCGCCACCGAGTAGATGGCGCCTGAACCGGGAGTTGACCAGTCTCGCGGGTCGACGTCCCAGATCACGCTGACCATGTGCAGAGCGGTCGCAGCGGCGGCCGTGACCGCCGGTAGGTAACTTCGGCATGGCCGTTGGCTCCGGCCTCTCATCGAAGGTCAGCGCGGCCACCATCCCGCGCTCCGAGCGTCTGACCTTCGCCGAGACCGACCCCTTGCCCCGGATCGAACTCTTGCCGACCACCGAGACCCCGATGTTCATCCGCCCATCCGTCGCTCCTCCCAGCCGGGCAGAGGAGCCGTCGGCCGATCGATTTGGAGGCGAGGTTGAGACACAGGTAACGCTCGGCCTTCGACTTCGCGAAGGAGGGATGGTCGCGAAGCTCGTTGAATTGGGGCAGGGGTCGGCTGACGCCGATCCGCGCCCGCAGGCGGGCGTCCTTCTGGCCGACCTTGACCCGGACGAGATCCAGCGGGCCTGGGGTGTCGCTCGGATCGCGGGCGATCTCGGCGGCGGCCGTCGGAGGACCGATCAACAGCAGAGCACGCGAGCGCGAGCCCCGCAATCAGCCCCCTCTTCATCGCGCCCCCCATTCCGCACCATTATCGATTCTCGAGATCTCATCGGCTTTCGGGACGCCGGCGCCCGCGAGCACCCGCGGATTCCCCCGCTCCGACCAGTCGATCTCCGCCGGCTCACCCCTCAGCAGGACCACCCAGGTCGCATCGTCGACGCGGCCGGTGACGGTCAGGGACTCGCGGCGCTGCAGGGCCTTCACCCCGCGCTCGGTCTTCGCCCCGAAACGGCCGCTCGCAGGTACGTCGACGGCCGAGCCCAGCAGGAGCTGCTGCGCCCAGATCACGAGGTCCCCCTGATCGCCGCGAGCGAGGTCGGCGTACTCGCGCCGGGGCTTCGGTCCGCGGGGCTCGCCGGCGACGCGCCCGGTGAGGCGCGGCCAGACGCTCTTCCTCGTCTCCTGCCACGACCACCAGCTCACCCCCTTCGAGCCGTAGGCCCTCGCCAGCCGGCGGAAGTCGAGGATCTGAGCCTTCGGAGGGTCCTGCCAGGTCTGCCCGACCGGGTACTGCGGCCGGCCGTAGGGACGGTTGTAGGCGTAGGTATGCCTTACGGAGGCCGCGAGCGGGTCGCCGATCGCGTACCAGTAGAGCTGCGGCAGGTTCGACTGCGCCCCGCCCGGGCCGAGGAAGACCGAGTACGGGAAGGAGGGGTGATAGTCGACGTAGGGAAAGCTGCTCAGGGCCAACGGGTAGTCGTCGCCGACCATCCTCCGCAGCTTGGTGATGTAGGTGTCGGCGGCGGCGTACTCGCCCTCGTAGTCGCTTTCGGCGTCGATGATCAGGCAGTCGGCTCCCTCGTCGGCGGCCCGCGCGGCGACCTTCGCCTCGCGCTTCGGATCGTTGCCGTAGACGAACTGCCAGCCGCAGACGTCAACGCCGCGATCATGGATCGCCTCGACCAGACCCGAATCGAACTGGCTCCAGTAGTTGGCGCCGTCTCCGCTCTTGACGTAGACGGCGTCCAGACCGTGTCGGCGCGCCTCGCGCCCGATCGCCGCCCCACTCCCGCCCGAGTCGTCGACGTACCAGATCCAGCTCGCGTTGCCCCGCAACGGATCGGCCGCGTCGGCTGCGCAGGGAAGCGCCAGCAGCAACATGAACGTGATCAGCAACCCGGCGGTTCTCTTCATCCGGCAGCCGAGGATAGACCGCGCGGCCGTAGGGATCCCCGTTTGCACCAGCCGCTGGTAGCCTCGCGCCATGCCCGGCAAGCTGAACGAGCTCGAGCTTCACTCCAGCGGCAAGGTCCGCGAGATCTACGAGGACGTCGACGAGCTGATCATGGTCGCTTCAGACCGGATCTCGGCCTTCGACGTGGTCCTCGCCGAGCCCATCCCCGACAAGGGCAAGGTGCTCACCCAGATGTCGATCTTCTGGTTCGAGACGACCGGGGCGATCGTCCCCAACCACCTGATCAGCGAAGACGTTCCCGACGAGGTCGCCGGCCGCGCCATCCGGGTCAAGAAGCTCAACATGTACCCGATCGAATGCGTCGTCCGTGGCTACCTGTCGGGGTCGGGCTGGAAGGAGTACGAGCAATCGCAGTCGGTCTGCGGGATCGCGCTCCCCAGCGGCCTGCAGGAATCCGATCAGCTGCCCGAGCCGATCTTCACCCCCGCCACCAAGGCGGAGATCGGCGATCACGACGAGAACATCGATTTCGACCGGGCCTGCGAGATCGTCGGCTCGCGACCGTTGGTGGAGGAACTGCGACGGGTCTCGATCGAGCTCTACGAACACGCCCGCATGCACGCCTACGAGCGCGGGATCATCGTCGCCGACACCAAGTTCGAGCTCGGCTCCAGCCCCGGCGCCGAGATCGTCCTCGGCGACGAGGTCCTGACCCCCGACTCCTCGCGCTTCTGGCCGGCCGACGACTACGAGCCCGGCCGTGGGCAGGCCTCCTTCGACAAGCAGTTCGTCCGCGACTACCTCAACGAACAGGACTGGGACCACTCTCCCCCGGCCCCGAACCTCCCCCCCGAGGTAATCGCCGGCACCACCGCCAAGTACCGCGAGGCCTACGAGCGGATCACCGGGCGCTCGCTCGGCTGAGCGTCGCCCCCGCGCGATGACGCCGGTCGAGTCGATGCCGCGGCTACCCTGAGCCTCGATGGCAGGGGCAATCCTGATGCAGGGCATGCGGCGGTCGGGGACGACGATCCTCTACGACGCGCTGCTCGAGGACCCGGAGCTGCACTGCTTCTACGAGCCCCTGCGCGAGGACACCGAAACCCCCGGCGGTGGCAGCGGCGCACGCGAGAGCGACCCGTTCGCCGAGACCCGCGCGCTCCGGATCGCCTTCCGCGACGAGCACTACCCCGGCATGGACATCTCCGAGTTCAACCTCGGCGGGCCCGGCAACCCGGAGGCCGAGCTCGGGCCGGAGCTGCCCGAGCACTGTGCCGGCTTCCTCGCCACGCTTCTGCAGCGCGACGAGCCGGTGATGATCAAGGAGACGCGCTTCTACGACAAGCTCGAGGCGATCAATGCCATCTGCCCCGACGACTCGGCGCTCGTTCATGTCATCCGTGACCCCAGGGCCGTCGCGGCCTCGATGATGATGGGCAGGGGCCGCAAGCGGGCCTACTCCACCGCGGAGGAGTTTTTCACCGAACGCGAGAAGCGCAAGCTCTGGTCGAGTCGGCAGCTCTCGCGGATCCTCCTGGGTCGGCCCGAGTACTCACATATCCACAGGCCCGCCAACTTCGAGCGGATCCTGCTCGTCTGGAAGCACACCTTCGAGAGCACCTGGCGCGAGGGCCGGCAGCTGTTCGGCGACCGTTACGTGCTGCTCCGAAACGAGGAGCTGCGGGCCGACCCGGTCGCCGCGATCGCCCGCATCTACGAGGTGACCGGACGCCGTACCCCATCGGCGGTGGCAGAGTGGGCCCGCGGCAAGGTCAGGGAACCCGAGGTCCCCTACGCCGCCAACGACCCGCGCTGGAGCGAGGCCTTCTCCCGGCTGGAGATGAGAGACGTCCTCGAGAGACTCGGGGTACGGCTCGCTGGCCGAGTCGATCGAGCCCGGGTCGGGCCCGCGCCGCGGCCTCTTCGGCAGGGCTCGCGGCCGCGTACGGAGCGGCCGCTAGGATCGGCCGCATGCTCGCCCGGGTTCTGATCAAACCGAAGGAGGGGATCCTCGATCCTCAGGGTAAGGCGGTCGAACGAGCCCTGCCGACGCTCGGCTTCGAGTCCGTCAGCGACGTCCGGGTCGGCCGGATGGTCGAGCTGCAGTTCACCGATCGGGCCGAGCTGGACGAGCTCTGCGAGAAGCTCCTCGTCAACCCCTTGATCGAGGACTACATCATCGAGTTGGACGAGACAGAGTGACTCCGACGGGAGGCTCCGCTTCGCGTCCGCTTCCGTCGGGTGTTCGTAGACCCCGGCGGGAAGGGCGGAGGGTTTGACCTCCTTCGGGGTGCTCAGGTTCCCCGGGTCGTGCGACGAGGTCGACGCCGCGCTCGCCTGCGAGCGGGTCGGCGATGCCCGGATCATCTGGCACGGCGACACCGACCTCGGTGCCGTCGACGCGATAGTGGTGCCCGGTGGCTTCTCATACGGTGACTACCTCCGGGTCGGCTCGATCGCGCGGTTCGCGCCGGCGATGGCTCGGGTGCAGGAGTTCGCCGAGGCGGGCGGACCGGTGCTCGGGATCTGCAACGGCTTTCAGGTGCTCTGCGAGGCGGGTCTGCTGCCCGGCGCGCTGCTGCCCAACGACGGCCTGCGCTTTCTCTGCCGCCAGGTCGACATCGAGGTCGTCGAATCCGGGTCCGCGTGGTCGGGCGCCTGTGAGCCCGGCGATGTCCTCTCGATTCCGGTCAAGCACACCACCGGCCGCTACTTCGCCCCGCCCGAGATGATCGCCGAGCTCGAGGCCAACCGCCAGGTGATCTTCCGCTACGCCGCCGGCCAGAACCCGAACGGCTCGATCGGCGACGTCGCCGGGGTCAGCAACGCCCGCGGAAACGTGGTCGGGCTGATGCCACACCCCGAGCACGCCGTCGACCCGCTCACCGGCTCGGTCGACGGGCTCCGGCTCTTCGAGTCGGCGGCGCTCTCGCTGACGAACGCTTAGTCCGACGGGGACGGGCAAGACCGGCCCACGCCGGAACGGATGGCAGCAGACAACCCCCCGGGCGAACGCCCTGCCATCCTCTCGGCCATGCGAGTCGGGATCTGCGCCTTCTGGTTCAACCGCGGGCAGGGCGTCGTCGCCCGCCAGCTTCGCTCCGCCCTCGATCAGCTCGGACACGAGACGTTCATCCTCGGGCGCCCGACCAAGGAGAGCTTTCCGATGCCGCAGGAGGCCCGGGGCGACGACGTCTGGGCCGCCGAGGGAGTGACCTCGGCATCCAACTTCTTCATCCCTGAGCGGGAGTTGCTCGACTGGGCCCAGCGGACCGGGATCGAGGCCTGCTTCTTCGATCAGAACTATGAGTTCGACTCCCTGACCGCGCTGCGAACCTCGGGTGTGCGGACGATCGGGCGATTCGTCTGGGAGCGGTTCAGCGACGAGCATGTCGCACCGACCCGCGAGGCCTACGACCTCGTCTACTCGCTGACCAGGGCCGAGCAGGACCGCTACGCGACCATGGGCATCGACACCCCCTACGTTCAGTACGGCGTCCATCCCGAGTATCTCGAGATCACGCCTCATCGGGGGGGCGGACGCGAAGCGGGGGATTCCCCCGCCGTTGTCTCCTTCCACTACCACGCCGGCCTGCTGGGCAAGCGGAAGCCCTTCAGGGAGGTCATCACCGCGTTCTCCGCCACGCCCGAGCCGGAACTGCGGCTGATCGTCAAGGCTCAGATCGAGCGCCGGATGAAGTTCCTCGAGCGCGCCGTGAAGCGGGACCCGCGGATCGAACTGGTTCTCGAGGACCTCCCTACCGACGTCCACCTGCAGATGTTCGCCGACGCCGACGTCTGCATGGCCCCGGCGCGCTGGGAGGGCCTCGGCCTTCACCTCTACGAGGCAATCGCGTTCGGCCAGCCGATCGTCTGCAACGACGACGCGCCGATGAACGAACTCGTCGTCGACGGCGTCAACGGCATCCTCGTTCCCTCCCACGACGACGGCCTCGCCAACTCGGGTATTCCCGCCAGGACCGTCGACGTCGAGGCCCTGACCAAGGCGATCTCCCGCCTCGCCGACCCCTCCCTGAGAGCGGAGCTGTCCGCCGGCGCCCTGCGAACGAGGGATGAGCGCAGCTGGGACCGCACCGTCTCCGACTTCTCGGCCCTCCTCACCCGCTGAGGCGGGGACACTGACCACGCGAAGTTGCAGAAACCGGCTCACGCGGCCGGTTTCTGCCATCTCGCGTGAATGAGGGCCGCCCGTCCCATGGCCGTCACCTACGCTTGCGGCCATGAGCCTGTTCAAGCCGAAGGACCCGGGGCATCGCCCTCCGGTCCCGTTCATCGTCGGCGTCGGTCGCTCCGGCACGACGATGCTGCGGTTGATGCTGGACGCACACCCCGACCTGGCGATCCCGCCCGAGACGCACTTCGTCCCCGATCTGATCGACGCGATCGACGGTGGAGCCTCGCCCGAGCAGGCGGTCGAGACCATGACCGCGGTCCGGCAATGGGGGGATCTCCACACCGATCCGGGGAATGTCGTCGATGCCTGGAGGCAACTCGATTCCTTCGCGGCCGGCCCGGCGCTCCGTTCGTTCTACGAGATGTACGCCGAGCGGCAGGGCAAGGCTCGCTACGGCGAGAAGACCCCTGCCTATGTCAAGAACATGCGCAAGATCGAGCGCGCTCTTCCCGAGGCCCGCTTCATCCACGTCATCCGCGACGGCCGCGACGTCGCCCTTTCCCGCTGGAAGCGGACGCTCGGCGACAAGGACCCGGCGCCGGCGGCGCAGGTCGCGGCGGGCTGGCAGCGGCGGATTCGCAGGGCCCAGAAGCAGGGCGGAAAGCTCCGGCACTACCTCGAGCTGCGCTACGAGGATCTGGTCACCGATACGGAGCCCAACTTGCGCAGGATCGCTCAATTCCTCGAACTCGAGTGGAACCCGGTGATGCTGACCTACTACGAGCACGCCGCCGAGCGGATGGCGGAGATGGCCCGCGACCTTCCGGCCGCCGACGGCAAGCCGACCAGGCCAGGCCAGGAGAGGATGCAGGCCCACGCGATGACCCAGAAGCCGCCGGATCCGAGCGCCATGTACCGCTGGAAGGAGAAGATGTCACCCGCCGACGTGGTCGCCTTCGACGGCGCCGCGGGCGAGCTGCTGGATGAGCTCGGATACGAGGTCGGCGCGGGATCCCCGACCTCGAGCGCGTGAGCGAACCCAAATTCATCGCGCTCACCCCCGAGCTCCACGATTACGTCGTCCGGCACGGCGCGCGCGAGGACGCGGCGCTGGCCGGGGTCCGTGAACGGACCGCCGCTCTCGGCGAAATCGCGGTGATGCAGATCTCTCCCGACCAGGGCGCGCTGATGACCATGCTCACCCGGCTGCTCGGTGCCCGACGGGCGATCGAGCTGGGCACGTTCACCGGCTATTCGGCGATCTGCATCGCCCGGGGCCTGGTCGACGGGGGAACCCTGTATGCGTGCGAGCTCGACCCCGATCGGGCCGCCGTCGCGGAGGCCAACTTCGTGGAGGCCGGCGTGGCCGATCGGATCGAGATCCGCCTCGGGCCGGCCGAGCAGACGCTGGATGGCCTGATCGGCGAGGGTGCGGAGCCATTCGATCTGGCCTTCATCGACGCCGACAAGCCCGGCTACCCCGGGTACTACGAGGCGTGCCTCGAGCTGCTGCGGCCGGGGGGGCTGATCGTGCTCGACAACATGCTTCGCGACGGCGACGTCCTCGACCCGGCGCCCGAGGACGAGAGCGGGCGGGTGATCGCCGCGCTGAACGGCCTGATCGCAACCGACGAACGGGTCGACGTCGCCATGCTCGGAATCGCCGACGGAATCACGCTCGCGCGCAAGCGATGACTCCGACCCGACTCAGCACGCAGATGCCCGGACGCGAAGCGGAGGACATATGCGCATTGGTCTAGTCAGCAAGTGGACGGCCAGCGGCCAGGCGATCGTCGCCCGCCAGATCCGCTCCGCCCTGGACGGGCTCGGCCACGAGACCCTCGTCCTCGCCCGCCCCGGATCGGGGCCCCGCGCCAAGCAGGCTGCCGAGGGAGAGCAGGATCCGGTCTGGGACCAACCTGGGGTGAGCGAGGGATCCACCCACGAGATGCCGGTGGCCGAGTACGAGGCCTGGGCGCGGGACAACGAACTCGAGCTGATCCTCTTCGACGAGAACTACCAGTGGGAGGCCGTCGGAGCGTTACGAGAGATGGGCATCAGAACCGTCGGCCGGTTCGTGTGGGAGTACTTCGCCGCCGAGCACGTCGAGCCGGCCAGGGCTGCCTACGACACGGTCTACTCGCTGACCCTGGCCGAGCGCGACCGCTACGCCGAGATGGGCATCGAGAGCCCGTACGTGCAGTGGGGCATCCACCCCGAACTCCTGAATCCGCCCGAAGCCGAACTTACGCCCCTGCCGAACGGCAACACCGCGCAGGCCGAGGGAAGCGGACGCGACGCGGAGCATTCCCTCGGGGTTATCCAGTTCTATTTCCCCGGCTCGTTCCTCGGGCGTCGCAAGCCGATCCGCAAGGTCATCCGCGCGTTCGCCAAGGCCAGGGGCGAGCACCTGCGACTGCTGATCAACGCGCAGGTTCCTCGCAACGACGAGGCGCTCAGGGAGGCTGCGGAGGCCGACCTTCGGATCGAGCTGATGCTCGACGACGAGCCGGAGGACGTGCATCGGGCACGCTTCGCCGCATGTGACGTCTGCCTGGCGCCATCTCGCTGGGAGGGGCTCGGGCTTCCGTTGTACGAGGCGACCGCGTTCGGGCTGCCGATCATCACCAACGACAAGCCGCCGATGTCGGAGATGGTGATCGAGGGGCGCAGCGGCATCCTCGTCCCCTCGATCCAGAACGGCACGGCCCGCTCCGGCATCCCGGCCTGGGATCCGGACATCGGCGCGCTGGCCTCGGCCATCGAACGGCTCGGCCATCGCCCCGAGCTCGAGCGGATGCGGGCCGGCGTCGACGAGCTTCGCGGTCGCCGGGAATGGTCGCGCACGGTTGCCGACCTGGCTACGCTGGTCGGACCCTGACGCCGAAGCGGTCGCGAAGAACGCTCTACGCTCCCGACCCATGGACAGCGCCGACCCCGGGACCGAGATCGAAGGGCTCGACAGCGAACTGCTCGCGGTCGGCAAGGCGAGTCGCTGGGAGCAGTTCCGCCTACCGGTGGAGCTCGGCGGCAGGAGCTTTCTCGACGTCGGCTGCTGGGAGGGTGTTCACTGCGCCGACGCCGTCCGGCGCGGTGCGGATGCCGTCGTCGGGGTCGACATCTGCACGAGCGGCGACCTCAGTGCCAACGTCGACCGCTACGGGTTCGAGTTCCTGCAGATGGACGTGTTCGGCGATCTCTGGGAAGGGCTCGACAGCTTCGACGTCGTCCTCTGCTCAGGGCTGATCTACAGCGTGCCGAATCCCATGGCCCTGTTGATGAGGCTGCGCAGCGTCGTCGGCGAGCTGCTCGTGATCGAGACCGCCTCGACGACGTTGGGCGGCGACGAGCCGGTGATGATGTTTCAGGGCGACGAGGCCGGCAACCCGTCGAACTGGTGGATCCCCAACCGGGCATGCATCGAGTCGATGCTTGCCACGGCCGGGTTCAGCGGCATCTCCACGGTCTGGGAGGAGGGGCGCGAGGAGCACTGGGGGCGGCTCTGCGTGCACGCCGTCCCGAGCGGCAGCATCGACCACGGCCGCCTGCTCCCCCGCAAGGCCAGGCTGATGAGCGTCAACGGCGGCAACCGGGGCGGTCGCGGCGGTCGCAAGAAGCGCAACCCGGACGCCTGACCAACGCACATGCCCGGAGGCGAAGCGGAGGACATGTGCGCGTTGGTCTAGTCAGCAAGTGGTTCAACCGCGGGCAGCCGGTCGTCGGTCGATACCTCCGCAGTGCCGTCGATCAGCTCGGTCACCGGAGCTTCGTGCTCGCCAAGCCACGGAGGGAGAGGGGGCCGATGGGCGGAGCCCTCGAGCGGACGGGGGTATGGGATCAGCCCGACGTCACCGCCGCGTCGAGCTTCGAAACGCCGTATGCCGAGTACGCGGCCTGGGTCGAGGACAACTCGATCGACCTGATCCTCTGTGATCAGAACTACCAGTTCGAGGAGCTGGCGCGGCTGCGCGCCCGCGGCGTTCGGGTGATCGGGCGCTTCGTCTGGGAGCACTTCACCGAGGAGCACCTCGCGCCGGCCCGCGAGGCCTACGACGTCGTCTACTCGGTCACGAAGTGTGAGCAGGAGCGATACGGCGGCTGGGGGCTGGAGACGCCTCGCGTCCCCTGGGGCATCCACCCCGAACTGCTGGCGGTGCGGGCTCGCCACAGCGACGACGGCCTGGTCCGCTTCGTCTTCCCCGGCGGGTTCCTCGGCCATCGCAAGCCGGCCGAACCGGTGATCGAGGCGTTCTCCGCGGCCCGAGGCGACAACCTGAGGCTGCTCGTCAAGGCCCAGGTCGAACGCACCCGGCTGAAGCAGATCCTGCCGCTGATCGAGGCCGACTCTCGGATCGAGCTCCGGCTCGCCGACGACCCCTGGCCCGAGCACCTGGAGGCGATCGCCGCCAACGATGTGTCGATCTCGCCCTCGCGCTGGGAGGGCCTCGGCCTGCCGCTCTATGAGGCCGTGGCCTTCGGGATGCCCACGATCGCCAACGACGATCCCCCGATGAACGAGGTGATCGTCGATGGGGAGAACGGGCTCCTCGTCCCCTCCCATCCCGACGGCGCCGCGCGCTCCGGGATCCCAGCCCGCCGCCCCGACATCGAGGCGATGACTGCGGCCATCGAGCGACTCGCCGACCCGGCTCAGCTCGCTCTCCTACGGGAGGGCACGGAGCGCTCGCGCGAGCGCCACAGCTGGGATCGGACGCTTGCAGCACTCGGGCCGCTGCTCGACGGCTGAGGCACCGGGCGCCTAGAATCCGCCCTCGCCCGGGAGTTACTTCAGTGTGCCCGCATCCCGGGCCGCTCCCTCCCTCGAGACGCAGAGGGGAACGCGGGACGACTCCCATCAATGGCACTTCCGAGCCCACAGAGAGTCTGGCGAGAGTCCAGAACCCGCCGCACCTCAGGTCGCGGCCCCGAGCGGCTGCCGGCGCCGTTCGTCGTCGGCGTCAACCGCTCCGGCACGACGCTTCTGCGGATGATGCTCGACTCGCATCCGGAGCTGACCGTCCCCCCAGAGACTCACTTCGTCCCGGAGCTGATCGAGGCCGCGGAGTCGACGTCGCCGAAGCCGACGCCGGAGGCGCTGCTCGCGACGATCACGAGCCAGCGTGAGTGGGGCGACTTCGGCCTCTCAGAGGGCGAGCTGCTCGAGCGATTCCAGGCGATCGACCCGCTCAACGCCGGCGACGCGCTGCGCGCCTTCTACGAGAGCTACGCCGAGCGAGTCGGCA
This sequence comes from uncultured Solirubrobacterales bacterium, assembly GCA_963823275.1. Taxonomy (GTDB): domain Bacteria; phylum Actinomycetota; class Thermoleophilia; order Solirubrobacterales; family 70-9; genus RHKX01. The sequence continues at coordinate 57,273 of CAWGKW010000001.1, read as the reverse complement.
AGCCCCGCTGGGGCGAGAAGACCCCGATCTACGTCAAGAGCATGCGCAGGATCGAGCGTGCGCTGCCCGAGGCGCGCTTCGTCCACGTCATCCGCGACGGCCGCGACGTCGCCCTCTCGATCCGAGATCGGGCCGACAAGGAGCACCCGATCGATCGGATCGCCGAGCGCTGGGTCCGCCGCATCACCAGGGCCCGCGAGCAGGCGAAGCGGCTCTCCCACTACACCGAGATCCGCTACGAGAACCTGATCCTCGAGACGAGGCCGACCCTCGAGACGGTCTGTGAGTTCTTCGAGCTGCCCTGGGACGACGCGCTGCTCTCCTACCACGAACGCTCCGGGGACAGGCTCGAGGAGATGAAGCGGGAGCTGCCCGACGACGGTAGGCGGACGACGCTCAGCGTCGAGCGGCGGATGGCGACCCATGCACGCACCACGGAGAAGCCCGACCCTCGGCGGGTCAGCCGCTGGCGGGAGTCCATGGATCGCTCCGACCGCGAGGAGTTCGAGGGGATCGCCGGGCCCCTGCTCGTCGAGCTCGGCTACCAGATCGGTGACGGGCCGGGCACCGAGCCGCGGGCCGACGGCGGCGAGGCACGATGATCGCTCGCAGGCAGGCTGGCTGGCGTCACCCGCTCGGGATGGCGTCGCGGCTTCGGCAGAAGATCAGAGAGCCGAAGCGCCCGCCCGCGCCGTTCGTCGTCGGCGTCAACCGCTCCGGCACGACGCTGTTGCGGATGATGCTCGATGCCCATCCGGAGTTGACGATCCCGCCTGAGACCCACTTCATCCCCGAGGTGATCCGCCGCGCCAACCACGAGAACACCCGCCGCCGCCTGATCCGCTCGATCACCAAGCACCCGCGATGGGGCGACTTCGGCCTCGACGAGGCGGAGTTTCGCGCGCGGGCCAAGCAGGTGCGGCCGCTGACGGCAGCCAACGCCATCCGGTGCTTCTACGATCTCTACGCCGAAGGTCAGGGCAAGCCCCGCTGGGGCGACAAGACCCCGCGCTACATGCGGGCCATGCCCCGGATCGCCCGCGCCCTTCCCGAGGCTCGGTTCGTCCATCTGATCCGCGACGGACGCGACGTGGCCCTCTCCCAGCGCGAGCGCGTGATCGACGGCGCGCCGGTGCCGATGGCGGCGGCGGCCGAACGCTGGCAGCGCCGGATCATCGCCGCTCGCGATGGCGCCGAGGAGATCAAGGGCAACGGCTACGAGGAGATCCTCTACGAGGACCTGGTCTCCGACACCGAGGCGACGCTGCGCCGGATCTGCGCGTTCATAGAGCTCGATTTCGACCCCGCGATGCTCGACTACCACCAGCGCGCCATGCAGCGCCTGGCCGAGCTGGATCGCGATCTCGACAACTCCGAGGACGGCATCGTCCGCACCGGCACGAATCGCCTCGCCGCCCACGCGCTGACGTCGGAGCCGCCGACGACGGGCCGCACCGGTCGCTGGCGGACGGAGATGACGAGCGAGGAGCTGGCCGAGTTCGAGGGGGTCGCCGGAGGGCTGCTGAGCGAACTGGGATACGAGCTCAGCACCGCGTTGACCCCGGCGGGGGAGGGGATCGAATGAGGCTGCCGACCCCACTTCGCCGGACCCGCTCCGCGACCGGCCCACCGGCCCCGTTCATCGTCGGCGTGACCCGCTCCGGGACCACGCTCCTGCGATTGATGCTGGATGCCCATCCGGAGATGGCGATCCCGCCGGAGACCCACTTCGTGCCGTCCCTGATCAAGGTGACCCGCAAGCGGGGCGTCACCTGCGAGGAGGCGCACGCGATCGTCACCGGCCACCGGCAGTGGGGTGATTTCGACCTCGACTCCGCTGCCCTGCTGCAGCGCTACTGCGAGCTCGACCGGATCGATCCCGAGACGACGCTGCGGGCCTTCTTCGAGCTCTATGCCGAAGGTCAGGGAAAGCCGCGCTGGGGGGACAAGACGCCGAACTACGTCAAGCGGATGAAGCAGATCGAGCGCTGGATCCCGGAGGCGCGCTTCATTCACATGATCCGCGACGGCCGCGACGCCGCCCTTTCCCGATTCAAGCGGATCCTCAAGGACCCGCCGCCGATGGAGACCGTCGCCGACCGCTGGGTCCGCAAGATCGAGGGCGCCCGCGCCGACGCCGCCGATCTCAACTACATCGAGGTCCAGTACGAGGCGCTCGTTCGCGACACCGAGCCGCAGCTGAGGCGAATCTCCGAGTTCCTCGAGCTGCCCTGGGACGATTCGATGCTCCGCTACTACGAGCGCGCCGAGGAGCGGCTGTCGGAGATGCACCGCGACCTGCCGGGCGAGGACGGCAAGCCGTTGCGGCCCGCCGACCATCGCAAGGAGGCCCACGTGCTGACGTCCAAGCCCCCGGACCCGAGCCGGCTGGCACGCTGGAAGCAGGACATGGATCCCGCCGACGTCAGGCGCGTTCGAGAGCGTCGCGGCGCCGCTGCTGCGCGAGCTCGACTACGAGGTCGTCAGCGACGCCGTCCCGACCCCGAGCGACGGCGCCGGCTCCGGGGAGGCTTCGCGATGAGCGCGCTTCCACTCGGCAGGGTGCGCGGCGACAACGGAGCGCGGGCGGGCGACGATCGGCCGCCGGCCCCGTTCGTGGTCGGACTGACCCGATCCGGCACGACGCTGCTGCGGATGATGCTCGACGCCCACCCGGAGCTCGCGATCCCACCGGAGACCCATTTCGTCCCCGACCTGATCAAGGCCGCGCGGGCCGAGCAGGGAACCGATGAGATGCTGGCGGCCCTGACCGACAACCGGACCTGGGACGACTTCGGCATCAGTGCCGAGGAGATGCGCGAGCGCCTCGAACGGGTTCGCTCCGGGGACGGCGCCGAGGCGGTCCGGGCCTTCTTCGACGCCTACGCCAAGCGCCAGGGCAAGCCGCGCTGGGGCGACAAGACGCCCGCCTACATGCTCGCCGTGCAGCGAATCGGACGCACGCTTCCCGAGTCCCGCTTCATCCACCTGATCCGCGACGGCCGCGACGTCGCCCTCTCCCAGAGAGCCCGCGCGATCAACGAGCAGCCGCCGCCCGCTGAGCAGGCGGCGCGCTGGGTCAAGCGAATCGGAAAGTCTCGTGATCAGGCGGCGACGCTGAAGGGGGCCCGCTACGTCGAGGCGCGCTACGAGGACCTCGTCCGCACCCCGGAGGCAACGCTGCGCCGGGTATGCGAGTTCATCGACCTGCCCTGGGACCCCGCGGTGCTGAGCTATCACGAGCGTGCCGCCGAACGGCTCGAGGAGATGGCCGGCGAGCTGCGGGCCGACGGCAGCCAAGCGACCCAGCAGGCGGGCTACCGGATCGACAACCACGCGCCGACGACCAGGCCACCCGACCCGAGCAAGCTCGACAAGTGGAGGACCGAGATGTCCGAGGAGGACGTGGCGGCCTACGAGAGCGTCGCCGGCGGCCTTTTGGCCGAGCTCGGCTACGAGGTGTCGACATGAGTTCGACGACCTCACAGGTCACGCCCCTGCCGAGCGGGTGGCCGAACACCCGAGGAGACCGGACGCGAAGCGGAGGATCTCCTTGGAGTCATCTCCGGACGCGAAGCGGAGGATCTCCTCGGAGTCATCTCCGGACGCGAAGCGGCTCGAAGGTCGGCGAGTGGCGGATTCCGGCTCGAATAGGGCCGCTTTCCGCCAATCGGCGGTCCCTTGCCAGACATTGCGGCTGGAGGCATCTCCGATGAGAATCGGCATCGTCACCAAGTGGTTCAACCGCGGGCAGGCATTCGTCTCCCGCTACCTCCGCGACGCCCTCGACGCCGAGGGCCACGACACCTTCATCCTCGCCCGCCCGACCAAGGACAAGGGCCCGATGGCCGCGCACGTCGACCGGACCGGCCCCTGGGATCAGCCCGGGGTCACCGAGGCCTCCGACTGGGAGGTTCCCTTCGAGGAGTACGAGAGCTGGATCGAGGCCAACGGGATCGAGGTCGTGCACTGGGACAACTGCTACCAGCACGACGAGATCACGAGGCTGCGCGAATCCGGGGTGAGGACGGTCGGACGATTCGTCTGGGAGATGTTCAAGCCCGAGGACGCCGAGCCGGCGAAGCGCGCCTACGACGTTCTCTACTCGCTGACCCGCTGCGAGCAGGAGCGCTACGCCGAACTCGGGATCGACAGCCCCTACGTGCAGTGGGGCCTGCACCCGGAGCTGATGGCTGCCGCCGACAAAGCCAAAGCCGCAGCCCACCAGCACCCTGACGCCCTTGCCGAGCGGCAACACCGCGCAGGCCGAGCAGAGCGGACGCGAAGCGGAGCATCTGCTCGGAGTGATCTCGTCCGGTTCTATTTCCCGGGCGCCCTGCTCGGGCCCCGCAAGCCCCACAAGGAGGTCGTGGAGGCCTTTACCAACGCCAAGGGCGACAACCTCCGCCTGATCTTCAAGGCTCAGCTCGAGCGACGCATGAACTACCTCGAGAGCGCCGCCGCCGAGGACCCGCGGATCGAGCTCGTGATCGACGACATGCCGACCGACGAGCACCTGCAGCTGTTCGCCTCCTGCGACGTCTGCCTCGGCCCGAGTCGCTGGGAGGGCCTCGGGCTCTTCCTCTATGAAGCGATCGCGTTCGCGATGCCGCAGATCACCAACGACAGCCCACCGATGAACGAGGTTGTCGTCGACGGGGTCAACGGGTTGCTGGTCCCCGATCTGCAGGACGACGTCGCCCCCTCGGGCATCCCCTCGATGAAGCCGGACGTCGCCGCCCTCACCGCCGCGATCGAGAGGCTGGCCGACCCGGCCGAGCGAGAGCGGCTGGCTGCGGGCGCACGGGCGAGTCGCGAGGAGTTCGCCTGGGAGCGGACCGTCGCCGACTTCGGCGCGCTGTTCGAGCGGGTGGCGGCGTGAAGGCCCGGCGCGAGATCGTCCGCTCCGTCGCCGGCTGGCGTAGCCGCCGCTCGGCGATCCGACGTGGCGCCTCAGGTCCGCCCGCGGCCCCGTTCGTCGTCGGCGCGACCCGCTCCGGCACGACGCTCCTGCGATTGATGCTCGACGCCCATCCGGGGATCTCGATCCCCTCGGAGACCCATTTCATCCCCGAGCTGATCTCGGCGCGGGAAAAGCACGGCGCCAGCCCAGAGCAGATGCTCGAGCTACTCACCTCCCACCGTCGCTGGGGCGACTTCACGATCGAGCCGGAGGAGCTCGCCGCTCGCTGGGCGGAGCTCGACCCGCTGACTGGGCCGGCGGCCGTGCGCGCCTTCTACGCTCTCTACGCCGACAAGCAGGGCAATCCCGGCGCCCGCTGGGGAGACAAGACGCCGGGCTACATCAAGTCGATGCGGGAGATCCAGGTCTACCTGCCCGAGGCCCGGTTCATCCACCTGATCCGCGACGGTCGCGACGTCGCCCTGTCGGTGCTGAAGCAGGACTGGGGCCCGCAGACGATCGAGGCGGCAGCCGAGAAGTGGCGCAGCCGCGTCCTCCGCGGACGGGCTCAGCAGCCCTATCTCGGCTTCTACCTCGAGGTCAAGTTCGAGGATCTCGTTCTGCACACCGAACGCGAGCTGCGCCGGATCTGCGAGTACATCGACCTCGAGTTCGACCCGGCCATGCTCGGCTACCACGAGACGGCCGAGCAGCGCCTCCAGGAGAAGGCCCGGGCGCTGCCCAGGGCTCACGGCGAGGCGCAGTCGGCCGAGAAGCGGCTGATGAGCCACGCGAAGACCTTCGAGCCCCCCAACCCCGAGATGATCGGCACCTGGAGGAAGCGGATGTCGCCGGCCGACCGCGCCGCCTACGAGGCGCTGGCCGGCGATCTGCTGGCCGACCTCGGATACGAGCTCGACTCTCCCGACGTCGGCGAGGTCTACCGGCCCCGCACCGGGCCGCGGCTGCCTCGACCGCTGCGGCGAGCGGTCTCGGTGGCCAAGCAGGCCACGGGCGTCAGCGATCCCGTCGCGCCGCGCACCCCGGCGCCTTTCCTGATCGGCGCCGCGCGCTCCGGAACCGGCCTGCTGGGAGCGATGCTGAACACCCATCCCGAAGTCAGGATGCTCCACGAAACCGGCTTCGTGCCGGGGTTGGCGGAGATGATCCGCTCCGAGCCGATGACGGTCGAGCGCGTGATCAAGGTGATGGCCGCAGCGGGCCCGCTCGAGAAGCAGGGTGTGAGCGAGGAGGAGATCCGCCGGCGACTGACGGAACTCGACGACCTGAAGGCGGCGGCGGTGCTGCGCACCTTCTACGAGGCGGCGGCCGAGACGGCGGACAAGCCGCGATGGGGCGACTGCACGCCCTCCTACCTGAAGCGGATGCGAAGGATCCAGCGGGCGCTGACCGAGGCCCGGTTCATCCACGTCGTCCGCGACGGCCGGGACACCCTCGCGGCCAAGCCCGCGGCGATCAACACCGGCGCCGCCATCGCGACCGGGCAGCGGTGGAGCAAGAAGGTCCGCTCCGCCCGCCAGCAGGAGCACCTGATGGATTACTTCCTCGAGATCCGCTACGAGGATCTGGTCTCCGATACCGAGGCGACCCTGAGGGCGGTCTGCGAGTTCATCGAGCTCCCATTCGAGGCAGGGATGATCGCCCCGGAGGAGCGGTCGTCGATCGAGGAGAGACTCGGGCCGGTCGGGTGCTGGCGGGACCGTCTCGCGCCGGAGCAGCTCGGTGCCTTCGAGGAGGTCGCGGGCGAGATGCTCGACGAGCTCGGCTACCGCAGCGGCGCTCCAAGCCCGGTCCGATAGGACGCGCCCGTCCCGTGCCGCCGCGTAGTTGAATGGCGGCAGTGAACGACCAGTCCCCCACTCCCCCAGCCGCCGCCAAACACCGCGACCTTGGGCTCACCGATCGCGAGTACGAGTTGATCTGCGACGGGCTCGGGGCCGAGCCCAACGACGTCGAACTGGCGATGTTCTCGTTGCTGTGGTCCGAACACTGCGCCTACAAGCACTCCAAGAAGCTCCTTCGCCGGCTGCCGACCGAGGGACCGCGGGTCGTGATGGGGCCGGGCGAGAACGCGGGAGCGGTCGACGTCGGCTCCGGCTGGTCGGTGGCGTTCAAGGTCGAATCCCACAACCACCCGAGCGCGGTCGAACCCTTTCAGGGCGCGGCGACGGGGGTCGGCGGGATCATGCGCGACATCTTCGCCCTCGGGGCACGTCCGATCGCGAACCTGAACTCTCTGCGATTCGGCGAGCTCGACTCGCCCCGCTCCCGGTACCTGTTTGAGCACGTCGTCGCCGGGATCGGCCACTACGGGAACTCGATCGGGGTCCCGACGGTCGGCGGCGAGATCCACTTCGAGGCACCCTATGAGCAGAACTGCCTCGTCAACGCGATGTGCGTCGGCCTCGCCCGCACCGATCGGATGGTCCGCGCCGCGGCCGCCGGCGTCGGCAACGTGATCGTCCTGATGGGCGCGACGACGGGTCGGGACGGCATCGGCGGGGCGTCGGTCCTCGCATCGGCCGAGCTCGAGGCGGGCGACGACAAGCGGCCGACGGTTCAGATCGGTGACCCGTTCGAGGAGAAGAAGGTCATGGAGTGCTGTCTGGAGCTGCTCGAGCAGGACCTTCTGATCTCGCTTCAGGACCTCGGCGCCGCCGGGCTCACCTCCTCGGCCAGCGAGATGGCCTCCGCCGGAGGCGTCGGGATCGACATCGACGTCGCCAAGGTGCCGCTGCGCAACCCCGACCTCGAGCCCTTCGAGGTGATGGTCTCCGAATCGCAGGAGCGAATGCTCGCCGTCGTCGAACCGGCGCAGGTCGAGGCGGTGCTCGAGATCTGCCGCAGGTGGGAGACCGGCGGCACGGCCATCGGCGAGGTCACGGCGGGCGACCGGATCAGGATCTTCGACGGCGACGAGTTGGTCGGCGACATGCCCGTCAGGTTGCTCGTCGACGACTGCCCGCTCTACGACCTCGAACCCGCCGAGCCGGCCGAATGGATCTACGGCAATACCGCGCAGCCGATCGCCGACCTCGATCCGGCGGCCACGCTGAAGACCCTGCTCTCGGCACCGACGATCGCCTCGAAGCGCTGGGCGTTCGAGCAGTACGACTCGATCGTCCAGTCGAGAACGGTGCGCCGCCCCGAGCAGGCGGACGCCGCCGTGCTCCAGCTGGCGGAGACGGGCACCGCCATCGCGGTCTCGATCGACGGCAGCGGCAGGCGGGTCGCCTGCGATCCCTACGCGGGTACGGTCGAGGCGGTGCTCGAGTGCGCCCAGAACCTCGCCTGCGTCGGCGCTGAACCGCTCGGATTGACCAACTGCCTCAACTTCGGAAACCCTGAGAAGCCCACGGTCGCCTGGCAGCTCGATCGCTCGACCCAGGCGCTTGCGGACGCGTGCGGTGCCCTCGGGGTGCCGGTCGTCGGGGGCAACGTCTCCCTCTACAACGAGACCGACCAGGGGCCGATCTACCCGACCCCGGTGGTCGGCATGGTCGGTGAGCTGCTCTCCCCCGAGGGGCTGCCCGGCATGGGCTTTCGGCGCGGGGACGCAATCGCGATCGCCGGCCCCTTCAGTCCGTCCTTGGCCGGATCGGAGCTGGCGAAGCTGAGGGGGCAGCTCGGGCCGGGGCTCGGGAGCTTCGAGATCGGCACTGTCAGGGCGGCGATCGCCGAGGTTCGCGAGGCCGTACGGGCGGGCCGGGTCCACACCGCCCATGACGTCAGCGACGGCGGGCTCGCGTGCGCGCTGGCCGAGTCCGCGATCGCGGGCGGCGTGGGGCTCGACGCCGACCTGGCCCCCTTGATGGACGCGGGGAACGGAGTCGATCCCGAGACGTGGCTGTTCGGCGAGGGGCCGGGCGGATTCGTCCTTGCCGGCGAGATCAGCGAGATCGAGCGGCTCGTCGAGGCCGGGCTGGCCGTCCTGGTCGGGGTCGTCTCGGGCGGGCGGATCCGGATCACCGCGGGCGATCTGGTGGTCGACCTGCCGGTCGCCGACGCCGCGGCCGCGTGGCGTTCGCTGGGCGAGCGAATGGACGCCGAGGACCACCCGGGTTTCTGACCCGCCGCAACTCGGCCTCCCCCGCCTCCCGATGAGCGCCCACCCGGTGACGGGTCCCCACGCTGCTAGCCTTGCGCTGCAGGACGTTGTCCTGCCTCGATCCCTGACGAAGTCGATCCGGAAGGCCAACTTCTTCTTGAGCGAGGGTCTCCTCGACGACCGTGACGGACCGCGCGACGAGTGCGGGGTGTTCGGCGTGTACGCGCCGGAGCGAGACGTTGCGCGCCTGTCCTACTTCGGACTGTTCGCGCTCCAGCACCGCGGCCAGGAATCGGCGGGGATCGCCACCTGCGAGGGCGGCATGATCATGACCCTGCGCGACCTCGGCCTGGTCTCCCAGGTCTTCGACGAGGAGAAGCTGCAGGGGCTGGCCGGAACGATGGCGATCGGCCACGTCCGTTACTCGACGACGGGCGGCGGCGCCTGGGAGAACACTCAGCCCGTCTGGCGAGACGACGGGCGCGAGGTCGCGCTCGCCCACAACGGCAACCTGACGAACGCGGTCGAGCTGTTCGCCGAGCTCCGCGACCGGGGCATCTCCTTCCGCGGCACCTCCGACTCCGAGATCATCGCCGCACTGCTCTCCTCCTCGCCCGAGAAGCGAATCGAGGACGCGGTGGCCGAAACGATGCCGAAGCTCGAGGGGGCCTACTCGACGGTCGTGATGACCAAGAGCGGAATCGTTGCCTTCCGCGACCCCAACGGCGTCCGTCCACTGGCGCTCGGCAAGCTGGGCTCCGACTTCATGGTCGCCTCGGAGAGCTGCGCCTTCGACATCGTCGGCGCGAAGCTGATGAGAGAGGTCAATCCCGGCGAGATGGTCTCAATGAGTGAGCGTGGGCTCGAGGTCCGCCAGGCGGTGAAACCGAGAAAGAAGTCGTTCTGCGTCTTCGAGCACATCTACTTCTCCCGCCCCGACACGAGGTTGGAGGGCCGGGTCCTCCAGCAGGTCCGCGGGCGGATGGGCGAGATCCTCTGGCGCCAGGCGCCGGTCGACGCCGACCTCGTCATCTCGGTTCCCGACTCGGGCAACCCTGCGGCCTCCGGGCCTCTCCCGAGCATCGGGTTTGCCCAAGGACGACGGCCTGATCAAGAACCGCTACGTGGCGAGAACGTTCATCCAGCCCGGGCCAGGAGCTGCGCAAGCACGGGTTGCGGATGAAGTTCAACCCGCTGCCGGAGATCGTCGAGGGGAAGCGGCTCGTCGTGGTCGACGACTCGATCGTGCGCGGCAACACCACTCGCCAGATCGTCGGGATGCTCCGCGACGCCGGTGCGGCGGAGGTTCACCTGAGGATCTCGGCGCCGCCGATCCGCTTTCCCTGTCACTACGGAGTCGACATGTCGAGCCGGGAGGAGATGGTCGCCCATGAGCGCACGGTCGACGAGATCGCCGATCACCTTGGCGCCGATTCGCTTGCCTATCTCTCCCTGGACGGCGTCTACGAGGCGATCGGGACGCCGGCGGAGGATCACTGCGACGCCTGCTTCACCGGTCGCTATCCGCTCGGCGAGAACTCGAACGGGAAGTTCGCGCTCGAGCAGCTGACGACGGTCCCGGCCGGTACTCGCTGAGTTGACCGAGGGGCGCGAGGGCGACGAACCGCGCCCCTCCGGTGGCCCGATGCCGATCGCGGTGCTGGCCTCGGGGAGCGGCACGAACCTGCAGGCGATCCTCGACCGCCTCCACGGGCGGGGCAAGGTGGAGGTCGTCGGCGTCGCCTCCGATAAGCCTGGAGCCCAGGCGCTTCAGAGGGCAGCGGATGCCGGGGTTCCCACGGCTCTCTTCGTCCTCACCGAGTACGAGGATCGTGCCGCCCGCGACGCGGCGATCGGCGACTGGCTCGAGTCGATCGGTTGCGAGCTGGTCGTGCTCGCCGGCTACATGCAGTTGCTCACCGACGCCTTCATCGGGAGGTTCAGGAACCGCGTGATCAACGTCCATCCCGCCCTGCTTCCGGCCTTCCCCGGCCTCGACGCGGTCGGCCAGGCGATCGCCCACGGGGCCCGGGTGACAGGGGTCACGGTTCACTTCGTCGACGAGGGTGTCGACACCGGGCCGATCCTGCTGCAGCGCGCGTTCGAGCTCACATACACTCGCCCGATGCACGAGGTGACCGAGCAGATTCACGCGATCGAGCACGAGCTGCTCCCGCTGGCGATCGAGCTGATCGCCGACGGCTCGGTCCATTTCGACGCCGACAACCCCCGACTGGTGAGAATCGAGCAACGGTGAGTAGCGAGGAGACGATCGCGGCCAACCCCGCCAACGAGCGGGAACCGCAGCCGACAAAGGTAAGGCGGGCGCTGATCTCGGTGTCCGACAAGAGCGGCGTGGTCGATTTCGCGCAGGGTCTGCAGGCGCTCGGGATCGAGATCGTGTCAACCGGAGGCACCGCTGCCGTGCTTACTGAAGGCGGCATCGCGGTGCGAACGGTCGAGGAGCTGACCGGGGCTCCCGAGATTCTCGGTGGCAGGGTCAAGACGCTCCACCCGCGGCTGCACGCCGCGCTGCTTGCGGTTCGCGATGACCCCGAGCATGCCGAGACCCTCGAGCGGGAGGGGATCGAGACGATCGACCTGGTCTGCACCAACCTCTACCCGTTCGAGCGGGCGGTCGCCCGCCGCGATGCGACCGACGCCGAGGTGATCGAGAACATCGACATCGGCGGGCCGACGATGATCCGCGCCGCCGCCAAGAATCATCAGTACGTCGCTGTCTTGGTCCGGCCGGAGAGCTACGACGCGGTGCTGGCCGAGCTCGAGGAGGGCGACGGCGAGATCTCAGCGGGAACCCGCCACTGGCTTGCCAACGAGGCGTTCGCCGCCACCGCTCGCTACGACGCGGCGATCAGCCGCTGGTTCGGCGAGCGATACGAGGACTTCCCGACCCACCAGACCCTCTCGATGGAGAAGTTCATGGACCTGTCCTACGGCGAGAACCCGCACCAGCGGGCGGCGTACTACACGGAGGTCGGAGCGCGGACGCACGTGCTCAGCCGCGTCTCCAAGCGCCACGGCAAGGAGCTCTCCTTCAACAACGTGCTCGACCTCGATTCGGCGTGCAACCTGCTGGCCGATCTCGACGGTCCCGCCTGCGTGATCGTCAAGCACAACAACCCGTGCGGCGTGGCCGAGGGCGGGAGCGCACTCGAGGCCTACGAGAAGGCGCTCTCCTGCGATCCGGTCTCGGCGTTCGGCGGGGTGATCGCCCTGAACATGCCGGTCGGCGATGAGCTGGCCGAGCGGTTGCACGAGAACTTCGTCGAGGTGCTGGTCGCTCCCGCCTACGAGGGAGAGGCGATGGCGATCCTGCAGCAGAAGCAGGCGATCCGGATCCTCGAGGACACCGAGAAGCGGACGACCCGAAGCGAGTTCGACGTCAAGCGGGTCCGCGGGGGGATGCTGGTCCAGGAACTGGACGGCGTCGGGCGCGACCGCGAGGGCATGTCCGTCGAGTCCGGCGGGGAGCCCAGCGAGCAGGAGTGGCTCGACATCGCATTCGCCTGGAAGGTCTGCAAGCACGTCCGCTCCAACGCGATCGTCCTGGCCGGGGGCCGGCAGACGATCGGCATCGGTGCGGGGCAGATGAGCCGGGTCGACTCGGTCCGGCTGGCGGTCGAGAAGTGCCATGCCGCCTTCGGCGAGGAGGCCGACGCGCGGCTGAATGGTTGCGTCGTCGCCTCCGATGCCTTCTTTCCGTTCGCCGACGGACCCCAGGCCGCGATCGAGGCCGGTGCGCGGACGGTCGTCCAGCCGGGCGGGTCGAAGCGGGACTTCGAGGTGATCGAGGCCGTCGAGAAGGCCGGCGCGACGATGATCTTCACCGGCCGTCGTCACTTCCGGCACTGAGGTCGGCGTGGCTCGCGTCGGAGGCAGCGAACCGGGGATCGTCCCGTGAGCAGCCAGGCGGTTCCCGGTGGGACGGTGCACGCGCTGCCCGCGGACCTGCGCGAGGCGCTGGGCACCAGCGCCACCGCGCTGGACGCCTGGAGTGACATCACGCCCCTGGCGCGCAACGAGTTCATCTGCTGGGTCGAGGATGCCAAGCGGGAGACGACCCGGGAACGGCGCATTCGCCGGACCCGGGAGGAGCTGGAGGAGGGCCAGCGCCGCCCCTGCTGCTGGCCGGGCTGCAAGCACCGCGAGCGCACCGGCAGCCGCTAGCGAGGTCGGATGGCTGCCGCGCCGCAGATCGAGGTCCGGGTACCGAGGGTGTTCTGCGGCGAGGGTGGGACGTTCGGCAACCCGCTCGGCGTCGTGCTCGACGGGCCCGCGGTCGCGGTCGACGATCGGCAGGCGCTGGCCCGTCACCTCGGCTACTCGGAGACGGTGTTCGTCGACGACGCGCCCACCGGCCGGATCGCGATCTACACGCCCGAGGTCGAGCTGCCGTTCGCCGGCCATCCCACGGTTGGCACCGCCTGGATGCTGCTCGGCGAGGGCCATGAGATCGACGCGCTGCGGCCGCCCGCCGGCAGGGTCGCGGTGAGGAGCGAGGGTGATCTGATCTGGGTCGCCGCCCGCCCGGAGTGGTGTCCGGATCTGGAAGCTCGATCCGCTACGACTCGGCCAAGGAGATCGACGCGCTCCCGATCGCCACCGACGGCTTCATCTACGCCTGGGCCTGGATCGACGAGGCCGCGGGGCTGATCCGCGCTCGCTGCTTCGTCCCCGAGGCCGGCGTCGAGGAGGACGAGGCCACCGGCTCTGCCGCGCTCCCGCTCAGCGCTTCGCTCGGGCGGGAGATCGAGGTTCGCCAGGGCAGGGGGTCTGTGATTCACGCCCGCCCGATCGACGACGGCTACGTCGAGATCGGCGGGCTGGTGGTCGAGGACCGCTAACTCCGGTCGGAGCCTGGGCGCTCGCCGTAGAAGCTGTGGATGCCGAGCACGTTGCCGCTCGGGTCGGCGAAGTAGGACTGCAGGCAGAAGCCGCTGTCGATGACCTCGGTCTGGAACTCGACGCCGCGCTCCTCGAGCGTCTTCCTGGCCTCCCGAACGTCGTCGACGTGAAGGACGATCGCATTCGGGTTCGGATGGTTCTCCCGACCGAAAGCGGACCAGTCGACAACGGCGATCGTCAGGCTGCCCGTCTCGAACTCGGTGGCGGGCAGGTTCCCCCAGGATTTCGAGCGCTCGAGGCCGAGCACTTCCTCATAGAAGCGGGTCGCAGCCTCGTGATCGTCCGCCGAGACGGTCGCGAAGTCGACCCCGTTGATCAATCGCTCGCTCATGGCCGCGACACTAACCGATCAAGGCCGACGGTCGAGTCGAGTCCGACGAGTGGAGGAGAAGCCGCCGGTTCGGCGGGTCTCCCCCTCAGCCCCTTGCTCGACGACGGCTACGTCGAGATCGGCGGGTGGGTGGTGAATGCCCCCGGTCGGGGTTGAACCGACGACCTCCGGATTAAAAATCCGTTGCTCTAACCAGCTGAGCTACGGGGGCGGCGGGAAGATTAAGGTGCCACGAGGGCCGCCGCTTATAACGCCCGCCAGGCGAGGATCGTGCGCCGCCGGTGACAGTTCGCACATCGCACCTCGCAGCGACTCACCTCGTCCTGCAACCTGTTCAGTGAGCTTCCCTCCCGGGCCATGACCGTTACGCATGCCGTCTTGCCGAAGACGTGATCAAACTCGAGCACCCGCAGGTCATCGAGCCCGCAATCGATGCATCGGGATGCCTCGAGGAACATCCGCACATAGAGCATGTTTCTTCTTTGTCCGGGTGTATATGACTGATTCGTCTCGATGAAGTCGGGGTCCGTCCGCCAGCATTTCGCGAGTCTCCTCAGGGTTCTGATCCGGTGACAGTTCGCACAGACGACCTCGCACTCCCGGATCTCCGCCCTCACCCGCGCCGGCGCGACAGCCGCTCGGACCATGTCACTCACATTCGCTCTCTTGACTCCCACGTGGTCGAACTCAAGGATCAGCGGGTCATCCCCACCACAATCTCGGCATCCTTGTTCCCGGTTCTGGCCGACCAGTTCATAACCCTCTCGCCTCCGCCTCTTGATGCCTGCCGCCACCTGATCGCGGTGAAGCTGACCTCGCTTCTGAAAGTAGTCGCGGAAGCAGTTCTTGCACCACCACTGCCGACCGTTCCGCTGATGCCTCCCGAACTGTTGCGCAGGCTTTCGGCGCCTGCACTTGCTGCAGGCTCGGAGCGCCTTGGCTCCCTCTACCGCCGGTATGATCGGAGAGCGATGGTTCGCCAACCCAGGCCCTGGCGAGTAGGTCGCCGTCGCCGCTGATCCGGGTTCGGCATCGCACTCGATGTCCCGGACCCAGACGCTGACTGAGGAGAGAGCAACCCCGAGGTGGCCGGCGATCCGGCGCAGGGCCCAGCCCTCTTGCCTCAGTTCTCGCGCCCTTTCACGCTCCCATTCCTTCTTTCGCATAGCGAACGTATGTTCGCATTACAGTCGGACGGAACCGGTGCTCAGACCGGGGCGTTCCAGCGCTGGATCACGCGGTAATCGTGCTCCCAGCCGAGGCGGCTGAGGGTGGCGGTGCCGAGGCCGAAGTGGCGGCCGTCGGCGGGGGTGAGGTCGAGCCAGCGGGCGGTCAGGACGCGGAGGAGGTGGCCGTGGGCGAAGACGGCGATGGTGGCGCCGGAGTCCGGATCACCTGCGGCGGTCATGGTCAGGAGCTCGGCGACGATCCGGTCGGCTCGGGCACCGACGTCGGCGGGGGACTCGCCGCCGGGACAGCCGTCGGTCCAGAGCGACCAGTCGGGCCGGCGCTCGTGGATCTCGACGCTGGTCGTGCCCTCGTAGTCGCCGTAGTCCCACTCGAGCAGGTCGTCGCGCAGTTCCTCCCGGCCGCCGAGGCCGGCGAGCTCGCAGGTCTCGCGGGCTCGGGAGAGCGGGCTGCAGAGGACGCGGTCGAACTCCACCGCGGCCAGCGGCTCGCGCAGTTGCCTCGCCTCGCGCTGCCCCTCCCCGGTGAGTGGCAGATCGGTGCGACCGGTGTGTCTGAGCGTCCTGCTCCACTCGGTCTCGCCGTGGCGGGCGAGCCAGACGACCGGGCCGGCGGCGATGCCTGAGGTCGGGCCGCTCACCCGAGCTCTGCGATTCCCTTCTCCGGCGAGGAGGCCTGGGCGTGCAGGCGCTCGGGGATCCGTCCGGCGTGGCGCGCCGCGTATCCGGCGGCAACGGCGTCGCGCATCGCCGCGGCCATCAGCACCGGGTCGGCCGCTCGGGAGACCGCGCTGGCGAGCAGCACCGCGGAGCAGCCGAGCTCCATCGCCAGGGCGGCATCGGAGGCGGTGCCGATGCCGGCGTCGAGAATCACCGGCACCTCCGCCGCCTCGACGATGATGCGGATGTTGTAGGGATTGCGGATGCCTGCACCGGAGCCGATCGGCGAGCCGAGCGGCATCACCGCCGCGCAGCCGATCGTCTCCAATCGCCTCGGGCGAGGACGGGATCGTCAGTCGTGTAGGGCAGGACTCGTGAAGCCGTCGTCGACGAGCTGCTCGGCGGCGTCGAGCAGCTCCATCGCGTCGGGGAGCAGGGTTCGATCGTCGCCGATCACCTCGAGCTTCACCCAATCCGTTGCGAACGCCTCGCGGGCGAGTCGCGCGGTCCTGACCGCATCGCGGGCCGTGTAGCAACCGGCGGTGTTGGGCAGGATGAACAGGCCGAGCCGATCGATCACGTCAAGCAGAGTCCCCTTCGAACCCGGATCGACCCGGCGCAGGGCGACCGTGACGATCTCGGTCCCCGAGGCGACCAGCGCCCGCTCGAGGTCCTCGTGGGAGCGGAAGCCGCCGGTGCCGACGATCAACCGCGAGCCCCAGCGCCTCCCGCCCAGCTCGAATCCGGCGACCGCCCCGTCTCCCTTCGCCTCGCTCATCCCGCCCCACCCCCGATCGCCTCGACGACTTCGACCCTCTGACCTTCCGCCAGCGAGGTATCCGCCAGCCTGGCGCCCGGAATGACCTCGCCGTCGAGGGCGACGGCCACCCCGCGACGACCCGGCTCGATGCCCGCTGCCGTCGCCGCGTCCGCGACGCTGGCGCCGTCGGCCAACTCGACCCGGCGGCCATTGAGCTCGATCGATCATGGTCGGGCGACGCCCGGCGTTGAGGGACCCGGCGAGAAGCGGCGCGGCGACAGCGCGGCGACCGCAGACGGCATCTCATCGCCGCGCAGCTGAGACACGATCGCGTCGGCGGTGAGCGGAGCCAGCAGCACTCCGTTTCGATGGTGCCCGCCGGCGACCAACAGGCCTCCGACCGCGGTCTCCCCGATGACCGGGGCGTTGTCAGGCGTCGTCGGGCGCAGCCCCGCCGCACAAGCCACGAACTCCAGCTCGGCGATATCGGGCAGCGCTCGGTAGGCCTCACGGAGCAGCTCGTGAATACCTCCGGCGGTGACCCGGAGATCGAAGCCGCGATCCTCCACCGTGGCCCCGACCACGACCTCTTCACCCGCCCGCGGGACGACGTAGACGCGCTCGCTGACGACGATCCGCTCGCACGGCCGCTCACCGGACCGCGCCCTCAGCCTGACGATCTCGCCCTTCAGCGGACGCACCGGGATGCTCACGCCGGCAGGGGCCAGCTCGCCGATCCGAGCGCCCGCGGCGAGCAGAACCCGTGGGCCGACGATCTCCACGCCGCCCTCGATGGTAACGCCCTCCAGAACCGACCGGGCGCCCGCCTCCGCCCCCAGGACCCCCTCGACCCTTCCCTCGACGAACCTCACTCCGGCAGCCCGGGCGGCTCGCTCGAGCGCCGCCGAGCACCGCGCGCGGCTCCACCTCCGCCTCCCCCGGCGCCGCGAACCCGCCCACGACGTCGGTCGCCAGCCCGGGCTCCAGCCGGCGACAGGCACCGGCGGTGAGCCACTCAGAGGACAGGTCGAGCTCGGCATGCAACTCATGGACGCGCCGCAGCTCGGCCAGCTCGTCGCGGTCGATGCCGACATGAACGGCCCCGCAACGCCGGTAGGGAACCTCGAGGCCGGATGCCGACTCGAGCTCCCTCGCGAAGTCGGGCCACCGGTCAGCCGACATCAGGGCCGCGGCGAGCAGCCCGTCCTCGCCCCAGCTGGCCTCGCCGACCGGAGCGATCATTCCGGCGGCGACCTCGGAGGCGCGTTCATCGCTCCCCGGATCGACGACGAGCACCTCGAGCCCGGCCTCGGCCGCACGCCAGGCGCAGGACAGGCCGATCAAGCCGCCCCCGACGACGATCAGCTCCGCGCTCCCCCCCTTTCGGCTGGATTCGCTGACCTCACTCGACACGGGCTGATCGTAGCGCCAGCCGATCCACGCTCATCCTGCCGGCCGCCGTTATCTAGGCTTGAGCGGCGATGACGCGCCCCACCGACACCCTGCAGCGCTCCCGCCTCTACCTGGTCTGCGAGGACCCGGGCGATCCCGCCGCTCTCGAGTCGCTGCTCGAGGGGGCGCTCAGCGGCGGAGTCGACCTGATCCAGCTCCGCGACAAAGAGGCCACCGACGGGCGACTGGTTGAGGCAGCGCCGATCTTTCGCGAGGCCGCCGACCGCCACGGCGCACTGTTTCTGATCAACGACCGCCCCGACCTGGTCGAGCCCTGCAGAGCAGACGGCGTCCACGTCGGCCAGGACGACACCTCCGTCGCGGAAGCTCGCGCAATGGCGGGACCGGACGCGATCGTCGGCCTCTCGACCCATGCCACCGATCAGCTCCGGGCCGCTCAGCAGGCCGAGGGCGACGCGCGTCCCGACTACATCAGCGTCGGACCGGTCTGGGCAACCCCGACGAAGCCGGGCCGCCCGGCCGCGGGGATCGACTACGTGCAGGCCGCGGCGGCGGCGACCAATCAGGCCCCTCTGCCCTGGTTTGCGATCGGCGGGATCGACAGCTCGAACATCGGCGACGTGACCCGTGCCGGCGCCACCAGGGTCGTCGTGGTCCGGGCGATCCGCGACGCCGCCGATCCCGCCGCGGCCGCGGCGGGGCTGAGATCGGCGATCGAGTCGACCGTGGCAGCTCGAGCGTGAGCAGCCGCGACCGCAAGCGCGCCGACCGGCGCAAGCGCAAGGAGCGCAGTGTCTCAGGTGGGTCCGAGGACGTTGCGGCCACCAACGGCGACGGCGAATCGACCGCCGCGGAGACGGGAGGCGAACCCTCGGTGATGGACCTCGCCGCAGAAGCGGAGGCCAGGGGCATCAGTAGGTCGGAGCTTCGCAACGAGATGGCCCGCGAGGAACTCGAGCCGCTCGAGGAGGGCGAGCGGCCGCGGGTCGTCACGATCGGGGCCGTGCTCTCGTTGCTGATCGCCGCCAGCATCCTGATCGCCTGGCTGGCGGGAGTCGAAGTCCAGGTCGGCAACACCGACATCAGCGAGCGCCCGAACCCGTTCCAGGTCTTTCCGCCGGCGATCCTGTTCGGTGTGATGGGCTACGGCATGCTCCGCGCGCGCTACTGGGCCGTGCTCGGATTCGAGGCGGTCATGGCGATCATCATCATCGGGGCGTTCATCACCCTGATCGCCGCCACCTCGATCCTCCAGGCGATCTCGACCCTTCTGGTTCTGATCGTCGCCGGAGCTCTCTTCTGGTTCACGGTCAGGGCCCTGGCGCGGATTCAGATGCCTGAGCCCAGGGACCGCGACACTCGCTGAACCGGGCGCGGCATGAGGCCGGAGACGCTGATGTAGAGTCGCCGCCATGGCTGATTCCTATGACGTGATCGTTGTCGGCTCCGGGCCCGGGGGCTACCACGCCGCCGTCCGCGCGGCCCAGTTGGGGCTGAAGGCCGCGGTGGTCGAAAAGGACGAGACGGGAGGTCGCTGCCTGAACTACGCCTGCATCCCGGCGAAGACGCTGCTCCGCACCGCCGAGATCTACGAGCAGGCGAAGAACGGCGCCGAGATCGGCGTGATGGCGGAGAACGTCACGATCGACTGGACCAAGGTCCACGAGCGCCGCGAGGAGATCCGCAGGACCCTGACCGGCGGCGTCGCCGGTCTCTTCAAGAACCACAGGATCGACCAGATCGCAGGCGAGGGGTCGGTCACCTCCGACGGGAACGTGAAGGTCGGCACCGACGTCCACGAGACCAAGAACGTGATCCTCGCCACCGGATCGGTGGCCCTCTCGATTCCGGGAGTGGAGTTCGGCGGACGCGTCCTCGACACCTGGGGTGCGTGGTCGCTGCCCGAGCTGCCGAAGAGCATGGCCGTCGTCGGGGCCGGTGCCTCGGGCTCGGAGATCGCCTCCGCCTACGCCCGCTTCGGGACCGAGGTGAAGCTGCTCGAGATGCTGCCCCAGATCCTCCCCGCCGAGGACAAGGACATGGCGCGGGTCGTCGAGCGCACGTTCAAGAAGGAGGGAATCGAGGTCGTCACCGGCGCTCGGGTCGAGAACGTCGAGGCGGGCTCCGACTCGGTCAAGTTCAGCTACGGCGACGAGACCGCTGAGGTCGACTACCTGATCATCGCCGGCGGACGCGGCGCCGACGTCGCCGCGCTCGGACTCGAAGGCGTCGGATTGAAGCTCAACGACGACGGCAAGATCGATGTCGACGGCGCTCAGATGACCTCGGTGGCCGGGATCTACGCGCTCGGTGACCTGACGCCCGGACCCGCGCTCGCCCACAAGGCCCAGGAGGAGGGAATCGTCGCCGCCGAATCGATCGCCGGCGAGAACCCACATCCGATCGACCGCGACGCGATCGCGGGAGCGACATTCACCCACCCGCAGGTGGCCAGCGTCGGCATGACCGAGGCCGAGGCCAAGGAGGCCGGCCACGACGTGAAGACCTCGAAGTTCAAGCTCGGCGGCGTCGGCGCCGGCGCCGTCTACGACGACCGCGACGGGATGGTCAAGCTCGTCGTCGACAAGCAGTACGGCGAGATCCTCGGCGCCCATGTCGTCGGCAACAGGGCCTGCGACATGATCGCCGAGCTGGTCGCGGTCATGGAGCTCGAGGGCGGCTACCAGGAGCTGGCGCGGATCATCCACCCGCACCCGACGATCTCCGAAGCGATTCCCGAGGCAGCGAGGGCGATCGACAAGTGGGCGATCCACGCCTGAGTTGACAGGGTGGAGGGGATCGTCCCCGGGACCCGAGGACCGTTCCCTCTCCCCATCTGGGGTGACCTTCTACTACGACCTGGGGTCCCCCTTCGCCTACATCTCCGCGGAGCGGATCAGCCGGCTCTTCTCCGACGCCGAGCTGCCCCAGCCCGAGTGGCAGCCGATCCTTCTCGGGGGTCTCTTCGCCCGTTTCGAACGCACCTCCTGGGCAGAGACGCCCGGGCGGGAGGAGGGCATGCGCGAGGTCGAGCGGCGGGCCGCGGCGGAGGGACTCCAGCCGATCCGCTGGCCCGACCCCTGGCCGGGCAACACGCTGCATGCGATGCGGGTGGCGACCTACGCGAAATCGATCGGCCGATCCGTCTCCTTCGCTCTGGCGGCCTTTCGCCAGGCATTCGCCGGCGGACGTGATCTGACCGAGCCCGACAACGTCGCGATCGCAGCCGCCGCGTGCGAGCTTCATCCGAACGCGATCGCGAAGGCCGCCGGCAGCGCATCGGTGAAGGCGCGGCTCCGCGGGGAAACCGGCCGAGCGGCGGACCGGGGCGTCGTCGGCGTGCCGAGCGTCGTCGTCGGTTACGAGGTCTTCTGGGGCGACGACCGCCTCGAGGAGGCGGTCGCAGCCGCGGCTCACCTTGCCGATCTCACGCCCGGGTGATTAGATGGACCCGATGATCACGAAGCTGGACTTCATCGGTGTGCCGTCGCGAGATGCGGAGCGAACGCGAGCCTTCTACATCGACACGCTCGGCCTCCGGCCCGATGAAAGCTCCGAGTACGAGTTCTGGGTCGGCGACACCTGTTTCGGGATCTGGGAGCCGGAGAAGATGGGGCGGGAGTTCATCGCGTCGCGCAACGCTCACCCCGCGCTGCACGTCGACGACGTCGCCGCCGCCCGCGCGGAGCTCGAGGCGAAGGGGGTCGAGTTCTTCGGTGACACCTTCGACACCGGCGTGTGCCACATGGCCTTCTTCCAGGACCCCGACGGGAACGACCTGATGCTGCACCACCGCTACGCCCCCTGAGACCGCCCCGCCGGCAGGCTTGAGTAAGGTGACGTCAGTTGGCAGACCAGGGCGACACAGGCGAGGTACGGACTCCAGCCGGTGCGCTGAACAGCTCGCGAGGTCGCGAGCTACCCGATCCTGACGACCAGCCGCGAGCTGCTCAGGCAGATGGCGCTGATCCGGCGCTTCGAGGAGGAGGCCGGCCGGCAATACCAGCGCGCCAAGGCCGGCGGCTTCCTGCACCTCGCGATCGGCGAGGAGGCGACGATCGTCGGCACGACTTCGGTGATGCGCGGCCACCGACTACCTGATCGGCACCTACCGGACCCACGGCCACGCGATCGCCCGCGGGACCAACCCCGACAACGTGATGGCCGAGCTGTTCGGCCGTGAGGACGGGACCGCCCGCGGTCGCGGCGGCTCGATGCACATCTTCGACGGCGAGCGCCGCTTCATGGGCGGCTACGGGATCGTCGGCGGCAACCTGCCGATCGCCGCCGGCCTCGCCCTCGCCTCCGACTACAAGGGAACCGACGACGTGACCGTCTGCATGTTCGGCGACGGCGCGTCGAACACCGGCAACTTCGGCGAGACGATGAACCTGGCGGCGCTCTGGAGCCTGCCGATCGTTTTCCTGGTCGAGAACAACCTCTATGGGATGGGGACCGCAATCGAACGGCACTCGGCGATCACCGACCTCTCCCACAAGGCCGAGGGGCTCGGCGTCCCCGGCGAGCGGGTGGACGGCATGGACGTGATTGCGATCCGCGAGTGCGTGGCCGACCACCTCGAGATCGCCCGCAAGGAGCGCAAGCCGACCCTGGTCGAGGCCTTCACCTACCGCTATCGCGGCCACTCTGCGGCCGATCCCGAGGTCTACCGGGAAAAGCAGGAGGTCGAGGAGTGGCAGCAGCGAGACCCGATCGAGAGCTTCGCCAAGCGCCTGATCGAGGCCGGGGTGATCACCGAGGCCGACCTTGCCGACGTCCGCGAGCAGGTCGAAGCGCAGGTGCTGGCGGCGGTCGAGTTCGCCGACGCCTCTCCGGAGCCACCGCTCGACTCCCTCTACGACAACCTCTACGTGGTCGGCGACAACCAGGAGGGCTGGTACGCCGTCGACGAGCGCACGCCCGATCCCTTCCGCGGAGAGCGCGAGCGGGAGGCCGCCAAGGGCGAGCGGGTCCGCGAGCTCCACGAGGCGGGCGCCGCCTACGGCGGCCAGAATCCCCGGTCGGAGCGGCGGCTCCGGGGAGGGGCCGGCTGAGACCGACGGCCCGCCGGAGCTCGACCCGCCCGACATCTCCAAGGGCGAACCCGAGGACGGCTGGCTGATGGCGCTGATGCGGATGCGCGAGGCGCTGAACGCGGCTCTGCGGGAGGAGATGGAACGCGACGAGTCGGTCGTGCTGCTTGGCGAGGACATCGGCGTCTTCGAGGGTGCCTTCAAGGTCACCGAGGGACTGATGAAGCAGTTCGGCGAGCGGCGGGTTCGCGATACGCCGATCTCGGAGAACACGATCGTCGGCGCCGGCGTCGGCGCCGCGATGGCGGGGCTGCGGCCGGTCGTCGAGCTGATGACCGTCAACTTCTCGCTGCTCGCCTTCGATCAGATCATCAACCACGCGGCCGCGATCCCCTACATGTTCAACGGCCAGGTCCGGGTGCCGCTGGTCGTCCGGATGCCTGGCGGCGGCGGCCATCAGCTCGGTCCGACCCATTCACACAGCTTCGAGGCGATGTTCCTGCAGATCCCGGGGCTGCTGGTCGCCTGCCCCTCGACCGCCGCCGACGGCAAGGGGCTGCTGAAGGCGGCCATTCGCGATGAGAACCCGGTCATCTTCATCGAGCACGAGACGCTCTACGGGATCCGTGGCGAGGTTCCCGACGACGTCGATCACATCGTCCCGTTCGGCCGAGCCGCCGTCCGGCGTGAGGGAACCGACGTGACGGTCATCGGCATCCTGAAGATGGCACACGAGGCGGAGCGCGCCGCGGAGACGCTCGCCTCCGAGCACGGGATCGAGGTCGAGGTGATCGATCCCCGCACGCTCCGGCCGCTCGACCTGGACACGATTCTCGAATCCGTCCGCAAGACCAACCGGGTCGTGATCGTCGAGGAGGGCTGGCCTCACGGCGGGGTCGGGGCGAACCTCGCGGCGCTGATCCAGGAGCAGGCCTTCGACCACCTCGACGCGCCGATCCAGCGCGTGACCGGCGCCGACGTCCCGATGCCGTACTCCAAGCGCCTCGAGCAGAGCGCCATCCCCCACCCCGAGCACGTGGTCAGCGCCGTCCTCGAAACGACCGTCGGAGCCCGGTAGTGGCCGCGGACGTCGTCATGCCCCGGCTCTCCGACTCGATGGAGGAGGGCACCGTGCTCACCTGGATGAAATCCGTCGGCGAAGAGGTCGCACTCGGCGACGAGCTGGTCGAGATCGAGACCGACAAGGCCAACATGGTCTACGAGTCCGACGTCGCCGGCACGCTGATCGAGATACTCGCCGAGGAGGGTGCGACCCTGCCGATCGGCGATGTGATCGCCCGGGTGGGCGATGCCGGGGACGCTCCCGCGGGCGGAGCCGGGGATGGAACCGCGGTCGCCGAATCCCGGGTACCGCCCGAGGCCGAGCCGGCGGCCACCCCGACGCCGGCACCCCCGAGCCCCCGGAGCGAGGAGGCCGCCGCGCCCGGTGAACGGATCAAGGCCTCGCCCCTCGCCCGCCGGATGGCGGGAGAGCGGGGCATCGACCTTTCCACGCTGAGCGGCTCCGGCCCCGGCGGGCGGATCGTCAAAGCCGACGTGGAGGAGGGAGTCGGAGCCCCGCCCGCACCGCCCGCACCGGCGGCCGGCATGGCCCCGCCTTCGACGCCGGCTCCCGGCGTTACGGAGCGCCCGGAGACCGCCCGCGGCACCGCCGAGGGCTTCGAGCTGACCCGCCTGCAACAGACGATCGCCCGGCGGATGGCCGAGTCGAAGGCGACCGCTCCGCACTTCTATCTGACCTCCGAGATCGACATGTCTCGCGCGGTCGAGGCGCGGACGAGGATCAAGGCAGCGGCCACCGAGGGCGAGACCGTGCCCTCGTTCAACGACATGGTGGTCAAGGCCTGCGCCCTGGCGCTGCGCGCCTTCCCGCGCGCCAACGGCGCCTACCGGGACGGAGCGGTCGAGGAGTACTCCCGGGTCAACGTCGGCGTCGCGGTCGCCGCGCAGGGCGCGCTGGTGGTCCCGACGATCTTCGACGCCGACGCCAAGGGGCTGCGGCAGATCGCCGACGAGACCCGCGCGGTCGCAGCGCGGGTCCGCGAGGGAACGATCACGCCGCCGGAGCTGTCCGGTGGAACCTTCACCGTGTCGAACCTGGGGATGTTCGGAGTGACCAGCTTCTCTGCAGTGATCAATCCGCCGCAGGCGGCGATCCTCGCGGTCGGCGCAATCAGGAGGGTCCCGGTGGTTCGCGGCGGCGAGGTTGTCGCGGGTGACCAGATGTCGGTCACGCTGGCATGCGATCACCGGATCCTCTACGGCTCCGACGGGGCCGAGTTCCTGGCCAGGGTGCGCGACTTACTCGAGGAACCGGTGTTCCTAGCATTGTGAGTTCAACGGCGGTCAGCGAGACAACCACGGTGAGCGGGGTGGTCGGACCGAGGGCGATCGACGTCCCGCTCGAGAAGCTGCCGCCGGTCGACGAGCACTCGATCGAGGTCGATGCCCCCGCCGAAGCGACGTGGGCAGCGCTGTTCCCGACCCTGGAGAAGTCCCTCAACGGACGGCACGCCAAGGGTTTCGCAAAGCGCGTCGGGGCGACCGTCACCTGCGCCGAAGGCGACCTCCACCACCCCGGGGGGATGCTCCCCGGGTTCTGCGTGACCCGCTCGATCGCGCCGGTGATGCTCGCGCTCGCCGGTGAGCACCGGTTCGCCAAGTACGCACTGGTCTTTCGCATCGACCTGCTGCCCGGCCAGCGCTCCCGCGTCAAGCTCGAGACGCGGGCCCAGTTTCCCGGTCGCAGGGGGCGGCTCTACAAGGCCGGCGTGATCGGAACACACGGCCATGTGCTGGTCGTCAACCGGATGCTGCGAGCGATCAAGCGCCGAGCAGAGCGCAGCGCCAGCGGCCGCTGATCAGTCAGAATCACTCAGGGCCGTTCACCCGTTCTCATCTTCGCCAGACCGATGACGATGACCAGACACCTCCGCTTCCTGACGCTCCCCTTCCTGGCGATGCTGACCCTCGCGATCCCGTCCGGGGTCGGCGGGGCCCAGGTGGTCAAACCCAGCGCCGGCGACTACGAGGCTCGGCCCGTCAAGATCGACGGCAACTATCAGTTCGGAGCTTTCGCCGTGGTCAACGAAGCTGGCAAGCGCCGGATCGTCAGCTCCGAGCTCTACCAGGGCATCTTCTACCCGGACGTGGGCAAGTGCGACGACTTCAACCTGCCGCTGGCGACCGAGAGCATCCCGATCTCAGCCACCGGCAGGTTCTCGGTTCGGGAGCAGACACCGGCCGGCAAGGACCCCGTCCTCGTCGTCTGGAAGGGTCGATGGGAGAAGCCCAAGAGGGTCTCCGGCTCGCTCAAGATCGAGTACAGGTCGTGCAGCTCGAAGATCAAGTGGGTCGGCCGGCGCACCAAGCCCGCGCTCTGAGCCCTTGATCTGAGCCGGCGCCGAACGCCTGCCAGACTGCATCGATGGCCGATCGACCCACGCTCTGGTCAGCCCGCCTGGGGCTCGTTCCCTACGTCGAGGCGACCGAGCTCCAGCTCGGCTGCGCAGCCGCACGCCGCGAGGGCGTCATCCCCGACACCCTGCTGCTGCTCGAGCATCCTCCGGTCCTGACCAAGGGCAGGCGCACCGATCCCCGCGAGCTCGGGATGGGCGAGGACTGGTACCGGATGCAGGGCATCGATGTCCTTGACAGCGATCGCGGCGGGCGAGTCACCTATCACGGGCCCGGACAGCTCGTCGCCTACCCGATCGTCGACCTCACCAAGCTCGGCGGGGGCGGGGCTCCCGACGTCCGCGCCTTCGTCTCAACGCTCGAGCAGGTGATGATCGGGGCGCTGGCGGCACACGGCGTGCCGGCTCAGGTCTTCGACGGTCTGACGGGGGTGTGGACCGCCGGCCGGCCGCCGATCGCGCTCGGAGAGACGGGACCGCAGGGAACCACCGTGCGCTCGCGTTCGCCGGAGCTGGTCGGCGTCGATCGCGAAGCGAGGAAGATCGGCTCGATCGGCATCCACGTGAGCCGTGGGATCTCGACTCATGGCCTCGCCGTCAACGTCAACAACGACCTGCAGCCGTTCGAGTGGATAGTGCCCTGCGGAGTCGAGGCCGCCCGCATGACCTCGGTGGCCGCCGAGCTCGGTGCGGAGCAGGACTTCGAGGCATTGAGCGCGAGCGTCGAGCAGGGATTCGCGATCGGGCTCGACCGTGAGCTCGTTCCCGTATCTCCCTCCGTGGTCGAGAAGGGCCTCGGTCCTCGATCCACGGGGCTGAGACGGGAACCGGCTCGAACAACTCAGTGACGAGGTCGGGCCTCCGAGCACGAGTTCAAACCGATTCCGCCGCCCACTTCGCTTCCGCCACCCCAAGGTCCGTCGTCGGCTCATCGCCATAGATCCACTCGCAGGCGACCCGATACCAGTTGGCCTCGGCCTCGAGCTGTCCGAGCACCGCGAGCGTCAGCAGCTCGAGGCGGCGGCCGAACAGGTGCTCGGGGACGATGTCCTGGTGGCGGGCGGTGTCGAAGTGGGTCGAGCGGACGTCCGTGGTCTGGATGAACGCGCGATTGACGATCCGTTGATCGATCCTGATCGGCTCGTCGGTCGTGTACCACCAGATCCCGTCGCGAACGAACTCGATCAGCTCGGCAGGGTCGATCCGGTCTCCGCGGGGCAGGAACCCGGCGTCGCTCATCAGCCGGTGCAGCCCGGGGGCGTCTCCGTCGATCGTCGCCCGCTGGCAGGCGAGCTCGAGGGCGGCGACGTCACGATCGATCGACTTGAACAGCCCGAAGTCCAGGAACGCGATGCGGCCGTCGGCCAGGGCGATCATGTTCCCAGGATGGGGATCGCCGGAGAACCGCCGGTGGCGGTACATCGAGCCGAAATAGAAGCGGAAGAGGATCTCGCCGATCCGGTCCCGCTCGGCGGCCGGTGCGGCTCGCAGCGTCTCGAAGCCGTCACCCGCGACGAATTCGGTGACGATCACCCGCTCCCGGCAGAGGGAGGAGATCACCGCCGGGATGTAGATGAACGGATGCCCCGCGTAGATCCGCGCCATCGTCCGCTGATTCGACGCCTCCAGCTCGTAGTCGAGCTCCTCCACGATCCGCTCGCGGATCTCCTGCCCGACCGCCTTGGTGTCGAGCTCGGGGGTGATCGACCGCGCCAGCCG
Source organism: uncultured Solirubrobacterales bacterium (assembly GCA_963823275.1). Lineage (GTDB taxonomy): Bacteria > Actinomycetota > Thermoleophilia > Solirubrobacterales > 70-9 > RHKX01. The sequence continues at coordinate 28,835 of CAWGKW010000001.1, read as the reverse complement.
GAGCAGGACGCCGAGGTTCTTCATGTCCGCGCGAACGGCGTCGCCGATTCCCGGGTACTGAACCTTGACCGCGACCTCGCGCCCGTCGGTGAGCACGGCCCGGTAGACCTGTCCGATCGATGCCGAGGCGATCGGCTCGGGATTGAACTCGGCGAAGACCTCCTCGACGGGTGCCTCGAGATCCTCCTCGATCACCTTTCGCATCCCACCGAACGAAACGGTGGGCGCGGCGTCGCGGAGGGTGGCGAGCTTCGCCTGAAACCGCTCACGGTGCTCGGGGGGGACGATCCCGATGTCGACGAACGAGAGCACCTGCCCGAGCTTCATAGCCGCGCCCTTCATCCCCCCGAGGACCGTGACGATCTGCTCCGCCGCCTCGAGCTGGCGCCGCTCGGTCGCCGCCTCCGCCCGCTCGTCGGAGCGGGTCACGTTTGCGGTCCGGGTCCCGGCCTGTCTGACCGCGTGCCCGGCGGCCGCGGCACCGACCCTGGCCAACCGCCCCAGTCGGCCGGTCGGCACACGGTCTGCCACCCTCGGCGCTACCTACCCCGGAGGTCAGCTACCCGCATGTGCGGGAAGGCCGTGACCCCCTCGGGGAGCTTGATCTCGGCCGGGCCGGCGCCGGTCTCGTCGGGGTGGTGCCTCGTCGAACTCACGCCCGGTATCGAATCAGGCGATCTCATCGGATGTCGCGAGCCTCGCCTGCATCTCCTCACCGGAGCCGGGCGCCACGAGGTCGCCGGCCCGCGGCACCGGTCGACGGTAGACGAGGTAGAGGAGCCCGGCGAGCAACGCCGAGCAACCGGCGTACCCGACCTCGACGGCCCGGAACGGGTCGCCGGGACCGATCAGGTTGTAGATCACGAACAGCGCCGCGCAGAGAACCCACCGGGATGCGGCGCGGTGGGCCTGTCCCTGCGCGAGGGCGGCCTGGTTGAGCGAGGCGGCGACGAGGTAGAAGCCCATTCCGACGGCGACGATCGCCAGCCCCAACCGGTCGTAGTCGAAGTTGTCGCCGAATGCGATCTGCATCACCTGCGGGCCGATCGCCAGCACCCCGAGGGTCGTCGCCGTCGCGAAGGCGACGATCAGCAGCACCGTGTTCTGCAGCGATGCGCGAAACGCGTCCTCTCCCTCGCGATCGGCCTGGGCGCGCATTCGCGTCAGGTGCGGGAGGAGGCTCGCCGCGACCGCCTGGAAGAGCACGAGCGGAGCCCGGGCGACCAGGAGGATGTTGAACATGAACCCGGCCGCGGCCGCGCCCTCGGCCGCGCGCACGAACAGCGCCCCGGAGCTGACGAGGATCTGTTCGCTCAGCATCATCAGGAGGACCGCCGCCGCGAACGCGCTGCCCCGGCCGAGGGTCAGATCCGAGCCGCCCGGAATCGTCCCCGGCGTTGCCGAGCGCGTGTCGGAACGACGCACGAACGGGAGCATCAGGAGACCGCAGAACGGGGCGAGGGCGATCGCGAGGGCGATCGTGGTCGGGCCGTCGAAGATCCCGATCGCGACGAGGATCGCGAAGGCGAGGCGCAGGAGGGTCTCGCTCAGCAGCAGCGCCGCGTAGACCGCGAAGTGGCCCCGGCCCGCGAGGTAGCCGCGGGCGAAGTAGGCCAGGGAGAACCCGATCAGCGCGACCAGCATCGCCCAGTAGAAGTCGGGATCGTTACTGAACAGCTCGTCCTGCAGCGGGCCCCTGGCGATCAACAGCACCCCCACCGTGAGCAGGCAGACGCCGAGCTGGATCACCCCGGCCGTCCGCAGGGCGTCGCCGGCCGGCGCGCCGACGTGATCCCGCTCGGCGAGGGTGCGGGCCAGCAGCTGCTCGATCGGCCGGTAGAGCGTCGAAGCGACGATGAACACCACCGACCAGAGGACGACGATCTCGCCGTACTGATCCTCGGTCAGGCTGTGGGAGGCGAGGATGAAGAAGGCGTAGGTGAGGACCCCGCCGAGCGCGAGCGCGATCGTCAGCCCGGCCGCCGAGCGGCCGTAGGAGCCGACTCCGACCTCGGCATCGACCTCCCGCTCCGCTGCCTCCCCGCTCATCGGAACCGCGAGATCAGGAGCGGGTCGCCACGACGACGTTATGGGCGCAGAGACGGCGCAGCAGCGGCGTGCGCTCGACCACCCACTCCGCCGCTCGGGCCCCGCCCAGCAGGGCCGGTGGGACGAAGTCGGGAACGAAGCCGAGCTGCACCGACAGCAGCGGTTCGGCGCCCCCCGATCGGAGGCCATCGAGGATCTCCGACTCCGCGATCAGGCGCTCGCTGCCGTCGTCCTGGGGGACCCTGGCCATCAGGTGCTTCCAATACGGGTTGCGAGGGTTGTGGTCCCAGACGACGACGCGGCCTCCCGGCCGCGATACCCGTGCCATCTCGGCGAGCGTCGCCCTGACCGCAGCGGGCTCGGCGATGTGGTGCAGAGCGGCAACGGTGAGCACCAGATCGAAGCTGGAGTCGGCGAACGGGAGCCGATCGCCGGACCCGCGCACGGCCTCGACCTCGGGGTGCTCGGAGCGCATCACGTCGAGCATGCCGTCGGAGGGATCGAGGCCGGTCATCTCGAATCCGTGGGCGGCGAGGCGGGCGGCGAGCACGCCGGTGCCGCAGCCGACGTCGAGCCCGTTGGCGGAGGGAACGGAGCGGCAGTTGCGGGAGATGAAGTCGGTGCGCTTGGCCAGGTAGTGCTCGACCACGTGGGGTGGCAGCGACTCGTCGTAGGCCTCGGCGATTCGGTCGAAGTTCTCCTCGCTCATCGTGATCGTTTCTGGGGGTGGACGTCGGCCTTCAGCCGCTCCGGCCGGACGATTCGCCGTGGCGTCCGGACGCGGAACCGGACGATCATCTCGATCATCCGCAGCCCGATCCAGATCGCCTCGTGCAGGCTGCCCGTGGCCGACGAGGTGCCCACCCTCGGCAGGTAATTGACGGGGATCTCGACGAACCGTGCCCCCGATGTGATCGCGATCAGCATCATCTCCGGGCCGGCGTGGTTGCCACCGATCCTCATCTGCTCGGCGACGAGCTCGGCGACCTCGCGGGTGAAGAGGCGGTAGGTGCAGCCCACGTCGCTGAGATGGCTGGTGTTGAAGAGCACCTCAACCCCCTTGGCCACGGCCCAGTTGCCCCAGCGCAGGAACCACTCCATGTTGGCGCCGTGCCAGATCAGCTCCCGGGTGGTCCGGGTACCGAAGACGACCTCGCACTGCTCGCTGAAGACGAGCAGCTTGCTGATGTCGGCCGGAAGGAACGTCCCATCGGGCTCGGCCAGGACGATCAGATCCCCGGTCGCCTCACGCAGGCCGCGGCGGCTGGCGTGCCCGTAGCCCTGCTCGGGCTCGAAGACCTCGCGGGCGGGAGTCTGGGCGACCTCCTCGCTGGTTCCGGGCTCGGCGTTGTTGTTGACGACGAGAACCTCGTCGACCAGCCCGGTTTCCAGAAACCCCTCGATGACCGAGCGGATCGAGTACCGCTCGGCGTAGGTCATCAGGACCACGGAAACGCTCTTGTCGCCCCACATCAGCTACCGAGCCTAACCCCGCGGGAGCTGGGTGCGCGGCTGCCCCGGCGGGCTCGCAAGCTCGCGGGCGACGCTCTCGGCCAGGTCGGTGGCACAGGCGACGGTCGGCCAGCAGAGGTTCTCGGGCGTGTCCGACATCCGGTGATAGTTGGAGAGCGCCTTGTAGCGGTCGATCGAGACCAGGGTCACGGTCGGCACTCCCATCCGGCTCGGCACCACGCTGTCGGTGCTCGTCCGCGCCCGCATACCCCGCCGCAACGGGATTCCACCGCGCTCGGCGACGCGACCGATCAGATCGCGCCACGGTCGGTCGAAGTAGTCCTCCATGACCAGGCAGCCCTCGCCCTCGAGCAGCGCCAGCGAAGGGCCACCGACGGTCTCGACGTTGAGAAACCAGGTCTTCTCGCGGTCCATTCCAGACAGGTGGCGCTCGCAGTAGCCGTAGATCCCGCCCTGCAGGACCTCCTCGGCGCCCACCGAGACGAGCTGGACCCGCAGGCCCTCGATCGGCTCCTCGGCAAGCGCCTCGGCGAGCGCGACGATGACCGCCACCGCGGTCAGGTTGTCGTTGGCGCCCGGAACGGTCGGGCTCCGCTGGATGTCGGCCATCGTCGCCGCGGCGACGGCGCTGATCAACGCACCGGCGCGGGCCAGGCCCCGGCGGCCGCTGATTCCACCGGCCGTCGCCAACAGCGGGCCCGCGATCACCGGCCACCACAACGGCAGCGAGGTGTCGAGCCGCTCGACGATCCCCGGGAAGCGGTCGATCAGCCGCTCCTGAAAGGTCGGGTCGAAGATGAATCCGGTCTGCGCGGCGTCGTGGTGTGCGAGGACGATCAGCGTCCGATCGGCGTTGGGGTCGCCCGCCTCCGCGATCACGTTCCAGGTCGTCCGCTCGGGACGGACGAGCTTGCGAAACGGCCGGGCCCCGTTGGAGATGTCGTCGGCGATCAGGCCCGCGACGACGGCTCCGGCGAGCGCTCCGATCCGCCGGCCGGCCGGCCGGCTCGCCGCCACGCCGGCGAGCGATCCAGCGGCCGCGAGGGCTCCGACCACGCCGGCGAAATCACCGCGGAACTCCGCCTCCTCGATCCGGGCGGGCGCTCCGGCGGCCGTCAGCCGGTCGGCGATCCAATGCGCGGCCCGGCGCTCGCCGTAGGAACCCGCCGCCCGCTCGATCGGCGCCAGGGTCTCGATCACCTCGCGCAGTGTCGCCTCCGGGGTGCGCGGCGCTGTCTTGGTCAGTTCCGAGTTGGTGGTCACGAGGCGAGAAGGCTAGATGGTTGTGGCCGGCCGTCGGGCCTCGCGCTCGTCAGTGCTCCTGGAGCTCCCGGATCCGCCGGTACTCCTCGACGCTCAGCCTCCTCCCCCGGACGGTGGAGAGCTCCGGATCACCCGCCAGGTAGCTGTCCTCGTTGCGCCGCCAGACCGCGATGTAGCGGTAGAAGGGGATCAGCGGATGCAGGTGGTGGACCAGGTGATAGTTCTGGTAGAGCATCACCGGGGTCAGCAGGAACTCGAGGCCGATCCGGTTGCGGGTCGTCTTCAGCTTGTCGCCGGTCGGCTTCTCGCTCAGCCCGTTGTGCGGCAGATAGTCGAAGGCCCAGGCCAGGTACAGGATCGCCAGGCGGCAGGGGATGAAGAGGATCACCAGGATCGCGACCAGGTTGCCGGTCAGGATCGCCGCGAGCGTGACCGCGATCAGCGCCACGGCCGTCAACAGCGACTCGAGCTGCTCGCCGCGGGGCCGATCGCCGAGTCGCGGCACGTAGAAGACGAGATAGTAGATGTCGACGGTGAGCCAGCGCAGCAGTCGCTGCCAGGCCGGTCCCGCCATCGTGTAGTGGTCGGGGTCCTCGCCCTCGGTGTCGTTTGTGAAGCGGTGGTGCTGCATGTGGACGTAACGCCAGGTCGGAAACGAGGCGTGCGGGGCGAACAGGGGCGTGGCGATCCGGCCCAGGATCCGATTGGCGCGGCCCTCGGCCGAGGCCGCGTGATGGGCCGCATCGTGGGAGACGGTGAAGGCGAGGTAGGAGGCGACGGCGTTGAGCGGGACCGTGACCCACCAGGGCCAGAGGCCCTCGAGCCAGAGGACCGAAGAGGAGACCCAGAGGCCGACGGCGACGACGAGCAGGCCGAGCGTCGGCCAGGCGATCGGCGGCACCGGCTCCCGGGGGTCGGGGATGCGGTCGAGCATCATCGGCTCAGCCGCTCGAGCAGGAAGATGAATGATTCGTAGGTCTCACCGGTCGCCCGGGCGAGGCCGATCTCGCAGGTCCGGTTGGCGCAGAGGTGAGCATCCCCCCCGGCGTCGGCGACCTCCCGTGCCTCGGCCGCGGTGGCGGAGGCGCTGAGTTCAGGGTGGAGGAATCCGCGATCGCCGGCGAACCCGCAACAGGTCGCGTCGGCGGGCACGACCACGGCATCGGCGAGCGCCGCGGCCAGCCTCTCGAGCTCGGCGTTGAGGCCGAGGTGGGTGGCTGAGCAGGTCGGGTGGATGACCGCGGTGCCGATCCGCTGGTCGATCGTCAGCCCCTCGAGCAGATGCCCAGCTGCCCAGGCGACCGAATCGAGGATCGAGATCGCCGCGTGGCGCGTGGCGTTCTCCTCACTCAGCAGGCCCGATGATTCGAGCAGTCCGTGGGTGCACGAGGCGGCGTCGATGATCACCGGCAGCCTCCCCTCCTCCGACCAGCGCCACAGGTCCTCGACCGTCGAGTTCGCCATCCACTCCGCACCGCTCCGGTAGCCCTTCGAGACCCAGGGCGTCCCACAACACGTTCCGGCCACGTCGGTGGGGATCCAAACCGGCTTGCCCGCACGCAGCGAGACGGCGACCAGCGCCGCCGGCAGAGATCCCGGGGCGCGCACGTCGTTGTCGGCCTCATAGCCGTCGGGATCGCGCCCGAAGATCCGGTTGACGCAGGCCGGCAGGTAGACGGCGGCGGCCCCGGCGCGAACGGTCGGCGGCATTGCGGTCGGTGCGGGAGGAGGCATCGGCGGCTCCCACTCAGGCACGAGCTCGGCGCTGACCGCGCGGCGAGCGATGCCCGAGACGGCGCCCAGCGGAGCGTCTCCCAGCACCCGGGATATCGCCGCACCGGCGCCGAGACCCCTGCGTGATGCCGACTCGACATCGGCCCAGCGCTGCGCGACCCGCAGCGCCGCCCCCTCTTCGCGGCCGCCGTGCTCGGCGGTGCGCAACTCCTTGACCAGCGCCCCGGTGTCGATCCCGAGTGGGCAGGTGGTCGCGCAGGTGCCGTCGACGGCGCAGGTCTGAAGGCCGTCGTACTCGAACTCCTCCAGCAACGTCGCCAACAGCGGCGAGCCGGCCGGCTGGCGAGCCATCTCCCGGCGCAGGACGATCCGCTGGCGGGGGGTCACGGTCAGATTGCGGCTCGGACAGACCGGCTCACAGAAGCCGCACTCCACGCAACCGTTGGCGACCTCCTCGATAGCCGGCGTGGTCTTCAGGTCCTGCAGATGGCAGTCGGGGTCGCGGTTGAGGACGATCCCCGGCCCCAGGACACCCCTGGGGTCGGCGAGCCGCTTGATCCTCCACATCAGCTCGGTGGCCGTCCGGCCCCACTCCCGCTCGACGAACGGGGCCATGTTCACGCCGGTCCCGTGCTCGGCCTTGAGCGAGCCGTCGTAGGTGTCGAGGACGAGCCTCACCAGCTTTCCCATGAACGCCTCGTACCGCTCGACGTCCTCGGGCTTGGCGAAGTCCGGGGTCAGCATGAAGTGGAGGTTCCCGGCCGAGGCGTGGCCCGCCACGCCGCTGAGGAAGCCATGTTCGGCGAGCAGCGCGCGGATCTCCTCGGCGGCCTCCGCGATCCGGGCCGGGGGGACGCAGACGTCCTCGACGATCAGCGCGGTCCCCGGCGGCCGCAGGCGCCCGACCAGCCCATGCAGGCCCTCCCGGACCCGCCAGTAGAGCTCGATGGTCTCGTGGTCGCGAGCGAACTCGGGACCCCGGAAGGCCTTCCCCTCGAGTCCCGCGAGGACCTCGGCGGTGGCCCCCTCGCCCCGATCGAGGCCGTTGGAGTCGGTCGCCCCGAACTCGACGAGGAGCGCCGCCGACTCCAGCGGAAGCTCCTTCCAGTACTCGGGTGTCCCGGGGATCGAGTTGGCGGCGACCATCAGAGCAGGGGCGACCATGAGCTCGACCGCGGAGGCACCGGCCGCCACGAGGTCGCCGACCGGTGCGGTGGCATCGGCGATCGAATCGAAGTGGATCCAGCTCAAGGTCGTGACCGCCGGCAGTGGGACGGTCTCATAGACCGCCGCGGCGATGAACGCGAGGGTGCCCTCGGAGCCCACGATCAGGCGACGGAGGATCTCCAGAGGCTCGTCGGCGTCGAGGAACGCGCAGAGCCGGTAGCCCATGGTGTTCTTGATCTGGAACTTGCGCCCGATCCGCTCGCGCAGGTCGCCGTCGGAGCGGATCTCGTCGCGGATCTCGCTCAGCCCGGCGGCCAACTCCGGCTCCGCCGCGGCGAACCGCGCCGCCGCGTCCGGGGCCTCGGTGTCGATCGCCGTGCCCGACGGCAGGACGAACGAGAGCGCGCTGACGGTCTCATAGGAGTCCCTGGTGATGCCGCAGCGCATTCCGCCCGCGTTGTTTGCGATCACGCCGCCGACGGTGGCGATGTTCGTCGAGGCCGGGTCGGGGCCGAGGCGACGACCGTACGGCGCCAGAACCCGGTTGACGTCGCCGAGCACGCTGCCCGGCTTCACCCTGACTCGAAGGCCGGCGTCGTCGAGGACCTCGATCCCGCCCCAGTGACGGCGGACGTCGGCGAGGATGCCGTCGGTCTGCGACTGGCCGTTGAGGCTGGTCCCGCCGGAGCGGAAGACGAGCGGCATCCCGCTCCGTCCGGCGAACGCCATCAGCCCCGCGACCTGCTCGACGTTTCGCGGCTGTACGACCGCGGTGGGAATCCGTCGATAGGGGCTCGCGTCGGAGGCGAAGCGGATCAGGTCGGTGGCGCGCGGGAGCAGGCCCTCGGAGCCGACGATCGCGCGCAGCTCCCCCGCCAGCCCGGGAGGGGTGCCGCCGGCGACGTGATCGGGGGCGCGATCGGCGCTCGGCGGTGCCGGTGGCTCGGGGGCGATTCGCGCGGTCCTCGGGGCGAGCAACGGCATGAACTTCACCCGCTCCGCTCGCCTAGGCCAGCCACATGCCGGGAGCGACCCCGACCTCGACCAGGCCCGGCTTGCCGGAACCGATCTGCTCCTTCAGCGCGGAGCTCAGATCGGCACCATCTTCGACCTTCTGGGAGGGAACCCCGTATCCGGCGGCGACCGCCGCGACGTCGAGGGCGGGCAGATCGAGCCCGGGTGCGCCCTCGACCCCCTCCGCGAGCGAGAACCATTTGAGGATCGCGTACTCGGAGTTGCGGAGAACGAGGAACGTGACCGGCACGTCGTAGGCGACCGCGCTCCAGAACGCGGTGATCGCGTATTGCGCGGAGCCCTCGCCGACGACGCAGACGACCGGGCGGTCGGGCTGGGCCATCTGCACGCCGACCGCGGCCGAGAGGCCGAAGCCGAGGCCGCCACCGGCGCCGAAGTAATAGCTCCCGGGCCGCGAGATGCGCAACTGGTTACGCAGCGCCATCGTCGCCGACGGCGCCTCCAAGACGATGATCCCGTCATCGGGGAACGCCGATCCGAGCGCGGCCATCGCCTCGGTGCCGCTGATCGGCGAGCCGGGCTCGAGGCCGAGGCCGGCCGGATCCATCGGGCCCTCGCGCTCTTCCGGAGCTCGGCGGGACGACTCGGCGTCGCCGAGTTCGGCCAGGAGCGCCTCCAGGGTGAGCTTCACGTCGGCGACGATCGCCTCGCCCATCGGGGCGCGGGCCGCCTCCTCCGAATCGGAGGTGATCACGACCAACTCGGCCCCCTCCGGCAGCAGGTTCCCCGGGATATAGGGGTAGTAGGCGAAGACCGAGGCTCCGATGACGAGGATCAGATCATGGCCGGCGAGCGTCTCCGAGAGGGGGCCGATCGCGGGCGGCAGGACGCCCATGAAATTGGCGTGATCCTCGGGGAACCCGAGCCGGCCCCCGCCGGTCGCGGGAATCGACCAGACCGGAAGGTGCTGGGACTCCGCGAGCCTCACCCCGAGGTCCCATGCCCCCGAGGCATCGATGTCAGGGCCGGCGACGAGGACCGGGCTCGACGCCGCAGCGATTCTCCGCGCCAGGTCGGCGACCCGGTCGGGGGCGCCGGCCGCGCGACCGTCGACCGACCGGGCGATCGCCTGCGCGGACCCGTCGGCATCCGCCTCCGCCGTCCAGTCGTCCATCGGGATCGAGACGAAGGCAGGGCCCTTGGGGGGCAGTGAGGCGGTGAGGATCGCTCTACCGATGGCCGCCGGCACGTCCGCGGCGCGCGGGGGCTCATAGGACCACTTGACCAGCGGGTGCGGCATCCGCGTTGCATCGCGGTTGGTCAGGTTCGCCTGCATCCCGATCGCCGGGCGCACCTGCTGGCCGGCGGTGATCAGGAGCGGCGAGTGGTTGGCCTGGGCGTTGAAGATCGCCCCCATCGCGTTCCCCACCCCGGGTGCCGTGTGGAGGTTGACGTGCCCGACGTTTCCGGACGCCTGCGCGTAGCCGTCGGCCATTCCGACCACGACCGCCTCCTGCAGGCCGAGGACGTAGCGGAAGTCGCCGGGATAGTCGGCGAGCATCGGGAGCTCCGTCGACCCCGGGTTGCCGAAGATCGTCGTCATCCCCCGAGCCCTCAACAGGTCGTAGGTGGCCTCACGAACCGTGCTCATCGAAAGTTAGCTCCGCGCATCCATCCACCTCTCCGACCGGGGCCAGCGACCCTAGAGATAACTCCGAGGGAATGCGTTGAACGGTGCCTGGATGGGTTGACTGGCGGATTTCCATCGACATGCAGTGCTTTTCCGCCAATGACGAGCGGTCAACCGAACGAGGGGCGCTTTCGAGACGGGCTCCATGGCGCCAGGACGAACTGGCAGATTGCCAACTTTCGCTATCATCCCGTTCGATGGCCTCACTCGAGCATGCCCCAGCGGCCGCCGGGATCGAGCCCGACGACCGCCGCCGCCAGATCCTCTCGGCGGCCCGCGCGCTTTTCTCCGAACGTGGCTACAGCGCCGTTTCGACCACCGAGATCGCCACCGAGGCCGGGGTCGCTCGCGGCCTCATCAACCACTACTTCGGAACCAAGCGCGAGCTCTATGTCGAAGTCCTTCGCGAGATGATGCGCTTCCGCTCCCAGCCGGTCCCCGAGTACGTCGACGGAGCGACTCCTCAGGCACGGCTTGACGAGTCGATCGACCGCTGGCTGGAGATGGTCGAGCGCAACCGCGAGGCCTGGCTTGCCGCGGTGGGCGCCGAGGGCCTTGGCCGCGATCCCGAGATCGAGGCGGTCCTCGACGACGCCCGCGAGGAGGCGACCACCCGCCTGATCCAGGTCCTCGGCCTTGGACCGGCCGCCGAGGCTCCGCCCGAGCTCCACGCGGTGCTTCGCGCCTACGGCGGCATGGCGGAGGCGGCCACTCGCGAGTGGCTGGAGCGGGACCGCTGGAGCCGCGAACAGGTGGCGGCGTTCCTGAAGGCCGCCCTTCCGCAACTTGTCGGGAGCGCCTACGAGGCGATCCCGAGTTCATCTGAAGACTGACCAACGAGACCAAGGAGACCACGAGCATGAGCAAGACCTACGTGATCGGCGTCGGCATGACCAAGTTCGACAAGCCCGGCAGCAAGGAGGGCGACTACCCGGACTGGGCCAAGGAGGCCGGCGAGAAGGCGTTCGCCGACGCCGGCATTCCCTACACCGACGTCGAGGAGGCCTACGCCGGCTACTGCTACGGCGACTCGACCTACGGGCAGCGGGCGATCTACGGGCTCGGCCTGACCGGGATCCCGATCGTGAACGTCAACAACAACTGCTCGACCGGCTCATCCGCTCTCTACCTCGCCCGTCGCGCCGTTCAGGGCGGCCTCGTCGATTGCGCGCTCGCGGTCGGCTTCGAGAAGATGGAGAAGGGCTCGCTCGGGATGAAGTACACCGACCGCACCCCCGCGCTCGACAAGCACATCGGGCGCATGTTCGAGGTCCGCGACCCCGAGGAGTCCCCGTTCGCGCCGCAGATGTTCGGCAACGCCGCCCGCGATCACATGGACAAGTACGGCTCCAAGCCCGAGCACTACGCGTGGATCGGCTGGAAGAACCACAAGCACTCCGTCAACAACCCCTACGCCCAGTTCCAGGACGAGTACACGCTGGACGAGATCAAGGACGCGCGGATGATCCATGAGCCACTCACGAAGCTGCAGTGCTCGCCGACCTCCGACGGGGCCGCGGCGGTCATCGTCGCCTCCGAGAAGTACGTCGACGAGCATGACCTCTGGGACCAGGCGATCGAGATCGCCGGTCAGTCGATGGTCACCGACATGTCCTCGACGTTCGACGAGAGCGCCGACTGCATGACGATCGTCGGCTCCGACATGTCGAAGGAGGCCGCGCGTCAGGCCTACGAGGAGGCGGGGATCAGCGCCGAGGATGTCGACGTCTGCGAGCTCCACGACTGCTTCAGCGCCAACGAGCTGATCACCTACGAGGCTCTCGGCTTCGCCGAGGAGGGCCACGGCCACGAGCTGGTCGAGGCCGAGGCCACGACCTACGGCGGCTCCGGCCCCGTGGTCAATCCCTCCGGCGGGCTGATCAGCAAGGGCCACCCGCTCGGCGCGACGGGGCTCGCCCAGTGCAGCGAGCTCACCTGGCAGCTGCGCGGCACCGCCGACAAGCGCCAGGTCGAAGGTGCTGAGGTGGCGCTCCAGCACAACATCGGACTCGGCGGCGCAGCTGTCGTCTCCGTCTACAAGCCCGCCCGCAAGCCCGCCGTCAAGGCCTGAGCGAAAGGAACGAACAGAGATGAGCACGATCACAGCGAGCCCCCTCACCGGGCTGACCGACGAACAGCGCAACTTCCAGGCGGCGATCCGCGATTTCGCCCAGCGTGAGTGCGGGACGGCCGAGCAGCGCGAGCGGCTCTCCAATAACTACGAAGAGCTCCACAACCAGGAGATCTACGAGAAGCTCGGCGAGCTCGGCTGGCTGGGCGTCTCCGTGGAGGAGGAGTACGGCGGCGCGGGCGCCGGCATGGTCGACGCCTGCATCTTCCTCGAGGAGACGATGCGCGGCCTGGTCCCGATCGCCGGCTACGGAGTCAGTCTGATCGTCGCCGGCGCCTACGAGCGCTTCGGCAGCGAGGAACAGAAGCAGGAGATCCTCAGCGGCATCTGCAGGGGCCGGGTGGAGGCGATCGCGATGTCCGAGCCCGGAGCCGGATCCGACGTCGGAGCGCTCAAGTGCAAGGCGGAGAAGAGCAACGGCGGATACGTCCTGAACGGGCAGAAGACCTGGATCAGCGCCGCCCATCTCGCCGACCACATCCTGGTCATCGCCCGCTCCGACAGCTCGGGCTCAAAGCACGAGGGGCTCTCGATGTTCTCGGTCCCAACCGACGCGGAGGGAATCGAGATCCGCAGCATCCAGACGATGGGCGGCAAGGAGGTCAACGACGTCTTCCTGACCGATTGCCACGTCGGCGAGGAGCGGTTGATCGGCGAACCCGGCAACGGCTGGATGCAGCTGATGGCCGGCCTCAACGTCGAGCGGCTGATCCTCGCCGCCACGGCACTGGGGATCGGGCAGCGGGCGTTCGACGACCTGCTCGACTACGTCAAGGAGCGCGAGCAGTTCGGCCGCCCGATCGGCTCGTTCCAGGCGCTCAAGCACCGGATCGCCGACCTCGCGACCGAGCTCGAGTGCACCCGGCTGCTCGTCTACGACGTGGCCGCGAAGGTCGACGCCGACCCCAACCAGATGCTCCCCCGCGAGGCCTCGATGGCGAAACTGAAGGCCACCGAGGTCGCAAAGCACGTCTCGCTCGAGGGGATGCAGATGATGGGTGGCTACGGCTACGCCTCCGAGTACGACATGGAGCGCCACGTCCGCGCGACGCTGGTGATGTCGATCTACGGCGGCACCAACGAGATCCAGCGGGAGATCGTCGCGAAGACCTACGGGTTGTAGAGAGCATATTCAACCAGATATGGTTAGGGGGTGGGAATCGCCTCAACAAGCCAGATGCTCCGAAACGCTCGACTGAGCGCCGGCCTGACGCAGGCGCAGTTGGCGCAGCGCAGCGCCACCTCTCAGGCCACGCTCTCCGCCTACGAGCGTGGCCGCAAGGTGCCGGCCGCGTCGACTCTCGCCCGGATCCTCGCCGCCGCCGGATACCGGCTGACCGCGGCACCGGCGCGGCGTGCGGTCGTGACCCCCGGACCCGCTGAGCACAAGAGGGCCGCGGCCACCCTGGTCGACGTGATCACCCTGGCCGCGGCGCTGCCGACCGCTCACCGCCCCGAGATCGGTTACCCCAGGCTCCCGGCTCCCGGAGGGAAGCCGTCGTGACCCTGCCGGAGAAGCTCGTGGCGATTCACCGAGAGCTCGCCGCCGCCGGGTTCGAGCACGCCTTCGGAGGAGCCATTGCCCTCGCCTATTGGACACTCGACCCGCGGGGCACGAGCGACATCGACGTCAACGTCTTCATCCCCGCCGAGCGCTGCGAGCGGGCGTTGAAGGCGCTGCCCGAAGGGATCCCCTACACGGCAAAGGACGTCGCTACGATCGGTCGCGACGGCCAGGTTCGCCTCTGGTGGGAGGGGACACCGATCGACCTGTTCTTCGACTACGTCCCACTGCACTCCGAAGCTGCGAAGCATCGCCGCGTGGTTCCCTTCGAAGGGATCGAGATCCCGGTTCTGGGCCCGGTCGAGCTAGCTGTCTTCAAGGCAATGTTCGACCGCACGAGGGATTGGGCCGACATCGAGGCGATGATCGCCGCCGAAACCCTCGACGTCGACTCGGTTCGCGCGCGACTCGTATCGTTGGCCGGATCCGAGGACCCTCGTGTCGCGCGCCTTGATGAGATGCTTCGCCGGGCGGACTGAGCCGGGGTCGGCCGGTTCAGACCAGCCGCTCGAGGACGGCACCATCGCGGTCGACGACGAAGATCGTCGGCACGACTGCGATGCCGTACTTGTGGGCCAGCCCGGCGTCCTCGCGCACGTCGATCCGCACCCGCGGCGTATCGGGATCGGCAGTCAGCCGCTCGTCCCATTCAACGCACTCCGCGCAGATCGGATGGGTGAATTGGACCACCGAGCGTTCGGCGGAGGAGAAGCCCGCGAGGTCCGCCGGATCAATCCGGTCGTGGTGGCGCGGAGATATCCCACGCAGTCGGGCGTTCAGCTTGTAGAGCTCGCAGCCCGTGCAGAACCCGGTGGTCACGGCGAGCAACGCGAGCGCGGCGACCAGCAGTGCCAGAGCCGTCCCGAGCGCCTCCGCCCCCATCCACCAGCTCAGCGAGGCGGCGGTCAGGAAGGCGAAGCCCATCTGATTGGCGAGCCGCGGCGGACGCGAGTCCTCGAGGCGGCCCTCGCCGAAACGCGGTTGGATCAGCTCGAAGTAGGCAAGGCAGGGTAGGCAGAAGCGCCTTCCCAGCACCAGCCCCACCAGCAGTTGCAGCGCCATCAGCGCCCATGCGAGGGGCCAGCCGAAGATCACGCCGATCAGAGCCAGGGCGAAGACGACGGATTGATTGGTGCGTGGGGCGCGCTCGTCAATGACGTCGGTGTCCCGGTAGGGATCGGCTGTGCGCTTGCCGTGTTTCATCTCTGAGATTGTTGCGGAGTGTCCGATCCCACCAACCCCCGCCCCCCGGGCTTCATCCGGTCGACCCTGAAGGAGCAGGCTCGGCTGGTGCAGATCAGGCCGGCCGCTCCGCCGAAGCTGCTGTTTCGGGTCGGGCGCTGGTGGACGGCGACCGTGCTGCGGGAGTCGGCGCCCCAGCTCGCGGTGGCCGGGGTCTTCACCTACGGGCTGCTTGGGCTTTTGCGGATCCCGGGGAGGATCTCGGGGTTTCTGCGGGTCGCATCCGGCGCGGCCGTCCTCTGGGAGCTGCGCAACGCCTGGCTCGCCCACCGCAGCGTCGTCCGGATCGATGCGGCGCTCGCCGGCCTGGAGCCGACCGCATCGGACGCTCCTCGCGTCCCCCGCAGTCACCTTGTCGTCCCGCCGCTGATGTTCGTCGCCGGGGGGGTCCGCCGCGAGCGCGGTCTCGTCTTCGCCGAGATCGACGGCGAGCGGCTGCGACTCGACGTCTATCGCCCCGATGTCGACGGTGGCCCGCGCCGCCCCGCCGTGATCCAGGTTCACGGCGGCGGCTGGCTCGCCGGCTCCCGCTACGAACAGGGGATCCCTCTGCTCAACCACCTCGCACAGGTTGGCTGGGTCGGTTTCAACATCGATTACCGACTCAGCCCGGAGGCAACGTTCCCCGACCAGATCGTCGACGTGAAGCGGGCGATCGCCTGGGTCCGCGATAACGCAGCCGAGCTCGGAGTCGACCCCGAGATGATCTGCATCACCGGCGGCTCGGCCGGCGGACACCTGACCGCGCTGGCCGGGCTGACCGAGAACGCGCCCGAATACCAGCCCGGCTTCGAGGGATCCGACACCTCGCTCGCCGCCGTCGTGCCGTTCTACGGCGTCTATGACCTGACCAACTCCAACGGGTTCTACTACGAGGGGATGCGCGAGTGGGTGCTCGAGACCGTCGTCTTCAAACGGCGTTTCGCGGACGACCCCGAGCCGTTCCGGGCCGCCTCTCCGAGCTTCCGCGTTCACGCCGAGGCGCCACCGTTTCTGGTGATTCACGGCGAGCGGGACACGCTCGTGCCGGTCGCCGACGCCCGGGACTTCGTCGAACGGCTTCGCGCCGTGGCCCGAAACCCGGTTCGCTATATCGAGCTGCCCGCCGCCGAGCACGCCTTTGACCTCTGGCCCTCGGAGCGGACCGCGGGCGTCGCCGAGGGGATCGGACGGTTCCTGGAGGCGATCGCCCGGACGTCCGCGCCCACCACATAGGATCACCCCCCGCCCATCCATTCACCGAGGAGATCGATGTCGCTGCATACGGACGTTCCCACCCGGGCCGAGGTTGAGGATCTGTTGAGGGTCCAGCGACCGGCATGCGTCTCGATCTACCTTCCGACGACACCGGTGACCCGGGACGCGCAGGCCGATCGGATCGCCTTCAAGAACTCGATCTCCGAGGCCGTAGGCGAGTTGAACGCTGAAGGGGCGTCCGGCGATGACGTCGCCTCGATCCAGGGGCCGCTCGAGGACCTCCATGACGATGACGGTTTCTGGACCTACCAGGCGAGCAGCCTGGCCGTCTTCGCGACCCCGAATGGAGTCAGGACGTTCAGGCTTCCGAATGATCTGGAGGCATCGACCTCCGTCGGCGATCGCTTCTACGTCAAGCCGCTCCTTCGAGCGATCACCTTCCCTCAGGCGGCTTTCGTGCTCGCACTGGCGCAGGGCTCGGTCCGACTGCTCGGGATCTCGGCGGACGCGGACCCCCAGGAGGTCGCGGTGCCGGGCATGCCGACCGACGCCACCAGCGCGGACGCGAAGGCCGCGCTCGGGGATCGCCGTCCGCGGGGGGCGATCCACGGCTCGGAGGGCCAGAAGCTGCGGATGCGCCAGTACGCGAGGAAGATCGACAGCTCCCTGCGTTCGGTGCTCGCCGGACTCCATCTGCCGCTGATCCTGGCGGCCACCCAACCGCTGGACGGGATCTACCGGTCGGTCAACACCTACCCGCATCTCGCCGCCGAAGGCCTCAGAGGAAACCCTGAGACGATCTCGGACGCGGATCTGGCGGCGGAGGCACGGGGCGTTCTTGATGGCCTCTATGCCGCCGAGCTCGTCGAGCTCAGGGAGCTGTTCGAGACCAGAACATCCCAGGGACGTGGTGTCACCGATGTCGGCGACGTGGCGAGAGCGGCAACCTTCGGGGCGGTCGACACGGTGATCGTTGACATCGAGGAGCACCTGCCCGGCATGATCGATCCGGAGACTGGAGTCGTCGCGATCGGCGACGGCGAGGCGGGCGAGTACGGGCTTCTCGACGAGATCGCCCGTCGTGTTCTGCTCGCGGGTGGTCGCGTCGTCGCGGTGCGCGGCGACGAGGTTCCCGGCGGCCGATCGGTCGCGGCGATCCTCCGCTATGCGGTCTGAGGGTGGTTCATCGATCACCGTGAGTGACGCTCCAGCACCAACCCGGATCGACGACCCCGGCCCAAGGCCCAACTTTCCCGGGGCCCTGGCGCTTTGGACCGACATCCGCGACGAGCAGATCGCCAAACGCCGGGGCCCGTTTCCCGGGGGCGAGAAGCAGTTCAGCCTCCGCAACACCTGGCGCTTCCGCCGAGACCCCCTCAACCTGCTGCTGGAGTCCTACCAGCGCTATGGGCCGATGTTCGGAATACGCGTCCTGTTCGGCTACTACCTGCTGATGATCGGCCCGGCCGCCAACCACTTCATGCTCGTCTCCGGCCGCGAGAACTTCGCCTGGCGCCATGGACGGATGGGAGACCTGCTGACGCTGCTCGGCGACGGGTTGCTGACCACCGACGGCGATTACCACGACGCCTCCAGGGCGATCATCATGCCCGCCTTCCATCGCGACCGGGTCGTCTCGGCAACCGACGTGATGAGCGCCGAGGCAGCGGCCGCGTGCGACGCGCTCCCGATCAACGCCACGACCGACCTCTACGGGTGGGCGCGCGATCTGGCGATGCGGATCGCGATGAGGGCGCTGTTCGGGTTCGACCCCGACTCCGGCCGCGCGAACGAGATCGCCGCGCACTTCGAACGAGGGCTCAGCTTCCACGCTCGGGAGTACCCGATGCAGCTGCTCCTCGGGCCCGGGACGCCGCTGGCGAAGCTGCGGACCGACCGCGCGGCGCTCGAATCCCTGGTCGGTGCCGAGATCTCTCGCCGCCGCGAGCGGGGTGAGGACGGCGCGGACATGCTCGGCTCGCTGATCGCCTCCACCGACGACGAGGGTCACGCCCTGACCGACGCTCAGGTGCTCGACCACGTCCTGACCCTGCTCTTCGCCGGTCACGACACGACGACGTCGACGGTCAGCTTCCTGATCTACGAGCTCGCGCGCAGCCCGGAATGGGCGGACCGGCTCGCCGCCGAGCTGCGCGAGGTCTGCGGGGATCGCGCGCCGAATGCCGAAGAGTTGTTCGGCGGGCTGCCGCTGCTGACGCAGGCTGTCGACGAGACGCTGCGGCTCTACCCGCCCGCCTGGATCGGTCCGCGCAGGGCGGTCCGCGACTTCGAGTTCAAGGGAACTCGGGTGCCGGCCGGCGTGCTCGTCTCCTACAGCTCCTGGGTCAGCCACCGGCTGCCGGAGGTCTTCGAGGATCCCAACCGCTTCGACCCCACCCGCTTCGAGCCCGAGAGGCGGGCGAAGTGGCCGCGGGGTGCCTACGTCCCGTTCGGGATGGGACCGCGGGTCTGCATCGGCAAACGGTTCGGCTACACCGAGGTGCACGCGATCGCGGCGGCGCTGATTCGTCGATTCCGCTTCGAGCTTCCGGCCAACTACGAGCTGAAGATCAACCAGGCGCCGACGCTCTCGCCCCACGGGGGGCTGCCCGTCAGGCTCACCGCCCGCTGAGCGAGACAACCGCGCGACTCGCAGCCCTCCGGGCTGCTCGACTGCGCCGGGCCTCCGGAGTAGGCTGCCGATGCGGGCCACGGCGGCAGCGACCAGCGAGGAGAGTGCGATGACCGGACTCGACGTGATCAAACAACGTCAGCGCGAGATGTGGACGATCGGCGACTACGCCACGATCGCGGAGATGATCGAGGGCGCCGCGATCGCAGCGGTCGACCATGCCGGCGTCGAGAGCGGCCACGAGGTTCTCGACGTCGCAACGGGAACCGGCAACGCGGCGATTGCCGCGGTGGGCCGGGGGGCTTCGGCCACCGGTCTCGACCTGACGCCGAAGTTGCTCGGGATCGCGGCCGAACGCGCTCGCGCTGCGGACATCGAACTCGAGCTGATCGAGGGCGACGCCGAGGACCTGCCGTTCGCCGACGACTCCTTCGATCGGGTCACATCGGTGTTCGGGGTGATGTTCGCCCCCAACCAGCAGAAGGCCGCCGACGAGCTGCGGCGGGTCTGTCGCCCAGGCGGGCGAATCGTGGTCTGCGCGTGGACACCCACCGGCGTCAACGGCAGGATGTTCGGACTGATCGGCGCCAATATGCCGCCTCCCCCGAGGGCTTCCAGCCGCCCGTCCTCTGGGGATCCGAGGAGAGGATCCGCGAACTGTTCGAGGGCGCGAGGGTCGAGCACCGAACGCTGAACGTGGCCTTCGAGGACGATTCCGTCGAGGAGTGGATGGATCGCAACGAACGGATACTCGGTCCCACGGTGATGGCCAAGCAGGCGCTCGAGCCGGCGGGGCGGTGGGGGCCGCTGCGGGCGGAGCTGACCGCCCTTTACTCGGCGGCCAACCAGGCATCCGACGGCAAGATGCGGGTCGAGGCCGAGTACCTGCTCTCGGTGGTGACGCTCCCGTCCTGAGCGTGGAGAGGGACCGCCCGGGGGTGGTCGCTAACGTTGTCGTCGTGAGCACGCCACCACCGGTCGCAGCCCCCGAGCGCGAGCACAAGACCCGCTCCCGCGCTCGGCCGGGTGGTATCGCCGTCGAGAAGGTCGAGGGCCGGCCGTTCCGGGAGCGCAAGCCGCCCTGGCTCAAGGTGCCGGCACCGGGCGGGCCGAAGTACCGCGAGCTCAAGTCCCAGATCAAGAGCGAGGGCCTGCACACGGTCTGCGCCGAGGCCAACTGCCCGAACATCGGTGAGTGCTGGGAGCGCGGCACGGCCACGTTCATGATCGGTGGCGACACCTGCACCCGGCGCTGCGGGTTCTGCAACGTCAATACCGGCAAGCCGACCTGGAACGATCCGCTCGAGCCCGCTCGGGTCGCGCGGTCGGTGGCTCAGATGGGCCTCAAGCACGCCGTCATCACCTCGGTGGACCGAGACGACCTCCCCGACTACGGAGCGAGCGCCTTCGTTGGTGTGATCCGCTCGATCCGGATGCAGGCGCCCGGCTGCAGGGTGGAGGTCCTGACGCCGGACTTCCGGGGCCAGGAGATGCCGCTGGCGAGGGTGATCGCCGAGCGCCCTGACGTCTTCAACCACAACTGCGAGGTCGTCCCCCGCCTCTACCCGATGGCCCGTCGCGGCTCGAAGTTCGAGCGCTCCACCCGGGTGCTGAAGCTGGCCAAGGAGATGGGCGGCGCCGACGTGATCACCAAGTCGGGCCTGATGGTCGGGCTCGGGGAGAGCTTTGATGAGATGGTCGAGACGTTCGGCATCCTCCGTGAGCACAAGGTCCAGGTGCTGACGGTCGGCCAGTACCTGCGGCCCACCGAGCGCCATCTTCCGGTGGTCCGCTACTGGGAGCCCGCGGAGTTCGACGCACTTGCCGTCGAGGCGCGCAGGATCGGGTTCGAGTCGGTGGCCGCGGGCCCGCTCGTCCGCTCCAGCTACCACGCCGACGAGAGCGCCCGTGAGGCGCTCGCTGCCCGGGCTGCCTAACGCACCCTTCGCTGCAATGGGCCAACCTATGGGCTCGTGATCCCGCTCAAGGACAACGCGACGACTGGGGCGCTGCCGCGCGTCACGATCCTGCTGATCATCGTCAACCTGCTGGTCCTGGGCTGGCAGCTGACGCTCTCGGGTAACGACTCCTCGAGCCCCGAGCTCGCGGCCGCGCACGTCTCCAAGCGCGATCAGGCGGCGATCGAGTTCGGCGCGATCCCCTTCCGCCTCACCCACCCCGGAAGCGAGTGCGGGATCGGCTCGGAGGGCATCGTCTGCGGCCAGGACGGGCTGGTCGAGGCCGGCGGGACCATCGGGACCGAGGTCCCCGACAACCTCACCCAGCCGCCGTGGTGGCTGACGCCGCTGACCTCGATGTTCCTCCACGCCGACGCGCTCCACGTCGCCATCACCATGCTGTTTCTGTGGATCTTCGGCGGGGCGGTCGAGGCGATGCTCGGTCGCGCTCGCTTCCTGGGCCTCTACCTCTCGGCCGGCTACGCGGGCGCGTACGCGCAGTCGTTTCTCGACCCGGTGGCCACGGGACCGGTGATCGGTGCCGCCGGCGCGGTCGCGGGGGCGCTCGGTGCCTACGCGGTGCTGCGCCCACGCGGGCGGGTGGTGAGCCTCAGCCTGATCCCATTCTTCGGCGGGCTGTTCGAGGTTCCGGCGCTGGCCCTGATCGTCGCCTGGTTCGGGCTACTGCTGATCCCGGGGGTCGGCAACCTGGCCTCGACCGACATCGCCAGCGGCGGCACGGCCTACCTCGCGCACGTCGGCGGGTTCATCTTCGGCGCGGCGACGGTGCGGCTCTTCGCCCGTGGCCGCGGCCTGAAGAGCTCAGTCGATCCACCACCCGCTCCCGGCGCCGTCGGAGAGCTGGGTCTGCGTTAGGCATGGAAGGCAAGCGCCCCACGTCGATCATCGTCGGCGTCGTCTTCTTCTTGATCGTCTTCGGCGCGCTCACGGTCGCGGCGCTCTCGAGCGCCACCCTCAACGTCGCGACGATCCTTGTCGCTGGGCTGTCGCTGTTCATCTGCGTCGCGGTCGTGCTGGCGCTGGTCGGTGTGATCCGTAACCCTCCCGAGCAATGAGTTGCCGGAGTACTCTCCTGGGCAGCCCTTGAAGATCGGATGAACCCATGAGGCGCGTAGCAATGACCATCGGACTGGCTGCACTGGCGGCGGCTCTGGCCTCGCCGGCAATTGCTCCCGCCGCCAACCTGGATACCTGCCAGGGAGTCCCGGTGACGATCACCAAGAACAACAAGGGCGACCGGATCAGCAACGGCAAGGATGCCGTCTACGGCACCAACAAGCGAGATGTCGTCAACCTCGGAGGCGGCGACGACAAGCTCGACGGTGGCGGTGGCAACGACCTCGTCTGCGCCGGGCCCGGCGAGGATCTGCTGCTCGGCTCCGACGGCGACGACGAGCTCTACGGTGAGGGCGGCGACGACTTCAGCCGCGGCATCGCCCTCGGCGGGTTCGCCAACCCGCCGCGGGTGGTCGGCGGTCCCGGCGACGACGAGCTCCACGGCGGTCCCGGCGACGACGCCGTCAACGGCAGCTCCGGCGACGACAAGATGTACGGCGAGGGTGCGAACGACCTCTTCAACGGCGGCAGCGGCTTCGACCTCTGCGACGGCGGCTCCGGCAAGGACAAGCAGAACGGAAGCTGCGACTCGCTGATCAGCGTCCCGTAGAGATCGACGCCGATGTGTCAGAAACCGGCGGCAGCCGGTTTCTGACATCTCGACGGGATGGATCCAGTGCCAGACAGCCGCCGACTCCTACAATTCTCGATGCGGGGCCATAGCTCAGTTGGCTAGAGCGTTCGGTTTGCATCCGAAAGGTCGTCGGTTCGAATCCGACTGGCTCCATCAAGATCGGCGAACTCGCTGGCCATATGGATGCCGACCCGCTGGCCATTGCGGGTGGGCACATGGCGCAGGTTCATCATCGAACGCCCTTCGCCCAGGAAGGTACTCGGTATGTAGAAGCACGCATCGACCGTCTCGTCGTACACCGCAATCCAGTCGACCATCGCTGCCGTGTAACGCTTGACCGAGCGGACCCGTCCGCCGGTCAGCGAGTGGGACCGGCAACGCACGCACATAACCTCCCCATTCGATTTCACGTACTTCACCTGCACTCGCTCGAGCTTCCCGTCACGATAGAGCACCAGGTCGTAGTCCCAGTCCTCGCCGAACGGGATTGCGACGCGATGGCCTTGTTGCAGAAGATCGCTCGCCACGCGGAGCTCGGCCAGATCCCCCTTGCGCTTCGTCTCAGCCACCAGTCCAAGGTTAGGTCCCCAGCGCACCCAATCCACGATGAAGGTGTGTCAATTCCGAGACGAACTGAAACAACTTTGACCGCGTCGCTGTGCGAGGATGCCCGGAAGGTCGATCGTCAACCGGGAGGAGAGTCGATGGCCACCGAAACGCTGAAGGAGCCCGCACCCGATCCGAGGGCGCGGCGCGCCCACGTCTCCGACCTCGATGTGGTCCGCCACCACTTCGACAAGGCCTGGGACAGCCTCGGTCTTCAGGAGGACGCCCGCCAGATCTTCTGGGAACCGTACCGAGAGGTATCGGTGCAGATTCCGATCAAGGTGGCGGACGGCACGATGCGGGTCTTCCACGGGTTCCGGATCCAGCACAACGGAGCTCGCGGACCGTACAAGGGGGGCATCCGCTTCCACCCCGAGGTCGATAACAACGAGGTTCGCGCGCTAGCGTCGATGATGACCTGGAAGACCGCGGTGGCGGGCGTCCCCTTCGGCGGCGCCAAGGGGGGCGTCAACGTTGACCCGAACGAGCTGACCGAGGGCGAGCTCCAGCACGTGGCCCGCTCACTGATGGACAAGATCAGCAAGATCCTCGGCCCCAACCGCGACATCCCCGCCCCCGACGTCGGCACGAACGCCCAGACGATGGCCTGGATGATGGACGAGTACGGCAAGCTCAACGGCCACACACCAGCATGCGTGACCGGCAAGCCGATCTCCCTCGAGGGCTCCTATGGCCGTGAGGCCGCGACCGGCCGTGGCTGCGTCGTGATGTTCGAGGAGGCCGCCTCCAAGCTCGGGATGGACCCGAATGAGACCACCTTCACGGTGCAGGGCTTCGGCAACGTCGGCTCCTGGATCGCGCGGATCATGCAGGAGGAGGGCGCAAAGCTGGTCGGGGTCGCGGACGCATTCGGCGCGATCCGTAACGACGCGGGCATCGACGCCGAGGCGCTCACGACCCACGTCCACACTGACGGCAACAAGCTGGCCGAGTACCCGGGCGCCGAGGCGATCGCCGCCGGCGACTTCTTCGAGATCCCCTGTGACGTCTTCTTCCCGGCGGCACTCGGGGGGATGGTCCACGAGGACAACGCCGGCCTGCTCAAGTGCAAGCTGCTGATCGAGGGGGCCAACAGCCCGACCTCGTTCGCCGCCGACGAGATCCTGATCGACAACGACGTCTACGTCGTGCCGGACCTGATGGCGAACGCGGGCGGCGTCGTCGCCTCCTATTTCGAGTGGGTCCAGAACCTTCAGCACTTCCGCTGGGAGGAGGAGGCGGTCAACGACATGCTCCGCGGAATCATGCGCCGCACATTCAGCGAGGTTTCCGAACGCGCCGAGCACAGCAAGAAGTCCCTCCGCGACGCGGCCTTCGAGATCGGCATCGAGCGGGTCGTTGGCGCCAGCCGCACGAGGGGCTACTTCAGCTAGAAACTGACGAGTCCCGGGCCCCGGGAGCGTCAGTCGTCGAAGTCGAAGTCCTTGGGGCCCTTGCCCTCCTGCTCGAACCAGAGGTCCTCCCCGTCGGGCGCGTCCTTGAGGAAGTCCGGGGTCTCCTCGAGCAGGTCCTCGTCGCTCTCATCGTCTTCTGCCCCTGCATCGCCGGCGGTCGCGGCGGGCTCAACCGTCTCACCCGGCAGCTGATCGAACTCGATCGACTCCGGCTCCTCGACCGATCCGGGCACCTCCGGATCACCGGGCTCCGGCTCCTCGACCGGCGACACGGCCAGGGTCTCCAGCTCGGCCGAGTCCTGCTCGTCGGCCGGACTCGGGGCGGCCGCCTCGAGTTCCTCGGAAAGTGACGCGACCTCGGGAGCGGGATGGTCGACGGTGTCCTCGAGTTCGGAGTGCTCCATCCGCGCCTGCTCGGCGGGCGTGGTCCCGTCGCCGAGGTCGATCTCGCCCAGATCCACGTCTTCGACGTCGAAGATCGCTCCCTCGGGAGCCTCGGGGATGGGCTGCTCCACCGACTCGGGCTCGACGGCCGCGGTGGCTTCCGCCTCGGGAGCCATGGTCGTCGGAGCCTCAGCGGCCAGCCAGTCGTCGGAATCCCCCTCACTCGGCTCGGCGGTTGCCGGCTCCTCGGAGCCGGCGGACGGTACCGGCTCCTCGCCGGTCTCGAACTCAGGATCACCGGGCCTGGTCGCCGGGCCGAACGCTTCCTGTTCGAGCCGATCGAGGTCCGTGATCGGCGCCCCATGCTGGCGCTTCAGTTCAAGATGCTGGCGGATCGCGTCGTCGAGGATTCCCATGAACCTGAAGGGTTGCAGATGCAGCGCCCTCCGGCAGGGCGTGCGAAAGACTGAACGTCGCCTTGCTTCGCCGGGCCACCCGGTTCCCCTGCGAACCGCGATACCGGCAAGTATCCTCACTTCTGCGGAGCGACACCGCACTTGGGGCTATAGCTCAGCTGGAAGAGCGCCTGGATCGCACCCAGGAGGTCGCCGGTTCGAGTCCGGCTAGCTCCACTCGAGGAAGGCCTGCAAGGTGAGGTGTTTCGGGCCTAGCACCGCTCCAGCCGGGGTGGAGTGCGAGAACTTCTGGTGCCCAATGGTGCCCGTTTCCGCGAGCCACCTCGAGCTCCGGCCCTACTTGGCCCTTCGAGTCGTCCAGGTGGAGGGCAAGGACTGTCGTCGTCCCCCCGAGCGCTGAGACGGTGCCGCCGCGTTCGCCTGGCTAGGCTGCGTTAACCAATGAACGGTGACGAAGCACTGACCGAGGTCATTGCAGCGAGCCGAGCACGGCGTGCTGGCGACGATGAAGCGCTCGGGCCATCCACAACTGTCCAACGTGCTCTACCTCTGGGACGGTGATCAGCGCACGGCGAAGATCACGACGACGGAAACGCGCCTAAAGGCTCGTAACCTCAGACGCAACCCGAATGCGGCGCCCTACGTCGCCGGGACCCATTTCTGGTCCTACGCGGTGGCGGAGGGGACTGCGAAGCTGTCGGCGGTCTCTCGACCACTCCGGGTGACGACGCCGGCCGTGAGTTGCGCGAGCTTCATTCGGCTCTGACGGGACCGCAGGACGAGGAGGCGTTCTTCCAGCGCATGGTGGACGATAAGCGGCTGGTGATCACTGTCCACGTCGATCGCCTCTATCGACTAACTCTTGACCGCCCGCCTGGGACGTAAGCGGCGAAACCGTGAAGCCTGATCCGCCGCTACGGAGGGGACGCGGGCGAGCTCTACCCGGCGCCAGGCCCCACGTTCCCAGGCCCCGCGGCGGCCGGCGGTGGCTGCATCGATGCGAGTTGATCAGTCATGACGGTGTCGGGAATCGTGATCAACCCGCGGGTCGGCCGATCGAGGTCGGTCGTCACGATCAGCAGCAACCCGACGAGCAGCGAAGCGAGGTAGACGACACCGACGCCCCTGCCAAGCAGGGCGAGATAGGCCGCCAGCAGACCGAGCGCGAGCGCCGCGCCGAGGATCTCGAGGAGCAGGACCGCGGTCGGAACCTGATTGTTCAACGCCGCTACGCGAACCGTCTGGGCGTCGATCATCTCGTTCAGGGTCTCGACGTACAGCCGTGGCGCCGATGCCGTCGGCTCATCGTCAATAGCTGCACCACCCAACGCCCAGAGACGCCGCTGCAGTTCGCTCTCTCCTGCAGCAACACGGTTTTCCTCGTCGCTGCCGGGCACGTACTCCGACAGTCGAACGGCACTCTCGGCGTAATCGATCAGCAGTTCCAGGGACCGGGTCCGCTCCGGCTCGGCCAGCGTCTGTGCCCGCAAGAACGTGGTCCCGATTGCATTGGCCTCGGTGACGATTGCCGCGCGCCGATCCTCGTACCGGGAGAGTGCCAGGGACAGTCCGAACGCGAGGATCAGCCCGACGACGCCGAGCATCGCGCCCTGGAGGACGCTGAACGACTCCCCTTGACGCTCGGACAGGTGCCGGGCGCGACTCCCGAGGAACGCGCCGAGCGCCGTCGCCCCGAGGACGACGACGAGAATGACCAGGACGAGGACGGGGGTGGAAAGCTCGAAGAGCATGCGCCGATCCTATGTGGGGCGAGCCCCTGAACGTCACCCCACGTCGACCTGATCTCAACCCGCTCGGCACCGGGGGGCCGGACTTGGGACTGCACGCTATCGAGGTTGTCCCACTAGTCTCACCGCGTCGTTGTCGCCCAGGTCTTCATGCTCCGCATCGACGGGCGTCGATGTACGTTCGGAGACGAACTCGAACCTGTCGTCGATGGGGTCTCGGCGGTGCTGACCAAGGATCAGGACATCGGGCCATTGGGCACCAACCCCGTTTCTGGTACCCAAATCCAACCCAATCCCGAGTAATCGGCGGGTATCCGTGTTGGATCATCAGGTGAGCGGCCTGACCGCGAACCGCTTGCTAGAGCTGAATTCTCGGCCTCAGACGCCCCAAAGCCTCCCCGCATCGCACCCAGGAGGTCGCCGGTTCGAGCCCGGCTAGCTCCATAGCAGCAATCCCTTACGAGCAGGGGGTCACTGGTTCGAGTGCAGGTCCGCCCTCACACGAACAGCGGGGGCGGCGGTCAGCTGACCCGCGCGCGAGCTTCGCGCGTCCGTTCGGCGAGTGCAGTCGCGCCGATCCCTTCCTCGAAGGCCAGCGCGTCGCCGTAATGCGCGAGGGCGCGCTCCCGTTCGCCGAGCGTCTCGGCGAGCAGCCCGAGCGTGAAGGCTGCACTCGAGGGGGCGAAGACCCATGCCCACAGGAGCAGCTGGCCGTCGTAGGGAACGAGCTCCTCGTAGAGGCAACGGGCGGCGTCCTTGTCGTCGGTAGCGTGCGCGCATTCCGCATAGCCCCAGAGCCGCGCGGAGTGCATGAAGTCTGCGATCAGCGGGCGGTCAGACGCGTGCCATGCGTCGAGGACCGCGCGCGCGGTGTCGGTGTCGCCTTGTGCTGCGGCGACCGCGCCGAGAAGGTGGGAGCAGTCGTACAGCGGGGTGGAGTCGAGCTGCTCCGCAATCGGGCGCGCGGCGTTCGCTTGGCTGGAGGCGAGCAGCTGGGCAACCGCGAACACGGCACCACCCATCAATACTGACGGTTCCTCGGGGGCTAGTCGTATGGTTTCCTCGATGGCGCGGTGAGCATCCTCGAATCGACCGCGGGCGAGGGCTTCGAGGGCCTGCTGGCCGTGGGCATTGGCCAGCAGCAAACGATCACCACTGCGCTCGGCTGCCAGCAGGGCCTGATCGGTCCAATCGCAAAGGTCGTCAAGGTGTCCGAGCCTGGCTAGCGCGAGTCCTCCGACGACCCTGCCGCCACCGAAGACCGCAATGTCCATCTCGGTGGCCTGTCTTGCGGCTTGCAGCTGGGATTCGGCATCAGGGCTTCCCAGGAGACCCCAGGTCCGGAAGAACAGCGCTTCGCCGGCGCTCTCGGGGTCGGCGCTCAGTGCCGCAACGCGGCAGGCCTCGTCAGCAAGATCAAGTGGCGTATCGCCGGGGAGTCGATCGCTGATCGTGTGCAGTGGCAGGCCGAACGCCCAGT